>NZ_CP034073.1:2567424-5134849 GCF_003855155.1 Shewanella psychromarinicola
TGCACCACCGAGGCAAAGCTCAACCGTGAAATAACAATAAAAAACCGATGAGCTACACGGCTAAAAAAGCGAATGAGGTGTGGAGTTGGGATACCAGCTGCTTACTGACAAGGTTTTTGGGTCAACACTATTATCGGTATATGACAGAAGATATATACAGCTATAAAGTGGTTGGGAAGTGCACCACAATGAAACAGGTGACCACACTGTAGGGCTACTAAACGTTGAGTTTGGACAGAAACATGGTTGAAGAGAAATTTGGTGTTGCATTCAGTTAACCGTGCGCCCGTGAAAAGCTTAACGATGCGAGCCAAGATATACGATTTAGGTGTTGTTACCTCTCGCAATCACCCTCGATGGCCATCAGAAGGTTTTAACAGAAAATGGTTAAAAGAATTTGTCAGTAGGTACAACAAATACTTCTTTTTTTGCTAAACTCTCAAATTCTTTGGTTAAAACTTTTTTGAAGAGTCGCCTTACGTAAATCTGATAATTTTTGACTGCCGGTTAAAAACATTGCCCAGCGTAACTGTTCTTCAACAATCGAAATTTTTTCGATAACAGCTTCTGTTGATATTAAGGCTGGAGCTAGAAATGGTTGAGCTAAAGCTGTCATCTTTGCTCCTAATCGAATACAAATAGCTATATGCAAGCCATTACGCACTCCACCTGAGCCAATGAAATTTAAGCTTGGGCACGCTGCATGCACTGCAGGCAGTATTTCAACCGTGTCCATACCCCATTCAAGAAAGGCACTCGCGATTTCTCGTTCTCGTTCAGATCCGTTTCGACTTAATTCAATACTTGCCCAGTTAGTACCGCCGCGTCCAGCAATTTCAATCCATTTAATACCAGCATCCATTAACTTTTTAACGCTATTAGGACCCATACCTGCACCCACTTCTTTAACGATGACAGGTACGTTAAGTTTGTCAGCACAGTGTTGAATCGCTTCTAATACCTTATTCCAATCCCGATCGCCATCTGGCTGTATTAGTTCCTGAAGAGGGTTGAGGTGGATGACTAGCGCATTTGCTTCGACCGAGTCCACCGCACGTTTTGCTAAGTCTAAGCCATGTTGCTGCAATTGAGTGGCACCTACGTTGCCAAGCACAATAGCTGAAGGAGCCCATCGCCTAACATTTTGTGGTAAACCGCGTTCCAGTGCCGCTCGTTGAGAGCCGAGTGACATTGGAATGTTACAAGTCTGAGCAGCTTCGGCGAGATGTTGATTAATCATCTCACCATTATCGCAACCACCTGTCATGGCGCCAATCATAAATGGCGCCGCCACGCGTCTGTCTAAAAAATCGCTGTTGAATTCGACATCTTGGAGAGATATTTGGGGGAGTGGATTAGGCTCAAATCGTATACGATCAAACCCAGCACCTTGGCTAGCCTGATGTGAAGACTGTAATGCAAGTGCAATATGGTCTGCTTTGCGGGTACTAATATCCGTCATAGTGGTCTTCCTCTAGTGTAGTATTGCCTATCAGCGTAATCGACAAGTAGCATGTGGGGTAAGGTGAGTGCTGCCAGACCTATAAAGGTAACCTTTATTAATGTAATAGAAGAGGGTTCTTGATAAGAGTAAAAAATAAATCCTGCTGCTAGCCAAGAGATTACGGTATATATTGCCGCCTCAACTGCACTGCGGCGTCGCTCAGTTACGTCTAAACTATGCCACAGACGAAGTGTATGACCTTTGCTGTGCCAGAGGCAAAAGTATAACGAGAAACTAATTAATGGCGGAAGTATAAAAACTAACCCTACTAGCACCAGCAGGTTAATTAACGATTTACGATATTTAACCTGCCAATAAGCGAAGAAACAGTAACCTATTAGGCTAAGTAACCAAGGAAAAAATAAGCTGGTGATGCAGTTCATCAATAGGCTAGCATTATCCGCACCAACCAGAATGGTAAAAATAGGCTCAACCAATATGGGATGAAGGTTGGGAATAACAATACCAACTAAACCGCCATGAGCAGCCCAAGGTAGTAAATCAGTGCCTATATCAACAATATCACTAGCACCAAAGTGCAGTGCTGATATTAATAAGAATACGCCGAGACTGGCCAGCGGGAATAACCACCAAAGCAGGGTAACTAAAGCGGCTAAAATAATATAAGTAAAGTGAAAAAGACACCATGATTGAATACCTGATGACCAACCAATACGACGCGCAACAGCACCATCTAGCCCGCCATGGGGTACGCCAAATAATAATACAGCGCAAATAGCGAGCATATCCCAGCTTGTCATTGACGAAAAATCTGTTTTAAAAATGATACTTTTGGCATAGCTAAAATGACTTTAGCCCAATCAATTAATGTAGCCGAACCGAGCATGAAGCGCGCAAAACCATCAGCATCTAACGCTTTTGCCGTGCGCATCATAATGGTAACGCCGAGCTCAGGGTGTGCCATCAATACTCCATTAAATATCTTATCCATATGGTTTAAAAATGGGTGAATAGGTGCAGGAACTGAAAAATCGCCACAACTGATACACTCAGCCAATTTACTTATCTGTTCCTGAATACTGGCAAATGCATAACCTGAGGAAAGCCTAACTGCTCCACTTGCAGCACCAATCGCTCCAGATTTTATATCTAATGGGTTTATTGATTGCATGGGAATAATACCCGTTTCTTCGGCTAATGTTTCCTCTATTTCAATTTCTTGCTCCTTAAGCCATTGGTAAATAGCTTGGCGATACCACTCTTTGTCTTCCAATTTTTTAGATATCATAGTCGACTCAATTAACAAGCGTCGATCTGAGAAAGGCAGAACATATATAAAGTGGAGCCCGCGAGATTGGTCTACGCGGAAATCCATTAAAGTTGCAATTTGGGGATCACTGATTGGGGCTTTTGTACGAATTTCCCAGCCTAAAAAATGCTGCTTTAAGCTGTCTTCAGAAACCTTTAGTGGTCGACTGTCATAAATTTTTTCAGCTTTATATTGTTGACCTCCGGCGCTAAATGAGCCACCTATTCCCTCAGTAAGAATATCTTCTGCCGTAGCACGAATTAAATCAACACCTTCGGCTAAATTCTTCTCACACTGTCCCATATATTTAGCTGAACTTAGGCTAATATAATGGAACTGGTCACTACTGTGGAGAACCTCAGTGTGGTGGTCAGTCACTCGCCACTGCTGCCAGCTACCTTTAATAGCGGTCTGAAATTGTGTTTTTTGGGCGTAATTAGCCCATAAGGCCCAGCTACAATCTCGCTCAATCGGCGTTCTGGGTTCTACAACAACCGCAGAGACATTGTTCAGCTTGGCAGCAAGACTTATGCCTGCACTGCCGCCGCCAATAATGGCGATATCAAGTTTGGTTATTTTATTCAAATTATTATGAAGACGCGACACCTTATACCCCCTTTAAATGTCGATGCAATTGCTTGTTATGAGACGGCACTTTTGTGGGTATTAAATCTACAATACTGCGCAAACTTAATAAGGCTTTCTTTGGCGTCGCGACATAAACTCTACCATGCCACCAACAAAAATCACGTTCCCTTAGTGATATACCAATTTGCCGATAAACGCGTAAGGCGACAGTAATTGAAAAACGCGACCGAAAGGGCAGCAATTGGATGCCAAGTAGAGCGCTTTCATAGTAATCCTCGGCAAGATCGAGTATACGCTTAATGGCTAAAGCGACAGGCTCATGACATGTGGCATTCATACCAGCAATTTCAGAAGCCGTTAAGTTTACCCAGCACGCCGGCAGGTAACGGCGTGCCATCTGAGCATCTTCTAAGACGTCTCGAGCAATATTGGTCAACTGCATTGCAATACCAAGGTCTATAGCAAAGCTTTCTGCACGTTGTTCTTTACAGTTTAGCACTCGGCACATCATAATCCCTACGGTCCCTGCAACGGCATAACAATAGCGCAGTAATTCTGCTTCACTCTCAAAAGTAGTTGGCGTTTGATCACTCAACATACCATCTAGTAATTCAGTTGCCGCTGTAAGAGGGATATTATGCTTGGCGGCCAGATTTAAAAAAGCGTCTATTTCAGAACTTGCAGGTTGATTATGGCCATTGAGGCAGGCGCGAATGTTCTCTAGTAATGCTTGACGGTCTGGAATATCTCCATCTGCTAAGTCGTCAACAAAGCGGCAAAATTTGTAAAGTTGCGCAGCACTGTTAGCTAAGTTGGAACCAAGAAATAGGCTGGCCCAATAAAATGATTTGCCATGACGAGCCATTAATTTTTTTGATGATATATTATCTGACTGCGAATTATCCATCATCTATCCGCCCGATCCAACTTCAACGCCTGTCAGTAATTCTTCTACTACTTTCGCAGAGCTTATAACACCGGGAAGACCTGCACCTGGGTGAGTACCGGCGCCGACAAAGTAAAGATTAGAAATAGCGCTATCGCGGTTATGAAATCGGAACCAAGCTGATTGGGTAAGTCGTGGTTCAATAGAGAAACCTGCACCATGCATAGAACGATAGTCCTTAGCAAAATCCTCTGGAGTCATCCAAAATACTTCCTCAATTACAGATGAGAGCTCAGGTAATATAGTCTCTTCTAGTGCCTTAACAATACGATCGCGCAATACTTCTGCTTGGGTGCTCCAATCTACGTTACCTTGTAAATTAGGTACCGGACATAAGACATAAAAAGATTCACATCCCTCTGGCGCAAAACTTTTATCTGTCGCAGTAGGGCGATGTACATACAAACTAAAATCTTCACTCATCTTTTTATCATCGAAAATTTCGGAGAGTAACTCTTTAAAACGAGGACCCATCCAAATGCTGTGATGAGCTACATCTGGATATAATTTTTTAGTACCAAAATAAAGCACATAAAGCCCCATGCTATACTGTTTCTTAATTTTGGGCAGGCTAAGTTTGATTTTAGGCAGTAGATGTCGATAGCAAGTCTCAGGATCTCCAGCAAAAACCACTAAGTCAGCATTAATTGTCTGGTTGTTATTCAGTCGAACTCCAGTAGCAGTATTGTTGGTAACAATAATTTCATCTACATCAGCATTGAGTAAAATATCGATACTCTGGCGCTCCATAAGTGCACCTAATTCATCAACCAACTTTCCGGTGCCACCCATACAGAAAAATACCCCCCAGCGGCGTTCTAGGTAATGAATTAAGGTGTAAATAGCTGTAGTTTTAAACGGGTTTCCACCCACCAATAAAGGATGTATTGAAAATGCTTGGCGTATCAAAGGATGCTTTAAATGATTATTTACCATCTGTGAAACAGTTTTGTAACATTCTAAGATCAGCAGAGCGGGGATCTGTCTGACCATATCCCAAACATGGGTAAAAGGCCTGTGAACAAGTTTTTTGAACGCTACGTCATAAACCTTTTTAGATTTATCTAGAAGCTTTAAATAGCCATCTGCGTCTTCGGGACTAAAGCGTCTTATCTCAGTTAGCGTATCTTCGATACTAGCGCAATAGTCAAATTGGCTGCCGTCGGCAAAATGAAAGCGATAGAAAGGATCCAAAGGAACAAATTCTAAGTGTTCCTCAATTTTTTCATCAAAGAGTTCAAATAACTCATCGAATAAAAAAGGTGCGGTTATAACCGTTGGACCCGCATCATGGCGATACCCACCACGCTCAAAGACCTGAGCCCTACCACCTAAACTATCGAGTCGCTCAAGTAATGTTACCTGATACCCTAAAGCTCTTAGCCTTAAAGCAGTAGCTATGCCAGCGAAACCTGCACCAATCACTACTGCTGTTTTATCGGTTACCTTTATTTTTGAATTCAACCGGACCACCCCTGATATTTAATCACTATTTTTTGTTTTACTGATGCAACCAATCCACAAGCCACTGGCTGAAGTTGGGTGGGCAACCGATTAACAAGCAGCTCTGCTTTTACTAACCAGTAATCAACAAATTCATTAGCTTGTAGAATCGCTTCACTCGAGGCGATACGTCGTTGCCAATGCGTTAATAACAAATTATCGCTGGACATGTACCAGGCATTAAAATTATCTCGACCTAGAGCTTCTTGAGCGAATAAGCTAATGACCAAGTTGGGTTTTCGCCCGTCTAGATCACTTGATCGATGGCTTGATGGCACAATATCATCGATGTCGTTACGACCTTGATAAGCAAGACCACAGAAACCCACTAGGGTTTCTAGAGATTTTAAACTGTCTAAATTGCTACTGAAGCCTGCGGCTAAAGCAGCTCCTTTAATTGGAGCAATTAGAAGCGGTGCTGTTTTACCTTTAGCAATTCGTTGCCACTCGTCTAATTCAGCACACTGACGCTGAGTGATATCTGATATTTGACCACTACATGTTTCCTGCATAGATTGGGCAAGTAGTCCGACAAGTGGACCGCCGTAACCACTATTTCTAGAAGCTAGCTCAAAAGCTTTAGCGACCATCCAATCACCCAAACATAAAGCCATATCAGAACCGAAATGCTTATTAATACTTTCTTGACCGCGCCGATGAGTACTAGAGTCGCTAATATCATCGTGTATTAGTGATGCGTTATGCAATAGCTCGCAAGCTGCTGCCCAATGTAAATTGTCATGCTCGTTTAGACCTAGTGCTGCACCACTTGATAATGCAAGCTGCGCTCGAAAAGATTTCCCTGGATTTTTAAAATGATATCTAGCTGCCTCAGTTAGACGACTGTTTGAATTTGGCATTTCATCCTTATAAAAGGCATCCAAGTTTTTCAATGTTAGAACATTATTTGTGTTTGTTGGGAACATTATTAGTACCCTTAAAATATGTAACCTATAAATGATTACTTTATTATTTTACTTTTTAAAAAGGAGAGTCAGAAATCGACTCTCCCAATTTTTTAGTCTATCTAGCTTGTTTTAATCGATGATGCTTGTTTTGAGTCTGTGTCAGCGACTGCCGCTGCCCAGATAACAACACCAAAAGCTATTTTGTTCCAGAAGTCGGCTACGTTATAAATAATATTCATAGTACCGGCGTCTGCGCCATTCGTGAAATAACCCACAAAATAACCTAGTGGATAAATAGCCCAACCAACTGTGACCAGAAGCGTCATTGTTTTATAGGCTTTTTGTACATGAGGATTTGCTAATCCAGCATTAATCCGGCTTGCTTCACCTTTAAATATTTCCCAGATTATGAAGCCCCAAGCTGCCATTGATGGCCAAAATGCTATTTTCGCACTCATTAATCCGGTTTCACCAGCGTAACCGAAGCCCAACATAACAATAGAACCGATAAGTAAACGCCAGAAAACACCAGCAGGAACTTTAGCAACTGCAGATAGAATCAAATAAAACTCTACCATCAGTAGTGGTACGGTCAACAACCAGTCAATGTATCGAAATGCTGTTGGTGATTCACCGGTAGCGACCCAAACATCGCGCATGTAAAAATAATGCACTGCCGCAATTAGCGTAACAAGCCCTGACACAGTCAGGGATGTTTTCCATTTGCCTGCCACGCGGTCGCGCTCAACAAAGAAAAAAGCTGTGGCAGCAACAAGTGCCATAGATATTAGCCAAAAAGACATACCGACTGTATCGCCGGAAGATAAGTTGTGTGTCATTTAAAACCTCTGCAAATAAAGCGTGAATATTATTTTTAGTGTCAAAATGTCCACTACAAGATGACATATGACACTTGTTTTTTATCTGTTTCAGAATCTATCTTTTAGATAAAAACTAAATATCTGACCTATAATTTCATTACCCTTAAAATATATTAAATCATCATACTTAAGTGGTATGAGCCTAAAGATGTGTTTCATACGGAAGAAGTGTTAAAAAAGTTTAACTTATAGAGTGATTATTTTTAACTTTGTATATTAATCTACATCAGTAAATATAAGTCATTGATAATATTTGTTAAAAAAATTACTTTAAGGGTTGGTTTGTTTAAGATAAATTGAAATTTTCATTAAAGCGGTTAATTTGGTCTAAAAAATATAAGTAATAGCATTAAAATAATGGCTATTTTTCGTAAATAGTGTAAAGCCTGATGCAATATAAGAAGGAAAAGCCGGTTATTCGTAAGCGGTCAATTAACTCCACATACCAATAAGAATAAGACTTTGTCATAGTACTTTCTCACAAAGGAGGCACTATGAATCAACCCTAAAAACATGACCACTGGACTCAAATGCTCACTGAGTTCAAACAAAGCCAATTACCCATCAAGCAATTTTATTCTGAACGGTAAATCAACTATCAAACGCTTCACAATTGGGTCAAAAACTCAATGCAAAAGAGACCAAGCAGCAGGTTCAGCCTATTGTCTTTGAACATGGTGGCACCAATGTTGTGGTGCTGTCATTGCCTAATGGTATTCGCGTTGAATTCCCTTCAACACTCAGTCAAACTCAAATTAACCATTGGGTTGCAGCGCGACTATGACACCGACAGGCAATGTTTATTTAGTGTCAAGTGTCACGGATATGCGAAAATCGATTGATGGATTATCATTAATTGTCTCGGACAGGGTGGCTATGACAACTTCGAGTACATTTCTATTTCGTCGCTACTTAAAAGCACTAAGAACAGATATGCTCGCGCTTTTGTTAAGAGTGAAGTAGATGAGTTCGATCTTACACATTTCATCGATTTTAATATGGGTATTATCATTCGAGCTCTGGAAAGTTTCACAACGTTTATGCAGAAGAAAATTGAACAGATTGAGAGAACTAGGTTGGACCTGTATAAGTCTCCATACTTTAGAGAGTTTAAACACGCACACATCACGATTATTAAGAAGGCACTCGAAGACGCAGGGCGGGAATTCACAGTTAAGGAATGGCAGACATAGTTCAATGTTACGGCAGCAGCTTCCAGAGGCTATCTGGATAAGTTAGTAGATCTGAACTTACTAATTAAGAGCAAAGAGAAAGGTAGTAGACAGTACAAATATTTAGCGTCACGAAATTTGAAAGAGAGGTTGAAAATTTATTGATGTAATCATACAACTGTGTGGTCGCACGCTAAATTCATCATACTTATGTGAGCTTACGGCAGCATAGTTCAACTTCTATCTTTTAAACCACATTCATATGTAGGTACGTAAGCCTGTTTTTTGAACAATGCTTAAATATCCACCAGTGAAATTACACCAAATTGATAAAGTCCATCCTTTAAATCTCGCTTCGGATGGGCTCGTTTACATAGCTTAGCGATCATATCAATGGATTCACGCAGTACTTCTTTAAGTGATACGCCCACGCTAATTTTTTCTACCATTAACGATAGCCAATGCGGGGCAGTTCGTGCCGTTTTTTGTGTCGATATCAAGCATGATTTCAATGCTTCTGTACTGTAAGCCATTAATCGCTTGAGCAAAACCGTAATAAAACTCGCATAAATAAGTATGGTGACAATAGGTTTATTCTCTGTACTGAATATCTTTAGGTTGCAATACGATTTTAACTCTTTAAAGAGTCATTATATTTGCCATCTCAGGCGATATAATTCAACAACATCTGAGGCTGGCACTGTTTCTCCGGCTAGATTGGTAACCAAATAGCCAATACGTTTTTTCTTTTTATACCAAAAGGCGATCACACGAAAATCAAAGTCATATCCCGACCAGCGGACGCTTAAATCTAGTGTGCTATTTTTATTCTTTAATTTTAACGTGTTAAGTTTTTTTCCCACGGCAGATTTTATGATTTTTCCTTGAACATTATAAGCTGCTTTAACGATAAGATTAATACTACAAGCAGCTTGAGTGATGGTATAACCGCCTTGTTGCTCAATGCTGATTATCTTTTTTCGATCAAAATAACCTGCATCCGTCAGTAATAACATACCGTTTAATGATGTAGCTTTGGGCGCGTGCGGCCTTTCTGTCTCGGTATCTGCACCGATGGATAAATAATCGATGCTGCCGCTTAATAGATCCATAGTAACGTGAAGTTCAATCGCAGCGGGGAAGCGCTTCTTAAAGCGGCCAGGATATGTTTCCTGTAAGCCATCATGTACTTGAAATGAACAACCATCATGTAATTTTATCTTTGAAAATAGGAACTTAGCGCCTGTTGGTAGTGATGTGAGCTTGAGTGATTGAAGTACCCATTGCTGCATTATGTTTTCAAAACAGCTTTTAAAAAACTCACTACATTGAGGCTTTTTGAGCTGATTATGAAAGAGTTTGTAGTTAATTGGCATACCACTAATACGTTGATAATTACGATGGATATCAGCTAGGTTAGTTTTTGATTGGCAGTCTAAAGTATTGGTGATTGAGAGTAATAACTTCAGGGGGTTGATCTGACGAGCACGCAGTATAAATTTCTTTTCTCTGGCTAAATGAAATAGTTTTTTAGCGTTAAAAATAGTGCTTATTTTTTCTGTTAATAATGTAAGGTTCGTCATCTTCGTGTTTCAGTTACTTTTTAGTTTTGGCGAACCAATAAGATCATAAATGAGGCACGAAGACACCTTTTTCATGCTAAATATTGATAAATATTCTGACCGACCCCTTAAGATCCTACATATGAATGTATCTTAAGTTATTAAAAAATAATAATAAAAAATCACATTGATAGTGATATTTATCACACTCTTTATTCTCTATCCCTAGCAGCCAATACTTCTGCATGACTGGCATAAATAGCCGTCATAGAGAGACTGATGTGCTTAAACTGGTGTTTCAAAGCAGCCAGAGACACTAAGCCATTTCCCACAACAAAATGAGCAATGGTTCGTCTCAGTGAGTGAGTTGAAAAATGCCAGTAAAATTTGCCATTTCCTCGCTCTCTAATAGGATTGTATTTAGAGGGCACAACTGGATTCAGCAAGCGATACACCTCATCCATTTCATCGGGTTCATATGTAATATCACGGTGTTTCGAATAAAACTTTAATAGTTCGCCAAGATTTGATGTATTTAACACCACATCTTTCAATTGACGGTAAATGTTGTTACCACCCCTGCCATCAAAGCGAAATCGTGGAGAGCAGTGAATATCTCCTTTTCTTGAGCGATATTGGTCATTAAGCACAGTTAAGACCTTCAGTGCCTTTTTACAGATGAGCGCACACGCCCACGCATCTTCTCTTGGTAATTTCTCCAACTTGCGAGTCCATGAGCGCAAGGTACAGAGCTTCAAACCGTCAAGGTCAATTTCTTTGTAAGACGTAGATTCCATTGCCTACAATTGATTGGTGTTGTGCAACAAAAACAGGGTAAATGTTCAGTACAATAATGTGGGGGGGGGGTGGCATTTACGTGTAAAGCTAAACTCATTGTTGGATAGAATAAGTTTGGATAACCCTAATTTAAGCAATGGTTGGACATCAATTAAAGTGTGCCTCCCCCTTGGCTAACCACAGGGTTTGACGTATTTTCAAATGAGATGAAGTAGTTGAATACACCTACCTCACAGACACTAAATTTTGATACGGTATCAAGTGATTCGTTTGAACAAACTAAGTACTTTTCAATCGTCCTACTCAACACACTTTTTGCGACGCTTGCGCAATATTCAGTTTCTACTGTTGCACCAAATTCGTCATGTAACCCATTGGGCGTTAAAAAAGATTTGCTATACACCATTGATTTCAGAATGTCATTGTTATGCGAGATAAAAACGTCATTGAGGTCGTCATAGCTTCCGCCCAAAAGTACGGGTTTACAGTTTGGCTTGGATTTCAAAAACATGAATGTGTTTAGCGATGTTGTTACACCCGTAAATGAAACGTCTTGGTTAATCATGTCTATTAGTTGACCATTGTATTTTCCGCTGTCAAAAAAAACTACATCTTCAGAAAAAATCAACTCAGAAATCAACTTAGTACTTTCTTCCATGCTACTGGAAGCCTCCACGTTCAATATATTTTTATTGGTTTCTTTTCTGACATAGCCGCCATAAGACTCTATACCAAAATTCGAAGCATAGTCAGAGTTAAGGTCTCGTCGAACAGTCATCTCAGATACCTCTAGGAGTCTAACCAGCTCTTTAATATGAATTTTATCTTGGTGGTCTAAACAAGACATCATTCTTCTTAGCCGCTCTAACCGCTTGGAAATCATTTTTCAGCCTTAAAATATATCTGCAATTCTCATTCATACAATACTGACATGTTAAATGTATTAACAAATGTGATCTATGGTTTTGTGACTGAACGCATTAAAATAATAAATTGTTATAATTATAACATTAATGAGTGACGTGTATCACGCCATATCACGCTTTTATGTGTATTATCTGTTGCCATAAACACAGTAAAGCGAACATAATATCACTTAATGTTCGTATGATAACAGTGCGGATTAAGATAATAATATATGTTTGAATAATAACATGGGGCGTGACATGAAGAAAATTGCAGTTATAGGTTCAACCAACGTAGATTTAATTACTTACGTTGATAGATTACCTAAAGAGGGTGAAACACTAGAAGCACCGGCTTTTCGTATTGGCCGTGGCGGTAAGGGGGCAAATCAAGCGGTGGCGATTGCTAAGCTGGGATCCAATGTGGTGATGCTCTCTAAAGTGGGTGACGATACATTCGCTGACACTTGCATTCAGAACTTTCAATCATACGGTATCGATACTAAGTATGTGATTAAAGTGCCTCATAGCAGCACGGGTGTAGCCCCCATATTCGTAAATACTACGACGTCACAAAACTCAATTCTTATTGTTAAGGGTGCAAATAACTTCCTTAAACCTGAAGATATCGACAGAGCCGAAAAAACCCTTAAAGATGTCGACTTGATTGTACTTCAATTAGAAGTTCCACTAGAAACTGTCTATTACGCAATCGATTTTGGTAACAAATACGGTATCAAGGTTCTGTTAAATCCTGCTCCTGCAGTGCCAGAACTATCAATTGATTACGCCTGTAAATGTGATTTTTTCATTCCAAACGAAACAGAACTAGAGATCTTAACCGGTAAACCTGTCTCTACCATCGACGAGATTAAACAAGCTTCGAAAGTACTGTTAGATAAAGGGCTAAAGAACCTTATTGTTACCTTGGGTTCACAAGGTTCTTTATGGTTCTCCAAAGACGGTATCGAAAAAATGATCGAGCCACTTAAGGTTGATGCGATGGATAGCAGCGGCGCAGGGGATGCATTTATTGGTTGTTTCTCTCATTTCTACTGCAATACCGGTGATGTAGAAACATCAATGAAAAAAGCATCGGTGTTCGCCGGGTTGAGCGTTACAGAAAAAGGCACACAGTCTTCATATCCAAGCATTGAACAATTCGACGAGTTTGTCGCAACGCATTGCTAATCAATCCCCAAATTCTAATAAAGATTGAGACCAATAACTAAATAACAAAGGAATGATATGTTTATTAAAAATAATACCAAACAACATAAAGATGGTTATTTGGATAAAACGCCTATTTTTCAATTTATCCTATTATCAATGGTGTTCCCATTATGGGCTGCGGCTGCGGCACTTAACGACATTCTTATTACTCAATTTAAGTCTATTTTTGAATTATCAAACTTCGCATCAGCATTAGTTCAATCAGCATTCTATGGTGGTTATTTTTTGATTGCGATTCCTGCATCTATGGTTATCAAGAAATCATCTTATAAATTAGCCATCTTAATTGGTTTAGTTCTGTATATTGGCGGTTGCATGATGTTCTATCCTGCATCAACGGCTGCCACCTATACAATGTTCCTTGCTGCAATTTTCTGTATTGCGATTGGTTTATCATTTCTGGAAACGTCTTGTAATACCTACTCTTCAATGATTGGAGAGCCACAACGTGCCACATTGCGTCTAAATATCTCTCAAACGTTTAATGCACTTGGTTATATCGTGGGCATACTCATGGGTAAATACTTGGTTTTTCAAGAAGGTGTAAACATTGGTGAAATGATGCAAACCCTATCTGGAACAGAGCTAGAACTGTTTAAACAGCAAGTGCTACAACACACGTTAACGCCTTACAAATGGCTGGTGGGTGTATTGGTGGTTATCTCTGTTTTGATTGCCATCACTGAGTTTCCTAGCTGTAAACCAAGAGCTGAAGGTAAAACTAAACAGCCCTCTTTTGGTGAAACAATTAAATATCTGTCAACTAACAAGCGCTTTAAAAATGGTATTGTTACTCAGTTTGCTTACGTAGGTATGCAAGTTGCTGTGTGGAGTTTTACCATTCGTCTAGCACTCGAAATGGGCAACATGACAGAGCGCGATGCGGCAAACTACTTGGCATACGCATTTGTGGCTTATTTCATCGGTAAATGTGTTGCCAACTACCTTATGACCAAAATAACACAAGAAAACGTGCTACTAGGTTATTCTGTTATCGGAATAGCGTGTCTGCTTTATGTGTCTTTTGCTCCAGACTTTAGTGCGGTATGGGTTGCTGTTTTTGTATCGGCTTTATTTGGTCCGGGTTGGGCGACTATCTTCGCGTCAACATTGCAATCGGTAGAAACAAAATATACCGAAACAGCCGGTGCGATTGTTGTTATGTCCATTATTGGTGGTGCTGTAATGCCTGCTATTCAAGGGTTACTTGCTGACCATGTGGGAATGCAGCAATCCTTTATCGTTAACGTCATTTGTTTCGGGGTGATTTTCTCTTACTTTGCCACTGAAAAGAAACACAAAGCAACGTTAGCACTGGCTAGACAACACGCGTAAAAAGTCAATAATGACCATCTGTAATAGGGTGGTCATTTTCTTTAAAGGAAAACATCATGTTTACTATTCCTCTACACAAAGATCATTTCAAAAAAGAAAAAACCAACGTTATCAAATCAGACGATTTTGAAATCAACACTTTTATTTATAATTCAGGCGTTCACGCTGTTGAGATGAAGAACAGTCAAGGCCATTTGGTTATTTTGCCTTTTATGGGGCAAATGATTTGGGACGCCGAGTTTCTGGGTGTTGATTTATGCATGAAAAATGCCTTTAACGAACCCAAGGTTGCCGATCAGATTGTTAATACTTACGGTTGCTACTCATTTCATGCGGGTTTACTTCGAATGGGTTGCCCAACACCACAAGATGATCATGTCCTTCACGGTGAATTCCCGTGCGCATCAATGGACTATGCCTGGTTAATGGTTGATGAAAATAGCATAACACTAGCGGGATCTTATGAATACATCATGGGCTTTGGTGATCATTACATCGCAACACCAACAGTGTTGCTCCAAAAAAACGCGGGTATTTTTGACATTACGATGACGGTCCAAAATCTTGCCACCACAAAAATGCCGTTACAATACATGTGTCATACTAACGCTGCTTTCTTCGAGGGAGCAGTGATGACGCAGAACATTCCAGATTCAGCGATTAAACTTCGTGAAAGTGTTCCTGCACACGTTCATCCAACCAAACAGTGGTCCGTTTACAATGATAGCTTGAAACATTCGGCACCGATCAGTGTGTTGGAGAACAAGGAAATGTATGATCCTGAAATTGTTTATTGTATGGACGACTTATCTACACATGTAGATATTGCTAAGTTCGAAATGATCATTTCAGACCACCATAAGCTTACAACTGAATTTAATACGGCAGAGTTTAATAGTGCAACACGCTGGATTCTGTTTAACGGTGACCAGTCTGTCGGTGCCAATGTTTTACCTGCAACCTGTCGTCCAGAAGGGTTTATATCAGCAACAGAAAAAGGCACGGTTATTTACTTAGAACCTAACGAAGTGCGGACTTTTAAAGTAACAAAAGCCATCGTTAAGATGTAATACATCAACGTTTTAATTGTATCAGCCTGAGGCTCTTGCTGTTCGACATAACCGCTCTTAGATAAACATTGAATTACCACCCTTATCACCAATCAAGAGGCCTAGATTACTCTAGGCCTCAATTCTCCGAGTCCCCCTGTGTCAGGATCTGACTCTTATACACAAATAAATTAGGCTTCAATTGAACTTTATTTATATCAGTCGATCAGATCAGTTATAACGAAAACACCGATTGAATTTAATTATGATGCTGATAAAAGACACTGAAGAATGGGCTAGTCATTTGTTTAAACATGCTGAATTAGGTGATGTACGGCGCACTAAACGCCTGATAAAAATAAGTCATCAAATGGCGAGTAACATAGGAAGTTATATTGTGAACGCGTCTGGCTCACAGGCCTCTATTGAAGGCGCATATCGCTTTCTTCGTAATGATAAAGTTGACGCTGATAACATCGCTACCGCCGGTTTGAATTCGCTGTTACCTGCACTAACACTGTCAAATACAATCCTTGCGCTAGAAGATACATCAACATTGTGTTACCGACACAATTTGACTAAAGAGCTCGGACATACTGGCGCATATAAACAAAGCTCTTCTAAAGGGATGTTAGCGCACACTGTCCTTATGGTCGATGCAGAAACAGAGCATACTATTGGCTTGGGTGCACAGCATCGTTGGTGCAGAAAGATGAAAACTTTGGTACTGCTAACGACAGAAAACGCCGCAAGTACGAAACGAAAGAAAGTTATAAATGGCAACGCTCGTCGGAAGAAATGAGTACCCGATTTGCAGATATGATGGATAATATCATAAGCGTTTGTGATCGAGAAGCTGATATGTTTGAGTATATTGATTATAAAACAACAAATAATCAACGGTTTGTAGTGAGAGCCAAGCATGAGCGGGTTGTGAATACAGACGGCGATAAACTAAGTCCCTACATTGAAAATCAATCTAGTGAAGCTTCATATTCGGTTAAGATAAAGCAAAAAGGAGGCCGAAAAGCACGCATTGCAAAAGTAGCCGTACGTTATGCTTACATTACTATTTATCCGCCTAAAAGTGAGCTTACGGCAGTATAGCGTGACAACATCAATTTACAGGCACAGCTTGACCTAGGCGGTTAAGCCTACGTTAATCTGTTTAGGTGGGGTTTATCTAAATGACTTAACTTTTGGTGATATAATTCCACGGTAAGTCATTTTCTGGGTGGGCTTTTACCTGCGCACTTTCCTGCTGTAATGTGGTGAAGTAATCAAAGACATTAATACCCGCTTCACTTGCCGTTGCGATAACTGAGGTAACCACATCACCAATCGTTGCCCCCAGTAATGTTTTGTGGAACATCGCATTTTTTCTGTCTCGCACGATGATTTTTAGCATCGATTCTATACGGTTATTATCGATTTTCACGCCTTTCATGCTGCAAAAATAACGGAGGCCAACATAGTGTTTAAGGAAATAGCGGATTGCTTTGCCCAGACCACTATTTTCTTCGACCGTTTCATTCGCGATATGCGCTTCGCCCCATGATTTAATGTCTTCCATGATGGGCAATGAGTGAGCCTGATGATAAGCAAGCCTAGCCACAGGGGATAGTTTTTCGCTTTTAGCAAAATCATCATTCCCCCATATTTCGCCATAGCGTTTGAGCACATACGCAACTTCCTCAGGAAAATGATTAATCACATCGACAAATTGTCGTCTGGCGTGGCTGTTACACAGTGACATTGTTGCCTCTCTTGCCGTGGGACGATTACTCGGTAATGCATCACTCATGATGACGGGCTTATCACATAACTGACTGCGTTTATGCAAAATGCTGTCAATGAATTCACCTGCGTGGCCGATGTTGGTTTCAAACAAGACGATGGTATTATTATCTTTCAGTGTGGCGATAACCCCAGAGGTATAAATACCGCTACGCAGTCGTGTTTTATCGCTATTGCGGACGGCTTTCTCGACCGGTTTAGCGTCCAAAATGCGGTGCGTCGTGTCATCCAGATAATAATGTTCGGCGTCTGAGGCTACATTAAAAAGCTGCTGGTACACAGGGTAAATATCATTACAAACCCGCTCAACTTGGTCAAAGACCGTTGAAGTGGTAATTTTTACCCCCAGTAGCTTTTGAATACTGCACTGACGATAAAAAGGCAATCCTGCAAAGTATTTATAAATGGCCATCAATGACCGCGCAGAGTAACCATACTTTTGCTGGCTTTCACCATCGACTAAGACGTCATCCGGCAGAGGCGCACTGAAATAAGCACCGCAAGTATTACAGCGAAGACGCTCCATCACATGCTGCTCAGGCTTGAACGGGCTTTGCCCTGTAATACGCAGTAAGCTACCAGGCTCAGTTTTATACACTTTACCGGTTAAGCACTCCGTACAGGTATCACCTTTAGCCACATCTGTCATTGCGTGAACGATAACGACGGGCTTAACAGGTGTAAAACCTTCACCTTCATCGTGTTGACGGTTTTTGCTTTTCTTACCGGATGCTCTCGCTTGCTTAAGTACGCTGGCAAGCTTTTCAGATGACTTTTCAATACCCAACAATTTTCGCAGTTTATGCACTGTGACATCATGGTGGGCTAACCGGTCTTGCATGCTCGCTAACGTCAGCAACGCATCAAGTAATAACTGACAATCCTCTGGACTTAACGCGAGGTTGTTCTCTTTGGCCTCACTGACTCGCGATATCAACGATTCAAGTGCGGGTCCATCAATATCGGTAAAGGGTTTACTCACGGTTTATCCACATCGTTTAGGCTGAAATCGAGGTTGCTGGGGGAAGGGTTATGATCCGATAACATTAACAATCAAGCACTAATATTGCTGTTTTTTTGACTTAAATAAGATCGTGTTTTTGCCACATTGGATCGCAGTTCAGCAACAGCTGCCGTAACTGTTTGGCGATGAACGGTTCAATATTTTGGCTTGAATCAGGCCAATGTAAAAACCTGCCTTTTGATAATCGTTTGGTCATCAACCAAAAACCGGTGCCGTCATACGATGATGCACGGACCATGGTTTTATTGCGGTTAATAAAGACGAACACCGAGCCAGAGCGAGGGTTAGCGGATAATTTATAGCGGCATAGTGCCGCTAAGCCATCAATCCCCTGACGAAAGTCGGCAGGTGCAATAGCGATTAATATATGCTTATCAGCAGTCAGATGTATCACGATTTCAACGCCCTGATCAGCGAAATAAGGGTCTGTGGATCGTCAATGCCTTATAAAGACATCGTATCTCCCTGAAAGAACTTGAGCTCTACGTTAAAAGTTGTTTGCGTAGACGGTGCTAAAATGGGTAGGTGCACAAACTGGGGGTTATTTACAGGAGGGCTAATGCTATTTCGCCACTGTTTAAGCTGGCTGCCACTTATCCGTAGCACGGATGTTATTTTGCTAGAAGAATAATGTTCGAGTAATCCAACGGCTTGTTCACGTAATGTATTTGGGGTTGGTACCTGACGGCCATTTCTGTTGCTACGCCAGCACTCAAAAGCAGTGGAGAGTGTCGATAATAGGTCTGAATTTGACATGATTGCATCCTGATTATTGAGTAGCGATCATTAAATCAGTTTACAAGATAGAAGTTGAACTATGCTGCCGTAAGCTCACTGCTTAGCGCCGGTGTTGATACCACGGTAATAGCGATGTGGCTTGGACATGAATCTACACAAACGACACAAAGATACTTACATGCTCATATGGCACTGAAGGAAGCGGCATTAGCGAAAGTAGCGCCATTTAATAAGCACAGTGATCTTCACTATAAACCGAGCGATAAGTTGTTAGGTTTTCTCACCAGCCTGTAGTTCTAGGATTAAACTATGCCGAATAGAAACTGGATCCTTACAGTTAAATGACAGTAATACCAGCACACTTATGAAATTGGGCAGCATGTGTTCGGCATAGTTTTTCTTTTGTTATAAACCGCCAAAGCCAACGGCTTAATCCCTTTCGATTACATCGAACACTGTCTGGAACAACTATCGTACGCTAACTGCGATCTCAATAAGCTCTTACCCTGGAATATAACTCTAGCCAAGGCGTAGTTCACCGGACTCTCACTAGATAGTTCACATAACGTTTATATTAAAGTTAACAAACAATCCAACAATAGCACTTTGGTGAAAGGTTTTTGTAAAGTAGCATCAATTATCGTTGTCGAAATAAGTCCTTGTGCGGAGTAGGGGTCACCACTGATCAGCACTCGCTTAATACGGGGAAGTTGTTGTTGAAGTTGCAGTAAGATTTCTGTACCAGTGACCTCTGGCATCTGTTGATCAACAGCAATAATATCTAACTCATTAAGTCCTGGATGTTCAAATAGTTGACGACTATCTGACAAGGTATAGCATTGAAATATTGAGTTCCTCAACATTCGCAGATAGGCGTCTAGAACGTATGGTTCATCGTCTACAAATAGTATCTTAGGCATCAGACACTAAATATGTGCTTAATACAACGTTAATTTGAGCTTCTAACACAGGCCAGTGAACTGATATCTCAAACATTAGTTGTGCAACTGCTACCTCTTGTTTAGCTTTAGCGGCTAGCTCTAATTGATGGCTAAGCGAGGCTAAACGTACTACGCCAGTAAGACCACAAATACTTCTTAAACTATGTGCCCCGGCAGACACCGCAGATAAGTCATCTGCTAAAAACGATTGCTGTAAAGCTTTAAGGTACAGTTTAGCAGCTTGAGAAAAACCCGATAGTGTCGCAACAATGGTACCAGAACTATCATCATCGTAAATATCAGTTAAAACTTGTAGATTAAATATCGTTAGGTCATCTTTTTTCATTGTCATCTGAATCGTCCGCTTTTTGGATTAATGGCCTGTTGCACGTTTGCATCCACCACAAAGCTAGTTTTTTTAGCAATGCTAAAACTTGGTTATTATGTTTTAAATTGACTGAGGCTACTTCAGCCATTATAGTTTGGAGATTATATAAACATATCTGAAATGCGCCCCAAAACTCAGGCCGATCCTCAAATTGCTGAAGATTTTTTACAATGTGCTCCAAATAATCTGCGGAGGCACATGCACGTTTACGTGCTGTATGTGCCGTAATAAGCTGGCCATTATCAATGAATACATTATTAAAATAACTAATGGTAAAAGCCAAATTTTTTAGTCGCCGATCCAATTGATGATAACCCGTTGTAACACCTTCTGGCCAACATAAGAAATCATTATTATCTACTGTGCTAACGGCTCCATCCAGATTTTGATTAATTTCTAATATTTTTTCCTCAAGTTCCAGTACTATTGATACACTCCGCTTTCCACCTTTTTTCGAAACGTTAAGCTCTGTTAGTTTCTCCATTAAGTCTACATAATAGCTGACGGGTTGTATAAATTTCTCACATTGTAAATGCTCTAGGATTTTGTTTTTCAGCTTTACGGCTGAAATAGGTTTAACTAAAAAATCATTCACATCAAATAAGATACATTGCTGGATTACATCTTTATAGCTGTTAACGGAAAGAACCAAAATTGGAATGTCATGGGCTGTTTGGCTAAAAGCACCGCATCTAATCTTGGACAGGAGATCAATGCCACTTGCATTTTTTAATTCAATATCAGTGATCAATAGATCAATAACTTCAGACTCTAAGATATCTTCTGCTGTTTTGTAATAAAGCGATTTAAAAGCGCTACAGCCTTGGATTTCATTGGTAACGCCATATAAAAAATTGCACATTAAAACAACATCGTCGACTAATAGAACATTAAAGTTTTTAATCAGCATAAGTCAAGGCCGTCCTTATTTCAGCTACTCTAGCTGCTGGGGGTAGCAAATAATGGTAAAATATAATGTTTAATTTTACCATTGAATACCTTTCTTAATATTATGGCATTACAACTTAAATACTGTTTTATATAGCTATTTTTTTAGGTGGCGTCATCAATAACATGTTGAGATACATTGCCTATAGGCAGTTTGACGGTAAAGCAACTGCCGATGCCAGGTTCACTTATGACTTCAAGTACCCCTAAATGTTTATCTATAATCTTGCGAGATAAAGCGAGCCCAAGGCCCATGCCTTGATCTTTGGCTTTAGTTGTATAGAACGGCTGAAAAATCTGCTCTAATTTATTTTGTGGTATACCAGACCCGTTATCCTTCACGCTAAACCAGACCCAATGCTCGTCACTACCAGTATTTATTGTTATTATCCCACGTGTATCGGATGCTTGAGCCGCATTTAATAACAAATTGAGGAGCACTTGGTTTACTTGTGATGGAACACATCGGACAAGCGGTAAGTCAGAAAAAACTTTTTGCACTTCAGCTCTATATTTCAGCTCATTGTCAATCAGATTCAGCGTGCTATGGATACCTAAATGTAAATCGATTTCAATAAATTCGGCATCATCAAGATGGGAGAAATCTTTAAGATCGCTTATTATTTCAATAACTCGGTTTAATCCATCTCCCGACTGGGCTAATAGTGTTGGTAAATCCTGCTTTATATACTCAAAATCATACTGTTGCTTTAAATTATGAGCTTGGTCTATTGGCAGCAGTTCACTTATCTGTTGAACCAACATCATAAGATTACCGGTATATTCATTTAGGGAAACTAGATTTGAAGCAACATAACCAATGGGGTTATTAATCTCATGGGCGACACCTGCCGTTAGCTGGCCTAAAGATGCTAATTTTTCATATTGCATTAATTGCTCAGTCAACTGCTCAACTTTCAGTCTAAGCCCCTCAATTTCTATTTGATCTACTTGCATGTATACCCACTTATTATTTACTATTTCCGCTTACTCTGTTGTTGATACAACCAGAATGCGGCTATTACCTCTTTTCTGAAGTTATCATCGTGCCAAGGTTTAGTAATAAACTTATGAATAGATCCGTGATTAATAGCATCTGTAATTGACCGAAGATCGGTATATCCAGATAATACTAATCGAATCGTATCTGGGTACATTTCCTTCACTCGACTAAAAAATTCAGTCCCACTCATTTCTGGCATTCTTTGATCGGACACGATTACCTGTACGTTGTGCAAGGCCATTAGATCAAATGCTTCCATTGCAGAATGACAAGTAAAAATATTAAAAGACTCCTTGCGCAAAATTCGCTTAAGCGAATGCAAGATATTATCTTCGTCATCAACAAGTAAAAGGTTTTGTTTTTCAACATCTGCATCGGAGCTTCTAGCAGGTAAGTAGCTGACTCTTCTACACAAGTATAAAAAATATTGAACTTCTGGGGTGAACTGTGATCAGATCAAGTAACTTCAGTTACTTAGAGAAAAACCATGTCAATATTCAACGCAGAGCAATGGTCATACAATCACTTTAAAAACGGTTCATTTGGTGACTCGCGTCGCACTGACCGTGTCATCGAAGTCGCTGCCGACATGGCGCGTTGTGGCGGTAAGTCAATCGCTTTATCATGTCGAGGTAATGAAGCTAAAGTTGAAGGGGCTTATCGATTGATCCGTAATTACAACATTTCTCCAGAAGTGATTAGCGCTTCTGGTTTTCAACATACTGCAGAGCTTGCCCAGCCCTATGCTGAGATATTAGCCATTGATGACACCACTGCGTTGAGTTACAAACATCAAGTAGCACAAGAGCTTGGCAAACTGGGGACGACGACAGATAAATCACGTGGTTGGTGGGTTCATTCAACCCTGCTATTAGACAGCTTCACGACTCAGACTATCGGGCTCATTCATCAAGAATACTGGCTTCGTCCTAATAATCCTGAAGATGCTGACGAAAAAGAAAGTGGTAAGTGGTCAGAAGCCTCCTATTTCTGCCGTCAACGCTTGGGAGACATCATGTCACGGGTCATTTCAGTGTGTGATAGAGAAGCAGACATACTGAGTTATATTCAAGATAAACAGAAGCATAATGAACGTTTCGTTGTTCGAGCGAAACATTCTAGAGCGCTGATAGAGACTAACTCTACGTTATTTGAACATCTTGAATCACAAGCCGAACGGGGTGAATACACTATCGATATCGCCCAGAAAGGGACAAAAAATAGTAAAGGGAAGCCTGTAAACCGCGTGGCAAGAAAAGCCAAGCTAACAATTAAAGTGGCACAGGTTACGTTCAAAACGAAAGGTGAGACTAAGCCAGTAAACGTGGTGTACGCTCAAGAAAAAACATCAAAAAGCGTTACTGAGCCGTTGCGCTGGGTGCTATTAACAACAGAGCCAATCGATACGTTAATTCAAGCACTTCATATTATTGATATTTACACAGCAAGATGGCGAATTGAGGATTTTCATAAAGCATGGAAAACGGGTGCAGGAGCTGAGCGCCAAAGAATGACAGAGCCTAAGAACTTAGAAAGAGCGGTTTCAATCTTAGCTTTTATCGGCGTGCGTTTACTGCAACTCAGAGAAGCCATCACCCTCCCTTATTATTTACGTAAAAAAGGGCTGGTTGAGGAGGCCAAAGCAGTGGAGGCTCAACGCTGTGACACGGTACTCGAAAAAGATGAATGGAAGGTGCTGATGCGGTTTAATAAGCCTAGAGGGCATAAAGATAAAGGCGCGCCGAGTCTGAAATGGGCGTATCACTCAATCGCAAAGTTGGGTGGTTTCACCGATACCAAACGAACAGGGATCGCAAGCTGGACGGCGGTTTGGGAAGGTTGGAGTACATTACAGTCTCATGTTGTAGGCTACCGAGTCGCGAGAGAAATGATTGCTGATGGCGAGAGCTTATGAGATCTGATCAAGAGACAGGGTGTGTTGCGCCATTACCTTTTCGATACAAGAAATTTCTACATTTGAAGTCATTTTTTCAGGGGAGGATTACCACAGCGATGGATACAAGCTATCTAGAAGCGGTATTGTTACAGAGAAGCAACACCGCTAAGCAATAATTGAACACTTATGCTCTTGTCGTGAGTATAATAGGAAGTGATATTTAAAGACTGAATTAGGAGGTTAATTTAATTTGGTAACCAATTCGTGGGAAATGAACATAAACTTCCCCTGCACGCTCATCATTTCGCTTAATAGCGACCTCATCAGTCAATGATAAGACTAGTTCACCGATAACCGGAACTAATCCATAATCGATAGGCTGCACCGTCACCAAATCACCATATTTTAAGCCGTCTAGCTCCAAAAACTCATATTCTTCATTGCTGGTCCATTCTGCTAATCTAGCTTCATCAATAGCATCTTGACCTGTAATGTTTTCAAAAGTACCATGCCCGATTGCTGTCATAGAGTCCAGCCATCTCAACAATGCAGGGTAGGGCACTAAATGCGACCGACCAACCGCATTATTATTGATAAACCACAGGCAGTGATATACCGAAAAATCAGCAATGGTGAGTTGTTGACCAAGAAGATACGGACCACAATTTAGTAACTGTTGTTCAAAATGTTGTAAAAAAATAGGTAATTGAGACTGTATTATTTTGGGAGTATGAGCGCCTCGCCATAAGTCTTCCCGGTCTTTTACCAGAGCAGCTACGACAGGAGGTGGTATATCTTTCGTCAAGTCAGCAAAACCCTCAGGTGAAAAAACCAAAGATACTACAAGAGCAAAGAGATGTTGATCGGCCCATTGTGCAATGATATTGGCACTCGCAACGAGATCCTTCGGATAGAGTGTTTTCTCAGGAGCATATTTATCTATTACACGAGATATTAAGCGAGTGTCACAATATACATGCGCTCCTTGCTGCAAAACAGGAGTCTTACGATAACCTCCTGTCAGAGCGGTTAAGTCTGGCTTAGGCATGATAATAGGTATTGTCACTGCTCTATATGATAAACCTTTAAATCCTAATATTGTGCGTATTTTTTCAGCAAATGGAGAAGGCTGATAATGATGTAATATGAAATTGCTCATGATATTTCCTTATAGTAACAAATATTAAATGGTGATTTACTATTTAAGCTAGTCATAGATTATTTGAAGTCAAACCCTCTTATATTTATAAAATCCATTAGAAATTATTTAAACATATTATTAGATGTTTTTTTCGAGATCTTACATTGCGATATATACAAATTAAATATCCCGTTTATAATCGGAAAGTATGCATTTTGATAAGGATGTAATATATGCCATTTTACTGTTCTTTCGAGCTCAACACCTATAGACAAAGATAAAGATTCATACTGATTTAAACTGTTTAGGTTACACTCATTTAATATTTTAATGATATACATGAAATAAAGCTCTATAACTAAAGATGCATCACTTATTTCCTTAAATGCTATGTAATTTATTTCCGAAAAACACGAAGAAACGACTATGTTGTTTAGTTCTTCTATAGAGATATTCCCAGTAAAAAAACTTTTTATCTTCCCGTCTCGATAGAGAAAACCATTGGCGATTTTAATTAAATCTGATTTCAGATATATTTCTTTCATCAAAAAACGTTCCATAATATACTCTTTAAAGACTAGGCAGTTATACAGCATGGTTTATAATATCTCTTGAAAAGATCCTTATCAATTCGTTGTAATAGAATGTCTTTATTCAATATATATATTTTACCTACCTTCTTTATGACAACACCTTCAACCTCTAACCGATAAACTACCTTATTTGCATATTGCCGGGTACATCCTGTCACCCTGCTCAATAAATCAACCGTAATAAAGTTTTTCTCTATTACGCTGCAATTAGATGTACAGTAAATTAAAATAAAAAACTCAATATAGTATTCCGCACTTAGCACCGTTCTAAGTAGAGCCAGTTCACGAGAATAGGATATAAAAAAGTCATATATCCGATCTATAAGAATATCCATTTCGCTAGAAAATGAGGCTAACTCATTATTTTTTCTTGGTATTACAAATATAGAAGTATCAGTTAATGCTTCATATCGCATATTCTCATTTTTAAGATGTTTATCTATTTTTTTATACGGAATAACTGTGCCAGGAGTAAATAAGCTCGCGCAAATTTCGTAATCTTTAGCAAAATCAAAAAACTCACCAACAAGACCGTGATCTATAGAGGCCAAATAAGTTTGCTCATGCTTTAATTCAAGCAGATCTCCTTTCTGTAGATCTACTTTGAAAATATTTTTCACTAAGATATCAATGTCCAAGTGAGGTATTGACCATGATTCCATTAAATTTCTTAACGTATATATGCACATATAAGCACCATTAAGTATTAGCATTATGATTGCGCACAACTGAGTTGCGCGCAATCTATTTGAGTAATATACATCACAGTAATTGCTCCTGTATATCTTAATAGGTAACTTATGTGATCAGCATCACTCAAATAATTATACGCATCGAAATTCGAAACATATAATAACTAAGGTGCCTATCATAGTGAAAATGCATGATTGATCAATAACGGCTCAATGTGATGACGGAGCACTAGATTGCATTAATGGACTGTTATTTTATCAGAAAGCACACTAATAATGATTATTTATCAAGCATATTTGGGTGAAACCGTTAATATGTTGCCTTGAGAGTTTAAACTATGCATACCAGTGCACTTGTTCAACGTCGATCTCAAGCTCCTCCTCCCAATAATTTACATACTGCTCTGCTAAAGCGGCAATTGATTGATAGAATTCCGTAATCGCTCTAGTCTTCATCAGATAGATAAATCGATAGAACCATGGTAATAAATGTTCCCTCATTAACTCAACTACGTTATCAAGGTTATAGTCAGTACAAGCTTTCTCAAATAAAACCGATAGAACACTGAATATAACTCCTATGTGGTCTAGTGGTTCATTAACTTCCAGCTCAACGGAAACATTACTTTTTCTGCAGAACTCTTTGAATCTCAATGTGGATTCACCAAACATTAGATTATCTTGATCCGTATAAACAGAACCCCATGGATATGCTAATTTTTTTTCGCTTCCTATAAATAATCTAAAAAAGTCTGATTTAACAGAATCAAAACTTTCATTTTCGACGCTATCTCTAAGTTTTTTTAATACTTTTTTTTGCTTATTCGAATATTCAGGCCACATTACTTCAAATTTATTTTCTTTAAGTATATCTATAATATCTTGAGATGGTCTTTTATAAAACAATGTAGAAAATAATTTGCAGCATGCTGCAGACATCATATAATCTTGTTCTGGTTGCATTTTTTAACCTCGGAAAAATCCGCCAAAACTTCGGCGGATTATCTATTTTTATACTTCAGTAATATTGGCTATATTGCCATCGGTACTACCAGTTCCACGCCCAACTCGACTTCTAGTAATAAGTAAACTAGGAGTAGTAATTGATGGATCTGGTAGAGGTGCAATATCTCCTCTAGTAGCATTTGGATATTTGGCCTTCAACTCATCCATTACTCCAAAATCAAGAGCACGCTGAGGACAACCGGCTACGCATCGAGGTTTCTCTCCTCGGCTAACTTCATCCTCACAACCATCACATTTTGTCATGACTTTCCGTACAGGATCCATTTGGGGAGCGTCATAAGGACAAGCTCTTGAACAGCTACCACATCCAATACACAAGCTAGCCTCAATTTTTACTAAGCCGTTACTACTTTGCTTATGGCAAGCCCCTGTTGGGCATGCTTTTACACAAACAGGCTCAGAGCAATGATTACATCCTATTGATACATAATAGGCAAAAACACTGCTAGATACTGTGTTGTCGCTATTTTCGGTTACAGAGCCACCAACATACTCATAAACTCTCCTTGTATTCTGGGTTGGTTTTGCATCAAATTTTGATTTACAAATAATATCGCAGGCTTTACATCCACTACATTTGCTACTATCGAAATGGAAACCTAATTGGAAACTATCAGCCATTGTAATATCCTCCTCATGCCTTATAAATTCGGACGCGATTTGAATTAACACCGGTCCCTTTTGCAACAGTGCTAGTCATTGTGTGTGAAGTTAGACTATTGAAGTTGCCACCAATATCTAAATCACCAACCGGAGTGAATTTAAAACCCTGCCCATATGAAATAACGCCTGGCATTACTCGTTGAGTAACTCTTGCTTCGACTTGTATTTTGCCAAAAGATGATTCGATGACAATCTGATCGCCATCTTTAAATCCAGAGGCATCAGACGGATTTACCCATGCAGCTCTTCGCATAGCATCTTTAAGCCACTGAGAATTAGTATACCCAGAGTGTACGTTCGATTTTGCATGGAAATTTACTAATTGGAGAGGATAATTACTCACTAAATCAGAATCTTCATACCCACCAGGGACAACCATATACTTAGCTATTGGGTTAATGTAATCAGTACTCCGCCAATAATCTGGTATTTGATTCTTTTCAGCTAGTTCTCTAAGTTTGTGCGAATATATATCAATTTTTCCAGATGCAGTATTAAGCAACCCGCCATTAGTGACGTACTCATACATAGCACAATGCCTTATTGCAGAGGACTCAGAATCATCACATGGATTAGCAAATTTAAAAATTTGCTTTTCCTGCATTTCTGATAATGTCGAAGGTAATTCAGGGTGAAACATTCTTAATACTTGATACCCATGTTCGAGCACTTGGGTCGGAGTCATTCCCATGCTGAACTCTGATTCAATGCCTAAAACTTTTGCGATTCCCTCACATATTTCCCATGTTGACTTAGTATCACCAATTCTTGGAATTCCAGTAGTTGCTATAACAAAAGGCATCGAACCTGACTGTAGATTTGACCAAGGTAAATCAGTCTGCTCATACCATGTCATTTCTGGCAAGACATAATCACTGTACATAGCGGTTGAAGACATGTGGTTTTCAATATTTATAATCAGTTCTACATTCGTCTGATCTTTTAATTCTTTTGCTATCTTAAATGTGTCTCCTTGTTGACCTAGATGATTACCCCCTCGCACCCAAGCACATTTAATATTAGCACCAAGTTTCCCATCTCCACGGCTATCGATCTCATCCGGTGGTAGGATAATATCATCCTTAATCACAGTCATATTCTCGCCATCAAGAATTGCACGAGGCCATGCTGCCATTCTTACTTTTGCATTTTTTTCATTAGCTGGCACTGACGGCAAAACGAAAAATGCATTAGTCGTTGCAATCTCAGAAAACGCCATATCACCATTAGTTGTACCACGCTTACCTACAGCACCTACCATTAGCGAAAGTGTACTAATTGCTCGGATATTATCCTCACCATTAAGCTGTCTCTGGATACTCCAACCAGCTATCACAAAGGGGGCTTTTGCTTGGGCTAATCGATTAGCTACTTCACGAATAGTTTCGGCTGGAACACCTGTAATTTTAGAGCCCCATTCAGGTGTCTTAGCAATGCCATCTTTAATACCAAGAATATGTGCCTCATAGCACTCTTCGTAAGGTACCGCTGGAAGCGTTAACGATGGATTATGAGGATCTGGCATTTCTGGTTCAGCCCAAAAACCGTAGCACTTCTCTTTTAAAAAAGAAGTATCAACCTGATCAGTGCTTATTAAATGATGAGCCATAGCCTCACAAAGAGCTGCATCCGTTCCTGGTCTGACAAAATAATGACTCTCTTCTCTCCCTAGCATGGAGTCAGTATACCTAGGGTCAAAGCAGATTACTGGAGTGTCACCTTTCACGTGCTGCCATTCAAAACCGTAACCAGCACCACTAGCTCCAGTCTCTAAGGGATTAAAGCCAAAAAATAAATATAAATCACTAAATTTTGACTCCACGATAGAAGAATATGGTCTTGTCCCATACATATACGGCATTATTTTTTCAACTTGGCTGAAGCTCATCGAGCTGAATAAGCCTGTATATCCTCCCATTACATTCAATAAATTATTAATAGGTGTAGGAGAATGGATAGCACCCAGTGATGATCCTGCAAGATTAAAGACAGATCTTGAACCGTAAGTGTCGTATATATTCTTTAGCTTAACTCCAATTTCTGAAAATGCCTGGTCCCAACTAATCTGTTCAAACTGGCCACTTCCCCTTTCACCAATACGTTTTAGGGGATGTAGAATTCTATCTGGATTATAAATCTTTTGTTTTGCTGAGTGTCCTCGGGCGCAAGGACGTTGCTGGCGAATTACAAACCCATCCTCTGAGTCGATAGTAGTTGTTTCTGGTGTAACTTTTGTGATGATGCCATCAACGGTAGTAATAACTAGTGGGCAAGTTGCTTTGCAATTTACATTACAACTTGACATTGTGGTTACTTCTTCAGGCGCTAACTCTTTGACCTCTTCACTATCTTCTGAAGTTGTATTACAAGCAGTTATACTGCTGAGAGCTGCGATGCTAGCGCTTACTTTTAGAAAATCACGTCTTTCCATTTTAATCACCTTCTTTAAAACATGCAGTTAATGCTCATCATTAACAGATGTGCGTTGTAGTTATGGTTCTGCTCACCTAATGTTGTGAGCCTTGTTATTTCATCAATGCCAACAAGACCATCATCTGCATCGTAATAACGCTCATAACGATAGCTAAGCTTCAGTCCTACATCTGCATTTAATGCATAACTGCCATATAACTCTATGCTGTGCCTATAATCGTAGTAGTCACCATAGTCACTATCATCAATTGCTGTATTACTCTCTGAATTTGCAAATAAATAGTCAGCTCCAACTGTCAGATCATCCGACCATATCCAGCTAACTCCAGCACCTAAATTAATGAACGTATCTTCAACATGTCCCAGCCAATTTGAATAATTATCAAAACTGGAACCTGACATATCCGAGTTAATCCACTGCTGACTTGCAAGAGCATATAAATGCAACTTGTTACTTGGATTAATACCTAGAGTAATGTCATATCTATAATCTTCAGCTTCAGAAAGACCTAAATCTGTATTCTGATATTTGTCTCTGGAATAACTTCCATTAATACCAATGTTCAGCCAATAAAGAGGATTATGGTTAATATTTAACTCCACGCCACTACGCTCACGATCAGCCAAATAATACTTTCTTAACAGAGGATTTTCTTGGGGAGCCGTTATTCGAGATGAATCATAGAGAGATCCCCCTCTATTTTCATATATCCCTTTAATACTGAATTTCAATTTATCTATTGCATGAATAGTAATTTTTGACCAAAATTTATTTTCTCGATTTATTTCGCGTTCTAAATAATTTCGTTCAGTTTCTTTAAAATCATAGCCAGAACTTAGTCTATACTGGCTACTAAATCTGTAACTTGTCTGTAATGAACCACCCGTCCGAGAAATATCAAGTGGTACATTCATCTTAAAAGCACCACTAATATTGTCCCACTCTAACTGAGCGAAATTATCTACGGAACTCTGATTATCACGGTCACTAAAACTAAATTTACCATTCACTCGCCATCGAGCATTAAGAAGACTACTAAACCCTATACGAACATCACGGGTATCGACTTGCCCATCCCAATTGACTAGAGGATTTCCAGCCATAGGGATCAGTCTTGAATCTTGGATCATACGCCCAGCACTGATCGTGCCATTTAGAGCTGTATTCAAAAATACGGACTGCCCACTAAGAGATATGATATGCGCACTATTATCAGGAGTTGCCGCATAAATATCCTCATTGTAGATTAGTGAAAGATTATCTATATCGTCCCGATAAAAACTACCATTATATTGCAGAGTACTTGACCAGGTATTGCCATTATAAGTAATACCTGCGTGGACCTCTTCGGTACTGGAACTGATAGGTTCAACAAAATTTACAACACCAATAGCATCGACGAAACTAGCTTCTTTATTACCAGATTGTTTTTCGTAGCTGTAATCTAAGAAAGCTTTATAGTCCTGATATAAATACTCAAAACCAGCACCAACTTTTTCTCTTTCTTTTATAATCGAAGTGTTAAAAATGCTATTAGCCGCTTTATCTATAACATTATTGCTAATAAAAAATGGACTTTGAACTTTTCTACCGTAAGTAGTCTGCAAACGGTAATCGATATTAGTTTTAAACTCGTCAGTTTTGTTTACCTGAAGATGAAAACGACTGCTATCTAAACCTAAATTGTGGGCATTGACTTTAGTATCTAGCCCATCACTACTTCGCAGCCTCATATCACCACTCACTGCGCCTACTAAGCCATTACGATCTTTCCCAAACTCATTACCGCTGTATGCATCATCACTGTTAATTAAACCCAAACCTATTGAGACTTGCCCATTCAAAGAAGGATGCTCAATACAACGATTACATTGGTATTTATTAGTATCGACTTGAGTAGTATTAGCATTGTCAATACCAAAGTCAGCAGCTAGTAGTGGATCAGAAATTACTATTAACATCGTAGTAATAATATTTAATTTAAAATACATATGACTTACCTCAACTATCAATGACTAAAATTGCTACCTGCAGGATGATTAGAACCATGAATCTGGCTATGACAATTGAGACAACTTCTGCCACTGCCAAATGCATCTATACCAGGTTTATTAGTGATTCGACTCGCATGCCCATCATCCATGTGGCACTGTTGACATAATAGCGGAGCTCTTTGTTTTAAAAGGTTATCATTAACGCTGCCATGTGGGTTGTGGCAACTAGTACAATCTTCAGTCACAGGTGCATGTTCCCACAGAAATGGGCCACGTTTATCCGCATGGCAGCTGTAACATGTAGTGTTTATACTTGTTGTGTTTAAAGATTTTTCGTTATTAGAACCGTGAGGATCATGACAATCAATGCAACTCATATCTCCCCACTTTAATGGATGAGAAGAACGCATATTCATATCCGCTTTTTCCTGCAGATGACAGCTACTACATAAATCATTAGTACCTTCGAGGCTTAAAGCTGGATCGCTAGATGTGTGGATTTCATGGCAAGAAACACAGGTGACTTGTTCCAAATTATGCATACTGCTATGCCAGCCGTTCCCCTTATCACTTTCATGACAACCTAGACAAATACTATTTTGGCTATCAGAAGAAAGTTTACTCTCGGACCCGAAACTAATCATAGGCTCTTTCCCCCCCCGATTATGCTTGCCAAGAGGGCCGTGACACGACTCGCATTGCAACCCCGCCATAGGAGATCTACTGTTATCCAATAATCCATGCGTAGAACTAAAGATTGCCATCACTTTTGTATCTTTTTTATGACACATTAAGCATGAATCGGCCCCCTTTGATGAATACTTTCCTTCAACAAACTTGGTCTTTAATTGTGATTCTAACTGCTCAGCACTCAATTCATTCCATGGTGAAGCATGCACAATTGGAATTACGAAAAGGGTAAAAATCATTATAAATCTAAAAAGTATTTTCATAACTTAGTCCGGCATATTTACTTTGATGAGCATATGTTACTAAGTTATGAAATTGTGTCACGCAACTAGTTTACAATTGTTATGCGAAACTTCACGAAATTAGTATTATAATATTGAGTAGTTTACTGAGAGTTAAGGTGGATATGAAATGTAATCAATATTGTTCTATTTAGGTTTCAATAAATGTAATAATGGCTACGTAAATCAATAATAACTTTGTTAGTATTTTTGATTTAATATTGTACTAAGATTAATAAAGTGTTTTTACTATCGAAAAGTGGGAGAGAGGAGATGTTTAAAGTAATATTTTAGTAGTGTATCAGCTATCGATTTTATTTTATTTTGATAGTGTATAAGACTAGCTCTATAATTTGAATAGGGCAATAATTTAATAATTATACAAATAATATAATAGATATTACGCATGATGCTAAGCCTACTTTTGAAAATAGATCAATAATATAACACCATACGATTACAAAGTTTTCAGTTATAACATTATTGGAGACTACCTAATTACATTATAATTTTGTAAAAATCCTACATGTCAACTCCACCGCCCATCAAAACATTTAACTCTGCTAAAGCGGCAGATTCCTCAGTTGTTAGTGTTTCCATTTTTGTGCAACGAGGGTCAACTTTCTGTATAGCCCTAGTCATAACATGTGTTAAAGGTAGTGGGTCACATCCATGCCCTGTTTCACAAACAAAATCCCATTGAGGGTCTGCTTTGATATGGCATGCAAAACAGTTCCCTCCAAATTTATTTTTAACATCTACAAAGCCTCTGGTTAAGATTTTTGATCCTTTTGAAGAGACATCAAGTTCAAAGAACTCCCAGTCATTAGTTACTGGGCTAAACCCTTTATCACGCTTAACCATGACTTCAGTTGGGACTAACTGTATAATACTACCTACAGGATACATTTCTCCCAAAGGGTTATTTGCCGCTTTAACAGTTAATTGTAATTCTTCTGCCCCTATAATATTATCGACATAAAAGTGTCTAATAGGCACCATATCCCTAATACAGCGGAAGTCAGGAATAACAGTCGAAATATCTCCTGCAAGTGCTTGACTACATGTTAATAGCATAATACATAGGATAGAGGCGTTTACCAATCTCATTTTTCATAGCTCCACGTCATTGTCAGATATTAATCTAGGTTTCTTGCTGACATTGAATTATTAAGAAGTACATTATTTATAAAAATCCCATAGCTGGAACATATTTATGACATTAAGATTAGATTCTATAATTCATTATGTAAACATGATAATTAATTAATTTAGTAAAGTTAGAACTGTAACGTAAGAAATGTAAACTTGTTTCATTTCTATGGCCAGAAAAAGTGGTATTATTTAGTTCACGATACAAAGATAGTTGCTATAAACTATATTTTTAACCAGTAGTTAACTATTGAGTTTGTGATTTTGGCATTGTAACTTATTAATGTTACGTGCTTTTTATTGGCATGCATGTGTCTTATTTTGTATATAAAAATCACTATAAACTTAAAAGGGTTATATTCGATGGTATTTTTTTGTTATTTTGCAATTTTCTTTTACTGCCTTGCGTTTATATTAGTATCTGTTCGACTAATGCATCCCAATGGCCCCAACCGTTTAGCTGTGAGTATTTCAGCTGCAATTGCGGTCATATTACATGCATGTATCTTAGGTCACGTTATATTTACAGCGGATGGGCAAAATTTCAGCCTTACCAATGTTATTTCTTTGGTCATGTGGATAATAACATTCATTTTTACCATACTTATATTTAGACTAAGACTCATGATGGTTGTGCCAGTAGTTTATGCTTGCTCAGTAATGTCTGTCGTATTGCTTTGTTTAGTCCCGCCAGCCTACATTACACACTTTGATTTACATCCTAAGATCTTTGCTCACGTAATTATGTCACTGATGAGCTACAGCACATTATTGATCGCTGCACTATATGCAATTCAATTATCAGCTATTCAGAATAAACTTAAAAATAAAGAATTTATTCGAAGCACTATCACTCCACCACTATTAACCGTGGAAAAAAAGCTTTATCACTTAGTGATTACCGGATTTATGCTACTTAGCATAGCTATTGCAACTGGATTTATATTTTTAGAAAATAATTTTTCTAATGGTACTGGTCATAAAGCAGTTTTATCTATTATTGCTTGGCTTGTTTATGCTGCAATGTTATTACAGCATAAGACTATTGGTTGTAAAATACGTACAGAGTTGATTTATACTTTAACCGGTGCTTTAATATTAACTATTGCCTATTTTGGTGCACGCACAGTTAAAGAACTAATTATAGGTTAATTCAACAATGTATTGTATCTCCGCAGGATAAATAACTTCGAACGTTGGGTTTCTTCTTATATTTTTGTTCTGGCAGTGCTATGCCGCAGTTTGTAGTGGCACACTGAATTTGGCCATTTAGTAAGAAGTATAGACTTTACTTATAACAATTTAGGATCTCTGTAAATTCATAGCAATTAAATGATACTGGTTCTGACTTCAGTTATATTAAAGCGCTTTCTCTGCTGATACGACGAGTGAAGGATTAAAGACTGATAGATATTTGACTGTTTATGCATAATTAGCTGCATAAGCTGAATTATACACGAGTTTGTCATGCGCAAAGCACGTAGTTTAAGCTATAAAACTCACTGAAAATGCACTTTAATAACTATTAAAGAGCACTTTTAGAGCAGAAGCGATAAGATTGTACATAATCATGATGAACTCTATCAATATCAGTTTAAGCTGCTGATGGTAAATAAAAAGTGTTTATAAGTCTCAGGCCTTCCCACATATATATATTAGAATGACTCTAAAATCGTGGCTAATTTAACTTGACCACTACAATGACAGCTGCAACTGTCAGAAATAGCATATTAAAAAAAAAGGATGAGTTATTTTATTCGTTTGGCGTGGATCATCGATGTGATTAAAGTGCTCGGAGAAGCCAGAAAGACTCATGTAATAATCTATAAAAAAGAGTATAAGATCACAACAGTATTAACGCTGACTCTTCTACACAAGTATAAAAAATATTGAACTTCTGGGGTGAACTGTGATCAGATCAAGTAACTTCAATTACTTAGATAAAAGCCATGTCAATATTCAACCCTGAACAATGGGCCAAAGATCATTTCCAACATGCCAATTTAGGCGACCCGCGAAGAACAGAACGATTGGTCGACATTTCAGCCGCTATGGCAAGTCATAGTGGTAAATCGATGGCTGTGTCCTGCAAGGGAGATGACGCCGCGCTTGAAGGGGCTTATCGGTTCATTCGCAATGATAATGTGTCGGCTGATGTGATGCGAGCGGCAGGGTTTGCCCATACCGCATTGCTAGCCAAAGAGACCCCAGAAATCTTGGCACTTGAGGATACAACGTCCCTGAGTTATAAGCACCAAGTGGCAGAAAGCCTAGGAAAACTGGGCAAAAAAACAGATAAATCACGTGGGTGGTGGGTGCACTCCACCTTATTACTCGATAGCAAGACCACCCGTACGTTAGGGCTCATTCATCAAGATTGGTGGTGCCGTCCTGACGATATCAGTGATGCTGATGAAAAAGAGAGTGGTAAATGGCCCGATGCCTCCTATTTCTGCCGTCAACGCTTAGGCGATACCATGGCGAACGTCATTTCAGTCTGTGATCGAGAAGCCGATATTTTAAATTATATAGTAGATAAACAATCACATAGAGAAAGGTTCGTGGTGAGGGCTAAACATCCACGTAAAATAGAAGAGTCTGAATTAACGCTATTTGACTACCTAGATACACAGGCTGTCATAGGGGGTTACTCGTTAGATATTCCCCAAAAAGGATTGAAAAAACCCAATGGCCAGCGAGTAAATCGCCCTAGCAGGCAAGCGCAATTATCGGTCAAGGTTGCGAGCATCACACTTAAAGGCAAAGTCACCACACAAAGCATTAATGTGGTGTTGGCCCAAGAAACTAATACCGCAGCAGAGAGTGAGCCATTACGCTGGGTATTGTTAACCACTGAGCCGGTTGACACCTTGGCTAACACCCTAAAAATCATCAATATCTACGCCGCAAGATGGCGGGTGGAAGATTTCCATAAAGCGTGGAAAACGGGTGCTGGAGCGGAAAGGCAGCGGATGACTGAGGCAGATAATTTAGAACGAGCCGTATCAATCTTGGCCTTTGTAGGGGTAAGATTACTGCAACTAAGGGAAGCATTAACGTTACCTTTTTATCTGCGTAAACAAGGACTTCAAGAAGAGGCTACTGCGGTTGAAAGTGAGTCATGTGGTGCAGTGCCCCCTGTGTCAGGATTGTTGTCATCCCTTAAAATCATCCAATAATTAAATAGAGGGGGCGGTCAATGAGAGCTCAATGGCACGATATTCATCTGAACGTAAAAAAGCAGTTTTAAAGAAGTTATTGCCTCCCCACAATATGACCGTCATGGAAGTGGCACGTAGTGAAGGGATCGCCTACCAAACCCTGTATCATTGGCGCGATAAAGCTAAAAAAGAGGGTCGCCCAGTGCCAGGTAAAAAATTGACCAGTAATGATTGGTCGGCCGAAGCTAAGTTTGCCGTTCTCATTGAAACAGCGCCAATGTCTGAAGCTGAAGTAAGCCAATATTGCCGAGAAAATGGTTTGTTTCGAGAACAAGTTCAGCAGTGGAAACAAGATTGTTTAGGGGGCTTTACGACAAGTGAAGTTCAAGCCAAAATGTAATGGTCAAGTATTTCTGGAGAGATTTTAAGCCGCTTTTTTTAACTCATTATATTTCTGATGTGGCGTCTTATAATCTATTGCCGAATGTCTGCGTTTGTAATTGTAGAACTGAATATATTGCTCAACCACGCTCACTACTGCGCTGTGATTGGTAAAAGCTAAACGGTTTAATCTTTCAGTCTTTAAACTCCTAAAAAATCGTTCCATCACCGCATTATCCCAACAATTTCCTCTACGACTCATACTTTGTTCAATGCCTAAGTGCTTTAGCTTTTCTCTGAACACCTTAGCTGAGTACTGACAACCCTGGTCTGAGTGAAACATCAACTCCTGTGTATTTGGCCTCTGACGTTGTATCGCGTTATTTAATGCCGCTGTCGCTAACGCTGCATTGGGTTGGCTTGATAAGGCATACCCAACGATTTCTTTGGTCCCTAAATCAAGTACACAGGCTAAATAACTCCACCCCTGATGTGATTTTATATAGGTAATATCACCCACCCAATGGGTATTATAAGTCGTAGGGTTAAACTGTCGTCTAAGCAAATTAGGTGCGTAAACTTGCTCCTCACCTTGATTTGGATAGTAATGCTTTTTCTTTGGCTTAATCGCTATTAATCCCAATTTTTTCATTACGCTAGCTATGGCGTAAACCCCAACCTTACAATTTAAATCTAATAAATCAGCCTGTATTCGACGTTTGCCATACGTCGAGTGTGACTCAGAGAAAGCTTGCTCTATCAATTGTATCTGAGCCTGTTTTTCAACGCTTTTTGGGATCGGTTTGTAATAGAGACTACTACAACTGATCTCGAATACTCGGCATAATTCACTCATTTTAAAGCCTGGGTTTGCTTTCTTTACTTCGCGCATCATTTTAAGTTTTGATTGTCTCGAATGAAGAAAGCTGCAGCCTTTTTTAAGATATCATTATCCCTCATGGCTTGTTTTAGTTGGGCTTCTAGAAGCTGTATTCTTCGTTGTTCTTCAGTTAATGCTTTGACATTTTTCGGTGTTTTACCGGCTAATTCAGCCTGGTACTGCACTTTCCATCTAGACACCGCAGATTTACCTGCACCTGACATATCTTCAATTTGCTTGTTCGTGTAACCCTGTTCGACCATCAGCTTGGCATATTCTAATTTTTGAAGAGGGCTGACAGTGATTTTAGTTTTTCTAATCATAATAAATACCTTTAAGATTTTGCTTATTTTAAGCTATAAATCTCTACAGTTTCATTAGACCATTACAGACAGGGTAAGTAGTGCTGTAAAAAAATTTCTAACTTGTCCGTAGGTAATGGTTTTGAGAAGAAGTATCCTTGTAGTTCGTCACACAAGCTTTTATGAAGTAAGGTTGCCTGGGGTTTCGTTTCGATACCTTCGGCTATCACTTTTAAGCCTAATTGGTGGGCTAATGCAATGATGGCACGGGTAATAGCCGCATCTTTTTGATCAGTTACTAATTCACGAATAAATGATTTATCAATCTTAAGTTTGTCTATAGGTAAGCGTTTTAAGTAGCTCAAACTTGAATAACCCGTACCAAAGTCGTCGATTGCGATACTAATGCCTAGCTGTTTAAGATGTTGTAACTTGTATACGACTTCTTCAATATTTGCTAGTAATAACGACTCTGTCAACTCTAGCTCGAACCATTTCGGTGCTAGTTTTACCCTTTTTAGCGTCTCTTCTAGTTGTTCTACAAAATCTTCTTGTTCAAATTGTAGGGATGACAAATTCACTGCCATAATGAGTTTAACCAGCCCTCGCTCTTGTAATGAACGATTATAGGAGGCGGCCTGTTCGATTACCCACTGGCCTATCTCAACAATTAACCCCATTTCTTCTGCTATCGGAATAAATTCGTCGGGGCCAATAAGACCTAAATCTGGTTGGCGCCAGCGCAATAAGGCTTCTAAGCCAATCAAACGGCCACTGCCTGCTTCTACTTGTGGCTGGTAATACAATTCAAATTCTTGATTTACAATAGCCTGTTTTAACATAACTCTTAGATTCTGTCGTTTGTTCAGCGATGTTTCCATCTCCTCGTTGTACCACTGTACATTATTGCTCCCAAGTTGCTTTGCCTGATACATAGCCAGACCAGCCTGTTTAACCAGTTTCATTGGCTCATATATGTCATCATCAGAAATACTGATACTGATACCGATGCTCGCTGTTAGTTGCAACTCCTGTCCATTTATATTGAGCGGTGTTGATACCATGGTTAACATGCGTTCTGCTGCTGCGTTAAGCTGATTAATATCTTTATGATCGGCCATCAATAAAACAAGTTCGTCCCCGCCCATACTGGCTAGCGTATCGTCTGAGCGAATTTGGCTATTGATCCGAGTACTTATTTGATGAATAACGTCATCACGATTTAAATGACCTAGGTTGTCATCCATCAAATGAAACCCATCCAAGTCAATGCAAAGTATCGCTACTTTCTGATTGTGCCTGGCACTACTCTTAAGACTTTTTAATAATCGGTCCCTTAATAGGTTTCGATTAGGTAAACCGGTTAGGAGATCATGAGAGGCGTTAAATGCCAACTCCTGTTTGAATTTTATCTGTTCCGTTATATCTGTTTGAATACCAACGTAATGTGTTATTACACCGACGTCATTAGGGACCGGAGATAAAAATAAGTTATTCCAGAATACGCGACCATCTTTACGATAATTCTTGAGTATAACTCTAGTCTCTTGTTTTGATTGGATAGCAGACCGAATTTGTCTAATCGCCAACGGGTCACGTTCTTTACCTTGCAAAAACTGGCAGTCTCTTCCTACCGACTCTTCCAGGCTATATCCTGTAAGCTTTTCAAAAGCATTATTAACGTAGACAATCGGTTTGTCTGACTTCGTAATTTCGGTTATGGCCACGCCATTAGAGCTAGCATCAACAGCCCTTTTGAATAATCTAAGTTGTTTTTCTGTTTGTAAGCGCTGCGTGATATCTTTGCCTATGCCTATCACACCTGTGATTTTCCCACCAATCAAGGTGGGTATTATCGTAATTTGTAATTCATGTTGTCTACCAGAACGGCTAAGAATACTAGTGTCAAAGCTCATAGATTCACCCGATAAAGTGCGGGCAAAGTATTGTGACACCTCTCCGAGTTTTTCATTGAAGATAACTTGGTTAAAATGCATGCGTTTTAACTCGGGTAACGGCAATTCCAACAAGTTACAACCTAGCTTATTCATATTGGTGAAATAGCCTTGATCATCCAAAATAAAAACAGAATCAGGATTCAACTGACATAGCGAACGAAAGCGTTGTTCGCTCTCAATTAGTAATTGTTTTTGTAACGATCGCTCTATAGCATTCGCGGTAAAATGACAGCAGATTGTCATTAGCTCTAACTCTTGTGAACTCGGGGCTCGGGCACTTTTGCAATAGAGCGCAAAGGTACCTAAAATATTTCCGTTATCTAATAATATCGGCATAGACCAGCTGGCATGTAATTTTTCGGTTAACACAACGTCTGCGTATGAAGGCCTCTTAGGGTCGGTGGCAATATCTTCAATAATAATCACACTCTTTCGAAAAGCTGCCGAACCGCAAGAACCTGAATTATTGGCAATAGGTACGTCAGCTAGGGCTGAATGATAATTTTGACTAAACGAAGGAGCAGAAGCAATTTCTAGGTGTTGTTCTACCTTGAGCATTACACAGGCTTTAACAGCTGAATTATTTTCCTCAGCCATTAAGCAGATTTGCTTTAATATTTTAACGACAGGCGCCTCAACAGAGATGAGTTGTAAGATATATTGTTGAGCCTGCTGAAAACGTTCCGCTTTAACAAGGTCACTGATATCTCTTGCGACACCATACATTGTTTGAAGACCTGGCTCATAGCGAGCAGACCACATCAAGTGCACTACATTACCGTCCTTCCTTATGTATCTATTCCGGAAGTGTTTGGTCTTTTGACCGCTAGTTATTGTCTCAGCTTCATGTCCGGTCATGCCACGATCATCGGGGTGAACAAAATCCATGAACATGCGACCGTTAAGTTCTTTTGCAGGATAGCCTAGCACCCAAAAGCTCGAGTTACTCACTTCTACAAATTTACCATCAGTATCAATAATGCATAAAAGATCTGCCGAGTTCTCCATAATCTGTAGATGGTGAGTTTGGAATTTGTGTTGTAACGTAAGGCTATTTCGTAATTTTGTATAGCCTGCTAGTAAACGCTTTTGCTGCCATTGTATTTTATTTTGATATTGATGAGATAATAGAGCTAGAAAGCATGCTAACCATCCAGTCATTAAAACAACCTCAGAGACTTGCATTACATAATTTAGCTCAATGTCAAAATCTCGGTAAAGCTCTAGGTCCCAGTTTATAACACTTAGAGAGTTAACATCATACGCCCCTAGTCGAAAATATTTTTGTTGTGAGTCAAGCTGGTTAAACAATAATTTCTCTTTTTTTTCATAAGCTAACGTAATAGCATAACCTGTTGGAACTATAAAAGGTATAGTTGACTGCATGACTTGTTTGAAGTTTATGCCAGCAATAATGGTGGACAGATCGAACGCATTTGGTTGGGACAGTTGCACTCTGACAAAGGTATAATCTATTTCATCGTTATAGTAAAAGCTGATATCTTCAGGGGCTCTCGAATTAGCTCTCGTAGACAATAAAGGATACTCAGAAACTAGATATCTGTCATACCATTGCTTGATAGCTTTACTTTGAGCAGCGGAATAATACACATTACCAATATTGTCCAAGACAGCAATATAATCGAAATAATTAAAATCACGTAAATATGTATTCAAATCCAAACTTAGTTGTTGTGGCTGGTAGGTAACATTTGATAATGAGAGACGATCCCCTAGTCGCGCCATTAATCCTTTTTGCCTATCTAAAAGTTGTTCAGTTTGTTGCTGAAACTTTAATATTGTTTGATTTACTATTTTCTGATTACTAACTTCTAATTGGTGCATGAAATTCAACCAGAGCAATATGGTAGAAACCGTGAGTAACACAGCTAGCCAACTCCCGAAACTGCGGCTATGTTCTACTATGTTGAAACATAAAATCGATGGAACCGTAAATCCTGCTATAGAAGAAAAGAGAATAAAAATTGCAATATTGATTGACTGAGGAGGACTCACCCCAAATTGCAGATTCCCCAAGGTACTACTATTAGTCAACAGTAAAGCCAACATTAATGATGCTAAAATAGCGAAGCTTACCTGACTTAACCAATTCCAAACAAAGTGAGTTTTCTTAAACCTACCAGTCAAACCCAAAATAAGAAGTATCCAACTGACCAACTGCAGATAAGGCATGCTGAAATTTAGTATTGAATTACTCGATACGAAAGGCAAACTTAAAAACAATATTATGAGCATAATACTAAGATTAGACACTAAAAGTGCAGTATTTTTTCGAATGATTGCAATCAGTGATAAAGCGGTGCAAGCCAGTAATAGTATTGCATTAAGAGGTAAGGTAACGTTATAGATATCTTCATTGGGAGCAAGTAGTGTTCTCAACAAAGCAAAAAAACTTCCAACAGATAAAAAAGCTAAACTACTAAGAAAAATACTGGAACAGACCACTTTTCTAAGATTATTCTTTAACCAAGTTCTCATAAATCCCTCAAAAATTTCTATATTAAAGCGAACAAGGCAGTCTTAGTAAAAGACTTTTTTTAGGTGTTTCATGTATAGCTATTATTGTAATTTATAAGATATTCTGTCCAAAAGAATAATTTTTTTAAAGCCTACGTGTAGCCAGGGCGACCGCATGAGTGCTTAATAATTCACCTATGTGATGAAGGTGGACTCGATTGCATTAATCCGCGCTTGTTTTCAGCTTAACGGCCGTACAATTATTGAATGTTTATCGGACAATTTGTGAGTAAAAAACGTTCATGCGGTTGCCCTGTACGTGCCGCTTTTCCTACACAATGACTTTTATCTAAACTTGTCATTTATAGCTTTAATCTTAATCGAACCGGACTCAGCTGCTTTAAAACCAACATGTGAAGCGTTAGGTGTGTTAAAATCATCCCTTCTTGATTTAGTCATAACTGTCACCATTTGATAAATTTATGCGGATCAATTGCAGTCTATTTGGAGACTATATTTATACTATAGTTTCAGAGTGGACTTGTATAGCATAGCTATCCACATAAATAGAGTGGTAAAGTTAACTACTACCGGGATCGTCATATCTTATATAAGAGCGAAAGGAAGAGTATCCAAAATTAAACTTTAGGTATTAAATAAATTCAGCAGTACTCGAGAATATAATGTGAATAAAAATGGATTATACTTTAAAGTTGATGTAAGAATGAAAGCTGGGTTAGAGGTATTGTGATAAATCGACTTCAGTCAGAAATTGCCCTTAAAAAAGAGGTAAGAGCAAAACGAGTGAGGGTGATACTAATCAATTTTAAAGGTTAAATTTGGCAAATGATTCTCATACAATTGCCTCTGCTCTTTGCTCCAACATTCTAAGTGCTGATTTATGTCAAAATGAATAGTTGACTAATCAGGGATTAATAAGAGCAACTGAAGACACATTAGCCCAGATACTTACAGCCTTAAGAAAGTTAAGTTATATAATTAGCAAATATTAAGTTAGACAATAGTTATATGGAACATAGTCAATGTAGTGAACTTACATTGTGAAAGGTATGGTCTTTCTGTGGATTAAAAATTTACAACGACTCCAGCGATAATTCATACTTTAAGCTCTCATATACGAACATTTGTTATTTCTTCTTGAATATGTTAATACTATATAACGGTAAAACATTATTGTAGTTAAGTGGTTGGATCTCAGATAATATCTTAATAGAAATAATTAATCGCAAATCTAGAGAAATCTAGAGACGCAAAACTACAGGGCCTGTAAAATGGCAGCCAGCTGCAAAAAGTGTTTAGACACTTTTGTTTTTGCGCTAATTTTTATATATGGTCCTCTTACGAAGGCCTTTTTTTTTGCCTGAATTCCATTCTTCATGTTGAAAAAAAGAATAAGGACGTCACTCATCACATGAAAAAATACCTGCAACTTTTTACCGCACTATTTTTATTCGCTTATTCGATCAGCGGCTACAGTGCCTTTATGGTCACTCAGACTAGTTTTGGTGTAGATCTTGACCACCCAGTAACCAAAGACACTACTCTAATCAATCAGAGCAATAAACCCGTCCGGGTAAGAATAGATTTTGCAAAACCGCAATGGGCTAAAGATAAGTACTATCTTGGCGACCAGCTTGTGGCCTATCCTAAAATTGTAGTTATTCCACCGCAGGGTAAGGTAAAAGTGAAGGTAGCACCCCGGATAAAAAAAGAGTTACAAGATGGAGAGTATGTAGCGCTATTGGTATTTAAGGAGCTGCCGTCGCGCAAGAGTGCCGACCAAGTAACCATGTTGATGAATATCGGGGTGCCCTACTTCGGTAGAAAAGGCAAGCTTAAAACCGAAATGGATTTTGACAATTTACAAATAGCGAAAATAGAGAATGGCTATCAGATACAGGCCGAGGCACAGAATAATGGCAATTTTTCCTATCCGCTTAATATTGTTGCTAAGTTTTACCTGAACAAGAAATTACTCAAAGAAGAAAGCTTGAAACAGGGGTTCTATCGCGAGCATCTGGTAGAACTAAGAAAATCAATAGTCATGAAGAAAAATGCCGATTATGTGGAGATTGTTTTTGCCAATGAAAAAATTAATTTTTACCAAGAGTTCAGCTTTATTCTCTGAGATAAATAAAGCTGTTTTTATTCTGCTATTTTTATCAATTTTTCCAACTTTATTAAGGGCCGCTGAACCAATATCTTTATCGCTTGGTGTTAGCGCTATCGACTTTGGCGATGTCTATATGGATAGCGATGTGGACAACGTTGTAGTGGATTTTACAGTCAAGGCCGAAAATGGCTATGACTATACGGTAAAGATAAGCAATGACGACAGCAGTGGTGCCTTACAGTTTTCCCGCACCGCTAGCGGTGGATATACAACAGGCAGCATCACCTATATAGCGGCGGCCACAGGGAATAACCAGGCCCATGAATTTTATACAGACCTCGACACAGCGAATATGAGCAGCGACCTTTCCGCTACCATCACAGTGCTCGTGGCCTACAACGATATCGCCGAATAAGCTTCTGTTTTTGAAAGAGGAGGTTTGTTCATTTTAAAGCAAACTAAGAGAGAGGTAACAAAATGAAAAAATTATTATTAGCAACATCAATAGTGGTAATGTCATCAACGGCAATAGCTGCAAATACATCTCAATTGCTAGATACCGCGGTGACAGATACTTTAACAGTTACCGCTAAGTATGTAACGCCCATAGCTGTAGAGCTAGATACAACAGCAATCGACTTTGGAGATGTTTGGACTGATTCAGTTATTCCGACTGTGTCAGTTGTCGCTACAGTAACGGGTGAGGCTGATGAAACATTCACATATTCAGTTACAGGTGATGCCATAGTCTTACTGACTGGTGACATTGCTGGTACAGCGACCGCTTTTGTTACGTCAGGAACAACACAAGCGCTTACTTTTAATGTTGGTCTAGATACATCAGGAGCTACGACAGGTACAACTGTCAATGAGATTGTTACAGTATCTGTTATCTATGATGCCATTGCAGATACAGACACTACACGAGAACCAGTAGTTTAATCATTATTCTGGCAGCCTGAAGGCTGCCTTTTCTAATCTGGCAGTAATACTATGAATAATATTTTCTTACAACTGTTTATCTATTCGAAGTCGGTTTTTTCGCTTGAGATTGTCGAGACCGAAAATGTCAAACAAAAAGATCTCTTCCTTTATAACGGCAGCAGACTGAGGTTTACCCTTAAGTAAGGGGGTCCTGTTTCTGTAAAACAAAAACGAGTCAATATTGACATTAAATTAAACGGTGCGGTTTATCTTACATAAGAGCCAACATTTCAGGCCTTCGGGTTCGAAATCCTATTACTACACTGGACAAATACGAGGAAGAATTTTGCTATCAACTTCTCGTTACTAAGGGAAAATAATGTCAACGGTCAATATAAAAAACTAATCAAATACTAAATTGACTATAGCGATTGAGTCGTTAATCCTGCAACACTCTGGTTAACATAATGCTAACAAAAGAGAATTCTTTTAAAATTATATATGGGTGATCTCCTTTGCAAAAATTATCCTATAAGATCTCTGCTTTATACCGTTTTACCTCTCCCATACAATTTATTGCAGCTAAAAATAATTTTGGTTGAACTTCCTTATCGCATCAACCTATTTATATTTGCCATTAAAAAAATGGCGATAATCTTGATAAGCCCTGTGCTAATTATCATAAGCAGCCTGCTTTTTTTTAATCCCACTTTTGCTGTCGCGCAGAATGAGTATTTTGACAATATGATCACCCTCAAGGTGGGTCGATACCTGGAGCAGGACTTCTATGAGGTAAAGAGCGATTTTGACGGAGGCATCTATATCGACATCAGAGATTTTCTGGCGCTTACCGAGCTAAACCAATATAGCCGACTTTCCATAGAAGCCGGAAATATAAATTTGTTTATGGCGGGTAGTCTCTTTAACGATACAAACGAAAGACACATCCAAAAAGCGCTAAAAAACCTCAAAAGCATAACGATAGATGACCGCGTCTATCTGGATAAACAGGCCATCAGTGAACTGTTTCCCCTGAAGAAGGTAAATTGGTTGGCGGAGAGTTACACTCTGGAAATATTACCGGATTTTAACCTACCGCTGGACTACCGGGTTGCTGCACAAAGAAGAAAGTGGGAAATCGAAGAGAACAAAAACAATCAGCAAAGTGCGCGACTGACAGATCTGTTTATGCGGGAGGACAGGATGGCAGTCAACCTCGGTATGCTTAAGTTACGATATGATATTGATGATATAACGAATAATTTTGAAAATGGATCTGAAAATAATAAGGGAGACGTAGAGATAGAGTATAGCTCGCAGCTACTTTACGGCGATTTAAATATCAGGCAGAACCTCTACGCCACCGGAGAACTTGAATATATAAGCCTGAAATATCCCTACCTTTTAAAGGACAAGACGGTTGCTCTCGGGGATAATTTTATACAAGGCAATGATATTCTCGGATATGACAGTAAGATCCGCGGGATATCTGTCAGTGAGAATGGTTATACGGTCAATCGTTCAGGCAGGGACGTTACCATCAGGGGGGAAGCACCAAAAAATGCAATGGTCGAAATCTATCAAAACGGTAAGGTTGCCGATTATCAGCGTATCGAGAGAAGTGAGTATGAGTTCACTCTTAAGATGAGAAGTAACAACGATGAGTTTAGGATAAAGGTATATGACCGAAACGGTGTATTACTAGAAGAGAGAAGTGTCAATGTGATGCAGGGCCGTGGTTTCCTTACTAGGGGGAAATGGGACTACAATTTTTTCTACGGACAAAATCCGCAAGGAGACAGTAACGCCTGGGATGATCGCAAATATGGTATTGCCTACGGGCTAACAAACAACCTCAGTTATTCCTTAGACTATTACGATACGCGCGATGAAGACACGCTCTATCGTTATGTAAAGCAACAGGCTGGATACCGTTTTTCTAATTTATTTATCCCCTTAGTGACTCACCTTTCCTATTATGATTCACTTGCAGATAGGAGTGAGGGATACATTAGCGAGTGGGAAAGTGAGATCTTTTCCCATAAATTATCATACCGCTATGAGAATTATAGCCACCTATTGGCTGAAGATGAAAGCAAGGACCTTTACCAGGAAGCGGAGATAAGCGGAGATTATGGAAGAAGCGATTATTTTTTCAGATTTTCAAATAAAAATTATCGAGATAGAACTCAGAATAAATATGATACCGGATTAAGCTATGATATTAGCAACTCTATACGCATGGATCTAGATCTTGGCAGGAGCGTGATAAAAGAAGCTGATCGGCAAGCTAACTATACAGGAAAGATAGCCGTTAATTATGCCCGGAACGATTTCACCTATAACGTAGAAGCAGCTTATAATGATGGACGCCATGCCCGCTGGCGTTATAGCGCCAGGCTGAGAAAGAGGCTTAGTAGGAACAATAAATATTCTTACAACATTGAGGTTAATTATAATACAAATGATCTTTTTAACCTGACAATAGGTTTTGAATATAAATTTGACGTTTTTTTAAAAATCGACTACGACTACAAAAGCGAAAGGGATGACATACACCGGGTGGGAGCAAGCTACGAAACCGTTCTCAATATGAAAAAACCCTTTATGCCCAATAATGCCAGAAATCCAGATAATAGTTACCTAGAGGGGATCGTGTTTATCGATAAAAATGGTAACGGCAAAAAAGAGAGGGGCGAAGAGCCGCTTGCTGGCGTTGGCGTCAGCATAGGTCAAAGCCAAGTAAAAACAACTCAAGAAGGTACTTTTTATCTTAGCGATATTTCACCCTATAGAAGTCACAAACTTGTTTATGATTATTCAGACATTATGCTAGATCCTACACTGAGGGTGAATGCGACTCAAGGTATGGTACTGATCCCAGCATCGGGTAAAAAAATAGCAGTGGGACTGGTGCCCTTATCTTTGATAATGGGCTCTATCTCCCTACCTGGAACAGATACTAAAATAAGTAAGAAATTTTTTAGTTATGTTGAGATAGTCGTGACAAAAGACGGTACCTATTATAAAAACATCAAACCGGAATACGATGGATTCTTTGTAGTTCAGGACTTAACGCCAGGTGAATATTCTTTAACGATAAATCATTTGGGCAGTGAAAATATTAAGCTTCAAAAAGAGTTTTTTGATGTAAGGGTACTCTCCGGAGAGACAGGTGGTTTCTATGAGGGTGTTGATTTTGTGGTCTCTGAAATAAAAAAATAAGGCGACAACTCCCTTGAAAAACACCGTCAGTCAGATAACATTGCGCTTGTGTCAACCGACGACCTGTATAAGCAGCTGGAGAGCGCGCGGCGTTTTGTGTGGTCGTTGAGTGTTAAAAATGACGATCCGGCGGAGCAACTTATTGTGTTCGGCGGTGATTGTCATCAAACACCTGCCCGAATTTTGATTGAAGATATTGATAACGAATCTTTTGTTAGGTTATGGCCAAAAGAAATAAAAGCGCCACTGAAGAATATTGATTATGAGGCGCTAATGCTGGAACCGGGCGATGGTGCGGTAAGTAAGCAATCATTATTGGCCAAAACCTCGCTGGATCCGCTGCAGCCAAGACACCAATACAGTTACTTCCCGTTGCAATACGCGGTCATGATTTGCGAGCAACATAGCCGGTTGCCGGGCAATATTACTTTTCAGGATAATTTGCTGCATATTTTGCTGACAAAAGACTAGAGAATGATGGCGAGCGGTAACGAGGGATGGCAAGCGATGACAAGCGGTAGCGAGCAAAAAAGCCTAGAGCGCTTCGCTGCTAGGACGCTACGCGGCTAGAGGCTATAAGATCAATAGCCTAGTCGCGCAGCGACTCAATCTTAGCAGCGCAGCTGTCCCTAGCAGGACGCAGTCACGCCCTAGATCCTAGCAGGACGCAGTCCGTCCTATTGCTAAATTTCCAGACGCAAATTTGTGTTTATTTCATTTATGAGTGTTTTTGGAACATCCCACGCTTCGGCAAGATTACGCCAACTTGATACATGCTCGATAGTTTCATCAAGGATGTCGTCAATCTTTCTTTTGCTAAAGAGTGGGCTTAGTTTTTCTAAGCTGTAGAAATCAGAACGACTAAAATTATCTCTTTTCCCATTTAAGCTCATCCAGTGGCTATTGACCCATTTGCTGCCGGGCTTATAGCTGTATGCAAGATCATAAGCTGGAGCAAGTGACCATTTGTCATTTTTTAGAATAAAGGCGACGTTTTTTGAGTGATCGTCATGATTTCGGGCAATTATGTTAAAGGTCATGCGTTTTAGTAGTTGTTCAGCTTCAGGTGCAGAGAGTTTTAACTGTCTGGCTATACCAAGTAATTCAGCATAAGAGAATGAGCCAGGCTTTTTATAGTCCACGTGTGCTATGCCATTAAGCGTTTGTACGTGTACCTTTTTATTTTTCATTCGATCAAATCGTTGAGTAATAAAATGTCTTCGATTGCCTTCTTGAAGCAAGCGACATGGCATCATATCGACACTGCACTTTTTAGCTATTAAGTGATAGACAAACTCCATAGCCCCATAGCCAAGAGGGTCGCCAAAGGTTTCTTGGTTTTTATTATGTTCACTTACGCCATCAAATTTTATTAGGTAATGAGTAAAACCATCAGGGACGGTGGCCTGGCCAGAACGAACCTGAGTAAAATCCTCATTGAAGGCCAATACCGCTTTGGGTCTGGCTCCTCCTGCGCTCATGCCTACAGAGAGTAAAGACATCATTGCTTCTCGTTCTTCTTGGCCATGTTGTTTTAACTCAACGTCGTAATGGCCACGGGAATCCAAGATTTCTTGTGCGATCGATACTAGCGACTTGATTTCTACTTGCTGCGAAGCATTGAGACTGCGTAATTGTGTTGCTGGCGCATACTCCAATGCTCCCATGCCTCGCTTACCAGTATATTGAAGCCGTTGCAGTGGTGTGATGTCATTTGGTGAACGACCTTGCCCAGCAACCCATGCGTTGAGAACTGCATTACCAAAGTCGTCGGGTAATGAATCTGCAATTAGTCCGGGTAGCCCTTTGAACGTATTGAAATCTAGTTCAGGGAAGCTATAAATGCGCTTAGATAATGGCATTTTGATAGGAGACAGTTCGATTCCTTTTTTCACAAAGCTAGGGTCATATTCAAATGCGCCCATGCCTTTGTCGGTATCAAAACTCACCGCACCAACCTCATGTTCTTGGTATATGATCTTGATGACTTCCATTACCATTCGGGCGTTTCCTCATCTGCGTCGCGGCGTTGTCCAGATGCTCTTTGCCTTTTCTTTCCTTGTAATTTAGCCAATTGTAAAGGGGAAATTTCTTGTTTAGGAAGAAATCGGTCTATCTGATCTGTCAGATCTAGTGCCATCATAATGGCGATCAAAATCTCTAGTTGTACTTTACCTTTTTCAGCATTCAGTACCGTTTTACGTGCTACACCAGAAAGAACGGCGACCTCTGATTGAGTGAGATCTCGATTAAGACGCGCTTGCTTCAAGCGCACACCGATCTCTTCAGCAAAAGCTGATGCGGTCATGTTGCTCATTTTTAAAGTCCTTAAATGGTTACCTTAAATGAAATAAATCCACCTAATGTATTTAATTTAGGACTTTAAGTTTACCTTGTCAATGCTACTATTGATGACTCTTGTTAATGTGCAAAAATGGTTACATTATGTAGTGAATAATAGATTTAAGTAACCAAAACTGGATATTGTGTAGGCGCCTGTAATAGGGGCTGGTGGGCAGGGCAAGAGTATGAAAACTCACCTGCCAAATATAATCGTTTCAAGGTAGTGGGGATTGCGCTTGGCTTTCATTTGTTTTGTTCCATGGCGGACATTCAAAGTTCACTTTTAAGTATTAATAACACGGAACTAAATCGGTCATTTAGTACACCCGATCCGGCTCATAGTGCCGTCATTAATTAATTGCGCCTCTTTTTGCCACACTTATCTGCACAGAATTCAAGGACGAACGAATGTGCTGCCATTACAACAAAGTGAGAAATATAAGCGCCATCGGCCAGAAACTACCTTGCTTAATCAGTTGGTCGAACGATAATACCCTGACTTTACAGCGTAAGCGATCATTACAGGCCGTATTCCATCCCCTCCAAAATCCTCTAAAATAATGCCATTATTCACTCACAGATAAAACAAATGGCAAATGTCCACAGAACGCCTAAGCAATGGCAAGCAATAATCGAGCAGCATGCACCAAGCGAATTGCAAGTCGCTACCTTCTGTAAACAACAACAAATTACCCTCTCAAGCTTTTATGCTTGGCGTAAACGGTTAACAAACCAGCCATCACTTCCTTCAATCACTAGTAAACCTATCATTAGCGAAAGTGCTCAGGACGATTGGCACAGTATCAGCCCAGAGCCGAACGTCGCAGCGTCACCTTGGGATATTGAATTATCACTACCTAACGGCGTAGTTTTGCGCATGATGAATACTTGATGTTACTGCAAGAGCCCAACTTATCGGTATGGCTTTACGCTCATCCCGTTGATATGCGCAAGCAATTTGATGGGTTAGCCGCATTGGCGCAATCAAAACTCAAGCGACCAGCCAGCAGTGGTGAGTTGTTTGTGTTTATCAATAAGCGGCGAACTCACATCAAAATTCTTTACTACAGTCGTGGCGGTTACTGTTTATGGAGCAAACGCCTTGAGCAAGGTCAGTTTCATCGCGTTACCAGTGATGAAGATAAAATGTCACTCAATTGGGCGCAATTACAGTGTTTAATTGAGGGGATTAATTGGCAAAAAGCACTCAAAAGTAAGCGCTATAGTCGGTAGTTTTTGTTATAATACTTGGTATGAAAATTACCGAAATCAATCAGTTACAGCAAACTAAAATTCAAGCACTCGAAGAAGATATTCTTGTGTTTAAACAGCAGTTGGATTGGTTTAAACGTCAACTTTTTGGTCGTAAATCAGAAAAACAATTATTCGATAAATTGGGCGCTCAGGGCTCATTATTTGCTACAGATAAAGCTGTTGTATCAATCGATACCTCCACCGACATCAAAGCCCACAAACGCAAATCAAACAAACAACTCAATGGCGATGAAGTCAATGACACGGGTTTACGTTTTGATGCGTCTGTTCCGACTAAAGTTATCGATATTCCCGCACCTGAGTTACAGGGTGATGACGCTGAGCACTATGAAATCATCGGCTATAAAGAAACTAACCGCTTAGCGCAACAACCCGGCAGTTATACGATATTAATTTACCGTCGTCCTATTGTTCGCCATAAACGTGAGCAAACGGTGAAAACGCCATCAGCACCGAGTAATGTACTTGAGGGATGTTACGCCGATGTTTCCCTGATTGCAGGACTTATGGTTGATAAAGGGGTGTATCATCTGCCACTTTATCGGCAACACCAACGGATGATTGATTCAGGTGTTCATATCAGCCGAGCCACCTTAATTAACTGGGTACAAAAAGGCATTGAACTGCTCCGGCCTATCTACCAGGCTAATCTAAAGTCTATTATCAACAGTCAAACCCTTGCCATGGATGAAGTCCCCATAAAAGCAGGCAGAAAAAGCAAAGGCAAAGGCAAAATGAAACAAACCTATTTCTGGCCGATGTTCGGTGACAACAATGAAATCGCCTTTACTTGGTCGAGTAGCCGAGGCTTTTTGCATGCCCAAAATCAGCTCGAAGGCTTTACCGGCACTTTATTGACCGATGGTTATGCCGCTTACAGTAAAACAGTGGCAAAATTGAATGAAAAAGAAAAAACGGTTACGCATGCTACTTGTTGGGTACATGCAAGGCGTTATTTTGATAGAGCGTTACTGATTGAGCCAATAGCAGCACAGGCGGCTATTGATAAAATAGCGCAACTTTATAAAAATGAAAAACATATCAAAGACAAGATAACCGAGGTAAGCGATGCATTAGCCTATCGGCAAAAGCACAGCGAGCCACTTGTTACTGAATTTTTCAACTGGGTTTATGAGCAACGACAGCGAACCGATTTAACACCCCAAAACCCCTTAAGCAAAGCCTTAAATTATGTGAATGAGCGCCAAGTTGAATTGAAAGTGTTCTTGTCAAATCCCGCTGTTGCCATGGATACCAACCACCTTGAGCGGGCATTGCGTGTTATCCCTATGGGACGCAAGAATTATTTGTTTTGTTGGAGCGAATTAGGCGCAGAGCAGCTAGGTATTTTACAAAGTTTGCTTGTCACTTGTCGTCTACAAGAAATCAATCCCTACCACTACCTTGTTGATGTATGTAATGGTCTAATGAAACTGTAGAGATTTATAGCTTAAAATAAGCAAAATCTTAAAGGTATTTATTATGATTAGAAAAACTAAAATCACTGTCAGCCCTCTTCAAAAATTAGAATATGCCAAGCTGATGGTCGAACAGGGTTACACGAACAAGCAAATTGAAGATATGTCAGGTGCAGGTAAATCTGCGGTGTCTAGATGGAAAGTGCAGTACCAGGCTGAATTAGCCGGTAAAACACCGAAAAATGTCAAAGCATTAACTGAAGAACAACGAAGAATACAGCTTCTAGAAGCCCAACTAAAACAAGCCATGAGGGATAATGATATCTTAAAAAAGGCTGCAGCTTTCTTCATTCGAGACAATCAAAACTTAAAATGATGCGCGAAGTAAAGAAAGCAAACCCAGGCTTTAAAATGAGTGAATTATGCCGAGTATTCGAGATCAGTTGTAGTAGTCTCTATTACAAACCGATCCCAAAAAGCGTTGAAAAACAGGCTCAGATACAATTGATAGAGCAAGCTTTCTCTGAGTCACACTCGACGTATGGCAAACGTCGAATACAGGCTGATTTATTAGATTTAAATTGTAAGGTTGGGGTTTACGCCATAGCTAGCGTAATGAAAAAATTGGGATTAATAGCGATTAAGCCAAAGAAAAAGCATTACTATCCAAATCAAGGTGAGGAGCAAGTTTACGCACCTAATTTGCTTAGACGACAGTTTAACCCTACGACTTATAATACCCATTGGGTGGGTGATATTACCTATATATACTCAAGTGAATTCAAACTGCAGTTTTTAATTTCTGAAAGTTATCATTAATTGTATCACCGAGTGTATCGGCAATATCGGGGAGGGTGATGCTAAAAAAGTCAGTAATTTTTCGTCGGAATTCTTTTGTCGTTGCGAAGTATTGCCCATTCCTCGCATGCTTATTCATTACCTTCCACAATCGTTCTATTGGGTTTAAATTTGGACTATAAGGTGGCAGGTAATGCAATGTTATATTCAGATGTTCAGCCTCTTTAACCACTAAGGCATTTCGATGGTATCCAGCGCCATCAAGCACCAAATGGATAACACCACTTGTTGAGTAACGCGCTCTAATTTGGTTTAAAAAATCGATGATGGATGCACCGTTAACCGTTTTGCTATATTGCTCAATGACCGCTTCTGTTAAGTGACCAAGTCGGATTGCACCAACCACGTTAATACGGGTTCGGCTTCCCGTCGTTTCTATCGGTTTATCAACGCCTTTTTTTATCCAGCCAGCGGTGATTTTTGTGGCTTGGGTCGGATGAACCGCATCCATAAATAATAACGGTTCATCAGGGGTTAACGAGGATTTTAGTTGCTCATAATATTCAATGAAAGCCGTTTGTTTGTCTTCATCAAATTTGTGAGGAACCCCTTTAGGGTTTTTATAGCTGAACTGATGTTTATGCAGCCATTTATTGAGGCCTGACACTGTGTACTTAATCTGAAATTGTTCTGCGATATAAGCGACTATTTGATGGCTATGCAAGTAGGTCACCTCACACAGGTGTGCAATCAATAGTTCAGTTTGCTCTTGACTCAGATAGCTTAAAGAGCCGCCACTATTACACGTGAGTTTTTGGTCGTGAGCATAGGCATCAATGTATCGAACTACGGTCGTTTCGTGAATACGTAACGCTTGGGCAATCATTGGCGTTGGCCAATTTTCATCGCGTAGTAAAATGGCTTTAATGCGATCACACTCACGCCTATCACTCGAGCTTTTATGTCGAGTTTCCAATGCTACTTTTTGTTCTGGCGAGAGTGTAATTTGTTTCATGGGGCTATGATGATCCCATTTGGGACAAAATCAAGCATTTTCAATGATCACGGGTATAAAATCACATCAGGGGTGGAGTTATTTAGCCTGTGTACTTGATTTAGGGACCAAAGAAATCGTTGGGTATGCCTTATCAAGCCAACCCAATGCAGCGTTAGCGACAGCGGCATTAAATAACGCGATACAACGTCAGAGGCCAAATACACAGGAGTTGATGTTTCACTCAGACCAGGGTCGTCAGTACTCAGCTAAGGTGTTCAGAGAAAAGCTAAAGCACTTAGGCATTGAACAAAGTATGAGTCGTAGAGGAAATTGTTGGGATAATGCGGTGATGGAACGATTTTTTAGGAGTTTAAAGACTGAAAGATTAAACCGTTTAGCTTTTACCAATCACAGCGCAGTAGTGAGCGTGGTTGAGCAATATATTCAGTTCTACAATTACAAACGCAGACATTCGGCAATAGATTATAAGACGCCACATCAGAAATATAATGAGTTAAAAAAAGCGGCTTAAAATCTCTCCAGAAATACTTGACCATTACACCTCGTTGTCGTCCTCCCAAAGCGCATTGAGCTTTTTTCTAAGCACCAGTAAAGCCGCTGTTTCTGCTAACGCCTTCTCTTTGTAGCGTAGCTCTCGTTGCAGGGATTTGATTTCTGCTTTGTCTGATTTGGCTTGCTGCTTAATCGTTTTGGCTTGAACTTCACTTGTCGTAAAGCCCCCTAAACAATCTTGTTTCCACTGCTGAACTTGTTCTCGAAACAAACCATTTTCTCGGCAATATTGGCTTACTTCAGCTTCAGACATTGGCGCTGTTTCAATGAGAACGGCAAACTTAGCTTCGGCCGACCAATCATTACTGGTCAATTTTTTACCTGGCACTGGGCGACCCTCTTTTTTAGCTTTATCGCGCCAATGATACAGGGTTTGGTAGGCGATCCCTTCACTACGTGCCACTTCCATGACGGTCATATTGTGGGGAGGCAATAACTTCTTTAAAACTGCTTCTTTACGTTCAGATGAATATCGTGCCATTGAGCTCTCATTGACCGCCCCCTCTATTTAATTATTGGATGATTTTAAGGGGTGACAACAATCCTGACACAGGGGGGCTCGTTGTTGTACCAATAAACAAATTCTTTTACCCATTTGCGCGTTAATCTAACGAGTTAAAACCTTCACTAGGCCAACGTGGATGATACTTTATCGTTCTAAACAGCGATTCTGAGTCCGGATTGTCATTACTGACTCTTGGGCGACGTTGTGAGGTCACAACGCCTAAATCGTACATCTTAGCTCGCATCGTCAGGCTCTTCATGGGCGCGTCATTATCAGAGTGCAACACGACGTTTTTCTTCAAGTATTTCTCTGCCCAAACGCTACGCTCTAGTAGTGCTGCCGCTTGCTCACCTGTTACGTTGCCGTGAACTTCTCAACCGACGGCTTTGCGACTGTAAATATCTTTAATCATATACAGATAATAGTGTTTTTCTATCCCTGCTTTAGTGTACTGGCTCACATGATTTTGCCTCTTAATTAGAGGCCATATCCACAGCAGTGCGAAAGGGTGATGTTGTGTCCATTGCTTACTAATTATTGGTAAAGGGAACATTTTTATCGACCACAAATCGAACCTTATCATCTTAAGTCTCTGTAATTGTTAAATAAAATTCCGTTATTTGATTTTCGTTGGCCTACCGCGCTTACCTTTTTCAGGTATCGGTGGAGGACTTTATTTTTCTCCTTCTTTTAAAATAGCTTGATAGTGACGAATGTAGGTGGCTTGTCTCTCTTTGCTGATAACACCACGTCATCGAGTACTGATTGTAAGAATAGGCGCATTATTCCAGCCCATACTTGATCATCTTGTTCATTGGATTTTGTTAATTCGCGTAAATGATGTGCATTGCTTAATGAGTGTAGGCAGTCATAACCATAATAAGGCTTCTAATGGTCGTGACACATAATGTCATTAATATGATGTAGGATGTCGATGTAATCTATTGCATTATGTCTTCGTTTTTTATGTGCCGCTAGATAAGTCCATTTTAGTGATGAAGCATTATGCAACCACTGCCGCTTTCCATTACTTTTGAACACTCTACTAAATGACGATATCTATCGAAACAATTTAACTATTCAATTTTTTTATATAATTTCTGAGTAGAATTAAATAATATTTATCATTTAATTCGAAGTAGAACTTAGTTTTACCTCATATTGTATTGTGATTTACGGATCGGCTTGTTGTTTGATGATTTGTTTAGCAATGTTTTGCTGGCACACCATGGCATCAAGCGTAATAATACTGTTTTCGATATCTAATATGGCGAGTAACTCAGGGATTACAGTAATCTCATTGGTTTTGTCAACAGTTGTTTGCCCTAGCATTAATTGGTGTTGGCAACTCCACGCGCTAACGGTATGCAATGCAGTTTTTCTGTCTTTGGTGGTAAATTAACGTCGAGCCATCTTCCCATAAATGGCGATGATATCTGCTCCTGTCGTTTCTATCAGTGATGAAATCCAAGACTGAAATACTTTTCTATTTCATCTGATTTTAATCGACAGATAACACGTACGATGGTGTCATGCTCTAGTATACCAGCCTCGAAAGTACCATATTTTTTTTACCAATCAAGTTTGAGATGACGAAAGTCCTCAATATCCTCCCAACCTTCAGCCCCAGACAGCACGGCCATGATGGCGAGTAAAAGGATATCGAGGAGTTGATGCTTTTTACAGCGTTCAATACGAGGATCTGTATTCGAATTAAAATGTGTCAGAGAAATATAGTACTCATTGTCATCTACCAAGGAAATTATTATCTCTTGATCTGATCAAGACTTGTTTTAAAAGTTCAATTTATAATGATCTTGCTTTGGGTTACTAGCCGTATCTACTGTTGTGATGTTGATTTCTATCCAGTTCCATCTCATGCTATCAGTACTAGGTACTGCAACAGAAGCTTATCAAATAGCTGAAGAGATTTAGTGAACAAACCATGGTAGTGATGACAATCCGTTAATTAAAAATATTTGAATAATCGGTAACTAGGGGCTGTTGATCCCTGTTTAAAATAGTTGTAATGGTCACAAATCATACAAAGATCAACAGACCCAAATGCAGTCATTTATTTAACTTAAACTCAGTCTTTTTTGCTGAGTTTAAAAGATATAACAATGTAATCAAGATATTGAAATCACTACTACTAAAAGACAGGAAAGATCTATATGTCAGATTTTGAATTGAAACACAAAACAGCCTCCAAACTATCGGAACATGTGGCATACAAAATCACACAGTGCCTCAAGTTTCTTTTAAATATATTTTATGGAACAAAATACGCTAAGCGTGCGGTGATTTTGGAAACTATTGCCGCGGTACCGGGGATGGTGGCGGGCATGTTTAATCATCTAAAAGCCTTACGCCGGATGAAAGATGATGAAGGATGGATCCGTGAATTGTTAGATGAGGCAGAAAACGAGAGAATGCATCTGATGATATTCTTGGAGGTTGCAAAACCAAGCTGGGTTGAACGAGCGTTAGTACTGCTTGGTCAAGGTGCTTTCATTATTGTTTTTAGCCTGATTTATTTGCTGTCTTCTAAGATTGCGCATCGTATAGTTGGATATTTTGAAGAAGAAGCTTGTAAAAGCTACACTGAATATCTAGACAAAATTGATGCTGGTGAAGTGGAAAATGGGGGAGCCCCTAAAATTGCCATCAAGTATTACAAGTTACCGTTAGATGCTTCATTACGAGATGTGATTGTTAAAATCCGTGAGGATGAATCTAAACATCGAGATCGAAATCATTCATTTGCTGATGCGTACGAAAGTAATAATTTGCCTGCACATCAGAGTTAATTTCCTGTTTTATTGTACCTAGCAGAGTTTGATAGTCGGACTTATAACTGTTTGTTCAAACTGTAGTTGAATCGCTCATTTGGCCAAAAACTACATAAAATGCTGGACATAACGCTTGTTATGGTTGATGAGGGTGAAGGGGACAGCTAGATCCCTTCACTTACCCTGTATAATATAACCTGTATTACCATCGTTTAATGCAATGACCCTAACAATGTCAATATGATGTTTATGCATTGTGATACTGTTATCGTGGTTGCAGGAGCTCAATATCGAAGCAAATCAGATCTTGTCATAGTACGAACTGATCTAGCTTACGTTGAGATTGAAAAGCTTGAAGACATAACGTATCCAATCAAAGCAGATCAGCTAAGCTTTTATCGAATCTGTCGAGAAAACCCCGAGATCCAAGCGTAGCGAAAGTCGGGGGCTCGACGAATATCGCGCCAAGGATTTCCGCAAATCTTCAGCTCGTCAAGAGTTTCAATTTCAATGAATTCATTTCAGTCGTAGATAGTGATTGTTACAGTAATGTCTTTTCTGGTGTGATAATCAAACTGAATCAGTTTGGTTAATATTATGTATTTCAGACTGTGCCCTAATTTTGTCAGGGAGTAGCCAGCAAGAATCAGGCCGTCAGGGATCATTATGTTAGTTGTCATGGCTATGCTCCAAAATGTTTTCTGAAGTATTAAAGCGCATTGAATGAATTTAATCACGACCAAAAATGTCTATAAGTCTCAAGCCTTACCACTAAGCTAGTGATCAGCTTTATTGCTAAATCTTACTTGTAGGAGAATTACTCACAGTTTTGAACTAAACAAGCGTGTTTGACATAAGAAAAGTTATTTAAATTCACCGCAAAACATTGCTTTTGGGCTTATTTAATCCCCATATTCGATTCATTATCTTCACATTGGGTCATCAAATTAGCAAATTATTTCAATATGTTATGAATGGTGTATAGCATCCAGACAAAGCTAATGATGCTCATAAATTGCGCAGCACAATCACTGAGTAATGTATCGCCAACATTCGCTTGCTCATCAACCATTTTCTTTATGGCTTCTTGGAATAGCATTTCTGATAATTGGCCTGGCAATGCCCCGTTCAGATAGCTATAAACTTGCTGTTACATTGTGCATCAAACCACCCGGCCTCTTTAGCTGCAGATTCATCACCAAAAGTAATGCTTTCAGAAACGTCTTACATAAATTCTGGATCGCCCATCATCGAACTGGCAAAGTCCACTGTCGCAGTAGCGCCTGAATTCCACTAGTGTTGCCTTTATCTATATACCAACACTCAGGCCAAACCTTTGTTTGACATCAACTCAACACGGCTACTGGATCATCACTAAAGTGCTATTGCGGTGACTTATCGAGGCATTTTGTGGGTGTGTAAAATGGCTTTTCTATCCTCGATAATGAGCCCATGTGTGCGTTTATATTAAAGTTTGATAATTCTTAATAGTGTTTGATCATTTATAATATAGTTTGATATTTTTTGGTTGAGTACTGGTGATCCTACATTAAATACTGGCAGTTATTCTCAAGTGATAAAAAAGTTGATGATTTTGCAGTAAGGTATTGAAAAAAATCTACAAAAAAGATTAATATATAACCCTCAAGTACAGACTTGGGTAACCTCGAACACAATCATCGAGCACGCCATTTAAACATGCTCCTATCAACGCCCCTATAACCCCAATAGTTAAAAGCCTAGAGCGCTGCGCTGCTAGGACGCTTCGCGGCTAGAGGCTATAAAATCAATAGCAACAGCCTAGAACGCTACGCTGCTAGGACGCTACGCTGCTAGGACGCTACGCTGCTAGGACGCTACGCTGCTAGGACGCTACGCTGCTAGGACGCTACGCTGCTAGGACGCTACGCTGCTAGGACGCTACGCTGCTAGGACGCTACGCTGCTAGGACGCTACGCTGCTAGGACGCTACGCTGCTAGGACGCTACGCTGCTAGGACGCTACGCGGCTAGAGGCTATACAATCAATAGCAACAGCCTAGAACGCTACGCTGCTAGAACGCTACGCTGCTAGAACGCTACGCTGCTAGAACGCTACGCGGCTAGAGGCTATACAATCAATATCAACAGCCTAGAGCGCTTTGCTGCTAGAACGCTTCGCGGCTAGAGGCTATACAATCAATAGCCTAGAATTTAGATGACAAACGGTGGCGAGCGATATCAAGCGATGACAATCTAAAATCTTAGCAGCGAAGCTGTCCCTAGAAGCGCAGCGATCCTAGCAGTGACGGAGTCACGCCCTAGATCCTAGCAGGACGCAGTCCGTTTAAAATAAGATAATTAACCTGCAGACCTGTCTGTGATTTTATGCTCTTTTTTGAGGGCATACATATCAATATCGACAGGATCCAACACCACTTCAGCATCATAAAAGATCATTACCAGCCAGACTTTAAGCATACTGTTAATGCCAGTCAAGGTTGACTGAACATTGCCGTTTTAGCTATCGTTTCTGAGTGTTGCTGTCTTTTGAAGGATCGCCTCTGAGTATATTGAGCGAATGTTGCGATAACATTTCCCACTTCACTCCACTTCACGGGACGGTTTGGGTGATGAAATGGGCATTGCTCTTCTCCCGGCTGACATCCAATACCCAGTGCCGACGATGTTCGATTCGTGAACCTATTTCTTTACGGGAATATCTTTAAGCAGCTTTATGATAGTGGGATTGTTGGTGACTTCGGCTAAGTCAATGAGATAGCTTTTTTCAAGATCTTGCATCGGTTGGTCTGCCAACAATTCTTTTACTAACTGCTCTTCACCATTCGCTATAGCGGTTTTTAAGGCCGCAAAAGTGGCGATACTGTGTTTATGCTGATCAGTATTATTAGATCCCATGAGTGGCGCTCCGTCAATTATTGGTTATTAAAGTCATCGCTTACGGCTAACACTAACAATATGACCGTGTATGTTGCAATGTATACATGCCAAAAGCGAAAGCCTAGAGCTAGGTAATGAGCGACAGCGATCAAAAAAGCCTAGAGCGCTGCGCTGCTAGGACGCTTCGCGGCTAGAGGCTATAAAATCAATAGCAACAGCAACAGCCTAGTCGCGCAGCGACACTAGCAGGACGAAGTCCGTTCTAGCACCTAGTCGCGCAGCGACTCAATCTTAGCAGCGAAGCTGTCCCTAGCAGGACGAAGTCCGCTCTAGCAGCGCAGCGATCCTAGCAGTGACGAAGTCACGCCCTAGATTCTAGCAGGACGAAGTCCGTCCTAGAAGAACCTAGAACCCGATAACAAATAAGTCCATAAAGCGGTTTACTGGCGTGGCCTCTAGCGTGGTTTGATCTTTACACACAGTGAAGATCGTTTGGCACTGCTGGTTTGGGAAACGTGATGCTAAGTTCGCTTTGAATTTCAGCTCCAATAGCGGCATTCCTTCTTTACGACGGCGGCGATGACCCACTGGGTATTCTACAACCACTTCTTCTGTACTGCTGCCATCGTTAAAGAAAACCTGAATAGCATTGGCGATAGAGCGTTTATCCGCTTCTAAATACTCTGCCGTAAAGCGCTTATCTTCGACAATTTCCATTTTGTCACGCAGCTCATCGATGATGGGATGTGTGCCGTGAAAATCGTCTTCATAATGGTCGGCGGTCAAACTGCCGAACACCAACGGAACCGCAATCATGTATTGCAAGCAATGGTCGCGGTCCGCAGCGTTGGCAAGTGAACCCGTTTTTGAAATAATGCGAATGGCCGACTCGTGGGTGCGGATCACGATCTTGTTAATTTCTGCCAAACGAGATTTTACCTGAGGATGTAGTATAACCGACGCTTCTGCGGCGGTTTGCGCGTGAAACTCGGCAGGAAAGGAAATCTTAAACAAGATATTTTCCATCACATAAGAGCCATAGTCTTGGGAAAATGAAAACTGGCGTTCAGCCTGGGGTTTGAGCGCTTGGTCTTTATTGGTTTTCGAGAAAGACACATCATAAAATCCCCATTGTGGCGTGGTTAACACGCTTGGTATGCCCATTTCTCCGCGCATTGACATGTTGGCCAAACAAACCGCTCGTGAGGTGGCATCGCCCGCAGCCCAAGATTTACGAGAGCCCGCATTTGGTGCGTGACGGTAGGTGCGCAGTGCACCACCGTCGGCCCAAGCTTGAGATATTGCCGCCATGATTTGCTCTCTGTTGCCGCCCATCATTTTAGTGACAACCGCAGTGGAGGCCACTCGTACTAATAAAACGTGGCATAAACCAACCCGATTAAACGAGTTTTCTAGCGCGATCACGCCTTGAATTTCATGTGCCATGACCATGGCTTCAAGTACTTCTCGCATCATGAGAGGCGGCTCGCCATTAGACAGTCTAACTTGAGATAAATGATCCGCCACGGCCAGAATGGCGCCTAAATTATCCGATGGATGCCCCCATTCAGCAGCTAACCAAGTGTCGTTGTAATCGAGCCAACGAATGATACAACCAATGTCCCACGCGGCTTTTACCGGATCGAGCGTCAGCGATGTTCCTGGCACTCGGGCGCCATTTGGCACCAGTGTGCCTTGTACGATAGGTCCGAGGTGTTTGGTGCACTCAGGAAAGCGCAGCGCGAGGAGCCCACAACCTATTGTGTCCATTAAACAGTTACGAGCGGTGTCGAGAGCTTCTTCGCTGCAGACTTCAAACGTTAATACATAATCAGCGATATCTTGGATGACATGGTCGTAATCGGGGCGATTGTTAATATCTACATTACTACTCATTTTGAATCCTTATTCGTTTGATTTGTTATTTGCTGCTAGAAGGCTATAAAATCAATAGCCTAGAATTTAGATGACAAGCGGTGGCGAGCGATATCAAGCGATATCAAGCGATATCAAGCGATAACAATCTAAGAGCCTAGAGCGCTTCGCTGCTAGGACGCTACGCGGCTAGAGGCTATAAAATCAATAGCAACAGCAACAGCCTAGAGCGCTGCGCTGCTAGAACGCTTCGCGGCTAGATGCTATAAAATCAATAGCAATAGCAGTTTCAGTCCTTACGTCCGACGAATGCCCTTTCATTAAACAGTTTCAATTTCTTATCTATCAATTTTATCTGCTCAGCGCCTGGGTGACGCCCATTAACAACAATGATTGATTCAAGTCCATCTGGCGTCGCAGCGCTAGGCACAATAAGTCCGGCATTTAAGTTTAAATCTAGCCACTCACTGCCAAGCTTGCGAGTCGAGCTGGGATAAGGGTACACGTTCCAATCATCAGGCAAGAGCGAAAGATCAAATTGCGATAATAGCTGGTCTGGTATCTCGTAAATACCTAACATGAAATTTTTTGGGATGAATTTTGGCAGCGGGTAATAGTTTGCCATTTCGAGCATAGCAACTGATGCTGACATGGCAAAGTACATAACCGGATAGCCTTTGTTATTCCATCTGGCGCCGTCTAAGTAACTCGCGCCTAAGCCATTATAGCTCTCTAGGTGTTTTTCTGAGGTGATCCGATAAATACGCATTTATGAAAACTCACCCCATTTCATTTTATTGAGGACTTCCTTTACTAATCGACGTCCGGCAAAGGAATCGAGTAGATCAACCGGCTTCTGGTTGTTGAGTGCCGGAATAGGCGTTTGTAGCAGCTCATTTGCTAAGTCGATATCATCATACAGATGATATGCAGCATCATAGACACTGATGATATCGAGCGTTTCTTCTGATTGAGTTTTGTTTAGCGCTTTGAGTTTATAAAGTCTGCTGACGTTACCACTGGTTACCCCCAATGCTTTACAGATGAATGCCCGTTGCTGCGGCATTCTATCAATAAGTGACTTAACCACAGTGCCCGCAACCCCAATGTTAATCGCATTAATGTACTTAAACTGATCTTGGAATAAATCTTCACTTAATCCAGCTCTAGCTAACGGTGAGTTATTCATAATTTGCTCTCCTTAATGATACCTCAAGATGGCATCAATTTGATGCCTAGTCAACATCGCTGTGACGGGATGCAAGGAAAAAGCCTAGAGCGCTACGCTGCTAGGACGCTATAAAATCTTAGCAGCGAAGCTGTCCTTGTACCAGAGATGGCAAGCGGTAACGAGCGATGACAAGCTAAGAGCCTAGAGCGCTACGCTGCTAGGACGCTACGCGGCTAGATGCTATACAATCTTAGCAGCGAAGCTGTCCCTAGCAGGACGAAGTCCGCTCTAGCAGCGCAGCGATCCTAGCAGTGACGAAGTCACGTTCTAGCACCTAGTCGCGCAGCGACTCAATCTTAGCAGCGACACTAGCAGGACGAAGTCCGCTCTAGAACCTATCAAAAACAGATGCATTTATAAGCCATTTTTGTCACACTGTGGCGCATAAAAAGTTATATGAAATCAGCAATAATAACGAGAAAAGGACGCTTCATGAAAGCTTTTACACTGGTTTGTACCAGTTTAGCCATGGCTATTTCAGGCATAGCTCACGGGGCTGAAATTGATATTAGCCACATTCAGCGCTTAGGCCCAGTCATTCAACTGACTGCGACACCATTATCAAAAAGTGCTCAAGCAGATGCTTTGCGTGCCAACTTAGTGACCAACTTAGTTGCCAAATTAGCGGTTAACGTAGTAGAGGGATCAGGTCTTAAAAAGTCTAATTCGATACAAGTATTTAACCAACAACTGACTTGGCAAGCGGCTTCATCAACAGCTGAAGGTGAGGGCTGGTTAGCGTATCAACTGCCGGTATCTACCCATCGATTTACCCAAGGTACGTTGACGGTAAAAGGGCTTGATAACCCACAGGTGTATGTGAATGGCCAATTAGTGAAGTCTGCTAATGAGGTCTCGCTAAATTTAACTAATGGCGACTACCAAGTTTTAGTATTGGCCGATGGTCTGCAAAAAGAGGTTCCTTTTAGCTTGGATTGGCAGGGGAAAAGCGATGTTGATCAGCTCGATTTTACCCAGCAAAAATCACAACGTGTGTCTGCGCAGCAGCTATTTGATGCCAAAGTAATTAACAGTTTAACCCTGTCACCCAATGGTAAATACCTGCTGCAATCGACGATTGAATACCAGGCTAGCCAAGGTGATACCGCGATTGAAGTGACCGAGTTACGCAAGGTGTCGGACAACAGTGTGATGTATCGCTGGCAAGACAATCGACCAAGCAGCGCCGTGTGGTCGGGTGATAGCAAACAATTGGCGTTTGTGGCCAATAAACAGATTCAATTACTGAATGTGGCGGAGTTAACTATCCAAGTTGTTGCGAGCGATATCGACAATGTGTCTGGTTTGCATTGGTACGGTGACAGCGTGTTATTTAACTGGGAAAAACCCTTTAAAGCCGATGAAAAAGCCACCTCAAAGCGTTTTCGCGCATTGGAAGACCGCTGGAGTGACTGGCGTAACAACAGCCAAATTTATCAATTAGATGTGGCTTCAGGTTTTATTCGTCAGCTAACCGATAACAAGATCAGCAGCTCATTTCTAGATGCTAGTGTCGATAACGGTACCTTGTTACTGACTCGCTCTCCGGTCGATTATGCACAGCCTGCACATGGGTTAACTCAGTTAGTTGAATTGAATCTAAACGCGTTAACTGAAACTGTTATTGGCCAATATCGTAGCTTTAGCAGTGCGTTATATGCCGATGACGGCATGTACATTACCGCTGGGCCACGCTTTATGGATGGTGTGGGAGTCCAGGATAAAACCATCGAAGTGAATGATTATGATGGCCAGTTATATTGGCGCGATGGCAAAGGCAATGTGAGCGCGTTAAGCAAAGACTTTACCCCTGCTATTGGTAGCATGACCAAGCTAGAAAATGATGATGTAATATTAACGGTAACCGAAGGTGACCGCTCACCACTGTATTTATTTGATAAAAGCAAAAAACGTTTTAGTAGAATAGACACGGGCGTTGATATGGTTGACTACTTTAGTGTGGCAATCGAGCCATCTACGCCAACGATTGTGTTTGCGGGTACGTCGGCCACCGCGCCGCAAAAAACCTTCAAAATGACATTGAACTCCAGTGGTAAGCAGCTGTTGTTCGATAGTCAGCAACAAAGCTATGCCAATACCCGTTTCGGTGATATTCAAGATTTTGATTTTACCAATAAGCATGGCCACAATATTGATGGTCGGGTGTATTTACCCGCAGACTTTGATGCCAGTAAAAAGTATCCCGCATTGGTATATTACTATGGCGGCACCTCTCCTGTAGGGCGTCACTTTACCGGTCGTTGGCCATTTAATTTATGGGCAGCCCAAGGTTATGTTGTGTATGTACTACAACCCAATGGTGCAACCGGTTATGGCCAAGCATTTAGTGGACGTCATGTGAATGCATGGGGTAAATACAGTGCTGAGGACATTATTGAAGGGACTAACGCATTCTTGGATGCACATGATTTTGTTGACCCTAAACGAGTGGGTAACATGGGCGCGTCATATGGCGGCTTTATGACCATGTATTTAGCCACCAAAACCGATATTTTTGCCGCGTCAATGTCCCATGCTGGGATCAGCAATTTATCTTCTTACTGGGGACATGGCTGGTGGGGTTATGGCTATTCTGGTGTGGCCAGTCGAGGCAGTTTTCCGTGGAATAACCCTGAGCTCTACGTTGAACAAAGCCCGCTATATCATGCAGATAAAATCACCACCCCGTTATTGTTAATTCACGGTAATGCCGATACTAATGTGCCAGTGGGTGAAAGCCATTACATGTACACCGCCCTTAAATTATTAGGTAAAGAAGTGGAGTTGGTTGAGTTTAACGGCCAAAACCATCATATCAATACTCGCCAAGCACGATTCGACTGGTGGGATACCACTATGGCCTGGTTTGATTTAAAGTTAAAAGACCAGCCTGAGTGGTGGAATAGTCTTTACCCTGAGACAACAGAGCAACAGTAAATGTTAATTTGATCCGGCCTCGCATTGCGGGGCTGTTTTTTACTGAGTGAGCACAAGGTATGCCAATGGTAGCCAGTGATAGCCAGTGATAGCCAATAATAATCATCTGGTGATGGGGGAGGCTAACCTCGCACTATCCAGCATTGAGATCTGGTGATATCTTAAGATTATGATCAATGAAGTTTGCCCCAAAGAGCATCTGTGTAATAACAATGAATATTTCCGAGTTAGGGTAAATTAGCTAAGATTTAGCTGCAGATTACTTTTGCTGCCAATATTATTGACTTAATACTGTGATCGACTGCGATGTAACGGCCAGAAAATAGTCGAAGTATTGACTTAACTATATAGTCAACTACAATAAACACAAACGTAATGATAGGTATTAGCGAATGGGCCGTAAAAGCGATGGCAGAGAACGCCTGCTACAGGCAATATCCGATCTGATGTGGGAGAGCAGTTATGGCACTCTCACGATTGATGTTATTTGTGAGCGCGCCGGCGTGAAGAAGGGCAGTTTCTACTATTTTTTCACCTCTAAGTCCGACCTTGCCGCCGAGTCGATCCGCGAGGGATGGGAGGCAAAGAAACCGAAAATGAATACCTTATTTTCGGCGACTCGACCGCCTTTAGAGCGACTGAAAGCTTATTTTGACGATATACGACAAACACAGTTTGAGGCGCTCGAGAAACACGGTCGTGTCCTTGGTTGTCCCAATTTTAGTGTGGGTGCTGAGATCAGCGGTACCGCGCCTGAACTGGATAAGAAGTTACAGCATACGTTTAGCGATTTGCTCAAATACATTGAATCTGCCATTCGTGATGCCCAGTCTGAGGGGACGATTAACGTCGCCGATCCAGCGATGAGCGCCCGTTGCGTACTCGGTTTTTTTGAAGGGGTGTTGACCCATGCCCAAGTCCGCAATGATCCGACTTTATTAGATGATATTTGGCCAGGAACCCTGCAAATGCTGGGTATTGCGCCGGATGCCGCTTAGAGTGTGATTATTTTTTCGGTTACTAGTTGACCATCTGGCTACTTTTATTGAAACAAGGTTTCAAAGCATTATCATCTAGGAACTGCAGCTGATTATTTGTCAATTTGTGTTTATTGTCTTTGTTCGCGGGGCGGGCAGCTTCGACGCTAATCGTTAACCGAGACACTAGTATATTTGCCTTGTTCTTGGCCGATCTATTGCTGTTATCACGCCAGTGCTATTTGGTTGATACCGATAACATACACAGTTAGGGTTTACGAAAAGCGCCAGTATGAGTTAGCAAACCTATGGTCAATCAGCGCAAACTTTTTTAATAACAACAAGACTATTGGCAGGCAGTGATAATGAGTAGGACGTGAAAGCTAATTGGGTCTTGATAAAGCTGAATTTCAACGGCAAGCGTTGTGAACTCGACGTGATAGATCGCCCCCTATACTCTGAGCCAGGCCTTTTACTCTGAACCCTAGTATTTACTCTGAGCCTGGTCTTTACTCTGGACCCTAGCCTTTTATTCCAATCCTTAGCATTTACTCTGAGCCTGGTTTTTACTCTGGACCCTGGCCTTTTATTCTAATCCCTAGTCTTTACTCTGAACCCTAGCCTTTTATTCTAATCCCTAGCCTTTACCCTAATCCCTAGCCCTTTATTCTAATCCCTGGCAGTGTGTGGATTTTATCGGTGCCAAATTGGAAAGTCTATTACTAGTATGTTAGTATAGCTAAACAGTCAACTATGATTAGTGTTATTTAACGTAAAGCACCAATAGCGCTTTCAATTCAGCGCTTTCGATAATCTAGAAGCTGCGGCAGAAGAGGGCGGCAAGTAAGATACTTATCCACTCTCGTGCACTCTACGTGATAAAAAATCGCTCACACCGCAGTCCAGGACTTAATATCAGGTCTAACATATTCAAGTTGAATTTATACAAACGATTGACCTAGTTTTATAGTTGACTATCTAGTAAAGTATTAGCAAGAGAATAACGTGAAAATAGGAAGCAAGTGAATACCAGCAGCGTGTTGTATGCCATCCAAGTCATTGCCATCGAGCGGAACTATGGTTACGGACGTTCTGCCGATGACCTTAGTGAACGAGCCGTTATGTATGGTCGAGGCCACAAGCTTTAGCAGCAAACGTGCAGCAGCAAACGTGCAGCAGCAAACGTGCAGCAGCAAACGTGCCACTCATACCAAAGCGCTGTTTGCGCTTGGCCATTTATATTTTGACAGCGTGATGGACCTGACGGCCAAACCGCTTCCAATCGACAACACTCGACATCACTCGTCATCACCGCCTCGTTAGCAGGGCATGGCCGAAGAAGATGCAGTCGCTAATTAAAGCAACGCATCAGGTCTAGCCCCATATTTGAACGCTAGGCGCAAAAACATTGATGTACGCCTGCACAGGCGTACACCTGTACATTGAAACAGAAGGAAATTTAGATAATGAAAAACTTTGACTTTCACAACCCGACAAAAATTCTTTTTGGTAAAGGCCGTATTGCGGACCTGAACGATCATGTTCCAGCAGACGCAAAAGTGTTGATTATCTATGGCGGCGGCAGCGCGGAACGAACCGGCGTCCTAGGGCAAGTGCGCGCAGCACTTTGTGATCGCACATTCATTGAGTTTGGCGGTATAGAGCCGAACCCACGTTATGCCACTACGCTTAATGCTGTCCAAGCGATCAAGGATAACGACATCACTTTCCTACTTGCCGTTGGCGGCGGGTCTGTTATCGATGCGACCAAATTCATTGCAATGGCGGCGTTATATGAAGGCGACCCTTGGGAGATCCTTACTTCCGGCAGCTCGAAGGTGACGGCAGCGATGCCATTAGGCTCTGTGCTGACGCTACCTGCGACAGGTTCAGAGATGAACAATGGCGGTGTGATCACCAACCCTGAGAAGATAGCGAAGCTTCCTTTTAGAAGTCCACATTGCTACCCCGTCTTTTCTGTGCTCGATCCTGAGCTTACTTATACTCTGCCTGCTCGTCAGATTGCCAACGGTGCGGCCGATGCCTTTGTACACATCGTCGAACAGTATCTTACTTACCCAAGTGCCTCACACGTTCAGGACGGTTTTGCCGAGTCCCTACTGCGCACGCTGATCGATCTTGGTCCTAAATCGCTTGAGACACCTGAAGATTACGATATCCGCGCCAGTCTGATGTGGACAGCAACGCTGGCCCTGAACGGATTAATTGGTGCCGGTGTGCCGCAAGATTGGGCTACTCACATGATTGGACACGAGATCACTGCGCTCAATGATACCGACCACGCGCGCACCCTTGCGGTTGTGCTGCCGTCTCTGTTGAGCGATCAGCGCGGCCACAAATACGAAAAATTGTTGCAATATGCCACTAATGTCTGGGGTATCAATGAGGGATCCGATGACCAGCGGATTGATGCTGCAATCGACGCAACGCGAGCGTTCTTCGAGAAACTCGGGATCAAGACTCGGTTGAGTGACTATGGCATTGCCGCAGCCGAAATCGAGCTTATCGTTACGGCCTTGCAGGAACATGGTATGACCGCCCTTGGCGAACACAATGACATCACCCCTAGCGATGTACGTCGTATTCTCGAGGCGTCACTTTAGCGGATATTGGGCACGACACAGACAAATATAACGAACCGGTAATGGGTTCTGCCCGCCCGAAGGGCGAAACCAAGAAAGACTCGTTAACTTTGATTGAGGCCGCGATCCCTGTGGCTGGCGACAATCAGATGGTACTGACTTCGCCCTAGGGCGTTAGCTTTTGCAATACAAGATCGGGGGCCGGTTCTCAAACACCTATCCCCCGGTTGGTAAATTACCCAACAAAGGTAACTATTATGACTTATGAAACACGTAACCCCTACACGGGCGATCTTCTGGAAACATTCCCAGACGCAACCGACTCTGAGGTTAACCAAGCGATTGAAAAAGCGCACACTGCTTTTTTATCGTGGAAGGAAACCGAGTTTGTTGAGCGCGCACGCGTGATGCATGCCGCGGCTAAAATATTACGCCGTGACGTTGATTATTTCGCCAATCTGCTCACTGTTGAGATGGGCAAACTTGTGCCCGAAGCTAAAGCCGAAGTTGCGCTGTCGGCGGATATCTTCGACTACTATGCAGAGAATGCACAGACGCTGTTGGCACCTCAAAAGCTGCCAGTGGCTGAAGGCGAAGCGGTAATTTACGCTGAACCGCTGGGCGTATTATTGGCGATAGAACCATGGAACTTCCCGTTCTATCAGGTAGTCCGCATTGCCGCACCACAAATGTCGGCAGGTAATACCCTGTTGCTCAAGCATGCGTCCAATGTTCCGCAGGCTGCTGCTGCGTTCGAAAAATTGATGCTCGATGCTGGTCTGCCTGAGGGTGTGTTTAAGAATCTTTATGCCACACGGTCGCAACTCGAAACCATTATCAATGATCCGCGCGTCCACGGCGTGGCATTGACTGGGTCGGAAGGCGCCGGTGCAGTCGTTGCAGCGCAGGCAGGCAAGGCGTTAAAAAAATCGACACTTGAACTTGGCGGTGCAGATGCATTCGTGGTTCTCGCCGATGCTGAGATGGAAAAAACCATTGACTGGGCGGTCTTAGGGCGGCACTGGAATGGTGGCCAAGTCTGTGTGTCCTCTAAGCGGATGATCATTGTTGATGACGTCTATGATACGTTTCTTGAGGGTTATATCGCCGGGGTTGCGAGACTCAAAGCGGGTGATCCGTTTGAGCCAACCACCACCTTGGCGCCACTTTCTTCCAAGGCGGCCGCAGAAGAAATTAAGGACAAGATACGCCAGGCGGTTTCTTTTGGTGCTACGGCAACGGAAGTAGGGCCAATCGTTCCCAATTCAGGCAATTTCGTTCAGCCGACCATTCTGACCGATATTTCACAAGACAACCCTGCGCGCTATTGGGAATTCTTCGGTCCGGTCTCTATGTTGTTTCGTGCCAAGGATGAAGATGACGCAGTGCAGATTGCAAATGATTCACCGTTTGGTCTGGGCGGGTCTGTTTTTACCGCCAATCCAAAGCATGGCGCAGAAGTGGCTAAGCGTATAACCACGGGTATGGTGTTCGTCAATCACCCTACCATGGCCAAGGCGGACTTGCCCTTTGGTGGCGTTAAACGTTCAGGCTATGGCCGTGAACTTGTGGGTCTGGGCATCAAGGAGTTTGTTAACCATAAACTCATTGCCGTGGTTGATATAGACGCCCCTTTCTAGTCAATCGCTTCTAGATTCCTGGCAGCTTGGCTGCTAGGGCTATACAAGCCAAGAGCCTAGAACGCTGCGCTGCTGGGACGCTACGCGGCTAGATGCTATAAAATCTTAGCAGCGAAGCTGTTCTTAGCAGGACGTAGTCCGCCCTAGAAGCGAAGCGCACTATCCCCATAGCGGCCTAGGATCTTAGCAGCGAAGCGACACTAGCAGGACGTGGTCCGTCCTAGCATTTAGATGAGCGATGACAAGCCAAGAGCGCTGTATTATCGCTTGTCACCTCTCAATATCGCTTGTCACCTCTGTCACCATTATAGGGTTTGAAAAAACTATGTTTTTCAATGTCTAGCTTGTAAAAAACTCTTTTGTCGTTCACAGTTAATCCTCATAACTTTTAACAACTAATAAACATGACTAGACTATCGAGTTACAAAAATGCGCTTAAATTGGCTATTGGAGTATTTACTTCTGGCTTAGTTATTAGTTTTGTTACAGCCCTGAGTGTTAATCATCAAAATAAATCCATCATTACTAGCTCTCTTGAAGCGGTGACTGAGCAAGTTGCCAATAATATTGTTGATCGTATCGTACTATATCAATATGGTTTACGAGGTGCTCGAGGGATTATTTATACGGTTGGTGAAGATAATATTTCACGTGAACTCTTTAAAAAATACAGCTTAACACGTGATTTTAAAGGTGAATTCCCCGGTGCTCGAGGGTTTGGTTACATCCGACGAGTGCCTGCAGCTGATGAAGCGAATTTTGTTGCCAAAGCCAAGCTTGATGATTGGCCAAATTATAGTGTCAGTCAGCTTAGCCCTCATGATGATGAACGATATTTGATTGACTATATCGAACCCGTTGAGCGTAACCTTGCCGCCGTTGGCTTAGATATTGCCTCTGAGAAAAACCGTAAAAATGCGGCACAACAAGCATATTTAACCGGGGAAGTACGGTTAACGGGGCCGATCACGTTAGTCCAGGCGACAGGTCATCCGTTACAAGCTTTTTTAATTCTAATGCCCATTTACCGTACTGGTTTTACCCCTGCGACCCCTGAGTTAAGGGCGGCAGAAGCATTTGGGTGGAGTTATGCTCCCTTAGTGGCTAATGAGGTTTTTGAGGAGATCAATTTATCCCGTCAGAAGTCTAAGTTATTGATCAATGATGTGACCGATGAGCAAAACAATGTCTCGTTTTATGAAACCCATGTTGGTGATGCCAATCCGTTATCGTCTTATTCCGCGGCATTAGATCGCGATATATTTGGGCGTAAATGGAACATATCATTAGTGGCTTATCCTGAATTTGTCAGTGGTTTACATTTAACGTCACCTAATATTGTCTTTAGTTATGGCTTAATTGTCAGTTTGTTATTGGCTGGGTTGCTTGGGTTTTACGGCTACGCATTAGGACGTAAAAATCTGATTTTAAAGGATAATGAAAGGCGTTCTAATATTTTAGAACATTCGCTCGATGCCATTATAAGTTTCGATTGTAATGGTATCATCACCAGTTGGAATGATGGTGCGGTAACGATTTTTGGTTATGAAAAACATGAGGTGATTGGCTTCAAGAAAACCGCATTTATTGTACCCATAGAGGGCTATGATGCAGAAGCTGAACAGTTTAATCAGGTGCTTGACGGTAAATCATTATTAAATTTTGTTTGTGAGCATAAACGAAAAGACAATGTATTACTGTCGACCTCGATGACGTCACTAGCTATTTATAATGAGTTCGGCAAAATCATCGGAGTCAGCCAGACTATTCGAGATATCACAGCACAACATAATGCGGAAAAACAAATTTTAGGCATCAATGCCAGTCTTGAGCGTAAGGTGTCCAAACGTACTCATGCGTTACAACAAGCACTATCAGAAAATAAAACCTTACTTGATAATATTAATAAGCAGTTACTTTATTCTGAGACGGATAAAAATGGCGTTATTTTGGCGGTAAATGATTATTTTTGTCAAACATCTGGATTTACTCGCGAACAAATGGTCGGTAAAAAACATTCTATTATAAAGTCGAATGAACATGATGATGCGTTTTGGAAACACATGTGGCAAACCATTAACGCTGGCCAGACTTGGCATAATGAAATTTGTAACCATGATAGCCAAGGCAATGTTAAATGGCTTGATACTGTAATTGCGCCAGTTATGGATGAGAAGGGTAATCTTGATCGCTGTATTGCTCTGAGGATTGATATTACTGAACGTAAAAATGCTCAACTTGAAAAGAATAAACTCGCTTCTTTACTCACTAATGTGCTTGCTGCAGCAACAGAAATTGCCATCATTTCAACTGATAATGACGGTATCATTACTATTTTTAATCGTGGTGCCGAGTTATTACTCGGGTATCAGGCTGAAGAGATTGTGGGTAAACAAAGCCGTGGGATAATGCATCTTGCTGCTGAAGTCCACCAACGCAGTAAAGCGTTAAGTGAAGAGTTTGGTGAACAGATTAGTGCTTTTGATGTGTTTGTTTATAAGCCAAGAACCCAAGGGCCTGAAACGCGCACTTGGACCTATATCCGTAAAGATTTGTCTCAGTGCCAAGTGTCGTTGTCGGTTTCGGCTATGCGTGATCAAAGCGGAGAGATTATTGGCTATTTAGGCGTTGCAGTGAATATTGATACGATGCTTAAGCAACAAGAAGAGTTAGTGTCTGCCAGTAATCAACTGATCCAAGCGGCTGAGGTAGCAGAGTTGGGTATTTGGAATTTAGAGTTAGATACTAATATCTTGCAGTGGAACGATCGTATGTTTGCAATGTACGATTATCCATTAGCACTCAAGGAAGAGGCGTTAAGTTACCAGCATTGGAAACAACGAATTCATCCCGATGATATTGATATGGCTGAACTTGCTTTACAGCAAACCATCGACTCAAACAAACCTTATGAGCCGACATTCCGAATTATTACCCGCTCGAATCAAATTCGCTATATACAAGCGGGAGGCCAAATTAGTTACGACAAATCAGGTAAGCCGTTGCGCGTGATTGGGATTAATCGTGATATTACTGATCAACGCGAATTAGAGCAAACCTTGCGTTTAGCCAAAGAAGCTGCAGATGCAGCCAGTGCCGCAAAATCAGCTTTCTTAGCCAATATGAGCCATGAAATACGTACCCCGATGAATGCCGTGTTAGGCATGTTACAACTTATTCAGCATTCAGAGATGAGTCGCCAACAAGCTGATTATGTCACTAAGGCCGAGATTGCTGCTAAGTCATTATTGGGACTGTTAAATGATATTTTAGACTTTTCTAAAATTGATGCAGGTAAGCTAGAACTTTATTTGCACTCGTTTCAACTCGAAACGTTAATGCGTGAGTTAGCGGTGATGTTGGCGACCAATGCACACAGTAAAAATGTAGAAGTTATTTTTGATTTAGATCCTGCTATTCCATACCTGATTGAAGGTGATGAGCTTCGTTTGCGTCAAGTGTTGTTAAACCTTGCGGGTAATGCGATTAAATTTACCTCAGAAGGTCACGTGATTGTCAGTGTGCACTGCAATAAATTTGATGCAAACCAAGTGAATTTAACTATTTCTATTACAGACACAGGCATCGGCATTAGTCAGGATCAAGCAAATAAAATTTTCCAAGGTTTTGTTCAAGCAGAGTCATCAACCTCAAGACGATTCGGTGGTACAGGATTGGGATTAGCGATTACTAAACGCCTAGTGGAGTTAATGGGCGGTAAATTAGCCCTAACGAGTCATATTGGCGAGGGAAGTCGATTTTGGTTTGATTTGACGTTTAATATTGTTGAAGTAAACAACCACGATTTTGATATCGATTTGCAGGGTAAGAATATTCTGCTTGTTGATGACAGTAAGATGAGCCGTAAAATTTTATCAAAAACCTTAATGACCCATGGCGCTTATGTTAATGAAGCTAAGAACAGTAAACAGGCTATCAATCTTGTTGAGCAAAGCGTAAATGCCACTAACCATTATGATGTCATTATTATGGATTGGCGCATGCCAGATAAGAATGGCTTAGACACTGCCAATCACATTCAAACGATGTTTGCTGCCGGTAAAGCCCCTGCCATTATTATGTTGACGGCTTATGGCGCTGAAGTAATGGAACAAACCAAGCAATATCATCAACAGCCGTTTGTGAGTTTGTTGGTCAAGCCGGTGACGGCCAATTTAATGCTTGAGACGGTTTACCAAGCTATTAATGGTGTAGACCGACCTATACAATCTAAAAAAATAACCCATGTGGCATTAAAAGGTGTCAGGGTATTAGTGGTTGAAGATAACCAGCTTAACCGTCAAGTTATTGATGAATTATTGCGACTACAAGGTGCGATTGTGACATTGGCTAAAGGCGGTATTGAGGGCGTAGAGTGGGTGACTAAGTCGAATAATCAATTTGATATTGTGATCATGGACATGCAGATGCCCGATATGGATGGGCTTGAGGCCACTCGCCTTATTCGTGCTGATGGCCGATTTAATGATTTATCTATTTTAGCCATGACGGCCAACGCATCTCTTGCCGATAAAGTATTATGCCTTGAGGCGGGTATGAATGATCATATTGGTAAGCCAATAGATATGACGAGTTTATTACCTTGTATGCTTAACCTGTTGAACCAAGAAAACAACGCTTACTATCATCTGCCTATGACGTTACCTGAAGTGTTTAACGAGGGCGACGATGATCTGATTATAGAAAATCCCGATTCTATTTTACGTCGTTTTGGTGGTGAACGTGGGTTTATTATTGATGTGAAACATCTTTTTGCATCAGAAATGTCAGATCAATTACTGGCGCTTACTCAAGCGTTTGCACAACATGATGACAATCTTATCGGTAGTATTGCCCATACTATTAAAGGTACCTCGAGCAATATTGGTGCTAAGCGACTGGCCGCTTTTGCCGCTTCGCTGGAGCAAAATATAAACAATGGCATTAATGTTGATTCAGTTGATTATCTGAGCCAAATGCAAGACCTGATTAATGATAGTTTGCAGATGTTAGATACTTTATTTCCAGACGATAGTGCTGCACCCTAGCAGGACGAAGTCCGCCCTAAAATCTAGATGACAGGCGATGACAGGCGATGACAAGCCAAGAGCCTAGAACGCTACGCTGCTAGGACGCTTTGCGGCTAGAGGCTATACAAGCAAAAAGCGCAAAGCCTAGAACGCTACGCTGCTAGGACGCTTCGCGGCTAGAGGCTATACAATCAACAGCCTAGTCGCGCAGCGACTCAATCTTAGCAGCGAAGCTGTCCTTAGCAGGACGCAGTCCGCCCTAGAATAGGGTGTTAAAATTTATGGCGATAACCTAAGGTATAAGCTATGTCAGCAGTGTTATCCATGTTTAAAACGTTCTCAATCATGGTGATCTCGAGTGCGCTACGATTGAAATAATAACGATAACCCAGTAAAGCTTCATTAGACGCTTCGGAGAAGTTTTCATCCCAGCTCACCATCCCATCATAGCGGTGGTATTCAGCTAACCAGCCATGACGGCCTGTACGGTATTCATAACCCAGTCCCAGCATTAAGTAATGTGATTCATAGGCGTTTTGCGAGAGTGGGTCTTTACTGTGCAGGAAACTAACACCTAGGGTTGAATTAACATGGTGATTGCCATTATGGAAGCCGTAATTAATTTGTACGCTTTGCTGAAAACTTTTATCGGCAAATGGGCCCGAATCGACATATTTGTAGTACAAGGTACCCCCAACGGAAATACCATGATGCTCATTTTGTAATAATTGATAACCTAAATATGCACTAAGAGCATTATTGAGAGTTTCGCCACTAAAATTATCAATATCGATAGCGTATTTTTCAGATCGGATTTGATTTTGGTGTTTAGCTTGCTGGTTACGACCATTTTGATCAAAACCAGCAGCATCGTGGAACCACATCGTTAATGAGTCTAGATGATTATCACCGCTAAACTGCCAAGTGTAATTGGCATCAAACAGTAAATCGTCTGTGATTTGCCATTTAAGACCGCTGCGAATCGCATTTTGATAGTAGTCTGCTAATAGTTCGTCTGATTCTGACCAGATGCTGGCCGCATTAGCTGTGATGTACCATTCTTTTTGCCCTTGAGGCAACGAAAAGCCAGAGCGCATAAGTGGACTGAGATTGAGAGACTGCATTGGTGATTGTGCATATACCTGTAAAGGTCCGTAATCATCAAAACTCACCACTTGAGCATATGCAGGAAAGATAGACGAAATACTCAGTACAGATATCAATTTAAGGTGGGTCTTCATCGCTATTTCTCGTGTTAACGCTTCAGTTAATATCTGAATTTGTCTTAGAATCAGTATGTTATTAATTGAAAAGGTGAATTTTATTACTCATTTAAGCCCTTTCTTAGGTTGCTAACTGGTGAAGTTGTACCCTTTATAATGGTATAAAATCAGAATTTGAATGTCCAAACTGGAAACTGTGAATCTGACTTACCCATTGGTACTGGGTTAACCTCTCTAAACCATTAACCTATTTAACCTCAGGCTATGTTGGCAGCACCTTTTAAGCTTGAGCGACAATTTTTTGATGAAGAGTATTCCATTGTTCAGGGAATTTCCCCTCCAGCATGTATACAAATGCAATCAGCTCTGCGATCAATAAATACAGCTCTTTAGGCACTTCGTCACCTAATTCTAACAGTTGTAAAAACTCACTTAAGTGTGGATCTTGATGAATATGGATCCCCGCGTCTTTGGCGATTAATATCATCTCTTCGGCAACTAAATCCTTACCTGTAGCAGTAATTTTAGGAGCACTTTTACCATCAAAACTAAGTGCAACAGCTTGCTGAATTTTTTGGGAGTCATCTTTCATCATGTTCTCTATTAGGCTCTAGTTTTGACTAAATAGTGATCGCCAGGTAATAAGGTTGCTGGAATTTGGGCCAACTGAGTAGTGAGTTTTCCGGGGGTAAAACCTATTTGAGTTATTTTATCTGATAATGCTTGGTTAAAGCTTTCTACTTTCGCCAGTAGCATTTGGTTATTGCCTTTAAATTGAATATCCAGCACTTCAGCTTGTTTATGCGCACAAATCAATAATGACCCTTGAGCTAAGTTAAATTTGAGTTGCAGTTTCCATCCTGCTTTTTTATCTTTGTCTGGATCATTTTCTTGTTCAAACTTACCTTCAAATTGCTCATCGCGTTGGTTAATTGAGTAGGGCAGGGCAAAGTACCATGTTATGGCTTGATTGGGATCGGTGCTTGCCTGTTGGTAAAGTGCAATACTACTTGCTAATTGTGCCATCGAGTCTGCGCCACCTAGCTTGTCTAATGCCGCTAATAATCCTGAATTAGCGCTGAGTTTACTCAAGGTCCGTTGTTGCAATTGCGCAAAGTGGGCCTGAAGTTTTTCGCTGATCCCCGCCCCTGTTGATTTTGATTTCACCCCTAATAGTAATTGGAATAGGGTTGTGATGGCACTACCAGAAAAGAGTGGTGAGGGGTGTGAGCTCCCTGAATGACTCAGCGAGGTGTGGGCGAGGTTTAGCGCCGCTAAACTGTGCAGTTCACTGCTGAGTAATGCCGGATCGCTTAATGCGCTTAATGGGTGAGGGCTTATTTGAGGTAAGTGTTTAAACAGTTCGCTGGCGAGATTATGAGGAATTTGTTGAGCTAGCTGCTGTTTTATTGGCATCGCACCTGCTTTTGATAAGGCTTTATTCAATACTTCTATTGGTGCTGGATCGCTACTTAACGTGTTGGGTAGCTCATTTTTCGCGCTATTTAGGATGGCGGGTGCGGTATTAGCCTTGGGTGTGTGCTGTTGCGCTAATAATGTTATCGGTAGCGTGACTTGTTGTGCCGTGTTGGCGGTAGTGTTGGGTCGATTAGCTTGCTGTGCCGTATTGGCGTTAGTGGTGTTGGTTAGACTGGCTTGCGGTGCCGTATTGGCGCTAGTGGTGTTGGTTAGATTAGTTTGCTGTGCCGTGTTGCTAGTGGTGTTGGCTAGATTTGCCTGCGGTGCCATGTTGCTAGTGTTTTTGGTTAGACTCGCTTGCTGTGCCGATAGTGTGGATTGGCTTTGTTGCTGTGTTACCGTTGCCGCTGTTTTTACTGCGCGACTATCGGGGGCTATTTTTGGCGAAGACGCAGTTAATCCATAGGGAACTTTTTGTTGGCTATCATTTCCTTTAATCGCATTATCAATTTTTGGCAATGGTGTTGATTCTAGTTTTTTTAGAAACTGGCTGAGGATTTGTGCCGGTTCATTTTTAGTGATGATGATGTTTGTCGCTTGAGGCGACAGGGCTGCTTGCGGCGTTGTTGTGAGTTTAGTTAAATTTACGCTTACTTCTGCAATGACGGGTGTTAGAGCAAGTTGTAGTTGCTGCTGTTGCACCACGACTTTGGCTAAATATTGGCCCGGATGTAGAGCGGTATTTGGTGATAGTTTGATGCTTGTGCCACCGGCAAACGTTAGTTGATTTTGGTCTTGGTCTATTACGGCTGTAGGCAGTGGATAACCTTGAGGCCTTGTTGCTAACGTTGTAAGCTGTTGTGTTGAAACACCATTTTGTTTTGCTAGTTCCTCAAACGCTTGTGGTAAGGCAAGCTGAATGGGTTGTGCTAAAAGCACTAATTGAGTCGCGACCGTTTGGGCTGGCGATGTGATGGTTGACCCCGCTGAAGCCGTCAGAGGTGTTGGCGCAGGAACTGGGTTATTAATGACTTCGACTTGGCCCTGGGGCTGATTTACGCTGGACGCGGCGCGTGCCAAAAGTTTAGCTTGATCGCTTGCAATCACGACTTGGGCTGTTTGTTGTAATAATTTTTGCAGTTCAGCGGTTTTGTTTAGTTGATAGTGTTGATTTTCAATGGTGATGCTGACTTGTGCGCTTGCTGGTGGTTGCAAAACCTTGACCGCTAGTAATACTGGGGCTAAATCTGATTTTGTGGAAGATGACGTGGATAAAACGGATTTTTCATTTGACGTTTGCACAGGCAAAGAAGCGCTATCAGTTTGAGTTTGTTTACGATCTGACAGCGGTTTCTGACTTGCATCAGCAGGTTTAAATGTGTCGGTATTAACCGCTTTTTTGGGAAGCGTTGTTGGCACTGTCATATAAATCCTATCAAACGAATATGTTTATCTATCGAAATCAACCAAGATGTCAGTGAAGAATATCAACTTCATTTACAATTTTTTGATTGATATTGTCAAAAGGCGCACTATCCTTAGCCCCCTGTTACCATTATTGGGGCAACTCATATGGTTTAATTACCATGATAATGAACGATTGCTGGCAACAGACACGTATAAGCAAGGACTGACTGTTAAATATTGTAAGATATCAGCCTAACATTTGCTTGCTAAATTATATCGACTTGAACAAAAATTGCTTTAATAAAAAGATAGAAATGGCAGTTTGTTGAGTGAGACCTTTTGTTATTTTAAAGAGAGTTATATGAAGTATAAATGGATATTACTTCAGGTGATCGTTGCTGTTAGCATGCCAGTGTATGCCGAAGCCGAAGCACCTCAAGTTGACACATCAACACTCGCTGCGGTTGAGTTCAAATATAATGATCCTCTCGATCCATTTGAAGGGATTAACCGCACAATGTGGGATTTTAACTATCTGCTTTTAGACAGATATATTATCCGCCCAGTCGCTCATAGTTATAAAAATTATGTTCCAAACCCAGTAAGAACAGGGGTCAATAATTTTGTTTATAACTTAGAAGAGCCTAGCTCTCTAGTGAATAATACCCTCCAAGGTAAGTGGAAGTGGGCAGCTAATGCTGGCGGGCGTTTTACGGTTAATACCACCATAGGCTTACTGGGTTTAGTGGATGTTGCTGACATGATGGGGATGCATCGCAAACAAGACGATTTCAACGAAGTGTTAGGTTATTATGGTACGCCAAATGGTCCTTATTTTATGGCACCATTTTATGGCCCAATCGTGACAAGAGAAATCGCCTCTGATTGGGTGGATGGTCTATACTTTCCTTTATCGGAATTAACGATGTGGCAGTCAGTACTAAAATGGGGCTTAAAAGGTTTGGATGCCCGCTCTAAAGCCATTGATCAAGAAAGATTATTAGACAATGCTCTTGATCCTTATGCTTTTGTAAAAAATGCCTATTTACAGCATATGGATTACAAAGTTTTTGATGGTGATGTTCCATCATCTCAAGCAGATGATGAGTTACTTGATGAGTATTTAGATGAGCTTGAATAGTCGAGGCATACAGGCTCCTCGACAGTTATGTCTGCGGGGGTGTTGTATGTCTGTGAGGTTGTTGTATGGCACTAACTGATGTCGAGATCCTCTTTGTTGAAGATGACCCGATATTTCGCCATGTCGTTGCTGATTTTTTACAGCAGCAAGGTGCTCGGGTTCAACAAGCATGTGATGGAAATGAAGGCATAACCCTTTTTTCCCATGCTATCTTTGATATTGTTATTGCTGACTTAAGCATGCCAGGCCTTGATGGTTTGTCTATGCTTAAGCAAATGCAAGTTATTAATCCTGCTATACCCGCTATTGTTATTTCTGGTAATGATGTGATGTCTGATGTTGTAGATGCATTGCGCCTCGGTGCCAGTGACTATCTGATTAAGCCTATTGCTGACTTATTCATTATTGAACAAGCAATCGTTCAAGCGATGCATTCAGCCGCTACGCCGATGAATGCATCAGGGCAATCGCATTTACAAGAAATGAATGATTTATCTTACCAAGAGCTCACTGATAATTTATACCTCCTTGAGCAAAATTCTCATGCTGCCAAAAGTGTTCAGCAGCAATTATTTCCTGCGTCGCATATTTATTATCCTAAAGCGGATATTAATTACAGTCTGTTTAAAAATAATGATGTTAGTGCTTACTTTATCGATTCGACTATGGTGGGCGATCATCACTTAGTGATGTATATGGCGCATTTTTTTCCTGAAGATAATAGTGCTGCTTTTGGCTGTGTATTATTGCGCAGCTTTATTAATCAAAAACTTAAGCTGTTTAGAAATGGGTTAAGTAATACCTTAATCGAGCCCAATAGTATGCTGTCTTATCTTAATGATCGTATGGTGAAATCTGGGTTGCATATTAGTACGGATATTATTTATGTGTGCATCGATTTGACTCGCTATTTATTATCAATAGGACAATCAGGTAAAGGGCTAAGGTGTTATTTACGCAATGGTAATAACCTAATGCCTTTGGCATTGCCCGAATCCGCACCTCTTGGTAGTGCGCATTGGAGTAAGCCGAGTATGCAAATTCGTACCTTATTACGGGATGAACAAATTTGTATCGGTACCAATTATTATGAGCATAAACAAAAACTACTTGAGGACCATTATACGGGCCTAGTTTATCAATCAGATATCAAGGCGGGTGGCTTTATTCAGTTGGCTTGTAAGTAATGTGGGATATACCCAAGCCACTTCGTCACTGCTAAGAACAGCTTCGCTGCTAATCAAGCGGGCAAGAGCGATAACAAGCGAACGCTGCGCTCACGGATAAAGCGGTCTCGCGGCTAAGCTCTTGGCTTGTGATCGCTCGTCATCGCTCGTCATCGCTTGTGATCGCTCGTCATCGCTTGATATCGCTTGTCACTGCTAGTGTTGCTTCGCTGCTAAGATTTTATAGCATCCTAGCAGCGCTCTAGGCTTTTAGCTTTTATAGCCTCTAGCCGCGTAGCGTCCTAGCAGCGTAGCGCTCTAGGCTCTTGCTAAGATTTTATAGCCTCTAGCAGCGCCCTAGTTTATCAATAAAAAATCCCCTCACAAGTGAACTTGGAGGGGATTTTTAGTGGGAATAGCTGTTACATCAAAACGGATTAACGTCTAATGGCTTCGTGGTCAGCCGTGACGCCAATTTCTTCTTCTAAAGCTTGTTCTTCAGTTTCATTTTTTGTTTCTGCACCATGCATCCAATCAACAAGTTTGTTTGACATGAAATATAAAATGACTGCAGATATTACCGCTGTAATACCGATCCCAGCAAAAATTGCCATCGCGTTTGCTAGCTGGTCTTCCACTTCGCCGCCATGGCCGATTAATGAACCAATAACACCACCAAGTTTATTTGCCGCTGCAATAAAGAGGAACCAAGTACCCATCATTAATGATGCGATACGCAGTGGAGCAAGTTTAGTCACCATAGACAAACCAATGGGTGATAAGCATAATTCACCCATGGTATGGAAGAAGTAAGCCCCTACTAACCACCACATGCTTGATTTAGCTGAAGCATCGCCGCCCATTTCTAACACCGCGCCAATCATGAATAAGAAACCGACGCCGAGTAAAACCAAACCTAAAGCAAATTTAACTGGAGAGTTAGGTTCATTTTTACCAAGACGGATCCAAATAGCGGCTATCACTGGAGCAAAAATAACAATGAACATCGCATTAAGTGATTGGAACCAAGTGGTCGGTACTTCCCAAGAGCCAATCATACGATCAGTGAAATCGTTAGTGAATAGGTTCATTAAGCCGCCAGCTTGTTCGAAGCCAGCCCAAAATATGATGGTAAATAAGCCCATCACCATAATAACTTTAATGCGGTCACGTTCAATTTTTGTTAACGGCTCTTTGCGGACTTCACCTTTAGCTTCATTCTTGAGTTTTTCAGCTTTAGCTGCGGGAACCGTGCCAATGTCACCCAAGAGTTTTTGGGCGAAAAGGTATTGGATTATCAGTGCTAAAATCATACCGATACCGGCGCAGATAAAGCCTGCTTGGAAGTTACCATCGTAAGCGGCTACTACAAACCCGACAATAATACCCGACAAGAATGCACCTACGTTGATGCCCATATAGAAGATGGTGAATGCACCATCGCGGCGATGATCGCCTGGAGCGTATAGATCACCCACCATAGTTGAAATGTTTGGCTTAAATAGGCCGTTACCTAAAATAAGTACTCCTAAACCTAGATAAAACATTTCAATATCCATTCCTGGCACCCACGCATGAGGTGTACCCAGAATGAATTGGCCTGCAGCCATTAAAAAACCACCAATGTAAATGGCTTTTCGTTGACCTAAATAGGCATCCGCTAACCAGCCACCGATAAGCGGCGTAAGAAATACTAAGCCGGTGAATGTTCCGTATAGCGAAATAGCATCAGCTTGTGACCAGCCGAGGCCATGACCACCATCAGTTTGTACTCTATCAACAAGATAAAGCACCAAAATGGCGCGCATAGCGTAGTAACTAAAACGTTCCCATAGTTCTGTTGTAAAGAGTAAGAACAACCCTTTAGGGTGTCCAAACAGTGTACCTTGAGGTTTTGCGTCACTCATTAAGTCTTCCACCTTAAGCTTGCGATTGCCTGTGAGGAAATATCGTCACAGAAATAATTGTTGTGAGAGTTGTCTATGATTGCTAAATCAGTTAAAGCCCGAAATAACGGGCATTTAAACAAGATGATGCAATACTGAGCAACTTTATTGTCTATTTTTTATAATAAATAATGTCTGTTTGATGTCAAATGCTAACCAAACATCAAAAAGCTAACCTTGTATACCCTTTCCAAGGCGATAAAGTCAATGTTAATGCGGGGAACAGAGAGGTTAAGCTTGTTATAAATTGTGTCAAAGCAATCAAGTAACCTAGAGGCGCGTTAATGATTTGTTTTGTTTTTGTTGACTGGTAAGTTCGGGTTTAATAAGATTTATTGGCATCGAGCCAATATCAATATCATGCTTTAATAACACTCTACTGAAGCCATTTTTCGCAAGGTATTGATTATAAAGTGTTGTCTTTTAATTTATGCAATAAAGAGTTAAAATATGAATTATTAACAGATTTCGATGTCGTGTCGAAGAGGTGTTTATGGCTATCATTCGAACGGTGACATTGATCTTAATGGGATGTTTTATCTACACAGCCCAAGCTTGGGTTGATACCGATTTTGACGGTGTACCAGATAAAAAAGATGCTTGTAATGATACTCCAACTAACAGTGTTGTTATGGCAAATGGTTGTATTGATAGTGAGTTTTTGATTGTTGATGAAGATGCCGAAGATGATGGTGAGTTTGATGAAGCAGAATTAGGCGCAACAATAACCAATAATGCGGCACTTATTGCTGAGCAATGTCGTCAACAGCGAGACGTTTCTGTAGCAGTAGATTGTTTTGGGTCTATACTCCAACCTGTGTATTTTGATTTCGACAAATCAGCGGTGTTGTTAACTCAGCGACCAACATTGGTTAGGGTACAGCAATACATTGAGCAACACCCAGAAGTGCTCATTCGTTTAGATGGTCATACTGATAATGTTGGCAGTGATGCGGTTAACGAGGCCTTGTCTTTAAAACGTGCTGCTACGATTAAAGACTTGCTGGTCAATGAGTACCAATTTCAACCCACGTCGATTGAGATTATTGGGCGGAGTAACTACAAGCCGGTAGCCGATAACGCCACGATAGAAGGTCGTCAGCGTAATCGGCGGGTAGAGTTTATTATTTTGGCAGAGTGATTTTACTATTTTAAAGGAACTGAAAATGGAAGACCTAGCAGGTTTGGACAGTTTAATTCAACAAGCACCAGAATTTCTTATGACCTATGGTCTTAAGGCTCTCGCTGCCATTGTTATTTTTCTTATCGGTAAATATTTTTCCGGTGTCGCAAAACGGTTAACCACAAAATTACTTAACAATCGCAAAGTCGACACTACAGTGGTTTCATTTGTGGCCAACTTAGCGTGGACCTTGGTATTTGTATTTACTATTGTCGCTACACTTGGCCAAGTTGGGGTGCAAACGGCGTCATTGGTTGCGGTTATCGGTGCTGCAGGTTTAGCGGTTGGTTTAGCATTACAAGGTTCGCTTTCTAACTTTGCGTCAGGCGTGTTAATGGTGCTTTTCCGTCCATGTCGCGTGGGTGACTATATCGAAGCGGCTGGTACTGCGGGTACTGTTGATGAGATTACTATTTTTTCAACCCGTTTACGTACCGCTGACAACAAAATGATTATTGCACCTAACTCAGCCATCATGAACAGCACTATCACCAACTATTCTGCTCTAGAAAAGCGTCGTATCGATTTAACGATAGGCGTATCTTATACTGCTAATATCGCGAACACCAAGAAAGTAATAGCGGATATTCTAGATAACAATCAGTTTGTATTAAAAGATCCTGGTTACTTTATCGGTCTCGCTGAGCTGGCTGATAGTTCAATTAACTTTGTCGTGCGTCCGTGGGTTAACACACCAGACTATTGGACTGCACGTTTTCTATTACTTGAGCAAATCAAGAATGCCTTAGATGCAGCAGACATTGAAATTCCATTCCCACAAATGGATTTACATGTGAAAGAAGTTCCAGCAAAATAATATTGCAGGCAAGTTAATATTTTAAGAAACCAGCAAATGCTGGTTTTTTTATACAAGGAGTTTTCCATGAAGCTATTTTCAACCTTTGCAGCGATTACATTATTATCCTCATCTGTTATAAGTACACACAGTTTTGCAGGCGAAAAAACCATGATTACCATGGGGGGGAATCCCGTTGCTTTAGAAGGTAAAATGCCGAGCATCAACATGGCCGCGCCATCATTTACTGTGGTAGATGAAAAGTTTAATCCAGTTAGTTTAAGTGACTTTAAAGGCAAGACGGTGCTGATTAGCGCAGTACCGAGTTTAGATACTGGGGTGTGTGCGTTGCAGACGAAGCGGTTTAATAAAGCGTTTACTAAATTTGATGCTGAAGTGGTGATGTTGACCATTAGCGAGGATTTACCGTTTGCGCAAAAGCGTTTTTGCCAAACCGAAAATATAGATAAAATTAAAGTCTTATCAGATTCAGTATGGCGTGACTTTGGTGAAAAGTACGGTTTGTTGATCAAAGATCGTGGTTTGTTAGCGCGCTCTATTTTTATCATTGATGCCCAAGGAATGCTGAAGTATCAAGAGTTAGTGAATGAAGTCAGTGATCATCCTAACTATGATGCTGCTTTAGCGGCATTAACCGAAATATCATCAGCGGCGAAGTAGTGGCGTCGTTTCAGCGAATATTGAGTAATGAGGATAAAGATGCAGCATGATTGATTTTCGAAGTGATACGGTTACCCAACCGACAGAAGCAATGCGTTTAGCCATGTCTAGAGCAGAGGTCGGTGATGATGTTTATGGTGATGACCCTACCGTCAATAGCTTACAAGATATGGCTGCAGAGATGTTTGGTTTTGATGGGGCCTTGTTTGTGAGTTCTGGCACCCAAGCTAATTTACTGGCGTTAATGTCCCATTGTGATCGCGGAGATGAGTACCTTTGTGGCCAACAAGCCCATAACTATAAGTTTGAAGGTGGCGGGGCGGCAGTATTAGGCAGTATTCAACCTCAACCATTGAACAACCAAGCCAATGGCAGCATTTTACTGAGTGATATTGAAGCTGCGATTAAGCCTGATGATGTGCATTTTGCTCGAACTCGGTTATTGAGTTTAGAAAATACGATTGGCGGTAAGGTATTAAGCCAAGATTATTTAGCCCAAGCACAAAGCCTTGCGTTTAATCGTGGTCTTAAAATCCATTTAGACGGTGCTCGGGTTGCTAATGCTGCGGTTGCACAGGGCATTGCCATTGCCGATATTACCCAATACTTTGATTCAGTATCAATTTGTTTATCAAAAGGCCTGTGCGCGCCGATAGGTTCGATTCTGTTAGGCGATGAGCGGCTAATTGGTAAAGCTACACGTTGGCGTAAAATGCTCGGTGGTGGAATGCGCCAAGCAGGTATTATCGCTGCGGCAGCTAAGTTAGCGATAACTGAGCAGGTCGACCGCTTGGCCGACGACCACCACAATGCTAACACTTTGGCTTTATTATTGGCCGAAATGACTGAATTTACTGTCGATGTTAGCTCAGTGCAGACCAATATGGTATTCGCCACATTAGCAGAACATATTGACCCTAAAGTGTTTGCGGCTACATTGGCAGACAAAGGCATTATTATTAGCCCTAGTCGTCAATTACGTTTAGTGACTCATAAAGATATTACCGCCAACGACATCAGTTTTTTTGTGAATACGGTTAAGCAGGTTATTGGTTAATCATCGAAAGTAAATCAATTTATCAAAGGCCGCACTGAGTGTGGCCTTTACTTTTTTGGTGCAAAGGTGCATTTGTTTTGGGCGTTCTAGTGGTGTTTTTATTGGATATTTATTTTATCTACATGATTATTAAAGGCTAATATACTTGGCTTGATCATTGCTAATAATTTAGAGGTATATACCTACCGCCGCAAAATTAATGAGTCAGATAATGAGGTCACCATGAAATATTTCTCACGTCATATCGTTATGCCTGTTCATCTCAATAGTGGTCAGAGTTTATGTTGTGGTCAACTATTAAGCTGGTTAAACGAAGAAGCCACTATTTTTGCCAGTTGCCAAATGCGCAGTAAATTTCCCATTACCAAAGTGATATCTGAAATTAACTTTATGGCGTCGGCACAAACCGGTGACATCATTGAGTTTGGATTTGAGTTGGTGAGCCTAGGGCAAAGTTCTGTGACGGTTCGTTGTAAAATACGTAATAAAGTGAATCATGCGCCGATTGCCTTTATCGATAAGATAGTGTTTGTTAACGTGAATGAAAAGGGCTTACCCATTCCGCATGGTGCGCGTGCTAATGCCGCTTAATTGCGTTGACTGTTGCTATGATAGGCGAGAGAGAATGGTGACTGGGACTGTTAAGTTGAACCAGCAAAAAAGCATAAAAATAAGGAGCTATAATAGCTCCTTAATGTTAACGGGAAATACACTCGCTATATTATTCGATTTTTGATATACGTTGTTGATAATCATCGATTAAATGCTCCATAATTTCATTAGGAGAGGCATTTTGGCAGCAGTCGTCTAAAATGATTTTAAAGGTGACAAGGGCATGACCATCGTGCTTAAGGCGGCTACTTTGCATAGCAAAATAAGCTTCTTCATTATCGGCTTTTCTAACAACAAAATCTTTTAGTTCGAATGATTTAGTGCCGGAGATATTGTGCCATTTAGTGATACGGTCTAGTGCAATTTCACAAGATTGGTTTACTTCGATATGGTTGAGCCATGTTGCAGGTTGTTCGTTTTCTTTATAATGCGGGCATCGAACGGTGTAATTATATATATGAGTAATTGCTGTCATTGCTTACCTACCTATTCGCTATCTAAGTGTTTTCATCATAGACCTTATTTTTTATATTGGTCAATCCTTATTTCAAGAACTTAGATCTAAGCATCACTTTTTACTAAATTAAAAATAAGCTGTTGTCATTGTTGGTTTTTTACATTAAACGCTAGGCAAAAAAAAACCGCAATTAAATACGGGCTTTAGGCTTTTTTATCAAAGATATCATAACGCGTTAGTGAAAATTTGGCAGATTTCTGCGTGTGTTGCCTGTTTAGGGTTGGTAAAACCACAAGCATCCTTGAGTGCGTTGTCTGCTAAGGTTGGAATATCTTCTGCTTTTACGCCTAATTGGGTTAAATTTTCTGGAATGTTAACGACTTTAGCTAGTTGCTTAATCGCGTCTATTGCCGCTTTAGCGCCTTGCTCGTCTGACATTGCCGTTGTGTCGACACCCATTGCCTTAGCTACGTCAGCTAGGCGTGCTGGCACCACTTGGGCATTATAGCTTTGTACGTGGGGAAGCAATAATGCATTACATACACCGTGTGGTAAATCATAGAAACCACCAAGTTGATGCGCCATTGCGTGTACATAGCCAAGACTCGCGTTATTAAAAGCCATACCCGCGAGAAATTGCGCATAAGCCATGTTTTCTCTTGCTTGGATGTCATCTCCCTGGTGAACGGCATTAATTAAATTGGCTTGGATAAGCTCGATTGCTTTGATTGCGCAAGCATCGGTGATGGGATTTGCGGCAATAGAGACATAGGCTTCAATTGCATGAGTCAGTGCATCCATTCCTGTCGCAGCGGTGAGTGATGCAGGCTTTTCAAGCATGAGTTCAGGATCGTTTACGGAAAGGATAGGCGTGGTATTTTTATCGACAATGGCCATTTTAATGTGCCTTGCTTCATCGGTAATAATACAAAAACGGGTCATTTCACTTGCTGTGCCCGCGGTGGTGTTAATCGCGACTAACGGCATTTGTGCTTTAGTTGATACATCCACACCTTCATAATCTTTAATATTGCCGCCGTTGGTGGCGACGAGTGCGATCCCTTTGGCGCAATCATGCGGTGAACCGCCACCCAATGAAATAATTACATCACACTGATTACTTTCTAATAGATCAAGACCTGCTGCAACATTACCTGTTGTTGGGTTAGGTTGTACGCCATCAAAAATAACCACTTCAATGCCGTTGGCATTGAGTTTATCGGCAACTTTTTTAACTAGACCTATTTTTACCAATGGTTTGTCGGTGACAATTAATGCTTTAGTAAAGCCAAATGCATTAATGTCTTTAATTGCTTCATCTACGCTGCCTTGACCAAGAATGTTGACGCTTGGAATAAAGAATTTAGTCGCCATGTTGATTGTCCTCTATGTGAAATTGAATTTTCTCTGTGGTAAACGTACCTATATTCCGATAGCGATTATGTGACGTGGAGCCAGTTAGCATTCAATGAATAACAACAAATGGCCAATTCTATTACAAATACGACACTTTTAAAGGAACTGTGATCTTGCTTGATGTTGTTTTGATTTAGGAGGTATATTGGTAGGTAATTAACTCTTGTATTGGCGTGGTTTTGGATGCTATTCAAGCAGGACGCTTTGCTGCTAGGACGCTTCGTGGCTGATTCTATAAAAGCAAAAAGCACAGCGACCGCTAGGATGCGATTTTTACTTGTTAAGGATGAATCAGGGAAATGTATAGATGTTTAATCTAAATGTTTTTTTGTTAATTTTAGAAAATGCCGCGCTATTGCTCGCGTTAGTTTATGTTTACTCACTCTCACCTACGGATCAACGTAAGGCGATCCCTGTCCTATGGACATTTTTTGTGGGTGCACTTATCGGTGTTATTGGTGTCATTATCATGATGGACCCGCTGGTTCGTCAACCTGATATGTTGTTTGATGCCCGCTGGGTCGTGCTCTGTTTAAGTGGATTATTCTTTGGTGCTATTCCTACCGTCATCGCAACCCTAATTATGGCGCTATATCGTTATCACTTAGGTGGTGTAGCGGTATGGATTGGTATATTGATGTTGATCAGCAGCGCGATATTAGGCTTGATTTGGCGTCGATTTCGGCTGCATAAATTAGATCGAATTGGCTATCTTGAGTTTTATCTTTTTGGTTTTGTTGTGCATGCAATATTGCTTCAATGGCTATTTTTATCTAATCTGTATAGAAAATCCCGTGATCAGAGCGAAGCGAAGTCGCGGGGATGAATCGATAAACTATCCTTGCTCTTGAATATATTGACGGATCGTATCAACGGAAGCGCTGCTGGTTGAGCAAGCAAAATATCCATCAGACCAAAAAATTGTTCTCCAACCAAAATTGCTTTTTAAGGTTCGGATATCAACTCCAAATTAATCTGTTGGTTTGCTGCTTAATTCTTCTAACATGCTGCCCAACAGCATATCTCGGTGAAATCCTCATAAGAATATGGATGTGATCCCTATCTATTTCGATCTCTTCAACTGAAAAGTCAGACTTCTGCGAAATATCTAGAACAGCCCTTTTTGCACATTAGCCAACATCTCCTTGCAGTAGTTTCTTCCGATATTTAACGACGAGGATTAAATGTAGTGCTTGTAATGAGAATTAGTTTGATATTCCATTTGACAAACCCTATTCACACAGTAGTCTATACAGTATATGAAAAAGACGCTCAGATATAATTTTAGGATAAAACCAACGCCAGAGCAGGAAGCCAAATTTATTGAGTTTGGCTCATATGCCCGTAGCGTATGGAACTTGTTGCTATCTGAAAATATGCTTCGATATCAGTACGATAAAACGTTTGTGTTTTACCATGAAATGGCTGGGCTGATTAAAGACTTGAAAAAATTCGAAGAGTTTTCATGGCTTAAAGCCTTCGATTCTGCGGCTGCACAGCAAGTCGCTCGTGATCTTGAAGCAGGGTTGAAAAACTCATTCACGAAAGGTCGTACTCAACAATTTCCGACATTTAAGGTCAGTTTTAAACAGAAAAAACTGCACAACGACAGTTTTAGGTGTGTAAATAACTCGAACTGTATCCGCATCGAAAATGGTGCGGTCAGCATTCCGAAAATTGGCAAAGTACCGATTGTTTTACACCGTAAATTAGTCAGTGAAATCAAGACTGTTACTGTCCAACTATCACATGGTAAATGGGAAGTTTCGCTGACTCAAGAGGTTGAATGCAAGACCGCGAAGCGGGTCTTGCATTCAATTGTAGGCTACGACATTAACAGTCAGCATACGGTTGTAGGTTCGAACGGTTGGTACGTTAAAAACCCAAAAGCTTTTAAACGTTCATCAACAAAGCTAAAGCAAATTCAAGTCCAGTTGAGCCGAAGGAAAAAGGGCTCAAATCGCTGGCATAAAACCAAATCACGCTTAAATACACTTCACGGAAAAATCTCACGCCAACGCCTAGCGTTCGCTCACGAAGTATCATGTTCGATAGCCAAGACCAGTGATATCATAGTGTTTGAGGATTTAAACGTGAAAGGTATACAGCAATTTAACGGCCATATGGTGAACGATAACGTGATGGGTATGATCACTTCGCTGACTAAATACAAAGTTGAATTGAATAGCGGTATTTACCATGAAATAGGTCGTTATGTGAAATCATCAGGCATTTGTTATGAATGCAAACACACGCACAAGTTTGGCCTTAACGTGCGAGAATTTGCCTGCGAAAACTGCGACTTAGTCCAGTGTAGAGATTTAGCAGCAGCTAAATCTATCGAAAGCACAGGCGAAAATGATTTAATAGCGGCTGGGATAGTCGCCAGGGTAACCCCCAAATCTCAGAAGAAATCATCTACTAAAACGAAAGTCTTTGAGTCGTCAAAGTTTGGTGTGGGAACTGAGAAAAAAGAAGCAGCTTAGCCGTTAAAAGCTAGATTGCAGAAGCCCCGTGATCAGAGCGAAGCGAAGTCGCGGGGTAATTCACTAACCATTAATTCGATCGTCCGAACAAAATCACAGGCTGCGCGATACGTGGCGTTATTTTTTGATATTACCGAGAAAAAGCAAACTGAGGAGTTGATATGGCGCCAAGCCAATTATGATGCACTCACCGGTTTGCCTAATCGTAGGATGTTATTAACATTTTTAAATCAACAGGTGTTGAGTTCTGATCGGCAGCATAATCATTTTGCATTGATGTTTTTAGATTTGGATTTCTTTAAAGAGATTAACGACACCTTGGGCCATGACATGGGTGATGTGTTGTTACTTGAAACAGCAGATCGTCTAAAAAAATGCGTACGAGAGACCGATATCGTCGCCCGCCTTGGTGGTGATGAATTTACCATTGTGTTGACGGCCCTTGAGGATACTCATGGTGTGGACCGTGTTGCACAGCAAATACTTAACCGACTTGCAGAGCCTTATTTCTTGGGTGATCAAACCGCTTACATTAGTGGCAGTATTGGTATCACCTTATTTCCTGACGATGCAAAGACCACAGAAGCATTGTTAAAAAATGCCGATCAAGCGATGTATTCGGCCAAAACGCATGGCCGTAATCGATTTAATTATTTTACCTCCACAATGCAAGATAATGCACAAAAGCGGATGATGCTGATCCAAGATCTCAAGGTTGCGATTACCCAACAGCAATTTGAGTTGTATTATCAGCCTATTGTGGATTTAAGCAGTCAGCAGGTCATCAAGGCTGAAGCATTATTACGTTGGAAGCACCCGACCATGGGGTTAATTTTGCCTGCAGATTTTATCTCTATTGCCGAAGACACCGGCATGATAATCGATATTGGTAATTGGGTATTTTATCAAGTCAGTGAGTTAGCGGCTCAATGGAAGACACAATTTAATTGTGATATTCAGATCAGTATTAATCTGTCGCCTGTTCAGTTTAGAGACGGGTCGACCGGGGTTAAAGATTGGCTTAAACACATGTCGACACTCGCAATGTCTACCAATAATATTTGTATCGAAATTCCTGAAAGTCTATTACTTGAAACTGAGCCAAATGTCGAGGCTAGGTTATTAGCTTGCAGTGATGCGGGTATGCAAATGTCGCTCGACGATTTCGGAACGGGTTATTCATCGCTTTCCTATTTAAAAAAAATCAAGATTGATTACCTTAAAATTGATCAACGTTTTGTGCGTAATGTGACTGCAGAAAGTAATGATCTGTGTTTGTGCGAAGCGATTATCGTGATGGCCCATAAACTCGGGATGAAAGTGATTGCCAAAGGCGTTGAAACTGAACAACAACGACGTTTATTGGTGTTGGCAGATTGCGATTATGCCCAAGGATATTTATTTTCGAATGCATTATGTCGACACGATTTTGAGCAAAAGTATCTGGTGGTAAAAAGTGGCCTCATTGCCAGTTAGTCAGCTGATATCCCGTTAGTGCGGTTATTAGTTCAAAATCTGCGTGACTGCTGTGATGTTATGGCTAATGTCATACTAGTGCCATCACTAATGTAATAGTTAATGGTGTTTAGATTAGTATATAATAGTGGCCTATTTTTATTTGTTTTATTGAGTCTGTTATGTCATTTACGTCGCTAGGGTTACCGCCATTATTACTAGATGCGGTTAACCAATCTGGGTATCAAACTGCTACTCCTGTCCAACAAGCGGTGATCCCACTAGCGCTAGATGGCCGAGATGTGTTGGCCAGTGCCGAAACCGGTACCGGAAAAACAGCTGCTTTTGCGTTACCTTTGTTAAGCCATTTAATGGCACAAGATCATTTGGACTTATCGCCATCGCACCGTTTACGTGCATTAATCATGACGCCGACACGTGAGTTAGCGATTCAGATTGAACATAATTTAGTTAAATACAGCCAGTTTATCAACCTGACCAGCTTAGCCGTTTATGGCGGCGCGAGTATCAATCCCCAGCGTAAGGCATTAGAGCAAGGCGTGGATGTGTTGGTGGCAACACCAGGACGATTGTTCGATATTATTGGCCAACATGAACTGGATTTATCATCAGTGACCCATCTAGTGATTGATGAAGCTGACCGGATGCTTGACCTTGGTTTTGTTAAAGATATTGAAAAAGTGAAGCGTTTAATTGCCAGACAACATCAAACAATGATGTTTTCTGCGACCTATTCTGAACTAGTTAAAATGCTTGCAGCTAAAATGCTAAACGATCCTGAATATGTGCATGTTGAAACCCAAACTACAGCCGCCAATGTTGCTCAGCAAGTGTATAAAGTGGATACCCGCCGTAAAGCTGAGTTATTATCAGAATTAATTGGCAAACATAATTGGCAGCAAGTGATGGTGTTTACCAGCCGTAAAGAAACGGCAGATCATTTACACCGTGAATTAAGCCTAGACGGTATTAAGTCATCGGTATTTCATGGTGATAAAAGCCAAGGAGCACGCAACCGTGCGTTAGAAGAATTTAAAGCGGGGCAGTTACGGGTGTTGATTGCCACTGATTTGGCCGCTCGAGGGCTTGATATCCAAGCGCTACCAAGGGTCATTAACTTTGAATTACCTGAAGAGTGCGAAGATTATGTTCACCGCGTTGGGCGTACAGGCCGTGCTGGACTTGGCGGTGAAGCGATTTCGCTGGTGAGCCCACAAGAGCTAGAATTACTTGCCGCAATTGAGCAACTCATTGAGCAATCATTACCGACTTTGGTGCCAACAGGGTATGAAGAAGGGGCGCCATTACCTGCAAGGTATCGAGATGTAGCGCCAGAAAAGCCCAAAAAAGTGCTTAAGTACAAACGAGGCAAACCGTCGCAAGCCGATGCTAAGCCTACTCGAAAGGGCAAATATGCTAAAGCGAAAAAATGATCACCAAGCCGATTAATACTAATATTATTACCGGCTTTTTGGGTGTGGGTAAAACCACGCTCATTGGCCAGCTATTAGCTCATAAGCCTAAAGGTGAAGTGTGGGCTGTGCTGGTTAATGAATTTGGCGAAATAGGCATAGATGGCGGGTTGTTAAATGCGACTGTGGCTGGTGGTGATAATCTTGCTACTGAGTCGGGGATGACACAAACAAAGAAGGCGGGTGTCGTCATAAAGGAAGTGCCAGGTGGTTGCCTATGTTGTGTGTCTGGCTTGCCAACACAAGTCGCGATAAATCAGCTTATTCAGCATACTAAACCAGACAGATTGTTGATAGAACCTACTGGGCTTGGTCATCCTGCCGAAATTGCAAAGCTGTTAACATCTGAATATTATCAGCATGTTATTACACTACAGACTAGTGTGTGCCTAGTTGATGCCCGAAAGGTCAGTGATCCGCGCTATCAACAGCATGATACGTTTACTCAACAATTAACAATGGCTGATGTGTTGCTGGCCAATAAAGCACAAGATTATACCGAAACTGATCATCTGCAATTACAGCAGTTCCTCAGCCAATTACACTTGCAACACACACCGCTTATTACGGTCGATAATCACTTTACCGATGTTGAGCTGATCCAGCAGATATTATTGCGCTTAAATACGCCGACAAAATATCAACCGCTTAATACTTCTCAACGACTACTGCGTCAAAAATCGCTTACCCAGACATGGCTTTCTAGCGCACCACCGCTGAGTGATATCGATACCCCTGAGTTTTCACCGGCCGGGTTTATTCATAAAACTAATCAAGGCGAGGGCTGTTACAGCAGTGGTTGGATATTCTCTGCGGCGCATTGTTTCCAGTTTGAACGATTTATGGCGTGGGTAGACACGGTTAAATTGGATAAGGTGCTGAGGTTAAAAGCCATTGTTATTACCCGCGATGGGGTGTTGAGCGTGAATATGGTGGATAATCAGTTAAAGCTCGATGAACTTGATGATGCGCTAGATACACGGGTTGAAATTATTAGTGATATGCCACTCGATGATAAGCTTTTGCAACAACAATTGCTGGGGTGTTTATTGGTTTAGTTTTTGCTATAACTTCGTTTTTGTAATGATTTTAGTTGCAGGTAAGCGTTTAGTTATCCGTATTCAATAAATCGTTGGCAGTATTCAATAAAATAAGGGCATTGATATGATATCAATGCCCTTATTGTTTATGCTATTTACTGTGATGGTCCGTTAGTTTAACGAGTACATTCTTCTAGTAAATAGGCTAAATGGCGGTAAGAAATACCACTGTGTTGGGTTAAGCCGACTTCACACATACGGTTGGAGTAGTAACCTTCTTTAATTTCCGCAGGAATAAGCTTTTTAATGTTGCGCAATGCGCTGGCGTTAATTTCTGGCTTGTACAAGCCTTTTTCGCCAGCATAACCACAACAGGTAATACCTGCAGGTAATTGCACATTTTGAGCACAGGCGTCAGCAATAGCTTGCTGATGCGGCTCTAGCTTCATCTTACGAGCACTACAACCTTGATGTAAGGTGATGTTGCTAGTTTTCTTCGTGATAGTCATGTTAGGTAACATCTTGTCGTGCATAAACTCGACTAAATCGGTAATTTGTACTTTAGGATTACCGGTTAATGTGCGATAGGTACAAGACGTTCCATCAAGGATCACAGGAACTTTGCCATTGTCAGACTGTTTACTCAGTGCTTCAATGAGTTCATCGCGCTTAGCATCGGCATTTTTGAAATCACCTTTTGATTCCCACATCTGACCGCAACATAAATGACGGGTATTGTCTGGGACGATCACATTGTAACCTGCACGTTCGAGCAAGGTGATAACCACTTCAGGTAGCGTGCGGTTATCAGGATCTTTCGGGGTTGGGCCAAATGTTCTGCCGCCACAAGCAGGGAAGTACAGCACGCTTGGCTGTCCCGGTATATGCTTGGATGGCTTAGCCACTTTGCCACCTTTAGGGAAGTCTGGATTCCAATAAGGCACTTCTTTAGTAATTAAACGACCTGCTTTCATTAATGAGCCGGTGATGCTATCCCCCGTCACTTTATGCAGAATGCCTAAAATATCAAAACCTGTGCTGATCACTTGGTTTACCGCACCAAAATGATTGGCTTGGAAGTCGAGCACTTTTTGTTCTGTGGTGGTGATGTAAGGTGTGCGCAGTTTACGCACCAAATTACCCATGCTGTTGTCAACTGGGCAGGCTATAGTACATAGCTGACAGGCTGCACAGGTATCAACCACATCATATTTGGCACTGGCACGCATTTCTGCGGCGGCTTTTTTATCACCCGATTGCTCTAAACGTTCAATTTCACGCAGAACAGCAATACGCTGACGAGGCGAGAAGTTCAGGGCTGTTGTCGGACAGGTCTTTTCACAAAAACCACACTCAATACATTTATCAACAAAGTCATCAACGACTGGACAAGGCTTAATATTTTTAACGTGTACTAGCTTGTCATCATTGAGAAGAACCCCAGGGTTTAACAATTTACTTGGGTCGAAAATCTGCTTGATTTGCTTCATTAAGGTGTAAGCGTCGCTGCCCCATTCCATTTCAACAAAGGGAGCTACGGCCCGGCCTGTACCATGTTCGGCTTTCATCGAACCATCGTACTTATTGACCACCATTTCAGCGACATCTTGCATGAAGTCTTGGAAACGATTGATATCGTTTTGTGAGGCAAATGTCGGCGTGATCATAAAGTGGAAGTTACCGGCTAATGCATGGCCATAAATCACCCCTTCTGGGTAATTGTGTTTATGGAATAGTGCAGTTAAGTCTGCCGCAGCACTGGCTAAGTGTTTTACTTCGAATGCAACATCTTCAATAATGACCGATGTGCCCTTAGGTCTTGCGCCGCCAATAATTGGGAACAAACCAGAACGCATTGCCCAATATTTGCCATAAACAGCTGCATCATTGGTGAATTCAGTGGGACGTTCGGTGTCAATGTGGGCGATTTTTTTAATCACATCTTTAGTGTATTGTACTAAGGTCTCTGGATCGTTAGCACGAGACTCGATTAATAAAATAGCTGAGCCTTCTGGTAAACTACTTAGCCACTCAGGCATGCCCGTTTTACCGGTAACCGATTTAATTGATGCCCAGTCGAGCAATTCTGCTGCAGCTACGCTATCGCCTATAATCAGTGGTATTGCGCTTGCGGCATCATCCATGCTGAAGAATACTGCCATGGCAGAAGCTTTAAACTTGGCTTCTTCAACCGTGTGATAAGTCACTTCATTAACAAAAGCGAGCGTGCCTTCTGAACCGACAATCAAGTGATTAATCAGCTCAAAGGGATCACTGAAGTCTGTGAGGGCATTAATACTGTAACCCGTGGTGTTCTTAATTGAGAACTTTTTACGGATGCGGGCAGACAGGGTTGGATTCTGTTGAGTTAATTGCGCTAGACTAGTTAATGCGGTAATTAACGTAGCATGTGACTGGCTAAACGCCGCTTTAGACTCTGGGCAACCCGTATCGAGTTCAGTCCCATCGGCAAATATTAATTTAGCCGACTTAATGGTTTGATAACTGTTTTGCGCCGTACCACAACACATGCCAGAGGCATTGTTCGCCACTATACCTGCAATTTGCGCCGAGGCTAATGTGGCCGGGTCGGGACCAATCTTTTTATTAAAGGGTTTTAACGCCAAATTCGCGTCAGAACCATACACCGCAGCCCCAAGGGTTATTGAGGTTCTATCTTCACTGATATCAATGTTTCTAAAACCATCATGGCCCAAAATAAGTAAAATGCCTTCACCAATTGCCTGGCCCGATAAACTCGTACCCGCAGCGCGAAAGGTCACTGGCACATTATGTATTCTGGCGATGTTAAGGGTTATTTTAACTTGTTCCGGAGTATCTGCGTGTACCACAATTTCAGGTACGATACGAAAGTAACTGGCATCAGTTGACCAAGCAAAACGACGCACAGGATCATTAGATACGGCGTGTTTGCCTAGTTGTGACGTTAACGTATCCATCACTTCTTTATAATTAATAGTCATAACATGCTCTCTTAACACTCGAATGAATAGCAGGCACTGCATGCCTGCTGCTGTTGTTGTTGTATTGCTATCGTTAGAATAGAAGCAACTTTATTGTGAATTAAAATCCACCCCAGAAAAAAGCAATAGTGCCTGCCACTAAGGCATAACCTAGTGCGATAGGCATTGTTTTACGAATAATTTCAGACTCTCGTCCTGCCATTCCCACCACAGTTGCCGCAGCAACGACGTTCATGACACACATCATGTTGCCCGCATTAGCACCAATACCTTGTAAGGCTAGGGCCATTGCATGTTTCATCCCGATATTATCGGCAACAGTATATTGCAGGCCTGAGAACATCATGTTTGAGAACGTAGCAGAACCCGACAAGAATGCACCAAAGATACCCACAATAGGTGAAACCCAAGCCCAAACTGAGCCCATGCTGTTGGCAAGTAAGTCTGCTAATGCAACCGGCATTGACGCTAGACCTGCGCCATTCTCACCTGAATTTAAGAATATTTTCACCATAGGTACAGACGCACCTAATGAAATAATAGTCGGTAGCATTGATTTGCAAGACACTGTGATTGATTGCTTCATGGCGGTAGGTTTCATTTTGAATAATACGAAACTAATTAAGCATACAATAATAAAGAAGGCACCTGGAGCATATAGCGTGGCAAAGCCTGCTTTAAGCTCTGTACCTAATAAACCAGTCCAACTAATGTTAAAGCTTAGTAACCAGCTCTTAAATGGAGCAATAACACGAGATAAGACTAACAACGCAGCCATAATGATGTATGGAGACCAAGCGGCAAGTTGTGTGAATTTTACCGGTGTTTGGTTAAGTGCTGTATCTTCATCTGATTTATTGTCATTTTCGCTAAAGTCACACCAAGGTTTTGATGGTAGTAACCAGCCTTTTCTAGCGACAGGAATAACTAACGCCATACCCACAAGTGCACCAATAACAGAAGGGAACTCAGGACCGGCAACATAGTTAATTAACCATGCTGGTATGGTAAAGGCAAAACCAGCAAATAAGGCAAATTTCCAAACTTGTAAGCCTTCCATGATGGATTTATTACGACCGAAGAAGCCGGTCAATACACAAACCATCACTAACGGAATTAATGAACCGGTAATTAAGTCAATGGTGATCATATGTTGAGCGATATACTGTGCATAACCTGCAAAGGTACCACCATGTTCAGCAATTTGAGCAGCAGCCATGTTAACGCCGCCCTCAGTTAGACCTTGATCCATACCAAACAATACCGGTAAACCAATCGCCCCAAACGATACGGATGTAGAGTCACCAATTAACGCGACAACTGCTGCGCCAATAGGTGGTACACCTAATAATACCAGTAGTGGTGCACCGATTGCTGCCGGAGTACCGAAGCCAGCTGAGCCTTCAATAAACGAGCCAAACAACCAGCAAATAATGATTACCTGAACACGGGAATCAGCGCTGATGTTAGTAAAACCTGCGCGGATGGTGTCCATAGCACCAGAATATTTAAGCGTATTTAACAAAAACACTGCGCCAAAAATGATGGTAAGCGGTGTTAATGCTGCGAGAAGACCTTCGACCACGGATGCCGCAAGAAGTTGCGTATCCATTTGCCAAATAAACAATGCTGCAAGGCCCGTAACAACCATAGATATGGGCATTGCTTTGGACGCTGGCAAGCGCATTAGAACTAAAAAGACCATTACGCTAATAATGGGCGTTAAGCTTGCTAGTAACTGTAATATTGTCATGCATACCTCTGCCTATAAGTGGGTATAAGTTGTTATTATTTGTTAGCATTTCGCTAACTAGGGCGTAATAGACGTTATTTAAGTGTTAAATGTGTTGATCGAGATCATTTAACATACGAGAAAGTTTGTTGGCCGATGAAATTGTGAGGCTTGTCATGTATAGGGTTGCATGCGAGTGTTCAAGGTCACATCTTTTGAGGGCACAAAAGTTCATATACGGTAAAACCAAACGAGTCATCGATTGGGTTTACAATATAATTAATTAGTGGTTGTTAATGTGAAGAAGCTCACTAGAAAAGAGAAAGTGTTGTGACGGGAGTCAAATGTTAGAAAAGTTTACTTCCCCAACCTAATTTGTTACGTAACACATGGAAGTAATTGTGTCCTTTGGGATGGATGAGTCTTAGGCGTTCGTTCGAGCGGCGAATAAAGATTTCATCACCAGGTAATACCGCTAAATGGACATGGCCATCACAACTGACTTCGAGATTTTCCCCATTATCAGGCGATACCACTAATTTAATGATGCTACATGCATCGACGACAATGGGTCGACAAGATAAGGTATGAGGAAACATAGGCACTAAAATAAGCGCCTGAAGATTAGGGGTTAAAATTGACCCGCCAGCTGACAAAGAATAAGCCGTAGAACCTGTTGGCGTGGAGACAATCATCCCATCAGCGCGCTGGCTATACATAAATTGCTCATCGATATAAACTTCAAACTGGATCATATGAGCAATTTTACCAGGGTGAAGCACTGCTTCATTCACCGCGGTATTGCTGGAGGTTATTTTACCGTGGCGGTGAACTTCAGCCTCAAGTAAAAAACGATGTTCAGTTTCAAATTCTCCACCCAATACTTTAGATAAGGCTTCTTCGAAGTTATCGGGAGGTAAATCGGTTAAAAAGCCTAAATTGCCGCGGTTTACGCCAATCACTGCAACATTGAAACGAGCCAATACCCGGGCAGCACCTAGCATGTTACCATCACCGCCAACCACGATGGCTAAATCACAATGCTCACCCATTTCAAGTAGGTCCATTGAACAAACATCAGGGTCTAGCTCTGCAGATATTCGTCCTTCAACGATAACCTTAAAGCCCTGCATACTTAACCAATGATGCAATCGAGTTATGGTTAGGTTAGTCCCTTGATGATGTGGTTTACCGATGAGTCCGATTGTCTTGAACATTTTAGTCATATTCGCGTTTGTTATGCCTTTAGGCCTTGAAACATAAGAATTGATCCCCATAATATACTCAAACTTATTATAAGTGTGAGTTTTGCTGTTAATTTCTCAGTAAATGGACACTTTATTTATTGTCGTAGAATACCAAATTACGCATTTTTTAGCTGGAGTGAAAATGAGCAACGAATCGAACAACACATCGCAAGATCAAGTGGAAGACGTGGAAACACCTGAAGTCGTGGCTGATGACGCAAGTTTGATAGATGAATTAACCCAAGCAAATTTTCGCATTGAAGAATTAGAGCAACTATTGGCTGAGTCTGAAACTGCGTTAGCTGAGCGTAAAGATGTTGAAGTGCGCGCGGCAGCTGAAACACAGAATATTCGTACTCGCGCGGCAAAAGATGTTGAGCAAGCACGTAAGTTTGCCTTGGAAAAGTTTGCTAACGAACTGTTACCTGTCATCGATAATATGGAACGTGCCTTACAGGGCACTAATCCTGAAGATGAGGCGACCAAAGCGATTTATGAAGGTGTCGATCTGACCATGAAAGGCTTTTTAACCTCAGTTGAGAAGTTTGGTGTGACTCAGGTTAATCCACAAGGTCAAGCATTTAACCCTGAACATCATCAAGCTATTGGTATGCAGCCCAGTGCTGAGTATCCTGCTAACACTGTCATGATGGTAATGCAGAAAGGTTACTTATTAAATGATCGTTTATTACGTCCTGCTATGGTGATGGTATCTCAAGGCGGCGCAAGTGTGGATGTTGAAGCTTAACGCGTTGACGTCAACATTTTCTGCTAGAGACGAGAACCATTAGCACTAGATGAATAAACACTAGTGCAATAGACACAAAAAAGGACTGAATTTCAGTCCTTTTTTATCTAATCTGTCGAGAACCCCCCGTGATCCGAGCGTAGCGAAAGTCGCGGGGATGAATCGATAAACTAACCTTGCTCTTGAATATATTTTCGAATTGTATCAGCGGAGGCATTGCCGACTGAGCAAGCAAAATATCCATCAGACCAAAAAGTATTCTCCAACCAAAATTGCTTTTTAAGGTTCGGATATCTACTCCAAATTAATCTGTTGGTTTGCTGCTTAATTCTTCTAACATGCTGCCCAACAGCATATCTTGGCGAAATCCTCAAAAGAATGTGTATGTGATCCCTATCTATTTCGATCTCTTCAACTGAAAAGTCAGACTTCTGCGAAATATCTAGAACAGCTCTCTTCATAAACTCGCCAACTTCACCATGTAGTAGTTGCTTTCAATATTTAACAACCAGTATTAAGTGCAGCACAATGATGTACTTACAGTGTGAATTAGTTTGGTATTCCACTTGACAATCTCAAGCTATACAGTAGTCTATACAGTATATGAAAAAACCGCTCAGATATAACTTTCGGCTCAAACCGACAGCAGAACAGGAAGCCAAACTCATTGAGTTTGGCTCATATGCTCGTGGGTTGTGGAACTTGTTGTTGTCAGAAAATCTGCGTCGTTATAGGTACGACAAAACGTTTTTGTTCTATCCAGAAATGTCAAAATTAATTAAAGAGTTAAAGGTATTCGAAGAGTTCTCTTGGTTAAAATCCTTTGATTCTGCGGCTGCACAGCAAGTGGCAAGGGATCTGGATACGGCTTTGAAAAACTCTTTTTCTAAGAGTCGGTTGCAAAAATTCCCGACGTTTAAAGTCAGCTTCAAACAGAAAAAACTGCACAATGACAGTTTTAGGTGTGTAAATAACTCGAACTGTATCCGCATCGAAAATGGTGCGGTCAGCATTCCGAAAATTGGCAAAGTACCGATTGTTTTACACCGTAAATTAGTCAGTGAAATCAAGACTGTTACTGTCCAACTATCACATGGTAAATGGAATGTATCGCTCACCCAAGAGGTTGAATGCAAGACCGCGAAGCGGGTCTTGCATTCAATTGTAGGCTACGACATTAACAGTCAGCATACGGTTGTAGGTTCGAACGGTTGGTACGCTAAAAACCCAAAAGCTCTTAAACGTTCATCAACAAAGCTAAAGCAAATTCAAGTCCAGTTGAGCCGAAGGGAAAAGGGCTCTAGTCGCTGGCATAAAACCAAATCCCGCTTAAATACACTTCACGGAAAAATCTCACGCCAACGCCTAGCGTTCGCTCACGAAGTATCATGTTCGATAGCCAAGACCAGTGATATCATAGTGTTTGAGGATTTAAACGTGAAAGGTATGCAGCAATTTAACGGCCATATGGTGAACGATAACGTGATGGGTATGATCACTTCGCTGACTAAATACAAAGTTGAATTGAATGGCGGTATTTACCATGAAATTGGTCGGTTTGTGAAATCGACAAGCATTTGTTATCAATGCAAACACCCGCACAAGTTTGGCCTTATCGTGCGAGAATTTGCCTGCGAAAGCTGCGGTTTAGTCCAGTGCAGAGATTTAGCGGCAGCTAAGTCTATCGAGAACACAGGCGAAAATGATTTAATGGCGACTGGGATAGTCGCCAGGGTAACCCCCAAATTTCAGCAGAAAACATCGATTAAAACGAAAGTCTTTGAGCTATCAAAGTTTGGTGTGGGAACTGAGAAAAAAGAAGCAGCTTAGTCGTTAAAAGCTAGATTGCAGAAGCCCCGTGATCAGAGCGAAGCGAAGTCGCGGGGTAATTCATTGGCATCAACTATCAATCATCATCACAAAAGCATTAAGCTATAAACGCTTGGATCTGCGCTAAAATCCCTGCAGCATCAAGTTGCAGTTCTGCAGTAATTTCATCTGGTGCGCCGTGTTGAATAAACTCATCTGGCAAACCAATTTGTAGTACAGGCTTTACGATACGCATTTTGTGTAATGCTTCAAGCACTCCAGAACCTGCGCCGCCCATAATGGCGTTTTCTTCAACGGTAATGATAACATCATGGCTATTTGCGAGCTGTTCAAGCAAGCTTAAATCAAGTGGCTTAACAAAGCGCATATCGGCGACGGTCGCATCCAGTTTTTCTGCTGCGTCTGTCGCTGCGGCAAGTGTGGTGCCAAAGTTTACAATGGCAATTTTTTGCCCTTGACGCGTTAAGACCCCTTTACCGATAGGTATTTTCGTCATATGTTCAACTTGTTCTGCACCGGTCGCAAAACCTCGAGGGTACCGCACTGCGGTAGGGCCATCTTGATAACAATAACCGGTATAGAGCATTTGACGGCATTCGTTTTCATCTGATGGCGCCATAATGATCATATTGGGAACACAGCGCATAAAGCTTAAATCGAACGCACCTTGATGTGTAGGGCCATCAGCGCCAACAATGCCACCACGATCGATCGCAAACAATACAGGCAAGCGTTGCAAAGCCACGTCGTGGATAAACTGGTCATATCCGCGTTGTAAAAAAGTTGAGTAAATCGCCACTACAGGTTTTAACCCTTCGCAGGCAAACCCTGCAGATAACGTTACTGCATGCTGTTCAGCAATAGCCGCATCGAAATATTGTTTTGGGAATCGTTGTGAAAATTCAACCATCCCAGAACCTTCACGCATAGCCGGTGTAATCGCGACTAACTTGTCGTCTTGTTCCGCCATGTCGCATAACCATTTACCGAACACTTCCGAGAATGTCGGTAAACCTGGTTTAGTTGTGGGTTTTTTAAATTGGCTTGGATCGAATTTAGGCACCGCGTGCCAGCCAATCGGATCTTTTTCCGCAGGCTCATAACCACGACCCTTTTTGGTCATGATATGCAACATTTGTGGGCCTTTGAGGTTGCGCATATTGCGCATAGTTTCAACGAGCGAATCGACATCGTGACCATCAATTGGGCCGATATAATTGAACCCTAACTCTTCAAATAATGTTGCGGGCACCACCATGCCTTTAAGATGTTCTTCAGTGCGTTTAGCCATTTCTTTAATGACAGGCAGGCCTTTAAGCACTTTTTTACTGTTTTCTCTAATGGTGGTGTAAAAACGACCTGACATAAGCTGGGCAAGGTGATTGTTGAGTGCGCCAACATTTTCAGAAATCGACATTTCATTATCATTGAGCACCACAAGCATATCATTGTGTAAATCGCCCGCATGATTCATGGCTTCAAATACCATACCGCCTGTCATGGCACCATCGCCAATAACGGCCACAACTTTTCGCCCAACCGCTTCTTTTTCTGCGGCTATCGCCATCCCCAATGCTGCACTGATAGACGTGCCTGAGTGACCGACACTAAAGGTGTCATATGGGCTTTCCTCACGCCATGGGAATGGATGCAGACCATTTTTTTGTCGAATGGTGTGCATTTGTTCGCGGCGATCAGTGAGGATTTTATGTGGGTAAGCTTGATGTCCTACATCCCACACTAACCGATCAAATGGGGTGTTGTAGACATAATGAAGTGCCACAGTTAATTCAACTGTGCCTAAGCCAGAAGCAAAATGTCCGCTTGAAATACCAACGGACTGAAGTAAGAATTGTCTCAATTCATCAGAGACTTGTGGAAGTAAACCTTGAGGTAACTTCCTTAATTCTTCTGGTGTATTAGCTTTCGCTAGTACTGGAAATTTAGAAATATCAAAAATCATAGCGAGATTTTCTGACTCTTTATTATAATCTTCGCTCAATAATATAGTGGGCGAAGTCTGCAATTAACTGACTATTATATGGTAATTTAGTCAGCGCTGATAGTGCATCTTGTATTAGTTGTTCTGCACAGGCTTTGGCACCATCGAGACCTAATAGTTTAGGAAAAGTGCTTTTGTTGGATTGTTCATCACTGCCTTGTGGTTTGCCTAACTCTTCGGTGCTTGCGGTAATATCTAAGATATCGTCTTGCACTTGAAAGGCCAATCCAAGGCTTTGGGCGTATTTCATCATCAGTTGATAGTGCTCATCGGGTAAATCTGCCGCAATTAAAGCAAGTTCGACGGCACAACTGATTAACGCGCCGGTTTTTTTATTATGTAATTCGGTTAATCGGTCTAAATCTATACGGTGATCGGTGGCACTCAGATCAATCGCTTGCCCACCGCACATTCCTCGATATCCAGAGGCTTTTGCTAATGCCCTGACCATGGCCAATTGTTGTTCAGGTCGTAAATCGTTACACGGTGCGGTGATTATTTCAAAGGCCAATGTTTGCAGCGCGTCACCAGCTAAAATGGCGTTAGCTTCATTAAATGCAATATGAACCGTGGGTTGACCGCGTCGGAGTGCATCATTGTCCATGGCCGGTAAGTCATCGTGTATTAACGAGTAAGCATGAATACACTCAATGGCTGCGGCGGCTTTATCAAGTGCATTAATATTGACGCCAAGCATGTCACCCACACTATAGACCAAAAATGGCCTGATGCGTTTGCCGCCTAATAATGCACCATGAAGCATTGCCGCCTTTAAGTCTGGTGCAGCACCATCAAGCTGGCTTAAATGCTCGTTAAGAATAGTATTAACGCGCTTTTGGTATTTTGTTATCGCTTTAGCTAACACGTATCAAGACCTATTATTCAATAACACTATGTTGACGATTATTCACTTTCTATAGTGAACGGTGCTAATTCAGCATCATCTTCATTTAATAAGATAGAGACTTTTTGCTGTGCTTGTTCAAGCTTTCCTTGGCTTTGACGGACTAACTTAATGCCTCGCTCAAATTGTTTAAGCGCGTCATCGAGCGACACTTCACCTTGCTCTAAATGAGCAACAATGGTTTCAAGCTCAGTTAATGATTGTTCAAAACTGAGATTTTCTGGTTTTTTAGCCACGATTATTATTCCTTTCATTCAGCGTGAGACAAGGTATATCAGCCCAGCGTATCGGTCAAATACAGTCGCTGGTTATTTGCTCAACAGCACGCTTTGTTATTGAATTTTGTTTAGAATGTGCAAAACAGGCTAAACTTGCGCCAAGTTTGACCGATAAGACGTTAGGGTTTGAAATAGATAGCGTAAATTAGTATTGAATTTTTTACTGTAATACATAACGATGGGCAATGTGATTTGTATCAATAGATGCCAGAATGTTCGACTTATTTAATTTGTACGACTAGCGCGATAAAATAGCACAAAGAAGCAGCGTGATGACTGCGATTGAGGAGAGGTTGTGGATTTAGCTACCCTAATAGGTATTATCGGTGCTTTTGCATTTATTATTGGCGCGATGATCACCAGTGGAGGTCTCGGATTATTTATCAATGTACCGTCAATTTTGATTGTTGTAGCAGGCTCTTTATTTGTTGTGATGATGAAATTTAACCTACAGCAATTTTTGGGTTCGATAAAGATTGGTATGAAAGCCTTCATGTTTAAATTAGATAAACCTGAAGATTTGATTGAGCAGTCTGTCACTATGGCAGATGCTGCCCGTAAAGGCGGATTTTTAGCACTAGAAGAGGCGGTCATTACCAACAGTTTTATGCAAAAAGCTATCGATATGCTAGTTGATGGTCATGATGGGGATGTGGTGCGTAACGCGCTTGAAAGAGATATAGCGTTGACCGAAGACCGCCACAAAACTGGGATTAGTATTTTTAAAGCCATGGGTGATGTAGCCCCCGCGATGGGAATGATTGGTACGCTGGTTGGTTTGGTGGCTATGTTATCTAACATGGACGACCCAAAATCGATTGGACCCGCAATGGCGGTTGCATTGTTAACCACTCTTTATGGCGCGATAATTGCCAACATGATCGCCATCCCAATGGCGGATAAATTATCATTGCGTATGAATGAAGAATTGCTTAACCGTAATTTAATTATGGACGCGGTATTAGCGATTCAAGATGGACAAAACCCCCGGGTGATTGAAGGTTTCTTGAAGAATTACTTGGCTGAAAAATCGCGTGAAATCGATACAACGGACGGAGAGTAACTCATGGCTAAGACCAAGTGTGATTGTCCACCTGCGGGTGCCCCTATGTGGCTGGCCACCTTTGCTGACCTAATGTCTTTGCTGATGTGTTTCTTCGTGTTGCTGTTAGCGTTCTCTGAAATGGACGTAATGAAGTTTAAACAAATCGCCGGCTCAATGAAGTATGCATTTGGGGTGCAAAACAAAGTTGAAATAAAAGACATTCCTAAGGGGACATCGGTTATCGCGCTTGAATTTCGCCCTGGTAGACCCGATCCCACGCCAATTGAGATCATTAATCAACAAACCAATGAAATGACTCAACCGACCATTGAATATCAGGCCGGTGAAGAGGACAGTGCGGGGGGTACTCAAAAGCAAAGTGGTGAACAGCGTGGTGGTAATGCCGCTGCTACGGCTCAGCAAGAAGCTGAAGCTATTAAAAAAGCGGCCGCATCTGCGCAAGAAAATATAAATGATCAAGTGAAAAGAATGGCTGAGAAGCTCAACGAAGAAATTATTGATGGTGCCATTGAAATTGAATCTTTAGGTCAGCAAATTATAATTCGTATTCGTGAGAAAGGCTCATTTACTTCTGGTTCTGGCTTTTTACAACCTAAGTTTAAACCGATTGTGCGTTCAATTGGTGAGTTATTAAAAGATGTTCCTGGGATTGTTACGGTATCGGGTCATACTGACGGTGCTGATATCAGTAATGAGCTTTATAGTTCAAACTGGGCGCTATCAAGTCAACGCGCTGTTTCGGTGGCTCATGAATTAAGAACAGTCACTGGTTTTGATGAATCAAGGATGAAAGTGGTTGGAGAGGCTTCTAATCGACCTTTGGTACCCAATGATTCTAAAGAGAATCAAGCTCGAAATCGGCGTGTTGAAATTGCCATTGAACAAGGTAAAGCGAAACAATCGAATGAAATTATAGTGACTCAATAGCTCGTCATCAAAGGATAGGCATAAGCGCAATCTTTGCAGGTTACAGAGATTGTGCTTTTTTGTATTAGAAATGTGCTGTAACAGCGGTTTTGCTGAGAAATAACAGATAAAAAAGTGAATATGTTTGGTTAATAGGCATCATTTGGTATGATCCGCGAATTATTGCTTACGCTTTGCTATATGCTGGATTACCTATGTTAATCAAGTAGACAAGGTTTTGCTATTTTTTTTAATTTATTATCAAAGTGTTACCATCTTTTTGTCTAGCAATGCTGAATGCTGAGCTATTGTGGTGGTGATACCTGCGGACGCCCCATGAAGTTTATTGTAAAGCTGTACCCTGAAATTATGATGAAGAGCAAGTCGGTAAGAATGCGCTTTACCAAAATGCTCGAAACCAATATCCGTAATGTACTTAAAAAAGTGGATGACGATGCCAAAGTACAACGTTTATATGATCGTATTTTAGTTAATGTACCTGCCGATAAACCGGAATTATGTGATGCTTTTGCAGAGCGTTTAGCTTGTATTCCAGGTATTGCTCACGTTGTGCAAGTGAGTGAGTACAGTTTTGATTCGATAGATCATATTTATCAGCAGGCTTTACCAAGGTATCGTGATGAAATTGCAGGTAAAACATTTTGTGTTCGCGTAAAACGTTCTGGTAATCATGATTTTAATTCAATCGATGTTGAGCGTTATGTGGGTGGGGGGTTAAACCAGCACACAGAGGCGCTTGGGGTAAAGCTTAAAAACCCTGATGTGACCGTTAATCTTGAAATCAATCAAGATAAGCTTTACATGGTCGAGCGTCGTATTGAAGGACTAGGCGGTTTCCCTATGGCGACCCAAGAAGATGTATTGTCGCTTATTTCGGGCGGTTTTGATTCTGGCGTGTCGAGTTTTCAGTTTATTAAGAAAGGCGCCCGTACCCATTACTGTTTCTTTAATTTAGGTGGCGCTCAACACGAAATTGGCGTTAAGCAAGTGGCTTATCACTTGTGGAAAAAGTATGGTGAGTCGCACAAAGTACGTTTTGTGTCAGTGCCATTTGAGCCTGTGGTTGAAGAGATCCTTGAACGTATTGATAACGGTCAGATGGGGGTTGTACTTAAGCGTATGATGATGCGCGCTGCAACGCGTATTGCGGACAAATTCGGCATTCAAGCGTTAGTCACGGGAGAAAGCTTAGGTCAGGTATCGAGTCAAACGCTGACCAACTTGAATGTGATTGACCGCAGCACTGAGTTATTGATTTTACGCCCACTTATCGCAATGGACAAACAAGACATTATTAATCAGAGCCGTGTGATTGGCACTGAAGAATTTGCTAAGTCTATTCCTGAGTATTGTGGTGTTATTTCACAAAAGCCGACGGTTAAAGCGGTATTGTCTAAGATTGAAGCTGAAGAGCTTAAGTTTTCTGAAGACTTGATTGATCGCATCATTGAGTCTGCAGTGGTGATGGATGTTCGTGATATTGAAGCGGAGATGGATCAACAAGTGACTGAAACCGAAACAGTTAAAGATGTGGCGTCAGGCGAAATCATTATTGACGTTCGTGCACCTGAAGAAGAAGAAAAAGATCCATTATCAATTGATAATGTGATGATTAAAGCGATCCCATTCTTTAAATTAGCGACCCAATTTGCTGATTTAGATAGCTCTAAAACGTATCTATTATATTGTGATCGTGGGGTAATGAGTAAACTGCAGGCCTTATACCTTGTTGAGAAGGGCTATACGAACGTAAAAGTGTATCGTCCTTAGACTTTGTGTGAGTGATGCTGTCGATTATGACCGTATCCACCCTAATCGCCCGCATAAAAAACCGCATTGAATGCGTTTTTTTTATGCGGGCGATACGACCATGTCGGCGTTATTTAAATCGGTAAGTTAATGTACCTAAATGCTGGCTAATAAACGGTTATCACCTTCGAAGACGCTTCGCTGCTAGATGCTAGAAATAGGGCGCCTGCGGCTGCGAAAATTTAGATGACAATTTAAGAGCCTAGAGCTCTACGCTGCTAGGACGCTACGCGGCTAGAGGCTATACAATCAACAGCCAAGCAGTGCTAGATGACAAGCCAATATCCTAGTCGCGCAGCGACTCAATCTTAGCAGCGAAGCTGTCCCTAGAAGCGCAGAGATCCTAGCAGGACAAAGTCCGCTCTAGCAGCGAAGCGAACCTAGCAATGACGAAGTCACGTCCTAGAAGCGCAGCGATCCTAGCAGGACGAAGTCCGCTCTAGCAGCGCAGCGACCCTAGTGATGTTGTCAATGATGCTAATTTACCCAAACACAGTGTGCTTTACAAACGACATAAAAATAACGATAATCATTAGAAAAACTAATTAAAAATGAGGGGTTGATCACTATGTCTAAACGATTACCGCCTTTGAATGCTGTTAAAGCATTTGAAGCTGCAGCAAGACATTTGAGCTTTACCCGCGCCGCAGAAGAGTTGTTTGTCACTCAGGCTGCAGTGAGTCATCAGATTAAAGCATTAGAAGATTTTTTAGGGCTAAAGCTGTTTAGACGTAAAAATAGATCCTTATTGTTAACAGAAGAAGGCCAAAGTTATTTTCTGGACATTAAAGATATTTTTATTGAGCTAGGGGAGGCGACTAATCGTCTGCTTGCCCGTAGTGCGGTAGGATCGTTAACGGTCAGTATGTCTCCAAGTTTTGCTATTCAATGGTTAGTACCACGTTTAGCTAAGTTTAGCGAAAAAAATCCTGATATTGATGTGCGTATTAAAGCCGTTGATAGTAATGCTAATTCGTTAACCGACGATGTAGATGTTGCCATTTATTACGGCCAAGGTAATTGGCCTGGATTACGCGCCGATAAACTGCGTAACGAAGTGTTGATCCCTGTCTGTTCGCCATTATTACTCAATAGTGCTAAACCGTTAGCTCAACCCAGTGATTTAAAATTCCATACCTTGTTACATGATTCAAACCGTCAAGATTGGCAGGCATGGTTTAGACAGTGTGGCGTGAGCGATATTAATGTCAATCAAGGGCCTATATTTAGCCATTCCTCATTAGTGCTTCAAGCAGCGGTGCATGGCCAAGGTGTGGCATTAGGTTATAGCGTACTTGCCAGACCTGATATCAAGGCTGGGCGCTTAGTGTGCCCGTTTTCTGAGGTGTTGGTGAGCAAAGAGGCTTATTACTTAGTGTGTCAACAAAACCATTCTGAGATAGGTAAAATTTCAGCCTTTAGAGAATGGATGTTGGATATGTTTGCAGAGGAGTCGCGAAGTGAGTTGCTTAGCGGATAATACGCCTTTGTTAGCCCATGATTATCTGTTACAAGGTCCTAAAAGTGACACTTTGATTGTTTTTGCTCATGGTGCTGGGGCTAATATGCATCATCAATATATGACTTCGATGACCGATAAGTTAATCGCTCAAGGCTATCAAGTATACCGATTTAATTTCTTGTATATGCAAGCCAATATGCAAGATGGTAAACGTCGTCCGCCTGATCGAGCGCCTAAATTACTCGCGCACTATGAACAAGTTCTCATGGATATTGAGCAGAAGATGGCGCTTGGCCTGATCAATTGCCAGCGGATTATCCTGATGGGTAAGTCAATGGGCGGTCGTATGTCGGCGATATTGGCCAGCACAGATCATCAACTACAGCAGCCACTTATTGCCGATGTCGTCAATAAAATTACTGCAGTAGTGTGTTTGGGATACCCTTTTATTCCGCTAAAAGGTGGCGAGCCACGACTTGCGCCGATTCAACACAATTCTCACCCGATGTTAATTGTTCAAGGTGAGCGAGATAAATTTGGCGATCTTCAACAAGTACCCAATTGGGCTTTGGGTGAACATGCAGAAGTCTGTTGGATTAGTGATGGCGATCATAGTTTGCAACCGCGAAAATCTTCTGGTTATACCCTTGAGGGCAATCTTAATCATGCCATCGAGAATATTAGTCAGTTTATTACCCGAGTAGGTTAATGCTGTAACGCTATGTTTTACGCATATGCGGTGTCTACTTTGCTGATAGCTTGATCAACCCCGGCATCAATATTAACACTACATGAATACTAACGGTGATGGTTTAAGTCACGAAAATCAGCTTGCTTCAATAGTATGATGCATTGTCGATTTATGTTGTATGAGGTTAAGTAAAATGAATAAAGGTCTATTATTATTTGCCACATTAAGTGGTTTTATGGCTGTAGCACTGGGTGCTTTTGCTGCTCATGGGCTTAAAACTATCGCACCACCGGAATTAGTGAGTATTTTTAAGTTAGGAGTCGATTACCAGTTTTATCATACCTTCGGACTGATTGCATTGGCATTTTCCGCCCATTGGATCCCGTCAAAATTGATTAATTGGGCCGCTTACAGTTTCATTGCTGGGATCATATTGTTTTCTGGTTCATTATACCTTTATGCCTTTACTGGTGCTAAATGGATTGGCCCAATAACGCCAATAGGTGGTTTATGTTTCCTCGTGGGTTGGTTGTTATTTGCCGCGGCGATTTGGCATACAAAATCAGTAGAATAATGGCTTGGCTAAATTCTCCCTCCTCGAGCATTTTTGAGTATAATAGCGTGATTATTGTCTCGCTATTATGCGAATATCCTTACGCTAAGGCTCCAAATGAAAAAACTATTCCTATTTTGCCGCTCAGGCTATGAAAAAGACTGTGCAGCAGAAATTCAACAACGTGCCGCTGAGTTAAATGTTGATGGTTTCGTTAAAACCAATATCAACGATGCTTATGTGATATTTCAATGTTTTGACAAAAATGGTGCCGATACTTTAGCTAAGGAATTAGAACTTGGATCATTGATATTTGCTCGGCAAATGTTTGCTGCGGGCGAGTTATTGATTGATTTACCTGAGCAAGATCGTGTGGGACCGATAGTCGCCTCACTAGCCGATTTGTCGAAGTGTGGTGAGTTGCGTGTTGAAACGCCTGACACCAATGAAGCCAAAGAATTATCCGCATTCTGTCGGAAATTGACGGTACCGTTACGCCAAAGTTTAAAAAAGATCGGCGCGCTACTGAGTACTGAAAATGGCCGTCGTCCGATTATTCATGTGTGTTTTATTGCACCGGGTAAAGCGTACACAGGTTATTCGTTAAGCCATAATAGTTCACCTCATTTTATGGGGATCCCTCGCTTAAGAATGGCTGCAGATGCTCCGAGTCGCTCAAGCCTGAAATTGGATGAAGCATTTGGCGTGTTCTTAACTAAAGAAGAGCAAGAAACACGTTGTCGCAGTGGCTTAAATGCAGTTGATTTAGGCGCTTGCCCTGGAGGGTGGACTTATCAATTGGTCCGCCGCGGAATGATGGTTGCTGCAGTCGATAACGGTCCGATGGATCCTAAATTAATGGATTCGGGCCAAGTAAAGCATTACCGTGCTGACGGTTTTCGTTTTGAACCACCACGTAAAAATATTTATTGGTTGGTATGCGATATGGTTGAAAAACCGGCTCGGGTTGCAGAACTGATGGAAGCATGGGCGATTAATGGTTGGTTTAAAGAAGCGATTTTTAATCTTAAATTACCCATGAAGAGCCGCTATAAAGAAGTCAGCGTTATTTTAGAAACGATAGGCACCATTTTAACTGAAAATGAAATCGATTTTAAAATACAGTGTAAGCATCTTTATCATGATCGTGATGAAGTAACGGTTCATTTATGGATTTTCCCTGAAAAGGGCGTGAGCTACGCATAACTTTGCTAGCGCACATCTAACAAAAAGCCCCATATGTCATGCATATGGGGCTTTTTAGTCATGACTTATAAGATAAATAAGTCATTAACCTAATCATAAAGAATTATGCTAAACGATCAAGCACTGCTTGAGTGAAGTCGGTTGTACCGTGAGTGCCACCTAAATCGCGAGTGGTACGGTCACCTTCTTCAATAACAGCAGCTACAGCACTGCGGATCATCTCAGCTTTATCTGACATGCCTAAGTATTCTAGCATTTGAATCGACGCTAAAATAACTGAGGTAGGGTTCGCTAAATTTTTACCTGCAATATCGGGTGCACTACCATGTACCGCTTCAAAAATAGCAGCATTGCGACCTATGTTTGCCCCTGGAGCCATTCCTAAACCGCCCACAAGACCGGCACATAAGTCAGATAAAATGTCACCAAATAGGTTAGTCGTTACGATAACATCAAAGTTTTCAGGATTCATAACCAGTTTCATGCAAGTGGCATCAACAATCATTTCTTCTGTGGTGATGTCTGGATAACGCAGACTCACTTCACGTGCCACTTTTAAGAACAAACCAGAAGTTGATTTCATGATGTTAGCTTTGTGAACTATGGTCACTTTTTTGCGATTTTCTTTGCGTGCAAGCTCAAAAGCAAACGTAGTGATCTGTTCTGCGCCATGACGAGTAATGATACTGGTCGCTTCTGCAGTTTGACCATCATCAGATATTTTTTGACCTAAACCAGAGTACATACCTTCGGTATTTTCACGGACGGTAATAATATCAATGTTTTCATAACGCGCTTGAGTCCCCTTAAATGAAATCACCGGGCGCACGTTAGCATAAAGACTGAACTGTTTACGCAAGCTCACATTGATAGAGGAAAACCCTTCACCGACAGGTGTGGTTAACGGACCTTTAAGCGTAATACGATTTTTTTCGATAAGGTCTAAAGTACGTTGGGGTATAAGTTCACCGTGCTTTTCTAACGCCGTTAACCCAGCATCTGCAAATTCATATTCAAAGTTACATCCTGCTTTGTCGAGGATTTTTAATGCTGAATCGATAATGCTTGGTCCAATCCCATCACCTGGGATCACGGTTATTGTACGTTTTGACATGAATAGTCCTTCCACGGTTGTGGTTACTGCAATTGTTAGACCGCATACATGACACGGCTAGGTGACGATAAAAACCGTCGTTTTCTGCGGCGTATTTTAACGACTTTTAATGTTTATTTACAGAAAATAGTGAGTATTATCACATTATTTCCGTTATTTTTAAGTCAATCCTAATCTGATTGATTTACTATGAACTTTTATTACAAATCGTTTACTTGTAAACCATCTAAGTTTGAAAACATGTCGGCGATTCTATATTTTATTGGCGAGCATTAGCTTATTCGGTAAACATATTTTATATAGACGACTTTGGTCGAATGTAATGCTTGGTGTTTATTATTTATTGCTGGTTAAGATTATAGATAATCCATTACTGCGATCTATTACGGGAACCATTAGAGGAAAACTGTGAAATTATTCAATTTAATTCCATTGGCAGTCTGTCTGTCATTTAGTGCCCATGCGGCCCCGCAACGTGCTCTGTCCCTTGATGACATTATGCATTTTGAAACCTTACAACAGCCGATTATTTCTGATAATGGCAAAGTGATTGCGGTACAGGCTACACCTGATAGGGGCGATAGTCGTGCATTAATTCGTTTTAGTGATAATCGCAAACAATATGAAATTGTCAATGGCACGGACGTTAACGTCAGTGCCGATGGTCTATTTGTATTGGCGACAATCGAAGCGACTTTATTTGACCGAGAAACCAAAGAGAAAGACGATTTACCCCATGAAGTGGTATTACTCAATACCAAAAATGGCAATCAGCAACGATTTGACAAGGTCGATTCCGCTTCATTTAGCGATGATGGCCGTTTTTTAGTGGTGAAGTTTAAGGTTAGCAAGCCAGAGTCAACTGATCCTGAGTCGACAGATCCTGAATCAAAAGTGTCTAAATCAACTACTGCTGGATCGGCAGAGTTAGCGCAGACAGCTTCAGAAACGACGGCTTCAGAGACGAAAAACACCAGTGAAACAGAACATGATAGTACGCAAGCTGAAATTGAGGAGGCCGATAAAGGGGCAGATATTCGCTTAATTAATTTGGCTACTAACCATCAAACACAACTATCGGATGTGACTCAATTTGCTTTTGATAAAGCCGTACATCATTTCGTTGCTGTGGTGAATAAAGTTGAAAATCAGCAGCATCAAGTGGTGTTAGTGACATTATATAGCCAAACACAGCGTCAGCTTTACAGTAGTACTGATGAACATATTGAAGCATTAGCCATCAGTGATGATGGCCAATATGTTGCAGTAACGAAAGGCATGGCGAGTTCAATACGCTATGGCCGTGAGTACAATATGTTGTTACTGGATGTACAACACGATAAACAACGCCAGTTTGCTCAGTCTGAAGGGTGGACTTATAACCAGCATGCCAGCTTACTGTTTTCAAAAGATGGCCAACGTTTGTTTGTGGGACGAGTGCCAAAGGTTGCACAACAAGCTGCATTAGCTGATTTTGAAAATCCAAGTGATGTGTTTAATCCAGACATTATTACCGCTAAAAAACAGTTACGTATTTGGCATGGTGATGATGCCAAAATTAAGCCCCAAGCAGTTAAAGAATATGAGCAAGAGTTAAAACGCACCTATTTAGCGGTTTTACACCTTGAGTCAAATAAGTTAATTCAATTAGCCGACCAAGCGGTTCCTGATGTCACTTATGGCGAGCAAGCACGTTACTTATTGGCCAGCTCCGATGTGCCCTATCAGAAAATGGTTACCTGGGCAGGCTTTTATCGTGATGTGTATTTGGTTGATGTCAAAACAGGCCAAAAAATCCTCGTATTAACTCAGCAACCTAGTGATGCTATGCCGACGTTGTCACCTCATGGTAAGTTTTTAGCTTATTATCAACAAGGTAATGTCTATCTTTTTGATATAGCGTTAACGCGCAGGGTTAATTTAACCGCGAATATTGCGACCCCTTTTGCCAATGAAGATCATGATTATCCCAGTGCGGCACCCGGTTACGGTTTTGGCCCTTGGTTGGCCGATGACAGTGCTATTACGGTATATGATAAATATGATATATGGCAGTTTAATACCGCAGCGCACAATGGGTTTATGTTGACCAAGGGCGAGGGGCGAAAACAGAAAACTCAATTTAGACTGGTTGGTTTAGCCCAAGAGAAACCGTTACCCGCGGTAGTCAATGATGCTGAAACAGTGCTATTACAAGGCTATAGTCATCAAACAAAAGCGGACGGCTTTTTCAGTGCCAAGATAGGTGTGGCTGGCGTGAGCCGCTTAACTCAAAGCAAGGCTAAATTAACCTTGCTTGCTAGAGCCAATAAAGCCGCTGCAGTGGTGTTTTCAAAGCAGCGTTATGATTTGTATCCAGATTTATATATTGCAGATATTACCTCGCCACAGAATGCGCTGCAGCTTACCGAGCTGGACAAGCAGCGTGACGCGTTTAAATGGGGCAATGCTGAATTAGTGCATTGGCGAGATGGTGACGGCATTAACACCGATGGGGTATTAATTAAACCAACCAATTATCAAGCCGGTAAACAGTATCCAACCTTAGTCTATTTTTACCGTTTTATGAGTGACAGATTACATGCTTTTCCTGACATGAAGCTCAACCACCGGCCTAACTTTGCTTGGTATGCTGATAATGGTTACGCTATTTTTCTACCGGATATTCGTTTTGAGATTGGCTATCCAGGAATTTCATCAGTAAAAGCGCTGACGGCAGGCGTGCAAAAGTTGATAGCGATGGGGGTTGCCGATCCCAATGCTGTTGGTATTCAAGGGCATTCTTGGGGCGGCTATCAGAGTGCATATGCGGTAACCCAAACCAATATCTTTAAAGCGGTAGTGACAGGTGCTCCGGTGTCGAATATGACCAGTGCTTACAGTGGTATTCGTCTTGGGTCAGGTTTAGCCAGGCAATTCCAATATGAAACAGGTCAAAGCCGGATCGGAGAGAGTCTGTTTAAGGCGCCACAGAAATACATTGAAAACTCGCCCATTTTCTATGTTGATCGCATTCAAACCCCAATGATGATCATGTTTGGTGATAAAGATGATGCAGTGCCTTGGGAGCAGGGGATTGAGTTGTATCTAGCAATGCGTCGTGCAGGGAAGGATGTGGTATTTTTACAATATGAAGATGAGCCACACCATTTGAAAAAGTATCCCAATAAGCTTGATTACAGCATTAAAATGAAACAGTACTTTGACCATTATTTAAAAGGGGCACCAGCCCCAGATTGGTTACGCCAGGGTGAAGCCTATCGGGAGTATAAAAAAGCAGATTAAAACAGCGTAATTTGATTGTTTTAAATGAGATTTCTGCGCCCTATGCTGATACCGATAGGGCGTTTTATCGTAAGCCTATTGATCGACACTTAGTGGCTCTGTGGGGCGTTCACTGTCGATAGAAGGGGGTGTTATTGCGGAGATACTTGATCGGTTATCGGCACTGAAAAGTATTGTTCTTGTGTATCTTGTCCCCATGCTATCAGAAGATTATCTCTAAATAACAATGGCGTGCATTCTTCTTTAGTGGTTTCGCCATCTGATTTTATATGGTGAGTACGGTAATACATCACTTGATATTGTCCATCAAAGCCGGTTTTTGCTTCGACAAAATCAGCACTGCCTAATAACGTTCGGATCTCATCAAGGCTTTGACCAAAGTGGATATCACTCATTTTTTGTAAATTGAAAGCTTCACGATCATCCCATGCCCTGTCTTCTGGTTGCGGTTCGTAAACAAAAATCACCACAGCAACAAACAGTAAATAGGCAGTGAATATTCCACCGATGATATAAGTCACTTTTGAGTTCATAATGTGTTTAATCCGTTATGGTATAAATACGTTTGCTGTCTGTATTTCTTATTATCTCATTGTCACATTATTACATTGTTTGTTATTAGTTTGGTCTTAAATTGGTTCTAAATTGTTTCAAATTAATATTTAGTGGCATATCGCATTGCAGCTGCGCCAATTTATAGCTAATTCGCGCTATCTCTTTTCCTTCGGCTAATTTATGTGCCTGCTTGGCGCCAAGATTGTCTAAAGAACGATATAAATTAGCTAGTGTTCTGAATTTATTCAGTAAGTCGGCTGCTGATTTTGGTCCGATCCCCATAATACCCGGAATTTTATTGCCACTGTCGCCCGCTAGCGCAATAAAGTCGAGCATTTGATATTGCTCTATGCCGAGTTTTTTTTCATATTGTTGAACATCAAAAACATGCTGGTTGAAGTGATCCCATAAGGTGAGATTTTTTGTGGGTAGCTGACTAAAGCCTTTGTCGGTTGAAACAATGACCACTTCACCATTGTTGCTGATCATTTTCATCGCGATGGTGGCGATAACATCGTCTGCTTCAGATTGGGCATCAAAAGAGTGGATGTCGTGTTCTGCCAGTGTGGTTTTGATGTTAGCCAAGCCATCACTTAATGCCGTTGGCATGGGCTTTCGGCCTTTTTTGTAATCGCTATACAGCGTTTTACGCCAAGAGGGCTCACTGCCATCCCAGACCACAATGCAATGGGTTGGTTGATGCTGCACCAGCATTTTTTTAGATGCAGCTAAAACCCGTTCTTGTACGCTAGTAATATCGTTTTCATCAGGTAGCACCGCATGAATACGGCGTACTAGATTGAGCCCGTCAATAATAAGTAATTTATTCATTGGTTTTTATTATGTTGTAGCAGGGCACGTAAGCGCTTCCTGGCAGTTTCATTCGTTGTTGTTTAACAAAAGCGTTTAATAGCTTATCCATCATGAGCATAAGTTTAGCATCACCTTTAATGTTAAAGGGACCAAACTGTTCGATCAACTTAATGGTAGCGCCTTTTACATTGCCGGCGACAATACCTGAAAACGCTTTGCGTAAGTTTGCGGCAAGTTCAGCTTTATTGTCCTGAAAGTTAAGGTTTAAATTTGCCATAACTTCATGGGTCGGATCAAAGGGTAATTGAAATTCGGGTTCAATTTTTAGCGACCATTGATATTGGTAAGCATCACCTTTTTCTTTTCGATAGGTTTTTACATCTTGCATACCTTCTTTCATTATTTGTGCCACTTTGATAGGGTCATCAATAATGATTTGATACTTGCTTTGTGCTTCGGTGCCTAATGTAGTCCCAATAAATTCATCAATTACCGTGAAGTAATCAGCACTTTCTGCCGGTCCTGTTAGCACCAGTGGGAATGACATATTGCTATTGTGATCATTTAATAAGATACCAAGGAAATAGAGTAACTCTTCAGCGGTACCCGCGCCGCCTGGGAAAATAACGATACCGTGACCTAAACGCACAAAGGCTTCTAGACGCTTTTCTATGTCGGGTAAAATAACTAATTCATTGACAATTTGATTGGGTGGCTCAGCGTTAATAATGCTGGGTTCTGTTAAGCCTATATAGCGAGCATTGTGAACTCGTTGCTTGGCATGAGCAATTGCCGCGCCTTTCATTGGACCTTCCATTGCGCCGGGTCCGCAACCCGTACAAATATCTAATCTGCGTAACCCAAGTTGGTAACCGACATCTCGGGTATATTGATATTCGACTGCGTTGATGCTGTGTCCTCCCCAGCATACCACCACATTAGGATCTTTCATTGGCGATATCGCTTGAGCATTACGCAGTATGTCAAATACGACGTTGGTAATGTGGCTCGCATTACTTAAGTCAATGTGTTTTAAATTATCGTATTTATTACTGATGTAAATAATGTCGCGCAGCACGGCAAACAAGTGCTCTTGAATACCCGCAATAATTTCACCGTCGACAAAGGCTTGAATAGGGGGGTTGATGAGTTCAATCAGTATGCCTCTTTCTCGCTGTAAAATATTAATACTAAAGGATTCATAGCGACGAAACAGTTCTTCAGAGCTGTCGCTTATGACACCCGAGGCTAATACTGCTAGCGAGCAATTTCGATATAGCTGATACAAGTCGCTTTTTGCGCCTTGTTTTAAGCGTTCGACTTCTAATTGAGAAAGTTGATCTAAGCTACCACGTGGACTAATTTTTACGATCATAAGCAACTCCTTTGGACTCGAGTGTCTGATGCCGAGTCCAAAGAGAAAAGTCTTGGGATGGGCTAGATATCAATAACGACTCGGTCTCTGCCGTTGTTTTTTGCTTGGTATAATGCCGCATCGGCTCTTTCGAAAGCTTCTTCAAGCGTTTCATTTTCCATAACTTGTGCCGCACCTATAGATAATGTAACTGTAATTCTCTGATTTTTAAACTTAAACGGAATATTTTTAATTTTTTCTCTCACGCGATTCAATAATTGAGAGATATGTTCATCAGTAATATCAGGCAATAAAAATACAAATTCTTCGCCACCATAACGAGCCACAAACTCACTATCACGTAATGAATTTTTTAAGGCCATTGAGATGACTTGCAGGGTTTTATCGCCGGTGCTGTGACCAAAGTTATCGTTAATAACTTTGAAGTGATCTATGTCTGTAATCGCGATCCATAGTGGCGTTTTAAAGCGGACATGGTTACGGTATTCTTGCTCCATGCGGTCTTCTAACGCGCTACGATTTGCCAATTGGGTCAGCGGGTCAAGGAGGTTGAGCTTTTGATGTTCAAATAGCTTTTCTTTATAATTATTAGATTCTTGGCTCATTGAATTGAGTTCTTTACGCATCGATTCAATTGACTTGCGTAAGAGTGTTTGTTCACGTTGTTCTAGCGCTTCTTTACGAGAGAGTGCATCGCGAAGCGAAGATAACTGCACCGTCAGTCGGATCTTTAATTCGTTAAGACTATCGGCATCAATAATTAACTCATCAGCGGTATTGACGCGTAAATTTATCTCTTTATTTAATTGGCCTTTAAGCTGCTCACTGCGTTGGTTGTTATTGTAGGTATTATTGACCACATCGCGCACGATTATCAGGGCATCATTGAGGGCAAATAAAAAGTCTTGTGATGCGCTTTTTTCGCGAGCGATATTCTCTAACAGTAAACTCAATATCGATTGGTAAGAATCGAGCAAGTTGCTTAAATTGAGCTCACCAAGCAACACTTCTTTTATGACTAGAATTTGGTCTCGTTGATCTTTTCTAAATTCAATTTCAGCGATCTTAGCGGCAAGCTCTTTGGCTAGCTGGATATGCTGAGGTAAAATTTGGTAATCGTCGGCATCGGCAAATTCATGCTTCAAAATTTCTTCATAGAAAAAAATAAGTTTTTCTACTTTGGGGATGTATTCCCATACGGTATGGAACGGTTTGCTTAGTTCTTGTTTAAAATAGGTGATTTCTTTTTTTAGTTTGTCTGGCGCGGCATTAATTCGTTGGATCTGACGGATCACTCGATTGAGTCCATTACGACTATCTTCTAAACGAGTCATGGTATGGCTATATTGGGACCTCAATAATCGTTCAATATCGACCAGTTCTGGTAGCGCTTCGTCTATTTGTTCAAAATTGTGCATATGGTGGCGCAATTTTGCCAGTTTGTTGTCGAGCTCTAAATTTTGTCCTTTGCAAGCAAGACTGAGATGAGAAATAAATTGAATCAGTGTTTTCAATTTGTCATTGCGATCGATATTAATCTCTTCGATAGCAAGTTTAGCTGCATGCAGCTTTTGCTTCATTAACGAAATTTGAGTTATCGCGGTATTTGACTCTTCCATTTTGCAGTGCCTACTCTCATTTGTCATCTAAAGGCATTGATTGCCATGTCTGGGACATCAATGTGGACATCAATTGGGATTTTTTTGAGATTGTCATTAATTAACGTTAAGCATTTAATTGGTTGATATTTAATCGGTTAACATTTAATATTGTAGTACTGTTATATCAATAATATTGTGCAGTAAATCCAATTACCGCACAAAACAGTTTAATTATCTATAATTATTAGTTTATAAAACAATTAGTGCTTCGGCCAGTTGATCTCTTGGGTATTACGATTACTTTCTGCACGAATGATGCCCCGGTTAAGTGCTTGAGTCAGATTTAAATAAAGTGGCCGCATAAAAATAGCCGCGGGAGCAAAGTTAAGTGGTCGCAGTGAAATATATGCGGGTTGCTCCGTTATTTCCATAGCCGCAGCAAGTGCGTATTGCAGCGCTTCAAATTGCAATTCTGCACTGATGTTAACATCAGGGTTGTCAAGTAATGGTAAACTAATGTGGCCAATGCTGGCACATTGCTCTGTTGATTTACGAGCAAAGTTAGGAATGGTAAATTGAGTTGTTTGTAATTGTTTAAGGCTCTTTATTACGGCATTTAAGATAATTGCTGCGTCATACTGCTTATCGAAATAACATCCAATCAACCCGGGACGGATGATAAACACTTCAGTGTCTAGGTGCTTACTGAACTGACTATTAAAGTGCTGCATCAATACAACTGATTCAGTGTGTCCAAGTCGAATATCAATATTGTTCAATTCATTAATGTTCACTAGCGCTAATGCTTTAGGCTCTTGGTGTTTTAAGGTGTTGATCCGTTGAATAAACGCCCTGTAACCTTGTGCTTGTGTTATAGGATCTATTGTGTTCAAACGTTGGGCGTTATGGTACAAGATATTGCGGTGTTGAAATTTTCTGTAGAAAAAAACCATTAGTATGAGCGTAATACTAAACACAATAATCAACCCTAAAATGATAAATTGATTGTATTTATTTTTAGCGGTTTGCTGTTCTAATTTACTACTCAATAAACCCAGTTCGAATTTTAATTTTTGTTCAGTGAGTTCAGGAAAATCATTGGTTTGTTGTTTTTTTTCTTGTGATTTATTGATCAATTCAACAATGACATCGACAGTTTCAAGTGCTGCATTGAGGTTGTTGGTTTTGCGATATGCTGTAGATAAATAACCTAATGCTTCAGTTTGAACTTTAGTTAAATGTTTCTTTTTAGCCAACTCAATGGCTTTACTTGCGTGCTCAATAGCTTCAGGCCACATGCCTTCGCTGGTACATATTTGAGCAAATAGTAGCTCGTTATAGACTAAGTAATGCTCTATTTTTCGTGCCCTAAATATATCATTTGCACGTTGCATTACGTTCAATGCGGCTTGGGAATTATTTAATTTAAAATAGGCTTCACCTAAATTGTGATATGTGAGACCTATTGCAATTTCGTTTCCCATCCGCTCATTGACTTGCTGGACATTTAAATAATAATCGATGGTTTTATTCCATTGATCTTGGCCTGCGTAAATCATTGCGATGACAGTCATTGTTTCGGCTAAGTAAACATCTTGGCCTATCGCTTGAAGTATTTCTGCTGCATTATGGGCATATTTTAGTGCATCATCCCATTGTTCTAAATCACGGTATGTTCGGGCAAGATTGAGCTGTGTATGGGCTTTAATTCCCGGATAATCTAAGTTGTTAGCTAACCGAAATGCTTCACTATAATGCTGTAATGACTTTGCCTGATCCCCATTAAGATTGTAATAACGACCGAATTGCGTTTCTGCATCTGATATTAAGTAATTATTGTGTAATTGATAAGCGATTTGGCGGTAACGATTTAAGTGAGATAACGCGGGTGTTGGTTGAAGTAACAATGAGTGTAGCATGCTCAATTGATCATGAAGTGTCAATTTGAACAGCGTGCTTTCTAGGCTTACATCGGTGTTAACCATATTCAAAGCATCATTATATTCAACTAACACCTGATTATATTCTTGGTTTTTACGCCCCTTAATCCGTGCTTTAAGCATAACCATTAACGCTTTTTCAAGTGTTGTTGATGCGATGGCGTCTAATTGTGTTATGAGCAATTCGGCATCTTGATATTTAGTTGGTGAGTTAAGTTTTGCTTCTAAATTCAACCGAGCAAGTAGTTCTAAGTCGCGATGAAGTTCATTTGGTTGGTAACTTAGTTCACCAGCGACTTGTTCGAACTCCGCTCTATTCGAAAATTTCAAAGGAAACTCGGTTGCCCTTATTAGTTTGGTATAAAGCTTCTGTGGATTTTCTTTGAACAATATTTCTTGCTGTTCAATATCTCTTGCACAAACCGCTGAACTAAATAGTATCGAACATAATATGACAAGAGTAAAACATCGCAGCATAGTAATAGAGACCTTTATAGTTAACGTGGACTTGATTGTACACAAAATGCAAAGCCAACCTCTATTAGGTTGAGGTAGCTTATGGGTTTTTACAATCAAGTTGTAATTTACCACTGTGTTAATGAGTCTAGATCGTTATAATTGTTTGGAATTTAAAATAAAAACAATAGAATCATACCAGAAGGAACCTAGAGTGAAACCTACTTCTCTTGCAATTTTTACCAGCAGTGCCATTTTTTCGATGAGCTGGACAACGCCAGCAATTGCTGATGTCGATTACCATATCGATATTAATCAACCCGCGCACCATTTAGCTCAGGTGAGTGTTTCATTTCCTCAAACTGACTTAAAAGTGTTAACCGTTAATTTACCAGTATGGCGAATGGGTCGTTATCAAGTATTACCCATTGCTGATGGCATAAGATTGTTTAATGCGACCGACAGCAAAGGTCAGTCATTACCTTGGAAGCGCACCGCCAGCGGAGAATGGCAAATAGCATTAATCAAACCCACAGCCGTTAAAGTGACTTATCAACTACATGCCAATGAGCTTGGTGACCGTTTGCGTCACATTGATAATAGTCATGCCTTTTTAGATGGCAGTGGAGTATTTATGTATAGCCCAGCATTTAGTCAGCAACCCGTTACGGTTAATATGGCAGTGCCTAAAGGTTGGCAGAGTTATTCCGGCATGGATAAAGGCAGTACGTCACATTCATTTAAAGCGCCCAATTATGATGTATTAGTTGACTCGCCAATTGAAACTGGAATAAACCAGCATTTTAGTTTCGAGGCTGACGATCGTCAATATGAAGTGGTATTTTGGGGTGAGGGTAATTATGACACGACTCAAATTCTTACCGATTTACGTAAAATAAGCGGCCAGGCCTCGACTATTTGGGCTGATTATCCGTTTAAACGCTATGTTTACATGGTGCATGCAACCAGCGGTGCAAGTGGCGCAACAGAGCACCTCAATTCTACAGTTATCCAGCTACCACGATTTAACTTTCGTGAGCGCCAAGATTATTTACGTTTTATCAGTACCGCCTCTCACGAGTTTATTCACTCTTGGAATGTAAAATCCTATCGCCCTCAAGGGCTGGTGCCTTATGATTACCAGTCAGAAAACATGACGGATTTACTGTGGATGGTTGAAGGCTCCACCAGTTATTTCCAAAATCAATTATTGTTGCGGGCTGGCGTGATGACAGCTAAAGAATTTTTTGACGATTTAAGTAAACGGATTGTGCTTAATCAGCATAATCCTGGCCGTGAAATCCAATCTGTTGCAGAAGCCAGTTTAGGTCAATGGAGCAGTACTTGGGGCGACTATGCGGTCAACCACAGTGTCAACATATACTCTGAAGGTTATTTGGCTTCAATGGCGCTCGATTTTAGCTTACTGAGTGATACCCAACTTGAACATTCTTATCGTGATGTTCATAAAGCACTTTATCAGCAATATAAAGTGCCAATGGGCTACAAGGTTGCAGATGTGCAATCAATTTTGAAAACGCTATCTGGTAAAGATTATCAACCCTGGTGGCAAGAATTTGTTAATCAACCGTTTAGTTTGCCGTTTGATGAATTACTCGCCCATGCAGGGTTAATCACCACCTATAGTAAAGCCCCTAAAACCGTTATCGATGCGGGAATGACCCTGTCTGAGTTACACGGTGACTTGACGATTGCTAATGTGTTAAAACATGGCCCAGCATGGAATGCTGGTATTGCTGCAGGTGATGAAATAGTGGCGGTTAATGGATTAAAAGTGACTGCGGATGGATTCACTAAACGCCTTAACGATTTTAATGTCGGCGATAAGATTAAGCTCAGTTTATTTAGTGATGATCGTTTAAAAGAGGTGAGTCTACAGCTGACGGAACAACCTAAAGGCGAGTTGTCGATTGAAGCTGTGGCTGAGGTCTCCGATGCTCAGAAAGCATTCTATCAAGCCTGGCTAGGTGTTGATTGGCCTTTTGATGACAAAGGCGATTGGATTAAATCCACTGACTAAAATGTTGATTTGCATATACCCAAACGACCTTGAAATGCAGGATGCAGCATGTGGAGATGTGACGCTTCAGAAACGATAACAAGCGAACGCTGCGCTCACGGATAAAGCGGTCTCGCGGCTAAGCTCTTGGCTTGTTATCGCCCTTTCGCTCGTCACCGCTTGTTACCTCAAGCGATAGTGACAGCTTCGCTGTGCTGTCCGCTTTTATAGAATCTAGCCGCGTAGCGTCCTAGCAGCGCAGCGATCTAGGTTTTAGGAATAGTGATATTACAAGGGCGTCACCATTCTCTTCAATCACGGCCTTGTTCAGTTATCCTAAGGGGCTTTGAAACGAGCATGTTGAAGTGGCTTGGTTGTATATCTCATTCAGTATTGAGATGCGAGCCGTTATGATAAATAAAATGCCCTGAGAACAGGGCATTTTTATGTGACGATTACGCAGGAGGAGCTGTTTCGATAAAAAATGGCTCTTTTTCTATTGCCGCTAAAAAAAGTGTTAATTTAGGATAATCTTCGATATTAATCCGTTGGCGGAAAACCGCCCAACTTAAAAAACAACCCAATCGCAATTGCACATCATTAAACGGTCCGTGCAACGGTAGCTCAAGTTTTTCAAACTCTGCTAATGATGTTTTAATGCGTTGTGCTTGTCTTATGGTGTAATCAACACGCTCAATATCAACGCCATCACGAGACAGAAAAAATAAGTTAATTGAACTGTCTAGCGCAGTATTTATCATGCAAAATTGATCAAGTTCTATCACAGTGTCAAGACAGGTTTTTGATGACTTTTGACGGATGTAGCGCAATATTGCGCTGGAATCAGTTAATGATAACTCTTCATCGTGTAAAAATGGCACCCGTTTAGTTGGCGATAGCTTTGCGCTACTGACTTGATCTGTTTCAATAAATTGACAATCTAATCTCGACTCCAATAAGGCAATTCTGCAATGGCGTACATAAGGAGACGTGAAGCTACCATAAAGTTTCATCGGGCATCCCTACGGGGGTTAAACACTCTGTTCTAAAGGACCAAATGCTTGATTAACCGCATTGATGAAGGCCACTAATTCGCTGCCCATTAAGGAAAAGTCAGCATCTAAACGAGCCAGTGGATCTTCGGTACCGACTTCATCATTACCGGCTCTAAATTCTTCAGAAAACTTAAGTCGTTTAATGCTGGCATCAGACTGCATTAAAAAGGCAATCGACTGGCCAAAATGTAAGGCTAATTTATGCACTTGTTTACCTGTTGCAATGTGGGCAAGTACTTCGTCTTCTTGGAGTACTTGTTGCTTAAAGCGCACAATGCCGCCTTCGTCTGAATCTGACTTAAGTTCGGCTTCATCTTGCATTTCAAATGGCGCCGGCGCTGCACCCGCTTGTAACCATTGAGTTAAGGTCGACTCGATTGGAGTGGCATAGCTTAGTGGGATAACGGGTAAGCTGCCTATTGCTTTACGAAGTAACGCGAGTAACTCTTCGGCTTTAGTCGCACTTGAGCTGTCGACTAAAATCATCTCTAGCTCAGGCATGATGAGTGCATGAGTTTGACTACGACGAGAAAATGCTCGAGGTAAAAGCGTGGTAGTGATTTCATCTTTAATGGTGTCTTTTTCTTTCTTGGTGACTTTGCGGCTTTCTAGCTCTTCAATTTGGGCCACTTTTTCATCTAAAGCTTCTTTGATCACTTGGCCTGGAAGAATTTTTTCTTCTTTAGTGACGCAAATTAAATGGCGATTCTCAGCGCTGTGTACTAATGCTTGGCCTTTTCTACCAAGGGCATTTGAAAAACCAAATTTACTGATATCTTGGCTTGAACAAGGTGAGAAAGTGAAATCAGCTAAGGCCGTTTCTAATGTTTCAGTGTCTGTTGTAAAAGGCTTATTGAAACGATACAAGGTGAGATTTTTAAACCACATAGAAGGCTCTCGTTAATTAAAGAAGAAAAATACAATGGTGCAATTCTACGGGATAGAAGCTAAGCGGTAAACCTCCAAAAAAAGCTGTCAGCTAGGCTAAATGCAATCACTCAAGTCAGAATTCATCAAATTGTCACAATTCATTAAACTACCCCGAAACCACTGTTATAGCTATATTTAGGGCTTTTTCTTAGAAGATATTACGATGAATATTAATATTTAATTGACCAATGAAATATTTCTGCAACATTACCGAGGCAGACTTCAGCTCGTTCCAACCAAATAACAATGACGAATTTAGCGTCGAAAGGATGAAATGATGAATGTATTTTGTAAAACTCTATTAGCCTCTGCAATAGCAGTCTCAGTCGCTTCAAGTGCGTACGCAGCAGATCCTCTTCAAGTTTACGGTAAGTTAAATGTCACAGCACAGTCAAATGATGTTGCTGATGAAACAGAAACGACTATTCAAAGTAATGCTTCACGCTTTGGTGTGACGGGTGAGTTTGAGTTAAGTCACTCATTAGAAGCCTTCTACACTATCGAGTATGAAGTAGACACCGGTGACGATACCAAAGAAAACTTTAAAGCACGTAATCAGTTTGTGGGTTTAAAAGGTGATTTTGGTGCGGTATCTGTTGGTCGGAACGATACTATTCTTAAAATTTCACAAGGTAAAATAGATCAGTTTAATGACCTTGCAGGCGATATAAAGACCATGTTCAAAGGTGAAAATCGCATGGCACAGACGGCAACATACTACACGCCAATGTTGGGTGACTTCCAAGCGGGTGTGACTTATGTCGCATCTGGTGATTCGGATCAAGTTGTTGGTGACAATACCACTGGTGAAGATGGCGTGAGTATGGCTGTTATGTATGGTGATGCAGGCCTAAAAAGCACACCAATATATGCATCGATTGCCTACGATTCAAAAGTAAAAGGTTATGACACTGCTCGTGCCACGGTACAAGGTAAAGTTGCAGGTCTTGTTATTGGTGGTATGTACCAGCAACAAGAAAAGCTAGACAGTGGTATCAAAGGTGATGGTTTCTTATTAAGCACGGCTTATGGTATCAATGATGTTACCTTAAAAGCCCAATACCAAGACATGGAAAACAAAGGTGATTCATGGTCAGTCGGTGCAGACTACAAGTTAGGTAAACCAACCAAGTTATTTGCTTTTTACACTGCAAACTCATTTGATTCAAACGATCAAGATGATACTTATATTGGTATTGGTTTAGAACATAAGTTTTAATCTGAATGAGCATGTTGATTTAGATAGTAATTTAAAAGGGCTTAGGCCCTTTTTTTGTTACATAACTTACACCTGGGATAAGAAACAGGATAAATCGTTAACAATGGGCTGCTTGATAAGTTCAACTTTGGATTAAGAAACGGGATAAATGAAAGTAATTAGCCTATATGAGCCTTTCATATCACAGCTGTTATTTGTGTGCTAGCAAGGCTTATTTACCCGCGAAGAGCCGGCCTATTGCAAGTGAATGCAACACTGTTAGCGGGCCAAAAGGCTGTTTGATAATCGATTATTATCTTGAGTTGAAATTGCATCATATTAACAGCAATGAAGTTTTTGTGACAAAAAGGCGTATTTAATGCCAGAATTAGCCGTTAGATCATAAATCTGTAACAAAAGTGTCCAATAATGGCTTTGTGGCAAATTAACGTAGAAACCCAATATGACAGCTAGGATTTTAATAGTAGAAGATGAATCAGCAATCCGTGAGATGCTGACATTTGTGATGGATCAACATGGTTTTACGACAGTTGCAGCTGAAGATTTTGATTCAGCGATTGAGTTACTTAAAGAGCCATATCCAGATTTAATTTTATTGGATTGGATATTCCCTGGAGGGAGTGGCATCCAATTAGCTAAACGCTTAAAGCAAGATGAGTTTACGCGTCAGATACCGATTATTATGCTGACAGCCCGTGGTGAAGAGGAAGATAAAGTTAAAGGCCTTGAAGTGGGGGCTGATGACTATATAACTAAGCCCTTTTCGCCTAAAGAACTTGTTGCAAGAATTAAAGCCGTTTTGCGCAGAAGCGCTCCAACTCGCTTAGAAGAAATCATTGATGTGCAAGGATTACAACTTGACCCTGTTAGTCATCGAGTGACAGTCGGTGATAATGTGCTCGACATGGGGCCAACAGAATTTCGCTTGTTGCATTTTTTTATGACCCATCCAGAGCGTGTCTATAGTCGAGAGCAGTTACTCGATAACGTTTGGGGCACCAATGTGTATGTTGAAGATCGGACTGTTGATGTGCATATTAGACGTTTACGAAAAGCCGTAGAAGAGGCTGGGCATGATAAATTAATCCAGACTGTTCGTGGTGCAGGCTACCGATTTTCAACCAGAATGTAATTTTTATTGGCGTCTCGAAGGGTTCTGACATGATAAGCAGAACTTTTTTAAAACGCTTTTTTTGCTGTCTAGCCATAAGAGTCTATTTAGGCTATCTTGTGGTTCTTCGTTAGCCCTAATAATCAGTAACGGCACTAAATTGAGTTGGTGGCGGTACGTTCGCATTTAGGTAGCCTATGTTTATCTCGTACTCTGGATATCGTTTATTTTTTCGGTTTGCTTTACCACTTGTTTTATTTATGCTCATTGGAGCCTTATTCGATCAAGTTGTTATCGTTATGCTATTTGGAACGATTGCATTACTTGTGTGGCATTATCGTCAAATCACTCGTTTAAGCTTTTGGTTATGGAAGGATAAAAAGCTCACGCCTCCACAAGGGCGTGGAAGTTGGGAGGGGGTGTTTAATGGAATATATCGTCTGCAGGGGAAAAATCGTCGTCGAGTGAGCAAATTATCCACTTTATTAGCACGTTTTCGTCAAGGTGCGGAGGCCTTACCTGATGCGGCGGTGGTTCTTGATGCCGAGCACAATATTTTATGGTGCAACAAACTGGCGCAGTTAATTTTAGGATTTGTTTGGCCTCAAGATAATGGTCTTAGGATCGATAACCTCATTCGTCATCCTAATTTTTCTACTTATTTAAAGAAAGCACAATACAACGAACCATTAGAAATCCCATCTCCTGTCTCAGATAAGCGTTTACTTGAAATTCGAGTAATAGGTTACGGTGACCGACAATTGTTATTAATTGCTCGTGATATCACTCGTATTCACCAATTAGAAGGTATGCGCAAAGATTTTGTCGCCAACGTTTCCCATGAGCTTAAAACCCCGCTAACGGTATTGCAGGGTTATTTAGAAATTATGCAAACAATGGAAGCACCTGATTCACCTAATCACAAACCACTATCAATGATGCAACAACAAACGACTCGGATGCAGTCGATGGTTGAGCAGTTGTTGGCGCTGTCGCGTATTGAAGATGCCGTGGATATCGATTTATCGCAAACGGTCAATATGGCTTTGATGATGGATACCCTCAAAGAAGAGGCCTATGGACTGGCGGGAACCGAATATACTTTAGAGTTTAATTGCGAGCCTGGCTTAAATACTCATGGTAATGAACTGCAATTGCGCAGTGCTTGTTCAAATTTAATTTCTAATGCGATTCGTTATACTGTTCCGGGGGGGACCATTTCGGTGACGTGGCGCAGTGTAGCCACTGGAGCACTGTTTTCAGTCAAAGATACCGGTGTGGGCATTGCTCCACAGTATATCAACCGATTAACTGAACGCTTTTATCGGGTCGATAATGCCCGTTCGAGTAAAACCGGTGGTAGCGGTTTGGGATTGGCCATTGCAAAGCATGCTTTAAATCATCATTACAGTGAACTTAACGTGACGAGTGAGTACGGCAAAGGCAGTATTTTCAGCTTTATCATTCCTTCGCATTTGTTAGTACGACAATAGCATCTGGTCGTTTGGATATAAATAAACAGCATTTTTGCTGTTTTTTTTTGACTGATGATTGTCAACTCAAACGTGTTGTGCCAACCCAATCCATTCAGAACCTCTTAGGTTGATAAATAACCTCAATTCTGGATAATAAACGGTTATCAAACAGCCCTTTGTTCCGCTACCTGCGTTGTATCAACTTACAATAGACCCGCTATTGACCCATCAATACGCCTTGTTAGCAAAAACACATGGCAAATTTGATATTGCAGACTTGAAATCAATCCGTTTTTAACGATGTATCCCATCTCTTATTCCATCTCTTATCCAACGTTGTGGTTAACGATAAAGCCTGTTAATTGAAGTGTGATAGTTTGAATTGTTCACGACCTTACTCGGATGGGATCACTCATATCATTACGACTAGTATAAAATTTATGCGATTATGAATGTCATAATGCTGTCGTTTTAGGTTTTTCTTAACTAAGAATGACCTGTTTTTTACTCTGATCTGTGTTTTACTTTCATTATATAGCGCAGTGTTGTGATAGTTTATTTTTTTAAGATATTGATATAAATCATATTAATTGTAAACTTTCGAAATAAGACAGTTTTACTACCATTGTCACACAACTGTCACGTCAAAGTCATAGACTTGTCATCAATGGGGTCGATACTGACTACGTTTTAAAAACTTAGTACGCTTAATTCTGGAGCATTATAATGAAACTGAAAAAACTTGTCGGCGCCATCACACTTACAGCCGCTGGCGTATTCTCTGCAGCATCTGTGGCTGCTCTTGATCCAAATTTACCTGCATATGAAAAAACAAGTGGTGTTTCTGGTAACTTGTCTTCTGTCGGTTCTGATACATTAGCAAACATGATGACATTATGGGCTGAAGAATTTAAACATATTTATCCTAGCGTTAACATTCAAATTCAAGCTGCTGGATCTTCAACTGCGCCTCCAGCATTAACTGAAGGCACTTCTCAGTTTGGTCCAATGAGCCGTGAAATGAAGCCTAATGAAGTTGAATCATTTGAAAAGCATTTTGGTTATAAACCGACTAAGATCCGTGTTGCTATCGATGCGTTAGCCGTATTTGTACACAAAGATAACCCAATCACGGGTCTAAGTATTGAACAAATTGACGGTATTTTTTCTGCTACCCATAAGTGTGGCTCCGAAGAAATTAATAACTGGGGAGATGCTGGCTTAGATGGTAATTGGACAGCGAAAGACGTTCAGCTTTACGGTCGTAACTCAGTGTCTGGTACATACGGCTACTTTAAAGAAAAAGCGTTATGTAAAGGTGATTTCCGTCCAAACGTAAATGAGCAACCTGGTTCTGCTTCTGTGGTTCAGTCTGTTTCTCAGTCACTGAATGGGATTGGTTATTCAGGTATCGGTTACAAAACGGCTGGCGTCAAGGCGGTTGCAATCTCTAAGAATGGCGGTAAGTTTATCGAAGCAACTGATGCTAATGCTGCAGACGGTTCTTACCCACTTTCACGTTACTTATACGTTTATGTAAACAAGCACCCGAACAGAGACTTAGCTCCAATGGACCGTGAATTCTTACGTTTCGTATTGTCTAAGCAGGGTCAACAAATTGTTGAAAAAGATGGCTATGTTCCATTACCCATCTCAGTTATTGCTAAAGATTTAGGTAAAGTGGGTGTTAAGCTTTAATTAACTCACTTTCAGTAAACTTAAAAAGGCCTCTTGGAGGCCTTTTTTGTTTTTTAACGTTAAAAAAACATAAAAAAAAGCAACCTAACTAAGAGGTTGCTGCTATTGCTAAGGGCAATACTGTTGATAGATTTTTACAACTATCGAATAGGAGAATGATGATGAACAAAAATAAGCTACTTGGTACAAATAAAAAGTATTTCAAATTCGGTTCATATAATATGACTCATCATTTTTGAGTTAGTTCCCTTGAATATTAAAAAAGATGAGTTTTTTATTCAAAAGTGATATTTACCAGCTTGGCTGTAAAAGACCTACCACGGCGAGTGACAGCATATTTATGATGATACCAATGTTATTATCCTAGAACGTTTAGGTTGTTTTCTAACAAGTAAGGATTGTTTGTGACTGCAAAATGGAATGTAGAACACGATTATCATTCAAGTGCCAACACTGATGCTTTATGCGTCTATCATCTTGAGCTCAATCTTGTGGTTGATTTTGACTTACAACAACTCAGCGGAATTGCTAAGCTGCAATTTACTCGAAAAATGTCTGCACTTTCATTAGTGTTGGATTGTCGAGATTTGATCATAGAAGGTATCACTGACAGTCACGCTAATCAGTTGCCGTATCAAGTGAGTGATGTGAATGCCATATTAGGTCAAAAACTAGTCATAGATGTGGGTGGTAATTTAGATGAAGTGGTTATTCATTATCATACCTCTACAAACGCTCAAGGACTCCAATGGCTTACGCCTGAGCAAACCTTAGGCAAACAATTACCGTATCTATTTAGCCAATCGCAACCCATTAATGCTCGTAGCTGGATACCTTTACAAGACACCCCTAAAGCCCGAATCACCTTTAATGCGACAATCACCGCCCCACATGGTTTACGTGCGGTAATGAGTGCCGAAAACATCCCTGATTTGCCGGATAATGGTGTGTTTGAATTTTGCATGAACAAACCGATCCCAACCCATTTATTAGCCATTGCCGTTGGAGAGTTAAGTTTTTAAGCCACTGGACCTCGTAGTGGTATTTATACTGAACCCGGTATGCTTGTTGCTGCGACCAAAGAATTTGAAGATACCGAGTCAATGATCCAAATGGCAGAGTCCATATTAGGGCCCTATGCTTGGGGTCGCTTTGACATGATTGTATTGCCACCAAGCTTTCCTTTTGGTGGCATGGAAAATCCCATGCTGGCATTTATGACTCCCACACTCATTGCTGGGGATAAGAGCCTTGTGTCCACGGTTGCCCATGAATTAGCTCATTCATGGACCGGTAATTTAGTCAGTAATGCGACCTGGCGAGACTTGTGGCTTAATGAGGGATTTACCACTTACTTTACCAATCGTATTGTTGAAGCCGTGTATGGTAAAGAGCAGGCAGAACTTGAATGGGTTATCGAGTACGGTCGTTTGCTGGAGGAAATACAATCGACTCCCTTATCCAGCCAAACCTTACCTGCCAATGTACAAGACCGTGATCCTAATCTGGCATTTAATCGGTTTACCTACGATAAAGCGTCGATGTTTGTTCATGAACTTGAACGCCGCTTAGGTCGGGCTGCATTTGATCGGTTTTTGTTCCAATATGTGGAACATTTTTCTTTTAGTGCTATCACCACCGAAACTTTTATTGATTATGCAAAGCAAACATTGCTGGTAGAACATCACGATAAGTTGACCTTAGCAGAGATCAATGAGTGGGTGTATGGCCAAGGATTACCCCAATGGTTTATTGCCCCAATATCAAGTAGTTTGGATAAAGTCGATTTGGCTGTTGAGGCTATTGTCAAAGGAACACCCGCTAGTGAGTTGTTGGTAGATGAATGGCGAGTTCACCACTGGCAGTATTTTCTCAGCCAATTACCGTTATTCGTTAATCAAGCCACCTTATTAGATTTAGACGACACCTTTATATTAACAGACAGCCACAATGCCGAAATAGCATGTGATTGGTATCGAGTCGCCATTCGTAATCATTTTGATCCCGTGTTGCCTGCGCTAAAAGACTACTTATGCCGGATCGGCCGAGGAAAGTTTGTTAGGCCATTATTTGTTGAATTACAAATAGCCGGTTACCAGCAAGAATTAGTCGATATTTATGTTAAAGCTCGCCCTGGTTATCATCCTTCATTGCAAGTGCAGCTAGACAATTTACTTAACCTTTAGCAAGTTAACTGCTTTAGTATTAACAATTTAACATCAAAAAATGAAAAAAATGGCAGCCATATTGGCTGCCAAAATAACTCTTTACGGGTTGCTATTAACGGTGCGCTAGCGTGTTAATGCTTCCCAATGGGGATGATGATGAACAATAAACGGTGTAGCAGTAACTCAATCCTAACTGAAGCTTGAGGGAAGTAGGATAAACCACTAAACAGTGCGAATAATTAGCTCCGGGGGAGAAGGTTAACTCATCACGCTGCACTTACTTCAAACTGCATTTTATTCCTTACATACTTACTCGTACAATTAATCAGACTGGGCGTCATCAGGAAAGTTCACCGAAAGAGAGATTTTTTTTAATAAATTTTATCGGGCAAAATTTATTGCGCTAAAAATAATCATGAGTTTTATGGCATACGCATTAATCTTATTAAATAATTATTAATAACAATGACTTGTTAATACTGCGGCAGGAACATAAGTTTTTTATGTCCCAATGGTTGGTTTTACTGAGTACCAGTGGCGTTAGCTGTTGGTTATGGTAGAGAACGATGATAATTGGGGCGGGAGGGATGATGTCAATACGTAAAGAGAATTCACAAAATGAACCTAAAAAAAGGGCAACCAATGTGGTTGCCTAAGTCGTTCTTTGTGGGTTGTGATTAACGGTGCGCTAGCGTGTTAACACTCCCCAAATAGGGATGATGATGAACAATAAACATAAAACGGTGTAGCAGTAACTCAATCCTAACTGAAGCTTGAGGTAAGTAAGATAAATCACTAAGCAGTTTACTCAATTAACTTTCGGGGGAAAAGATTAACTCATGACGCTGCACTTACTTCAAACTAAATCTTATTCCGTACAATTAATCAGACTGGGCGTCATCAGGAAAGTTCACCGAAAGAGAGATTTTTTTTAATAAATTTTATCGGGCAAAATTTATTGCGCTAAAAATAATCATGAGTCTTATGGAATACGCATTAATCTTATTAAATAATTATTAATAACAATGACTTGTTAATACTGCGCCAGGAACATAAGTTTTTTATGTCCCAATGGTTGGTTTTACTGAGTACCAGTGGCGTTAGCTGTTGGTTATGGTAGAGAACGATGATAATTGGGGCGGGAGGGATGATGTCAATACGTAAAGAGAATTCACAAAATGAACCTAAAAAAAGGGCAACCAATGTGGTTGCCTAAGTCGTTCTTTGTGGGTTGTGATTAACGGTGCGCTAGCGTGTTAACACTCCCCAAATAGGGATGATGATGAACAATAAACATAAAACGGTGTAGCAGTAACTCAATCCTAACTGAAGCTTGAGGTAAGTAAGATAAATCACTAAGCAGTTTACTCAATTAACTTTCGGGGGAGAAGATTAACTCATGACGCTGCACTTACTTCAAACTAAATCTTATTCCGTACAATTAATCAGACTGGGCGTCATCAGGAAAGTTCACCGAAAGAGAGATTTTTTTTAATAAATTTTATCGGGCAAAATTTATTGAGCTAAAAATAATCATGAGTCTTATGGAATACGCATTAATCTTATTAAATAATTATTAATAACAATGACTTGTTAATACTGCGCCAGGAACATAAGTTTTTTATGTCCCAATGGTTGGTTTTACTGAGTACCAGTGGCGTTAGCTGTTGGTTATGGTAGAGAACGATGATAATTGGGGCGGGAGGGATGATGTCAATACGTAAAGAGAATTCACAAAATGAGCCTAAAAAAAGGGCAACCAATGTGGTTGCCTAAGTCGTTCTTTGTGGGTTGTGATTAACGGTGCGCTAGCGTGTTAACACTCCCCAAATAGGGATGATGATGAACAATAAACATAAAACGGTGTAGCAGTAACTCAATCCTAACTGAAGCTTGAGGTAAGTAAGATAAATCACTAAGCAGTTTACTCAATTAACTTTCGGGGGAGAAGATTAACTCATGACGCTGCACTTACTTCAAACTAAATCTTATTCCGTACAATTAATCAGACTGGGCGTCATCAGGAAAGTTCACCGAAAGAGAGATTTTTTTTAATAAATTTTATCGGGCAAAATTTATTGAGCTAAAAATAATCATGAGTCTTATGGCATACGCATTAATCTTATTAAATAATTATTAATAACAATACGTTGTTAATCGTTATACCAAGATCATAATGTCTACATTCAACCTGTTGGTTTTTCCCGAGAGCAAATGGGGCCTGCGGTTGGTTATGCTAGCCGTCGATGATGACTTTTGGCTTGGTTTATACCAATACGTAAAGAGAATTCACAAAATGAGCCTAAAAAAAGGGCAACCAATGTGGTTGCCTAAGTCGTTCTTTGTGGGTTGTGATTAACGGTGCGCTAGCGTGTTAACACTCCCCAATAGGGATGATGATGATGAACAATAAACATAAACTGTAGTGGCAAGTAAATATGAGCTTTGAATACACACTAAACCGTTGGAGGAAGACGTTTAGTGAGTTCGTGTTCTTACTTGCTACATATACTATGACTAGGGCTATTTGGAAAAGTTCATTAAATGATGTACTAAATTTAAACGTCATTAATTGCTAGAATTTGTTCATCTTTGATAGTCGAAAGTGGTTCGATATACACGGGTGTTAATCGCGATGTACAGTATGTTTTTTTACTTAGTTATCGATTGTTAGTGTGTCGTGATGACACTTAACAAGTCCTACTTAATCTCAATTCTAGAAAGCAGATCGGATAACTGGTTAAAAAAGGGGTTTATTTCAAGTCAGTAATATTAAACTTTCCATGTCTTTTGCTAACAAGATCTATTGCAAGTCGATACAACTTCGACCGCGGCAAAAGCGCTGTTTGATAACGGGTTATGAGCCCCTGTTGAGGTAAGTTATTATAAGTAAGACACTAATAGTGGAACAACGCCTCTAGAAAGTTCAATAAATGGTAAATATGCGATCAAATCTATAGACATAAAAAAAGGCAATCAAATAATTGCCTATCGATCGACTTAGCGATCAAGGGGACCGCGCTAGAAGTCCCAGGGAGATGATGAACAAAAGTGAATATCACTGTTACTAAGTTTGAGTACGTGGTGGTTTAAAAGTTCAATATAAATGTATTTTTTTAGCCAAATAATGATGTTTATTTTATATTGCATATTTATCATAAACTTAAGTTTTGATGTGTTTTGTAATGTGTTTCTTGTGGTTTGAGCGTATTTAATTTGAGCATGTTCAATTCGGGCATATCGTTAAATGGAAATGTTATTGACTTAACATGGTCATGGAGCGTCCGCCTATGCCCCAAGAAGTAAAGTAAGGCGATTAACATGACATCAATCGCCCAAAGCAAACTCGCATACATTATGGATTAACGGTATTCGATTACAGGTAAAAGCCACGGCTAACTTAGCAGCTTTTCAATAATAACGTTAAGGTCTTCTGGCTTAGTGGTTGGCGAATAACGTTCAATAACATTTCCTTGTTTATCGACTAAGAACTTAGTGAAGTTCCATTTGATAGACTCACTAGCCAAAAGGCCTTTGGCAGACTTTTTAAGGTGTTGGTACAAGGGGTGACTATTAGCACCATTAACATCAATTTTACTGAATAGCGGAAACGTAACCCCAAAGTTGAGTTCACAAAATTGGCTGATCTCGTCTTCATTACCTTGCTCTTGCTTACCGAATTGATTACAAGGAAACCCCAAAATAACTAAACCACGATCTTTATATTGTTGATATAAGGCTTCAAGACCTTTGTATTGCGGTGTAAATCCACATTTACTTGCCGTGTTAACAATAAGGATAACTTTATCTTTAAAGTCCTCCATAACAACGTCTTTGCCTTGAATGTCTTTTACGATAATAGGGTAAATTGCAGCGGTCATGTGAAGCTCCTTATATGAAAAGTAAACTATAATACAAATATGGTTGGCTGGCAATTAAGTTGCGCGCAACTTAATTTATCTATTTGCTTATAAATACTAATTTCAATATAGTTTGCGCATAATTTACTATCAAGGATTAAGGACGGGCTTATGAATGAATTGAAGAACGAACTTAACTCTGAAGATGAAATCGACTCCAATTCGCAGCCACAAGCTGATGTCAGTCACGTGGTACATTTATTAACGGAAGCCGAGGGTGATGAGCAGGCCGAAATGTTCAGTGAGATTTTGACTGAAGCTGAACCAGGTACAATTGCTTTACTTTTAGAATCGTTACCGCTGGATGAGCGTTATGAACGTTGGCAGCAAGTTGATGTAGAAGAGCGTGTTGACGTTTTAAACTTAATGCGTGCAGATCCTCGTTTAGGCATAGTGAAAAAAATGCCAGACGAGGAGTTAGACTTACTCTTTTCGCAATTAAGTCCCGAAGATCTTATCGAGTGGAGTGATACGTTACCAGACAATATTACCGATCGTGCATTAGCACAGATGGGGGAGCGTCAGCGCAAGCACTTCGAACTGTATGATCAATATTCTGATAATGAAATCGGTCGTTATGCTGATCACCAAATGTTGGCATTAAGTCTTACGTCTACGGTCGCGCAAGGGCAACGTTTTTTTCGTCGAATTGATTTAGATTGTAATGACCACCTTTTTTTGGTGGATAATAACGATAAATATCTAGGGACAGTGCGTCGTTATGATGTTTTTAAAACGACCGATCTTGATACCCAATTACAGGTATTAATATGGGAAGACAGCCGGGTGATCTCTGCCGACTCATCTTTGATCGAAGCGGCCGAAGCCATTGAGCATAGTCGTGAGCTTGAATTACCGGTTGTCGATGATGACGGTATATTGATTGGCCGAATGACACTGAGAACGGCTACAGCCCTAGTGCGTGAACATTACGAAGCACAATTAATGGCAACCGCAGGTATGGATGAACACGACGATTTGTTTGCTCCAATTATGGTGGGAGCAAAACGTCGTGCAGTGTGGCTAGGGATTAACTTACTCACTGCTTTTTTAGCTTCTGCGACCATTGGATTATTTGAAAATGTGTTGTCGCAAGTGGTGGCATTAGCGGTATTGATGCCTATTGTGGCTTCAATGGGCGGTATTGCTGGTAGCCAATCGTTAACACTGATGATCCGCGGTATGGCAATGGGGCAGATTTCTGCCGGTAACGTGATGTCGTTGATGAAAAACGAACTCGGGATCGGTGCACTTAACGGCATGTTGTGGTCGATTGTCATTGGTATTGTTGCCGGGTGGTGGTTTAACGATACGATAATGGGCATTGTAATTGGTTGTGCCATCTTAATTAATATGGCGGTTGCGGCTATTGCGGGTGTTATGGTGCCAATGATCTTACAACGTTTTAATCAAGATGCGGCATTATCAGGATCGGTCATTCTCACCACTGTCACCGACGTGGTAGGTTTTTTTACCTTCTTGGGATTGGCCACCATATTGTATCTGTAAAGGTGCGGCATTGCTTACATCGAAATGCACTGAGTCAACATTGGGCTAGCCTTTGGTTAACGTTGTCCAGCGCCTCGACGATTATCACGTATGCTGTTATTTAGCTTCAATTCGCCTTGCGGGTAAAACAAATGACACGTTTAATATAGCCTGACTTGAAAGAGACTTATTGCTATCGGTTTAGCCTATATCTTATTCCAAGTTGAGGTCATTTAAATGCTCGTGAGTCTCTCAAGGTCATTTTTTGACAATAAAAAAGCAAGTTACAGGTAACTTGCTTTTTAAACTCGATGAGACAATGCGGTTAAATTATTTCCACTTAGGAGGCGCTAACTCCATTTCTGGATTATCGTCAAAGTAGCCTCGCTTGGTATCTCGGCGGCGTTGTTTTACTTTTTTCGATTTTGGTTTTCCCTTTCCCTCGATGTTATCGCCCCATGGCGCATCGTCTTCATCAAATTCAAATGAGTGTGACATTTTTAACATTCCAGATAACTGTACCTTTTTTGGTACAACCCCTTTTTTACCTAAAGTTAATAATAAGCTAAAGCGAAATATTTAATCCTTGATGGTAAAAATTATTGCACGTAGAAATGACAATTCAATTTTTGGCGACAAATAAACATTCTTTGCTGTGTTTGAGTTCATTTAGGCATAGGGATAATTGTTGTTGCCAGGGGTTTTGTGTGGCAATGGTGTGTGATAAACCGCTATCTAGCGCACTAAATACTGGCCTATTGACGATTGAAGCATATTGTTCTGATGTTATAGGCTGTAAATAAATCGGTTGACGTAATAAGCCTAACCCTATCGCTTGTGTTTTTATCGCTTGTGCAAACTCATACCAAGTGCATATGCCAGCATCACTCCAATGGTAAATAGCTGACCATTGTTTTTGTAAACACAGTTTCCACAAAAAACGCGTAAGATCATCAACCATTGTCGGGCTGCCGGTTTGGTCATTAACAATATTAATCGGGTTTTCTTTACTTGAGCCTATGGCTGCCTGATTATGCGTCTGTGACATTAACTTCAGCATAGTGGTCAGAAAATTATTGCCAGTATGATGGTAAAGCCAAGAGGTACGTACAATGCAAAATAGATCAGATTGGTAGCTCAGTAGTGTTGCTTCTGCGAGTAATTTTGATTGCCCATAAGTATTAATAGCCGCTGGTTTTTGTGTCACCAAATAAGGTGTCGATGAGCCGCCATCGAATACATAATCTGTTGACAATTGGATCAGTTTAATCCCATAAGCACTGGCCGCTTTAGCGATATACTCAACGGCTAATGCATTGGTTTTTATCGCGGACTCAGGGTTGATTTCGGCTTTTTCGACGTTGGTATAGGCTGCGCAGTTAATGATGATATTGGGTCGATAATAAGCCAATGCTTCGTCAATACGTTGTGGCTGAGTAATATCAACTTGTTGGTGGCTGAGCTGGATCAGTTCCACCGTATTAGGCTGAGTACGTTTTAAGGCTCGGGCTAGTTGACCTGTTTGACCAAAGGTTAATATTTTCATTGAACGTGAGCCAAATACCATTGGACAGTGCGGTATAAGCCATTAAAGAAGGTATGTTTAGGTGTCCAATTCAATGTTGTGGCCAATTTACTGGCATCAATGGCATAGCGACGATCATGTCCGGGTCTATCTTCAATATGCTCAATGAGTGAGGTAAAGCCATTGCCACTAGCAAGGCGATGATCCGGGAGTAATTGGCTAAGGTGTGCGCAAATCGACCTCACTACCTCAATATTAGTTTGCTCATTATTGCCGCCTACCGTATAGGTTTCACCCACGTTGCCTAAGGTTAATATTGTCAGTAAAGCTTCAACATGATCATCGACATAAAGCCAGTCTCGAATTTGTAGACCATTACCATAGATAGGAATTTGCTCACCCGCTATAGCGCGGATAATGGTCAATGGGATCAGTTTTTCTGGATGTTGGTATGGGCCATAATTATTAGAACAATAACTGATTAAAATGGGTAAACCATAGGTTCGATACCAGGCTTTGACTAGATGATCGCTTGATGCTTTACTTGCTGAGTAAGGTGAGCTGGGTGCATAAGCACTTTGCTCATTGAAAAAGCCTGTGCCGGGTAAGTCACCAAATACCTCATCAGTCGAAATATGATGGAAGCGAAATCGTGCAGCCTTAGCGCTCAATAAACCATTATAAAATTGTCTGCTGGCTTCTAAAAGTTGATAAGTACCGACTATATTAGTCTGAATAAATTCTGCAGGACCTGAAATGGATCGATCAACATGAGTCTCTGCCGCTAAATGCATGACGGCGTCGGGTTGAAACCGATTAAATACTTGGGTTAATAATTGAGCATCACAGATATCGCCTTCGATGAAATGGTATCGTTGACTTTGGTTTAGCATTTTAAGGCTGCTGGGATCCGCTGCATATGTCAGCTTATCGATATTAATGACACTGTGATGGGTAAAATTAATGATAAATCTGATTAGTGCCGATCCAATAAATCCACAACCACCAGTAATCAGTATTGCGAGTGCTTGTTCGTTTCTGTGTGTCATTGTTTTAGGCCAAATGAGATAACCTTAGGGTTTAGCATCGGGTTATCTTTGTCTGAGACGAGAGGAGCAAGGTGTTGTTTTAATGGCCATTGAATATTGAGCACGGGATCATTCCATGCGATGGTTTGATCATCATCTGGTCGATAATATTGTGAACATTTATAAATAACATCAGCGATGTCAGACAATACGTAAAAGCCATGAGCAAATCCCGCAGGGATCCACATTTGATAGCCATTTTCGTCTGAGATTTCTTGGCCTATCCACTGACCATACGTTGTAGACCCTTGACGAATGTCGACAGCAACGTCAAAGATGCTTCCTCTTGCTACCCGGATTAATTTACCTTGAGGGAAGTGTTGCTGGAAGTGAAGTCCACGTAAGACATTGTTAATAGAACGCGATTGATTTTCTTGGACTAGTTGAGGAACATCTAAGTTGTTTTGAGTAAACGCGTCACTAAAGGTGTTTTGGCGTAACGTTTCCATAAAGAATCCACGCTCATCAATGAACTTACGTGGGCTAAAAATCATCACGTCTTTGAGTTGAGTGTTAATCCATTTCATCTGGAAAATTCTTATTTAATAGAGACAGTAAGTATTCACCATAACCACTTTTTAACAGTGGCTTAGCCAGTTTTTTGAGTTGTAATTGATCAATTAATCCCATCGAATAGGCTATTTCCTCAGGGCAGGACACTTTTAAACCTTGGCGTTTTTCTATTGCAGCTATGTATTGTGTCGCTTCTGCCATGGCATCGGGTGTACCAGTGTCTAGCCAAGCGGTTCCTCGGCCTAAGATATTGACTTGAAGATTATTATTATCAAGATATTGATTTATCACATCCACTATTTCGAGTTCTCCTCTTTCAGAGGGGAAGACTTGCTTAGCGTAATAGCTTGCCTTGTTGTCGAAAAAATACAGCCCTGGCATGGCAAAATTTGATTTGGGTTTAGCGGGCTTTTCTGTAATAGAAAGTACTTGATTATGTTTATCAAACTCAATAACCCCATAAGCTTGTGGATTAGCAACGTGATAACCAAAGACGGTGGCAGATGATATTTTATTCGTTGATTGTAGAGTGTGCTGTAATTGATGGCCATAAAATAAATTATCCCCTAAAATCATTGCACAAGGACTACCATTTAGAAAATGTTCAGCAATAATGAGTGCTTGTGCGAGTCCTTTAGGCTTTGCTTGTGTTGCAAATTCAATGTTAATACCCCATTGATGGCCATTGTGCAGCAGTGATTTAAAAAGAGGCAGATCGGTAGGCGTGCAAATAAGCAAAATCTCTGTAATACCAGCCTGCATCAATGTGCATAGCGGATAATAAACCATAGGTTTATCGTAAACGGGTAATAACTGTTTACAGACAACTTGGGTGATAGGAAATAGTCGAGTGCCTAAACCTCCAGCTAATAAAATACCTTTTCTCATCAATCTTTCTTTAAGTGATTCATAAGTGAATTTTAGCACAGCTAAAATCAATTAAGCAGATTTGTTATGGGTGTTATTTACCTAAGCCTTCAATTATATCAAGGCTATATCGCTCTGCATCAGGGCCTTTAATTCGCTGAAATTTAACATCTAATAAAGATAAGGGATCTGAATAGACTCGATAAATATGGTCGCGATCTAAATGATAATATTACTCGTTTGATCCTATTTGAAGGTGCCTTTACCTCGATAGAGATGAGGATCGCTGTCTAAACCTATGGTGTGGATGGTGCATGTAAGTTCGAGTTTGGGCAAGGGAACATGCCACGATAAACACCTGCCATTGCAAGGTTGCTTTGCAGCTTGTTGCTATATCAATCGTGAGATTGTTTAGTCGGTTGGCTGCAGCCTAAGATTACCCATCCGAGTACTAAGCATAAATTTTCATCTAAGCCCCCTTTAGATACAAAATTGTCGTGCATATTATCCTCAGCAGTTTTGGTGTTATGTGTCTACACTCAATGATAAAAAACTACAAAAGGATTTTCTAGAGTAGGTGATACTATTTTAAATGATTGTTTTTAAGTTATTTTTTTTAAACGATTATTTTTAAACGATTGTTTTTAACAAATCGTTTTAAGAGATTATTTTTAAATGGCTATTTGACTCAAGTTAAACCAGTATCATAAGGATTACTTGATAATAGGTGACCAGAGTGTACTCGTGCTTTTATCATCAACCGATCCTGGCGTTAAAATATAGCTAACGCATATATTTTGCGCTTTAATGGTTAAACTTTAGTCGGGATATCAAAAAATTGTTTTATCTCATCTATTCTATCCATTGCATCTTGATAACCCAAATCAATCAAGGTTGTGGTATAGCTTTTTTCGAACAATAGATATGAGACGATACTTGAATCTGACTGTCGATTAATGCCAAAAAACTTCAATAAGATTTTGATTGCAAATGGCATGTCATCATAAAATCGATCCGCAATTCGGCTGAGATCTTGACTGGGCTTTATGACCAATGTCTCTATATGGCGAAGATTTAATGAGTCACGTCCTTCTTTCGACATGAATGACAATGTTTGATTTTCTCTCTGTAACCTTTCTAAATCACTGTTTAATGTATCCGAAAAAATCGTGTCTAATAAATGTCCTCCTATTGTTGCTGTTTTAGGATGATATTCAAACTCGATAGGGACATTTTTGTGTGGACTTTCTAAATTAATAACAAATATTTTATTGGCACCAAGGTGGACCGGACTTGATAAGGGAGAGAGTTGATGGACTGACCCATCGCAATAATAAGCCTGATTAAGTTTAATTGATGGAAAGACCATTGGGATAGCAGAGCTTGCGAGTAAATGCTCAGTATTTAATAAGCTGCGAATACCACTTCGTTTAGCACTTTGCCAATTTTCAATGTGTTTATTGCCCTGATAAAAACTATATGATCGTGAATTGTTATAACTCGAGGCGTCGACACTTATTGCCTTGAGTGCATCGTTACTGATGTTGCGGTCGATTCTTTTAAAATCGATAAGTTTATCCAATAATTCACGTAATGGTTGATTATCAAGTAGGCTTGCTGCGTCCGTACTCACCTTGTCGTCTTGTAAGCCTTTGATTGCCATTCGGCCCAAATGTCTTAACACTTGGGGGATGGAAGCCCGATAGACTTTATGGGTTTCAAAATGACGCCACACCCAATCCAGTTTTTTTATGCCCAAATGGAAGCAAGATGCGTGGGTTGCCAGAGATGTTGCGTTAATGGCTCCTGCCGATGTCCCGCAAATGATATCAAATGGGACATTATGGTTGCGTGGGTAAAACTGCACTAGCGCTTTCAATACGCCTATTTGATACGCAGCTCTTGCCCCACCGCCACCTAAAACTAATGCTGTTGATACTGACAATATCTATCCTTAATGTTTTAAATGTACTTATTTTTAGTATGAATTCTTTTTCGAGTTTATACCAGTTACCAATAAGTCGACTATGCTATTTATCGTCTGTTTCTCATCTTAATGCGAGTAAGCAGTCTATGAGTAAACAGTAAGCATTAAGCATTGAACATTAAATATTACTGATCAAAAAGGTATCATCTGTTTTTCTTGAAGCAATAAAAAAACGCACCATAAAGTGCGTTTTTAAAATGTATTGTTGTTAATTATTAAGGGTTAACCTTTAGCGGCCTTGGTTAAAAACGCCACAATCTCATCAAATGGGATATCTTGTTTCTCACCAGTACGACGATTTTTGTACTCAAATACGCCAGCATCGATATTGCGGTCGCCAATAACCACAACATGGGGTAAACCGATTAATTCCATATCAGCAAACATAACACCAGGACGTTCTTTACGATCATCCATTAATACTTCAATACCGGCATCCGCTAAGTCTTGGTAAAGTTTTTCAGCGATGTCAGCAACGCGATGGGATTTATGCATATTCATGGGTAAAATACCCACCGTGAATGGTGCAATTGCTTCTGGCCAAATAATGCCGCGATCATCGTTGTTTTGCTCAATGGCAGCAGCCACAATACGGCTCACGCCGACACCATAACAACCCATCAACAACACCTGTGCTTTGCCGTTTTCATCTAACACTGTGGCATTCATTGATGTAGAGTAACTTGTTCCTAACTGGAAAATATGGCCGACTTCAATACCACGAGCCATTGCATAAGTACCAAGGCCATCTGGGGTCGGTTCACCTTCAACCACATTACGAATGTCAGCAGCGGTTGCTAAAGGGAAATCTCGCTCCCAGTTGATACCGAAATAATGCTTATCTTCAGCGTTAGCACCTGCGGCAAAATCGCTCATCACAGTAACACTGTGATCAACAATAATCGGCATAGTTAAGCCGACAGGTCCGATAGAACCAGGACCTGCGCCAACGGCTTCTCGAATTTCAGCTTCTGATGCAAATTCAAATGGCGATGCGACTAATTCAAGCTTGTCGGCTTTGACTTCGTTAAGTTCATGATCGCCACGGATAACTAATGCCACCAATGGTGCTTCTTCAGTCGCGCCTTTAACAATTAAGGTTTTAACTGTTTGGGTGATGACGACATTAAATTGCTCAACCAATTCGGCAATTGTTTTTGCGTTAGGTGTCGCGACCAACGTCATTGCTTCAGTTGGCTCTGCGCGTGTTTGGGTTGGCATAGGTGATTCAGCTTTTTCAATGTTAGCGGCATAGTCGCTGCCCGTTGAATAAGCGATTAAATCTTCACCACTGCTTGCGAGCACATGGAATTCATGCGACATGCTGCCACCAATAGAGCCCGTATCAGCTAGTACAGGGCGGAACGATAAGCCCATACGAGTCAGTATATTGCTGTATGCGGTATGCATTGCATGGTAAGTACTGTCCATGGTTTGTTGATCTAAATGGAAAGAATAGGCATCTTTCATCAAGAATTCGCGCGCGCGCATGACGCCAAAACGTGGACGTACTTCATCACGGAATTTGGTTTGTACTTGGTATAGTGTTAACGGCAGTTGTTTGTATGAGTTTAGCTCTTTACGGACTAAATCGGTGATCACTTCTTCATGGGTTGGTCCCAATACAAAGTCACGATTATTACGGTCTTGGAAACGCAATAACTCAGGACCAAATTTGTCCCAACGGCCTGTTTCAACCCATAGATCAGCAGGTTGTACTAACGGCATTAATATTTCGATAGCGCCTGTTTTGTTCATTTCTTCACGAACAATAGCTTCAACTTTACGTAATACACGTAAACCTGACGGAAGCCAAGTGTAGAGACCTGAAGCATTACGACGGATCATACCGGCACGTAACATTAACTGATGACTAACCACCTCTGCATTTGCAGGGGTTTCTTTTTGTGTTGAAAGCAGGTACTTGCTAACTCGCATTCCCAATGTCCAAAATAGTTACTATGAATGAGCATCATTTTAGCACCTGCTTCAATGATGTCACCTGCTAATTCGACTCAAAAGTAGGCTTTGTGGTGCTTTAATGGCGGGATATTATTATTTAACTTCCGCGCCGGATAATAAACGGTTATCAAACCACTCTTTGTCCTGCTATCTGTGTTGTATTCACGTAGACGTTAAATTGCTATAGGCACGCTATTGACGCATCAATGCGCCTTGTTGGTAAACAAATGGAAAGTTTGATATTGCAGACTTGAAGTCAATCCGTTTTTGTCGATTTAGCTCATCTTCTATTCCAATTTGAGGTTATTTTTTACGTCTATCGCCAATGACTCGGGCAGGATTACCAGCAACAATGGCGTAGTGTGGAACATCTTTTGTGACAATGCAGCCCATACCAATAACAGCATGATCCCCAATGGTCACACCGTCAACAATGCCTGCTTGAGCGCCAATCCATACATCTTGGCCAATCACGACACCTTTTGATGTTGCGGGTTGTTGATAAACGGGGGTGTCGGGTGACATGCCATGATTAAAGGCATATATAGTCACGTTATTAGCTATGCGGGTTTGGCTGCCAATTTTGATGCCGTTGCGGCCGCCATCTAAGCTACAACCATGATTAATGGCCACTTCATTGCCTAGGGTGATTGGACCATGCATAAACACTTCGGCGGCAATCATGCATTGATCTCCAATGCTGATGTCTCTACTGGGTTCGGCAAAAAGCTGAGCTTGTGGCGCTATAAAGCATTGTTCACCAATATGAATGGTTTCAAGCTGACGCAACCGCTGCTGAATGTCATCTTGCCAGGGCTTTGCCCATGCTAAATGTTTTGTTTTAAGCGAAAAATACAGCCATGGCATCCATGACAAACGTTTTTTGTGTTGAGCTTGGTAATCAATGTCTGTCATTGGCTTAATCCTTTAATAATGTCACTTTGGTCGGTTTAAGCTCTAATACTTCGATACCTTGAGAAGTGATATGCCAAAAAATATCTAAATCGTACAATGCAACTTGATATAATTTGGGGTCATCTTTATTTTTTTTATAAGCGGGTCGCGGGTCTTGAGATAATACCCCGTTAATTAATTCGGCTAAGCCTTGGTATTGTTCTATAGCAGCATATTGAGCTATTTGTGTCAGCGCTATTGCGGTATAAGTTACCGCAATAAGTACGGGAGCATCTTGGGCTATGCCGCTTTTTGCATCGACAATGGCATCAGAAAAAGGAATATACGGTTTAATATCAATGATAGGAGTACCGTCTAATAAATCCATCCCCGATATTATTAAACAGACTTTACCTTTGCGTTGAACCACGCCATGGAGTTTGACCACTGACTGGCCAATACCATTGGGGCGAAACGTTGAGCGTGTGGCAAATACGCCCAATTTTTCATTACCACCTAAACGGGGAGGGCGTACCATCGTTTTCCAGCCTTGTGCTATATTTTCATGGAAACAAAATAATAACCATAAGTGCGAGTTTTGTTCTATCCCTCTGACGGCATCAATGTGATTAAAAGCAGGTTCAAATTCAATATAACCAACCACATCGACTAAGCCGGGCTGACGCGGAATACCAAACTTTTGTTTATAAGGTGTTCGGCATATTGCAACAGCATTTAATTGGCTGCTAAATGGAACGCGAGATCTGTTATTTATAGGATCTGTTTGACCGTGTTGATCGTTACCTTGTGTCATGCAATACCTGGATTAAACATAAAAAGGAAATCAGACATAAAATATAAAAAATCTTGATGAGTATTATATGGGCACTCATCATTTACAGGCTACCAATATATTATATTGAGTTATTATTTTTCTGTAGGCGTTTTAATGGCTTGACCTACGCATAGTGCACGACTAAAACAACTGGTGTCCGCTTCTGCAAGAATAAAGCAACTTTTAACCACGAATCCATTAGCGCCCAAATCGGCTGCTGCTCTTCTAGCATTAGTACGTGCAACGGCCATTTGTGGCGGTGCATCTTGGCTGCTTTCTTGACAGGCTTCACCTTCAACTAAGCCTAATACTGCAAACGGTCCTTTTGGTAGTTGGTTACCTTCGTATAATTGGACATCACTGGCTTTAAAGTAATCATTGATATTTTTACTGTCTAAATTACTTTTGAATGTGTAATCACTTGCACAAGCACTCAATAATAATGCGATACCGGAGATAATAAAAATAGGTTTAAGAGGAAAAGTCATAGCCGTAACCTTCTATTAATGGGAAATGGATCAACAAGGGTGAGTTTACCTTGTCTGATGGCGATGATAAAGCGATTAAAGGCCATAAAAAAAGAGCTTACCGAAGTAAGCTCTTTTCAAATTTAAGGGGTAATTGTGTTGTTAACCATTAAGTCAGAAAAATTATTCCATACCAGGAATTAAAAATTCAGCCATGTTCTTTCCGCTATCAACTTGTTGTTTGAATACGGTTGGCATACGCCCTTGACCAGTCCATTGAATTAATTTGTCATCAATGGTGATTTGATATTTTGGTGGACGTGGCGCACGTTTTTTGGTCGACGTTTTAGCTGAAGAGGTAACTTCACCTAAATCTTCAATTGATAAACCACTGTTTTGAATTTGGGCAAGAATTTCAGCAATACGTGCATTACGCTCAGCATTAGCTTCGAGTTCTAATTTCTCTTCTTCTTGACGTTCGGCAATAATTTTTTCTAATTTTGCAGCGGCTTCACGCAAATCATCAAGCGACAATTCTTTTACTGCAGCTTTAAAACGGCGACCGTGGGTTAATATGTGTAAAAAGTCACTCATGATATGTAGTTTCCTAATGATTGATTTATAAAAATAAACAGTTATAAGATATAAAGTTATTAACGTTTCAGTGCCACTGATGGTTTATTTAGTCGTTATTCTTAATCTAAATCAGATATAAATCAGATATAAATCAGATTATTTGTCTAATTATTACCAATACAGCTAAATAAATACTGAATATAGATGTAATAATAGAAACTATTTGGCATTGAATCAAATTAAATTACCTGTTTATGAAATAAAATTTAACTCAGCGTTCTCATTAAGCCCTAATTCAACTCTGTTTGTTTAGTTTGATTGCCACCATAACAACAAAAAATATGTAAACAAGCGTTTGACTTTGATTGACGTTCACGTTAACAGAACGTAAAGTTAACCCATCTTGCATTGGCAAACGCCAATGTGTTGTCCAAATGCATTGAAGGTGTAGGAAGGAAACCCTATGAAAGTATTGGTGCCAGTTAAACGCGTAGTCGATTCCAATGTGAAGGTCAGAGTAAAAGCTGACAACACAAGTGTTGATATGACAAACCTTAAAATGGCGTTAAACCCATTTTGCGAAATTGCGATAGAAGAGGCTGTTCGCTTAAAAGAAGCCGGTATTGCTACTGAAGTTGTGGTAGTGAGTGTTGGTTCTAAAGCGGTGCAAGAACAATTAAGAACAGCAATGGCATTAGGTGCAGACCGAGCGATTCATATTGAAACCGATGAAGAGCTAGTGCCGTTGTCTATAGCAAAGCTTTTAAAAGCGGTGCAAGAAAAAGAGCAAGCGCAATTAATTATTTTTGGTAAGCAGTCAATTGATGGCGATAACAATCAAACTGGACAAATGTTAGCGGCTTTAACTGATATGCCACAAGCAACATTTGCATCAGAAGTCAACGTTGAGGGTGATATTGTTACGGTTATCCGTGAGGTAGATGGTGGGTTACAAACCTTAAAAATGCCATTACCTGCGATTGTTACGGTTGACTTACGTTTGAATGAGCCTCGTTATGCTTCATTACCTAATATTATGAAGGCTAAGCGTAAGCCATTAGAGATAATGACGGTAGCAGATCTTGGTGTGAGCTTAAAGACACATCAAACGGTACTAAGCGTTACGCCTCCTGTTGAGCGTAAAGCAGGCATCATGGTGTCTTCTGTTGAAGAGCTAGTTGATAAGTTAAAAAATGAAGCGAAGGTGATCTAATATGACCATTTTAGTATTAGCAGAACACGATAATATCAGTCTGAAAACTGATACGGCTAAAGTGGTTAGCGCTGCTGCAGCCATTGGTGGTGATATTCATGTATTGGTTGCTGGTGTTGATTGTTCTGCCGCGGTAAGTGCAGCACAAAGTTTAGCGGGTGTGAGTAAAGTCTTAGTAGCAGATGCGGCATTATATGGTGCTCAATTAGCTGAAAATGTTTCAAAACTGGTCGTTGAAATAGCGGCGGATTACGAATACATTTTGGCTGCGGCTTCGAGCGTAGGTAAAGATACCTTACCTCGTGTGGCAGCATTATTAGACGTTGCTCAGATTTCTGAAGTGATTGAAGTGGTAAGCAGTGACACTTTTGTACGCCCTATTTATGCTGGTAATGCACTTGCTACAGTTCAGAGCTTGGATGCCAAGAAAGTCATGACTGTGCGCTCAAGTGCCTTTGATGCTGCGGCCTCAACAGGCAGTGCTGAAGCGATAAACTTAAGCCAAGCAATTGATGCCCGCACTGAATTTGTATCTCAATCGTTAACTGAATCAGTCCGTCCTGAACTCGGCAATGCAGGCATTATTGTGTCTGGTGGCCGTGGCATGGGTAACGGTGAGAACTTTGCTTTATTAGAGCAATTGGCAGATAAACTAGGCGCGGCTGTTGGCGCATCTCGTGCGGCTGTGGATGCTGGTTTTGTGCCAAACGATTTACAAGTGGGTCAAACGGGTAAGATTGTCGCACCTGACTTGTATATTGCGGTAGGTATTTCTGGTGCGATTCAACATCTTGCCGGTATGAAAGATTCAAAAGTGATTGTAGCGATTAATAAAGATCCAGAAGCACCTATTTTTCAAGTGGCTGATTATGGACTGGTTGCCGATTTATTTGAAGCGGTACCAGCACTGAATAATCTCGTATAATCGGGCTTAAATTAGAGAGATGCGAGTTGATCTAGTCAGCAATGGCTACTGATGTAGAAGTGTTATTGAGCGTCTTGTCGATTGATTCTAAAAGGTTTCTACTCATAAGGTAGAAACCTTTTTATTGGATTACTTTTGGATTATTACTGGATCTATCCTGATCTTGAAAAGAGGTTTCTGTCCAAATGTCGACGCTTGTATGCCGTTGCTATTTCTGTGCCCGTTACGCTAGCGTGTGTTTTATGTAAAAACGTTACATTAATGCTAAGAGGTTGTAGTTTAAATTGGTGTTATTGTTATTTGCACTTCCGTTAAGTGTTTTTTTACTGGCATTGCATATGCTACTTATGGTTGTATGTTCGCGCTGTTTGTAATGAGCTTTAAGTGCAAACAACAAAAGTAGAGGTGCGTTGCATAAAAGTCATGTTGAATTGGGTGATGCCAATAATTCAACATAAAAGGATGCAATGCCGAAGCAAATGGGTCTATCAAGCGCATTTGTTGGGGCAGTTCTTGAAAGGGACTGCACTGTCATGGTGTTTTTTATCGATAAGATAAAAATAATGATATTCATATTAAATGGGTATTGCTGTGGAGTGCTACTAGTAAGTTGTGCATATGCTTTCTGTGTATGCTTAGTCTTATTTCTAGTGTTGCTTCATTCGTATCCAGCGAAGACATAAATTAACTATTATGATGACAAGTTATGCCGATTCGGCTCTTTCTGTATTGCCTCCTCTTGTGGCAATTACGTTAGCCATTTTAACCCGTAAAGTTTTATTATCCTTAGGTTTAGGTATTATTTTTGGTGCCTTATTACTCACTCAGTTTTCGCTGGTTGGAACGGGTGAGTATATCGTGCAAACCGCTAGCCAGCTTGTCTGGAAAGACGGTGAGCTGAGTTCATGGAATGTTTATATTCTAGGGTTTTTAATTGTACTTGGGATGATCACTGCGCTGATCACCGTGAGTGGATCGGCTCGAGCGTTTGCCGATTGGGCCAAACTGCGCATTCGTAATAAGCGTGATGCAAAGTTAATGACCATTTTTCTCGGTTGTGTAGTCTTTATTGATGATTACTTCAACAGTTTAGTTGTGGGTTCTATTTCTCGACCTATTACAGACCGATATCATATTTCACGCGCTAAACTCGCCTATATTCTTGACTCTACAGCAGCTCCTATTTGCGTTATTTCTCCTGTATCGAGCTGGGGTGCATATATTATTGCGCTCATTGGCGGTATTTTAACGGCACATGGTTTTGCTGATTCTGGTCATCTAAGTGTGTTCATTCAAATGATCCCAATGAACTTTTATGCGTTGTTCTCGTTACTGTTATTAGTGTGTGTGGCGATTTTTGGCTTAGATGTGGGTCCAATGCGCCAGCATGAATTGAATGCACTTCGAGGTAACTTATTTGATGAATCAAAAGGCAAGCCACCTGGCGCCGTGACCGATTTACCGGAAGCTGACACCGGTAAAGTGATTGGGTTGTTTTTACCTATCGCCATATTAGTGTTTGCGACCGTTTACTTTATGGTTTCCAGTGGCGCTGAGGCATTAGTAGCCAAAGACCAAGTGTTTAGTATGTTAGGCGCATTCGAAAATACAGACGTCAGTTTTTCTCTATTTTTTGGATCTTTAGTGGGATTGATTGTCACCGTATTGTTAGCGTTCCAGCAGAAAGTTGAGCTGTCTATGCTGTTCAAAGGAATGTCTGTTGGTGCACGTTCAATGCTACCTGCAATTTACATTTTATTATTTGCTTGGACTATTTCCAGCGTAATTGGTCAGCTTGAAACCGGTAAGTACATGGCCAGTTTGGCTACTGACAACATTCCATTTGCTTTGTTACCAGCAATGTTATTTTTATTAGCTGGTATTACCGCATTTTCAACCGGAACGAGTTGGGGCACCTTTGGCATTATGCTACCGATAGCGGCCGATATGGCGATGGGCAGTGATAGCACTATGATGTTACCTATGCTGGCAGCGGTGCTTTCTGGTGCTGTATTTGGTGATCATTGTTCGCCTATTTCAGACACCACGATTTTGTCATCAACCGGAGCCAGTTGCCATCATATTGACCATGTTGTGACTCAGTTGCCTTATGCACTTATTGCGGCCTTGGTTAGTTTAGTGGGTTATATCGTACTTGGTTTTACCGGTTCATTAATGGCCGGGCTTGTTTGTTGCTCAATATTATTTGTGATCAGTATTGTGATCCTGCGCTTTTGGGCTAGAAAATGCGCGATATGAATAAGGCTGCTTTTTGTAAATGATGGTCTTGTTCAGCTGAATGGCCTCACTTTGTGTCACATCGAAAAAATGGCGTATGGGTAACGAATACGCCATTTTTGTTTTTCATTACGATGCTAGAAAAGGTAATATGAACGATATTATCTGGCTAAACATTAGGACGCTTAACTTTGGCGCAACTGTATTTTTATTATTCGGCGATGAATGCCGGTAAATCAACGTCATTACTGCAGTCTTCTTATAATTATCGTGAGCGCGGTATGCACACGTTAGTGATGACGGCATCAATAGATAATCGTTATGGTGTTGGTAAAGTGGCATCGCGTATTGGTATTGAAACTGAGGCACAGGTGTTCGGTAGCACCGATAATTTAACTGAGTTAATTTCGACTTCGAATCATGAGCAAAAAATTCACTGTGTATTGATTGATGAATGTCAGTTTTTAAGTAAAGCCCAAGTCAGGCAGATAACACATGTTGTAGATAACCTCGATATCCCGGTGTTATGTTATGGCTTGCGCAATGATTTTCAAGGTGAATTGTTTACGGGTAGTCATTACTTATTAGCGTGGGCAGACAAGCTAGTCGAACTGAAAACCATTTGTCATTGTGGCCGTAAAGCCAACATGGTGGTTCGCCTTGATCATGAAGGTAATCCAATGCGCGAAGGTGAGCAAGTTGAGATTGGCGGTAATGAAAGTTACGAGTCGGTTTGCCGTAAACATTTTCGCGAATTTTTGTGGGATTAACACTTAATTACTGCGACAGAATAAAATAAAAACCGCTTCAATGGATATTGAAGCGATTTTTTTAGGATTTTTTACGGTTGTTTTGACAGCATCATACCGTGATTAAAAGTCGGCTTCTGCGAAATCGACAATATCGGCGCTGCTAGACTCAATTTGTTTGCGTAGGCTGCGAGTTTGGCTGCCCCAGTAGCTCATGAAGAATTTTGCCGTATTAAGCTTAGCTTGATAAAACTCGGCTTCTTCAGTGCCAGCCTCTAATGCGGCCAATGATGTTGCCGCCACACGGGTCCACATCCAAGCGAGTGCGGTAATTCCAAAGAGTTGCATATACGGCATTGATGCTGCGCCAATAAGGTCTGGGTTTTTGCTGGCTGATTGCACTATAAAGCCAGTGGCTTTTTCAAGATCGCCCGCCGCATCCATTAACCCTGCAATATAAGGCTTCATGGCTTCGTTGCTAGCGTTTTCTTGAATTAACTGTTTCACCATGCCCGACCATACCGTTAATGCTGCGCCTTTGTCGCTCAGTAGTTTTCGGCCAACTAAATCGAGGGCCTGTACGCCATTTGTGCCTTCGTAAATCATCGCGATACGAATATCACGCACATACTGCTCCATACCCCATTCATTAATATACCCATGCCCGCCATAAACCTGCTGGGCATCAACACAAGCTTTAAAGCCTTGGTCGGTGACAAAGCCTTTAACAATAGGCGTAAACAAGGCGGCAAGTGCATTAGCTTGTTTAGCTTTTTCAGGGTCTGCATGACGTTCTACTTGGTCAAGCCATAACGCCTGTTGGCCCATTAGCGCACGTGTACCTTCATTGAAAGACTTTTGTGATAACAACATACGTCGAATGTCACCATGCACTAACAAAGAGTCTGCGGCTTTCTCAGGTTGTTTAACACCACTTAAGGCGCGGCCTTGAATACGATCTTTGGCATAGACCAATGCATTTTGGTAAGCAATATCGGATACGCCTAAACCTTGAATACCGACACCTAAACGCGCTTGGTTCATCATGGTGAACATGGCTTTTAAGCCTTGATGCGCTGCGCCAACTAATTCGCCTATTGCGCCGTCAAAATGCATTACACAAGTCGAGTTGCCGTGAATTCCCATTTTATGTTCAAGGCCTGTCGCACTCAGAGTGTTTGCTTCGCCTAGGCTGCCATCGGCATTGACTAAAAACTTAGGCACTGCGAATAACGAAATCCCTTTAACGCCTTCTGGCGCATCAGGCAGGCGAGCTAATACTAAGTGAATAATATTTTCGGCAAGATCATGATCACCAGATGATATAAAGATTTTCTCACCACTAATGGCAAAAAGCTCATCACCGGCTGGGACAGCCTTGGTGCGAAGTAACGCTAAATCGGTACCAGCATGGGACTCGGTTAAGTTCATGGTGCCGGTCCACTCGCCACTGACTAGCTTGGCTAAGTACTTTTGCTTTAATGCATCACTGCCGTGCACATGAATAGCCGAATAAGCACCATGGGTTAACCCTGGATACATAGCAAAAGCCATGTTAGTAGCCGTTTTCATTTCGGTAGCAAATGTGCCAATAACTTCTGGCAGACCTTGGCCGCCAAACTCAGGATCGCAAGTTAATGTGGCCCAACCATCTTCTACATATTGCTTATAAGCTTGCTTAAAACCAGAAGGGGTAATGACCTTGCCATCGACCAGTTTACAACCTTCCAAGTCACCACTAGCATTGAGAGGCAACATGATGTCGGTAGTGAAGTCGGCGACACCTTGTAAAATTGCATCAGTGAGATCTGCATCTAATTCATCAAAGCCGCGTAAATCAGTTTGTTGATAAACATTAAGCAGTTCAGACAGAATGAATTGATAATCACGAAGAGGAGCTTGGTAAATTGGCATAAGGTCGTTCCTTGGTTATGTTATATTTAAGTTTGGTCTCGGTAACAAGTCGTAACCATTGCTACTGGTCGAATCAGATTATGTATGCTTATCTAACATACGCAAATTCGAGTAAAAACTCAGTTTTTTACATCAGGGTAAACTTATCTTTTTGGCGACACTGTAACGATTTATTTACTCTTTAATCTATCTGTTGCTTACCGCTATATTAATACCTTACTTGGGCTTGAAAAGATCAGTACTAATGAAAGCGTTTTTATACACAGCAAGCGAACACAAAATGGGTTTTGTCTGGTCGGTATAATCTCAACTTGGCATAACAGATGAGATAAAATAAGCTATCAAAATAATGTTGAAGCTTAAGAGCCTAAAAATATAAGTATTTGAAGCGGCTGAAATCTCACTGGCTAGTAGGAGTTAAGACGTTGCAAGATTTAATCAAGGATCCACAAGCATGTTATTAAATTCGTGGGATACTTCGGGATCTAAGCCAATTTTATTATGTTCTATCAAGTAACTTATCTTACTGGGTCTACATAGCATCCAGCAGCAAAAGAACCAGAATCACAAGAACTAAGAGTAACAATAGAGTGGTCGCAATTGACCAACGCTGCAAAAAGTATTCACCGGTGTCGAACGCGTTTTGCCAGCCTCGCTTTTGCCAGAATCTCTTCCATCTGGCAAACCATGAAGCACGCAGTTCTGGCAAAGTCTCGTTTCCCATCCACCTTCCCCAACGAATGAAGGCATCAAACCAGCGCTCTATAGTCAATTCTGTGAGGTTCTCATTGCTCGATGCGGATGTTTCCCCTCTATCCTTGAACCATTCTAACCTAGCTGTCATCAATGCCAGCCCCCATCCTAGAGAGGCAACGATGACATGGGCCGAGCCTCCATATTGGTTCCATAGGGCAGGTTCTATCAACCCCATCCCCAAGCCTATAACAACGCCTCCCGTCGAAATGAAGAAAACACAGATAAGTCGCTGTTTCCATTGAACCCACAAAACCGACAGCATGGCATAAAGGATTGTCGCAAAGCCGATAGCTATCAGCACGGCCCCAGCCATGGGTGCGGCAAGTTCACCCAACGGCAACCAACGCAGGCCACAAAGCAAGCCAGTGGCGACGGGGCCGAGCCACAATAGCAGCGCCATCGCCGGCCGAACCGAGTAATAAGACAGAGATAGCCATCGATGTAATGGCCACACTCCTACCTTGAGGGCGATGCCGACAATGACCATCGATAGATAAAAAGAGGATGACTTTGATAGCGTCATTGCTTTGGCTAAGGTGGCGAAGTCCAGATATTGTGTTGTTGCTGTGGCCATCATCATGGCCTCGAATAGCAGGATGTCTGCCAGGATCAGTAGCACCAAATATATCCGCCCAGCGCGGCGCGTAGCTTCATCACCATGAGCAAGCAAGAGGCCAATACACGAGTAGCTCATCAGAGTCGTAAAGCTGAAGAAGACCATCATATCCGTCGCCAGCACTGCGCCAATCTGCCCCACCATAAATAATAGCAATAAACTAGTCTGTGGATTATAGATATTACGTTTGGCTGGCGTAGGAAAAAAGGCTGCTCCAACGCCCCACACCACCACCGACATAGCCAGCCACCAGCGGGATAGCGCGTCGAGACCCAAGCCAGCGCCCTGCCAAAACCAGGGCAGTTCAATAGCCAAATCCACAGGGATAAACACGAGCATAACAGCTGGCAACAGCGCCATATGTATCGGCCTAGGTAGGTGAGTGTGCAGTGCAGGGAACGCCAACAGCAGCGGCAAGCCTAGTGCTGATAAAAGTAGGAATACACTCACTATGGCGTTCATTAGGCAAATCCTCGACTTACAATTAATCGAGTCCATTCCAATAGGTTAAACGGTGCAGACGCCAGAAGCCCCAAAGCCAATGTCAACAGCGCGGTAACCACGGGGGGGAGAAGTAATGTCCAAGCGGTCTCTTTATTTCCAAAAGATCGTTCGGCCGGCCAGTTATCGGGAGGGGTCTTGAACCAAGCGGTATACAATATGGGTAAAAAGTAGGCTGCGTTGAGGACACTACTTACCGCCAGAACATATATCACCCAGCCTTGCCCAGCGTCCAATGCCCCCAGCCCTAGATACCATTTGCTAAAAAAACCTGCGAGCGGCGGCGCACCTATCATACCGAAGGCGCCAATGGTGAATGCCGCCATGGTCCAAGGCATCCGACGTCCAACCCCGTTCATCTCGCTGATTTTATGAATTCCTAGGGTCTCGGCGAGGTTACCTGCGCACATAAAAAGGGTGATTTTTTGCACCCCCTGATGCACTAGATGGATCAGACCTCCCAGCGTCGCGATAGGACTGGCAAGCGCTATGCCTAGCACAATATAGGACACTTGGCTGACGGTAGAAAATGCGAGTCGACGTTTAAGTTCGTCCTGAAATAAGGCACGCAGCGAGCCATAAATTATGGTCGCAGCAGCCAGTGTCGCTAGGGGCAAGGTTAGCCCCAAACTGTTAGCGAACTCAATGCCATATACTTCATAAACCACCCGTATTATGCCAAATGCGCCCGCCTTTACCACAGCAACGGCATGCAGCAGCGCACTTACGGGCGCAGGGGCAACCATGGCCTGAGGTAGCCAGCCATGCAAGGGGATCAAAGCCGCTTTTACACCCAAGCCGGCAATCAACAAGCCGAAGATTATCATCAGCGTTGGGTGCAAAGAGGCATCAAGACCAGACAGGAATCCGCGATCGGTAAACTCCAGGGTGCCAGCAAGCGTATAGAGCCACACAGATGACAGCAGCAGCAATGCCCCCCCCATGATAGTATAAATTAGGTAATTTCTGCCGGCCTGGCGTGCTATGTCAGTTCCGCGGTGGACAATCAGCGGGTAAGTACACAGGGTCAGTAGTTCATAAAACAACAGGAAGGTAATCAAATTCCCCGCAAGGGCAACACCTGTAGTGGCAGTGACACACAGACTGAAGAAGCCAAAAAAGCGGCTGCGATGAGGTGACTCCTCCAGATATCCAATTGCATAAACGGTAGTGACCAGCCACAGTCCGGAAGAAAGTGTCACGAAAAGCATCGCCAATGGACCGGAACGCAGAACCAAATCGAGTCCTGGCAAGAGGGCTAGGCGAGCCTCAAAATGATAGCCATGTAACATGCCCCAAAACATTCCCCCGACCAGCACAATCTTAAATAGCGCACCTGCCAGATTAAGCATTGTGCGGGTGACGACACGATCCTCGGGTAAACAGAATATTATCAGTCCCGGCAAGAAAGAGCTGGCAAGGATCAACAAGGGCAGAGCCGTATTCCAATTCATCCACTATATCCTGTGCCAATAGGGGAACCCATTTCTAACATTGCCAACGGCCAGTAAGTGAATATGCCCAAGAGCACTGCTATTAAAGCCAACCCCAAAGCGCTCCACTCCATCGTGGCCGGCAGCTTTCCAGCTTGGCTTGTAGGCTCGTCATGGGTGAAAACATGGCCAATGACTTTGAACACATAGCCAGCGGCCAGAAATCCACCAAGGAGCAGAATAATTCCCCACCACCACTGTCCGGATTCTATTGATGCCTGCAGTAATAACCACTTGCCAATGAATCCCCCGCTGGGCGGTAGCCCCATAATACTGATACCTGCTAGGGCGAATGCCGTCAATGTCAACGGCAAGCGTTGGGTTATAGGTCCGAGTTCCGCTATGCGGTCATGCCCCCCCAAAAACTGAATATTACCCGCAGCCATGAACATCGCCGCCTTAGCCATGGCATGGGAAAACAACATATATAGCGCCCCCTTCCAGGCAAGGCTAGTCCCCAGCGGAAAAGCCAGAAACAGATAGCCCAGCTGCGATACTGTCGAGTAGGCAATAAGTAATTTTAACCGTGTCTGGCGTAGCGCTTGGATTCCGCCCCAAAGGACGGCCGCTGCCCCAAGCAGTCCCAGCAAATTAGCGAATGAACCACCCTGAGTTTGGAAGAACTCCAGCCACATGCGTAGCAGAATATAGAAGGAAGCTTTCACTACCAATGCGGACATGAGCGCACTCACGGGGGCTGGGGCTGAGGCATGGGCTGGCGGCAACCAAAAATGCATTGGGAAAAGAGCTGTTTTGAGCAGTAGGCCGGTACTTATCAATCCCACCGCCGTCCACACCGCAGGCGACGGTTCTACTCGTTGTGCTAATATTGCAATGTCCAGACTACCAACACTGTGGTAGATAAGGGCAACGCCCAACAGATAGAACAAGGAGCCCAGTAGGCTGACCAATAGATAACGCATGGCTGAGATCAGGGCGTTGGCGCTACCGGCCAACGCCACAAGAGCCACCGCCGTTAATCCCAGTAATTCCAGTGTGACATAGAGATTGAAGATATCAGCTGACAGAAATAGTGCATTGAGCGCCCCGCACAGGAGTAACCACAACGGCCAAAAATGGTTCGCTTTATCGCGACTGAAATAACTGCTGGAATAGATGCTGATACCTAGACCTACCAGTGCCGCCATCAGTAGCATTAGCAGACTCAGACCATCTGCGTAAAGATCGATGCCCAATGGCGCCCCCCAGCCACCTATGGGGTAGCGCAGCGATCCTAACGCTTTGAGTTGCCAGCCGAGCCCAGTCACACATGTCAAAACAACCAACGAAGTCAGCAGACTCAGTGATTTAGCTTTAGCCGGAAACAGGAAGCAAAGCATACTCCCTATCAAGGGGAATATGATCGGCATCACAATCCACGGAACCTGCTCCAATATTAACGCCATGCAACGGTCTCGTCCTTTTTAGTGTTCAGAGCCTGTCCTTAAATTACTGTAGAACTCTTTTACGAACCCCGACAGCTCAACAAGCCGGGGCCTGCCAGTTCCAAATATGGCCATATACCATCGAGTGGATCGCAGACCTGAAGCATAAAAATTCGACTAATTTGTCTGGTAGTCCTTTCTTGCTGTACTGCAATCTTTGGTTGTGTAGTCTGCATGGCACTCAATCATTGAGACAATATGACATGGCCTATATTTTCTCGGTCCCAGACACCGAGATATCATTCACAATCTCTGTCCACGAGTTCGATTTTTCCGATTGCCTTTTTTATCCTTAGCATCAAAATGAGTGCCAGCGCAGTCGCTGACACGGCAACCACGATACCGGTAATCACCATGGCATGAGGCACAGGATCTGGTTGGACATCATTATTACGTGAAGCCAATGATACCAAAACCAGAAACACCCCGGTGCACATCACATTGATAGCCAGTATTTTGCGCAGCAAATTAGCATAAACGATTAAAGCGTGCAGGCCCAAAACGAGCAAACCCAACCCAAGTAGTGCATAGAGGTAAATATGGCTCACTTGTCTTCCCCCTTCGGCCGCCCACCGAGGAACAGTGCCGCCAGTGTTGCACCGATGGAAAGGGTAGCCGCCGATTCGATCATCAACATCAGTTCACTGGCCAAAGTTGGTGGATATTGTAAGAATTCGTCTCCGATCAGCAACGCCCCCGTACCGGCCATTACAAACATACCTAGACCCAAGACTAAAAGTACTCTCAACGGAAGCCCTGAGTAACGGTTGTCTATCCTCCATCCGCAAAGCCGAAGCAGTACACCAGCCGCTCCCAGAAGAGCACCTGCTTGAAAGGCTCCCCCCGGCGCATCGGCGCCTGTCCACAGCAGGTACCCGGCGACCAAAATAAACACGGGAACCAGCTGACGTGACATGATGTCCAGAATCAGGTCCGGGTCTGATCCGCGATAAGCCGGCATATCGCCCAAAGACCACACGCCAAGCAGAGCTGCCAGCAATACTGCCATTTCCAGCAAAGTGTCGTAACCGCGAAAATTCAGAAGCACCGCACTCACAGGATTGTGCGCGCCACTGATCGTGATGCTGTCGGCAAGCATTGTTGGCAGATCTTGCGCAGGTTCAGGTATAGACAATACGGCATAACTGAGAACAACACCGAGCGCCAGCAATAACGGCAACAACAACCAAGGCTTGGTATCCATATTATCTCTCCTAGTTTTGCGCTGCCGCCAGACTTTGACTGGATTGCAGTTTATAAAAGGAAACAACACTGAAGTAGCTGACAAGGGGAAGGGGAGTCATAATGCCGCCAGTGTCTATCAGTGAAATGTTATTCATATCAGGTTCGAACTGATTCGGGTTATCCAGTATCTTTTTACTCCCCATTTGTTTCTCCCTCAATCGAATTATGTGGAATAATTTTCTGACCTTCCTCACCATCAGACACATCGACGCAGGGATCCTTAAGCCGCGCAAACGCCGCCAGCAACAGGGCGCCAGTCAGGCCAGCACCAATAGCCGCCTCAGCCAAGGCAAGATCAGGAGCATTAAGCCTTACCCAAGCTAAAGCCATTAACAATCCAAAATTGATAAACAGCACAATCGACTTGAACATATCCGGGCTGGCGAGTGCCTGCCAGGCTAGGTAAAACAAGCTCATTCCCAACAGGCTATCAAAGCCCCAGTAAAGCAGGTTTAACGCTTCCAAGGCTTGATACCTCGCTGCAATGCACGTCTTGCAATCAAATGGGACGTGGTTGCGCTAGCGAGCATAACGAACGCCCAGATAAGCAGCAGCTTCCCAACGATGAACCAGCTTTGTGCCTGAACAGCCAATCCTGCGACCACCAGACCCAGACCCACGTTGTCGGCTTTGGTCAAGGCATGTAAGCGAGTGTATACATCTGGAAACCGCAATAAACCCAGAGTGCCTGCTAGGAAGAAGACGCCCCCAGTGAAGAGCAGTATGCTGGAGAGGACATTAATGGGTGTCATGCTTTGTCTCCCTATCGCCCCAGACTCGCCGGACAAAGGTTACCGCGGTTACCGCCGCAAGTAAGGCTAATACCAACGCCACATCATGAAGGGCTGGTTTATCCGTCGCCTGAGCTAGTAATAACATTACAGCCACTGATGTGGTGCCGAACAACTGAGCCGTCAACATGCGATCCGCTTCAGTGGGGCCGCGCAACACTCGCCACATTCCAACAATGAGATTCAGCAAGAGGAACAAAGCCAGTGAGATATATAGAGTTTGCATAGGGATTTAATCGTCCAATATAACCGAGGTTTTAAGGCCCCAGTGGTTTGACCGCGAGTAGGAAGCAATCTTTTTGATTCAGGATTGATTTTGCAGTATTTCCCATAACAACAAGATCGGCATCGATACGCCTAGCCAGCGCAGGTATTTGTTTACGAACCGCTTCCTTTACAAGATGGGTTTTGGGGTTAAGATAGTTAAAAGTATTCTGCACCATATTGACGCTTACCTCGCACACTAGATTATTCAGAATAGCCTCGTGTTGTGCCCAACATGCTGGACACAGGCGTTAATTTCTCTTTCCTATAACGCTTTAATTGCCATAACGTATGGATACATTTCAAAATATAGTTAATGCATGCACGATATGCCACTCGGCAGCATCGGCCAGAGCCAGAATACTGACAATTTAGTTTATGCCGAAATTCCCTCTCCGGTTGTAGATAAGTGTCATCGACATAGACTAGGATGACTCTGTGGGTCTTTGGCACGACTTGATTAACCAAACTGTACATAGGCACTTGGGCAAAATATGCATATCGTCACTGTCAAACAACCGTGCTAACCAATTTTGATATTCAGGAACTACTATCACTATATCGTGGCCGTTTTGCACAATATCACGTATGACTTTCAAGAAAGGAATGCCAACGTACACCTTAGTTTCGATCTTAATCCGTTTAGCTAATTGATCGACGAATGCTTCTAGTCGTTGTTTGTGTATACTAACCATCGCGGCTGCAAATCGGCTAAGCCTGTGCCACCATCAGACATCCCAACTCTTCACATTAATGTATGGCGCCTCGTTAACTACCGTTAAGCAGGCCTGATTATTCTCGGCCAAAGTGACGCTACTCTCCAGCTCTTGTGCGCAAATGTCATTGGTTCCAACTGAAAACGTCTGTCTTTAAATATCTTGATTGCATTTATCTTCTTTAGCATCTTGCAAAGAGATCTTGAACATTTCGGCCACTATTTTTTCTAACGTCATTAGTTCCGACAACACATTTTTTCGTGTATCAAGCACATGAACTTTTAAATGGTTTTTTCCCAAATTGACACTCAATGTACCAGGTAACAGACTGACCGTATTAACCATGAATACACGGGATATTCCCGGTGGCAGATGTAAGGGAAAATCAATTAGGCCCGGGGCTATGGGTATTTTGGGATTTAATGCGCACCACGCGACATCTGCACCACCACGAAGGGAGTTCCAAATAAAAAAAGGTACGAAGCGTGCAGAGTGAATCACCGAGCAGGAAAAAGGAGACACCAGTACCATACTTATCAACGTAGCAACGAGCACTACCGGAGCGCCAACCAACCATGAGTTGACTGACCCCTCAGTGAGCATCACCCACATAAAGGCAAAAGCAACCACGCGAAACCATGCTATTGGAAAATGAATATTCATCAAATCGTTAAACCAGCTTTTACTTGATAATCTACTCATCCCTCATCCCTTATCTCCTAGAACCATTTCGTCGTATAATGTAATACACCCATATACGGCATCATTACTAGGGGCAACTCCTATTTCTCCTAACCAGCGACAGCAGCCAATCTATAATCTGCTAATTCACTAAATATGCTTTGGAAAATGCTCGTTTATTCGTTTTATCGTGCTCCACCAAAGTGTAGGAGTGATCCCGTCTAGTTAGTCGTATTTCTGAATGATTACCGTTGGACTCCACCAGAAAAGAACGCTGCCGGTTCTATTTACATCATTAAATGACAAGAAGGCTTTTTTAATTTAGTTACTTCTCGTTATTGATAGAAGCACTATTTGCCTACACTTATGTAAAGGAACCTAGCGCACTGCAGAGCGTTTCTGCTCAGCTGGATCAATTTTCTTACAACTCCGAGTGACGAATATTATCGTATTTAATGGCTTATTTCATCATCGCAAACTCCGTTACTTCAATGTAATACACGCTAAAAAGATTTTATATTCAGAGTGTTAGTCATCCAATAAGCACATTTTTTACGATTCCACCATTTGAGGTCATCACAGTGTATTAAAGGGAAACTCCAAAGGTAGTGGTCAACAATTATTGGCCAAGGTTTTAGGAGCATTCCAATATAACCATTTAGATTAATTTGGCATCAGCCCGCAATCATATTGAGGAGCTTGGTTTCACTGTAATGTTGACCTTTCATCTGCTTCCTAAAAATGGGTACAACCACACGTCGGTATCCTTTCTTATTTTAGACTTCAAAAAAAGCGTTCCATTGGAGTATTAATCTTGCTGTGATTTATCCGACTACGATTGGCCCCTCTGTCGGTTACTAAGTTCATCCAAAACTCTACCAGCAACCAGAATGAGTGATATAACAAAGTTGTCTATTGCCATATCTCTCCCCTAAGTTGGTTAATATATAATTGATTCATATTGCTTTAAAAAAGTTGATTTCGATCAACTTTTGTACCGATACTTAAGCACAAACTTACGCTATTGGCTAATCTGAAAATAGTGACTTGTTCACGTTTTGCTCAGTTTTTTAACCTCATTTTTGCTGGTGGAATATTAGAGTGATAATTTATTGGCTACTCTAAAGATAGTTACTTGCTCACGTTTTGCTCAGTTTTTTAACCTCATTTTTGCTAGTGGAATATTAGCGTGATAATTAGTTGGGGAAGCCTGCTCGTCAGCTTTATTAAGCTTACCGATAGATGCTTGTTTAATGACGTGAATTGAGTTTTTTTCAAGCGTTTTACACAGTAAAAATTAGCTTGTATAAGGAGATTTAAATGGACAAAGTGTTTATTATTGCTCAAATGGAACAGGCACATACCGACGCGGTCGCCAGCGGATTGCAACTGGCTAAGCAACTGAACAAAACGGCGGAAGTCTTTGCTTATACTTATGCCTATTTCAGCGGTGCTGAAAGCTATAATCCTCGTTTAGTCAGCGTTGCTCAAAAGCAGTTAATGGATCAACGCCAAACCGACTTAAAGCAGCACTTAGCGGCGCTCAATGATGAGGATGTTCCGGTACACATGGTGTGGAGCAAATATTTATTTGAACATGCTTGTCATCATTCGATCCGTCATGGATTCGACCTTATGGTAAAGGCGGTGCATCATGCCGATCATTACTTACCTACAGATTGGCAATTAATACGCCATACTCGGATCCCGTTGTTATTGTTAACGGATAATCCGCTCCATAAAAGCAATACTATTCTGATGGCTGTCGATCTCGCTACCCATGATCCCATTAAACAACAGCTCAATAGCGTTGTGGCGGCTTATGGTAAGCAACTTGCCAAGGCTACGGGGGCTCAATTGCATTTAGCCTATATTCTTAGAGTGCCCAAAGTCTTGCGCGATATGGATTTACTTGATTGTGATGCCCTGGTGAAAAAGGCCTATAAAGACCATCAAAAACAGATAGCTAAATTTAATATGGATCCTGGATCCGTGCATATCATTGCTGGTGAACCAGAGCTGTGTTTATATGAGTTAGCCTGTAGACTGAAGAGTCAATACTTTGTGATTGGTGCGCGGCAACGACAGGGGGTTTTAGGACATATTATAGGCAATACTGCCGAATCAGTTTTGGGCCGCATGCGCACAAATGTATTGATTATTCCTGCGGATGATCAATTGCTTGCACCTTTAACCTAGTCGCTTAGTGTACACATTTACCGCCATACCCGCCGTCAGATCTGATCTCTGTTACTGAGCGGTTCATTTTCTATAATAAACAAAGCCCGTATCATTGAGTATATCAAGAGTCGCGGGCTTTGTTGATATTGACCGTTTACGCTTAATTAAAACGTCATTTCAGGTACGTGTACTGGGACGATTAACTTACCAGCGGTTTTGGCCACAATTTCTTCAACGGTAACGCCGGGCGCGCGCTCAAGTAAATGGAACGCACCTTCTTTAATTTCCATAAAAGCTAAATCGGTCATCACCCGTTTAATACAGCCGTAACCGGTTAGCGGTAACTCGCATTTTGACAATAGTTTAGAGTTGCCGTATTTGTCTGCGTGCATCATGGTGACAATAATATTGTCAGCACCGGCGACTAAATCCATCGCGCCGCCCATACCTTTAATCAGTTTTCCGGGGATCATCCATGAGGCAATTGAGCCGTTAATATCCACTTCAAATGCACCCAATACGGTGAGGTCGACATGGCCGCCACGGATCATGGCGAAGCTTTCTGCTGATGAAAAAAATGAAGCCCCTTTTACCGCTGTCACCGTTTGCTTACCAGCGTTGATAAGGTCTGCATCTATATTGTCTTCAGTAGGAAACTCGCCCATCCCCAACAAACCATTTTCTGACTGCAACATCACTTGTATGCCATCAGGAATATAGTTAGCTACAAGGGTAGGGATGCCAATGCCTAGGTTAACGTAAAAGCCATCTTGTAATTCTTTTGCTACGCGCTGGGCGAGTTGTTCTCTGGTCAATGCCATGGTGTTATCTCCCTTATTTTGCCGCAGCGGGTGCTGTTTTGACTGTGCGTTGCTCGATACGTTTTTCAAAGCTGGCTTTGATCACGCGATCGACATAAATACCCGGTGTATGAATGTGGTCTGGATCGAGCTCGCCAGGTTGAACAATTTCTTCTGCTTCAACTACGGTAATTTTACCCGCGGTGGCCATCATCGGATTGAAGTTAGCGGCGGTTTTGCGAAACACCAAGTTACCCATAGTATCGGCTTTCCACGCTCGCACTAAGGCAAAATCAGCGCTAAGTGATTCTTCTAATACGTAGTGACGACCTTTGATTTCACGGGTTTCTTTACCATCAGCAATGGGCGTGCCGTAACCTGTGGCGGTAAAAAACGCAGGTATGCCAGCGCCGCCAGCACGAATTTTTTCAGCTAGAGTGCCTTGCGGGGTTAATATAACGTTGAGCTCACCCGATAACATTTGTTGTTCAAAAGTGGCGTTTTCACCCACGTAAGAAGCGATCATGGTCGAAATTTGGTGTTGTTTCAGTAATAGCCCTAAACCAAAGTCATCGACACCGGCGTTGTTTGATATTGCCGTTAAGCCTTTAACGCCCAATTTAACCATGTGGTTAATTAACCCTTCTGGGATGCCACACAAACCAAAGCCGCCGACCATAATGGTCATGTCATCTTTTAATCCTGCTAGTGCTTCTTCATAGCTGTGGACGACTTTATTGAATCCTGCCATCTTGTTGTCCTTATGGTTATATTTATATCAACTGCCAGCGTTATGTCGTGCCAACTATTTTGAGTATATGTGATTATGCTCTGATTGCATTTGCTACTTTGGACCCATTAGTGCGCCCCAATGCGCGACTAATAGTGTCGCCAGCTAGTGCAAGTTTTGTTAAGTCTATGCCCGTTTCTATGCCCATGCCATGGAGCATGTAAACAAGATCTTCTGTGGCTAAATTACCCGATGCACCTTTGGCGTAAGGGCAGCCTCCAAGGCCGGCTACCGAAGCGTCAAACACGCTGACACCTGTTTCAAGGCAGGCGAGTATATTGGCAAGTGCCTGACCGTAAGTGTCATGAAAATGCAGGGCTAATTTATCCACGGGTACCACATTAGCAACAGCTTCGACCATTTTACGGGCTTGGTTTGGTGTGCCAACGCCAATGGTGTCGCCAAGGGATATTTCGTAGCAACCCATCTTATAAAGGATTTCAGATACTCTAGCGACTTCACTGACGTTAATATGGCCTTCGTATGGGCAACCGAGTACACAAGACACATAACCGCGCACGGCAATATTGTGCTTTTTGGCAGTTTCAATCAGCGGAATAAAGCGCTCTATTGACTCATCAATGGAGCAATTAATATTTTTTTGGCTAAAGGTTTCTGATGCCGCGCCAAAAATGGCCACTTCATCAGCGCCAGCAGCGAGTGCCAGTTCAAAGCCTTTTAAGTTAGGCGTTAATGCACTGTAAACCACGCCAAGGCGGCGATTAATTTGACGTTTAAGTTGCTGAAATACCGCATCCGAGTCGGCCATTTGTGGCACCCACTTAGGCGACACAAAGCTGCCAGCTTCAATACGCTTAATACCCGCATCGGCTAGTTGCTCAATCAGTGTCAGCTTGTCTGCGGTTGTTACCGGCGTTTCATTTTGCAAACCATCACGGGCGCCGACTTCAAAAACGCTCACTTTAGTGGGCAGCATTTATGCTTCCTCGACGCTGGTTTCATTCACTAATGGCTCAACATTTAAAAGTTGGGCACCATCGCTGACAAGCTCGCCGCTTTGGAAGTAAAATTCACTGACTACGCCATCAAACGGCGCTTCAATGGTGTATTCCATTTTCATCGCTTCCATTACGAGCAAACCCTGGCCTGCTTTGACTTCATCGCCCACTTCCACTAAATGGGTCACCACGGTGCCATTCATTGGCGCTTTAAGTTTATCTGCATGGTTAACCACGTCCTCGGCCACTTGTGCCAAGATGGCTTTAAAGTGGTAACTGCCTGACGGTAAGAACAGGGTGAAGTCATCACCTTGATGGCTTACTGGGATTTTACTTTTATGGCCGTTAATTTCTGCTAAGAGTAAATCGGCTTTCAGCTCACCCGCTAACGTCAGTACTTGGTCGTGTAAACACAGTTGATATTGCTCGCCAACGGCGGTGAGTAACAAATCATGTTGCTGAACATCGGCTGCGGCATCGGTTAATAACGACACCCGATGTACGCTGGAGCTGTTTAATCTAAAGCCGCTCACTAAGCCCCACGGTGAGTATGGGTCAGCGCTATTAATTGCCAATGCTTTAGCCGCATGCTTACGTGACAGTACTTGAAAAAGCCCTGCTAGGGCTAATGCGGTATCGGCTTCAATGGCCGCATCACCAATTAAGGTGTCGCCATAACGTTCAATAAAGTCAGTACAGAAGTCTGCAGCAGCAAAGGCTGGGTGTTCAGCTATGTTGGCTAAAAACTCGATGTTATGTTTAAGGCCACTTATTTGGTATGACTCAAGCGCATGTACTAAGCGTTGCAGTGCGCTTGGTCGCGACTCATCCCACACAATCAATTTGGCGATCATTGGGTCATAAAAGTTACTGATGACATCGTTTTCACGAATGCCCGAGTCGATACGCACATGGCGATTTTGCTCAGGTTCACGCAAAAAGTTGAGCTTACCGCTGGCGGGTAAAAATTCGTTTTGGGGATCTTCAGCGTAAATACGCACTTCAAATGAATGACCATGAATACGCACTTCATCTTGGCGAAGCGGTAATTCATTGCCACTGGCCACAAGAAGCTGCCATTTGACAAGATCTTGGCCGGTGACCATTTCGGTGACGGGGTGTTCGACCTGTAAACGGGTATTCATTTCCATAAAGTAAAAGCGGTTGTCGGTATCAAGTAAAAACTCAACCGTACCGGCACCGACGTAATCAATCGCCTTAGCGGCGGCAACCGCGGCATTACCCATCTGGGCGCGTAACTCATCTGATAAACCCGGTGCAGGCGCCTCTTCAACCACTTTTTGATGGCGACGTTGAATGGAGCAGTCTCGATCGGATAAGTAAATGGCATTACCTTGACTGTCGGCAAACACTTGTACTTCAACATGGCGAGGTTGACGTAAGTAGCGTTCCATCAAGAGTTTATCGTTACCAAATGACGAGCTGGCTTCACGGCGTGCGGAGTTAATCGCTTCAAGGATTTCGCCGTCGTTTTCGACGATGCGCATACCTTTTCCGCCGCCACCATAAGCCGCTTTAATTAATAGCGGAAAGCCAACGGCTTTAGCTTCGGCAATCAAGGTAGCGTCAGTTTGATCTTCACCATGATAACCCGGCACTAGCGGTACATTGGCCTTAGACATGATTTCTTTAGCGGCACTTTTACTGCCCATAGCATCAATCGCGTCACTACCTGGACCAACAAAGACGATGCCATTTTGTTCACATTTGCGGGCGAAATCGGCATTTTCAGACAGAAAACCATAACCAGGATGGATGGCTTCTGCGCCTGACTTTTTTGCAATCTCGATAATTAAATCGGCTTTTAAATACGAGTCAGCAGGGGCACTACCACCTAAGTAAAACGACTCATCTGCCATGGCCACATGACGGGCGTCTTTGTCGGCGTCAGAATACAAAGCAATGGTGCGTACCCCCATGGTTTGGGCCGTTTTAATAATACGACAAGCAATTTCACCACGGTTTGCGATCAGTAATTTGGTAAACATTATTGGGCTCCTTGTGGATCAGATTTGGCGGTTTGCCATGCTGGGGGTCTTTTTTCAAAAAAGGCATTAAGACCTTCTTGACCTTCATCTGATACTCGAATTCGAGCAATCTGCTCGCTGGTGAAATTGAGCGTAGCGTCGTCGATCACGCCATCTTCTAATCGTGATACTAAGGTTTTTACCCATGCCATGCCTTGTGGACTGTTGGCATTAAACGCGGCAATAAATGGCGCAGCAGCGGCGTCTAAATCATCATTGATCTCGTGGACCACTTGATGGGTTAAGGCTACATCGGCACTAAAACGTTCTGCGGTCAGCATAAAGCGACGAGATTGGCGGTTACCCATGGCGCGCAACACATACGGACTTATTACTGCGGGAATAAGACCGAGTTTCACTTCGCTTAAACAGAAGCTAGCGCGAGCAGTGGCAATGGCAATGTCGCAGCAACAAATCAGCCCTAATGCACCACCAAAGGCGGCACCTTGAACGAGGGCGATGGTTGGTTTGGGAAACTTGTCCAGTACATGCATCAGCTTGGCAAGCTCATGGGCGTCAGCAAGGTTTTGGCCAACGTCCATTTTTGCTTGTTTACGCATCCAGTTTAGGTCTGCACCTGCACTGAAGTTTTTGCCATTGGCACGTAAAATGAGCATATTGCATTGACTGTCACTGGCAAAGGTTTCGATGGCGTTGATCATTTCGCTGATCATCACTTCATCAAAAGCATTGTGAACTTCGGCCCGGTTTAAGGTGAGCTGTGCAACGCCTTGCGCTACACCACATTCAATGTGTTTATATTGGTTTGATAACATTGTACTTACTCCTAGTTAGTTGAATTAACCGCATGAGTTACATGCGAAACACCCCAAAACGGGTGTCTTCAATAGGAGCATTTAACGCTGCCGATAACGCTAATCCGACAACGTCACGAGTTTGTGCTGGGTCAATAATGCCATCATCCCAAAGACGGGCGCTGGCATGATACGGATGACCTTCTTTTTCGTATTGTTCAACAATGGGTTTACGGAAAGCTTGTTCATCTTCTGCAGACCATTCAACCCCTTTACGGGCTAAACCGTCACGGCGCACGGTGGCTAATACACCCGCAGCTTGTTCGCCGCCCATCACTGAAATACGGGCGTTAGGCCACATCCACATCATGGTGGGTTCAAATGCGCGGCCGCACATGCCGTAGTTACCGGCGCCATAACTGCCACCGATAATTACAGTAAATTTAGGTACATTGGCACAAGATACCGCAGTGACCATTTTGGCGCCGTGCTTGGCAATGCCTTCATGTTCGTACTTTTTACCCACCATAAAACCGGTGATATTTTGTAAGAACAATAAGGGGATTTTACGTTGGCAACACAGTTCAATGAAGTGAGCGCCTTTTTGCGCCGACTCGGAAAAAAGAATGCCGTTATTAGCCACAATTCCGACCGGATAACCATGGATGCGAGCAAACCCGCACACTAAGGTTGCGCCGTAGTTGGCTTTAAATTCGTCAAAGTCAGAATCGTCAACCACACGGGCAATCACTTCTTTTACATCGAACGGCTTTTTAAGGTCGGTACCGACAATGCCATACAATTCATGGATATCAAATTGTGGCGGCTTAGCTGGACTTAATAAGCTTTTGATGTGTTTTTGGTGATTCAAACGCAGTATAGCTCGGCGAGCAAGCTCGAGTGCGTGGTCGTCATTTTGCGCCAAGTGATCCGCAACACCAGATATTTTAGTGTGAACATCTGCGCCGCCGAGCTCTTCTGCACTGACTTCTTCTCCGGTTGCCGCTTTCACTAGTGGCGGCCCTGCTAAAAAGATGGTGCCCTGATCTTTAACAATAATAGATTCATCTGCCATCGCTGGCACATAGGCGCCGCCCGCGGTACATAAACCCATTACCACCGCAATTTGCGGAATACCTTTAGCTGACATTTGTGCTTGGTTATAGAAAATTCGGCCGAAATGATCCCGGTCAGGAAACACTTCATCTTGGCGGGGTAAATTGGCGCCCCCAGAATCAACTAGGTAAATACACGGTAAGTGACAGCGACTGGCAATGTCTTGGGCCCGTAAATGCTTTTTCACGGTGATAGGATAATAGGTACCGCCTTTTACTGTGGCATCGTTGGCGATGATCATGCATTCAACACCACTGACACGGCCGATACCAGCGATAACGCCGGCTGCAGGCACTTCTTCGTCATAGACTTCGTAGGCGGCAAATTGCGATAACTCTAAGAAGGGTGACCCGGGATCGAGTAGCTTTTCAACGCGTTGACGAGGCAATAATTTACCACGCGACAAGTGACGTTCAAGGGCAACAGGGCCACCGCCTTGTTCGATTTTTGCCAGCTTTTGTTGGAGATCGTTGACTAATAACGCCATGCTGTCTGACTTGGTTTTAAATTCGTCACTGCGAGGATTGATGCGGCTGCTCAGTTGCGTCATTTCTATGTCCTTAATGAAGCAAAAAAAAAGGGGCTTGATAAGGGCGACATGACACGTTGAATATGTCGCCCTACAGAGGGGGCAAATGTTGCTTACTTTGACTCGTTAAATAATTCGCGGCCAATTAACATGCGGCGGATTTCTGAGGTGCCCGCGCCAATTTCGTAAAGCTTGGCATCACGCAGTAAACGACCAGTGGCATACTCGTTAACATAACCATTGCCGCCAAGAAGTTGAATCGCATCTAAGGCCATTTTAGTCGCAAGCTCTGCGCTGTATAAAATGGCACCTGCTGCATCTTTACGAGTCGCTTCACCACGGTCACAAGACTTGGCCACGCTGTAAACATAAGCCTTTGCGGCATTCATGCCAGTGTACATATCGGCTAACTTACCTTGCACTAATTGGAATTGACCAATCGATTTGCCAAATTGTTCACGCTCATGAATGTAAGGTATGACGATGTCCATACACGCTGACATAATGCCTAATGGGCCGCCAGATAACACAACTCGTTCGTAATCAAGGCCACTCATTAACACTTTAATGCCGTTATTGAGGCCGCCTAAGATGTTTTCTTCTGGTACCTCACAGTCTTCAAACACCAATTCACAGGTGTTTGAACCGCGCATACCCAGCTTGTCGAGTTTTTGTGCCTGACTGAAACCTTTAGAATCGCGTTCAACAATAAACGCGGTAATGCCATGTGCACCCTTGTCTACATCTGTTTTAGCATAAATAACATAGGTGTGAGCGTCTGGGCCGTTAGTTATCCACATTTTGTTGCCATTCAGAATATAACGATCGCCTTCTTTACGGGCATGTAGCTTCATTGACACCACATCTGAACCGGCATTAGGTTCGCTCATGGCTAAGGCGCCAATATGCTCTCCACTGATCAGTTTAGGCAAATATTTTGTTTTTTGAGTGTCATTTCCATTACGGTTAATTTGGTTAACACACAAGTTTGAGTGAGCACCATAACTTAGGCCTATGGATGCCGATGCGCGTGAAATTTCTTCCATCGCAACGACATGGGCAAGATAGCCCATGTTGGCGCCACCATATTGCTCATCAACGGTTACGCCTAATAGCCCCATATCGCCAAGCACTGGCCATAATTGATTAGGGAAGGCGTTGTCGATATCGACTTGGGCGGCCATTGGGGCAATCTCGTTAGCGGCAAAACCACGAACGGCATCACGTAACATGTCTACGTCTTCACCTAAACCAAAGTTTAGGCTGGTATATAAGTCGCTCATATGCATGTGTCCTGTTGAATTTATTATTATCTGGCAAAACATTATCTACCAACGCTTATATGCGTTTTTGGCAGTGGAGTATTACGTTAGACTTAATTGAGTAAGCCTTTTATTATTATCAGTATTATGTCGCTAGTTGGCTTACTTGCTCTTTTTGAGGCTATTGTCTTCTAACGCGACTCGGCATTGCTGCTCGGCCGAATTCAGCTCCATTAGCACCACTTTAATGTCGTCCATTTGCTGCTGTAGAGCCGATTTTTTTTCATTAACTAAGTCAAGCATGGTGTTGAGCTGCGTTGAACTACTTTTATCTGCATCGTAAAGTTCAAATAGACGACGCGTTTCTGCTAACGAAAAACCGAGGCGTTTGCCGCGTAAAATGAGTTTTAACCGCACTCGGTCTTTCAGACTGTATATACGGGTTTGTCCGCGCCGCTTAGGTTTAATCAAACCTTGGTCTTCGTAAAAACGAATACTGCGGGTGGTGATATCAAATTCTTTTGATAAGTCACTGATTGAATACGTTGATTGAGGGCTATGGGTTGTGCTCATCATGTCACCAAAAGTGTTTCTTTTGATGCAAGATATATGAAGTTTACGTAAAGGTAAAGTTTGCATGGCTTTTTTCGATATAATACCGACAGTTAAAGTGTTATTTTTGCTTTCCACTCTATCGGTTGTTGTACTCTAACTAATTGTTATATTGTGTTTTATTTTAATAACTTGAACGTTCAACCTTAAGCTAAACACTTGGATGGATCTAACGGTTTTCTTATTGATTATCGTGGCTATTATCCTTTTGTCTAATAGGGCAATTTAATGAATTCTGCTCATAATCATTGTAATACAAGTTGATTAACGGAGAGCGATATGGCTGATTTAGGACTATCAATGCACGCACAATCGATAGCCGAGCCCGAAGTATTCTGGCTACAAGCCGCCGAAGCCATCAGTTGGGACCTTACTCCTAAAACAGTATTAGACGCCAGTCAAAAACCTTTTTATCGCTGGTTTGCCGATGGCAAGATGAATACCTGTTTTAATGCGGTAGACCGTCATGTGTTAGCTGGCCGAGGCGAACAAACAGCGATCCATTATATTAGCCCAGTGACACAGCATGAATATTCCGTTAGTTATCAATCGGTACTAGCGCAGGTTAAAAGACTGGCGGGCTTAATGGTCTCGCTGGGTGTAAAGAAAGGTGACCGTGTGGTGATTTACATGCCCATGGTGCCTGAAACGGCCTATGCCATGTTGGCGTGCGCGCGTATTGGCGCGATTCATTCTGTGGTCTTTGGTGGTTTTGCGGCCAATGAGTTGTCTACGCGGATTAATGATGCCAAGCCAAAATTGATTTTGTCTGCTTCATGCGGTATCGAACCTTCAGGTGTGGTGCCTTACAAACCGCTACTAGATGATGCTTTAGCTCAAGCTAGCCACCAAGTCGATCACTGTATTATTTTAAATCGTACTGAATACAAGGCTGAATTACTCTCGCCCCGCGATCTTGATTGGTATAATGCGCTGGTGGATGCGCCTGATGCTGATTGTGTATCGCTGGATGCAACTGACCCATTGTATGTGCTGTATACCTCAGGCACGACAGGACAACCGAAAGGGGTGGTGCGTGATAATGGCGGTCATGCAGTTGCATTGGCGTGGTCGATGAAACACATTTACGACACCGGTGTAGGTGATGTGTTTTGGGCTGCATCGGATGTTGGCTGGGTGGTAGGGCATTCATATATTGTTTATGGACCGCTATTGGTTGGTGCAACCACCGTTATGTATGAAGGTAAGCCCATTGGTACTCCTGATGCTGGCGCCTTTTGGCGGATTATCGAACAAAAGCAAGTTCGCAGCTTTTTTACTGCGCCGACTGCCATTAGAGCCATTAAACGCGAAGACCCTGAAGGCGACTTGATTAAGAAATTTGATTTAAGCTGCCTCAAGCAAATGTATTTAGCGGGTGAGCGCTGTGATCCAGACACCTTAAATTGGAGTCAGCATCATTTAGGTAAACCTGTGATTGATCATTGGTGGCAAACTGAAACAGGTTGGCCAGTAGCGGCAAACTTGATGGGAACCGATCCGATAGAAATTAAACCGGGATCGCCAGCGCGTGCCGTGCCGGGTTATCAAGTGGAGATCCTCGATGCGATGGGGCAACAAGTGGCACCCAATGAAAGCGGCAATGTGGTGATAAAGCAGCCATTACCTCCTGGCACATTAACGACCTTGTGGCAAAACGATAAACGTTATATTGACAGTTACTTATCTATGTATCCTGGATATTACTTAACCGGTGATGCTGGCTACATAGATGAAGATGGCTATTTGTACATTATGAGTCGCATCGACGACATTATTAATGTCGCAGGACATCGTTTATCAACAGGCCGATTTGAAGAAGTACTTTGTCAACATGATGCGGTTGCTGAGGCGGCGGTGATTGGTGTGCAAGATAAACTAAAAGGCCAAGTGCCTCTTGGGTTGGTGGTGCTTAAAAACGGCGTTACCTTGTCAGATGAAGCATTGTATAAAGAGTTGCTTGCACTGGTACGCCATGAAATAGGCCCCGTGGCTTCTTTTAGGCTAGTGAGTGCAGTACAAAAATTACCTAAAACCCGTTCAGGAAAAATATTGCGAGCCACAATGCGTAAAATTGCTGACAATCAAGATTACACCATGCCGGCCACCATTGAAGATCCACAAACCTTAGACATAGTACGTAATGCGCTCACTAAAATGGGTTATGCCAATGCGTTAACGACTGAGTTGACTAAATCTTAGTTCAGAGCTTTCTGTGGTACTCATCCCTTGTAATGAGACCATTACTCAGGCACAGCTGTGTTAGTCGACCTGCTAGTATACTTTTTAGTCATTTTATTTTAGCTTCAGTAGCGCGTCGACATTGTATTCGACTAATAAAAAATCAGAAACGCCAATGGTGTTTCTGATTTTTCCTATTGTAGCAATCTGTTAATTAAATTGAGCATACATTGTAAAAAACAGCGTTTCCGCATTTTGTTACTGGTAATTTAGTTACAAGAATCGCTATAATTGCCAACCAAATGGATTCGCACTACGCGATTAATCTCTGTGACCTGTGGGAACTACACTAATGAATAACCACATCCAACAATCACACGTCGGCGTTATCGGCCTTGGTGTTATGGGCAAGAACCTCGCATTAAACATTGCTGACAACGGCTACCATGTTGCAGTTTTCGATTTAGATACTCCAAAAGTCAACGCAGCTGTGGCTCAAGAAGAAAATGAGCGTAAAGCGGGTACGGCACCGCGCATGCAAGCTTGTAATAATCTTACAGAAATGCTTGCTAATTTAGTTGAGCCTCGAGTCATTGTATTATCTGTGCCTGCAGGAGCGCCTGTTGACGGAGTCTGTAAATCGTTAATCGAAGCTGGTATTGAAGCCAATGATATCGTTATTGATACGGGTAATAGTCTTTGGACTGACACAGTAGAGCGAGAGTCTCGCTATAAAGAACAGTTTATCTTTTTCAGTTCGGCTGTTTCAGGTGGTGAGGTTGGCGCGCGTTTTGGCCCTTCATTAATGCCCAGTGGCGATGAAAAAGCATGGCGTTATGTTGAACCTATTTGGAAAGCGATTGCCGCTAAAGTTGATTCAACCACTGGTTTACCTATAGAACGTTTTGAGCCGGGTAATCCGGTCACCGAAGGTGAGCCTTGTACTGCGTATATAGGTCCTGCAGGTTCTGGTCATTACGTTAAAATGGTTCATAACGGCATTGAATATGCGGATATGCAGCTTATTTGCGAAGCTTATCAATTGCTTAGTGATGGTTTAGGCATGTCAGCTCATGATGTCGGTGACATTTTCAATGGCTGGAATAAAGGTATTCTTAACAGTTACCTTATGGGCATTAGCGCTGAAGTCTTGCAACAAGCCGATCCGCTAACGGGTAAGCCATTAGTTGAAATGATCCTTGATAAAGCAGGTCAAAAAGGCACTGGTTTATGGACGGCAGTGAGCAGCTTGCAAATTGGTTGTCCGGCGCCAACGATTGCAGAAGCGGTATATGCTCGTGCTGTCAGTACTCAAAAAAACTTGCGTATGCAGCTAAGCACAACGCTAGCGGGTCCAGCTCCCGTTAGTTTTAGTGGTGCAGAGAAAACGGAATTTATTGCCAATCTTGAAGATGCTTTATATTGCGCTAAAGTCTGTTGTTATGCTCAAGGATTTGAGCTCATGGCGATGACAGCAAAAGAGCAAAATTGGGCTTTAGATTTTGCTGAAATAGCTAAAATATGGCGTGCAGGCTGTATTATTCGCGCGACGTTTTTGCAATCAATTACTAAGGCTTATCAAGAAGATGTAAGCCTTACAAACTTATTGATGGCCGATACCTTTAGTCAAACCTTGTCACAGAAGCAGCTTAACTGGCGTAAAACCGTTGCGGCCGCTGTTATGCAAGGCATTCCAGCACCATGTATTAGTTCGGCGATTGCATATTATGACAGTTACCGCAGTGAAACGTTACCAGCGAACTTACTACAAGGCCAACGTGATTTTTTCGGCTCGCACACTTTTGAACGTACTGATAAGCCAGCGGGTGAGAAATACCATTTAGATTGGAGTGCGAAGCAGCGTACTTTATCTAAAGTGTAATGACCTTCACACTTTAAAAAGGCGCCTGATTTTACAATGAGGCGCCTTTTTAATTATTCAGGACGTTAAGTGATAGATGACATTTAACAAATAGGACATTCAGGTTAGTGAAAAGTACAATCCAACGCTAAACAGCACGCTGAAAATCATAGTTAATTTAGCGGTTTGTCCCAATATCGGATTCAATGCTTCACCAGAATTCTCGTGAAATTCGCGGCTGAGATTACGCGCAATGATTAACGAGGCTCCCGATAACAATACCGGTAATCCATCCAATGAACCTAATAAAAATCCCGCGATAATGATACCAAAAGGTAAGTAGACAAAACTTTGATATAGCACTTTAGCCTGTGCTTCTCCTATTCTCACCGCAAGGGTGTTTTTACCTGCTTTGGTGTCGGTTGAAATATCTCTAGTGTTATTGACCAGCATGATGGCAGCATTAAAAAAGCCAATGGCACAACCGAGTAACCATGCTGTTATGGTGGTAGTTCCTGCTTGTAAATAGTAACTGCCAACAACGGCCACTAAACCAAAAAAAACAAATGCTGCTATTTCGCCTAATCCATGTGAGGCAAGTGGATAGGGACCGCCGCTATAACATAACGCGCCTAAAATAGAGGCTGCAGCAAGAATGGCAATAGGCCATCCTCCGTGAAGTATTAATAATGAACCGACTAATAATGATGTGATCAAGCAGCCTATCATGGCATTTCGAACTGATGAGGGCGCTAGGATACCACTTTGAGTCACTCTTACAGGTCCGATACGCTCTTCGGTGTCAATGCCATTTTTAAAGTCAAAGTAGTCATTAGCGAGATTAACTGAAATTTGTAATAATACGGCACATAGCATTGAGGTAAACGCGATGAGTAAGCTAAAGTGTTCGAGTCCAATTGCCAGCATGTTTCCGATTAATAATGGACCAATTGCCGCAGGGAGCGTTCGAGGACGAATAGCAATAAACCATGATTGCATTGAGCTAGGTTGCATAATATTGTGAAACGCAGTGTTGATTAGTCATGTTAATAGCATACCAAAAATTCAATTACGGTGCAGATATGAATCTTTGCGTTGCATCACTCTTTTGCGATTTGTCATAAGATAGCTGAAATACAACAATTACCATAGAATAAGCTAGAAAACATAAGCTTAACTAAGGTAACCTTAACGTTAATCCATGTCGTAAAGAAGGTGTTATGAGTCAGGTATTAAACGATTTATTGTCATTGTTGTCACTTGAGCAAATTGAATTAGGCTTGTTTCGTGGTCAGAGTCAAGATTTAGGCTTCGGGCATGTGTTTGGGGGCCAAGTGATGGGACAAGCGTTAAGTGCTGCAAAACAAACGGTTAGCGAAGATCGCCATGCACATTCTTTGCATTCATACTTTTTGCGTGCCGGTGATGAAAAGTTACCGATAATTTATGATGTTGAAAATATGCGTGATGGAGGCAGTTTTAGTGCGCGTAGTGTGAAGGCTATTCAGAAAGGTCGACCCATTTTTTACATGATATGTTCGTTCCAAACAGTCGAAGAAGGCTTTGAACATCAAGATCTCATGCCTGATGTGCCAGGACCTGAAGGTTTATTGAATCAGCAAGAACTCGCGATGACCATGCGTGATAAAGTACCTGCGAAAATGCTCGAAAAATTTATGGCAGATTCTCCGATTGAAATGCGTTTAGTTCACCCCGTTCATCCTATTGCGCCAAGTGCCACAGAGCCTAAACGGTATGTATGGTTGCGTGCCAATGGAAAAATCCCATCAGACCACAGCATTCAAGAATATTTATTAGCTTATGCATCGGATTTTAATTTTTTAATGACGGCAACTCAACCGCACGGTGTGTCATTTTTAACCCCAGGTATGCGTATGGCCACCATTGATCATGCTATGTGGTTTCATCGTCCATTTAATATGGGAGAATGGCTCCTATACTGTATTGATAGCCCTAATGCTGGCGGTGGACGTGGATTTGTGAAAGGGCAGTTTTTTGATCAGCGAGGACGTCTTGTGGCTTCTGCCACACAGGAAGGTTTACTCAGAATGACCAAGTAGGACGCTAATATGATAATAATTAACAAAGGCATACAATTAGCGGTTGTCGCTTTGATTGCTATGATGTTACATGGATGTACGACAATCGAGCCTGAAAAACCCATTATTGTTAATGGTTATGCAGGATATGCAGAAAAAATTACCTTGCCAAAGGGTTGTAAAATCAATATTGCATTAATTGATTTCAATACCCCAGGGGCCATAATTGCTCAAAAAAACTTTGATATTGCCAGAGTGCCTGTTCCGTTTAAATTTAGCTTACCAGCAGGGCTAATTAGTCGTGGTGTCGATTATGGTGTGGTGGCGATGATCACTTACCAAGGTAATGCGATTTTTCAGACCTATGATAAGTTCCGTGTGATCAACAACGGTCAATTTACCACTCAAGTGTTAATGAAACGCGTTAAATAGCCGCTTCGTAACCTTGCTCACAAACTCTTATCCCCGCCATTGATTAATATACTCGGCGGGTAATAATCTTTTTCCTGCCCTATTTTGTTGTTTAGGTGGTCTATGACAGAGTTTACGCCAACGTTGCGCTCCCATGCTGAAACGCGCCTCATTTGGGCGTTGTGCTTAGCTTCTATGGTGATTTACATTAACTTGTACACATTGCAAGGTATGCTGCCGTCTATTGCGGAGCATTTTGATGTGTCGGGCGCACAAGCCACGTTAGTGTTGTCTGTGACTAGCTTTACCTTAGCTTTCTCGTTACTTTTCTATGCTTTGTTATCCGATAGAATTGGACGCTTAGCGCCCATTGTTATGAGTTTATGGTTGCTGGCAGCATCAAATATTTTATTGGCTTTTGCACAAAGCTTTGATGCTTTAGTGTGGGTTAGATTACTGCAAGGGATATTATTAGCAGCAGTGCCTGCTATTTCAATGGCCTATTTTAAAGAGCAGTTAGATCCAGTTTTTATGCTTAAAGCGGCTGCTGTGTACATAATGGCAAACAGCATTGGTGGCATTGCGGGTCGATTATTGGGGGGGTTAATGGCCCAATATTTATCGTGGCAATCTTCAATGGGATTAATTTTTATTGTGACATTCATGGGGGTTGCGTTTGTTACATACTTATTGCCACGTAGGGAGATTAAACCTTCTGTTATAAAGGAAAAAATTAATTGGCGCCGCAAAGCCAAACAAGATTTTAATGGTTTTATGTTCCATTTATCTGACACTCAAATGCGTTTGGCTTATATAATTGGCGGATTAGCATTTATGATGATGGTTAATCAGTTTAGCTTTATTCAGTTACATATTATGGCCGAACCTTATGGACTCAGTCGTTTTCAAGCCACATTAATCTTTCTATGCTACCTGAGTGGCACCTTTGCTGCTTGGCTGTCGGCTAAATGGATTGTACGATATGGGTCAATGCCGTTATTTAGAGTGGCATTATGCTTAATGGTTGCAGGCACATTATTAACCTTGGTGGATACCTTGACTGCGATTGTGGTCGGATTTTTGATTACCGCTTGCGGTTTTTTCTTAACTCATAGCTGCTGTAATTCGTTTGTGGCTATTCGTGCCACGAGTCACCGTGCTAAAGCGACGTCGTTGTATTTATGTTGCTATTATCTTGGTGCATCTTTAGGTGGGCCATATTTAATGTTGTTTTGGCATAAAGCTGAATGGAATGGCGTGGTAGTGGGCTCTATGAGTCTTTTGGTGTTGCTCCTAGTTACTATTTGGCGCTTAGGGAAACACCAAAAGCAAGTTATTGATGTTTCCGAAGTAGATTAACTCTCAATAAAGTCGTAAGCGCCATTTTTTGAGCGTCTACGACCATAGCCATATCACCAGACCGGTTAATAGTACCACTGGCAATTCAACGTCTTGTTGTTTCTGTTGTTGCAATAAACTCAAACCATCGAGTTGCGGCATATTAATATCATATATAGCAATGCCCAGCCAATTAGCGGTAAGTTAAAAATACTTTAACAACTTACTCACCGGGTAAACGCTGTTCTCTCAATTCTTCAAACTTAAGTGCTATTTGTTCTTTTGGCGTGCTTTCGGCCACGAGATGCGAAAAAGTAATTTCTATAGTGTCAGCAAAAACATTAAAACTCGCCGCGAAAACTGAAGCAATAGTTACTAGCTTAGCCATTGACTTTAGTGGCGGTGTAAAAGGTGATTGTTGATTTTTTTATGATAATTAGCTTCCTTTTTTTAGGGTTATATTTTCCTCAAGGAGCTGACTTGCTCTAGAACAAGTACGCCATAAATACTTATGAGGATAGATAATAAGAAGCAAGCATCTGGCCGTATGTTATTAATATGTAACTAATTGAGGTGTAATAGCTTTAATTTATATAGCTATGTGGGAAGTTATTTTGTGTGAGGATTGTCACGCAGCGAGAGATGGTCATGGTTGGAAAGTCATACGTTAGCGTTGATGGTGATGTTATAGGGTAGTGGTGGCTGAACAATATGAGTTTAAATGGATTAAATAAAGAGAATTATCAGGTAATAAAAAACCACCCGAAGGTGGTTTTTTATTAATGTCATATACTGAATATGCATTAGTTACCAAATATTTGGTGGAGCTACACGGGATCGAACCGTGGACCTCTTCACTGCCAGCGAAGCGCTCTCCCAGCTGAGCTATAGCCCCAAATTCTAGCTAATATAACTAAAATTTGAATATGGTATCCCATAGGGGATTCGAACCCCTGTTACCGCCGTGAAAGGGCGGTGTCCTAGGCCTCTAGACGAATGGGACACAGTTGATACGTTATACTCTGTACCGAGTGAATGCTCATCAATGTCTGTAGGCTAAACATCAACGCTTTATAGATCATCAAACAACTCTTTCGAATTATGTTCAACCATCTTAAATATGGTATCCCATAGGGGATTCGAACCCCTGTTACCGCCGTGAAAGGGCGGTGTCCTAGGCCTCTAGACGAATGGGACACAGTTGATACATTAAACTCTGTATCGAGTGAATACTCATTGGTGTCTGTAGGCTAAACATCAACGCTTAATTACCTATATTGAAATTCAAAACCCTAAGGATCCGAACCCCTGTTACCGCCGACTCTTTATAAACCAAAGTGGTCGATGTCCTAAGCGCTATTTCTAGACGAATGGGACACAGTTGATACGTTATACTCTGTATCGAGTGAATACTCATCAATGTCTGTAGGCTAAACATCAACGCTTTATAGATCATCAAACAACTCTTTCGAATTATGTTCAACCATCTTAAATATGGTATCCCATAGGGGATTCGAACCCCTGTTACCGCCGTGAAAGGGCGGTGTCCTAGGCCTCTAGACGAATGGGACACAGTTGATACGTTAAACTCTGTATCGAGTGAATACTCATTGGTGTCTGTAGGCTAAACACCAGTGCTAGTTACCTATAATGAAGAACAAACCCAAAGGCTCCGACTCCCTGTTACCGCCGACTCTTTATAAACCAAAGTGGGCGATGTCCTAAGCGCTATTTCTAGACGAATGGGACACAGTTGATACGTTAAACTCTGTATCGAGTGAATACTCGTCAATGTCTGTAGGCTAAACATCAACGCTTTATAGATCATCAAACAACTCTTTCGAATTATGTTCAACCATCTTAAATATGGTATCCCATAGGGGATTCGAACCCCTGTTACCGCCGTGAAAGGGCGGTGTCCTAGGCCTCTAGACGAATGGGACACAGTTGATACGTTATACTCTGTATCGAGTGAATACTCATCAATGTCTGTAGGCTAAACATCAACGCTTTATAGATCATCAAACAACTCTTTCGAATTATGTTCAACCATCTTAAATATGGTATCCCATAGGGGATTCGAACCCCTGTTACCGCCGTGAAAGGGCGGTGTCCTAGGCCTCTAGACGAATGGGACACAGTTGATACGTTAAACTCTGTATCGAGTGAATACTCATTGGTGTCTGTAGGCTAAACACCAACGCTTAATAGATCATCAAACAACTCTTTCGAATTATGTTCAACCATCTTAAATATGGTATCCCATAGGGGATTCGAACCCCTGTTACCGCCGTGAAAGGGCGGTGTCCTAGGCCTCTAGACGAATGGGACACAGTTGATACGTTATACTCTGTATCGAGTGAATACTCATCAATGTCTGTAGGCTAAACATTAATGCTAATTATCTAATTAAAGATGAACAAGTAAGTGGTGGAGCTACACGGGATCGAACCGTGGACCTCTTCACTGCCAGCGAAGCGCTCTCCCAGCTGAGCTATAGCCCCTCTTACTTAATGCTTTTGAATATGCTACCAGAATAACCTGACATCATGTCTCAACTGCGAGGCGCATTCTATGCAGCATACCCAAAAGTGTCAACTCGTTTTTTAGGAATTTATTCTATTTGCTACAAATTCAATCGCTTTGGATATTCTTTGCGCAGATCTTTCTTTTCCGATTAAGAACAAGGTTAAATCTAACGCTGGAGACTGTCCTGCGCCTGTAACCGCAACACGTAACGGCATGCCAACTTTACCCATACCAACATCAAGTTCCGTGGCAGTGGCTTCGATAGCGTGGTGAATATTCTCTACACTCCAATCATTTAGTTCAGATAACTTTTGATTGAACAATGTTAAAGGCTCTAGTGCCACACCTCGTAAGTGCTTTTTAGCTTGTGCTTCGTCGAAATCGCTAAAATCTTCATAGAAATAGCGACTAGAAGCGGCTAACTCTTTTAATGTTTTAGCGCGTTCAGATAATGCAGTCACAATTTCCGTTAACGCAGGGCCATTACTGATATCAATTTTTTGGTCATCCATGTGCCACTGTAAATGTGTTGCTACATAAACAGGATCAAGTGACTTTATATAATGCTGATTTAACCAAATTAGCTTATCGGTATTAAAAGCAGAAGCCGCCTTATTGATATCATCTAATTTAAACAGCGTTTTCAACTCTTCCATTGAAAATACTTCTTGATCGCCATGTGACCAACCTAAACGAACCAGATAATTTAATAGTGCTTCAGGTAAATAACCATCATCACGATATTGCATCACACCTACAGCACCATGACGCTTAGATAACTTGGCACCATCGTCACCTAAAATCATCGATACATGGGCATATTCAGGAATTGGAGCACCTAGTGCTTTAAGGATGTTGATTTGGCGTGGAGTATTATTGATATGATCTTCACCACGAACAACGCAAGTAATGCCCATATCCCAGTCATCAACGACAACACAGAAGTTGTAAGTAGGAACACCATCGGTGCGCTTAATGATTAAATCATCAAGCATATCATTTGAAATTTCGATGCGCCCACGAACGTGATCATCAAATATCACACTGCCTTCGGCGGGGTTTTTAAAGCGAACAACAAAAGGCTCGTCAGTATCACGAGGAGCAAGGTTTCGACAGCAACCGTCGTATTTTTGTTGTAAACCCTGTGCCGATTGCTCTTCACGCATTTTTTCAACACGTTCACGTGTGCAATAGCATTTGTACGCAGAGCCATTATCTAGCATTTGCTCAATAATTTCGTTGTAACGATCAAAACGCTTAGTCTGATAATAAGGACCCTCATCCCAAGTCAAACCTAACCAGTTCATACCATCAAGAATAGCATCACAGGCTTCTTGAGTTGAACGTTCAATGTCTGTGTCTTCAATACGCAGTACGAATTCACCATTATTAGCACGTGCGTGTAACCATGAATACAGAGCAGTACGGGCACCACCTACATGAAGAAAACCTGTTGGACTTGGGGCAAAACGCGTCTTAGTTGTCATAATCGGACACTAACCTATTTATAAACGTCTATAAAAAGACAAACAAAAAAATGTAGCGTCATTCTAACAGTCTAACTGAGTAGTTGAAATGGCGGACGCGTAAACCTAAGGCGGTTTTTGAATTTTCTTTATTATTAAACTCAATCTCTTGTTTAACAAAGCATCAAAGCGAACAATTTTAGCTCGACTGACATTTTTTTAAATAAAAAGCGTTGACAGGCTTTGCTCGCTCCCTATAATACTGCCCCACACAGCGAGGTCGATTAGCTCAGCTGGGAGAGCACCTCCCTTACAAGGAGGGGGTCACTGGTTCGAGCCCAGTATCGACCACCATGATTTTATTTATGAAGTCAATGTTGTTAATTATATCCCAGGTCGCTTAGCTCAGCTGGGAGAGCACCTCCCTTACAAGGAGGGGGTCACTGGTTCGAGCCCAGTAGCGACCACCATATAATTAACTAAACTGTTAGAGTCTCAGGTCGCTTAGCTCAGCTGGGAGAGCACCTCCCTTACAAGGAGGGGGTCACTGGTTCGAGCCCAGTAGCGACCACCATTTCTCTCATAGAGTGGTGGACTTGAAAGTAAAATATCCCAGGTCGCTTAGCTCAGCTGGGAGAGCACCTCCCTTACAAGGAGGGGGTCACTGGTTCGAGCCCAGTAGCGACCACCATATTTTACACGCTTTTTTACAAAAATAGATTGATATCCCAGGTCGCTTAGCTCAGCTGGGAGAGCACCTCCCTTACAAGGAGGGGGTCACTGGTTCGAGCCCAGTAGCGACCACCATATCAATTTAGATTTTGCGTTATATCCCAGGTCGCTTAGCTCAGCTGGGAGAGCACCTCCCTTACAAGGAGGGGGTCACTGGTTCGAGCCCAGTAGCGACCACCATATAGCTTTACTGTTAATCTCATCAAATTATCTCGCTGCATCTATTAAACCCCCTAAGCTTTACCATTTTTTTGTACATCAATTATTTTTGTTAATTGCTAAGTCTCTAATGTAGATGTTTTTGTTGGATTGGGTTATCTCGGCAAACCGCAATAAAAAACCACTCAAAGTTGAGTGGCTCTTATTAGTTTTATTTTAATAATTTAAGTACTTAATTAATCTAACCCTAAAAACCCTCCAGTTTGATGGGCCCAGAGTTGCGCATAGATGCCACTGGCATTAATGAGCTCTTGATGGGTTCCTTGTTCAACAACACAGCCTTGATCCAATACAATGAGTCTATCCATAGCCGCAATCGTTGACAGTCGATGCGCTATTGCTATCACGGTTTTGCCTTCCATTAATTCATAAAAGGATTCTTGAATCGCTGCTTCAACTTCAGAATCGAGTGCTGAGGTTGCCTCATCAAGCAATAAAATCGGCGCGTTTTTTAATAATACACGTGCAATGGCAATTCGTTGACGTTGACCACCTGAGAGTTTTACTCCACGTTCGCCAACTTGAGCGTCAAGACCTTTATTACCAAATGGGTCAGTTAAATTTTCAATAAACTCTGCCGCTTGTGCTTGAGTGATTGCCGCCATTAATTGTTCATCACTTGCATGGGGATCGCCGTACAAGATGTTTTCACGAATTGAACGGTGCAATAACGACGTATCCTGAGTCACCATACCAATATTGGCGCGTAATGAATCTTGGCGAATATCCGTTATTGGTTGATTATCAATGAGTATTTCACCTTTTTCCACATCATGGAAACGCATTAGTAAGTTCACTAAGGTCGACTTTCCTGCGCCTGAACGTCCAACCAGACCGACTTTTTCCCCCGCTTTAATGTTCAGGTTTAGCTGCTCAATAACGCCCGTTTTCTCGCCATAATGAAAACAAACTTGATTAAAGTCTATTTTACCTTGATTAACAACAATGTCTTTGGCGTCGGGTTTATCTTGGATAGCAATGGGTTTAGATAGCGTATTCATACCATCGGTCGCCGTGCCAATATTTTCAAAAAGTGAGCTGATTTCCCACATGATCCATTGTGACATGCCATTTAAACGCAACGCTAAACTCACGGCTATGGCAATGGCGCCAACCGTAATCGCACTGTCAGCCCATAACCAAATAGACACTGCGGTGATGGTAAATGCTAAAAGGTAATTGATGATTTGTACCAAAACATTAATTATCGTCACCAAACGCATTTGGCCATAAACGGTTTTTAAGAAACGCGTCATACTATCTTGGGCATAGTCGGCTTCTTGGGTGGTATGTGAGAACAGTTTTACGGTTGAAATGTTGGTATAACTGTCAACAATACGCCCTGTCATCGTTGAACGAGCATCGGCTTGTTCTGTGGATATTGCTTTTAGCTTTGGCACTAATTTCCATTGAATCAAGATATAAGCAGCCAACCATAGGAGCATGGGTAACACTAAGCGCACATCAGCAGCGGCAATCATCACGAGCATAGACGTGAAATACACTAAAATATACATCAGTACGTCCAGCAATTTCATTACCGTTTCACGTACCGCAAGCGAGGTTTGCATGACCTTTGTGGCTATTCGTCCAGCAAAGTCATCTTGATAGAAAGAAATACTCTGTTTGAGTAAATAACGATGCGCTTGCCAGCGAATGGCCATGGGGAAGTTACCCAAAAGCGTCTGGTGCACGATAGACGAATGTAGCCAAACAATCACAGGAATGACCACTAAGACAACCACCGACATGGTAATTAACGTCGTGCTTTCATCTTGCCACAAAGTTTGCGGGTTTTTGGTCACTAACCAATCGACTAATTTGCCCATAAAGCCAAACAGTGATACCTCCAACATCGCCAGCACCGCCGTAAGCACCGACATGATAATTAATGGCCTACCAAATCCGCGGGTATAATGGCGGCAAAATGCATATAAGGTATTGGGTGGCTGACTCGGTTCTTCTTGTGGTAATGCTTGGGTCAATGATTCAAAAAATTTAAACATCTAATGCTCTAACTTCATGGTGATAGTTCTGCTGACTAGGATAACGTAAAATGGCCAAATGTAATCGGTTAAATTGTTACATGATACGAAACGATTGAGTTCCGTTTTCCGCTAGTCGTGGTGGTTGTGTTTCGGTAAAGTAATCACTTAAGTACGCAGTGCAGGGAAAATGGTTCAGTTTTCGATTGAACCTGATTAACGTAAAGAGGCTAGCGAGACTAATGGTACAGATCCACAGCGATTGTAATGTTGCAGCACAGATTTGCCGGCAGGCTAGATTAAGTCGTGACGCTCGCTTTGATGGTCAATTTTTTACAGGGGTGCTAACTACAGGTATCTATTGTCGATCAATTTGTCCCGCGCCTGCGCCTTATGAGAAAAATGTGCGTTACTTTGATTCTGCTGTAAAAGCAGCTAATGCTGGACTGAGGCCTTGCCTTCGATGTCGACCAGATAGTGCACCAAGCTCATTTGCGTGGTTAGGGACTCAAACAACGTTAATGCGGGCAATAAAGTTGATTGAGCAAGGCTTTTTAAAAGGCGACAATCCAGGAACTGTGGTCAAGCTGGCAGAGAAACTAGGTATTAGCAGTCGGTATTTGAATAAACTCTTTAGCCAAGGATTGGGTACATCCCCTAAACGCTTTGCGTTGTACCAACAGTTGATGTTTGCCAAACAGTTATTGCACCAAACACCATTATCGATGACTGAAGTTGCCATGGCTGCGGGTTTTAATAGCATCAGGCGGTTTAATGAAATATTTAAACAAGAATTACGATTAACCCCAAGTGATTTACGCCAGAAAAGTCGATCCTCAACGAATGTTATTCACCCTCACAAAGATAACCACGTGAGTACTTATATTAAACCAATAACATTAGCATTAGCCTACAGACCACCCCTCAATTGGGCGAAGATGTTGGCTTTTTATGCCTTTCGCCAAGTCGACAATATGGAAGTAATTGATGATATTTCTGGCCGTTATGGTCGAACGTTTTCATTTGATGGCGTGGAGGGTTTTTTTTACATTTCAGCTCATAAAGATAAACCCCAACTTGATGTGAGTATTTACTTAGTTGATGCCAATGATATTAAGTTTTTACACAATATAGTGTTGCAACTTCGTCGCATGTTCGATTTAAATGCCGACATGGATATAATCCAGCAGGCATTATTACCCATCATCGAATTAGGAGCCAAAATTGATAGTGGTTTGCGTATTCCTGCCGCGGGTAGTGTGTTTGAAGCTGCTTGTCGAGCCGTTTTAGGGCAACAAGTGAGTGTCCTGCAAGCGACTAAATTATTAAATTTGCTGGTCGAGCATTATGGTACCTCACTGGTAATTGATGGTAAAACTTGGCGATTATTCCCGACAGCAGAAGCAATCGCTAAGGCATCATTAGATGAACTTAACATGCCTGGTGCGCGAAAATTAGCCTTAAATGCCTTGGGGGAATTTGTGCATCAACACCCAGATTCTATGCCTGATGATTGGCTTGCGGTAAAAGGTATTGGCCCGTGGACAGTTGCTTACGTTAACATGCGAGGCTTGAGCGATCCTGATGTTTTTTTGAGCTCTGACTTAGTCATTAAAAATCGCCTGCATGCGTTACATGAGCAATTGGGTAAAGCCATTGAAACACCTAAATCATACCTAAATATTGCCGCTGAGATCGCAAAACAAGCATCACCGTGGGGCAGTTACTTAACATTTCAGCTTTGGGATAACGATCCTGTTATTGCAAAAAAAGGATAATATTATGCCCCAATTTGCCTTACCTAAGCGTCACGCTTTAGTGACAAGTCCTGTTGGTTTACTCTCGCTTAAAGCCTCTGAGCATGGGTTAACGCATTTACAGGTTGAGGATCTCGTTCAAATAAGTTCAACAGTAGAAATTCAAACTCAAGTTACATTGCAGCAAAGTGGCATAGTGCATGCTCAAACTTTACTGTTACAGGCTCAGCGACACATTGATGAAACTGTGTTCCAGTTAGCTGAGTATTTCGCTAAGCAAAGGCAACAATTTGATGTGACCTTAGCGCCGAAAGGGACAGTGTTTCAACAAGAGGTTTGGCAAGCATTGAGTCAATTAACATTCGGTCAGCGTTGCAGTTACAGTGATATCGCTAATACTATTGGGCGACCTAAAGCCGTTAGAGCTGTGGGGGCTGCAAATGGTGCTAATCCAATTGCCATTATCGTCCCATGTCATCGGGTGATAGGCAAAGGTGGTAAGCTCACAGGTTATGCTTATGGGCTCGACATGAAGCAATGGCTACTCGACCTAGAAGGGATTGACGAAATTAACTGATTTATCTGACTGCTGCGCCAAAGTACGTTAAAATGACCGATTGATAACCTTTTTTTGAGCGCATTTGATACATGACCCAAGCTTCTTTAGTCACGACTTTTGCTGAATTTGGCCTGCATACCCCATTGTTGGCAAGATTAGCTGAGCTTAATTATATTCAGCCTACACCAATCCAAGCTGAAACCATTCCCAGTACGCTAACCGGTAAAGACTTACTGGCGGGTGCGAATACAGGCTCAGGTAAAACAGCGGCTTTTGCTCTGCCGATTTTACATCAATTAATGAATCGTCGGGCAACATCATCTGCTAAAGGTAATTTTGTGAGTGCATTAGTCTTGGTACCCACACGGGAATTAGCCAAGCAAGTTGCTGACAGCTTTAAATCCTATGCGGTTCATTTAAATGGTGACATTAAAGTGGTTGCTGCATTTGGTGGCGTATCGGTCAACACTCAAATGTTAGCATTGCGTGGCGGCGCGGATGTGGTAGTGGCAACCCCAGGCCGTTTACTCGATTTAGTCTCTTCTAATGCACTCAGGTTGTCTCAAGTGTCAACGTTGGTGCTTGATGAAGCTGACCGTATGCTAAGTCTTGGTTTTACTGAAGAATTGACTCAAGTACTCAACTTCCTCCCTAAGCAAAAACAAACGTTATTGTTTTCAGCGACTTTTCCTGATGAAGTTCGTCAATTAACGCAAGCGTTGTTAGTGGACCCACTTGAGATACAATTACAAAGCGCTGAGACGAGTACCTTAGTGCAGCGTGTAATGACGGTTAACCGTGAAAAAAAGACGGCATTACTTGCACACTTGCTACAACAACATCAATGGCGCCAAGTATTGATCTTTGTTAGTGCCAAAAATAGTTGTAATCATTTAGCTGAAAAATTAGCTAAACGTGGTATCACTGCAGAAGTCTTTCATGGTGATAAAGCCCAAGGCGCGCGAAGTCGGGTATTAGACGGTTTTAAAGCGGGTGAGATTCAAGTACTCATTGCGACAGACATTGCTGCCCGTGGTCTCGATATTGAAAAATTACCTGTGGTAATTAATTTTGACTTACCGCGCAGCCCAGCAGATTATATGCATCGAATTGGTCGCAGTGGACGTGCGGGAGAAATTGGTTTAGCGTTGACCTTATTGTCTCATGACGAGTATCATCACTTCTGTGTAATCGAGAAGAAAAACAAAATTCGCCTTGAACGTGAACAAGTTAACGGATTTGAGGCTGATGATGTTGTGCCTGAAACCGTACTCGAACAACCTAAACCAATGGCTAAGCCAGAAGGTAGTGGTAAAAAAAAGCGCAAAAAAGTAGCCTCCGTTAATATTGGTATTTGGGCTAAGAAATCTGATTAGTAGTAGGTAATATGAAAGATATTTTTTGGTTAGTTGATAAGCAAGTCGCAGGCCGTAGTGGTCCAAACAAAGATGCATGGGACTTAGCTGAATTAAAGCAAGCTGGTTTTGCTGCTATCGCATCATTAAATAATGGTGAAGGTTGTGATGTCGATGCTATGGCAGAATTAGGCTTGCGTCATAAAGTGTTTAATTTACCTGATAATATGCCACCTAAACCACAAGATTTAGCCATTTGTGCTGAGGTATTACCTCAGGTATTAGCATTCATTCGTGAATGTGAAAGTGAGCAAAAGGCAATATTATTGCACTGCAGTTCGGGAATTAATCGTACTCAAATGGTGATGGCTTATTATTTGATGGAAAACGGTGCCGCCCCTTTGCATGCTGTTAGCCAAGTCAGAAATGCCTGCGGGTTAGCGTTTGATGCTGAAGGCTGGGATCAATTTGTTTATGACGTGCTTTACGAACTGCAAGCCGCTTCGAACTGATTTATTTGAGTTTTAGCCTCATAGTTTTAGATCTCATAGTTTTAGATCTCATATTATTAGGGAGACAATTGATTGGATCTGTAACTGATTAAATCAATTGACTCCCTTTGTTGTTTTTACCGAACATCTCCACATTCCCGAATGTTATATTCAGCCTTCTATCCGATATTCATCGGCAGTTAAGCTTATTACAGTGGCCGTGATGATTTACATTGTAGGCGGCGGAACATCTCAACCATTATCGACTATGCCCGTTACACTGGCTGTTTGCCGAGAAAAGAGCATTAAATACTACAAGCCTGTTTTATATTGCGAGTAAGCGATATCTCTTTTACCAACAGTGGGGCTTGATTGAGTGTAAATCGAATATCGTCTAGTAATAGCTGCATTGATTATCGGATGAATTGCTAATTTTGTGATTTATAATGATATTTGCAGATAAAATAGCTGGCTAAAGTTAGTCTATATTCTGACGATAAATGCTATAGTGAAGCTTATTTCAGTCTTCAGATGAAGGAGTAGTGATGAGTCCGAAAACGAGCAAAGCGAATCAATCGCAGGGTCTATTACTTTTTAAGTTAAATCAAACACAACTGTTTGCTTTAGGTACTTTAAAAATTCGTGAACTTGTGCCGTTTACTCCTTTAAATAAAATTCTGCACTCCCACTCTTCCATTATGGGTGCAGCCACTATTCGGGGGATAACTATTCCGGTTATCGATATGGCTGCTGCCATTGGTTATAAACCTGTGACCGAACAAGAGCGTAAAGATTGCCACATCATTATTACTGATTGCCAGCGAATGGTGATAGGTTTTCTTGTGCGTTCAATCGATAAAATTATTGAGTGTAACTGGCGTAATATCGAGGCGCCTTCCAGCAACTTAGGTAAAAATGCCTTTCTAACTGGTGTAACTCGTTTTGATGATCAGTTAGTTCAATTACTGGATGTCGAATTGTTACTATCAAAAATCTTTCCTGATGATCCTCTTCGTAATCGAGCCATATTAACCGATGTTCAACGTGAAAAATTAACACCATTACAAATTTTACTGGTGGATGACTCAAAAGTGGCCCGTAAACAGCTGTCTGATGCACTAGACTCGATTAACATTGCCTATCAAGTGACGGCAGATGGTCGCGACGCACTAGATATTATGCAACAAGCCGCTACAGACCGAAAACCAATTGATTTACTGGTGAGTGATATTGAAATGCCTGGTCTTGATGGTTATGAATTAGCCTTTGAGGTTAAAAATAATCCCGAAATTGAACACGCGTACATAATTTTACATACATCATTATCCAGCGAAATTAGTGTCAGCCAAGCTAAACAGGTCGGAGCCAATGAGGCATTAACTAAGTTTGATGCTCAAGAGTTAATTGAAGCGATGCTTAGAGGCGCTCATGCATTGCAGTCTGCTTAATATTTAATAGTTGTTTCACTGTTAGTCTTTCATGGCTTTTAACATTGATAATAAGTTAGCATCAAAAAAAGTGCAACCATTAAATTAACGTTTACTTTGCGAACGATGGTTGAATTTTTTTACTCATTTGGCATCAAGACTAGACTTATTACACACCATCCTGATATACAGCTATAAGGCTTTTACAGTGTCAGTATATTCGATGTTCACAAGGTAATGCTTAACGTTAATGAGGGAGTGCTATCCCTGAAAACGAATTGATTGAAGTGTATTTATTGAGTGTGAGTTAATTTCACATCAATAAGTAAAATGAGCAGGGTGTTTTCAGTAATAGCATTGTTATTATCGATAATGTCATGAGTATCGTAGCATACGTGTTATATCACTATATGTTGTAAGGTGGTTAATGTGGATGTTACCAGTATTGTGATGTTTCCTTTTTAAAGATAAGCAAAATCTTGATCATAAAAAGCCATAAATATAATAATCATAGGTTAAACAATGAATCAAAAAAAATCACTGTTAGCTCGTATCGCTAGCGGTAGCCTTGTGCTACAAATTATCAGCGGGATCATTTTGGGCGTGATTCTGGCAAGTATTTCAACAACGGGTGCCAATAGTGTGGCTTTTCTGGGCTCACTCTTTGTGGGTGCACTGAAAGCCATTGCGCCGATTCTGGTTTTTGTTCTGGTTGCATCATCGATTGCCAATCAAAAGAAAAATAGTCAAACCAATATGCGCCCGATTATTATGTTATATCTTCTGGGTACCTTTGCTGCGGCATTAACGGCGGTATTATTCAGTTTTGCGTTTCCAACCACCTTACTGCTAACCGCAGGCATTGAAGGCTCTAATCCTCCTCAAGGGATTGGCGAAGTTATTAATACCTTATTATTTAAAATTGTCGATAATCCGGTTAACGCATTAGTAACGGGTAATTATATTGGTATTTTAGTATGGGGAGCAGGCTTAGGGATAACCATGCATCATGCCAGTGACAGCACCAAGCAAATGCTTTCAGATGTCAGTGACGCTGTATCAAATATTGTCCGCTTTGTGATCCGTCTAGCGCCGATAGGTATTTTTGGCTTAGTGGCTGCTACGTTTGCCGAAACAGGTTTTGAAGCACTAGCAGGTTACGGCCAGTTACTCATGGTACTCGTGGGCTCTATGTTATTTATTGCCTTGGTTGTTAACCCAATTATCGTTTATGCCAAAATCAAACGTAACCCTTATCCCTTAGTGTTTAAGTGTTTACGCGGTAGTGGTGTTACGGCATTTTTTACTCGTTCAAGTGCTGCCAATATCCCGGTCAATATGGCCTTGTGTGAAGAGCTAAAACTGCATAAAGACACTTATTCGGTATCGATTCCATTAGGTGCCACCATCAATATGGGCGGCGCTGCTATCACCATTACGGTATTAACCTTAGCTGCAGCTCATACTTTAGGTATCGAAGTTGATTTTATGACGGCATTGTTATTGAGTTTGATGGCTTCTGTTTCAGCTTGCGGTGCTTCAGGTGTTGCGGGTGGTTCGCTATTATTAATCCCACTGGCGTGTAGCTTGTTTGGTATTTCTAATGATGTTGCGATGCAAGTTGTGGCTGTCGGATTTATCATTGGTGTGATCCAAGATTCTGCAGAAACCGCATTAAATAGTTCTACTGATGTGATCTTTACTGCTGCAGCGTGTGAAGCTGCTGAAGCAAAAGAGGCCTCTCAAGCCGGCTAATATTGTAAAGATATATTGATTGAAGAAATGCCGACGCGATTGAGTCGGCATTTTTTTCATTTAATTAGCTGCGAATTAAAATGGATGCTGACTAAAGAAAGTCATCTCGACTTGGCTGTAAGGGTGGGTAATCGTTAGCAATTGCGCATGTAAATTTAAGCGCTTACTGGCATTAATTGTCTCCGTATCGCCATAAAACTCATCCCCTAAAATGGCATGACCAAGCGACAGCATATGAACCCTAAGTTGGTGAGTGCGACCAGTGTGCGGTTTCAGTTCCATCAAGGTTGACTGTGGCCTATGTTCAAGCACTTGGAAGTAGGTCAACGCAGCTTTGCCAGAGTCGGTGAGCATTTGGAATGGTGGCGAATCAGGATTAGGCCCAATGGAGACGTTTACTTTGCCTTGTTGTTCATTGACGTAGCCCATGACTTCGGCAATATACACTTTTTTAGCTTGGCGATTTTGAAATTGAATTTTTAAATGCGATTCTGCTTTTTTAGTTCGAGCAAAAATCATGATCCCAGAAGTGTCACAATCTAAGCGATGGATCAGAATGGCTTCAGGATAGCTTTGTTGCAAGCGAGTGATTGCCGTATCGTGTGTGTCAGGTGAACGTCCTGGATTTGATAATAGGCCTGAAGGTTTATTGATGACGATAATGTCACGGTCTTTATAGCGTATGTCCAACCATGGGATCGAAGGAGGTTGATAAGTAAAGATGTGCATTATGAGTTATTCTCTTTAATTGAGTCAGATTCAGGTATTCGTATTACGAAAAATTAACGTCGCCAATACTACCGCCGCGAATACTAACAAAGTTTTACTCATAACAAAAAATCAATTGTCCAGTTGAACAGAGGCGTTTAACTAAAGGCGGGTGACCAAGTCGCTAACCACAAGCGCAATGACATTCCCCAACCGCTGGTCACGCCTGAGGTAACAAAACGGATATTATTGTTGGTATCAATGATATAAATAGCGGGTAAAGCCATTGCACCCCATTGTTGGCTTAATAACGCAGCCTGAGGTTGGTATTGTTGATTGATCACTTCAAAATCATAATGATGTTGTTGCATAAAGCGACTAATTTCAACATCAGATCCTGAAGCTACCGCAATGGAAATAACCTGATAATCTTGATTAAGATTAACCGAGTTGACCATAGGAGAGGTCACTTTGCATACCGGACACCAAGTACCCCAAAAATAGATCAAGGTGGGTTTATTGTTGGTATTCATCGGTCTGATATTTATTTGCGTGTTAGTAGAGGTTGAGGTAAACAATGATATGGGTTTATTGGCTATCGTGTGGGCTTGAATTGGCGTGGCGATACCTGTTCGCATATCTCGTTGTAAATAACTGGCAAGCGTGAACAATACCACTGCGATGAGTATTATATCGCGAAGGCTAGTTAGCCAAAACCGCCCGGATGTGAGTGTGGATTTTAGGTTAGTTAACCATGATGTCATACTTAATTAACTCCATTATTGCTCGGTGTTAAGGTAAATATTCAGCTGGAGTTTTACGACTATAAACTTTGCTATAGGCCATTAATTGCGGATAAAAGGTTCTAAATGCAATTTCAATATCAATATAAATCTTATCAATATCGTTAATGGCATGATCAAACAGTTCCGGTTTTGATAAGCGACGACTCACACCTTTAATCGCTTGATCTAATCCTTGCCTTGTTTGGTAACTACTTAACCAATCTTGCTCAATAATTTGTGGCGCAATTGCCTGTAATGTCGGGGGTAATTCAGGTGTCGTGCTAAGTTGATGGTATGCTTTTTGGCAAAATTCATCCAATGGCTGGTGATGATACTCTTCCCAATAAAACGCTAAGTAATGATCAAAGACTAAATCAACCAGTATCGGTGCAACGCGGCGTGAGGTTTTAGGGAATAACTTGAGTAAGTCGATAATAATTTCATGGCTGTCAGTAACTTGGTCTATCTGACGGTGAAGCCATATCCCTTGTTGCAGATGTTTTGGATGTTGCTGTATATTACCTTTTGCGAAATCGCCCGACAAATTAGCGACTAGGTGAGTGTTGCTGATGTCGGCTAAATGTAAGTGAGCTAAAAAGTTCATAAATTGTACTTCTAATTTTATTATTTTACAGTATGATACTAACCGATTGTAACAAAGCGTTACGAAGTGGCGAGTGTGTAGACCTAATGATAACGCTTTATCGAAAAATGTCATTGAGTATTGAGCATCTCTCGTTGTGACGGCTAGAGGTCAGTGCTTTTAAAGGGTATAGGATTAATTATAGGGATCAAGGATGATGAAAGATTGGTTTAAAAAATTATTGGGCAGGTCTACAGCGACCAAAAGAAATAAAGTATACATCGACATGCGTTATGAAGTGCATTCATATAAATCGAATGAAATCTTTTACGCTGCTAAGCCTAATCCGATTACTAGCGATGATCTCGACACTGAGATCATAGAGCAAAAGCCGACAACATAATCAGTAAACTTGATCTTAACCTTTGCTCGCCATAGACTAGCGGCCGTTTTTACTGTTGAGATAATACTATGCGTGTTGCAGATTTTTCATTCGACCTACCAGATGAGCTGATTGCTCGCTATCCGACAGCACAACGCAATGCCTCGCGTTTACTCACGCTAAGTGGCGAAAACGGTGAGCTTGTTGACAAAAAATTTACTGATTTACTCAATATGATCAATCCTGGTGACTTGATGGTGTTTAATAACACTCGAGTCATACCAGCGCGTTTATTTGGCCAAAAGTCCACTGGCGGTAAGCTTGAGATCCTCGTTGAACGTATGCTGGACGATAAACGTATTTTAGCCCATGTTCGCAGCTCTAAATCCCCTAAAGTTGATACCCTTATCGATTTAGACGGCGGATACCAGATGAAAATGTTGGCGCGTCACGATGCCTTATTTGAACTTGAGTTACTTTCTGATAAAACCGTATTAGAAGTGCTTGAAGACGTCGGTCATATGCCTCTGCCGCCTTATATTGATCGTCCAGATGAAGATGCTGATAAAGAGCGTTATCAAACGGTATATAACCAAACACCAGGCGCTGTTGCAGCACCGACCGCAGGTTTACACTTTGACGACGCTATGCTGGCTGAACTAAAAGCTAAAGGCGTCAATATTGCTTTTGTGACATTACATGTTGGCGCGGGTACCTTTCAACCAGTACGGGTCGATAATATTCTGGAGCACAAGATGCATTCAGAATGGGCAAACGTTCCTCAAGATGTCGTTGACCTCATTGCGCAAACTAAAGCCAACGGCTATCGCGTCGTTGCCGTTGGCACGACGTCTGTTCGTTCACTTGAAAGTGCAGCTCGTGCCAGTGGCGATGGTCCACTAAAAGCCTTCAGTGGTGATACCGATATTTTTATTTACCCTGGCTTTCAATTTAAAATAGTCGATGCCATGGTGACCAATTTTCATTTGCCTGAGTCGACATTAATCATGCTATTAAGCGCTTTTGCCGGTTTTGATGAAGTGATGAACGCCTATCAGCATGCGATTACGCAAAAATATCGCTTTTTTAGCTACGGTGATGCAATGTTTGTGACGAAAAAAGCCCCCTAAGCAACGAATTTGATTTAAAATACTCGCCCACAGTAGTGGGCGTTTTTTTGATTTAATGTGTCAGTAACCTTGAAGCAGTAAAATTCGCCCTCATTACTATAGAAACTAAACGAGTCAGACTGTTTATCTGGCAAGGTGATTTATGAAATTTGAATTAGATACAACAGATGGTCGTGCTCGTCGCGGACGTCTTATTTTTGATCGTGGCACTGTTGAAACGCCTGCATTTATGCCAGTGGGAACTTACGGTACGGTAAAAGGTATGACGCCTGAAGAAGTGCGTGCTACCGGTGCCGATATTTTATTGGGTAACACCTTCCATTTATGGTTACGTCCTGGTGAAGAGATCATGCGTAAGCACGGTGACTTGCACGACTTTATGAATTGGCAGCGTCCTATTCTAACGGACTCAGGCGGATTCCAAGTGTTTAGTTTGGGCGACATCCGTAAAATCACTGAAGAAGGTGTCCATTTCCGCTCACCAATTAATGGTGAAAAGATTTTTTTAGATCCAGAAAAATCAATGCAAATTCAGAATTCTTTAGGTTCTGACGTGGTAATGATTTTTGATGAATGTACCCCATATCCTGCAACACATGACGAAGCGCGTAAGTCGATGCAAATGTCACTGCGTTGGGCAAAACGCTCGCGTGATGAATTTGACCGCTTAGAAAATCCAAACTCTTTGTTTGGCATTATTCAAGGTGGGGTATTCGAAGATTTACGTGATGAGAGTGTAAAGGGTCTTTTAGACATAGGTTTTGATGGCTATGCCGTTGGTGGCTTGGCTGTGGGCGAGCCTAAAGCTGATATGCACCGTATTTTAGAGCATGTTTGCCCGCAAATTCCAGCTGACAAACCACGTTATCTAATGGGTGTAGGTAAACCTGAAGACTTAGTGGAAGGTGTTCGTCGTGGCGTCGATATGTTTGACTGTGTGATGCCAACGCGTAATGCCCGTAATGGCCATTTATTTACCAGTGAAGGTGTGATTAAAATTCGCAATGCACGCCATCGTGATGATACAGCAACATTAGACACTAAGTGCGATTGTTACACTTGTAAAAACTATTCACGTGCTTATTTGTACCATTTAGATCGTTGTAATGAAATTTTAGGTGCGCGTTTAAACACCATTCACAATTTACGTTATTATCAAATTTTGATGGAAGGTTTGCGCGGCGCAATTGAGACAGGTACATTAGACGCCTTTGTTAAGGAGTTCTACACCAGTCTAGGTCGTGAAGTACCTGAGTTAATCGATTAATTTTAGCTAATAAGAAGAGAGAACTATGTTTATTTCAAATGCATATGCAAGTCCAATAAGTGGAATAGCCGGTGGCGAAACCATGCAATTAATTTTCATGCTCGTCATGTTTGGATTAATTTTTTACTTTATGATTTTCCGTCCACAGTCAAAGCGTGTTAAAGAACACAAAAACCTAATGGCGTCGATTTCAAAAGGTGATGAAGTGTTAACCAGTGGTGGCATTCTCGGTAAAGTGACCAAAATCGCTGATGAAAGTGATTATGTGTTATTAGCTATTAATGATAATAACCAAATCACGATTAAAAAGGATTACATCGCAGCGGTATTGCCTAAAGGTTCTATTCAGTCGTTATAAGCCAAGAGGGCTATGGTGTGTTAAATAAATACCCAATGTGGAAAAACATCATGGTGATGCTTATCATCGCCGTTGGTAGTTTTTATGCAATTCCAAATTTGTTTGGTGAAGATCATGCAGTACAGATCGTCGCGACTCGCGGCGCTGAAGTCACTGTATCGACACAAACGACTGTCGTTGATCTATTAGAGAGTCAGGATATTGCCGTAAAGCGCGCCGAGCTTGAAAATGGTCAGTTATTAGTTCGCGTACAAAATCCTGAGCAGCAGTTGGTGGCGAAAGAGGCTATCGCTGAACTACTTGGTCAGAAATATACCGTTGCGTTAAACTTAGCACCGGCAACCCCAGCATGGCTTGAAGCTGTTGGTGGGTCGCCAATGAAGCTAGGTTTAGACTTGCGCGGTGGTGTTCATTTCTTAATGGAAGTGGACATGGGCGAGGCGGTCCGCAAAATGGAAGCGGCTAAAATAGCTGATTTTCGCAGTCAGCTTCGTGAAGAGAAAATTCGCTACGCCGGTATTCGTAAAACCCCGAAAGGGATTGCGATTAAGTTTCGTGATGCTGAAACGGTTGTCGAAGCTGAGGATTTTTTAAAAATCCGCAGCAATGACATGACCTATACCGATGCGAGTAGCGGCGATGAGTTTATGCTTCTTGCTACCATGAGTGATACCTACCTTACGCAAATTAAGGAAGAAGCACTGAAGCAAAACATGACCATCCTTCGTAACCGTGTCAACGAGCTTGGTGTCGCTGAGCCTGTCGTACAACGTCAAGGCGCAGAGCGCATTATTGTTGAACTGCCAGGTGTACAAGACACTGCTCGTGCAAAAGAAATTTTAGGTGCTACAGCATCAATTGAATTTCGTATGGTTGATGACAAGGCGGATGTAAGTGCCGCGGCAAATGGTCGTGTACCTGCCGGTGCAGAAGTGTACAAACGTCGTGAAGGCGGGATTGCCGTATTGAAGAAAGAAGTCATGCTCACTGGCGATCATATCACCGGCGCGCAACCGACTTTTGACCAATACAGCCGTCCACAGGTTGCGATTAATCTTGACGCCGAAGGCGGCTCGATTTTCTCGAACGTTACCAAAGACAATATCGGTAAGCCAATGGCTACATTGTTTATCGAATATAAAGATAGTGGTACACGTAATCCTGATGGCACAGTGAAAATGACTAGGATTGAAGAGGTCATTTCGGTTGCCACTATCCAGGCTCGTTTAGGTCGTAATTTTGTGATTACGGGTCTTGAGCACTCTGAATCACAGAGCTTAGCGTTACTGTTACGTGCCGGAGCGCTTATTGCTCCTATCACTATCGTAGAAGAAAGAACGATTGGTCCAAGCTTAGGCGCTGAAAATATCCAAAACGGTGTTCAAGCAATGGTTTGGGGCATGGTTGTTGTGCTTATATTCATGATGATTTACTACCGTGCGTTTGGCTTTATTGCCAACTTGGCATTGATGGCTAACTTAATCATGGTTGTTGGTGTGATGTCGATGATCCCTGGTGCGGTGTTAACCTTACCTGGTATTGCTGGCATGGTATTAACGGTGGGGATGGCAGTAGACGGCAACGTGCTTATTTTTGAACGTATCCGTGAAGAACTCCTAAACGGCCGCAGTGTACAACAAGCCATCCATGAAGGTTATGGTAATGCGTTTTCAACCATTGCAGATGCCAACATTACTACCTTTATGACAGCGTTAATTTTATTTGCTGTTGGTACCGGTGCGGTTAAAGGCTTTGCTGTTACCTTAATGATAGGTATCGCGACTTCGATGTTTACAGCCATTATTGGCACACGCTCAATCGTGAATGCGGTTTGGGGTGGTAAACGCGTTAAGTCATTGTCTATCTAAAGGAGAAGTTGAATATGTTTCAGATATTTTCAGTAAAGAACACCGTCGACTTCCTTCGTCATGCAATGCCTATCAGTGTGATGTCGATGATCTTAGTGATAGCCTCATTTGTGTCGCTGGGTGTCCAAGGCATTAACTGGGGATTAGACTTTACCGGTGGTACTGTTGTTGAAATGGAGTTTTCAGCTCCTGTTGACTTGAGTGCTTTACGCGCGAAGATGACTTCAGCGGAAGCTGAAGGGGCGGTAGTACAGAACTTTGGTTCCAGCCGCGATATATTGGTTCGTTTACCGGTAAGAGAGACCTTAAAAAGTGATGTGCAAGTAGCTGCAGTATTAGCTGCTGCTCAAACTATTGATTCTGCTGTAATTCAAAAGCGAGTTGAGTTTGTTGGACCACAAGTGGGTAAGCAATTAGCAGAGCAGGGTGGCTTAGCGGTTATTGTTGCGCTTATTTGTATTCTTATCTACGTATCATTTCGTTTTGAATGGCGTTTAGCAGCAGGTTCTGTTGCGGCGTTAGCCCATGACGTTATTGTGACTTTAGGGGTGTTTTCGGTATTACAGCTTGAGTTTGACTTGACTGTATTGGCAGGTTTATTGACGGTTGTAGGTTACTCACTTAACGATACTATCGTGGTGTATGACCGTATCCGTGAAAACTTCCTTAAAATGCGTAAAGGTAGCCCTATAGAGGTTGTGAATACCTCAATCACTCAGACCATGAGTCGTACTGTGATAACCACAGGTACTACATTAGTTACCGTTATTGCGCTGTTCTTAAAAGGCGGCACAATGATCCATGGCTTTGCGACGGCATTGTTATTAGGTATTTTTGTTGGTACATACTCATCGATTTTCGTGGCCAGTTATTTAGCCGTTAAATTGGGTATCAATCGTGAGCATATGTTACCTGTAGAGATTGAAAAAGAAGGTGCAGATCAACCTGCAATGATGCCTTAATAGGCATGATTAATATCAATCACTAAAAATAAACCCTGGCTCTGCTGGGGTTTATTTTTTTATGACTAGGTTATTTCTTTGTTGGCTTAAATGAACTTCACAGGCAGCGACTAACGTTTTGTACCACTGAGTGTGTGGATCGATTATCAATGCTTCCCACCCATCACAGCCTAGTATGTCAACGGTGCTAAAAAGCAATCCAGACGGCGTGAGCTTGACCGTGGTTCTAAACGTGCCGATATCAGTATCTAAACGAGAAATGGTTACCTTAGTCATGATATAGGGTGATGGTGTAATCAGCTTGACCATTTTCGGTTGAGGTAAACTCTCCGTGGCCAAGATAGTGTTGCAGGTTATGGGTCCCCGAGTCCGCTATTACGCTAAATTGGCTTTGTGCAACGCCTTGTGAAAATAATCCATCATGTTGTAATACTAATGTACCCGCTATCTCGGGGGTATTTATGGTTAAGTGCTCTATCCCTACAAATACCGCAGAGCCATCTTTTTGATACGACATCACACAGCGGTTCTGTGCAGCACCACTGATATCACCAGAGTAAGTTTGGGCAATTTCTGCAATGGTTTGTTTGCTGCTATCATCATGTTCTGCATAAGCAGTTTCATTCCAAGCAGTGATTTGAAAGATACCTTTTAAGACTATTTTTGTCATCTAGCATCCCATTAATGATGTTATTGAGTGCGAATGACTCATACAGCGTTAAGATAATCATTGTTTATGATAAATGTCCAATTTATAAACAGTACTCGACAGATTTTGATTGAGGCAGTAGGATGAAATTAATTTGCCAGCAAGAGCAATCACGGTGGATAACGCATGGAACAACGAAAAGTATTATTGGCCGGTGGTAATTTATTACAGGCTCACACATGGAAAGGGCTACTGGAAACCAGCGGAATAGACGTTGATCTTAAAGGTGAAGCTCTCATTGGTGGTGTAGGAGGTTTGCCGATTGAAATGCAGACGGTTGAGTTATGGGTAGCAGACAGTCAACTTGTCGCGGCACAAACGCTACTGGATGCACATGATATCGAACAGCCTCAATGGCAATGTGTTCAATGCCATGAAATAAACGAAGGAAGTTTTGAATTGTGCTGGCAATGTAGTTCGCAACAAAGTGAAATGCATAACGAATAAGCGCTTGTATAAGATTATTTTTTTCTTAAACTAGTGAGTAAACCACTTTTAGGTTTATGACGTATGTAGTGCTAATTTGTCGCTAATGAGTGACTTTACTTTACTTAAGGAAACCCTATGCAAGCAACCCCAGCATTCGCCAGTTTGGTTGATTCTGTTATGCCTCATGTCACCTTGTTAACCATTGAACAATATCAACAACAAGATCAATGGCTATTAATTGATGTACGAGAAGATAACGAGTGGCTGCAAGGTCATTTACCCAATGCCAAACACTTGAGCCGCGGCATTATTGAACGCGATATAGAGCATCGTTTTCCGGACAAAAACACCCCGTTATTGCTTTATTGCGGCGCGGGTCAACGTGCAGCGTTATCGGCCTATAATCTACAACTTATGGGCTATACACAAGTCGCTTCAATGATTGGTGGGTACCGCGCTTGGATCCAACATCAATTTCCTATTGTTGAAGACTGAGTAGATTAATGCAATATTTCCCATTGTTTGTGGATACTCAAGGTCTACAGGTTTTAGTCGTTGGCGCTGGTGAGGTCGCCACGCGTAAATTGGATTTACTGTCTCGTACTGATGCTCATATTCATGTAATAGCGCCTGTGATCGCTAATGACATTGAAAACTATCATACCCAAGCTCGGATCCAGTTGTCTCGTCGTGAAGTGTGCCGTGATGATATTGCCAACGTCGATATCATTTACCTCGCCACTGCCGATGAGCAGTTGAATATGGAGTACGCAGAATTAGCGACTGAGCGTGGAATTTGGGTCAATGTAGTCGATAATCCTAAGTTTTGCAGATTTATTACGCCTTCAATAGTGGATAGAGGCAGGTTAGTCGTTGCCATCAGTACCGCTGGCGCCGCGCCAGTTTTTGCTCGAACTATCCGTTCACGACTCGAAACGATGTTACCGTCATCGTTAACGCCTTTATTTGATTTTGTTGCCAGCAAGCGAGAGGAAGTTCAAGATAAATTACTTGCAGGTAAAGATAGACGTTTGTTTTGGGAACGATTTTTTACCACTAACCAAGATAAATTTGATACGTTAACCGAGCAGCGTTTCCATAACGCTTTTCAAGATTTTAGCGTTAAAGGTGACATTATTCTATTAACTGAGGATACGCCAGCACATTTATTGCCTATCGCAGCAATGCCCTTGCTACAGACGTTAGACGTTGTCTTCAGTGATAACCCGCTTGACAGCGAGTTTAATGAGTTATTAAGGCGTGATGCAAGCAGAGAAACGCTACCATTATTAAGTGATATTACCCATCAATATGAACATGGAAGTCGTATGTTAATAGTGTCTTCTGTTGCAAAAGTTGCCCAGTTAAGTGCGCATTTCCCCATGGCCAAACATCTACGCCCTGGCGCTATTTAACCCGATAAGTACGATGTCCTATTATGCCGAGTCTACTTTGTAGTAGACTCGGTTTTTTTATGTTAGTTGGAACCCTTTATGGCCGCTAAAGCTACCGTTTTTAAAGTATTACTGCAGATAGCAGATATGGATCGTCATTATTATGCCGATCATCAATTTACCTTAGCGCAACATCCCTCTGAAACGGATACCCGTATGATGGTTCGATTATTGGCGTTCGCCTTAAATGCCTCTGAGTCATTAGTGTTCAGCAAAGGGTTAAGTGTTGATGATGAAGCAGAACTTTGGGATAAAAATCTAACGGGTGAAATCGATCTTTGGGTTGAGTTTGGCCAAGCTGATGAGAAGTGGCTCAGAAAAGCCTGTGGTCGCTCAAAACAAGTCATTCTTTATACTTACGGTGGCAGAAGTGTACCGATTTGGTGGCAACAGAACCAACAAGCGTTTACCCGTTACGATAATTTAGCTGTGATTAATCTTCCTGAAGATGCAGTGAAACAAATGGATGTATTTGTTAATCGAAATATGACATTGCAAGTGAGCATTAGTGAGGGACAAATATGGTTGTCGGATGCAAACAATAGCGTATTAATCGAGCCTGAAACCTTAAAATGATCGAGATTGCACCTAGTGGTCATTATCATATTTACGACCACAAAAAAGTGAATTTAACCTTAATTTAGCAAAAGTTAATTAAATTTAATCAAAAGGGTCTTGTACTAATAAAAACACAGGCAGATAATTAATTCATGTAGTGGACATCATGAAAATATATAACCAATTAATATATATGGTTTTTTGTTTCTTGATGGTTGTTGATTAAGGATGTTATTGTGAAGAAGTTAGCCCTATACCCAGTAGAAAAAATTGATGAATTAACCTCTCCTGATGTTCATGAAGATATATCAGTACTATCTTCAGCGCTAAATGTGTTCACTGACTTTAAGAAAGTGACTCCGCTGGTTATTGAATCAAATACATCCGCTGTTAACGTTGAACATTTAATGCAGAAATCTCATGTTCGTCTTAAATTAGTGATCGATAATGCAGATCGATTTATAGGTTTAATCAGTTTTGAGTCTTTACATAATCAAGAGATATTAAAACGTGTTGCAGCCGGGCATCAACGTGAGCAATTAAGTGTAGCGGATTTTATGATCCCTAAAGAAGACCTTAAAGCGATTGATTATGAAGATTTAAGTTATGCAAGAATTGGCGATGTGATAGAAACATTAAAATCTGCAGGACAGCAACATTGTTTAGTATTAGACCGTGTAAACCATGCTATCTGTGGTGTGTTGTCTGCTAATGATATTGCTCGGCGATTAAAACTTGCTGTCGATGTGAGTACGCCCAATTCATTTGCTTCAATATTTGAAGTTATTTCGAATAGTCAGCAGCCATCAGTGTTGCAATCACCGCAGCCTCATGTTTAATCTATAAATAATAAAAATAGCCACATCACGTGGCTATTTTTGCGTTCAATTGAATATATTATTGAAAGCTTAAGCTCCAAGTGTCGATATATCCGCTGTCTTGGTTTGCATTATCAACGGCTTTTAATGTCCATATACCACTTGATTCAACACCTGCCATATTAGCTGTGTAAGTCTGGGTTAGGTTATCGGTTCCGCCACCTGTGTTGTTATGAATAACAACCGTTTGACCTGTAGGGCTAACTAACTGGATTTTTAAATCGCCGATATAAGTATGAATAATCCCGATAGACACCGATACCGTTCCTGAATCGCCAGTGCGGTTAACATTTATAGGGCTGACTATGCCAGTAGTATTATTATCTGGAATAGTATAATTACCCGTATTAGTGTAGCTTGCTGGACCTCCAGTGTTACCACCACTCGTATTACCAGCAGTGTAATTAGCGACTAAACTGACACCGCTAAATGCACTGTAACCTTGTACCATCACATAATAAGTACCAGATTGAGGCGTCGCAATTGGGCAAGACTCTGCATTACCACTTTTCCAAGGACGACAGTCATAACTGCTGCTGGTAGGTGATGCGCCATACTGCACATACAAGTCAGCATCGCCTGTACCACCACTCATGGTAAAGCTTAAGTCTTTTGCACCTGTTGGCACATCTAACGAGAAATATAGTTCATCACTTTTTGCACCAGCTAAACCGGTTTTAACAGCGCCTTTTTCAAGTACACTGTCTCCAGATCCGGTTCCCGGATCGGTTGGACCATTACATGATTCGTCTAGATAAGCTTTTGCTGCAACGGCATTAATCATCCCGTAACCTGTTTGGTTATCACGACCCGCAACGTTTAAGTCATCTGCGGTTGCATTGAGTGCAGCACGCACTTGGCTAGCGCTACATTCTGGATGATAACTCCACACTAATGTGGCGACACCTGAAACATGCGGCGTTGCCATTGAAGTACCATTATAATATGCATAATCTCGGTTCCCTTGGTTGCTCACCGTGGTTGATTGCCCCAACTTGGCTTTAAGAGCAAGCCCTGTTGTCCGATCGATAGAAACTGAAGGCACTGTAATGTCACTATTTGCATCAACCAAAAATGGATTTTGTAAGCCAGGTAACGCACTATTACTGTAAACAATGATCCCAGCTGCCCCAGCATCTTTACAGGCTTTGGTTGAGTTTATTTCTGGATAGCTTGAGCCTTGATTGCCGACTCGCTCGACTAAACAGATTTTGTTACTCATATTACCGCAGTTAACACTAGTACCACTCACGGTACATTCTGCCAGTGTGGCCGTTGCACTTGCGTTAATAGGTGCAGCAGTGTAACTGCTTCCAGATGGTGTCAGACGGTTATGCGGCACTACGCCATTACTAAAATACGACTGAGCACCAATGGTGATATCGGCCAAACGTCCTTCACCAACCGTTACGGTTGAAAGAATCGCTTCACCGGGGCCGGATATTTCAACTTGATCTGTATATTGTGAAAACGCGGCATGATCCAGATTGCTATCAACCGCTGCCACCGACATCACACCGTCGTAAGATGCTGGATAGCTGTAACTACTGTCTCCTGCGTTGCCTGCTGCTGCAATTAATAATACCCCATTATTATAATGATTATTCAATGCATTACGCTCAGTAGTAGTTGAACCGCTGCCACCTAAACTCATTGTGACTACATTGGCGCCACCTGAATTAACACACGTATCGATAGCGGCCACGAGTGATGATGAGTAACCCCAGCCAGCTTCGTTAAACACTTTTACCACATGAATATTGGCATTTTGGTTAGGCATAACCCCGACCACACCTTCGTTATTTGCAATTGCCGCAATAGTACCTGCCACATGGGTTCCATGGGCATTATTGTTACCTGGTTGATACCAGTTTCCTGTACCTGAGTTATTGGTTCCCGTAACGTTGTTTGCATTTAAATCGTTGTGGCTACGATCGTAGCCAGAGTCGATAATACAAATAGTGCGATTACCTGCTTGGCTGTCACTGAGTACTGTCGCGCCAACAAAGGTTTGTCCCCAAGGTGTTGTTTCTGCAAGTAGTCTACGTGGTGAATCCTCTTCAACATATTCAACATCTTGGCGTAAACGCAATGCTTTAATCGAAGGCGAGTCGAGTTTGACCGAATAACTATTGCTACGACCAACGCGTTTCATTTCTCGCGCTTTTACGCTGTTCAAGGCGCGAAATTGACTGAAGACTTCATTTGAGCGAGGCTCATAAGACATGCTATTTGTTTCTGATTGCACGTCCACATTTTGTACTGCAGAACTGTCGCTGAATGTTTGTGCTGCGTTGTCATTTCTAAACTTAACAATATAACGTTTTGGTAACGGAGATTGTTGTTCAATTTGTTGGTTAGTTGCAGAGAGTTGCAAGGGGGTCGGAGCAGCATTGACTTGAGTTGAAATGGCTAACGCGAGTGCTGTCATGCTAAGCACGACAGCTGGGTTTTTATGCTTTTTCATATTATCTTCCATGTTACGAGGGTGACGTAATGTCTTTTATAATTATGTTTTATTGATAAGCTTATTCTGCCTATCTGTATAAAAGGTAATCACTTTTTCGGTGCATGTAAACAAGATGTTAACTAGTGTCGTTGGTAAACGAGTGGCTTAAACTCTACTATATGAATATTTATTTGTTATATTTGAATTAAAAATCATATTGCCGCCCTAAAATAGAACGTTATCTATCTAATTATAATCGAGTTAATGTTATAATCCGCTTAACTTAAAAGTGAATAGATAAAGCTGTATATGCTAATAAATAATTAACTAATACTAAGTGTAAACAATACTTTGCGGAATGATGAATATGGAACGATACTGATAAAAAGAGTGTATTGATACTAGGGGGTTAGGCAAGGCAAGCCATTAGGTTATTGAACTTAAAACCACAGTAATAGACCTGTGGTTTTAGACTTGGTTGATATAGCTGATTGCTAAGATTATCGTGATGACATCAAAGTGTCGAAACCGCCAGCGTTATAGGTGTTGCTGTAACCTTGTTTTACTAATGATTCCTGTGCAATACCACTACGGCGACCGCTATGGCAATATAATACAAGGTCAGTATCTTTGGCCAAGTTAAGTTTTGCAAGTTCTGGCACTATTTGATCAAATGGAATGTTAATCGCACCGTCAATATGCCCCGCAGCAAACTCTTCAACAGTGCGAACATCAATTAACGTGACACCGCGATCTATTTTTTCCCATGCAACGCTAGGCTCTTGCTCTGTTGCCCAAGTTGGCATTATTGCTGCCGATAACATGACTAATAGCGCCAATATGATTTTAACAGACAAGAGCATAGATTTTTTAAACACAATAATTTCCTTGTTATTTATTTAAGGCTATTTCTGCCGCGGTTTTGATCCCAAATTTTTTCATGACCATTGCCGCAGGACAAAAGCCTGTGAAGGCACTCTGGAATAGATTAGCGCCTACAAACACGGTTAGCCAGACAAAATGTGGACTGACGGTTGCGGTTAACACAATGGATAATAAAACCATGAAGCCTGCAAAGGCCATAATACTTCTCTCTACTGACATATCGAGCTCCTTATTGGGCGTTGCCCAGTTAACAACATAATCTTGTTACTTAGCTGTGATAACGAGTTTATTTTTCATCACCGAAAAATACAATACGGGGATCACCACTAACGTTAAAATGGTTGAGATAAAAATTCCAAAAATTAAACTGATGGCTAAACCGTTAAAAATAGGGTCATCAATAATGAATAATGCGCCAATTATTGCTGCTAATGCAGTCAACATAATCGGCTTTGCCCTTACCGCACCTGAGTGGATCACGGCTCGCTCTAAGGGCACTCCCGCAGCCGTTTGTTGATTAATGAAATCAACCAATAAAATAGAGTTTCGAACAATAATGCCTGCTAATGCAATCATGCCTATCATTGACGGTGCAGTAAATTGAGCGCCTAACAAAGCGTGTCCAGGCATAACGCCGATAATGGTTAATGGAATTGGCGCCATGATGATTAACGGCACGATATAAGATTTAAATTGACCCACAACGAGTAAGTAAATCGCAATCATACCGACGGCGTATGCAATGCCCATATCACGGAAAGTTTCATAGGTGATTTTCCATTCACCGTCCCACAAAATGGAAACGTCGGTTAATCCATCTGGCTGATTCACCAGATTTTGTTTAATAGGATAACTTGAGTTACCTTGTTCATTTTGTTGATTAATTTGACTGACCATATCAAACATGCCATAAAGTGGGCTACCTGTTGGCCCTGCCATATCGGCAATAACCATTATCATAGGCACCATATTTTTATGAACAATAGGTGCATTAATCACTTGTTGTTGCACCTTAACTAATTCTGTCAGTGGTACTGTTTCACCTGATTGAGTCGGTAGGCGTAATAACAAGACTTGCTTTAGATCTACTTTAGCGGCTTCATCAAGCTGTAATCTAATCGGTGTGGGATGAGCTAACTGTGCTTGATGCAAGTAACTGACGTCCTTACCATCCACGGCAGTGCTGATCGTATCCACAATACTGGCGTAAGAAACACCCATTAAGCTGGCTTTATTTCGATCAATGACCACTTGCCACTTTTGTTGTTGCGCAGGCAAATAAATATCCATATCAACAACGTATTCGGTATCTCTGAAACGTTGCAATAAGTCATTAGCTGCTTGTTCACGTAACTCGGTGTTAGGCGCATAAACCTCAGCAACTATAGGTGACCAAACCGGTGGGCCTGGTGGTACCTCAACAATTTTGATATTGGCTTGATAACGTAGGCCAATTTTTTGCAACGGCTCGCGTACAGATGATGCAATGGTATGACTGTCGCGGTCTCGATGTTTTTTATCCACTAGATTGACCTGAATTTCACCGAGCTCTTGGCTGCTGCGTAAAAAATAATGACGAACTAAGCCATTAAAATTCATAGGTGCATGGGTGCCCGCATACAACTGTAAATGCTCAACTTCTTCTACACTGCTGAGATATTGACTGAGATCTTGCAATACTCTTTGAGTTTGTTCCACAGGGGTGCCTTCAGGCATGTCGACCATCACCTGAAACTCAGACTTATTATCAAAAGGCAGCATTTTTAGTACTACAGCTTGCATTACAGGCAAGGCGATAGCGAAGGCAATCAATAATACGATCCCTAAAGCCAAGCCTTTTCGCGCTTTTGGCGCATGTTCGCCGAGTAAAAAAGGACTCATTATTCGCGTAAATAGACGTGTTAATCGATTGTCTTCTTCTACTGGTACGCCTGTGTCAGTCGCTTTATTGTTTGAGCTATGTGACTTTTTATGAGGTTTTAACAATATGCGGCTTAACCATGGGGTCATAATAAACGCGATTAATAGCGAAATAATCATTCCCATACTGGCATTAATCGGAATTGGGCTCATGTATGGACCCATTAGTCCGGATACGAATGCCATTGGCAATAGGGCGGCGATAACGGTGAAGGTGGCTAATATAGTTGGCCCACCGACTTCATCAACGGCATGAGGTATGAGCTCGCTTATGGGTTTATCACTCATTGCCATATGCCGATGAATATTCTCTACCACCACGATGGCGTCATCGACCAAGATACCAATGGAGAATATAAGTGCGAACAATGAAATTCGGTTTAGGGTGAATCCCCATGCCCAAGATGCAAATAAGGTTATGGCGAGAGTAATGATAATGGCTACACCAACGACGGCAGACTCACGAAGTCCCATGGTGAAAAATACCAGTAGTACTACCGCAGATGTGGCAAAGATCAATTTGAAAATAAGTGTATTAGATTTATCTCCAGCGGTTTTACCGTAGTTGCGAGAGATAGCGACATTGACATTATCGGGAATTAATACGTTATCGACAGCATCGATTTTGGCTAATACGGCATCAGCAATGTCGACGGCATTTTGCCCTGCCTGTTTACCAATAGCGATTGTTATAGCCGGGTAAGTACCCTTATCTGTTACGTGCCAAACATGCTGTTTAGGAATATCACTTTTAAGGCTCACATCGGCGACATCAGATAAATAAACTGCACGAGGAAATGGACTTTTCTCCGTTGTTGTATCACTCTGATTAACTTTAATCAGCAGATTATTCACATCATCAGGCGTCTGTAAAAACTGCCCCGCTTGCAGTTTTATTACTTGATTAAACTGCGTCATCGAGCCGACTGTAGACAGTTGGTTATTATCTTGTAATGTGGCACTAATATCGTTGAACGTTACGCCGAAACTGTTCATCTTGACAGGATCAATACGCACATTTAACACCATCTCGTGGCCACCTTGGCTATAAATCTCTCGAGTACCCGGTATCCGTTTTAGTTCGGTTTCTAGGCCCGATGCGACCAAGGTAAGCTGCTCTGCAGTGATGTTTGGATCTTGAGACCAGAGCGTCAACCCTACTATAGGTACGTCATCAATACCTCTAGGTTTGATTAACGGCTCACCAATGCCTGCTGCATGGTTAAACTTATCGCTGTTTGAATACAGTTGATTGTATAAATTAACCACGGCTTCATCTCGTGGAACGCCGACGTCAAAAATAGCGATAATGAGCGCGCCATCGGGCTGAGAAAATGAGTAAAGGGTATCAATGCCTTTTATTTGAGAAATGATCCGTTCTGCAGGCAAGGTGACCTGGTTTTCAACTTCCGTTGGTGTAGCTCCTGGGTAGGGGATAAACACATCTGCAAAAGTGACATCAATTTGCGGCTCTTCTTCTTTGGGGGTAATAATCACTGCAAAAAGGCCTAGTAATAAACCTAAAATAGCCAATAATGGAGTAATAGCACTGTGTTGAAATGCCTTTGCTATGGAGCCTGAAATGCCGAGTTTCATTGATTCATTTGGTGTTGTCATCAGGTTTACTCCTGACCTTTCGCTGCTGAGGACATAATTAAATATCGTCCAGCATCGATAACAATTTCATCGCCTTCCAGTAGCCCTGATAATACTTCAGCAGTATTATGTTGACGATCTATTCGGCCTATACGTACTTGGTTAAGCACTATTTCCCCCGCATTTTTGCGATACACAGAGGTTAAGTCACTGACTTGGTGTATGGCCGACAATGGGATCATCAAACTCGTTCTGCTTGGAAAGTTTACTATTACTTTGGTCCATTGACCCACAATGACATCTTGCATATTACTGACATCAAGATTGACTCTCACTTGATGTTGGTGTGTCAAAGGATCGGCAAATTGATACACTTGGATATCATTCGAAGTGATTTCATCGCCGTTTAATAATTGAATAGTAACTTGATCTTGTTGTTGCACCTGAGCAATATCTTGTTGGGGAATTTGAAATACCGCTCTAAGATGTTGATTATCATAACCGGAGAATAAGGCTTGGCCGTAGGATATCGTTTCACCTTGTTCAACGAAGCGTTGGGTCATTCGACCACTGAAAGGTGCGCTCACTACGGTGTAATTCAAACCTTCTTTAGCTTTTACTAATTGTGCTTGAGCGGCGCTGATAGCTTGTTTGCTGGATTTGGCTTTGGCAGTGGCTTCATCCATGGCACCTTTTGATATCGCCCCTTTGGGGAATAATGCTTTATAACGAATATACTGTGCTTGAGCTTCAGTGTTTAACGCTTCTGCTTTGGCGAGTTCAGCTTCAGCCCCTGCTAATCCAGCCCCTTGTTCTTTATTGGTAATTTCCAATAAAGCCGCGCCTTGTGGAACCAGGTCATTAACATCAAAATGGATATTCATGATCCGTCCCGAGGTTTGCGCAGACACAGTTGCAGCTTTAATGGCTTCAATTTTCGCATCGTATAATCGCGGTTGATATTGTTCGGAATACACCAGCTTTAATGTATCAACATCAGAGGCTTGGGCTGCGCTGGGTAAAACTATTGTGGTGAGTATGGCACCAAGGAATAAATAATTGGATAAGCGAGACATATTGATAGCCTATTCGGAAGTCTATAAGAAAATTCTAATGGACTTTCGCCTGTTACGCAACCGATATATTATAAAACTTTATAAATTAGAACTCAGTGATATAACAGCTATAAAAAAACCGCCAGTTTAAGATGAAGGCGGCTTAGTTGAAAAGGGTGCTGCTGTTCTTTAGTCCGTGGTGAGTGGACGAAAAAAAACAGTAAAGACAAATGATTAAATAGTAATAATTGAGTACTGCTAATTAGAAACTGTAGTTATATTGTACTGAGTAATAAACAGCATTAGATCGGGTTTGTGCTGAAATCTCACTGTTGTAGCCAGGCACTTGCGCAAGAAGATTGCTATTTTCTAATACAGTAACATCTTCTCCTCGGACAAAAGCAATGCCTAAATCAACGCTCGATTTTTGATTTAAATCGTAACTGACACCCGCGGTATACCAAGTACGATCAGAATCAGGGATAGATAAAGATGAATGCTGATTAACTACGCCTTGATCTGTTGCGATACCAGCCCGTAGAGTCCAATCTTGAGTGAGGTTATAGGTTGCACCTAAACTTAGGAACCACGAGTCTTTCCAGTGATATTCTTTTAAGTCTGCTTGGTCGACACCATTTGAACCGTCTTTAACCACGATTTTGTCGAATGCACTCCAATTAGTCCATTGAGCAGTATAATGCACGGCAAATTTATCCGTTAGCTGGTGGAAACCGGCAAACTGAGCAATATCAGCGATAGGAATATCTATTTCATTGTATTGAGAGTAAACGTAGTTTACATCACCTTTGGCGGTCAGTTTTGGGCTAATACGATAGCTTAGACCAAAGCGGTTATCCGGGTTAACTTCATAAACCACGCCCACAATCCCACCCAAAGCCCAGCCATCAGCATCAACATCAACTAAGTTACCAACCTGTGGGTTTTCGCTTGTACGTGTCAGGGTTCCGCTGCCATAAACCGCATCAATACCAAAACCAAAACTAAATTCATCATTCACACGATAAGACATACTGGTGTTGAAGTTAATGGTAACCACTTCGGTGTTACCCAATAAATCTACCGGCGGGGGCAGCGGTACAGCATTGCCGTTAATAGTAGGGGTTCTGTTTGCCAAGTCGCCTAAATCGGTGCCGGTGCCATAGTTACTGAATACGGCAACACCGAAAGCCATTTTATCGTTAATTGGGTTGATATAGTAAAAATTGGGGATGACTTTTGCTTCTGCAGCATGATGTTCACTACCAAAATCAACATCTTTTCCGTTAAAATTTCCTTCAGCATCCGATACCGAGACATCGATATCAGCATAAATAATGCCCAAAGATAACGCTGTTTCATCAAAAAGAGCCATTGCTGCAGGGTTACGAGATAAGACTGATGCATTGTCAGCAATAACTGCATCTCCAGCCATAGCACGACCGATACCGGTAGCTGATTGGCTATTTAACTGGAAACCGGCTGCGGATGCTTGGGTACTAATTAAGCCTACAGCCAGAGCAATAAGGGTTTTGTGGAACTTATTCATTATTATTTCCCATTTATTATTACCGTTTTGGTACAAAGTTTATTCATTTCAGATATTTGACGGTTAAAAATTAGGGCATTTTAGGTAAATGTGAACAATGTGACAACTCCGACCAGATGTTAGTTGTTGTTAATGTTATGTTAATTGTTATTTTTAATGGTGAAGTAGGTGTTTGATAGCATGACAGTATAGGTAAATTATCGTCAGTTTTAATACGACAATTAATAGGCGGGGAGATGTCAATTAACGTTTATTTATACTGAATGATGTTGAATCAAACAAATAACGATTAACCATAATCGGCTTAATATGACGTAACGTCATCTTTTTTTGGATGTTTGGTGACTTAACGCCATTACGGTAGTGAATAACTCAACCTCTGAGGGAGAGACGCTGAGTTATCAAGATCAGTGAACTACATAAAAGTACTATGATTTTAATGATTCACGAAAAGCCGTAAAGTCGGCGATAGTTTTTTGTGTTGGTGGTGATACTTTACTGACGATGACGCCAATTAACATTGCAAAAATAAATCCAGGTACGATTTCATATAAATCAAAAATCCCGCCAGTCATTTGTTTCCATATCACTACCGTTATCGCACCCACCAAAATGGTTGAAATCGCACCATTACGACTATAGTTCTGCCAAAAAAGCGATAATAACACCACGGGACCAAATGCAGCTCCAAACCCCGCCCATGCATAACTGACGAGCCCTAAAACACTGCTTTCAGGATTGAATGCAACCACTCCAGCCACTAATGCGATAGCGATAACGCCAATTCTCCCTACGAGCATTAATTCTTTGCTGCTGGCCTGGGGACGCAACCATTTAAGATAAAAATCTTCTGTGATCACACTGGAACAGACTAATAGTTGTGAATCAATCGTGCTCATGATGGCTGATAAAATAGCCGCAATCAGTAAACCGCCAATCCAAGGATTAAAGGCCACATGTGCTAAATAAATAAATACCGTTTCTGAGTTCTCAAGTGGATCGGCAGCAAAGTAAAGACTGCCAGCAATACCTGTGGCTAAGGCACCCAATAGCGACAATATCATCCAAGTCATCGCAATACGTCGGGAAAGCACTAAATCATTCGGGTTGCCGATAGCCATAAAACGAGACAAAATATGCGGTTGACCGGAATATCCTAATCCCCAGGCCAGTAAAGAGACAAGTCCAATAACCGTGGTGTTTTCATTAATAAATGACAACATGGCTGGATCAATTTTTTCAAGACCTGCTTGTGTATCTGGTTGACTAAAGATAGATATTGGCACGATGATTAATGCTATTAACATTAAGCAACCTTGAAAGAAGTCTGTCCAACTAACGGCAAAGAATCCCCCCACAAAGGTATATGAAACAATAATAAATGAGCCGATTATTAAGGCGACGGTATAATCGAGACCAAATACTTGTTCAAATAATATCGCGCCGCCCACCATGCCTGAAGATGCGTAGAAGGTGAAAAATATGATGATAGTTAACGCTGAGATCGATTTTAATAGCCCATTAGAGTCATTAAAACGGTTTTCAAAAAAATCGGGTAACGTTAAAGAATTATTGGCAACTTGGGTATAAATACGCAAACGTTTGGCGACAAATAGCCAATTAAGCCAAGCGCCAAACACTAATCCAAAACCAATCCATGCTTCGCCTAATCCGCTTAAATATACGGCACCGGGTAAACCAAGTAATAACCAACCTGACATATCTGATGCACCCACACTCAGAGCGGTTACCGCGGGGCCCATTTTTCGCCCACCGAGAATGTAATCATCGACTGTATCGGTTTTACGGTAGGCCCAGTAACCAATGCCCATCATTAAAGCCAAGTATCCGATAAAGGTAATGAGGATCGGTGTTTGAATTTCCATATGGCTTCCAATGAATTATTTTTATGGCCAACATGCTTGTAGAAGTTAAATATAGTTCACACCTTGAATTATTCAAGTGTAAAAAAATCCGCTATTCAATGAAGTAGCGGATTTTAGATTGTCATCAATATGATTTAAATAAAGGTGTTTTCAACTTCTTTTTTGATAAAATCAAGATCCGAAGCGGGTTCTCCAACCAAGACCATATAGGCATCAGCTGTTTGAAAACTTTTACCTTTATATTGGTTATCAGCAAAAGCTTCTTCTAACACAATACGGCTTTCTATGGGAACAATGAACAAGGTGACCTTGTTTCCGTGCTCGTCGGCCATCACCAAGTGCAATGATTTGACACCTTGGAAGTCACAATATGAGGTGTAAAAAACGCGCCCAGGTTGTTGGATAAACTTCGAATCACGTAATCCATCTAAACTGGCTAGTTTAAAGTTTACGTCATTAAAACCAATATCTTGTTCCATGATTAATGCTTTGGTTTCATGGTGAACATGAGCCAACGAGTTTTCGCCTAAGTTTACGGGCGTAAAGCGCAATAAACTAAAGCTGACACCCACAATAAATGCCACCGATGCAGCCATTGCCATCATATAACGAGCGTGTTTTTTACTCTTTTGATGTTGACTCAATTGCTGTCGTAAAATCAATTTATCAGCCAAATCATCAGGCACGCTAATATTGAGTGCTTGGATGAGTTTATGGTCAAAAGCTTTTAGGTCTTTGACAAATTTAGCATCGTCTTTATTTTCAGCTAAATGAGCTAAAAATTCATCGGACTGATTATTGGGGTCACCATATGCTTGGCGACGAAACTGTAGATCATCCATTTGATTGACCTCTTACCTCAGGTGCTTCGAGAGCGTCTTTTAACTGGTTTCTGGCTCTAAATAAACGTGTCATTACCGTATTTCGATTGAGCTCGAGCATGGTGGCAATTTCATCACCGCTAAACCCGCCGATCAGCTGCAATAACAGAGGTTCTCGGTATTCGATATCGAGTTTACCTATTTGACGACGTAACCAATACTGTTCAGTATCTTCTTCATGACTTGTTGAGCGAACATCTTCAAGTAATTCTTGTTCCACGTCGCTGTAGTTAAATTGTTTACGCTCAAAACGTCTGGCATTTTCCCGTCTTAAAATGGTAATTAACCATGCTTTAGCGGCTTTATCGTCATTTAAAGAGTCCAACGCTCGCCACGCTCTTAAGAACGTTTCTTGAGTAATATCTTCGGCGACATGTTTATCACCACATAGCCAAAAGGCGTAGCGAAAAATGTCGGTATGAAGGGCCCTGACAAGGCTATCGTATCGTCGTTGTTTTGTTAGCATCTCAGATAAGACCGCGGGTTCGGACTTTTTCTTTCGCAGGTAATCAAACATTTTTTAACTTTATTGAGTTAATAATATGTAACAGCTTAAAAAGGGGATGGCTTAATAGCAAGCTAAATAGCAGAATTCACCTGCTACCTAGCCTTTTGATACTAGGGGTTAAGCTCTGCAATTAACGATTTTTTATAGGTAATGGATGGTTGCTGATACGTTAAAATCGCATCCATTAGCGTTTTTTTGTCCATTGCTTGTGGTTGGCTACTGTATCTATCAGCTTGTAATTTATGAATGGCAAACGCAAGCTGTGTTGATAGTCTGCTTATTTGGGTCAAACTCATAGGTTGACCTAAGCACTGACTAAAATATTGTTGTACGGCCTTTATTGCACCACTGCTGTCATTACGATCACAGGCATGAATAATGGCATTTAATCCCGTTGTCGCATTTGTTGTAGGTATTTTTTTACGTTTGGGTGTTTCATCACTAATGGCAACGTTTGCTATCACGGCTTTACGCCATAATATGAGGGTGATTATCCAAAGTACTGCCAATATTGCGCTTATATAAGGCCAATAACCTGCGGATTCATTCTCGGTAAAACGAGCTGTTGATGGAATATTTGTCGGGGTAACAGTGCTGCCAATCACATTAATGGTACGAGCAGGAAGCGTGGCAAATTGTTGTTTTTTAAGATGCGGATTCCACCAAGGAACACGTATCTCGGGTAAGGTATAGGTGCCTGGTTTTGTTGGCACAATGGCAGTGGTTAAACTGTATTGAGATACCACTTGATTATCACGTACAAAAGTTTGTCGTAACGGCTTTTCTGGGTACGCCTTTAATCCCTCAGCAAGCGGAATGTCGATATCAGGTAAGCTGGTGTTATCGGTATTGGAAGCGATTAAACTGATAGTGCGAGTGATCGGGCTACCCACTTCAAATTCGCTGATATCATCTGGCCAGGTTTCTTTTAACACCGCAATATCACTGACCAACCATTTTCCTTGATAGCTTGGTGGCGTTGGGTTGATTTGAATGACTTGCCTTTGTGCTTCAGTTTGTATTGGACGACTTTCGTTAAAACCAAACATACCATCACGTCTTGCTGCTTCCACTAACACATCGCCTGAAAAACTCGCGCCATTAATCACCAACTCGCCAGGGAGATCGGCAATAATACCGTAGGTGCGCTCAATCACTCTAAAGCGACGACCCTCGACAATTTCGCTGCCGTCTTTGTCATCACCGATTTGCTTGACTTGCGCCCCTTCAATCACGGGGGCACTTAACACTCCGCGCTGTAATTCTACTGCAAGATATAATTTTACTTTATAAGTGATTAATTGCCCGACATAGGCGTCGGATGCAGGGGTGTCAACATCAATAAACACATTTTGTACTTCACTTGGCTGAGCACCTTGTGGTATCACTTTTAGAGTGATGGGTTGAGAGCTAACGCCAGTGATATTGAAAGCAGGTATGGTGACATTACCTAATGATTTAGGTGACAATAATATCTGCCAGCGGGTTTCTTTGCTGGTGTCAAAATTAATCATTTTGGTGCTACGGCCAACACTGGTTCTGCCGACAATAAAGTCATTGAGCAATACCGAGGTATCTAATGCGCCGGCATTGAGATCATCATCGGCAATAACATCGAGTACTAGGTATTCACCAGCAACAACCGGGTTACGGTCTACGGTTGCTTGCACTTGGCTAAGTGCAAAGACGGGGGCTGCAATGATGAATAGCAATAGGCTAAAAAAGGTTCTAATTACCACTGTTCATTATCCTTGGTAGGTTGGCTATTTTGACGACGTTTTTGGTATTCAAGTTGCATTTTGTTGCGGATCAACACTTGTGGGTCTTCATTAATGGCACGTAATGCACGCTGCATGTCAGCAGGTAAATCATCTTGGTTCATTTGCGAAGCCGATACCACTTCAGCAGAATCACTTGCTGGCTTATCTGTTGTACTTTCCTCTGTAGATGATGCACTCAATGGTTGTTTTTCGGTAGGCTGATTTTGTGCCTGGCCTGACTCTGCTTGCATGCTGGCTTCGTTACTCAGTGATTTGTCATCGCTCGGTTTTTTATCACTTTGCTGAGATTGGCTATTACTCTGTGAAGGTTCTGAATTAGCTTGCTCACCAGCTGCTTGGCTATTGTCGCTGTTTTCTTGTTTATCACTTTGTTGCTGCTGAGGATCAGACGGTTGATCTGTACTTTCCTCTGACTTGCCTTGCGATGGTTCTGCTTGATCGCTTCCAGTCTCGTTTTGTGACGGGTTCTGTTTCTGCTCATCGCTTTGTTGATTATTTTGCTCATCGTTTTGTTGATTTGATTGTGACTGTTCAGAGGATGACGAATTAGAGTTTTGCTTAGATTTGTCTGAATTTGAGTCATCTGACTGTTGGCCATCGCCTGATGGGTCTTGATTTGACTGATCAGATTGTTTTTGTTGCTCTCGTCTTTTTTTAGCCAGCTCAAGGTTTTGCTGTGCTTCAGCAAATGGAGAACGTACCTCTAGGGCTTGCTGATAACGGTTAATCGCTTCTTGATAATTGTTAAGCTGCATCAGTGCATTACCTTGATTATACAATCCGTTTGCACTGTTATCTTGCTCAAATCCTGCTAGTGCTTGTTGATAATTACCGGCTTTGTATTGCGCAGAGGCTTGCCATTGTGGGTTCTCGAATGTTTCAGCGGCTTGGGTAAATTCACCTTGCTCAAACGCTGATTGTGCTTGTTGATCTTGGGTTTTCCATAAGTCTTGCCAGATTGAGGCTTGTGCAGGTTGGCTATTGACGGCACTTAAGCTCATTAAGGTGCCAAGTAATAGTAATGGATTCAATATTAGAGTGAGCAATCCTTGTCTAAAACTCATTAACATCGGAATAATTAATAACATGGCAAGATATGGCCCCAGATCTTGCCAGGTTTCACCAACAAGTTCAGTTTCGGTTGCATCGCCTTCTGACGTTAGCCAGTGGGTTAACGTTGTGACATCGCTGCCATCGGTTTGGGCTGGCACAAGGATCCCTTGATGTTGTTGCACAAGTTGTTGCAACAAAACATAATCGGTTTTAGTCACTACCACTTCGTTACTATTATCACGCAGTAATTGGCCGTCAGCTAAACGAATGGGTGCGCCTTGCTTACTGCCAAAAGCCATGATTGATAAGCGATAACGGCCGTTGAGTGCATTTTTGGCTTGATTATATTGTTGTGCAGAAATGCCATCGGTCATAACAATAATATCACCACTGACATGGCCCCCTTGAGCCAGCAGTTTTTCTGCTAGTGATAATGCTGCCGCTAAGTTAGAGCCTTTGGTCGGCATAATATCGGGTGATAATGTAGGCAGTAAATTTAAAATGGTGCCACTGTCGCGGGTTAATGGACTAATAGTGTAAGCATCACCTGCATAGGCAATCAGCCCGGTTTCGCCTTCTTTTAATTCGTTGAGTAAATCGGTCGCTCTAAATTTAGCATAGGACAAGCGGTTCGGGCTTAAGTCAGTGGCATACATGGACTGGGACATATCCATAATGAGCACTCGTCCTTGCTCGGTAGCAAATACTGGCAGGCTTTGTTTATTCAATGCCGGTCCTGCAAGCGCGATCACTGTAATCATCCAACAGGCAATTAATAACCATTTAGGTTGATGAGTTTTATCGACTGTTTGGGTGATCAGCAACTGACTTAAATGCGGAGCAATATACTGCTTCCATGCAGATTGCTGGCTATGTTTACGCCAAAATAATGCACTTAATATCACCACCGGGATAAACCCGATTAGCCACTCTGGGCGAATAAAATGAACCATTACTCTTTCGCCTCTTTGTTAGCGTTTTTTTTAGGCACTAACTGAGCAGGCCATTGCTGTTGCAAGCTGATTAAAAAACTGATTAATAATGACATTAATAACGGCCAATAAAATAATTCACTTTTGGGGCGGTAGCTCAATTGATCTCGACTCACAGGTTCTAACTTGTCTATTTCTTGATAAATGCTTTCTAGTTCTTCACTGTTTCGGGCTCTAAAGTAACGACCTTTGGTCATGTTGGCTAATTTTTTGAGTTGGACTTCGTCTAAGTCCATTGACGGGTTAATGCGCTCTTTGCCAAAAATAGTTCGCCGTTCTAGTATTTCTGCGCCAACACCAATAGTGTAAATGGTGATATTACGTTTAGCGGCAATTTGGGCGGCAATATCGGGTTCAATATTGCCGGCATTATTAGAACCGTCCGTGAGTAAAATCAGTACACGGTTACTTTCATCTACTTTATCAAAGCGTTTAACCGCCAGCGCGATAGCTTCACCGATAGCGGTTTGCTTACCGACTAAACCTATTTGTGCATCGTCTAGAAATGTGGCCACAGAGCGACGGTCTAGGGTCAGTGGTGCTTGTAAATAAGCATGGTCAGCAAATAAAATCAGTCCGAGTCGGTCACCTTTGCGGCGTTCGATAAAGTCACTTAGGACATGTTGTATCAGGGTAAATCGGTCCACTGTTTGATTGTTTATTACCATGTCTTCAATTTGCATGCTGCCTGATAAATCGACCGCTATCATTAAATCACGACCTTTTGAAGGTAATTCAATTGGATCGCCTAGCCATTGTGGCCTAGCTACCGCTAACAATAGACATATCCACATTAACCAATAACGTTTACGGCCGCCTTTATGGCTTATTGAGTTTGTTTTTGTAACCGTAGTGGTGATGCCGGGTAATTGTAAATGTCCGCCGACATTGGTTAAATTGATGCGCTTAATTAACAACGGCAACGGCAGTAAGATTAATAACCATGGCCAGTAAAATACTAACATTAGGCCTCCTGATGGGTATGGTTGGATGTTAAGGTCGCATCACTAAAAGGACGTTTATTGCTTAGCCAGGCTTTTGCTAAACGGTGTAATTGTGCATTTTCGGTTTGATCTAAGCCACTCGCTTGATGACGCTTAACTAATAATGGACCGATTTTATGTTGTTGCCCAGGCGCGAGACGAGTATCTAACCAATCAAACCAAGGTTGACCATTGAGTTTGGCGAGGTGCTCGCGTGGTAAATAGGTTAGTGCAGTGCGTTTGAGTAAGCTATTGACTTGTGCAGCAAAGGTATCATCGTCAATATGATAATTTTCTAGCAGCGCCAGCGCTATTTTTCGCGGTGCATGATATTGATGTTGCTTGTAAAAACGGTAACTCAGCCAACTCGCTAAGGCGACAAATACTACCGCGATTATCCAATATCCTAGTGCAATAGGCATAGCGCTAATAGGATCGGGTAACGCAATATCTTGCAATTGCGCTAAAGCGGATGCTTTAGTATCGATTGGCATTGGTTGTGTTGGTAAATTCTGAGTGGTCATTTAACGTAAAATATCCAATTGTGCACTGAGAGGTTTGGCAGCATCAATAAATTTGGCTTGTACTTTGATCAAATTCATTAAGGCAAGAAATTGTTGCTGCTGTGCTTGTTGATCCGCTAACCAAGCCTCATAACTTTGCCGTGTTAAGGTCAGTTGTTGTTGGCCATCACGAACAGGTAAGGCAAATTGTTTGGGTAACGCTAAGGTCCCTTGTCTTAATGGGTCGGTGACCACAAACGCGCCGATATCACAGTGACGCGATAATTCAGTTAAGGGCGCTAAACATTGTTGGTTAATATTTTGGCCGTCGGTGATGATCCAAATAAGTGATCCCGGTTTGGCAATACGTTGCAACCGTTGGCAGGCTTTAAACATGTGACCTGGATCCGATGACAATTGATTAATTTGGCTTAATTGCTGTTGATGAACATTAATAAGTCCTGAGGTTAACTGTAAAATCCCTTGGCGACGGCTTCGCGGTTTGAGTTCTAAATGAGTACTTTCACTAGCAATTAATGCCCCGAGTCTATCGCCATGGTTAATGGCATTCCAACCTAAGGTTGTGGCTAAATGGGCCACTTGAACTGATTGTAATAGTAGCTGGGAGCCAAAATATGCACTGTGGCTCAAATCAATTAACAACAGAATAGGGCGTTCACGTTCTTCAACAAAAAGCTTGGTGTGCGCGACGCCTGTACGAGCCGTTACTCGCCAGTCGATAGTACGAACATCATCACCATTTTGGTAATGACGTACTTCGGCAAACTCCATCCCGCGGCCTTTTATCTGGCTGTTTCTGTGACCCGATAATGTTGCTTTAGCCCGCGATGAGCGATCGGGTATCGCGCGCGATAAGCTTTGACAAGCAATAAGTTCCTGCTCGTTTAAGCTCATACCATCACTGTAAAGTGGTAATGAATTAGTTTGGTTCATCATAATCTAATCATGTTTAATCGTTGGTGTCCGTATTGTAATATTTACGGTACGGCAACTTGGCTAAGAATGTGATCAATCACATGATCTGCAGTGACACCTTCCGCTTGTGCTTGATAACTGAGCAATAAACGATGACGTAAAACATTGGGTGCAACCGCTTGAATATCTTCTGGCGAGACAAAGTCGCGTTCATGCAACCAAGCACGTGCTCTTGCACAACGTTCTAATGAAATAGTGGCTCGAGGGCTGACACCATATTCAAGCCATTTGGCTAAATCAGTGCTGTACCTTGCAGGTTGGCGAGTGGCCATAATAATTTCAACAATGTATTTCTCTAACGGTTCCGCTAAATAAATCTCTAATGCCTGATCCCGGGCGGCAAATACGTCGGCTTGAGCGACAGGCTCAATGGTCGGCAATTGATGTGTTTTGGCCTCTTTACGCGATTGGCGTAAGATTTCGCATTCTGTTTCAGCACTAGGATAATCAAGATTAAGATGCATTAAAAAACGATCTAATTGTGCCTCTGGTAGCGGGTAAGTGCCTTCGTTTTCAAGTGGGTTTTGTGTCGCCATGACTAAAAATAGCGGCGGTAAAGGATAGCTGTGTTTACCGACGGTAACTTGACCTTCGGCCATGGCTTCTAATAAAGCAGATTGTACTTTAGCTGGGGCACGGTTAATTTCATCCGCTAAAATAAGATTATGGAAGATTGGCCCCGCTTCAAATTCAAATGTACCCGTTTGCTGACGATAAATATCGGTACCGGTTAAATCAGCTGGCAGTAAATCTGGCGTGAACTGAATACGGTGAAACTCGCCTTCTACGCCATCGCATAATGCTTTTACTGCACGGGTTTTAGCTAAACCTGGCGGTCCTTCAACTAATAAATGTCCGTTGGCGATAAGTGCGATCAGCAAGTTTTCAGTTAATACGGGTTGGCCTAACACTACAGTATCTAAATAGGTTCGTAGTGAGTGGAAACGACTTAACGACATAGCGGTACTCAATTTATTTAGTTGGCATTGGGGTTATTACAACCTATGTTATGAATTCTATTGGTTTTTGGCTAGTAGGATTAACACATTTTAACTATTAATGAAGTAGATAGTTATAAACGCCTGTTTAAAACCATGCAATAAAAAGTTAGACTTAGATCACGCTTTGATGGTCTGACCAGACTATCTAACAAAATAGAAACTTACCGGCCGAGCCGAGATGAGCTAACAATAATAGAGGGTGGCACATGAGTGATAGACAACAGGTAACGAATTCCCGGGGTGAACGCATTGCGATTGTTGCCGGTTTAAGAACACCATTTGCGAAACAAGCAACCGCTTTTCATGGCGTATCTGCGCTGGATATGGGCAAAATGGTGGTAAATGAGTTGCTGTCTCGCTCTGAAATCGACCCTCAATTAATTGAACAACTTGTATTTGGTAAAGTGGTGCAAATGACAGCTGCGCCAAATATTGCTCGTGAAATTGTACTCGGTACGGGAATGAATGTGTCAACTGATGCCTATTCGGTGACCCGAGCTTGTGCGACTAGTTTTCAATCTACCGTTAATGTGGCTGAGTCAATCATGACGGGCAATATCGAAATCGGTTTAGCCGGTGGTTCTGATTCGTCTTCGGTATTACCGATCGGAGTATCAAGAAAATTAGCACATGCTTTAGTCGATCTAAATAAAGCTCGTTCGTTTAAAGAAAAATTTGCGATTGCACGTCGTTTAGGTTTGAAAGATCTTTTACCTGTACCGCCAGCTGTTGCTGAGTATTCAACTGGTTTATCGATGGGACAAACTGCAGAGCAAATGGCTAAAACTTATCATATTAGCCGCGCTGATCAAGATGCATTAGCGCACCGCTCGCATACATTGGCGACAGAAGCGTGGAATTCAGGTTATCTGCGCGATGAAGTCATGACCGCTCATATTCCTCCGTACAAACAATTTATTGATCGCGATAATAATATTCGTGAAGACTCAGTATTAGAGTCTTATGCCAAATTGCGCCCAGCCTTTGACCGTCAACACGGTACGGTAACAGCGGCGAACAGTACGCCATTAACTGATGGTGCCTCTGCAATCATTTTAATGAGCGAAGGTCGTGCCAAAGCCTTAGGCTATCAGCCAATGGGTTACATTAAGAGTTACGCGTTTACTGCTATTGATGTTTGGCAAGATATGTTGATGGGTCCATCGTATGCCACACCATTAGCATTAAAACGTGCTGGTATGGAATTAGAGGATTTAACCCTGATTGAAATGCATGAAGCGTTTGCAGCGCAGACATTAGCGAACATGCAAATGTTTGCTTCTAAAAAGTTTGCCCAAGAAAAATTAGGTCGAGATCGTGCCATTGGTGAAATCGACATGAGTAAATTTAACGTATTAGGTGGTTCATTGGCTTATGGCCATCCTTTTGCGGCAACCGGTACTCGATTAATCACCCAAGTCTGTCGTGAGCTTAAGCGTCGTGGTGGTGGTACAGGTTTGACAACGGCTTGTGCAGCGGGTGGTTTAGGTGTAGCAATGATTTTAGAGGTGGAGTAATGAGCATGGAAAAGACATTTAATTTAGCTCGTCGTGATGATGGTATTGCGATTTTAACCATGGATGTTCCTGGCGAAACCATGAACACCTTAAGGGCGGAATTTGGGCCTGAAATTACAGAAATTTTAGCTGAAGTTAAAGCTGATCCAAGCATTACAGGTTTAGTCATTATCTCTGGTAAAGCGGATTCATTTGTTGCTGGTGCTGACATTAGCATGCTCGCGGCATGTAAGAGTGAGCAAGATGCTAAGGCATTATCACAACAAGGTCATGTGCTATTTTCTGAACTTGAAGGATTATCTATTCCGGTTGTTGCTGCGATAAATGGTGCTTGTTTAGGCGGTGGCTTAGAGTTAGCGCTAGCATGTCATTTACGTGTATGCAGTGATGATAAAAAAACCATGCTAGGTTTGCCCGAAGTACAACTGGGTTTGCTGCCTGGCACTGGTGGTACCCAGCGTTTGCCTCGTTTAGTCGGTATTACTACAGCACTTGATATGATGTTAACCGGTAAGCAAATTCGCCCTAAACAAGCGTTAAAAATGGGCTTAGTGAATGATGTCGTACCTAATTCAATTTTATTAGAAACCGCAATCGAGCTGGCTAAAAAAGGCAAAAAAGCCATTAAGCCAGTGGTGCAATCTAAAATTAATCAGTTTTTAGAATCAACATCATTTACGCGCGACATCATTTTTGATCAAGCGCGTAAGCAAGTGTTAAAGAAGACTCAAGGTAATTATCCTGCTCCGACTAAGATCATAGACAGTGTTCGCCAAGGTATGAGTAAAGGCATGGTGAAAGGTCTTGAGGTTGAAGCGACTCATTTTGCTAATTTGGTCATGTCTAAAGAATCAGCCGCACTGAGAGGACTCTTTTTTGCTACTACCGAGATGAAAAAAGAGACTGGCGCTGAAGGCGCTGTACCTCGTAAAGTCAAAAAAGTGATGGTATTAGGTGGTGGCTTAATGGGCGGCGGTATTGCGTCTGTGACCACCACGAAGGCTAAAATCCCCGCTCGAGTGAAAGATATCTCTGAACAAGGTTTGAGTAATGCCTTAGCTTATGCTTACAAGCTATTAGATAAAGGGGTTAAGCGTCGCCATATGACGCCTGCGGCCCGCGACAAGTTAATGGCGTTAATGACCACAACGACTGAGTATAAAGGCATTAAAGATGCTGATATCGTTGTTGAAGCAGTATTTGAAGACCTCGCATTGAAACATCAGATGGTGAAAGATGTTGAACGTGAGTGCGGTGAAAACACCATTTTCGCATCTAACACTTCATCTCTGCCGATTGGACAAATTGCCGAAGCAGCAAGCCGCCCTGAAAATGTCATTGGTCTACATTACTTCTCTCCAGTAGAAAAAATGCCGTTGGTTGAAGTTATTGCGCATAAAACAACGTCACCTGAAACCATTGCAACGACCGTGGCTTTTGCTCGTAAGCAAGGTAAAACGCCTATTGTGGTACAAGATGGTGCTGGTTTTTATGTTAACCGTATTCTTGCCCTGTATATGAACGAAGCGGCGCAATTATTACTAGAAGGTCAGCGTGTTGAGCATCTAGATCGCGCATTAGTGAAGTTTGGTTTCCCTGTTGGGCCGATGACATTACTTGATGAAGTAGGTATAGATGTTGGTGGCAAAATTTCGCCTATTTTAGAAAAAGAGTTAGGTTCACGTTTTAAAGCGCCTGCAGCATTTGATAAGTTATTAGCCGATGACCGTAAGGGTCGTAAAAATGGCAAAGGTTTCTATCAATACGGACCTAAAGCGAAAAAAGCTAAATCAGTTGATGAGTCAGTTTACAAAGTGCTCGATATTTCAATTGCTTCAGATAAAGAAGCAAAAAATGTGGCTGAGCGTTGTACTATTCAAATGCTCAATGAGGCCGTTCGTTGTCTTGAAGAGGGGATCATTGCTTCTGCTCGAGACGGTGATATCGGTGCGATATTTGGTATTGGTTTTCCGCCATTCTTAGGTGGCCCGTTCCGTTACATTGACACATTAGGTGCAAGTAACTTAGTGGCGACATTACAAGGTTATCAATCACTCTACGGTGAGCGTTTCTCACCGTGTGATACGTTAGTCAAAATGGCCAGGGAGGGAAGTCTGTTCTACACAAAGTAAATTCTTTGTTGTATAGATAGCTTGTTAGTTATCGCATTGTAATAAAAAAGCGGCAAGTTATTGCCACTTTTTTATTTGTTAAAGGCATACTTTTGCCTGTTTTTTAATCGATACGTTACTTCTTTTCGGTATAGTACACATTCTTAAGTATGATAACGTTATTTGATTATGGGATCAGACGCCGCCATTAAGCTGTCATCGCACGGGTAATGTGATGTTAATATCATCACTTACAAGTTAAATAAGCGCCGTAATGGTGTATGGGCAGGGATTATATTAACTGAGTTATTTAGGTTCAGTGATAATGTAGTTTAGTTATTCATACTAGTTTTATCGAGTATTCGTCGTGGTTTTTTTATTTAGTTTGCTGCTTATCAATATGGAATATAAATAAAGTATTGGTGATGCATAGGCTGTATTCTAGGGCCACTCACCTATGTTTAGCAGGCACTAACGCTTGGCTGATGTGAAAGTATGTCGACATGGCGTATAGAATAGACGGCTAAGCCTGTGTAGTCTGCGTCAGACACTCAACAAAAAAGGAGCTAATGCTCCTTTTTTGTGGCTGATGGTTAACCATCCGTCAGTACTATACCGACTACTTCCACCATGCTTTAGCTTGGATCACTTCGAGGTGGTTTAAACCTTCAGGTAATTTTACTTTCTTACGAGCTGGTTTTGCTAAACCAAGTGCAATTTTTAGAGAAGTAAACATAGGATTCTCCTTAAGCTGTTTGAGTGTCAAGCACTTTGATGGCTGGAATACCGGCGGTTTGCGTGTCTAGAACCTTGATGGCTGGAATACCGGCGGTTTGCGTGTCTAGCACCTTGATGGCTGGAATACCGGCGGTTTGCGTGTCTAGAACCTTGATGGCTGGAATACCGGCGGTTTGGGTGTCTAGCACCTTGATGGCTGGAATACCGGCGGTTTGGGTGTCTAGCACCTTGATGGCTGGAATACCGGCGGTTTGGGTGTCTAGCACCTTGATGGCTGGAATACCGGCGGTTTGCGTGTCTAGCACCTTGATGGCAGGAATACCGGCGGTTTGGGTGTCTAGCACCTTGATGGCAGGAATACCGGCGGTTTGCGTGTCTAGCACCTTGATGGCAGGAATACCGGCGGTTTGCGTGTCTAGCACCTTGATGGCAGGAATACCGGCGGTTTGCGTGTCTAGCACCTTGATGGCAGGAATACCGGCGGTTTGCGTGTCTAGCACTTTGATGGCAGGAATACCGGCGGTTTGAGTGTCTATAACCTTGATGGCTGGAATACCGACGGTTTGCGTTTCAATTCCATTTACCATAGCAACACTACTGATAGATAATGCCGATAAAACTGCTACTGTAATTATTCCTTTAATCATTTTAATCTCTCTTATATTTAGTAATTCAAGCTCAGGGTTAAATAACAATATTATTTTTACAACTGAACTTAGAATTGCATTTGTCATGCCAAATATATGAGGAGATGATTTATTTTTTCATTAACCTACCGTTTAGAGTGTCAAATTTGAGTTTGTCTGCAGTGAGCATTAACTCAAAGTCTGCTTCTTTGATAGGCTTACTGTATATATATCCCTGAATTTCTTCACAGTTAAGTGCTTTTAAAATGTTGAGTTGTGAGGTTTGTTCTACACCTTCACCAACGACCGTCAACCCCATATTATGGGCAATGGTAATAATAGAATCGACCATCTTGAGGTCTCGGTCTGATTTATCAATATCATCAACAAAGGTTTTATCAATTTTTAAACAGTTGATAGGGAATCGTTTTAAATATGACAAAGAAGAGTAACCGGTACCAAAATCGTCAAGAGCGAGGCTAATGCCCATTTTTGCCAATTGTTGCATCACTTTAATGGCTTGCTCTGGGTTTTTGATAACAGTGCTTTCAGTGATTTCCAGTTCTAAGTGTTCAGCCGGTAGTTTTGTGAGGCGTAAAATAGACTCTATGCGTAATAGTAAATCAGGAAGTGCAAATTGTTTTGATGACAAATTGACTGCAACGCGACCACTAAATAGTCCTAGTTCCAACCATTTCTGCGCAGCAAAACAGGCTTTTCGCATTACAACATCACCAATTTCAACTATTAGGCCGTTTTCTTCAGCAAGGGGAATAAATTCGTTCGGTCCTATCAGGCCTAATTTAGGGTGATTTAATCTCACTAACGCTTCCATTCCAGTGAGGCGATCTTTTTTTACATCGACTTTAGGTTGGTAATAGACTTCAAATAAATCATCTTTTAGTGCTTCCCGAATTAAACTTTCGATTTCCAGTTGGCGTAAAGCATTTTGGTTTAATGATTCTGAATAGAACTGATAGCGGTTACCACCCCCTGACTTAGCGTGATACATGGCGATATCCGCTTTACGCAATAAGGCTTGCTCATTTTGCTCATCTTCAGGATAAAGCACAATGCCGATACTAATACCTAATACTAGTGAGTCATTATTAACAGTGAAGGCGGGTTTTAGACAGTTAATGACTTGGGTAGCGATGGCGGCACAAGAACCTATATCTGGGAGTTGATCGACGAGTAAAGCAAATTCATCACCTCCGAGACGGTATAAGCTGGCATGTTTTGGAATGGTTGACTGAATTCGCTCAGCAACACCGATCAATAAATCATCACCAATTTGATGGCCTAAAGAATCATTGATACGCTTAAAGTTATCTAAATCGAGTACCATTAAGGTGTGATGAATGTCTTTTTTGACTAAGTTGCTTAAGGTCACTTGTAAACTAGAACGATTAGGCAGCCCGGTAAGTAAGTCATTATTAGTCAGTTTTCTGAGCTCTTCTTCTTGCTGTTTACGGCGGGTAATATCGGAAAACACGCCAACGTAATGACTTGTTTCGCCTTGCTCATTGTATATGGCGTCGATTGTCAGCTCGATTAAGAAGAAACCGTCTTTACCTTTACTTGCTTCAATTTCACCGCTCCAACGACCTTGTTGCTTTAGTAAATTTCTTATTTGTTCAGAATAACTTGCTGGATAGCGAGTGAAATTGAGTATTTCATGGACAAACTTCTCTTTTGTAGAGGCTGTTAGTTCACAACAGGCATTATTGACTTCAACAAATTGATACTTCTCATCGAGAATAAACATCCCTTCAGAGATATTCTCAATTGCTCTAGCGAACAAGCGTAATTGCTCTTCTGCTTGTTTAATATTATTGATATCTTTAATGGTGCCCGTCATCCGTAGCGGCTGATCTTTTTGATCGCGTTCAACTATTTTGGCTCTGTCTAATATCCATATCCATTGCTGGTTACGCGCTTTAACACGATAAGCAATTTCAAAATGGTCGGTTATCGCATTAAAATGATCATTTAACGCTTTGGTGACTCTATCTCTATCGAGAGGGTGGATATTACTTTCTTCGTCAGCATTACCCGAGCGACGACCATCTTGAGGGAAGTCTAAAGAACCCCAAATGTTAGAACGGTAGATTTTGCCACTTTCAATATCCCAGTCCCACATTTCATCGCCACTACCCCATAAAGACAGCTTTAACCGCTCTTCACTCTGGGCTATTTGTTTCTGAATTTCACGGCGACGAATTATAATCTTAAAAGAGATGATAATTAAAGCTAATATAAATAGTCCGTATACTAATTTGGCTTCCAGAGATAACCACCAAGGTGGGGTTACTAATATTTTTATACTCTTAATATCTGTTTTTCTACCAGATAGTCTATTTTGAGCATATAACTTAAAGGTATATTTATCAGCTGATAAATTTGTATAAGTTACATTGTTATTTCCCTTTGTAGATAACCAATTTCTTTCTAGGCCTTCTAAGTAATAAAAAAATTCGAAATCATTATTATTTTTCCCTAGAACATTAAATTTAATTGTAAATGGATAGTCTGAGTGTTTTAGTATGATTTGATCTAAATTATTTATTGGTTTTTTGAGGATTTTTGAACCAACGCGGACTGGGGTGTTAAATAAAAGGAAATCAGACAGTTTTATAGTGGATATAGAATTTTCTGATATTGCAGATAATATTTTTTTAGGCTCTACTAAACTAAGACCTTCACCCCCCCCAAATAATACTGACTTATTCAGTGTTAGTAATGATTGGGTGTTGTAATCTTTTAATACACCATTTTCAACGCTAAGTGTGTGAGTGATATTTGTATTAGTATCAATTATATAAACTTCTCTATTTGAAGATGCGACCATTATATTATCTACAAAAGCTATTGAGTATATTACTTTTTTTCTATTGAATATTATTTTCGGTTTGCTAAAGATATTTTTATCTGTAGAATAAATAGAACTTCGAGTGCCAAAATATACTTTATTGTTTTTAACCGCGATATTAAACACAATGTCTTCATTAAAAACTTCGGTTATTTTATTATTTTCCCATATAAGTAGCCCTGCTTGTGATGCAATCCATAATTTAGAGTCAATCTTAACCATATCATAGATTGGGTAACTGAATTTAGTATTTATTTCTTCAATAACCTCACCCGTTATCGATAAAACTTGCACTTCACCTTTGAAGTTTGAACTATAGAATTGGTCTAGATCTTTGTTATATTTAATGCTGACAATTAACTCATTGTTTAGTTTTCTTTCTTTTCCATTTTCAATATTTATTAAATATAGTCCAGACTTAGTGCCAACAAAAGCTTTTTTGTTTATCACTAATATTGATTTTGGCCCATATGGCAATGATGTTTTAATCGTCTTCTTTAAAACTATACTTTTGTCATATACATATATTTTATTTCCGTCATTAACTAGGAAAATATCATCTTTATATTCTGAAATCGACCATATGTTATTTGGAATGTCTTTGATTTTTTTTACTAAGTTTTTTTCTGGTGATATCTTTATGAATCCATCATTATAATTGGATATGTAAAGGTTTCCCCCATTGGCTGATATGAAAGATTTAATGAACTTTTCACCCTCAACTTGAAGTTCTCCTAATGATGTCCATGTTATTTTATTATTGTTTTTTTTAAGACTAAATATTTTGTTTTCGTACAATCCTATGACATTGTTCATATTAGTATAATCGATGGATAAATCTATAAGCTTTAATTTAGATATTTTTTTAATTTTTTCATTAATAATATATATGCCTTGATCTGTTGCGGCAATTACATTGTTCTTAAATATTATAATATCGTTAGATTTGCTTATTATTTTTTTTGTAGTATTCGTATTATTTGTAAAAACACTACCTTCATAGTTTCTAATGTAAAAAATACCATTAAACTTTAAGATGTTTTTTATTTCTTTTAGATTGTCATCTTCAAAAATTAAATACTGATTATTGCTTTCTTCATAGGTCACAAATTTACCATTTAAACCAATGAAAATTTTATCATCTTGTTTTGATATTGACCAAATGGCTTGATCACCAATTTGAGTAGAAATACTGTTTCTACTGAATGACTCTGTTTCTTTATCAAATTGAACGAGACCTTTATCCGTCCCAACTAACAGCACGCCATTATCATCTATAAGCAAATTGCGGATAAAAGAACTGGGGAGAGACTTTGCATCGTCACCAGCATAGAACTGTTTAAACTCGTTACCATCAAAACGGTTTAAGCCATTGATGGTACCAACCCAAACGTAGCCCTCTTTGTCTTCTACAATGGCGGTAACGGTATCTTGTGATAAACCATCGGCAACACCATAATTGGTATGATTGAGTAGAATATCAAAATTTGATTCGGTGTTGTCAGCTTCAATGGCTGTTACGCCAAAGCTACAAATAAAATAAACACAGATTAACAATAAAATTTTAGGCATAATTTTTATACTTATTCTCTTTCGATGCCGCAAAGAAGTTGATGAATTGTCTACTTTTTCAGAAACCTGAGCCTTTGTCAAAAGCATGTTAACAAAAAAGGTGTGATTGATAGGATATTACCTAACAATTACGATAGCATTGTCTAAAAGTCGTTTTTTAATCAATAGCTTATGGGATATTAACGTTTTATTTAGTATTTTGCACCGTTAATATTGGTAGCGACTATTTTGTAACCGTAATCGCAGTCTCTTTTCTGAACTTTTCTGCCGTAGACATTTACTAAAACTGAAATTTATCCGTCTGTTGTTTAAACGTTTTTAAGTCTACAATCATATTATTTGAACGCAGGCTCGCTTGACTGTGATGTTGTTTACCGCTGTTAAACAGGACTAAGCGGTCACAATCTTTACTGCGCATGTGAGCCACCATAAACTTAATCAAATCTGCTCTTGTGAGCTTTTCTACTTCAGCCACGACCATCTCACGTTGATTAAATTCATAATCGCGGTTTCCTAAGCTCACCCAATAGCGTTGGCTGCGTGTTTTTAGGTTAGTATCGTGTTCCATTATTTGACCTATCATGCCTCGTTTAGTGCTTTCCCATTGTTGATTGGTTATTTGCATCACGGCATAATTAAAGTCGGCGATGAACTCATCTATGGCTTCGAGTAGTTGTCTTGGACCTGTAGTGGGGGATTGAACATAGAAAATCATCCCTGGATGTCGGTTTAATGGCAAGTAGCCTGTTCCTACCATGTAGCCTAATTGTTGTTTAGTGCGTAACTCATGGAAAAAGGTTGATGACATTGTATGGTTTAGTAGGCTAAATAATGCCATACGATCAGGTGTTGCCATACGAGACTGATAGTAAACAATAATCGCGCTATCTTGGTGAACCATGGTTTTTTCGCGAAGCAATGAGCCTCTTTTATCGAGATTGATAAGTTCGCGAGATGCTTCAGCGCTTGGCTTTGTTACCAAAGATAATAAATGCTGCAAACGCTTGGCGAGTAGCTGAGCTTCTTCAACCAGCCAATCCCCGTAAACTAATCCTTCAAGATAAATCTTTTTGTAAAATGCGCTAACATGATTATGCAAATCATCAAGGGTCAGTAGCGTGAGTTGTTCAGCCATTGTTGTCGGTTCAAAACTGCTTTTTTGTAGCGTGACCGTTAAGCTGGTAAATAATTGTGATATTGGCTTGGCTTGAGCAACATTATTCCAACTGCGTAATATCTGTTTTTTAATCATGTTAAAGCGCTGCTCGGTAAAATTTCGCTCGCGTGCTTTTTTGATTATTAAGGTTAATAGCTTTTCTTGGTTACCAGTAAAGCCGGTTAAATGGAGGGTAATACCGCCTTGGTGGGGGTAGATATTGTAGTTAAGGCCAGCAACCTCTGCTTGATATGTTGGTTCTGTCAGGTAATCGATAAGCATTTCGACGTACAGTCTTGTTAATGCTGCCTGTCTTGGCGTTGAGCTAGCTTGATCGGAATCTAATGATAAGTATAAATGCCCTTTAGGGACATTGAACTCATCATCTTTTTTATGCCAAATACGGTAACCTTCACCTTCAGCAACAATAGTGGGTACTGGGGTATTACTTTTGTTTGCTCGAGCTTGTGGATCCGAGACAATAAACGGATTTTTTTCAGGTAGTTTAAGATCTTCTCTTATTGAAACCGCAGACCATTTTTTTATTTGTTGAGCTTGTAATGGCCTAACTTGGTAAGGGGTGTCGTACCATTGGGCTTGATTATCGACCTGAGACTCTTTTGCTACCGTGAGGAGACGCATATTGGTCGCCGACATCAATGAAAGGAGGTATTTTGTTTCATCCTCAAGCATCTCATCCATGCGATAGTCGCCATAAATAATGTTTTCAATATCGTAATGGTGCATGTTGATGCTGAGATGACTCGCTAAATCCAAGGTTTTGATCTGTTCTTGGAAACGAAAGGCAGTATCAAGCAGATTGGCTCGTTCTTGGTAACGCCATGCTTGAACACCTTGTTGCTTTATCAGTTCGATATATTCAAAGACACAAGAGACCACTTCATTTAGTTCAGTAAATCCCTTGTCGGTTAGCTGTATGCTGATCGAATAATCTTTGAAATTGTAGCCATTTATGCCACCGCCAGCAGATAAATGGTTGGCTAATCCGTGTCCTTTTAAATAAGACAATAAACTCCCCGGACTTTCATTACCGAGTAAGTGGCTAATAAAGGTGAGGGGTTTACGTTTATAAAATTGGTCTATCTCTGGGAGTGAAAAGCAAATACTGAGTCGTTTTTGATCTTTCAACGGTACAATTTGTATATGTGTTTGTTGCTGAGCCTCGGTTATCAGTGCTTCAGAAGGATAGTGTTTACTTACATTTCTATTGAGTATTTTTGAAAAATATTGTCTAACGATGGTGTCGAGTTCTGCGATAGGACGAGGCGCTACAACGCACAACGTCATAATATTAGCACTGTAATGTTGCTGATAAAAAGCCAGCAGTTCATCCCGAATGTCTGCTTGTTTACCTGCTAATGTCGCTTGGTTACCCACAGAGAATTTTGAAAACGGATGTTTTGGGTTAACGGTTTCTTTTTGAACTTGGTAGACTCGACGAATGTCATCTTTTAATTTTAAACTAAACTCCGATTCTATTGCCTGCCTTTCTCTATCAACTAACTCTAAATCAAACTTGGGAGCAATGAAAAATTGACTAAATCGGTCTAACGAACCTTCTAAAGCTTCTGCATTAATGCTATAAAAAAAGTTAGTTTGTTCTGTGCCTGTCCACGCATTATTGTTTCCACCATGTTGATTAATATAAGCATGGTATTCACCTGAGTCTGGATATTTTTCTGTGCCTAAAAACAACATATGCTCAAGAAAATGCGCCATACCAGGCCGTTCAACGGGATCGTCAAAATGACCAACACTGACAGCCATTGACGCTGCAGCTTGATTCGATTGCATATCTTCAACCAATAATACTCGAAGTTGATTGTCTAACACTCGATATTGGTACTGACGATGATCATTTTGGCTTTTATAAACTGCTGGAAATTCAGGCAAAAGGAGACTCCAGAAAAGATAACTTGTTATATATTGATCTTGTTATTACTTTTTAGCAAATTACCTTGGCTTGTTTTATTCGATTATCGACTAAAGTTTATCAAAATAAGCTCAATTCTAGGTTTGTTGTTGCGCTGATTAACGCTACAATTGGCTAAGAATGATAATAAAAACATCACGAGAGAAGTATGCAGCTATTTTTGATGCGCCATGGTGAAGCGGGTTTTGATGCACCGTCAGACAGGGAACGAAAGTTAACTGATATTGGCCGTATTCACACAGGTTTTATGGCTAATTGGTTAGCAAAACAGGTTAGCCATTTTGATTTGGTTATTGTGAGTCCTTATTTACGTGCACAACAAACGTGGCAAGAAGTCAGTAAACACCTATCCGATCCCCGTAAGTGGTTAGTGCTTGATGATGTCACCCCCTCTGGAGATGCCAAAATGACTGTTGATATTGTGCTTGCTTATGCAGAGCAATATAAAGCGGATAATGTATTGGTTATTGCACATATGCCTATTTTAGGCTTTATGGTTAGTGAACTTGTGGCAGGTATTGAGCCACCGTTGTTTGCTACGTCTGCGGTGGCTCACATTGACATGCATGGCCAGCACTCTAGTTTTGTGGCTATGACTGCACCACATCAAGTTATTGTGTAATGGCAATATTGGTTGTAATCATGTGTACTCATAAAAAGGTAAGTCAGCACTTACCTTTACTAACACTTTTTGCGCTTATTACCTCGAATTAACGTCGGTGAGGTTGCTCACCAATATCAATTAATACCAATAACGCTGCATCGCCACCCCATTCTTTTGGTGCTTGATGGAATGCTTTTACGTTTGGATGTTGCGCTAACCACATTGGTGTTTGCTGCTTTAAAATCCCCATACCATAGCCGTGCATGACACAACAACATATTGTGCTTTGCTTAACGCATGCCTGGATAAGTGCTGCTAATTCAAGTTTGGCTTCAGCTTGACGCATCCCGTGTAAATCAAGCAGTAGGTCAGGTGAATAGTCACCACGTCTTAAACGTTTTAATTCAAGCTTATCTGTGTTGGCATTAATCCAACGCATAGGACCATTAATCGGCAGAAGCGGCTGATATGTATCCGAAAAATAACTGTCAACATGGATCTGACGTTCTTTTATTTCGAACTGTTGTTTGGGTTTGACAGGCTGTTTAAAGTAGTGGGTATCTTGTTTTAGTGGTTTGATACCATCGATTAATGTACTAAACAGCGATAAGTCTACATAATTATTGTCTTTCATCGGCGTATTGTATTGAATTTTAGGTCATCTTAATAGACATCAGTTACAATAGCTGAGAAGAATTTTTAAGGAGTGTGTTTTGGATAAGATCTTTGTAGATGAAGCTGTCACTGAGTTACGTACCATAGCTGATATGTTGCGTTGGGCTGTCAGTCGTTTTAATGATGCTAACATTTATTATGGCCACGGAACGGATAATGCCTGGGACGAAGCGATTGCATTGGTTTTTGATGCTTTACATTTACCCGAAGAAATCGGCCAGCAGGTTATTTTAAGTAATTTAACCAGTAGCGAAAAACACAAAATCGTTGAATTGATTATTCGCCGTGTACGTGAACGTTTACCGGTTCCGTATTTGACCAATAAAGCCAATTTTGCCGGACTCGAATTTTATGTTGATGAGCGCGTACTTGTACCACGCTCACCGATAGCAGAAATGATCAATTATAAATTTAGCCCTTGGTTATATAATAAACCTGTTAATCGCATTATGGATTTATGTACCGGCAGTGCTTGTATTGCCATTGCTTGTGCCTATGCGTTTGAAGATGCTGAAGTTGACGCCTTAGATATTAGTGAAGATGCACTTGAAGTGGCCCAGATTAATGTTGAGTCTTTGGGTGTGTTAGAACGTGTTTTCCCGATTCAATCCGATTTATTTTCGGCGATCCCTAAAGGTCCTCATTACGATTTAATTGTATCTAACCCTCCATATGTTGATGCTGAAGATATTGGCGATATGCCTCAAGAGTATCATCACGAACCCGCGATAGGGTTAGCGTCTGGTAATGATGGCTTAGATTTAACCAAACGCATTTTGGCGAATGCGGCAGATTATTTGACCGAAACCGGTTTACTTGTGGTTGAGGTGGGTAATTCAATGGTGCATTTGATTGAGCAATATCCTGATATGCCGTTTACTTGGGTTGATTTTGAATTTGGCGGTGATGGTGTGTTTGTATTAACTCGTGATCAGCTAGTTGAAAATGAAACACTTTTCGCCATCTACAAAGATGGTGAATAATCGCGATAACATTAGCGACAAGAATAGCACTCAATAAAGTGAATAATTAATAGAGGTAGTTAACGCGCATGTCAGGAAATAGTATTGGCCAAAACTTTGTTGTGACAACATTTGGTGAAAGCCATGGTGTTGCTCTAGGTTGTATCATTGATGGTTGTCCTCCAGGGCTTGAGTTAACTGTTGAAGATATGCAACATGATTTAGACCGTCGTCGTCCTGGCACGTCACGCTACACTACTGCCCGGCGTGAAGCTGATGAAGTGAGAATTCTGTCAGGCGTCTTTGAAGGTAAAACGACTGGCACCTCTATTGGTTTGTTGATTGAGAATACCGATCAACGCAGCCAAGACTATTCCGACATAAAAGACACTTTTCGTCCTGGTCATGCTGATTATACCTATCAGCAAAAGTATGGCATGCGTGATTACCGTGGCGGTGGTCGCTCGTCTGCGCGTGAAACCGCAATGCGCGTTGCTGCCGGTGCGGTTGCTAAAAAATACCTTAAACAAGTTCATGGCATTGAAATCCACGGCTATCTTGCTCAATTAGGGCCAATTTGCGCCGAGACCATCGATTTAACTCAAATTGAACAAAATGCATTTTTCTTTCCTGATGCCAGTAAATTAGAAGCATTGGACGAGTATATGCGTGGTTTACGTAAATCTGGTGATTCGATTGGTGCCAAGATAACTGTGGTGGCAACTGGCGTACCTGTGGGGTTAGGTGAACCAGTATTTGATCGCCTCGATGCTGACATTGCCCATGCACTAATGGGCATTAATGCAGTGAAGGGCGTTGAAGTGGGTGATGGCTTTGGGGTTGTCACTCAAAAAGGCTCTGAAGGTCGCGACTTAATGTCACCACAAGGATTTGCGTCGAACCATGCTGGCGGAGTTCTGGGGGGGATTTCATCCGGTCAACCTGTTGTGGCTCATATTGCGCTAAAGCCGACCTCAAGCATTAGTGTGCCTGGTCAAAGCATGACAGTACAAGGTGAAACGATTGAGATGATCACCAAAGGTCGTCATGATCCTTGTGTCGGAATTCGTGCCGTACCCATTGCTGAAGCGATGCTTGCTATCGTGTTAATGGATCACTTATTAAGACATCGTGCTCAAAACCACGATGTGACCAGACAAACGCCCGTTATCGGAATGCGCTAATGTCCTCAGTTAAATGCCCTGAGCCGGATTTACGCTGGCTCAGGGCTTGTTATTTCTTTTTCTTTTCTATTCTTGGCATCATGGTCCCCTATTTGGGGGTTTTCTTTGACAGTCGAGGCTTCAATGCCCAAGAGATAGGTTTTTTGTTGGCGATATTAATGGCTACTCGCATTGTCGCACCTAATGTGTGGGCGGCGGTTGCTGATCGAACTGGCATGCGTTCAGAACTGATTAAATTAGGTTCTTGTGCCGCGGCGATCACCTATATCAGTTTTTTCTTTGATGGCAGCTTTGTCTATTTAGCGATTAGTCTGGCGATATACACGTTTTTTTGGAATGCGATTTTAGCTCAGCTAGAAGTGATTACCTTAGAAACGCTAGGTGACAAAGCTGAGCGTTATGGCGCTATTCGCAGTTGGGGCAGTGTGGGTTATATCGTGTTGGTGATCAGTGGTGGTCTTGCCATTGATTATTGGGGCCCTGAAGTGTTGCCTTATATGGGCATGATATTGTTTTTAGGTTTGTTTGCGTGTTCGTTACCTTTGCCTGCTAACCGCAGCGTTGTCGTCAATAAGTCCGAACGACCTAAGCTTAAGCTTGATGCCTCATTAGTGTGGTTTATGTTGTCTGCAATGTTACTCCAGATGAGTGTCGGACCATTTTATGGCTTTTTTGTATTGTATCTAAAACAGGTTGGCTACTCTGAGACCATCGCTGGTTTGCTGGTTGCCTTAGGCGTTCTAGCCGAAATCGTTATCTTTTTTTATTCATCTCGCCTTATTCGCCAATACGGTATCCGAGTATTACTCGTGGTGAGTATTTTACTGACGGTTATTCGTTGGTTACTGTTAGCCTTTGGCGTTGAATACGCTTCATTATTGATAATCAGCCAATTATTGCATGCATTTACCTTTGGTTTAGTGCATGCGGCCTCAATCCATTTTATTCATCGACACTTTAATGTCAGTCACCGGAGCACAGGGCAAGCATTATATGCCAGTGTCAGTTTTGGTGTGGGCGGTGCATTAGGCACATGGATAAGTGGCATGATTTGGGGGGATGGTAGTCAAATTATGTGGGTTTGGATATTTGCAGCAAGTTGTGCTTTTTTATCAATGCTTGCGGTTATGATGATCCCAAATATCAATGGCGAAGCATCCGCAAACGCACCACAAAGTTAATCTAAAATAGTGTTGTCGCAACAGCAAGGAGTCGACGTGAAACGTTTTCGTTTAGGGGTAATTATTAATCCACTGGCAGGATTAGGTGGGAGTGTCGGTTTAAAAGGCTCTGATGGTGTTGCTAATGATGCCATTGCCAAAGGAGCCATACCTAAAGCGCAGCAGCGGATGCAACAAGCCTTAGCGGTAGTGTTACCTTTTGCTGACACGATTGATATTATCACTGCATCGGGCGACATGGGTGCAGATTTGTGTCGTCAAATGGGGTTTCAAACAAATGCGGTGTATACCTGTAGTGCAACGACATCTTCGCTAGATACTCAGCAAGCGGTAACTTATTTACTTGAACAACAGTTGGATTTACTGCTTTTTGCGGGGGGGGATGGCACTGCTCGCGATATTTCTGCCGTGGTTGAAGACAAGCTACCTGTATTAGGCGTTCCTGCCGGAGTCAAAATTCATTCAGGTGTTTATGGCATTACGCCTCATGCTTCAGGGCTCGTGGTGAGCATGTTGTTAAAAGGTGAGTTAGTCAGTTTAATGTCAGCCGATGTAATGGATATTGATGAAGTTGCGTTTAGGCAAGGCACTGTCAGAGCCAAACGCTTTGGCGAAATGATGGTTCCTGCTGAGCCTAGATATATTCAAGCGGTAAAAATGGGTGGCAAAGAAGTCGATGAACTCGTGTTAGCTGATATTGCCGCTGACATTATCGAGTCTATGGAAGATGAGCTTTATATCATGGGTTCAGGTAGTACCGTTGCGGCGGTTATGGAAGACTTAGGCATTGATAATACCTTGTTGGGTGTCGATGTCATTCAACATAAAGCGCTAATTGCCAGCGATGTTACTGCTAAGCAATTACTTGAACTCACAAATGATACAGAATCTTGTCCTGCTAAATTGGTGATAACCTTAATTGGTGGTCAAGGTCACATATTGGGCCGCGGTAACCAACAATTATCGCCAGAATTAATAAAACGCATAGGAAAAGACAATATTTTAATCTTAGCCACAAAAACTAAGCTTAAAGCACTTGAAGGCAGGCCATTAATTGTGGATAGTGGCGACCCTGAATTAGACAAAGCACTCACAGGCTATTACAAAATAGTCACTGGCTACAATGATTACGTGATGTACCAGGTTGCCAACCCAGATTTAGTGGAGAACTAAACCATGTTAGAACTGTACGATGCCGCATTAGAGTCTTGGATGGAAGACAGTGTTAGCAATAGCGACGATGATGCATTATTTGCGTGTGGTTATTTACAAGGTCACATAGCGGTAGTATTAGCCGAATTAGAAGTGGAAACAGAACAAGATCTACCAGCTCTGGATCTCAAGTTGGTTAAATGCTTAGCCTTGGCAAATGAAGAGTTAGAAGAACACGATTTTTCATTAGTAGAAGCTGCATGGCTGCAATTACGTCAACGTATTGTGGTTCAAGCGGCATAACCGGAAAAGATTAATCTGCTTTATGGAAAATATTCAAACGAGAGTGACAATTGGATTAGTTAATCCTAAAACCCCAGTCAATGTCGGTGGCATCATGCGTGCTGCAGGCTGTTATCGGGTCGATAATGTTTGCTATACCGGTAAACGTTACGAATTGGCCGCTAAGTCGGGTGATGCTCAATACGATGTGGACACTAAAGATGCTGCAAAGCGCATTCCTTTGGTCGGCGTCGAGTCATTACTCGATAGCGTGCCTGACGGAGCAACGATTGTGTGTGTTGATCTCGTCGTTGGGGCAACGCCATTGCCTTTATTTACTCATCCCGAAAATGCATTTTATATTTTTGGTCCAGAAGATGGCACTATTCCTCAGCAATTGATTGATGCAGCAACAGCGGTAGTTTACGTACCAACCGTTGGCTGCATGAATTTAGCTGCATCAGTGAATGTACTGCTTTATGATCGCCTTGCAAAAATGACCCAAATGGATGCTGGTGATGAGCTGATTAGACAAAGCCGGGATAATAACAATCGTACCAAAGTGAAGCATTGGTTAAAGTAATTTTCCTGAGAATACAATAAATGCCGGATGAGAAATCATCCGGCATTTTTATTTAAGCGTTTTAAGGTAAAAATTCACTGACACTGAGGGCTACCAAGTCACATAGACAAAGCGGCGGTGTTAATTGGCCTTGTTAATTAATTGTCATGATATTAAGCGCAATAGCATAAACATGCCAAATAGAAGCTTGAGAATGAGGTTATTTGCTAATGTTAGTTTTTTAGACGTGGTTTAAATGTGGAACATTCATTGATAAAAGCTTGAATTATGAACTTAAGTGGTAGAAGTTGTGTAGGAAGACAAGCGTCGAAGTGCCCTTAAATGCGAATAGTGAGGTTTGTGCTAAAGGTCAAGTAACCGTCATTAGATTGATGACTTCGTAAGACTTAATGGTTCAGAATGAAGCCTTTTTAGGAATATATAGATGTCGATATTAACGAGTTTATCTCAGTGGTTACCGTTTGGAAATATGCCAGAAATGAACGCCGAAGAGGTGTATAAGCGTCTTAAGACAAATGATATTCAGATTGTAGATGTTCGAACGAAAATGGAATGGAATAAGTCACATATCGAAGGCTCGTTAAATCTGCCCATAACAAAGCTTTCAATTGACACTATAAAACAGCTTGATCTATCACAAGAGATAACCACCGTCGTGATATGTCTATCAGCCCATCGTAGCATCCCAGGCGTTAGAAAACTTAACCAGTTCGGGTTTGAGGATGTTTATCAACTTGAGGGAGGAATGCTTAGCTGGTGGCAGTCAAAGTTGCCAACATCAACTATGACACATTAGGGCAGAGAGACTAAGTATGACGTTAATATTTTTGCATTGTTCAGGCTGTACTCGTGTTGTCTGGTTCTAACGAGTCTTTAAGGCGTATGAATGCGATCGAAAAATTCAGCTGATGATTTTGTAACAAACTAATAATCAGGTTCGTTTAATTGCACTCAACCGTCCTTCATAGTGTCACCCAGATCGATTGATATGCTTGAAGCACTTTCAGTTGTGCTATAGGAGGCGGAAAGTGAAACTATTGTTCGGATAATTGTCCTTGCCAGAGGTTATGAATAGCTGAGCCCAGCGAGTGACTGCTTTATTTAGCAATGGACATGGGTAAATGCATTAATTTAAGTTTGATGGGGTAACACTAGGAAGTTTTAAAGAGAGGAATAACAATAAAAATGGTTGCGGGAGTAGGACTTGATAAAAAACTACAACCTTCGACTCTTTATTTATAAAAGCTGAGCCCGACGATCTAGCAATTGTTCCATTATGCATCTGACAACGCTATAAATTATTTTAATTCTATTGACTAAAGAAATGGTTGCGGGAGTAGGACTTGAACCTACGACCTTCGGGTTATGAGCCCGACGAGCTACCAACTGCTCCATCCCGCGTCCGATAAAACGCTATCAATTATTTTTATTCTATTGACTAAAGAAATGGTTGCAGGAGTAGGACTTGATAAAACTACGACCTTCGACTCTTTATTTATAAAAAGCTGAGCCCGATGAATCATCAATTTCTAGAACCGCGTCCTATAAGACTAGACGTTTAATATTCTTATTACTAAGAAATGGTTGCGGGAGTAGGACTTGAACCTACGACCTTCGGGTTATGAGCCCGACGAGCTACCAACTGCTCCATCCCGCGTCCGATAAACGCTATCAATTATTTTAATTCTATTGACTAAAGAAATGTTTGCGGGAGTAGGACTTGATAAAAACTACGACCTTCGACTCTTTATTTATAAAAAGTTGAGCCCGACGAGATAACAACAGCTCCATCCCGCGTCCGATAGACGCTATCAATTATTTTAATTCTATTGATTAAAGAAATGGTTGCGGGAGTAGGACTTGAACCTACGACCTTCGGGTTATGAGCCCGACGAGCTACCAACTGCTCCATCCCGCGTCCGACAAACGCTATCAATTATTTTAATTCTATTGACTAAAGAAATGGTTGCGGGAGTAGGACTTGAACCTACGACCTTCGGGTTATGAGCCCGACGAGCTACCAACTGCTCCATCCCGCGTCCGACAAACGCTATCAATTGTTTTTATTCTATTGATTAAAGAAATGGTTGCGGGAGTAGGACTTGAACCTACGACCTTCGGGTTATGAGCCCGACGAGCTACCAACTGCTCCATCCCGCGTCCGATAAATACTGCTTCAATCTGCCATGTTAAACTTGCTAGTTAGCGCGTTTAACTGTCTGCTTCAAAGCGGGGCGAACTATAGCGATCCCCGTTTATATTTGCAAGTAAAATCTAGGGGTAGTCTTTTATTTGCTGGTAAAATAAGCGAGTCACTGCTTTATCGTACGATATTGAGAAATTAACCCTAAAATAAGCGAATTTTGCAGCCCATTTCGATAAGTCATTGGGGTTATGTGTTTGTGCAGGTATAATGTTGCACTGAATTTTGCGTAACCGATGACTGACTAATACATGTTTAATTTTTTTGCTGCAGCCCCAAAGGGGTTCGAATATAGCCTTGCTTCTGAACTTAAAGAGTTTGGCGCAACCGACGTTAAAGAAAGTGTTGCTGGAGTGTATTTTTGTGCTCCACTAGAACTGGCTTATCGAATTACATTATGGACTCGCCTAGCGAGTCGTATCGTATTAGTGATCTATAAAGGAGCTTGTGATTCTGCTGAGCAACTTTATAACGCAGCATACTGCATTGATTGGCCATCGCATTTTTCCCATAAAAAAACCTTCAGTATTGATTTTCATGGCACGGGTGGTTTTATTAATAACACTCAATTTGGTGCGCTGAAAATTAAAGATGCTGTTGTAGATCGCTTTCGCGATGATGGTACAGTGCGTCCGGATGTTGAACGTGTCAATCCAGATTTTAAAATTGATGCTCATTACCGTAATGGTCAACTAACTATTTCAATGAATTTCTCTGGCGCTTCATTACATCAACGCGGATACCGTTCAACAACAGGTGAGGCACCATTAAAAGAAAACCTTGCTGCCAATATGTTGGTACGTAGTGGCTGGCAAGCAAATCCAATTACTGTGCTTGACCCATTTTGTGGTAGCGGTACGATATTGATTGAAGCTGCATTAATGGCTGCAGACATTGCTCCTGGACTTAAACGTGAAAAATTTGGTTTCGAAAATTGGCAGAGCCACAATAAAGCCATGTGGCAGGTTATTTTTGACGAAGCTCAAGCGCGTGCAACCTTGGGTAAAACACGTTGTAAACTCAAATTTTACGGATCAGATATAGCACCGCACTTGATTTCTATTGCTCAACGTAATGCTGAAAATGCTGGCGTAGCTGAATTAATTGAATTTAGTGTTTCAGATGCGCTGGATGTGACGCCTCCCGTAAGTGAAGGCTTTTTAATTTCGAACCCACCCTACGGTGAGCGTTTGGGAAATGTCACTGAACTTTTACAACTCTATTACCAGTTAGGTGATAAGTTTAAGAAAGAGTTTGGTGGCTGGAAAATTGCCATGTTATGTAGCGACATAGAGCTGATTTCATCGCTTAAATTAAAAGCGGATAAGCAAATGAAAATGTTCAACGGTGCATTAGAATGTGCTTTTAACATTTATACCTTACACGCAAACAGTACTCGTCGAGATGTGCCTGTATTGCCAGAAGGTGCTGATATTACTGATATCGCCCCAGCATTTGCTAATCGTATTAAAAAGAATATTAAACAGTTTGAAAAATGGGCTAAAAAAGAGCGCATCGACAGTTACCGTTTATATGATGCAGATTTACCAGAGTATAACGTTGCGATTGATAAGTATGTCGATTATGTGGTTATTCAAGAGTATTCAGCTCCAGCAACCATTCCAGAAGCAGTGACTAAACGTCGTCTTAGTGACGTGCTATTAGCATTGCCAGGCGCATTAGGTATCCATCCCGATCGCATTACCTTAAAAACCCGCGAACGTCAGAAAGGCGCCAATCAGTATCAAAAGATTGACGAGCGTAAATTGGAAGTTATCACTCAAGAATATGGTGCTAAATTCAAGCTTAACTTAACCGGTTATTTAGATACTGGTTTGTTTCTTGATCATCGTGTTACACGCAAATTGGTCGGTGATAAAGCAAAGGGCAAAAATGTCCTTAACTTATTCGCTTATACTGGTTCTGCATCTGTACATGCTGCGATTGGCGGGGCTAAATCGGTCACTACAATCGACATGTCTAATACCTACATCAATTGGGCTAAAGAAAACTTCGCCTTAAATGGATTGTCCGGTAAGCAATATGACTTTATTCAAGCAGACTGCTTACAGTGGATTAAAGACAACAGTCAACAGAAGTTTGACCTTATTTTTATTGATCCTCCTACGTTTTCAAATTCAAAACGCATGGAAGACAGTTGGGATGTACAACGGGATCATGCAGAGATGTTAGGCGGATTAATTAAACTACTGTCTCCAAATGGCGAACTTGTTTTTTCAAATAACAAGCGTAAATTTAAAATGGATATCGAAACGTTGAACCAAGCGGGTATCGACGTGACTAATATCGACCATCTATGTTTACCGCTGGATTATAAACGTAATCCACATATCCATAATGTGTGGCTACTGACTCATGCAAAAAAATAGTGCAGTAGCTTATGTGCTTTATCACACAGAGGGTTGCCATCTGTGTGATATAGCCCAAGCACTGGTTGAGCAAACCGCAATACATTATCAGCACATCGATATTTGTGATAACGCATCACTTACAGAGCGTTATAACATGAGCATTCCTGTATTTGTACAGGGAGAGCGTGAGTTATTCTGGCCTTTCGATGCCGCACAATTACAAAAATTTTTAGGAGTTTAGATTGAGTCTGGTACGGATTAATAATGGCTCGTTAGCCTACGGTTACATTCCTTTGCTGCTAAATGCAGACTTTACCATTGAACCTGGTGAGCGCGTGTGTATCGTCGGTCGTAACGGCGCCGGTAAATCAAGTTTAATGAAAGTGCTATCAGGTGATGTATTACTTGATGATGGTGAGTTTAATATTACAAATGACGTTAATGTTAGTCGTTTACAACAAGACCCACCTAAAGCAGAAACCGGAACGGTTTACGCTTATATCGCGGCGGGTCTTAAAGAAATTGGTGAAGCGTTAGAAAAGTATCATCAATTATCTCATGATGTTGCAGAAGCTAATCCTGAGCAGATGGATCGTATGCTCAATCAAATGCAGCGTCTGCAAGAAGTGTTAGATCACAATGACGGTTGGCAATTAGATTCGCGTATTATTCAAAACTGTCAGTTATTAGGCTTAGATCCCGATCAGCCATTGAATGAGTTGTCTGGCGGTTGGCAGCGTAAAGTGGCATTAGCTCGCGCACTCGTTGTTAACCCTGATTTACTGCTGCTTGACGAACCTACTAACCATTTAGATATCGATACCATTGAGTGGTTAGAGCAATTCTTATTAAGCTTTAAAGGCGCAATCGTGTTTGTAAGCCATGACCGTGGCTTTATTCAACGAATGGCAACACGTATTGTCGATTTAGATCGTGGTGTGGTCATTTCGTTTCCAGGTAACTACCAAGCATATTTAGATGGTAAGCAAGAATGGTTACGGGTAGAAGCCGAGAAAAACGCTCATTTCGATAAAAAACTTGCTGATGAAGAAACCTGGATCCGTCAGGGTGTTAAGGCTCGTCGTACTCGAAATGAAGGTCGTGTTCGAGCGCTAAAAGCATTACGAACTGAACGTAGCGAGCGTTTAAATCGTCTAGGTAACGCCAAAATGGCCGTGTCTGACGCCGACCGTTCTGGAAAGTTAGTCTTTGATATTAAAGATCTTAACTATAATTTACCGGATAAAAATTTAGTTAAAAACTTCAGTACTACGGTAATGCGTGGCGATCGTATAGCATTAATTGGTCCAAACGGTTGTGGTAAATCGACATTAATCAAACTGTTGATTGAAAAGTTACAACCCCAGTCTGGCGAAATTAAAGTCGGCACTAAGTTAGACGTTGCCTATTTTGACCAGTATCGTGAAGCGCTTGATCCTGAGAAAACCGTAGAAGAAAACGTGGGTGAGGGTAAAAGTACCGTCACTATTAATGGCCAAGATCGTCATATTCTGAGTTATCTACAAGATTTCTTGTTTTCACCCATGCGTGCCCGTACGCCGGTCAAAGCACTTTCTGGTGGTGAAAAGAATCGTTTGTTATTGGCGAGATTATTATTACGTCCAGCAAATCTAATTATTCTAGATGAACCAACAAACGATCTTGATATTGAGACCCTAGAGTTGTTAGAGTCACTACTTGCTGATTTTGAAGGCACATTACTCATAGTCAGTCACGATAGAGCATTTATTGACAATACTGTCACCAGTAGCTGGTGGTTTGCAGGTAATGGTCAGTGGGCAGAATATGTTGGTGGTTATCAAGATGCGGTGGCTCAAGGCGCAAAATTTTATTCTGAGGAACCAGTTGCCAGTAATGTTGTCCAACCTGCAGCAGTGGTTGAAACAAAGTCTGTAAACATCCCTGAGAAAACAGCCAAAAAACTGTCTTATAAATTGCAACAAGAATTAGATACGCTTCCGGGCCAAATGGAACAGCTCGAGCAAGAAATTGCGCAAATGCAGTTAGCCGTAGGTGGTGCTGATTTTTATAATCAACCGCAGGATTCGGTTAATAAAGCACTGCAGTTGTTGGCAGAAAAAGAACAAAATTTAGACGTTTGCTTTGAGCGATGGGAAGAGCTTGAGTCACTGAAGTAAAGCATAATAAAACAGGAATAGTTACATGAAGTTAAAGTTTGATAAAGCCTTATCCCTTGTTGCGATAGGTGTATTAAGTGTCATTGGAACAGTTCAAGCTGCGCCAGTATATGAAATTGTTAATATTGAAGATTTCGACCTAAATGGCACCATTGACGGTACACGTAATGGCTATGCCATGGCGGTGAACAGTGAAGATGAAGTTGTCGGTATTTCAAAAGGTAAAAAGAAACTTAGCACCGAAGACATTGAAGGCGGCATCATTGATGTTGAAGATGGTATTTCTGATGCGGAAGAAATTACCTATTCAGTATTAACACCAATAGAGGCAAATAACTTCACCGTCACTACCAGTGCAAATGCCGCTGAAGGCGCTTGGAAACCTTCATTTTATAGCCTAGCTGGTACTACTAATCCTACTGACGAAGACAGTGATGGTGAACTAGTTGTTAATTCAATTGATAGCTTCTTCTATGGCCTTAACAGTAATGGCACCAAAGTAGGTGCTTATACTGGCGTAGAAAAAACCTTAGCTTATGAAGGTACCAGTACCACCCAAGAGCTTTGGTATTATCGTGATTTTGAACTGCGTGCTATCGCAGTGAAAGATGACGTCGAATATTCATTGCTTCCTCCTTACACTACCTATGAACGTCTACAAGACGGTGATACTAGCGCTGCGACCGTTGAGTTAGGCGGTTCATCAGTAGCAGCGGACGTAAACGATAATAACCTTGTTGTCGGTTATGGTAGTACCGCATTAGTGTCATCAAGTGTTGACCGTGTAGATAGCTGTATTGCAAGCGCAGAAGACACCGATGCAGATAATCCTACGCCACTCGCTGTTTGTATTCAAGATTCTCAGTATCCAGACACTAACAGCCGTCGTTACATTCTTTATCAAACACGCGCTTTAGTGTGGGATTTAAACAACCTAGACGATACCGGTGTACCTGAGCGAACTCAATTACCGTTAGGACTGACTCCAGACGATGATTCAACGCTAATTTATACTGCCCAAGCATTAGGTGTTAACGGCAATGATGATTTGGCCGGACGCTCACATGTTTATCGTAATGGCGACACCGATAAATTATATTTTGATGCTGCTTACTGGAAAAAGAATGCCAACGGTGAATATCAATATAATTGGGTAGATATGGATGACGACGTCACTAGCTCTATCGCATATGATATTAACAATGATGGTATGTTAGTGGGCAGTTATCGCAAATATATTGGTGGTTATTTACGTGATAAATTCTTCACGTTAGATACTAATAATCCAGAACAAGGAATTGTTACGCCGAATGACTTCCAAACCACATTGTCGGATTTAAGTAGCAAACCTAAAGATATCAATAATAAAGGCCAAGTTGTCGGTTATATTGAATCAACTTACGACAAAGAAAAGCCTCGTCCAAAAGTGGGGTTCTTATTTGACAATAACACCAGTGAGTTTGTTAATTTAAATGATCGCCTTACCTGCGGTTCTAAAGGCTACGAACAGAATACCGATGGAGAGTGGGCTCGTCATCAAGTGAGTATTCAAGACGGCACCGGTGAAATTTTAAACTACAACACCGACATTCAAGTTGTTGAAGCTAATAATATTAATGAAGACGGCACTATCGTCGGTACGGCGTTTATTCGTAAACCACAATATCAAACAGATGCCATTACTGGTAATGTGCTTGTCGGTGAAAATAACCTACCGTTATTTGAACTAGACGGTAACGGCGACCCAGTGACAGCGTATTTGCCGCGAATGGTGATTTTGAAGCCAACTTCTGGTGAAGCGTGTAACACATCGGATGCCGTTGAAGAAGAGGCTTATGTACGCAAAGGTGCGGCCAGTTTTGCTTGGTTATTCACCTTGCCATTATTATGGTTACGTCGCCGAGTGAAAAAATAGGCTTACGGTAATCACAGTCATTTAGCACCTCAAACATGGGGTAGTCTAGAAACACAGAAAATCGAGGATAAATTCCTCGATTTTTTTTAACTTAATTCTCAATACTTTAATAAAAAAGCATTAAAATGAGGTTATTTTTAATTGATTTTGGTCAAAAACGTTCTATTCCTATGTTTAAGGCTTCAGCTTCATCATGTCAAACAGAAGCCTGTCACTGAAGAGGACGTATGCATGAAAAGACAGAAAAGAGATCGTTTAGACAGAGCATTTTCAAAAGGATTTCAAGCCGGAGTAGGAGGGCGTTCTAAGGAGGTTTGTCCCCATTCGAATCTGGATTCACGGTCTCAATGGTTAGGCGGATGGCGTGAAGGTATTGATGGCCGTCTTAATGGCCTATTTAATAAGTAACACTTAACTTAACAAGCAACACTTAACAAAATGCCCTCACGACGAATGTCGGAGGGCATTGAATAACGTAAATTAACGCTGTCACCACATAAGCGAGTGTATTTAGAATGTTGATGTGTCGCTGAAAACACCCACTTTCAAATCAGTTGCTGAATATATTTGACGGCCATCGACTTCCATCGTGGCATCTGCAATACCCATCACCAGTTTGCGGTGAATCTTACGTTTAATATTAAGCTTGTAAGTGACTTTCTTTGCATCGGGCAAAACTTGTCCGGTAAATTTCACATCACCGACACCTAATGCACGACCTTTCCCTTCAGCGCCTTCCCAGCCTAGGAAGAAACCGACAAGTTGCCACATCGCATCTAGGCCTAAACAACCAGGCATTACTGGGTCAGTGATAAAGTGACAATCAAAAAACCAAAGATCTGGGGTGATATCGAGTTCGGCAACAATTTCACCTTTACCATATACACCGCCATCTTGATTAATGGTAATGATACGATCAATCATCAACATATTGTCGACAGGTAAACGTGGTCTATTTGGCCCTAAAAGATTGCCATGACCACATGCGACAAGTTGCTCTTTAGTGAAACTATTAGCTTTTTCCATTTAAATCGGTACCACTTAATTGATTGATAATCCCAATAAGATAGCGAACACGTGTAAGCTAAACAACTCCGATCACTAAATAATCCGTAATCGAGCTAACAATTTAGCAAAAAAGTTCAATTCCACGTCGTCATCATCTTGTCCTGCTAATTTATCTAAACGCTGTTGTACTAATCCGTACAGCGTATTTTCAGCAAAGTCGTTCTCTTCATTGGCGACTCCAGCAGGCATTTGCATCAGTAGTTCAACCGCTTGATCCATATGCTCAATAGCATGGATATGAAATAATCCTGTATCAATGGCTTCAATTACAACAGGTTCGAGATTAAGCTGTAATACATTGGCTTTAGGCATAATAACACCTTGTTCTCCTGTTAAGCCCCGACGTTGACATAAATTAAAGAAACCTTCAATTTTTTCATTCACACCACCAATAGCTTGTACATTGCCAAACTGATCTAATGCGCCCGTTACCGCTAAACTTTGGATAATGGGCTGTTCTGCTATGGCAGACATTAAACAGCAATACTCAGCGAGTGAAGCGCTATCACCGTCGATTTCTTGATAAGACTGCTCAAACACAATATTAGCATTGAGATGTAGAGGCGCATCACGGCCAAAAATACGGTACAAGCAAGCCGAGAGGATCATCATGCCTTTTGCATGAATATTGCCACCCAGCTCTGATTTACGTTCAATATCTGCTACTTCACCGTCACCGTAATGAACAGACGAGGTAATTCTTGCTGGTTCACCGTAGGTATAATCGCCTGTATCTATAACAGTCAGGGCATTAATTTGGCCTACCATAGCGCCTTTAGTGGGCAGATTTATAAAATTGTCATCAAAACTTTGAGCCGAATATACTTCAGAGCTATTGTGACGGAACTTTAATTTTTCGAGTGCTTTCGCTATCGCAGAAGCATTTAATACAGATTGACCAGAATAAGCTTTTGCTTGTCCTAATAGCTGCCTAAACTCCAACATACTTAAGCTCAAACGTTGCTGATGTTCAACCAAACGAGAGCTATACCAAAATAACGGTAATAAACTTGATAGCTCTAACTCAACCGATTCAGCATGGGCAAGAACGTTCAGCCACTGCACATATGAAGATTCAGGATGCTGTGTCAAATCGACTTCATTACTCATTTCAGCCAGTAACGGGAAGTGACGATTAAAGTTGCGATCTTCAACACGAAGCTGACTATACGATAACCCAGAGCCCACAAGCACAATTTTACAATTAAGTGGGATCGGGGTTAACTCATTATTGATACGATAAAAACCATCGTGGATAATTTGCATCAACAAATCCCACAAGCTTTCACGCTGCCATAATGACGTTAAGCAAATAAACACAAAATGATTTGTCGCCAATGCACCAGGTTTATACACGCTGGATTTATCCGTTTTCATCATTTTCCCGAGCAGATCTGCCCGGCGAATCGTTCCTTGTAAATAACAACAAAGCGACTCTTGTTTGGCAATAATCCCCACATGTTCAGGGGGGAGTGTTTGCTGCCATTTAAACTGAATATCTCCATCTTCTTGCGACTTTTTAGTGGCAACAAGGTAATGGTTTGAAGGCGTATTCGCTTGGGTAACCAACGCATCGATAAATAGTGGTCTATCGACACCCAAAAAATCAGCAAGAAATAAATGTTGCGAATCAATTTTGCTCATTAGTTTGAAGGTATCAACAACGCGTTCTTGGCCAAGTAATATATGACTTGGGAAAAAAGCTGAAGTCGATGGATCAGGTAAATGATATTGAGGAGCGAGTTTGGCACTAGGCAATAGCGTTGAATTCATATAGTGGTAATTTAGCTGCGACAACGAAAAATAATACAATGATATTAGCATAAAGCGCCGTAAAGCCTTAGCAGATTCCACCCTTAGAGGTCATCTCATGGTTATTGAGGTGATTTCAGCCCACAAAAGCCATCCAACGGACCTCGGGGTTATTAAATAATGCTTCAATGACGACAAAAATATGAACATGCTGATTAAATGCTATGCATTCAGATGTTTTTTTTAACTTTATGGTTTACAACCAAACGCGTTACTTATATTATTCAGCCCGTTCGGAGGGATGGCAGAGTGGTCGAATGCACCGGTCTTGAAAACCGGCAACGGTTTATCCCGTTCTAGGGTTCAAATCCCTATCCCTCCGCCACATTCTAAAGTGAAAAAGCCATTGATAATCAATGGCTTTTTTGCTTTCTAGCATTTGAAAAATCATATTCTCAGACCCAAAACGGATGACTGAGACATATGTACCTATTCAGAGCCACAAATTGTACCTATTACACCCGCATGGTGTTGCCTGCTTATTTGCGTGATAAAGGCTTCGCTGCCGACATCAAAGTATCTTTGCTCACTAAACAGCGCTCAATCGCTATTGGCCGTAACCTTGTGGTTGCGGGTATCTACGACCATTAATCAGTAGCTTAACGCCACAATCACAGCCAGATGCATTTAAAGCACACGTTAATCAATTGATTAATGATGCCCGTGTAGGCTTTGTTGGGGTAACAGAAACGCTTGATGAAAACGCCAAGCCAGTGCGGGAAATCATCCAGTTTATTCCTACTCGGCCAACGCAATTAGCCCATAATAGTGCGACATATGACAATTACCCCTCATCAACAAACTTGGCTTTTTTAAATAGTTCGGGTAGTAAAAAGCAAACAAATTCAGTAGATAACGTCACATTAACGGATGCACTAATTAAGTTTATTGCGTCTAAAAAAAAGCAGTCTGTCTCAGTGTTAACGGTAAAGCAGCTAAATCAACGTATAGGCCACTTTATTGAGCGAACCCACTTAGATGATGTATTCGACATTACCAGCGCTGAGGCGATGGAATACAAGGATTGCTTGCTCGAAGAAGGGCGAAGCCATAAGAGTAACAAAGACTACCTAGCGGCGGTGTCGCAGTTCTTTAAGTGGTGCAAACTGATGCGCTACACCAGCGCTAACCCGTTTGATGAAGTGAAACTGTCAAAGCCAAGTAATCAAGCTGGGCACGATTTAGCGCGTCAGCGCTGGCAACCAGAGCAACTAAAACACGTACTGCAATCACAAGACTTTATCGATAAACAAGCCGACTTTAAATGGATAACGCTATTGATGCTCTATCACGGTTTACGGCCTTCAGAAGCCTGTCAGCTACACAGTAATGATATAAGCGTAATCGATGGCATCAACGTCATTCACGTCACCAATGAGGGCATGAGCCAACAACTCAAGACCACACAGTCAAAACGAACCGTTCCGCTACATCAAAAACTCATTGAGCTCGGTTTTATTGATTTCGTTCACACCATTATTGACCGAACATCAAAAACCAGTCAGTTTAAAAATAGTCATCTAACAAGCAGCCCATTATTTCATTATCAACCCAGCAGCGATGGCGTTTGGTCACACAAGTTCTGTCGTGAGTTTGGCAAATTACTCGACCAACTAGACTTTATCGCAGGTAAACGACCTACAGCATACTCATTCCGTCACACCTTTATTGATGAGCTTAAACAACTGCAAATAGAAGAATCGATGGTGGCACAGCTTGTTGGACACGTTTATCACAACATCACCTATGGACGATACGGTAAGCAATATGATGTGAAAACACTCAAACCAGTGGTGGATAAAGTCGAATACGTGCTGAATTTGTTACAACCCATATAAAGCGTTTGATTGAAAAGGGGTCAAGAGGAACACTTGCCGATGCGGTATTAGGCACGACATACCGCTTAGTCCGTCACTAGCTGTATCGTTTTATACTTTTTACGCCAATTTTCGCCCGTAGGATTGAAGAAACTGATTTGTATGAACGATTTTTTGATTTAATTGGTCACCGTAGGATGGAACAAATGACAGCAGTCAGTCAATCCTGAGTGACTTTACACACAAAATTTGCTCTCACAGTGTTAACAATCGGCTGAGAAATCGAATTTTCACCTTTTCGCGTTAATTTCACGTAACTTTTCACGTAAAGAATGCAATTTAAACCGCTTCGCACTCAGTGAGTGCGAAGCCAAAGCAGCCCACAATTATGTGGGACTAGTACGTAACCCGGTACGCTCCTATCCCACTTTTGTTCCAAAAGGTCGGATAGGAGCTACGGGCAAGGGAGGCTGGGTATCTCAAAAAACACATAAATCGAGCTGGAAATGAATGTTTTTGTCATATAAGGAAAGTAAAGTTAATCAATGTAGAATTTTTTTAGCTTTTTGACTGTAAAATGCTACGATGTCAAGTATTATAAGGATAGCGTAAATCAATTTGTAAATGTGCAGTATACAAATTTGAATGTGTCCTAAACGGTGTTTTAAACAATTTTTTAAGAGAGAAAAATGGAAAATATACTTCAATTTCAAACAGCTTTAGGCTCTTTGGTTGATATTGTTCCAGAGCCGAAGAAAGTAAAAAGAAAAACTCATAGCATTAAATTATCTTATGATTTGAACAATAGTAATGTTTCTTCTGCTTGGGCAGATAGCATTTATGAAATATCAAAGTCATTTGATCGTCTTGTTGATGATGAAGCTCGTCAAGCTAAAAAAAATGTTTTCAAAAGTTACTTTAAGTCATATGAACATACTATAGATCTTGGAGATAAAATCTCTCTGAATGAACTTATTGATGCTATTAATGAATTTGATGCACATTCTAATCAATTACGTTTAAAAAACTCAAGGAAGGTCGAGACAAAAAAATGAGTGAAAATGGAGCAGGAAATACTGAAAAAAATAACGTTCAAGAGAACGATGAACCTGAATCAATAGAGGGTGTTCTCGAAAGGGTATCAGTAAATGATCCAGAAGCTGGAAGAGTTTTGAGCCAGTATATAGAAGTACATACTTCACATCGTGGACCTATGCCTTCACCCGATGACCTTCAAAAGTATTCGGTTATACTTCCTGAACTCCCAGATCGCATGATGTCGATGGCTGAAAATAGCCAAACTGAAAAAATAAAACAACACTCGAAAATTTTAGAGCTTAAAAGTAAAGAGATAGAAGTTCAAAAATTGGAAGTCGAACAATCTGATGCTGCTCACAAAAGAGAAATATTTACTCAACAGCTTTCACTTATATTGGCTTTTATTGTAGTTTTAATTTGTATAGTAGGGGCGTTTTATCTGGCTTTAAATGATAAAACCGCTGTAGCCTTGGTTATTGGTGGCACAACAGTTGTAGGCATTGTTGTCGCTTTCTTAAAGAATAAAAACTCAACCAAGAGTCCTGATTAAATGTTATTTAGTGTTGGTCAATTTTTTATTTATACTTAAGATTCGGTTTTATTATTTAAAGTAGAATAATCATAAATTATACGATAAATATTTAAATGTCACATATCGACTACGAATGTTCACAATTTGAGATGTGATTTTTCTATTAGTTGTTGATTATAATGAATTTTAGTTTTATTTTGTGGCTGGTTTCTTGGGTTCAAATCCCTATCCCTCCGCCACATTAAATGAAAGAGCCTGCTTATCAAAGCGGGCTTTTTTGTGTCTGTAATAGTTTTGAACCTAGGGTTCCTATTTTTCAGATCGCTATCCATCCGCCACATTCAACAAAAAGGCCTTATCGAAAGATAAGGCCTTTTGTTTGGGCGAAAGATAGGACTTTGAACCCAAGGGCTCCTCTTTGTTACAAGCAAGCTATCCCTCCTCAAGATTCAAGTGATGATTGAGTTTTATTGTGGTAAATCTTTGAGGCAAAGCTAACTCACTTTTACCTCAAAAGACTTATCCAGGTATTAACTGGCATTAGGCAGGATGTTCTTGCTTAGTAATAAGCCTGCACTAGGCCAATAACGCAGGCTTACAAAATGAAGGTGGCGACTTTCTTGCTCAAATCTGTTGCACGGTCTTTGAGCATTTTAGCTTGGTTTAGATGGGTCATAGCCGATGAGGTGATCTGATCGGTGACATCTTTTATCGCGACTGTATTCTTCGTTATTTCGCTCGTCACCTGTGTTTGCTCTTCTGCTGCGATGGCAATTTGTCCCGCCATGTCAGAAATCACATTCACCGCTTGGGTGATCTCTTCGATAGCTTGTGCTGCAGCGTTAACATCATCAACACTGTTACTCGCCAATCCCTTGCTACTATCCATCAAGTTAACTGCTTGTTTCGTGGTATTTTGCAAGGTTTCGATAGTGGTATAAATCTCTGCGGTAGAGTCTTGAGTTCGGTGTGATAACACTCGCACTTCATCTGCAACCACGGCAAAACCTCGACCTTGCTCACCAGCACGTGCAGCTTCAATGGCCGCATTTAATGCCAATAAGTTAGTTTGCTCTGCAATCCCCTGAATCGTAGTTAAAATGCCAGAAATTGCTTGTGCATGAACGCTTAATTCACCCATCACTGTCGTGTTTTCATCAACTTCCAATGCTAATGAATTAATGGTGGTGCGGGTTTTATCGACCAAAGCTTTACCTTGAGTACTGCTTTGGGCTGATTGCTGCGCCGCCGCGGCAGTACTTTCAGCATTAGTAGCAATTTCCTGAGTTGCGCTCGACATTTCGGTAACTGCAGTGGCAACCATTGCCACTTCTTGTTGTTGGCGTTGTAGTTCATCGACACTAGATTGGTTTGTGAGCAGACTCTGCTCTGCATCTAAATTCAGTTCGGTCGCCAGTTGACGAATATGGCTGATCAGTTGATGTTGACTGCTCACAAAGCGGTTAAAGCTGTCTGCTAGCACGCCGACTTCATCTTGACTGTCGACTGTGATGCGTTGGGTTAAATCACCATTGCCGTCAGCGATGCGTGATAAGGCTTGAGACACTCGGCTTAATGGCCCAAGTAACAGGCTTAATAACCATGAAATCGCTAGCACACTGATAATTAATACTAATATAGCCAGCCCTAATTGGGTTAACATTAAACTGGTCAGTGGTGCTTCTAGAGTTAGTTTGTCGAGTACAAAAACGAGTTGCCAATCGGTGTTAGGGATCTCAACACCCCATAGCAGTTTATCTCGGCCTTCAGAGTCAAAATAAGCTGAAGCAAATTGACCTGACTGGCGGCTCGATTGGATTAATTGACTGTTTAGCTGAGCGTCAATATCGGTAACTTTGCCCATCAATTTACTTGAATCTTTATAGGCAATTACGGTACCGTCTTTATGCATCATGATGGCATAGCCGTTGGCTGGCAGCGACATTTCGTTGACGCTATCCACTAAACTGGCAATCGATAAATCACCACCGACAACGCCATTGCGGGTCGGTTGAGCCATAGTGACGATCGGTACTTTAATGGCCACACCCATGTAAGGCTTGGTCATAATTGGCCCGCCTGCTTGTTGCGTTTGACGGTACCAAGGACGGGATCTAGGATCGTAGCCGGTACGATCAATGCTCGGATCTGCGTCGACCATGACGCCATTGCTGTTACCGAAATAGGCCAGCTGAAAATCGCCGGAGATTTGTGCTTGCTGCAAGGCATTGAGCGCATCACCTTCGACCTTAGTGGCGACAGAAGAGATGACTCGTTGGCGATCAGCCAACCATTCTCCAATTCGCATCGCTTGTTGTTTACCAGATTGGTTTACCTGATCAACACTACTTTGCAGTAACAAGGTTTTTTGGGTGGAATAGCTGTGCCACGATAGCAGTCCAATGACAACCGCAAGGGCGAGGACAACCGATAACAATATCTTTTTCTTTAGTGAATATGACTTCATATTGAGTGCTAATACTGTTGTTGAATTAAATTGAAAAACGGAAATAAATACAGCCATTTGGTAGCTGAATTTAGAATGTGAATGGAGATGGAGAACCATCTGAATCGTGTAATTATTTTCGCATACATAATAAAAAAACGAAATAAAAGTCAATGATTTACAGTGTAACCTTGATCTGTGTAGCGATTAATCAATATGATTGACTAATTAAGAATATTTATTTGTAGTTGAAATATCAGCCAATGTAAAACCCCGCAACTATATAAATCTCACTTGTAATATCCTTGTTTGAAATCGTTACATCTAGTACCGTTTCAATTTAGTTTTGATCGATTGAGTTACCATTCCAGTGGTAGCTCATCGGTTTTTATTAACACTTTCAAAGAACGACTTTCTCTCGGGGTTCTGCTGATCAATTCGTCTGTTTCTAACTTCAAAATTGTCTGATGAACCGTAGGAGCTGAAACACCAAAGTACTTCTGGATATCAGCCTGAGCTGGCGGATAACCGTTCACTTTGCTGTAATAATAAATAAAAGCGAGGTATTGGCCTTGCTTCACGCTAAATGCGGGGTTAATGTTTTTCTCTGTGGGGATCGACATTCTCAAGGCTTTGTGATCAATTATCGTCTTTGATGGTTGAGAGTATCATGCCATGAATATCACTTACCTTGTAGAGTTGACCCAAGAAGAACTGCACTCCTTAAAGATTTTACTAAGCAAAGGCATACACAATGCTCGCTTGTTAAAACGAGCCAACATTCTGTTGCTTGCAAACGAACATAAACACAGTAATAAAGACATCGTTGAGTTACTCAATACCAGTACCTCAACGATTTACCGAACAAAAAAACGGTTCGTTGAAGACGGACTGGAAGCTGCACTCGCCGAAGGGAAACGAACAGGGCAACCCAAATTACTCTCAGCCAATGAAGATGCTAAATTGATCAGCATTGCTTGTAGCGAGCCACCAGATGACCGCGTTCGCTGGACATTAGCGCTCATCGCAGACAAATTAATTACGCTGACAGAACTTGAAAGCGTATCGCTGGAAACGGTCCGTCAACGACTGAAACACAATGAATTACATGCCTATGCATCTGAGTCAGTTTTGGCCTATTCTTATAGTATAAATCAAGACTAGAAGTGAGATTTGCTATGAAAATGCCTGAAACGAGTTTTTTTGAATGGCAACGTCAATTCAGCTCTGAAACTGATTGCTTAAATCACATTAAGAAAATGAGATGGCCTAATGGTTTTGTTTGCCCTAGATGCTCTTGTGAGCATGCCTATGAGCTTACAACCCGCAATGCATATGAATGCAGTCAATGTCATAAACAAACATCGGTCACAGCAGACACATTATTCCACGGTAGCCGTATTCCTATCACTAAGTGGTTTTGGGCTATCTACTTTTTAGGCTCAGATAAAGGCAGTATTTCAGCATTAAGACTGAGTAAGCACATTGAAGTTAATTGGCGAACGGCACGTTTGATATTAAGTAAGCTGAGAACAGCTATGGGCCATAGAGACAGCTTATATAGACTGTCAGGGGTCATTGAAATTGATGATGCGTTAGTGGGTGGCAAAAGCAAGGGCAAGCGTGGACGTTGAGCCGGAGGTAAAAAACCTGTTTTAGTTGCCGTTGAAAGCAAAGGAAAAAGAGCTGGATTTATTGCTATGCAGGCTGTAAATAGCGTTTGCCATGATAGTGTTGAAAAGTTCGTTGCCAAACTCTTAAGATACAGCAAAAAGTGCATACAGACGGCATACCTGCGTTAAACATTATAGATAAGACTCAACAACATGAAGCGAGGGTTACCCCCAGTGAGCTTGTTGATGAATGGCTCCCCTGGGTTCATATTGCCATTGGTAACTTAAAAGCATTTTTACTTGGGACATTCCATGGTGTTTCGGGAAAGTACCTACAAGAATACCTGAGTGAGTTCTGTTATCGGTTCAATCGTAGACAAATGGAAAGAGAAATACCTAACAGATTGTTAAATTTGGCAATAATTCACACGCCAATACATTCTTACTGAGCCAAGTGCATAGGCATGATGAATTAAAACCATGGCAAAAGAAGATGTGGTGTATTGGCGAGTTAAACAGCGACTTCATTGCGCAGATGGAAGAGGTGCTGGAAATTTATGCTATGCCTGCGGATGAAAAACATCCTGTGGATAATTTTGATGAAGCAATGAAACAACTGGTGTCACATGTAAAACCGCCCAAATTAGCTTCACCAGGGCACTTAGCTAAAGATGATTACGAATACCGGCGTGAGGATGTGGCCAATATCTATCTGATGTACGACAGGCATCGAGGCTGGCGGCATGCTAAAGCAACTGCAACCAAGAAACGAGAGGACTTTGCAGCGTGTATGCGGGATTTGGTTGATGTTCATTATCCTGATGCGGATAAAATCCACGAGGTTTTAGACAACTATACCCATGATCAATGAAGATGCTTGATTTTTTACCAATGAAGATCACCATACCCCTCATGAAAAACATCAAGTTGACCATCGAGCAAAAAATAGATCTTGAAGCCCTTCACGACGAGAGTCGAGATGGGCGTGTTCGTGATCGAATTAAAGCCGTTTTACTTCGCTCTGAAGGCTGGTCAACACCGATGATAGCTCAGGCCTTACGACTGCATGAAACAAGTATCGTTAGGCATATTGATGATTACGTCAGTAAAAATAAGTTAGACCTGAAAATGGAGGTTCACGACCTTATTTGAGTGAAACACAAACTGATGAGGTTATGGCTCACCTGATGTTAAACACTTATCGCTGCTCGTATGAAATCATTGAGTACATATGGAGAAACCATGGGCTGCGCTTCTCTATTCCAGGTTTAAATAAATGGCTTCATCAGCATAACTTTAGCTACAAATACCCTAAAGGCGTCCCTCATAAGTTTGATGAAAAAAAGCAAGCCGATTTTATTGAGCAGTACACTAAGTTAAAGTCTGAAGTAGTTGATGAGCCTATATTGTTTATGGATGCTATGCATCCAACTCAAGCGACAAAAGTAAGTTGTTACCAATAAATAGCATGGCCACTCATTCCAATTGGCTAAGTAGTAAACACTCGACTAGGCTTTAATTACGTTTTATCGACATGGTAATCTAAGATGGCTAGACCAAGACAAACTATCGTTAGCCTAGAAGATACACCTTACTACCACTGCTGTTCTCGTGTGGTACGTAAGGCATTCTTGTGTGGAATAGATAACTCAACGGGTGAAAATTATGAGCATCGGCGTGAATGGGTTGATTCGCGCATTCTAGAGTTAGCGACCGTCTTTGCTATTGATATCTGTGCTTATGTCGTGATGAGTAATCACTTACATGTGGTTATAAAAGTCGATGCTGACAAAGCGAAGCTGTGGTCAGATAAAGAAGTGTTTATACAGTGGCACAAAGGCTTTAAAGGCACGTTACTCACACACAAATACCTAAAAGAAGAGGAGCTTAATCAGTTTGAGCTTCAAACGGTTAATGAATGCATTACCGAATACCGTAAGCGCTTAATTGATATCAGTTGGTTTATGCGTTCACTCAGTGAGCCCATCGCCAGAATGGCCAACAAAGAAGATAAGTGTACAGGTAGATTCTGGGAAGGTCGTTTCAAATCTCAAGCTCTGCTTGATGAAGCCGCAGTATTAGCCTGTATGGCCTACGTTGATTTAAACCCAGTCAGAGCTAACATGGCTGCAACTCCAGAAACCTCAGATTACACCAGTATTCAGCGCCGTATAAATTCAGCGATGAAAGGCGAGCAACCACCAGAGCTATTACCGTTTGTGGGTAATGAACGACTCAACATGCCTAACGGGCTCATGTTCAGCGTGAAAGACTACATCGTCTTAGTTGAAGATACCGGTCGGATTATTCGAGAAGATAAACGTGGCGCCATTAGTTCAAGCAGTCAGGACATACTGAATAGGCTAAACATCCCCGCAGAGAATTGGCTTAAAATCACTACAGAGTTTGGTACATTATTTAAAGGCGCTGTCGGCGCATTACCTGCCTTAACCGAATACTGTGAGCATTTAGACCGAAAACGACGACAAGGCGCGGCAAATTGTCAGCGCTGGCTGTGCGCTTAAGTCATAATCCCCAATCAAATTACAATTCATCTTACACTTGATGACTATCAAGTTTTCCTGCTGTGCCGAATTTTGAAAAAGACTGGCAAACCAGTTGCTTAGCGCTAATTTTTTAGTCATATCGATAGGGATAGGTGAGTTGAGCATATCGACTATACCTCTCGCCAAAGCCATGAAAACGAGTTATGTTATTTGTTAAAAAATGGGTGGCTTAGTTTTTATTTCGATAGGGATAGGTGAGTTGAGCATATCGACTATACCTCTCGCCAAAGCCATGAAAACGAGTTATGTTATTTGTTAAAAAATGGGTGGCTTAGTTTTTATTATTCAAAGGCGAGTAACAAATTGATCGAGTCGTTGTCTTTCATTACCGTATTTATAAAAACTACAGGTTTAGCTATGCTGGCTATTGGCGGGCTTTGGGCTTCTGGATTGAGCTTCGAAAGTATTTCCATTGTGCCCCAAGAAACCTCGTCAACTCGCTTTCTTTGTTAACAGACTCTTCGTACTAGAGCTGTCATCTAGCCAGGTATATGGACCACAGTGAACTCCTCGTGGCTTTATCTTCGCTCGGATCAAAGGTTTTTGCCTATTTATTGAAGCTCACCCAGCTAAAGGAAGGTGAGCTTCAATAAACAAAATCATGCTGAGGTAAGCTAGGCTCATGACAATATCATCGATAAATACCCACCGATTAGTGCTAGAACGGTCGTGAATGCATAGCTCACTGGATAGGGGACTGCGGCAACTGAACTGTGCGATTCTTCCATGATTGCATTTAGGCTTGGAGTGCTGTTTCGTCCTCCTGCCGCGGCGCCGTCTGAGATTATTGTATTCAGACCAAATACCTTTATCCCGATCCAGAAGGCAACAAGTGGTGGAATAAGCGCCCCTGCAATACCGATTAGTACAATCCATAGAATCGTGTCGCCTCCAAAGGCTGTCATGACCTTAGATCCTACGTTGGCGGCTAAAACAGCAACAAAGGCATTTAAGCCGAAGTCTTGTAGAAAGCTACGCGCCCCTTCATTTACGGGGCCGCCAAAGTTTGGGTTTCGGCTTCTAAAATAACTTACTCCTATGCCTGCCATAATAACGCCTGCTGATGTTCCTAACGCAAAAGGGATGCCTGATATAGTGATTGTGATTACCCCCACTAGATAGCCGACCAACATGGCAAACGCAAGGTAAATGACCTCCGATTTCATCGTGAATAGGATTGCATGACCGCCCAGTTGCTTTGCCGCTCTTTGGATAGCAGCATCAGGGCCGTTCAGACGCATAACATCACCGAATAGAACGTCGGTCTTAGGACCGAGAGGCAACTCGTTGCCAGCCCGAAACATTGCTTGGACTGTAACGCCAGCCGACAGCTGCAAACGAAGTTCGTCTAGGCTTTTTCCCGATATTTTGTGCGATCCCATAGTGACATCTGCAACCTCAATGGGTACATTTCGTGCCTGCGGGTCGTCTGATTCTAGGCCGATTAACTTGCCTTCCGTCTCGATCAAGTCGTGCACATCGGCACGCACTGTGATTATGTCATCTTTTTGAACTGTGGGGTCAGTTGTCATATTCAGGATCTTGCCATCACGAACTACGCGTAGGATGGGCACTTCCGGAAAGTCTTTAGCCAGTTGCGACAAGGTGCGGTCGATAAAGCTTTTGTGGGTGACGGTAAATGCACGAAGGCCAATAGACGTGAAGGTCATTGTTAATGCACCCGGAGCTCCGGGCACTGGATCGGTCCCACCTCCGCTAAAATCAGTTTCAGCTAGCTTTGCCTCGGCAACGGCGTCATAGCCAAAAATGCGCGGTAGATAGCGGATCAACATAATGGTCAATACAGTAGACAGAACATAGCTGATTGCATAAGCGGCGGCCATATTAGCACCGACCTGTTGCACTGACATGTCATCAGGTGGAATGAAGGCTCCGCTAGTTAACGCATCCTGACCGACACCCAAGATTGCGGTGATCGTATAACTTCCTGAGATCAGTCCCGTTGCATAGCCCGGGGCAAGACCGGCCAGCATTGCACCAAAAAAACATATAACCCAGTTTAGACTCCAGACAATAAAGCCGATCACAAGAAATGCTAGTCCGCCTTTTCGCAAACCAGAAAAAAATTGTGGGCCGACTTTGAGCCCAAGTGCATACATGAAAAGTAGCAGCATAAACGATGACAGTACGCCTGGAATTGAATAGGCGATGCCATAAGCAGCCTGTGCAATCATCGAAAATAATACCCCGATCAGTAGTGTGCCAGCCGTTGAGCCCAGAGATATAGTCTTGAGACTGAACTTCCCGATCAGTGTCCCCAATGCAAGCGACAACAGTATGAAGACAATAGGCTGGTTGTCCAACAGCTGAAAAAAGCCGTGAAAACCCGCCTCGGTTACCGGTTTTATCGTATCGAATACTTGCTCGATAGCCCCACCTGAGCTAGATATCGTATTTTGAGCTGATGCCGGACAGGCTACAAATAGCAGTGGTAGAGTGATAATACCGACGACCGTTTTTAAGATCGACTTAATATATTGTATTGATTTATCCATGATTAAATCCTGGCTTCGCTGTTGAGTTTGGCACCGGATTTTTTACAAGATGGTCTATCGCAGATATTATATCGTCAAGCAGCAGTTGTACCAGATCATGGCTGACACCGTGCCGAATCAAAATCCGCTGAACTATGGTGTTTTGACGGTTCGAAGGTAGAGGGTAAGATGCAATCTGCCATCCCTTCATCCGCACCCTGTCCGATAGATCATAAAGTGTGAAACCTTGCTTCTCGTCTTTCAGCTTGTAGGCTACGGCAGGAAGACCGCCGTGACCGTCATAGATCATATCGAAAAATCCAAGTGTCGCCAATTGTTTAGCCAACCACTGAGCAGTATCCGAACAGGTCTGTTGAATAGCTGTATAACCTTCCATACCCAGGCGCAAGAAGTTATAATATTGGGCTATGATCTCGCCGCCTGGTCGTGAGAAATTCAGCGCAAAGGTAGGCATGTTGCCGCCAAGGTAATCGACATAGAAAACCAATTCCTCTGGTAGATCTTCCTGTGTTGCCCAGATCGCCCAGCCAACACCTAGCGGTGCGAGACCGTATTTATGACCGGATGCATTGATTGACTTGACTCTATCTATCTGGAAATCCCAGACTAGGTCGCGCTGAATGAAGGGGGCTATAAAACCACCTGAGGCAGCGTCCACATGGATTGGAATGTCGAGTCCAAACTCACGCTCGATCGCATCTAATTCAAGACTCAGAGCCTCTACTGGTTCATAGACACCAGTGAAGGTGACTCCGAGAGTCGCCACGACACCGATAGTGTTTTCGTCACAATATTTTCGTAGGTCCTCGGGTTTTAACCCAAGCGCATCGCCCTCTAATGGTACTTCCCGAATCTCGACATCGAAATAACGTGCGAATTTCTTCCAGCAAATCTGCACAGGGCCGGTCACGATGTTTGGCTTACTTGAGTCCTTGCCCTCAGCTTCACGGCGCTTACGCCATTTCCACTTGAGGGCTAGACCGCCTAGCATTGCCGCCTCACTAGACCCGGTTGTCGAGCATCCAATCGTTTCCTGTGATTTATGTGCATGCCAAAGATCCGCAAGTATATGAACACAGCGTTTCTCTATTTCGGCTGTTTGTGGGTATTCGTCCTTGTCGATCATGTTCTTGTCAACCGCGTCTGTCATTAGCTGCTTGACCTCGTCCTCGACCCAAGTTGTACAAAATGTAGCTAGGTTTTGACGAGAATTTCCGTCGAGCATGAGTTCATCGTGGACAAAAGCATAAGCAATGCGAGGTTCGGTCCGACCTTGCGGCATTTGATACTTAGGTAAGCTTTCTTGTGAGGCATTGGTTGCATAGATATCTAGTAGGCTGGATTGATCGTTTTGTTTTACTTTATGAATGGGCATGGTTAGTTCCTCGGTTGTAAAGGTACGTTAGAGGCAGGGGAGGTGATCTTGTGCCGTTGGAGCAAAGAAGATTTTATATCTTGGTTGCTTGTGTTGTATGTGTGGCATCCATAAAAACATTGGTTAATCGCTTTACTTTACAGAAAACGTATTTCATTTTTCTTGTTCATATTTATAAGTAAGGTCTTCTAAATTTTGTTTATATTTTAGTTACATTCAACTTTTACTCCAGATATGGTTGTTCATGTAACGCGACCACACTTCCAGAGGAGTTACTCTTTTGTATTTACGTTAACGCATACGGAATTAATGTAAGCAATGGAATGGATACAACATCATCCTTTACACCATTGTTACAGTAACAACAATGAACTAGGTATTTAGTGATGTGGGTAGCATCTTTGGCTACAATATGATGACGGTAGCAGTGATACTGTGCAAGTCTCCTGCGACAGGCCAGCTGCAATTTAGAAGAGCCATTTTCAATTTACTTGCTTGTAATCAAGATGATCACAGTAAAAACTGGGCATTTTTACAGAGTGATAATGGTGAGTGGCAACCCGCACTATTTTATGATGTCACTTTCAGCCGCAATTATTTTGGCGAGCATGCTAAGTCTTTCACGGGGTTCGGAAAGCGACCACCACTTAAGGCTTTGCAAAAACTTGCTGATTCCGCAGGCTTTGCCCGTTGGTCAATTGCAGAAAAATAATCCGAGAGCTGATAACTGCTTTATCTGGCTTCGGTGATGTTGCCAAGGATTTAGAAATCCATTCGCAGACATTACCTCTGATACTTCGTTCTCCAGAAAACGCGGAGCACCTGAATCGTTCAATAGCACAGTATCGAGCTGGTCAAACAACAGTACGAGAGCTAATAGATGAGTAGCCGTCAGCGTTTATTATCTTAGACTGATGAAGCTTGGGATATTTACCTGTATTGGCAAACCCAAGATAAAGGACACTTAAACGTATTAATAAACTCATCAGCGATGTGAAGCGTTCACCATTTGAAGGTATAGGTAAACCTGAGCCTTTAAAAGAAAATTTATCTGGTTTTTGGTCACGTCGAATCGATGACACAAATAGGTTAGTTTGCGCAGTTGATAGTCAGGCAATCACGATTATTTCATGCCGTTATCATTACTAACTCAACTTTCAGCGTCGCTCATACCTTAATTGGGCGCTGGCGGAACCCACCATGATTTCGGTCTGCCAGCGGTCTGCATCGGTTTGATATATTCATTTAGCGCCCAGTAAATTATTGATGATTTTAGTGTGTCTTTCGGCCTTCAGCGTACTTTTCCCAGTCTAACAACATTATAACGTTTCAAGTTTTTTGTATTCACGACTCACTTCTGGGGGCTAACGCGCGAAGTTTAAGTTTTGTAGACTCATGTGCTTGAACCTCGCTCAATTTTTTGCAGTCAAGACTGAATGCGATAGGTCCAGGCTTATTCGCTTTCTCGACCTCTCGTTTAATGATCATTTTTAAAGTGTATACTCAAGTGAATTCAAACTGTAGGTTTTAATTTCTGAAAGTTATCATTAATTGTATCACCGAGTGTATCGGCAATATCGGGGAGGGTGATGCTAAAAAAGTCAGTGATTTTTCGTCGGAATTCTTTTGTCGTTGCGAAGTATTGCCCATTCCTCGCATGCTTATTCATTACCTTCCACAATCGTTCTATTGGGTTTAAATTTGGACTATAAGGTGGCAGGTAATGCAATGTTATATTCAGATTTTTAGCCTCTTTAACCACTAAGGCATTTCGATGGTATCCAGCGCCATCAAGCACCAAATGGATAACACCACTTGTTGAGTAACGCGCTCTAATTTGGTTTAAAAAATCGATGATGGATGCACCGTTAACCGTTTTGCTATATTGCTCAATGACCGCTTCTGTTAAGTGACCAAGTCGGATTGCACCAACCACGTTAATACGGGTTCGGCTTCCCGTCGTTTCTATCGGTTTATCAACGCCTTTTTTATCCAGCCAGCGGTGATTTTTGTGGCTTGGGTCGGATGAACCGCATCCATAAATAATAACGGTTCATCAGGGGTTAACGAGGATTTTAGTTGCTCATAATATTCAATGAAAGCCGTTTGTTTGTCTTCATCAAATTTGTGAGGAACCCCTTTAGGGTTTTTATAGCTGAACTGATGTTTATGCAGCCATTATTGAGGCCTGACACTGTGTACTTAATCTGAAATTGTTCTGCGATATAAGCGACTATTTGATGGCTATGCAAGTAGGTCACCTCACACAGGTGTGCAATCAATAGTTCAGTTTGCTCTTGACTCAGATAGCTTAAAGAGCCGCCACTATTACACGTGAGTTTTTGGTCGTGAGCATAGGCATCAATGTATCGAACTACGGTCGTTTCGTGAATACGTAACGCTTGGGCAATCATTGGCGTTGGCCAATTTTCATCGCGTAGTAAAATGGCTTTAATGCGATCACACTCACGCCTATCACTCGAGCTTTTATGTCGAGTTTCCAATGCTACTTTTTGTTCTGGCGAGAGTGTAATTTGTTTCATGGGGCTATGATGATCCCATTTGGGACAAAATCAAGCATTTTCAATGATCACGGGTATATAACAGCTGAACTGATTACTGTCTTTGGTCATCAAAGTGACAAATTTAGGATGAACAAATAGCTTCTCTTTGCCTGATTGCACTTCTTCGAGTACACCTATTTCACAAAGCTTTTTTAAATATACTGAGGCGGTTTGACGCTTTGCTAAACCAATATCAACTAAGTTCTGAATGCGACAATAAGGTTGCTCAAAAATGACTTGCACCAGCTCATAACTATAGATTTTGGGCAATTGTAGGCGAACATATTCGGTGGTGTGCTCAGTTAACTCTAGAGCTGCAGCAACTTTATGGGTAGTCCACTTAGCTGTTTGTTCTACGGCATTAAGCATAAAGATGATCCACGGTTGCCACTCCTGCTTTGTTGTCACATTAAGTAACAAGCGATAGTAATCTTGCTTATTAGCGACGATATAACGGCTTAAATACAAGATTGGTGCGCTAAGCAGTTGCTGATCGATAAGATAGAGGATATTCATAGACAGGATCTTTAGCGATAAATCTATATTTTAGATAGAAAAAAGGCCTTATTTATGATCTGATGATGGTCGCCCAAAAACCACCATGACCAATAAATAAAGCCTATGACTATTATCTCCTTAAAAAAGCAGTTCATGCAATTCTTCAATGCAGACATCCTTCAAAAAACGGCTAAGCGCACTGGATTTATACAGCGAAATCGCTCTGTTCTTCCTGAACAACTGGTGCCGAGTTTGGTTTCTGCGTTGAGCAAAGGGAACTGCCATGCTATTGCTGACTTACATCGTCAGTTCAATGGAATGTGTCTGACAGAAAAAGATAATGTGGCTTACAAGCCTTTTCACAACCAGCTCCGTAAAGCCGCCTTTCCTGATTTTATGAAGCAACTGGTTCAGTTGGCTATCGCCCAATTTGCGCGCCAACAATGCGCTCTGCTACCGAAAAAGTTGTCTTGCTTTGATGATATCTTGCTTCAAGATGGCAGCTCTTTTCATGTCCACAAGGCGTTAGCAGACGTCTACCCAAGCCGTTTTAAACGTAATCCAGCTGCGATAGAGTGCCATATGACCATGTCATTACGCACGTTTAACCCAACAGCGATGACGATAAGTGCTGATACGGCTTCAGAAAGGGCCTATCTCCCCATGGCATTGAGGATGAACAACAAACTGCTTCTGGCTGATGCGGGCTATCCTGATTTTGATCATTTCGCCGATGTGGAACGCCATAATGGTTTCTATATTTTCCGGGGGGCAAAGTCACTCAACCCAAGGGTTGTTGAAGCTAAAAATGGCAAGGGCCGCGTGCTTGCTAAGCTTGCTGGAATGAAGCTAAAAGACATAACGCGTCGCACCAACCGCTCTGAAGTCCTTGACTTAAAAGTCCGCAGAGGAAAACAGGAGTTTCGAGTTATAAGGCGTTGGTTCGCTGAAGAAAAGCGTTTTTGCATCTGGTTAACAAACCTACCACTAGAGGCTTACTCGGCCGATGACATTATGGCAATTTACCGCTGCCGCTGCCGCTGGCAGGTTGAGCTGTTGTTCAAAGAGTTGAAATCACATACAAATTGGAAGAGATTTGCAACCGCGCAGAAAGCGATAGTTGACGGCCTAGTGTGGGCCAGCCTGCTGGCACTTATCATCAGACGCAGCACAGCACTTCAGATTATGCCCTCTGTTTCGCTATTTAAAGCAGCAAAGAATGTGGACGTTTGGCTGCTGCCGATCTTTGAATGTATCTGTCATCGGGCCTGGTCAGAAATAACAGAAAAGTTAGACTGGGCGGTCTGCTATATAACAAGAAACGCACAAAAGTCACAACAGAGAAAATCTAGAAAAGACATAACGTTAGATGGGATTTTTGCAGGCCTTAATGCTTAAGGTCCAGTGTATGAGAGGATATTAAGCACGCGGCCAGTACGACCATTACCATCAATAAAAGGGTGGATTGCTTCAAACTGGTAGTGGGCCATTGCCATTTTAATCAGTGGATCGACATCATCCTGATTATGCAAAAAAGCTTCCCAGTTACTGAGTAGATCACGAATAACAGTCTCACCTGCTGGTGGGGTGTAGATAACCTCACCCGTGGCCTGATTGGTTAAACTGGTGCCAGGTACTTTATGCACGTCCATCTGCACAGACTTGATGGTACTGCAGATCTCTAATGCGGTTGTGACACATAGCGGCCGGCTGGTTAGTTCAGTAAAACCTTGATAAAGCGCAATACGGTAGCGAAGCGCTTCTTTGGTCATTGGGTCGGCTTGGCTGTCTTCTTGGGCATACTGAAACAGTTTGTCTGTGGTGGTGAAAATGTTTTCTATCTCGCTACTGCCTTGAGCTTCGAGTAAAGGTAGTAAGTTGATAAGCAGGCCTTGGTTAGGCAATAGCTCACCCGCTTGTTTTAATTCAGCAAGGGCAGGAATACAGGCTCTGAGTATAGGTAAGGTTTCGGCCAACACCCCTAGCTTGTTATCTAGTGGTAGAGGGGGCAAATGGTTGTATGCTTGTTCAGCTTGCCATTTTATGTTTAAAAAACCTTCCTTTTTCGACATATGTTGATATTGCAGTGAGCTTATGTCGATTCAATTGACATGTAAAAATCACATGTTTATAAAAGCTAATTTAATCGACATGTTTTGAGTGGTTTTGGTGTTCATGTCGATCGCTTCAACATAAAGAAGCTGCTTAACAATTTAGGCGACAACTATCTTGAAAAACACCGGAAATCCAAGACTGAAATGCTTTTTCTATTTCATCTGATTTTAATCGACAGCTAACACGTGCGATAGTGTCATGTTTTGGTATACCAGCCTCGAAAGTACCGTATTTTTTAACCAATCAAGTTTGAGATGACGAAAGTCCTCAATATCCTCTCAACCTTCAGCCCAGACAGCACGGCCGTGATGGCGAGTAAAAGGATATCGATGAGTTGATGCTTTTTACAGCGTTCAATACTAGGATCTGTATTCGAATTAAAATGTCTTAGAGAAATAGTACTCATTTTCATCTACCAAGGAAATTATTATCTCTTGATCTGATCACGACTTGTTCTAAAAGTTCAATTTATAATGATCTTGCCGTGGGTTACTAGTCGTATCTATTGTTGTGATGTTGATTTCTATCCAGTTCCATCTCATCCTATCAGTACTAGGTACTGCAACAGAAGCTTATCAAATAGCTGAAGATATTTAGTGAACAAACCATGGTAGTGATGACAATCCGTTAATTAAAGATATTTGAATAATCGGTAACTAGGGGCTGTTGATCCCTGTTTAAAATAGTCGTAATGGTCGCAAATCATACAAAGATCAACAGACTCAAATGTAGTCATTTATTTAACCTAAACTCAGTCTTTTTTTGCTGAGTTTAAAAGATATAAGAATGTAATCAAGATATTGAAATCACTACTACTAAAAGACAGGAAAGCTCCATATGTCAGACTTTGAATTGAAACACAAAACAGCCTCCAAACTATCGGAACACGTGGCATACAAAATCACACAGTGCCTAAAGTTTCTTTTAAATATATTTTATGGCACAAAATACGCTAAGCGTGCCGTGATTTTGGAAACTATTGCCGCGGTGCCGGGGATGGTGGCGGGCATGTTTAATCATCTAAAAGCCTTACGCCGGATGAAAGATGATGAAGGATGGATCCGTGAATTGTTAGATGAGGCAGAAAACGAGAGAATGCATCTGATGATATTCTTGGAGGTTGCAAAACCAAGCTGGGTTGAACGAGCGTTAGTACTGCTTGGCCAAGGTGCTTTCATTATTGTGTTTAGCTTGATTTATTTGCTGTCTTCTAAGATTGCGCATCGCGTAGTTGGGTATTTTGAAGAAGAGGCCTGTAAAAGCTACACTGAATATCTAGACAAAATTGATGCTGGTGAAGTGGAAGATGGGGGAGCCCCTAAAATTGCCATTAAGTATTACAAGTTACCGTTAGATGCTTCACTACGAGATGTGATTGTTAAAATCCGTGAGGATGAATCTAAACATCGAGATCGAAATCATTCATTTGCTGATGCGTACGAAAGTAATAATTTGCCTGCACATCAGAGTTAATCCCCTGTTTTATTGTACCTAGCAGAGTTTGATAGTCGGATTTATAACTGTTTGTTCAAACTGTAGTTGAATAGCTCATTTGGCCAAAAACCACATAAAATGCTAGACATAACGCTTGTTATGGTTGATGAGAGTGAAGGGGACAGCTAGCTCCCTTCACTTACCCTGTATAATATAATCTGTATTACCATCGTTTAGTGCAATGACCCTAGCAATGTCAATATGATGTTTATGCTTGGAGATTCTGTTATCGTGGTTGCAGGAGCTCAATATTGAAGCAAATCAAATCTTGTCATAGTACGAACTGATCCAGCTTCCGTTGAGATTGAAAAGCTTGAAGACTTAACGTATCCAATCAAAGCAGATCAGCTAAGCTTTTATCGAATCTGTGGAGAAAACACCTGATTCAAGCGCAGCGAAAGTCGCGAGTATGAATCGATAACCTAACTTTACTCTTGAATATACCCATGATCAATGAAGATGCTTGATTTTTTACCAATGAAGATCACCATACCCCTCATGAAAAACATCAAGTTGACCATCGAGCAAAAAATAGATCTTGAAGCCCTTCACGACGAGAGTCGAGATGGGCGTGTTCGTGATCGAATTAAAGCCGTTTTACTTCGCTCTGAAGGCTGGTCAACACCGATGATAGCTCAGGCCTTACGACTGCATGAAACAAGTATCGTTAGGCATATTGATGATTACGTCAGTAAAAATAAGTTAGACCTGAAAATGGAGGTTCACGACCTTATTTGAGTGAAACACAAACTGATGAGGTTATGGCTCACCTGATGTTAAACACTTATCGCTGCTCGTATGAAATCATTGAGTACATATGGAGAAACCATGGGCTGCGCTTCTCTATTCCAGGTTTAAATAAATGGCTTCATCAGCATAACTTTAGCTACAAATACCCTAAAGGCGTCCCTCATAAGTTTGATGAAAAAAAGCAAGCCGATTTTATTGAGCAGTACACTAAGTTAAAGTCTGAAGTAGTTGATGAGCCTATATTGTTTATGGATGCTATGCATCCAACTCAAGCGACAAAAGTAAGTTGTGGCTGGATAAAAACAGGGCATGACAAAGCGATAGAAACAACGGGTAGTCGGACTCGATTAAATCTAGTTGGTGCAATTGATTTGAATGACTTAGCTGCCGCTCAAGTGAAGCGTTACGATAAAGTGAATGGTGAAACTATTCAGCATTTTTTCGAGGAGATAAGAGCGTATAACGGCAGTGATAAGCGAATTCATTTAATTTTAGATGGTGCAGGTTATCACCGAGCACAAGTCGTAAAGAATAAAGCAAAAGAGCTTAATATTGGGCTTCATTACCTCCCGCCTTACAGCCCCAATTTAAACCCAATAGAACGTTTGTGGAAGGTAATGAATGAGCATGTGAGAAATAACAAATATTTTGCAACGGCGAAAGAATTCAGGGATAAAATTGATGAACTTTTTAGTCAAACACTTCCCCTGATAGGTGATATTTTAGGGAGTAGAATTAATGACCATTTTCAGGTGTTAAAACATGCACCTTGAAGAATGATGGGTATATACAACGCACACCCCCGGTTCTTTATACAAAGCTTATCCAGCAGAAGAAGCTCGGCGTATCTTGAAGAGAATTGAATTTCACTACACCCCAAAACATGCCAGTTGGTTGAATATGGTAGAAATTGAGATTGGCGTGATGAACAGGCAATGTTTGGATAGACGAATTGCCACTTGGGATGATCTACGACTTTCGCTTACGGCTTGGGAAACAGCCAGAAATAGCGAGAATGCTCGTATTAAGTGGATGTTTGATGTAGATAACGCTCGGTTGAAACTCAACCGAGCTTATAAGCTTTTAAACAGTCAGAATTAAATGGAATTAGTACTAGTGTGTTGACATTCAACGGGAATAAAACCCAGTCACCCAAGAGGGTTGGCGGATATTTAACCATTTCTCTAGTTTTTAGTTACCTTTATTGACTTGCAGGTAATGAATGATAGTCTTATATTGCCCATGTGTGGGATGCTAGCCAATATCTATGTAGCATCATTGTCTTCGTCTCATTCTCATCGCTCTTATAACAACGTTCATAAAAGTATCCATCATCATCCTATAAACTGCCAGGTTGATAGTCAGCTATATACGTTCGATAGTTCAGTAATGCTGGTTTGGTGTCAGCTGTTAAATGATGTGGCGTCACAAGTGAGCATCGTTAGACACAATCTTGGGTTAGAATCATGCGTTAGAAGAGCTCATCAAAATGCTTTGTGGATTTGAAATTGCTCTGGGTGATGTTTTAGAACCCATTCAAACGAAAAAACGGGATGACTCAGACGGACAAGAGTTTAGTCAATTGGCGTTTTGCTCAAGCGTAAAAATATTTAGCATTAGACAGAGTCCTATCTAATTAGAAAAGTCACACTAAATTAGATCTAGTACACCTAATAAGACATCTTTCAACTAGATCCCTTTGGTGTACTGATTTGATATGGTGGGTTGTACCTGCTCCGTCAGCCTCTCAATTGCGGCTTGATCACCGGCAATCAATTTGCGTAATGCTTCGATAAAATCAGCTTTTGACCCATTGATCTGTGTGGATGTTTTAATATCTCGTAAATCCACCAACAGGCTAGTGAACTTGCCAGCCAAGTCACCGACAATATCCAAATTCATAAAGTTATGATTATTGTATAAACTATTGTGCGACCCCTTTTGTTTATCAATAACAAAAGCATTGTCCTTCACATTGATGATTGATGCATGCTTAGCGCATTTCGGCAGGCACTGGTTATCTACTCTATCTTTTTTACAACCGGTGACTTGGTGGAAAAAACACTGGCGGCTGGTCATTAATAATGTGGGATGATAAATGCTGTAATGTAGCTCGAAAGCTTCTGGGCATTTAATCGATCTGATTTGCTTTCGTGCGAGTTCGTTCGAGATAAAAGCGCCGCTACAATTAAAAGTCCGTTTTAGCGCTTCAAGACTAAACGAGTTACTCAGGTTGAGTTGAGGGCCGGCTATCCAGTCAATATTGGCGTTAAATGCCGCAAATCCGATACCAGTATTATTAGCCACAATATGTTTAGGCTGCACAGCGTTGAGTAGGGCAACGGCTTGGGAGAAGTCATCGCCAATAAGGATTGATGGAAACCAAGGAGCCAGATTTTGATTGTCGTTAAACAATTTAACCAGCCGATTAAAATGCTTGCCTATCTTTTCAGGTATTAGGTAATAGCAAATATCAGCGATTTCACCCAGTTCAATGTCTTTGTCATTCGCAATCAATACCACCAGCTTTGCTGCGCGGTCTTCCTTTGAGCTGGCGTTAGATCCTAGAACAATACTGGGTACTTGAACGTCTTCAATGAGTGGTTTGTCACCATTTAATTTGTGTTCAATTTGGCGTTTAAGTTCAGTTATCAACTTATACGACAGGTAGGTGCCATCAGTGAAACGTTCAAAATCAAGTTGTTCAATCCGGTACTTATCATTATTTAAACTGCTGAAGCGTTTGGTTAATGTTGCTTGGTCAATCGAATGGGATGCCGGTTGTTTATGGGTGTCAACGCGAACTGAAAAGCGTAAGTCATCTGCAGTAACATCGACGTCAAGCTGACCATTTTCTTGGGTGATAAACGTAAACTTCAGCGGGATTTTATCTATGACCATGCTGCTCGTTAGTTTATCTAGCGTCTGGATAATATCTGTTTTATCGTCGTAAATTTTCTGCTTCACAGCATCGATTTCGACTGGGCTTTTTGCATTGGTAAGTTGGATAAAATAATCGTTACTATTGTCTCGCGGGTTATCAATAAACATATCTTTATTGATATTGTTATTGAGATAACCATCGGTAAAATCACGATTAAAAACTTGATGTAAATTAATTTTTTCATCGACAAGTGGTTGGTTTTGGTAATATCGCTGTAATTGCTTACGCCAAGTATTTACCACAGTGTACACATAATGAGGCTTCTTGATCCGACCTTCAATTTTGAGTGAATCTACTCCAGCCTCAGCAAGCTCAGTTAATTGGTGGTAAGAAGAGTTATCTTTCATGTTGAGTGGGAATTCTTTAGCCGCTTTTGCAGGTTGATAGGCGTCGCGGCAGGGTTGGCTACAACGTCCTCGGTTGCCTGAATTACCGCCATGAACGGAGCTGATATAGCAAAGCCCTGAGAAACTGATGCAGTTTGAACCGTGTACAAAAACCTCCGTCGCCATATTCAAGGCGTGCGACACTTGAGTTAGGTCGCGGATCTCTTCAAGGGTTAACTCGCGTGAAAGGTTGGTTCTGCTCGAGCCTAATTGATGTAAAAACTCGATTTGGCCACTATTATGAGTTGTGACCTGAGTCGAAGCATGAATGTCTAAGCTCGGAAAGTAATGACCAAGAATGTAGAACAACCCCAAGTCTTGCACTATAACGCCGTCAATATCAGTATTCACGAGGCGGTTTAACAGCCGAAATAACGCCGGAACTTCCGTTTCAATAATGATGATATTCAGGGTGAGAAACATCTGACAATCGTGCTTGTGTGCTAATGCAAGTAGAGGGTTGAGCTCATCAAAGCTGACGTTTATCGCTCGGTTTCTTGCATTGAAGTTATCTAAGCCAAAATAAACCGCATCTGCGCCAGCAACAATGGCCGCTTTAATGGCTTCAACATCGCCGCCAGGGGCAAGTAGTTCGATTTTTTTATTCACTGAAAATAACTCGGGTTAACGAAAGGGGACTGCTTTTACAAGCGCGGCGTATTTTACGGTGTGAGAAGCCGCATGTCTATGCGGCCACACAGATGGTGACCGCGATGGGTCAATCAAGTTGACATTATATTGCCAATCACAATCATTGGTGAATTTTTAATCACTGTTTTGGTTTTTTGTTACCTTTATTAACTTGCAGGCAATGAATGATGGCCAGACCAAGACAAACAGTCGTCAGTTTAGATGACTCGTCTTATGATCACCTTTGTTCACATGTTATCCATAAACCGAGTGACCAGCCTTAGCGAAACCGCCAGCGTTAACAACTTCGGTGAAATAGTGCAGTGCTTTAAGAACTCAGTGCATAACCAAAAGGAATGAAGTTAATCATTAATATTCATTTTTTTTATCATTTGAGCAAGCGTAAACTCTCAATATCAACTAAAAAATCGATATTTGAAACGAAATGTTATCTCCATTAAATACCCATAGCGCCTTTTTGAAGGGCAAAATAACCTTAATCGTCCAAGTGAGTGGTCTATGTTTATTTGCTTGGCTATGTCAGTGGGCGGCTCACTCGGTTCATTCTGTTATTCCAGGAAGCGTTATTGGCTTAGGCGTATTATTGATATTATTATCTTGCCAATGGCTACCCGAAAAAGTCGTCAACCAAGGCTCGGCATGGTTAATTGGCGACTTACTTTTATTTTTCATTCCCCCCGTTGTCGCGGTTACCAAATATAAATCAATACTAGAAAACTATGGTGCTGAGTTGATTATGTGCATGTTACTGGCCAGTACCAGTGTGCTATTAGGTACGGCTGTTATCGTTGACAAGTTATTTAAGTTTGAACGTAAACAACGTCTAAACAACATTTCCTCACAGCGCTCACACCTTAAGTAACCGCTCTTTCAAATTGAATTTAATGGGTAGCAACAATGAACGATTCATTATTAGGCGCTTTGTGTTTATTACTCACATTGGCAGGATATTACCTCAGTAAGCGGCTTTATTTACGCCAACAACGGGTTTGGTTTGCCCCCATTATCATGGCCCCGACGATTATTTTGTTGACCGTGGTTATATTTCAAATTCCACTGGTCGATTACTTTCAATTTACCCATTGGCTGCCCGCTTTACTGGCACCTGCCACGATTGCATTTGCGGTGCCCATTTATCGTGAACGGCTACTAATCAAACGTTATCCGTTAACGATAAGCCTTGGGGTAATGGCTGGGTTATGTTTAGGCGTTGGATCCTCATGGTTGATTCTCCATTTCACCAATATGCCGTCAGCGCTTTCTCGTAGTTTAATCGTAAGATCGGTATCGACCCCGTTTGCCATTGAAGCAACAAGTGCATTTGGTGGCATACCGGAATTAACCGCAATGTTAGTCTTAGTCACAGGTATTATGGGAATGCTGATTTGTGAGCCCCTTTTTAAAGCGGCTAAGATACAAAGCAGCTTAGCGAGGGGGATTTCTTTAGGGGCATCTGCACATGGTGCTGGAGCGGCTAAAGCGAATCAAATTGGTCGGGAAGAAGGGGTTATCGCCAGCTTAACCATGATTTTTACCGGTATTGCCATGGTTATCACCGCGCCCTTATTTGCGTTACTGTTTTAGCTCACCTCAGAGCGGTTTAAGCCATTGCTGTGAGTGGCGCTGTCTAAAAATTTATATATTAAAACAAGAGTGGGGAATTGATTGGTCCATTCGTCGCTATTAGGTCCCATTACACATTGATTGTGGATTCTATTGCTAAACAGGCCATACAACGCGAACAGCTATAACAGAAAAAAGTTGATGGGTTCGCTTGTCCTGATTTAACAATGGATCACCCATTGTTGAGCTTTCTTCTCGCTTGGCAAAACACCTTGTGTCTGCTGGGGGTAAACTGCGAAATAAACCTTCGCGTCTTCAAATCAGTAAAGTCATTACCATTGTGTTATTTTATCGCTCCGCTAAGCACTATTACGGCTAATTTTTGCCGTTACTCCACCAAAGAATGTCCTGAATTCTTCTATACCGTCAGATATTGCTTACCCGCTGCTGAATCGGCTTTAATCTGCCATGATACGTTGATTAAAATCAAACGTTCTATGCTATGTATGTCTGCATTTTTCATCAATACCCATGCTTAGTCGACAGTAAAAGTTATTAACACATGAAGACGCCTTGTGAGCAAAAGAATGGCAAGTTTGATATGGAACTGGTGAAATATTCTGATTTTGCTTATTTACCTCATCTTTTAACTCGATGAGAGGTTAAGTAAATTATCTGACAATGAGCCCAAATCGTTTCAGACTTAATACTACTCTGATGTATGCTTCGCACTTCGCTTGACAATACGTTGTGCGTTAAAATCAAAAAAGGATCCATTTGATGTGGTTACAACGAGAATTGACTCTTAAGACACAGCGGCGAGGATTTCATTTAATTACCGACGAAGTGATCACAAAGCTGCCCGAGCTGAGATCCATAAATGTTGGATTATTACATGTGTTTATTCGTAAGCGCTCAATTAACCGCACATACCAATAATCTTCAAATGTGACATGATTATTTCCTAACTAAATCTAGGAAAACAATCATGTCAAAAAACGATAAAATACAATACTGGCAACGCATTTTTCAGCAGCAAACTGAAAGTAAATTAACCAAAGCTGAATTTTGTAAAACCAATGACTTAACCCTATCTACATTTTATGCGTGGACTAAAAAACTTAACCCGCATTCGTCATCAACTAAGCAAAAAGTGGTGCCGCTGATTTTTCCTGAAATTAAACCTGACCAGCCACTCACGCTGGCATTGCCCAACGGCTATCTGTTTTCTTTTCCAGCCTCATTAGCGCCAAGCAAATTACAACAATTTTTACGCGTGCTATCAGCATGACACCACATAAGCAGATCTATCTTGTTACCGGCCATACCGACATGCGTAAAGCCATTGATGGCTTATCTTTAATCGTCAGTGATGTATTGGAAATGGATCCGTTGAATCAAGCCTGGTTTATTTTTTGTAATCGCCACCGGGACAAAATTAAGATTTTATTTTGGGATACTAATGGTTTTTGGCTTTACTATCGGCGGCTAGAAAAAGGTCGCTTTAAGTGGCCTGGCGCTAACGACGAACAAGACGCGCTGACAATCAACCAGCATCAGCTAAATTGGTTACTATCAGGCTTATCGTTAGAAGTATCCCATGGGCATAAACCCTTAAATGGCCTGACAGTGAGGTGATCATCACTGGATCGCTAAATAGCGGTTGCATGATCAAATACAGCAGGCAAACTAGCGCTATCTATTGGTCTTGAACGCTAATTAATGACAACTGAACAGCCTGATAATATTGAACAACTAAAAAAAATGCTGGCAATGTTGCAGCATGAAAATCAGGTGCTCAATGCTAAAAATAAAGACTTGGAAAACCGCCTTAATATCGCTTTGGAACAATTGCAACTCAACCGCAATAAGCAGTTTGGTCAACGCAGTGAGAAAATGCCGAAAGGCACATTCAATGAAGCTGAGCAGGATCAATCCACAAATAAAAATGAAAATAAACAACAAGGTAAAACGGGTCGAAAACGATTACCTGAGCACCTTGAACGTGAAGAAAGATCTTATACTCTTGACAGCCCTATGTGCGATTGCTGTGGTCATGTGATGCGTGAATGCGGTGTGCAAGAAAGCGAACAAGTCAACATTATTCCAGAGAAGATCAGCGTCATTAAGCACAGGCAAACCAAGTATGCTTGCCGTGAATGTGAAACAACATCAACCAGTACCTCTGTCATTACCGCGCCTAAGCCTGCACAGCCGATCCCCCAGAGTATCGCCAGCCCTGAAGCGCTTGCGGCTGTGGTGACCGCCAAATACTGTGATGCCCTACCGCTTTATCGGTTAACCGACATATTTGCCCGTGGCGGTTTAAATATTAGCCGCGCTACACTGGCCAATTGGTGCATAGCCAGTGCCGAATTAGTTAGGCCGTTAATTGCTGCGATGAAAGCTAATCTACTCGCTCAATCAACGCTGTGCGCAGATGAAACAACGGTGCAAGTATTGGATGAACCAGATAGAAAAGCAGCAACTAAATCCTATATGTGGGTCTATCGCAGCAATGAATTTAGCGATAACCCTGTTGTTATTTATGATTATCAACCGAGTCGTGCACGCAGTTGCCCAGAAGCATTTCTAGCAGATTATGCCGGATATTTACAATGTGATGGTTACAGTGTTTACGACAATATAGAAGGAATAATGCCAGTCGGGTGCTGGGCACACGCCAGACGCAAATTCCACGATGCCTTAGCGGTGCAACCGAAGAAAACCGGCAAAGCAACAGTCGGTATCAATTATATTCAAAAACTGTATGCAATAGAAAAGCGGGCAAAAACATTACCGCCCGATAAGCGAAAATCACTCCGGCAGGAAAAGGCTGAGCCAATCTTAACATCGTTGCATGAATGGTTAGAAAAAAGCGAGAAAACAGTCCTGCCCAAAAGTAAAATTGGGGTAGCAATCAAGTACACATTGAATCAGTGGGAAAAACTGAGGCGTTACCTTGAATCAGGTGAATTAGGCATTGATAATAATGTCACTGAACGCGATATCAGGCCGTTTACGACGGGGCGGAAAAACTGGATGTTCTGCCAATCGGTAAATGGTGCAAAAGCCAGTGCTGCACTTTATAGCTTGGTGATGACTTGCCGTGCCAACGATATTAACCCGTACTTTTACTTCCAAAAACTTTTCACGGAACTGCCACAACGGGATAAATTTGCTGATTTAAGTGATTTATTACCTTGGCATGCCGATCTAAAAGCTTGATGATATCGGGCTCCACCGCTTAATTGACCGCTTACGTTTATTCAGCATACCTCTGCATCACTAGCGATTAACGAAAATGCAGATCCCACTGTTCGTGGCGATATGGAGCGGTATTTTAATGTACTCGCACCAGAAGGTGCGGCATACTTCCAGCATACAGATGAAGGTGCTGATGATATGCCTGCTCATATTAAGTCGACGTTGATAGGTGTTAGTCAGACTATCCCTATTACTAACGGGCACCTGAATCTTGGCCTTTGGCAAGGTTTATATTTATGCGAGCATCGCGATCATGCTTGTTCGCGCACCATTATTGTCACGTTGCAAGGTGAATGATTTAAAAGATAAAATGGCAATGTTAAGGAAACTGTGCTGGATATTTGATATACATATTTCACGTTCAACCATGACTTTACTTGTGTCTGTAAATGTAAAGATGTTAAATTTAGGCATCAAAGGTAGATGGGTAAAATATGTAATTTTACCCGCGCAGTTTTAGCATAATATTTTGGCATATTATTTTGCCTATAAATGTTTTATACATAAAAAATGGCCCTAAAATCCAAAAATAAATTACGCATAATAATAGGTGGGTTAACGTGATATCTGTATATTTGGTTGACGACCATGAACTCGTTAGAACGGGGATCCGTCGTATTTTGGAAGATGAGCGTGGTATTAAAGTCATCGGTGAAGCACCTGATGGAGAAACCGCGGTACAGTGGTCGCGACAGAACGAAGCAGATGTCATTTTAATGGACATGAATATGCCAGGTATGGGGGGATTAGAAGCTACTCGTAAAATTTTGCGCTACCAGCCCGATGCAAAAATTATTGTATTAACTGTACAAACAGAAGATCCATTTCCGACAAAAGTGATGCAGGCGGGTGCCTCTGGGTATTTAACCAAAGGGTCTACTTCACCTGAAGTATTACGCGCTATTACTCAAGTAGCTCGAGGTCAACGTTACTTGTCGTCAGAAATCGCCCAGCAAATGGCTCTCAGTCAATTTAACCACTCTGATGAGAACCCATTTAGCAGTTTATCTGAACGTGAGTTGCAAATCATGATGATGATAACCAATGGCGAGAAAGTTAATGATATTTCTGAAAAATTAAATTTAAGCCCGAAAACCGTCAACAGCTATCGTTATCGGTTATTTGCTAAGCTTGGGATCGGCGGAGATGTTGAGTTGACCCGTTTAGCTATCCGTTACAAAATGCTCGATACAGGTTCATTTTAGTCGGGAATACGTTATTCCTCGCAACGCATTAAGTAGCTTTAATCATGTCTAGTGGTTTTAACGCCAAATCCTTTTTAAAAAATGTTACTTCAGCGCCTGGGGTTTATCGTATGTACGATAAGCGCCAACAGGTTATTTATGTTGGTAAGGCCAAAGATCTTAAAAAACGTCTTAGCTCCTATTTTCGAGTCAATATACCCAACATTAAAACCCAAGCATTGGTATCGCATATCGATCATATTGATGTGACCGTTACCCATAGCGAAACCGATGCGTTATTGCTTGAAAACGATTATATCAAACAGTACATGCCCAAATACAACGTACTGCTTCGTGATGATAAATCGTACCCGTATATTTTGTTAAGTGGCCATAAACATCCTCGATTGGCATATCACCGTGGTCCCAAACGTGAAAAAGGTCATTACTTTGGCCCTTACCCTAATGGTGGTGCAGTGCGCGAGAGTTTGCATTTAATGCAAAAATTGTTTCCTATCCGCCAATGCGATGATTTGTACTACAAATCGCGATCTCGCCCTTGTTTACAGTATCAATTAGATCGTTGTAGTGCGCCTTGTGTCGGAATTGTCAGTGATGAGGAATACAGTGAGCAGGTTAAATTAGCCAGTCTATTTTTACGCGGTAAAGACAAGCAAGTGATATCGCAATTGGTGGCAAAAATGGAAATTGCTGCCATTGATATGGAATACGAACGCGCGGCACAATATCGCGACCAAATCACCGCTTTAAGGCGGGTTGCAGAGCAGCAGGAAGTGTCGAATCAGAAAGGGGATATGGATGTCATTGGCGTCGACTATGCCTCTGGTATTGCCTGTTTTCACCTATTGTTTATCCGCGACGGCAAAATCTTTGGCAGTCGCAGTTATTATCCTTCTGTACCTGCAGAAACTGCAATCGAAGAGGTGTTGTCGTCATTTTTAGGCCAGTTTTATCTCAATGCCGATATCCAGCGTACCATTCCCAAAGAAGTCATCCTCAGTCATCACTTTGACGGCATAAAAGAGTTGCAAGCCTCTATTGAACAAGCACTAGATAAAAAGTTTGAATTAAAAACGCAAGTGCGTGGTGATAGGGCCAATTTTTTACGCTTAGCCATGACTAATGCCAGTAATGCTGTTGCCACTAGATTGTCCCATAAAAATACCGTTGAACAACGGTTCCTATTACTTGAAGAAGCACTTGAGCTTAATGAGCCTATTAAGCGGATGGAGTGTTTTGATATCAGCCACACTATGGGCGAAAGTACGGTGGCCTCGTGTGTGGTGTTTAATCGAGAAGGGCCGCATAAAGCCGATTATCGCCGTTATAATATTACCGGAATTACCGGTGGCGATGATTATGCTGCTATGGAGCAAGCGATAAGCCGTCGATTCGATAAAATTAATAACAATGGCAAAGTACCTGACTTGGTCTTTATCGATGGTGGCATCGGCCAATTAAGAGTAGCGCAAACTATTGTTGATGAGAAGTGTGTCAATATTGATCATCCGCCATTACTCATTTGTGTGACCAAAGGTGAAGGGCGCAAAGCTGGACTCGAAACCTTTACCGTTGGTGGCAGTGAACAAACCTTTGAACTCCCGAGTGATTCGCCTGCATTTCATTTAATGTTACACATCCGTGATGAGTCACATCGATTTGCGATTGCCGGACATCGTAATAAACGCCAGAAAACACGTAACACCTCTACATTAGAATCTATCGCCGGAGTGGGTCCTAAGAGGCGTAAAGCCTTGTTGCAACATTTGGGGGGAATGCAAGAAGTCAAAGGCGCTAGCGTGACTGAATTGACAAAAGTACCCGGAATTAGCTTAGAAATGGCACAAACAATCCATGATACATTGCGAGGGGGCTAAATTTAAGGCAAAATTGGCGCTGCTTCTGACAATTTGGTCTTTTTATGCCGTTTAATTTACCTATTGCACTGACATTATTTCGTATTGCTTTGTTGCCCGTTTTCATCGCCGTTTTCTATTTACCTTACTCATGGGCACCATTTGTTTCAGCATTTATTTTTTGGTTGGCTGCATTGACCGATTGGTTAGACGGTTATGCCGCTCGTAAACTAGGTCAGCTAACCCGATTTGGCGCTTTTTTAGATCCTGTTGCCGATAAAGTCATGGTGTCGACGGCATTAGTGTTGTTGGTTCAGCAAAATGATAATATGTATTTAACCTTAGCTGCATTGTTTATGATTGGCCGAGAGATTGTGATTTCTGCATTACGTGAATGGATGGCCGAAATTGGCAAACGTGGTGTGGTAGCCGTTTCTTGGATTGGTAAATATAAAACCGCCGCGCAAATGGCCGCTATTACTGGATTAATTTGGAAACCGACGCCTTTGCTAACCGATGTTGCCTTTGGGTTGTTTTATATTGCGGCCGCACTGACATTCTGGTCGATGATAAGTTATATTTCAGCAGCTTGGAATGATTTAACTGCTGAATAGCGTAATAATACTTCAATAAGATTATTTAGTGCGCAAACAGTCATAATTGCGTAAATCAACAATTGACACTCGAGGTTAATTCGGTAAAATGCCTCCCCGTAGACAAGTGACTAGTCAACAGCAAGGCTTAGGTTTTTTGTTAACTAACACATCTCTATAGTATTAGTTCGATAAGATAAGTTGAAAGACGATACCTTTCTTACACATACAATAAAGCATTAAAACGATTGAAATGCGACATTAGTTTAGTTGGATAGGTTGAAAGACGATACCTTTCTGGCAGATATAATAAAGCATTAAAAAGATATAAAATGCGACATTAGCTCAGTTGGTAGAGCGATACCTTGCCAAGGTATAGGTCATCGGTTCGAACCCGATATGTCGCTCCAATTTCTTATCTTATCCGATGGATTAGAATTTGGTATAAGTATGGCGCGATGGCAGAATGGCTATGCTACGGATTGCAAATCCGTCTATCTCGGTTCGACTCCGGGTCGCGCCTCCACAAAATTGCATTTAATGGTTACTTTTAGTAACGGTTAAAACAACACTTTGCCCGAGTGGTGGAATCGGTAGACACAAGGGATTTAAAATCCCTCGCTGAATAAGCGTGCCGGTTCAAGTCCGGCCTCGGGTACCATTATTTATAGTAAGAAATTACATACGTAGGTATGGTGTAAAAAAGCCTCAACAATAGTTGGGGCTTTTTTACGTCTGTAGTTTAGTGAATTATTACAAACGATAGCAACAGTGTGATCGAGAACCTAGATACTAGAGCGGACTACGTCCTGCTAGGTCGCTACGCTGCTATAAGAGCGGCTAATTCGAAAAGTAGGTAGGTTCTTTGGCTTAACCCTTTACATAGTGAAACTGTTTGATATGGCCTGCGGCCACTAACGTCGTGGCGCTTCATCTGCATCAGATCAAGAGGAAACCAACGGTTGTCCCTCTTTACTTTTTATAAAAGAATTGGCTTAGCCGCCTCGCAAAATTCCCCCAATTTACTTAAGCAACAGATATGAAAAGGTCGCCATGGTGATTGATTTAGGGGAAGAACAGATCCAGCTTTGGAGCTCGTTTGTAATCTACCTCGTTCTTATTCGGAAATGCTATTACTTCCGAGAAGTCATCCATGACTACCTAAAACTAGTCTGAATTACTGTCAGGCTGACGTCATTATCTTTATTGTTCTAAAGTTCAGCGTTGAATCACACCGATTGCTAACTTCATATTATTATCTAACATGCCTATGCATCTGAGTCAGTTTTGGCTTATTCTTATAGTATAAATCAAGACTAGAAGTGAGATTTGCTATGAAAATGCCTGAAACGAGTTTTTTTGAATGGCAACGTCAATTCAGCGCTGAAACTGATTGCTTAAATCACATTAAGAAAATGAGATGGCCTAATGGTTTTGTTTGCCCTAGATGCTCTTGTGAGCATGCCTATGAGCTTACAACCCGCAATGTATATGAATGCAGTCAATGTCATAAACAAACATCGGTCACAGCAGACACATTATTCCACGGTAGCCGTATTCCTATCACTAAGTGGTTTTGGGCAATCTACTTTTTAGGCTCAGATAAAGGCAGTATTTCAGCATTAAGATTGAGCAAGCACATTGAAGTTAATTGGCGAACGGCACGTTTGATATTAAGTAAGCTGAGAACGGCTATGGGCCATAGAGACAGCTTATATAGACTGTCAGGCGTTATTGAAATTGATGATGCGTTAGTGGGTGGCAGAAGGAAGGGCAAGCGTGGACGTGGAGCAGAAGGTAAAACACCTGTTTTAGTTGCCGTTGAAAGCAAAGGAAAAAGAGCTGGATTTATTGCTATGCAGGCTGTGAATAGCGTTTGCCATGATAGTGTTGAAAAGTTCGTTGCCAAACACTTAACGAGACAGCAAAAAGTGCATACAGACGGCTTACCTGCGTTGAACATTATAGATAAGACTCAACAACATGAAGCGAGTTACCCCCAGTGAGCTTGTTGATGAATGGCTGCCTTGGGTTCATATTGCCATTGGTAACTTAAAAGCATTTTTACTTGGGACATTCCATGGTGTTTCAGGAAAGTACCTACAAGAATACCTGAGCGAGTTCTGTTATCGGTTCAATCGTAGACAAATGGAAAGAGAAATACCTAACAGATTGTTAAATTTGGCAATCATTCACACGCCAATACATTCTTACTGAGCCAAGTGCATAGGCATGTTATCTAATGATAACTATCTATTTTTCACGTATTGATTGACAAAATAATAGCCAAAAACCTATTTCTACTTCACTTTCTTGAGTCAAATAACACTTATACTTTTTTAATTGATTTTGTTTTAGTGTCTAAAGGAAAAGAGTCAAAGCGCTGACTTTAATTTTCTTGTATAACCAGCCTTAATCTCCTAAATGACAATGTTGTCATTTAGGTTGCTAGTGCGATGTGTCAGATGAGATACTTTTAAGCGTCACCCAAGGATAAAACTCAATGAACGTATTGCTTGTCGAAGATGAACAAAAAATTGCAGATTTTATCTGCGAAGGTTTGCGCGCCAAACATTTCAATGTCACTCATTGTGCCGATGGCAATCAAGGTTATCAGGCGGCAAGCAATAATACTTATGATGTGATTATTCTCGACATTATGCTTCCGGGTAGAGATGGGTTGGATATTCTTTGTTCGCTGCGTCAACAAGGTGTCGATGCGCCCATTATTCTGCTTACTGCGCGTAATGAATTGGGCGATCGCGTTCAGGGGTTAGACATGGGCGCAGATGATTACTTAGCCAAACCGTTTTATGTTGAAGAGTTGCATGCTCGCATTCAAGCCTTGCTTCGACGGCATTGCGGCACACAGCAGCATGTTGTCGAGGTAGGCGCATTGCAACTTGATTGTATTAATCGCAGCCTTAATTGTCAGGGACAATCGGTCGAGCTTACTAGCCGAGAATTTAGCCTGCTTGAACACTTAATGCGCTCACCCAACCAAGTGTTAACCCGGGGGCAGTTGCTGGAGCATGTTTGGGGATACGACTTTGATCCTTGTACCAATGTTGTCGATGTGTGTATTAAACGTATCCGCAGTAAAATGGCTTCTTTAGAGAAGGCAGGAAAAATGGTCGGCGCCATTGAGTCTCTTCGCGGCACAGGTTATCGCTTAAGTATCCGATAAGGTTTTAATATGCATTTTCGTACTCGTATTTTTGCCATATCAATTTTAACTGTAACAGCTGTGCTTACGTTGGTTATCAGCTTAAGTTGGTCGCGTATTATGAGCGTTGAATTGACTCACCTCGATTCTCGCCTTTGTATAGAAGCAAAACGCTTAATACGCAAACGTACTTTGCATGATGTCAATAATTCTGCAATGAATATAAGAGATTTAAACGATACACTTCTTTCGGGTGGTCGGTTAATGACTGATTTAATGGACAAGTTACGAGTCAATTCACCCAGCCAATTAATGCTGTCAGTCGGTTCTGCTGAGCAAGGCTTTTTAACCGCGCCAGACGGAGTAGACGTACAAGATGTGATAAGTCGCTTAAATTGGCTACGCGCAGAGTCACTCACATTACCCCACAATAATAAAGCCGACGCGGTTTGTCAGCTGGCCTTTTTTGAACATCAGCAAAGCCGATGGCGAGCAAGCTTATTTCAAACCTCAAACCAACAAAGTTTTATTGCTGTGGATATTGCAGCCACCACAAATCAGTTAACGAATACCTTACTGACCGCGTTGGTTGTGGTTATCCCTTTTTCATTACTGCTCAGTATTCTAGGCGCATGGATTATCTCGACCAATACCATTAAACCAATAAACAGATTACATAAAGCAATGGATAAAGTGACCCAAAAAGATCTTAGCCATCGCTTGCCTGAGCATAAAGAAGACAAAGAATTCAAAATGTTGATTGATGCATACAATATGATGCTCGATCGCCTAGAGGACAGTTTTCAACAAGTTTCTCGTTTTACGGCTGATGCCGCTCATGAGCTAAAAACACCACTTACAGTGCTAAGAGGTAAGCTTGAACAAGCAGTGTTGTCTGAAAACCCATCGCTATTGGATCTCAATGCCATTCTTGATGAAGTCGGGCATTTGTCGGCCATTACCCGTAAATTATTGCTGTTATCACAGGCGGATTCAGGCTCTATGGCGTTGCATTTTGAACCAATAAATATCACTGAATTGGTAGATGAGTTGATTGCCGATATGATCTTGTTGTCGGATGAACTGGAGCTCGATTGTGTGATTGAGAAAGGCTTAATCACTCAAGGCGATTTTGTGTTATTGAGGCAGCTGTTAAACAATCTGCTCGTAAACGTAATGCGTTATAGCCTTCCGCATAAAAGTGTCACCATCCACGCTCGCCAAAACGAGTCGGTTATTGAAGTGGTGATGAGCAATGCTTGTCTTCCAATCTCACGCGATGTCAGGGCCAAACTGTTTGATCGCTTTTACCGCGGCGAGCCAGCTCATACCCAGGGAATATCCGGCAGTGGTTTAGGGTTAAGTTTAGCCAGAGAAATCGCTCGCGCGCATGGTGGCGATCTTACACTTGAGCCCAGTGATATTGAGGTTGTGACAATGCGGCTGTTGTTACCCATCGTTAAATGACAACATTGTCATCCATCAGCGAAGCCTAATCGATACACTTAAGTTAACTCATTAATCGTTAACTTAATCGCATTGGAGATTAGGCCATGAATACCCACATTATTGGCTCCATTTTATCTTTGACGTTGCTCAGTGCAACCGCCGTTAATGCCAAGCCTTCACTTGAACTCACCAGTCCTGCATTTTCCGATAAGGGGACATTGCCAGTTGAGTTTACCTGTGAGGGAGAGGGCATTTCACCACAATTAAGTTGGAGCGGAGTACCAGACGGAACCCAGTCGTTGGTGGTGATAATGGATCACATACCTAAGCGTCATTTCACAAACAATGTCGCAGGCAACGAAAAGAACGCACCAAAGGCTGACTCAGCTGATAATAAAAAAGGCACCCCACCTCAAGTTGACTCTCAGGCATCTAGGCCAAACCAGCCTGAAGAACTCAAATGGTATTGGACTGTTTACAATATTCCGGCACAAGCTTCAGGCATTGATTCAGGTAGTAAAGCAAAGCAATCTGTTGGCTTATTTGGCAATAATACAGTGAATGATCGTAACGAGTATGCACCACCATGTTCCAAAGGACCTGGTCAAAAAGTGTATACTTTTCATCTTTATGCACTATCCAAATTGTTAGATATCGATCCGTCAGCCCCTGTGTCTGCAATAATGCTTCGACAAAGCATGCAAGACTTCGTTCTGGACTCAGACTCTTTGACTGTGAGTTTTGAGCGACACTGTCAAACGCCGCAACGGGCTCATTTACAACAAGCTCATTTACAACGACCTGATTCACCACAAGCTCATCCGCAACAAGCTTATCCAGAACAAGCTCGGCCACATAATGACAGCATGGATCCGCTGTCAACATTGCCATTGTGTAAACCCACTTTGAATTCGACGACGGCTGCTGTTATTGACATCAAATAAACGCAAATTCGTTATTACAAGATTGTTAGCATAAATTCAGTCACTCAAAAGACATCAAGAGATCCACATGAAAAAGAACATTAAAAACACCTTGTTGCTTATTTCCCTTGGCGCAATCGTTGCCGTTGTAGGGTACAAGTACACTCAAGCTCAACAGGAGCAACCTATCTTTACCACCGATGTGGTTAAACGCGGCAACATCGAAAAAGTAGTCCTGACAAACGGTGTGCTTTATCCGTCTAAATTAGTCAATGTTGGCGCTCAAGTGTCGGGGTTAATCGAAACAATGGACGTGAATGTTGGTCAAAACATAAAGCAGGGCGACTTGATTGCTCAAATCGATAACTTAACTCAACAAAATGCCCTTAAAGAAGCCCAAGCATCATTGCAAAGTATTGATGCGCAATATCGGGCAAAGCAGGCGCAAATAAAAGTCGCACAGTCTGAATATGCTCGTAATAAAAAGATGCTGGTTAATGGCGCTGCGTCGGTATCAGACTTTGACTCTGCAGAATCGATATTGGCGGTTTATCTGGCAGAGCTTGATGAACTCAGTGCTGAAAAAGACAAAGCAATCATTAGTGTCGATAACGCCAAGCTCAATTTAGGTTACACAACTATTCGTTCGCCCATTGATGGCACCGTGATTTACGTGTCGGTCGAAGAGGGGCAAACCGTTAATAACAATCAAGGCACTCCCAGTATTATTGAGCTGGCGCAGTTGGACGTAATGACGATTAAAGCGCAAGTGTCTGAAGCTGACATTATCAATGTGAGTACGGGCCAAGAAGTGTATTTTAGTATTTTAGGGGCCACTGCGAAAAAGTACCGTGGTGTATTACGTGCCATTGAACCTGGGCCAACATTGCTTAGCGGCGATGACAGTTCGTTGATGATTGGCGATGATGAGGCGATTTACTATAACGCCCTATTTGATGTGGAAAACCCAGACAACCTATTGCGTTTTGGCATGACAGCGCAGGTCTCCATTATTTTAGCTAATGCGCAAGACACTTTGCTGGTTCCATCACAGATATTGATAACAAAAACGAGGCTAAGTGTTTCGTATCAAGTGCCAGTGATAGTCAATAACCGCATTGAATATCGCGATGTTGAAGTGGGCATTAACAATAAAGTCTACGCTCAAATCCTTTCAGGTCTTAACGAAGGTGATCAAATTATGCTTGGTCAATCTTCAACTAATGACGGCGCAGCAACGAAGTCTGATTCATCTAGAGGTAACAAGCTAGGGCAGCGTACACCAGGTCTTGGCAAAGAGATGAGGTTATAACCCATGGCTGACGTTTTGTTAAATATTAAAGGGGTTAGTCGTTCTTTTATCGCTGGAGAGCAGGAACTGACGGTACTTAACAACATTAATCTGCAAATTTGCCGAGGTGAATTGATTGCCATTATCGGTGCATCTGGTTCCGGTAAATCTACATTAATGAACATCCTTGGCTGTCTGGATAAACCCAGTTCAGGCAGTTATTTCATTAATGGTCAGGACACATCCAGTATGGATGACAATGAACTGGCTGCACTGCGACGTGAATACTTTGGGTTTATCTTTCAGCGCTATCATCTTTTGGGTGATTTAACTGCGGTGGGTAATGTGGAAGTACCGGCATTGTACGCCAATGAGGCGCCGCAAATTCGACATGAAAAAGCCAAAAAGATACTCACTCGTTTAGGGTTAAGTGATCGCTTAGATCATAAACCAAGCCAGCTCAGTGGCGGCCAACAACAACGAGTCAGTGTCGCCAGAGCTTTAATTAATGGTGGCGATATTATTTTGGCCGATGAACCCACCGGCGCGCTTGATAGCAAAAGCGGCGAAGAAATGATGAAGCTCATTCAAGAACTGCATCGCGACGGCCACACCATTATTTTAGTGACACACGATCCGCATATTGCCGAATTTGCCGATCGCGTTATTGAGCTAAAAGACGGAGAAATCATTGCCGATAAACAAAATCGTATTCCAGCTGTAACGAACTCGTTAATCGCAAACAGACAATCTTCCCAAGCAAGTATGAAGATAAACTGGTCGCGTTATTTTGAAGCGTTAAAAATGGCCTTAATAGCCATGTCTAACCACCGTTTGCGTACGTTTCTGACGATGCTCGGCATTATTATTGGCATTGCTTCTGTGGTGTCTGTGGTCGCGCTGGGCGCGGGGTCGCAGCAATCTATTTTGGATAATATTGCTTCAATGGGCACGAATACCATTGAAATTAAACCCGGAACAGGACGAGGCGATCGCCGCTCTGAACGGGTTAAGTCACTCACGGCAGATGATGCCAATGCGCTTAAAATATTGCCCTTTGTGGACAGTGTTACCCCAACCGTTAGAGCTAATGTGGCTATACGTTATGCTAGCGAAACCGTCACCGGATCGATTCAAGGTGTGGGTACTGAGTATTTTCGCGTGCGCGGTTATACGCTTGCTAAGGGACAGTATTTTGCCGAAGACAGTGTTGATGCGTTAGAACAAGTTGCCGTTATTGACGCCAATACTGATCAAGCACTTTTTTCTGATGGTGATGCACTGGGAAGTGTGATTTTTCTTGGTCGTCTTCCTGTTCGTGTTATTGGGGTAACAAAACCGATTGACAGTGTGTCCGACAACAGTGATGAACTGAATATTTGGTTACCGTATACCACGGTGTCAGGTCGTATTCTTCGACAAAATTATGTTAATGATATTACTGTAAGGATAAATGCCAATGTATCAAGTGATGTGGCAGAACAAGGCATTATCAGTTTATTAACTATGCGCCACGACACGGTAGATTTTTTCACTATTAATACCGATACAATACGAAAAAGCATTGAAAAAACATCTGAAACCATGACGCTGCTGATATCTGCTATCGCCTTTATCTCATTGTTGGTTGGCGGGATTGGGGTAATGAATATTATGCTGGTATCAGTAACAGAGCGAACGCGCGAAATTGGCATTCGTATGGCAGTAGGCGCGAGACAAACCGATATTATGCGTCAGTTTTTGATTGAAGCTGTATTGGTGTGTTTTTGTGGTGGTGCATTGGGCATCGGACTTGCTTATTTTATCGGCATGGTATTTACCTACATAGGTAGCAGCTATCAGATGATTTATTCGAATACGTCAATTATTGCCGCTTTTGCTTGCTCGACGTTAATCGGGGTTGTGTTTGGTTATCTACCCGCCCGAAACGCAGCTAAATTGAATCCGGTTGATGCACTTTCAAGAGACTAACGCCAAGTCAATATGTTCCTCTGTTACTGGCACTTTGAGGACTAGCTCGTACAGTCTAGAATATGTACAAGATCAACGATAGTTAATCACAAATAGTCAAACACGGGGTTAACCCTAACCCCGTTATTCACTTATGTTGTTTGTGAGCAATATTCTGCATAGCGTTAGCCGTGATAAAGGCATTCTCTAATCTTTTTAGACTGGATTAAGTTAATGAACTAACTCATTTCTGTCGAAATATGAGCTAGTTCATTAACCTTTATCATGTTCTTAGCAGATAAACATAAAGTTAAATAGACGCTATATAGATAAGCCCGGTCTATAAGGCGAGTAGTTGCGGTAAATATTCGCTGTCTAAAGCTGCAATTTCGACTTGTTCCGTCAATACGTCGTGTAAAATTTGATGGCTGGTTAGCGGGTTGGCCAGTACCACTCTAAATACTGTCGTTTGTTGGCGGAAGTATTTTGCCGGTTTAATCCGCGTCCGTGACACAAATGATTTGCCTTGTTCGCGTTGATACTTTTGAATAAATTGGGTTAATCCATCCAGTAGCTCGTTAATTTTTAGCACCAATTCGGTGTCATTGTTCGATATTGCCTTTGTCAGTATTGCTTGTACTGATTTTGGAACATAACGATAGGTCAGCAAACATAACTCAGGCGCCGTGACTAACTCAAAATCGACATGACGGTCGATGATTGAGGCAAAATAACGGGCTTTTTCTAGGCTATTATTAATGAGGATCTCATAACCATCTCTACCAATAATCTGTAGGCATGCATGTACTAGCATTGCCATACCAGGACGTGAGCCTTCAAGCGTATGACTGCCTAAATCTTTTGAACCTACTCGTAAGATATATTCAGCATGATGGACAATGGCGTTGGCCAGTTCAGGGTCTTTAAATAACACCATACCCGCACCCATAGGGACGTACATTTGTTTATGGGCGTCGATAGTGACGGAGTCTGCTAACTCAATGCCGTTAAGCAGGTGACGATATTTGTTGGATAATAAACTGGCGCCGCCCCATGCTGCATCAACATGGAAGTGACAATTTAATTCGCGGGACAAAGCGGCCAATTCTGTTAAGGGATCCACATTACCGGTTTCGGTCGTGCCGGCTACGCCCACAATAGCCATCACTTTAATATTCTGCTGTGCCAGTTTAGCCGCGGTCTCACGCATCGCGACAACATCGACCTTATGATGTTCATCCGTTGCGATGCTAATGATATTATCTCGGCCAATACCTAATAAGTCTGCGCTCTTACCCAAAGAATAATGCCCCCGATCGGACACTAAAATGGCAAGGTCATCATAGCCATAAAAGCGAAGTGCTTTAGTCATTCCTTCACGAGTAATGCCTTTAAATTCGCCGCTAGGTTGTAATAAGCGGTTTCGGGCAATCCACAGTGCGGTAATGTTAGCAACGGTGCCCCCTGAGCAAAATGCCCCGAGCGAATGATTAGCGCTGTGCATCCATTGATGATAAAAATCATCTGATTGTTGATACACCAAATGATGCATCATGCCTAATACTTGGCGCTCTAACGGAGTAAAAGCTTTTGATGTCTCGATTTTAACCAGATTTTGGTTCAGTCCCACCATGATCTTCGACAGCGGCAACACAAAATAAGGTAATGCTGAGGTCATATGACCAATAAAACTGGGCGCCGCGGTATGGACTGAATGCGCGACTAAATTTTGCATGATTTCGTCTGCATAATCAGAGACAAATTTAGGCTCGGAGGGGATCTGATAAGCGTTAAAATCGGTTTCAATTTCTGAAAGAGGCTTTTCCAGTGCGGCGATGCTGTTGCCTAAAAAACCAGCAAGGTCTTGTGACAATTTCTGCTCAATAATGCTCAACGTCGAGGTTGAAGCTTCAGGCGCGGTAAAAATGCGCAGTAAACTGTCTTCTGAAGCGCTTGCTTTACGGGGGATTTTCGAAGTCATTTTGCTTGCCGTAATGATGAAAACTCCATCCTGTTAGCGTTGACTGATGCTTTACGATTAACGCCGCACCTTCAGGATGAAATGAGGGTGCTAACTTTACTGTATGGCTGGTTCCGCTTCAAGTATTTATCGTGTTATTGCTGATGATTAAGTTCAATAAATTCCCGCAGCGTCTTAATTTTTGTGGTCGAATTCGGTTCGTGGTATACGTGTTTAAATCGCTAGGTAATGTGTGCCCCTTTAGTGACGCTGCGTTAATACCTTGCAAAGCCGCCGCAAAATGGTCAGTAGTCCCTAGGGTACAGCATGTTAGCATTACATATACGGCACAAACACCTGTGGGTATTTGTGCCGTATATGATTACTTTTTAGTAAATGAAAGCGATAAAATAGCAGCAATATTGCGGGCAGTATTAGTGAGATTAACTTGTGCTTCAGATAATACTTGTTCTAATGGTTGTAGCGCAGGGATGATCGGGAAAATAGCATGCATGCCTTGGGCTAAAATAGCATCTGCATTTGGGCCAAGACATCCGGAAATACCAATAACGGGAACATTTTGTTGCTTAGCGACATTCAATACTCCCATTGGGGTTTTACCAAATACTGTTTGACCGTCAATGCGGCCTTCACCCGTAATGACTAAGTCGGCATTGTGACAATATTGTGCCAGTTTAACGCTCTTAGTGACGATATCGACCCCAGGTTTTAAGGTTGCGTTTAAGATTGTCATTACGCCAAACCCCATGCCTCCAGCGGCGCCGGCACCTGGATGTAAGCGACAATGAGCATCAATGGATTGGCTCAGCTGTTGGGTTATGGTGTGTGCAAAATGGCTTAGCGCTAGGTCGAGTTGCTCAATCATCTCTGTTGTCGCCCCTTTTTGAGGACCAAAAATCGCACTAGCACCTCGAGGTCCGCATAACGGGTTATCGACATCACACGCGACTTCGATAACACAATCCTTAATAGCAGGATGGAGCAATTGAACATCTACATGATGCAATGTGGTCAGCGCAGCGCCTCCAAAAGGTAATGGCGTCATAGCTATATCGCTTAGTTTTACGCCTAAGGCTTGCATCATTCCTGCGCCAGCATCATTAGTCGCGCTGCCGCCAAGGCCAAGGATAATGTGCCTAATCCCACGGTTTAATGCATCGGCAATTAACTCACCCGTACCAAAACTGGTGGTCAACAACGGATTACGTTGGCTTAACGGCACATGGTGTAAACCAGAGGCGGCGGCCATTTCGATAATAGCGGTTTGGTTTCCAGTCTCGTTAAGTTGTCCTAACACGCCATAAAATGCGTTAACAGGTGATCCTAAAGGGCCTGTTACTGTTAGGTTAATAATTTGCCCTTGTGTGGCATCGACCATAGCTTGTACCGTGCCTTCACCGCCATCGGCCATTGGCACTTTACAATACTGTGCATCAGGGAAGATAAGCTTAAAGCCTTGTTCGATGGCATTGGCCACTTCAAGCGCGCTTAAGCTTTCTTTAAATGAATCAGGTGCAATAACGATTTTCATAGAAGGCTCTATTTAGTAAGTTACAGTAAAAATAAGCTTAGCAGGTAAACAGTGATCATCGCCGTGATCCCTTGGACCAAGGTTGCCATTGTTTGGGCTCGGTAAGCTTGCTTGACACTCATATGACTAAACTGAGTAACAACCCAGAAGAAACTGTCATTAGCATGAGATACGGTCATTGCGCCTGCACCAATGGCCATTACCGTGAGTACGCGGCCCATTTCGGAGGCTAAACCAATATCGCCTAATAATGGTGCCACTAATGCAGATGTTGCAACTAATGCGACAGTGGATGAACCTTGCGCTGATTTGAGTGCGGCAGCAACGATAAAGGGCATAAAAATACCGACGCCCAAAGCCGATAAACTGCTGCCTAAAAAAGCACCAATTTCAGTGGCTTTTAATACTGCGCCAAATGCACCGCCAGCACCGGTGATCAATAAAATAGGCGCGGATACCACTAAGCCTTGGCTAATACGTTCGCTAAATTCTTTGATTTTCTGGTTACTCTTTAGCAGAGGTAAAGATAAAAATAAGCCAATCATTAAGGCGTTAACAGGTTGTCCTAAAAAGACTAATAAATTAAATAACCCCTGTTCATCAAGCGGTTTTGAAGGGAAGTTAGCCACTGTTCCTAAACAGATAAAAATAATAGGCACAAAAATAGGCGCAAATGCTTTGAGGGGGCTGGGTAATTCGCCGTATGTCTGCTTCAGATCGTCAAAGTCTGGTAGTTGTGCATTAAGTTCTTCAGCACCTTCGCCGTCAGGTTGTTCGTTGGCAAAACGGTTAGCCCATAGCATACCTGCAAAAGCGGCTATAGCAGCAACAAACACACCGACAGCAATGACCAGTCCTAGTTGTGACTCAAGCCCTAGATTGCCCGCCGCTGCGATAGGACCCGGGGTAGGTGGCACAAAGGTGTGAGTGGCATATAATCCCGTTGCTAGCGCGACACTCATGGCTACTTGCGACACTTTCATCCGGTTAGCCATCGATTGTTTCAATGAATTTAAAATAACAAAACCAGAATCACAGAAAACCGGGATCGACACCAAATAACCAATCATTGACATGGTTAGGGTTGGAAAGCGCTGGCCAAACAGTTTAATGACAACATCTGCCATGGTAATTGCCGCGCCGCTTTTTTCGAGAATAGTACCAATAATGGTACCTAATACAATAACTAATCCGATATAGCCTAAAATGCCACCAAAACCGCCAGTGATGGTTTTCGCTATTTCATTGCTGGGTAAGCCATAGGCAAACGCCGTTAAAAACGACGCTAAAATAAGGGTTAAAAAAGGGTGTAGTTTGAATGTAGAAGTGGCGATGACGATGAACGCAATCACGCCGAGTAAGATCAATATTAGTCCCATAGAATACTCGTTATTTATTTTTATTAGAATGGTTTAGTGACCCATCATAGTAGACTATTACCGATAAATTACTTTATTCATCCGCACTGATAAATGCATTATAAGAGACATTTTTTGTGCTAATGCACAGTTAAGTGTTGGGCTGATGGATGAGCTGACCTAAATAGAGACTCAGTAATCCATTAAAACTGTGTAAATCGATATTGGTGATGGTTTGAATTTTATCTAATCGATAACGTAATGTATTTCGATGTATAAACAAACTGTTAGCACAGGTTTGTATGTCACCCATATGTTCAAGATAAGCGGTGAGTGTTTTTTGTAATTGTTGATTCTTGTCCACTTCAATGAGTTTCAGGTAGGGTCCGGCAAGCGCATTACCTCGCCAGTGTTGACGTAAGCCTGATAAAAGCACCTGTAAGCTGTAATCCTGGTATAAATATTTACTTTTTGTTGGGTGTAATTTTTTGCCAATATCCATGGTTTCTTTGGCGGTGCGGTAAGAGTAACTGATGCCTAAATCACCATTGAAATAATGGCCCAATGAAATATGTAGGCTCAATTGCATGTTTGCTGGCAAGCGTTTGAGTAATTTGTTGATGCGTTGATTTTCAAGTTCAGGGTCAAATTGTTTACCGTCTAAAAACGCGGGTTTTAAAATAACTAATTGGGTTAACGAAGTCATCGCAATTAAATTATCTCGTACAGGATGCTGTAATAAAGACAGTACTTGTTTTAACGCTTGATTATCTTGTTGGTACATGGGGTTATTACTGTCGAGTTCGATGATAGCGGCCACTCGAGGTAAGCTCAAATCGATACCTAATTGTAATGCCCATTGCTTTAATGAAGGTAAGTCTTGTTCGGTGGCATGAATAAGCTGTGAAATAAACTCTTCTTTTTGACGATTTTGCCATTGTAGTTGTTCTTGCAAATTAGCTTGCTCGACAATCATTTCAGCGGTCATTTTAAGCAGCTCGCCATAATGACTTAATGTGCCTGGTTCGCCCGTAATACCGATAACGCCGACAACTTGACCTTGATAATGCAATGGTAAATTAAGTCCAGGTTTTACCCCTTGTAGATTTGAGGCAATAGTTTGACTGATCTCAACGTTGCGATTTTGGCTGATAGCCAATAATGCGCCCTCATGTACGGTGCCAATTCGATCGACTTCGCCCGATCCCAATATAACGGCTTGAGCATTCATAACATTGATATTATGGCCAATAATTTTCATGGTCCGGTTGACAATTTTAGCCGCAATTTGGGTATCAATCTGAAACATGAAGTTCTCTAAGCAATAAATATCAGTACTGAATGATACCTGATGTTGGTCAGGTATTGGGAGGCTGTTGACCCACAAATGTGTTCAAAAAGTAAAAAGAAGGGCGCATCTTGTGAGATAAAGACGAGGTAATAGAGATGAAGAACAAGAAAGATAAACATTAGTTTGCCCAAACTCAATCTCAAGCCATGCACCTTGTTAATGCAATGTTAGCAAAGGCCTGGTGGCAAGTTTTTATTCAATCAAGTATTCGCGAACATTTTCCCATCCATGGATTATCTGAAGTGATATAAAAACGCCAACCTGGATAAGGTTGGCGTAATGTGCAGTGTGAGTGAACCCGTTATAGGACGGTTATTTCACTTACAGAGTATAACGGACGTTAAGCATAATCATGTGTGCAGTATAATCATGCTGTAAGTTGCCTAAACTCATCACGTTCCAAATGGTATCAGGTTCGATATCATTGGCATCGTCATTATCAAGGTACTTTTCCATTTTGTAGTCTATGCGTAAGGACATTTTGTCTGTCGCTTGATATTGTGCATAGACATTAATGTTATGTACTTTGGCAAAATAGTCACCGTAGTCACCACTAACACCTTGTCTGACTTGGGTAGTACTGTCTGAGTCAGAGTAGGTATAATCTAATCCTAGGCGTAAACGACTATCCATTAAATTATTGTAACTTAAGCCAGCACCAACGACATCGACCGTGTCTTCAATATCGGCTTGCCAAGTGGCGATACTAACATTAGCACTACCAGATTGAGCTGATTTTATGATTTGATGGTTATAAAATGTATTTATATTAATATCATTATTAATCATGTAGTTAATATTAATATCGTAGTTAGTGTCTTTTGATTCAGTTAAGCCAATTTGAGTGTCGGTATAGTCATCAAACGCGTAGCGTACACCAAAATCTATGTTCAAGTTATCCATAGGTGTGTGGTTGATGCGTGCTTCAACTTGGGTGCGGTCGCGGTCGGCAATGTAATAGCGGCGTAGCAGTGGATTTTGCTCTGCCGATGACGATTCAGATGCTAGATATTCAGAACCATCTCTTTTGCTGAAACTACCTTTAAGCCACATATCCCACATATCAAAACTATTAAGGCGTAAACGCGCCCAAACGTTATTGTCGTCAGTGGTTTCTCTGCCTTGATTACTGCGCTCGTCTCGTCTGAAGTCATAACCTGCATCAAGCTTAATATCATGACTAATACGATAGTCGGTTGATAATTTGGCTCGATGGGAAGTGTGATCATAAGGGGTGTTGTACACCACTTTGCCGGTTACATCGTTAATACTAATTTGGGTCCATTGCTCAATTTGGGTATTGTTTTCTCTGTCGTTATAATCATAACTGCCAGTCAGACGCCATGCACGACTCAGTTTGGTTACCGCTTTCAATGTCATGCCGGCGATGTCGACTTTGGCATCAATACTGTCAGCTGGTAATGAATAGCTATAACCTAAGCTGGTTAATTGCTGATCTTGGGTCATTTGGCCTAAGCGTAAGCGACCACTCAAGCTAGTGATGGAATCGTTATATTGGCCCATTAGTGAAATAGTATGGGCTTCGTTATCGGGGTCGAGTGCAATGTAACCTCGGGTTTGAGCCCCAAAAGTGGGATTAAAGGCACTGTCAAAGCCAAGCTGTTGGTGGTTATTACTAAACACAGAACCACTGTAGTTTAAGCTGGTAAACCAATTATCACCGCGCAGTTTAATCCCGGCGTTTAAGATGTCTGTGGTGTAATCAACCGGCTCTGCCAGCATCATAGATTGATTGAAGAAACTGCCTGAAGCAATTTTGGTTCCAGTTTTCTCTTCGCGCTGAAAATTGACGTAGGTCGTGAATAATGATTCGGTTTGATATTCAAAGCCTAGACTAGCCAGTTCACGTTTTAGTGACAGTTCAAATGGGGTTAAACTGTTATATAACATTGGCATGTCTGAACTTGCACCCGCGGTTACCCAATCACCCGCTAGTGTCAGGTTATCGCTGCCGATATTTTGATAAGGGCTCAATGCATTGTTGCTTTGATAAGTTGCAATGGATCGATAGCCTAGATTGAGGCGATATAATCCAAGTTTACCGGCATCAATCTCCATTCGACCGTTGTCCATGCCCATGTTATTTGCGACAACTTTTGCTTGGTAGCCATTGTCACCTTGATACTTTATATCGGCATCAACTTTACCCGCGGTTTGATTGCTGCTATTAAATGCATTGGCTGATTGAATATCGTCTTCACTGTTGTAACCAATACCAACACCGACAGTTCCTGTGGTACCTGTTTCGACAGCACAAGCCTTACAATTCCAAGCATCATATTTAATATTGTCGGTTTTAGCATTTGCTAGGCCATAACCATCAGCCATAAGGCTAAAGCTGGTGCTAGTGAGTAACGCTAAGGTGATGATGTTTAATTTAGTGTTCATAATATTAGCTCCTTAGCGCTGCAGTAACTTACCAGACGGATGGTTTGAACCATGTACTTGGCTGTGACAATTCAAGCAGCTACGCCCGCCAGTAAAGGCATTACCATTTACCGTTGAGCCCATGTCGGTGTTGCCTAGATAAGCATTGCTTGTATGATTGTCACTCGCATGACATTGCTGGCACAGTTGTGGCGCGCGAGTTTTGAGCATGGCGTCGTTTACCGAACCGTGAGGATTATGGCAATTGACGCAATTTTCGGTGACGGGTGCATGCTCCCACAGCTTTGGGCCGCGTTTCTCTGCGTGACATGAATAACAGGTTTCATTCACCGTGGGTTGAACAAGGTCTGCGTCACTCATACTGCCATGGGCGTTATGACAGTCGCTACAGGTCATTTGATTCCATTTCATTGGATGACTTGAACGCTTATTCATGTCGGCTTTTTGTCTGGTGTGACAACTGGTACACACTTCCACTTCAGTTTGCTTTGACAATATAGGGTCGTGTTCAGCGTGCACGCTATGACAAGATGCACATGCCACATCAGCATTGGCGTGATGGCTACTGTCCCATGCAACACGTTCGTCGTCGAGGTGACAACTCATGCACACACTGTTTTGCTTATCTGCGGCGAGTGTAGACGTTGGGCCAAACGTAATCATAGGCTCTTTACCACCCCGATTATGTGATCCTAATGGACCGTGACAAGCTTCGCACTGTAATCCTGCCATTGGACTTTTTGAAGAGTCAATTGAGCCGTGCGCACCCTTAAAGATGGCCATGACTTTTTCTGATCTTTTATGACACATTAAGCAAGTGTCAGCGCCTTTAGTTGAGTATTTTCCTTCGGCGAATTTTTTATCTAACGTGGCTTCAACTTCGGCCGGCGTCATGTTGGCATCCCATTTTGCTGCCTGTACAGGATTCGACACCAACAGCGACGCGGTGAGGCAGAGTAGGGCTAAAAATATTGTATTAATTTGATGTGTGGTCTTCATAAGTAGACTTCCTAATTTGTCCATTTAAATGGTCATTGGTTAATAACATAAGTCATAACATGAGAGAGAAGCCCTGCTTCTCTCTCAATGAACAAATTAAAGTTTCACTTGTGTGTGGTTTTCAATGGTGGGTGCATGGCAGTAGAAACAGGTTTCTAACTGCGCAGCATCATTGGCTTCTTGATAGCTACCATTAACAATTGCGCCACCTTGGAGCTCAACATGTTGTTTAATCTCGTCAAAGCCATGACATGAGGCACATGTCGCCGTGATAGGGGTGGTATAAAGGCCTGCAGATGTGGCTAGTGCACCTTTAACTCTGAATGCATCAAGGTTAAAGTCATTGTGACACTGGGTACAGTCTTTGATAATGCCTTGCTCGCCATGAACACTGTGCAATTTCATTTCAATCGCACCTTGATTAGCACCGGAAGCATAAGTGCCGTCAGGTGTGTGACAAACCACACAAGCATCCAAACCGACAGTGACTTCGCCATTAAGCTCGCGAGCTAATTGTTCGGTCATCACAAAGCCTGCATGGTGACCTTTATGCAACTCAAAGGTGTCGCCATGACAATTATCACACGAGCCAAAATTGACCGAGTCAATGTGACGATAGCTCGGTGCGTTGCCAGAGAAAGTACCTACTGTGAGCTCAGCTTTCATGCTGGTGGTCGCTACGCCGTCAGCGCAATCGATGGCTTGGATACCGTCGTTACACATTTCAAGACCAATAAAGCTAAAGGCGGTATCTGTGTCGCCTGCGCCAAATGGCAGTGATGCAATGTTATAGACCAAGTTACCTGATTCAATCACTACATCAGTTTGTAACAGACCCGCTGTGATAAAGTCTTTACTGATTTTGGCTAAGCCACTACCTGGGCTAGCTTTATATCCCATAATTGGGAAGTTAGGCCCAACGTTAGTGTTTGTTTCAAGACGTTGAATTTTACTGACTAAGCTTGAGGCGTCAATGGCCGTACCGTTGGCATCTAAAATGGTTACCGATAAGGTTGCTGATTTGTCATCAGGGCTGGTTTTATTAGCAGTCAATGTGGCTGTCATGCCATATAAATCGATGAATGCTTTTTTCTGAGTATAAGCCGTAGTGTGTAACTCTTCTGTCCAGTTAGCATTATGGCACGCAACACAATTTGAATTATCAACTTGTTGTGAGTGACCTTGACCGGTTTTAAAGTCAATATCGGTATGACAACTTGAACAGGTTTCCATGGTAGGAATGCGAGTCCAGTTACTTGATTCGCTAAGTTGTTCAGAGTCGACATGACAAGTGGTGCAATTATCTTGCACTATGGCATGTGCTGTTTCAGCACTCTTGTCCATGTTGCGACCATACATTTTGGCATTGTTGTGAACATTATGGATCAAATGACTAAACTCATCTTGAACCTTGTCTTTTTCAATGGCCAGTTCGTTGGTATGGCATGATGTACAGGTTTCTAAATCAGTGTAGCTATGATAAATGCTTTCACCCTTTGCATGGCAGGTATTACAAGTGGCTCCGCTAACAATGTTTTTGGTGTATTTAGCTTCGAAGCCTTCACCGTCAAAATCTTCGCTGATTTCAGTGCGCGGCACACCGGTAACGCCATCTTGCAAGGTGGATGCACTTGCAATGATGTTATAGCGCTGTGTCAGCTCTGGATTAAAGCCTTCAACATTGACATTAAAGCTATAATTTCCATTACCATGATCGGTAAAGGTTTTTTCTGAACCAATAAATTGCCATTGGGCTGAATTACCCGCGCCACTTGCGCCAACAGGAATGAGCTGAACGACTTTTTTAACTTCAAAGTCTTTAAGGCCAGCTACTGGGAGGTCTTGTTCATTTGTCGCAAAGACTTCAATCGTCGGTTTGCCGTCTTGATAAGTGACTTTGGTAATATCTAAGTTCAGCGTGTTAATCGCTGCAGCCGGCTCGCCACTAGGGTTGCCTGGATTACCTGCTTCACCATCATCGCCTCCGCCACAACCTACCATTGTCATTGATGCTGACATAGCAAGTAATAATGCCATTTTTGTGTATTTTTTATTCATCATGTTTTCCCTGCAAAGGTCATCCGTCTAACTTACTGGCAGTATGTTCTGCAATTATCTTATTCAGTTAAGTTGACGTTGGAATTAATTTTCCCAACACTAAGATTACGTTACAAACCGCTACTCGTCTTTAAAGCGAACGTAATTGTGTGATGGCGATCAGCCTATTAATAAAGAGGTATATAAAATACGGAGTTTATTGAGGATTATTGTTGGTACAAAAAAAAAGACCTTAGTCATACACTAAGGTCTTTGGAACATAAAACGATAATTCTATTTACATTTTAGGGTTAAAAACCGTGTGTTTTAGTGACGCGATCTACTGTATGACAGGTTGAGCATATTTCAGATGCACGATTATGAACATCGCCTTCACTGATCCCATCAATAATACCGCCATTTATCTCAATATGAGACTCGGCGGCGTCAGTAAGATACTTTTGGTGACAACTTAAGCACGCTCCAGTATCTGATGACACCCAAATATCGGCACCCGTTTCGAGGTCGCCATATCGCCACACTCTGTCAGTGGCTCTACCAAGTTCGATCCCATCTGCAGTATGGCAGGTTTTACAGTCGCTTTTTAACACAGTGCCAGACTTAACCCCAGCATACTTGAGGTAATGGCCTTCAGCTTCGTGCGCTTTAAAGGCAAAACTGGTTGATTTTTTGCCACCAGGGTAAGTGTCATCACTCCTAAGAATCTTATCAGCGGTATGACAGGTTTGGCAATTGACACCATTGTCATAGTGATACACTTCTTGGTTATGGCAACCTTGACAGCTTGCAGTGTTGATAATATTTCGACGCGAGGCTATGGCCTGACTATCATCTACAGCGCTTGCTGCCATGACAAAATGATATGGGCTACTTTTGATTTCCACTGTTTGGACATCATCAGTACTGCACGCGGTCAATTTCACTTCAGGTCTACCGTAACCACCATGGTTATAACAGGCTTTAACCGCAGACCATAGTTCAAAGGTTTTGCCGACGTAATCGGTTGGTAAGGAGACACTATCCCAAACCAGGGTCCAGCTATTGTCTGTGTTGGCGGTACCTTGACTCAACCTAAGACGACGATCATCGTAACTGGCATCGCTATAAGCAGGATAGTTTTTGTCACTGTCCCACGCCATCACCACTCGGCCGCTTTGGTCGATAAACTCAGCCGGGATGACCTGGCCACTTGCGTCAGTAAAGCTGACGTTAGTGCTGAACTTGTTGTCAGCAGTCACAGTAATATCGCTAAAGACCACTTTCATGGTTTGGGTTTCGTTATAAGCTTTCATGACATCGCCATGAGCTTCTTTTGCACTGCGACCATAGCCTTCTTCAACATGGCATGAAGTACAATTTGTGCCGGCACCAACATGGTGCTGAGTCGCTAACTCTGTGTGGCATGCAATACAAGCGGTATCACTTTTATTGGCATTAAACAGCGCGGCATCTTTGGGAGCGTTTGCGCCCTCTACGTGACATGCACTGCAATCCGCAGCGGGTTTTTGCGGGTACATCACGTTACCGTAATTGTGTAATCCGCCGCCATAACCAATCACTTTGTATGGTGCTGCTACATCGCCATCGGCAGTACTGGTTACGCGATCTTGGCCCTTATGAATGGCATGGATCATATAGGTGAAATCGACACTGTTACCGGTTTCAGGATCGCCCGATGTTGCCGTATGACAAGAAGCACAGTTTTCAAGATCGATTCGACGACCGCCATGTAATGCTAAGCTTTCTGGTTGATGGCATGTATAACAAGCTTCAATCGATACCACATCACGTGACGTAATACCTTCGGTTAAGCCGCTTGAAGGTTGAAAGTCGTAATGGGCATTTGCAGTGATTAATGGCTGCTTTAATTCTAAGGTAATACGTTGAGTGTCATCAGCTTGGTAAGTAATACTAATTGGCTCAGTTACTTGAGCAATATTAGTTTGAAAAGTGTATGAGTAAGAGCCATCTTGATTATCGACTAAACAGTCAGCACATTTTGATGCTGCCTCAACCTCAGCCTGATATTGATCCGATGGGGAAATATTGGTTTCACCATCAGGGATCCAACTGGCATTAGCTTGCTTTGTTGTATTGATATAAGACTGCCATTGATAGCCGCGGTCGACTTCAACCTTAGCACCATCAGCACCGACCATTTCCTGTACAGGAGTTAATTGAGCCATGCCAAAACGAAGATCGTGATCTTTTGTTAACCCTAATACCGCAACCCCATTGGCATTTCTAATGGTAAAGGCAACATTGACTTTTCCATCGACGACAGTGGCGTCGGTAAATGTAGCGTCTAACGTTGATGTTGCATCAATATTGACACCGATAATACCATCTGGACCATCTTCGCCATTGTTACCATCACTGCCTCCACAACCCGATAGCGCTAAAGCTATAAGCCCTGCACTCAATACCGCTTTTGCAGCGGGACTAACTATTCTTGTCTTCATCATGTATTCCCTGCATTTTTTTGTTATCTCGCATGTCACTATCAGATAGATGTGTGCGGATTTTATTTCAATCTTATGTTAGCTAACCTTAACTACTTACTCATTGAATTATGTGTAGAGTTGTGACTAAGATCTGACTATTCCTTTGTGAGTAACGTGGCTTGATAAGAATTAAGTCGGTATTGAGACACAAAGTGACATCATGCCTAAAATCCTAATGTGCGCGGTTGACTCACTTGTGTATAAGTTATTGGGTGTTCGTTTTGGCTAAGTAACCGCAGATAGGAATGAAAAACCATTATCAAAAAATGATTATCAAAAAACATTGTCCTGCTAACGCCCTGACATTCAACTGTAAAATACCGGCTATTGATGTGTTAATTCGCTCTATTAGCAAACAATCAGGCAAGTTTGATATAAAATATTTTGTCCTTTACCTATTTACCTCCGCTATTATCTCTGGTTGAGGTTAAGTATTGTGCAGTTAGGTGGAGGATTGAGAACTAATTAAGATAAAGGCTTGATCAAGCCAATAGGTTAGGGGATAATCTCCCCGTTCTGAGACATAAGCTTTATATTTTATGATCCAGAAGTCAATGGTGACCCTAGGGTCCCCCCGCAACGATAACTTGTGAACTCGGCCAGACCTGGAAGGGAGCAACCGCAGCAAGTGACTCGTGTGCCGGGGTGTCGGCTCTAGGGGAGCCTCCAATACTCCCCGTGTCATTTTTCACCAAATCACCAAATCACCAAATCACCAAATCACCAAATCACCAAATCGTTCAAACGTTAATACTCGTAATCTGCTATTTATAAATCCTTTGATTAAACGAATGATGCCCATATTGGGTCTAACGAATAATTATAGTTATTAAGTATTGATTATTTTATGATTAATGCTCAGTTCTACATCGATTAATACATGTTAGATTATTGTGGCTGTTCGCCCGCGAGTGCTGCGGCTTCTTCTTTTAAACGTTTTTGCAAATTCATTTTGAGGAATTGCCTTGACCGTTCGAGTGCTTCACTTATTTCGGTTTTCATCTGCTGTAGTTCTTGATAATTTTCGAAGAAATACGTATCAACTAAATGGCGAATGTACCTAACGGGTAATTGATTCAATGTGACACAGCATAAGTCTGCCAAGTACTCTTCTGGCAATTCTTCCATTAAGCCTTCATCTCTGAGTATTTCCATTAATAGAACTTCATAATAGTTTCGGATCTCTAATTGCATTATTACGCTCCATTGAGACGGTTTGATGTATCGACATGAGTGTTAATGTCGAGAGTATTGAGGTTAACTCTGTGGTGCATTTTTTGATTGGCACGGCTTAATGCAGTCGTCACCATGATTCATTTGCAGCAATTAATAATTGGCTATGGCGATGAGTTAATTCTGCCTCATTACGACTATAGCCTCCCCCTATGACCGCTGCAAGAGGGATGTTATGCATTTTTGCTATTGATATTACCTGTTTATCTCGAGCGAGAATACCTTGGTTTGAAATAGCAAAATATCCGAGGTCATCATGTTGATGGATATCGACTCCCGCATCATAGATGATCAGATCTGGCTGATGGAGACGGATCAAGTAAGGTAATATTTGTTGAATGTGTTCAAGATAGCGTTTATCGGTACAGCCTTTATCGAGATCGATATCGTGGTCAGATTGCTGTTTTCGGGACGGGAAATTTTGAGCACAGTGGATCGAGCAACTAATGATGTCTGGGCAGCCTTGAGTGAGGGTCGCCGTTCCATCGCCTTGATGAACATCGCAATCAAAAATGAGTACTTTATCTATTTTTCCTGAGTCAATGGCTAATCTAGCTGCGATAACCAAGTCATTGAAAATGCAAAAGCCACTACCATAATTATAGTGAGCATGATGATAACCACCGGTTAAATGAATTGCTATTCCATGTTCAAGCGCTAAGTCGGTACACAAACGGGTACCATTTACCGCGTGTAAAGTACGGGTGACTAATGCTGTACTCCACGGGAAACCAATGCGCCTTTGGGCTTTGTGATCTAAGGTGCCATTGATAAATTGTTCTACATACTGCGGGCAATGTACGCGAAAAAGGGCCTCTTTGGTCATTGGCATCGGAGTATGACGACATTGCTCAATCAACAAGTGATGTTTGAGCGCATGCTGGTATAAATTATGATATTTGGTCGTTGGAAAACGATGGGTACTAGGCAACGCCAGCTGTGAATAGCTGGCGTGATATACAAAAGGGATAGACATCAAGATTAGAGTTGTTTGATTGCCCAGCCCATAAATTCTTTCCGCGTTTTATCATCGGCTTGTAACCACCAATACTGCAGCATTTGTTCGGCTTTTGCCGGACTCGGTTTCTGAGCCGTTGCTGCCGGTACTGGAGTGACATCGGGGGCGCTCATCGTCGCTGTTGCAACGTCTGCGATTACCGGTAATGTTTGTACCGATTGGCTAGCGTTACTCGTTGCTGAAGCCGATAAGGTTTCAATATCATGTTGTTTTTTACTTTGAAACAGACTCGTCATAAATGATTCGTCAGTAAAATCGGTCTGTTTGACACTGTAAGTAACCGACCCATTGTCTTGACGAGTAATGCTAATTTGTGGTTTTTTTGCGAACGCTTTTGGATTTTTGATCACCTTGCCTTCAGCAGCCTGCAACTGGTATTGATGATCGCCATCCACCATTAACGTTAAAATTAAAGGCGTTGATTTTACAAAGGTTTGGCTATCACTAAAGGAATCATCAACCACATCATAATAACGAATAGCAATTTTATGGGTGCCATTGGTTAACGCTAAATCTGATTGGTGGTTGAACATACTGGTTTCAACCTCTGTACCATCAAGCGCTAGATACTCAAAAGACATGGGAATAGTCAAATTAGCGGCTAGAACAGATGATGACGATAACAATGCCAAAAGCGCACTAGTGGTAAATAAAGATTTCATTGTTTCTCCTTAACGTGGGTGAATTTGTCGAGGTCGTTCAAAAAGTTGAATACGCTCTTCTATATAACTGGTTGCTTGTTTACATTTTCCTAAACGACGATGCGTTGATAGGATATCATTTTGCAATTTTATCTTGTCATCACTATGACAGAATTCAAGATTTGCTTCCAATTGTTGTATTTTTTGCTCTATTTTTTTTGCCCAATTTAAATGTTTATTGAGTTCTGCATAGAGTTGATGGCTGTTTTGCATCACATTACTGGCGATCCAACCAAAGCCACTGTCTTGTATTGTTTGTTGTTGTTTTTTAGCATATCGAGCCCGATTACTGGCTTTACGCTGTTGTTCGGATTTAAGATTGATGTCAGTGGTAAGCAAGGCTCTGCGTAACGCACTAAATCGGTCTTGAATCCGATCGCAACTGAGTTGGATAACATTGCTACCCAATTTAAGGAAAAGTTGCTTTTCGAGTTGTTTGATATCTTTACGTAATTGTGTAATGCAAGGGCTTAGTTGAGCACCTTGTTGGGCAAATAACTGACTGTTAAAACGTTCAATATCTTTTAATGATTGACGTTGAGAAGGTGCCAAATTTTGGTCATGAATTAAGGCATCTTGTTCAAGCTGCACGAGCTGCTGTTTTAACATTGAGACTAATTGTTGGGTGTTCATACCCATGCACTCCACGTAAGATGGACTGCTATCGACAATACCATAATAATAAATATTGGTTTAATAAAAGGTATTCCGAATCGAATCGCGCTTCTTGCGCCGATAAATGACCCCGCCATCATGCATACACCCATCCACAAGCCAAGCATCCATTGCACTTGCCCCACCGAGGCAAAGATAATTAATGCTGTAATGTTACTCACTGCTGTCATCACTCGCGCTAAGCCACAACTGTGAAGTAGAGGGAGCTTATGCAGTGAGATAGACGTTACCGTCCAAAAGGCACCAATACCAGGTCCTGCAAAACCATCGTATCCACCCAAAATAAAACCTTGGCTAATCTGTTTGTACTTTGGCGAGCGAGATTTGGGGACAGTTATATTTTTTTCGCCCATGGCTTTGGGGTTCAATAAGGTGTAAATCGCGATACTAATAATCAGCAATGGCAATATTTTCTCTAACCATTTAGCATCAATAAGAAACACTAAACCACAACCTGCAATAGATCCTATCAGTGTGGCAAAAAAGCACGCTTTCCATAATGCAGGAGTAAATAAATGTTGTTTATAAAAGGTGTAACTTGAGGTAAGAGAGCCAAAACAAGCAGCAAGTTTATTGGTCCCTAAGGCTAAATGTGGTGGAATACCGACGGTCAGCAATGCCGGAATAGAAAGAAGCCCACCACCGCCAACTATGGCGTCAATAAAACCAGCAATAATACCGATGACCGCTAATACAGCCCAATGGCTAGGGTCTAATAATAAATCCAACTCAATACCTATTCGATAACACGTCTAAAAGGAGGAAGGGCATCAATTAATGATTTGCCATAACGTTTAGTGACCAAACGACGGTCTAAAATGGTCACTCGGCCATAATCTTGCTCATTTCGTAACAGTCGGCCACAACTTTGGACTAATTTACGTGAAGCATCGGGAATTGTCAGCTGTAAAAATGGGTTACCGCCTTTTACTTTTACATATTCGGCGTGAGCTTGTTCTACCGGTGATGTAGGAACCGCAAACGGGAGCTTGGTGATGATCAAGTTTGTTAAATAGTCTCCCGGTAAATCAAGGCCCTCAGAAAAACTGCCGGTGCCGAAAATAACACTGGGTAGCCCCTCATCACAACGTTTTTTGTGTTGCGTTAATATTTGCTGGCGCGGGATTGCACCTTGAACAAAAAGCTGGTCCTTAGGGATTTTACCTTCGACGAATTCAACCACTTTGTCCATTTGCCAATATGATGCAAACAGCACTAAGGTGGCCATTTCACCATCGATTAATGTCACAATATGTTGTGCCAGTTCGGCGGTGTAATTATCGTTGGTAGGTTCATTAACCATTTGAGGAATGAATAAGGTTGCATTATTCTCATAGTCAAAAGGCGATAGTAAGGCTAAAAAGCGACTGCCATCGTTGATTGATAATCCGACTTGGTGGGCAAAATGGTTGAAGCTATTTAACGCCCGCAGCGTGGCACTGCACAATACCACTCCAGCAGCCTTTTGCCATAACATGGATTCAAGCATAAAGCCGACTTCTATGGGTGATGAACAAAATAAATAATCTTGTTGTTTGCCGGTAATTAACTCCGCCCAACGTGCCATAGGCGCGCCTTTTTTGCTGTCTTCTTTGGCCATCATCTTCCATAGCTTATGTAAGTTATCTAGCCTTTGTAAGATGAAGCCGGTTTCAGACAATAACCCTTCCGACTGATGTTTAGGCACCTCACCATCTTTGATGGCTTCATTTAAGACTGAGACCACTTTATTAAATTGCTTTACCGCGGCGCCGGATGCCGTCGCAAGATTTTCTGCCTGTATTAATAATGATTGCGGTAACTTACCGTGTTCAAAACGAAGCCTAGATTCAGGATTGGCAAATAGCTGGGGTTGAGTATCACAATAATGAGCAACTTGGGTCAGTAAATTGGTTAATTCTGTGGCGTGATCGAGCATCGCTTGAACTGGAGCGATAATATGGGTGGTTTTAAGTTGATTTTGTAATTTTGAACAGGTTTTTGATGCCTTATCTAACCAATCGCATGCTCCCCGCAGTGTCGCTTGCGCACTGGAGAAATCTCTGGCAACAAGGGGCAGGTGATGAGCTTCGTCGATGACATAAAACATGTCTTCTGGTTCAGGTAAAATGACGCCACCGCCGAGCTCTAAATCGGCAAATAGCAGGCTGTGGTTAACAATTAATACATCCCAAGTGTCGACATCTTCACGGGCTTTATGAAACGGACAATTATGGTGAGCCGACACTTGACGATGGCAACTGTGCTTATCACAACAAATTTGTTGCCATAAAAAATCAGGAATAGGATGCTCTAAGGTATCTATTTCGCCATTCCAGCGTTTTTGATGAAAATCTTGATGTAATTTTTGTAATTCATTAATTTGACTCTGATCGGGTTTAGTTTGCCACATGGCTATTTGTGAGCTGTCTTGTGCACCAATCATGGCTTCAAGTTTGGCTAAACACACATAGCGTTGACGACCTTTGACTAAACCAAACTTAAACTCAATACCTGATTGTTGTAAAAAATAAGGCAGATCCTTATGAAGTAATTGTTCTTGAAGTGCTACGGTTGCACTGGCAATGCAGACTTTCTTTTTACTGGCGATAGCTAAAGGTATCGTGCCTAATATATAGGACAAGGATTTACCAATACCCGTACCCGCCTCAACCACAATAATACGACGGTCTTTGTCATACTCACCTGCTAAAGTTTTAGATATTTCCGCTACCATATAGTTTTGTTCGCGACGAGAACGAAATTGCGGCATAGATGCGGCAATTTCTTTATAAATGGTGCGAATTTGACTTTTTATATTATCCGCTAGCATAGGAAGTATGATTTCTACATAGACTGAATTATGCTGTACATAATAACAGTGAATTAGCATGCCACGAAGTAATAAATCAAATTGAGTAAACTTGTGCAGGAATTCAAACCCGTAGTGAAGCCGACAAATCATCAACCTACTTATACCAATGTGATGGGACAAGTATTAACTCGCCATGCCATTTATCGTCATGGGCAATTAGTCCTCCAGTATTATATCAAAACCGCTCAGGGTCCTGTCTTAGCTGAACTTTATCACAGTGAGGTGATATGTTTTTGCCGTCAACAAGATGTCAATCAATTAATTAACACCGTCGGTTTTGCGCTTAAAGCGCAATCGATATCACTGATGAGCTTTGCCCATGAGCCCATTAGTGCCTTGTATCTTAAGTCAAATACGCAATTAAAATTACTCAGTCGCATTGCTAATGATGTCGGTATTAGTTTATTTGAAGCCGATATAAGGCCTGAGCAACGCTACCTTATTGAGCGTTTTATCGCCTTAGATATTGAATGCATAGGGCATTATCAAGAGGTTAATCCCGCTTCAACCATTCCAGTGTTATCGATTAATCGTGCCAGAAAAATGCCCACAAACCCACTTGCCTCGATACCGTTGAAGATGATTTCGTTGGATTTTGAGTGCAGTTTTGCCGGCGAACTCTATTCGGTTGGTTTGTATGGTGCCGATTATCAATGCGTGTTTATGGTGGGCGAACCACAACCAGAGTGTCATGACTTTATCATTTGGGTTAAGGATGAAGTTGAACTTATCCATCGATTAATTGCGTGGTTTAGCGACTATGATCCCGATATTATTATCGGCTGGGCTGTGGTGACCTTTGATTTAGCCTTGTTGTTCAAACGCTGTGTTTTACATCAAATTCCATTAATCATAGGCCGAGGTAATAGCGAACTGAGTTGGAAAGTGGCCGACAAATATCGACCTGAGACATTATCTCTACCTGGGCGTGTAGTCTTAGATGGTATTGATTGGCTTAAAGCCGCGTTTTATCAATTTGATAGCTTTTCGTTAGAGACGGTTTCGCGGCAATTATTGGCTGAAGGTAAAGCCATTGACCATGTTGAAAATCGTGGTCAACAAATTACTCATTTGTTTGAGCAAGATAAAAATGCACTGGCTTTTTATAACATGACTGATTGTCGCTTAGTGTGGGATATTTTTGAAAAAACCCAACTATTAGATTTTGCACTTGAACGCGCTAAGTTAACCGGCTTGGAGTTTGGCCGCGTTGGCGCATCGATTGCGGCATTTTATCATTTGTATCTACCACACTTACATCGAAGTGGCTTTGTGGCACCAGCATTCCCCGCAAGTGAAGGGTTAGAAAGCCCTGGCGGCTATGTGATGTCCTCTATCCCGGGTTATTATAAAGATGTCTTAGTATTAGACTTTAAAAGCCTGTATCCGTCGATTATCAGAACATTCCTTATCGATCCTAAAGGCTTAGTCGAAGGGTTACATGCGACAAATTTACATAATGATACCACCGCCGTGGATGGCTATTTAGGCGCTAAATTTAGCCGGGACAAGCCCATTTTACCGGCATTAGTCGCCAGCCTTGCAGAACAAAGAGAGCGGGCTAAACGTGATAAAAATGCCCCTTTATCGCAAGCGATAAAAATTATTATGAATTCATTATATGGCGTGCTTGGCTCTCGAGGCTGCGTATTTCATGATGCAAAATTAGCCAGTTCTATTACCATGCGCGGTCATCAAATAATGAAACTGACCAAACAATGGATAGAAGAATGCGGCTATCAGGTGATTTATGGTGATACTGATTCCACATTTGTGTGGTTAGGGAATAATCATGGCATCAAAGATATTCAAGCCGTCGGTAAACACCTGTCGGTATCAATTACTCAACGTTGGCTTGATTGGTGCGCACAAGAATACCAATTAAGCAGTTATCTAGAACTCGAATTTGAAACACATTTTGAACAGTTTATTATGCCCACGCTTAGGGGCTCAGATGAAGGCAGCAAAAAGCGTTATGTCGGTGCGGTGTTCAATGATGAGCAACAATTGAAGCTGACTTTTAAAGGCATGGAGCAGGTGAGAAGTGATTGGAGCCCGATAGCGCGTAGGATGCAATATCATTTGTATGAACTGTTTTTCAAAGGTGAGGATATCATTGATTACCTGAGCAATGAGATCGCGGCCATTAACAATGGTGCCAGAGACGATGAACTCATTTTTAAAAAGCGCTTAAGACGCAACGTTGAAGATTATACCGCTAAATCATCACCCCATGTAAAAGCGGCTAAACAGCTTGGTGAAATTTTAGGCGACGTCAACGTTACTCGAAAAGGTCAACAAATCCGCTACATCATGACTCTTACTGGTGCCCAAGCCATTGAAGCAAAACCACAAAATATTGATTATGAATATTACATTAGTAAACAAATTAAACCCATCGCAGAGCCTATTTTGCAACTGTGTGGACATAGCTTTGACTCACTGGTAAATAATCAACTCATATTGCTTTAAGTTTACTAACCTAAGCCTCTACTTTATGTCTTTTAGCGCGAGATAAAATGAGCTGTCTTTTTCTTTGTATTAATTAACAATTTATTAAGTACAGGGGGATTAAGCATCGTTTGATAGCTGAAATCTGACTATCTAAAGTTATGGTAGATCCCGCCGGATACAAAATGTTAAACAACTGCTACTTATCCCTATTATGAACAGTTAACATTTTTTATGTTCGCCATAATAATAAAAAAAATATCAACTTCGAAGAAATCGTAAAGCAAAACATGATGTTAGGTTTTTTATTTGGATTTGGATATTTATTTTATTTGAACATGATTTATTTCAAGCTGTTGTTTAAATTGATAAAAAAAACTCTCTGTTCATATTTATTAACAGCTTTAGTTGTTACATTTGATTAACTTTTGCGCTTATGGTGTTTCAAATGTTGATTAGTTGTATTAAATGTGATTTTATTGCACCTGCAATTGAGTGTTTGTAGTCAATTCGTTGCAAGCCCTCATTCGATAGACACCTAAAATGGTCGTCAATATTATAAGAAAGACATAAAAGTCCAGGGAGATAGACAATGCATAAGAACGTATTAGCTAAATCAGTGCGCTTAGCACTGATCGGTGGTGTAGCTGCAACTGCAACTGCATTCGCTGCACCAGTAGCTTTTGCTGCTGAAGATGGCGCAAAAGTAGAACGTATCGAGGTAACTGGTTCACGTATTAAGCGTTCTGACCTTGAAGGCGCTTCGCCAGTTACCGTAATTACAACGGAAGATATGAAGATGGAAGGTAACTTTACAGTTGCTGACGCACTTCGTAACAGTAACTTAAACTCTTTCGGTTCATTCTCTGAGCGTTCAGGTAGTTCTGCACAATCGCAAGCAACGATTAACTTACGTGGTGCTGGTTCAAGCCGTACCCTAGTACTTATCGATGGTAAGCGTTTCCCAGGTTCACCAACGCTAGGTGGTGCATCTGCTAACTTGAACGCTATCCCAATGGCCGCAGTAGAACGTATTGAAATTTTAACTGACGGTGCATCTTCTACTTATGGTTCTGACGCGATTGCTGGTGTTGTTAACATCATCATGAAAAAGAACTATCAAGGTATTGAATTCAACGTTGGTGGTGGCTCACGTGACCAAGACGGTGGTTTGACAAGTAAAGAATTCTCGGTTGTCGCTGGTTATCAAATGGACAAAGGTAACATTACTTTCTCATTTGACCACCAAGACCGTAAAGGGATCTCTGACGCAGACCGTCCATATACGGCAGCAAGCATGACAGACTTCAATGGTGATGGTGAAATCCAAGCCTATGAAGAAACTGCTGGTTGGAGTATCTATGGCGCAACAGTTGCGGCACCTGATTTCTCTACTACTCAAGCATCACTATTATGTGATGACTTAGAATCAGAATACGGTTCAAATGTATTCCAAACTGTTAAAGCAGACAACGATTGGGGTGGAGCTGGTTCTACTTACTGTATGTATGCGTTTGCTAACGTTTCTTATAACAAAGCCTCTACAGAGCGTAATACAGTCTATGTTGATGCTAACTATGAAATTGCTGAAGACGTAGAATGGTTTGGCCGTGTTATGGTAACTCAAGGTAACTCGTTTGGTCGTTATGCGCCTCCAGCTGCAGCTTGGAATAGCATGGCTGCAGACAACCCGCATAACCCATATGGTGAGGAAACTACTGGTTACTTCCGTTGGGTTGGTATTGGTACTCGTGATGGTAACGTAGACGATTATAACCAAGATTACCTTACCGGTTTACGCGGTACTATCAGTGCACTAAACGATGCTGAGTGGGAAGTTTACTACCATCACAATATCGCCGATAACAAGTCTATCGGTGAGTACTACTTAAGCTATGCCGGTCTTGCTTATAACCAAGCAAATGATATTGATTTAGGTTCTGAAGCTGGCATCAATAATATGAAAGCTACAACCTTAACTCAAGGTCGTGCCACATTTGATCAGTACAGTGCAGGTCTTGGTTTTGATGCGTTTGAATTACCTGCTGGTGCCGTTGCACATTATGTCGGTATGGAATATTTTGACCAACAGTATAGTGAAGTGTATGACGCTCAGTCAGAAGCTGGCTTGATTGGTGGTAGCGCGGGTAACTCTGCAGGCGGCGATCGTCAAGTATGGGCAATGTTCTATGAAGCGGTTCTACCGATAACAGATGACGTTGAATTAAACCTTGCGGCTCGCTACGATGATTACAGTGATTTTGGTAATAACTTTGCGCCTAAGGCCTCTGTTCGCTGGCAAGCACTGGAAAACGTTGTCGTACGTGCGTCGTACTCTGAAGCGTTCCGTGCTCCAGCATTAGATCAGTTATATGCGGCAACCACATTCAGCGCTGAAAGTGGTAAAGATTATCCATTCTGTCAACAATCAGGTACTTCTGATGCCGATTGTAGCGAAAAACAGTACGATACTTACATTCGTGCTAACGATACCCTAGGTCCAGAAACGTCAGAATACATCAACTTTGGTGTAGCATGGGATATCATTGATGACATCGGTATTAAGGTTGATTACTTTAACCTCAATATTGATGATGTAATCAGTCAACGTACTAACACCAACGTAATGCGTGGTATTGCTGCGGGTACGCTGGAAGAAAATGAAACTTTCTATGTTAACCGTGCTCCAACTACGGATGGTTCATTAGGTCGTGCTTTAGAAATTGGTACTGGTTACGGTAACACTGACAAGTTAGAGATTACTGGTATAGATGTCGCGTTAAACGCGAAGTTTGAAACAGCAATTGGTGATATTGGCTTTAACTGGAACAACAGCTTCGTGCTAGAATACATCGAAGAAGTTGAAGCTGGCGGTGAAGCGATTGATACGGCTGGTTGGAATGGTTCACCAGACTATAAGTCTAACTTTACCACTAACTACAGCATGGGTGACCATCGTGTATCTTGGAACATGAGCTACACAGCTTCTACTTATGAAGATGATGACACAGGTAACTTAGATTCTTGGTTAATCCACAATCTAAGTTATGTGTATGATGCGGGTAACTATGGTTCACTACTGTTAGGCATCAATAACCTAACAGATGAAGATCCAGTGTTGAGCTCTTTTGGTACATACGATAACGCTGATCTGTATAACAACTACGGTCGTGAATATCGTGCAAGTTATACTCTTAAGTTCTAAATTCTAATAGCTCATTAATTAGATACAAGAAAGGCTCCTTCGGGAGCCTTTTTATTTAGTCTATTATGAACCCTCAGCTAGGATAATAAACGATTATTAAACCGCTCTTTGTCCTGCGGTCTGCGTTGCTTTGACTTGTCATCGACACGCGATTAACACATAAATGTGGCTTATTAGCAAAACTAATGGCAAGTTTGATATTGTGGACTTGAAATAAACCCGTTGTTATCGATTTACCTCATCTCCCATCTCGAGTTGAGGTTATTTAGCAATATGTTGTGATTAATTGAGGAGATCAAATGAATAATCACTGGAGTGAATATTGGCAACAAGGACACACAACTTCATTCGGTGAGGCAATATCAGGTAATTATGAAGGGATATTGAAAAGTGTTTGGCAACCGATATTTAATGGTCTAAATGAAGATTTTTTGGTAGTCGATGTTGGCACGGGTAATGGCTCTTTACCTCTTTTATTGCGTGACGGATTATTAACCAGTGAGTTAACCGGTAAAGTGATTGGTGTAGATTTAGCTGAAGTCAGTTTAGTTAACTCGGAAAATCAAAACGGCCATAAAATCGACATAGCCTTAATGTCTAATACTCGCTGTGAACAACTCCCTCTTGAATCAAATTCTGTTGACCTTTATATATCTCAATTTGGTTTTGAGTATTCAAACGTTGAAAAGTCACTTGAAGAAGCGACTAGAGTGTTAAAAGATGGCGGTCAGTTTGGCATTGTTTTTCATCATAGCCGTTCAATGATCCTTAACCGAAATAGAAAGATTTTAACCTTAATAGAAAAAGAAGAAGTTAATTTACTGATTAATTGTTTAACTAAAATGGCCAATGCCATGGGCAATATCACTAGTCAAAAAGATGTTGAGCGAATTAAGAAAGACCCTAAATGTGAAGATATTAGAGCAGAAATTAATCATTTGATTAAATTGTTAGTCGTTTTCGATGAAGCCGCTGCCCAGGATTCTGATTTAATGCGTTTTGTGGCTGAATTTTTTAAGGCCGGCTTATTTTGGCCTGTTACAAAAAAATTGCAATTTATTGAATTTATTACAATACAAATGGAAACGTTAAGACTACGATTAACTGAATTGATCAATGCTTCTTTTGATGAATCTAAATTGGCAATCTTTGTCGATAAACTCTACCAAAACAATATGATGTTAAATGAACTTAAAGTACTTAAAAGTGAACAAAATGAAGTTTTAAGTTGGTATTTACATGCTACAAAATTTATTTATCAATTAGAAAGTAGATAAATAGAAGGTAAAGTTGTGTTGCCGTATTTTTGTAACTAACTGAATGAAAACAAATAATTTTTTTATATTAGCATTAAATTATCACGCATTTATGTTAAAGACGTTTGATTATTAACCTTTCGTCAACATTGACCGCTTTAACTGTTCTTTCCAGTAGTTTTTAAACTTTGTAAATGTTGACATAGGTCGACATTTTGTGAAATGATGCCAGCGGGTCTACACTTTAACCGGTGTAGAAAAGGGAAGAAAAACTAACAATCACAAGAAAAAGACGTACTTAGTTGAAGTAACATTGATTAACAATTTTAGATCAAGGTTATTTTGCAGAGTTGAACTTTTTAATTCACTTCAAATTGGTTGGGAACTATGTCCAAGGTAAGCAATAGAACAAAAATCGCTACTGCACTTGTTGGCGCTCTGGCTTTAGCTGGTAGCAACTTCGTTGTTGCAGGCCCTCTCGCTGAGGTTCAAAAAGCCGATAGCAGTCTTAATGCTGCATCAGCTGCGTCACAAAAGAAAGTCGACAAATATTTCGACCAAGCACAAGACATGCTTTTTGAGTATAGCAACGTTGCTGATGAGCGTGAATCACTGGCATCATACAATGATTACGTTGCGGGCTTAGTAGCTGATCAACAAAATTCACTAGATTTAATTCAGACTGATATCAACGGCGTAGATAAACTTCGCCAGGGTGTTGTGCCATTAATGTTTAAAATGGTCGATGCTTTAGAGCAGTTTGTTAATTTAGATTTACCTTTTAATTCGGAAGTTCGTCATAACCGAGTTGAAAATCTAAAAGATATCCTTAATACCGCAGAAGTTACATTGGCAGAGAAATATCGTCTAATACTTGATGCTTATAGCATTGAGCGTGAGTATGGTAATTTTGTTGCAGTTCATACAGGTAAGCTAGACCTAGACGGCAAAGAAGTCTTAGTTGATTTCTTTAATTTAGGCCGTGTTGCTCTCTATGCCCAGAGTTTAGATCAGAAAATAGCATGGATGTATGATGCTGATGCGAAAACCTGGAATAAGTTAGAAGACAGCTATCTACGCGACATCACGAAAGGTATTCGTATTGCTCGTAAGCAAGGCGCATTAGACCTATTCGCATTACCAATTCCTGCTGCGGAGACTGCACAATAATGAAGAAGTTAATTACATCAGTGCTACTGGCTGCAACTTTCTCTTTAACAGCTGGTATGGTTTATGCTGCAGATGCACCAAAAACTATCGACCAATTGTTACAACAAGTTAAAGCAGACCGAGCTAGCGAAGGTAAGTCAAACGTTAAGCGTGAAAAAGAGTTTCAGGCTGAGCGTGGTGATAAAGCCGCATTGCTTAAACGTGAAAAAGATGCTTTATCTGCTGAAAAGCAACGCGGTAAAGATTTAAACCAAGCCTTCTTAGATAACGAGCGTAAAATTGCTCAGTTAGAAGAAGACTTAAAAACTGCTCAAGGTGACTTGGGTGAGATGTTTGGTGTTGTTAAAGGCGAAGCCGGTGATTTTTCTGGTAAGCTAGCCGCGTCTAACATCAGTGCTCAGTACCCTGGTCGCGATACTTTTATTGCTGAACTAGGTGCACGTAAATCACTGCCTAAAATTGAAGAGTTAGAGCAATTTTGGGAAGCACAATTATTTGAAATGGTTGAGTCAGGTAAAGTTGTTAAATTCGATGGTGATGTTACGGCCATTGACGGTAGCGTAGTGAATACTGCTATTCACCGCGTCGGTCCTTTTAACTTAACGGCCGAAGGTAAATATGTTGTTTACAAACCTGATCTTGGTTTAATTCAGCAATTATCACAGCAGCCTGAAGGCTACCAAGTGAGCGCTGTTGATTCGTGGGAGAACACCACTTCAGGTGTCGCTCCTTTTTATATCGATCCGGCCCGCGGCGTGTTATTAAACATCTTTACTAATAAAGCTAGTATAGAAGATCGTTTAGAAGCCGGTGGTACTATTGGTTATATCATTCTTACCTTGTTAGCAATCGGTGCGTTAATTGCTGTTGAGCGTTTAGTGACTCTGACTCTTGTTGGCGGTAAAGTTAATCGTCAGCGTAAGAGCATCGAAAACCCTGGCAACAATCCTCTAGGCCGTATCTTAAAAGTATATCAATCGAATAAAGACGTTGATGTTGAAACGCTTGAACTCAAACTTGATGAAGCTATCTTAAAAGAAACACCCGCTTTAGAAGCGCGTATTTCAATTATCAAAGTGATTGCGGCTATTGCTCCTATGATGGGTCTATTGGGTACGGTTACCGGTATGATCGCAACCTTCCAATCTATTCAATTATTCGGTACTGGTGACCCTAAATTGATGGCTGGTGGTATTTCTATGGCGCTTATTACTACTGTTCAAGGTCTTATTGCTGCATTGCCTCTAATGCTGTTACACGCAATCGTAGTTGCTCGTAGTAAGTCTATCGTTCAAATTCTTGAAGAGCAAAGTGCTGGTATTATTGCAGAACATGCTGAGAAGAGGGCTGACTAATGATGCTAATCCTGATGGACGTATGGGATTCCGTCAGGGGCTTCATGGCCTCGGGAGGCGATGTCCTCTGGTTGGTTGCAGCAGTGCTATTCCTGATGTGGGTGTTAATGCTTGAGCGTTATTGGTATCTAAATTGGATATCACCAAAACAACATCAAGCCGTGATAGCCTCTTGGGAAGCAAGAGAAGAGACAACTTCTTGGCATGCTCACCGTATCCGTGAAGCTTGGATATCCCAAGCGAGACAAGATTTGAATGCACGTATGCTGTTAATCAAAACCTTAGTAGCCATTTGTCCAATGATTGGTTTATTAGGTACTGTAACCGGTATGATTTCAGTATTCGATGTGATGGCAATTCAGGGGACGAGTAATGCTCGTTTAATGGCTGCTGGTATCTCTATGGCTACAATGCCGACAATGGCAGGAATGGTTGCGGCGCTATCGGGTGTGTTCTTTAGCACGCGTTTAGACTCAAAAATGAGAATCAGTTTAGAAAAGCTAAAAGACAGCATGCCTCACCATTAGAGAGAGATTGAACATGGCACGTAAGAAGCATTCCACTATGGAAGAGGAAGCGCAAATTGATATGACTCCGATGCTAGACATCGTGTTTATCATGCTGATTTTCTTCATTGTAACAACATCGTTTGTTAAGCCATCAGGCTTAGACTACAACAAGCCGAAAGCGTCACAGGCTACGTCTAAACCATCGGCAAACATCTTTATTGGCATCAGCAAAAATGGTGTCATTATGATGGAAAACCGTCAGGTTGATATCGAACGTGTAACGGCTAACGTAGAGCGTATGTTAGCTGAAGCACCTGAAGCAGCTGTATTGATTCAAGCAGACAAAGACTCTTTACATGGTTTAGTCGTTAAAGTACTTGATAACGTTAAAGCGGCCGGTATTGACAAAATTTCAGTATCAGCGGGGAATGACTAATATGCTAAGAGCACTCGTATCAATAATCATTGGTGCTGCAGTGACTTTTGGGCTGTTTGCTTTCATGGCTTTTCTGGTCGGTGGTGGTGCACAACGCAACGCTGACTCAGAGGAAACCCCTGTTATTGAAATTACGATGGATAAACAGGATTCGAAGGCACAGAAAAAACCAAGGGTTACACCTAAGCCACCTCCACCACCGGAGCAGCCGCCTAAGCCGGATACTACTCCGCCTGATACATCATCTAATATTGATACCAATATGGCGTTCAATATGGGTGGTATAGAATCTGGTGGGCCCAGTACTGGTTTTAAACTCGGTAACATGATGACCCGCGATGGTGATGCTACCCCTATTGTTCGTATTGAGCCTCAGTATCCGATTGCTGCTGCTCGTGATGGTAAAGAGGGTTGGGTTCAACTTAGCTTTACAATCAACGAACTCGGTGGTGTCGATGATGTTTCTATTATCAAGGCTGAACCTAGACGTTTATTCGATCGTGAAGCAATTCGTGCATTGAAAAAATGGAAATACAAGCCAAAGATTGTTGATGGTAAGCCATTAAAACAAACAGGTATGAAAGTACAGCTTGACTTCACACTAGAGAAAGGGAGGTAGATAATGCGTAAAGTTACTAGTATCGCTACAGTGTTATTACTTTCAGTCTGTGGAAGTGCATTGCTGTCTAACTCTGTAGTTGCTGCTGAAAAGTGTGAAATTGACACCCGTCAATCTCGTGCTGTGGGCGATAGCGCTGCAAAAAAAGTTCAAAAATCTTTTAAAGCGTATACAGAAGGTAATTTAGACGAAGCAATTGCAATTTTGCTTGAAGCTAATGCTAGAAACGATTTCGACAAAGCGTATGTCGATCGTATGTTAGGTAACTTCTATGCTGAAAAAGGTCAGATGAAAACAGCTATCAAGTTTTTAAAGACTGCTGTAGATGCTGACATTCTTGGTGGTACCGATCATGCTGCAACAATGCGTTTGTATGCTGATTTGTTACTACAAGAAAAAAAGTTTAAAGAAGCAATTCCATATTATTATAAGTGGATGGACTTTACCTGTAACTCTGATGCGCAAATGTATCGCAGAATTGGTATTGCCCACACTGAGTTAAAAGAATGGAATAAAGTGCTTCAAGTTGCTGATAAGGGATTATCTTTATCTGAAACACCTGATAAAGGTCTGTATCAGATGAAGTTAACTGCTTACTTTAACCAGAAAAAGTACAATGAAGCCGTAAAAGTATTAGAAACTATGGTGCCGTTGTTCCAAGACGATAAACGTCTCTGGGTTCAGTTGGCTCAATTTTACTTGATGACTGAAAACTATGATAAATCACTCGCAACATACGATTTGGCATACAAGAATGGCTTTTTAGAGACAGACAGTAACATTACTCGTTTGACTCAATTGTTAGCTCAAAAAGGCGCGCCTTATAAAGCTGCTACGATTTTTGAAAAGCACATGAAGTCAGGCCTTATTGCTGAAAACGAGAAGAGTTTTTCAACACTTGCTGGTTTTTATCATAATGCTAAAGAGTTAAAAGAAGCCGCTTACTATTATGGTAAAGCAGCTGCTGTTAACAACGAGGGTGATTTGTTTTTAAAACAAGGTCGCATCCTTTCTTTAGACCAAAAGTATCTAGATGCCATTCCTGTGCTTAAAAAAGCACTTGATGCAGGCATTGATAATCCTGGCGAAGCTCAATTTGAGTTAGCTTTATCATACTTAAGCCTTAAAAAGTACAAGTCTGCTTATCAGCGTGCACTACTTGCCGCAAAAGATGAAAAGACTGAACGTAGTGCTAAGAGCTATATTTCTTACATCAAAGAAAAAGCCCGTATTCACAACGTAACACTTTAATCTAAGCTTGATTTAAAAAGCCCCTTTTAGGGGCTTTTTTATTAGCTAGTAAAAATAATAGAGTCATTTTTTTGGCCCGCTTATTTTATTGTGTGAATAGGTTGAATATTACAGCGTGAAATCTACCGAGCGACGTTAGGGTACTATTAATTGTTAGTTTGTGTGTTTTTTGTTGAAGTTTTGTTTCTTGTAAAGCTAGCCAAAGATACAATGGTTGTAACTTGTCGATTTTAAGACTTTTTCATTTAGATTGAATCGCTGCAATGGGATAAATCAGACCACTAATATTAAGCCTTTGACTCTATTAGGGTAACAAGGCGTGAGTTAATTTGTGTTAAGGAATAATAATAATGAATAAAACATTGTTGGCGTTAACGGTGTCCTTACTATTGGCCACTCAAGGTTGTTCAGAAGGCTCGACGGTTTCTTCTACGTCTGAAAAGACCTCAAAGTCTAGCGCCGCCGTTATGCCTCAATCTGCTTCAGAGCAGTATTTAGCGATGGTTGATGATTTTTTTAATGCTCAGTTAAAGCTTGAACCCATTTATGCCACCTTTGTTGGGGTTAACGATTATAATGACCAATTTGGTGGTGCATTAACTGAAGAGTACTTAGCGGCCCGTCATGACTTGAATAGTCATTACTTTAGCCAAGCTAAAACCATTGATGTTGAGAAGCTTCCTGCTTCACTTAAATTGAGTTACGACATGTTCATTTATGATCGTAACATGGCGCTTATAGGCGAAACCTATCCAGAGTATTTCTTACCTATTAATCAGTTTTCTAGCACAGTATTTACCATGGTGCAGCTGGGAAGCGGTGAGAGTGCTCAACCATTTAAGACTGTTAAAGATTACCAGAATTGGTTATTACGATTACGGGGTTTTATTAACTGGACTAAGCTTGCACAGCAGCGGATGGATGAAGGTATTGCCAGTAAAGTGGTATTACCTCGAGTGCTTGTCGAACGCATTATTCCTCAGTTAGATGCCCAACTTGTTGCAGATGCAGAAAGTAGCTTTTTTTATTCGCCAATAACCTTGCTACCTGACGATTTTACAAACGCACAAAAATCAGCATTAACTATCGAATATACACAACTTATCAATACTGAGTTATTACCTGCATTGACTCAGTTACGTGACTATGTGAAGAATGTCTATTTGCCGAACTCTCGTGCTTCAGATGGTTGGTGGGGATTGCCAAATGGTAAAGACTGGTATCAACATTTAGCCAATAGCCACACCACAACAACCCTATCCGTGGATGAGATCCACCAAATTGGTTTGTCTGAAGTGGCTCGTATTTTAACTGAAATGGACACGGTAAGAGAGCAAGTTGGTTTTAAAGGCGATTTAAGCGCTTTTTTTGCTTCTTTATCGTCAGAATCAAAGTATTTTTTTAGTGACAAACAAGATCTTATTGATGGTTATATGACGATTAAAGATCATATTAATCAGGTTTTACCAGAGTATTTCAATGTGATGCCCAAAGCGGATTATATTGTAAAACCTGTGGAAAGTTTCCGCGAAAAATCTGCCGCTGGTGCATCGTATGAATCACCTGCAGTGGATGGTTCTCGCCCGGGTACTTTTTATATCAATACCTACAACTTAAAAGCACAACCTAAATGGGGTATGACAACCCTTTCTTTGCATGAAGCAGCACCTGGTCATCATTTTCAGATTTCGATTAAGCAAGAGTTAACTGACGTTCCACAATTTCAACGTTTCCAGGGTTATACCGCATTTGAAGAAGGCTGGGCACTGTATGCAGAATACTTAGGTGTTGAGATGGGCGTATTTAGCGATCCATATCAGTACTTTGGTAAGTTATCAGATGAAATGTTGCGGGCAATGCGATTAGTGGTTGATACGGGGCTTCATGCAAAAGGTTGGAGTCGTGAGCAAGCAATTCAATATATGAAGGACAATTCGCCTATGGCGGAGTCGGATATCATTGCTGAAGTGGAGCGTTACATGGCTATTCCTGGTCAAGCTTTGTCATATAAAGTGGGCCAACTGACTATTTTAAGATTACGTGCCGATGCAGAAAAAGCCCTTGGTGACAAATTTGATCTTAAAGGTTTTCATGACCAATTGTTAACATCAGGATCATTACCGATGGCCGTGATGGAAAACAAAATTGCCGATTGGATTAAAGCTGAATCAGCAAAATAAATGACGAACAGGTGTGGTGACTTAATTATGTCATCACCTTGTCGTTATGTTAGTGTTATTTTTATTTAATATTACATTTTTAGGAGCGATATTATGGTACAAGCAACGGCTAGACACCTACTCGTAAGCACCCAAGATCAATGCGAATCACTCAAGCAACAGATCGAAGCTGGTGCAGACTTTGCCGAGATTGCTAAGGCAAACTCTTCTTGTCCATCTGGGGCGCAAGGTGGTGATTTAGGTTCTTTTGGTCCTGGAATGATGGTTAAAGAATTTGATGAAGTGGTGTTTAGCGCGCCATTAAATACGGTTCAAGGTCCGGTAAAAACTCAATTTGGTTTTCATTTACTTGAAGTCACTAGCCGCAGCTAGCGCGTAGTGATTATGTGATATCGAATGGCAGCCTAGGCTGCCATTTTTATTAATGAACTAAGAGAGGATGTATGCAAATAAATCTTTATAGTGAGCGCTTGAAATTACGACATTTACAAAGTAAAGATTGGGAGCATTTTCTACGCTTACATCGTGATAAGGGTATCAATCAACATATCCGAAGTATTGAATCTGAATCGGAAATTGTTGCTAAATTTGAGCAGCGCAAAGCGATATGGCAATTTGGATCTGGAGACTGGTTATCTCTCGTTATTGAACGGATCGACACCAATGAATTTGTGGGGCTTATTGGTTTTAGATGCGACGATGCAGAATTAAGACGCGCCGAAGTAGGCTACCTTGTAGCACCAGAACAGCAAGGTTTAGGGTTTGCAAGTGAAAGCCTGCAAGCCTTAACGGATTGGGGGGCGTTACAATTTAGTATGCATAAATACATTGGTATTTGTGCTCAAGAAAATACCGCATCACGTAAGGTACTAGAGAAGGTTGGTTTTATTCTTGAGGGAACATTAAGACAGAATAGCTGCATTGATGGAATATGGTCAGATGACTGCTGCATGGGATTACTAACAGCACAAAGAGAGTAGCCCTTTTTTCTCATTCTGGCTTGCAAGTTAAAATAAAATCTTCGTTGTACTATATTCTAACGGGCATTTGTCACATAATGCGTAATACAACTGAAAACAATTCTCGTTAACAAGTGAAACTTTGATCTAGATTTGAGTTTAACTGTTTCAGTTCATATAAAATTTTAACGTTATTAATGTAGTTGAAGGTAGTGTTACATGAAGCTGAGTGAACTTAAGCCTGGTGATCAGGCGATTATCTCTGAAATCGGTCAATTAACGTTACCGCAAACTGTCAAACGTAAATTGTTATCTATGGGCATTACACCCAACACTCGTTTTCATTTTATACGTCGAGCCCCTATGGGCTCGGGTGTTGAGTTAGATTTACGTGGCAGTAAATTATGTATGCGTTGTGATTTAGCCGATATTATCGAGGTAGTTCTAAAAAATGACTAAACAATTTCACTGTGTCACCGTGGGTAACCCCAATGCAGGTAAATCGACTCTTTTTAATGCACTTACAGGTGCAAGCCAGCAGGTTGGCAATTGGTCGGGTGTAACCGTAGAAAAGAAAACCGGTAAGCTTAGTTACTCTGGTACTGATGTTTTTCTTACCGATTTACCGGGCATATATGATTTATTACCCGCAGGTAATAGCTGCGATTGTTCATTAGATGAACAAATCGCCCAGGCCTATCTTTCAAATCAACAAGTGGACGCCATTATCAACTTAGTTGATGCCACAAACGTTGAGCGTCATCTGTATTTAACCACCCAATTACGTGAGTTAGGTATTCCGGTTATTGTTGTCATTAACAAAATTGACGCAGCTAAAAAGCTGGGGATCAATATTAATGCAGATGACATGTCGGCACGACTTGGTTGTCCAGTCGTCGCAATTTGCTCACGTAAGCAAGCCGATGTTGAACATCTACAGACTGAATTATTGGCATTATTGAAAAAAGGCGACACAACATCATCGTTATTACTGCAGTATCATGCTGATATCGAGGCAAGTGTCACAGCTTTACAGAAGCAAAATGACAGCCAAGGTCTTGTTGAGTTAAGCCGCGGACAAGCCCTTGCTATTTTAGCCAACAGTCATGGAAATGGCTGTGGTACCAGTGAAACGCAATTACACGACACGGTACAACAATGTACCCAGCGGGTAGAGCAAGCTGGTGAAGATATTGATATTATGATCGCGACGACACGTTACGATTTTGTGCAACAGGTGTTTGAAGCTTCAGTCAGTCAAGGTACACATGTTAGTGCCACTGATAGACTCGACAAGGTGGTGTTGCACCCCGTTTTGGGCATCCCAATCTTCTTGTTTGTTATGTATCTGATGTTTTTATTCAGTATTAACGTGGGTAATGCATTTATTGACTTGTTTGATATTACCGCGGGTGCCATTTTTGTTGATCATTTTGGGGCTTTGCTGTCGTCAATGGGCTCACCTGATTGGCTAGTGACGATTTTAGCTGGCGGTGTTGGCCAAGGTATTCAAACGGTCGCGACGTTTATACCGGTTATTGCAGCGTTATTTTTAGCCCTCTCGGTACTTGAAGGGTCTGGTTACATGGCTCGTGCAGCCTTTGTCGTTGATGGTTTAATGCGCCGTATTGGTTTGCCGGGCAAAGCCTTTGTGCCGATGATTGTTGGTTTTGGCTGTTCCGTTCCTGCCATTATGGCAACGAGAACCTTAGGCAGTGAGCGTGAGCGGATCGTGACAGGTATGATGGCACCGTTTATGTCTTGTAGTGCTCGCTTGCCTGTTTATGCGTTATTCGCAGCCGCATTCTTTCCACAGTCGGGTCAAAACTTGGTGTTTTTACTTTACATCATTGGTATTTTTGCTGCGATTGGTACTGGTTTATTACTGCGTAAAACGGTATTGCCAGGTACAAGCAGTGCCGTTGTTATGGAGCTACCAAGTTACGAAATGCCTAAATCTAAAGCGGTGTTCTCTCGCACAACTAAGCGAACTAAAAGCTTTATTATGGGCGCGGGTAAAACCATCATTATTGTGGTGACGCTGCTTAACTTTGTTAATGCTATTGGTACTGATGGCTCTTTTGGGCATGAAGATAGTAAAGAATCATTACTCAGCGCTGCGAGTCAACAAATCACACCCTTTTTTAGTCCAATGGGGATTGAGCAAGATAACTGGGCGGCAACAGTGGGTATTATTACCGGCATTTTTGCTAAAGAAGCTGTCGTTGGGACGTTAAATAGTTTATACAGCACCGTCGATGGTGATGACGTAGAACTTGTGTCTATTTGGGATAGCGTCAAAATAGGCTTAGCCACAGTTCCGGCAAATTTATTAGGCATAGAGCCAGGTGACCCATTATCAATTGCAATAGCGGGTATTACTGATTTAGATGAAGCTGCGATGGCATTGTCTGTTGATTCCTCCACATTCAGTGCGCTTCAAACAGGCTTTAAAAGTCAGATAGCGGCATTTTCATACTTGTTATTCATCTTGCTTTATACGCCTTGTGTGGCCGCTATGGGGGCCTTGGTTCATGAGTTTGGTGCTAAATGGGCTCGTTTTGCTGCAATTTGGACGTTTTCACTCGCCTATGGTTCGGCGACCGTGGTTTACCAAGGCGCGACCTTTACTCAACATCCGTTGCAGTCTGCCAGTTGGATCGGTTTCTTTGTTGTGGCATTGATTGGGTTTTATCTCTGGTTAAATAAAAAAGGCAGAAAAGCCCAACAAATTATTCCTGGAATACGCATTATCACGGAATAGTTAACCTTAATCCTGTTTGATTTAAACCATAAACCCAGCTTTGCTGGGTTTATTTGCTTTATAAGGTTAACTTTTTCGATCCTAGTAGTTGTAACTACTTAAGTTCTGTAGGATCATCTATTTTTATTCATATTGCCATTGTGCGCCAAGAGGAATTCCATGAGTCATGTGGACACCGAAGTACGTCCAAGTAACTTCATTCGTAATATCATAGACGAAGACCTAAAAAGCGGTAAGCATAGCCAAGTACATACTCGTTTCCCACCAGAGCCTAACGGGTATTTACATATTGGCCATGCTAAATCTATTTGCTTAAATTTTGGTATTGCCAAAGATTATCAAGGTCAGTGTAACTTACGTTTTGATGATACAAATCCTGAAAAAGAAGACATCAATTATGTTAATTCTATTCAGGAAGACGTGCGCTGGTTGGGCTTTGAATGGTCTGGCGATATCCGTTATTCATCGAATTATTTTGAGCAGTTACACCAGTATGCTGTTGAGTTAATTACTAAAGGGCTTGCTTACGTTTGTTTTTTAAATGGTGAGCAAACAAGAGAATACCGGGGTTCATTAAAAGAACCGGGTAAAAACAGTCCTTATCGTGATACCAGTATTGAAGAAAACCTCACGCTGTTTGAAAAAATGCGTAAAGGTGAATTCAAAGAAGGCGAATGTGCACTGCGCGCCAAAATCGATATGGCATCGCCTTTTATGTGTATGCGTGATCCTATTATTTACCGTATACGTTTTGCCCATCATCATCAAACGGGGGATAAATGGTGCATTTATCCTATGTACGATTTTACCCATTGTGTTTCAGATGCGATTGAAAATATTACTCATTCAATTTGTACGTTAGAGTTTCAAGATAATCGTCGTTTATACGATTGGGTATTGGATCATTTAGACGATTTTAAAATCCCGGATCGTACGCGTCAGTATGAGTTTTCGCGTTTGAATCTTGAATATACTCTGATGTCTAAGCGTAAGTTGAATGATCTAGTCGTACGTAAACTCGTCACCGGTTGGGATGACCCAAGAATGCCAACGATTGCGGGCTTGCGTCGTCGTGGTTATACGGCTGCATCTATTCGTGAGTTTTGCTCACGTATTGGCGTCACCAAGCAAGATAATTTGGTTGAAGTAGGCATGTTAGATGCTTGTATCCGTGAAGAGCTTAATGAGCATGCTCCTCGAGCAATGGCAGTGTTAAGACCGATAAAAGTCGTCATTGAAAACTATTCGAATACTGAAACCGAAACCATTATTGCTGCTGCTCATCCAAACAATGAAACCATGGGAACTCGTGAGCTGACATTTGGGCGTGAGCTATTTATTGACGTCGCAGATTTTAAAGAAGAGGCAAATAAGCATTTTAAACGACTGGTTTTAGGTAAAGAAGTCCGTTTACGTAATGCTTATATTATCAAAGCAGATCGGTGTGATAAAGACGCTGATGGTAATATCACAACGGTTTATTGTACCTATGATGCAGATACTTTAGGCAAAAATCCTGCTGACGGTCGTAAAGTAAAAGGGGTTATTCATTGGGTTGAGGCATCAACAGCGAAACCTGCTGAGTTTCGTTTGTATGAACGTCTATTTACCAATGTAAATCCTGCGGCTTTTGAAACGGTCGATGAAGTCCTTAACCCCAATTCACTTACTGTGGTCAAGGGACTGGTTGAACCTAGTTTGGGCAATGCTTCGGCTGAAAAAACCTACCAGTTTGAGCGTGAAGGTTATTTCTGTGCTGACAGTAAAGATTCTAGCGCTGAACATTTAGTGTTTAACTTAACCGTACCGTTACGAGATACTTTCGCGTAATCAAGGTAATTAGTAAAAAAAGGCGCTGAATGCGCCTTTTTTATATCATTTTTTCAATAATCAATAATCAATAACTCATAATAAGTTACCAATAAATTATTGCATCATTGGGCCTAAGCCAATACTCCATAAAATCACACTACTTGCCATCAGTGCGACTAATAACACCAGACCAGCGGTCACTACTGAGCTTGCGTAAATAAAGCCTTTTTCTTCAGGGATATTCATAATAATAGGAACACCTGCATACAGAAGATAAACCGAATAGGATAAGCCAATTAGTCCGATCACCATAATGAACCATAGTACAGGGTAGAGTGCGGCTAGACCGACCATAAACAGGGGCGTCGCAGTATAGGATGCTAATTCAAGAGCTTGTGTATAGGTTGGATCTGCATCAAACGTCCTACCCATCCAAAAGGCTAAATAAGCAAGCGCCAAAACGCCAATAATTAAACCAAAATACATCGCAATTGACATCAGTAGTGCGCTTTGTGATGTAAGAAATAACGGTTCTCCAACGCCAGGATTCCAACCAATATGTGCCGTTGCAAAATAAGCACAAATTGCCGGGATAAGTGCGATAAGCAGTATATGGCTCAAACTGCTTTTTAGCGCTTCATGATTTTTTTCAATTTTTTGCCACTCTTGTTTCGGATGAGTGTACAGTCCCATTAAGTGATTCAATACCATTATAGTTATCCTTGTTTAGCATTTTCTGACCTAGTTCGCCAAACAACGACGAACTGACTACAGCTCTTTACCCACCGCCTTAATCAGTCCACATCTACTTATCAACAGGCGTTATTGTGTTGGCATCACACTGAGATGGTTTCATTGCCAACATCTATGTTGTTAAGTTATGACTCTATCCCAATGTAGAGTCATCATTTAAGGTGATCGATTGCATCTGTTACAAAATCGTTAAAATAAGATGCTTAGCTTATTTATTGAACATAAATAGACATTCGTCAAGTGGTATTACGTTTTTGACTTCAGAAAAGATCGTTATATAGGTAAAATAACCTTAGTTTTTTTGAAAGGATTATCCATCTTATGCAGCAATTACTGGTCCCTATTTATGACTTTCTAGGTTGTGAGACCCCAAACAGTTGGCTTGAACAAGCAAAACAACCTGAACAATTAACGCCACTGTTGATCGACCATTGCAACTGCGAGCTTAAGGCTGCTCAAACGGCTATTTTAATGATCCGCAAATATGCGATTGATAAAAGTAGTTCACATTTATTAAAGGCTTGGGCAAAACCCTATGAGGATTTTATCTATCAACCAGACCGTAATGTGCAAGCATTTCTGGCTCGTGATAGTAAAAAAAATGATATCACCAGTGAATTAGTCGCCAACAACGAATTAACCAATAGTGCTGACTTAATGAGTAAAATGGTGCGCCTTACCAAAGAAGAGTTTCATCATTTTGAACAAGTCCTGCAAATTATGTCTGCACGCGGTATTGACTACCGTAATATTCGCGCAGGCCGTTATGCCAAACAATTAATTTCTCATGTCCGAACTCATGAGCCTGAGACCATGATTGATAAGTTGATTATTGGTGCGTTTATTGAGGCGCGTTCGTGTGAGCGATTTGCCAAGCTTGCGCCGCACTTAGATGATGACCTAGCTAAGTTTTACACTTCATTACTTCGTTCAGAAGCTCGGCATTATCAGGATTATTTAGCTCTTGCTGAGGTTGTAGCAGGTAAAGATATTAGTGAACGAATTAATTATTTTCGAGAAAAAGAAATGCAGTTAATTTTGTCAGTAGATACAGAGTTTCGTTTTCACAGTGGAATACCGCCTCAATAATCAATAATGGCGCTATATAAACCAAGACTCACAGTTGATATCAATTCTGATACCTTCAAGTGAGCCTAGTTTGTTGCGGAAAAGGGTAATGTTACTAACTCACAACCTTTATCACTGACATTTAGCACGCTGCCTTGAGTATACCAATCACCGACCACCACACGTTGTTCTTGAGCTGTGAGCTGATGAATCGCGGGCCGATGTGTATGACCATGGATCATTCGTTGGCAGCCAGTACTTGCTAGTAGTGCTGTGACCGCGCTTGGCTCAACATCCATAATTTTGTGGTGTTTGTGCTGATTGTCTTGCACACTTGTTTGACGAATTTTAGCGGCAATGTTTAAGCGGGTCTTTTTAGGTAAGTGGGCGTAAACCCAGCGAACAAGTCCAAAACTTCGAAAGCGTCTGAATCGCTGATAAGCAATATCAAGTGTACAAAGGCTATCACCATGCAAAATCACGGTGTTAACACCGTACAAGTTGATACAATACACCTCAGGCAATATTTTCATACCTGCGCGTTGGCAAAATTGTTTGCCAACCATAAAATCACGGTTACCATGAATAAAGTACACTGGTAGGGTGTCTGATACCGTTTTGATTGCCTCCGCTATGGCAACACTAAAGGGTTCTGCAATATCATCACCCATCCACACTTCGAATAGATCGCCGATGATATAAAGCGCTTCGGTATTGTCTAAACCATGGTTTAGAAAATACACAAAGGCTTGAGTAATATCGGGGCGATCAACACTCAAGTGCAAATCGCCCACAAAGATTGTTTTTTTCACAATTACGCTTTAACGCTAACGCTTTTGATCACAATGGCTTCTAATGGCACATCTTGATGCATGCCATTGTTACCGGTTGCAACATTCTTGATTTTTTCAATAATATCTAAGCCTTCAACGACTTCACCAAAGACACAGTAACCCCAGCCTTGAGAGGTTTCTGATTTAAAATCAAGGAAGGTATTATCATTTACGTTAAAGAAAAATTGTGCCGTTGCTGAATGCGGATCAGACGTTCTCGCCATTGCAACTGTGCCTTTACGATTAGATAAGCCATTGTTAGCTTCGTTTTTGATTGATGCTTTAACACTTTTTTGGCTCATCTCTTCAGTGAAACCACCACCTTGGACCATAAAACCGTCAATAACACGGTGGAAAATCGTACCATCAAAAGAGCCATCTTCAACATACTGCATAAAGTTAGCGGCAGTGATAGGCGCTTTTTCTGCATTTAGTTGCAAAGTAATATCGCCGAAATTGGTATGTAAAGTAATCATGTTATCTCACTTGAAAAAATTGATTTGCGCGATTCTAACTTATCTTAAGTGCCGCTTAAAGTGCATTGTTCAAAACAGGTGACATCATGGTAGAATCTGAATTAATATTTCCCGTTATAAATTAGTGTAAAAGAGACCATTCGATGTTAAAGATTTACAATAGTATTAGCCGTGATAAACAAGAATTTATACCAATAAATCCAGGTAAAATCGGAATGTACGTCTGTGGCGTGACCATTTACGATTTATGTCATATTGGTCATGGGCGTACCTTTGTTTCGTTTGACATGATAGTACGTTATTTACGTTACCTAGGTTATGAGGTGAATTTTCAGCGTAATATTACCGATGTTGATGATAAAATCATCAAACGGGCAGCTGAAAACAATGAATCTTGTGAGTCACTTACTGAGCGCTTGATTGCCGAAATGCATAAAGATTTTGACGCATTAAATATGATGCGACCTGATTTTGAGCCTCGGGCAACGTTACATATTGAAGAAATTATCGATATGGTTGAGCGTTTACTGGACCGAAAACATGCCTATGTCGCCAGTAATGGCGATGTCTTATTTAGTGTTGCCTCGTTTCCTGAGTATGGCCAGTTGTCAGGTCAAAACCTTGATCAACTTCAAGCGGGTGCTCGAGTTGAAATTGATAATGCCAAACATAATCCGATGGATTTTGTGTTATGGAAAATGTCAAAACCCGGTGAGCCGACATGGGAATCACCTTGGGGACCTGGTCGTCCTGGTTGGCATATTGAATGTTCAGCCATGAACAGTAAACATTTGGGCTCACATTTTGATATTCATGGTGGCGGCTCTGATTTACAGTTTCCTCATCATGAAAATGAAATTGCTCAGTCTTGCTGTGCCCACGATACGCCTTATGTAAATTATTGGATCCACACCGGAATGGTGATGGTTGACCGTGAAAAAATGTCTAAATCATTAGACAACTTTTTTACCATTCGTGATGTGCTTAAGCATTATGATCCTGAAACGGTACGTTACTTTTTATTATCCGGTCATTATCGCAGCCAGTTAAATTATTCTGAAGATAATTTAAAGCAAGCTCGTTCAGCATTAGAGCGTTTATACACGGCGATTAAAGACTTAGACTTAACCGTCGACGCAGCTCCTGCTGAAGCGTTTGTGGCCAAGTTCAAGTTGGCAATGGATGATGACTTTAATACGCCTGAAGCGTATTCGGTTTTATTTGAGATGGTACGTGAAATTAACCGTCTTAAAATAACCGATATGACTGCCGCCTCTGCATTAGGTGTGCGTTTGAAGCAATTAGCGGGTGTGCTGGGAATTATCAGCCAAACACCAGATGCTTTCTTTAAAGGTGAGGGCAGTGATGATGAAGTGGCAGAAATTGAAGCGCTTATTGTCGAGCGTAACCGCGCCCGCACCGAAAAAGATTGGCCCGCAGCTGATGTCGCCCGCGATCGCCTCAATCAACTAGGTGTGATCTTAGAAGACGGACCAAGCGGCACCACATGGCGTAAAAAGTAAGTCTGACATTGAAATGATCCTTTAGCCTGCATTTATGCGGGCTTTTTTATTGCTTCGTGTTGGCCTTGTTTTACCAGTTCATCTAAGCAATCTAATGCATTGGTTGAATGTTGCCAAAATGTATTAGTTAATACTTGTCTTGTTTGTGGACTACAAAACGCTTGTCTTGATGAGTCGGCTACATTTAATGAGGGTTCAGCATTGACGGCCATGTGTTTGAGCATATTTTGCAACTCGGCAAAGTTATAAACACTGGGCCCAGCAGCAGGAAGTTTCGCTACATAAGAATATTCACTTCTGCATTCGCTGTGATAGTGCGCCTTATCAAATGGAAAAAAAGCGATATCGCATTTGTATTGTAATGCATCAATGTAAATCGATGAGTAGTCAGTGATCAGTAAATCTATTTTGTTGATAATACCGTATATGTCGTCCCATTCGGTAATATTGATGATATTAGGGTATTGATCCAGTTCAGCCGCAAAATGCGCTTCATTTGGATGTAATCGCAGTAATAGTATTTGGTTTTGATCGATCAATTGTGTTGACAAGGCTTTAAAATTAATGGCCTCAGCATAAATGTTATTATTGTCATTGGTTAAGCTTGAATCACGCCATGACGGCGCGTAAAGAATAACGTGTTTAACCTCTTGATTAGTAAATGGTGTTTGATGATTATTGATTTGATAATAACGATGATAATCGGTACGAGGATTACCACAACAGAGAAACTGCTCGTCTGTCATTTTAAAGCCAGTGCGAAAAAGCCCTTTCACCGTATCACTGGCAGCAAGCATGAAATCGGGTTTGACGTACTGTTGATGATACAAGGCTTTAGCATTTAATTTTTGCGCCCATGTCGATGGATGATAAACCGAGTGTAACGGTCCATTACTGATATCAAATTCGATTTGTTTTAATGGTGAACCATGCCATAAATTAATTTTAATAGCACCCTTAGCAAAGTACTGATTAATATCACCAATATAACTATTATAAATATAGTATTTAGCCGTTAATGCATGAAAAACGCCCATTAAAGACCAACGATAATAAGCTAAATAGCCTTGTTGTGTTAACTGCTTAATGAGTGCTTTATCACCCGATATCCAAATCGCGGTAATGGTTTGTTGTCTTTGCCAATGGAGAAACAAGTATTTGCTATTATCTGCAAACTTGTTTTTATAGCAGCCCATGACCGCTTTATGTTGCTTCGGTATCAAACCTGACAAACAATAAAGCGTTTGAGTGATGAGTAATCTAATACATTGATCAACATAGCTAAATAACATGTTAATTCCTTATGCAATATTAGCGCTAACGGGATGACTTATTGGATCTGGAATCACTCTGTTGGCAAGATTATTCTTAATTTCTGTCGTTGAAATTTGTTGCGTGCGTTCAAGATAAAATACGTTACAGATATCAGATAAATCATCAAATTTACCTTTCCAGTCATCACCAATAGCAAAGATGTCAGCATTTAGCCGAATAATATCATTCCTTTTCTGGCGCCAATCGTTTTCAGCTATCACCTCATCAACATATTTACAGGCTGCGACAATTTCTTGTCGTTGTTGAAAATTGAAAAACGCGGCCTTACCTTTAAGCGCATTAAATTCGTCGGTGGATACACCCACAATTAGCTTATCACCAAGCTTTTTTAAGCGTTTAAACAACCTCACGTGTCCAAAATGAAATAAATCAAACGTGCCGTAAGTAATGATAGTTTTCATGGAATACCTCAAGTCTTGATATATGAATTAACGAGCATTGATTGAGTGGGTTATTTGCCATAATCGACGCAGGTAACCTAGTTGACTTAATGGTTGAAACTCCATTTCAACCAATTCTATTTCTTCCTGTGGGGTCGTATCATTCAGTAGGATTTGTACCGGACCAAATACACCATAACGTGCATGTTGGTGACCCAGAGAACTTGCGCCAAAGAGCAATAGCTCACCTTTAACGACGAGCCACAATTGTGGCAACTTTGCCAGCACCGGAGCGTTGATGGCGATTTCAATCAAAGAGATAAGCTGTTGCTGATTATTACTGACGCAAATCCGTTTAATGGGATGTTTAGGCCGTTGAATACAAGCTACCAGTAAACTGATTAACATAATCGGTAGGGTTAATAGAATTAACAATGCCGCCACTAATCGGGTGATAAATGACACCTTGGTTAATTTCTTTACCTTGAGATGACATGTAGAAACAAGACTAGGATCGTTGACTTTAACCCAAGTGTTTTTGGCAATATCGATAATGTAATCTTGAGATACAATTTGATTGCTAACATTAAGGTTATTACCAATGTATGTATTGGGTAATACGATACTATTGCTTAATTCGCTATTATCGATATAACAATGCTGGCCGATCACGATCGCACCGTGACATTTTACCTGATTATTTAAATAGGTATTGGCTCCAATGTTGCCGTAAGTTTTTTGGTTTGCAAAACTAGGGTGCTGTGTTTGATGTTCAATTCTAAGTTGGTTATTTTTTTGCGCGGAATCAACTCTACGGCCTTTTAAGCCAAAGGTGTCGACATGTTTAATAATATAATGGTTTGCGGCAACAAAATTGTCGATGCTGTCTAGATGGAAAGCCATACCGTGTAAGACTTGATTAATGGTTTTATCGTTATCTTTTTGGGGAGCGGCTAATGGCCAATTTAAATTGTGCCCATGTAAGCGGCCCTCGGGTAGCATTAATAGTCCAGGGTTTAGATCGCTCATTGAGGCTAGCACAAATGCTTGTTTAACCTGCTTGGCAAATTCAACAAAACGTCTAATACAAGGTGTGCGAACAATATCACCCCTCACGACTAATAGAGACTGATTAGGGTCTAATTTCATCCGTTTTAATACTGATTCAATATCTTCTTCTGGTTTGCTTAAAAAATATTCGATAGTTAAATTCCATCTAGCACCGTTAGCAACATGGGATTCAATTTCTGCAGCATTATTGGCGATGACTAATTTTGCACGGGTAATACCCGCTTGAGCAAGATCTTCAAGGGTATAGTCAATTATTGCTTTGTTGGCCACGGGTAATAACGCAGCACAGTATTGACGATTCAATGGTGCCAGTTCGGTCGCTGAACGGTTGGCAAAAATAATGGCTTGCATATCCTTACTCCTAGTATGCACCCCGGGCGAAAATAACTGCCGGAATGGTCTTAAATAATAACTTAATGTCTTTTATCAGTGATTGTTGGTAGATATAATCAACATCAAGTTCAACCTGTTTGTCGAATGGAATGTGAGATCGGCCAGATACTTGCCAAATACAGGTAATACCGGGTTTAACCATTAATCTTCGTCTATCTGATAACTGATATTGGTTCACTTCACTGGGTAATGCAGGACGCGGGCCAACTAATGACATATCGCCTTTAAAGACGTTCCAAAGTTGTGGTAATTCGTCAATTGATAGCTTACGGATCCAAGCGCCGATGTGAGTGATCCTAGGATCAGATTTCATCTTAAACAGCACCCCACCTTGCATATCATTCTGTGCAGTTAATTTACCCAATCTAGCTTCTGCATCGGTAAACATTGAACGAAACTTAAACATGGTAAACGGTTGATTGTCTTGTCCTGCACGGGTTTGGCTAAAAAATACATTGCCTTTTGATTCAAGTCGTATCGCACAAGCCGTGAGTAATAAAAGCGGAGACAGCATCAGCAATAAGCTAGCCGACGCACTAATATCCAATAGCCTTTTGCTGATTTGGTTTAACTTTATTTTGCTGAAAAACCATCGTTGTTTACCCCATGATTTTCGCTGTGTGGTAGCGTCTAAAAGGTTGACGTTTATCGATGTCGCAACCAACGGATTTGCATTTTGAGACGGCGTTGATGCAAATTGCAATGTGGCTTTGTTTGCACTCTTATGCGCTAGTAATCGCTGCGCGATCAAATCAATTAATACCCGCAGAACAAACAATGGGTTGCCAATAATATATCGACGCCACATTCTCTTAGGCTCTTGCATTAACCGCCAAGTCCATTCCATTCCCATTTGACGAAGTGCCAAAGGTGCACGAGTGACCGCATCAGCATAAAAGTCGAATAATCCTCCGACACCAACGGCTGCTCCCACATTCAACTGATGCTGATGATTAGCTATCCACATCTCTTGAGTAGGAGCCCCCATAGCGACCAATAAAATTCCGCTATCAGACTGATTAATATGCTTAATGATGTCCTCAGTTTGATGAGCTTTAAAATAGCCATCTTGTATGCCAGCAATGCGTAATTGGGGATAACGTTTTGTCATGTTCGCTGCGGCTTTTTCTGCTACGCCAGGTTTAGCACCTAAAAAATAAATAGATGTGCCATTTTTGGCTGCTTGTTCACATAAGCGTGGAAACATATCGGTGCCATTAACATTATCTTTAAGCACAATGTGGTTGTATTTACAGGCTAAGCGCAAACCACTGCCGTCAGCAAAAACCTGCTTGGTTTGATTTAATACTTGGCGATACTCAATATTGGTATGGGCAATATTCATGCAGTCTGTATTGACGAATGCGAAAGCGTCACAGTTACGGCTTCGGCCACTGGTTAATAAGCTATCAATGGCTTGTTTCATGGTGACGTTACTAATCGCCACTTTGAGTAAGGTAAAATGGGTCTGGCTAGTGCAAACCATCTTTGATGACAAGGTATAACCTATTAAGTAACGAAGGGTTGTTAATATATAGCGGCTCACTGAGGCATTTAATTTCGGGTCAATGGTAAACTTGTCATAGGCAATACCCATTCTTGAGTGCATTTGGCTAAAGGACATTAAACCTGGACGGACTATATAGTCTTGATATTCCAATACCTCATATTGATATTGACAACCCACAAAGCCAAGCTCACCTTTAATCACATTAATGAGGCCTAACCAATAGGACCATTGCGGCTGAATAAATTGTAATAACGCGATAGGTTTTTCATTGCCGCTGTGTAAATAGACCACTTCAATCGCTTGAGCGTGCTGATATTTCAAGTAACAAGCTTTTAATAATAACAACGGACTGACCAAGAGTAGTAATATCAAGCTGATAATTGATTCAACTATTCTGACTGACCATGAAATGTTTTTGATGTGAGTGCGCATAAGCCACCTCGATAACCATTGTGGTACGGATAGGAAACTCGGTGAGATTCCTAATGAGTTATCTAGATAATGCTTAAATCGTGCCACTATTTATAATGTTGATTTGTATGGGTTTATTTTGATTTGTTTGGGTTTGTTTCACCTGATTGCAGTTTGCAAAGCAGCTTGCAATCAGATGATATTGCTTGAATGAACCTTGTTATAAGAACGCGGATGACACGCCGTCACGGATAATCTTGTATTTTTGGATTAAACCAATGATTTTATGTCCTACACTTTCACACCAATGGTAGCAAATTGCCGGCAGTATCCATTGTAAATAAGCGGCACTCACAGTGCTAATTGTCCTGCCCATTTCATCGATTAGAATTTTAGGTGACGTTTGCAATGCTTGGGTGGCTAATTTGGCTGCCATTTTGCCATCTTTCATTCTTATTGCTTGACGAGCTAAATAACGTAACTGATAAGCTCGTGCAACATTTTCATGACGTTTTAATAGTTTAGGAGCAAAATATCTTGCCTTGTTGATCATTTGCTCCCAAGAGGCAAGCTGCTTTAGTAAGTTAGCGGATAATCCGCCATGGTTAAGTCGATAATAAGTTAACGGTTGCGGCAATCCTTCCATTTTCCACTTAGTGGTTGCCACAATACGCAGCCAACATTCGATATCTTCAGATTGACGAAATTTTTCATCAAAATAACATGAGTACAACTCATATTTGTATACCGCTTGAAAACGAATATCATCCAACGTTTCGCGACGGATAACGGGTGCTGAGCCATTACCAACCGGATTACGGCAAAGTAAATGTGCAGCATCAATATTAGTTAACTGTGGCATTTGGTAAAAATTAATCGTTTTGCCCTCATAGTTCATAAAGCTTGAACGTGAAAAGCTGATCCCCACCTTAGGGTTTTCGTCTAAATGGGTGCAGTGACGCTGCAGTTTTTCTGTATGCCACATGTCATCGGAGTCAATAAAGGCGACGTATTTACCTAAAGCATGACGAATTCCGGTATTACGAGCAGCTGCCAGTCCTTTGTTTTCAATATGATTAATGATACGGATACGAGGATCGATTATTTTCTGACAAATTCTCAGACTATTGTCCGTCGCACAGTCATTAATTATGATAAGTTCAAAATCAGTAAACGTTTGACTTAAAACAGATTCAATGGCTTGTTTTACAAATTTCTGCACATTATAAACGGGCATGATTACAGAGATTTTAGGGCTCATGATGATTCTCCTACAGGGCTTAATTGGAGAGTGCTTTTAAACACTCTTTGATAGCTATAAATACTCACTAGCGGTAACGTGATGAGATAGGTGACCATTACTGTTTGAGCTACGGCAACGAGGCTATATTGACAAGCAATACTGATGACCACGGCATATAGAGCGGTTAGTAATAGGTTGATTTTCAAATTGACTTGGCTTAAGCCATTAACGAGCAATAATTGACTAGCGGCTTCGCCTAATGGCCTTGCTAAACCACTCAGACACAAAAACAGGAATACACTCACAGCATCCGTTGCGAGCCATTTATCGCCATAGACCATGGGCACATACCAATGTGATAACAGGCTTTGTAATAAAATTATCGGGATGGTTATCGCCATAATGGCTGCAATGCTGCTGAGATATTTAGCACAAAGATCGCGCTGTAAAGAACTGCGTTGACAAAGGTGACTGTAAAATGCGGTGCCAAAACTTTGTATTAAGCCAAGGCTGATCCCTAAACTGATGTTATAAGCAAAAAAGTACACTCCGAGTGTCTCTACTCCCATAAAGAAACCAATTAGCAAGTAATCGATATTTTGTCTAAGGGTGGTGGTGAGATCGCTTAAGCTCACCGGAATACCAAAAGCTAACAACGAGGTTATTTTAACCAAGTTGATGTCCCTAAAGGTGTTCGAAGTAGACAGCGTTTGAGGAAGAGGATTTTGATAACGATGGATCGCAATCCAAATAAAAATAACCAGAACTTTGGGTAAAATAATGGCCCAAATTCCAAAGCCTAATAATGCCAATGTGGCCGTTAAGAACGCATCTATTAGGGTCTGCCATAAATTAGCTCTGCCCACAATACGCATATTATTTCTACGCAAATTTAATGTTGCATACTGCATACCCATTGGTAGAAATAAAAAGCTCGTCGCCATTAGCACGATAGGCATAACCAATTGAGGAGATTGGTAGTAGTTCGCTAATGGAAAACTAATCGCCACCATAAGCAAAAAGGCAATGATGCAGACGATGATATTGACCCAGTTTGCACTGTTAAAGTGGTCGGAAAAGGTTTGATCATCCATGCGAATTAATGCCGCTGATGTAATACGGCGAGTGGCGGTGCAAATGAGTTCAAATAGGGTGAGTACGATTGCTGCTTGGCCAAAAATTTCGGGCATTAATAAACGCGCTAAAATAACACTGGAAACTAAGCGGATCATTCGGCCACTAAATTGCGCAGAACCAAGCCACATCATACTTTTTCCCAACCCCGCAAAGCCTTGATTTATGAGTTGGCTTGATTGATATAACTTATTAACGTGCCAGTTTTTCATATTAATCCCAGGGTAATTTACTGCATAGATGCTATGCCTCGTAGGGATTAATACATAAATTGTGCCATGTTTTAATGCATTGTTTTATATGGTTTATTTGTTTTTTTTAATTGAGAAAGGCGATTTGTAAAAGGTCGTGTTGCAGATTGCAAAAGCAAAATGCAACGTTCGATAGTCTGGAGGGAGTGAGCTTTATTTATTGAATCTGTCGAGAAAACCCTGTGATCCGGGCGGAGCGAAAGTCGCAGAGTAGTTCACTTAACGAATATCGCTAAGTGATAGACTTGATGAGTAAATGACCTTGATGAAATTGATTTACTGCTTGGTGTCAACAAGGTGCGATGGCGCGGTCGGTGGATCAATAAGCGCTTTGCCCAAAATGATCAACCCAGGCCAAAATAGATAAGCGAGAATTTCTAAGTTTTCACCAAAAGTGTATAGCATTAACAGCATCAGTATCGCCATGCCTACTTTTGCCAATGGGTGGGTAAAAATCCTCAGCAATAACACCACAAATGTCACTAGCATGGGAATAGCCAGTGCTATAGCCCCCACCAAACCTTTGACAAATAATAGCCCATACCAAGTATGGTGAGAACCAATTGGCATAAACTCCACCATATGCGGTCCTCGCTCAACAATACCATGACCAAACATAACCGCTTCGTTCCACCATCGTTCAACAGCAATATCAGCTAAGGACTGTCGAACCCGAGTGGAGTCTGCTCTGGCTCCTTTCACCGCAGCAATAGTCATGGTTATTTTATTCAGAATGGATTCACCAACAAATCCAGTCGCTAAAATGATAGGGCATAATATAAAGTACAGGAGTGGGGTACGGACAAATTTTAGCATCGAGAAGTAGCCAAATAAGGCCATATAGCAAATTAAGGCCAGCCGAGATTGAGACATTAGCACCATAAGTAAACTGCCAATAACCCCCCAACGTTTCCAACGACGAGAAGACTCTTGCAGTGCAAAAATAAAATATAAATTGCCCAACATCCCTAATGCGGGAGCCCAAGGTGTAAATAAACGCCAGCGCGGGATCCCACTGCCAGGATCTATCTCATATAAGCTTAATGAGAAAAACTCAGGCCCTGGGCCACCAATAATACTTAATGGGGAAACATATAAGGTACTGGGTAATTTAAGTAGCCATGCCAGTACAAATATCGGCAGCAATATAACGGTATGTTTGCAGACTTGACAACACGCTCGGTAAATAACTTGCGGCCTAATGTCTAAACAACCAATCACAGGAAAAATAGCCAATAAAGCCCATCCCTTAGCCCAGCCTATACTCGACTTTATTAATTTGGCTATGCCCAAGCTCTGTTCAAGATGGCCAACAATAAGGGCGATTAACATCACCCACATACCTAATAACCAAATATACAGGGTTAATCTGATGGTACTTGCGGGTTGATAAGACAGCTTTTTGACCAGTAAGCGACAAAATAAAATCCAAGCAATAACCGGAGCGATAATATAAAGGGCTCCCACTAGCCAAAACAAATAGCTATAGACTATGGCTTTGTAGACGATTCTTTCGTCAGCATTTTGCGGAGTAACGGTTTGCGGATCCATAAAATACTCAGTCCTATTATTGCCATAAACGATGCGCAAAAGGCCGCAACAAGTAATAACATGGTCGCCAAATTATCTGCTTTAGAAGCAAATGAAGGTGGCGACAATAATTGCAATAACGGATAGGCAGTAAAAATATCCGCTTTTCCTACATCCATTTTGGCTACAGCAGAGGTCATTACCGCGGTGGCCAGTTGATGAGCACGATGTAAATCTTCTAGTTTTGCGGCATCATCATTAGACAAGTCTAAACGGATTTCCCAGTGTACAATTTGTTCATCCAATGTGCTAAGTTGTTGCTTTAAACCAAGATGTTTAGCCCTTAGTTGTATCAGTTGCCCCATTAACTCTGCGCGGCCATCAATGTCTTTTAACATCAGTATATTCAGTAGCTTAGTTTGTTGTATACGCTGTTTTTGTCTTAATAATAACGTTATACGCGCTTCTAAGGCTGTTTGTAATTTAGTTTCTTCGGCACGTAAACTGGTTATTTGTGGATGATTAGTTCCATAATGAGCGGATAGGGCATGTTGTTGGCCCATGGTGTCATTGTAAGCCATTAATAGCTGCTGAAAGAGCTTATCATTATGCAGCTTTAACAGAGCTGCGGCCTCATCAGATGATGTTCCTAAATGTTGATGTAGACTTTGTTCTTCCGCTTCAATCCCGGTTAATGTAGACAGCATATTGACCCGGCCATGGCGTAATCGCTCAATAGTTAATGCGAGTTCTTTAAACTGATCAAGTGATACTAAACCACGTTCTGACTGAAAGGCTAAAATAGCATCTTGAGTCTTTTTTACTTTGCTATTGTAGCCCGCTAAACCTTGACTAATGCCACTATCTCGAAGATTCACTTCATCGGTACGAAGGTCACTGAGCAGCTGTTGTAATGAACGATATAATGCCCAACCTTTATCTTGCGCTTCTTGAGCTGTACCGCCTTTAACGCTAAATTCCATTAGACCCGTTTGGCTGGGTAACGTAAGCTTTGGCTTACCGAGTTGTGCAACGGACATTTTTAATTGTTTTGCCGCCTGAGTCATTAACATATCACTGCTAGATATGGCTTTATAATTTTCTCGAGGATCAATTGCCGAACTCAAATAAGGTGAGCTAGATGAGCTGGTTGCTTGGCCTACGCTATCTAGGTTAACTAATGCTCCAGCACCATTACCGGGTAAGATTAATATCCACTTTGACACGTAAGAGGTGGGTTTAATCACCAGTAATATCGACGTCATTACCCAGATAATTAATAAGCTCATCATTGCCGTTTTAAGATATAAACGCTTACGTGCTTTGGGGGTGAGTTTACTGCCTTCCAATGCTGCCCGTTTTATCCAAAATAAGTAAGCCAATTCGCTTAAGCTATTATCTTTGGCATCATTGATTTGATAATCAGCTTCATTGTTATTGTGTGCCCTTTTTTGCTGGTTTTTGTCTTTAATAACATTATCCATGACATGCTCCTTATAACCAGCCAATTAAGCTGCTTGGAATAATGACGTCGGTTAGGCTACGTGCAAGTTCACGGAAGTTGGTCATTCTTGAGTCATAACAGGCAATGCCATCACCCGGTAATAACACTGGGTTCATATTATTTTTCCAAGATTGCTGTATTAACCCATCAATCGAACGTTCGACTACATCCATCTGATTCGATAATGGATTTTTAGTCACTAATAATATGTAACGGCTGGCATTGGTTGATTGCGCGCCGCCGACACAGTTGGCTGCAATGGCGCCATGGAGTAAGCGTGTACCGTAAGGGAATCGGGTGGCTTCTCTGTCTACTGCTGATTGGCTGTTTGAACTTGCTGGTTGGGTTAAGTTAGACATAAATACTCGAATACCCGGTGTTGTAATCGGCGATGGTCTAGCCAATTCGTCATTGAATTGGTTTGTTGAGGGGACATACACTTTGTCCCCTGCCATTAAGGTAAACTCTTGAATCGATTCGCCGGTTAAAACACCTGTTAAGTCGATGCGGTATATCCGATTATCACGAATAACATTCACCGCCGTTAAATCGGCATCTGGACGAATACCTCCAGAAGAACGAAGCGCTGCATCAATGCTTCGCTCAGTGGCTTGATCACCAGAAAAATCACTTCCGTCATCTTTAGTTTCAATGGGTTGTTTTTTATTAATCATGTGCTGACCAGGTTCATATACCGCGCCAGAAGTGGTGATATTAATCGGGGCCCAACTGATGGGCACAATGCTGATACGGATAGCAGCAGGTTGCATCAGTTTTTCAACGATCAATTGATGCCTGATGGCATCGTTCAATTGTATTAAGGTGAGGTTTTTTGCTGATACACTTTGAATGAATGGCAGGTAGATATTGCCATCGGCATCAATTTCAACGGCTTTACTGAAATCTTCACCGTTTAAAATATTAATATCTAATTTGTCACCCACCGACAATTTCAGTTGGGCTTTTTGCCATTGCGAGTCAATTAAGCCCAGGGCAAGGTGTTGCGCCTTAACACCTTCTTTAGTGAGCAAATGGCTGTTTGCATTAATGTAGGAATTATTGATTGGCACGTTTTCAATTAAGCCCAATTTAAGATTATTTGGACGTTGGGCACTGATCTGTCGATCATAAGGCGTGTGCTGACCAAAATAGTGGCATTCACTAGAGGTAGTTAACTGGCAAATATCTTGGCTTGCTGGTCTATTGGGGGTGACGCAAGCTGAAACACTTACGCAAAATAATCCAATGAGCGTAACGTGGGATAAGTTTGTCATGATAAATTCCTTAATAAGTAAAGCCCAACAATCTGCCCGTATTGACACTAGCGGGTTATTTCTTTTAAAGGCGTATCTTCACGCAGCCCATCAAGCGCTTGCTCTTCAGATTCATAAATATCCATAATATGATGCAACCGAGTTAACTCAATTAATGCTCTTACGCTAGAATTTGGATTTAACAACACAATATTCCCATGGTAATGCATGGTATTTTTACGTGCAGAAATCAAAACTGAAAGCCCACTTGAGTCAATGTATTCAAGCTGGCTCATGTCGAAGACCAGTCGAGTATTACCCTTGTTGATGTATTCTAAAATAGCGGCTCTATATGTTGGCGTTTGTGCCATTACCATTTTTCTTGGTAAGCGAACTACACTCGCGTGTTGTTGTGCTTTTAATTCGAAGTTCATAATGTCGCCCTCTGATTTATCATGTAACAAAGTGAATATTGGTATTATCAATCATTGATTTTTATATCATCGGCTGAGAATATCTTTAATTACTAAAAGATACTGCAGTATATGTGCCAGTTATTTTATTGTTTAATTTCAATTGATTGCATGTATTAGAGAGTGTTTATTGCAAATTGAGGGTGAGATTTTGCAGATTGCAATGCATTGGTGCATGCCGGAGGGGGTTATTTTTAGTGATAAGTAAGTTCTGACGTGCAGCGAAGATTTTAAAAAGCAGTAAGCTGGGCTAATTTACTGCTGTTATAAGGGTTCGTAATCGTTATTTCTGTCAGTAAGTGGGTTAGTTTCTTAATAAACTCATTCTTAGGTGGCTGCCTAATACTGTGGGTTGATTCCACACCTGATCCATCCAACTATACATTATCCATAAACCCCGACCATGTTCCTCATTTTGATCAGGACAATCAATCAAAGCGGGTAATTCGGTATAAAGAGCATTATCAAGTAAGTCGACGATGACGCTATCGGTATTACAGTGCATTAATAAGGTAATGTTGGCAGCATCACAGCTTGTGTGTTGAAGGATATTATTGACGCCTTCTAACGTACAGGTAATGACTTTAAAACGCTGCTTATCACATACTTGGTTGTTCAGCATAAATTGTTCTAGTTCGATACAAAATTGCTGCTGCTCAATAATTTGAGGCGTTAAGTTTAATTGTAAACTATTCATAATGCGCTCCTTATGGCATTTTATCACTTATGGATCCCGATGAATTAACCGCTTTGTTTGCCTGATGGCTTTGCTGGTTATGGCTTTTTTGGTGTTCAACAGACTTTTTCTGGTGCCACAGTCTGTTGGAAAACAACATAAGTGACATGTCGTCTTGTGCTTCACCTTGTTGCCACATTGACAATGCATGACGAATACGATGGATCATCGCATCACCACTAATTGCGTGGTTGACCATGCATAATGTTTTGAGCCGTTCAAGCCCAAACATACCCAACTTCGGATGGTTAATTTCATAAATACCATCAGAAAAAATCATTAGATGTTCATCATCAGCTAGGTGACCTTGGCAGTCGATATATTGAGTATTTTCATCAATACCAATGGGTAAACTCGAAGGGATATCGAGTGACTCACAGCGATGTTGGCTGATGAGAAAGGGCTGTGGGTGACCGGCATTGCACATTTCATATTGGCCACTTTTACTGTTGATTTTTCCTATTATCATCGTGGCAAATTGACCGTGCTGGCAGGGGTCTGAAAAAACCTGATTAATGTAATCCATTAGTATTGCTGGAGATTGATGCCAATCTACTCGACTTGGATTTAATGATTGTGCCAGGGCGAAACTTTGCATTGCGGCCCCCGCGCCGTGACCTGACACATCGATTAAGAAAAATCCGATCCATTGGCCGTCAATAGTAAAGCATTGAAACATGTCACCGGCCAACTCATTTGCTGCAGCGAAATAATGATTCACTTGCCAATTTTCTAAGGTGAATCGTTTGTCAGGTAATAATGCATGTTGCAATTGAGCGGCTTGTTTCAATTCAGATTTTTTCTGATCAAGTAATTTTTGTGTTTTATGAAATGCCTGATTAAGTGCATTATTTTGTGCTTTCATTATCTGTTGTGCCTTAATCAGACGAATCGCGGCGATGACACGCATCTTTAGCACTTTGGGTTCAAAAGGCTTAGCTAAATAATCATCTGCTCCAGACTCTAATGCATAAATGAGGTCATCGGTTGCATTATTACCGGTAAGTAACAGTATGTAAGGAGGTGAATCAGTTTGTTTCAATATTTCACAGACGGCAATCCCAGTTAATTTAGGCATACGCCAGTCGCTGATGAGTAAATCAATGGGTTGATTTTCACACAAGGATAAGGCTTGTTGCCCGTCGATACACTGATGCAATACGATGTTGCAATCTTCAACCTGCAGCAATTCCAACAGACTTGCGATAAACAGTCTTTCGCTTGTCGAGTCTTCTGCGAGCAGTATATTGATAGTGTGTGTTAACTTAGCCAGATTCATGTTTTACTCCAATGTTGACCTTTGAAGGTTTACTGATCAACCTTCACACTGTGTCTTCGGTGTTAATTCCACTCTTAACCCATAACTACAATCAATAACTACAAGCAATAACTATTCCATTCTTCAAATAACTTTTAAAACATGATCTTGTGAAAGTTTATTTGCTATACCTGTTTTCAATTTTCAATTTGCAATGTCGTTATTGCAAAATGCAACAGCCTCATCCATAGTAATTGTATAAGACGTTTATCAACGTTATTTGCTGGTCCGTAAGGGAGAGGAAATTTGTCTTTTCGATTAAAAACGATTATAGGAGTGGCACTGATTGAAGCCATATTGCTATTTATTTTGGTCTACACCAGTATTGATTACCTCAAACAATCTAACCAGTCTGAAATTGAGAAACGAGCGAGCCTAACCACGAGCTTATTTTCGGTAGCGGCTAAAGATGCGCTAAATGAGTTGAATAAAACCACCTTAAGAGAGCTAGCCAAAGAGCTTAGTCACAAACAAGAAGTCAGCTACGTTTATATTTTTAAAAATAATCAACTTATCGTCGCAATGCACAAAGAGTCCAGCAATGTTATATGGGGCGTTGATGAAGTAGGCCAAATTGATGAACAAAACAATATTTTTGATATAAACAGGCCAATAATTAAAGATGGGCTTGATATTGGGGCTGTTCAAATCGGATTTGATCGCTCTGGATTTGATGCCTTTTTAATCCAAGCTTCTAGCCGGCTTTTATCTATTGCGGCTGTTGGAATACTCCTCGTCGCACTATTTTCTTGGTTATTAGTTGTGTATTTGACTCGTAATCTGATGCAATTACAAATAGCCTCAAAACTTATTTTGCAAGGTAAAACCGGGGTACAAATACCGGTTGTCGGTAAAGATGAAATTGCTCAAACCACCACTGCTTTTAATCAAATGGTACAAAATATTGATTCAAGAGCTCATGCCTTAACGGGAGCAAACGTCAGATTAAATACTATTTTAGAATCAGCTGCTGACGGATTTGTTATCATTGATGTTAACGGCTTGATTACTGAAGTGAATAAATCCGTAACCCGTCTTTTTGGCTATAGTAACGAGGAGCTGGTGGGTGAAAATGTTTCGATACTGATGCCAATAGCCGATCGAGAAATGCATGGCCACTATATAAAGCGTTACCTTGACGGGGCTGAAGCTAAGATAATCGGTACCGGTAGAGAGTTAATTGCTGAGCACAAAGACGGACATCAATTTCCTATTGAATTGTCAGTGTCTAAAATGGTCATTGATAACAACATTTTATTTTTGGGATTTATTAAAGATCTTACTGCAATAAAGCTTAATCAGAAAGCGGCTGAACGAAGCCAGTCAATTTTACTGACGACGCTTGAGGCAAGCCAAGATGCATTAATTACTATTGATATTACCGGTAGTGTAGAAGAATTTAATCCAGCAGCGATTAAGCTTTTTGGTTATTCCCGCGAAGAAGTGTTAGGTAAATACTTAGAGGATTTAATTATTCCTAAGGCATTTCAACAAGCTCATCGAAAGGGTATGGAACATTATCGGCAAACGGCCAAAGGGGCTGTGTTGCACAAACGGATTGAGGTACCCGCCCACAATAAAGACGGTAAAGAGTTTCCCATTGAGTTAAGGGTCATACCTATTCAGCTGGGAGATGATATTTTATTTACCGCATTTGTACGGGATATTTCTGAGCAAAAATCAAAAGAAGAAGAGTTGCGGCTTGCCAAAGAGCAAGCTGAAGCCGGCAGTAAAGCAAAATCACGCTTTTTAGCCACCATGAGTCATGAAATCCGCTCGCCATTAAATGCCGTGCTGGGTAGCGTTGAGTTACTTTTGGGGTCGTCGCTTCAAAAAGAGCAACGAATTTATGTTACAACGGCTAAAGAAGCGGGCGATGCGCTATTAAATACCATTAACGATATTTTAGATTTTTCTAAAATTGAAGCTGGGCAAATGGTGCTTGAGTCTCATGAGTTTGAACCCGATAACCTAGTAGCTCAGGTGCTGCAAATCCTTGCCAATAAAGCATTAGAAAAAGGCGTGCATCTTGCCAGTTATATTAATCGCAATGTTCCACAGCGTTTAGTCGGTGATCCTCAGCGGCTTCGTCAAGTGATCCATAACCTGGTTGACAATGCGATTAAGTTTTCAAACTCAGGCTGTATTACTGTAGAAATGTGGATACCTGATAGTCATAAAGAACGCGTTGAGCTATGTTGTTCAATATCAGATCAAGGTATTGGTATCAGTGAGGATGCTCAAGCAAAGCTATTTGTTGAATTTTCCCAAGTTCACGACACCCATACCACTAATTATAAGGGGACGGGTTTAGGGTTAGCGATTTGTGCCGAATTGGTACGAATGATGGATGGTGATATCTCGGTGGAAAGTGAACTTGGTAAAGGCAGCCGATTCAATTTGTTTGTGACGCTAGATAAAAGTACCAAAGCAATAAATCATTATGCAAAATTACCTGAACATTCTCGAGTGCTGATTATTCACCCTGATAAGCAATTGTGCAAATTGGTAAAAAAACAGTATATAGAATACGGTGTAAAAATAACGTATATAAATGATGTCGCTAACGTTTTTAAACTATCGCGAGTTCGGGGACAGTTTGACCTCATTTTACTCGATGATTCATACATTATGTCGGTTGATAGAAAGTTATTGAAAATTTTACATAATGACTTTTTATTGCCACAAGGTATTTTAGCTGCATTGAGCACTGGAGTGAATACTCAAGTGTCGCAACTATTAAATGAAATGGGCATAGAGCAAGTCGTTAACAAACCCCTTAGTCGCGCGATGTTGCTAAATCTAATCAGCGGATCAACCCAAGAAACCAAACTTGAATCGCAACAGCGAGATAATTTTTCATTTCCTCAACACTGTAAAATCCTCTTGGCTGAAGACAGTCCTGCAAATCAAATGGTTGCAGGAACGATGCTGGCTAAACAGGGGGCTAATATTGAGTATGCTAATAATGGTGTAGAAGCGGTTAACATGGCGCTTAAAACTGACTATGACATCATTTTAATGGATATTCGTATGCCAGAAATGGATGGGTTAGAGGCGACAAGCCTTATTTTACAGCAAAAACCTAAACAAATTATTCTGGCGATGACAGCCAATGTATTCAAAGAAGAGTTAGAGGCTTGTACTCAGGCAGGAATGCTTGATTTTATTGGTAAACCAGTCAATAGCAAAGATTTGATCGACGGTGTCGCTAAGTGGGTCAATAAAGCGCAAACATCAACACGCGATGAGCCAGACGATCAAGTCGAAATAACTTCGCAGCCTAAGATGGCGCTTGAATTACCGCATAGTGTTGATTGCCCCTCAGAGGAACAATCTGAGGAAGACATTAACATGAATTTATCTTTATCACTGTCGCCAAACAATGATATTGCTGCTGTCCAAAGCAATATATTGCAAGAGACTAAGATGAACATTGGCCTATTAAATTTTGATGTAATAGCTACTTTAGTCGATGTTATTGGCGAAAAAACCTTAAAGAAGATGCTAAAGGTCTTTTGCCAAGAAGTACAAATGAGAATAGAAACATTACAAAGACTAGGACCTGACGGTGACATGAGTCGAATTGAAGATGAAGCTCATACCCTAAAAAGCAGTTCTGGTAGTTTTGGGGCTGCAGCATTGTATGAAGCCGCTAAAACGTTAGAAGTGGCTTCAAGAGAGGGCAAGGATCCCATAGCAGAATTATTAGAACAGACTATTGTCATAGCAAATCAAAGTGTTGATGTAATTAAACAAATTTATCAATTAGATGATTGAAGATTCATTTCAGCAACTGAAGGAACATTATGGGATTTCGAGTCGTTTTAGTCGAAGACAGTATATCTTTAGGGGCGCTTTATACCGAATACTTATACAGCGAAGGTGCCGATGTCACTTTAGTGCATTATGGTGAAGATGCGCTAACAGAAATACATCGTCAACCGCCAGATATACTTATTCTAGACATCAAACTGCCTGATATGTCTGGAATGGATATTCTTGCTCAGGTGAATGAAAGCCATCCAGATATTACAGTGATAATGATCACCGCTCACGGCACTATTGATATTGCTGTAGATGCCATGCGATCCGGTGCGTTTGATTTTTTAGTTAAGCCATTTGACAGTAAACGTTTAGCGATAACGTTACGTAACGCGTTGAAGCAAAGGCAATTAGTTAAACTGGTTACACAGTATGAAAACAGCCTACCCAAAGCCAACTATCAAGGGTTTATAGGTGAGTCATTAGCCATGCAAACCGTGTATAAAACGATTGATTGCGTCGCTAATAGTAAGGCATCGGTGTTTATTTTTGGTGAAAGCGGTACTGGCAAAGAGGTCTGTGCACAAGCTATTCATAATGTTGGTAATCGCAAGCATAAATCATTCATAGCACTCAATTGTGCTTCTATCCCAAAAGAGTTGATCGAGAGTCAGATTTTTGGTCATACCAAAGGCGCTTTTACTGGGGCGGTGAGTCAGCGAGATGGGGCTGCAACACAAGCTGATGGTGGTACATTCTTTCTTGATGAAATCTGTGAAATGGAGCTTGAACTACAAAGCAAGTTACTGCGCTTTATTCAAACCGGAGTATTTCGTCGAGTGGGGGGAAGTAAAGATGAAAAGGTCGATGTGAGGTTTATCAGCGCCACCAATAAAGATCCTTGGCAACAAGTGCAAGAAGGCTTGTTTAGAGAAGACCTGTATTATCGATTGCATGTTATCCCGATTGAGTTGCCTCCACTCAATCAGCGCGGTAAAGATATTTTATTAATTGCCAATAAACTGTTAAAACAATACGCGAAAGAAGAACAAAAAAACTTTAAAGGCTTCAGCGCTGCAGCTCAAAAGCAACTTCAACTATATGCTTGGCCTGGCAATGTCCGACAGCTACAGAATATTGTTCGCCAAATTGTGGTATTGAACAATGCCGATGAAGTCGAAGTAGCCATGTTACCCTCGCAAATCAGCAAACCGTTATCAAATCTGGTTCAGGCTCCTAGTGTGTATGGTGCTAATCAAACCGTTGCCGTTATGCAAACTGCGCCGACAAGTTCTGCACAACCTGAAAACAGCACTCTTGATAATACGCCATTAAGTGACATCAATACGGTCGTGATTGAAGCCTTATGGAAAACTGAGAAGCGAACGATTGAAACCGCAATTGAACTTTGCGAAGGCAATATCCCAAAAGCGGCAGCTATGTTAGATATCAGCCCCTCTACGATATATCGAAAGAAGCAATCTTGGGATGATATGGAGCTTAAATAGTCGTGTTGCTGTGTAACAAAAAAACCTGCAAATACAGGCTTTTTGTCATATCGCTGCACGATGTTAACTATGGTAGTGCTCGCAAGCGTATAAAGTATTTTCAAGCAAACTGGCAATGGTCATCGGGCCAACTCCACCAGGAACCGGGGTAATAAATGCCGCATTTTCAGCGGCAATATCAAATTCAACATCACCCACTAGGCGACCATTATCCAAACGAGTGATACCAACATCAATAACAATCGCGCCGGGTTTTATCCATTCGCCAGGAATAAACCCTGGTTTACCCACCGCAACAACCAACAGATCGGCCTGACGGACTTTTTGTTCTAAGTTTTTAGTAAAACGGTGACAGGTTGTGGTGGTACAACCGGCTAATAATAATTCCAGTGTCATTGGACGACCGACAATATTTGATGCACCCACCACGGTAGCATCTAGACCATAAGTATCGACACCGGTTGATTTGATTAAGGTCATAATGCCCATAGGGGTACATGAACGTAGCACTGGAATGCGTTGTGCTAAACGGCCGACATTATAGGGATGGAAGCCATCAACGTCTTTATCTGGACGTATACGTTCAATGACCTTTGAATCATCAATATGATCAGGTAGAGGCAGTTGTACAAGGATCCCATCAATGCTTGGATTAGCATTACACTGGTCGATTAGAGCTAATAGTTCTGCTTCAGTAGTGTTGATGTCGAGGTCAAACGATTGCGATTCAAAACCGACTTCCTCACAAGCTCTGCGTTTACTGCCAACATAAACTTGAGATGCGGCATCACTGCCCACTAAAAGAACCGCAAGTCCTGGCGCGCGAAATCCAGCTTGTCTACGTACTGCTACTTTTTGTTTTAGTGTGGTGCGGATAGATTGTGCAATGGCTTTACCGTCAATAATTTGAGCAGTCATGGCTGTTGAGTTTCCTTTGAGTGGCGCGGGTGTTGAAGTCAATTGTCGATCGGCGGTTATTCTAGCAGGCGTATTGAAGAGTGTCATTTGCTAGACGAGGAAAATACAGTTAATAAACTATTCGCGCTATGATACTAATCATAGTTTTTGCTGCTAAATTCGGCATATAGCATTTAGGGGTAAAAAAATCGTTGACGATAGCAAGGTGACTCGTTAATATGCGCTCCGTTCTCGAGACAACCTTGTTATTGTTTATCGATAATATAAAACTCGAATACAAGACTAGATTTTCGGTGATTAGCGCAGCCCGGTAGCGCATCTCGTTTGGGACGAGAGGGTCAGAGGTTCGAATCCTCTATCACCGACCAAATTAAATGTTATTTGCTATCATAGTGAGTAACAGAACAAGTAAACTTGTTCAGCCAGACAGGATACAGCGTTTAGCTGTGACCATGCGCCCGTAGCTCAGTTGGATAGAGCACCCGCCTTCTAAGCGGGTGGTCGCAGGTTCGAATCCTGCCGGGTGCACCATTTCAGTGGTGATTGTAGCTCAGTTGGTAGAGTCCCGGATTGTGATTCCGGTTGTCGTGGGTTCGAGCCCCATCAGTCACCCCATTTTTTCTGATTAACTCAAACTATCGAATAAAGACCCTTTATGGGTGTCGTTATGTTCGTTTTGGTCACGATAATTATTTTGCTGCAGAGCATTATCAACCTAAGTCAACAATCTCATTTCGCACATTAAACGTGCAAACACATCAAAATTGATCACAAGTCGGCTTTTTTATCACGTAAATCGACCTTTTCAGGCTCGACTCTGTTAAAAACGGTAGCTATAATGTCGCGTCTTGATAAATATCAAAAATAAGCTAACTGCACCAACAGCGTCTTCAGCATCATTAATATCGCTGTGCTGGGTGTCAGAGCTAAACCCGTGGTCAAGAAACGAATATCTAATGGTTGAGTTGTCGACCATTACAAAGAACGTTAGACATATTTCGAGGTAAAACAATGCAAGTTTCTGTTGAAACAACTCAAGGCCTAGAGCGCCGCCTAACTATTTCTGTACCTGCTGAGCAAATCGAGAAATTGGTTAAAGACAATGTATTGCGCGAAGCAAAGCGTGCTCGTCTTCCAGGTTTCCGCCCAGGTAAAGTACCTATCGGCGAAATCAACAAGCGTTATGGTAAAGCCATTCGTCAAGACATCACTGGTGAAGTGATGCAACGCAACTTTATTGAAGCGGTTGTGGCTGAAAAGTTGAACCCAGCGGGTGCACCCGTATTTACTCCTGGTACAACTGAAGGCGAAACATTTGAGTTCGTTGCTACGTTTGAAATTTATCCAGAAGTGGTACTAACTGGCTTAGATAACATTGCCGTTGAACAGCCTAAAGCTGAAGTAAATGATGCAAACGTAGACACTATGATTGAAACGTTACGTAAGCAGCACGCTACTTTCGCTGCGGTTGAACGTGAAGCAGTTGCTGACGATAAAGTTAAAATGAACTTTATTGGTACTATTGATGGTGAAGAATTCGAAGGCGGAAAAGCTGATGATTTCGAACTTCAATTAGGCAGCAGCCGTATGATCCCTGGTTTTGAAACCGGTATCGTAGGCCATAAAACCGGTGACGAATTCGAAATCGAAGTGACTTTCCCTGAAGATTACCATGCTGAAAACTTGAAAGGTAAAGCGGCTAAGTTCGTTATTACCTTAACTGAAGTTCAAGCGGCTAATCTACCAGAAGTGAATGATGAGTTTGCCTCTTTGTTTGGTATTGCGGAAGGTGGCTTAGACGCACTTAAGACTGAAATTCGTAAAAACATGACTCGCGAACTAGAGCAAGCGTTAAAAGCGAATGTGAAAGAGCAGGTCATTACTGGTTTACTTGCAGCAAACGACATTACCATTCCTAAAGCACTTGTAGAGGGTGAAGTGAATGTACTTCGTCAACAAGCAATGCAACGTTTTGGTGACCAAACTGAAAATATGCCAGAACTTCCGGCTGAACTTTTCACAGAACAAGCTGAGCGTCGTGTTAAGATTGGTTTGCTATTAGGCGAAGTGATTAAGACCAATGAGCTAAAAGCTGAAGATGATCGTGTCAATACATTGATCGAATCTATGGCTTCAGCGTATGAAGATCCGTCAGAAGTTGTGTCATACTACAACTCAAATAAAGAACTTATGCAAAACATGCGCAATGTAGCGCTTGAAGAGCAAGCTGTTGAAGCTTTGTTAACATCAGCAAAAGTAACCGTTAAAGACGTCGCTTTTGAAGAATTTATGAACAAGGCTACCGGACGAGCGTAAGCTAAGCTTGACTTAACAAGCCGTTCGCCATTTATAATGGCTCGTATGAGGTTCCTCATGCGGGCCATTTTTATTTTAGGGAAATGAATAATGCATAAAGCACCAGAATCAGTACTCAATGCGCTTGTACCTATGGTTGTTGAACAAACAGCGAAAGGTGAACGTTCTTATGATATATACTCTCGTCTATTAAAAGAGCGAGTCATCTTTTTAGTTGGCCAAGTCGAAGAACACATGGCTAACCTCATTGTTGCTCAACTATTATTCCTTGAGTCAGAAAGCCCAGATAAAGATATTTATTTATACATTAACTCTCCCGGCGGTTCCGTAACGGCAGGCATGGCTATTTATGACACTATGCAGTTCATTAAGCCTAATGTGAGCACTGTATGTATTGGCCAAGCTGCGAGTATGGGCGCCTTCTTATTAGCCGGTGGCGCTAAAGGTAAACGTCATTGCTTACCGAACTCACGAGTGATGATCCATCAGCCATTAGGTGGTTTCCAAGGTCAGGCATCAGACATAGCAATTCATGCTAAGGAAATCCTAGGCATCAAGAATAAATTAAACCAAATATTAGCTGATCATACTGGCCAGCCGCTAGAAGTGTTAGAGCGTGATACTGACCGTGACAACTTTATGAGTGCTACACAAGCTGTTGAATATGGTATTGTCGATTCATTACTAACAAGTCGCGGCTAAAACGGGTAGCTGATTTTTTAGTTACATTAAGGTATTCTGTATTGAGAGACGTTCGGTCATCAATGTGGTTATGATAAGTATCTGCAAGCAGGGCTTAGGTTAGCTTAAGTTGTAAACAGAGGTAGAATAATGGTCGATAACAAAAATAACGGTGACAGCGGCAAATTGCTGTACTGCTCTTTTTGCGGAAAAAGTCAGCATGAAGTGAGAAAACTCATTGCTGGTCCATCAGTTTATGTATGTGATGAGTGTGTTGATTTGTGTAACGACATCATCCGTGAAGAAATCAAAGAGATTTCTCCTAAGCGTGATGAAGACAAGTTGCCGACACCCCATGAGTTACGCAAACATCTTGATGACTACGTAATAGGTCAGGATCAAGCTAAAAAAGTGTTAGCCGTAGCGGTATATAATCATTATAAGCGTTTACGTAATGGCGCAATGAAAGATGGTGTTGAACTTGGTAAAAGTAACATTTTACTATTAGGCCCAACCGGTAGCGGTAAAACATTATTAGCTGAAACACTTGCACGCTCACTGAATGTCCCTTTTGCTATGGCTGATGCAACCACATTAACCGAAGCTGGTTATGTGGGTGAAGATGTTGAAAACATCATTCAGAAGCTACTGCAAAAGTGTGATTACGACGTTGAGAAAGCCGAGCGTGGCATCGTCTATATTGATGAGATTGACAAAATCAGTCGTAAATCAGACAACCCTTCAATTACTCGTGATGTGTCGGGTGAGGGTGTTCAGCAGGCGTTGCTTAAGTTAATTGAAGGCACTGTTGCTTCAATTCCGCCACAAGGCGGACGAAAGCATCCACAACAAGAATTCTTGCAAGTGGATACGTCTAAAATTCTGTTTATCTGTGGTGGTGCATTCGCTGGACTTGAAAAAGTCATTGAGCAACGTGCACACACAGGGACTGGAATTGGCTTTGGTGCAGAAGTAAAAGGCGAAGCAGATAAAGCGACTATTTCACAGATCCTTAGCAAAGTAGAGCCTGGTGATTTAGTGAAGTTTGGGTTAATCCCTGAATTTGTTGGTCGTCTACCTGTTGTTGCTACGCTAACCGAGTTAGATGAAGCAGCATTAGTACAGATTCTATCTGAGCCTAAAAATGCATTAACTAAGCAATACAGTGCATTATTTGAGATGGAAAATGTCGAGCTTGAATTTCGTGATGATGCATTACAAGCTATTGCTCATAAAGCCATGTCACGTAAAACCGGTGCCCGTGGATTACGTTCTATTGTTGAAAGCATCTTGCTCGATACCATGTACGATATTCCATCGACTGAAGGCGTGATCAAAGCGGTTATTGATGAATCAGTAGTGAAAGGTGAATCAGTTCCTATTTTGATTTACGAAAATACAGAGACACAGGTTGCTTCAGGCGAGCAATAATTGCTCTGATAGCAAGTAAGTTGATAAATAAGGAGTCCATTGGGCTCCTTTTTTCGTATTGCCCATTGAAACTGATAACATTACCCCAATATAATTATTATTAAGTCTATTTCATTAAACGGAATCGAGCCATGACTAAAGAGCGTGAAGCGCATATCGAACTCCCCGTATTACCACTGCGAGATGTGGTGGTATACCCACATATGGTAATTCCGCTATTCGTAGGACGGGAAAAATCAATTCGTTGCCTTGAATCGGCAATGGAACAAGACAAGCAAATTTTATTAGTCGCTCAGCGAGACGCTGATCTTGACGAACCGACCAAAGACGATATTTTTGATATTGGTACGGTAGCCTCTATTTTACAGTTGCTTAAATTACCAGATGGCACGGTTAAAGTATTAGTTGAAGGTGGTCAACGAGCCAAAATCAAGCAATACATCCAAGAAGAGGCATTCTTTACTGCAACAGCAGAATACCTCGAGTCACAACAGTTAAGTGACAAAGAGGAAGAAGTGCTAGTTCGCAGTGCGATTGGCCAATTTGAAGGCTACATTAAGCTAAATAAAAAAATCCCACCTGAAGTATTAACGTCATTGTCAGGTATTGATGAAGCCGCTCGTTTAGCTGATACCATGGCTGCACATATGCCATTGAAGCTTGAAGACAAGCAATCTGTGCTAGAGATGATCAATGTCGGTGAGCGTCTTGAATACCTGATGGCAATGATGGAATCGGAAATTGACTTGCTTCAAGTTGAAAAACGTATTCGTACCCGTGTTAAAAAACAGATGGAAAAAAGTCAGCGCGAATACTATTTGAATGAGCAAATGAAAGCCATTCAAAAAGAGTTAGGCGACATTGACGAAAGCCATGATGAATTTGAAGTGTTGGCGCGTAAGATTGAAGACGCTGGCATGCCAAACGACGCAAAAGAAAAAGCCATTGCTGAGTTGAATAAGCTCAAAATGATGTCACCAATGTCAGCTGAAGCCACTGTTGTGCGCAGCTACGTTGACTGGATGACTGCGGTGCCTTGGAAACAACGCTCTAAAATTAAGCGTGACTTGGCCAAAGCACAAGAAGTACTTGACGCAGACCATCATGGGCTTGAAAAAGTCAAAGAACGTATTCTTGAGTATTTAGCAGTACAAAGCCGAGTTAGGCAGCTTAAAGGGCCCATTTTGTGCTTAGTAGGACCTCCAGGCGTGGGAAAAACCTCGTTAGGTCAATCTATCGCTAGGGCTACTGGTCGTAAGTATGTTCGCGTTGCATTAGGCGGCGTGCGTGATGAAGCAGAAATTCGCGGTCATCGCCGTACTTACATTGGTTCTATGCCAGGTAAAGTCATTCAAAAGATGGCCAAAGTAGGCGTTAAAAACCCATTATTCTTACTCGATGAAATCGACAAAATGAGTTCCGATATGCGTGGCGATCCATCGTCAGCGCTATTAGAAGTACTCGATCCTGAACAAAATGCAACGTTTAACGATCATTACCTCGAAGTCGATTACGACTTATCTGATGTGATGTTCGTTGCTACGTCAAACTCAATGGATATTCCAGGCCCTTTGCTTGACCGTATGGAAGTTATTCGTTTAGCCGGTTATACCGAAGATGAAAAGCTTAATATTGCTAAGAAACATTTATTGAGTAAGCAAATTGAACGTAACGGCCTTAAAGCAAAAGAAATCAATGTCGATGACAGCGCTATTTTAGGCATTATTCGTTATTACACTCGTGAAGCGGGTGTGCGTTCATTAGAACGTGAATTGTCGAAGATTTGTCGTAAAGTAGTTAAGCACATTCTGCTTGATAAAACGGTCAAAGTGATTGACGTTAACCAAGATAATTTAAAGTCATTTCTAGGTGTACAACGTTTTGATTTTGGCAAAGCAGAATCGAACAACCAAATTGGTCAAGTGACTGGCCTTGCATGGACTCAAGTCGGCGGCGATTTGTTAACCATCGAAGCCACCTCAGTAGCAGGTAAAGGTAAATTAACCTATACCGGTTCGCTGGGCGATGTGATGAAAGAGTCTATTCAAGCAGCAATGACGGTTGTACGCGCTCGAGCAGAAAATTTAGGCATCAATAACGACTTTTATGAAAAACGTGATATTCATGTGCACGTACCAGAAGGCGCGACACCAAAAGACGGTCCTTCAGCCGGTGCAGCAATGTGTACCGCGTTAGTGTCTAGCTTAACGGGTAACCCAGTGCGCAGTGATGTTGCTATGACAGGTGAAATCACCTTACGTGGTGAAGTATTGCCCATTGGTGGCTTAAAAGAAAAGCTATTAGCAGCGCATCGCGGCGGAATTAAACACGTATTAATTCCTCAAGAAAATGAACGAGATCTGGAAGAAATTCCAGCCAATGTGATTGCAGATTTAACCATTCATCCAGTACGTTGGATAGATGAAGTGTTGAAATTGGCGCTTGAACGACCAGTTGAAGGCTTTGAAGTGGTCAAAAAATAGCTTGTTAGTTAAAAAGTTGCTATAGAGCATAAAAAAAATGAAAAAAGGGGCTTAACAAAGCGCTGACCTGTGGTAGCCTAGGTCGGTGGAGAGTCAGTCGCACCAAGCCCTTGGGGCATCTGACGTAGAGCTGTATCCAATTTCATTTTTTGGTTTTCGTACTAAGTTTGGTGTGTTATCAAACTTATAAAATAAAGCCTCCGCAGACTGCTCTAATCATAGATTTGGTTGCGGCGCGACAATAACATTCAAGGGGATGACATGAACAAATCTGAACTAATCGAGAAAATCGCATCTGGTGCTGATATTTCTAAAGCTGCTGCTGGCCGCGCACTGGATTCTTTTATCGCTGCGGTAACTGAAGGTCTTAAAGATGGCGATAAGATTTCTCTAGTTGGTTTTGGTACTTTTGAAGTACGTCAACGTGCTGAACGTACTGGCCGTAACCCACAAACGGGTAAAGAAATTAAAATTGCTGCTGCGAACATTCCTGCGTTCAAAGCGGGCAAAGCGCTAAAAGACGCTGTTAATTAATTATTAACAACGTGGCCTTTGTAAGGCATTCGTAAAGTAAGCACTGCTTAGGCGGTGCTTTTTACGAAAAGCAACCTGTAATATGCGCGGCATAATACATGTTGGGAGTATTGGGTTTTACCCGTGGTAGCGTCTGATAACTCCATATAATTTACAATAAGGCGCAGCCACAAGGTGATGCGCCTTTTTATTTTATTAATCGCAACAAGCGAGAATTCAGATGTTAGAAAAAATTCGTGAAGGATCACAGGGGATTGTTGCTAAAACAATTCTAGTCCTTGTGATACTTTCTTTTGCTTTTGCCGGTGTGAGCAGTTATTTAGGCTCAAACACGGGTGTACCTGCTGCAGTTGTTAATGGTGACGCAATCGCCGCCAACGATCTAGAACAAGCTTTTCAAAATGAACGCTCTCGTATTGAGGAACAGCTTGGCGAAATGTTTACCGCATTAGCGGCTGATGATTCTTACATGAACGGCATTAAACAAGGTGTATTAGATCGTTTAATTGCTGATAAACTCATTGATCAAGCTGCTTATAAATTGGGCTTACGTGTATCTGATGAGCAAATCAAACAAGCGATTATCGAAGAACCTGCATTTCAAACTGATGGTCAATTTGACAATGAACGCTACCTAGCAGTATTGCGTCAGTTAGGCTATCAAACCACAAGTTTTAGAAACATGATGCGTGTTGATATGACTCGTCGTCAGTTACTCACCGCACTAGTGGGCAGTGAGTTTGTTTTGGATGGCGAAGCTAAGCAGCTTGCACAAGTTCAAGGCCAAACCCGTGACATCCGCTACTTAGTGGTCGACTCAACACCTTTTTTATCAAGTGTGTCGGTGTCTGATGAAGAAGTGCAAAGCTATTACGATGCTAATTTATCGCAATATATGAGCCCTGAAAAAGTCAGTCTTGAGTATGTTGAATTGAATGCTGATGAAATGGCTAAAAACAGTGAAACCTCTGATGAAGAAGTAAAAGCTTATTACGCCGATAACAAAGCACAATATAAAACGGCTGAAAAACGTCTTGCTGCGCATATTTTTGTTGCCGCAACCGATGACGACAGTGCAGATAAAGCCAAAGCTGACGCCATTGAAGCCAAGTTAATAGCGGGTGAAGATTTTGCTGAAGTGGCAAAAACTGATTCTGATGAACAGCTTAGCGCTCAACAAGGTGGTAAGCTAGATTGGTTTGAACAAGGTGTAATGGATCTGGCATTTGATGAAGCACTTTTTGGATTACAAAAAGATCAAGTCTCGTCAATTGTAAAAAGTGAGTTTGGCTATCACATTATTAAGCTACTTGATTTACAAGCCAGCCAAGCGACATCGTTTGACGACGTTAAAGCCAAAATAGTAGCACAGCTGCAACAAAAGAAAGCGCTAGATGTATACTATAGCTTACAAACTAAGCTGGCTGATACCAGTTACGAAATCCCTGATTCTTTAGCTGAAACCGCGCAAGCTGTTAATGCGAAAGTACAAACAACTCAGTTATTTTCTCGTGACGACGTACCTGCTAAATTTAACACCCCAGAGCTTATCAAAGCGGCGTTTTCTGACCAAGTGTTAGCCAGTGGCATGAACAGCGATGTGATTGAACTTGCGCCAAACCATGTTGTGGTGATTCGCATAAAAACACATCAAACAGCAGGCATCATCAGCTTAGTTGATGTTAAAGCGGGTGTTATTGAACGTTTGAAGCAAGATAAAGCCAATGACGGTGCGCGTGATAAAGCCGCTGAATATATGGCGCAGTTAAAAGCGGGTAATAACACCTTAACCGGTGCAACCTTAACCGCCTTGCCTAAATTAGGTCGTTTCAATCAAGACATCGACCAAGCCATTACCAACAAAGCCTTTAAGATTGCTGCTCCTACTGAAAACAGTGTCACTATTGACACTGCATCATTAGCTACTGGTTATGCGGTTATTGTTGTTGATAAAGTCAATGAAGCAGAAGGCATCAATGACAAGCTGATCAATACGCTTAAACAACGTATCGCGCCTCAATACAGTGAAGCTGATTACCGTGCTGTGATCACCTCACTAAAAGCGGTTGCTGAAATTGAGTATCCTGTTGCTGACTAATTAAGTCATTTTAATAGTAAGTAATAACAGAAGACCTAGGCTAGCCTAGGTCTTTTTTTTAAAGGTAATATAGGCATGAAACCATTAACCAGCGGAGATGATATTGAGCGGTTTGAGTTATCGCATTATTGCGATGAGACGTTTGAGCTTATCAAGCAGGGAGTCTTGCAGATTAAGCTGGTTATATTTGAGCGATGTCAGTTTATTCAATGTGATTTGAGTCAGAGTGATTTCAATCACTGCCAGTTTATTGAATGTGTCTTTAGTCAATGTAATTTAAGCGTGTTATCTGTCGTCGCCACTGAGTTTGATGATGTTATTTTTCGCGACTGTAAGGCCATAGGTATTGACTGGACTAAAGCTCAGTGGCCGCAATTTATGACTCAAACCAGCATTAAATTTGAGCAATGTTTACTCGATGGTAGTAACTTTTACTCGCTTCATTTACCCGAGATAACATTGGTAGATTGTCGTGCCCACGATGTTGATTTTAGAGAAGCCAATTTAAGCAAAGCCGATTTGCGACGGACAGATTTTACTTTAAGCCAATTTAGTCATACTAATTTAAGCGGTGCTAATTTTACCGATGCAAGCAATTATCACATTGACATCACCCGTAATGAGGTTAAACAAGCCATATTCAGCCGATTTGAAGCCTTGAGTTTGTTAGAAGGCTTAGATATTCAATTAGTTGATTAATTTCATTATTCCAATTTTGGTTAAACTTTGGCTAAACAATGGCTAAAGATTAGGTATTATTGCCTGCGCACAAGCAACAAGTTAATTTACATTAGTTAGGTTCTGATAGCGATCGGGATGTGATGACTTACACCCAAAAGGAGACGACATGAGCCATAGACTTGATCAGGCATTTGAGCGAGCATTAGCTTATTTAGATCAGCATTTACATGAGCCGTTTGACCTGGGAATGTTAGCTGATATTGCCGATATACCACAAAGCCATTTTGAAGCGCTATTTTATGCGCTGTATCATATCTCCATTGACGCCTATGTAGAATTACTAAAAAGCCTAGAAGCCGCCCATTTATTAGGTTTTGCCAAGCAAGTTTCTCTGACTACAATCGCGGCTAAATTGGCCTATCGTAACGAACAGCACTTTATCGAATCGTTTACTCGCAGTATTGGTCAAAGCCCTCAATCATTCCAACAAGCGCCTGATTGGGGCAACTTTTTTGCTAAGCAACAACCGCTTAAATCGTTTCAAGCAGATGTTAGTCAGCAAGAGAAGCAACCCTCAGTTGATATTGTATCGTTTGATACGCAAGCATTAGCGGTGATGGAACATCATGGTGATCCGGCTTTATTACCTCAAACTATTGCGCGATTTATTGAATGGCGTCGACAGTTTGCTTTATCTCCTACAAGCGGTAGAACCTTTAATTTGCTTTACTCAAGCTCGGAGTTATCTGCTAAAACGCAATATCGAATTGATATTGGTGTATCGTTAAATACCGAGACACAAGCAAGGTTGAACCCTTTAGCGTTAGAATCGAGTCAGATTAAGCTCAAAGAGATCCCTCAGGGACGATGTGCGAGGGTTAAATACAATGGTGATGATAATGGTATTACGGCGGCAATAGGCTACCTGTATCGCGATTGGGTTAATGCGAATGATGTTACCCTAAGAGATTTCCCCTTATTTTTAGAGCGACTCGTGATTGCTGATAATGAGTTTGGTGACCCTCAGCCAAAACAACAGCAAGACTCACAACAAGTACTGATTTATTTACCGATTGTTTAACCTCAAACCATCACGGGCTGACCATGGTCAATAAATATTCACTTATTCACTATTAATATAGGGATCTAATGCTGACTTCAACCCTCAAAGAGCAGGTATAAAGGGCGTTTATTACTTGTGAGTCATCACTACTATCCGCATGAGGTTATTGAATCATGTCATCCCAGACAGGGTAATCTAGCCACGATAGCCTAAAAAGCTAAAAAGAGACAGATATGGGTGAATGGCAATTAAAGGTGAGGGCAACGACGAGATTTGGGCATTTTTGTGTGTGCCCGGCTCAAAAATAGTAAACATCTTTCAGGGCGGGACTGGAGTCATAAAAAAGCCGTAATGCAGGGCATTACGGCTTTTTACGTTAACGTGCTATAACTGAGCTTCTAGTTCACTTATGCTTCCTGTTCACTTATGCTATAGCTCAATCACATCAAACGTGACACTCGGATCAACGTCGGCTTCATAATCAATACCATCAATACCAAAGCCGAACAGTTTTAAAAACTCTTGTTTGTATTCATCGTAGTCAGTTAATTCACTTAAGTTTTCAGTGGTGACTTGCGGCCATAAATCACGGCAATGCTGCTGAATTTCTTCGCGAAGTTCCCAATCATCAAGGCGTAAGCGATTTTCGCTGTCAACAGCTGGTGTTTGGCCATCAACACGGTATAGGCGTTCACTGAATAAGCGGTAGATTTGTTCAATACAGCCTTCATGTAAGCCTTCTTGACGCATTTTCTTAAATACCATCGCGATGTAAAGTGGCATTACGGGAATTGCTGAGCTCGCTTGTGTCACCACACTTTTTAACACCGCAACGTTAGCTGAGCCACCCGTAACTGATAATTTGCTGTCAAGGGCGTGAGCTGCGCGGTCTAAATCCATTTTGGCTTTACCCAAGGCGCCATGCCAATAAATAGGCCAAGTCAATTCGGTACCAATGTAGCTATAAGCAACCGTTTTGCAATTGTCAGCTAATACGCCAGCTTCGCTTAGCGCACTCATCCATAATTCCCAATCTTGGCCGCCCATTACCGTGATGGTGTCAGCAATTTCTTGCTCAGTAGCAGGCTCTACAGAGGTATCAATAATGGTGTTTTTGTTGGTATCAACAGCCGTGGCAGTATACGTTTGGCCAATTGGTTTAAGTGATGAACGGATAACTTCACCGGTGTCTGGCAATTTACGAACTGGAGAAGCCAGTGAGTAAACCACCATGTCGATTTGACCTAAATCTTGCTTGATAAGCTCAATAACTTGTTGCTTTGCTTGATGGCTGAATGCATCACAGTTAATGCTTTTTGAATACAGGCCTTCTGCTTTGGCAAACTTGTCAAATGCCGCTGTGTTGTACCAACCGGCAGTACCGGGCTTAGTTTCAGAACTTGGTTTTTCGAAAAACACCCCGATGGTGGCGGCGTCGCTACCAAATGCTGAAGCGATACGAGAAGATAGGCCATAGCCACTTGAAGAACCGACAACCAGTACTTTTTTTGGCCCATTAGCCATTTTGCCTTTGGCTTTAATTAGTTCGATTTGTTCTTTTACGTTCGCTTCGCAGCCAACAGGATGAGTCGTGGTACAAATAAAGCCACGAATTTTAGGTTTAATAATCATATTTAAGCTTCTTCCTTTAACATTGGCTCTAGGATAAATAGTTCGGCGACTAAATGGCACTGATTTTTGCTAAAAAGGTCTCAAAACCATAGTGGTTGGAGCAGTTTAGCGCTTTTGCATAAATTGACTTTGCTCTTTAATGAGTCGCTGGGTGTATTCATGCTGTGGTGCGGTAAACAAGGCCTCAGTGGTGGATTTTTCAACCATATGACCATTTTGCAGTACCATAATTTTATCACTTACATGACGGATAATATTGAGATTATGTGAAACGAAAATATAGGATAAACCCATCTCTTTTTGGAGTTTTAATAGCAGATTAATAATTTGAGATCGAACCGATAAATCCAGTGCTGTCAGCGCTTCATCTGCAATAATAATTTTGGGATTAAGCATTAATGCCCGCGCAACGGCGACACGCTGCTTTTGGCCTTCTGAAATCATGTGCGGATAAAAGTCTGCGTGCTCGGGCAATAAGCCGACTTTTCTTAAGGTTTCAATGACCAAGGCTTTACGTTCCGTTGAATTTAATTGTGTATTAAATCGCAACGGTTCTTTAAGCAAGTTACCAATGGATAAACGTGGATTTAGCGAGGTGGTTGGATCTTGGAAAATCATTCTAATTAACCGACATCGCTGCTTTAAATTATGCGTTTCTAATGTTTCACCTTCAAAAAATATTTCGCCGCCACTACGTTGCTCTGCACCGACTAAAATTCGGGCAAGGGTACTTTTGCCTGATCCCACTGTTCCCACAATTGCCAGTGTTTCACCGCGCTCGAGTTCAAATGAGACTGGAGACAATGCCTGATAATATTGAGGTTTAAAACGCTTATAACCGGTTAAGTATTGCTTACTTAACTCAGTCACTTTAAGCAATGGTGTCGTCATCTTCTTGCTCACTTTTATAAGGGAAATGGCAGGCAAAATAGCGGTCTTTAATATGTTCAAGTTTAGGCTGTTTTACACAAGTTCGCTGCGCTTCAGGGCAACGTGGGCCGAGTCGACAACCCGCGGGTAAATGTTGCAGAGACGGTGCCGACCCTTGCAGTGTGGGTAAGTTAGCTTTGTGACGCATTTTTTTAGTATGATCAGGTAGGTTTTTTAATAATGCCCGCGTGTAAGGATGATAGGGCATGGCCACCATTTCGTTAACGGGTCCTGATTCCATAACCTGACCACTGTACAGAATGGTTAAGTTGTCACACCAATGCACCATGGTTTCGAGCTCATGGCTGACCAATAAAATGGACACATTTTGCAGTTGATTGAGTTGTGATAATAATCTAAAAATCTGCGCTTGAGTATTAAGCTCCATAGAGTTGGTTGGCTCATCGGCAATGAGTAGTTTGGGATGATTGGCGACAGCCATTGCAATCATGACTTTTTGGCATTCGCCTTCAGACAATTCCCATGGATAGCATTTCATTAGCATTTTGGGTTTTTTTATACCCACTTTGTGGAGCCATTTTTGCGCGTTTAAATAGGTCGCATGACTGCGTCGCCAAAAAGGAATATTTTTATTGGGCACCATAGCTTCAATTAATTGACTACCAATGGTTTTAACCGGATCTAAACTGCCTGAAGGATCTTGGAAAATCATCGCCATTTCGCTGCCCATTAGGCAACGCCGTTGTTTGGCATTCATTTCCAATAAGTTTTTTCCATCCCACATCATACGATCGGCAATAATATGCCAATTAGGACCCAACACCCCCAAAATCGCTTTGGCTAACAAACTGCGCCCAGAGCCTGATTCGCCAACCAGCCCATGAATTTCACCTGGGTTGATTGTCAAACTGACTTTTTCGAGCACTTTTACAATGCCCTCGGGGGTATCTAGTTCAATCGTGAGATTACGAATATCGAGTAAAGGCATAAGTTAGTTTCTTATCGGTGCAAGCGCAGAACGTAAACCATCACCAACTAAGTTAACCGATAACACGGTAAACAAAATGGCGATACCAGGGATACTTACGGTCCAAGGTGCGAGCAGTAAATTATCAAGCCCTTGTGCGACCATCGCCCCCCACTCTGGACTCGGTGCCTGAGCTCCGAGGTTTAAAAAACCGAGTGCAGCGATATCTAATATCGCCGCAGAGATTGCCATCGTGACCTGAATAATCACCACATCCCATACGTTGGGCATAATCACATACCAAAAAACTTGCAATGAGTTGGCACCGTCTAGTTTTGCTGCAGTGACATATTGTTTTTGTAGCTCTTCATGAACGGCTTGATGAATAACACGGACAAATTGTGGAACCATCGCGATCCCCACGCCCCAAAACACATTATTAAGTCCTGGCCCCATAACCGCGACCACTAAAATGGCCATTAATAATGAAGGAATAGAGAGGAGTGCATCTAATAAGTGACCCAGAATACTCGACTTAATACCGCGCATCATTCCTGAAAGCGAACCAATAATAAAGCCAAAAAACAGCGAAGCCGCCACAATAAGTAGTGACATACCAAAGGTTAATTGTACGCCGTGTAAGATGCGGCTAAAAATATCTCGTCCAAGATCGTCAGTCCCAAGAAAGTGTTCTACTGAACCGGCAGGATCCCATGATGGCGGCAATAGTAATACTTGTTGGTCTTGCATCTCGGCCGAATAAGGCGCGATGATCGGGGCGAAAATAGTTAATATTAATAAAAATATGACGGCCCATAGACCGATTACGGCAAATGGATTAGCCGAAAACGTTTTCCACATTCGCCACAGCGGTGAGGCAATATGATCTTCTTGGTAAATTTTAATTCGAGGCATACAATTCCTTTCTGCTCATTGGATTGATTGCGGTATGAAGCAAATCAATCAAAATGCTCAAGAAAATGATTAATAATGAGACAGATAAAATGCCTGCTTGAATGACGGTATAATCACGCTGATAAATGCCCGAAACTAACCAGCTGCCTACACCTGGCCACGAAAAGATAACTTCAACCACGATGCCATAGCTAGCAAACGATCCCAGCATTAAACCAATACTTTTTAGCACTGGAATTAAGGCGTTGGGTAATGCATGGCGCAACAGTATTTTAGCTGTGTGTAAACCTCGCGCTTCAGCGGCTCGAATATAGGTTTTATTCATTACATTTAAAATGGCTTGTCGAGTGATCCTCACCACCAATGTAAAGGGAAGTACCGCTAAAGTGACTGCGGGTAATATCAAGTGCAGTAAAGCATCATGAAATGCCGGAATGCGATAAGCAGAATCAGATAATAAGGTATCTATTAACATGAAGCCCGTGACAGGTTCAATTTCATAAAGTAAATTAATTTGGCCTGAAATCGGCAACCAGCCTAAATTGACTCCAAACCACATAGATAGGGTTAACCCCAGCCAAAATACCGGGATAGAATAACCCGTTAAAGTGACCGCTAAAATACTATGTTGAAGCGCTTTATTATTGCTTAAGGCAGCCAGAATACCTATGGGAACCCCAAAGAACACCGCAATAAATCCTGAAAATAACGACAGCTCAAATGAAGCAGGCAATACTGAAGCCAGTTCCTCTGAAACCTCTTGCTGCGAGTTACTGGATATCCCTAAGTTACCCGACAAACGCTGGCGTAAATAGGCAGTAAACTGCAATAATTGATTATCGTTTAATTGATAATCTTGTTCAATTTGCTGTTTTTGCTCAATCGTTGGGTACTGAATCCCCGACAGCGAGTAAGTTTTACTGACAGGAAATTGTCCCGATGCCATAAATAGCACTGCTATCATTAACAGTGATGTGGCCATAAACAGCGTTATGCGCCTAAAGAGGTAACGCCACATTTATTGGTTTTCCTCTTTTGTTTTGGTTGTTCCGGCAAATGAAATGCCGCCATAAGATCTAATTTGCATGCTAGTAATATTGTTCTTTTTCAAGACCACTTTTTTAGCGTGAGCAAGTGTCACCATAGGAACTTGATCGCTGATAATCGCTTCGGCGGTTTGATAAAAAACTTTACGTTCTGGTTGAGTTGAGACACTTTGGGCTTGGGTTAATAAGTGTTCAAAGTCTTTTTGGCACCAGCGAGAGCGATTATTGTTAGAGGCTAATGCTGCGCAGCTTAATAACGGGGTAAAAAAATTATCGGGGTCGCTATTATCAGCATTCCAACCAATGAGAACCGAATCATAATTAGAACTGGCTAACTTCTGGGTGAACACGCTCCAATCATAGCTAATGATATTAAGTTTTACCCCAATACGGGCTAAATCTGCCTGAATAAGCTCCGCTGTTTTCAGTGCGCTAGGATTATAAATCCGCGCCACAGGCATGGCCCACACATTAATGGATAAATTAGATACGCCTGCTTGTTGCAGTAAAGCTTTGGCTTTTTCAGGGTTATATTCATTAGGCGATAAGTTTTTCGAATAAGCCCATGATGCTGGAGGCAAAACCCCTGTAGCCTCTACGGCGGTATCATTATATACCACGTCTAAAATATTATTCTTATCGATAGCATGTGCAAGCGCTCGCCTTACCCTAACATCATCTAATGGCGGTTTTTGGGTGTTAAATGCCCAAAATGCCACGTTCAGTCCGGGTTTGGTATCGACAATAATATCCTTATGTTGGTTAAGTACTGCAAGCTCACCCGCTTTGGGCAATGCTGAAACACTGCAGTCTCCGGTGATTAATTTGGCAATGCGCGCGGTGCTTCTTGGGGTAATATCAAACACCAATTGGTCTATCTCAACCGTGGGTCCCCAATAGACTGGATTCTTTTTATAGCGAATATATTCATTTTTAACATACTGATTGAGCTGAAAAGGTCCTGTGCCTACAGCGTAATAATCAATATCTTCAGGCTTGCCCTGGGCTAAAAGTTGATAACCATATTCTGCCGATAACACTACGGCAAAATCAGTGGCGAGATTAGATAAAAAAGAAGCATCTTTACGCACTAAATGAAAGATAACTTGGTAATCGTTTACTTTTTCAATTTTATCGATTAAATCAGCAAAACCTATACTTTGAAAAAATGGATAACCGGTTCTGCTGACTAAATGATATGGGTGCAAGGGGTCAATTATACGGTTAAATGAAAATAACACGTCGTCGGCATTAAAATCTCTTGTAGGGGCAAAGTGCCGCGTCTTATGAAAGCTAACATGCTCACGCAAGGTAAATAGATAACGTAACCCATCATCGGAGATTTGCCATGATGTTGCTAAGCCGGGAGTCATCTCGGCTTTTTGTTGGCTGTAATTCACCAATCTGCTGTAAATCTGATGTGAAGTGGCATCAATAGTGGTGCCAGATGTGACAAGCTGGGGGTTAAAACTTTCGGGATTACCTTCGCTACAATATACGAGACCAGAAGGTAATTGTGCTTGTCCGCATGCAGCCAACATAACGCTGGATAGACATAGAGACATCAGCTGGTACCAACGTTTTACTATAACAGGCATGGTGTGATCATATTTTATCGATTTTGAGTGGTTATTTTAACAGTGTTCATTGCATTGGGGCAATGAGCATATCCAAGCTTCATTCAGCTCTTATCGAGTAAGTTGTACTTTTTCAAAATACCACGAAGTTGATGATAGCTTAAGCCTAATAAATCGGCGGTTTTTTTCTGATTATACAGGCCTTCAGCCAATGCGCGTTGCAATAATTCTATTTCACTGTTTTCGGTATATTCTTTAAAATCTATTGGAAATTCGATGCTACTCAATACGGCTGATGTGTCGGTGTTAATACGGGACTCAATGGGCTCAGCAACAGAGGCCGTGGCATGTTCAATCTGCATAGCTTGACGTTCTCGGGTTTTGACTCTATTTACTGGACGGTAGGGTGATGCAAAAGGGTCTAAAATAATATGATCAATTTCTTGGCCATCAGTCCCTTCGCGATAAACACTTCGCTCGACGACATTTTTTAATTCACGGATGTTCCCTGGCCAGCTGTGCATCATTAATTGTTCTATCGCCAGCGGACTAAAACCGCCAAAATATTCCAGTGATAATTGTCTTGCCATGCCAATAGCAAAATATTCTGCTAATGTCATGATATCTTCGGTTCTATGTCTTAATGGAGGTAAGGTGATTACATCAAAGGCTAAACGGTCGAGTAAATCAGCTCTAAATTCACCATTTTCTGCCAAGGTCGGTAAATCTTCATTGGCGGCACAAATAAGCCGAACATCAGATTGAACTGTTTTACTGCCACCCACTCGTTCAAATTCACCATATTCGATGACACGTAATAACTTTTCTTGGATTAATCCCGAGGTGTTTGCGAGTTCATCTAAAAAGAGTGTTCCACCATCAGCGCGTTCAAAACGACCTTCGTGCCGACCTTTTGCGCCAGTAAATGCACCAGACTCATGGCCAAAAAGCTCAGTTTCGAGTAAATTTTCACTTAGTGAAGAACAATTAAGTTTAATAAAGCTTTGATCCCAACGAGGAGATAAGTAGTGTAGTCGTTCTGCAATTAATTCTTTGCCAGTGCCGCGCTCACCAATAATGAGCACAGGCTTGGATAATGGCGCGACTTTAGACACATGTTCTAATACTTCAAGTAATGCATTAGATTGGCCGATGAGATTATTTTGCTGAAATTGTTTACTCACAGTTAGCTACTCGCAAAATTGTTAGTGATTTAGACTAATAATTGGTGAAAATCATAATAAATGGCTTGAGTGTTAAAAGAAAGCAAAAGTTAAATATTTGTTTAAGTGTATGATATTATTTAACTTGTAAATATTGGCACGTAATGTGTATTACTAACTGCGACATCCACGTTAATTTTGAGGAACACATTATGGGAATTTTCTCTCGCTTCGCTGATATCGTTAATTCAAATATCAGCTCAATACTTGATAAAGCCGAAGATCCAGAAAAAATGGTCCGTCTTATCATTCAAGAAATGGAAGACACTATTGTTGAAGTACGTTCAACCTCAGCGAAAGTATTGGCTGAGAAAAAAGAATTACTTCGTCGGATTGCTCGTGTTCAAGAGCAGGTTCAAGATTGGCAGAATAAAGCTGAGTTAGCGTTATCCAAAGATCGTGAAGACTTAGCCAAAGCTGCTTTGAGTGAAAAACAAAAAACAGTTGGTTTACTGCAAGCTCTTGAAATGGAACTGCAAGTTGTTGAAGAACATGTTGCTCGTTTAAAAGATGAAATCGCTCAACTTCAAGAAAAATTGAATGATGCCCGTGCTCGTCAAAAAACCATCATTATGCGTAAGCAAACTGCCACTTCACGTTTAGAAGTAAAAAAGCAGCTTGATTCAAGCAAAATCGATGATGCGATGATGAAGTTTGAACAATATGAGCGTCGAGTTGAAGGGATTGAAGCACAGGTAGAATCATATGATTTAGGTAAAAAGAACGTTCTCGCTGACGAGTTTGCAGCATTAGAAGCAGAAGACTCTGTCAATGACGAATTAGCAGCATTAAAAGCAAAAATGAGTGCAAAAGCACAACCTAAATCTAAAGCATAAATTTATTCAGAGGTGAGTTATGGATATGGATCTTCTTATTGCACCAATTATCATCTTTATGGTGATTGTGGCACCTATCTGGTTGGTTCTTCATTATCGCAGTAAGCGACAAGTGAGCCAGGGACTCACTGAGGAAGAATTTAATCAGCTTAATGGTTTAATTGCTAAAGCTGAGAAAATGAGTAGTCGCATCGAAACATTAGAAGCGATTTTAGATACTGAATCACCAGAATGGAGAGCAAAACATGAGCTCAGCTAATGGTCGTACTTTATACCGCAACCCCAAAAGTGGTAAAGTGGCTGGGGTGTGTTCAGGTATCGCTGATTATTTTAACTTTGAAACATGGCTAGTACGTGTCATCGCTGTGTCGATATTCTTACTCGGTGGCTCAGGGTTTGTGTTTGTTATTTATATTGCCTTATGGATGATATTAGATATTAAGCCACAGAACTTACAACACAGAGATCAGCACAAAGATATTGAAGTTAAAAAGAAAGTTTGGCAAGCGGGTGAACCTGCAAAGCAAGCGTTGTTTGATGTTAATCGTCAATTTAATGGATTAGAAGTCCGTTTACGACGACTCGAAGAACATGTCACTTCAGACAACTTTGATCTTAAACGCCAAATAAATAGTCTTTAATCCTACTAATGGGCGGTTTTCCGCCCGTGTTTTTGGGGAGCCATCAGCCATCATGAGATTTTTAGATCGTTCCTTGTTTCACGTCACTCAAACCGCGCAATCTTTGGTTCATCGTAGTACCGACCGTCATGTTAGGTTAGCTGTGACTGGATTATCAGGTGCAGGTAAAACGGCTTTTATCAGCGGATTAGTTAACCAATTATTGCATGCCGGGAAAGGGGCCAAGCACAATCCTTTACCATTATGGCAAGTGGCGCGCGAAGGTCGATTAATTGCCGTCAACCGTGCCATGCAACCTGATTTAGATATTGCCAGTTTTGATTATCAAGGTGCAATAAATGCATTAAGCTCGTCGCCTCCCTATTGGCCCGCTTCAACCAAAAATATTACTGAATTACGCTTGGCGATTAAGTATCAGCCACAACAAGGCTTGTTAGCAAAGTTGACGGATACCGCAACCTTGTATGTCGATATTGTTGATTATCCTGGTGAGTGGTTACTTGATTTACCTATGCTTAAACAAGACTTTACCCATTGGTGTTTGTCGCAACAGGCCACCGTGACATGTTTAAGCCATTCACCTTTATTTGCGGCATTTAATCAGGCAGTAGAGCAGTTAGACTTAAGCCTATTAGCGGATGAACAACAACTTAAGCACATTGCTGATTTGTATCAAACCTTATTGGTTGATTTGGTTCGGCAACAGGGGTTTTATCACGCCCAACCAGGGCGTATGTTATTACCGGGTGAATATGAAAATACCCCGTTACTGACATTCTTTCCATTGATTACCTTGAGTCCAATTCAGCATTCGGAATTATCTGCAAGCTCAAGTGATTCAAATTATCACGTACTTAAACGGCGTTATGAACAGTACGTATCACAAGTCGTTAAGCCCTTTTATCGTGACTACTTTTCTCGATTTGATCGCCAATTGGTATTAGTTGATTGTTTAAATGCGCTTAATCATGGTCAGGCGCAATTTAATGACATGGGCCGTGCACTTAACAGCATTATGGAGAGCTTTCAATTTGGTCAGTCGAGTTTAATAAAACGTCTGTTTTCACCGCGGATTGATAAAGTTTTATTTGCTGCTAGCCAAGTAGACAGAGTGACCCGTGATCAACAGAGTCATGTGCTCAGTTTGTTAACCGCAATGCTACAACAAAGCCAGCATTATGCCAATTTTGAAGGCAGTGAAGTTGAAACCATGGCGATAAGTGCGATTAAGGCCACTCAACATGGGATGGTCAATATTGATGGTGTTCAACAAGAAGTGGTAAAAGGGACTGGGCTTGATGGTAAGAAAGTGACCTTATATCCTGGCGATGTTCCGGCATCATTACCTGATGCAGCATTTTGGCAACAACAAGGATTTAGTTTTAGTGCTTTTCTGCCGCCTAATTTAAGTCATATTCATGATCACAATCCGCAATTTGAACACATTCGTCTCGATCACCTTTTAGAGTTCCTATTAGGCGATAAATTGTCTTAATGGATTTATTTTGAGCAATAATTTGGGCCTTAGTTATGAATGAATCTACACATAGTTCGCCGATAAAGAAATCGCAAATATTTACGGAGTCAGACTTAATCGTGACTCAAGAGGCGCATTCCAAAGCGGATCCTATTAAGCCCGCTAAACCGTTTGAAGACATTGACTTTATTTGTGAGAAATCCTTAATAGAATTACCAGCCTCAATGGAAGACAGCATTAAACCTGCAACACCCAAGCGTTGGTCACTATTGGCAAGATTATCGATTATTGGTTTGGTGTTCTTCGTCATAGTTCAAACCGTGATGGGGTTAATTGACTCTCTTCAGCAAAGTCCGTGGTTATTTGGTTTTTATGCAACAGTGTTATCCATTGTTAGTGTATGGGCGATGGTGTTGACCCTTAAAGAATGGCGTAAATTAGTTAATCTTAAAAAGGTGAGTGACCATCAAGCGAAAGCTGAACGGTTGTCGCAAAGCATGCAAATGGGTGAAGCTAAACAATTTCTGGCACCAATATTAGCCAAATACCCAAATAACGAGGCAAAGCAACAATATCTACAAGCCTGTAGCCATGAACATAATGATGCTGAAATCGTTGTATTATTTGAAGATATTGTGTTGTCTGAACGTGATCTACTTGCTAAAAAGCGAGTTAATCGTTTTGCTGCAGAGTCGGCATTATTATTAGCGGCCAGTCCGCTCGCCGCGCTGGATATGGCTATTATTTTGTGGCGTAATCAAAAAATGATCAATGAAGTCGCTGCTATTTATGCGATTGAGTTAGGTTATTGGAGTCGGATAAAACTTATTCGTAGCATTGTGGTTAATCTTATTTACGCGGGGAGCACAGAGGTGATTACCGATTTAGGGACCCAATTATTATCGGTGGAAATGACCGGCAAGTTATCTGCCCGAATTGCACAGGGGCTCGGTGGCGGTTTACTTACCGCAAGACTCGGTTATCAAGCTATGAGTTTGTGTCGCCCTATTGCATTTAATAAACACAATAAGCCTAAATTATCCCACGTTCATCAGCATTTATTGGGTGAATTAAAGCAGTTTACCTCGTCAATGATGTCCAAAAACAAATCGAAACAAACTCAGCCTGTTGATAAGAACGAATAAAATATGTGTTTTTTTTGTACAATGTGAGTTTATTGACTACAGTTAGCCTCCGATCCGGAAACCCTACGCGTTCCGAATCGTTCGAGCTTGGTAATGGAGAAGGACGCATACCAGCAAATTAAGGACAGAAAGGAGAATCTAATGAAATCACCATTGACATTAACTGCAATATTTATGGGTTTATGCTGTTTGTTAAGCAGTCATTCTTACGCCGCAGAAACGGCAAAAACAATGGCAGAACCTACACAGAAAATGACAAAAGCGATTAAAAAAAAATCAACTGATATGCAAAAGGTCAATATCAATAATGCCAGTGTTGAGGAATTACAAGCCCTCAAAGGTATTGGTCAAGCGAAAGCAAAAGCGATAGTTGATTATCGAACCAAAAATGGCAAATTCACCGATTTACAACAGTTAACCATGGTGACAGGTATTGGCGATAAGCTAGTGAGCCAGAATACCGAGAATATGAGTTTCTAAACGAGACTGTTATTAAAAATTAGAATTAAAACTAAAACGGAAGCAATTGCTTCCGTTTTTTTTCGACGCTGCATTACTTACTGAGCATTTAACGCTTGGCCATTTGTGTCGATAGAGCCATTGCCCATCAAAAATAAATAACTAGGCATAATTTCTTGTGCTGTTTTTAGGGTTTTTGGATCTTCACCAGGATAAGCCTTTGCCCGCATTTCAGTGCGAGTTGCGCCAGGATTAATACTATTAACTCGTACCGAAGTGTTATCACACTCATCGGCTAATACTTGCATCATTCCTTCGGTGGCAAATTTAGAAAAAGCATAAGGTCCCCAATAAGCTCGACCTTTACGGCCAACACCGCTTGAAGTAAACACAATTGAAGCATGCTCGGCTTTACGCATTATAGGCAATAATGACTTGGTCATGATGGCTTGAGCCGTGACATTAACCTTTAAAATGGTTTCAAGAGAGGTTAAATCAATATGCTCAAATGGGCCTAATGCTCCCAGTTGAGATGCGTTATGCAATAAACCATCTAAATGACCAAACTGCTCAGCAATGGTGTCTGCCATATCAATATAATTCTGTTCAGTCGCGCCTTTCATATCTAAAGGCACAATGGCAGGCTTTGGATAACCCGCATTGACAATTTCATCGTATACGTTTTCGAGTTTTTTGACGGTCTTACCGAGTAAAATTACCGTTGCGCCGTGTTTGGCAAATTCGATTGATGCTGCACGACCAATCCCGTCTCCAGCGCCCGTAACTAAGATTGTTTTGTTATTGAGTAAATCTTTTGCAGCTTGATATTCCAACATGATTGATTATTTCCTCTTAGCGCAATCGCCCGTCAAATCTAGTACCGGATAAAAAATAAACGACCGTTTGAAACAAATGATTAATAATTGTATGCCAATAGGTCATACGTATGTAACAAACTTGTAGCTAACTCAATAATTTTACGTTAACTTGAGAATAGTTAAGGACTAACATAAGTCCTTATGGTCGCATGATTGGACTTATTGTGACTAGTTTTTGGGGAAAAAAAATTATTAAAACAAGATTTGGGGAAAAAAGATGAAAAGACTCATTTTGGGTGTTGCAATAACATCTGCTCTTGGCTTAACAGCATGTGGTGGTGACAGTTTTAACGAAGCCGTAGCGAATGCTGAGCCGTTAGTGCCTGTTTCACATATGCAGTTTGATCCTGCTAATAGCCTAGTACCATTACCAAACGATTTACTTTTTAGTGGCACAACCGATGGCACATTATCTATCCCTGGCGAGGCCAGCGGTAACTATACTGATCCTCAAATCGCATTAGGTGCATTAGATGGCTGGTCAACTAGCTCACCTATTACGGTTACTGTTGAACTTGCTAATGATTTACAGGGCAATGCGTTAACGTTGGATGCAGCCTCTGTGTTTCAACCGGGTGCGGTGCGTATGTTCGAAGCGACGGTGGGCGGAGCATTATCAAGTGATGCTGAGTGTCAATCAGCACCTTCAGTTTCTGCCTGTAAAGTGGGTGAAGAGCTTCAATTTGGCGTTGACTTTGTATCAAAAGCATCAGGCAATAAAGTTGCCATCGTACCGCTTAAACCATTAAAAGCTGGCCAGTCTTATATCTACGTGACTACCGATCTTATTCAAGATTCGTTAGGCCGTGGTATTGCTCCGTCTACTACATATGGTCTGTTAAAGTTAGATTTTGAAACTCAGCAGCTTGAAACAGAACAACAAAAAATGCTCCAGTATCTCGTTAACAGTTATGAGAAAGGCGTTGCTGCAACACATGGCGTTGACCCTGAGTCGATTAGTTTTTCAGGCTTATTTACCACTCAGTCCGTAGCTGATGTGTATGAAACCACTAAATTATTGATGGCGTCTAACCCAGCCTATATGCCTGCATTTGCAGAAGCGATAACGCCAACGGGATACACTGTTGCTCAGGCTGCGGGATTAACTGTAGAAGACGGTGCAGCATATGTTGTTGCTGACATGGCCGATCTTTACACCGCAAAAATTAAGCTGCCTATTTACGGTGATTGTTCATCTGCAACTTGTACTATTCCAATCATCGATGGTGCCCCAACAGCCCCCAATGGTCGCTGGTTTGCTCAAGGCGACAGCCCGGTATCAGTATTATTAGCACTACAGGCCGGTACATTAAGCCAAGCTAATTATTTTGCCCAAGCATCTGACAACGGTGTTGACCCTCAAGCAGCGTTGAGCAACCCAGCACTGCTTGCAGGTAAGCAGTGGAAACTTGACGATGGTACTGCAGCTGACACCACTAAACATTTAACTAAGTTTAATCCTATTCCGGCTATCCAAGGTTATGAAACTGTTGCCGTTCAAATTACCTTACCCAATGCGGCTAAGCTTGCCGCATTTACTGCTGCTCAAGGGGGTACGTTTGTACCACCAACCAGTGGTTGGCCAACAACGATTGCACTGCATGGTTTAGGCGGTGGTAAAGAAATGGCGCTTGCTTATGCCGGCACTTACGCTGCTGCTGGTGTTGCCACTATCGCGATAGATATGCCATTACACGGTGCCCGCTCATTTGATTTAGACAAAGACGGCATTTATGAAATATCTGCTACAGATCCTTCATTTGGTCCGGTAGTGGGTACACCTGATGCGTTTACCAATGGTAACCCATTAGTGTTTGTCAATATTTCAAGCACACTGACAGTACGTGACAATTTCCGTCAAGCAACCTTAGACCATTTAGGTTTAAGATTATTATTGACTGGAATGGCGCAACAACTCGCTGCGGCAAGTCAACCTCAAGTATTTGATGTATCTAAAATGAGTGCTCAAGGTTTGAGTTTAGGAGGCATTGTGGGTACCACATTCTCAACCTATGCGAGTACCGGATTAGTTAATCCTATGACGGGTGATGCTTTACCTAACGCTTATGCAATTAATGCAGCATCGTTAGTGGCGCCATCGGGTGGTTTAGCGGGTGCTTTTGCTGGATCTGCGGCGTTTGGGCCAGTGTTGTTTAGTAACATTACTGCCTCTAGCACTTTCATGGATCTTGTGACGGCGGCTAATACAGCAGGTTATGAGCCTGGTACCCCAGAATACGCAGCATTAGTGCAGGCGGTTTATGCTGGCTTTATTCCTACCTTTGCGTTTGCAGTGCAAACGGCTATTGATTCAGCAGACCCGATTAACCATGGTGAGAAATTAGCGTCTACCGGTTTACCTGTGCACCTGATCGAGATTGTCGGTGATGGTGCTGGTAATTTACCAGACCAAACCTTACCTAATAGTGTTGAAGGTTTCCCATTGTCGGGTACTGAACCATTAATAGCTTCGTTAAGCCTAGATTGTGTTGATACAACAACGCCTGGTTCTGGTGCGGTACGTTTTTCTAAAGGTCATCACAGTTCGATTGTGAGTCCTGGTGAGACACCTGCAACAGATGGTATGGCAATGCAAGCTACTGTTGAAATGCAGTCTCAAGTAGCAGGTTTTGCAAAAACAGCTGGTTTAGGACAAGCGACGATTGTTGTGAATAATAGTGATGTGATCCAAAGTTGTAACTAATGCTTACTAATTAGTATGTAATATCTTAAAAAACCCAGCAATTAGCTGGGTTTTTTATTGTCTACTTATTGGTTATTGCTGTTAAAATACCGCAGATTGTCATCCCTGTATGGAGCGAAATTTGGAATTTTTATATGAATACGGCCTGTTTTTAGCAAAAGCGGTAACAATTGTTGTCGCTATTTTAGCGGTAGTAATATTTGTACTGGCTAGCAGCATGAAAAACAAATCTGATAAAGGTGAGTTAAGACTGACTGATATTTCAGATGAGCTGCTGCAACTTAAGCACCAGTTAAAAGAAGAGTTACTGCCTAAAAAGCAATTTAAAGCCTATGAAAAGCAAGTGAAAGCAGACGAAAAAGCCGCTGAAAAACAAGCTTTAACCAAAGGCAAAGTGTTCGTTATTGATTTTAAAGGCAGTATTGATGCCAATGAAGTCGCGTCATTACGTGAAGAAGTCACCGCTATTCTAACCATTGCTGATAAAGATGACCAAGTGTTGGTGAATGTTGAAAGTGGTGGCGGTATGGTTCATGGATATGGTCTAGCTTCAAGCCAATTAGATCGCTTGCGTCAAGCTAATATTCTGTTGTCTATCTGCGTGGATAAAGTGGCGGCGAGTGGGGGTTACATGATGGCGTGTGTGGCAAACAAGGTGTATGCCGCTCCTTTTGCGATTGTCGGTTCTATTGGCGTAGTGGCACAGGTTCCTAACTTTAATCGCTTGCTTAAAAAGCATGATATTGACTATGAGCAGCACACTGCCGGTGACTTTAAGCGTACCTTAACCATTTTTGGTGAGAATACCGATGAAGGCAGAGCTAAGTTCCAACAAGAACTCGAAGAAACTCATGTATTATTTAAAGAGTTTGTTGGCCGTTACCGTCCCAATATGGACATTGCCAAAGTGGCAACAGGCGAACATTGGTATGGACAACAAGCCATTGATTTAGGGTTAATTGATGAAGTATCTACCAGTGATGATGTGATTTTAACTTTAGTTAAGACCCATCAAGTGATCAAAATAAAGTATCAAATGAAGAAAAAGCTGGCTGATAAAATTGCCCATGGTGCATCATTATCAGTAAATACCGTGATGAATCGTTTAGCTGAGCGTAACCAGTCGGTGTAGCATTACATTGTGAGTGATTGGATAGATCAAAAAACGACAGCTCATGCTGTCGTTTTTTTATGCTAGAAAAACCTCAATATGATTAGGCTTTGTAACTGATGTGTTGATGAAAACGTAAAATAACATCTGCATGTTCTTTATCGATGTCTAGCTCATTAGTAAAGAGACGTAAAGCGTCTTCTACTTGGTTCATGAAGCGGCCATAACCTTCGTCTGTTTCATCACTTTTACCCGCTACAATGACAAACCGGAAAGCATCTACAAGCTTATTGGCATCCCAGTGGCAAATAGGTTCAGGTGATTCAGTGTGAGGGTCAAACCCGATCATCTGAAACTCGTTGGTGCTGGTTAATTGCTCATACTTACTGTTACGTACAAGTGGCAACTTACCGTTAGCAACAACAGCAACACGATTTAACTGCTTACTGCTTGTCGCTTTGAAAAACTTATCGCATAAATTTTTATACAGACTTGAAAAATCAGTTGTATCATTTGCAAGCAATTGCTTTTTGATACGACGCTCAACCGGAATGTTAATGGTGACATAATTAAGCGTGCTCACATCGTCTGGTAGCTCGCAGTGACGACGATGATAGCGGCTGTCTACTGCGCGTAATTTATAGCCGTATGTTTCTTTGAGCCCCTTGGATTTTGCAAAAAAGTCATATGAAAGATGCTGGTGGTCACGCACTTTAATCGGTACATCTTTGACGGGTAATAACGGTTTTAACTCAGCAATAAATTTTTGCACATGAGAATGGAATTCAGCTGAATGGCTACGAAGATCTTTACCTGTGGCTAAAAATACAATTCTGAGCTTTCTGGCTCGAAAACCTGCAACGCTGTGCAAACTGTTTGCTTCATGATGGGCTGGATTATAGAAAAAACGTAATTGCTCTTCTGAGTTTAAGCAATAGGCTTCGTTGTGGAAGCGTACCATAGGTAATTTGTCGGTGGTGACAACGTGGACGTTGTACAATTCTTGCTTTTCAGCTAATTGATAAACTAATTTACTGAATTCATCGTAACAATTTTCTAAATCACTGTATGCGTTAAGATATTCATCGGTTAACGGGAAACCAATGGTAATGTATTGATTTTTACGTGTTGCGGTTGGCAAGTATACTTTTTTTTGACGACTGACGGACATATTATTTCCTTATTGCCTTAGTTGTTGTCTAAAGTTTATCGTTATTTATTTATTGTTATTTATTCACTGTTAATTATTCATGGTTATCTAATGTGCTAGCTGTGCTCATTTTAAACATTGGAGCTTAAATTAAAATGACTTTCGATCACTTTATTAAAAAAAAATTAACATTTTGAGCTAAAGTCAAACAAACTGAGCGATTTACTCTACTAGTGCCTGAGTGATCCAAGGTAACATCCACTGCGTAATCATCGGTTGAGCCTGTTCATTAGGATGAATGCCGTCGCGTTGCATTAATGTTTTATCGATGGCGATATCTTGCATAAAAAACGGTATCAGCTTAATCGCGTATTCTTCGGCTAATTGATGGTAAGTCTGAGTAAAAGAGCTGGTATATCGGGGACCGTAATTGGGTGGCACCATGATTTCAGTCAGTAAGACTTTGGCGCCATGTTGCTGGGATAGGTTAATGATTTTTGTAAGATTTGATTTCAATTTATCGGGTGGAAAACCACGCAGGCCATCATTGCCTCCTAACGCAATTATAATTAGATCGGGTTGGCTTGACCTCAGTAAACTCGGGAGTCTACGTAATCCACCCGCGGTGGTTTCACCACTCACCGAACCGTTAATAATGTGGGCGTTTGGCAGTTCATCACGGAGTAATTGTACCCAGCCTTGGTTTTCTGCCATACCATAGCCTGCACTTAAACTATCACCTAATATCAGAATCGTGGCAGCATAGGTTGGTGCGCACATCATTATCACTAAAAGCACGCTAGTAAGTACGCGTTTAAGTGACGAATATAAGAAGGATTGTATGTCTAATAATATCGATCGAAATATCAGTGCCATTACTGTAACTAACCTCAATAAAACTGTCGTGACCCAAGAGGGAGAGTTGACTATCCTCAACGGCATTAATATAGAAGTCAAGCAAGGAGACAGTATAGCCATTTTGGGACCATCAGGTTCAGGTAAGTCGACACTATTGGGATTACTTGCGGCGTTAGATACGCCTACCTCAGGTGAAATTGTATTAGATGGCGTAGCATTATCAGGCTTAAATGAAGAGCAAAAAGCTGCGCTACGGAAACAAAAAGTCAGTTTTATCTTTCAGTCATTTATGTTGGTCGATACGTTAACGGCCCTAGAAAACGTGATGTTACCTGCTGAGCTTGCTGGGGTGAAAGATGCCAACCAAAAAGCCCAATCGATGCTCGACCGAGTCGGTTTATCTCATCGATTAAATCATTTACCCAAACAATTGTCCGGTGGGGAGCAGCAACGTGTCGCCATCGCACGGGCGTTTATTTGTGAACCCAAAGTCCTGTTTGCAGATGAACCGACAGGTAATTTAGACAGTGTTAACGGTGATAAAATCGCTGATATGTTATTTGCCCTCAATCAAGAGAGTGATACTACGCTTGTGCTGGTGACCCATGATTTACATTTGGCCAAACGTTGTGCTCGGCAATTAGTGATGGAAAATGGTCATTTGTCAGAACCCTATTTAGATACCAGTGTGACCGAACATAAGCATTCACAGCCTTTAGCGGAGGTTAATTAATGGAATGGCAAATTGCGTGGCGATTGTTTAAACGAGAACTGGCTCAAGGGCAGTTAATGCTTATTGTATTGGCCATTACGTTAGCGGTGTTATCAGTAACGGGCCTTGCGCGGGTGAGTGAGCGTTTACAAGTGGCCATTAATGGCGAAGCCGCTAACTTTATTGCCGCCGATCGTATTATTGATTCGCCGGTTGAACTTGACCCACAATTGCTGACACTGGCAGATAAAATAGGCCTGGCTCACGTCACGAACATGCAATTTAACTCGATGGTATATTCGGGCAATAAGTTTCAGTTAGTCACGGTAAAAGCGGTAGGTGATGGTTATCCGTTAAAAGGCGATATAGAGCTGAGTAACGGTATCACTAGAGCACTGCCACAAACGGGTCAAGCTTGGTATGAAAACCGTTTAGGTGGTTTGCTTGGCTTCCCAAAAACCATTGAATTGGGCAATAGTGAGTTATCGCTTACAGAAGAGATTAGCCGTTTACCTGATGCTGGCTTTAATCCGTTTGCCTCCTCGCCGGTGTTACTTATCCGTTTAGATGATGTGGCGGCAACCGGCATTATCCAACCGGGCAGCAGGGTGACTTATTTATACCAATTTACCGGTAATGCTGAACAACTAGTGGCGTTTGAACAGCAAGCCAAACCTCTACTGAATAACAGCCAGCGCTGGGTGGATGTGCAATCGGGAGATTCTCCTATTGCCTCAGCAGTGCAGCGTGCTGAGCGCTTTCTGTTGCTCGCCAGTCTACTCGGCATTGCTTTAGCGTGTGCCGCGATTGGCATAGCCGCCCAGCGTTATTGTCAGCGTCATTATGACGTAGTGGCCATGCTAAAAACCTTTGGTGCTTCGGGTCAGCAAATTCGAGTATTATTTGGACTGCATTTGTCGTTAGTCACACTACTGGGTATTGTCCTTGGTTTGCTGGGCGGGGTATTGCTCGACCTTGGGATTACCGCTTTTTTACCGGCCGAAATCGCCGCTTACTCACCCCCGTATTTCCGCCCCATATTATTAGGGGTTAGCACGGGATTGATCAGCGCATTTATGTTTTCCGCATATCCATTAATGCGTTTATTGGCCATTCCGCCGTTAAGGGTATTGCAACGTCAATTAGAAGGCTTGCAGCTAGGCATGTGGTTGCATCTGTTATTAAGCTTGGCTGCGATGGCCTTGTTGGGTTATTTATATTCAAGAAGTTTAGCGTTGACCATGACGGTGGTACTCGCGGTGATGTTGTTGGGAGTCTTATTGAGTGTGCTGGGGTTTGTGATGATCCGCTTTGGTCATGGCATTGGCATGAAAACCACTAATCCTTTTCAATTGGCTTTAGCCGGACTTCGTCGTCGTGCGCGGCAAAACGCAGTACAGTTGGTTGGTTTTAGCAGTGCACTGGTATTGCTGTTAACCATATTAGCGTTGCGCCAAGATTTACTCAATGAATGGCAGAAACAGTTACCTGAAAATGCCCCCAATTACTTTTTAGTCAATATAGCGCCAGAAGATGCTAAGCCACTTGATGACTTTTTAACCCTCAATCATATTAAAGCAACCGATATTTATCCTGTGGTTCGTGGGCGACTGACTCACATTAACGACGAGGAATTGATTTCAGGTAAGCAGGCAGAGAACGGTGTTGAAGGGCGTGTGGGTATTTCACGCGAACTTAATTTAACCTATCGTGAAACCTTACCGCCGAATAATACCTTACTCGAAGGCGCATTTAACCTCGCTGGCGATGATGTGTCGGTCGAGTCTGGTGTGGCAGATCGACTCGGCATTGTAATGGGGGATACACTAACTTACCTCATCGATAATCAATCATTTTCGGTTAAGGTTGCCAGTATCAGGCAAGTGCATTGGGAAACCTTACAACCCAATTTCTTCATGATCTTCACCCCTGAAGCACTCGCGCCGTTTGCTTATACTTCTATGGCAAGCTTTCATCTAAATGATGCGCAATTGGCGGCCGATGGAAGCCTGCTTAGCGCAAATCAAGTGGTATTGCAGTTAATTCAACAATTCCCCACGGTATCGATTATCGATGTCGGAGCGATTGTTCGGCAGTTACGGCAAATCATTGAGCAAGTGTCATTGTCGTTGTCTTTGGTGTTGGTATTAGTGTTACTGGCCAGTGCTTTGGTGTTGGTTGCGCAAACGGAGGCGGGAATGGCGACTCGGCAGCGAGAGCTCGCCGTGTTGCGTACTTTTGGCGCCTCCGGTTGGCTGCTACGCGCTTCAACGGGATTTGAGTTTGCCATACTCGGTGCTATTGCTGGCTTGTTGGCGGTGATTGTGGCCGAGTTTGCCTTGTTTATGTTAAAAACCCAAGTGTTTGATCTGGTGGTTTATATGCATTGGCCATGGTGGGTATTAGCCCCTGTTGCGGGGGCGGCAATTGTGTCGATATTAGGTATTTGGCGCTGTAGGCAATTACTCAATATGTCCTGTAGTGACATGCTCAAAGCCGGTTAGGTTGGCACCAAAAAAGGAGATGATGATTCATCTCCTTTTTTACTTCGTTAGTCGGGTTACTTTTTTTGTCTTGGTTTGTATTGTGTAGGACAATAACCTCTATCAATGCCTAGAGGACGTAATTTAAGGTGTTTGGTTTTACGGCCACTGACACGTGATCGCCATAACTTAAAACTATTAGGTTTAAGCGCTAGGCGCATCAGTTTGATCACATTGGACTCGCTTAAGCCGTAAAGGTGTTCAATGGCTTCAAATGGGGTTCGGTCTTCCCAAGCCATTTCAATAATTCTTGAGGTATCTTGAGGTGGTAGCATTGCTTTTCAACGTCTTGATTGGGTTTGCAGACTAATACGTTAGTCGATTCAGTTTAGATTAGTGCGTTAAGGTAAATGTGCGACAGAAAATTAGCTTTAAGCAAATTTTTTATTGCAATGATGTTTATGGGGTTTGCGTTAAGTGTCGGTGCTACATTTATTGACGCTTTTTTACTTGAGTAATGTGTTTGCTATTACCCTAATAATACAAACAGCACTTGACGTCTGTGGCATAATCCCCTCAAGTAGCCAATAAAAAATGATTACCCCACGTTAAGGTTATTTATGCGTCTTGATCGATTTATTTGTAAAAGTACTGAGCTATTAAGGTATGACGCGATCCAACTAATTCATAGTGGTGAGGTGTTGGTTAATGGTGTGGTTGTTAGGAATGAAGCTGTTCAGGTTCATGAAAATAATGAAGTTAGCTTAAACGGTCAAAAGCTTGCAGCTCGAGCTTTTCGCTATATGTTAATCAATAAACCAGCCAATACTCTTTGTTCGAATGTCGATGGTGTCTATCCGTCGTTATTTTCGTTAATTGACGTCGAACGCCCATCTGAGTTGCACATTGCCGGACGATTAGATGCCGACACAACCGGATTAGTGCTTATTACCGATGATGGTCGTTGGACATTTGCTATCACATCTCCGTCTGGACAATGCCATAAAGTTTACCGGGTTAAATTAGCTAAGCCGATAGCCGCAGATGCTTGTGAGTCTTTTTTACAAGGCATTGCTTTGCAAGGGGAACAAGAGCTGACATTACCGGCGCATTTGCTCATTATCACACCTCAAGAAGTATTGCTGACTTTAACGGAAGGCAAGTTTCATCAAGTAAAGCGTATGTTTGCTGCTATTGGTAATAAAGTGTTGTCTCTTCATCGTGAAAGTATTGGTGCTGTGAGTGCCGATGTAGCAGCAGGGGAGTGGCGTTATTTAACCGATGTGGAAATTCGCTCATTTGGTGATAAATGACTCTGCAGTCATATTACGCCTCTGCCAGATAATCTGTATCCCCACCAAGCGATTGCATAACCATCAGTTATTATCTGAATTCGGGTGTAAACCATTCCAGATTTACCCGCTAAATTATCAAAAATAAATCTTAACAGACTAAATATGCCACTGCTTAGGCTAAGATCCTATAATCAAATAAGGTGCGATTAATAGATGATTTTATGAGTTTGTTGATAGATTTATCCCCGTAGATATTTACAGATCTCGATTAGAATACCTTAACTAGTCGCTTTTTTATTGAAGCCCCCCATCATCGCAAGTGTTTTTGATAATATAAAATTATTAAAATAATACTAATTGAAAATTTAACGCTACAAAAAATAATAGCTATACTTTCTTTATTGAAACTAACCACCCAATAGTAAGGAAGTCATAACATGGTTTATCCTCGTACATTTAGCCACATTGGTATATCAGTACCAGACTTAGAAGCCGCCGTTAAGTTTTATACAGAAACGCTAGGATGGTACATCATTATGGAGCCTACGGAGATTGTTGAAGATGGATCGGCAATCGGTGAAATGTGTACTGACGTATTTGGTGCCGGTTGGGAGCACTTCCGTATTGCGCATCTATCAACGGGTGATCGTATTGGTGTTGAACTTTTTGAATTTAAAAACCAACAGAACCCAGAAAACAACTTCGAATATTGGAAAACGGGTATCTTCCATTTCTGCGTACAAGACCCCGATGTAGAAGGACTAGCAGAGAAGATTGTTGCTGCTGGTGGTAAAAAGCGTATGAAGGCTCCTCGTTACTATTATCCAGGTGAAAAACCATATCGTATGATTTACATGGAAGACCCATTTGGTAATATTTTGGAAATTTACAGCCACAGTTATGAGTTGACTTATGCAGATGGTGCCTATAAATAAAGCGTATTTATACACTATAGGAATGTGAGGGGATTTAAGGTTCATGGATAACTTTGTGTGAGCGAGCGTATAATTTATTACAGATTAGATAATGAAAAAGACCACCATTTTAGGTGGTTTTTTTATTTTAATCTAGGTCTGCTAAGTCATCACCTTTAATGGGTGCCAATGCCAATAACCTTCGATATTAATCAGTGAGTAAACTTAACCTAAAATTTGTAATCCGTTAGGCTATTGGCTTTAAATGCGTCAATCATTTATTTTTAATGAGGTTATAAACCGTTTTTATACTTCAATATAAAATTAAGCTTCAGCGTCTACATCCGTAACTGAAATACCAATATGTGAAAAACTACTTAGATACTTATTATTCAATTTAACCGCTTAATACCGCTGTGTTGCCTCTTATGCCGCATGAGTTGATAACGTGAGTGCATAAGATTATGTGGTGGCCATGAATGATTAAAAATACGTAAAATAAAAAATCTTTCTGATCATTTTTATTAACAGTGACGTTAGCACTGACACAAAGGATATTCATTGTCGATAGTAATAAAGTGTTATCAACATGCTTTAGCTATCCATTCTAAATATCCCATGCCATAACCTTGGAAGAACTTTGTTACTATCGGGCAGATATGTTGAGACGGCGGCAAGTTTAAAACAGGCAATCGCATTAAAACCTAATTTAAATATCACTCGTATCGAACTCGCAAAACATTATAGGGATTGAGATCGCAACAAAAAATTGAATTTACAGCAAATATACTCGAGTCCTTCTACCAAAAGTTCCTGTGGGATATAAATATAGTCAAAGCGATGGATCAGATAAAGCTCTTAACGTTGGCCATTTAAATTCAGCGGCGTTAGTTGCCATTGGCCTTGATTTTTAATTCAGCGCCCTTTAGCTTCTCCGCAAAAAAGCGCTTTATTAATTATTTCATCATGATCTCACGCATGCGATATTCACCCGTTAACGTCCTCACTTCAGGGTATTTTGCTGAAATTTCGTTAGACATTTTTTGATCCGCCTCACTCCACTTCTTCATGAACGCTTCATACTTCTTTTTGTTAGGCTCTATGTCTGCGCCATTAGCCATGGTCACTACTAATAACATATTAAAATCACCACTCACGGGCAAGTCACTAGCATAGATTTTCCAGTCTTTGATAAAGCCTAGCTCTTTTTCAATTTTAACCGCTTTAACCCAACTTCCACTCAGACCGGCCAAATATACATCAGACATATTAGGGTCCACTTTAACGGTAGTGATTACCATAATTTCGGTACCTAGATCGTAATCTTCGTAAATTTCTAATCTATCTTTGGCAAATAATGTAGAACTAAACACAACGCAAGCTAATGTAATTAATATTCTTTTCATTTTATTTTCCTTTTTTATAATTAATTAAATCGTTTGTTTTTTGAACTTTTTAATAATAGTAAGGAATTAGGCACAGTCAAGTCACTCTAAAGTTTGACATTTTAAAAAATGAGTTTTATAAGCGTTGGTGAGGATTGCAAAAACTAATCGTATTAACTAGCGGGTCATGCAGGGGGAATTCAAGTTGTTTTAATCAAGATGAAGACTTAAAGGCATAATGTTGTTCGGCAACGGGTCCTGCGTTGTTCAACCTCTTGCATCTGACCTCCATGGGCGGAGGGAATGCCTTATTTTGTCATTCGTTAGACTATTCACTTTAAATCAATTAAATATCGATTTTTCAACGAGGTGATACAGGTTTTATACTTCAGTATAAAAATGTAACTTCAGCGTCTATATCCGTAACTAAAATGCCAATATGTGAAAAACGACTTGGATATGTATCACTCACCTTAACCTCTTAACCTCTTAACCTCTTAACCTCTTAATTTCTTAACAATGCAGTCGTGTTGTCCGTTATACCGCCCGAGTTAATAGCGTTACTATATGAGATGGTGTGCTAGTTATAAGTTATTAAAAATACTTAAATTGATAATTTTTTGTTATTATCATTTTATTATCAATGTTCATTATCAGCAGTGACGTTAGCATTTGCACAAAGGATATTCATTGTCGATAGTAATCAAGTGTTTGGTGTAAAATAGAGGCGCGATATGTTAAATCAACAATGGTTAACCACCTTCATTAAACTCGTGGAAGTAGGGCATTTCACTCACACCGCCGAGCAGCTTTTTATGACTCAACCCGGTGTCAGTCAGCACATTAAAAAGCTTGAACAGCAGGTGGGTGTTGATTTGCTTATCCGAATAGGGAAAAGCTTTGAGCTAACCGAGGCGGGGATTATTTTATATCAACGAGCATTGGTTTGGCAGCAACAACAACGGCAAGTTTTGTCACAATTAGCGGTGGATGATGAGCACATTGGTGAGTGTCGTTTAGCTTGTTCTGGATCGATGGCACTATTGTTATATCCCCATCTAATTGACTACCAGTTACCGCATAAGCAATTACAAATCTCACTGGAAGCGGCGCCCAATCACCGCATCATCGATAGTGTAATGGCCAATACCATTGATGTCGGCATTATCACTCAGTCGATTAATATGGACGATTTGGTCGTCACCCCATTAGCCACACAAGCATTGTGTTTGGTATTACCTGAGTCGTGCTCATATCAATCGGTCACCTTTGAACAGTTAATGGCCCTTGGCATGGTCAGCCACCCCGACGGCATGCATTATTGGTCGCAAATAACCCAGCAGTATTTTTCCGATAAACAAGCGTTAGCGATGCAGGTGCCGATCCGAAGTTACGTTAATCAACTGAACCAAATTCTGGTGCCGGTAGCCAAAGGATTAGCATTTGCTGTGTTACCACAATTTGCTGTAGATCATTTTGCGCAACCAGAGCATATTCGAATTGCATCTTTTGCCACTGAGCAAACAGCTCATGTAGTCGTGAGTGAACCATTGTTCGTCATTTATAAAAAACATCGACCACTCGCTCGACGCTATGGTCCTATTATCGATAAAATTAAACAATGGGTTTAGCCATTACTATAGAAACTAGTTAATCACTTGTTGTAATGCACTGTTGATGTCGCGGTATTGAAACCCAAAGCCTGCCGCTAAAGTGCGTTTTGGCAATACAAATTGACCTGTAGTGAGTAATTCTGACATTTCACCCATTGCCAGCCTTAATGCTAATGGTGGCGTGGTTATTTTGGTGGGACGATTTAATGCACTGCCTAATGCTTTAGCAAATTCTGCATTGCTAACAGGCTGAGGCGCGGTTGCATTATAGATGCCTTGTAAGTTTGGATTGCTGAGTAAGTAGCACAATAATCTAATTAAATCATCGATGTGGATCCAACTCATCCCTTGCTCACCATTACCTATTGGGCCGCCTAAACCAAGCTTGAATGGGGGTAACATTTTTGCCAATGCGCCGCCATTTTTGCCGAGTACAATACCAATGCGCGTGATACACACTCTGGTATGTTGCGATTGAGCTTGAAGGGCAATGTTTTCCCATTCCTGGCATATATCATGGCTAAATTCAGCATTAAAACCACTGGTTTCATCAATAGGTGTGTTGCCTTGTCGGCCATAGTAACCGATGGCTGAGGCGCTAATAAACGTATGCGGTGGATTGGTGCTTTTACGGATAAGCTGAGTTAAGGCCGAAGTGATGTCCCAACGGCTGTCGCAGATCAGTTTTTTTTGCTTGTTGCTCCAACGTTTATTGACTATAGGTTCGCCTGCAAGGTTTATTACTGCATCAATATCGTTAAGATCTGGTTTGTCTGCAAGGGTTTGCCAGTATTGATGATGGCTGCCAAGAAGACTTTTTCCGTTACTAACATTCCGCGTCAATATGATCAGCTGGTGCTCGCCAAGCGATTTGACTAATTGTTTACCCACAAATCCTGTTGCGCCTGTTATTAGTATTCTCATGTAAATCCCCCTTTACTCAATGTAGCTATATACGATAATAAGCTTAAAAAATGATCACAAATTCTGCGAGTAACATAGCTGCTACTGCGGCTTTTGGTAGCATAATTCCATCGACACTGAGTCTGCAAAGCGCAGTGCATGGGGTTTATCGATTTCAACACTGGCAAATTCAACCCAATCATGTTCACTGGCAATAGAGAGGGTTTGATGCGTTAAGTTTTCTAATAAAGAAAATCGGTTATTCTCAATCAAGGCAATGATTTTTTTAGTAATAGTGCGATAATTCAATGCATCTGCTACGTTGTTACTGTTGCGGGCTTTATCGGCACAATAATGGATCACCACGTTGATGATAACATCCTGTTGATTATTAATTTCTTCTTCTTTGATACCAATAAAAGTACGTAAACGTAAGTTTTTAATGCGTATAATGGCAGTTTCTGGTTTCATATTATGTCAGTAAGTCCCTGAAAGTGGTTGAATGCCAATATTGGCATCAGCTGAATATGAATAGACAATAATTTTTAACTTAGATTGCAATATGTTACTGGGTTTAGCTTAGCATATAGAATCATTTTAATAAGCAACAATAAGGATTTTTCACCCTATGAAAGGAATACAACAATCCCCCATGGCTGTTCGCAGTTTTGTGGTAATGGCCTGCGTGGTGATTATTTTAGCCGGGATTAAAACGGCCAGCCCTATCGTGGTGCCTTTTGTCTTATCTGCATTTTTAGCAGTGATTTGTAATCCTGCCATTCGATTGATGTCGCGTTTTCATATCCCTAAATGGCTGTCGATCATCTTATTAATGGGTTTTATTGTGTTAATGGGACTGTGGCTGGCCAGTTTAGTTGGCAGTTCAGTGAATGAATTTTCCCAGCAAATGCCGTTGTATCGTCAGCAATTAATTGAGCAATTTGCTTGGGTGCTTGAAAAACTGCAAAGCTTTAATATTCAGATATCTAAGCAAAAAGTGCTCGACTACTTTGACCCTGGTATGGCGTTATCCATGACCACCAACATGCTCTCTGGGGTCGGCAATGTCATGGCTAATTTATTTCTGATCATCCTGACCATAGTGTTTATGTTATTTGAAGCACAATCGTTACCTAAAAAATTCCATTTAGCGTTAGATGACCCCGATATGCGACTCCAGCAAATCGATAAGTTTTTACATTCGGTTAATCAATACATGGTGATAAAAACCTTAGTCAGTATAGCCACTGCGATTGTGATAGGCATTGGCTTGAGCATCATTGGGGTTGACTATGCGTTGTTGTGGGCGGTGATTGCTTTTCTGTTTAACTATATTCCTAATATTGGGTCCATTATTGCCGCCATCCCAGCCGTGTTATTGGCTTTTATCCAAATGGGTCCGGGTGCTGCGGGTATTACCGGTTTACTGTATGTGGGTACCAATATGGTGATGGGCAATGTGGTTGAACCACGTTTTATGGGACGTGGCCTTGGACTGTCTACCTTAGTGGTCTTTTTATCATTAATTTTTTGGGGCTGGCTGCTTGGCTCTGTTGGGATGTTGTTGTCAGTGCCATTGACCATGATTGTTAAAATTGGTCTTGAGTCGAGTCAATCGGGTAGTTGGTTGGCTATTTTATTATCGGATGATGTTGAGGAAACGCTCAGTGGATCTGCTAGTCATACTGAGGGCGACACTTTAGCCGCGACTGAAACAGAATCGAGTAAGGGTGTTGGCAATGATATTGGCAATGCCGCTGAAAATGATAACGATAACGACAATGCTGTCAAAGCCAAGTCATCAACCACTGATGCCTGATCCTATCGATTGTATAAGCTGATAAAGTAAGAGAGTGTATGAAGCGTTTTTTACAAGTACTACCCAGTTTGACCCTAGGTGATGATGTTTGCCGCTTATTTCACGGTCGTGGAGGGTTATATGCAGGCGATGAGCATCTGTGTTTAGATTGGTACAAACCGGTGTTATTACTCACCAGTTTTAAAATGCTCGAAAGCGAGCAACTCGATGAATTAGTGACTGCTATCGTGAATTTTTGGCAACAACAACGCCCAAATGAGCCACTTAATTTGGTCTACCAATACCGCCAAGGTGGCCAAACCTTGAGTGAATTGTTGTATGGACAAGTACCTGAACAGCACGTGGTCAGCGAAAATGGCGCGCATTTTTTAGTGCATCTTTTGCGCGGACAAAACCACGGTTTGTTTTTAGATATGGCCAACGGCCGAGCTTGGGTCAAGCAGCATGCTAAACATAAAAAAGTGTTAAATTTATTTGCATATACCTGCGGTTTTTCGGTAGTCGCTTTGCAAGGCGGCGCAGATGAAGTGGTTAACATGGACATGAGTAAAGGAGCGTTAAGCATTGGTAAGCAAAACCATGTATTAAATGACTTACCTGCTGGGGCGCGTTATTTAGGCCATGATATTTTTAAATCTTGGGGTAAGCTAACCAAGCTTGGCCCTTATGACTTGATTGTGGCCGATCCACCCAGTAATCAACGCGGCAGTTTTGTCGCCACTAAAGATTATGATCGGCTACTAAAACGCCTGCCTGATTTACTCGCTCCACAAGGTGAAGTGTTGTTATGTTTAAATGCGCCCGAGCTAGGTTGTGATTTTTTGATGCAACAAGTGGCTAGCACTGCGCCAACATTAACTTATGTTGAGCGAATTGCTAATCCGCAAGTTTTTGCAGATATTGATGAGCAAAAATCATTAAAAGTACTGCGTTATCGCCTTAATTAATCTATTTATGCTGACGAACATATCAAACCGATACTGAGTATCGGTTTTTTTATTTAATTTGGCGAGAAAACCCCATCATCCGAGCAAAGTGAAAGTCGTGGGGGGGTGTTTTTCAAGGGAGTTGGCTAGGGTGTTTTTTTTGAACCAAGATTGAATATTTATCTTTAACTCGGTTTAGCGCGGCATTTATAATCTTAAGCTGTGATTATTCATTTACATAATCAATACCCGAGCCGCCATGTTACATCAAGTGTCATTTCAGTCCTCTCTTGCGCAATTCAACAACATCGCGACGGTTAAATTCTGCTAGCGATAGGGAGTCTTGTTTAGTCAATTAAGGTCACTGCAATTAAAATTTGTTTATTCAAGCACTAACGCCTCAGCGCACATTTCAAACCCCGGCTATCAACCATTACCTAACCTTTAATCGCGGGAAGCCTCTCATTGTGTCTTATACTCAATGTTAGTAAAGGGTGAAGTTGGTCATAACATCGGTAAGTAAGTCTTTATTTAATCAATATTTATGCTTAATAACCCTCAACTTGATAATGATTTATGTAAATTGATGATCTAGATCATATTAACCTCGTTTTACCAATTTGTGAGTATATAGTTTGTTCTTTGATTAGCGCTAAAATTCTCACGAGTCCTAATGATGAAGCAGCAAAGTGATGATAATTTGTTGCTTTTTATCCCCCACTCTTGGAGGGTCCATGAGTAATGATACCGAAAGCAAAAAGGGTCTGGAGTTAAAGATTTTTATCTTTTTGACTGTTTTTTTAGCCCCCATTTTATCTGTGTTACTGGTTAGCGCACTTGGATTTAGCATCTGGTTTAGCCAAATTTTAACCGGGCCGCCAGGCGCGGGTTAATCCTCAAAATATAAACAATATGAGAGCGATATATGAGCAATGAACTGCACGTAACCAGCCTAATTGTCCAAGTACACCCAGATAAAATGGCTGACGTAAGACAGCAAATTATGGCGATCGAGAATGCTGAGTTATCAGCCAATAATGACGTTAAATTAGTCGTCGTCGTTGAAGGCCCGAGCCAAAGATCCTTGATGGATGATATATCAACGATTAATGCTATTCCGGGTGTGTTGACTGCCACCATGGTGTATCACCAAAGTGAAGAGCTTGAAGAAGGTGAAGTATGAATATGAATAGACGCGATTTTATGAAAGCCAATGCCGCTATCGCAGCGGCAAGTGTTGCGGGCTTAGCGTTACCAACGAGTGCAAGTAACCTAATCACTAGCTCTGAGCAAACCAAATTAGAATGGAACAAAGCCCCTTGTCGTTTTTGTGGCACAGGTTGTTCCGTCATGGTTGCCACTCGCGATGGTAAAGTCGTTGCCACTCATGGCGATGCAAAAAGTGAAGTTAACCGCGGCTTAAACTGCATTAAAGGTTATTTCCTGTCTAAAATTATGTATGGACGTGATCGTCTGCAAACGCCAATGTTACGTATGACGGACGGCAAGTATGACAAACATGGTGAATTTACTCCTATTACATGGGAGAAAGCATTCGATACTATGGCTGAACGCTGGAAAGCCACCATAAAAGCCAAAGGCCCAACAGCGGTTGGTATGTTTGGTTCTGGTCAGTGGACTGTGTGGGAAGGCTATGCCGCGGTTAAGCTAATGAAAGCCGGTTTTGGCTCGAACAATATCGATCCTAACGCTCGTCACTGTATGGCATCTGCGGTCGGTGGCTTTATGCGCACCTTCGGTATTGATGAGCCAATGGGTTGCTATGATGATATGGAAGCGGCCGATGCGTTTGTGCTTTGGGGCTCAAACATGGCAGAAATGCATCCTATTTTATGGACTCGTATAACTGATCGTCGTTTAAGTGCGCCACACGTTAAGGTGGCGGTATTGTCTACCTTTGAACATCGTTCATTTGATCTTTCTGATTTATCCATAGTGTTCACCCCACAAACCGATTTGGCGATGCTTAACTTTATTGCCAATTACATTATTCAACATGACAAAGTCAATAAAGATTTCGTTAAAAAGCATGTGAATTTCCGCAAGGGAACTACCGACATTGGTTATGGTTTGCGTCCTACACACCCTTTAGAAATGAAGGCCAAAAACGTGGCGACGGCAGGTGATTCTACGCCGATGACTTTTGACGAATTTGCCAAATATGTTGCCGATTACGATGTTGAGTCAGTCAGTAAGTTATCGGGTGTACCAGAACATAAGCTCATCGAATTGGCTGAGCTTTATGCTGATCCTAACCGTAAAGTCACCTCATTCTGGACCATGGGCTTTAACCAACATACTCGTGGTGTGTGGTGTAATAACCTGATTTATAATATTCACTTGCTAGTGGGTAAAATTTCGACTCCAGGTAACAGCCCATTCTCATTGACAGGTCAACCCTCTGCTTGTGGTACCGCGCGTGAAGTGGGCACATTCTCACATCGTTTACCTGCAGACATGGTAGTGACTAACCCTGAGCACAGAAAGCGTGCCGAAGAGATTTGGCATATTCCAAGTGGCATTATACCGCCTAAACCGGGTTATCATGCGGTTGAGCAGAACCGTCGCTTAAAAGACGGCGATCTCAATTGCTACTGGGTTCAAGTGAACAACAATATCCAAGCGGGCGCCAATATTAACGAAGAAGGCTTGCCGGGTTATCGTAATCCAGAAAACTTTATCGTGGTGTCTGATGCGTATCCAACCGTCACCACTCAAGCTGCCGATTTGATTTTACCTACAGCCATGTGGGTCGAAAAAGAAGGTGCCTATGGTAACGCTGAACGTCGTACCCAGTTCTGGCATCAAATGGTCAAGGCCCCAGGTGAGTCACAGTCAGACTTATGGCAGTTAATGGAGTTTTCAAAGCGCTTCACTACTGACGAAGTATGGCCAGCTGACGTGTTAGCGGCTAACCCTTCATTTAAAGGTAAAACCTTATATGAAGTGCTTTATCAAAATGGCAACGTTGATAAATTCCCATTAGCCGACGCTGACCCTAAGTATTTGAATGATGAAGCTAAGCACTTTGGTTTTTATGTCCAAAAAGGCTTGTTCGAAGAATACGCTACCTTTGGCCGTGGCCATGGTCACGATTTAGCTGACTTTGATGTGTACCACAAAGAGCATGGTTTACGTTGGCCGGTCGTCGATGGCAAAGAAACTAAATGGCGTTTCCGTGAAGGTTCTGATCCTTATGTTAAAGCCGGTAGCGACTATGAGTTTTATGGTAAGCCTGATGGCCGTGCGGTTATCTTCGCATTACCTTACGAACCTGCTGCCGAGTCGCCAGATGAAGAATACGATATTTGGTTGTCTACCGGTCGTGTGCTTGAACATTGGCATTCAGGTTCGATGACTCAACGTGTCCCTGAGCTTTATAAAGCCTTCCCTGATGCGGTGTGTTTTATGCATCCAGATGATGCTAAAAAGCGTGGTTTACGCCGTGGTGATGAAATTAGAGTGATATCTCGTCGTGGTGAGATTAAAACCCGTATTGAAACCCGTGGACGTAATAAGCCGCCAGTTGGCTTAGTATTTGTACCTTGGTTTGATGCCAGCCAACTCATTAATAAAGTAACGTTAGATGCGACAGATCCACTGTCAAAACAAACAGACTTTAAAAAATGTGCCGTAAAAATTGTTAAGGCTTAAGGAGACAGACCATGAAAACAGGTAAATTATTATCGATTATCGCGTTATTAGGTTTCTCTGTAAGTGTAATGGCTACCAGCGTACCTGAAGACAAAATCGACACATTACGTTTAGCACCAATCAATATCGAACCGACACCACCTGCGATGCAAAAGGTGGTCAATAACGATGTTAAGCAGGTACGTAGTTATCCGATGCAACCACCGATTATCCCACATAAAATTGATGGTTATCAAATTGATCTTAAAGTGAATAAGTGTCTCCAGTGTCATTCTCGTACCAGTGGCTCACCCGCGCCAATGGTCAGTGTGACTCACTATATGGATCGGGATAATAACTTCTTAACTAATCTATCACCACGGCGTTATTTCTGTACTCAATGTCATGCACCGCAATTAGATGCCAAGTTACTAGTTGAAAATGACTTTATCGATATTGAACAATTAATTAAAGCGAAAGCCGCGGTTAAGCATTAGGAGTGACTATGTTTGCAAAACTGTTTGAGCAACTAAAACTGGTGTGGAAAGTATTGCGTCGTCCGAGTGTCCATTACAGTTTAGGCTTTTTGACTATCGGCGGGTTTATCGCTGGAGTAATTTTTTGGGGTGGATTTAACACTGCTTTAGAACTCTCCAACAGTGAGCAATTCTGTATTAGTTGCCATGAGATGGAAAATAACGTCTATAAAGAGTTACAAAGCACCATTCACTTTACTAACCGCAGTGGGGTACGTGCAACGTGTCCAGATTGTCATGTACCACATAACTGGACCGATAAAATTGCCCGTAAAATGCAAGCGTCTAAGGAAGTGTGGGGTACAATATTTGGTACGATTAACACGCGTGAAAAGTTTGAAGGTAAGCGTCGCGAGTTGGCTGAGCATGAATGGAAACGCCTTAAAGCCAATGATTCGTTAGAGTGTCGAAACTGTCATAACTTCGATTATATGGATTTCACTCGTCAGTCTACGCGTGCATCACAAATGCATTCAACGTCTCTGGCTAGCGGTGAAAAAACCTGTATCGACTGTCATAAGGGGATTGCACACGAATTACCTGATATGGCGGGTGTAGAAGGGTTCTAACTTATTGGTTAATGTCATCATAAAGGCCAGCAATTTGCTGGCCTTTGTTTATTTTATCGAGCTGACTTAAGTAAAACGCTTACGTTAAATCAAGCTGTTGTCCAATCGCATCAATTAAATATTCAGTGAAATCGTGACCATGGTTTTGCAACATTTTCGGGAACATTGAAATAGGTGTTAATCCTGGAAAAGTATTGATTTCATTTAGGAGGATTTGATTATCTTGGGTTAAAAAGAAATCGATGCGCGATAAGTGACGTAATTTCATTCCTTTAAATGCTTTTACCGCATAGTCACGAATTTGCTGACTGATTTCAGGGCTGAGGTTATCTGCCACTACGTCGGTACGAGCTTGACTATTTTTGGCGTACTTTTCTTCAAACGAATAAAAAGTATTGGTATTACAAATAATCTCCCCAGGCAAGGTTGCCACCACATTACCTTGGTACTCATAAACGGCCACTTCTAATTCACGCGCATGGATCGTTTGTTCAACCACGACATAAGGGGCATAACGAAACGCGTCTTGTAGCACGTTGGCAATATCAGCTTTCACATCGACTTTATAGCAACCGACCGATGAACCTTGCGAGGCCGCTTTCACGAATACCGAGCCCCAATTGTCAAATGCCGCTTCGGTTTGTTTAATCGCATCAGCATTTAATTGGTGTAAGAAAATGTATGGCGTATTAGGGACGCCTAAGGCCGAAAACCACATTTTTGCGGTGACTTTATTAAAACAGTTGCTCGATGCTTCTGACTCACAACCAAAGTAGGGCAGTTGGATTAAATTAAAGTAAGATTGGATATCGCCTGTCTCACCGGGAAAACCATGAATGCACGGAATAACATAATCAACAGGCCATATTGGGGATCGGTCATCTTCAAAACGGATTTCACGACGGTTGGTTAAATCGCATGATTTACCGTCTTCTGTATGATAATGTCCGCGCTTGTCGAGTACTAATTTAAGTACTGAAAATTTATCTGACTTAGCCAGAGATGACTCAAAAAAACGGGCCGACATCAGCGAAATATCATGTTCAGCACCGCCACCGCCGCATAATAACAGCAGATTGACTTTTGGCATGGTTACTCCTGGAAAAGGTAAAATATAAGCTGGAAATGGGCCGGAACAAGCAAGGTTATTCGCCCTGAAAAATTGTACTTATGATAAAGACCGACGGCTATAAAGTGCAAGCAAGCGTTAACATTATTTCAGCTTTGGGAGCAGATTTTTTAATAAAATAAGCTGTGAAGGCTCGGTGCCACGATTTACGCTCAGCAACATGTAGTGATGATATTTTAGTCATGTTGATTTGGTCATGTTAATTTATTCTGGTAAATATTTCTTACGCTCAATAATACATTCATAATCAGCCATTTCAAACTCACGGCATATTAACGGACGCTTTTCGTAAATCGAACACATCATAGTGTCTCGGTCTAACGCCGCGCACCAACCATCATCGAGCCGCAGCATCACTTCTCCACCCCAAGAATCGTTATCGATATACTCATCAGGCACCCCTGTTTCAGTAATCAGCATTACTTCAAGACGGCAGCAACAGGCTTGGCAAGTTGAACACGTCACCGCTACGGGCTGTTCTGCAGAGTTTATTGCTAGGGGAGTCGCTGACTTATCGGCCGACTCAGGGAACATAGTAATGATATTGGTGGGCATTAATGGCTGCTGTTAAACATTTTTGCTAAGCATACCGTAAATTAATCGCGATGACGTTATTTTTGGTTAAATAACCGCACATCTGTGCCCTGGTTGAGGTTAAATCATCATTATATTGAGACTTCGCCAAGCAATTCGGTGAATGCTTGGCTGTTAATGGGTTATAATTTGACCACTTTTCCAGTCAGTGCAACGCCAGCAACGAAAGTGCCTGCACCGCATTGGAAAGTGTCATTGCTGCTAGTCAGATTGTTTTTATAATTAGATTTTATTTCAATGACAGCATTACCGCCCTCTCTAATTGCACGCTCTTTGAGCGTAATCATTGCCGATAAAAATACCCAATGGCAGGCTTCAAGATCTGATTTATTAAAGGCATTAGTTTTTTTGCTAGTACTGAACTCACCAAATTGTTGCTGAGGTTCGCCATAAACTTGATCGCCAAAATAAAAGCTTATATCTGTGCCAAGTTTATTATTTGCTTGCTCTGTGCTTAATGCATCGGTGACAGAGTAATTACCAATATCATCGCGGGCAAAAGAGGTGGCTGGAATTAAGCAAAGTGCCAGTGTGATGGCCGCTAGCGTGTTTTTCATAGGGTTAAATCCTTTTAATTGCTGTTGTTTTAAGACGATAGAAATCCATTACTCGAAGCAAAATAACATTAACTCACTGATTTTACGACTATCAATAAGGATTATTTAACTCTGTAGGTATCAAATAAAATTTGATAAAACAAAGATTCACTCATCTGGTCATTGATTAAGCCTAGTGCTTTTCCTCGTCAAATAGTCACAAAAGGCTATCGTCATCCAAGCTGAAAAAAATGATGTTATTGAGTTAGAAGAACAGGCGTAAGAGAAATGGCATCGTTGGTCCACTTTGCTCGCTTCAATTTTGTTTGGGTATTTACACTCGGTTACTGTTTAAATTCCTGAAATAATATCAAAATTCTGCAAGCTCACCTATTGCGTGTTAACTTATTGTTAACAATGTCGACTGTCATTATTAGCGTAATAATCGTCATGCTTATTTTCGTCATGTAGGTATTTCAAAAGGAAGGGATATGATTAAGAAATCATTAAAATGGATCGCAGTAGGTACCTTAGGACTCGCGACACTGGGGGGGGGGATTTGCCGCACACGAATGGTATGCAGACAAACCTTTTTTATTTAGGGCTTATCTCGACCGAGCATTGGTCAAAATGGCCTTTAAAGACCCAAAAACATTAACGTCATTAGGCTTTCTTGAGTCAGTAGGAATAACAGGTCATAACGCTCACTTAGATAATGTTGACCCCGCCAACGATCAAGTTATGTTTGATGAATTGGTCGAGTTTCGTAAGGGGTTAATGCAATATCAAAATGTTGATTTAGATGAAAATCAACAACTGTCGAAAGACGTGGCCTTGTATTTATTAGATATGTTGGATGAGTTCAAAAAATATCAATATCATAATTATCCCGCTAACCAAATGTTTGGTATTCAAAGCGCTTTTCCAAGCTTTATGGAATCGACTCACCAAGTGAATACTCTAGAAGATGCGCACAATTATTTGTCACGATTAGGAGAAGTTAATCGCAAGTTTGGTCAATATTTATTGGGGCTTAAGAAACGCGAACAAATGGGCATCATTCCTCCACGTTTTGTTATTGATCGCGTGTTAGATGAAATGCGCGGTTTTATCGCTACTCCTGCCACAGACAATATTCTGTATACCTCATTACAAACCAAAATGGATAAAGCTGAGGACATCAGTGACGAAGATAAAAAAACTATTTTAGCCCAAACCGATGTCGCTATTCGTGATGCGGTATACCCAGCTTATGACCTGTTTATTGATTACTTTGATACCTTAAAAACGAAAGCCGGTACTGACGATGGTTACTGGCGTTTGCCTGATGGTGATAAAGCGTACAAATTAGCATTGCGATTTTTTACCACTACAGATTACAGCGCAGATTATATTCATGACTTGGGCTTGTCTGAGGTGGCGCGTATTCACCTAGAAATGATGGCCATTTTTGACGCTGAAGGTGTTGATGTTTCAAATGGATATTTGGCGGCAATGAATGAGTTTTCTGCCAGACCAGAGTTTTATTATGACGATTCAGATGCAGGCCGCGCACAAATTCTAAAAGATTATCAAACAATATTAGATGAAGTTGACCAAGGATTAGGTGAGACATTTAATATTCGCCCTAAAGCGGGAATGGAAGTGGTCCGTATTCCTGAATTTAAAGAGAAAACAGCACCAGGTGCGTATTACCAAGGTCCATCATTGGATGGTACTCGTCCAGGACGCTTCTTCGCTAATTTGTACGATATCAAAACAACGCCTAAATACGGCATGAGAACCTTAGCCTATCATGAGGGGATCCCGGGGCATCATTTTCAAGTTTCTATTGCGATGGAACTGGAAGGTATGCCACTTATTCGACGTTTTGCCCCTTTTACAGCCTACATCGAAGGTTGGGCTCTTTATGCTGAACGCTTAGCCTATGAGCAAGGGTTTCAAAAAAAACCTGCAGATAATATTGGTCGTCTTACGGATGAGTTACTGCGAGCAGTAAGGTTAGTTGTCGATACAGGGCTTCACCATAAAAAGTGGACCCGAGAGCAGGCTATCGAGTATATGGCCAATAATACCGGCCGTGCTGAGCGCGATGTGGTGTCTGAAATTGAGCGCTATATTGTAATGCCGGGTCAGGCGACATCTTATAAAGTGGGTATGATGAAAATTTTAGAGCTGCGTCAAAAGTCAAAAGACAGCTTAGGCGATAAGTTTGATCTACGCGAGTTTCATGATGCAGTCTTAAAAAATGGCGCGATGCCTCTGGACTTACTTGAGCGGGTTATCGACAGTTATATTGCGGCCAAGCAAGCAGAAACGACATAAGTCGTCATAAGTTAGCCATAAGTTAGCCTCAATCAGAGCTGTTAACTTGATTTACGCTCTAAAAACCAGTTGCATCACAACTGGTTTGTTAACTTTTTGTCCCGGTAATCCCGCCTCGTTATTACACCATTATCTTCATTATTATTTTGCTATTACTTGAATATGCCTGCAGAAAATAGGTTGAAAATAATCACCGAATTTGGCCATTCATTTAAAAATGCAGTAGGTGCTTTACTGACATTAACCGAAGATGGTGAAAGTGTAGAGTGAAAACGAGCTTGAAAAACACCGGCAGAGGGACCTCATCCAGCCAACACTGGCTCTGTGCTTAAATACTAGTTTATAAAACTAACCACTTCTTTAACTTGATTCGTATTAAGCCTTTCTGCTGAGTTGGACCTGGCATATTGGTCACGACGATTACACATCTCGAGGGTAATTAATGAATGAAATCTATCTTATTCCCGTTTGAATAGTCGTAAAAGTGCATAATCTGGATTAAGCATCGGCCAAGTCCAACAAGCGATTTATGCCTTGCAAAAAGAACAACCCATGAAGACTAAATTGTTATCTTGAATACAGATTCACTGGCGCCGTCTGTGTTTATTCCAAACGGGTTATTAAGCTAGCAAACTTACCTCAATCATAGGTATTCAAAAAAGGCTGTTGACTGCTATTATTGAGTTCTAACAGGATGTTTGGAGTACTCACATGATAGTCGACCCAGGCAGCTGGTCGCTGGCGGTTGTTGTGACAGCCTTCGCTGGCATCACAACTATCATCGGTTGGTTTGGTATCAAGATGACTAAAACCGCACGCGACCTTGCCCACAATACGGGCTTAGGTGAAGCACTTATGGGAGCGGTTTTCATTGGTGCATCAACATCGCTGTCTGGGATCACGACTTCCGTTTCAGCCGCTGCCGCGGGATACGCGGAACTGGCAGTAAGCAACGGCTTAGGAGGCATAGCGGCACAAACCGTGTTTCTTGCTTTAGCTGATATTGCATACAAGCGCGCGAACCTGGAGCACGCAGCTGCATCCGCTGAAAATCTATTCATGTCAGCCTTTCTTCTGACCTTACTAAGCATCCATGCGCTAGCGTTATCTTTCCCGACTATCAGCTTCTTCGCCGTCCATCCGGCGACGGTGATTGTGATCTTTGCATATATTTTTGGTGTTCATCTGCTGGCCCGTATGCACCACATGCCGATGTGGTTTCCGAGAAAGACGGCCGACACTGCATCAGAACCAGCGGGTCACCGCTATCGCAGCCGTTACCTTTGGAGGCTCTGGCTACAATTTATCGGCTATGCGGCTATTGTCGCCTTGGCTGGTTGGGGTCTCGCGCAACTTGCAATACCTCTTGGGGATAAAACGGGTTTGTCACACAGCATTGTCGGCGGAGTGTTTACGGCCGTCTCTACGTCAGTTCCTGAACTCGTTGTCGCCATCACCGCGGTTAGGATGGGCGCGCCAAACTTGGCTGTCGGTGATATTATCGGCGGCAATGCATTTGACACGCTATTCATCGCAGCATCGGATTTAGCCTATAGAGAAGGCTCTATTTATGCTGCCATTTCGAGCGCCGAGCAATTCTGGCTCGCCAACTCGATGCTGATGACATGTGTGCTTATCATGGGATTGATCTATCGTGAGCGCCACGGGCTAGGGAACATTGGTTTGGAAAGTGTTATTTTGCTGATGTTGTATTTCGGAGGGATAGCTACTTTATTTGTATCCCCGTAGCGCGGTTCAAAATCCTTTTGTTGAAATACGGGATGTTAACCATGAGAGAGCGGCCTAATAAGCTAGCCAAAGGTATCTAGAGAAAGTTGGGCCATATAATGTAGCATGGTTATTTTTACTCCAGCGGACCGACATAACTCGCCTGGTTTTTACTTACACAATCAATCGCAAGTCTGCGTGAAGTGGTCAAGTTAAATAAGGCGCTTTAAAATCCAAACAATTAGATGAGGAATTTTTTATATGAGTGAGGAAATGAGTGAAAAAATGAATGGACCTGCTTTAAACGCATTGAAAATTGCGTTTACCTACATGCCTAAATCAATTGAAGTCACTAAATATGAGTATGGTGATGATTACAAAAAGATATTAGATCACATTGAAACCGTTAGGGGAATGTTATTGATTAATGATGTTGATCCTGAAGAGGTTTACGGTGAAATCAACCCTGAGAGCACGCCCAATTCATCATATTGATTTAGTGGTGTTGAGTGTCGTTAGGTGATATAGCGATAAAAATGGAACGGTAATAGTAGTGCAGGTAACCCAGTGACGTGCTGGCAGTCGACAACCCATTTTTTGGTAACGTCTTGGGTTGCTTAATCTAGTGTTTTGGGTGAATGTTTCAAGGGTAGAAAAATGGGTGGCACGATTATACTAAGTCCTCAACACCTTTTGTATACTTCGGTTGATAAAAAACTTCCATCACCTAGAGGAATTAGGCTTAGTGTGGAGAAAACTAATGTCATAAATCGGATGTTGGTCGAGAATAGTCACAGATATGTCATCTCTGATCGTCAATGCTCTCAAATTGGTGAATTTCATAAGAGGCTAGTGCTTCCTGAGGAAGTGAAGTATGAGTTATCTAAATGGAAAGCGCTGAATGAGCATCATGCTTATAATGAAAAAGAGTTCTATTCGAAAAAATATGTTTAACAATCTTTAAGGATTAAAGGTACTTTTTCTAATCTACTTTTGTAGCGCGTCGCGAGGTTTGGCAAAACAATCGAGCTGAAGCTCGGTATGCGGCGAAATGGTCTTCACTTTAATGCTGGTTGGACTTGATAAATTTGATTGAGAAGTATTTCCGCCCCTCTAAACCAGACCAATCTCTATTAGCTAAAACTAATCTGGATCTTGTTATATTCCTTTTAAAATAAGGGTTTAATATGCTATCGTCGAATAGTAATCAGACCGTAGTCCCGTTATCTAACTGAAACCGTAAGCTAGACCTATTCAGGGAAGAAATGAGTGCTTTGGTGACATTAAGTTAAAACCTAATAGAGCGTTTTACATGGATAACATTTTACGAGAAATTATAAAAACAAAGCTTGTAAGCCTAAAAGGAACTGCTTTTCAAGATGGTATGGATCGGGTTTACTTGTGTATACATGGCTCAACAGAGTTCCAAAGAGTCAAGCAGAAGCGAGATGGTGGTTCAGATGGGATTTTGAATGGAGACACTGTATTAGCAGCTTATGCCCCTGAAAAATATAGCTTAACTGATTTTAAGAAAAAAACTAAAGATGATTTCAGTTCATATAGTAATAACTGGGCAGCTACTCATAAGGGGTGGAGAGTCGTAACTAATTTAGAAGCTACCGCTCAAATGATTCAACACGTTGAAAAGCTTAAACCTGACTCTACAATCATATGTATAGAAGCTTTACTCCAAGAAATTAATGAACAAACATGGTCAAAAAAAATAACAATTTGCAGATCATTAAACATTCCTGAGCATTACTTATCAAACGATGTTATTTCTACTGTTATAGAAGATTTAATAAAGATATGTGAGGAAGGTCAACCATTCGAACCCTATAAAAAGCCAGCATACATCCAAGATAAGATTAAGCTTAATGTAAGTGAAGATAATTGGGATATGTTCTTTGATGAGTATGAAGAATCTCTCGCTATTTTTCCAATAGTATCAAGCGTGGTAGGGTGTGCAAGACAAGAGAGTGTAGCTGCGATAAGAAGTAAAATCCGCTCTACATACTCTATTTTTTCAGGTAGTTTTGAGTGTAAAATGAATTCATTAGTTGAAATCATGGGGCAAAATAAAGCAGTGCAGGATGATTATTACCGCCATAATATGAGAATCGTTATGCTTTACTTTTTCGAACAATGTTTATATGGAAAGAAACCCTCCTCGGAGACTATCAATGGTTAATGCTCATATAGAAATGGATTTGAATAACCATGTTTCAGTTATCTCATCAAAGATAATCCAGTTAATCAAAGCTGGAGGAGAGATGATAATAGAAACGTTGATGAAACAGTTTTTGAAGAAATACGAAAACTACACGCCAGATCAATTTATGGAAGGCATCTTGTTTTTATTCTCTTTAGGCTGCCTCACCATCAATGATTACAAGGTAATATTGAAAAATGTTTAAACTTACGTCTCTATCTTCACCTACAGACCTATTTCATAAAATTGTATTCAAGGATGGTCTGAACATCATTCTAGGTAGATACTCAAAAGCGGGAAAAGACATAAATGGCATTGGGAAAACAACCATAATCAAATTTATTGATTATTGCCTACTATCTGACGGTGTTAAGGCTGATTTCTTTAGCGAGAAGTATTCTTTTTTGAAAACAGAAACTGTAAAACTTGAATTTAAACTCGGTAACAACAACTGCTCTATAGAGAGAGGGTTTGAAGATAGAAGGAAAGTGCTGTACAGAGTTAACGATGGTGCTCTAAACGAGTTTACCGATACTGACCTCCGTTTAATCCTAGGTGCTGAAATGGGGAAAGGCCAGTCAGGGGTTTACGACCCATTGTGGTTTAGAACACTAATGTCTTTTTACCTACAGAATGATCATAACTTTTCTCAAAGAGACCCAAAAAATGTTCTTAAATTTACAGTAGGGAAGCGTCAACCAGAGTTATTCGCCTACATTTTCTTTCTATTAGGAATCGATAATACTTTAATTTGGGATTTTGATAATAACAGCGTTGAGTTAAAGAAATTACGATCTGACCAATCCAGAATTAATAAGCAAATCACTGAGCAAACAGGTAAGTCTATTGAAGATTTTCGTGGCGAGTGTGATGCTATAGTCAGAAAGATTGATAAATTGGAATCGGGGTTAGATAATTATAATTTTGACGAAAACACCTCTAATATTGAAAGTAAGATCCTCATTCTAAATAGTGACATTTCAGAACTTAATAAGCAGCGTATAGCCTTAGCTAGTAAGTTTAAACAAATTAAAGAAAGCCTAAAAATTGATATAGATGTTGACCCAAAAGATGTAGCCAACTTCTATTCTCAAATACACTCTGAATTCTCTGATTTTATTCTTAAAAGTCTTGATGAAGTCGTTAAGTTTAGAGAGGATATTTCTTCCAATCGAAAGAAGTTCCTAAAAGAAAGAGAAGTGCAATATCAAAACAAGCTTAATTCTATTAAGACAAAGGTTGTAGGGCTTGAAGAAAATCGTTCAAAATTATATGGAATGTTAGATGAGCAATCTGCTTTTGACGCTTTGAAATCTGCCTATTTAAACCTAATTGATGAGAAGGCTAACCTGTCTGGACAACTGGCATATATTGAGCAATTGGACTCTATTGAAGAGGCAATAGCGGATAGAAAATTGGGAGTGGGGAACACAGTAAAAAACATACTTGCTGAGAAGCCAACTCTTGCTAAATTGAGTCAAGATATTAAAAATGTATACCTAGACTTAGTCGAAGGCTCTGTTGATATTGAAAGTTCGGATATTAGCCCATATTTCAACATTGAGTTCAAGGCAAACCAAAACAGCCCAGTTAAACTGAGTTTAGAAGTCCCACGAGGGAGTTCATTGGGTAAAGGCAGGTTTAAGATCCTTGCGTTTGACCTTACAGTTTTCATTTGCTCACTAAAGGGGGGGAATAACTTACCAAGTTTCATGATTCATGATGGAGTATTCCATGCGATTGCTCATAAGACTCGAATTAAGTTTCTAAATTATATCAATAAGATGCTAAATTCCTTCGAAGATGTACAGTATATAATCACTGTAAATGAAGACGAGATAATCTTTCCCGAACTTGAAGGTGTTTCTGTTGCCTTAGATTTTAAGCTAGAGGACAGGACTCTAATAACGCTAGAAGATAAGCCTGAAGCCATGTTTCTTAGTAAAGAGTTCGGTTAAGTCGTGAAGGTATTACAAACTAAATAAGCTCCTGAAAAAGATAAATATAGCCACCCACAATTCAGGATAAATTTTGAAGCTATGACTAAAAGATAAATATAGCCACCCACAATTCAGGATAAATTTTGAAGCTATGACTAAGCTGAAATTATCGTCGTTGGATTGAAATTGTTATTGATAAAGGGGGCTGAGAAAATTAGGGATTTCGAATAAACTAAGATACTTTTTCTAATCAATCTGAGATTGATTAGGCTCAATACTCTAACAAGCTTTTGTCGGATAGGCGGCACTTGTTACCAAGTACCGCCCTCCTAAGAACCGTACATGCAACTTTCACTGCATACGGCTCAAGCCTCCACTAAGGCGTGTTCTGTTACCCAGCACCCTATATAGCAGCCAAGACAGGATCAAACCAAGAGTTTCTGCTTTCCTTTACCCGCTTGCGCTTACCTAAGTAAACTTCATATTCTGGGTCGTAAGGCGTCGCTGCACTCCTGATTTTCACATGTCTTTTTATCGGCGTTTGAGCTATCTGAACCAGATTAAAATGGCAGTCCATGTTGGCAATCTTCTGCCAGCCGTGGAATTGCCACCCACCTATGCGATTCATGTAGTATTTTCGACGTACCCAGTCTTTGCTTTTCGTGGGGTGACGCCTTACCGCCCATCGCCATAAAAGCCAGAAAAGTTGATGGCCTACATAACCGAAAACTTGCTTTGCAACACTGTGGCGATAATAGTTCGCCCATCCTCTCAGTTTCGGATTCAATATTTTGATTAAATCATTAACAGGTATTGTGGGATGTTTTCTGATGAATTCACGTAGATTGCTCAAAAATAATAGAACGTTGCTCTTGCTCGGTTTAATGAGCAGTTTGCCTTTGTACTTCCTGATATTGAATCCCAGAAAGTCAAAACCATCATTGATATGAGTAATGTGTGTTTTCTCATCAGAGAGTGTTAAGCCCCTTTCCTGTAGAAAGCCAATGAGTTGCGGCTTGATTTCATTAACTAGGACTTCTTGCGAAGAACCTGTGATGACAAAATCGTCTGCGTATCCGATAAAGTTGACTCTATTCCCTGTTTTACAGGCAATAGACTTAACCAACTGTTCTAACCCAGCCAGCGTGAGCAACATCAGCGTTGGGGAGATTATCCCACCTTGTGGTGTTCCTTCAGCTGTTTTATAGAACAATCCTTTATCAATATAACCACATCCAAGCCATTGTTTCAGCATTCGTTTATCTAATTGAATGTTGTCGATAAGCCATTGATGACCAATCTTATCGAAACAGGCTTTGATGTCACCCTCAAGAACCCATTGGCTAGAGCGCTTCATACATAAACATTTGAAGCACTGTGCAATTGCATCTGCTGCGCTTCGATTAGGTCGAAAGCCATAGCTATTGAGGTCGGCTACCGTTTCCGAAATAGGCTCCAAAGCGAGAAGATGAAGCGCTTGCTGCGCTCTATCTATCATTGTAATGGTCAAGTATTTCTGGAGAGATTTTAAGCCGCTTTTTTTAACTCATTATATTTCTGATGTGGCGTCTTATAATCTATTGCCGAATGTCTGCGTTTGTAATTGTAGAACTGAATATATTGCTCAACCACGCTCACTACTGCGCTGTGATTGGTAAAAGCTAAACGGTTTAATCTTTCAGTCTTTAAACTCCTAAAAAATCGTTCCATCACCGCATTATCCCAACAATTTCCTCTACGACTCATACTTTGTTCAATGCCTAAGTGCTTTAGCTTTTCTCTGAACACCTTAGCTGAGTACTGACAACCCTGGTCTGAGTGAAACATCAACTCCTGTGTATTTGGCCTCTGACGTTGTATCGCGTTATTTAATGCCGCTGTCGCTAACGCTGCATTGGGTTGGCTTGATAAGGCATACCCAACGATTTCTTTGGTCCCTAAATCAAGTACACAGGCTAAATAACTCCACCCCTGATGTGATTTTATATAGGTAATATCACCCACCCAATGGGTATTATAAGTCGTAGGGTTAAACTGTCGTCTAAGCAAATTAGGTGCGTAAACTTGCTCCTCACCTTGATTTGGATAGTAATGCTTTTTCTTTGGCTTAATCGCTATTAATCCCAATTTTTTCATTACGCTAGCTATGGCGTAAACCCCAACCTTACAATTTAAATCTAATAAATCAGCCTGTATTCGACGTTTGCCATACGTCGAGTGTGACTCAGAGAAAGCTTGCTCTATCAATTGTATCTGAGCCTGTTTTTCAACGCTTTTTGGGATCGGTTTGTAATAGAGACTACTACAACTGATCTCGAATACTCGGCATAATTCACTCATTTTAAAGCCTGGGTTTGCTTTCTTTACTTCGCGCATCATTTTAAGTTTTGATTGTCTCGAATGAAGAAAGCTGCAGCCTTTTTTAAGATATCATTATCCCTCATGGCTTGTTTTAGTTGGGCTTCTAGAAGCTGTATTCTTCGTTGTTCTTCAGTTAATGCTTTGACATTTTTCGGTGTTTTACCGGCTAATTCAGCCTGGTACTGCACTTTCCATCTAGACACCGCAGATTTACCTGCACCTGACATATCTTCAATTTGCTTGTTCGTGTAACCCTGTTCGACCATCAGCTTGGCATATTCTAATTTTTGAAGAGGGCTGACAGTGATTTTAGTTTTTCTAATCATAATAAATACCTTTAAGATTTTGCTTATTTTAAGCTATAAATCTCTACAGTTTCATTAGACCATTACACATGCAGGGTATGCCTAAAGGTCTGAGTTTGCCGTTTTTCTTGGGGATGTAGATACGCCTGAGCGGTTTGGCATGATAGCCTTTTCGACTCAGTTGATTCACCGCAGTCATACAACGAGCATCAGTGTTCCAAATGATGCCGTCAATTCCTGGTGTTTTGCTGCCTTTATTTTGAGAAACTCTTTTAACAGCAAGCAATTTTGCTGATGTAGAGTGGGTGAGTATCCACTGCAATGCTTTCGACTTACCGTGTTTACCTTCTCGGGTTGCTTTTGCAATGCGCATTTGAAGCTTTAATACATGTTGCTTAACAGCCTTCCAGTTAATGGATTGCCATTGAGTGCTGTCAGAAGAGGCACTAACTTCGTTTGAAGCCATCATTTGCGTTTCTCCTTGAATAAAGTTCTTCAAATCATCTTGCAACGGGAGACCAGCTAGAAGTCAGCTCGCTTTCGCGCCAGATAACAACCTGTATCCATATCATTACAATGCGGCATTTGCTTTTTCTAGCCTCCTTTACCTGCATTACTATCGGCAGTCTTCGCAGACCACTTTCCCAAAGGGAGCAATACAGGCTTACCCTGTTCCGTATGTCACGCAACGTCAGGTTAGATGCCCACTATAGTGCGGAGAGCGTATCGATCACGAAAGAATACTGGACAATTTCTTTCCAACTCTCATTGCCATTTTGGCCACAGCGTATAAACCACTTCCGCTGTTTCTCGTATAACGCACCTTACATGGATTCACTTACGTTCATCATACTGACACCCTAGCACTTACCCGATTTGTGGTTATCAGGAAGAACATCCTCTCACGATTCTGTTCCCATTCGGCAAAAGCCGAATATCGTTACATTGTCAGACTCGCTGCTTTATTCAGAGTCTTAGGGGCACCTGGTGATACAGATGGTTCACTCTTATCGCGGTGAACAGCGCTTCATACGACCTCAGGTCGCACGTCCAAAAACGAGTTAGTTGATTATCTTTTATCATGTTCTTGTATAGATTTTACCTCCAGACAACCATGAAGTTAAATCGAAGATAGTTAAATTACAGGTGCAGATGAGTCAGTGAGTATCCAAAACAGGGACGTTTTGGTTAAGCCCACATGGAGGTGCTTGTGGCGTCTCACTTAATCATCTGCACATAAGTCTGCGGCAGGCAATTAACAACAATGAACAAAAAGTTTAGCTAAAGCCTAGTAAGTACGAATTAAGGGAATAATTATTTAGCACTACTCTCCCCACAATTAGCCCCACAATTAGCCCCACAATCTCCATGCGAGTCCTGATGCGCGGGATGTGGCTTGTTTGCTGGCTTTTTCAAATATCATGTTAGTGCCTAAACAATAGAAATGGTTCTTTGCGCGGGTGATGGCGGTGTAAAGCAGTTCTTTACTGAGTAACTGCCATTGGGCTGGGCTGGGCTTATGGGGTAATACAAAGCTGACCTTATCAAACTCGCTGCCTTGGCTCTTATGTACTGTCATGGCATAGCAAGTGTCGTGGCTCGGTAAGCGTGCCGGTAATACTTTGAGCAAGCTGCCATCGGCCATCACAAAGTGGGCCATTAAGCGACTCGGCTTAGTGCTGTCTTGCAAGATTAAGCCAATATCGCCATTAAATAAGCCTAAGTTGTAATCGTTACTTTGAATAATGATTGGTCGACCTAAATAGAATTCATGGTGTGGATTAATCAGTTTGGTCTGTTTAAGGCTGTCGGTGATGGCGATATTCATGCCCTCAACACCAAACTCACCGGCGCGCATGGCGCACAACACCCGATAGTGATTGAAGCTGTCGATGATGGTTTGTTCTGAATGGGGCAATGTTATGACACTGTCTTGTACATCCGCTTGATCCAACATCGTCTGCTGATTTATCCTTTGCTGATTTTCTTGCACCAAACTTAGATACTCACCATAAGCTTGTACCGATAAGGTCAATAACGCTTGTTTGCCGCTGTTATCGCCCAGGGCGTTATGTTGATGCTCAAACCAGTTTAATTCGGCATGTTTTTGTAGCCATACTTGGCGGATTGCACTGACATTGGATTGATTGACCGCACTCGCTAACAGCCCAATACCCGCATCGCCTTTAAAACGATGGCTGTGCATCAGCATGCATAAACTGTCACCCATTTTTGGCAGTGGATCAATAAACTGACTGACATCTTGTTGGGTTAATTGCCCAATTAACTTGGCCTGCTCGGCGCTGTAGCGCATTGACCACTGTGATGTGTTTGCTTGGCTAGACTGTTTTAGGCCAACACAAATATCCGCCAGTACTGCGCCTGCTTCTACCGAGGCTAATTGGTCTTGATCACCTAATAATATCAAACGGCCATGAGACGGTAGGGCGCTGAGTAATTTATACATCATAGGTAAGTCGACCATTGATGCCTCATCGACAACCAATAAATCTAACCGCAGTGGATTATGTTGATAATGCCTAAATTGATGCGAGTTGGGGATCACCCCCAATAGTCGATGCAATGTTGAGGCTTCTTCAGGAATTTGTTTTAGCGAATCGATTAATATTTTCGCCAATGCTGGGTCGCTGACTTGGGTTAGCTCTTGCAGTAAACGCTGTTTAGACGCCTTGATAGACTCACTCAATCTTGCTGCCGCTTTACCTGTGGGCGCGACCAAACGAATTGTTAGCGCCGATTGGGTCAACAGTAACAATAATAATTTAGTCACTGTGGTGGTTTTACCAGTTCCTGGGCCGCCAGTGATCACCGCTAATGCCTTGGCTAATGCGGTGGCAGTGGCAATTTTTTGCCAGTTAAACTGCTTGTTATCGCTGTCTTCTGCGGCAAATAAGCACTCGATAAGTTGCGGCAGGTTGGTGTGAGTTAACTCGTTTTCAATCGGTTGATGGGCCAGTTGGGTTAACTTAGCGGCGACTTGAGTTTCAAAGAAATGGTACTTGTTTAAATATAAGCGCCCATGCTCAAAAATCATCGGGGTGTTATCGCCCGGCTGACCCACAGCGTCGAATAAACAAATTTGATCAATCAATTGTTGATGGTTGAGTTTGATAGAGCAATTGATCTCAGCATGACGATAGCTGTCTTCTGCCATCGGATTGGCTAAATCAATTTGATCGATGACTAAACAACTGTGCTGATTAGACAATTGCTGACTGAGCAAGGCGCAAATGAGTAAAAATAGCTGCGATTGTGCTTCGGTGATGCTTGGATCGTTATTGATAGTTTCAATATTGGCCAGCTCTAAAGCAAAATGCCGATCGAGCGCGGTAATGAGTCGCTGCTGTTGCCAAAGCTGGAGTAACTGTGTGATCGGGTGGCTGAGCATTAACATGATGACGTCTCCGGTGCACGATTGTCGGTCTGACCTGAAAATAAGCGGTCGAGTTGTTCGATTAATGCTTGCGGTGGTTTGTCATAAAACACCCCCGCACCTGGGTGCTGTGGATGCATACCGCGCAAAAACAGATAATAACAGCCGCCAATATGCTGCTGATAATGGTAGCCCGGTAATCTGAGCGACAAGTAGCGATGCAGCGCCAAGGTATAGAGGATGTATTGTAAGTTGTAGCGATGACTATCAATGGCTTTAGCCATAGCCGAGTGAGTGTAATCGCTATATTTATCACCCAAATGATTAGACTTGTAATCGGCGATAAAGAATTGACCTTGGTGTTCAAAGGTTAAATCGATAAAGCCTTTTAGCATGCCTTTTAAGGTGTCAAAGTCGAGTCCGCCGACATAACCGTGTTGCTGCAAAAGGTGATTTAATTTTGATGCTTGTAAGGTTGAAATCGGCAAGTAAAACTCCATTTCGACCATTTTTTGCTGCATGCCTAATTGGCTCAATGTCACCGCCGAAGTGGGTTGAGCTTGGCTATTATCTATAGCAGACAGTGACGCATCCTCTGACGCTGACGCGGTAATTAATGGCGCGGAAAACGATGGCGGAATAAATAGCGGTGCGGTTAATATTTGCTGATACCAAGTGGTTAACGGATCATGCCAAAGGGTTTCATCAAAACCATATTGTTTCATGGCTTTAGCCAGTGCTGGTGGCAGTTCGCTGTCGGCTTGGGTGAAATCAAATAGTTCTAACACTAGATGCATAAAACTACCGGCATTGGCGCCACGCTCGAAACTAAAGCGATCCAGTACCGGTTCGGTGATAACGTCATCTTGCAACTGTAATTGGATTAACTCGTCACTGAAATCTTCATCATCGGCGCCGGGCGCGACTCTTTCATGTGGCAGGTGTTTGACTAAGCCTGAATAACTGCCCACCCGCCAAGCTAAGCTCTTTGCGCGATTCACTTTTTTGGCCATTAAGGCGTCATTATTATCATTGATATCTGCGAGTACTGAATCGTCAATATCGCTGGTTAAACATTGCACACTCATCGCCGGTAAGGTCGCAATCGCATTCACTCTGGCTTGAATAAGGGCAAAGTCAGTTTTCTTGTCGGTAATACCTAATAAATAACCGATACCGGTTTCATGCAACTGGCTGCTGATCCCAGCCTTTAACTGGCGGCTTTGGTTGGCAATATACACATAACACACGTAAACCGGTCGTGTTAACGCCACATACAGCAGGCGTAAATCTTCGGCGAGGGTTTCTTGTTTCAGTTGCTCCCAGCCTTCGTCGGTGGCGTCGACATCCCAAATAAGCTGCTCATTTTTATGGTACATCATAGGTGCTGGGCGTTTTTTATTGCCACGGGCTAAGCTGACAAACGGCACAAAGCACACTGGATACTCTAGGCCCTTACTCTTATGAATGGTGACAATTTGCACCAAGTTCTGTTCACTTTCTAAGCGTAGTTGCTGCTCATCACCACCATTGTTACCAATCAGTTGTTGCTCGTACCAGTTAATAAGCGCGCTGCTGCCATCGAGTTCAGTGGCTTTTTGCTGCAGTAATTCGGCTAAATGCCTAAAGTCGGTTAAGCGTCTTTCACCCGATGCTTTTAAATCTGCTGCGTTGTCTTCATCAGCATCATTGAAGTTACTGTCAATGCTAGTGTAATGGTCATCAACATCGATGGCCTCGGAGGTTAATGATTGCGACAAATAGCGGTGGATCAGTTGGGTTTCGCTGGCAAAGTTAAGCAGCGCTGGCATTACGCCGCGCTGTTGCCACAACTGATGCCAATGTAGAAATTGATCTAATACGTGCTGACGTTGCTCTTCATTCTGATTAAATTGATGAATGCGTTGGGCATTAAAACCGACCAGTTCGGTGGCGAGTGCGGCGCGGATAGCGCGTTCATCTTTGGGCGTGGCTAATGCGTACAGTAGAATCGCCATTTCACGGGCTTCAATGGTGTTAAATACACTGTCCCGGCTTAAAAATACTGCGCCAATTTTACGGGCTGATAACGCGGCTTTCATTATTGCGGCTTCATTACGGTCGCGCACTAATATAGCAATATCTTTAGCGATTAACGGCTCGCCTGGACGATCTAGGCTTGCATGGACTTTACATAACCCTTGTTGTGCTTCGGTGAGTAAGCGCTTTATTTCACTGGCCGCATCAGCGGCTAAGCGCTGCCTTGCGGTGGTTTTATTTAGGCCGTTAACATCGTCTTCTGCTAATAAGCGGATCCGTAGTGCTGCGGGATTTGGCTTAGCTTCGCTAAGGTGTTTATTGGCCGCCGATGAGGGTGTTTTGACACTATCATAAGGAATGGCTTGGCTAATAAAAGGATCGTCATGTTGGCTGAATAACTGATTAACCCCATTAACTAACTGAGTCGATGAGCGGTAATTAGTATCAAGATTATAATGCGCTTGAGTTTGTTGGCGCGCGGCAATATAGGTATAAATGTCAGCGCCACGAAAAGCATAAATAGCCTGTTTGGGATCGCCAATCATTAATAAGCTTAAGTGACCTTTAGGCGTATCATTTTGTTGAGCCTTAGCAGATGTATCTGGGGTTAACTCAAGTTGTGAGGCTAACGGCTGCTGATACACCTGATTGAAAATAGTAAATTGCAGTGGATCGGTGTCTTGGAATTCATCAATTAACGCCACCGGAAACCGCTTAGCAATGGCATGGGCGAGGGTGATTGGATTTTGGCTTAGCGCCATGGCTAAGCTGAGCAACAAATCATCTGGGGTCATTAAGTTGCGTTGCTGTTTTTGGCCGGCAAAACGCTGACGTATTCCCTCACGGGCACGCACTAAAAACGACGGGATCAGCTCGTTAATCAGTTCCAGTAAACGCTCAATATGATCCAGTAATGGCGCTTCAGTTGCCGTCGGGATCACGCCACCTTTGTTGAGCTTTAGCTCGGACAATGCTAACTGTTCAAGCGCTTTTAATGGCGGTAATCCCTGGCCAAATTTAACCCAGTTAGTCACGCTGTCAAACAGTTGGCTAAGCTTAGGGTAGCCGTCGGCGGCTTTACCAAAACGTTGGCCGTTTAAGGGTAACGATTGTAATAATTCCAGCGTGTTGTCGTGCAGGCTTTGCCAAAGTAAGGTAAAGCGGCTGATGCTTTGGCTTAGCTGTTGTTGCAGTTTTTCAAAGGCTGGTGGTTGTTTTGATAGCACAGCTTGGCTGGCACCTAATAATGGTCGCAGCTTTTGGGCTAAAACATCGGGTTCTGCAAACACATCACTAATGGCTTGGGCCAAAAAGGGTGGCAATGGATAACAGACTTCACGCCAGAAATCGCGCACCGCATGGTGTAAAAACTCACTGTCATCGAGAGTAAACTCTGACTCAAATAACAATGATGATTCAAATGCCATGTCGGACAACACCCGTTGGCAAAAGGCATGAATGGTGAAAATAGCCGCTTCATCTAACGACTTTAAGGCTAAATCTAAGCGTCTTAAGGCTATTGGGCGCTCAGCCTCTGAGGTGTCTTGGTAAAGTTGTTCAATAAAGTCATCATTAACGGCTAAGCCTAAAAAACGCTTAAACGCTAAGTTAATCCGTTTGCGAATACGGTCTCGCAGCTCTTCGGTTGCGGCGTTGGTGAAGGTGACTACCAAAATTTGCTCACAACTTAACGGCGATTGCTCACCGTGACCGAGTAACAAGCGTAAATATAAACCTGAAATAGTATAGGTTTTGCCGGTCCCCGCACTGGCTTCAATTAAGCTGGAGCCGGAAAAAGGTAAGGTGAGGGCATTTAGCGGTGCGACGTTAATAGGCTCCATTATTGCGCTCCTTGTTGGGCTGCGCTGGAAATGAATTGCGCTTGAATGTCTACCGCTGTGCCACTGACAAAGGGTTCTAATTCCGCCAGTTTATCTTTGTGATATTGGCTTAACATGGGCTGCAGTAATTGGTTGGCTAACGCGCCAAATGTCGCTTCACCAAAGTCGTCTGGGAAATGAAATAACCGCTGGTTATGTGGATCGTGACCTTCACCAAATTTATTTTGGCCATCATCCCATTTTTGCTGGGCTTTGAGCAGCTTTTCATCATGATCGCCTTCGGTTTCAACATAGGTAAAAGCTGTTTTAGGCATAAAACACAAGGGTTGAGCTTGGCCTTGAATAAAACCAGTGATAAAGCGCATCAATTGCGCTTTGGCTTGCTCGGCAGTAATTGGTGCAAAGGCATGAAAATGACCAATGTCGAGTAGGTAACTAAATTGATTTTTACCTAAGCCCGACGTTGACGAATTGGCCATAGCATTGATGCACAAATGGCGTAAGTATACTCGAATAAAATCCCGTCCGTGGGCGGTGCCTGGGCGGTAATTAACTAAACCTTTAGGCAAAATATCGTCAATACGCCCGACAAGATTCACTCGCACCTTTGGTGCATGCTCTTGTGCTGGTAAATCCTGCACCAGTAGATCAAAGTTAACATCCACATGTAAAGTGTGCATGGCTTGTTGATCTTGTAAAAATTGTACCCGATTAATCAATGGCGATATATCGCGTAAATATTGGCTGATTAACAAGTCGTCAAACGGCGCCATCGGCAGTTCACCACTGGTTTTGAGCTTGCTGAGCAACTCATTATCAGGGCTGTCGAGTTGGTGTTCAATGGCATTGTCGAGCATTCTTGATTGCAGTAAATAGCGCTCGAGTGCATTTAAGCTAAAGGGTTCGTCGTTGTCATCGGCTTGAATATTGAGCGACAAATCCACTTTTAAACTGCGGTTAAAGAAAAATTGCGCCGGATTACGATAAAAACGGATTAATGACGATAACTCAAGCTCGACCACTTTAATCCCTTCACTATTGATTTGAGTGTGGGCAAATACCTCATCGGCTTGTTCGACCGATAAAGGTAATGCTTGCTGGAAAAAGTGATTATTGATGGTCGCATTGGCTGGTGGCGGGCACCATTGGGCATTAAAACTGTGTTGTAATTTGCTTAAGCTATCGACAGCTTGTTGTGTGTCGCGAAACAGTTTAGCGTCAAAAGGTTGTAATGGTTGTGCTTGAATGAGCTGGGTTAATACGGCTTTGTCGGCGTCATCAAGGTTGATATCAGCTTGCTGTTCAAGCTGCTGCACCATTTTTTGCGGCAGGTAGCTTAGTTGGCAATATTCCACTAACTCAGAGACTAACATCGACGCAATACGCTCAGCGTTATCGCGTTCACTGTGGCCAATATAACTAATATACAGTTGCTCTCTGGCTGACAATAACGCCTCTAAAAACAGGTATCGGTCGTCTAATCGGCGCGAACGGTCACCTTTTTTAGGGCCAAAATGGGCCATTAAATCAAACCCGACAGGATGTTGTACCCGTGGATAGACGCCGTCATTCATGCCCAGCAAACACACCACCTTAAAGGGAATAGAGCGCATGGGCATTAAAGTACAAAAATTGACGCTGCCGGCAAGATAACGTTGGCCGACTCGGGATTCTGTTAAGCGTTGATTAAACCATTGTTTCAACACTTCGATATTCACTTGGCCTTGATGACCGGCACTGTCAAGTTCGGTGTCGAGGGTAACCAAGGCGTCGCGAATGGCTTGAATCTGCTCGCGTTCATCATCGTCTGTGTCGTAACAATCGGCTAGTAACTGCTGTAATTGCTCGAGGCGTTCAGTTGTACTGAAGTCGCTGGCAAATAACGTAAAATAGCGGTCAATGGTTTCTAAAAAGTTGAGCAGTTTACCTAATGCCTGTGATGACTGACCTTCAATGCCTTGTACCATTAAGGTGTCGCGGTAAATGTCGGCCTCGTCGTTAAAGGCGTAACCTAGGATTAAACGCTTAATGCCAAATGCCCATGAGTTTTGTGTAAAAGGTTGCACGCCTAATTGGCTGCGCGTTTGTTCACTGCGCCCCCAACGCACATTGGCATCATCTAACCAGCGGCGGATCAATGACAATTCGTCATCATCGAGTTGGAAGCGGCGCAAAATGGCCGGCACTTCTAAAATACCGATAATGTCCGTTAGGCCAAAGCGACTTTGATTGATGTTTAACAGGCTTAAAAAGCTATTAATTAATGGTGACTCTTGCGCCGCGCCTCGGTCGGCAATGGCATAGGGAATATAGTAGTCGCCTTTTTGCGGGTTTTTATCGGCAAAATACTGACTGTTGGCGGTGCCAAATACCGCATCAATATAAGGCGCGTAAGCGGCCACATCGGGCATCATGATCACGATATCTTTCGGGGTTAATTCACTGTTGTTAGACAGTAACGCTAAAAGGTGATCATGTAAGGTTTCTACTTCTCGCAGGGCACTGTGGCAACTGCGCAGCGTAATCGAATCATCGCTGGGTAATAATTCACGGCGAGCATGAATATCTTGGTATAAATCTGCATTTGGCCCTAATGGCTGGCCAAGAGTTTCCATTTGTAGGATATCGTATTGCACCCCGTGCAGCAGGTTGTTGGGCTCGGGTTCCACATAACAATCGTAACCAAAGTCGGTATGTTCTGGCGGTAGGCCAAGCATTAAATCGAGCAGTTCACGGCCCATTTGACCATTATTGGCCAATATCGGGTTACCCACTTCTAGCTTGTCTTCCCAGTCTTGGTCGAGTTGTTTTTTGTTGGCGTATTGCAGTGCCATGCGAGCGCGGGTTTTGGGTTCAATAATGTCGCCCCAATAATGCTGGCAAGGGCTGAGTGATAACATAATAACGTCAATACGACTGGCCAAGTGGTACAAGACATCCAGCGTTTGCGGCGGCATGGAGGAAATACCAAACACGTATAATCGTGCGGGTAGCATGGATAAGTCAGTGTCTGGATTGGCTAAGGTTGCGATTAAGTCGGCATGCAAATTGGCGCGATGATAATGGCTGGCGTGTAAATGGTGTTGGTTATAGTCGATTAATGCCCGCCACAGGATCGGTTGCCATTGTTGGTTTTCATCTAATGTAAGGCGATTGTCTAGGCTCGATAATGGCTGGTTTTGCTCCCACGCTAAAATCCACTCGGGGCGATAGACTAAGTATTGGTCAAAAATATCGGCAATACGGCCACACAATTGAAACAGCTTAATCGCGTCATGTGACTGATTGAGTTGCAATAAGGCGTGGGTATTTGCTGTATGAACATCGGTATCAGTATTCGCGTCTACACCTACATCTGTATCAGCAACATCAGTTGATGCATCTATTGTGGTATCTACTTGCGGTGATAAGTATTGTTTTAGCGGACTAAAATCAGGGTTATCTAACAGACTGGGTAATAAGTCCATCAATTTCCACGTCATGGCGGCTTTGGTAAAGGCGTTATCTTTTGGCACATTAGGCAGCAAGTCATGGCACAACTGCCAGGTAAAACTTGATGGCAAAGGGAACGATAATGCGGCAGCGATACCATTGTGTTTAGCAATCTCTAAGCGTAGCCAAGTCGACATTCCCGGGCTTTGTACTAACACATGCTCACTGGCTAATAAACTGACGTTATCTAAGGGAATGGCCAATAGTTTGGCCAGTTGTTCAGATAACACTTCCATCTGATTAGATTGAATTAAAGTAAGCATGGGCAACCCGCTAATTTGAGATTAATTCATTCTATGGACTCTGTCTGAATTCATCAATCAAAACCGTTAATAATCAGAATGATTGCTGATGTTGTGCCCAACATCAGCGGCGCAGAAGTCGCAGCCGTAATCGACGGTATAACTGCTTAAATTGTTGCTGCCGTTGCTGTGCTTGTTGCACCGTGAGCGGTTGGTATTTAAGTGCCACAAAGGCATTGCTCAAGGCAGTAAAGTCAGAGGCTATCTGAGGTGATAGGGCGCTTAAATGTGCGTTAACCGCTGCGGCGTAATCAGACGAGGCTTGGCCTTGTTGGCGGGCGATGCCTTTTTGAGCTAAGCGCTGACAAATGATCTGATAACGTTTATTAAGCGGGTCTTGTTGGCGGTCAACATTGAATAACCCCGCGTAGTAAGCAATCATCAGCGCGATGATCATAAAGCTGAAAATCATCAATAAAGCGATTTTACTGCTACTCACATCACCCAATAATCTTGCTAACACTTGCTGTTTTCGTTGTTCGTCAAAGCCTAGCACCCACACGCTCCAATAATAATCGACACTGGCAAGCTGTTGACGCAACTCGTTTAACCATGGGTATTGCTTCATGTGCAGAGAACTAAAAGGACTGTCTTGTAAGTAGCTGCTTTGGCTGTCAAAAGTGGCATCAAAACCATCGAGTATCCGTTGCGGTGCGATCATCGCGGTAGGATCAAAGCGTTGCCAACCTAGGCCTTCAAACCAGACTTCGGTCCAAGCATGGGCCATGTATTGATAAACGCTATAGTAACCCGCTTTAGCATTGTACTCGCCGCCTTGATAACCCGTTACCATCCTGGTTGGAATACCACTGGCACGCGCCATAAATACCATTGCAGAGGCGTAATGGGCACAAAATCCGGCCCGGTTTTCAAACATAAAATCATCTATTTGCTGCCCACCGACACTGGGTGGACTTAACGTGTAGTAATAGGCTTGCACGGAAAAGTAATTCATCATGGCATTGATGCGCGCCTGTGGGTCGGGATAATCTTTGGCAAATTGTAAGCCGAGTTTGCGCGTTTTCGGGTTGCTATTGGACGGCAACGTGAGGTTTATCAGTTTGGTATTGCGGTCGAGTTTGGGGTCCATAATGAGATCTGGATATGACGTCACCCGATAGCTCATACGTTGATCGACAGGTCTTAATGAAAACAAACGATAATCCGCTAATTCAACCACGAGATCATTTTGGCTAAACGCTTCATCTAAACCATACAACCATTTTTGATGACTGGGTTCGCTAATGACCACGTAGTTAATTTTCCTACTCATATCATTAGCGCTAGGTGCTTGACGTTCGGGCTGTTGAAAATAGGCCTGATGCTGTACCTGCTGAATACTGGGGTCTTGGCGCCAGGTTTTGCCATCATAATTTTCCATCACCAAGGTGCGCCAGTAGAGATCTTTATTGGCCGGACCTAAGGTACTGCCGTCTGGGTTTTCAAAACCGGCTCGAAAAGCTAATTCAGCAGAGCGGGTTAACTTGCTAATGTCACCAAAGGATACTTCATCGGATAAACCCGTTGTGGCGGCTTTCATGTTCGGTACTAACCACAGTGGGCTTAATCGTGGAAATACCACAAATAGTAAGATGGCTAATGGCAAACTCTGCAGCACCAATTTAAGGCTAAAACTGAGGTTGGCGGCTTTATTCGACTTATCTTGGTAAACACTGATTAACACCCCGGTATTGAGTACTGTTACCGCCAACAAGTGCAAGGTATTAAGCATGCTTTGCTGATCAAGCAAGGTCAGCGCGATTAGAAAATAGCCCACTAAGACAATGGCTTTAACGTCTCGGAGTTCCCGCATTTCAATGTATTTTAACGCATAACCTAGGATTAATAAGTTAACCAGCGCATTGAGTAACCCTATTTCACTGGACACCAATGCGAGGGTAATGGCGGCGCCAATAGCTAAGGAGGTCACCAGTATTTTGGGTGGTGCGGCCACTTTACCGAGAAAAATCCCGACTCGCCAAATAAAACAAATGGCACAAATGCCAAGACTCCATAACGTAGCTTGTTCATGCAAGGGACTGAGGATGGCGACATTGGTGATTAATAACCAAAATAAGGTATTACGACTAATAATAGTATCAAAGTTATCGGTCATAATGGCTCACCTACTGACGAGTTTGTCACATGACTTGGACTAAAATCTGGATTCATATTCGCGGGTAAATGATAAGTCCCAATGGCTGTTTGGCAGGCCACTCGGTGTGCTTCGCCTGTTTGCTGGTTGATGATATGTTCATCCAGTATTAAGCCAAATATTTGTTGGGATTGGCTTAGCTTATCGACTTGCCATGCTAATTTACTGAGCTTGTGTTCAATGTTATTCCCCGACGTATTGGCTAATGTTAACCACACAGGTAGCCCTTCAGGTTCAGCAAATTCTTTGGTTAACATCCCTTTGTCTTGAGCCCATTGTTTCCACGCGACTTGTTTGAGTGATTCGCCTGGAATATAGCTGCGTAAGCCTTTGTAGTCGTCAACGCCTGGATGCAATTTGCCGTGTTCATATTGTGTGTCATTGTCGCTGATGTGGCTTGCCAGTTTGATATCACACACTTCTGGTTTGGCGAAAATAACATGATGAATGTCTAAGTCGACATAGGACCAGGCGCGGCATAATCCTAACGGGAAGTACGATGAGACTTTGATCCGTCCCGGATTTAATCGACCGCGTTTGGTGTGTTCAAACACTACGGTTGCAATGGTTTGTTCTTGCATTCTCTTCACGCGAGCATGGCGCTGATGGCTAAATTGCAAGCAAATCTGCTGGTGGGTGGTATCGGGATTATCTTGTCGAGTATGGCCGGTTAACATGATCGGGAATGGCATACTGTCATCAGCGTAGGCATGTGGCGGCGTGACGGCCTTGAAGGTTAATCCTGCTAAATTTTTGTAACTGTAAATAATGCAGGTATGGAACACACTGGCGAGTAATAAGCTTAAGCCAATCACTAAGTTGTTTTGATAATTGGTGCCAAATAAATACAGTAAGACGATCAATCCAAGCCAAAACAGACCAAAACCACTGGGTAAGATAAAAATGCCTTTATGGCTGAGGGTAACTTGTTTTTGCGGTGGCAGACGTTTACTTATCCATCTTGACCAGCGTTGTGTCAACCATGAGGGTGTTAGGCGACTTAATCGAGATGGCTTGAACGCGCCACTAGCATCATGTGGTGAAGCATGCTTTTTTGCTGTTGTCGATTTAGCCATGAGAGCCAGTACCGTTAACGTATGGGGTTGACGCTGGCGAGTATGGTGTCAGACAAAGCTTGGCCTTGAAATTGACTACTGCTGCGAATGCGATGTTCGGCAACCGAGGCAAATACCGCCTGAATATCTTCGGGTACCACGTACTGGCGCTGATGAATAAAGGCCCATGCTTTGGCTGCTTGTAATAGGGCAATACTGGCTCGTGGCGATAAACCGTTGGCGGTATTGTGTTGACGAGAAAAATCCACCAAGGCAATTAAATAATTAAGTACCGCATCAGAAGCTGACACTTGGGCCACTTGTTGTTGCAACAGCATCAGCTCTTGCGGGGTTAAACATTGTGATAATGATGCCGGTTTACTGGCTTGGGTGTGCGACTTTAACATGGCTAACTCGGCTTCGGCGCTGGGATAGCCGATGGAGATCCGCATCATAAACCGGTCAAGTTGCGACTCGGGTAAAGGGAAAGTACCCGCTTGATCAACCGGATTTTGGGTCGCAATAACAAAAAACGGTGAGCTTAGTGGGTGGGTGATCCCATCAATGGTAATTTGTTGTTCTGCCATGGCTTCGAGTAAAGCACTTTGGGTTTTAGGGCTAGCGCGGTTAATTTCATCAGCCAGTAACATTCGATTAAACACCGGGCCTTTGTGAAATATAAACTGTTGTTGCTCTTTACTGTAGATGGATACTCCAAGAATATCAGCAGGTAACATATCACTGGTAAATTGGATCCGCTGATAACTCATGCCTAAACTGCTGGCAATGCCTTGGGATAAACTGGTTTTACCCATGCCAGGTAAATCTTCAATCAGTAAGTGACCTTTGGCGAGGATACAAGCGACGGCAAGTTTGATTTGCTCAGGTTTACCTAGCAAAACTTGGCTCAGTTGATTGAGTAATGTTTGGATATTTGATTGCGACACGAAAACTCCAACTTTTAGTCATGAACCATTATCGGTTGATTATTGATTATCGATTACTGTATCTAGTGATGGTTTGTCGTTATCGCTTAGCGTTATGGTTTGTCGTTACCGGATCAGCATAAGCGTAATGGGTTAAATCGCAAATGATTATCAACAATTATTGAGTCAGCAGAGAATGGTGATCATACGTTACCCCTGCGACTTGTGTTAAGTAATAATAGCCGCCACGTTGTGGCGGCTATTATTACTAACGACGAGTAAACTGGTCATTATTAATAACGATGGCTGAACTCTTTTGAGCTAAACATCCCCAAACTTGGATTATCTTTGTGTTGAAAAATCATTCTGTAACTGAGCACCGCTTGCACATATTCACGGGTTTCAGTGTATGGAATTGTTTCAATAAAGCTCATCACATCTAAGCTTCCTTTAGAGACTTTTAACCAGCGTCGAACACTCCCGGGACCGGCATTATAAGCTGCCGTTGCGAGCACCCTATTTTGATCAAACTGTTTAAGTAATTCACTGTAATACGCACTGCCCAACATAATGTTCACTTTAGGGTCGTACAGGTCTTTTATGCCATTAAATCGTATTTTGTTCTTTGTAGCGGTTTGCTTGGCGGTGGCGGGCATTAATTGCATTAACCCCCTGGCACCCACACCTGAAGTCGCATAAGGATAGAATGCACTTTCTCGACGAGAAATCGCCCGGATCTCGTCAATGTTTACCGTGAACTTTTTACTGGCTTTGACAAATTCATCATTGGCGGCTTTAGGAAAACGTAAGGCTAATGAATTCCATAATTGCCCTTGAATGCTCGATTCGACACTAAAAGCATGCCAGCCGTTATTTAAGGCCAATAGGCCATATTGTGCCTTCATTTCGCTGTTGTGGCGGCGCATTAAATAGAGCCATTCGTTACGGGCATCAATCTGTTTATCTAAGGCCATTAATTCAATCACGCGAGCAAGCCCTGGGTCTTGGTGTAACCTGGCTTGCAACTCGGGGTTGGGTGCCAAATTATCATCATTCATCGCCAGAGGTTTACCTAAGGCTTCAGCGGCATTAAAACCGTAAAAATTACGTTGGCCACTTAAGCTTGACTGTAATTTTATCGCCGCTGTTTTGTCGTGGCGAGAGGTCATCTTAGCTTGCCAATATTGCCAGCGCGGATCGGCTTTACCTTGATCGCTCAGCAAGGCTAAATACTTCTCTACGGTAGTAAAGTCTTGCTCACCAATGGCCCAACGTAAGCGAATTTCGTATAGGTCATCAGATTTAATTAAGGGCAGCATGGTATCAATGTGTGACACCAGTTTTTCATCTTGCTTAATTAATGCTCGGCGGACTAAATAGCGATTAAGTTGGCGCCCTTCAACGTCGGTGAAACGATTGGTTTTTTGGTATTTAACATATAATTTAATCGCTTGATGTAAATCTTTGAGTGCCAGTTTACGCAATCCGGCATCGACAATATCACCTATGATCGGTTTAGAACTGGCAAATTTTTTCATATGACGCAAACGATTGGGATCGCGATAAACAGACAATAATAACTTGGCTTCGTCATCATGTTGGGTGACTTTTTGCGATAAATAACTCAGCAAACTAGATTGCCCTGCATTAAAACTCAGCAGCATACGGGCCCAGAGGAGTTCTTGTGTGCGGTAGCCCGCTTTAGTCCATTGGTTAATCACGGCATCACATTCTTTTGGACGTGAGTAACCATGAACCCATAAACGTTCTATCCCCTTGTATGCCATAGTGTTATTACCTGCATCAAGTTGTGCTTGGTAATAATAACACTGTAGACGTACATCATTAGGCGTGTCTGGGGATATCACCAGAAAGTCTTGCCAATGTTGTTTGTTCCCCGCATGGAGCAGGTATCGATAACGGGCGTTATTGTATAACGGGGTGGTATCAAATTGGTTAATTGAATTCAGTGCCGTTTGCCCAGAAGATCGCACTATGCTATCGATATTAGCGTGGTAATCGAGGTAAACCGTTAACGGATAATCGGCTAATTTTTGACGTAATGCTTGATACTTGTCGAGTTGATTGTTATCCAGTGCTTGACGAGCATCGAGATAGTTTTGCTGTTGCGATGTCAATGCATGAGCTTGGCCGAAAAAGGCCAATGATGTACAGAGTAATAATGCGCCAGTAATAAAAGTGTTTGCCCAAGTGTTACGCATTTAAATGTGAATCTCCGCCTCAGTATTTCATTTGCTACTGAGTGTTTGTGATAAGTGTTTGCGTTAAGAGTTTGTTGTACGTGTTTTGTCACTATTAGGCTTGTTGATTAAATAAAGATTAATAATTACTCCTGCTAGCCGTTAAATATTTTGTTGATGGGTTTCGGCTGACTCATCTAGTGCACGGTTAAGCAATTGTTTGTCTAACTGTTTGCTGGTGTCGACTCCAAATTGCTGCATCTGATGCGCTTGTCTAATGACATTGCCTTTGCCTGACGATAATTTTGCCATGGCACTTTGATAGCTTTTATCTGCCGTATCTAAGGCGCGACCGAGCTTTTCCATATCTTCAAGATAACCACATAATTTGTCATAAATGCGGCTTGCTTGCTTGGCAATATTTTGTGCATTTTGATTTTGATATTCATAACGCCATATATTATTGATAGTGCGTAAGGCCACCAGTAAATTGGTAGGACTGACGAGCATAATATTTTGTTCAAGCGCGAAATTGACTAAGCTTGGATCGTATTCAATGGCCAGTAAAAAGGCGGGCTCAATTGGGATAAACATAAGCACATAGTCCAAACTCTTGAGGCCGTGCAGCTTATGATAATCTTTTTGGCTTAGGCCTTTAATGTGCTGCCTAATCGACAGTGCGTGTTCTTTTATGGCTTGATCTCGAATGTCTTTATCTTCGCTATTAAAGTAACGTTCATAGCTGACTAGCGACATTTTTGCATCGATCACCACGTCTTTTTGCTCGGGTAAATGCACGATAACATCGGGTTTAAAGCGCTTACCATTGTCGTCTTTTAAATCTTGTTGTGTTTGGTACTCATGGCCTTCGCGCAAACCACTTTCTTGTAATACGCGATCTAAAATGACTTCGCCCCAATTACCTTGCTGCTTGTTGTCACCTTTAAGTGCATTAGTCAGGTTAATGGCGTCTTGGCTCATTTTTAAATTAAGATCACGTAAATTATCTAATTGATGTTTTAACGCGCTACGTTCAGATTGTTCATGAGTATATGACTCTTGAATTTGACGTCTGAAGCCTTCTAATTGCTGCTTTAACGGCCCGATTACGCCGTCTATTTGTGAGACATTTTGTTGTTTAAAGCTTTCACTGCGCTCTTCAAAAATTCGATTGGCCAGGTTTTCAAATTGCAGTTTAAGGCGCTCTTCTGCTGACTCGAGTAGAACAATTTTATCTTGTAATGACTTTTGCTCTGTTTCTGCTTTGACCAAAATGGTTTGTTGCACAGCGTTCGACTTGGCTAAATTGAGTTGGGATTCCATTAAACGATGCTGGCTATCGACCATTTGTTGCTCGACGACATTAACCCGATCGGCTTTGGTTTCTGCGCGAGACAGCTGAGCAATCAGTTCTTCTATCTTATGTTGCAGATGATTACTGTGATCGATTTTATCATCGAGTTTATCTTGTAACCTCGACATCTCAATATGCACTTCATTAAGTTGTTGAAGTGTTTGTTGTTCATGTTGAAGTTTTAGCTGCTCCCATCGTTTACGAGTTAATCGTTGATTGATGAGGGCGCCAATTAAAAAGGCAAGGAACGCGACAGCAATCAGAGCTGCAATTTGAGGGGGAGTTAACGACACTGCAAAAGGCATAACAATAACCGATAGAAGATAATGGTTAAGGGTCGCACGGCTAATAAACGCCTGCAAGGGGCAAAACAAGGATTGGATGAAATATTGTTGTTAATGATTAAATTTAAATCTACCTGTAACTTGAGTTCGTATCAACTGTCATTATGGCGGCGGTTATTGTGCTATTTTACTGACAAATTATGACCAAATCTGCTTTTGGCGGTTTTTAATAGTATGTTGAATTAACAAGATCAGTACGTTGAATTAAAAACAGCAATACGTTGAAATAAAAAACCAATGTAACCTGTCTATTGAGAGATGAAGAGCAGATTTTGGTCTCGATAGGCTGTCGACAAACATTTATAAGAGGTGATTTATGGCGGGTAATAAACGCTTTACTAAAGGCATACTTAAACGGGCTCCTTGGCATCTTGCCGATAATCAAGTTACACCTGAATCGGTATTTAATGATCGCCGTAATATCGTTAAAGCCTTAGGTTTAGGGGCGTTAGGGGCCAGTTTGCCGGGGCAAGTTCAGGCGGGTATTTTTGATCTATTTGGTGAACAACAAGCCAAAAATCCCTTTACTACTCAAGGCCTACAATACGCAACACCGGCAAAGTTTGTATTGCCAAGTCCTAAAACACCAGAAGATAAAATCACTCGTCATAATAATTTCTATGAATTTGGTAATAGTAAGTCGGATCCTTATGACAATGCCCAAGGTTTTAAGGTTGATCCTTGGACGTTAACCATTGACGGCTTGGTCGATAAACCCATCACCTTAGATTTAAATGAACTGACGACACGTTTTGCTCTGGAAGAACGCACTTATCGCCTACGCTGTGTTGAAGCGTGGTCTATGGTAGTCCCTTGGGTGGGTTTTTCGTTAGCCAGTTTACTCAAACAAGCCGGCGTGCAAAGTAATGCAACTCATATCGCTTTTGAGACCTTGTTTGATCCTGAGCAAATGCCAGGGCAAAAGAGTCGCTTAATGGGGGGCGGGATCCATTATCCGTATGTTGAAGGCTTAACGGTTGCCGAAGCGATGAATGATTTATCGTTTTTAGCGGTAGGCTTGTACGGTAAAACGTTGCCGCCACAAAATGGTGCTCCAATCCGCTTAGTCGTGCCTTGGAAATATGGTTTTAAAAGTATCAAGTCTATTGTGCGTATTCGGGTGATGGATAAACAACCTCCGACAAGCTGGAATCAATTGGCCTCAAGTGAGTATGGTTTTTACGCTAATGTAAACCCAGAGGTGGATCATCCTCGTTGGTCGCAAGCCTCTGAGCGCAGCATCGGAGAAGGCGGCTTATTCTCTGCTAAGCGTATTCCGACCCAAATGTTCAATGGTTATGCTGATTCAGTGGCCGATTTATATAAAAATATCGATCTGAGGAAGTTTTACTAATGCGCATAAGTCCTCGAGGACTGTTTTGGTTAAAGGTGTTATTGCATATTAGCTTTTTATTGCCCGCCTTTTATCTGGTGACATTAGTGTTAACTGACAATGCGGGTGGCGATCCGGTGCAGTATATTATTCATTATACCGGTATGGGCGCGATTAATAGTTTATTAGCCACGTTATTGATTTCACCCATCGCCAAACGTTTTAAGATAGCGGCGCTAATGCAAACTCGCCGTTTGGTGGGCTTGTATGTGTGTGCTTACGCACTATTGCATATTAGTGCTTTTATTAGCTTAGATTTGCTGTTTGCGTGGGGATTATTGTTTGAGGAGGTGATCAAGCGGCCTTATATCTTAGTCGGCGCAGCAACATTAATTATTATTGTATCACTGGCGTTAACCTCGCCTAATGCTATCAAACGACGTTTGGGAAAGCGCTGGCAGTCATTGCACAATTGGGTTTATCTGGCTGCCATATTGGCACCGATCCATTTTTATTGGTCGGTAAAGTCAGAGATTATTGAACCCAGCATCTATATTGTTTTATTTGCCGCGCTATTGGTTTACCGCAAAGACAGTATTTATAAATGGTTGAAACCGAATAAATAACCTACGTTATTACTAACGGCGCAATTTTTGATTGAGGCCGTTGGTTGAAAATGCCGCAAACACCGTAAATATCATGACTGATACCATGATTATGGCCAATCTTAACCAAGGCTGTTCGAGTGCAATGCGCATATCGATGAAATTGAACGTGGTTACTGCCCACACAAATATCACGCTGATCAGTAAGCCTATCTTGAGTAATGTGTATACAAATGAATGTTTAATAAACATCAACAAGGGCAAACTTATGGCGATAATGGCCAATATATGCTGATCAAAGCGTAAAAAATGGGCGCCCAATAATAGGTAAGCCAAGCTGATAATGGTTACTCGCCACCACATGCCAATTCTCCTCAATAACGCGTAATAACAAATGTAATTATTAACGTAACAACTCGCGCAATCATTAAGAAAATCACTAGCGCAACAGCTGACGTTGACCTGTGCAGCATAACGTTAAATGAATGGCTATTCTTGATTGTGGTTCACAGATCACTTAATTACCTCTGCTCGGGGTAATAAAGGACCATCAAACCGCTCTTTGTCCTGCTATCTGCGTTGATTTGCAAGCGGCACGCTATTGACGCGTCAATGTACCTTGTGAGTAAAAAAATGCTAAGTTTGATATGACATAGGTTGAAAGACTGTAAGGAGTATTATCAATGAAACAATATATCATCCTAGTATTACTGGGTTGCACTATGGTGTTAAGTGGCGGGGGTTGGGCGCAAGAAACTGACTATCAAGCAAGTGTGCATCAAGAAACAGGCCATGAAGTAGCGGTTGACTGTAGTAATCCGATTAACACCCTTGAAATTAATGACTGTGCTAGGCAGCAAGCCGATGATGCACAAGTAATATTGGACAAGTATATGGCTAAAGCCAATGAGCAATGTCATGATTATCCAAAGGCGCTTGAAGCACTACATCTGTCTCAACGAGACTGGCTGCCATATCGAGAGTCTTATTGTCATGCTATCTATGAGTTATGGCGAGATGGGACTATAAGAGGTGCAATGTACCATGGATGTATGCTGCAACTTACTGTGCAGCGCACTCATAATATTTGGCAACATTATTTAACGTATATGGACTCCAGTGAGCCTATATTACCCGAGCCAAAATAATGATCTCCAATAAGTGGGTAATGGCTCCCGAATTCAGATAATAACTGTGACGATTATTTACTTGCAGCCTCTAGTGTGACTATTTTAGCCCAAATCTGTTCCGATTCTGCGGTTAGCAGAGAATAGGTCTTTATATCGCCTTTACGCTGTGCTTGCATGGCTTGCTCCAGTATTGAATCATAGCTTTTACGTAATTTTTTGACTGGATCTGGCTTTAAAAATGAAAACATTGTTTGGCTCTTTGTGATGGCTAATAGCATCAGATACGAAGTAACTGAGGTTATAGCCCATTATAATTAACGGTTTTCTACTGGATTTTGCTATTTATGCAAAGATGGTTTGCTGTTTGTTCGGTCAATAAATTCCCCATAATTAGCCAAGCTGTGGGAGATGTAGACTGATGACATGCATTATGAACGCAACACTTTTCAAAACACTTTTTAACTGCTTATATTGGCTAATGTAAGCTTTCTCCTTGTTGTATTATTCTACCTTGGCGTGAGTCTTCAGCCGCCAAGGTAAATCATTTTCTAATGGGATTATATTGGCCCATTCAGCATGTCGGCGATGACATTTTCATCTACAATGTTATCGCCAATGAAGTAGATAATGTCATCTACAAGGTCATCTATAATGTCATCTACAAGGTCATCTACACTGTGATCTACAATGTCATCTACACTGTGATCTACAATGTCAGCAATAAGGTGATTAAGCAGGGCATTGCTGCAATTGGGCATTTTTCTTGCTCATTTGCAGATAACTTAACAGCCACATTATGAAGCCGCCAGTAAATAGCACCGCCGCAACATAACCCGTCTCGTTGGGTAATGCACCTTGTGCGATAACCATGCCGCCTACCCAAGGGCCGATGGCATTGGCGATGTTAAATGAACACTGCACCAAGGCACCTATCATGGCGTGGCCGTTTGGTGATACATCCATCAGTAAGGTTTGAATTAAGGTGGCTAAGCCTAAACTGCAGCCAATAAAGAAAATCACCGCATACAATAGCCAAATGTTATGGCTGGCACCGACGTAGGCAAGCGAAAATATAATCATACAAATTAAGGCTATGCCTGTGGTGTATAAAGCCGCACGATCGGCCGCTTTGCCTAATACATAGTTACCCAATGTACAACCAATACCAAACATCACCATCGCGATTGAAATTGTGTATGCCGGCGTTTGGGTGACCACTAAAATGGTGTCGGCAATATAAGTGTAAATACAAAATACGCCGCCAAAGCCAATAATCACAATACCTAGAATTGACCAGACCAATTTATTTTTCAACACGCCAAATTCATTGATTAAATTTGACGGCTGGCTGTTTTCTATTTTAGGGATCACTACATACACGCACGCCAGTGCAACTAAGGCCAGAGCTGATGCACCCGCCAAGCAATAGCGCCAGCTTAAATTTTGCCCAACTAAAGTGACAATTGGCACCCCGACGATAGTGGCTATGGTTAAGCCCATAAACACTTTGGATATATAGCTGGCGCGTTTATCTTGTGGGGCAATATCGGCGGCTAATAATATGGCCGCGCCAAAGTAAGCGCCATGGGGCAGGCCACTTAAAAAACGAAACACAATCAGCTGCTCAAGTGAGGTTGCCATTGCACTTAAGCCATTGGCGATAAACATTAATGTTAGAAAAATAACCAAGGCATGGCGTTTTTTCATGTTGGCCGTCGTCAGCATTAAAATCGGCGCCCCGACAACAACCCCTATCGCGTAAGCACTAATGGCATAACCGCTCTGTGACGGTGTTGAGGAAAATGTTTCGCTGATTAAGGGCAGCATTGGCATCATCGAAAACTCCGATAATCCCAATATAAATGTGCCTAAGGCTAATACCAGCAAAATGGCGCGAGTATTAAGTTGACTTGGTAACGTTGCCGCCGATGCCATAAAAATCCTGTTAGTGATAAGAGATAAATAGTGATAAGTACGACTTCACTACTGAGTACATGGCGATAGAGACAAGCACCATTTGGGCTTGAATGTTGCAGACAAACAAGAAGCTTTATCTGTCACACAAAAAGTGTCCGAATCGAGCTAAACATCATCGCAATAATAGTAATGTCGCGATTGATTGTTTTAGATTATCGACGGTAAGGTGAAAAAGTATGGGCGTTTATTCGATATTTAATCAAACGTTTTATAAATTAATTATTCATTTAAACAGATGGTTATGATTGTTTTTTTGTGATTTTTTTGATCTAATCAGTGGCTGTAATGTAATCATGTAGTTAATTAAAGCGGTTAATGCTGTTTAAAATGGATTATTGAAATATTCACGTTCTACAGTGTAACAAATCCCTTCCGTCGGCATCAATCTTTAGTCTAATTACCGCCGTTTTTTACTTGTGAGTGACCCCATGTATTGGTTAGTTTGAATAAGACTAATCATAATATTCATTATAATAATAAATGCCATGGAGGCTTCAATGTTTATCCCGCCAAATCAAGCAACATTTCCACTAACGTTAAGTGAATATCATGGTGCCACTTCAACTACGCTGATTGATAACACCATTGGCCAATATTTTGATGATATTGCTAACACCTATCCAGATAATCTTGCCGTCGTCGTTCATCATCAAGATATCCGCTGGAACTATCGCCAGTATCAAGCAAAGATTGATGCACTTGCCACAGGCTTATTGAAACTAGGTATTCAGCCCGGGGATAGAGTAGGGATCTGGTCACCCAATAATATTGAGTGGTGTTTAACCCAATTTGCTACCGCTAAAATTGGTGCAATTATGGTGTGCATTAACCCAGCTTATCGCCCCGAAGAGTTAGAATACTCCCTGAATAATGTTGGCTGTCGCGCAGTGATTTGTGCCGATAAATTTAAGTCCAGTAATTACCTGCAAATGTTGAATGAGCTAGTGCCAGAATTAAGCAGCAATCTAGGTCACTTATCTGCTCGCGCATTACCCGAACTTGAGTTTGTGATCCGCATGGGGATTGACAAGACACCAGGCATGCTTAACTTTAACGATTTGCTGGTTGATGTTAACGCCGATGACCAACAAGCGTTAGCCACTATTGCTGATACACTCAACAGCCATGATTCGATTAATATTCAATTTACTTCTGGCACCACGGGTAGCCCTAAAGGCGCGACGCTATCGCATCATAATATTTTAAATAATGCCTATTTAGTGGCGGAGGCAATGAAGCTTACTCCTGTCGATAAATTGTGTATTCCTGTGCCGCTATATCATTGTTTTGGTATGGTATTAGGCAGCTTATCTTCTATTATTTACGCTTCAGCGGCTGTGTACCCAAGTGAGTCTTTTGATCCACTAACCACCTTGCAAATAGTGGCACAAGAGCGCTGCACCGCATTACATGGCGTGCCGACCATGTTTATTGCAGAGTTAGAACATCCACAATTTAACCAGTTTGACCTTAGCTCACTGCGCACTGGCATTATGGCTGGCGCCACTTGCCCCGAAGAAGTCATGCGACGAGTACAAGAACTGATGTACATGAAAGAGGTGCTGATTGGTTACGGACAAACCGAATGCAGCCCGTTAAACCACATTACTGAAATAGATTCTCCCATCGAAAAACAAGTGCTCACCGTTGGCCGAGCATTGCCACACACCGCAGTGAAAATTATCAATGAATTTGGCGACGTGGTTGCTATTGGTCAACCCGGTGAAGTGTGCAGTCGAGGCTACTGCATTATGCAAGGTTATTGGAATGACCCCGCTAAAACCGCTGCAACCATCGACAGTGCTGGTTGGTTACATTCGGGCGATATCGGTCAAATGGACGAGCTGGGTTATGTGCAAATTGTGGGTCGTATTAAAGACATGATCATCCGCGGCGGCGAGAATATTTACCCACGAGAAATTGAAGAAGAGCTCTACAGCCATAAGGACGTGCAAGACGCGGCAGTATTTGGCGTGCAAAGTGACAAATATGGTGAGGAGGTGTGCGCCTGGATTAAAGTTCGCGCCAATGCCGACATTACCGAAGACGATATTCGTCATTTTCTAACTGAAAAATTCGCCTATTTTAAAGTGCCGCGCTACATCAAGTTTGTCGACCAATACCCCATGACCGTCACTGGCAAAATTCAGAAATTTAAAATGCGTGAGTTAATGTACGAGGAGTTACATAAAGCGATAAATTAACATGCCTATGCATCTGACTCAGTTTTGGCCTATTCTTATAGTATAAATCAAGACTAGAAGTGAGATCTGCTATGAAAATGCCTGAAACGAGTTTTTTTTGAATGGCAACGTCAATTCAGCTCTGAAACTGATTGCTTAAATCACATTAAGAAAATGAGATGGCCTAATGGTTTTGTTTGCCCTAGATGCTCTTGTGAGCATGCCTATGAGCTTACAACCCGCAATTTATATGAATGCAGTCAATGTCATAAACAAACATCGGTCACAGCAGACACATTATTCCACGGTAGCCGTATTCCTATCACTAAGTGGTTTTGGGCTATCTACTTTTTAGGCTCAGATAAGGGCAGTATTTCAGCATTAAGACTGAGTAAGCACATTGAAGTTAATTGGCGAACGGCACGTTTGATATTAAGTAAGCTGAGAACAGCTATGGGCCATAGAGACAGCTTATATAGACTGTCAGGGGTCATTGAAATTGATGATTCGTTAGTGGGTGGCAAAAGCAAGGGCAAGCGTGGACGTGGAGCAGGAGGTAAAACACCTGTTTTAGTTGCCGTTGAAAGCAAAGGAAAAAGAGCTGGATTTATTGCTATGCAGGCTGTGAATAGCGTTTGCCATGATAGTGTTGAAAAGTTCGTTGCCAAACACTTAACGAGACAGCAAAAAGTGCATACAGACGGCTTACCTGCGTTGAACATTATAGATAAGACTCAACAACATGAAGCGAGGGTTACCCCCAGTGAGCTTGTTGATGAATGGCTGCCTTGGGTTCATATTGCCATTGGTAACTTAAAAGCATTTTTACTTGGGACATTCCATGGTGTTTCAGGAAAGTACCTACAAGAATACCTGAGCGAGTTCTGTTATCGGTTCAATCGTAGACAAATGGAAAGAGAAATACCTAACAGATTGTTAAATTTGGCAATCATTCACACGCCAATACATTCTTACTGAGCCAAGTGCATAGGCATGTAAATTAATGTTTTGCGTGTAATCATTTAAGCCCAGTGTTGAGTTATCGCACTGGGCTTTTATATTGAAGGGCAATCTATTTGGAAGTGAAGTAGATACTTCACGCGGCGGACGAGTACAGCATTAATTGGCTTAGACATAACCGTCATAACATTGATCTAATTGACACAGCCTGACTTTCGACAAAAAGTTTGAGTTTGAGTTTGAATTAAACACAGTTGTAAATAAATGATGTTTTCTCGATAGCTCATGGTGAGTGATACCATTGGCAACTTATTTTGTGTAATGGCTCAGAACGGTAGCGCCAACACTTTTTCAGCTGAATACAATCTACCCATTGTTGGAGTTATTTTGAATAATACTAAAGGTAGTCTTTTTATGGTTGCCGCGATGGCAGCATTTTCTATTGAAGACATGCTGATTAAATCGGCAGCCGAAACCACTTCTATTGGTTTGATTTTAGCGTTATTTGGTTTCGGTGGAATGTTGGTTTTTATGCTGCTGACTTGGCGTAAAGGTCAAACAATTTTACATCCAGCACTGATGTCTAAGCCAATATTGATCCGTGCGGCGTGCGAAGTCGTTGGCCGATTCTGTTTTGCATTGGCTATCACGCTAACGCCTTTATCGAGTGCATCAGCTATTTTGCAAGCCACACCGTTGATCGCAATGATAGGTGCAGCCTTATTGTTTGGTGAACAGGTTGGCTTTAAACGCTGGATTGCCGTAATGGTTGGTTTTTGTGGCGTGTTGATGATTATTCGCCCAGGCCTTGATGGCTTTGAAGTAACGTCTTTATTTGCGGTGGTGGCGACCTTAGGTTTTGCTGGCCGCGATTTAGCAACCCGTGCAGCTTCGCCGGTATTGTCTAATATGCAACTTGGGGTGTATGGATTTTTTGTGTTAATCCCTGCGGGCATTGCGATACAGCTATACCAACACGAGCCATTACAACTCGGTTCAACTGCCGCAGCACAAATTATCGGTGCCATCGTGTTTGGGGTGATGGCTTATAATGCCCTCACCATCGCTATGCGCGCTGGCGATGTATCGGTTATTTCTCCTTTTCGTTATACCCGTTTATTATTTGCCTTAGGCTTGGGGATATTTATATTTGGAGAGTCCCCAGATTTAGCTACCCTACTTGGAAGCTTGCTGGTGGTATTAAGCGGCGGATATACCCTAATCCAAACGCGTAAAACAGTCACAGCAAGTTTGATAAAGAATAGCGCATGAGTAGAGTGAGTTGATTTACTTTACAAATAACATGCCACCCAGCCTAACTCTGCGTTAGATAAATGTGTTGATAAATACCTAATGACCATTAGTGTCAAAATGCAGTAATTTAAAATGCGCCAATTGATACGATAAATTGAGACCTTAGTTTGAGTGATTGCGCGAATTGATGTTGATGGGGTCTGGCACTCGTCGCCAATCGGTCTTCCTACTGACGAGGTTCAGCCCAAAGCGCTTGAATGAGCAGGTTAGCTTCGCTGATATGTGAAAGTGTCGACGGTACTTATGTAAATTATTTTTTATGTACACCAGAAGTGGCCGAAAAAGCATCGTTCAATAGTTAAATGCTAACGCTTTGTTGATCATCAAAATGGTGTCAAGTCAATCTCGGTGAACGCTTATATTGGCAGCATGTCATAGCCCTCAATATCACCAAAAGTAATGATCTTTCGATGATATTGAGGAATACTTAAGTCTGCCTTAAAGCTTAAATTTGCTCACAATACCATTTAGAGTATTCGCCATTCCGCCCAGCTCATTTGCAAGTTCGGTAGTGCTATCGGCGTGCTTATTGGTTTCTTTTGCCGAATCATTGATCTCCAGCACACTCTGGTTAATTTCCGCGGCGACCTGAGTCTGCTGCTCTGATGCTGTGGCGATCTGGTCATTCATATTAAGAATAACAGAAACAGAAGTGGTGATTTGTGTCAGGGATAGGTTTGCTTCCTCTGTCTTGGTCGACGTTTGTCGAGCGAGCAGCGTACTCTTGCCCATTTGATCTACCGCTTTTTTAGCCTCTGTTTGAAGCTTTTCAATCATCATAGTGATCTCATTGGCGCTATCTTGTGTTCGGCTTGCAAGGTTTCGAACTTCATCTGCGACTACCGCGAATCCGCGACCTTGTTCACCAGCACGTGCCGCTTCAATGGCAGCATTTAGAGCCAAAAGATTAGTCTGATCGGCAATGCCTTTAATCACATCGAGAATGCTACCAATATTGACCGTTTCTGCCTCAACGTTTTCGATGACATGGGTGACACCGTTCATCTCATTGACCAGTAAACGGATATTAGCATTCATATCCTCGACCACTTTCATTCCAACCTCAGAATATTCGCTAGCGCCCTGGGCCGACTCTGCCGCTTGCAGTGCACTTCGTGCTACTTCATCGACGGTGGAGGTCATTTCGTTCATCGCGGTCGAAGTCTGCTCAAGCTGGACTGTTTGTGCCTTCGAGCCATCACTCATCGTTTCGGCAGACGATGAAAGCGAAGCAGAAGAGCGATTAAGATCATTTGTTGTGTTATTAATATTGGCGACAATGGCCCTAAGATTCTGTGCCATGGCGATCACATTGCCATAAATACCATCCTCCTGCCCGGAAGAGGATAAATTCATACTCAAATCTCCCTCTGCTACTTGCTTAACCATGTTTGATATTTCAAGTGGTTCCCCGCCAATAGGTTTGTAAATAAGGCGAATAACCATCTGGTAAATAACGGCCATGAGTACAATCAGGGAGATTATAATCAAAATAAGAGTATCATATAGATTATTAAAACTAGCAGCTTCTATGACTTTCATCGATTCATAGCTAGCCACAGTCCAATTACGGACTTTCATTTTATGACTTGTGACAAAGTAATCGCCCAAACCCGGAGCCGTGTACGTCATCGACTTGTTTGAGTCAGATATTACCTTGTATTGCGGGCGTAATTCGAATATGTTCTTGCCAATATTGTCTTTTACCTCACTCGATACTATGTAGCCATCGCTGCGGTAAACGAACATCTGATTGTTACTGGTAAGAGATGCAACAAAATCACTAAATAACTTAACCGGGACATTGATTAACACCACCCCAGAAATTTCCCCCTGGTGCATAATAGGCACTGAAAGGCCAAATACTTCGACGTTCTTGGTGACATCGACAAAGGATGTGCTGACGACGTAGCGCTCACCTGCAAAAATATTTATGAACCACTCACGCTTGGCCGTGATTGCATTGAAATTAGCGACAACCTCACCGTCACTAATCAGGGTGCCACCTTTCAAGCCTAAATAGATCCCCGCTTCACCACTAATCGTCTTGGCTATTTCCTCAACGGTGAGGTTTGCTCGTTCCAGATCAAGTTCGCCATTTTCATCGAAAAAGAATGCAGCGGAATCGATCACATCGAAAAATCGCATTAATTTTTCATCTAATGCCTGAGCCACCAGTTTAGATTGTGTTTCAACCTTGTCTTGGTAACTGACCTGGCTGAATTCTGCAAAGTTTTGATAAGCAACGATGGATACCAGCAACACCATAAAAAAAGATAACGAGGTAAATAGCCCCGTTATTTTGTATTTCAACAACATAAATATTCAGCCCATAATGTAAAATAAACAATCAGAGATGTTTCAGCTAATCATTACAGACGTGATCAGAAAAACGTGATTTTTAATTGAAGATAAGGTACAAATAATGTTTATAATTAGCAATTTATTTGCGCCAGACTTTTGAAGTCTTCAGCAACAGGGTGTGTATGTGTAACCTATATCCACTTATGGAATTAATTCCAAATAAATCAATATACAGTGGTCTATAAAATAGTCACTTTTTAGAGCCTAAGCAAAATAATTGGTCTGATCCATTTGGCGTCAACCCACTCGATAGTGCAGGGCAACCGCATGAACGTTTTTCACTCACAAATTGTCCGATAAACATTCAATAATTGTACGGCCGTTAAGCTGAAAACAAGCGCGGATTAATGCAATCGAGTCCACCTTCATCACATAGGTGAATTATTAAGCACTCATGCGGTCGCCCTGCTCGATAGTGTGTAACAAGGAAGGAGTCTATGAAACAACGTTAAATGAGAATAGATAGGTAAAATAAAGATAATAAACCGTATGAAACCCCATAAAGTAAATTTATTTATTCGCTAAATTAGTCATTCAATTCTGGATATCTTTAATGTTTATATAATACTTTTTTAATATAAACTAAACACGATGTTTTTCTGTATCCGAATAATAATATTAGCTGGTATTTTTGTGTGTAACACAAATAAAAACCCTCTTTTTTAAGTACAAAAATATAATCTAAATTTAACGATATGGATGTCAATTCTTGATGTTCTTAATAAAATAAAAATAACATGGACACCCATCTTAAAATACTATTTTGAAATGGTAAATAAAGCGTAGTTGAATGGCTAACATTTAGTCATTAGGTGTGGCTGGCTATGTTAAATATTATCTTCAACATACAAAATATATTTTTATTATTATAGTGTTATGAAATTAATTCTGGTTTGTCTCGTTTGAGCTGGGTATTTGTTCTGTATCTGTTAATTAGCTTAATATGAACAATGAAACTAGGTAGTTCAGAGAATCTATCCAATATATTATGCTCAGAATTGGATTAATATAGTGGGACTGGAGTTTGAATGATGTGACTATTTAAGGGGGGGCTTACTGTGCGGCGAGCAGATAGTGTATAGGGTGTTTACTTGCAGATATTACGGCCGATTATTCTCGGCCGCAAACGTTAAAATCAGTTATTTTTTGAAGAACGCTTTGTTAGTGCCATATGGACCTAAGTTTAGATCGCGCTTACGAATTTTATCCACACGATCGAATGCTTCTTCTGCAACATGAAGGTTCTTCACGTCTTTACGCCAGTAGTACTTGAAGCCATCGAAGTGAGCATTCTTTGGATACCAGTACATCACACCTAAACCTTTATCGCTCATGATTGGTGTATTGTGAATGGTGGCGCCTGGAATGTAGAAGTACTGGCCCGTTCCCAAGGTTTGGAATTTGTTGTCGGCAAGGGTCTTGCCTTCGCCGTTAACCACGTAATAACACTCAGGTTGACCATGGAAGTGTGGTGCGTGATCTGATTTACCACCATTGGTGATACCCATTACCGTTGGGCTGTCTGAAAGCTCTTTCCACAGATATCCAACTGGCGCATTTTTAAGTTCACAGTTCTTGGCTTCCATGATGTTGCCTTCGTCGTCCATGGTCTTGCAGAAGCGCTGATCTAAGGCAATGCTGGCATTTGACTGGATGCTGTTAAAATCAATTTTGCCCGCTTCCCAGTCGGCAATATAGGCTTCAACCATTGGGTCGCTACACTGGGAAGGCATAGTATCTTGTGGCGAATATGGCGTGCTGTCATAAGGAACCGGCGTTATCTGCTGGAATGGTAGTTGTACGTGGTTACACTGTGGACCCGCAGCCAATGCCGTGGTTGAAGCGAGTGCGGCAAGGCCGAACATAATTTTTAGTTTCATCATTCATATCCTGTTATGGCTTGATGCCCGAAAGCTGCGATATTGTGCTTGTTCTTTTGGGCTTGAACTAACAATAAAGTGATAATGGTACTGTAAAGGTGAATTGGATCACGCGCCCTTTTTAGCAGCAAACTTATTCGTGACACAGCTCGCGAATAATCTTACCTATCGGCTGAGTTTATGACGTTTTTTCACATGACCATTAAATATGGAACTGCAGGGTGAACTGGGCATAGTGAGATTGCCCCGTTTGTGTCTGCGTGTTTGACCATGAGTATTGGTTGTCGCTGATCTGATAATGACCAAGCTCAACACCCACTTTTAAGGCCGGGGTTAAGTTGGTGAACAGGTTTACACCGAAGTGGCTCCGATCGGTTTGTTCAACTTGAGTTCGGGTATGACCATAAAAAATGGTTGAGCGGGTGGTCTCACTCCAGAAGTGCCGATAGGCGAGCATCGCCGAACTTGTGGTTTCTATTTCACCTTGAATGATATCTTTAGCTGCATCAGTTCCGACATAACGGCCCAGATTGCCATAGTGTAGCTGAAGTCTCAGATCGTCTTTACCAAAGGTATTTATTTTAGCCGCCAGTGAACCGCCCAGACCTAGTTGGGCCGTCTCGCTGGGGTCGAGGTACCTGACTAAGCCTGACAGTGATACATTTCCCCAGTGGCCTTGCTGGTCATAGCGGATGATGGCATCGGGGACATAGTCATTGCTGGTCTCTATCCAGTTGGTTTGTTCCGGGCTATTGCTGACCTGTGTGCCATAGGTATAAGGGTTTTCCAATGCGACCTGCCAGTGACCCGTCTGGTATCTCAGTAGGGCTTGTCTCACCATCGCTTGCCCTACTAAGGGACCGCCAAGATCTGCCGTTTCGGCGAAGGTGCTGGTGTTAACTAATGTTGACCAGGTTTGGCCGGCCGTAAACGCCTCATATTGGATCATCGCATGTCTGACTCTCGGGCTGTAAGAGTTCGATATCACCGGGTTGCCTTGGGAGGAACCGACAAAATCAATCTCGACAAAACCACTGACGTCTCCCTGTGTCAGCTTGAGGTTAAATCGACTCTCCTGAGCGCCAAACTGGGTACGTTTCGCCTCATCCTGAATCGATCCATCTCCATTCCAGCTGGGTTGAAATGCAATGGTGCCGTCGACGTAGCGGGCATTGGTCTTGATAAAACCACCTAATTCATACTCAGTTGCAATAACTGTTGGGGTGGGGAGGAAAGTCAGTAATAGGGTGAGAGGTAAAGATATTTTTATGTTCATAATCTTCTACATGAAGGGATGGAACTAAAAAAAAGCCCTATCAAATAGGGCTTTTTTCAATAATTTATGGGGAAATCAGTAAGTAAAAGTCATGGACTGATATGAAACATGATCCGTATTTAAATCAGAAGTTTGAGCTACTATGCTGGCACTAAAAATCAGGTTCAGATGCGGGAGCGGCATTGAACCTGAGATGACTTAGCTTTTGGTGACTAGAAGTAATAACCAAAGTTGATGTTGACGCGCTTGTCCCAATCATTGCCCGCTTCAGGCAGACCGACGTGATCATTGTTGGCGGTTGAGAAGGTCATGTTTTTACCCATGACGAAATCGAACATAGTATAAGTTGGGCCTGCAGATACTGCGCAACCTGTGACGTTCTGCATGCTGTTGTCGTAGCTGCTGTCATCGACGTCAGGCGTCATAATGCCAAAATCGTTATAGCACTTCACGCTACCCCAGTCTGTTTTGAAGGTCTTAGCGATATTGGCGTTATAGGCTTGGCCTTTAGAAGCGATCTCGTATTGCCAGCTAACTACAGATACACCAATCTTATTTGAATCGACCGCATCAGCGGCATCATATTCATACTGCATCGCTTGAAGTTGTAGGTTCCAGCTATTGTAACTGCTGTCTAAATGAAGCGCCGCGGCGTAGCTATCACCGGTATTGCCCGTTTTATTGTTGTAGATCTGACCATACTGAACAGAACCACCGAAGGTTGTTGAACCGCCTTTATGTTCTGCTGTGTAGGTCTGACGCACGTTAACTTGGTTTGTCTCTTCGTTGTTATACTCGTTGCCATTGATGGTGCCAGTATAGAGATCGGTCGCGTAACGCTTATTCTCGGTTGGACCATATTCAGCATTCTTGTAGAAGGCTAAATCTGTATGCCAGCCATTGCTGTTATAAACGGCCTTAACCCCAACATCGTGGTCATCTTCGAAACCTAAGTAGTAAGGTAGACCAAACCACCAGCTGTTAGAGATAAAGCCACGGTTACCAAATGGTACCTTGTTGATACCAAACTGTAGCTGCCATTCAGGATCGATATTGTAGATACCGTATCCGTATTTGATGTATTCAGTGCTTGAGGTGAAACGGTACTCAGCGGCTAATCCCCAATCGCCTTTCTTACCGTTAAACTTGATAGCGGCCATATCGAAGGTCAGATCGCCAGCCTTGTCTTTAGACGCTTCACTGTAATCTTTGTAACCATAGTTAACACGTACCGCGCCGCCTACGTTGATACCGTCTTCTTGCTCTTCTGCACTGGCGCTAAAGCCAGTTAGTGCTACCGCGGTTGCCACCATCGACAACATGAACTTGGTGGATTTTTTCATCATCATTACCCATTTAGTATGTTTATATTTATGTTTCTGTTTAATGTTTTGAACTCGTTACATCACATCGAACCAGGTACGGTGACACTCGGCGCAGACGGGTGCTTTTTTCTCGTGTTCGCCGTGACAAGCTAAACAGCTGGCGCCCTGGTTGTAGTGGAATGATTTATGAGGATTGGCTTCTTCGATAGCAAGCTTTGACTTGTCGATCTCAATACTGTTGATGTCGCCATGACATTCGACGCAGGCGCTATCGGTCGCATTCTTTTTTCCTGAACCTTGATGGCAGCTCTGACAGCCATCCTCATAGATAAACTCATGATTGGTTCGGCCTTCAGTATTGCCCATCATTTTCACTAAATCGCCGGCAAATGCGCTCGTTGACAGGGATAGTCCTACGAGTAAAGCCAATAGTAATTTGCTCATGTTGATCACCCCTGCAGGTCGCTTTTAATAGTTTCAGATACAACGATACCCATCGCCATACATTCCAGACAGGAGGTCGAACTCAATCGAGCCTCACCATGGACGCCACCTGTGACTTCACCTATGGCATAGAGCTTTTTGATTGGCTTCATGGAGCGACCATCGATAACCCGAGCCCCGATATCTGTCTTTAAGCCACCCATGCAGTAGTGCACCTTAGGCCAGACTCGAGATACGACGAATGGCGGCTTTAGCTCGACAGCCGTATCCATCTTACGACCGAAGAGAGGATCCTGACGTGTGCTGACTTGAGCATTAAACTCTTTCACGGTCTGTTTTAACTGAGTCAAAGGGATATTGAATTTTCCGGCCAATTGCTCGAAACTATCAACCTTCCATGCCATCTCATCACGAAGTGCGCGAACAACTCGGTCATCATCCGGATGATCTTTGTGGTTAAAGAAAACGACGGGGTAGGCTGGAGAACCATCTTGGTAGCGGTTCTTCATGATAGCTGCCGAGCAAGTCTTACGATCGGCTCTTTCATTCATGTAACGCTTACCATTCAGTACGCTGACTGAAATGCCTTCATGCCAGCCGATAGAGAGTAGGGCATTTGACCAGCCGAAGCCTCCTTCATCGGGTGAGCCCCAATGACCAGTTTGGATCATGCTCATATGAACAGGAAGCGCTCCTTGGGCCATGGCTGTTAGGGTGACTTCACCTGTCGCGCCTAGGGCATTAGTACAATCGAGGGATGGATCAAGAGAGGGATCGACAGCGGCACGCAGCTCCATATTGCGGGCAAAACCGCCATTGGCGAGAACGACTGCCTTGTTTGCCTTGATAAAGATGCTCTTACCGGTTGTAAGATCTGGGAAACGGTAGTTTTGACGTACCTTAAGGCCGATGATCTCCTGTCCATCCATGATGAAATCTTCGATGTAATGTTGGAGGCGATAATCGATCCCCTCTTTTACACCTGTTTCATAGAGCTTGGTGGTGATGTCGCCGCCAGTGCCATGTTGAGTCCTGATGGCACGAGCCTTGTTATGGCCACCGACCTGAATGTTAAAGCCTTCACGGAACTTAACACCTGTTTCGATACACAGCTGGTAAACGTCCAGAGCATGGTTGGCAATATTGCTCAGTATGGCCTCATTGGCCATGCCTCGCCCCGAAATCATCTGATCCGAGACTAACTCTGCTGGGCTGTCATCGGCTATCCCCTGGGCGAGTTGGATTGGATTTTTAGGGATCGCCAGCCAGCCGCCATTGATAGCCGAGTTACCACCGATAACCTGCATTTTTTCCAGCACCAGTACTGAGCCGACACCACTACGCTTAGCGTTTAACGCCGCAGAAAGTCCCGCAAAACCTGAGCCAACAACGATCACATCGGCCGACTCGTTCCACTTTATTTCGCCGCATTCACTGGCCATGACAGTACCCGGCATAGTCGATGCCAGCCCGCCCAGTGCCGCTCCGGCACCCAGTTTTAAAAAATTTCTTCTATTTTGCATTTGTGTACCCTCAACTTAGGAATGACACTAAGATAAAGGGAACCAGCGGCAGTAAAGGTGAACTAAATCACGGGTTTTTTTCAGTGACAAACTTATTCGTGAGTCATGTCTCGAATAAATTTACTCACGAGCAACTCCATATTTAACGGCCTGTAAAAATGTTGGAGGAATTTGATAGAGAGTTATTAAACTTTGCCGGAATGTTTATTTGACGTGATTCACAAAGGCCATGAATAACTATTCATTTACGTGAGATATCTCCCGATTGTTAATGGTGTCGCTATAACATCCGCTAGCGTTGAGACCATACTCATAGCATTTAGAGACAGAGAGTATGTAAAATGAAATGCCCGACAGATGCACTACCTACATTAAGGTGTAATCAAATTTTAGATGCTGCAGAGTATCTGATTGAATCACAGGGAGTGGTATCTTTTAGGTTTTCTCAACTCGCGAAGGAAGTGGGCTGCTCTACGGGAACGCTGTATAAGTATTTTGAGCGGAAAGAGGATGTTTTAGTCTGCCTGTTTCTTCGAAGTGCAACCTCAAATCACCTCCAAATCTTTATCGATAAGTACCCGGAACTGACGGCCCAAGAGAAAGTCTTATTGCCAATCTTGTTTACATTCGAAACCATCAAGCGCAGCAAGAGTTTCTTTACCCTGCGATCTGTGTCGGTCAATACTATGGTTTGGCAGCTGGCCAGTGATGAGAAGGTGAAGCGATTTAAGAAACGTATCAATGCATTCTGGGAGTGGTTTACCGCCTCTCTTCATCAGGCGGTCGACAATGGAGAACTTGAAGCAACACCATTGCAGATTAAAGAATTGGTACAGGGGATCGTATTTTATCTTACAGGCTCTCTGACCCAGTTTGAGAGTGAATTAATTGCGCCCGAATATATGTCTAATCATCGTGAGACCTGCTACCGACATCTTTCAAGGTTGATGGCGCAATACCGATGGAAAAAGCCGTTTAATCAGGCCCTGTTTGATTCCCTAGAAGCGCAAACGACTCAATTTTTCAATAAACACTTCCGTGACCATATGACGTGTGCGGCGTGTAGTGCACTGGCTAACGCACGTGAAAATAGTGTGACTCAATGCAGTCGGTTTGAATGATTAGCGAGTTAAGCTGTTTCAAAAAAAAGCCTTCGAGCTAAATCGAAGGCTTTTTTTCACTATCTATTTGAACTAATCGTTGAACCTATACCTTGAACTGGCCTAGTGTCGATGATATATCAGTGGCTAACGCCTGCAGTTGCTGTCCGGCTATCTCTATCTGCTGAGCTCCCAGGGCCGACTCATCGGATGCCTCTCTGATGTTCTCAATATTTTGATGCAGGGCATCGACCACCACACTCTGCTGCTCTGTCGCCGAGGCTATCTGGGTATTCATATCGGCAACCACATCGATATCGGCACTGATGTCACCAAATGCCACGGAGGTGAGTTTTGCCTGCTTAACACTCGCATCCGCCTTTTGTCTGCCTAAGTCTATGGTGTGTACCGCCTCCTCGACTTGATTTTGCATGCCCAGGATCATTCGTTCTATATCTTGCGTCGACTGTTGTGTTCGCATCGCTAAGGTGCGCACCTCATCGGCGACAACCGCAAAGCCGCGGCCATGTTCGCCTGCTCTGGCGGCTTCGATGGCGGCATTGAGTGCCAATAGGTTGGTTTGATCGGCAATCGACTTGATCACATCTAAGATACTGTTGATATCTTGGGCCTCCTGTTTCAGGCCATTCATCGCGCTGACAATCTGATGGACTGTGTCGGACAGCTCATTGATGAAGGTGATGTTATCCTCTACTAATACCTTGCCTTTCAATGCTCTGTCTTGAACCGTTAGTACTGATTTTGCTGCATCAGCGGCGTTGCGGGCGACATCGGTTATGGTTGCGCTCATCTCCTGGATAGCCGTTGCCACTTGATGATTTTCATGTTGATGCTGGGTAAGCAGTTCTCGTGAACGGCTGGTGATCACCGACATCTCACCAGTAGCACAATCTAATACGGTTTGACTCTGCTGCATTTCGATAACGATCTGTCGGACTTTCTCGGCAAACTGATTAAATCCGATGGCCAATTGAGCCAGCTCATCTTTACTCGATATCGCGAGCCTGACGGTCAGGTCGCCATCGCCCTGAGCAATCTCTTCCATCGCAAACGTAGTCGCATTTAGTGGGCGGGTAATTGAGCGAATAACCAGCATCGACGCGATAAAGATCATCGTTAATAGCAGACTAAAAAATATTAATTTCTTTTTAATGAGCTGAGCAAACTCGGCATCAATATCATCGGTATAGACGCCAGTTGCTAATATCCAATCCCAAGGACGGTATAACTTAACAAACGTCACCTTGGGCTCCAGAGCAGAGGAGCCAGCTTTAGTCCAGACATAATCGACATAACCTTCGCCTCCTTTGCGTACAGCATCGAGGAAGGCAACATAGACTTTTTTGCCCGTGGGGTCGGAAAAATTTATCAGGTTATTGCCCACATCTTTCTGGCTGGTGCCATGGGCCAATTGTTTGGCGTCGGTATCAAAAATCCACAGGTAGTTCTGCCCTCGGTAACGCATTGCAGTAATTTCAGATATGACCATCTCCTGAGCCTCAAAAAGGCTCATCTCACCACGCTCGACCGACGCTTGTGCTCGCTTGAAAAGGGACAGTGCGGAATTAACTACACTGCTGATTTCAGCTTGTCGTTGTGTCAACATTTTTGACTTTTGGCTAAAGGACTCGTATCCGGAGCTGACGATAAACGCCAGCACTACAAAGATTAATAGCAGCCAGATCCTTTGAACGATAGAGAGCTGATTTAGCATTTTTTTTTCCAGTGGTAATTGAAGATAATTTAGTTCGTGCTAAATTTTGTTTTTATATTGTTTTTCATTTGCATGTTTTGTGTTGTGATGATTACCGCGAATAACTTTTCCGGTGTTCTTGGCTTGTGTGTTTGCACAAAGTTTTGTTTATGCTAGGGAAAAGCCTTCGAGTTACGTCGAAGATAAATGGGGTCAGAGTCTGAGGGATCCCCACGAATTTAATAGCATGCTTGTGGATCCTTGATTAAATCTTGTGGCGTCTTGATCCCTGTTAGCCAGTGAGACTTCAGCAGCCTCAATGACTTATCTTTGTAGGCTCTTAATCCTATAAATTGGTTTGATAAAACATTACGATGTTTGATCGAATTTGCTAACAAATAACATGGCCACCCATCCTAACTGCTTATGCAATGGCATAAAGGTTTTAAAGGTACCTTACTGTCACACAAGTTTGTAAAAGGTGAAGACTTAAACGAATTTGAACGTAAAACAGTGAATGATTGTATAACCCAATACCGACAACGCTTAGTTGATATCAGTTGGTTTATGCGTACCTTAAGTGAGCCGATTGCTCGAATGGCCAATAAAGAAGATAAGTGCACAGGCAGGTTTTATTCTCCGTCATCCATGGTTCTCACCCTTCGGGCCAGCTAAAGCTGTTCAAATTCATTCCCGATGAATTTGTGGGAAGGGCGGTTTACCTTTTCTTTTATAAATAGCCAAGCATTATTAGACAAAGCAGCCGTTCTGAGCTGTATGGCCTATGTCGACCATTATTTATTAATAGAAAGGCCTATCCGCGCCAAAATGACCACCCCCCCGAAACCTCAGACTACACCAGCATTCAACGCCGAATACACTCAGCGATAAAAGGTGAACAACCAACAGAGTTATTGCCTTTTGTGGGGAATGAGCGTGTAAACATGCCTAATGGTTTAATGTTCAGTGTCAAAGACTACATAGTGCTGGTGGAAGATACTGGGCGAATTGTTCGAGAGGATAAACGGGGTGCAATTAGTTCAAGCAGTCAAACTATTCTTAATAGACTAAACATACCTGCCGAGAACTGGTTAAAAATCACTACAGAGTTTGGTTCATTATTTAAAGGTGCTGTTGGGGCGTTACCTGCCTTAACAGAATATTGTGAGCATCTAGAGCGAAAGCTACGCCAAGGCGCTTCAAACTCCCAGCGCTGGTTGTGTGCCTAAACGCTAACTCTTAACTCCATAACACCACTCTCCACTTGATTGATATCAAGCTTTCCTGCCGCGTTAAATCGACCATATTACTGACTGATTGACCATCGAGTACTAATTTGTTAAACCATCCTGTTGAATTTGCTCGATGATAAAATTATACAAAGTGATCGCAACTCAAATAGAAAGGGGTTATGTTGTTACTTCAAAAAATGGGTGGCTATGTATTTCGTCAAACTGCCAGCGTTGGTTGTGTGCCTAAGCAATCATTTCTTAATCCCACAAAACCATCTTCCACTTGATTGATATCAAGCTTTCCTGCTGTGTTAAATTGACCACATTACTGATGGATTGGCCATCGAGTGCTAATTTGTTAAACCATCCTGTTGAATTTGCTCGATGATAAAATTATACAAGGTGATCGCAACTCAAATAGAAAGGGGTTATGTTGTTACTTCAAAAAATGGGTGGCTATGTATTTGGTTGGCTTTAGATTAATAACGACTCTAGCCCATTGAATTAAGGTGCTTTTGTTAAAAAATAATATACATAACGAGCCATATCATTCTCGGTTATCTAAATTCTCGCTTTCGTCCAGACTAAAGAGTGATTGATTTGAGATATTTAAGCTGATAAGTTACTAAAATTATTAATAATTAAATTGATATGGACGCTGGTTTTTGGTTAACTTCTCAGAATGTTTATCGGAATTCACGCTAAAACGATAGAAGCTCCCGAGGCGCCAGTTTAAAATTTAAACTAAGGATTAGAATTGAATATTATAAAAATTCAAGAGCAACTTGACTCAAATCGTAGATCTGTTGCATTTGATAGTTACGACATTACGTTAAAGCAACTTTATGACATGGTTCTTGAAGGGATGGTTGATATAGCCCCTGAGTATCAACGCCATTTTGTTTGGGATTCAAACAGACAATCAGCTTTAATTGAGTCACTTTTCCTAGGAATACCTATTCCAAGTTTATTTATGGCGTCTAATCGAGATGCATCTTGGGAAGTAATTGATGGACTTCAAAGACTAACGACAATATTGAATTTTATCGGAAACGATAATGAGCTTAAAAACATATTAATTAAGCATGAAAAGTTAAAATTGTCAGGGCTTGAGAAATTAGATTCAATGAATGGGTTGATATATGACGACTTACCAAAATCCATGCAGTTTATGTTGCAAACTAGGCCGTTAAGAATAACCGTTTTGAATGACAGGAGTGATTTTAATGTTAGGTATGATCTATTTGAGAGGCTGAATACTGGTGGCGTAACCTTACACGAACAAGAAATTAGAAACTGTGTATATATCGGTCCATTTAATGATTTTATAAAAGATTTATCGGTAAATTCTGATTTTAGAGCTGTTGTCAAAATGACTGCAAATGCAGAGAGAAGTGGTAGTTACGAAGAGCTTGTTCTTAGGTTTTTCGCTTACCATGAAGATGCTGAACAGTTTGTTCATAGCGTGAAAGGTTTTTTGAATGAATTTATGGAGAAAAAAACAGAGTCATTCAAAGATAAAGAAAGTAAAGAGTTGAAAAAAATATTCCAAAATACTTTCAAGGTGCTTAGAGATAATTTGCCTGATGGTATTGTTCGTGGTGCTAGAAAGAATATAACTCCAGTAGTTTTATATGAAGCAATTTCAGTAGGCTGTGCTAAGGCAATAGGCAGTGGTGAAAATTATGCCCCCGAAAAACTAGAAGCACTGCTTAATGATCCAGAAGTAAAAAAGTCTACTACGGGAGCTACGAATAGTAAAAAAATGGTACTCAAGAGAATTAATATCGTAAAGGATACGTTGGTTAATGGCATTTAATATTGTACGAGCTAACTCAAGAGAGCGGTTTAGTGAAGTTCAAATCAACCTGAATTACATTGAATCAATTGAGCCAGATGGAGAGGCTACGCCCGAAGTTAAGATAATGAGGGGGCTTTATTACGTGCACCTTTATTCTGCGTTGGAAAAGGCATTAAATGAAACAATTGAACAAACGATCCTTATAATAAAAAGTAAAAGCATTAAGAACCTGCATTTTTCTACGCCATTCAATGTGATTTCGTTGAATTCTAAAATGCAAAGTTTTAAACAGTGCGGATATAAAGAATACTTCGATAGATCATCTGAGGTGTTTGGAAATATTGACTCAGAAAATATATTCGATATAAGTAATACTATATTTTCTCAAAACCTACAAAATGTTTGGTATAAAACTATTCAGGATACAATTCAAAGTTTCGGGGCAACACCTATCCAAGTAGAACCGAGAGTAAAGTTAACCATCGATGAAATAGTTGATAAACGAAATGCTGTTGCGCACGGGCGTGAAACACCTATCGTAGTCGGAGAACGACATCGTTCTAACATACTAAGAACTAAGACTCAAGAGATACAAATGGTAATAGAGCAAGTCATTTCTACTTTTGAAGAGTACATTGCTAACTACGGATTTCTAAAACCACTTTATATTCAAGAGTATAGCTTGGCTTAATAGGCTTCTAACAAGTGTATGAACTCGGATTTTTTCCCGTGCTTCGCACTCCAAAATAAACCAGTAATACAAGCGTTAGGTGCAATAAGGAAATCCAGTTTTGGCACATGAAAATACTATTCCATTAATATCAAAGACAGCATTTAGCTGTCCCCATTGTGGCGCATATACAACTCAGCATTGGTATAAAATGAATGCTGCCCCTTATGATGAAGATAATCGAACCCCGATGATTCCTGATGAATCACTAGCTGAGAAATTCCGAAACGAAGTAAGCGGTCAATTAAGCGGTGGAGCCCGATATCATCAAGCTTTTAGATCGGCATGCCAAGGTAATAAATCACTTAAATCAGCAAATTTATCCCGTTGTGGCAGTTCCGTGAAAAGTTTTTGGAAGTAAAAGTACGGGTTAATATCGTTGGCACGGCAAGTCATCACCAAGCTATAAAGTGCAGCACTGGCTTTTGCACCATTTACCGATTGGCAGAACATCCAGTTTTTCCGCCCCGTCGTAAACGGCCTGATATCGCGTTCAGTGACATTATTATCAATGCCTAATTCACCTGATTCAAGGTAACGCCTCAGTTTTTCCCACTGATTCAATGTGTACTTGATTGCTACCCCAATTTTACTTTTGGGCAGGACTGTTTTCTCGCTTTTTTCTAACCATTCATGCAACGATGTTAAGATTGGCTCAGCCTTTTCCTGCCGGAGTGATTTTCGCTTATCGGGCGGTAATGTTTTTGCCCGCTTTTCTATTGCATACAGTTTTTGAATATAATTGATACCGACTGTTGCTTTGCCGGTTTTCTTCGGTTGCACCGCTAAGGCATCGTGGAATTTGCGTCTGGCGTGTGCCCAGCACCCGACTGGCATTATTCCTTCTATATTGTCGTAAACACTGTAACCATCACATTGTAAATATCCGGCATAATCTGCTAGAAATGCTTCTGGGCAACTGCGTGCACGACTCGGTTGATAATCATAAATAACAACAGGGTTATCGCTAAATTCATTGCTGCGATAGACCCACATATAGGATTTAGTTGCTGCTTTTCTATCTGGTTCATCCAATACTTGCACCGTTGTTTCATCTGCGCACAGCGTTGATTGAGCGAGTAGATTAGCTTTCATCGCAGCAATTAACGGCCTAACTAATTCGGCACTGGCTATGCACCAATTGGCCAGTGTAGCGCGGCTAATATTTAAACCGCCACGGGCAAATATGTCGGTTAACCGATAAAGCGGTAGGGCATCACAGTATTTGGCGGTCACCACAGCCGCAAGCGCTTCAGGGCTGGCGATACTCTGGGGGATCGGCTGTGCAGGCTTAGGCGCGGTAATGACAGAGGTACTGGTTGATGTTGTTTCACATTCACGGCAAGCATACTTGGTTTGCCTGTGCTTAATGACGCTGATCTTCTCTGGAATAATGTTGACTTGTTCGCTTTCTTGCACACCGCATTCACGCATCACATGACCACAGCAATCGCACATAGGGCTGTCAAGAGTATAAGATCTTTCTTCACGTTCAAGGTGCTCAGGTAATCGTTTTCGACCCGTTTTACCTTGTTGTTTATTTTCATTTTTATTTGTGGATTGATCCTGCTCAGCTTCATTGAATGTGCCTTTCGGCATTTTCTCACTGCGTTGACCAAACTGCTTATTGCGGTTGAGTTGCAATTGTTCCAAAGCGATATTAAGGCGGTTTTCCAAGTCTTTATTTTTAGCATTGAGCACCTGATTTTCATGCTGCAACATTGCCAGCATTTTTTTTAGTTGTTCAATATTATCAGGCTGTTCAGTTGTCATTAATTAGCGTTCAAGACCAATAGATAGCGCTAGTTTGCCTGCTGTATTTGATCATGCAACCGCTATTTAGCGATCCAGTGATGATCACCTCACTGTCAGGCCATTTAAGGGTTTATGCCCATGGGATACTTCTAACGATAAGCCTGATAGTAACCAATTTAGCTGATGCTGGTTGATTGTCAGCGCGTCTTGTTCGTCGTTAGCGCCAGGCCACTTAAAGCGACCTTTTTCTAGCCGCCGATAGTAAAGCCAAAAACCATTAGTATCCCAAAATAAAATCTTAATTTTGTCCCGGTGGCGATTACAAAAAATAAACCAGGCTTGATTCAACGGATCCATTTCCAATACATCACTGACGATTAAAGATAAGCCATCAATGGCTTTACGCATGTCGGTATGGCCGGTAACAAGATAGATCTGCTTATGTGGTGTCATGCTGATAGCACGCGTAAAAATTGTTGTAATTTGCTTGGCGCTAATGAGGCTGGAAAAGAAAACAGATAGCCGTTGGGCAATGCCAGCGTGAGTGGCTGGTCAGGTTTAATTTCAGGAAAAATCAGCGGCACCACTTTTTGCTTAGTTGATGACGAATGCGGGTTAAGTTTTTTAGTCCACGCATAAAATGTAGATAGGGTTAAGTCATTGGTTTTACAAAATTCAGCTTTGGTTAATTTACTTTCAGTTTGCTGCTGAAAAATGCGTTGCCAGTATTGTATTTTATCGTTTTTTGACATGATTGTTTTCCTAGATTTAGTTAGGAAATAATCATGTCACATTTGAAGATTATTGGTATGTGCGGTTAATTGAGCGCTTACGAAACGAAAGAGATATTTCTGAAGAAGAAAAACATGAATTTATCAAATGGGTCAACGACATGCACGGTGTTTTTCAAGGTAGTTGGCACTCTTTACTTAAATTTTAAGCTGCATTTCTTGTTTCTGTTTCAGACTTCTTATCTGGGTTCAGTGTGACTTCACCTACAGCGTCACAATTCCTTATACCGTTTGGCCAGCGTTTAGGATTTCTTGACCTCGCTTCCTCTAGCACTATCTTACGCTTAGATAAAATAGTCCTGTCTTGCATCGCATGACGCTCACTCGGTGACACAAAGTTGAGCTTGCTGTGTTTATGCTTAGTATTGTACCAAGTCACAAATACTTCGACCCATTCTCGTGCTTCGGTGATGCTTTTAAAGCCAGAGCTGGGCCATTCTGGCCGATACTTTAATGTTCTAAACAGCGACTCGGAGTAAGGGTTATCGTTACTGACACTCGGGCGGCTTAATGACGCGGTAACGCCCAACTCTTCAAGCTTGGCTTTCATTGTTAACGACTTCATCGGAGCACCATTATCTGAGTGCAATACCAGTGGCTTCTTAAAGCATTGCTCACGCAGCATATTGCGTTGCATTAACTCGGCCGCTAGCTCACCACATTCACGTTCATGGACTTCATAACCCACAACCTTACGGCTATAAATATCCTCAAACATATATAGATAATAAAAGCGTCCTTTGATGACCGAAGCTAAATAAGTGATATCCCAAGACCACACTTTGTTCGGCCCATCTGCAACATAAGCATCTGGTTTACTTCTTTTTGTTATGCTTTGGCTTCGTCCACGTCGATTTAATTGAGCATTGGCTTTTAACACTCGGTAAAAACTCGACTCTGAAGCGATATAGACCCCTTCATCAAGCAGCGTCGGCACGATTTGTGAGGGAGGTAGACTCGCAAACCTTGCCTCATTCGAGGTTGCCAGTATCAGCTTTTCCTCGTCATCACTAAGCTTGTTGGCTGGCTCCTGTCTTACCGCCGAGGGCCTTAAATCAGCTTGTACTTTTCCTGCTCGATACCAGCGCCGATACGTCCGCTTACTTAGCTCTGCTTCAGCGCAAGCCTTGTAAAGACGTGCACCGTGGGCATACGCTTCTTGTATTAAATTCACCAATGTTATGCGCTTAGGCAAAGGCGTTAACTCTCCTCGTTGTCGTCCTCCCAAAGCGCATTGAGCTTTTTTCTAAGCACCAGTAAATGTAATGGTCTAATGAAACTGTAGAGATTTATAGCTTAAAATAAGCAAAATCTTAAAGGTATTTATTATGATTAGAAAAACTAAAATCACTGTCAGCCCTCTTCAAAAATTAGAATATGCCAAGCTGATGGTCGAACAGGGTTACACGAACAAGCAAATTGAAGATATGTCAGGTGCAGGTAAATCTGCGGTGTCTAGATGGAAAGTGCAGTACCAGGCTGAATTAGCCGGTAAAACACCGAAAAATGTCAAAGCATTAACTGAAGAACAACGAAGAATACAGCTTCTAGAAGCCCAACTAAAACAAGCCATGAGGGATAATGATATCTTAAAAAAGGCTGCAGCTTTCTTCATTCGAGACAATCAAAACTTAAAATGATGCGCGAAGTAAAGAAAGCAAACCCAGGCTTTAAAATGAGTGAATTATGCCGAGTATTCGAGATCAGTTGTAGTAGTCTCTATTACAAACCGATCCCAAAAAGCGTTGAAAAACAGGCTCAGATACAATTGATAGAGCAAGCTTTCTCTGAGTCACACTCGACGTATGGCAAACGTCGAATACAGGCTGATTTATTAGATTTAAATTGTAAGGTTGGGGTTTACGCCATAGCTAGCGTAATGAAAAAATTGGGATTAATAGCGATTAAGCCAAAGAAAAAGCATTACTATCCAAATCAAGGTGAGGAGCAAGTTTACGCACCTAATTTGCTTAGACGACAGTTTAACCCTACGACTTATAATACCCATTGGGTGGGTGATATTACCTATATAAAATCACATCAGGGGTGGAGTTATTTAGCCTGTGTACTTGATTTAGGGACCAAAGAAATCGTTGGGTATGCCTTATCAAGCCAACCCAATGCAGCGTTAGCGACAGCGGCATTAAATAACGCGATACAACGTCAGAGGCCAAATACACAGGAGTTGATGTTTCACTCAGACCAGGGTTGTCAGTACTCAGCTAAGGTGTTCAGAGAAAAGCTAAAGCACTTAGGCATTGAACAAAGTATGAGTCGTAGAGGAAATTGTTGGGATAATGCGGTGATGGAACGATTTTTTAGGAGTTTAAAGACTGAAAGATTAAACCGTTTAGCTTTTACCAATCACAGCGCAGTAGTGAGCGTGGTTGAGCAATATATTCAGTTCTACAATTACAAACGCAGACATTCGGCAATAGATTATAAGACGCCACATCAGAAATATAATGAGTTAAAAAAAGCGGCTTAAAATCTCTCCAGAAATACTTGACCATTACAAAAGCCGCTGTTTCTGCTAACGCCTTCTCTTTGTAGCGTAGCTCTCGTTGCAGGGATTTGATTTCTGCTTTGTCTGATTTGGCTTGCTGCTTAATCGTTTTGGCTTGAACTTCACTTGTCGTAAAGCCCCCTAAACAATCTTGTTTCCACTGCTGAACTTGTTCTCGAAACAAACCATTTTCTCGGCAATATTGGCTTACTTCAGCTTCAGACATTGGCGCTGTTTCAATGAGAACGGCAAACTTAGCTTCGGCCGACCAATCATTACTGGTCAATTTTTTACCTGGCACTGGGCGACCCTCTTTTTTAGCTTTATCGCGCCAATGATACAGGGTTTGGTAGGCGATCCCTTCACTACGTGCCACTTCCATGACGGTCATATTGTGGGGAGGCAATAACTTCTTTAAAACTGCTTTTTTACGTTCAGATGAATATCGTGCCATTGAGCTCTCATTGACCGCCCCCTCTATTTAATTATTGGATGATTTTAAGGGATGACAACAATCCTGACACAGGGGGTGCATTCAGGAAAACCTTTTTTCGAGAGTTCAAATGGCAGCCTATATTGTGCCCCTGTTGTTCAAAACTGTAATATTTCACGTTGCTATAACTGCAAAGATATATCAGTTTGGATACACGATAAAATTGTATATCCAAATACTAAGATTGATATTAAGCCAAACTCTGATCTTCCAGAACATATTCAAGCACTATTTAATGAAGCTAGAGAAATTGCAGAACTTTCACCGAAAGGTGCGGCTGCTTTACTGAGGCTATGTATCCAGCACCTTTGCAAGGAACTAGGTGAGAGTGGTAAAAAGATAGATAAAGATATTGCTAGCTTGGTTAGTAAAGGGCTTAACCCTTTAGTTCAAAAAGCACTGGATGTTGTTCGAGTAGTAGGTAATGAAGCGGTTCATCCGGGAGAGATTAATTTAGATGATGATAAAGGAATCGCTATTAAGCTTTTTGGTTTAGTTAATTTAATTTCAGAGCAGATGATTTCACATCCTAAACACGTTGAAGCTTTGTATGGTGACTTACCTGAAGATAAGTTAAAAGGCATTGAACAGCGAAATAACAAAGCGCTGGAAACAAAATAAAGCACGTAACAATAGCTTTAAAGTGTTACTAAAACAGTTGGTTAGGTTTCGTTGCACTCCACATTAAAACCAACTATTTAGTCCGCTTAGCGCGGCGTTGAACCAAGCCGCTGCGCGGAGCCAAATGAGGACTCAATCGCGTATATTATCCTCATTGAATCAGCCAAGCTTAAAGATGTATGATAGGAAAATACGATGAAAAGGAATTTCAATGAAAAACTTACCCACTACTCGATATCAATTGACTCACAACTGCTCTGTAGCCCAGAGCCAGCATCAAAAAAAGCAAATCCTTATAGCATAAAGCGTACCAATTAACCTGGACTCGGCAACAACCAAGTCCAACAAGTGATTTGTGCCATGCAAACGGTGCAACGCACAAATACTAAAACGTTATGTGGCAAGGAACATCGAACAACATGGGTGATGAATTTAAGCTCTGGATATTTGGGCTATATGCTGTAATTATTTTATTTGGGATGGGCGGTGCGGTCTGGACCGTAAAAAGAAGAAATGAGAAAATAAATAACCTACAACAGGATTTGAAAAGCAAAATTAAAAATGATTTTGAGTTAACTTCACAAGATATTACTTTAATAGGGAGTGCATATGATTTGTCTGCGTCCAGTTCAAGGTTAGCACTCTATCGTGTTTATAAAGATATCGATAAAAAAGATGATTTTAAAAAACTCAAAACTTTAGTTGAGCAACTTCAAAAAGATGAACCTTTTGATACAATGCCAGATGAAGTAAAACCTTCTTTATCACGAATCTCTAATTTAGCCTCGGATTCCCCCGTGGACTCTGATAAGCATATACTTACACCAATTACGAATATACTAACTAAATATCAAGATTTACTTGAAGAACAGAAGAAGACTAAAAAACAAGCCAGTATTGCGTATACACTCACCGTTGCTAGTTTTTTTGTAGGTGCTATAAGTTTGTATTATGCTTTTGTAAGTCCATCGGCAAAAGATATTGCTGCTGAACTTATTCAAATAGAAGAAACAAATTCACATAACAACAAGCCAATTAAGCCGGACTAAAAACAGTTTGCTGTTTTCGTTCCTCAAGCATTTTAGCCAACTGTAATTCTCCGCTTATTGCGGCCTTGAACTAAGCCACTGTGCGGAGCCAAATTAGTGCTCAATCGAGTATGTTATCTTCATTGAATCAGCAGGTTACCTTCACTTAAATATTACAAGGACTTATAAATTGGATTATAAAAAGAGATTAGAAGAAGCTTTTTCTAAAACAAAAAACCTTGATTTTACAATAGATATTCCGCTATTTCCTTTAAAAGTAGTCATTCCGAAAGAAATTAAAAAACATATTTTTCAGTTATGTACGGATGCATTAAACCATTATGGCTATGTCAGTTCTTCTGAACTTGCTGCTAAGTGTACACCTGTACATTTAATGATTCAAAGCCACCTGAAATCAAATCTAAACATAGATAGTTGTATCACAATCGGTGACCTATATTGGGATGATTACATTTACTGTGAAATGACTGGTGATAGTATAAAAAAAGAACTTGAAAACCCAAAAGTACACGAGACAATAAAAGCGCATGTATGGTTAACACTTCTTGATGGTACTATTCTAGATTGTACCGCCCAGGCACATTTAGATTTATTACAAGATCGCGGTGTGCACCCAGCACATGAATGTATAATGCTAGTTGAACCAAATAAGTCCGAAGATGCTAAGTCTGGTTACCACAGACCGTTTCTTTTAGGTACAGACTTTTTAACGAAGACAGGAATGGTACGGGTAGGCTACTTATAATCTCAATTCACTAAATTTAGCATAATGTTATTCAGCGTGTTAAAGCGCTATTGCCCTATTCTTATTTGCAGCAAATCACTTAACCGATAACTTTTAAATCTAGTTTTGAAAAATATCGGTTTTACATATCACGAAAACCCAAACACCTCACGCCATATGTGGCGTAAAACACGCCATATATGGCGTGTTTGCGGCCCTTGAAACAGGGTATATTTAGATATGCTTGATACGACTACGTAACTGGCTTTGCTTCTTCTCTGGTTCCTCTTTGCGTTCACTCTCGTTACATCCTCGCCGTTGGGCTCCTTTATAGGATCCCATTTTTTTGCTCGCTATTTGGTGAACACATGATCCGCAAAAAGGTGTATATCGCCGGGCCTATGTCTAGTTTGCCAGATTGCAATCGCCACGCATTTAACTTAGCTGCACAAGTGCAAAAGTCGTTAACCAAAGCTAAAAGTGCCACCAACCTAATAAGATTACACTTTAGACATTAGAAAACCTTATTATGAAAATAACGTAAGTTGTAATTGTAGAGTTGATGGTTTGACCGGATTAATAAAATTTATGTATTGTTTTTAGACACAAAAAAGCCTGTAAACATATGATGTATACAGGCTTTTCTATTTTAGATTTGGTCGGTATGAGGAGATTTGAACTCCTGACCCCTGACACCCCATGACAGTGCGCTACCGGGCTGCGCTACATACCGAATTTTTTGCTAGTGTTTCACAATGTTAATGCGTCCAATATTCATCTTCAGCTAGATTTGCAAAACATCACTTAGTTAGTCTATTAGCTTTGGGGTGACTAAGTGAATAAGCACTTTATCAACTGTAATTAACTAGTGCAAGTAGTTAATTATCAGCCATTTATCAATTGATTATAAAACATCCATTTGCTGAAAAGCCTAGATTACTCACTATCGAAATATACCATTAAGATTAAGGATCTGGTCGATAATGAAGGGGCTATAGATTGTGAATGCGACCACTGAGGTTATTGCACACACAATCAATAGTGTTAACTATTGATTGAAGAGCCTGCGACCTTCGCGCATCACTTGGATCAATTCTGGCGCACTCAACTTTTTATCCAAGCGTTTGCTATAGTCTAAATCGTAAATGCGGTATTTGCCGAAACGATCTAATACGGTTATCTCTGATTTTTGATAAATGGCAAAGCGGCGGCTGTCGCCAATATATACCCAGGTTTCATTGTTGGGCTCAAGTAAACCGCGGCCTGAGCTGTAATCTGTGCTTGGGTTCGTGCAGCCTAAAACATGGCTAAGCAAGGTTGGCGCGATGCCATAATGGCTGGTGCGGTAGTTGATTTTATTACTGTGACTATTTGGCCAATGAATAATAAGTGGCACGTTGACATTATCTGGCGATAAATTACTGCGAGCATCATTAGTGTTGCTGGTAAATACTTGGCCGTAAGTGCCGGTGATCAGCACGACGGTATCATCACTGACGTTATCGAGTAGAGTAGCCAGCTGTTGGTCAATAAAGTTAAGTGATTGACGATATTGATTAAACAACACTTTTTGTGCCGGCTTTAATGCCACGTGAGGTTTAACGGTTTGTATGCCTAGAAAACCTACGGGGGTGTCGTAGTCTTTTGGTGCAGTAAGGTTCACTAGGGTAAACCACGGTTGTGTTTGGTTAAGTTGCCATACATTTACTGCATTAATAGTGTTGATGTCGGCATCGGCGCTGCCATTTCTACCTTCACTGGTGTGCATGTGTATATCGTTAAACATGGCACTATTGGCAATATATTCATCACTTTTAGGCGCAAACATGGCCAATTGATAGCCTTGCTGCGTAAGAATGTTGGTTAAGATCGGGCTGGTGCTATCAAACTCTTTGCGATCGCTATAATTGCCTTGTAAACCATACATTAAGGTAAACATGCTGGTTTCAAAGTCAATGCCACCAGTATAATGATCCATAAAGCGCTGATTTTGATTACGGTATTGACTTAAAAACGGCATGGTGACCTTGTCGACCATGTCTGCACGAAGGCTGTCTATGCTAATGACAAGAATATTTGGCTGGCTGTCTACAGTACATTGCATCGGGCTGATGGGATAGCTCAAATTGCGTGATTTAGTATTGCGATATTCAGTTGACCGCATGCTGCTGTCAATGCCATGGTTTTCCATAAATGATCGTGCTGTTGCAGGGTATGACACTGGGTATGCATCGTCAAAACGGGTGATTTCGGTTATGTTTGTAGCATCGGCCCAAATATGCAATAAATGGCTGCTGACAAAGCAGATACCAACAAACAGTACGACTTTGTTGCCCCATTGTTTTTTCTGAATTTTGTCGATGCGTTTCCACAAAAAATTGGCAACCGTGAGTTCAACAACCACAATAACGATAGGGGTAACAATGTATGAGGTACTGTGTAATAGGGCGTTGAGGTCTTGCCAGGCTAAATCGAAGGCAAAGGGGCTTAAGTGGATGCCGTAGTCATCATAAATAATAGTGTCATATAGCAGAGCATATAATCCAATTGAGGCGATAAATGCAGCAAAACCGCGTAAAATTTTAGAATAAGGAAGCAATAAGGTAATCGGGAAGATAAAAATTAAGTAAACGATAAAGGCTAAAAACGTAAAGTGACCAATGGTACTGATGGCAAGATATGACCAACCAATAACGGATTCTGGGTAGCCCACACTGCCAATATATCGAGCGCCAATTAACATCGCCAATATGCCATTAAAGAAGGCAAACCAGTGACCCCAATTAACTAAGCGTGACACTTTATCACGCGTCATTTGCTGCTTTTTACGCTCGATCATGTTAACTCGTATTCCTGCATTATTATCAAAGACTATTCTCAGTGTAACTGATTGTTAGCCTTAGCGATAAAAATTTATTGAGTCGATTACTTAACCGACTGTGTTAAGGCTTTGGCAAATTGCTCCGCGACTTTTTGACGTGATTCACCTGGGACTTTTTGCTCGAGTAAATGCGTCACGCAGTTACCTAATACCATTAGGCTTAAATCGGTGGGGGCTTGATGCTTAGCGAGAACTGCAAGCAGCTCGCTGATAAGTGCTTCAACTTGAGTGTTTGTATATTTAGATTGAATTGCCATAGTCAGAAAACGTCAATAAAGAATGAATTAGCTGCACATAATAACGGATTTAGTCGTCGCTCGCCTCAAGTTTTATTCGGTCTATGTAAGGAATATCGTAAACCCTGTTCGATTTACACGCTTGGTCTGATATCATTCTTTCATAAATTATCATCTGCGACAGACTAGGATTAACAAGGCTTATGAGCATTAGGATTGAGCAAGCAATTATTCACGAAATCTCTCAAGACAGTCAGGGGGAAATGCGCTGTCGTTTACGCCCGCAACCGTTGTTTAATACTCACGCTGTTGAAACCATGTTAGAAGAGTTACATCAAACCTTTACGGGTAAAGCGGGTAAGGGGTTTGGTTTTTTTGGTACCAGTGGTGATGATGGCGAAGCCAATGATGCTTTTTCTAATGCTCTGACAGGATATCGCAGTAGCGATTTAGGCTTTGTTGAATTTAGTGGCCAAGCGAGCCAATTGTTACAGCAAGAACTGGCCAAGTACGATTTTAGCCAAGGCGGTTTTTTATTGATGTCTTGCTACACCAGCATGACGAGCGATTATTTGTTTGTGGCGCTATTAAGCGCGAAGTCGTCGATGACGGTGTTAGATGATATGGAATTGTCGCAAAACAACCATTTAGATTTAAACAATATTCAACTAGCCGCGCGAATTGATTTAACCGAGTGGCAGGCAGATAAAAGCTCTCGTAAGTATATTTCGTTTATTCGTGGCCGCGCGGGCCGTAAAGTGGCTGACTTCTTTTTAGATTTTATGGGCTGTGTCGAAGGCGTTAACATCAAAGCGCAAAACAAAACCTTGATCCATGCGGTTGAAGATTTTGTGTCGGGCAGTGAGTTAACCAAAGATGAACGCCAAGAGTGTCGCAATAAAGTGTTTGAATATTGTTCTGAACGAGCGGATTCAGGGGATGCGATTGAAGTAAAAGATTTAGCCGACGAGTTAGCCGACACGGGTATGGATTCATTTTACGATTTTGCTTGTGGCGGCAGTTATGAGTTAGATGATGAGTTTCCGGCAGATAAAGCCAGTTTACGTAGCTTGAAGAAGTTTTCAGGTACCGGCGGCGGGGTGACATTGAGTTTTGATAGTGGGCATTTAGGTGAGCGGGTTATTTATGACCCGATATCTGACACTCTTTTGATTAAAGGTGTGCCGGCCAATTTGAAAGACCAATTGGATCGTCGTTTAAAAGGCGATTAATTTAATTTTAACCGGTTATATGTTGTTTATGTGTTTTAATCGCGCCCTATTTGGGCGCTTTTTTATGAGCGAATATACTGACACCAAGTCATGTAAGTCTAACTCGGGTTATGTTTTTTTGAATGTGCGAGCAACTGAGGCTGATGTTGGGTATGTTAGGTATTACTTCACGAGTGATGTTTCCGTTGAGTGGTGCGATGCGTTACGCTAATGAGTAGTAAAAAGTATGCCAACTATTTACATCAATACACTTAACCGTAACGCTGGATAAGCGTTGAGGTTACTTATAGTTAGACAGTGTAAGTCAGTCTGAACTCATCACTGTGATATTAGAATTTATATAACTGCTTATATTAAGTGGTACGATTTTTGGCGCTATTGAACATTTTACTTTTCATTCATTGGTAGTTGGGTAAACTAGCGCCACTTTTTGAGTGTTTATGTTTGTTATGCTTTGTATGGCCTAACAGACTTTGGGGGAGCGATGATCACTGCATACGCCTATCAAAATAGAGAATTAATCACCACCGAATTGAAGGTTGGCGATAAAGTGCCCGAGTCGACCTTGTGGTTAGATTTATTAAAACCCGACGACGAAGAGCGCAAATGGTTGAGATTATTTTCTGCTGAAGAAGTCCCTGATGAAGAAGATATAAATGAAATTGAAGCCTCAGCGCGTTTTTATCAGAACAAAGATGGCTTACATATTAACTCGTTGTTTCCACAGCGAGTGAGTTCAGATGTACGTGCTGTGAACGTGTCATTCAACTTGCGTGAACGTTTCTTGCTGACATTACGTGAAGAAGATGTGGGTCTTATCCGTTTATTACGTAATTACTTACGTTTAGGCCGCTTGGATATTACGACTCCACAGGGGTTATTGTTAGAGTTGTTTAATTTAAAAGTAGATTATCTATCTGACTTAATTGAAGACGTGTACAGCGTATTAGAAAATGTCGGCGAGCAAGTGTTTAATGACGAAGAGCTTGATGACGTGTTTAAACTAATCATCTTGCAAGAAGATTCTAACGGTAAAATTCGGTTAAGTTTATTGGATACTCAGCGTTCACTTCGTTATATGCAACGTTATTACCGAGACAGTTTATCGGATGAAAATTTAAAAGATATTCGTGAGATGTTATCGGATATTGAATCATTGATGCCACACAGTCAGTTTATTTTCGACAAGTTACAGTTCTTGCTGGACGCGGCTATGGGCTTCAGTGGTTTGCAACAAAACAAAATTATTAAGATATTTTCGGTATCGGCAGTGGTGTTTCTTCCTCCTACATTGATTGCTAGCAGTTATGGGATGAACTTTCATATTATGCCTGAACTCGATTGGCGATTTGGCTATCCGATGGCGGTCGCATTAATGCTTGCCAGCGCGGCGGGAACGTATTTTTTCTTTAAACGAAAAGGTTGGTTATAGCAGCAATCTATCTGACAAGATTAACGCCATCAATTGTTGTCAGTTGATGGTTTTTTTACACCCAAAAATAACGGAAGTGGGTATTAGTTATCTGAACTGACCTTAAGACCATTATTGTTTAATTGGACTCAATAACCCAAAAAAGCCACGACTTACTTCAACATTATGGTGGTGTCATATTGATCTTTCATTGTTAGATAAGGGCCTGACGGAAAGCAGTAATACGTAACCTCAACTCAGAATAGATGCTGAAATAGGCTGTTTTATAACCGTTTATAATTCCACGTTGAGGTTATTTAGTTTGCAACGTTGAAATGAGCCAGTGATTAACAAAAACAGCGTTATTTCTCTAGCCCACTAGTTTTGGCCAATACCTACGCTAATTTTTTCTCTAGGATTTAAGTATTTATGGACTTTTTCAGGTAATGCTGCGGCAGGTAGACTGCGGACAATACTCAGGCCTTCATCTTGTAAGCTAATGATTGGGGCTAAATCTTTAGGTACCAGTTGATCGTAAACCACAATATTAGGGCACAACAGCTTCTGTAAATTTACCGACATAACCATCGCAAATTGGCCACTGGATAACTCAATAATACTGCCAGGCGGGTAAACACCTAATATTTTGATTAGTTTACTAATGTATTCAGTATTTAATTTACTTTTATAATTTTTATACAACAACCCCAAGGCGATACTGGGCGTTTTCCCCTTGATTTGGTTGGTTCCATTACACAGGTTGTCGTATTCATTAACCACCGCGATCAACTGTGACAGCTTGTCTAACTTGTCGGCTTTGAGCCCTTGTGGGTAGCCACTGCCATCTAAAAACTCGTGGTGATTAGCGATTAACGGTCTGGCTTCATCCGGAAAACTGTCAGCCAGTTTTAACAAGTTAATACCCATCAGCGGATGTTGTTTTATAAAATTTTGTTCAGGTGTGGTTAGCGCCAGTCGTTTATTGAGGATATTGCTGGGTACTTTTAATTTACCTATATCGTGAAATAACCCACCAATACCAATAATTTCAACTTCTTCGCGGCTCCAGCCTAGCTCTTTTGCGGTTAACATACTTAACATGGCGACGTTGAGTGAATGGTGATAAATATGCTCATCATTTTTAGCATCGCCCATTAAATGCAAGGCTAAATTGTCGCTATTAAGTAGCATGTTGGTCATGTTGCTGATGAGGTCTTTCACTTCACTGACCGCATTGAGTGGCCGGCTACTGATTTTAGAGACCATTGAACGCATCATCGACACTGAGCGATTAAATTGTTGTTCGGTTTTCTTTAAATCTCGTTTGAGCTTTTGTTGCTCATCTATTTTGGCCGACTTCTGGCTGATCATTTGTTCTTTTAGTGCGTTTAGGGCCTGCTCGTCGGGTTTTGGGATGTTGGCATTCTGGGACGTTACAGGTTCAACATCACTCTTTTCGGGATCAAAAAAAACATCTTTTAGACCTAAGCCTTTGATAAGTTCGATTTGTGCCGCGTCTTTAATTTTAAAACTGCTAAACAGGAAAGGGTGGTCTTTCCAGGAAATCGGCAAGCGGATAAAGGTGCCAACTTGTAATTGTTCAACAGAGATTTTTTGGTTTTTTTTCATATTCAATCGATAGTTACTTTGAAGAACAATGAGCTATGTTATGCATTGCCCTTTACAGGCACTTAAATTGCGTGGCAGCATACTACTATAAATTTATTAACAATAGTTACTCCCTATGGATTTTATTGAAGTATATCCCAATGCGATAAGTAATGATTTATGCGATCGCTTAATTGCGGCATTTGAAACGCATCCGAGTGTGGGTCCTGGCCATACAGGTGCTGGTGTCGATACCGAAAAAAAACGCAGCCGTGATTTAATGTTAGATGCTTGTGATGATTTAGCCGAATTAAAAAACGAACTATTAGCGGCGACGTTTACTCACATCAGCAACTATTTTACTCAGTATTCATTAACTTTAATGGGGTCGGTGTCAGTGCAAGTGACTGATGAAAACGGTCAACCACAAACCTTAACACCTGATAATTTTGCGGCATTGGGTCAACCAAGGGCGGCGGCGTTAACTAAGTACCTGTATCGCAGTGGTACCATCAATGTGCAGCATTATCAGCAAGGTGTAGGTGGCTATCCACATTGGCATTCAGAGCAGTTTCCACAGAAGGGCCATAATGAAGCACTTCATCGGGTGGTGTTATATATGTTTTATCTCAATGATGTGGAAGAGGGGGGTGAAACGGAGTTTTACTATCAGCAACGAAAAATAAGCCCTAAAAAAGGCACCATGGTGATAGCACCTGCCGGTTTTACTCATAGTCATCGTGGTAATGTTCCCATTAGCAATGATAAGTATATTGCCACTTCGTGGGTGATGTTTAATCGTGCCGAGCAGCTTTATGCGCCATTAAGTTAGCGATTACTGTCGGGTAAAGCGAGTGATAGCATTATATGCTTAGGTGCTTATACGGTTAGTTGCTTAGTTGCTTAGTTGCTTAGGCTTATACGGTTAGCGCCACTTGCACTTGATTACCCAGAGTTGATAACGGCACTGGTAAGTGATGTGACAAAATAGGATCCTCTTTAATGACTACTATACGCATAATTGATCCTTGTTGAACCGTCACTATTTTGAAATTTGTTGTTTTGATATTAGCTGACAAGTTGATCTGGTTGAGTATTGAACAGGCTTATAGTGGCCTTTATATAGCGTTTTGTTGCGAGAGTGACAATAACCAGCGTTATTTTAACTGCTATTTTTGCTCATGTTTGTCACATTGAATTCGCTTTTCGATGTAATCAAGGATCAGGTACGGTAGAATAGCCGCATTGATAAAATACCTTCCAAGATTGAAATGAAACTAACACACTTATTATCAGCAAGTTTTTTAAGCTTATTTTCGACGTTTGCATTAAGTGCAACCTTTACCTTTACTGCTATACCCGATGAAGATGAAAGTCAGCTTCGGACTCGGTTTGATAAAGTGGCCGTTTATTTGTCTGAGCAATTGGGCGTGGACGTTAAGTATATCCCGGTAAAGTCTTACTCCGCTGCGGTAACTGCTTTTCGTAATAATCAGGTACAACTTGCATGGTTTGGCGGTTTATCTGGTGTGCAGGCGCGCCGCTTAGTGCCCGGTTCAGAGGCGATAGCACAAGGATTTGAAGATCAGTCTTTCAAGAGTTATTTGATAGCTCATCATTCTACTGACATTACCCCTTCAGATAATTTCCCTTTACTCAATGATTATACCTTTACATTTGGCTCTAAAGATTCAACTTCAGGGCGTTTAATGCCGCAGTATTTTATTGAGCGCAACTTAGATAAGCCGATTGAAAAGATTTTCAAACGTATTGGCTTCTCGGGTGATCATAGTCGTACCATTAGCCAAGTTGAAGCCGGTGTATACCAAGTGGGTGCGGTTAATTATAAAGTGTGGGACACAGCCGTTGAAAAAGGTGAGGTTGATACCAGCAAAGTTAAGGTGATTTGGGAAAGCCCTAGCTATCCAGATTATCAATGGACTGTCCGTGCTGGTGTAGATAATGCCTTTGGTGAAGGTTTTAAAGAAAAGTTAACCCAAGTATTAATTGGGATGACGGATAAGGATTTATTAGCCAGCTTTCCGCGTCAATCGTTTGTACCTGCCCAAAACAAGGACTATGAACCAATTGAGCGTGTCGCGAAAACAATCGGAATGCTTGATTAATGTTGTCGTTGACCGATGTTGATTTAGGTTATAGCCAGAAAATTATTTTACCTAAGGTTAACTTGTCATTTAAGGCAAATGAGCATGTGGCCATTTTAGGCCCTTCTGGCGTGGGTAAAACCACGCTGTTGCATTACTTATATCAACAACTGTCTGAGCAAACGTGTTTGTGTTCTCAAGCACAAGGGCTGGTTGATAATTTATCGATATATCATAATGTGTTTATTGGTGGGTTAGCGCGTTATTCTCGTTGGTATAATTTGGCTAATTTGCTGTTGCCGTTTAGCAAACCACAACAACAAATAGCCGTTCTTTGTCAGCAATTAGAGTTAGCGGTGCCGCTGCAACAAAAAGTCAGCGAATTGTCGGGCGGCCAACGTCAACGTGTGGCATTAGCCAGATCGTTATTTCAACAACAAACTATATTTATGGGTGATGAGCCCTTTTCTGCGTTAGACCCATTAATGGGCTTACGATTATTAAGCTTGATTAAGCAAACACATCAGAGTGTGATTTGTGTGTTGCATGATGCCGAATTAGCGTTAGCACATTTTGACCGTATTATCGTGATCAGCGATGGCAAAGTGGCCCTAGATGATAAAGCCGATCAATTATCTCTGGCTTATTTGTCTCAGCATTACGCATTATCTGATGTACCAAAACATGATGTGGCATAAATATGAGCATGTCGATGTTGCTAAGCACATTTTTTATAACCGACTTTTTATCATTCTGTAACAGCCTCTTCTATTATGCCTAAAACCATGACTTTTAGTGGCCGCTCTTTTGTGGGTCACTGGCAGAAAATCACTGTGTTACTTTTATTGATGGTAGCTGTGTGTTGGTTTTTTGCCGATACAGAAATCATTGCGCTCGAACCTTGGACTGAGCTTGGGCGTATGATGCAAGGCTTTATTCATCCCGACTTTTTTGCGACAGAGTATTTGCTTGATGCTCTGTGGCAAACCATCAGTTTTGCGCTGCTTGGGATCACGATTGGGTTGCTATTGGGGTTTCCACTGGCATTGTGGTATCAACATCCTTTGATTGCGGCAATGTGTGCATTTATCCGTGCTATTCATGAGATATTTTGGGCGTTGATATTTTTACAAATATTTGGTCTTTCAGCCATTACCGGCATTTTAGCCATTGCGCTTCCTTATGCTGCTACGTTTGCCCGTGTGTTTGCTGATATTTTACAACAAGCGCCAATGCATACCTTATTTTCTCTGCCTAAGGGCACCGATAAACTGTCGGCATTTATATATGGTCGCTGGATGCACATGTATCCGCAGATTGTCGATTATATCCGGTACCGTTTTGAATGTGCGCTTCGCAGTAGTGCGGTATTAGGTTTTATTGGCATGCCGACACTAGGCTTTTATTTAGAATCGGCTTTTCGCCAAGGGCATTATCAGCAAGGCGGTGCGTTATTAATCTTATTTGTGCTATTGATTGGAAGTATACGTTTCTGGGCTAAGCCGTTTATGCTTTGGCTGTATTTACCGCTTGCGGTATATTTCTTACCCCCCATACCGGTTATCGACTCGCAACTTATTTGGCGTTTTATCAGTGTTGATGTTTTACCGCCTATGCTGCAAGGGCAAGCCTTCTTAAGCTGGTTTACACCTGATAACCTGTCGAAGGTATTTGACTGGAGTTATAACTTAATAAGCCAGCAAGTCATTCCTGGGATGATTGCTACCTTAGTACTGGCTTTTTGTGCCTTAGGGCTAACTCATATATTGACCATGATATTACTGCCTTTAAACACTCGATTAATGATGCCCAAAGCGGTTATTCTGCTCATGCGTGCTGTGAATTTAATATTACGTTCGCTGCCAGAATATTTGTTGGCCTTTGTGTTTATGATGTTATTAGGACCTTCGATGTTGCCAGCGATTATCGCGTTGGCATTGCATAATAGTGGCCTAATGGTCTTTTTAATGGCGCGCCAAGCTGACAAGGTTAGTGTGCCGCTCACTTATCAGCCAAGGGTTGACCAATATAGTTATCTGGTTATTCCTACTATATACCCCCATTTTATGGGATTGTTGTTTTACCGTTTTGAAGTGATTATCCGTGAAACCGCTATTTTAGGTATGCTTGGCGTGATGACGTTAGGTTTTTATGTGGACAGTAATTTTTCTGAAATTCGCTTTAGTGGAGCCTTGTTATTATTGGTTTTCACTGCGGGGCTAAATGTCGTAGTGGATTATCTGGCGCGTAGATTATTGCGTTATCCTCAAAATCGTATACAGGCTTGCTAAAATCATTCCATGATGAAGCCGATTGGCTTGATGTTGTCATCGCTAACAACTGATGAATGTGCGAGTAAAGTAGCGAATGCTTAACTCGTTTACTCATTAGACGTGAGATGTCATCTGCTTGTGCAAGTTATATCGACAATATGATGTTCAAAATTGGCTAATAATTTGATGGAGAATATTATTAGCAATGGTGACGGCAACGGCAATAAAAATAACCCCTACAAGTAAATCAATAATGCTGTTGGCTGCAAGTAATTTCTGCTGTACCCGAGGTTTAGATAAAATGAGCGCTAATAAACTAAACCATGCTAATGACAAGATAAATAATAATATTGTCGCGGCTACTTTTGTCGAGTCATTGACTTGCGGCGTAATCAATACTGAAAATAAGGTAATAAAAAAGATCAGCGCTTTAGGATTCAGTAGGTTGGTATATAGGCCGACTTTAAATCCTGTTAACGACGACATCAGAGTATTCTTCGCCATATTATGTTGAGTCGGAGATATGGATATGTCTGCAGTACGTCGTTTGCTGATGATACTGGTTAGGGCTGATTTGAGTGCTCCATACCCCATCCATGCTAAATAGCTACTACCGATCAGTTGTACTGCCATAAAGGCAACATGGGATTGCTGGATCATCACACTTATGCCCATCAAAGATAGAAAGGTGTGAACTAAGATGGCGACGGCAATGCCTAGGGCGCAATAAAGCGCGGTTAAGCGTGTTTGCTGTGTGGCCATTTTGACGATAATGGCAAAATCAGGTCCGGGGCTCATTAATGCCACAATGTGAATAACCGCTAAACTTGCCAATAAAGTCATGTCCATATTTATTCCGTTTGTTGTTAATTAACCTTAGCTCGGGACAATAATTGGTAATCAAACAACTTGTTGTCCTGCTATTTGTGTGACATTGACTTGAAATCGTTCCGCGATTGACTTGCAGTAGGCCTTATTAGTAAAACAAATGACAAGTTTGATAGAGTGGACTTGAGATAAATTCGCTTTTGCTGATTTATCTCATGTCCCATCTATTATCTCGAACTGAGGTTAACTAAAACAGGCGACACTAGTCGTTATATCAATGTAAGTTGATGATAATGGCATATTTATGCTGAAAAAAGATAATAAAAAAGCGCTAAATTAGCGCTTTTTTATATAACGAAAGCTATGCGTTAATTTTTGTCATTAAGCACTTGCTCTTCAAACTTTTTACCTGCTTGTGAATTATTGAATATTTCTTCGTTAAATTCACCCTCAGATTTAGCAATGATGACGGTAGCCACAGCATCACCCGTTACATTCACCGCAGTGCGGATCATGTCTAGCATTCTGTCGACACCAATAATCAAGGCAATACCTTCAACCGGCAAACCTACTTGGTTTAATACCAATGCCAGCATAATAAGGCCTACACCAGGCACACCCGCCGTACCGATAGAGGCCAGTGTAGCCGTGAGCACGACCGTGGCATAATCCATGATGCTAAGGTCAATACCATATACTTGGGCAATAAATACCGTTGCAACACCTTGCATAATGGCGGTGCCATCCATGTTGAGTGTGGCACCTAGTGGCAGCGTAAAAGAGGCAATTTTATTGTCGACACCCATTCGGTGTTCGGCGGTTTCAATGGTAACGGGTAATGTTGCATTAGAACTTGCAGTACTAAATGCAAACAGTTGCACATTGCGAATTTTACGCAAAAACATTAACGGACTGAGGCCTGAAAATAGTTTTAGTAGAGTAGGGTAAACAACAAGCCCTTGTATAAATAGCACTGCTACCACTAAGAAGAAGTATTTGACTACGCTGCCGAAGGTTTCTAATCCTAGGGTTAAACTCAGTTTGGCCATTAATGCGAAAACACCATAAGGCGCCAATTGCATAATTAATGTCACGACTCGCATGATCACATCATTTAAATCGTTAAAAAATGATGCAACACGAGAGCCTTTATCACCGATATGCGCGATAGCAAATCCAAAAATTACCGCAAAGATGATGATCTGCAGCATATTGCCTTCGCTCATGGCTCGCATTGGGTTTGTGGGGACGATATTAATCAGTACCTCAGACAAACTAGGTGCATCTTTAACCGTAAATTCTAGCGCATTATTTGCCAGACTTGCATTACCAGGGTGAATAATTACCGCGGCTAAAATCGCGATGGAGAGCGCGATTGCTGTGGTGAATAAATAAAAGGCAATGGTTTTGCCCCCTAAGCGACCTAATTTAGAGGGATCACTTAACGAACTTGTTCCACACACTAGTGAAACGAACACTAATGGAACAACGAGCATTTTTAAACTCGAAATAAAGATCGTGCCGATCACATGTAAAAAACCATTAGTAATGTATTCTTCAATGAATTGACTATCTGGAAACACATTCCTCAACAACAGGCCTAAAATAATGCCTGCAGCCATACCTATTAAAATTTTGCTCGTGAGCCCGAGCTTAAGTTGTTTACTCACAGAGTGTTCCTTCTAATCATATTATTTTATGCCTTTATTTAATGCGCTAAAGACTAGCAGGAATTGATAACTTAGGAAATGGTCTTAAAGTGAAAGTTTTAGCGGATAAGTAGCGAAGAAAATAGTAGAGTTATGCTAAGGTTACACGATGTCTGCGTATTGTTAATCTATAACAAACTATAATAATTCTTAAGTTTTACCTTAATGTAACAGGGAGCCTGACAATGAAGTCAGCATATAAAGTTTATTTAGCACTTTTATGTACATTTTTTATCGTCGCATGTGGCGGTGGTGGCGGTATAACCGATGATGGAACCGGAGATGGGACCACTCCTGATCCGACTATATCTATTGCGTTAAGTATCGACAATGATCAAATTTCAGTTGCTGAACCTGCGGTTATTACCGCAATAGTGAAAGACTCAACGGGTGCAGCTATTAGCACTTTAGTTTCTTTTTCATTAAATAATGCTGAATACGGCACCTTTTCTCCCGGTACGGGTGAAGTTGCAACTAATGCTGATGGTGTTGCTACTGTACAGTTAAATTCTGCGGCAATAAACTCTGGCGCAACCATTAGTGCGACCATTACATCTGGCGAGACTAATTCGCTTAACGTGACTATGGCCGGTGACGGTGGCGTAGCAGGTGGTGGTGCCCAAGTCTCATTGGTACTAACCGATGAAGACGGTAACGCAATACAATCGATTAACACATTATCACCAGGCAAATTAACGGCGACCGTTAGTGGGCTTTCTAAGGCGGTAATTGTGACCTTTGATAGCCCGATAGGTGATTTACCGGTTAAAACGGCCGTCACCAATGCACAAGGCAAAGCGACAGTCGATATCTATGCAGGCAGTTCTTTAGGCGCTGGAGAAGCCACGGCATCGCTCTCGACTAATGAAATCGGTTCAACAATTGTTGTCGTTGGTGCGACCGATGTTGTCATGGGCAGTGGCACACCTTTTGTTCAAGGTGTGGCGGCGGTTAGTGCAACAGATCTTTCTGCGGGTGGGACTGCAACGATTTCAGTGCTGATTCAAGATGATCAAGGCAATCCTTTTACCCAACCTGTTGATGTGAACTTCTCTTCAACATGTGCGACAAAAAGTCCAGCGCAAGCCGTGATTAGCTCGCCAGTTTCATCAAGCAATGGGGTTGCAACCTCAACGTATCGTGCTCAAGGTTGTGTTGGTGAAGATCAAATCAATGTAACAGCCAATGCGGGTGGAATAAGTTTATCTGCTGCAGGGACTATTAATGTACTGCAGGCTGATGTCGGTAGTATTGTGTTTGTATCAGCCGCTCCTCAAAACATTAGTATTTTAGGCACTGGAGGTGATGAATCATCAGTGGTTAAATTTAAAGTGCTCGATAAAAATAGCAATGTGGTTACCAACCAAAATGTGATTTTTAAACTCAACACTACTATTGGTGGCGTCAAAATTGATCCATTGCAAGCCACAACCGATAACAGCGGTGTGGTACAAACTGTCGTCACTACCGGTACTGTTGCAACATCACTGCGTGTTACCGCGACGGTAGATAATGGCTCAATCCCTGCTATTTCTAGCCAATCAAGTCAGTTGATTATATCAACGGGTATTCCTGACCAAGACAGTTTTTCGTTATCGGCTGAAGTACTTAATGCTGAAGGTTGGGATCTAGACGGGACGGTTGTCAAGGTTACTGCTCGGATGGCCGATGCGTTTAACAACCCTGTACCCGATGGGACGACAGTATCTTTTACCACTGAAGGTGGCTCTATTGAAGATGCATGTCAAACAGTAAAAGGTGCGTGTTCGGTCTCTTGGACAAGTCAGCTTCCTCGACCTGAAGGCTTTGTACTTTTTAATGGATTAGGCCAACAAAATAACGATCCCCAAGCTAATTTAAAATGTTACAACCTAAGTGATGGTTCTGAAGACAATGCTTGTGCTAATGCGAACATCGTTTATGGCAATTTTTATGGCCAAAAATACGGTGGTCGAGCGACTATTACGGCAACCGCGATTGGTGAAGAGTCCTTCCCCGACTTAAATGGTAATGGCCGTTTTGATCCTTCGTATGAAGCTGAAAGAGAAGAGTTTTTGAAACAGGTAGATGTTACAGGTCAGCGCTTTGATTTAGACGATGCCTTTAATGATTATAATGAAGATACTGTCTTTAATCCTGATCCTAAAGATCCTTCATTAACAGGTTTAGATGGTGGTGATTTAGAAGAATTGATTGATTTCAATACCAATGGTCAGTTTGATACAGCAGATAAACACTACAATGGTGTGCTGTGTGCTAAAGAACTCGCTTCATACAATAAAAATGATCCAAGTGCAGTAAATACAGCATCTGATATTGAAATGTACTGTGCAGATGGAATCACAGATGCTAAGTCACTATTTGTACGCCGTAGTATAGTCATGGTGATGTCTGGAAGTGCTGCTTTTGCAACTCGACCTTCAGGTATCGATATTGTAGACAGTACTGGAACTCATACTGGCGGTAGTATCACTATCGAGGGTAAAGGTTCTGCTACGGCAATGTTCACGATTTCTGATTTACATAATCAGCAAATGCCCGCGGGTTCGATTGTGAGATTCAAGACCTCTGCCGGTTCTGTTGTCAGCACCAGCGAATTTACTTGGCCAAGTTCTAACTACAATGGTGGACGTCAGTTCAGCACAACGCTAAAAGGTGAAGATGAACCTAATACAGGGGTCTTTATTGTTGAAGTGGAATCACCAAATGGTTTAATCACCCAAGTGGTATCAATCGGTGTGACCATTCTATAATCGATTGATAGTGACTCTAACCATTGCGTTAGGGAACACCCATTAAAAAAGGCGCTTAAAGCGCCTTTTTTGTTTTTGTTGATAATACCAATTATAAATACTTCTAGGTTGCCGCTTTCATTGCAACGGTAAATTCAGCCATTTTTGCTAGTAATGTGACTTCATCGTGTTGATGAGCGGCAATAATTTTAACCACCGCAGAACCTGAAATTGCCCCCGCGGCGCCAGCCTTGATGGCGGCGCGCACTTGTTCTGGTTCGGCAATACCAAACCCTAATAGTGGCGGTGGGGCATTAAACTCGACGAGTTGTGTGAGAATATTTTCAATTGGCTCACCGGCTTTTGACTCAGTACCCGTGACGCCGGCACGTGATAATAGGTAGGTATAACCTTCACCTTGTTCACTGACCAGTTTTAGGGTGTCAGAGTCAGCATTTGGCGGAGCGATAAAGATTGGTGCAATAGCATGTGCTTTTGCGGCTTGACTAAAGGGTTCAGATTCTTCAACTGGCACGTCGGCAATTAACACTGAATCCACACCGGCAGCTTGTGCTTTGGCATAAAATGCATCGATACCATTGGCAAAAACTAAGTTGGCATACAACAATAATCCGATAGGCAGATCTGGGTATTGCGCCCGTACTTTGGTGATGATGTCAAAACAATCACTTTGTTTAGTGCCTGCAGCCAATGAGCGTAAATTTGCGCCTTGTATGACGGGGCCATCGGCTAATGGATCTGAAAAAGGAAAGCCTAATTCAAGCGCATCAGCGCCATTATCAACTAAGGTCTGGATAATTTTCAACGATAATTCAGGGCTCGGATCGCCAATGGTGACAAAAGGAACAAACGCGCCTCTGTGTTGTTTTTTTAGTGCAGCAAATGTTGCTTGATAACGGTTACTCATTGCCGCTCTCCTGTTGTTTTTGTTTGGCCTCTAAAATATCTGCCACAGTGAATATATCCTTGTCGCCACGCCCAGATAGATTAACCACTAAAATCGTTTCTTTAGTGGCTTCTTCGGCCATGCGTACCGCATAGGCAAGAGCGTGGGCAGATTCTAATGCGGGGATAATCCCTTCGCATCGCGCGAGTTTTTGGAACATATCCAGTGCTTCATCATCAGTTGCTGATTCATAGCGTGCACGACCAATGGCATTCAAATGTGCATGTTGTGGACCAACCGATGGGAAATCAAGCCCAGCAGAAACAGAATAAGACTCTTCAACTTGACCGTCGCTGTTTTGCATTAAGGGTGACTTCATCCCAAAGAAAATACCGGTTTTACCGTGTTTAAGCGGCGCGCCGTGCATAGCGGTATCGAGACCTTTACCAGCGGGTTCCACACCAATCAATTCTACTGACGGTTCATCAATAAAATCGGCAAACATGCCAATAGCATTTGAACCGCCGCCGACGCAAGCAATAACGGCATCGGGTAAGCGTCCTTCCTTTTCAAGAATTTGTTTTTTAGTTTCTTCACCGATCATACGTTGGAATTCTCGCACAATTGTCGGGAATGGATGCGGCCCGGCTGCAGTACCCAGCAAGTAATGCGCTTTATCATAGCTGCCTGACCAATCGCGCATGGCTTCGTTGCAAGCATCTTTTAGGGTTGATGAACCTGAGGTAACCGGAATAACTTCAGCGCCCATTAATTTCATCCGAAATACATTCGGCGATTGACGTTCAATGTCCTTGGCGCCCATATAGACTCTACATTTTAAGCCTAAAAGGGCACAGGCTAGGGCAGTGGCTACGCCGTGTTGTCCTGCGCCTGTTTCAGCGATGATTTCTTTTTTGCCCATACGCTTAGCTAACAGCGCTTGACCCAATACCTGGTTGGTTTTATGGGCGCCACCGTGAAGCAAATCCTCACGCTTCAGGTAAATTTTCACCAAAGGGTTCGGACTTAAATTACGGGTAAGTGTTAGCGCCGTTGGGCGTCCGGCATAGTTTTTTAACAAGTCGGTAAATTCAGCGATAAAGCTTTCATCTTGTTGCGCATCGATAAAGGCTGTTTCAAGTTGTTTTAATGCAGGGACTAAAATTTGTGGTACGTACATACCGCCATATTCGCCGAAATAAGGGTTAAGCTTGAGCTTGGTCATAAAATTTCCCAATGAATCATAGTGTAATAATGTCAATAAATTGTTCGCAACTGCTCGCTAATTAAGGCGTAATTGTGCAAAGGCGGCAATCAGTTGTTGGTGGTCTTTATGGCCAGGGCTAGATTCTACTCCTGAATTTAGGTCGACCCCATAAAATCCTTGCTGGCTGGCGAGATAAACATTGTTTGGGGTTAATCCTCCCGCCAACATCGCCTGTTGTTTATCTATGATGCAGGTTTGCCAATTGAATGTTTGACCTGTACCGCCAAATTGTTGTGCTGACTTGCTGTCGTATAAATAACGATCGGCGCCAGCAGGCTTTGCACTCATCTCGCCGGTGTTACTGTCAATAGAGACCGCTTTCCAAATTTGAGTATTCAGTTGCTGATGATTAAGTAATGCTCTTAGCTCGTTGATTTCAAGTTCTGTTTCATTGCCGTGCAATTGCACCGCATAAAGATTAAGCGTTTGAGCTAACAAGGCGATATCGGCAATGGGATGATTAACAAATACACCCACCATATTTAATCCAATATTACGCTGTTGCATTTGTTCTACTAAATCATTGGCTTGAGCCGGGGTAACCGCTCTTGGTGATTTGGGATGAAAAATTAATCCACCCAATACTGCACCAGCTTTGGCTGCTGCTTTAATATCGTCAATTTGGGTCAAACCGCAGACTTTATTGTGACCAAAAATAAGCTGTCTGCAAGCTAAATCAATATCGTCTTGCGCCATAATTGAACTACCAACAAGGTAGCCGTCAACCAAGGGATTTAGGCGGCGGACTTGTTGGTGGTTGTAAATACCTGATTCGCTAATCACCACTCTGTCGGCAGGGATCTGCGGAGCTAATAATTCGGTGGTTGCAAGATCAGTGCTTAAGTCGCGTAAATTACGGTTGTTAATACCAATGATCGGTGCATTTAGATCAATGGCTCTAACCAATTCAGCTTGGTTACTCACTTCGGTTAAGGTATCTAATTGATACTTTGCCGCTTCGTTAGCTAATAAACGATATTGTTCATCATCAAGCACTGACAGCATGAGTAAAATGGCATCAGCACCTTGGTGGGCAGCCAATTTTACTTGATAAGGGTCGACAAAGAAGTCTTTACAGATAATCGGCTGAGTCACTCTGGCGCGGACTTTGGGAATGTAGTCCATGTCACCTTGGAAAAACTGTTCATCGGTGAGCACTGAGATGCCAGCGGCGTAGTGAGTATAAATATCTGCGATGGCTTCAACATCAAAGTCTTGACGGATCAGTCCTTTTGAGGGGCTGGCCTTTTTACATTCAAAAATGAACTGAGCATTAGGCGCTTTGAGGGCGTCATATAAGCTACGGTCAGATATTTTAGGCTGTAAACTGGCTTCTGGGAAACGCAGTTTAAGCGCGGCGATATGCGCCACTTTAGTTTCAATGATGCGGGTTAACACATTACTTTCTGGCTTACTCATGGTTTTCTCCAGCTTGGCTCGCGGCAGCTAGTTCGATTAATAAGGTAAAGGCTGCACCACTGGCAAGTGTCGCTAGTGCTAGCTGAGTACCCGCTTGAACTGAGTCGCAAATGCCGCTGATGTACAAAGCACAACCAGCGTTAATTGCGACAGCATCTCGATGAGCGGGTAGACCTTTGCCTTGTAAAATGGCTTGGGTGATTAAGGCATTTTCAGCCGGTTCGCCACCGGTTAACTGCGCTATACCTGCGCGGTTAACACCAAGATCTTCAGGGCTAAGTTGGTAAGTACGCACCACGCCGTCTTTTAGTTCTGCCACATGAGTATTGTCATGCAATGCGACTTCATCTAAGCCACTGCCATACACCACCATGGCGCGTTTAACCCCGAGGGCATGAAGCACGTGTGCGATAGGCTCGATCAGTCCAAGTTTGTAAACTCCTAGCAACATAAACTCTGGGTTTGCAGGGTTAATTAACGGGCCGAGCACATTAAAAATGGTACGGGTTTTTAAGGCTTGTCTAACGGGCACGGCATGTTTAACTCCGCCATGGTAATGGGGCGCAAATAAGAAACATAAGCCAAGCTTATCTAAACACTGGCTTGCCGCATCTGGCGCCATGGTGAGCGTAATACCGCAATGGGACAATAAGTCAGATGAACCTGACTTACTTGATACGCTACGGTTACCGTGTTTTGCTACCTTAGCGCCTGCTGCTGCGGCAACAAAAGCGGCAGTGGTTGAAATATTAATGGTGTTATGGCCATCACCACCGGTACCGACAATATCAACAATGCCGCTGTGTTTAGAGGCGTCACTGCGCGGGAATGGTTTGGCTGCTTGTCGTAAAGCATCAGCGGCTCCGGCTATTTCGTCAATGGTTTCGCCGCGCATTTTCAGCGCCACCAACATACCTGCCATGGCTGCTGGCTGCATCTCACCTTGAATAAGAGCGCTAAAAACTTGCGCCATTTGTTCGCGAGTTAACGCGCTACCTTGGTAAAGGCGGTCGAATAAAGCTTGTAGGTTATCCACTATGCGCCTCCGGTAAAAGTATGCTCTTGGGTTAAATACGCCAATGTTTGCGTCAGTAACTGGCTACCTAAAGTGGTTAAAATCGATTCTGGATGAAATTGAAATCCGATTGCTTGATGTTGTGGGTGCAATATTGCCATTGGCATCTCATCGGTGGTAGCAATGATTTTCAAGCAGTCTGGCACCTTTGTTGCCACTAAACTGTGGTAACGGGCAACGGGCAAAGGTGAGGGTAAATTAGCAAATACGCCTTCACCATTATGGAAGGTTGGACTGGCTTTGCCGTGGACCACAAACGGCGCGCGTTCAACTTTGCCGCCATAATATTCGACCATGGCTTGATGACCTAAACAAATGCCAAGCATCGGGACTTTACCGGCGACTTTACCAATGAGTTCCATCATGCAGCCTGCTTCGTGAGGCGCGCCAGGGCCAGGCGATAGCACTAATGCGGCTTTACCGGTTTCATTGATCAGTTTTTCTGCAACATAATCGGCACTGACATCATTACGATAAATGATCACCTCACAGCCAAGGCTGCGGAATTGATCCACTAAGTTGTAGGTGAATGAGTCAAAATTATCGAGTAAATATAACTTCATCCGGATAGTCGCTTGTGGGGTTGTTGTGCTCATAGTCCACCTCCCATTTTGATCGCCGAAATCACCGCTTGGGCTTTTTGACGCGTTTCATCGGCTTCTGCTTGTGGATCTGAATCAAACACCACCCCAGCACCCGCTTGTATATGGGCAATATCATGTTTAACAAAGGCGGAGCGGATAACAATGCAGGTGTCCATGTCGCCCAGACCATTGAGGTAACCGACCGCGCCGCCATAACTGCCACGACGAGCTTGTTCTGCTTGACGCACTAATTGTGATGCACGCACTTTTGGCGCACCCACTAAGGTGCCCATGTTCATACATGCTTGATAAGCATGTAAGGCATCTAAATCCTCTCGTAATTGGCCAGTGACACGGCTAACTAAATGCATAACGTGCGAGTAACGATCGACTTTTAATAGTTCGGTGACTTTACGGCTTCCGCTTTGACTGATGCGGGCGATGTCATTACGGGCTAAATCGACCAGCATTAAATGTTCTGACAATTCTTTCTTATCTAAACGCAGCTCAAGTTCTATGCGGCTGTCTAAGTCAACATCAATCTCACCTTGGGCATTTTTACCGCGCTGACGAGTGCCGGCTATGGGATACACTTCAACTTGATTACTGGCAGCATCATATTTCAAGGCACTTTCTGGCGAGGCGCCAAATAAAGTGAAGTCTGGGCCTCTAAAATAGAACATATACGGACTTGGATTGGTTAAGCGTAAAGCCCGGTAAGCCCCTAATGTATTAGGACAAGGTAAGCTAAAGCATCGAGATGGCACTACTTGAAAAATATCACCGGCGACAATATGTTCTTTTAAATCAATAACGGTTTGCTTAAATTGTTGGTCGGTGATGTTGACTTCTGCGTCGGCTGCTACTGGCGCAAAGGGAGCAATATCGTCTAATTCGGCGCATTGTTGTATGACGTGTTGCAGTTGCTGAGCGAGCTGTTGTGCAATTATGTTATCTTGACCAAATTGATGACTGACAATCTCCGCTTGTTGGGTTTGATGGTCAATTAAAATAAGTGTTTCCGCAAGATAGAATAAGTAGTCGGGACAGTCATTATTTGCGTTGGGCGCCGCGGGGAGTGGCTCGACGGTATCAATTAAGTCATATGCTAATACGCCCCCTAAAAATAAATCTTCAAACTGTAGCGGATTATTGGTTTGAATGTGTTTGATAAACATTCTTAAGCCATCAAGCGGAGATGTTGACTTTAAGCGCGCATCTTCGTCTTGTAACTCGGTGGCCTTTTGCAGCGTGACTATTAGTGTCTCATTGTCGCGTTGTTGCTGTGCATCACCAAAAAAACCGGCAATGGGCGTTAACAGCGCGGCGCCATTGTGAGTCAATGCACTAAAGGTGAGTTGATAACCATCGCAACGGATCATCATCGCGGCATGGGTTAACACAATACTTTTTAAATGGTCTTTACTTTCGACCTCAGCTGACTCTAATAGCATGGTATGCGGCGCGTTATGGGTCACTTGCTGATAAAGTTTTAGTGGATCCGTATGGTAGGTTAACGTCTGCTTTTGCGTCGTAACCTGAGCGAGTTGGTTTGGTGTCGTCACGATTGTAGTCACTATGTGGCCGCTCCCTGTGTCATTGTGTTTATCATCTGTTGGCCTTTAATCTTGTGTAACCCGAGTGATAAAATCGAATGAGCCAAATAACAAAAAAGCCCACATCTCTGCGGGCTTTCTGGTAAAATCTTGTCTCTTAAAAATGAGCTCAAAGCTTCACACCACCCGTTAATTTGGGAAGTGCCACCACCAAGTAATGTTTAATGAAGCTAAAGAGTATGTCATTGTTAATCGCTGTGTTGTAACTGTGTTTAATGTCTATAGGAAAACCCAACTGGAGATTAATGTCAATTGAATATTTCTCAAAAGTCGTCAAAAAATGACAATCAGGATAAATCTCGTTTATTTATTGAGCACTTCAGCTAACTTATACTTAAAGAATTCATCAATTGGTATTATTTATTCATAAATCCAAGCAGTATTCTTATCGCTACTCTTGTACAATAAGCACATGATTACAGAGACTCTCTTGGCCGATCTTCACAGCCACACGACCGCATCAGACGGTCAATTAACACCAACAGAATTACTCACTCGCGCTATTGAAAAAGGCGTTGAGATGTTTGCAATTACTGATCATGATACTGTCGCAGGGTTAGCAGAAGCTCATCTTGCTAATCAAAGCCATGCCACACCATTATTATTAATTAATGGTTGTGAAATTTCGACTCGTTGGAATAGTTTTGATATTCATATCGTCGGATTAAACTTGGACATTACTCACTCTGGATTGTTGGGTTTTTTAACTCACCAACGGCAATTGCGTGAAGTGCGCGCCCAAGAAATTGGCGAACGTTTAGCTAAGGCTGGGATAGAAGGCGCCTATGACGGTGCAAAAGCTATTGCTGGCGATGCGGCGTTGAGTCGTGGCCATTATGCTAGATGGTTAGCCGACAATGGCCACGCATCAGATATGCCGAGCGTGTTCAAACGCTTCTTAGCACGCGGTAAAACAGGTTATGTACCCAATAATTGGGGCGACATGGCCAATGCCATAGAGCATATTCATCAAGCGGGTGGCGTTGCTGTATTAGCGCACCCTAGCGGTTACAAATTATCGGCCAAATGGCTTAAGCGCTTAGTGCGTGAATTTGCAGAGGCTGGTGGCGATGCGATTGAAGTTATTTTAGGCCAACAAACGTTGGACGACCGTAATAATCTTATCGCATTAAGTAAGCAAAATAACCTACTTGCTTCAGTGGGGAGCGACTTTCATTTCCCCAGCAATTGGATCGAGCTAGGTAAAAACTTATTCCAACCACAAGGTGTGGAATGGGTTTGGCAATCACAATATTGGACGGAAAGAGCATGAGTCAATTTTTTTATATCCATGACGAAAACCCACAAGCACGGTTAATTAATCAAGTGGTAGCGATTCTTAAACAAGGTGGGGTCATTGTTTATCCAACAGACTCGGGTTATGCATTAGGTTGTATGATTGGTGAGAAAAACGCCATGACGCGTATGGCGCGTATTCGCCAGATTGAAAACGATACAAACTTTTCATTAATGTGCCGTGATTTATCTGAACTGGCCAATTTTGCCCGTGTTGATAATCAAGCATATCGTTTATTGAAAAGTTGTACGCCTGGCCCTTACACGTTTATCTTTAAAGCGACCAAAGAAGTACCTCGTCGTTTACAATGTGACAAAAAACGCACCATAGGTATTCGTGTTCCTAATAATGTCATTGCGCTGGCGTTGCTTGAGGCATTAGATGAACCTATGATGACCACGAGTTTGGTGATGCCCAATGAGCAAATTGCCGAGTCAGATCCTGAGCATATTCGTGATATTTTAGATCATCTAGTCGATGGCATTATTCACGGTGGTTATTTACCTGAAAATCAAACGACAGTAATTGATATGTCTGAAGATGAGATGGTTATTTTACGTCAAGGCGCTGGCGATACCAGCACATTTTAATAAACGAGGGAAACCCCCGTTGATAAATCGTCAAGGATAAACATGCAAGGCAGTCAGCAAAGCCTGCCATTGGCAGTGGTTCGTGGTCAAGTTCTTGATAGCATGCCATTGGACTTGTTTATTCCGCCGGAAGCCCTAGAAGTGTTTCTTGAAACCTTCGAAGGCCCACTGGATTTGTTACTCTATTTGATCCGCAAACAAAAATTGGATGTGGTTGATTTACCCATCCAACAAATTACCCAACAATATTTACTCTATATTGAGATCCTCACCGAAGCGCGGATTGAGCTGGCAGCCGATTACCTGGTCATGGCCGCAACGTTGGCTGAAATTAAGTCACGTTTGCTGTTGCCCAAAATGGCGACGGAAGACGATGAGGAAGAAGATCCCCGTGTGGTACTTATTAGGCAATTAAAGGCTTATGAGGTGATCAAGCAAGCGGCAGCCGATATTGATGTGCTACCGCGTATTGAACGAGATGTGTTTCAGGCATCTGTTAGCGCAGCTCCCGATATTAAACCGGTGACGGTGCCACCAGAGGTTTCACTTGTAGACATTGCTCGTGCCTTTGGGGAAGTGCTCAAACGGATTGATGCCAACGAAGATCACCATGTTAAGCGCGAACAGTTATCCACGCGCGAACGTATGAGTCAAATTTTAACCAAGTTATCCAGTACTGAATACATTGGTTTTGAGTGCTTGTTCGATGTGAGTGAAGGTCGAGCCGGTGTGGTGGTGAGTTTTTTGGCATTAATGGAGCTGGTTAAAGAATTATTAGTTGAGTTAGTGCAAAATGAACCGTTTTCGCCAATTTATGTAAAAGCGTATTAATTAACGATATTCGAAGAGATCCATGAAGCCAATTAATCCTATTCAACTAAAACAACTCATAGAAGCCAGTTTATTTGTCTTAGCTAAGCCGTTGTCGGTAAAAGCCATCAAAGAAACCGTACTCGCTGATTTTAGTGTGTCGAGGACGCGTATTCAGGAAACGCTCGATGAATTACAACAAGATTATCAAGAACGTGGTGTACAACTGGTTAAAGTAGCTAGCGGCTATCGCTTCCAAACTCAAGAAATACTCAGTCCTTATCTACAACCACTGTGGCAAGAAAAAGCCCCTAAATATTCGCGGGCTACACTTGAAACCTTGGCCGTTATTGCCTATCGGCAACCCGTGACTCGTGGTGATATTGAATACATTAGAGGCGTTGCTATTAGCAGCCAGATTATTAAAAGCTTGGTCGATCGCCAGTGGATTAAAGTGGTTGGCCATAAAGAAGTGCCCGGTAAGCCAGCGTTATATGCCACTACCAGTGCATTTCTTGATTATTTTAATGTAACAAAACTTGCCGATTTACCTGCGTTAACGGATGTTGATTCTTTACATGCATTATTTAAAAAAGCCCAGTTAGCCATGGATGATATTGTTGAGCTTGATGAGACGGTTGATCTAAATGAAGCGGTTGATCTAGTCCAGATGGAGGACCTAGGTGAAAAGCATGTTGCAACGGACAGTCATACTGACAAGCATCATGACAATAGCGATACGGTTGAGGCACAAGCTGAACCAAACTCCCGCGATGCTGATAATGCTACTCAATATTAATCAATAGCTGTCTCTTCTGATAATATTTTATTATCAATTGCCGGTGGGCGACAGACACACTTTTTGCTGTGTCTATGGTGATTGATAACGGCCACTTTCGGGTAGATTATTTACTATATAATCGATAAATCGCTGATCGATGAGGCTTAAAAATCATCTTGATGGATACACAAAAAATGACACGCTAATATATGGTGGTCACTTAGCAAACAAACGCACCCGTTTGGCATGTTTAAATTCTTGCTGACAAATACGCAGCGGTAAATAACCTATACCTCGTCCAAAAAGCGAAGCCTCGTAAGCTAATTTAATACTCGTTAGTACGTGAATTACCCCGCGACTTCGCTTCGCTCTGATCACGGGGCTTCTGCAATCTAGCTTTTAACGACTAAGCTGCTTCTTTTTTCTCAGTTCCCACACCAAACTTTGATAGCTCAAAGACTTTCGTTTTAATCGATGTTTTCTGCTGAAATTTGGGGGTTACCCTGGCGACTATCCCAGTCGCCATTAAATCATTTTCGCCTGTGTTCTCGATAGACTTAGCTGCCGCTAAATCTCTGCACTGGACTAAACCGCAGCTTTCGCAGGCAAATTCTCGCACGATAAGGCCAAACTTGTGCGGGTGTTTGCATTGATAACAAATGCCTGTCGATTTCACAAACCGACCAATTTCATGGTAAATACCGCCATTCAATTCAACTTTGTATTTAGTCAGCGAAGTGATCATACCCATCACGTTATCGTTCACCATATGGCCGTTAAATTGCTGCATACCTTTCACGTTTAAATCCTCAAACACTATGATATCACTGGTCTTGGCTATCGAACATGATACTTCGTGAGCGAACGCTAGGCGTTGGCGTGAGATTTTTCCGTGAAGTGTATTTAAGCGGAATTTGGTTTTATGCCAGCAACTAGAGCCTTTTTCCCTTCGGCTCAACTGGACTTGAATTTGCTTTAGCTTTGTTGATGAACGTTTAAGAGCTTTTGGGTTTTTAACGTACCAACCGTTCGAACCTACAACCGTATGTTGGCTGTTGATGTCGTAGCCTACAATTGAATGCAAGACCCGCTTCGCGGTCTTGCATTCAACCTTTTGGGTGAGCGATACATTCCATTTAGCATGTGATAGTTGGATAGTAACAGTCTTGATTTCACTGACTAATTTACGGTGTAAAACAATCGGTACTTTGCCAATTTTCGGAATGCTGATCGCGCCATTTTCGATGCGGATGCAGTTCGAGTTATTTACACACCTAAAACTGTCATTGTGCAGTTTTTTCTGTTTGAAACTGACTTTAAACGTCGGGAATTTTTGCAACCGACTCTTAGAAAAAGAGTTTTTCAAAGCCGTATCCAGATCCCTTGCCACTTGCTGTGCAGCCGCAGAATCAAAGGATTTTAACCAAGAGAACTCTTCGAATACCTTTAACTCTTTAATTAATTTTGCCATTTCTGGATAGAACAAAAACGTTTTGTCGTACCTATAACGACGCAGATTTTCTGACAACAACAAATTCCACAACCCACGAGCATATGAGCCAAACTCAATGAGTTTGGCTTCCTGTTCTGCTGTCGGTTTGAGCCGAAAGTTGTATCTGAGCGTTTTTTTCATATACTGTATAGACTACTGTGTAGTTTGAGATAGTCAAGTGGAATACCAAACCAATTCACACTGTAAGCATCTCATTGTGCTGCACTTAATACTGGTTGTTAAATATCGAAAGCAACTACTACATGGTGAAGTTGGCGAGTTTATGAAGAGAGCTGTTCTAGATATTTCGCAGAAGTCTGACTTTTCAGTTGAAGAGATCGAAATAGATAGGGATCACATACACATTCTTTTGAGGATTTCGCCAAGATATGCTGTTGGGCAGCATGTTAGAAGAATTAAGCAGCAAACCAACAGATTAATTTGGAGTAGATATCCGAACCTTAAAAAGCAATTTTGGTTTTAGAATACTTTTTGGTCTGATGGATATTTTGCTTGCTCAGTCGGCAATGCCTCCGCTGATACAATTCGAAAATATATTCAAGAGCAAGGTTAGTTTATCGATTCATCCCCGCGACTTTCGCTACGATCGGATCACGGGGTTTTCTCGACAGATTAGATAAATCATCCTTAACCGCTCGCATAGCATCATAGGCCTGTGGCACTTCGCTAAACGTTTTACCATTAGCGAAGCGAAATAAAATCGAATTGTGTTGTTCTATAACGGCTGTCTCTAGCTTGATCCCAATAGGCTATTTAGCGATATTTTTACGCACCTTGTTCCTGTTTAATGTGGTGCGACAACCACTAATTACCCGGTTCACTGTACCATTGGCTATTACTGGCGTATCAGCAGGATTATTGATATTGGATGCGCTGTTTAGCTTTAGGGTGTTGTTTGAGTTATCGAATCTATCTGGCATGGTCATCAAAATGGCATTGTATTGGTTGCTCAAATCAATTTGAACACAAAGAAGGTAAGGACGCTGGATTTGCACGGCTTGATCCGTGTGTAAGCCGTGTTCGTCCTGTGATGATGGCGGCTATCACCACTATGTTAGGGATGATCCCATTAATCAGTGATGCCTTTTTGGGCTCTATGGTGATAACCATCATTTGGGGTTTAGGTTTTGCGTCGCGAGTAACTTTAGTGGTGTAGCTAGTCAGGTATAGCCTAGGCCCTAGTGTTTAATATTAAAGTGACTCGTTAACAGCGGCATTTCTTCGTTAATAAGTCACTTAAAGCAGCAATTTTGCGTAAGCATGACTGATATAGTTGAGAAACACTGGTATTTTTTGCTCACCAGCTCCATTCAGCGTATAATCGATGCACTTTTCTAAATTGTATGCGCTCCTTGCGGGTACAATCCTAAAAAGATAATGGAACAAGAGTTATTAACATCTTGTTTTTCATATTTAATCCTTTAAAGAGTCCGCTAATGAGTGAAAAATTGCAGAAAGTCTTGGCCCGTGCAGGCCATGGCTCCCGTCGTGAGATGGAGGCATGGATTGCTGCAGGCCGAGTTAGTGTTGACGGTGAAATATCTGGTTTAGGTGATCGTGTTGAGGCTGATGTCAAAATACGTATCGATGGCCGCGCTATTTCATTAAAATCAGCTGATGACATTGTTTGTCGTGTACTGGCATACCATAAACCTGAAGGTGAGATTTGTTCGCGCAAAGATCCTGAAGGCCGTACTACCGTGTTTGAACGTTTACCTAAAGTGCGTGATGCTCGCTGGGTTGCGGTAGGTCGTTTAGACATTAACACTTCAGGGTTACTATTATTTACCTGTGATGGTGAGTTAGCTAACCGTTTAATGCATCCGTCGAATGAAGTAGAGCGTGAATACGCTGTGCGTACCTTTGGTGAAGTGTCAGATGTCGCAGTACAGCGTTTACGTAATGGTGTGCCCTTAGAAGATGGTCCAGCAAAGTTTGACAGCATCAAACCTGCTGGTGGCGAAGGTATCAACCAATGGTGGCATGTGACCCTGAGTGAAGGGCGTAATCGTGAAGTCCGTCGTTTGTGGGAATCGCAAGAAGTGCAAGTCAGCCGTTTGATCCGCGTGCGCTATGGCATGGTTGAATTACCAAAGACCTTACCCCGTGGTGGCTGGATCGAGCTGACTATTGACCAAGTAAACTACTTACGTAAACTTGCCGGTTTAGAAGCTGAAACCCGTTCAATTTTAGGTACCGACAAACACAGTGTTGCGCGTTCTAAAGTTAAAAGCGCTAAAATCCGCCGTGCAGTGCGTAAGCATAAAGTGGTCGGTAACCATGGAAAACCAAGTCGTCAGCGTAGCTAATGTCTTGATTTAGGTTAATGTGAATAAGGTCGCGGATGCGGCCTTTTTTTGTGGTTTGTTTAACGGACAATTATTTTTTCTTATCCTACTTGTCAAAAAAAATTCTCAGATATGATCCACAAAATTTACGATCTCTTATGCGTAATTTGACGATTTATGTGCAGTGGTATTTATGTTGATTATCAGGAATTTATGAAAAAATTATTGTCAGGTTTATTAGTATTATGTTTAGTGGCTTGTGCATCAGTACCTAGCTGGCAAGGCATGTCTGAGCGTGAGATTAGTCAATGGAAAGCCATCGGCTTTGATTCGACCCAAGCGCAAAACTGGCGTGTAAGGGGCTTTGGACCTGCTGAATCTGATGGTTGGATAAAAGCTAACTTCAATTTAGACACCGCAACCATTTGGGCTAAAGAATCATTTAATGTTGATGAAGCACAAGTGTGGAGCGAAGCAGGCTTTGAGATTGAAGAAGCCGTGACTAATCGTAGCAAGGGCTTAACCCCAGTGAGAGCCAACTAATCAGATGTCTGTGCTAAACACTTTGTTTTGTTGGATTTTACATCGGATTGGCGTTTTTTGAAGCGTTCAGTTCGATGTGATCAATGTTTTAGTTGCTTGGCCAAAAAAAATCAGTAAAGTGTGCTTCAAGTTAAGCGGGAGGCTAAAGCCGCTCAGTTTATCTTATGTAAAACAAATTAAGTGAGTTGATGTTTTTCTATCAAAGCACACTAAGTTTGCCCGAGTGGTGGAATCGGTAGACACAAGGGATTTAAAATCCCTCGCTGAATAAGCGTGCCAGTTCAAGTCTGGCCTCGGGTACCATTATAATCTCTAGCAATAGAGAGTGGTGTAAAAAAGCCTCAACATTAGTTGGGGCTTTTTTATGTCTGAAATTTAGGCTGAAGAGTAAGGTCAAAGATAAAATCCCTCGCGCTCTTGTTGAACATCAGGCGTGCCACTCTCTGTTATCAAGAATAGTCTGGCCTCGGGCACCTTTATAATCTCTAGCAATAGAGAGTGGTGTAAAAAAGCCTCAACATTAGTTGGGGCTTTTTTATGTCTGAAATTTAGGCTGAAGAGTAAGGTCAAAGATAAAATCCCTCGCGCTCTTGTTGAACATCAGGCGTGCCACTCTCTGTTATCAAGAATAGTCTGGCCTCGGGTACCATTATAACCTCTAGCAATAGAGAGTGGTGTAAAAAAGCCTCAACATTAGTTGGGGCTTTTTTATGTCTGAAATTTAGGCTGAAGAGTAAGGTCAAAGATAAAATCCCGCGCTCTTGTTGAACATCAGGCGTGCCACTCTCTGTTATCAAGAATAGTCTGGCCTCGGGCACCATTATAATCTCTAGCAATAGAGAGTGGTGTAAAAAAGCCTCAACATTAGTTGGGGCTTTTTTACGTCTGGAATTTGGAAATTTGGTTGTAATGGTAACAAGCGTTAGAACGGTGAGAGTGATAAAAGCGAACAAGCCTAGGTACTAGAACGGACTTCGTCCTGCTAGTTCGCTACGCGGCTATAAGAGCGGGTAAGGTCTGAATGCTGCAGTTATAGTCTAGCTGCTAAGCACTCTAGCACTCTAGCACTCTAGCACTTAGGCTCTGAATGTCTAACGTTGGCTTCAGTAAGCCCAGCATTCAACCGTCTTCCCGCTACTGCTGCAGTTATAGTCTCTAGCACCTTGATTTAACGGTTAAGTGTTGATTAAGGTTTTTAAAGCCGGTGATGCTTTAAAGCTAGGTTGATTAAATCCGTCAATGTCTATTGTTTCACCTGTTTGTGGATTACGCCCTAATTTGGGTAAATAAAAACGCAGTTCGAATGTGCCAAATTGGGGAATGTAAATCTTCTCGCCTTCAGTAAGCCCTTGATGAATCACCGCTAAAATTTGCTCTAATTGCGGCTTAACTTGGTTTTGTGGGATGGCCAATTGTATTGCCATTGATTGAATGAGTTGTTTTTTATTCATAAGAGTCTCACAGTTATTATCTGAATGCTGGCTTAAGTACCCGCTAACGTCCCTTATAACAACTCAGGATTAACCTTCATAGCAACTTGATGATAACCGCATGCTAATTGGTTATTTTTTATAATGTTGCTTGATATATGTACACTAAGGTAACGCTTTGGTATTAAGTTTTGTTGCTCAGATGTATCTGTTATTCAATCCTGCTCAACATTTGCCATACTGGAATAGTGGTTTAAGAGTATGCTCAGTCATTACGTTATGCTGTTTATATGCAGTAATATCGTTAACGGGTTTGGCTAACACCTCATGGTCATTTGCAAATGTGCCCATGAGTGTTAACAAGGGTTGTTTTCATTATTCATGGGATTAAGAAACCATATTGAGTAATAGTCGGTGTCCGTTATATCGATTTTTAAACTTTATTAATAGGCTGATTGCGATAAGAGTATGCCTTAGCGTAGAGATAAAAGTGTGATGGGGAAGAACATGAACAGTGGTTTAGGCTTTGTGAGGGGATATAAGTGCGTAGCATGGCTACTGTTATTTATTTCGCTGTTTTTGTCGGCGAATGCACGAAGTGAATTTGATAACTTAACACAAAACCTTTTACTTCAGTATCTTGCAGAACCGACATTAGAACGTGAACAGTATTTAACGACGCTACAAGCGGGCACAATATCTGAGCAACTAGAGTCTGTCGATATGATTCAGTTATCTGTCGCTGATTTTTGGCGTCAAAAAAATGTGCCGTTATCTTTTGATAAGCTCAACTCAGGAGCCAGTATTGTTGAGAAGAATATTAGCTTAGAGCCTGAAGTCGATGATTATCTTTGGGTTGTTAATTACCTTCGTAAACTTATATGGTTATCGCAAACACAATCATGGCCAGCTATTGAACCTGGTGGTTTGTTACGCCTAGGTGATGGTCATCAAAGCATTAAACTGATTAGTCAACGGTTATGGTTGCTAGGCGACGCTATTGAGTATGCTGCTGATGAAGTGGTCTATAAAGAAGACCTAGCGCAAAGCGTTAAACGATTTCAAGCCCGTCACGGCTTAACACCTGATTCGGTTATCGGGCCAAAAACGTTATTTTGGTTAAATCAAACACCATTAGCGCGCGGCCACTTATTGGCAAAAAGTTTTGTGGAAAAAACCGCTTATTCAAGCCAATTATCTCAACCATATTTATTGATCAATATTCCTGCTTTCAACATGGTGTTAGTAGAAGATAATCAAGTGGTACTGCAATCGAAAGTGATTGTGGGTAAGTCGTATAGGCAAACACCAGTCATGCAGGGTAATATTTCAAATATCGTACTTAATCCCACTTGGACAGTACCGAGACAGATATTACGCAAAGATGTGTTGCCTCTAATTCATAAAGACGGCCATTATTTAGCTAAAAAAAAGTTTGATGTGTTTGATTATGAAGGTCACCTAGTTGAGAAAAGTGCACAGCAATGGCAGGAGGCTGCCGTAGGGCGGTTTCCTTATCGGGTTGTTCAACGCCCGGGGACATTTAATTCGCTAGGGCGGTATAAATTCCATTTTAAGAACGATCTAGATGTATATCTACATGACACGCCTAATCCTGAATTATATCGCCAATCTCAACGGGCTTTGTCATCGGGGTGTGTGCGGATTGAAAAAGTACAACTGTTAGCGGATTGGTTTGCACGATATTTGATCATTGATAAGCGCATTTGGAACCGAATGCAATTAAATTACGATAAAACTCAGTGGTTTGCGCTATCTGCTACTTTACCTGTGCATTTGGTTTACTGGCGAGCTTGGGTTGATGATGAACATGTGGCTCAGTATCGGGATGATATTTATGATGTCGATTCCGTTGACGTTATGAGTTTGATTGGCCAACATGCTATTTTTACCGATAAAGTGATCACACAGTAATAATGAAGTAAAGTTAATCACTATGCTAAGGCATTGACCTATCTCACAGATTAGTCTTTATTTGCACATTTACTGTGCAAGATAAAATGACCAGACTTGCAATTATTGTCATTAATGTTTAATTTACTCACCAGTTGGGCAAAAAACCAACAATTCTCAATGTTCAATTCTCAGTATTAAATTATAGAGAAATTAATTAGACATAAACTGTGTTCAATAACATGGTTAACTCCCGAAGATGTAGATTATAGTGGTGTGTAAATGACAGTAGAGTGCCTAACTCGTCGGCAGTTATTATTAGGCTTAAGCGGCGCCGCAGTGGTAACTCTGTTACCTAATACCGCTCAAGCAAGTCGTTCAACTCATGGTGTTAAAGATTTACGTTTTTATAACCTCCATACCGGTGAAAGAAGTCAGGGGAGTTTTTGGGTTGATGGCCAATATCAATCTGAGACACTGATTGAATTTAATCAAGTATTACGTGATCACCGCCAAAATATCGCCGCGCCTATTGATAAAAGATTATTTGAATATTTGTATAAATTACAGACTACATTAGATAATCATGATGAAATTAATGTTATCTCGGCTTATCGCTCACCCAAAACAAATCAAATGCTCGCATCGCGAAGTAACGGTGTTGCTAAGAAAAGTTTCCACATGAAAGGGATGGCGATGGATATTGCTTTACCCGGTGTGTCGACTAAACATTTACGAGATGCAGCGCTTTCTCTAAAGTTAGGTGGGGTGGGGTTTTACCCTCGCGATGGATTTGTACATGTTGATTGTGGCCCCGTGAGGCATTGGGGTTAATTAATCTGCTTGTGGGCTGTTGGTGATTGTGGTAACATCCGCGCGCTTTATTTGAGTCATCGTTGGTCGAAAATGGTGACGCCTTCATACTTTATTAATTATTAAGTGAGTGACTAATGTCTTACACAATCAATGCAGAAACCCGCACAGAAATCGGGAAAGGTTCGAGCCGCCGCCTACGTCATGCAGATCAAGTTCCTGCAGTAATCTATGGTCCAGGTAAAGAGCCTATATCAATCAAGTTTGCACACAAAGACATCATTAATATTCAATCAAATGATGACTTTTATACAACTGATTTAACCATCTCTATAGACGGTAAAGAAGTTAGCGTTCGTGTAAAAGCTATTCAACGTCATGCATTCAAACAATTGATTGAACATATCGACTTCATGTTTGTTTAATTGCTGAGTTGAAAAAAAGCGCCTAAGGGCGCTTTTTTTGTGACTGAATTTTTTCGCTAAATTCTATAATTACGCTAAACGCTAAACGCTAATCGATTTCGAAACTATAGTAGATATCCAATGATTGACTTAAGGTACTCGAGACACTTTCTAAATACAATTGTGAAAATAAATAATATCGCACGGTCATTTCATAACCGGGGTTAAATACTCCCACACCATACTTAATCATTAAGTCTTCGCCAACATAACCACTCACGGCCACTTTACCATCATCGTTGGTATCAAGTTGTACGTTGGAAAAACCAAATTTTTCAACCAGCCCCGTAGCAGTACTGCCAATGCTATTCATTGCTCCACCATCAAATTGAGAGCCTAAACTGAGTGCAGCACCCATCATTAATGAGTTGCTTTGTTGGTTGGTTGTACTGGTAAAGCCTTTACCCGTCAAAATATAAGATAAAACCTCAGCTTGCTCTTTCGCGGGGTTAGAGAATAAGGTGACAACTGGACGCATTGGTGTGCCAGTGACTCGAACTCCTGCAGTTATATTGCTGTCTTTAATGTCTCTTGTTGCTTCTATATTCAGGTTTGGCAATGCTGTCGGACCAACAAATTGGACTTCACCGGTATCAATACTTAAGGTTTGTCCCATAAACTTATAGGTACCTTTATTGACTTTGATATCACCAAATAGCATGGGAGGCTTAAAAGCTTGCTGCTGTAGTACAAGATCACCTCCTAGCTTCCCCTTAAGACCCATACCATCGATGGTAAGGTTTTTACCCACACTGATATTTAGATCGGCCGTAACGGCGTAAGGACTGGTTTTAACCATTTTGTCAGAAACGGAATCGTTAAATACCACATCGTTTGATACCGCAACGCCTCCTTCTGCTAATTGAGAGATTTTTATTTGTCCTGATGGCACGTTGACGTTGCCTTTTATCGCAAACAGTTGCTCATCAAAGGTGATATTAATATCTGGAGAGACATTTAAGATTGCTATAGGTGGTTGGATAACAGCTAAATTAGTGCCTTTGATATCAATATCACCACTAAATTTTCCTTGTGGCCAATCGAGGGTCCCTTGAGCGCTCACTTGTCCGTCACCCATATGCCATTGGCCATTGAGTTGTCCTTGTTGGCCTTCTAATGCCAGTGACAAGTAGATTTTATCGATCAATGTTGGATTGGTTGATAAGGAAAATGCACCGTCGTTGAGTTTAATATTACCCGATACACTAGGATCCATAAGGGTGCCGGATAGGCTTAATTGACTGGATAAAATGCCTTCTAAGGTTTCGATCCTAGGGAAGAACTCTCCAAAAGGAGCCAGATTCAGTTCATTAACATTGATCGTACCTTGTAAGGTGCGATCAGGAGTGATGTTGACACTCAATTGACTTTGCCAACTGGCGATGCCGGACGAATCAAAACTTAATGAAGTATTAATTTGTTTTTCATCGAGAGAGGCTTGTAATAATAACTGCTGGTAGTCGATGCTAATGGTATTATTTTTGGTACGGCTAAGCTTAATGTTACCTGGCAAGAGCGTAAACTGAACATTGGCAGTGGGCTTTTTACCTTTAGCCCAATTAACTTGAGTGGTTAATGCCGCTTCACCGTGCCAGGTAATTTTTTTAGACAACATCGGTGCTAATGATTTACCTGGGTTACCGGTAAATGTCATATTGGCTTGGCCAGTGTGACCCAAATTAACATCATTGATTAAACATAATTTATTGTGGGGATGCACTAAGCAAAAACGGCCCACGCTGCCACGATGATTAAGTTGATCCCAACTGGCAGTAATTTGTTTATCTTGTTGCCATTGTCCAAGAGCATTACTGATCCTGAATTCTGTTAATGTGGCATTGAACTGTTGTTTATCGATATTGCTACTACTGGTCATTTGAGTGTTGATGACCACATCACCTTGAGTATTGAGCTTACTTTGTTGTTGATGTTGATTGCCTTCACTGAAGAATGCGATATCCGTCAGTTTATAGCTGTCCCATACGAGATTAGTATTATGCAGTTCAATCCAATACTTGTGCTGCGCATAGGGGTGGTAATTGGCGCGTAAATCAAGGCTGTCAATTTTACTGCCTTGGTAACTGAATTGGCTGATTTTTGCATTAATATCAACTATTGGGTCTGCACTATTGCCGGTTACATCAACTTTAGCAAAGATATTACCGCGGCCACCTTTTAGCCATTGGCTAACATCGGGCACGCTAAGTTCGGCAGCGATGTTCCAGGCTTTGTTGGCTTGGCCATTGATGACTAACTGAGCCCCTAGTGCATTTGCTTGAAGATTGGTCGCATTAATAGCAAGCTCTTGATTTAATGAAATATCACCTTGTAAATTCAATGGATAACCATTTAAATATCCTGTTAAGTTCGCATCTTGGACTGCCACTTGCCATTGTTTATCAGCGATGGTGCCACTGCTGTTAAAACGGCCACCGAATTTACTTTTGATGGAGGTTTGCTGATTAATATAATCAATGTATTGCAATTGAATAGCGTCGGTAAGCACATTGGCTTGCCATGTTATTTTATCTCGATATGACAGCTGTCCTGTCAGATCTATATTGCCAGCAACTGATTGGAGATTAAGTTTATTAATGGTCAGTTTTTGCTTACGATTAACGACATCTGCAATAATAGCCAAAGCAGGGTGGTAAGGCGTGGTCAGTTGCCCTTCAAACTGCGCCACTTGGTCTTTAATATTACCTTGACTGGTAAAACGGCTAATATTGCTGGTGTACTGCGGATTTTTTAGCGGCCACTGTAATGCGGCGTCGGTAAGCGTTACTTGGTAATCAAGCGCTGCTGTGGTGAGATTCATTTCAGCGGCAAGATTAAAATGAGTATCGCCCTTAGCAATAGCGTTGATATTTAACCGACTTAAGTCTTGGGTGAGATCCAGCTGGAGTTGTTGTTTAAGCCCCGGCAATTCAGGTAGATTATCGACATTGGCAACGAGCTTTAATGTGAGTGGATAATGGTCGAGTAAAGCTATTTCCCCCGTAACACTCACATCACCATCATTGTGTTGAATATCCAGTTGGGTTATTCCAAGTTGAAATTGACGAAAACTGGCGGCTAACGCGATATGGCTAAAATGGTCGGTACGTTTACCGATAATGAGCTGACTTTCAGTGGCATTAAATTGCCTAACATTGACAGGAAAAGGCATAAATACTTGTGGCAAATTAGCCAGTGGCCATGAAACTGCTTTGGCGTCAGCAGTTTGATTAGTCGCTTTGTTATCTGCTTGATGATTGGTTTGGCTTGCTGATGTTGTATCAGGAATATTGACGATTAGCCCTTGGCTTGTGAGTGATTCAACCACAAGCCCTGTGCTATTCCAGATGGCTTGAGTCGTTAAATTATCGGCATAAAATGTCATGTTATTCACATCAACAGTAACGTGTGCCAATTGAGCGTGGCTAAGGCTAATGTCAAAGGGTAATTCAAGCTCGGTAAAAGGGTCTTCGATATCACCTGTTTCATTAGCGTTTGTAGATACTGGAATTTTATCGCTGACAATATTTACATCAATGCTCGATGCAACGAGATTTGTCACACAAATTTGTCTGTTAATCAAACAGGTAGGCAGCCATCCTAATGATAAATTTTCTGCATTGACACTGATCCCTGGCATTGACCACGACACGTGATGCAAAGTGAGTTCACCATTTAAGGTGCCAGAGGCATACTCAACGTCAACATCGCTGACAAATTGATTGACTAGTATGACTCCCATTCTACTGCCAAATGGGGTGCCGATAATGATGGCAAACAGCATCAATAACACCAAAGGGACATAGATGAGTATTCGGGTATAAAGCTTAACACTGCGCCAAATTCTTGCCGATAGGCCGGTTGATCTGTTTACTTTTTTATGACTAGGCTTGAGTGATTCCTCTGATTGAGTATTTTGCTCGTTATTTTGCAAAAGACTTTGCTCAGTATGTTTATCTATCATAAATCTGTTCCCATGGTTAAATGGAAACGATATGAACGTGCGACCGTCTCGGTTTCTTTTAAGCCAAAACCTAAGTCCATTCTAATTGGACCAATGGGTGATATCCAGTGCACTCCACCGCCAACAGATACAACAGGTTCAAATTGCTGAGTATCAAAAGCATTGCCAGCATCGACAAAGGTCGCGACGCGCCAGGTTGGAGTGAGATAGTATTGATATTCTACACTACCAATGGCTAAATAGCGTCCGCCGACGACCTGTCGAGATAAGCCTCCTTCGCTGTTGATATAGTCAATATAAGGCCCTAATTCTTGATAACTGTAACCCCGTATACTTTGGTCGCCACCGGCGAAATAACGTAACGATGGTGGAATATTGTCAATATCATTTTTATCAACAATATTGGCCGCTAAGTCCATTCTGGCGACAAACCTGTGCTTATCAAATAGAGTATCAACCCATTTAAATCTGGCTTGTAAATGGACAAGACGAATGGTGGAGCCTAAGGAAGGATCAGCGTATTCAAGGCTATAAGTTTGACGATAACCTGACTTGGGATCGAGGCTATTATCACCACGAACGGTTTTTGTGAGGTTGTAACCCAATAAATAAAAACGTGGGTCGAAATCTGTATCGAGTTGATTATAGAATTCTCTAATAGACTCAACTGAATAACCATGTAACCAATTGCTTTTAGAGCGCCGTTGACGGGTTAATCCAACCAAGTACTTTCTAGACTCTAGTTGACCGGTATTATTAAATTGACGTTTTTCAGCGTCATAATCTTGGGTGACACCATATGTGTCACGTAATATTCCTAGTTTTATTTTTAGTTGATCATCCAAAGGGTGGGTTAATGGAATAGTATAAGTCGTCAAAATTTTAGGTCGTTCAGGAGACCACTCTGCACTGGTTTCTTGATTATGGCCATAGCGATTTATTTGCGGCGTGCGCCAAGTGACTCGCACGCGAGGATCGACACTGTTTTCAGTACTGTTACCGATATCAGCACCTAAACCTACTCCAATAAGATGACTAGGGCGTGGACTTAACTGAACGTTAATGGGCACTACCCCAGTATCAATTTTATCTAATTGTGGTAATACTTTAATGTTACTGAAGTAACCTGTGTTTAATAAATTGCGATTAAACTCAGTTAATAGCTGTGTGGCGTAAGGCGCATCAGCATCAAAAGGAATTAATGATTCAACAATGTCATCATTGAGAGTACTGCCTTCAAAGTGAACATCACCAAATAAATAGCGCTTACCAGAATTAAACAGTAGGTTAATTTGGGCGGTATTTAAGTCACGATTAATGTTGATTTCTGATTTGGTGTATTGACCATCAAAATATCCTCTTGCCAGCGCTAACGTGATTAACTGTGATTTTATCGAATCATAGACACCGTGGTTTAAGGTATCACCAGGCTTAATTTTTAGACTGTTTAGCCAGAGTGAAAAGGTATTATCTTGGAGCATGTCACCTTGAAAATTAATATCCACCCATTGAATAATGACTGGTTCGCCTGGGGTTATATTGAGGCTTAACTCCCAAGGACCTTTATCATTTTCTTTAACATCAATATCTAAAATTGCATGGTAGTAGCCCATGGATTCAAGGGCGTCATGGGTGTTATCGTCAACGGTAAATAAAAATGCACGCCGTTGAACATCGTTGTCTGGCAAGGTGCCTAAATGAGCAAAAATGTTCTTTTCAATTTTTTTCGGCACGCCGGTAACGTTAATCGTTAACCAATTTTCGTCGGCCAGCACAAAGCCTGACATCAGTAAGGTCAACGAAAGTAATAGGAATTGGCTGATTTTAAGGCGTTTTGTCGACAAGTTAAGCTAACTTCCCCAAAATTTATGATGATGACCATTGTCGCTACAAAGTATAAAAGTCGCAAGGATATGATTGAAATTACAAGCCGAAATGGTTACAAAGATAAACCACCTTCAAGGATTTTTCTAACATGAATAAATTATATTTAACGATTGCGCTATGTTTAAGCTTAACGTCCAATACCAGTGTTGCGAAAGGTGATAAACCTTTTGCTATTGCAATCCATGGTGGCACCGGCACTATTTCCGCAGCCAGTCTAAGCCCTGAGCAAGAGAAAGCCATTCGCAACAAACTTAAGCAGGCAGTTGATGCTGGATATAAAGTGTTAGATAAAGGCGGCGACAGCCTCGATGCGGTGCAAGCTGCGATAAATGTGTTAGAAAATAGTTCATTGTTTAATGCTGGGGTTGGTGCTGTTTATACCTTTGATGGTGGCCATGAGCTTGATGCCTCAGTCATGGACGGTAACACTATGAATGCAGGTGCGGTTGCTGGGGTTAAACATATTAAAAACCCGATTGATTTAGCGAGAAAGGTGATGGAAAAATCACCTCATGTAATGCTTTATGGACAAGGGGCTGAAGAATTTGCGTTAACACAACAATTTAGTTTAGTGCCTAACAGTCATTTTGATACCCCACATCGTTATTCACAGTTGCTTGATGCTAAAGCGAGTATCATTGAAGCCGAGCAAAATAACGGTGGCGATTATCAGGCGTCAGTAGAACAGTTAAGTGCCAATTATAAATATGGCACAGTGGGTGCCGTAGCACTTGATAAGCAAGGTAACCTTGCTGCAGGGACATCAACCGGTGGCATGACAGCAAAACGTTTTGGCCGTATTGGTGATTCTCCGGTCATTGGCGCCGGAACCTATGCTGAAAATGGCGTCTGTGCGGTATCTGCAACAGGGCACGGTGAGTATTTTATCCGTTATCAGGTGGCGGGTGACATATGCGCTAAAGTTAAATACCAACAAGTATCGATTATTCAAGCGGCTGATGAAGTCATTAATCAACGCTTAATATCGGCTGGTGGAACTGGAGGCGTGATAGCAATTGATCAGCGTGGCAATATCGCTACGCCATTTAATACCGAAGGTATGTATCGTGCAACTCGAAGCAAAGGCCAAGCTGCGTCAATCATGATCTGGCGTGACAAGTAAGTTCTAGCTGTGATAATAAGTACCGATTAATACAATCGGTTTTATTTTCTATCCACTGGACCATTATTGACTAAACTTAATCAAGTCAGTACTTGAATGTTGATTCAATATGAATTGATTGACGAGATTTATTATGCACGTAGTCAATTAGCGTGCATTTAGGGGGTTATATGGATTCAATAAAAATTAAAGATTATATGGACAGGCATCCAGTATTATTAACTGCGGATATGTCACTGGCTATTGCAGTAGAAAAACTACTTGATAGTAAGAAAAATGGTGCGCCTGTTATTGATAATACTGGGCTATTAGTGGGCTTTTTGTCTCAACAAGATTGTTTATCTGTGATGTTAAAAAGTAGCTATCACTGTGACATGACCAGCACCGTACAAGACTGCATGAAAAGCCCTGTATTGTCTGTTACGCCCGATGAAAGCATATTGGCATTAGCCGAACAAATGTTAGGGCCTAAACCCAAGATTTACCCTGTATTGAGCGCGGGGAAAGTCATTGGTACCATTAATCGGACCAATGTGCTTAAGGCGATGAATATTTATATGCAACAGTGTTACTTATCTCCAGTCTAACAATCGTTAAAATCAATACCATTCTGCTGTTTTCCTTGCTAGGATCGCTTTTTTTGATGTAAGCAAGGGAATCAGATTTGAATTCGGACCTTCACCCGCTATCTAAGGCGTATCTCAATCTTTGTTATCAAACCGACGCGGCTAAAATTCGTCGTCGTTTGTATCGAGTCAATAAAGAAGCCGAGTCTGAAAAAAAATCCCAAACGTTAGCGCAGTTGACTGAAGCCGCGCAGCAAGCCTTCGCAAAAGCGCAACAGCGCTTACAGTCTAGACCGGTTATTGATTATCCCGATGAGCTGCCAGTTTCACAAAAACGAGATGATATTGCTTCTGCCATAGCCAATAACCAAGTGGTGATTGTGGCGGGGGAGACTGGGTCAGGTAAAACCACTCAGTTACCTAAAATCTGTCTTGAACTGGGCTTAGGGACTCGAGGCTTAATTGGCCATACTCAACCGCGTCGTCTTGCTGCACGAAGTGTCGCGAACCGTATTGCTGAAGAACTTAATAGCCCATTAGGCGATGTCGTTGGCTTTAAAGTTCGTTTTGCTGATGCCATGAGTGACAAGAGTTACATCAAACTGATGACCGACGGTATTTTGCTCGCGGAACTCACCTCGGACCGATTTTTAAACCAGTACGATGCGATTATTATTGATGAAGCGCATGAACGAAGCTTAAACATTGATTTTATTTTGGGGTATTTGAAACAGGTATTAAAAAAACGTCCAGACTTAAAAGTCATTATTACTTCCGCTACCATCGATGTAGACCGTTTTTCAAAACATTTTAACAATGCCCCTGTTATTGAAGTGTCTGGACGTACCTTTGAAGTTGAAACGCGTTATCGTCCATTAGTTCGTGATACCGATGTTGATTTAGATGTCAGTGATGGGATTTTTAGTGCCGTTGATGAGTTGATGGCAGCAGGACCTGGCGACATCTTGATATTTATGAACGGCGAGCGTGAAATTCGTGATACTGCTGATTTACTCAATAAACAACAGTATCGCGATACTGAAGTTCTACCTTTGTACGCTCGTCTTTCTTACGGTGAACAGTCTAAAGTTTTTAAAAGCCATATTGGCCGCCGTATCGTATTAGCCACCAACGTTGCCGAAACCTCATTAACCGTGCCAGGGATCCGCTTTGTTATCGATCCCGGTACCGCTCGCATTAGCCGTTATAGTTACCGTACTAAAGTGCAACGTCTACCGATAGAACCCATTTCACAAGCCAGTGCAAATCAGCGTCAAGGACGTTGTGGCCGTGTCGGACCTGGTATTTGTATTCGACTTTACGATGAAATGGATTTTATTCAGCGCCCCGAATTTACCGATCCTGAAATTTTGCGTACCAATCTTGCCTCGGTCATTTTACATATGTTGTCGATTGGGTTGGGCGATATTGGCGGATTTCCATTTATTCAGCCACCGGATCAAAAACACATTCGAGACGGTTTTTTATTGCTTGAAGAGTTACAAGCGGTTAAAAAATCTGGGGATGACTTAATCTTAACGCCATTAGGCAAAGACTTAGCCAAAATTCCCCTCGATCCGCGTTTGGCTCGAATGGTCATTGAAGCCAATAAATTGGGATGTTTACACGAAGCATTAGTGATTACTACCGGTTTGTCGATCCAAGATCCGCGAGAACGCCCCACAGATAAGAAACAAGCAGCAGACGAGTGCCATCGGCGTTATGCCGATAAAGACTCTGATTTTGCAAGTTGGGTGAAGTTATGGGATCACGTTAAAGATCAAAAAAATGAGTTGTCAGCCAGTCAGTTTAGAAAGCAATGCCGTGATGAATATCTCGCGTATTTACGCGTACGTGAATGGCAAGATCTGTATACCCAAGTAAAACAAGCAGTACATGAATTGAAATGGCGTATTAATGCAAGCGCGCCCAGTTACGAGCAATTACATAGAGCATTATTATCAGGATTGTTAAGCCATGTTGGTTTTAAAGGTGAAAATAATGAGTATTTAGGGGCCCGTAACCGTAAATTTTTCGTTTTCCCCGGTTCACCATTAGCCAAAAAAGGTCCTAAGTGGATTATGGCCGCCGAGCTCACGGAAACCTCACGTTTGTTTGCCCGTTGCTGCGCCAAAATTGATCCAGAATGGTTAGAATCACTCGCGTCTCATTTAGTGAAAAAGCAGTATCTCGAGCCCCATTTTGAAGCGAAAGCGGCCAGTGTGATCGCACTCGAAAATCAAATACTGTATGGCTTGATGATAGTCAACAGACGTCGAGTACAATATGGCCCTATTGACCCGATAGAAGCCCGAGAAATCTTTATTCACAGTGCATTAGCAGAAGGGCAGTTACAAACGAAAGAAGCCTTTTTTGTTAATAATCAAAAGCTATTGAATGACATAGAAGCGTTAGAGCACAAGTCACGTCGTAGAGATATTTTAGTCGACGAACAAGTGCTGGTGGATTTTTATGAACCCTTGATCCCGCCAGGCATTTATAACGCGCCGCTATTTTTTGCTTGGTGGAAAACAGCACGTCAACAAACACCTGACTTACTTGATTACAGCCAATCTTTATTAATGCAGCGAAGTGCCGACCATATATCTGCACTCGACTTCCCAGAAATATGGCATAAAGGTAATTTAGCCTTAACTGTCAGTTATCATTTTGAGCCGGCTAGTGTTGATGATGGTGTATCTGTGCATATTCCTGTTGCACTGATTAATCAAATTGATGACAGTGATTTTGATTGGCTCGTTCCAGGATTACGAGAAGAAAAGCTGATTGCATTGATTAAGTCACTGCCTAAAAATCTGCGGCGTAACTTTGTTCCTGCTCCGGACTATGCCCGGGCATGTTATCAAGCAATGAAACCGTTTGAGTTATCGATGCTTGATACTATGTGTAAACAATTATTGCGCATGAGCGGTGTCAGAATTTCTGCAGATGATTTTGAGTTAACTCAACTGGCAGAACACCTTAAAATAAACTTTAAAATTGAAGACGATCAAGGTCGTTTAGTCGCTCAAGGACGTGATTTAGAAGCGCTAAAAGGTCAGTTACAAGGCGTTGTGGCCAAAGCGATCCGTAAAGTGGCAGATAAAGGCATCGAGCAACATGCGATAACAACATGGTCATTTGGCGATTTACCGGTTCAATATCAACAGCGAAAAGGTAATTACGAAGTCAAAGCGTATCCGGCATTAATGGATAATAAAACCGATGTGTCGATTAAGTTATTTGATGATGAACATGAAGCTAAACGCCATCATCGAGTCGGACTGCGCCGATTATTATTGATTAATATCCCTTCGCCAGTGAAGCACTTGCAACAAGCATTGCCTAATAAGGCCAAGCTGGCGATGTACTTTAATCCGTTTGGGCAAGTGCAGATATTAATTGAAGATATTATTAATGCTGCTGTACAGCAGTTGTTAGATCAAAAACAACTCGACATTCGCAACGAGCAGCAGTTTGAACAAGCAAAAGATTGGGTCCGCCAAGAGCTTAACCCGACTGCAGAGTCTATTGCGCTAAATGTAGAGCAAATTTTGACGATTTATCAACGTATTAAAAAACGTTTGAAAGGTAAAATTAGCTTGGATATCGCGTTTGCGATGAGCGATATTCAAACTCAACTTGATAGCCTCGTTTATAAAGGCTTTGTGGACGACTGTGGCTGGCAACGGTTAACTGATGTGGGTCGTTATCTGAAAGCTATTGAAAATAGACTAGAAAAGCTGCCAGTTGACCCCGCGCGCGATCGCTTACACATGCACAGCATTGCTAAAGTACAACAGGCATTAACGGCCCAATCGGCCAAAGTGCCACGCTCACAACCCGTTCCTGAAGCCTTGATTGAAGCTCGCTGGATGATAGAAGAGTATCGGGTATCATGTTTTGCACAGGTGTTAGGCACCGCTTATCCCATTTCAGAAAAGCGTGTGTTGAATTATATCAATCAAGTGTAATCTGATGAATTGATCTTCCGCATGACGGCATAAATACAACCGAGATCACTTAGCTGATGTCGGTTTTTTATTGCTTATCCTAAATTGATAAATTATTTAGTACTTAGTCGGCATAGGGCGCTCTCTGGGTAACTATCCTCAGCTCTGGATAAGCGATGGGATAAATCGATAAAACGGGATTATTTCAAGTCGGCAATATCAAACTTACCCGTTTTTGACAACAAGGCTTTTCCCCACGTCAATAGCGAGTCGATGCAACACACAGAGTAAGGCAACAAGCTATTTGATAACCGTATATTATCCTGAACTTAACTAATATGATTGTAGGAAGAATTGTTCTGGACAACTATTCCTGTCTTGATGCTGTTGTTGGCCAACATAATGTTGAACACTTAGCGGTGTTTTTCAAGATAGTGGTTCCTGAAACTCGTATTTTAGGATCAACTCAAGCATTCCACTTTTTTTGTTACCTATCTCTTAAGGAATAACCATGATTTTAAAAATATGCCAGAAACATAAAAAACTGAGTATTTCTTTTTACTTAAACAACTAATGCAATGGGTGTGAATCATAATCTTATCAAAACAAGAGTCGGCAATTGCTGCAATAGTTCAAGACATCTCCCCCCTTTTTAATGTTCACTTTCTTGAAAAACTTTCATAAAAGTGAGTGTTTCCTTCATTTTGTGGTGTTATGTAGACTATTCGCGCAACAGAACTGAAAGTTTTTCGTAATTGCGGTTTAAATGTGATCTGACTATTGATATACTCGTTCTAAGAAGAAAGTGATTGTTACTCTTCTCTCTGTAAGGTAAATGTCATCCCCGCCCAGCATTAACAAGATGTCGTCAGTTTTTAGGATTCAACATCGTGTTTTTGTATATAAAAAGACATGCCTACACCTACAAAAAGACTTAAAAGATTGGAGTGATTATGGAAGTTCATGAATACGAAAACGCTTACTATCAAGTGAAAGATGACGTGTTAGAGTCTTTGCCTTCTGACGAAGAATAAGACCATTGAATGAGCATCTTAATGCTAAGGCTATTTAGTTCTCGCATTAAATACTTCGACACAGAAACTAAAAATAGCAGCCTAGGCTGCTATTTTTTATTGGTTATTTTTCATTGTTTGTTTGTATCAATAATGTGGATCAATAATTTTTAGCAAGAATACATAGCGTTTTATTGTCAGTACACAGTGATGATGGCTCCACTCAACCAAAGTCGTCAATATGTGCGACTTGGTACGATCCAACATTAACCTTCAATGCGACCCTTTTCAGGTAATATTTCAACAATAATCCAAGTATTACCTTTTTTATGGAGACGAATGGTGCGATCGTCAATCCATTTTTGGCCACCTTTTAGTCCTTGCATCTTAACTATTACGGTAACGTCGTCGGTAAATTTGCGGAAGAAATCGATATCAATTTCATCAATAGACATTGTGACTTGCTTCATGGATAAACCTAGTACATTCCGTTGTACTGCCGACGCAATATGGTAATGGTCAATCACATCCCAGATATCTGGAGAGACAAACTTTTTAGCTTTATCAACATCACGATCAACATAAATAGCTTCGAAGAAACCTAATGAGACCTGTTCTGGTGTGAGTTGAGGTTCGCCTAGCTCATTTGATTGGCCGCATGCACTGAGAAGGAAGAGTAGGCACAATGGGAGAAGTTTTATCAAGGTAATTTTTTTAAGCATAAATTTTTAACAGCTAATATTATTATTTTTAACCAGTATCTCGGTTTATGGCAAGTGTTACAAGGTTAAGGTCCATATAAATAATGGCACCACGAACAATTGTAGCGCAGATCATAATTTGCTTTTTGTTTTATGACTGATAGAACGTGTTTATGGAAATGATGGCGCTGTATTGAGCTATCACTCACATCACGACTAACAATAACAATAACACTATCAGGACACGACTATTCTGATCTTAATCCGTTAAAGCCCAACTCAGCAGCCTGACAGTTTTTCCATGTAATGGTCTTGATGTGCATTCACAGATTTGTTTACCTGTCAGCCCATGTTGAAGTGCAATGGGTACCTCCTTACAGGCAGATTTCAGCTTTGGCGGGCTGTGCTGAATTCCCTCATAGGACAAGGGTATTTTATACAGTAGCTTTGCGGAGCTGCGTTACATCTCGAAAATTGAACATCTACTGGGTAGTCGCGTCTTTTAGAAATAGACCCAATAAGTTAATATTTGTTCGATTGGCAGCTTAATGAGATGATTTTGATGCTAATGGCTTGACGCGGTCAAACTGGTATGTCATATATTAACAATGCACTCCATATTGAGTGACACAGGTTGAGTGACACTAACCTTAATAAAAATACAGATTGGCAATTGCTTTGCCTTATTGGTTTTCTGGTAATTACGTTATCATAAGTAATCGATAATTCCACTAATGTTATCCACAGATTCTGTGGACAACCTTGTTGACGAACCTAAGTTATTTTGCTAACCCCTTGTATCTGCGGGTTTTTTTTGTGTGGTTAAAAAGTAGCGCAGACTTATTTTGAATCGAATTTACGTGCAAAAATAAAGCCTCATTACGAGGCTTTATTTTTTGTGATGACGACAAAGATATTTACCATTTCTTTTTCGGCTGAAACAACATATCAATATCATCACCTTCTTTTTTCGGTTTTGGTGCACTCGGTTCACTACGTTTTTGAGCGCCCATTATTTCATCCAGTAGTTGTTTTGCTTCATCGACTTTACGGGCAATAAAAGGATCATTAGGCGTTTGCGCTTTAATTATGTGTAGCGTGTTTAAGGCTTTCGTGACCATTTGTTTACTAGAACCGTACTGCTTCATAAAGCAAGCTGCACGCGCCCGACTAATCATAGAGTCGACATTTATTCTTAATTGAAGGTTGTCGATACGTATTTCTTCTTCTGCAAAAATAGACGGATCAACTTTTCCCTTATTATGTTCCGCACGTAAAATGGCTTTAAGTTTTTTTAGTGTTTTTACTAATTCTAAAATTTGTCTATCATTATCAGGTAAACGAAAGCTCTCAATCGCAGGGACTTGGCTAGGTGAGTTAGACACTGAGGCTATTTGCATTTTGATGTCGGCTAGACGACGTTCATAATCAGATTTTAATTGGCCTGATGCACGAACTATAGATTGTTCTAAAGCATCTTGAATGCGGCGATAAAGCACTAACATGATATGGCTAGAAGATGGGGTCATGCCAGTGTTAGATAAGACGGCATCGGTTTCATCTATGATGGCTCGCTGACGAGAAACTTCTACTCGACGCTCGGCTTCTGCCCGCTCTTTTTGCTGTTGGACAATACTAAAGCCGATAATCAGCAATAATAGTGCGCCAATAAGAATTAATATCAAAATTAAGGACATAAACGTTCCATTTTATCTTTCATATTACATGGTAAATATAGCCAAGTAGCTATGACTAAAAGTTATTTTGATGCTGGAATAAATAGTCCTGACAAAATATCATCAAAATGATTCTATATCTTAGCGTATGTTATCGCGGCTGTCGTTGAATAATAAGTCATTTTGTTGATAATTCATTAAACAGATGAGTCACAATGTTCATCAAAAGCTCAGTCAATTAGATAGGAGGTGATTTTACTTGCTCGTTATTCCTATTTATATTACATTTCATTCATCATATAACTTTTTATCATAGTTGAACGACTGTTCTTGTTATGTAAAACAACGTTCGATTTGTTCTTGTTTACATATTTTGCAGATGAGATACGGATAAATCAAGGATAAAACCATGAAACTGCAGCAACTTAGATATATTGCAGAGGTTGTGAAACACAACCTAAATGTGTCATCAACGGCTGAGAATCTCTATACTTCACAACCTGGGATTAGTAAGCAAGTCAGAATGTTAGAAGATGAATTGGGCATTCAAATATTTGGTCGTAGTGGTAAACACCTTACTCATGTAACCCCAGCCGGTCAGCAAGTTATTGATATAGCAAATGATATACTAGGCAAAGTCGATAGTATTAAAAAGGTGTCTGAAGAATATACTAAACCGAATCAGGGCGAATTGAATATTGCTACTACGGATACTCAGGCTCGATATGCTCTGCCGCAAATTATTGGTGAATTCATCAAACGCTATCCTAAAGTGAATTTACATATGCATCAAGGCACACCTTCACAAATTAGTGAGCAAGCCGCTAGAGGTGATTCGGACTTTGCAATTGCGACAGAAGCTATGCATTTATATACCGATTTAATTATGCTGCCTTGTTATCATTGGAATCGATCAATTGTCGTGACTCGTGATCACCCGCTGGCTTCCCAATCAACAAAAGTTAGCATTGAAGATTTAGCCAAGTTTCCATTGGTGACTTATGTTTTTGGTTTTGATAAAGCGTCTGAAATTGAAAAGTCATTTAAGCGTGCTGATCTCGATCCGCGTGTGGTGTTTAGTGCCACCAGTGCCGATGTGCTTAAAACTTACGTACGTCTGGGGCTTGGGGTAGGGGTGATCGCTTCTATGGCAATCGATCCTGCTGTTGATAAAGATTTAGTGGCGATTGATGCGAGTCATCTGTTTGCTCATAGTACAACTAAAATCGGCTTTAGACGTGGTAGTTTTTTACGCAGCTACATGTATGACTTTATGCGACATTTTGCACCGCATTTAACCCGAGACGTGGTTGAAAAAGCGGTCGGGCTTCGAGATCAACAACTGATTGATGAAATGTTTGCGGACATGGTATTACCGGTACGATAGTACTGAATATCGGTAATGTGTATCGTATAAAAAACCTCGCTCATCGGCGAGGTTTTTTTATAATCAATATAAAGGCTTAATCACGGATTAATTGATATTAATCTGGCGCGTAACCCGATCCACCAATTAACTCGCTATCCAAATAGGCTTTACCATCAGTCATCGCTAAACGACCTAAGCTAAACCATTTTACCACCAGAGGATAAATAGCATGCTCTTGTTCATGAACACGCCTGGCTAATATTTCAGCATCATCTTCAGGGTAAATAGGGACTTTAGCTTGCAATATCACCGGTCCAGCATCGAGTTCAGGGATAACAAAATGCACACTAGCGCCATGTTCAGTGTCGCCTGCATCGATAGCACGTTGATGTGTATGTAATCCTGTATACTTAGGCAATAATGATGGATGAACATTAATCATTTTCCCAAGGAAATGGCGAACAAACTCATCGGTCAAAATACGCATAAAACCCGCAAGAATAATCAGATCTGGTTGGTATTTCTCTATTGTTTTTAATAAACGTGCATCGTAATCGCTGCGTACTTCATTGATATAAGGAATAACGCAACTGGTATCAATTTCGCTTTGATGAGCGCGAATTAATCCATAAGCATCCGGCTTGTTACTGATCACACCAACAACGTCAGCCTTTAGGTTATCGTCACAACCATCAATGATAGCTTGAAGATTACTGCCCTTACCGGAAATCAATACCACAACACGACAGCTTTGGGTCATTAGATGATCTCCACTTGCTCTTCGTCGCCTTGACGCGTGGCAATTTCACCTATCAACCATGCATTTTCGCCTTCTGCGGTTAATAATGCTAATGCGGCATCCACTTTGTCTGTTGGCAGCGCAATAACCATACCTACACCACAGTTAAATGTGAGGAACATTTCATGTTGTGCAATATTGCCGTTTGTCATTAACCAATCGAACACCACTGGCCATTGCCAAGAGTCACCCTTTACCACAGCTTTACAATCATCAGGAAGTACTCGTGGGATATTTTCCCAGAATCCACCACCAGTAATGTGCGCCATTGCGTGAATATCTGATTGTTCAATCAGTTTCAATAAAGGTTTAACATAAATTTTTGTCGGCTCGAGTAAATGGTCAATTAACGGCTTACCAGCAAGATCTTGTTGCGGGTCCGCTTTGCTGACTTCTAATACCTTACGGATTAACGAGTAACCGTTTGAGTGAGGACCACTTGAACCAAGCGCAATGAGTGAGTCACCCGCTTTTACTTTTGTACCATCAATGATATCTGCTTTTTCAACAACACCAACACAAAATCCGGCAAGATCGTAATCTTCGCCTTCATACATGCCGGGCATTTCAGCTGTTTCGCCACCGATTAATGCACAACCTGATTGGAAACAACCTTCTGCGATTCCACTGACAACCGAGGTCGCCGTTGCAACGTCAAGTTTACCAGTCGCGTAGTAATCGAGGAAGAAAAGCGGTTCAGCACCTGAAACAATCAGGTCGTTGACACACATAGCAACTAAATCAACGCCTACGGTGTCATGCTTTTTATAATCAATGGCTAATCTTAATTTGGTGCCAACACCATCAGTGCCAGAAACAAGTACTGGGTGTTTGTATTTAGTCGGTAATTCGCACAATGCGCCAAAACCACCTAAATTGCCCATAACTTCTGGACGACGAGTGCGTTTTACCGCTGATTTAATGTTGTTTACTAACGCATTACCTGCATCGATATCAACGCCGGCATCTTTGTAACTTAGGGGGGTAGGAGTGGTCACGGAGGATCCTCTAGGGTACATCGTTTTATGGAATTTTATGCGCCGATATTCTACCAGTTTGTGTCCCGAGTCGAAAGTCATGTTTTTACTTTATCCTATAAATAAAACGATGAATTACCTATTTTTATTGGTTTAGGTCACGATTTACTGCAATTTTGAAACTTTATGTTTTATAGATAGGATAAATCGTCTAACATTTATCAAATTTGCCTGAAATAGTCAGAAATCTAGGAGAAATAAATGAAAGTCGTTGAAGTAAAGCATCCTCTGGTTCGTCATAAAGTCGGTTTGATGCGTGAAGCGGATATCAGCACCAAACGATTTCGTGAACTTGCAACAGAAGTTGGCAGTTTATTAACCTATGAAGCCACCGCTGATTTTGAAACGGAAATGGTGACAATTGAAGGTTGGAATGGTCCGGTCAATATTGAGCAACTTAAAGGTAAAAAAGTGACTGTAGTGCCTATTTTACGTGCGGGTTTAGGCATGATGGATGGCGTACTTGAGCATCTTCCCAGTGCACGTATTTCTGTTGTCGGTATCTATCGTGATGAAGAAACACTTCAGCCTGTGCCTTATTTTGAAAAAATAGTCAGTAATGTAGACGAGCGTATCGCTTTAGTGGTTGATCCAATGTTAGCCACTGGCGGCTCAATGATTGCGACAATCGACCTGCTGAAAAAACGTGGTTGTACATCAATTAGAGCTTTAGTTTTGGTTGCTGCGCCTGAAGGCATTAAAGCCCTTGAACTAGCTCACCCTGATATTGAACTGTACACTGCAGCGATTGATGATTGCTTAAACGAGAAAGGTTATATCTTGCCAGGTTTAGGTGATGCGGGCGATAAGATATTTGGTACCAAATAATTCGTTATACGGATTGTAGATACCCAGGCTCGGTATGATTAACATCATCTGCGAGACCATAAAAACGGGAGCCTTTATTGAGGCTCCCGTTTTTATTTCTATCTTGATAAGCCGTAGCCAGCTGTTGAATGTTAAAGCACCATCGCAGCAATCCAACCAAAAACAAGCAGTGGAATATTATAGTGAATGAACGTTGGGATCACGCTGTCGCGAATATGATCATGTTGCCCATCGGCATTAAGACCTGCTGTGGGACCTAGAGTCGAATCCGATGCTGGCGAACCTGCGTCACCAAGCGCGGCAGCGGTACCGACTAGCGCAATGGTTGCCGCCACAGAAAAACCAAAACTGAGTGCTAACGGTACATAAATGGTGGCGATAATCGGAATGGTTGAAAACGAAGAGCCAATGCCCATGGTAATCAATAAGCCAACAATAAGCATCAATAATGCGGCTATTGCTTTGTTGTCACCTATCATGTCGCCTAGAGACGTCACCAGTGTGCCGACTTCCCCGGTCGACTTAACCACGGCGGCAAAACCTGCTGCTGCAATCATAATAAAGCCAATGTTGGCCATCATATGTACACCTTGGTCGAACAGGTCTTTACTCACTTCATGTTTAATAATCCCTGAAAAACGGAAAATAATAAATCCGCTTAATGCACCAAATATCATTGAATCAGTTTGTAATTGAACCACTAAAGTCACCACTATTGCTGATAATGATATCAACAGACTTTTTCGACTAATCGTGGTTGAAATGCTGTCATTTATCACAGGTTGTTCAATAATATATTGTCTAGGTTTGCGGTAACTGATAAATATCGCCGTGAGTAGACCAACAACCATGCCCATAGCAGGTAATAACATTGCCTTAGGAATTTGTTCACCGACTGCATTTAAACCATTAATGTTCAAATTTGCTAAAAGGATGTCATTGAGGAAAATTCCGCCAAAACCGATAGGTAATATCATATAAGTGGTGACCAAGCCGAACGTTAGAATACAGGCTATAAGACGGCGGTCGATATGTAGCTTGGAAATGACATGTAATAATGGTGGAATAAGGATCGGGATAAAGGCAATGTGAATAGGTAAAATATTTTGCGATGAAATAGCCATTAACAGTATTGTGACCAATAACAACCAACGTACCACTTGAGTATTACCACTATTGGGTTCTTTGCCGAGCTTTTTAATAATTGAATGGGAAATTAACGTTGTTAAGCCCGAATGTGACAATGCTGCCGCAAACGCGCCAAGCAATGCATAACTTAATGCAATTTGAGCTCCGCCGCCGAGTCCGTCATTAAAGGCTGCTATCGTTTGATGAATATCTAATCCACCGACTAAACCCGCCACAACAGCACTAATGGTTAACGAGACCACAACGTTAATTCGAATAAAGCTTAAAAAAAGCATTAAGCAAACCGCGATAACAACCGCATTCATAATTATATTTCATAAAAGTAAGTGAAGCGGCTATTCTTGACCGCCTACAGCATATTTGTCCAGCGTATATCGATTTTTTACTTATTTATGCTGATTTTTCAATCAATATTGCTTGCCGTTGTGGATAACGTTTGCCTAGGTCATGTCAGCAAATCATTTTTGTAATATTCGACAGTTATTATTTAGTGGGTCAGCATGTTTTATTTTTCAGCAGGTAAACCCATTTTCATTTGAAATAACTTATAAGTCCGCTAAATTAGATGTATGGTATACCTCTGATATAAGTCCCAACGGCATAGTCAATTGTTAAGTAGATCACAATTAGCAAGAACGCTTTACCGTTGTTGAATGTTTAAGCCATTAAATGGAGATAGATAATGAGCGTATTAGTAGGCCGTCCAGCCCCAGATTTTACCGCAGCAGCCGTTCTTGGTTCTGGTGAGATTGTTGACACATTTAACCTCGCTACCGCAATTAAAGGTAAGCCTGCGGTTATTTTCTTCTACCCACTCGATTTTACTTTTGTATGCCCATCAGAGCTAATTGCTTTTGATCACCGCATGGAAGAGTTCACCAAGCGTGGTGTTGAAGTGATTGGTGTTTCAATTGACTCACAGTTCACTCATAACGCATGGCGTAACACTCCAGTAGACAAGGGGGGTATTGGCCAAGTTAAATACACACTAGTTGCTGACGTTAAACATGAAATTTGTAAAGCATACGACGTTGAGCATCCAGAAGCTGGCGTGGCTTTCCGTGGTTCTTTCTTAGTAGACAAAGAAGGCCAAGTTCGTCACCAAGTGGTTAACGATTTACCATTAGGCCGTAACGTTGACGAAATGATCCGTATGATCGACGCTCTTCAGTTCCATGAAGAGCACGGTGAAGTTTGTCCTGCTGGCTGGTCAAAAGGCGAAAAAGGCATGACTGCTAGCACAGAAGGTGTCGCAGCATACTTAAGAGATAACTCTGACAAGCTATAATCTAGCGGATTAGAGACAATAAAAAAGCTGCTTCGGCAGCTTTTTTATTGAGTAAGATAAATATTTTATCGACGGTTCTAAGGCGATATAGCCTGCTTGAGATGCAATTGTTATCGCGCGCGGAGGTTACCTAGTATCCATTATTCGCTGGCTGGATCGCTCTTCTCTTCCACAGCGGCTAATGGCCAACCACCTAATGCTTTCCAACGATTGACGATAAGGCAAAATAATTCGGCGGTGCGTTCGGTATCATATAATGCTGAATGCGCTTCTTTGTTGTCGAAATCGATGCCAGCCATTTTACACGCTTTAGCCAATACCGTGTGCCCAATAGCAAGGCCAGCAAGTGTTGCGGTATCAAAGCTCGCAAAAGGATGAAAAGGAGATCGTTTTAAACCGTTTCGTTCTATGGCCTTGTTCACAAACCCTAAGTCAAAAGCGGCATTGTGAGCGACAATAATACTGCGATGACAATCTACTGCCTTTTGGGCTTTTTTGACTTCTTTAAAAATCTCTAACAAAGCGACTTTTTCGTCTACAGCACCACGAAGTGGGTTGGTGGGATCGATACCATTAAAAGCTAAAGATTCAGGCTCTAGGTTCGCGCCCTCAAAAGGCTCAATATGAAAATGAAGGGTTTTATCAAGTTCAATGACCCCATCACTATTCATTTTTAATAAGCTGACGGCAATTTCAAGCAACGCATCGGTATTGGCATTAAAACCCGCAGTTTCGACATCGATAACAACAGGGAAATAACCACGAAAGCGGTGTTTAAACTTGTTAGCGTCGCAAATATCAGTCATTACAGTCTTTATCCTCAATAGCTATCATTCATCGGTGCAAATGATGTAAGCCGAGTATTATGCGCAAACTCAAGCTCAGTGTCATGTTTGATTGTGGTTTTTATCATCGATTAAACATGATTGTTTACTAAAGGAACTGACTTTGTGGCCGATAGAAAGTATGTAATCAGGTATATAGGGTGTTTTTATGTGGCGAAAACTGATAATTCTCGCAAGTTTGTGTCTTTGCTCAACGGCTAATGCTGATTTGAGGCACTACGTGGCGTCGCTGGAAAACTCAGCATGGCGCATTGGTGAGAGTAATCCGATAGAGTGTCGTCTTGAACATGATATTCCTGACTATGGTCGCGCGGTGTTTACCAGTAGGGCAGGTAAAGATTTAAATTTAAACTTCACCTTAGATATGTGGCTTAAGCCTGATGCGGTGACCAAGGCAACATTAATTAGCCGAGCTCCGAGTTGGCGTCCTGGGCATAATTCCAAAGAAATCACCCAACTGACTTACAATAAGCAACTTAATGGTGAAGTACCCAAAAAAGCCGCTTGGTCGATGTTGAATGAATTGAGCCAAGGAATGGAACCCACTTTTTACTATGCTGATTGGTATAATCACAACGCTAAGATTGCAGTGGGATTGTCGTCGGCTAATTTTGGCGGTAAATATCGTCAGTTTCGCGCTTGTTTAGCTAATTTGCTGCCTTACAGTTTTGATGATATTGCTTTTACGGTATTACACTACCAAGAGGGCGGGGTCGATCTGACGCGTTTCTCTACCCACCAATTACAAAAAATACAGCGCTATTTGTCTTATGACTCCGAAGTGGAACTCGTTCTTATTGATGCTTACACTGACAGCTACGGTGGGCGCTTGGTTAACCAAAAGGTGTCAGATAAACGGGCTGACTCAGTGAAAAATATTTTAATTGCTAGCGGTATTACTAAAGATCGTATTCATACCGAGGGGCATGGCGAAAAACGTCATGTTACTGGCAATCACCTTGCTGAAGAACGTAAGATGAACCGCAGAGTTGTGATTAAAATAACCAAGCCGATATAAACCCACCTCATGTCTTATTAACTGCACTACTAATCGCAGTATTGACCCTATTTAGCCCGTAACAAGATTAGCTATCTATTTATTCAGTTGTTGTATGTATATTCCGCCACAGTATCCTCTTTTTCTCGATACCATTGAGATATAAATAATAATCAATAAACGGGTTTTCCACGCTAAGGCATTATATCAACGCTCATCAATAAGGCCTCACTCGGCGGTCATTCAACATTCGTTAGACCAAGCTAATACTAATATGAAAGAGTCATTTGCAAACGATGGTTGCTCCTTTAGAGCCTAACGAGTAAAGCGATGCAAGCGTGTCTCGTTTTCCTCCATATTGATTAGAAAGACTCAATTTTTTCTCCATTAATATGGCTTGAATTGAAATGCTCTGATTTGTTCGCTTATAAGTTTGTTTATGAAGATACTGAAAAAAAGGCAAAAAAAGACCCACTTAATCCAAGTGGGCTAAATAATTTGCAATCAACAAATTTAAGGAAGGAAGTCAAACATAAGAACGAAGGATAACTGAAGTATTGGGTTACATCAGTTTGGCGTTCTTGGTTTTCAACATCTAAATCAGATGTGTCCTGAAAACAAGGTCATAGTAGAATGAATACACTCATCTGGCAAACTAGAAAAAATACGCATTATGATTAGTAAAACTAATGCTTTTTAGTGATCTTAATATGGTTTTTATACGCTGAACGGCTTATATAGTGGTTTTTTAGTTTGTTATATACATTTAATGCATAATTATTCGGATTAGTTAATTTTAAAACAATATTATTTAACAAATAGAATATATCTTGCTGTGACATAAAGCATGTTTATCTTCTTGATGTTGATAAATATGGCTCTTAACCAAGGTGAACATCATCAAGCTACTTATATCTGAAACAGAATAAACTCCGAAAATGTCTTTATGAGGCTAAGTTCATATCCAGTGATAAACGCGCTGAATAATCTCCCTTCTTGAATCACTGAAGACTTGATTACTGACAACGTAAGCATCCAATATTATTAGATGATATTTTATTCATGTTTACATTTTACAGGGCGTGGGATGATAAGTTACAGTGCGCGGTTTACGTTCACCTTGGCCGCGTTGCTTTTAAGGCTTTTTTAGGTTTTTAAGTGGCTAGAACTAGGCCGTTGTCACCAATAAATGTTTTATTTGTATGCCATGTTTTGTTTAATAGGTCGTTAATTTTTTTGGAAAATACATTAATAAAGCTTCATCTCTTACAGTTTCTGAGGTTTTTCGTGTGTTTAAGCGCATTTTGAGCAAAATAAAGTCTGCTTTTCACTTAGTACATTATTCACAAGCGTGTTGGTACTCGGTATAGTAAGCCAACTTTTACAACCTAAAAATTGATGTTCAAATTATGTTTGTTTGGCCTATTTCAGTCTATTACGAAGATACCGATGCGGGTGGTGTTGTGTATCATTCGAATTACTTAAAATTTTTTGAACGAGCTCGTACTCAATGGTTAAAAGCACTGGGTGTCCGCCAAGCAGAACTGTTGGCAGAAGATATTGCTTTTGTCGTTAAACATGTAGAAATAGATTTTCGTAAAGCGGCAAAGTTTGAACAGGATTTAGTTGTTGAATCCAAGGTTATAGAATTAAAAAAAGTGTCGTTGGTATTTCACCAGCGCCTAGTTGATCATCAAGGTGATTGCTATTGTGAAGCGACAGTGGTTGTTGCGTGTATATCTTTATCACGTATGCGTCCCCGCGCTATTCCCCTAAATATTGTTCAGGAGTTTGACAGTGCACGCTGAAATTTCATTTATTGGTTTGTTTTTAGAAGCCAGTGTGTTGGTAAAGTTAGTTATGCTGACCTTGTTGGCATTATCGATTGCCTCATGGGCCGTGATCCTTCAACGCAATAAATTATTAACTTCAGCAAGAGTTAAATCATTACGTTTTGAAGACACTTTCTGGTCTGGTGTTGATTTAAATCGTCTTTATAAAGAATTGATTGCACGTGGTAGTGCTATCTCTGGTTTAGAAGCCATGTTTGTGGCGGGTTTCAAAGAATATACTCGTTTGAGTAAAGTAAACAGTAAAGCTCCACAAGCCGTTATGGATGGAACATCTCGAGCAATGCGAGTGAGTTTGTCGCGAGAAATGGAAAAACTTGAAAACAATTTGCCTCTATTGGCAACAATTGGTTCAACCAGCCCATACATTGGTTTATTTGGTACCGTTTGGGGAATTATGAATTCCTTTATCGCACTGGGTTCGGTAGAAAATGCCACGTTAGCTATGGTTGCACCGGGTATTGCTGAAGCACTCATTGCAACGGCAATGGGTTTGTTTGCTGCTATTCCAGCCGTAATTGGTTATAACCGTTTTACAACGCAAGTTGATAAAATTGAAATGACTTATGCTAACTTTATGGAAGAATTCTCCAACATATTGCAACGTCAAGCATATAGCGAGAAGGAAGCCGTTTAATGTATCAGCGTAAACGTCATCGTCCAATTGCAGAAATCAACGTTGTACCTTATATCGATGTCATGTTGGTGTTGTTGATTATTTTTATGGTGACAGCGCCAATTGTTTCGCAAGGGGTTAAAGTAGAATTACCTCAGGGTAATGCGGAATCGTTACCACCTGATAGTAAGCCTCCAATCGTGGCATCAATTGACGCTGCTGGGCAATACTTTTTGAATACTGGTAGTAGCTCTAACTCTCAAGCGATGGACATAGAGCAAGTCTCTACGGAAGTCGGAGCATTAATTCAGCTTGAACCATTAAGACCCGTGGTAGTCAAAGCTGACCGCACCATACCTTATGAAAGCGTTATTCAATTAATGATTAGTTTGCAAGGTGCTGGTGTGCCAGCCGTTGGGTTAATGACTGATTCACCGAAGGAGAAATAGGTGGCTGGAAAATCAGATTTAACCGTACCCGTTTCTATTTCTGCCGGTATTCATATTGGGTTTATTGTCATCCTTGCTCTAGGCATTAGTTTTGATGATAAGCCCAAGCAAATGCAAACTGCAGCGGCAAGTGCGCCGGCCATGCAAGCTATTGTGATTGATCAACAGAAAGTAAATGATAGAGTTGAGCAATTAAAGAAGCAAAAACAAGATGTGGCTAATCAAGAAAAGGTACGTCAAGCTGAGTTAGAACGTAAAGCATTGGAAGCGCGTCGCGAGCGTGAACGCGAGCAAGACAAAATTAAGACATTAGAGATCCAGCGTAAACAAAAAGAGCAGGAAACTCAAAAGGCCAATGATGCGGCGAAAGCGGCTCAGGCAAAACAACGGCTTGAAAAAGATCGGGCAGACAAAGCTGAAGTTGTGCGTAAGCAGAAAGAGCAGGAACAAAAAGTTGCAGAAGATGCCGCCAAGCTAGCGTCTGAAAAACGTAAGCAAGAAGAGGCTGCTGCGAAAAAAGCTCAACAAGAACGTCAACGAGCTGATGATGAACGTAAACGCAAAGAAGAAGCTGAGCGTAAACGCAAAGCCGAAGCCGACACTAAAGCGCGTCAAGAGCGTGAAATGGCAGAGGCAATGTCTGCAGAACAAGACTCGCTTTCTAAAACGCGTAATAGGCAAGTGTTGTCAGAAGTCGATAAGTATAAAGCCATGATTATTGCCACTATTCAACGTAACTTAGTAGTTGATGAATCAATGCGTGGTAAAAGCTGCCGGGTATTTATTCGTTTAGCGTCTGATGGCTTTGTTACTACAAGCCAAACGTTGGACGGTGATCAGGTAGTTTGTCGAGCGGCCAAAGCGTCTATAAATAAAGCTGGACGGTTACCCGTATCGCCTGAACCGGCTGTTTATCAGCAATTAAAAGAAATTAATTTAACTGTTTCACCGGAATTTAATTAAGATCAATGGTATTTAATGATGGAATTGAGTAAAAGGAGTCCCATGAAAAATTTGGCTAAATGGCTAACACTGGTATTGATAGTGTTAACTACTCCCGCGCGCGCAGCGTTAGAGATTGTGATTACTGAAGGGGTTGATGCCGCGAGACCCATTGCCGTAGTTCCTTTTGTTTGGCAAGGACAAGGGCCTGCTCCAGAATCTATTTCTGATGTGGTCGCATCTGATTTGGCTCGCAGTGGTACATTTAAAACGCTTGATGTGCGTGCATTGCCACAGTCAACTATTTCTTCAGTAAACGGTTTTACGGCTCAGAGCTGGGCTAATGTAGAAGCTGAAGCAGTTGTTGTTGGCTCGGTTAAACCCTATGGCGCTGATAAATATTTAGTGAGTTTTGAGTTGATTGATTTAGTCAAAGCACAGCTTCAAGCGGGAAAAGGGCCTCAGAATAACAGTGAGTTATTGCTTGAAAGTCGTGAAACCGTTATCAGTGCAAACCAATTTAGACAATATGGTCACCGTATAAGTGATATTGTTTATGAAAAACTCACGGGGATCCGTGGTGCGTTTTTAACTCGTATTGCGTATGTTGTGGTTAAACAAGGTCAAAAAGCACCTTACCATCTTATGATTGCTGATTATGATGGTTATAATGAACAAATGTTATTACGTTCACCAGAGCCATTGATGTCACCGGCTTGGTCTCCAGATGGACGTCGTTTAGCCTATGTGAGTTTTGAAAATAGAAAAGCCGAAATTTTTGTTCAAGACATCTATAGCCAAACTCGTACTCTGGTGAGTAGTTTTGATGGCATTAATGGCGCGCCAGCATTTTCTCCCGATGGCAAAAAGTTAGCGGTTACATTGTCAAAGGATGGTCAGCCAGAAGTTTATGTCGTCGATATTGCTACCAAGACAACTCGACGCATTACAGAACATTACGCAATTGATACTGAACCTTCTTGGTTCCCAGACGGCAAATCAATTTTATTTACTTCTGAACGTGGTGGTAAGCCGCAGTTATATCGCGTAAGTTTAGATACAAATAAAGTCTCGCGTATGACTTTTGAAGGAGAATGGAACCTAGGTGGTTCAATTACCCCAGACGGTCGTAGTATGATTTTTGTAAACCGTACTAACGGTAAGTTCCATATTGCTCGAATGGATCTTGCAACACGCTTTATGCAGGTGCTTTCATCAACTCAACTTGATGAATCGCCAAGTGTTGCCCCTAATGGCACTATGGTTATCTACGGTACAACCCATCAAGGTAAACAAGTGTTAGCTGCTGTTTCTATGGATGGCAGATTTAAAGCAAGATTGCCTGTCGGCCAGGGCGAGGTGAAGTCACCAGCATGGTCTCCGTTTCTCTAAATAGATATTGATAAGGATTTAAAATGGATCTGAATAAGTTGTTTAAAGCTATGTTGGTTGCAGTTCCGCTTATGGCACTGGGTGCCTGTAGTTCAACTTCAGACTCGGAAACTGATGCTAGCGGTTCTATGAGTGGTACTGGTAGTGAATATGGTGCTGGTGGTGTTGAAACTGGTGGTGTAGCACCTGTGCTAAGTTCTGCAGAACAGCAGCGTTTAAAAGAACAGGAATTACGTCGTCAAAATATCATTTACTTTGATTTTGACCGCAGTGAAGTTCAAAGCGAAAATGCTGAAATTCTTCAAGCACACGGTAATTATTTAGTTGGAAACCCAAATGTTCGTGTTTTGATCGAAGGTCATGCCGATGAACGTGGTACTCCTGAATACAACATTGCACTAGGTGAGCGACGTGGCAAAGCGATTGCAAAGTATTTGCAGAGTATGGGCGTACAGCCTAGCCAAATGAGCGTAGTCAGTTATGGCGAAGAAAAGCCATTAGATTATTCTCGTAGCGATACTGGTTTTGGTAAAAACCGTCGTGGTGTGTTAGTTTACTAAAGGTATGAAGAACAAGGCCAACCGTTATCGGTTGGCCTTTTTTAGGAGATAAAAATGAAACAAGCCATATTAGTTGCGGCAATGTTCTTCACAACGGCAACTGTTTTAGCCGCTCCAGCGCCTGTTGAAGATGTTGCAGGAGGTTCGAATGATGACAGAGTCTCAAGGTTAGAGCGCATCATGAAAGCAAAGCAACAAGGCGATTTTGAGATGCAACGTCGTATGGATGTATTGCAAAATGAAGTGTTGGATTTAAGAGGCATTACTGAGCAACAAAATTATCAAATGAATCAAATGTTACAGCGTCAACGACAGCTGTATGAAGATATTGCAAATCTTACTGCTCAGTCATCAACACCCGCTGCGCCAGTTCAAGCGGATGCCACTTCGGTCGCAGCAGCTAGTTCAACTTTGGGTGAAACAGGAAGCTATGAGGCCGCAGTGAATTTGGTCCTTAAAGAACGCAAATATGATGAAGCAATCCCTGCTTTTCGTAATTTCATAGCCAAATACCCAGAATCAAATTATGCAGCTAATGCAAACTATTGGTTAGGCCAATTGTTGTACAACAAAAATGAATTCAGTGATGCTAAACAAGCATTTAGCACAGTGGTTAGTCAATTTGCAGATTCAAATAAGCGTGGCGACAGTTTGGTCAAACTTGGCATGATTGCAGAAGAAGAAAATGATCTTGCAGGTGCTAAAGCGCTTTATAACAAAGTTATCAAAGAGTATGCCGACAGTGCCTCTGCACGACTAGCTCAACAGCAATTATTAGCATTAAAAGGCTAGTTAAGCCAAAAAACCGCCTCTTAGTCTGTTTTTCATGCAAACAACAAGAAATTATACATTTGCGCTTGCATGAGAAATTGAAAAAGGTATTATAGGCGCCCTCAGAACGGCATAGCCTTTTGGGGGTGTTAGAAGGTTAATTACTTAGTCTACAGTCTCTGTGTTTTAAGTTATGGTCTTTTAGTTACCAAGATGGGTCGTTAGCTCAGTGGGTCTTGAAATAGAGACAGTTGGCTTTTGTTCCCGTAAGAATATAAGTTCTTGCAAAACCAAGATGGGTCGTTAGCTTAGTTGGTCTTGAAATAGAGACAGTTGGCTTTTGTTCCAGTAAGAATATAAGTTCTTGCAAAACCAAGATGGGTCGTTAGCTTAGTTGGTCTTGAAATAGAGACAGTTGGCTTTTGTTCCAGTAAGAATATAAGTTCTTGCAAAACCAAGATGGGTCGTTAGCTTAGTTGGTCTTGAAATAGAGACAGTTGGCTTTTGTTCCAGTAAGAATATCAGTTCTTGCAAAACCAAGATGGGTCGTTAGCTCAGTTGGTAGAGCAGTTGGCTTTTAACCAATTGGTCGAAGGTTCGAATCCTTCACGACCCACCACTTTTTTGATAGTGGCTAAATAATCTAAATATTATACAGATGGGTCGTTAGCTTAGTTGGTTTTGAAACACAGACAGTTAGCTTTTGTTCCAGTAAGAATATAAGTTCTTGCAAAACCAAGATGGGTCGTTAGCTCAGTTGGTAGAGCAGTTGGCTTTTAACCAATTGGTCGAAGGTTCGAATCCTTCACGACCCACCACTTTTTAAATAGTGGCTAAATAATTTAAAGGCTATACCGATGGGGCTATTTCACTCCAGTAAGAATATCAATTCTTGCAAAACCAAGATGGGTCGTTAGCTCAGTTGGTAGAGCAGTTGGCTTTTAACCAATTGGTCGAAGGTTCGAATCCTTCACGACCCACCACTTTTTTGATAGTGGCTAAATAATTTAAAGGTTATACCGATGGGGCTATTTCACTCCAGTAAGAATATCAATTCTTGCAAAACCAAGATGGGTCGTTAGCTCAGTTGGTAGAGCAGTTGGCTTTTAACCAATTGGTCGAAGGTTCGAATCCTTCACGACCCACCACTTTTTAGATAGTGGCTAAATAATTTAAAGGCTATACCGATGGGGCTATTTCACTCCAGTAAGAATATCAATTCTTGCGAAACCAAGATGGGTCGTTAGCTTAGTTGGTCTTGAAATAGAGACAGTTGGCTTTTGTTCCAGTAAGAATATTAATTTTTGCAAAACCAAGATGGGTCGTTAGCTCAGTTGGTAGAGCAGTTGGCTTTTAACCAATTGGTCGAAGGTTCGAATCCTTCACGACCCACCACTTTTTAGATAGTGGCTAAATAATTTAAATGTTATACCGATGGGGCTATTTCACTCCAGTAAGAATATCAATTCTTGCAAAACCAAGATGGGTCGTTAGCTCAGTTGGTAGAGCAGTTGGCTTTTAACCAATTGGTCGAAGGTTCGAATCCTTCACGACCCACCACTTTTTTATATCTCCCCAATTTAAACTTCCAGATAATCTAACCATTACACATCTCTCATAGGCTAAAACTAGCCATTAGTTCTACAGGCTTTTAAACGCCGACAGTTGGCTTTGTTCCAGTAAGAATAGCGGTTATTGCAAAACCAAGACGGGTCGTTATACCAATCCGCATTAGACTTTACCCATATTGGCCCAGTCTCGTGTGCACAAACTTTTTACCCTGTCCTTACACTGAATAAACGTATTCCAAGCGCGGCAACACTGTTCAACGATATCGTCATAACCTTCAAAACACCTATTTGCCAAACAATGCTGTCTTAGCCATTGCCATACCTGTTCAATGGGATTTAATTCCGGAGAATAGGGTGGTAATTTGAGGACCGATAAATTACTGAATTCTTTTGCTATATCATCCGTATGCCAACCTGCACCATCAATGATAACAAGTGCATACCTATCCGAATGAGTTGCTTCTGAAATTTTTTTTAAGTGTTGCCACATAGCCGCCCTATTAACAAATGGAGTGACCAAGGCTTCTGTTGCACCCGTCGCAGGGCAAACTGCACCAAAAAGATAAGCATATTCAAATTGTTGCTGCCTTACCGCTCTTGGCCTCGAGCCTTTTGCTGCCCATAGTCGCGTGGTGGTATTTTGTTGACCAAATCGAGCCTCATCTTGAAACCAAATATCGACGGTGTCTAAAGGAATATAGACAGGGATCGTTGCGATCGTTTTAGAAATGAGTTTTTTTAAAATCTTCTTGGGCTGCTAAGGATTGTTTTGGGTGCTTAGAGCGACTTGTTATCCAGCTTAGGCCAATATTTTTTAGTACCTTATATACATGGTTAATATGATAATGGATGCCAAACTGCTGCTCTATATGTGATTGAACGTCTAACCCCGTTAATCGTCCACCCTGTTCGGAGCGGCTAAACTCATCTATATATTGATAAAGAACCTGCTTTTGGTGTTCGTCGAGTTTATTAGCATTTGTCGAATTCATATTGGCTTTCAAGCCATCAATGCCAGTATTTAAGTAGTTTTTAACCCATTCATTGACACTGCGACGACTAACCTTTAATTGGCGAGCGACTTGAGCGCGATTGTGACATTCCAGAAAGCAAGAAACAGCCAATATGCGGATACGCATACGGGCGTCTTTTTCTGACCTTGATAGCTTAACAAGCTCAACAGATGTGTAGTTTTTCACAGTATAAAATAATTTGAAAGTGGTGAGCATATTAGATCATAATTTAATGCGGATTGGTATTAGCTCAGTTTCTCTTTGTTAAATCAATAGCTGCAGTTGGCTTTTAACCCATTGGTCGAAGGTTCGGATCCTTCACGACCCACCACTTTTTTATATCTCCCCAATTTAAACTTCCAGATAATCCAACCATTACACATCTCTCATAGGCTAAAACTAGCCATTAGTTCTACAGGCTTTTAAACGCCGACAGTTGGCTTTGTTCCAGTAAGAATAGCGGTTATTGCAAAACCAAGACGGGTCGTTAGCTCAGTTCCTCTTTGTTAAATCAATAGTTGCAGTTGGCTTTTAGCCCATTGGTCGAAGGTTCGGATCCTTCACGACCCACCTCTTTTTTATATCTCCCCAATTTAAACGTCCAGATAATCTAACCATTACACATCTCTCATAGGCTAAAACTAGCCATTAGTTCTACAGGCTTTTAAACGCCGACAGTTGGCTTTGTTCCAGTAAGAATAGCGGTTATTGCAAAACCAAGATGGGTCGTTAGCTCAGTTCCTCTTTGTTAAATCAATAGATACAGTTGGCTTATAATCCATGAGTCGAAGTTTCGGCCCCTTCCTTCACTACCCGCTATTTATTATTACTTCTGAGTTAATTCCTAAATAGCTGATTAAATTCAAATAAAACACTTTACATAATCAGCTGACTTTCTATATCTCTTTGTTGCATTTTTATATGCTTTTATCACACGCATAATGCAAATGTGTGGGCTTTGATTGTTAAGGTAATACTTGTTTACTTTTGTCTCATAGACTTATTGCTAATGTTGCATGCTTGTTAATTAGCTCATATTAATTAGGATTAGAACAATATAAATAGGGAGATAATAATGAAAAAACAAAAGATAAGTCTTTATGTTGCTGGCGCTTTATTGACTATGAGTGGGAGTGCTCAGGCGGCTACTGAAATGACTTTTGGTGGTTATATTAAAGCAGATGTGATGTTTAGTGATTATGGCAACGGGGCGCCTGACTCAGGTTCATTGTCTCGTCAGTTTTATGTGCCAGACACTATTTACGGGACAACTGGAAATGGTAAGCAAGTTGTCGATTTTCAAGCTCGTGAGTCACGTTTTAATTTTAAAACCGTTACCGATGTTGAAGGGCATAAACTAACTGGTTTTATTGAACTGGATTTTTTGACACATACTGATGGTAACGAACGAGTTTCTAACAGCTATTCTCCACGCATACGTCATGCATTTATGAGTTATGACAATTGGACTGTAGGACAAACGTGGACTACTTTTCAAAATCCAGGCGCTTTACCTGAGAACTTAGACTTTGTTGGTGCGGCTGAAGGAACACCGTTTGTTAGACAATCACTACTTAGATATACCAGTGGTAATTGGCAATTCTCGATTGAAAATCCCGAAACGACAGTCACGCCATTAGGTGGTGGTGGTCGAATTACCAGTGGTAGTGGGGTTGTACCTGATGTTGTCGGTCGTTATAACTTTAGTACTGCAAATGGTTCTGCACTTTCGCTTGCTGCGATTGTAAGGCAAATAGATTTAGAGCAAGTTGTCGGTACTACCGTATACGATACCTCTGAGCTGGGCTATGGCGTCAGTTTTGCTGGTGTTATCCCTGTTGGTAAAGATGATCTTAAGTTTACGGCTACTTACGGTGAGGGACTAGGTCGTTACATGGCGCTAAATTATGCCAATGCAGGCGTACTTGATTCAAACGGTGAAATTCAAGCGATTAAATCCTTTGGTGGATTTGTGTCGTATCGTCACTGGTGGTCAGAGCAATGGCGTTCTAGTGTGACATTCTCAGGTTTTAGCGCAGATAATGATGTAGCCCTTACTGGTGGCTCAGTTAACAAAGAGGCCTATTCTAGCTATGTTAACTTATTGTTCTCACCTTCAAAGCCAGTGACATTTGGGGTTGAATATATGTATGCTTTGAATGAGCGTGAAGACGGTTTCGATGGTGACTTAAATCGCATTCTGTTTTCAGCGAAATATGCCATTTAGATTTAGCATTAGAGCGAATAATAACAAGGCAACCAAATAGGTTGCCTTGTTACTTTTAAGAAATAAAACTTAATTGAGTAGATTGTTTTGACGAATATAAGCTTCGAATTCGGTGCAACCACCAATAGGCTTTTCATCAATAAAGATTTGTGGAACGGTTTCTACTGTTTTACCTACATTTTTTGATAAATCAGCTTTAGTGATACCTTCAGCATGAATATCGATATATTTAAATTTGAAATCTTCACTTTGTGCGGCTAACTTTTCTGATAGTTCCACAGCACGAACGCAAAATGGACAAGCTGGGCGGCCAAAAATAACTACAAACATGGTGACTCCTGTTTAATGATATGGGCATTTTATACCATAAGTATTTTTCAAATGGTAATTCAACCCAATTAATTTTGTTTTAACTCATATCGATTTTATATTTGCCTTGATAGTCAAAAAATGAGTCGACTAAATCCCAGCGATGTTTATTTTTCTTCAACAATAATAAATCAGGTTTTCTAAATCGAGTTTGATCCGCCAATACATCTACTACCTTGTTATATTGAGGATGACGCAGGCCTGGAGTGCGAGTATGACTGAGAACAAACACCGCATAAAAAGCTTTACGTTGCGCAGGTGTCTCAAAGCTAAAAGTTTGTTTAAAATCATTACCTTCAATATCAATATATTGAATAAGTAACTTACTATCGTGGTCGTGCAACAACATTTGCTGACATTTAAATAAATGATGATGCTGTGCGTTAAGGACCTGCTTTAACCGTTTATCAGGATCTATCAAGGTTGATTGGCAGCTGTGGCAAATACGTGCTGCAATATCGTTTTCAGCCCCACAGTCAGGACAGGATTTTGATCTAAATCTAAAATCACACTGCTGTTGATCATTGATTAATCCTTGGCAGCGTCTGCCATAATGTTCGACAATATCGCCATCGCCATCAACAATCCCCCAAAAGGTATTGGCAAATTGACACACAGGACAATGCACTTGAACTGGTACTGATTTGCTATTGGGTTTTACTTGACCGACTTCTGGATAAAATAAATCATAGCCATTAGCGGCATAATCAATGATTAAGCAGTCTGTTTTATCCGGCGCCAAACGTAAACCTCGGCCAATCATTTGCTGGAATAAGCTAACTGAAGCAGTAGGTCGTAATATGGCGATAAGGTCAACATGAGGTGCATCGAAGCCTGTGGTTAACACGGCAACGTTAACAATGTACTTGAGTTGTTGGGCCTTAAAGCGTTCAATGATGTCATCACGTTCGACATGAGGTGTTTGAGCGGTAATTAATGCGGCATCATTATCTAAAAGATCCATTACTTCATTGGCATGCCTGACTGTGGCAGCAAAAATCAACACTCCTTTGCGGAGTTCGGCAAGTTGTTTTACTTGTTTGATAATAGCGGTGGTTGCTCGTCCTTGATGATGAAGCAAGGAGTCTATTTCTATTTGCGGATATTCGCCGCTGTCATGGGGGGCTAGTGCGCTAAAGTCATATTGGGCACTCAGCCCATCGAAAATAATCGGTTTGGTGAGGTATCCTTGGTTAATTAATGGCCGCATTGGGAGTTCAAAGATACATTTATCAAAAACGGGGGTGTCTGTATTGCCCACTTTCCCGTGGTAGTGGAGTCGATAAATCCAGCCTACACCAAGGCGATAAGGCGTGGCGGTTAACCCAAGTAGTTTGATATCGGGATTACGTGCTTTAAGGTGTGTGAGCAGTTGTTGATATTGGCTAGTTGACTCGTTACTGACTCGGTGGCACTCATCTATAATGACTAATGAAAACGGTTGTGTAAATTTTGTCAAAGCCCGAGCGGCAGATTGGACGCTGGCAACCACCGTTTTGCCATTGGCTTTTTTTTGATTTAATCCAGCAGAGTAAATATTTGCTTGTTGTGTGAGTAAGCCCACTTTTTGTGCATTTTGAGCGACTAATTCCTTTACGTGAGTTAATACCAGTACGTTGCCATTGGCAATACGCGCTAATTCGGCAATCACGATACTTTTACCCGCGCCAGTGGGAAGAACCAACACCGCTGATTGCTGGCTTTGCTTGAAATGAGCAATTGCAGCGTCGACGGAGTGTTGTTGATAATCACGTAAAGTGATTTTAACGGGCATGGGGGATGAGTCTTTCAATTTATCGATAGTATTAATCTGGTTTTTATAAAGCTTAACATAGCCAATGGCTGATATAACTATATTACATAAAGTGAATTGACTTTGACTGAAGTCGATAAACATACAACGGTGTTATATTGTGAACAGAAGATCAGTTACTTAGGAGACAGTAACGCAGACGGGATCTCATATTAAGTTTAAAAAAAAGCCCCTCTAATGAGGGGCGAAACGAGAAATTGGTCAGGATTTCTCAGGGTGGATAGATCAATGACAATGGTTGAAGCAATTACTCCGTTTTGTTCAAACGATATTCAATTAGCGTATCTATGACTGCTGGATCTGCCAATGTTGAAGAATCACCTAAGTTGGTTACTTCGTTAGCCGCAATTTTACGTAAGAATCGACGCATAATTTTGCCCGAACGCGTTTTAGGTAAACCACTGGCCCATTGGATAAGATCCGGTGTGGCAAGGGCACCAATTTCTTTACGTACCCATTGGCGTAACTCTTGACGTAATTCTTCAGTCGGTTCAACACCACGAGTCAAAGTGACATAAGCATAAATACCTTGGCCTTTGATGTCATGGGGATAACCTACCACGGCAGCCTCAGCAACGAGTTCATGGGACACTAACGCACTTTCAACTTCTGCGGTGCCTAAGCGATGTCCTGAAACGTTAATCACATCATCTACACGGCCCGTGATCCAATAGTAGCCATCTTCATCACGACGAGCACCATCACCGGTAAAATACATACCACGAAAGGTTTTGAAGTAGGTGAGGGCGAATCTGTCGTGATCACCAAAAACGGTGCGCATTTGTCCTGGCCACGAATCTAGGATAACTAAGTTACCTTCACCCGTCCCTTCTACAAGATCACCCATGTTATCAACCAGTGCCGGTTGTACACCAAAAAAGGGTCGCGTTGCGGAGCCAGGTTTTGTATCTGTTGCACCTGGTAGTGGACTGATTAAAATGCCACCCGTTTCAGTTTGCCACCAAGTATCGACGATTGGGCAGTTTGCATGGCCAACCACTTCATGGTACCAACGCCATGCTTCTGGGTTTATTGGTTCACCAACAGAGCCCATAATCCGCAATGAGTCACCTTTGTAACTGTTAAACGGTTCTTTACCTTCAGCCATTAATGCCCGAATTAAGGTTGGCGCGGTATAAAGAATATTGACGTTATGGCGGTCGATCATTTCACCTAATCGAGCAGGTGTAGGATGATTAGGTACGCCCTCATGAATTAATACCGTGGCGGCATTAGCAAAAGGACCATATACCATATAAGAATGGCCGGTAATCCAACCCACATCAGCGGTACACCAATATACTTCGTCAGCTTTATAGTCAAACACGTATTCATGTGTCATTGAGGCATACACCATATAACCGCCAGTGGTATGCAGCACACCTTTAGGATTACCAGTAGAGCCAGAGGTATAAAGCAAAAACAGCGGGTCTTCGGCATTCATTTCAGCTGGTATGCAATACTCTGAAGCGACTTCCATGAGTGAATGCCACCAAACATCTCGGCCTTCAACCCAATCTACGTCACCACCAGTTCGCTTAAATACAATGACCTTCTCGACGCAAGTTACATCAGGATTTGATATCGCTTCATCAACACTGCGTTTTAAAGGGATTTTACGACCAGCACGAACACCTTCGTCAGCGGTAATCAAGACTTTTGATTTACCGTCAATCACCCTTGCTGCAATCGAGTCTGGTGAAAAGCCGCCAAATACCACTGAATGAACTGCACCAATGCGCGCGCAAGCCAGCATGGCAACTGCAGCTTCAGGCACCATAGGCATGTAGATAGTGACGATATCGCCTTTATTTACCCCTTGGCTGCGCAGCGCGTTAGCAAACTTACAGACTTCGTTATGCAGTTCTGCATAAGTCAATTTGCGCTGTTCGTTGGCGTCATCGCCCTCCCAAATAATGGCCAGCTTATCGCCGTATTCTTCGAGGTGACGATCTAAACAATTGGCAGAGGCATTGAGCGTACCGTCATAAAACCAATTTATGGATAGGTTATGATCATCAAATGACGTTTTCTTGATTTTAGTATAAGGTTTAATCCAATCAATGCGTTTGCCGTGCTCTCTCCAGAAACCTTCTGGATTAACAATGGACTCCTGGTACATTTTCTTATATTGATCGTTATTAACCAGTGCGTTGTTCGCTATGTCGCTAGGAACTTTGTAAAGAGACTGCGAGCTCATAGGGCTTCCCTTTCTAAAAATGGCGTAGTTAAAGTATCATCTGCAACGGGCTGTTTGCACTATTAGACCTTGGTCTATTTTTAAAATATCCTTAATATTTAGTCTGTTGCACGTGTTAATATAACAAGGAAAGCTGCAGAGTTAGTCTATCATTTATAACAATTCTCTTATGTAGGTTGTTTTATGTTCAATACATGATGTTTTAGATAAAAATAAAACAGATTTTTAATAACAATAAAGTGATATCGGACGTTTCATGAACTTAACCTTAATCGTTGCCGTGATTGCGGTGTGTTATGTGTCTCTACTGTTTATTTTGGCATGGGGCGCAGAGCGGTGGTTTAGTAAAATAAACCAAAAAGTCCAAGTATGGATTTATGGACTCAGTTTAGCTGTGTATTGCTCTTCATGGAGTTTTTTAGGCACAGTAGGCCAGTCTGCCAATGATTTGTGGTCTTTTTTACCTATTTTTGTTGGCCCAATATTGGTGTTCACCCTTGGGTTTGGCATGCTACGAAAAATGGTCGTGGTGTCTAAAGCACAAAACATCACTTCAGTTGCCGACTTTATTGCCGCTCGTTATGGAAAGTCGCAATTGTTGGCTGCATTAGTCACCCTTATTGCATTATTTGGCATCATGCCATATATCGCCTTACAGCTTAAAGCGATGGTATTTAGTCTTAATTTATTCCAACCCGATGATAACCCGCTGAGTCCAGTGGCGGTGCCATTATTGATCACCATGTTGTTAGCCATTTTTGCCATTTTATTTGGTACTCGTAAATTAGATGCTACCGAACATAATCCTGGGATGATGGTGGCGATTGCATTTGAGTCATTGGTTAAACTCGCCGCATTTATCTCTGTTGGTGTCGTCATTAGTTTCGGTGTTTTTGATGGTTTTGGTGATATTTGGCAACAGGCATCTGATAAAGCATTAATTGAAAATAGTCATATTCGTTTAGAGTCGTTTCTCCCTGAGCTTTTTGTCGGTATGGCGGCATTTATGTGTATGCCAAGACAGTTCCATGTGATGGTGGTTGAGTGTGGTGGCGAACATGTGCTGAAAAAAGCCCGTTGGATTTTTCCGATTTATTTGGCTTTGTTTGGTCTATTTGTTGCGCCATTGGCGTTAGCTGGCAAAGTGATATTGGGTGATACTGTGTCAGCAGATACCTATGTCATCAACTTACCTCTGGTGCTCGACCAACCGATCTTAGCCGTTGTTGCATTGTTAGGCAGCTTGTCTGCGGCAACCGGAATGGTCATTGTGGCAGTGGTTACCATCAGCGTGATGGTCAGTAATGAATGGCTGGTGCCATTTTTACTGCGAACTGGGCAAATTAGAGAAAAGAACTTTAGTCAGTTTTCTCAATTATTGTTAAATGTACGCCGTTTATCCATAGTAGTGATTCTAGGTTTTGGTTATTTGAGTTATTTACTGTTTACCGACAGAGATTCACTTTCACATTTGGGGATGATGTCATTTGGCGCTTTTTCTCAATTAGCGCCTGCATTAGTTGGCGGTTTATATTGGAAGCATGGTAATCGATCCGGCGTCTATCTTGGTCTTGCTGTGGGCTTTAGTCTGTGGTGTTTTATTTTACTTCAAGGTGCCGGTGAAGCTCGTTTGATTGGTGGCGAGTTTGGTTTACTTAATTCGATAACCCCAAATGTTAGTGATACTTTGATCGCCTTGTTAGCGAATATCTTTTGTTATGTACTGGGTTCTATTTGGTTTAGAGCCGGCGTTGCAGAGCGTATTCAAGCGAGTAATTTTGTAAAGCCTTGGTCATCAAAGCAAGATTCTAAAAAACGTCAAGGGCCTATTTCGCAACAAGATTTATTAATTTTGGCCAGCCGGTTTGTGAGTCCCACTCGTGCTTATGAGAGCTTTAGCCGTTTTTCGGCTGATGCGGTTAAAAGTGATAGTTGGTACAAAACGGCCCCTGAAGAATTAATCGCCCACACCGAACACATGTTGTCGGGTGTTTTGGGCGCATCAAGTGCTTCATTAGTGATGGATTCTGTGCTGCAAGGCCGAGATTTGGGCCTTGATGAAGTCTTTAGTTTAGTTGATGAAGCATCGTCGAAAATTATTTTAAGTCAGGATATGTTGCGAGGCGCTATTGAACACGCTTACGAAGGCATGAGTGTGGTTGATAAAGATCTTAATTTAGTTGCGTGGAATTATCGCTATATAGAATTATATCAGTATCCAGAAGGATTTTTACAACAAGGTATGCCTATTGCTGACATTGTGCGGTTTAATGCTTCGCGCGGTTTTTGTGGTACGGGAGATATTGAAGATCAAGTCGCAGTGCGAGTACAGCATATGCGTAATGGCACCCCTCACACTTCAGAGCGTGAACGCCAAGATGGTAAGGTGATTAAAATTCAAGGTAACCCTATGCCTGACGGCGGTTTTGTGATGACTTTTACTGATATTACTCAATATCGTTTACAAGAAAAAGCCTTGCTGGAAGCCAATGAAACATTAGAAAGCCGCGTGCAAGAGCGAACCTATGAGCTGGCGATGTCAAACAGCGAATTACTTGAAGCCAAAGCACAGGAAGAGCTGGCTAACGCGTCTAAAACACGCTTTTTAGCAGCTGTGGGCCACGACTTAATGCAGCCATTAAATGCGGCTAGATTATTTACCGCCTCATTATCACAATATCCTAATCTGGATCTCGAAGCCCGCACGACATTAACCCATGTGAATAGTTCGTTGAAAATAGCTGGCGAGTTATTGACCGATTTATTAGATATCTCTAAGCTCGACTCGGGCATGGTGGAAGTTAATCGCCGCGATTTTGCCATTGCGGAGGTGATTAACGGTTTGTCGGTTGAATTTGATGCGATGGCAAGTGACAGTCAGATCTCTTTTTCGATGGTGCCCTCTACGGCGACCGTAAACTCAGATCCATCATTATTACGGCGTGTTTTGCAGAATTTTTTAACCAATGCTTACCGTTATGCTCGTGGCGGTAAAGTCTTATTCGGTTGCCGTCATCGAGGTGACTTTATCGAGATCCAAGTGTTAGATACTGGCTGTGGGATTAATGAGTTTGATATACAAGAAATTTTTAAAGAGTTTAAACGTCTAAATCATCCCAGTAGCCGTAATGTCAGTGGCTTGGGATTAGGATTAGCGATTGCCGATCGGATTAGCAAGGTACTTGATCATCAAATTCATGTGAGTTCGACCTTAGGTCATGGTTCGATATTCTCGATTTCCGTGCCAATAGGCAAAACGATAAGTCAAATAAGCAGTAAGCCTTTACCGACATTATTGCAGCCTTTAGCGGGAATTAAAGTCTTATGTATCGACAATGAAGAGGCGATTCTCGCGGGGCTAGAGTCGTTATTAAGCCGTTGGCAATGTGAAGTTATTTGTGCCAAAGATCTTGCCGATGCACGGATTAAATTAGGCCTTAAAGGCGTTGCTCCAGACATCATGTTAGCTGATTATCACTTAGATGATGACCAAAATGGTATTGATGCGATGAATGGCATCCGCAGCCGATATGGTGAGCATTTACCCGGGATCTTGATTACCGCTAATACCAACAAAGATTTGGTTGATGATGTCGAAAGACGCGGTTATCACTATATGGCGAAAATGGTTAAACCAGCCGCATTGCGGGCGTTAATTTCTAGTCTAGTTAAAAAGTAAACATTAGAATTATTCAATTATTTAGGCGTATCGTTTAGGCTTGCTATGATGATGGTACAAGGTAATAGCGTGTAGCTATACTTTTTTGAACGTTATTTTTCGGCTGGCAGTAACGCGAAACATTACAGTGTGCACCCAGTAATCATTTGACTACACAGACAAGATGCAGACTCACTTTAGATACAGTCTTTTGGCCTAAAGCAGCCTATATCTGTTACATGCCGAGTGTCCATATCTGACGTTTTTGTCAACATGGTCAAATAGGGTGCGGATATTGATTAGTGTCGCAGTTGCAAGTAAAAGATGAATTAGCTAGTGGAGAACGGGTGCATGTTTTGCGCGACAACGTCATTAAAAAGCCCTTTATTGGCACGATTGGATTTTTCGCTAAGTGGGGCGTAACTCACCCAAGGTGGGATAGTAAACAGTTATCAAACAGATCGTTAGCAAAAAATGGCAAGTTTGATATTGCATACTTAACACAACGCCATTTTTATCGATTCATCCCATCTCTTATCCCTCCGATTATCCCGAGTTGAGGTTAACTCCTTCTCTGATACAAACGTGTCTCATTGACAAAAATAATTTAGCTGAATGTGATTAACCGTGACTAATAAATTGAGCGGTTACTGGCGTAGCATCAATGCCTTTTACGACGGTGATCATCGCCGAAGTCAGCTTGCTTAATTGCGCTGCATTGATGGTGTAGGGCGGCATCAGATAAATATATTTATTAAACGGTCTTACCCAGACGCCCAGCTCAACAAAGGCTTGCTGTAATTGGGCTGTATTGACCGTATTGATCATTTCAATAATGCCAACAGCACCGAGCACACGGACATCGTTCACTTGAGGTAAATCAATCGCACTTGCGAGTTCTTGCTTGAGTTGGGTTTCAATGGCGTTAACTTGTTGTTGCCAGTCACCTTGAAGCAGTAAATCTAAACTGGCTGTTGCCGCGGCGCACGCTAATGGATTACCCATAAATGTGGGGCCGTGCATAAACACACCCGCAGGTGAGTCACTAATACCATTGGCAACTTCGTCACTGCACAGGGTGGCAGCAAGGCTGATATAGCCGCCGGTTAAGGCTTTACCCACACACATGATATCCGCCTCAATATTGGCATGCTCATAAGCAAACAGTTTGCCTGTGCGTCCAAATCCGGTGGCAATTTCATCTAAGATCAGTAGTACATGGTATTGATCGCACAGTTGACGAAGTTTAGTTAGATAAGCCGGGGAGTAAAAACGCATTCCGCCAGCGCCTTGCATGATGGGTTCGATAATCACGGCGGCAATATCATGGTGATGTTGAGCAAATGCAGCATCTAAAGCGAGTGAATCCGTTTGATTAAGCGGTTCATTAAACTTAGACGTTGGCGCAGGGATAAATACTTGTTTAGTCACATTATTGCCAAACATGGTGTGCATGCCACCGTCTGGATCGCATACGCTCATTGCGGCAAAGGTATCACCGTGATAACCGTTTTTCACGGTCATGATCTGTTGTTTTTGTGGTTGGTTTCGACCTTGCCAATATTGCAGTGCCATTTTTAATGCGACTTCTACCGCAATTGAGCCTGAATCGGCTAAGAATACTTTGGTTAAATTTGCGCTGGTCATCTGCACTAAACGTTTTGATGCTTCAATGGCGGGTTGGTGGGTTATTCCGCCAAACATCACATGACTAAGCTGTGAAAGCTGTTGTTGCATTGCAGCGACAATGGTCGGATGACTATACCCGTGCACACATGACCACCACGAACTTGTGCCATCAATGAGCACTTTGCCATTGTCTAAAATCAGCTCACAACCTTGAGCTGAAACCACCCCATATACAGGTAAAGACTGGGTCATAGAGGTGTAAGGGTGCCAAATATGTTGTGCATCGAAAGCGTAATCGATAGTGCTGTTTACGTCGGAAAGTGCCATAGTTATATGTGCTCGTTTTTTAACCGCTAGTAAAGCGTGAAGTGGCTACTGCGTTGACAGTTTACGGGCTCAGGGTATCCTAGCCAACATAAAATAAAAATAAAGGAATGCTCCATGTCGTTAGCTGAAGTTCGTCAGGATTGGAAAAAAGCACAAATTGAAGCATTGTTTGCGTTGCCTATGAATGATTTATTATTTAAAGCACACAGCATTCATCGAGAGATGTTTGACCCTAACGAAGTGCAGATCAGTCGTCTTTTATCGATTAAAACTGGTGCATGCCCTGAGGACTGTAAATATTGTCCACAAAGCGCGCGTTACGATACTGGCCTTGAAAAAGAACGTTTACTTGAAATTGAAAAAGTATTAACTGAGGCTAAAAGCGCTAAAGCTGCTGGTGCATCACGCTTTTGCATGGGCGCCGCTTGGCGTAACCCGCGAGACAAAGACATGCCATATTTAACTCAAATGGTACAAGATGTCCGTGCCTTAGGCATGGAAACTTGCATGACATTAGGCATGTTGTCGCCAGAACAAGCCAGCAAATTAGCCGATGCCGGTTTAGATTATTACAACCATAACCTGGATACTTCACCAGAATATTATGGCGAAGTTATCACCACTCGCACTTATCAAAGCCGCTTAGATACGCTGACAAATGTGCGAGCATCAGGGATGAAAGTTTGTTCGGGCGGGATTGTTGGCATGGGCGAAGACGCCACTGACCGTGCAGGTTTACTACAACAACTGGCTAATTTAGAACAACATCCAGATTCAGTGCCTATTAACATGTTAGTTAAAGTGGCTGGAACGCCGTTTGAAAATATTGATGATCTTGACCCACTTGTGTTTGTCCGCACAATTGCAGTGGCCCGTATTCTTATGCCTAAGTCGCGGGTGCGCTTGTCTGCAGGTCGTGAAAGCATGAGTGATGAACTGCAATCAATGTGTTTCTTTGCCGGTGCTAATTCAATTTTCTACGGTTGCAAGTTGTTGACGACGTCTAATCCTGAAGAAAATGATGACATGAGTTTATTTCGTCGTTTAGGGTTACATCCCGAACAAGGCCCACAAGCCAACATCGAAACCGACAGTGCCTTATTAGCCAAAGCCAGTGCTAAACAAGATAAGTCGACCAAGCAGTTTTTTGATGCAGCGGCGTTGTGATCTAATATGACGTTAATAGGCCAAACTGGCATGGGACAACATCCATTAACCCAGCGGATAAGTGATAAGCTGGCTGAGCAGCAGGCCGCGGGCCTTTTACGCCAACGACATGTGTCGGCAACCAAGCCACATGCGACAATTGATTTTAGCCATAATGATTATTTAGGCTTAGCCCATGAACCCGCTTTAGCCCAAGCACTTTATGCTGGAGCACAAGAGTTTGGTGTCGGCAGTCGGGCATCACCTCTTGTGAGTGGTTATGGCCAAGCCCATTTGGCACTCGAGCAGCGCCTATGTGAGATTACTGGCCATCAAGCTTGTATGCTATTTAGCTCAGGTTTTAGCGCCAACAGCGCGTTAATGAAAACCCTGTTTAGTGCCGACGATACGGTTATTGCCGACAAGTTGGTTCATGCCTCAGTCATCGATGGCTTAAAAGACAGTGGCAGTAATATTCGGCGTTTTCTACATAATGATATTAGTAGTGCAGCGCGCATTATTGCACGTAACCCTCATAGCGCTGTTGTTACCGAAAGTGTGTTTAGTATGGATGGAGACATCGCCCCCATTGCTGAACTTTCATCCTTATGTCAACAACATAACTCTTGGTTGATTGTCGATGATGCTCATGGTTTTGGGGTATTACCAAGCTCGTTTGTTAATGCCGATAAGGTCGATATTCAAGTGGTCACCTTTGGTAAAGCGCTAGGGTGTCAAGGCGCGGCCATTTTAGCCTCACAAGATGTGATTGATTATTTGGTCGCGACTTCTCGTGAATATATTTATTCAACTGCGTTGTCTCCGGCTAATGCTCATCTGGCATTAACCGCCATAAATTGGCAACAAGATCACCCACAGTTATTGGCACAATTAACGGCTAACATCGCGCTTTTCAGAGATCTTGCACAGAAGCAACAATTAGCCATAACGTCTTCGACCACGGCTATTCAGCCGATTATGATCGGTGATAATCATCGCGTGATGACAATTGCTCAACAGTTAACACAACACGGTTTTTTGGTTGGTGCGATCCGCTCACCAACGGTGCCCAAAGATCAGGCGCGTTTGCGGATTACCTTAAATGTACTGCATCAAGCCAGTGATATTCGTGCGCTCGTGAGCGCAGTGGCTCAGCTTATTGATCAACATGATGATAATACCTCGCGGCAAGCAGTATTAGCACCACCATCAGTGACTAAATAAATCGTATCTTTGAGAAACTCCATGACGTTAGATAATCCGGTTGCAAAAAAGTTTTCAATAGCCGCATCTCATTACAAGCAACATGATGTGTTGCAGCGCATGAGTGCTCAGCAATTGTTACAACAAGCGCATTTATTTGGCACCTTGCTTGATGTTGGAGCCGGCCCTGGTACATGTTTTAAAGCTTTTAATGAGGTAAAACAGGTTGTCGCCGTTGATATTGCTCATGGCATGCTTGCTCAACTTGTGCAACAACACCCCGATTATTTACCCCTTTGCAGTGACGCACAAGCATTGGGTTTACAAAGCGGATCCATTGACAGCATCTATTCCAATTTAGCCTTGCAGTGGTGCCAAACATTACCCAATGCGTTTTCTGAGTTTCATCGAGTATTACGACCCGGCGGCGAATGTCATCTTAGTGTGGTTGTTGATGGCAGCTTGGCTGAGCTAAAGCACTTAGGTTTTAGAGTAAACCAATTTGATTCCATATCAGTGCTTAAGGCGGCATTTATCTCATCTCAAACCACCACGAATGACTGGTATAGCGTTAATATTCACGTTAATAGTATCAGCATTTATTTTGATGATTTACGCAGCTTACTATATTCAATAAAAGGTGTTGGGGCGTCATTTGACCAACAAAGTACTGGCAAAGAACGTCTCGCACTCACCAAGCAACAATGGCAGCAACGGGTGGCGTTAGCAGAAACCCTACGCACCAATAAAGGGTTACCATTAACTTATCAAATTGCGTATATTCACGCGAAACGAGGCTGAAGCTATGCTGTATTTTGTGACAGGCACCGACACCGACAGTGGTAAAACGCTAATTTCAGCGGCATTGTTATCTAAAGCCCAAGGCAATAAATGTGGTTTTAAACCTATAGCATCAGGATGTGAACACACTGAAAATGGCTTGCGTAACCCAGATGCGATGATGTTAATTGCACAATCGAATATGGATTTTTCCTATCAAGTGGTTAATCCTATTTGCTTTGAACCGGCTATTGCACCGCACATTGCTGCCAAGCAAGCTAAACAAACATTAAGTGCACAAAGTGTGCTAGAGACTATGTATCACCCAGCGATGCAAAGCGCTGATTTTGTATTAATTGAAGGTGCTGGTGGCTGGCGTTTACCCTTGGGCAATGGCGAGTATTTGTCTGACACGATCACGTTACTGCAAGCCAAGCTGCTACAAGCGAGATTGACTCCAAATTCAGAGGCCACATCAGCCGTCGAAATTATTTTAGTCGTAGGGATGAAACTAGGTTGTTTAAACCATGCGTTATTAACTCAAGAAGCTGTGCTAGCAGATGGGTTAACGATAGCAGGATGGGTGGCGAATCAAATCGATGCTGATATGGCTTTTATTGACGACAATCTCGACAGCTTACAACAAATGATGCGCGGTCCATTTTTGGGCTATGTGCCTTACTTAACCGATCCCACAGCCGAAAATGCGGCGCATTATCTTAAATTACCACAGTAACCTCAATTCTGGATAATAAACGGTTATCAAACAGTCCTTTGTTCCGCGATCAAACTTGTACCGACCTACCATTGGCCTACTATTGACGGCTATCCACACGTGAAGATGCCTTGTTAGCAAAACAAATGGCAAGTTTGATATGAAATAGGTCGTTACACAGAATCTGTTACAGGGTTAATATTTGGATTGTAACGTACTCAATTCATCTATTAACCCGAGTTGAGGTTGTGTTAGTTTGCGATTGGCATCACGCGGTTACGACCTAAGCGTTTTGCTTCGTAAAGTAACGTATCTGTCGCTTCAATCAATTGAGATACATTTTGTTTTGGTTTCCATTCAGCCACGCCAAAAGAGGCGGTTATTGAATCGATGACTTTGTCATTGCGTCGGTCTTTGACACTGAGCTTCTCGAGCGCTCTGCGAATGGCTTCGGCAAGTTGTCTGGCGACTCTAAACTGACTGCTTGGCACAATGATGGCAAACTCTTCACCACCAAAGCGGTACAATTTAATTCCGTCGCGGCACGCTTCTTGGGTCCGTTTCGCAACCGTTTTCAGGACTAAATCGCCGAGTTGATGACCAAAATTATCGTTGAATATTTTAAAGTGATCAATATCAATCAAAATCAAGCAGGTACCTGCAGGATCTGAACTAATTTGCGCTTCAATATCATCGTTAAATGCGCGGCGATTTAATACATTGGTTAAGGCATCAAATAGCATGTCTTTTTCTGATTCTGCTAAACGTGTTTTGAGCGTATCTATTTCAGACTGGGCTTTTTGTAGTTGTTCAGTAAAACTCACGGTACTAGAACGGATGCTGGAAGACTCTTTAACGATATTTCTGACAATGCCGATAACTTGTTCAAGCGAGAAGCCTTGGTTTTCAAGGTTGCTTAATTTTTTAAAATCTTTATCAATTTGGGTTTGAAAGGTTTCGGTGTCTGAATTAGTGTCTTTGAGTGACTGAGATAATTCACATACCATCACATCAAGATTTTTACGCATTTCACGTACATTGAGCTCAACCGGGTCCGCCACATGCTTACGATATAATAATTCACTGGTTACTGGTGAACAGGTTTGATTCTGTTTGACCGCAATATCTAACTCTTGGTTGAGTAACGGGTTCTGTTCGCCCACGTAAGCATACCAAAGCGCGTAGTTTGTCGGCGTGGTGGGTATTCTATATTTTAACATTAACGGAACTGCTTTTTTCAAATTGGCTGCAGCGGTTTGCAGTAGAGTGTTCGACATTAAGTGCCTCATGAACCGGGCTAAGAAAAGACTTTGAAAAAATCTACAATTGAGTTGAATATAACAAGAATAACGTGGTTTGTACTATGGCATTATCACGAGAGATGTCACAAAAAAAGCATCCTAAGATGCTTTTGGGGGGACTCGAGTGATATTAAAACACGTAAGAGACCGCAAACATTGGGCCGGTAAAGCTGTAATTAATATTGTAATCAAAAGTACGTTGTTCAATATTACCGACATTACGTGTCTTTTTGATAGTGACATCGACATCATAATAGTTGTAAGCCAGTTTTATTGACCAGTTATCACAAAATTTAGCTTCAACACCTAAACGGACATCGACTAATGATCCATCGACATCATCATATTTGAGGGCAAAATACTGTGCGTGTGCATCAAATGTCCAGCCAGGATAAAACTCGTAAGAGCCGTAAACACCAATGTCTGGTAATGGCGCCGTGAGCGTTTCGTCTACAACTTCTGGCGTGGCTACCGCATTGGTGCATAAACTGCTTAAGCTTGAATCTGGGACGCAAATACCGATAGTGCCTTTAAAGGCTGTTTCGATAAACATGGCATGTAAACCGACTGACACCCCAACTGCGTAATGAGTACCTTGCCAGATGTCATAACCATAACCAATGCGTAGAATATCAATATTGAGTTCGGTACTCAGTTTCGAGCCAGTTTCAATGAGGTAATCTTTGCCGTCAATATCTTCAAGGATAAAATCTTGCGATACTGTTTCTGTGTCTGCTTTGCGATCCAACGATTTCCAATCAATATAAATGCTATGACGTTGGTTGAAAGAGAAAGTAAATTCAAAGTAGGGTAAATATTGTTCTTCAGCTAGTAGAAGTTCATCTTCAAAATCAATTGGGAATGTCCCGCCTGTTTTAGGGCTTGTTGCGATGAAGTTTGAATCAGAATTAGCATAGAATATACCGATATCGAGGGTATAATTGTCAGTTGAGCTATCAGTTGATAGATCCGTCTCTGCCAAAGCGGCACGAGTACCGAATATCAATAACACTATACAAAAAAAAGATCTTATCATTGAAACTCCGCATTTATTTTTCTATATCACAGGATATACGTCTCATATAATGCTGCTGTCGAATTTATGACTTAATCTAATCTGCGCCGATAACTAAAATCAGGGCATCAAATACAGAGTTATAAACATTAAGTTAAATAAATGGGACAAATTCTTCAGTGGGTATACTAGCACTTTGTTACTAAATGTGAAGTATTTGTATAAGATTATTGCGCTAAATCATGTTTTCGGACGTAGTTTGATCTTAAAGGCATAAAATAATCGTTTCGGCGACAGAGTGAGATGTAGCGAGGGCGCCAGAGCATTGACGTTAACTGCGGTGAGTGACAATTATGTGACAAAACAAAAAAAGTAGAGCAATATATTGACTCTACCTTTTGGCTATTGTAGCGCAAATGTTAAAACTGTGAGAGGTTGCTTTAACCGTTAAAATAGGATTTATTCTGGCTCATCGGTGTCAGAAACATCCTCTTCAACATCGTCAAATTCAACTTCAATTTCAACTTTAGCGCTGGCTGGCGTGTTAATAGTCCCTAAAACCGCATAAAACGGTTTCCCTTTTGCTAGACGACAATACTTAGACCACAATAACTCCATTGGTGTTGTTGCGGGTAAAGTACCTTGTATAACGCTAATAAATTGGTCTTCGTCGACATTACGAGGTAATTGTGATCCATCGACTAAATTTTTCATTGCTTGACCATGTTGTTCAAGCAAGTCAGCCTCCTTGCTGGTAAAATCACCACAACGCTTAAATCCTTTTGGAAAATTTGCATCATCATAGAAACGTTTAGTCGATTGGAAACTGTTGCTGTGACCATTGGTGTTAGCATCAATACCCTGTTTAGCATTGATAAATGATTGCTCAGACATGGCTAATACCTTCTAGATTATGAGATATAAAGATTTGCAACTGGAGTATTGGCTAGTATTATCATTTTTTAAATCAAAATATTTTGTCCCTAATGGTAAACAATTTTTATGGATACAGATTTATTAAAAACCTTCTTAGAAGTGTCTCGCACTCGGCATTTTGGTAAAGCGGCTGAAAATCTTTACCTAACCCGAAGCGCTGTCAGTTTTAGGATAAAACAGCTAGAAAATATTTTGGGGATAGCGCTATTTGAACGTTTGCGTAACAATATTCAGCCAACCCCCGCAGGCGAAAGAATGCTTGGCCATGCTGAAGCGGTGCTTAATGCTTGGGAAAGAGCAAAACAAGATATTATTTTAAATCAGCAGCACAGTGCCCAGTTGGCTTTGTCTGCTGGGGATAATATTTGGGATGCGTTTTTACAAGGTTTGTTACAACCATTACATTTACGCTTGGAAGGCGTGGCCTTAAGAACTGATGTCTTGCCGGCATTGGTAATGACTCGCCAACTTATTGAGCGCACCTTAGACATTGCGATTACTTTCGATCCGCCAAAGCTTGATGGGGTCACATTAGTTAAGCTTGCTCAAATCAAATTGTATTTAGTGTCCAAACAACAGGGGATCACGCTTGATCAAACACCTTCTTTACCTTATATAAAAGTAGACTGGGGTACCGCGTTTAATATTACTCATGCTCAAGATTTTACTATGTTGCCGTTACCGGTATTGCATACAAGTTCTGCCCGTATGGCATTGGATTTTATTCTCAATAATGGTGGGTGCGCTTTTTTACCTGAAGCTCTCATTCGACCTTTTTTAGACAATGGCACCTTATATAACGTGGATGATGCACCATGTATCTATCGACATGTGTATGCGGCTTATTGGGCCAAAAATGAAAGAATTTCTTATATTGAACAAGCCATTTCAATTTTGAAAACTGATAAATGCGCTGATTAATCTTTGCTTGGCTGTTATTAAAACAGTAATGGCCAAATAATGATGCTCCAGGTGAGCGCGCACAATACTAAACTGATAAATACTGCTGCAGAAGCGATGTCTTTTGCCTGACCACTGAGAGGGTGGATCTCATCACCAATACGATCAACAACGGCTTCAATAGCTGAGTTCAACAATTCGACAATCAATACAATTAACACGGTCATGATAAGCAAAATACGCTCAGGTGTGCTGATGTTGATCAACAGTACAATGGGTAACATTATGCAAGCAAGCACGGTTTCTTGCCTAAATGCCGCTTCATTTTTCCACGCGGACATCAGACCTTTCATTGAAAATCCCGTAGCCCGAAAAACGCGTTTTAGACCGTGATTATTCTCTGGTTTCATTTTGTTAATTATCTTTTGGGTTTTATTTGCGTAGATTGTAACATTCCGTTCATATGCTTCCAGTAGTAATTTAATCTCAGTTCGGAATAATAAAAGGTTATCAAACAGCTCTTTGTCCTGGTATCTGCGTTGCATTGACTTGCAATAGGTACACTATTATCGCGTCAATCCGTTTTGTTAGTAAAGCAAATGACAAGTTTGATATGAATTAGGTGAAAGAGTTTGCGCTTAGCTTACCAACCCCACGTCTTAGCCTGAGTTGAGGTTGATTTAACCTTAATGATGTGTCGCAGGGAAAAGAAAACACCTATTTTAGTAAGTTCATGATGGCCTCATCACGGGTCAATGGGTATCAGAGTAGGCTGTAGCATTGATTGGATAATTCTGCTGTTTGTACTAGGCTTTAATATATTCAATTTAACAACGATAGGATCTCGATAAGTACGAATTTGTGGTTTTATCAAAGGTACGATTATGTATTAAAAGGTTTTTATTGGTATGACTTGGAAAGCGCTTTGTGGCCAATAAGTACAACTTATCGAGGATCAACATAATTTTTCAACGAAAGCGAAATAAACATTATATGGATTTAATTAAAAGCAAGGATTGCATATGCGTAGGATACCCACTCTTTTATTTTCGCTGATTGTTGCACTGTATTGTTTACCTACAAACAGTGAAGTTTTATCCACACCGCCCATTCAGTTAGCAACTCAATATCAACAAGACACAGTGGTGGCTGAGTATTTAGTGAGTGAAAAACTAGATGGCGTTCGAGGCTATTGGGATGGTAGTAACATGCTGACTCGTAGCGGCAGAAAAGTGGCTTTACCTGCGTCGTTTACTCTTGGCTTTCCTCATGTGGCCATTGACGGTGAACTATGGTTAGGTCGAAATCGTTTCGAGCAGATTTCTGCGTTGGTTCGACGTCAACAAGTACCCGATCAAGAATGGCAGGAGGTAAGGTTTATGATGTTTGACTTACCACAGCATCCAGGGCCCTTTAGTGAACGTTATTCTGCGATGAAAATGATGGTAGAACAAACCGCTTCCACTCATCTACAGGTTATTAAGCAGGAAACTGTGGCTTCAACCGAAGCACTGTTTACGATACTAGATGGCGTTGTTAATGCTGGTGGGGAAGGGTTAATGTTACATTATCAGCAAGCTCATTATGTAGTGGGGCGCAGTGAGTATATTATTAAACTAAAGCCCAAGTATGATGCTGAAGCTGTGGTGATTGGCCATACTCAAGGAAAAGGTAAGTATCGAGGTAAGCTGGGCGCTCTGGTGGTAAAAACGCCCGCGGGATTGGTGTTTAATGTTGGCAGTGGTCTAAGCGATAAACAACGAGAAAATCCACCCTTGGTGGGGTCGATAATTACTTATCAGTATCTAGGGTTTACTCAAAAAGGGACGCCAAGATTTGCCTCCTTTTTACGAGAAAGGCCGTCACAATAACATGTCATATTCATTCAACCACTGTGACATGTTGAGCCGCGAGTTAATGTAAAGCTCAAATGAACAAGGCTAAGTGATGAAAAATGCGCTTAAGGTATAGGCCCCAGAGTCAGTGATGAATTGAAACTGGAGATAATGGCGGTTATAAATGATGGATGATAAAGATCTTTTAAATGTAAACTCCGTCCTCTTTGTATGTATGGGCAATATTTGCCGTTCACCGACGGCAGAGGCGGTATTTAGGCAGCAAATAAAACACTACCCACTTCAGCTGGAAATCGATTCTGCTGGTACTATTGCCTATCATCAAGGTCATTCTCCTGACCGGCGCAGTATTATTGCTGGTAATAAGCGCGGACTTGATTTTTCGGGAATGAAAGCACGACAGGTGATAGACACCGACTTTGAACGATTTGATTTAATTCTAGCAGCAGATTTTGTTAATCTAGCTGATTTGACCGAACGATGTCCTGCCCATTTGCGTTATAAATTACAGTTGATGTTAAGCTTTGGTGATTCGTTAGTCGAAGAAGTACCGGATCCATATTATGGTGGTGAAAGAGGGTTTGAGATGGTTATCGATTTGCTAGAAGCCAGTTTAATGGCATTGGCGATAAAGCTAGCTTCACGTTGAAATATTATTGCGTCAGCAACGTTCTCTTCAATGACGAGGTCGACATTCAGTTGACGACCTAGTCCATTTATTGTGCTTAATCGTTATAACGTTTACCGGAGCGTTTAAGTTTCTCTTGTTCTATTTTCTGCTGTTTAATGAGTTCTTTCTCCGCTAATTTACGTGCAACTTCCTCTTTTTCTACTTCAGCCATCGCTGGGGTTTCAAGGCTTAATAGGCCGATTTTCCCTGAGCGGTATTCATGTAGTAATAGTTCAGATACTTTATGGTAATCAACTCGTGCGCCAGGGCGAAGTGCTCCGCGAGAACGACTGATAGCTTCAAGTAATTCGATATCGCTGGCTGGTAGCGATTGAAGCTTATAACGTTCGCAAATTTCGTCAGGATAGGCTTTAAGGAAATAGCCTGCAGCAAACATGGCCACATCTTCGTATTCCATTGCGGTATCTTTAATTGCACCAGTGACAGCAAGGCGATAGCTACTGGCTTCATTGTCCACTTTTGGCCATAAAATGCCCGGAGTATCCGACAGTACGATTCCGTTACGCAAGTTAATACGTTGCTGACGTCTTGTGACTGCAGGTTCATTACCTGTTTTGGCTATAGTGCGACCCGCTAAGGTATTAATAATCGTTGATTTACCGACGTTAGGTATGCCCATGATCATGGTGCGGATGTCTTTTTCCATGATGTCACGGTGTGGCACCAGCTTACGGCAAAGATCTGGAATGCTTCTTACCATAGCGGGTTGTAACGTTGTGATTGCTGATGCCTGAACGCCTTGTTCACGTTCTAAGTATTCAATCCACTGAGCCGTGACCTCAGGATCCGCTAAATCAGACTTATTGAGTAATTTAATACAGGGTCTATCACCACGTAGTTGTGACACCATTGGGTTTTCACTGCTGTAGGGAATACGTGCATCGAGCACTTCAATAACGAGATCCACTTGAGGCATTGCCTCCTCGATCTCTTTACGTGCTTTGTGCATGTGTCCTGGATACCACTGAATTGCCATGATGTTGCCTTATAAATCGGAAAATAAATACAATATATACAAAAGTGATATTCTACCTCGTTAGCCGATTAAATACATAAAAAAAGCGCCGGAAGGCGCTTAGTATCGTCGTAAAATGAAGTCTTAATGCTTAAATAAGGCCTAATTCCCGTAATCTTTCCTTTAAATAGCTGTCAGCAGTATAACGGTCTGATAACACCACTTCTGGATTGGGGTGCAAAAACAGCGGTAATGAGATCCGCGATTTAGTTTTGTCAGTCCCTTCAGGGTTTATCACTCTATGGGATGTTGATGGAAAATAGCCGCCAGATGCTTCTTGGAGCATGTCACCGATATTAATGATAATACTACCAAAATCACTAGGTACATCTATCCATTCACCTTCTTTGGTGAGAACTTGTAAGCCTGGTTCATTGGCAGCTGGCAACAGAGTGATCAAATTTATGTCTTCATGTGCAGCCGCTCTAATTGCGCCCATTTCCTCATCTCCTTTCATCGGAGGATAATGCAGAATACGCAACAATGTTTGTTGGCTCTTTGCGATCATGTCGGGCAATGGAATGCTATATTTAGCGGCGACTTCAGCTGGGGTATATTGTTCAATCCAACTCAGTAGTTCAGTTGCTAATGTATTTGCGTGTTCGTAGTAGGCAATAATATTTGCTTTTAACGACTCAGGAATACGTCCCCTAGGATAGACATGATAATATTCTTTGATATCTTTTACGTTGTTGCCTTTGGCGGTTTCAGAAATCGATGCGGGAAAGAATCCATCGTGTGTTTCTGGTGTAAACAAAAAGTCATGTTTTTGTTCAGACTGAAAAAAGTTGTACCATTCTTGATAAATATCTTCGACAAGTTGCTTTTGAATAGGGTGGTTAGATAATACACCAAAGCCTGTTTGTTGAAGCGATTCAACAAAACGCTCAGCACTATCAGGTGCTAGGTAATCAATTGTATTTAGTTTCATTTTGTATTTCTTATTAGTGTGTTGACCCACCGCTAATGGTAACCTTAGTCACACTTTGTCGCAATTATTTGCGTGTCATCATATTATTTGATTGAACTGATGCCGCGGATTTCACGTATTCTTTATTTAAGCGACAAGTAAACTCAATGAGAGCAGACAATGAATAAACTAACCGAATTTGAACAGTACGTTATCGAGCAAAAGGGCACTGAACGTCCCTTTAGTGGCGAATTTGTCGATCATGATGCTCAAGGTGTGTATTTGTGTAAAAAATGCGATGCACCACTTTATAATAGTGAATATAAATTTAATGCACATTGTGGCTGGCCCGCATTTGATGATGAGATTGAGGGAGCCGTAAAGCATACACTCGATGCTGATGGTCATCGAACCGAAATTACCTGTGCCCAATGTGGTGGCCATTTAGGCCATGTATTTGAAGGTGAACACCTAACGGATAACAATATTCGTCATTGTGTGAATTCTGTGTCGATGATTTTTAAATCCTCTGATGAGTTAACTCAATCAAGTTTGGCAACGCCTTCTTACGAAAAAGCGACTTTTGGCGCGGGTTGCTTTTGGTGTGTTGAAGCCATTTTTGCTCAGCTTAATGGCGTGCAAAGTGCGACTTCAGGTTATTGTGGCGGTGATGCTAAAGATGCCAATTATGATGCGGTGTGTTCTGGTAAAACAGCACATGCAGAAGTCATTCATATTGAGTTCGATTCGGCCGTTATTCAATATGAAACACTGCTTAGCGTGTTATTTGAAAGCCACGACCCCACCACACTTAACCAACAGGGTAATGATAAAGGCCCACAGTATCGGTCGGTAATTTTTACTCATAACAGTGCTCAAATAGATGCCGCCAACCGATTTATTAATCGGTTAACGGAACAACAAGTTTGGTCTAGGCCGATAGTGACCGAAATCAGTGCGTTCGACACGTTTTACCCCGCTGAAAGCTATCACGATGACTACTTTGCTAAAAATGGGCAACAGCCTTACTGTCAGTTAGTCGTTAAGCCTAAATTTGATAAAGTCATGAGTAAATTTGCTGATAAACGTAAAGTATAAACCAATGGGTTTGTTGTGCTGAAAGAACGGGATAAACAGATAAAAAAAGGGGGCATTGATTATTCAATGGCCCTTTTTTTGTATTACAGTTATGTCCGGAAATGTGTTTACACTTTTAGGTCGAGACAATTTTTTCAATAAAAAAGCCATGCTTAGCATGGCTTAATCAACAATAGGGCTTAGTTAGCCCTATTTAGCGTTACTCTCCAGGGCGAGTCATATCAGCTGATGCACTGTTATTCATTGCTACTTTCGGAGCATTGGTTTCAGTTGCTTGTGCTTGATAAGTACGTCCTTGAGGTACGGCCTTCTGTTCACGGACATCTACGGTAGGTTTAGTCGTGTCAGATGACACCATAGAACCAAAGCGACTTGTTTTCACCGGTGCTTTTGCTGCTGTGGCGACATCAGCAGAAACGATTGCTGGCGCAACTTCTTTTGCCGCTGCCGGCTTAGCTTGACGGACAATAGCCGCAGGCTTAGCCGTCGGGGCTGATGCATTGGCTGCAACCGCTTTATCTTGTTTGCTGCTCACTGCAGTTGTTTTCTCTGTTTCTGCAGTATCGGCGACTGGCGCTTGTACAGCTGGAACAGCAACAGGCGTTTTAGCAACTTCAACGGCCGCTTTATCTTCGGCTACTTCAGGAGCTTTTACTACCGGAGGTGTTTGAGGTACTTCCTCTTTAGCCTCTGGCTTGTCAGCAACAACAATCGTTGGCTCGACATCAGCCTTGGTCACTTCAGCCTTGTTAGCGTCAGTCTTCACCATTTCCACAGCCGTACTAACTGTTTCAACAACAGCCTCAGTAACAGGGGCATTATCCTGGGTTTGATTTCTGCTTAGCTCAGCGTCTAATTGCTTCTCTAGCTCATCATTAGGAGTGAAAACGGCTTGCTGCGTTGAACCGGATTCATCATCACGACGACGACGTTGACCAGCAGCACGTAGATGACGAGGACTGCGACGGCTTCGACGTTGACCTTCACGACCTTCAGCTTTGGTGTCATCGGTTTCATTTTCTGATGCGGTATCTTCAGTGTCAGTGCTTGACTCATCCGTTTCATTGGCAACATCAGCATTAGCAACGACAGTTTCACTGTTAGTGTTAACATCGGCTTCAATTGCTTCCGCTTTACCTTCAACGACATCAGTCGTGTCGGTGTTAACTGGCTCAGTAGTCGTAACGTTTGTTACTTCAGTCGCTTGAGTGATAACGCTCTCTGCTGGTGTTTCAGTCGTTTGTTCAGTTTTCTCTTTACGAGGTTGACGACGACTACGCGGCGGTCTCGTTTCTGATGTTTTATCCTCAGATACTTTTGACTCTACGGCTTTAGCTTCAGATGTTATTACATCGACTGATTGGTCACTTGATTCATTAACATCGGTTGCTGATAATGCTTCATTCTGTTCGCTTTCAATACGCACTTTACGACGTAAGTTACGACGCTGGCGACGTTCACGAGCAGCTTCTTGCTTTGGAGACTTTTCTGTAGTGACTTTACTGTCTGTTGCTTTAGTTTCTGTTGCTTTTGATTCTGTTACTTTGGTTTCATTGACTTGTAATGGCTTGTCAACTTTTTCATTTCTCGGCTTGTTTTTTGCGTTGTCGTCTTGACCTGTGTTTCTGCTATTACGTTCATTACGCTTATTTTGAGGACGAGCCTCTGTGCCTTCTTTTGATTTGTCGCTGTCATTGCGCTGACGGCGGCTATCATTACGACTGTCATTACGCTTGTCATTACGGTTAGTACTGTCGTTACGTGTGTCATTACGACGAGTGTTACGACGGTTACTCGTCGGCGCATTTTCTTTGGTTTGCGGTACCGCTTTGGTGTCTTTGACCTCAGCTTCATTAGCAGAAAACAAGGCACTAACCGCTGAGGCCATCCGAGCGAATAATCCTGGCTGACTAGGTGCTGCTGCCACAGGGGCGGTATTTACAGGTGTTACTTTTACAGCCGGTTTTGCGGTGTCTTCTGCTGCTTTTTGAGGGGCGGTGAAGCCTTTTAATGCAGGCTCTGGAGACGCTGCGCGCTCAAGTTTACGAGGCTCATACAGATTTGCGGCAGGTTGCTCAACACGCTTGTAGCTTGACTCAATGACTTCATCATCACTTTTGCGACGAACCATTCGGTAATCCGGAGTCTGCATGTGTGCATCAGGGATAATGTACACTTCAACTTGGTGGCGTTCTTCAGTAATACGGATCGTTTTACGTTTTTCATTTAATAAGAATGCCGCCACATCAACAGGCACAATGGCTTCGATTTGTGTGGTGTTTTCTTTAATGGCTTCTTCTTCCATTAAACGCAAAATAGACAGTGCTAAAGATTCGGTACTGCGAATAGTGCCTTGGCCATGACAACGTGGGCATATATGTGCTGCGGACTCTTCAAGTGAAGGGCGCAAACGTTGGCGTGACATTTCCATCAAACCAAATCGTGAAATACGGCCTAACTGCACGCGAGCTCGGTCATGGTGTACTGCATCACGTAAACGGTTTTCAACTTCACGCTGATGGCGTACTGGTGTCATATCGATAAAGTCGATAACCACCAAACCACCTAAGTCACGAAGACGTAATTGACGTGCAATTTCATCTGCTGCTTCTAGGTTGGTGTTTAAAGCTGTTTCTTCGATATCGCCGCCTTTTGTTGCGCGGGCAGAGTTAATATCGATAGAGGTTAATGCTTCAGTTGGGTCGATAACAATTGAGCCACCAGAAGGCAAGCGCACCTCACGTTGGAAAGCTGATTCAATTTGAGATTCGATTTGGAAGTGAGTAAATAGTGGCACTTCAGAATCGTATTGTTTCACGCGTTCAACAAAATCTGGGCGAACCAAACCAATATGCAGTTTAGCTTCTTCGAAAATGCGCGGGTGGTCGATAAGAATTTCGCCTACATCGCGACGTAAATAATCGCGAATGGCACGAACAATCACATTACTTTCTTGGTGAATTAAGAATGGAGCCGTTTTACTTTGAGCGGCTTCTTGAATCGCATCCCAGTGATGTTGAAGTACTTTTAAGTCCCACTTTAACTCTGTGGACTCTTTGCCTACTCCAGCAGTACGGACGATTAACCCCATACCGTTAGGCACTTCAAGTTCCGACATCGCCTCTTTAAGCTCGGTACGCTCATCACCTTCAATACGACGTGAAATACCGCCAGCACGAGGGTTGTTTGGCATTAACACCAAATAAGAACCCGCAAGACTGATAAACGTCGTCAGTGCAGCACCTTTATTGCCACGTTCTTCTTTGTCGATTTGAACGATGACTTCTTGGCCTTCATGCACCACTTCTTTGATGTTAGGACGGCCTTGGAATGAATAACCTTTAGGGAAATATTCGCGACCAATTTCTTTCAGGGGTAAAAAGCCGTGCCGATCTGCGCCGTAGTCAACAAAGGCTGCTTCAAGAGAGGGTTCTACGCGGGTGATTTTACCTTTATAGATATTTGATTTTTTCTGTTCGTGACCAGGACTTTCAATGTCTAAATCATACAGTTCTTGCCCATCAACTAGGGCTACGCGCAACTCTTCTGATTGAGTTGCATTAATTAACATACGTTTCATGATGACGTGATTCTTCTAAATGAGGTCATCAAACAACACGATTTTTCTGCATTACGGGCCTGAATTAATCGGTATAACCTCACGGTTAGATCCAGGCAATTTAGGTGCTCATTACTGTAAAACGCAGTCTCTGCGTGTCGCATCCTATTTATGGCTTATTTTCTAATGTTTACAAAAACAAGGAATTGGTTGAGTTACAACCAACCCCATAAATTATGGTATTTTAATCCGTTAATGCCCAAGTCGAATCGGTTTGTTTGATAACAAGCTAAAATGTTGTTCGAATTTGGGGCGATTTACCACAGTTAAATTAAAATATTTATTGATTACTTACGGTTTAATTGTACAAACGGGTTTTGCCGTTTTTTTAGTAAATACAATTTGCAAATCAATGAGTTGCTACCGGTTAAGTTCATTTTTTTAACTGTTAGTGTTTCGCATTTGGTGAAAGTTGTGAACACTTTATCCACTGTTTACTCTCAACCTGTGGGCAAATATAGCAACAATCGTTATTTTCAGCAATCAAAAGCCAATATTCTTTCGTGTATTTATTTCAAGTCCGATGTGGCAATAGCCAAGCATTTACCAGATAAGGTACACTATTAGGGTTCCCACTATATGGCGCATCATGAATACTGAAACCACCCCCCAAGTTGAATACGTGACTATCGACGAAGATAATTTTGAACAACGAATCGATAATTTTTTGCTAACTAAATTAAAAGGTGTTCCCAAAAGCATGATTTATAGGATCGTGCGTAAAGGGGAAGTGCGGGTGAATAAAAAACGCATCAAGCCAGAATACAAATTGCAAATCGATGACATCGTTCGCATACCGCCGGTTCGAGTTGCAGAAAAAGATAATCGCAAAGCACCTTCGCCTAATTTATCTCGAGTGTCACAGCTCGAAGATCGCATTATCCACGAAGATAATCATTTAATTGTATTAAATAAGCCTGCCGGCATTGCGGTACATGGTGGTAGTGGTGTTGATTATGGTGTGATTGAGGGCTTACGCTCACTTCGCCCGCAACAAAAGTATTTAGAGTTGGTGCATCGTTTAGATAAAGATACTTCTGGCGTCTTGCTTGTTGCTAAAAAACGCAGTGCATTAAAACATTTGCATGAACAGTTACGCAGTAAAACCATGCAGAAAGATTATTTAGCCTTGGTGCGTGGCCAATGGCAAGCAAGTGATAAATCGGTCAAAGCGCCGTTGTTAAAAATTACCTTAAAGTCTGGCGAGCGTATTGTTCGAGTTAATAAAGAAGGTAAAGAGTCGGAAACGCGTTTCAAAATCATGCAGCGATACCAAGGGTGTACCTTGGTCAAGGCCAGTCCTGTGACAGGGCGTACTCATCAGATTAGGGTACATTGTCAATATGCGGGTCATTCTATTGCCTGTGATGATAAATACAGCGAGCAACAATTTGACGACAGCATGCGCGCATTAGGCTTAGATCGTCTGTTTTTACATGCGGCTGAGCTTAAGTTTACTCATCCTGAGAATAATGAAGTCACGCAAGTTAAGGCGCCTTTAGACCCAGTGTTACTTAGCACACTTGAAAAATTAAAAAGAATATAACATCCACAGCGGTGTGAAAATGAAGTAAGGAATGGTATTGAATATTCAACATAAAGCTTATGAACTGGTCATTTTTGATTGGGATGGCACGCTAATGGACACGATTGGTAAAATAGTGTCTTGCATGCAAAATGTAGCACAAGAACTCATTTTGCCTATCCCGTCTGAACAGCAAATAAGAGATGTCATAGGCTTATCTTTACCTAAAATTATGCCGATTTTATTTGCCGATCATCAAAACCATGAGCAAATTATTGATTGTTATCGTCGTCATCATGTTGCCAATGTGCACCCTACGCCTTTATTTGAGGGCGTTGAATCACTTATTCGCAGTTTACATGCTGGCGGTTATCAATTAGCGGTTGCGACGGGTAAAGGGCGAGAGGGTCTTGATAACGTATTGGCACGGACAGGCTTAGGCCAGTACTTTCATGCGACGCGCTGTGCCGATGACGCTGAAAGCAAACCGCATCCTGAGATGTTGTTTTCGTTATTGACTCATTTTGATGTTGCCGCAGATAGAGCCATTATGATTGGCGATTCAATCCATGACTTAACCATGGCCAAAAATGCTGGTATGGCGAGTATTGGTGTGAGTTATGGCGCCCATAATCAATCAAAATTGCAAGCGCTAAATCCGCGCGCGATTGTCGATAAGCCACTTGCGATACGTGATTATCTTTAACTATCTTGTGTTTATGATGATTGATAATTGAAATGCAGCAGCGTCGCACATAAGTGTTGCCGACGCTGTATTTCATTAACTTAAATAATTTTTAATTACCTCTGCGTTTATGCCCTGTCATTTTGTTAATCACTTACCCAATCACCCATCTTTATGCACAGAAATGTTAAATAATGCCGGTCAATATTTTAGACCAATATTATTTGATTGATTATTGGAGGCTTCGCTGAGTACATCAACACCATGCTGTGCCAGTAAATCGATAAGCCTAATTAATGGCAGACCAATTAAAGTATTAGGATCATCACCTTCTAAGCGGCTAAAGAGTGCGATTCCCAACCCCTCTACTTTAAAACTACCTGCGCAATATAATGGTTGTTCTTTGTCGATGTAGTAGCGAATTTGCGCTTCTGTTAACGATTTAAAGTGCACTGTAAAAGGTTCAACACACGACAACATGCGTTGATTATCACAATTAAATACAGCTAGACCGGTATAAAAAGTGATTGCTTGACCAGAAGCCGCGCTTAATTGAGCAATAGCATTTTCGATGTTATTTGGCTTACCGATAATCTGACCATTAATCATCGCGACTTGATCTGAGCCAATAATTAATTGTGGCACGGATGTTTGATCAATTAAGTTCGCTCCGGCTAATGCTTTTTGTTCAGCTAACCGTTTGACTAATGCTAATGCTGTTTCATCTTTTGCAGCAGTTTCATCAACATCAGGGTTAACGCAGTTAAAAGGCAGCATTAAGGTTTGTAATAATTGCTGACGAAAAGGTGAGGTTGATGCAAGTACTAGGTTGAATTTCATTGGCTTTTCTTCATTATTTTTAGGCTAATAACAGAATATTAGTCAGTTTACTGTATTCATCTAGGCAAATGGATCATTTTTATCGAGTAATGCTTGTGTGATGGAGTTGGGTTCGGTAAAATTTGCCAACTTTCAAACCTAATGCCGGATTAAAGAGTACCTAAAGTTCATTGTTAGGTGAGATTACCGTATTTTTACGGAAATTTTCTTTGACTCCAGCGTTTTCAAACTATAATATGCGCGCCTTATGCAAACAGTAAAGATACCGGTTTCAATTGATCCTATACGCGCAGCCTCTAGCGGCCTTCGTTATGAAGGTACCATTTTAGGTAAGCAACTAAAGCGATTAAGCGAGTTATGTACCGGCGACTGTTCCGACGTAGTTGTGTCGTTGGAATGTGGCGTCGATATACAGGGGATAGTCTACCTTCGCGGGAAGGCTGTGACGGAGCTCACTCTGCTATGTCAACGTTGTATGACACAAGTTACTACTGAGGTTACGGTCGACTTTTGTTTTAGTCCTTGTAAGACTGAGGCAGAAATCGATGAGCTCCCGGATGCGTATGACCCAATTGAGTGTAATGAGATTGGTGAATTACGTCTGCATCAATTGATTGAAGATGAATTGATAGTCGCTATGCCTATCATCCCGATGCACGATGATAATAATTGTAAGTCTGGATCGAAAGATGTAGTTGTAGGCGAGATCGAACCCGCTCATGAGGAGCGTGCAAATCCATTTGCAGTGTTAGAAAAACTGAAGAGCAAGTAATCGTAGGAGACAGGTCCAATGGCTGTACAAAAGAATAAAAAATCACGTTCAAAGCGTGGTATGCGTCGTTCACATGATTCATTGAGCACAGCTCAATTATCAGTAGACGCAACCAGCGGTGAATTACATCTACGTCACAACGTGACTGCTGATGGTTTTTACCGCGGTGTAAAGGTTATCAACAAGTAATTTGTTGCTAATCTAATGATAAATCTGACGCTTGCGTTAGATGCGATGGGGGGCGATCACGGCCCCCACGTGACAGTGCCTGCAGCCTTGCAGGCATTGAAATTTCACACATCTTTAAATATTATTTTGGTTGGTAATCAAACCGAAATAGAAAAATATCTACCTCAAGCTCACTCAACAGATCTATCCCGTATTGAAATAATCCATACCACTGAAGTCGTGACAATGTGCGATAAGCCCATTCATGCTTTGCGTTCACGTAAAAACAGTTCTATGAGAATTGCCCTTGAGCTCGTGCGCGACGGCAAAGCCGCTGCTTGCGTTAGTGCCGGTAACACGGGCGCATTAATGGCGATGGCTAAGGTGTTATTAAAAACCTTACCGGGTATTGATCGACCTGCACTTGTGTCTTGCTTACCCGCAATGACCGGAAAACCGGTTTATTTATTGGATTTAGGGGCTAATGTATCTTGTGACTCAGATACCTTATTCCAGTTTGCTATTATGGGGTCTGTATTATGTGAAGCTGTCCATAAGAAATCCCGTCCCAAAGTCGCTTTGCTTAATGTCGGCATTGAAGCGATTAAGGGTAACGACCAAGTTCAGCAGGCCGGTCAAATTCTACAACATACCGAGCAAATTAATTATATTGGCTTTGTAGAAGGCGATGAAATTTACACAGGTAATGTGGATGTGATTGTTTGCGACGGATTTGTCGGCAATATTACCTTAAAGACTTCAGAAGGCATTGCAAAACTGTTAGTACACCAATTAAAACGCGGCTTAAATGACGGTTTTTTTGTTCGTTTACTCTCCAAACTCATCGCTCCTCGTATACAAGCTGTTCTCAGTAAGATGAACCCCGACCACTATAACGGTGCAAGTCTGATAGGATTGCGCGGAATAGTAGTAAAGAGTCATGGTAACGCGGATGAAGCTGCATTTTTACAAGCATTAAATTTAGCAGCAACAGAAGCAAAACGTCGTCTTCCTGAAATGATTAAAGATCGTTTGGAGTCGATTCTTTTAGACATCAATAGCTGATCTCATATATGCAAACAAAAATTCTCGGAACAGGTAGCTATCTACCTGTGCAAGTTCGTAGCAATCAAGATCTCGAAAAAATGGTTGAAACCACTGACCAATGGATTGTTGACCGAACCGGTATTTCTGAGCGGCGTATTGCTGCAACAGACGAATCGGTTTCAACAATGGGTTATCAAGCGGCATTAAAAGCGCTTGAAATGGCGGGGCTCGAAGCAAGTGATCTTGATATGATTGTTTGTGGAACCACAAGTGCCTCAAACGCATTTCCTGCTGCGGCATGCGAAATTCAAGCCTCATTAGGCGTCAAAAATATCCCTGCCTTTGATATTGCTGCCGCGTGTTCTGGTTTTATTTATGCTTTATCGGTTGCGGATCAATTTGTTAAAACCGGTGCCGCTAAAAAAGTACTGGTTATTGGTTCCGATGTGTTGTCGCGAATGTGTGATCCTTCTGACCGCTCCACTGTAATTTTATTTGGTGATGGTGCGGGCGCTGCGATTATTGGTGCCAGTGATACTCCCGGTATCATTGCGACACATATTTATGCTGATGGGAGCCAGGGGGACTTATTAAAATGTTCTTTCCCACCTCGAGCGAATGAAAGTTCTGAAGCTGTCGGTTTTATGACGATGAAAGGTAACGATGTGTTTAAAGTGGCGGTAACTCAGTTGTCTAATGTGGTCACCGAAACCTTGCTCCTTAATAATGTCGATAAATCAGAAATTGACTGGTTAGTGCCACATCAAGCTAATTTCCGCATTATCAAGGCAACAGCAAAGAAACTTAACATGAGTTTAGACAAAGTCATTCTCACATTAGCTAAACACGGCAATACCTCTGCGGCATCAGTACCGATAGCGCTTGACGAAGCCGTTAGAGATGGCCGAATCCAGCGTGGACATTTATTACTACTCGAAGCATTTGGCGGTGGTTTTGCTTGGGGCAGTGCACTAATCCGTTTTTAATTTTGAAATTTATTTTTATACAGGTAACCGTTGATGGAAAATGTTGCTTTTGTATTTCCTGGCCAAGGTTCACAGGCCGTAGGAATGTTAGCTGAATTGGCTCAAAATCATGTCATTATTGGGCAAACCTTTGCCCAAGCAAGTGATGCGTTAGGTTATGATTTATGGGATCTTGTTGCCAATGGCCCAGCTGAAACCTTAAATGAAACAGATAAAACCCAGCCTGCATTGCTCACGGCAAGCGTGGCTATCTGGCGCGCATATCAGGCATCGAACAAGCCCATGCCCTCATTACTTGCAGGTCACAGTCTTGGTGAATACTCTGCGTTAGTGTGCGGTGGTGTGATTGAATTTACTGATGCAGTTAAATTAGTTGAGCTTCGTGGTAAATTAATGCAACAAGCCGTTCCAGCTGGGTCTGGCGCGATGTATGCCATTATTGGCCTTGATGATGATGCTATTGCCAAAGTGTGCGCAGAGTCTGCTGAAGGCTGTGTGGTGAGCCCTGTTAACTACAATAGTCCAGGTCAAGTGGTTATCGCGGGTGAAAAAGCCGCCGTTGAACGCGCTGCTGCTGCATGTAAAGCTGCTGGTGCTAAAATGACAGTGGCATTGCCAGTGAGCGTGCCATCACATTGTGCGTTAATGAAGCCAGCAGCTGATGAATTAGCCAAAGCCTTAATGGAAGTGACGTTCTCTGAACCTATAATTAATGTTGTTAACAATGTTGATGTGGCAATGCCGACAAATGCTCAGGCCATTAAAGATGCTTTAGTGCGTCAATTGTATTGTCCAGTGCGTTGGCGTGAGTCGGTTGAATTTATGGCGACACAAGGTGTTACAAAATTAATAGAGTGTGGACCAGGGAAAGTATTAACCGGTTTAACAAAAAGAATTAATAAATCGATATCCGCTCAAGCGGTCAATGATGTTGCTTCATTTGCAGCATTAGTCGAATAAAGGAGTTGATATGAGCTTTAGCATTAATTTAGACGGCAAAGTTGCCTTGGTGACGGGGGCCAGTCGTGGCATTGGCCGAGCGATTGCTGAATCGTTAGTACAAGCCGGCGCGATGGTTATCGGAACGGCAACCAGTGAAAAAGGCGCCGCGGCGATCCAAGCATACTTGGGTGACAAAGGCTTTGGGATGGTGTTAAATGTCACTGATACTCAGTCAGTGGCTGATTTATATAGCCAGATCAAAGAAAAAGCCGGTGAAGTTGATATTCTCATCAACAACGCAGGTATTACCCGTGATAATTTATTGATGCGGATGAAAGATGATGAATGGCAAGATATTATTGACACTAATTTGACATCACTATTTAAATTGTCTAAACCAGTAATGCGATCTATGATGAAAAAGCGTTTCGGACGTATTATCAGCATCGGTTCTGTTGTGGGTACAATGGGCAATGCAGGCCAAGTAAATTACTCGGCTGCCAAAGCGGGTTTGATTGGATTTACAAAATCTCTTGCAAGAGAGGTTGCATCTCGTCAAATAACAGTGAATGCTGTTGCACCTGGATTTATTCAGACAGATATGACAGATGAGCTGACAGTAGAGCAGCAACAAGCTATCATGTCGCAAGTTCCGATGGAACGATTAGGGCAAGCACAAGAAATTGCCAATGCAGTATTGTTTTTGGCCTCGGATTCAGCCGCTTATATCACAGGCGAAACATTGCATGTGAATGGCGGCATGTACATGGTTTAAGAGCGATAGGTAGGCAACTACCTTCATTTGAGTCAGTGTTAGTGACAATTCAATGTTATTTTTTGTGGTTAGACCACAAAATCTAAGCTTGCATTGTTATCTAATTCGAATAAACTACTCGCAATCTTACGCAAGTGCGTAATTTGAATAGGAAAGAAAACTAATGAGCAACATCGAAGAACGTGTAAAGAAAATCATCATCGAGCAACTTGGCGTTAAAGAAGAAGACGTTAAATCAGCTGCTTCTTTTGTAGACGATTTAGGCGCAGATTCTCTAGACACTGTTGAATTGGTTATGGCTCTAGAAGAAGAGTTTGACACCGAGATCCCTGACGAAGAAGCTGAAAAGATCACTACTGTTCAAGCAGCGATCGATTACGTTTCTAAGAATCAGTAATCAAGAATTCACAAAAACAGGCGGCATTTATGCCGCCTGTTTTTGTTTAAAGCATTTGTAAACGCTCGTTCCATTTAATTGCATTAGAACATCCTTCCTTATACTTCTTTATCTATATCGCAATAATGGCATCGTGGCAGATTTTATTTAAAGGTGAATATCATGTCTAAACGTCGTGTCGTCATCACAGGTCTTGGCCTCGTGACTCCAGTAGGTAATGATGTCGAGTCTTGTTGGAATGCCTTACTGGCTGGTAAGAGTGGTATTGCTCCCATTACCAAATTTGATGCCAGTGGTTTTAATACTCGTTTCAGTGGCTCAGTAAAAGATTTTGACGTCGAACAATATTTAACGAAAAAAGATGCCCGTAAAATGGATTTATTTATCCAATATGGCATAGCTGCAGGTATTCAAGCAGTAAAAGACTCTGGCCTAGAGATGAGCCAAGAAAACCCTGCTCGTGTGGGTGTTGCTATTGGTGCCGGTATGGGCGGTATGTGGTTAATTGAGCAAGGCCATTCGGCATTACTCAATGGCGGACCACGCAAGGTGTCGCCTTTTTTTGTGCCGAGCACCATTATTAATATGATCGCCGGCCACTTGTCAATTATGTACGGTATGACAGGGCCCAATTTTGCGGTTACCACAGCTTGTACTACCGGTGTGCATAACATTGGTTTTGCCGCTCGGACTATTGCTTATGGTGATGCCGATGTTATGGTCGCCGGTGGTGCTGAAGATGTCACTAGCCCATTAGGGGTTGCTGGTTTTAGTTCAGCTAAAGCATTATCTACTCGTAATGACGACCCAACAGCAGCAAGTCGCCCATGGGACAAAGACCGTGATGGTTTTGTCATTGGCGACGGTGCAGGTGTCATTGTGATGGAAGAATATGAACGAGCTAAAGCACGTGGCGCTAAAATTTACGGCGAGCTGGTTGGTTTTGGCATGAGTGGTGATGCATTCCACATGACATCACCACCGAGTGATGGCGCTGGTGCTGCGGCGGCTATGGTCAATGCCATTAACGATGCACAAATTGAAAAAGAGCTAGTGGGCTATATCAATGCCCATGGCACATCAACGAATGCAGGTGATAAAGCCGAAGTGGCTGCGGTGAAATCTGTGTTTGGGCCACATGCCTATGATGTATTGGTGAGCTCGACCAAATCAATGACCGGTCATTTACTCGGTGCTGCAGGTGCTGTTGAAGCAATCATTACTTTGTTGGCATTACGTGATCAGCATATTCCTCCTACTATTAATTTAGACAATCCTGATGAAGGTTGTGATTTAGATTTTGTCGCACACACTTCTCGTCGTCATCAATTTGATTACGCATTATGTAATTCATTTGGTTTTGGTGGCACCAACGGTTCATTATTGTTTAAAAAAATCAATTAATGATAGTGACATAGATAAAAAGCGCCGATGGCGCTTTTTTTGTATGTTTAAGCTTTTTTTGGATTAAGACAAAGTGTATCGTTAATTTCCGATACATCCTGCGATGACTTGGAGGCTTTATGGCCGGTATAGATAGAAAGCTTACGTTACGTTTTTTGGCTGAGCCTGCAGATGTCAATTTCGGCGGTAAAGTACACGGCGGCGCCGTAATGAAATGGATCGATTTAGCGGCTTACGCTACCGCTGCAGGTTGGAGTGGTAAGTATTGTATTACCGTCTATGCAGGGGGTATTCGTTTTGTTAAACCCATTCACGTTGGCCATATTGTTGAGGTGACGGGTAAAGTGATTTATACCGGCAGCACATCTATGCATGTCGCAATTGATGTTAAGGCTGGCGATCCTAAAGATTCAGAGCGTTATCTCACGACCCATTGTATTGTGATTATGGTGGCGGTTGATGATGAAGGCAAACCCACCTCGGTACCTGAATGGATCCCAACGACAGCCGACGATATTCATTTACGTGATACAGCATTACGTTTAATGGACATGCGTAAGCGTATTGGCGCCGAAATGGAAGCTCACGTTAAACCTTCAGTAGCATAAATAAAAGGGACAAATCATGGCCAAGGTAGCATTTATTGGGTTAGGCGTTATGGGGTATCCTATGGCGGGACATTTAGTTAAACAGGGTCACGATTTGACCGTGTATAACCGAACGGCCAGTAAAGCTCAACAATGGGTTGAGCAGTATGGCGGTCGACGCGCGGATACACCAAAAGCCGCGGCTAAAGGACAAGACATTGTGTTTACCTGTGTGGGTAATGATGATGATTTACGTCAAGTGGTATTGGGTGATCAAGGCGCCATTCACGGTATGCATGCAGGTGCTATTTTGGTCGACCATACCACAGCTTCAGCCGATGTCGCGCGCGACATTGCCGCCCAATTGACCCCACAAAATATTGGCTTTTTAGATGCGCCTGTTTCAGGTGGCCAAGCGGGTGCTGAAAATGGTGTGTTAACCGTGATGATGGGCGGTGAACAGGCTGATTTTAATACGGTTAAACCCGTTATTGATGCATATAGTCGCTGTGCTGAATTGCTTGGACCTGCAGGTTCGGGTCAGTTGACTAAAATGGTCAATCAAATTTGTATTGCGGGTGTGGTTCAAGGCTTAGCTGAAGGACTTCATTTTGCAAAGAGTGCGGGTTTAGATGGCTTAAAAGTCATTGAGGTCATCAGTAAAGGTGCTGCACAAAGTTGGCAGATGGAGAATCGTTATCAGACTATGTGGCAAGGTCAATATGATTTCGGCTTTGCTATCGATTGGATGCGAAAAGACTTAGGCATTGCCCTAGATGAAGCTCGCCGAAATGGTAGCCATTTACCTGTCGCGGCATTAGTTGATCAGTTTTATTCTGAAGTTCAGGCGATGAAAGGCAACCGTTGGGATACTTCTAGTTTACTCGCTCGTTTAGAAAAATCTCGCAGTTAATATCAACAAAGCATTATTATAAATGTGATAGCTCAACGATAGCCCCAACATTAGTCGGGGCTTTTTATTGGCGCCAACCCAACTTAAATTAACCATGACTACATTAGCTATCATTGGTGGTAAGTCGGTTTGTTGACTAAAAACCATTGCGTTACATGATGTGGCGCACATACTCCAAATGTTAACGCTGCTATTATTACCTAATCTATATTAATTTTGCTTAAAGTAGATTGATTAGCTACGTTTATATTACCATTCAATTTTCGATTTTTTTATGAATTGTTTTTATGAATTGTTGATAAATAAAGTTGTTGAGTAAACCCTTAAGTAAAGTGTCGTACTGCAGTGTGATGATCCGCGTCAGATAAAAAGAATGCGGGCACACACTAAAATTGGAGGAATGAAAAGTGAGCAATAAATTACTAAGTACATTGTTTGCGGCCGGTTTCGCGGTAATGATGATGTCTTCTGCATCATTTGCTGCTGATGAGACCCTCGCTGAGTTTCATGTTGAAATGGGTGGCTGTGAAAACTGTCACGCTGATGGAGAGCCATCATCAGATGGTGTATATGAATTTGAACAATGTCAAAGTTGTCATGGTTCTCTTGCTGAAATGGATGATAACCATAAGCCGCATGATGGTATGTTAATGTGTGCAGATTGCCACGCACCACATGACGCAAAAGTAGGCGAAGTACCAACGTGTGATACATGTCATGACGATGGCCGTACTGCAAAATAAGCTATCTTGATAGCTGAAAAATACCGACTTTATGTCGGTATTTTTGTTTTTATTCTTTTAATAACTGACTAAAACCTTACATCTGTCTGCATAAATAAGCCTAACTTAACCTCAATCCGGTATACGGAGTGGGGTAAACCGATCGGGATCAGTCTATTTCAAGTCATAGATATAACTTGCCATTATTTTTGGTTAGCGAGGCGATGAGGGAGGCTTGTTTACCCGTTTGGGCTAAAGCCTGATGAATTTATTCAGCAAAAGATAGGCAGTGTTGCCACTCGACTTGCAGGCATTCCCATTGGTTACGCCTCTGCGTTGTATCAACTGACTAGAAAAAACTATTCCTACCTCAATATGCCTTGAGTTGATGATTTGCTTATAAGGGATGAAACAACAAGGTAATACCTCTTTATAGGTATTAAAATCCCTTTATTTTCAGATAGATGCGCAACAAAAGTGCGCAGGCCTGCACTTTTGTTGCACAAATATTGCGGTTATCAATCTAGACGGTTTTTATTTCTATTGTAAATCAGTAAGTTAATTTTTTGGCACAGCTTTCGCAGTAGTTAACTATGAAATAATCAAGGTGAAAGGGTAGATGTATGTCAAAGATCCAATCGAGTTGTGCTTATTGTGGTGTCGGGTGTGGCGTAAGCGTGTCACCGAACAAAGCGGATTGGACTGATATAAATACAGCTGATTTATCATTAGTGGGTGATATCAATCATCCTGCAAATTACGGTCATTTATGTGCTAAAGGTGAACGCTTACTCGACAGTTTAGATCAGCCCAATGTGCTACGTTATCCAAAATATCGTTCAGGTAAACCCCTTGATTGGAATAGTGCGAGCACCTTAATTGCTGATACTTTTGCACAAACCATTGCTGAGCATGGCCCCGGCTCTGTTGCCCTTTATCTTTCAGGGCAATTACTCACTGAAGATTATTATGTCGCGAATAAGTTCGCCAAAGGTTTTTTAAAAACGGCTAACATCGATACTAACTCTCGTTTATGTATGTCGTCAGCGGTGAGTGCAATGCAACGCGCTTTTGGTGAAGACGTGGTGCCAGCTTGCTTTGATGACCTAGAGCAAGCAGAAGTCATCGTGCTGGTGGGTGCTAACACTGCTTGGACTCATCCGGTGCTTTTTCAACGAATATTAGCGGCTAAAAAAACCAATAATGCCCGTTTAGTGGTTATCGACCCGCTATCAACCGCGACAGCTAAACAAGCGGATTTACATTTAGCGATTACCCCAGGTGCCGATTTAGCATTATTTCATGGCTTACTGGGTTATTTAGCCGATCAAAATTGTGTTGATCACACTTACATTGCAGCACACACCGAGGGTTTTGATTCTGTTGTGTCCGAGGCGCAACAATTAAGTGCCAATTTAGCCGAACTCGCAAATCAAGTGGGAGTATCTGTTACTCGTCTTACTGAGTTTTATCAATTAGTGGCGGGTCATAAAAAAGTACTTACCGCATCTTGTCAGGGAGTGAATCAATCAACTATAGGCACAGATACCACCAATGCGATGATTAACTGTCATCTTGCCTTAGGTCAAATTGGACAAATAGGCAGTGGATTCTTTTCGTTAACCGGACAACCTAATGCTATGGGCGGCCGTGAAGTCGGTGGTTTAGCGAGCCAGTTAGCCTGTCATATGGGATTTTCAGCACCTGAACGTCAGCTATTAGCTGATTTCTGGCAAACCGACAGCGTAGCCGAACAAAAAGGCTTAGCAGCAGTAGAGATGTTTGATGCCCTTGCCGATGGCAAAATTAAAGCGATTTGGATTATGGGTACCAACCCAGTGGTGTCGTTACCTAATAGTGAAAAAATTGCCAAAGCCTTAGCCGATTGCCCCTTTGTAGTGGTATCTGAAATTAGCCCAGACTCAGATACCGCCAAGCTTGCTGATGTGTTATTGCCAGCGCAAGGTTGGTCAGAAAAATGCGGTACTGTGACCAACAGTGAACGCACCATTACCCGCCAGCGTGGGTTTATTACCCCCAAAGGTCAAGCTAAAGCTGATTGGTGGGCTATGAGCCAAGTGGCCAAAAAAATGGGCTTTCACGGATTTGATTTTGAAGATAACGCCAGTGTTTTCAACGAATTTTCAGCCATGTCTGCTCGAGTAAAACAGCAGTTTCCTAACAAAGTATTTGATTTAACTGGCTTAGCCGACTTATCAAAAGGGCAATATGATGCGTTACTGCCAACACAATGGCCTATTGCTTCTGCTACGCAAATAGGCCAGCGAGGCGGGCGAGTTTTCAGTGATGGTGTGTTTGCCACTGCAAGTGGTAAAGCGCAATTTGTCGCGCCAGCGCCTGTTAATCCATCAGAGCAGTCGTTAACCAACAACACACTGTTATTAAACAGCTGCCGTAGTCGCGATCAGTGGCATACCATGACTCGCACCGGACATATCGCCAGTTTACGAGCCAGCATTCCTGAGCCTGTTATTCATTTACATTCATCACAGCTGCGTGATTTCTCGTTAATCGACGGTGGTTTGGTGCGAATTCAATCAGCACTGACCCCGCACTCAATGGATGCCAATGCGACCATATTGTCGTCAGCCTTCACTGTGGCACGCGCCGTTGTCGATGACGATATGCCAGCCAATGTGGCATCGATGTCGATGCATTGGTCGGCGCAGTTCTCTATGACCAAAGGGGTGAATCAGGCGTTAGATGCCCGTGTTGATCCAATATCAAAGCAACCAGGATTTAAGTGTCAACCAGTGATATTAAGCCCCGTTCTACTTGCGCTGCAAGGTGTTGTTTTTGGTCAACACGACTCTTCTGCTCACGGGCTATGCTGGCAAGTTGCACAAACGCTGGAGAACGGAGTGTGTCATCACATTGGTTTTACAGATACCAACGACGGTTTTGCCTACCAAGCGACAGCCTATTCACTTAAATGGACCTTAACGGTAGATGGCCAGCCTTTATATATCCAATGCAATATGGATAAAGGATTACTTAAGGCATTAAAAGTGTTGTCTCACACTCAAGTGAATGTGGGCTTAAATCAGATGAATACGTTTATTGGCAAGCCTGTCGACAAGCAGTTAATGAAGTTGCTACATCAGCAAATTAAAGCCGGTAATAGCCCGTTAATCTGTGCTTGTACAGGGGTATCCGAAGCGAGCATTAACGACGAAATCAATCAACAATTTAACGACCAAGTGATGGGTGACGGTTTAGCCAACATCAGTTTTCAACAGGCATTAGATAGCACTCAATCATTATTAGGTTGCGGGCGTCAATGTGGCAGTTGTCACAGTGAAGTAAAGCAGTGTGCCAAGCAAAGTTGGCTGGATGCATTATCGTACACCGAAATTGAACATCAACATGCAGTAGAAGAGGACGTTGCCTAATGAATAGCGTAGACGCAATGATAAAAGGTCATCAGCCAATTAACTCTTTAGGCTGTCTTACTGATGGATTACCTACAAGCGAACTGCAAGCTGGCGAAGTCGCCATTGTTGGCGCAGGTTGTGGTCAATTGGATTTGATGACCATTAAGGCGGCGCGGATTGTTGCCCAAGCCGATGCACTCGTGTTTGACAGCCTTGTTAGCAGCGATATTTTAACCTTAGTGACGCCATCTTGTCAGCGCCACTTTGTCGGTAAACGTTGCGGCCAGCCCAGTGTTAATCAAGAAGATATTAATGCGTTATTACTGAGCTTGGCACAGCAAGGGTTTAAAGTGGTGCGCTTAAAAGGCGGAGACCCGCATATTTTCGGTCGCGGCTCAGAAGAGGCGCTTTACTTGGCTCAGCAGGGGATCCGTTCGCAGTTTATTGCCGGTGTTACCGCCGCGTTAGGTTGTGCTTCTAGCACAGGTATTCCACTGACTTTTCGAGGTATGGCTCGAAGTGTCACCCTGATCACCGGCACAAAAATGACCGATGCAGATAATGCAAATGCTCCTACGCAGTGGCAAGCATTGCTCACAGCACAGTCCACCTTAGTTTTTTATATGGGTAAAGAACAAGCGGCAAGCATCTCACTCGGGTTACTCGATACCCAATGCGCCGCTAACTTGCCGGTGGCTTTTGTTACCAATGGCGGTAGACCAAACCAAATTGTGACTTATGCAACCGTTGACTCTATGGCTGATGCTGCGTTGACTATTAAGGACTCTGGGCCAACATTAATCATTATTGGTGAAGTGGTCAGTGTCGGCCAACAGCTTAGTGCTTTACTCGACGATATTGATTTTGTTTCACCACAGCCAGAGTCACAACCACATTCTGAATATGAATGCGAGGTGCTATATGCCTAAAATTGGTGAGTTAACCCTGACATCAGTCGATGAATTTGATTTTAGGTTATTGATCAAAGCCTTGGGTAAGGGCGAAAAAGGCTCGCGGACGTTAACATTTGCTGAGGCCAGCTTATTACTTGAAGGTTTTGCTAAAGGAAAAGCCACCCGGGTACAGATGGCGAGTGCCATGATGTTAATGCGCGTTCGTGGTGAAACCACAGAAGAAGTTGCTGGGATGGTCGCAGGGCTACGTCATACATTAGATACTGGTTGGGGGACATTGGCGGTTGATATTGACTGGCCTGTGTATGCGGGTAAGCGTGAGCAGTTACCGTGGTTATTGTTGGTGGCTAAATTACTGGCAAGCCAAGGTGTGCGTGTAATGTTGCATGGCGACAGCCAAGCTTTACCCCATCGCCGCCATGTTGAATCTTGCTTAGCGGCAGTCAATATTGCTTGTTGTACTACACCACAAAGCGCTAATGCAGCCTTGCTATCCGATAACATTGTTTATGTATGTGCGGGTGATTTAGCACCAGTGTTAGATGAGTGCCGCCAGTTGCATCAAGAATTGGGTCTTCGTAGCCTTATTCAAACTGCAGCGCGGTGTATCAACCCAACTAATGCAGCGATCAGTCTGCGTAGCTACTTTCACCCCGGGTTAGATTATCTGCACCAAGGCATATGCAAAATCTTATTTGCAAAAGGTGAATACCATACCGGCAGTGTCGCGATTTTTAAAGGTTTACAAGGCGAAACAGAGTGTAATCCAAGAGTGTCGACCACGGTTACTGTCGTCAACGGACAAGCAAACACTATAGTGGTATCGAGCTTATCGATCCCCACATTATTAGAAGGTTTTTCTGGTGCGAAATTGGGCCAAGCCGAATTGTCTAGCGACATTCTTGCGCTGTTATGGCGCGAACAACAGCCTTTTTCGGCCAATAAACTCACAGAATTAATGTCGCGCACCATGATCGAGCAAGCGCTTAGCAGTATTCAGGCTACTTTGGCTGCGTTGCTGCTATTACTGAGCCGCCAGTCAGCTACGATAGATTCAATTAACGCAACGGCGATTACAGCAGCGCAAGCAGTCAGTTTGAGTCAACAATGTTGGGCAAACCGTTTTAGTACAACAGATAATCCACTAGATCAATGGCGGAACAAGGAGTGGTTATGCGCAGTTTAATCTTTTGCGATCAGAGCTTTGCGGCTGTACCTGTGGCCGATTGTGATCTGGTGCAGTATCAGACTTGTTTGGCGGCGTTTGGGCATGTCACTGTATTGACTTCGGTAAGCCAAGTTGAGCAACAATTACATCAACAAACATTTGATACCTTGTTGGTATTAACCGAGACATTACACAGTCAAATTCAGGGGCTGATCCAGCGTACATTAACGAGTAAACCTATGGTGATCGTTGTCAATGCCAAAACATGGCAACAGGCAGCGTTAACCGATTTGCTTGATTGTGGGCGCATCACTTTTATTCCGGATATGCTGACCGTTAACCGTTTAACCAGCGTGATCAGTTTAGCCCAAGCGCGTTTTAATGCCGCCAGTAAAACCTTAGCCGAATTTAAAAAGTTAGATGATGAAATTCGCAGTATAAAACTGCTCAGCCAAGCAAAGTTGATTGTAATGCAACAAGGGTTTGATGAAGCCAAAGCACACCACATTATTCAACAACAAGCGATGCAAAAAGGCTTGTCGGTGGCACAAATGTCGGCACAAATTATTGCAGTTGTCAGCAAGCAAAATACTTCGTTAGCAGTCGATACTTTAGCGGTGAACAATGATGGTGCGCCTCATTTTGGTGCGATTATCCCTAAGGCGGACATATTATCGTCTCAGCACAAAGGCTGCTAAGTTTTAATTATATATTAATCAAGTGATTATGGTTTTTTTGTTTGTTGGCATAGAGCCTGCAACATCACAGTATGATACTGAAAGTCGATAATGGTTTTTTAAACCATCAATGTTCAAACAATAAAATTTAAAAAATCGGAATAGTAACAGGCAATGGCGCCAACTCTTTAAGCGGAGTTGGCGCCATTTTGTTTTTTACGGTCCATGGCATGAAGGAGCAGGATATGGCAGTCTCAAAACCCAAGTTAGTGGTGGTCGGTAATGGCATGGTAGGTCATCACTTTATTGAGCAATTGTGTAGTTTAGGGCTCAATAAAACGTTTGATGTGCATGTGTTTGGTGAAGAACCCCGTCCAGCCTATGATCGAGTGCAATTATCAAAATATTTTGAGACCGGTAGCGCCGATCCGTTAATGTTAACCAGTGCGCAAGACTATCAAGATTGGGGCATTTCGCTGCACTTAAATACCCCGATCACCGCGGTTGATATTGCCGCTAAAACGGTCACGAGTGCCCAAGGGGGTAATTACCATTATGATCGACTCGTACTGGCGACCGGATCATTTCCGTTTGTGCCGCCTATTCAAGGTAACGATCGCGCTCAGTGTTTAGTGTATCGCACCATTGAAGATCTTGAAGCTATCCAAGCTGCAGCCCAAAACAGTCACGTTGGGGTTGTTGTGGGCGGTGGATTATTAGGCTTAGAAGCCGCCAATGCCATGAAACAACTTGGGGTGAAAACCCACGTTGTTGAGTTTGCGCCACAATTGATGCCCGTTCAGCTAAATGACAAAGCCGGTGATTTATTGTGTAGCAAAATTGAACAACTCGGCGTGAGCGTGCATACCTCAAAAGCCACCACCGCGATTATCGACGGTGAAACAGCATTACATCGAATGACCTTCAATGATGAGTCTTATCTTGAAACTGACATGATTGTCTTTTCAGCGGGTATTCGTCCACAAGATTCATTAGCACGGGTTTCAAATATCAGTATTGGTGAACGTGGCGGCATTGAAATTGACGATTACTGTTTAACCTCTGCGCCAGATGTTTATGCCATTGGAGAATGTGCATTATGGCAGCAAAAAATATTTGGGTTAGTGGCCCCAGGTTATCAAATGGCGCGGGTTGTGGCTGCTCATCTTGGCTCATTAACATCAACTAGCGTTTCTCAGTCATTTACCGGCGCAGACATGAGCACCAAGCTGAAGTTACTGGGTGTTGATGTGGCCGCTATTGGCGCAAGCCGTGGTTTTGAAAATGCACAATTTGTTGAGTTATCTGATAACCAGGCGGGAATTTATAAAAAGTTATGGTTAGATGAAACCGGTAAATATTTAAAAGGTGCGGTATTAATTGGCGATAACAGCGATTACAGCCGCTTGCTCGATGCTTATTTATCACAAGATGAGATTGAAGGCTCCGCGGTTGAGTTATTGCTTGCCGGTGCTGAAAACGAAGCAGATTTAAAAGACTCCTCTATTGTGTGTTCTTGTCATCAAGTGACTAAAGGCGACATTGTTGAGTCTGTAACAGCAGGCAAGCATAAAATAGCTGACATCAAGTCATGTACTCGCGCTGCATCAGGTTGTGGCGGCTGTGCGCCGTTAGTGCAAAAAATTATAGATCAAACATTACAAGCCGCTGGGCTCGATTATAATGCCGGTATTTGCGCCCATTTCGATCACGACAGACAAGCGTTATATCACCTTTGCCAAGTCGAGGGAATCAGTGATTTTGATACCTTAATGACACAACATGGCAAGCCATCAGCAAGTGGTCACACTTATGGTTGTGATATTTGTAAGCCAGCAGCGGCATCTATCTTTGCCAGCTTACAAAACCAGTATGTGCTCAATCAAGACCGCGGTCATGTGCAGCTGCAAGACACCAATGATGCCTACTTAGGTAACATCCAAAAAGACGGCACTTACTCTGTTGTGCCGCGGGTTGCAGGGGGCGAAATTACTCCGACTAAACTCATCGCCATGGGCCAAATCGCCCAAGAATATGATCTGTATACTAAAATAACCGGTGGCCAGCGCATTGATATGTTTGGTGCAACGCTATCGCAGTTACCTGAAATTTGGCAAAAACTCATTGATGCTGGTTTTGAAACTGGCCATGCCTACGGCAAGTCTCTGCGAACGGTTAAGTCTTGTGTTGGCAGTACTTGGTGCCGTTATGGCGTACAAGACGCGGTTGGTTTCGCTATCGATTTAGAAAATCGTTACAAAGGCTTGCGCAGTCCGCATAAATTGAAATTTGCGGTATCGGGTTGTACCCGTGAGTGCGCAGAAGCCCAAAGCAAAGACATCGGTATTATCGCAACCGATAAAGGATGGAATCTGTATGTTGCTGGCAATGGCGGCATGCGTCCGCGTCATGGTGATTTGTTTGCCACCGATTTGTCCACCCAAGACCTGTATAAATACATCGACCGTATTTTGATGTTCTATGTCAAAACCGCAGACAAATTACAGCGCACCTCAACCTGGATGGACGCTTTAGGAGGGGGAGTAGATTACTTAAAATCGGTAGTTATTGATGATGCGCTTGGGATTAATGCCGCGCTAGAACAACAAATGGATCATATCGCTGCCACATACCAATGTGAGTGGAAAACCAGCCTTGAGCAACCTGCTTTTTTGGCGCGTTTTAATGAGTTTGTTAACCCAAATGATGCCCCCGCAACAGATGCCAATGCTTATCAGCGTATTCGGGAACAGCGTTTTCCTAACATTAACGATGCGGGGGCAGGCTCGATTGCCATTAAAGAGATTACTGACGATGTCGAACAAGCCCAAGCGGAGGAATTAGCATGATTTGGATTAATGTGTGCACTGAAGCAAGTATGCCAAAAGGCACGGGAATAGCCGCTTGGGTTGCCGGGCGTGCAGTGGCTATTTTTAACTTAGGTAAAGACGGTTTATTTGCCCTTGATAATGTCGATCCCGCTAGCGGCGTGAGCTTGTTAGCCAGAGGATTGATTTGCGAAATTGATGGAGAGCTGTGTGTGGCTTCGCCGCTTTATAAACAGCATTACCGTTTGGATTCGGGGCGTTGTATTGAAAATAATGATCTAGTGGTTAAACCATTTGAAATTAAAACTGAGCAAGGCAATATTTTTGTCTTGGCTCAGGCATAAAGGGGTCCAATATGAGCGCTGAAAAATTTAACCTATTTTCATTTCACGGCAAGATGAAAATCATGCATTTAAGCTGGATGGCCTTTTTTATTACTTTTGTGGTGTGGTTTAACGCTGCCCCGTTAGTCAGCGTGATTGCCGACAGTTTAGGGCTGACGACATCACAGATTAAAACCTTATTGATCCTCAACGTGGCATTAACGATTCCGGCGCGGATCATCATCGGCATGGTTACCGATAAATATGGCCCAAGGATCACCTATTCTGCCTTGTTGGGGATTTGTTCTATACCTTGTTTTATGTTTGCCGTAGCTGATACTTTTGAGCAACTCGCCTTAGCGCGTTTTCTAATTGGTTTTATTGGTGCTGGCTTTGTGGTGGGTATTCGTATGGTAAGCGAATGGTTCCCAGCAAAAGAGCTCGGCACTGCAGAAGGTATTTATGGCGGTTGGGGTAACTTTGGTTCTGCTGCGGCAGCCTTTACATTACCCGCAGTAGCGCTTGCTTTTGGTGGTCCTGACGGCTGGCGTTATGCCATTGGGGTTACAGGTTTAATGAGCTTGTTGTTTGCGTTTGTGTATTATTTTAATGTCACTGATACGCCAAAAGGGTCAACCTACTTTAAACCGAAAAAGGGCGGCGGTTTAGAAGTCACCAGTAAAAGTGATTTTGTATTGCTGATCCTGATGAAAGTGCCTATGTATGCCACGCTGGCATTGTTGGGCTGGAAGTTATCACCTGCTGGCGTGAGTATGTTTACTCAAGAGACAACTTATCTCATTTACCTTGGCTTAGTGGTGGTGTTCTTGTTCGATTTTTACCAAACCTATCAAGTGAACAAACACTTATATTCAATAGAGGTACCAGAGTTTGAACGGTATCAATTTAAGCAAGTTGCGGTATTAAATGTGCTGTATTTCACTACATTTGGATCTGAGTTAGCTGTTGTGTCTATGTTACCGTTATTTTTTGCCGAAACGTTTGACCTGGGGATGGCGCAAGCCGGTATGTTGGCATCCAGCTATGCCTTTATGAACTTAATGTCTCGTCCTGGTGGTGGCTGGTTAAGTGACAGGTTTGGTCGTAAAACGACTTTATTAATCCTCACCGCAGGCTTGGCTATCGGTTATTTATCGGTGGCACAAATTGATTCATCATGGTCATTACCAATGGCGGTTACCGTTGTAATGGCATGTTCATTCTTTGTCCAAGGTGGCGAAGGTGCGGTATTTGCTGCAGTGCCGCTGATTAAACGTCGTTTAACAGGCCAAATAGCTGGCATGACAGGGGCTTATGGTAATGTTGGCGCGGTATTTTTCTTAACGGTGTACTCGATAGTCTCTACTCAAGTGTTTTTCTACGTGATTGCAGTCAGTGCCGTATTTGGCTTTGTGACATTATTTTTTATGAAAGAACCCAAAGGTCATATTGCTGAAGTGAATGAAAATGGCGAAGTGACATTAATCAGTGTCAGCTAGTGGTGCTTAAGTAAGTAGTTGCAACCCGCTGCCATTAAAGCTCAAATAGCTTGTGTTCAAGCGGTTTAAGTAAAGCGGTTAATCAAAAAAACGAGGGTTATATGGCTTCAGAGTCATTACAACAAGCGCTTGATCGTACAGAAGATACGCTTCCTTTTGCCGCAACCTTGCAGCTTGTTGTTGGCCAAGCTTCCGACAAAGGCCGTAAATCACAAAATGAAGATGCGATAGGTATTCGTATTCCTTCAGGTATGCCATTAATGACTAAGGGCGTTGTGAGTGTGATCAGCGATGGCGTTAGCACTGCGGAGGGGGGAGCACATGCTTCTGCTATTAGTGTGAGTAATTTTTTAGCCGATTATTATTCCACTCCTGAGACCTGGAGCGTGCAAACATCTAGTACTAAAGTATTAACCGCATTGAATCGTTGGTTGTATGGACTCGGGCAAGATTATCGGGATGCCAGACGCGGCTTTGTGTGTACCTTTAGTGCGCTGGTGTTTAAGTCTTGTTCTGTGCATATGCTGCATGTGGGTGATTCACGGATTTACCGTTTTCGCGATGGAGAGTTACTACAATTAAGCCATGATCATAGCACCAATATTAACTCATCAAGCCAATACCTTACCCGTGCATTGGGGATGGACGTTAAATTAGATGTTGATTACAAAACCTTATCGGTCGACGTCGGTGACCTGTATTTATTGACTACCGATGGGGTTCATGATCTATTAACTGAGTTTGAGATACATAAAAAATTAACTACCTTTAGTCAACAGCATCAGCAATTAACGGATGATACATGTGAACAGTTTTGCCAAAAATTAATTAGAAAGGCTTTCGATTTAGGCAGTAAAGACAATCTAAGTGCGCAGCTATTAAGTGTTAGCCAATTACCCAAACAAGCTATCGATGATGTGTATCACTGTTTATCACAGCAACCATTTCCGCCCCCCTTAAGCGTTGGTATGAAACTCGATGGTTATCAGGTGACCCATATCATTCATCAATCACAGCGTAGCCAAGTCTATCGGGTGGTGAATGAGCAAGGTCAAATTTTTTGTATGAAAACCCCCTCGATTAATTACATAGACGATGCCGCTTATATAGAGCGATTTATGTTAGAAAGTTGGACCGGTCAACGGATTAATAGTGCCCATGTGGTCAAGGTGGTCGAGCAGCACAAAACTAAATCGGCACTGTATTATTTAACTGAGTTCTTAAGCGGAATGAGCCTTGCAGAGTGGTTAACGCAACATAAAAAAGCACCTGTGGAAGATGTGTTACTGCTGCTTAAACAAATCGAATTAGGGGTTAGGGCATTTCATCGTCGTGAAACCCTGCATCAAGATTTAAAGCCCGACAATATTTTTATTACCCGAAATGGAGTGGTAAAAATTATTGATTTTGGTTCTTGTTATATTAAAGGCATTGCTGAAATCAGCAGTCCGTTAACCCGATACACTATTTTGGGTACGGCAGATTACACGGCTCCAGAAGTGGTGCTTGGCTATCAAGTTGATGGCCGTGCTGATTTATTTTCACTTGCCGTGATTGCCTTTGAAATGTTGGCCGGGCAATTACCTTTTAAAGGCAAATTAGAAAAGTGTCGTAATCGACAGGACTTTACACGTTTAGAATACGTTAGCGTGCATCTATTAAACCCAATGGTGCCAGAGTGGATCGATTTAGCATTAAAAAAAGCACTCAATATCGAACCAAGTTTACGTCAAGGGGATACCTGTGAATTACTTCATCAATTAACGACTGCCAGAGTTAATCACACAGCAAAAGATTTTATTCCCATTATTGCCCGCAATCCTGTACGTTTTTGGCAAGTGATTTCAATCGTGTTGTTTTTATGCCTGCTAGTGTGTTTGTTTAATTAACCATCCTGCACAATAAAACATTCTTATTATATGGCATTATCACATGGGATTATTACATGGAATAATAATGAGTTACGGGTTGGAAATAGATGTATTTTTAACTTTCGATATACACTTTCTCCCGATCCTATTTAATCTCGAATCAGTCTACGTTACAGGGCGACCGCATGAGTGCTTAATAATTCACCTATGTGATGAAGGTGGACTCGATTGCATTAATCCGCGCTTGTTTTCAGCTTAACGGCCGTACAATTATTGAATGTTTATCGGACAATTTGTGAGTGAAAAACGTTCATGCGGTTGCCCTGGTCTACGTTACCTATATTTAACTTATTGTTATTTGAACTTTTGAACTTTAGAACTTTAGATGTTTAATGCCTATCCTCCTATCCTCCTATCCTCCTATCCTTATAGCTTTGCTTTAGCTAAGATATAAGTAATGTTGATGAGTTAGCTTTAATAGGTAATCAAGCCAATATAAATCAACTTGGCGATGAACTGTTGGTTAACCTAAATAAACTCGGTAGCAATAATCAGTTTATTTCCACTCAATCAGGCTTTCATCATGTGGAATGACTTAATCCGTTTGGCTCAGACTGCTGCGGATAATACTGCTAATGTCACCCAATTTGCGACGATAACTCTGTTACTGTTGTTCAAGGCGTGTAGTACAAAAGGCTAACTAAGGGCGCGCAAGCACCCTTTAGGCTAATTGTTATACAGTAATCCACTTGTTAGACTCATTCACATTGATACGGACTTAGTTTCAATATACCACTGCTATTCATACCACTGGAGTGTTTGGAATGTTTAAAGTCGAAAATTGGATGATCGTATCGCGGTCACAGTTGTTAATTGATTTACTCGATTCTCGCTGGCCACAAGAGTTTTTGGTTAAATTAGCTAAAGCCCAACCAAGTAACATGTCGAAACTATTGTCTACACAAACCAATTCAATGGTTATTTTCGATTTAGCAACGATTGATCTTCAACAAGCATATCAACTGCAGCGCGTTATTGAGCGTGAGTATTTTGGTGTGCGTACTGTGTTTATAAATTTCCCAAAACAGGTTGATGCAACATTTTTAATTCATCCATCGACCACCACAGGCGTGTTTTATACCAATGCGAGTTTAGCTGATGTAAGTGCTGGTTTGAATGAAATTATCAAAGGTCGTAGCGTGATCCCTCAAGATCTATCTCAATCATTAATGGGTATGGATAATGAAGATGAAAGCGATCAACTGACTATTCGTGAGCGTGAGGTATTACAAACGTTATTGTCTGGTAGCACCAATCTTGATATTGCGAATCAACTCTTTGTCAGTGAATCAACCATTAAGACTCATCTATATCGCGCGTTCCGTAAGATTGGTGTTTCTAGCCGAGGGCAAGCCATTGCTTGGGCACAAACTCACATGCATGAGGTAAGAGTGTGATATCTCCGCAAAGTCGTCAAAGAATATCAAGCAAAAACACTTGAAGATGCTCAAGGCAATAGTTTGTTGGCTAATTCCCGCTGCATGGCCATATAGTTAATACGATGGGGCGATATGTATTTATTGAAGATAAAGCTAAATAGTGACAAAAAAAAGGATATCAAATTGATATCCTTTTTTTGTCAATGTTAGATCCGAATGCTCGGTGTTAACTAAACCTTCGGTGTTAACTAAACCTTCGGTGTTAACTAAACCTTCGGTGTTAACTAAACCATAGTGCCGTTTTATTCGGTTGCTCAATCGTGAGTGAAACTGTGTCTAAAGCGGCTGTACAAATGGGCAGTTGTCCTTGCATCAGTTCATCACGTCTAAACCAATGTAGCTTGAGTTGCTCGCCGATAGTCAAGCTTTGCAATTGCTGCTCAAATTGACTGGTCACTAACAAGTTATCGGCTGCAATCAATAAATCACCCGCACTTAAGCCCGCTTGGTGTGCTGGACTGTATTGGTTCACACTTAATACTTTTAAACCGAATGACTCTGCTTTTGTTTTAGCGCCAAAGCCAATATTAAAGCCTTTTGCATCACCGCCACCTAAATCCGCACTGCCTTCACTTGCACGAAGCGTCATGGTCACCCCAACTTGGGCCAGTAATTCTTTTAAGGGGATATCATGAGTGTTGTTTAAATAAGCAAATAAATCATCACATGGGCGATCCAGTATGGTTTCAACAATTCGTTGATGACTGAGCGGATCGGTACCAATTTCGGTTAAGCCATATTGTTGCCAAAGTTGACGCATTACATCATCTAAACTGTTACGCCCCTGAGTTTCAGTGCGAATGGTTAAATCTAAAAACAACCCAAAGAGCGCGCCTTTGGTGTAATAGCTGACAATGGCATTGGCGGCATTTTCATCTTGTTTATAAAACTTGGTCCATGCATTAAAACTTGATTGCTTTAAGGTTTGCTTAAAACGACCTTGACCTCGATATACGCGGGTCATAATTTGGCTAAGCAGGGTAAGGTAACCGGCTTGATCAATACAGTGAGACTTAAAGGTGATTAAATCATCGTAATATGAAGTAATGCCCTCATAAGCCCATAACTGTTCAGTGTAAGACTCTTGGGATAAATCAAACGGGGTAAATTCAGCTGGTTTAATGCGTTTGACATTCCATGAGTGGAAGTATTCATGGCTGCACAGTGATAAATAAGTGCGGTAGCCTTTATCTACTGGCGCATCTAATGACTGTGGTAAATCATTACGGGAACACATTAGCGCAGTTGACGCTTTATGTTCTAAGCCACCAAAACCATTATCCAACACAGTGGTCATAAACACATAGCGTTTAAAGGGCGCTGGAGTGCCAAACAGATTGATTTCGTATTCACAAATAGCGCTAAGATCTTTGGCTAAACGGGCCATGTTGGCTCGGTGTTTACCACTTAATACGATATCGTGGGGAACACCTGCTGCGAAAAATGTCTCGATGGTGAGTTCGCCCATTTCAACTGGATGATCGATTAAGTCATCATAGTTTTGTGCGCTAAAATCACCAAAGCCAAATTGATCACCTGTGGTTCTGGTCATGCTGGTGGCCAGAGTCCAATGAGCCAATTCTGTGAGTGCCGGCTTAGCAATAGTGACGCTATGGGGTTGTGGCTCAAGCCCTTTTGCCGCTAAAAACACACTGCTGCCATTAAAGAAACCGTGGTTGGTGTCAAGATGAGCCGTTCTAACGGATAAATCCCAAGCGTAGATTTGGTAACATAAGCTAATATCACTACCTTGGTTGTTTAATTGCCAAGTTTGCTTATCTAATTGAGTGACACTCAGCGGTAGTTGGTTTTCTTTGGCATCGATGTTAATGATATTTTTAGCAAAATCTCGGATCATGTAGCTGCCAGGTAACCATGCCGGTAAATAGAAAACTTGAAATGGGTTTGCGCATGTTAGCGTTAGGGTGACTTCAAATAGGTGTGCTTTGGGATCGATCGCATGAATATGGTAATGCATAAAGAATTCCGAATGAGTAGGTGAGTCACAATCAAAACGATTGAGCTATAATCTACAATGCTGCCAAAAATGCTGACGTTAAGCAAACGAATCGCATTTTGAGTAAAAGATTGGCTATAAACCTAGTTTTTACTGGAGTGATAGATCAAAGAGTTGATAGTATTATCAATAGCAACAATGCAGTTATTTAATGAGGGCACCCAAATGGCCGAAGAAACCATCTTTAGCAAAATTATTCGACGTGAAATTCCAGCTGATATTTTATATCAAGATGAGTTAGTCACTGCATTTCGGGATATTGCACCGCAAGCACCGACCCATATTCTCATCATTCCTAACCATTTAATCAGCACCACTAATGAGGTTAAAGCCTCTGATGAAAAAGCATTAGGGCGGATGATAACGGTTGCATCCAAACTTGCCGATGAAGCGGGGATTGCACAAGACGGTTATCGGTTAATCATGAATTGCAACAAACATGGTGGCCAAGAGGTTTATCATATTCATATGCATCTTTTGGGTGGTAAACCATTAGGCCCAATGCTGAGTTGTGGATAATGAAAATTAACAGTGATTTTTTTCCGTTAACCGAAGTCGCAAGGCGTTTTGTAAACCAATTAGCTCAATGTCGTCGTTTAGGATTAACCGTGCAAGAAGCCAGCGAGCATCATGTGCAGATTGAGTTGCCTTATAGCGAAGATATTATTGGTTATCCAGATACTGGGGTTATCCATGGCGGAGTGATCACCACACTCATTGATACCGCATGCGGCACTGCAGTTGTGTGCGCCATATTGAAAAAATACCAATCGTTAGAATTGTCACCGACGTTGGATTTACGGGTGGATTACATGAAACCTGCTGAACCTCATAAATCGGTTTATGCCTTTGCTGAATGTTACCGGCTCTCATCCACTGTGGCTTTTACCCGTGCGATTGCTTATCAAGACAGTATTGATGAACCTATCGCTCATGCTGTGGGTTCATTTATGCGCATCAGTCCTGAAATGGTCGGTGAAGCGTTTCGCCAAGCGTTAATGGGGAATTTACCTGAGGTTAAATCATGATTGATCAAACCAACGAAAGTACACCGGCGTGTTTAGATGTTCAAGATGTGGTGAAACGCGCCATTGAACTGAACGACTATAGTTATCTACTTGAAAAAGTGCCTTATTCTCAATTTATTGGTATGTCTGTGGCCCGTTTTGGTGATGAAATGGTATTTAGGCTACCGGCCAAAGATGACAATATTGGCAATCCTATTTTGCCCGCTATTCATGGCGGCGTCATTGCTGGGTTTATGGAAATGTCGGCGATTGTACAGTTGATGGTGTTTATGCAGGCCAAGAAAGTACCTAAAATTGTCGATTTCTCAATTGATTATTTACGCGCAGGTTTGCATCAAGATACCTTTGCTGAATGTAAAATTACCCGTCAAGGTCGTCGGGTGGCAAATGTAAGCATGAACTGCTGGCAAACCAACCGAAAGCAACTTATTGCCACAGCACGAGCTCATTTTTTATTGGATTAGCCATGCCTTAAATCTTTATTAAGCCACGGCTTTAATTGCATCGGTTTTGAGAGGGATATTGTATGAAACTAGCTTCATTATGGTTTATCGCGACAACATTGCTATTGAGTGCCTGCGCGCATAATACCGCGGGCATCGCAGTGGATTCTGCGGGGCAAGTGAGGGTTGATAACTCATCGTTTGCTAATGAGGTCGCTGTGGTGGATATTTCAGCTATTATGATCGCTGATTTAATTAAAGCTTCAGCCTTAATTCAAAGTCAATCGAGTACTGACTTGCGCCTACAATATAAATTCACTTGGTTTGATGCCAGTGGATTGACGGTTGAAGATGAAGCAAGCAGTTGGAAGTCGATTAAATTACATGGCAAGCAGCAGTTACAAGTCAGTGCGGTTGCCCCCAATGCGCAAGCGACACGATTTGAGATTTATGTGCGTGAAACCTTCTCTTATTAATATCATCGCGACGTTATTGAAGAGGTTTACGTGATGTGACCAAGCCTGGTAGTTAATAAATTGCATCGTTACGTTATCAAATTGTATTTTTGCGAGTGTAATCATACAGGAGTTAGTTTATAATCGTGATCGCCAAGGGGTGTTCAGTAAAACCTGAACTGAGATGTCTGTATGACAAACCCTTAGAACCTGATCCGGCTTATACCGGCGTAGGAATGGGCCACACTATCGTTAGGTGCACCTCTTATTCTCTACTCTTGCCGGATCTCAAAATAATCATTTGAGGTCCTATGTTCACGATAAATCCTACTACGTTACACCAGACACCCATAGCATTAGCTGTTTTTGCAGCGTTAAGCTCGCCGATTGTTATGGCTAAAACTGCTGATATCGAAAGCGTCACCCCCGAATATGAAAAAATGGAAGTCATTATTGTTAATGCTGATTTTAGTAATATCAGTCTTGATAAAATGCCCTCTAGCGTGACCGTCATTGACGCTCAACAACTTGAAGATGAAGGCGCACAACATTTCGAAGATGTGCTTAACTCTATCGCTAACTTTAATTGGTCCGGCGGCAGCTCTCGTCCTAAATATTTTCAAATTCGCGGCGTTGGTGAGCAAGAACAATATCAAGGCGCACCTAACTCATCAGTTGGTTTTGTGGTCGATGACATCGACTTATCTGGCCTTGGTATGGTGTCGAGCATGTACGACATGCAGCAGGTGGAAGTCTTACGTGGTCCACAAGGCACCCAATATGGTGCCAACGCGTTAGCCGGATTAATTTACTTAAAAAGCAATGACCCCACTGAATCGTTTGAGCATGGTGCAAAAGTCAGCTTAGGTGATGATAATCTTGCTACTCTTTCTGGTTTCAGCTCCGGTCCGCTAAATGATTCAGGCAAATTGCTCTATCGAGTATCGTTAGAGCAACATAACCAAAACGGCTACCGTGACAACCTTTATCTTAATCGCGACGATACCAATGAACGTGACGAGTTAACTGCCAGAGCTAAATTACGTTGGTATGCTACTGACGATCTGCAAGTTGATTTAACCTTGTTACATGCAAATTTTGATAATGGCTATGATGTGTGGACATTGGATAATAATCGCAGCAACACCTTAACCGACCAACCCGGTATCGATACCCAAAAAACCACAGGGGCTGGGATTAAGTTTATTTATACTGGTGTGCAAACATTTGACTTCACCTCGTTAACCTCATTCGCGCAAACCAACCACCATAATGGTTATGATGGCGATTGGGCTAATTCCGATTATTGGGCAAGTAAAGCTTGTACGGCTTATGATGCCGATGGTGTCGTTAATGGTACCGAACCTTGTGTTTATGATTATACCTGGGATAAAGAGGGTGACCGCAAAACCTTAACTCAAGAGTTTCGTCTATCGTCAAAAAATGGCGGACGAATTTGGGCAGATAGCACCGACTGGTTAGTGGGTGTGTATGCGATGAATTTGAAAGAAGATAATGACTTATATTCAGAATACAACACTTATCCAGATGAAGTGCTGCAGTCAAGTTACGATGCGACCAACTATGCAGTATTTGGTCAGTTAGACAGTCATTTAGGCGATGATTATTTATTGTCTACAGGATTACGATTAGAGCGTCGTGATAGTGATTACAGTGACAGTAATAAGGATGGTTTTGCCCCGTCAGAAGATATGTGGGGGGGCCATATTGCATTATCAAAAGTTATTAATGCGGATCATAATGCCTATGTTCGTATCGCCCGGGGTTATAAAGCGGGTGGATTTAATATGACATTACCTGCCCAATTGTCTGACAAGAAAGAGTTCGATACTGAGATCCTATATAACTATGAAGTGGGTTTAAAGTCGAGTTGGTTTGACGGTGAAGTCGATTCTACAGTGGCGCTATTTTATATGGATCGCCAAGATCAACAAGTGGCTGCGTCTTTACAAGACCCTGATAGCCCGCAGCGATTTATTCTTTTTACCGAAAACGCTGGCAGTTCAAAAAACTACGGCGCAGAGCTTGATGCAAAATGGTACTTAACTGAAAATATTGAATTTTATGGTAGCTTTGGTTGGTTGGAAACCGAATATGGCCAATATCAATACAGTGATAAATACGGTTCTACCATTGATTTGTCGGGTCGTGAACTGGCCCATTCTCCTAATGTCACTTACAGTGCGGGCATGACGTATGTCGCTGACTCTGGTTGGTTCGCCAACGTTAATGCCAGTGGTAAAAGCCAGTTTTATTATTCGGACAGCAATGAGTCCCAGTCAGAAGCCTATACCATTTATAACGCACGTCTAGGTTATGAAACGCCGACGTGGTCAGCTTATTTATGGGGCCGCAATTTGTTTGATGAACAATATGGCGTGCGTGGTTTTTACTTTGGCAACGAGCCAGATCAAGACTGGGCAGACAAGCAATACATTCGTTATGGTGATCCGCGCCAATTAGGTGTGACACTAGAAATCCAATTTATGTAATAGCTTATAGCCGCTGTAACCTCGGTTGTAGTGGTTTTTATTAAGGAATAGCAATGAAGTTAACTGCAGAAATCAGCATGTATCCGTTTAATGAAAATTATCTCGATCCGATCCAATGGTTTATCGGCAGAGTGGATAGTTATGACAATATTCAACGAGTCACTAATGCGATGGCAACACAAGTGTGTGGTGAGTATGGCGATGTTATGTCGATGCTAGCCGTTGAAATGCAGGCCGCTCACCAAAAATGGGGCAAGGCCGTTTTTGTGTGTAAATTTATTGGTGGTGAGCTCAACCTTGCTCATAGCGAATAACCACAATGAGTGAGTTACTCTCAACAATACAGCAAGTTTTAGGAGAGGCGTCATTAATGACGTTCTGGGAAGCCATTGCCGTTATGCTGGCACTGGCTTACTTAATTCTTGCTATGCGGACCAATATTTGGTGTTGGTCTGCGGCATTTATTAGCACCGCCATTTATACGGTATTGTTTTGGAATGTGTCTTTGTTAATGGAGTCGGTACTCAATATCTATTATATGGGCATGGCGGTGTATGGTTATTGGCTGTGGTTACATGTGCCGTCCTCGCAGCAGCGAAATCAGCATAATAGTGCTCAGCACAATATAGAGAGCCATCAACTTAACATTACCAGTTGGTCGTGGAGTACTCATGCTGTTGTCATCGGCGTCACATCTTTGGTGTCTTTACTGGTGGGGTATGTTATGGCTAATCATACCTCTGCAGCATTTCCCTATATCGACGCGGCAACCACTTGTTTTGCGGTAGTGACAACCTATTTAGTGGCAAAAAAAGTACTGGAGAATTGGCTCTATTGGGTCGTCATTGATTTTGTGTCTATTTACCTTTATTTCCAAAAAGGCTTGATGTTGACATCAGGTCTGTTTGTTTTATACGTCGCGATGGCGGTTGGGGGTTACATTATGTGGCGCAAGAAATATTATCATCATATTATACAGCAAGATAACGTTGCCCAAGACGTGGTTGGTGTATAGCCAATAACAATACAATCTCCCTAGAGTAAATATTTGATGTCCCAACCCTTGTTATCGCTACCTAACAATGTGCTTGAAATGATGCAACAAATGATGCCAGTAGCATTGTTTCACAGACTCAACGCACAATGTACTGCAATATCGTTCCTCAACACCGGGATCAGCAATGTTAACATTAAGTTATCTTGCGATGACGGCGATAAGGTATTGAGAGTTAATCAACCCCACAGTACTTGGTGCGATAGGGCGCTTGAAGTCGAATGTTGGCAAGCCGCGATGGCTGCTAACATTGCACCTGCATTAATTTGGGTCAGTGATGATAAAAAAGTGTATTTAAGTGAGTTTATTGATCAACCCGACATAGACTGGTCGATATTTTCCGCAATGCACAGTAATGCATCTATCCAGCAGGAAACAAATAAACCTGTTTTAGCCGTTGATGCTGTCCCTTTGTTAAGCGCATTATTGAGTAAACTTAGTGCGTTACCAGTGCCTCGTACCAGTATTACCGTGAGTGTGCAATGGCAACAATATGTGCATCAATTAGATTCTTTAAGTACCACGCAAACCGAACCACAATGGCATCATGCTTGGCAGCAATTGTTACGCTTAAATGGATTTGTTCAGCATTGGTTATCGCAGTTAGAAGCGTGTGTTTTGTTGCCCGTTTTTTGTCATCGAGATTTAACCCCGCACAATTTACTTCTTGGCGGCAGCGTATCGCATCAGCTATTAAGCATTGATTATGAATATGCGGTGGCCAGTCATCCGTTATTCGATTTAGCCAGCGTGATAGCCAGTCATCAACTATCGACAACCCAAGTGAGTCAATTAATTGATAACGTGATTATCCAATATTGCCAAATATCGAGCCTCACAGATGTTGCGGCGGCTAAAGCTGCGTTACCTGCTGCAATAAATTGTTTTTGGTTATTCTCAGCGATGTGGGCATTATTAATGGCAGCTAAAGAACCGCACAAATCTACACAATACTTACAATACTTTACAAAGTATTTTACATTAATTACTTGCTAATATGCTCTGATAAAGTACAAATAAGGTAAATTTCGATAAGGGAATTATCTGTGTCTAAAAAATTGATTGTCCTACTGTTAAGTAGCCTATTATTTGTCGGCTGTTCCACTAAAATAAGCTATTTCTTTTTGGATTGGGCGATAGAGTGGGAGGTTGAAGAATACGTAGACTTAACCTCAGAGCAGCAAGACAAATTTGATATTATTATTGAATCGTTTTTAGTCTGGCATCGCCAACAAGAATTACCCCGTTATCGTGATCAACTGTCTTTATTATCGACATTAACGAATCAACAAACCATGACCCCAGAGCTATGGCTTAAACAAGTGTCAATGGCGAAGGCCCATTGGTCCAGAATTTTCGATTTTGTTATGCCTGATCTGTTACCTATTTTGGCGAGCTTATCTGATGAACAAGTTGATCAGGTACTGACGCAGCTAAAAAAAGAACAAAAAGAATTAATCGAAGAATACGCCGGCAAAGATAAAGCCGAGTTGATAATCGACTCAGATAAAAGAATCGCAAAAAAATTATCAGAATGGACCGGTGATATAACCGATGCGCAAAAAGACATCATTCATCAAGCCAATACGCAACGTTTAGCGACCTTGGATATGTGGCTAGAGTATCGCCATGAATGGTTGAGTCAATTTGAACAAGCGATGAAACGCCGTCAGCAAACTGATTATTTTACCCAACAAATGAAATTATTAATGATCTCGCCAGATGAACTTAAATCTGAGGTGTATCGCGATAATGTTACCGAAAACACCCGTAAATTTGGTTCAATGTTAATTGCGCTTAATCAAACGTTTAGTCAAAAACAACGTAAGCACTTCGACAAAAAATTAGCAGAATTAGTAGAAGATTTAACTGAATTACACTTAGACAAATAATACATATTTATAGCTGTTAATCGCATAAGCTGAAATGTTTTTAATCTTCAGCGGGTCTATTACTACAACAACGATTTCAGCCTAGGTTATTTATGCAGACACTAAGTAGATTATATCAACAGTTTTTAAATGTGATTAAACATACAGAAGGCTTTGCTCCATTAGCGTTAAGGATTTATTTAGCACCAGTGTTAATGCAGGCTGGTTACAACAAATTATCACATTTTGAAGACACAGCCGCTTGGTTTGGTAATCCAGATTGGGGGTTAGGCTTACCGATGCCAGAAGTGATGACTGCTCTGGCTGCAGGCACAGAGTTGTTTGGTGGTTTTTTACTGTTAATTGGTTTGGCGACACGTATTGTGGCACTGCCGATGATGGCAACCATGGTGGTAGCCGCTTTTGCGGTGCACTTACCTAATGGCTGGTTAGCTATTGCCGATGCAAGTTCGTGGTTAGCCAATGAGCAAGTGTTGGCTTCAGCGGAAAAACTGTCTGCAGCAAAAGCGATTTTACAACAGCATGGTAATTATGAATGGTTAACCAGTTCAGGTAATTTCGTTATTCTCAATAATGGTATTGAGTTTGCCATTACCTACTTGATCATGCTATTTGCCATCTTTGCGCTGGGCGGCGGTCGTTACACCAGTGTCGATTATTTTATTTCTCGTCGTTATTTAAACAATACTTAAGCGCTATTTTCCTCAACAGGTGTTAACACAGATGATGTAAAGTTTTGAAAATAACCCACCAATTAAGTGGGTTATTTGTTAACATTAGTATCAGAACTCATCTAGAAGGACCGTATCTTGGACGCAACACAACTGCTACTAACCCGCCAATCAACTCCACGTCTTATTGCCCCTGCGCCGAATGCTGAGCAACTTACATTGTTACTCGATTCTGCAGCAAGAGTACCCGACCATGGTGCCTTGACCCCATGGGAGTTTATTATCGCAATCGATGAAGGTTTGGCTAAACTGGCGAATATTTTTGTTGATGCAGCTAAAAAAAAGGGTGCAGATGATGCTTTTTTAGCTAAAGTTGGCAATATGCCTTATCGCGCACCTATGGTGATTACTGTGGTCGCTAAAACGCAAGCACATAATAACGTTCCCGCTTTAGAGCAGCACATTGCAGCCGGTTGTGCGACGATGGCCATGCAGCAAGCTGCATTTTCGATTGGGCTTGGTGCAGTATGGCGTACAGGCGATTTTGCTTTTGATGCTAATGTTCATCAACAATTAGGTTTGTCGGCACAAGACCAAATAGTGGGCTTTTTATATGTAGGCACACCAGCGGTAACGGCGCCAACAAAGCCATTAAAAAATGGACGCCAATTCGCTCGCTATTTATAAGCGGGAGTAACAGATAATATAAGCCTTAATTTAGCCACGTGGCTCGCTGATGCTGGGATGGTTAAATAGGGCTAGGGCGTCTATTCGTAGAATTCAAGTGGGATTATGTTCTGATAAACATAATAGCCTAATGGTCCCATCAATAAACTGAGCATCGACCAGACAAAACGTTGAGCATTTCCGATAGGTGCTTTCGACATTAAGGCTCGATAGCAAAAGTGAATATGTAAAATTAGTAATGCGATAAGCATTATGACTAACGTAATATCCATATTATCCATGTCATGTTCCTTTGCGTTCTAGCAATGACTTATTTAAGTGTAAACTTAAAATCTCAATTTGCAGTAAAAATAATAGTAATCCATGTTATTAAACGGCTATTCACTGCTAACATCTTTAATCTACTTTAAAAATTAACGGATTAATAGTCTGTAAACTACTAAATATTACATGCCTATGCATCTGAGTCAGTTTTGGCCTATTCTTATAGTATAAATCAAGACTAGAAGTGAGATTTGCTATGAAAATGCCTGAAACGAGTTTTTTTGAATGGCAACGTCAATTCAGCGCTGAAATTGATTGCTTAAATCACATTAAGAAAATGAGATGGCCTAATGGTTTTGTTTGCCCTAGATGCTCTTGTGAGCATGCCTATGAGCTTACAACCCGCAATGTATATGAATGCAGTCAATGTCATAAACAAACATCGGTCACAGCAGACACATTATTCCACGGTAGCCGTATTCCTATCACTAAGTGGTTTTGGGCAATCTACTTTTTAGGCTCAGATAAAGGCAGTATTTCAGCATTAAGATTGAGCAAGCACATTGAAGTTAATTGGCGAACGGCACGTTTGATATTAAGTAAGCTGAGAACGGCTATGGGCCATAGAGACAGCTTATATAGACTGTCAGGCGTTATTGAAATTGATGATGCGTTAGTGGGTGGCAGAAGGAAGGGCAAGCGTGGACGTGGAGCAGAAGGTAAAACACCTGTTTTAGTTGCCGTTGAAAGCAAAGGAAAAAGAGCTGGATTTATTGCTATGCAGGCTGTAAATAGCGTTTGCCATGATAGTGTTGAAAAGTTCGTTGCCAAACTCTTAAGATACAGCAAAAAGTGCATACAGACGGCATACCTGCGTTAAACATTATAGATAAGACTCAACAACATGAAGCGAGGGTTACCCCCAGTGAGCTTGTTGATGAATGGCTCCCCTGGGTTCATATTGCCATTGGTAACTTAAAAGCATTTTTACTTGGGACATTCCATGGTGTTTCGGGAAAGTACCTACAAGAATACCTGAGTGAGTTCTGTTATCGGTTCAATCGTAGACAAATGGAAAGAGAAATACCTAACAGATTGTTAAATTTGGCAATAATTCACACGCCAATACATTCTTACTGAGCCAACTGCATAGGCATGAAATATTAATAATTTTTAATTGTTGCACAAAGGTATTAGTTGTCCATCATCATTTATTGAATGTTTGAGCTGAATCCCATTTCGTTGGGGTAACCACAATGGATATTTGTGCATGGTCACGTTAAATAACGGACTATTCATTAGCGTTGTTAACCAAACTCTCACTTTAGGGGATTGGTTGTTGTTAAACCATATCGGCTCAACATTAGCAAATTGGCGAATAAATGGAAAAATAGCCAAGTCAGCTAATGTGACGGTATCTGTGCATAAAAACCGATGTTGATTTAAGCAGGTTTCTAGACGTTGTATAAAGTTTTCTGCTTGTTGTCGATACCAGAGTTGACTGTATTCGGGGTATCTGTCGGCATACTTATATTTATCTAACCACGGTTTAAATTCATTATCGTTAGCATTAATGAGCGATTCTGTTGCTGGCTTATCTAACCAATATTGCAGTGACTGATACTCGGCTGGGGTTAAGTAGTTGGTTTCTGGTGCTGGGAGCTCAGTTAATGCAAAGCGCATAATATCAATACTTTCACTGATCACTTGGTTATCTGTTGTGACCAGCACTGGTACTGTGCCTTTGGCCGAAATGGCTAACATCTCTGCGGGTTTATGTTTAAGTTCAATTTCACGCACTAACGGATTAAGTTGGCTCAAATGAAGGCTAATACGTGCCCGCATGGCATAAGGACAGCGACGAAAGGTGTACAAAATAGCAGAATTCATTAGGGACCATATCAAATTAAGTCTGGCTAATAGAGTAACGCTTTTAAGGCCTGAATCCCAAAATAAAATGCTCACAACAAAGTAAAAAGGTGCGTCGGATTGTTTTAGTATTTTTTTGAGTGTGACTTAGGTATACTTGCGGCCGTTTTTTTGAGTCTGTGCACAGTGTGCCGGCCATATTATATGCACTGGAAATTAAGTTCCAGCCAGCGGAGTTTCAACAGTTATGCAAGAAGCTAAACAAGACATGATCCAACAAACATCTCAACCCCAAATTGCCGTATGCGCATTATATAAATTTGTCGCCTTACCTCATTTCGAGGCTGTTCGTCAGCCATTGCTCACAGTCATGGAACAAAATGACATCAAAGGTACCTTATTACTTGCCCAAGAAGGGATCAACGGCACTGTTGCTGGCACCCAATCCGCAATTGAGAATTTATTGGTCTGGTTAGACACACAACCAGGTTTAAATAACATTATCACCAAGCTGTCTTTTGATGATGAAATGCCATTTTATCGTACTAAAGTAAAACTTAAAAAAGAAATTGTGACTATGGGTGTTCAAGGTATAGACCCGCGTAAAGTCGTTGGCACTTATGTTAAGCCCAAAGACTGGAATGCACTGATTTCAGATCCTGAAGTGGTATTGGTTGATACCCGTAATGATTATGAAGTGAAGATTGGTACCTTTAAAAATGCGCTTAATCCCGTAACAGAGACTTTCCGTGAGTTCCCTGAGTACGTCAAACAAAACTTAGATCCTGCCAAGCATAAAAAAGTGGCCATGTTTTGTACCGGTGGTATTCGTTGTGAGAAATCAACCGCCTATTTAAAAGAGCAGGGCTTTGATGAGGTGTATCATCTTGAAGGTGGCATTTTAAAATATCTTGAAGAGGTGGATCAACAGCAAAGCTTATGGGAAGGTGAATGCTTTGTGTTTGACAACCGTGTGGCCGTTAATCACAGCCTTGAAAAAGGCCAATACGATCAGTGTAATGCTTGTCGTATGCCAATAACGGAAGCCGAAAAGCAATCTGAAGCTTATGTTCAAGGTGTGAGTTGCCCTCATTGCATCGATAATATTCCTCAAGAACAACGTCAGCGATTTATTGAGCGTGAGCGTCAAGTGCAATTAGCTAAGCAACGCGGTGAAGCGCATATTGGCAGTGATGTAAAGCAAGTCATTGATGCACGTCGTCAGCAAAAAGAAGCTCAGCGTAAAACACAAGAAAAAGCCAACAGCAAAGGTTAACTTGATGAGTTAACTCATTAGCAGCAAAAAACCCATCAGGACACGATGGGTTTTTTCGTTTTTGGTGAAGTGAGAGCGGCATTAACCTCGTAATCAATTTGCAACCGCGGCAGTTTTCTTTGCTCTTGGGCTAAGCCATTGCATGACAAATCATTCTCTAATGGTTGATTATTGACTAACGTTAACGTCACGGTTTATTTATCCACCATCAATTTGATAGGGTCAACACTTACCGAACGGGCTTAAGTTAAGCACAATAGCGGATCTAAATATGACTAAAAAATCCACGGCACATGTTTATCGTTGGCTTAGTGTAACCCTTGCATTAAATGATAATCAAGATATCGAGATGTCGGAAATAAGATTATTTTTAGCTGCCGATGCCATTTAATCTGCTAGAACATTGGTATGCAACATATTGAATAAACGATATTTAACCAAAATTATTACTAGGGAGATACGCTGTAAAGCTTATATTATGAGGTTTTTACGCCTGAATGAGTTATTCCTCAATGTGTCCCTTTGGATAAAACACGATAAATGGTTCAGCTAATATGATTATTATGTTATTTTGGGCGCTTTTTTAAATTGAACGACTGAAGGTAAGCCAATGTTTGTTGGATTTGATTACGGCAGTGCTAACTGTGCGATAGGGGTGATGGTTGATAATACGGTAGCATTATTGCCATTATCCGCGCACTCAGATTTTATGCCGTCAACCTTGTACGCGATGGATCGCGAGCTGATCGCTGAAGCAGTGTATTGGGGCTTACCTGAAAATTTACAAGCGCAGTATTCTCATTTGCGCAGTTCGCAATTAATGCGAGCAAAACAAATGCGCCATGAACTTGATTTGTCGCCTAATGAACAAGCCGTGTTTGTTGGTCAAGCTGCGATTGATGCCTATTTAGACATGCCTGAAGAAGGTTTTTATGTCCGTTCGCCAAAATCCTTTTTAGGCGCCAATGGCCTGCGAGCAGAGCAGATTGCCTTATTTGAAGACATCGTTACCTTGATGATGATGCATGTTAAAACCCTAGCCGATCAGGCATTAAACGCCAAATCGCTTACGTCTGCCAGCCATGCCGTGATAGGTCGACCGGTTAATTTTCAAGGTATAGGTGGCGAAGACAATAACCTGCAAGCTGAAGCCATTTTACGCCTTGCAGCAATTCGCTCTGGCTTCACTGATGTGAGGTTTTTATTTGAACCATTAGCCGCTGGCATGGACTTTGAGTCAAATCTTAACCATGACAATACCGTTTTAGTGGTTGATGTGGGCGGCGGTACGACAGACTGTTCTGTGGTGAAAATGGGTCCATCATACATTGCGCAACAAGATCGAAGCCTAGACTGCTTTGGCCATTCTGGCCAACGCATCGGTGGCAACGATTTAGATATTGCGCTTGCGATGAGCGGATTGATGCCAAGCTTTGGGGCAGACACGTTAATGATTAACGGTAAACCTATGCCAAGAACCCCTTTTTGGAACGCGGTTGCCGTCAATGATATTAGTGCTCAGCGTGACTTTGTTAGTTTACCTTCCCGTAAGCTCGTCGAGCAGTTAATAAAAGAAGCACAACAACCAGACTTATTAGTTCGTTTACAAAAAGTACAAAAAAATCAAATGAGTTATCAAGTTGTACGCCAAGCTGAAGCCGCTAAAATCAGTTTGTCGGACAATGAGACTATTCAATGTTCATTAGATTTTATTGAAAAAGAGCTGTTTGTACCATTAACGGCAGCGCAGTTTGAGCAAGCTATCAATGAACCTTTAGCTAAAGTTGAAGCGTTAATGAAACAAGCCATGAAAACGGCTATCACCAAAGCGGAGCAACAAGATTGCGATATGCCAACCACTCCTGATATTGTGTATGTAACAGGCGGTACGGCGCGTAGCCCGGCTATATACGATAAAATTGCTAGTGTGTATCCCAATGCCAAAGTGGTGGTGGGCGATCATTTTGGCTCGGTAACTGCGGGCTTAACACGTTGTGCTCAAAGTGCATTTAACTAAGTCGAAGTGCAGTTAACTAAGTCAAAGTGCAGTTAACGCATAAAGGTTGGCCATTATGCTAAAAAAGAGAATGTTAACAAGCATAGTGAGTCAGCAACGAGCTTGGTCAATAGGTTACAATGATAGCCATAATGCCGAACGCAATATGAGCTAGCATGTTGCTCAGCGGTGGTGGCGCTGATATCGGCAAAGTCAGTTTAGGCCTATTTATCATGAAAGGTATTTCATGAAAAGAATATTATTAAAGACATACCATTAATGTATGCCCTTAATTGCCTAACAACATTTTTTAAACCAGCCTCTTTTGACGATAATTAACTTCCAATATTACAAGGTTTACTGATGAAAAAAATACTCACTGCGTTATGTTTAACGGCACTTCTTACTGCTTGTTCTGACAACGAAGTAGGTGATGTTTCACTTGGAATGTTTACTACGCAAGATATAAAATTAAACATTTTAAAGGATGATATTGTCTCTGGTGTAACGTGTCACATCGCCTCAATAGAAGAAAACCTGAGTTTTTCAGATCCAAGTGATAGCTCTATCTCTTGCAGGCAAACAGGGGAAATCACCAAAGATATGATTGCACAAATAGATAAGAGTAAATCAGGTGAAGTGGTATTTAAAAAATCAAAAAGTATCTTTTTCAAAACGATGAAAATTAGAAGAATATTTGATGCTGACAATCAAACGTTAATGTATGTATCTTACTCTACTAAAGAAACATCAGGAAGTTTCAAACACAGCCTTTCGACTGTTCCACTCTGGGGAACCAAGGCATATGTTGAGCCGACACCAGCTCAATAATGACAAAGGCGGCCCTCAGGCTCAGGTCGCTTGCACGGATTATCTGCTGTCCCGTCATACTGAAGGTGGCATGGTAAAATGCACGGAAAGAGGCATGGAAAGAACCTATTAATTCAGTGGATTGAGTCAGCTAATGTTGATATTTAACCAGCAATGCAAAATAGTTACATAGCTGGTTTGTAGCGATAACTTGGATTCAAATAATAAGTGCAGAGGTTTATTAAATATCATATTTCGTCTGGGTAATATGGCAACAATATAAACTCATTTATGGATTACTCTGCACGATCAAGAGACCGCCATCTTATCGTTAACTCAAAAATCCATGGTATTGCTTCATCTGCGGCTAATGGTGTTGAATAACAAAATTGTTGTAAACGGCACAAAATACTGGTAAAGGCTTAGCATTATTATTCTAAGTCGTTTCTGTCACAAAGTGGGTTAGGGGGGCTTAACCCATTTTTAGCTCTCTATTTATATAAAAGTAAGTTCACAGGTCGATTTTAACTAACTTACGAAGATTCAAAGGGTTATTAATGCTTAGATTTGAACACTGTAATGTCAAAACTTGTACTAATGAATTACTCGCCTTGGGTCAGGGCGACATGAAAATGTGGTACATTTTTGATTGGTTAGATAAACACGAGGAATTACAAAACGGGACTCAAGCAGAAATAATTAAACTTTATGTAAATGATGAATTGGTAGGGTACAGTCTTTTTGAAAACTTTGAAGCCCGTGCTGACAAAAACACTTGTCATCAAGGTGTGACCTATAAAGAATTGGGTATTATTCACTTCGTAACAGTCATAGAGCATCGTAATAAAGGTTATGCTACGTTGTTGGCCAATGCTTTGTATAAAAATATTATTGAACCAATGTTGGCACGTTATAATGATTTTCATGTTTACGTCATAGCGACTGGTCGAGCTGTCCCATTAATGGAACGGACTGATATCCCTTCAAAATACCTAATCAAGCAATTTTATTCCGATTTATCGTTTAAAGAGAAAGTGGTCAATTACCTAAGAAAACAAGAACAAAATGCATTGAATGCAGTTCCTTGTGAAATTTAAAATAAAAAGCTAACAAGTTAATCTAAATTCACCAGACTTATCATAATGCGAATAGTGAGTGTTAGAGCTTAGGCACTCACAAGCTTCTGTTCAGGTACGATTTAGGGTGACCACTCTAAACTTAGGCTATGGCCTGCGGCCACTAACGTCGTGGGGCTTCACCCACACCAGACCAAAAGGAAACCAACGGCTGTTCCCTCTTTACTCTTTATAAAAGAGTTAGCCCAGCTGCCCCGCAACATGTTTGGTCTGGGTTTTGCCACTATACTGACCCTGATTGTGGTACCTATGCTTAATCGGATGCTGCATAAATTGGACGTGCCGGGTTGAAGTCCGTCAGTAAAAAAAGGGGATCCACTAAAGTGGCTCCCCTTATATTTTTAGACATCAGGCCTATCAATTAGATAGCAAGAAACAAAATTTTTGTTGCTTTAATTAGCACTCAGCCAATTAGAAATCTTTTGATTCACCAGATCAGGCGAAGACTGCATAAACCAGTGACCGCCAGGTACAACTTCAACTTGTCCCTTATTCTGCTCTTGTAGCTGCTTTTCCCAGCTTTTAGCATGGAACCAGACTTTTTTATCCTTGCCGTAAATGAAAAGGAAAGGCGTGCCATAATCTTTTATTTCTGTCGCCTTTGTTGTATTTTTCGTTAATACAGATTTCCACAAATGCCAGTACGGATAGGTCATACGGGGATCTGTTCGCAAATCCGCGATTGTTTTATTAGGGTCTACATCTTCAATTTTTAAAATGTTATCAGCAGTATATAATGCCAACTTTTCTCCTAAAAATTCAGGTAAAGTCCAAGCAACAGCAAGTGCAAAGGTGTATTTAACATTGATGGTTGGTCGTTTCTCTTCGCCAAAGCTGCCGATATCAAAGAGTACCAGGCTATCTACTAAGTCATTTTTCTTCAGATACTGAGACGCATAAACCGCGCCCCAGTCGTGAGCCAGAACGGTGACCTTGTCTTTATTTAAACCTCTAATAAAGGCGTTCATAATCATTCGGATCTGTTTTATATTGTAATGAGGTCTTTCCCCATTATCTTCTAACTCGAACCCCGGAAGGGTGAATCGAGCAATCGAATAATCATCTTTTAAATATTCAACCTGTTTGTCCCAAAGCTCCAAACTGTCAGGGTAACCATGGATGAACACTAAGGTCTCTTCACCTTCACCATCAAATTTCACTTCAAGGTTTTTTACTATTTCAGGCAGTTTTTTCTGAAATTCCGCATCAGGCATAGGACCCGTAAATGCAAATGTGTAAATGAGGTAGAGAACGGGAGAAAGTACAACGAGTACAATCAACAATAATCTAATTATAATTTTTTTCATGTGTATCCTTTGATAGACAAATTGAATTGAACCCTATTTATACTTAGCTAAATGAGTAAGCAAGTGGCCTGTTAGTTCTTGATATTTTTCCTGGATAATCCAGTGGCCGGCATCCATTTCGATGAATTGATAGTCAGCTTCAACGTAATTTCTGGTGTCATCAACGCCGGAACGCTTAAGCGCATGATCTTTATTTCCCCAAATAAACGTAACTGGCACGTTAACTTTGCCAACATCTAAACCGTTTGTGAATACAGGGAAATTGGCACGATACCAGTTGATGGCACTGGTCAGGGCTTTCTCCTGACCAAGAATACCAACGTAGTGTTCAATTTCTGCTGCGTCATGCTGCGTCCAAATAGATCTTAAACGCTCATAGTCACTTTTCGCCATCATGAATTCAGGTAAGATCGGTTTCTGAAAGAAACGGATGTAGGCACTCGCTTCATACTGTGTTGTATCTTCCCGGTACGCTTTACCAAAAGCATCAATATGAGGCACCGAAATCGCGGCATAGCTGATAACGCGATCAGGATTTTCTGCGGCAACCTGCCAACCTACCGCTGCGCCCCAGTCATGGCCAATTAAATGAAATGCTTCTAATTCGAGCTGGTCAGCAATCGCAATAACATCTGAAGTCAGGTATTTCAATTGGTATTGTTCAACGTCATCTGGTCGAGATCCAGCGCTGTAACCACGCTGATTGGGTGCAATGGCATAATATCCATTTGCAGTGAGTTCATCCATGAATGAGTCCCACATCACCGCCGACTCAGGGAATCCGTGGAGTAATATAACCGGTGTCCCCGTTTTGTCTCCGCGGATATCAACGGCAAAACTAAGGCCATTCGCTTCAATGGTAGTGTAGCTTTGCGGGTCTGTTGCAGGAAGGTCACCTTTTGCGATGTCAGTGGCATAAAACATGACGCCAGCCAATACACATACAGATACAGATACAGCCGCCAGGCTTAAGAGCGTTTTTTTTATTTTACTCATCAGTAGTTCCTTTGATAATATCTATTTTTTAGAGTAATAACTCTAATATTTAGAACAATAACTCTAATGTTAATGCAGTGAAACAAATTTTGATTGATTATGTGAAGTTGTCCCAGCTTAGGAAATTAAAAATTAAATATGGCCACCTAATTAAATATGGCCACCCAAGATTGTTGCACCAGCATTCAACGCCGAATACACTCAGCGATAAAAGGTGAACAACCAGCAGAGTTATTGCCTTTTGTGGGGAATGAGCGTCAGGATATGCCTAAAGGTTTAATGTTTAGTGTAAAAGACTATATTGTGCTAGTTGAAGATACAGGCAGGATTATTCGAGAGGATAAACGTGGCGCCATTAGTGCAAGTCGCCAAGCTATTCTTAATAGACTGAATATTCCTGCTGAAAACTGGTTAAAAATCACCACAGAGTTTGGGGTATTATTCAAAGGTGCTGTAGGGGCTTTGCCTGCATTAACAGACTATTGCGAACATTTAGACCGAAAACGACGACAAGGCGCAGCCAACTGCCTGCGCTGGTTGTGCGCCTAAGCAATCATGTCTTAATCCCACAAAACCATCTTCCACTTGATTGATATCAAGCTTTTCTGCTGCGTTAAATCGACCATATTACTGATGGATTGGCTATCGATTGCTAATTTGTTGAATCATCTTGTTGAATCATCCTGTTGAATTTGCTCATTGTGAAAATGATAAAAGGTGATCGCAACTCAAATAGGAAGAGGTTATGTTGTTACTTCAAAAAATGGGTGGCTATGTATTTTTGTATTTTTTCCGCCCACAAATGTGCCAAGGTGTGTAAATCATTTATGCCCCAAAGTAGCTTAGAGTAGCAGCACAATAACAATATGCTCATCTCGGTTTGCCATATATTTTCTCAAGTGATGAAAGGGATATACACCAAGATAGTGCAAGAGTATCTTGGTGCGACGTGGAGTATTTAAGAGATTAAACTGTAAAAAATATTTGAATTAACACGCTTAATCAGACTTAATGACAAGTAAATTCTGTTTCATAAAATCAATAAAAACGCGGTTTTTATTCGGCATGTATTTACTTTGCACATACTGCAAACAAATATCACCGTGATAATTACCCTGTAACTGCCAATCTTCCAATAGCGGAATGAGTGTCCCCGCTTCAATACCCTGCTGTGCGATATAATCCGGCAAACCACCAACACCAAAACCCTGTTCAATGGCATCACAACGCATTTCACTGTGATTAATCAAGTATGCTCCAGTTACGTGCACAGTCGCTTGTTGATTTTCATTGCTAAATCGCCAACGGTTGTCGGCCGTGTTTTCGCCTAAACAAAGGCATGATAGATATTTTAAGTCATCGGGGTGTGTTGGCAAATCATGGTTGGCGAGGAAATCAGGGCTGGCACATAATACCTGTTCAACGCGACCAATTTTAACATTGACCAATGCTTCAATGGGATTGTCATTAATATGAATCAAAAAATCAACACCATCATGAATGGGATCTAAAACACGGTCGGTCACTTTTAAATGCAACTGAATATCTGGATAGCATTTTAAAAATTCAATAAAGAGCGGTCGTAATACTCTACTCGCTAGCGATTTTGGTGCTGCGACTCTCAATAATCCACTCACCGTCGATGTTGTAGAGGTACTGGCATTAACCGCTTGCTCTGCAGACTCAACCATCTGTTTACAATAATCAAAAGTGATTTTCCCTGACTCCGTCAAAGCCAGTTGTCGCGTAGTGCGCTGTAATAGTTTGATGCCTAATGCATCTTCTAACCTGCTTATCTGACGGCTCACAGCTGAGGGTGTCACCCCCAGTTTTCTGGCTGCTTTACTAAAGTTCCCCTGCTCAACCACAGTGACAAAAATCGCCATGTCGGGCAACAAAGGGATTATTTTATTTGTGTCCACTAAGCACAAGTCCTTTTACAAATTGGTGTATTGTTTTAAATCTCTCACAAATTAACATGACTGCAGAGTAATAAATACGTTGCTGTAAGCATATTTTAAATAATGAGAGGTAAATATGGAGCTGTTAATAAATACTTATATGGCAGAAATTATTACGGTGAGCACCATTGCTATTTTTATGGCGGTGTTACCCGGGGCTGATTTTGTGATGGTGACCCGTACGAGTATTTACAATGGTCGTTTGGCAGGTTTATATACTAGTTTAGGTATGGCTTTATCTGTTTGTATACACGCCAGTTATTCAATTGCAGGATTAGCCGTCGTGATTGCAAATTCGGCATGGTTATTCAATTTAATTAAATACTTAGGAGCCGCTTATCTTATTTATATTGCTTGGCAGTTATTAACAACACGCGCGCTTTTAAATGCAGATCAAAACAATAAAACGGTTAATATTTCACCCTTTGCAGCGGTACGTTTAGGCTTTACCTGCAATATATTAAACCCTAAAACATCGATCTTTTTCTTAAGTATTTTTACTCAAGTGGTGTCACTAGATACTCCACTAATAATGCAGATAGGTTATGGCTTGATCATTATGTTGGCACATTTTATCTGGTACATCGGGGTTGTTTTACTGTTATCACACCCAAATATACTGCCTCTATTCAATCAGCATAAACAAAAAATTGATAAAGTTGCAGGATTTATATTGATGCTTATTGCGATAAAACTCATCTTAGTGAGTTCTATTTAAGTATGATTAGCTTTACCCGATGAGTGGTGATCGGGCGTTTTAGGCACTTCCCCAAATAGGCTGAGGGTCAGTTCTTTCTTTTTGCCTTTCTCAATAATTAGCGCCTGTTCTAAGGCGATATATGGACTCTGTAGAGATATACTGAATTTAACCACAGACTTAGAGGTTAATATAACTGCGCATAACGCATGTTATGCGCAATAGGGTGAGGGTATCAGCTAGATCCCTTCACTACCCCTAAACAATCTAATGTGTATTACTATCGACTAAAACAATAACCCTATCAAGGATCTGTCCAGAAATGCGTTACGTTCGATTGCAGCTAGAAACCGCAATCGCATCTCAGCGAAGAACTCGATTGTCAAACATTGGCTTGATGATGGGGGTGATAGGGTTGACGCAGTTTACAACGTTGTTGTCATTTTAATGATTTTCTACAATGGCAGAATGCTGTCTGTAGTTCAATTCAGTTTACCGCTATTTTGTTCACCAAAAAAGGGTATCTATCAACTCGATAATAGTGTGCTACACTCATTTGGTGGCTTGGATAATTGCGCACGAATATTGGTTAAATAGCAGGTTTAAAATAGTAGGGTTGAATGAGTCACTTAGTGCGCTTAAATTTTCATTTAATAGATACAAAAAATGCCTGTTAGAGTGACTAACAGGCATTTCACATTACGCGATTAAATTAATGCGTTAATTAACACTCGACGATATTCACCGCAAGACCACCTTTCGCGGTTTCTTTGTATTTGCTGCGCATATCTTTACCGGTATCCATCATGGTTTTGATGACTTTATCCAGTGAGACTTTATGGTTACCATCGCCGCGAAGCGCCATACGTGATGCGTTAATCGCCTTTACTGCACCCATAGCATTACGCTCAATACAAGGGACTTGCACTAAGCCGCCAACGGGATCACAGGTTAAGCCTAAGTTATGTTCCATGCCAATTTCAGCGGCGTTTTCAACATGTTCTACTGTTCCGCCCATAATTTCAGTCAACGCCCCTGCAGCCATTGAACAGGCTACGCCCACTTCGCCTTGACAGCCCACTTCAGCGCCAGAAATTGAGGCATTTTTCTTGTACAAAATGCCAATAGCGGCTGCGGTTAATAAATAACGGCAACACACATCAATATCAACTTCTTGCACAAACTTGTCGTAGTAACACAATACAGCGGGGATAATCCCTGCTGCCCCGTTTGTTGGGGCTGTCACGACTCGATCGCCTGCAGCATTTTGCTCGTTAACCGATAAGGCAAATAAATCAACCCAGTCCATTGCAGTCAGTGGGTCGATATTATTACGGCCTTCAGCTTTTAAACGGCGGTAAAGCGCTGGTGCGCGACGACGTAATTTTAGTCCACCAGGTAAAATACCTTCTTTCTGATAACCGCGTTCGACGCAGTTTTTCATCGTTTGCCAAATTTTCCACAAACCTTGTTTTACTTCATCTTCCGATGCAATACTCTGCTCGTTGGCCATCATTAAAGACGAAATACTTAAGCCATTGTCACAACAAAGTTGCAGTAATTGCAATGCACTATTGAAGTCATAAGGTGCTTGTTCAATGGGTGTCGCCGGAGAAGCATTTCGTTGAGTAATTTCATCTTCATCGAGAATAAAGCCGCCGCCAACAGAGTAATAGGTACGCTGGTAAATACATTCGCCTTTAGACAAGGCGAATAAGGTCATGGCATTGGCATGTGCAGGTAAGGTTTTGCGTCTGTGGAAGGTGACCCCTGCTTCACGGGTAAATGTCAACTGACGTCCATCTGCGAGGGTCAACTTTTGACTGGTCGATACTGTCTCTAAAATGGCATCGATAGCTTCGGTATCAACGGTTTCAGGGTCTTGACCCATTAAGCCTAAAACCACTGCTTTACCTGTACCGTGGCCTTTACCTGTTTGGCCTAGTGAGCCAAACAATTCTGTTCGTAATTCATCAATTTGATCCAATAAATTAATATCTGCGACATGCTGGATAAAAATTTTACCGGCCTTCATCGGGCCCACTGTATGTGAACTAGAGGGACCGATACCAATTTTGAACATGTCAAATACGCTAATCATGTGATTGAACCCTTGCTGAGTCGTTTATTGTTTTAGTTATAAGTGAGTATAATCGTCAAATGTAATGTTGGCGGTTTATCTCTTATTGTCACTAGAGTATCCCACAGATTAATCAATGACAGTTCATTAGATTTTTTTATGCATTATTTTCACATTAGCCAACCTTATACTTGATGTGTAATGTGACTTGATTAACTTGACGCAATAGTCAGCTGTATATTTAGGGGAAAGGTTTGAGCTATTTAATGATGGATCTTGCAGGTTTAACCATATCTGCGCTAGAAGCTGAGCAGTTACAGCATCCACAGGTGGGTGGGATTATACTCTTTAGTCGAAACTTTGAAAATAAAAGTCAATTAATTGAGCTGGTTAAGGATGTTCGCCATATTTGCCCTGGTTTATTAATTGCGGTTGATCATGAAGGTGGCCGGGTTCAGCGTTTTCGTGAGGGTTTTAGCTTAATTCCTGCTATGGGTGATATTTTACCTGCAGCTAAAGGCGACTTAACATTAGCTAAACAATGGGCAAAAGAGTGTGGTTTTCTAATGGCAATAGAGCTGTTGGCCTGTGATATAGATTTGAGTTTTGCACCTGTCTTAGACGTAAATGGTATAAGTGAAGTGATCGGTAAACGCAGTTTTAGTGCGCTTGCTGAGGAAGTTAGTGCATTGGCAGAACACTTTATTATCGGCATGAATGAGGCCGGTATGGCTGCCGTGGGTAAACATTTTCCGGGTCATGGCAGTGTTGCCGCCGATTCCCATGTTGCGATGCCTGTTGATCCGCGCAGTAAAGAGCAAGTGGAAGCTTTTGATATGCTCCCGTTTAAACAGCTTATAGACCAAAAACACCTGCAAGGCGTGATGCCCGCACATGTTGTTTATTCCAATATTGACCCCAACCCTGCTGGTTTTTCGACCTATTGGTTACAGACTATTTTACGCCAACAATTAGGATTTGATGGGGTGATTTTTTCTGATGATTTAGGCATGAAAGGCGCTAGTTTTGCTGGTGATTACCTTGGACGAGCTAAAGCGGCATTGGATGCTGGCTGTAACATGATTTTGGTGTGCAATGATCCGGTTGGCGTTAACGCCTTATTAACGGAGTTTGATTGGCCCATGGCGGAGCCTACACATACCGCATTATCGCTAACAGGTAATAGCGCGCAAACCTTACAGGCACTTGAGCAGCAAACGCGTTGGCAAACCGCGCAGCAATTGGCGATCGATATCACTCGAATTGCACAGTTAACCTAGCATAATGAGCTCGAGCACCATGAAGACTAGCAACCTGAGAAAAGGGTGTTAACCATAAAATAAGCTAGGCTATGAATCAAAAAACCGGATCATATGATCCGGTTTTTTAGTCTTGAGTGCGTCAGCGGTTAACCGGTATAAGGTACCGGTTGGCTGGCGGAAGAACGCTCTGTTAAATCAATAGGTTTAATATTAGTGGGTTGGGCCATTTTACGAATTTGCATCACGATACCCAGTTGCGGATGATCAAAGTAATGGATCTCACCACTGCGAACTCGACGGTTTTGGATCAGCGGAATGCTTTCTAAGTAAGGTGCCAGTTGTTTCTTACCTTCAATATCTAACGCTGCATACTCATTAAATGCCAATGGACTCGATTCAACCATTTTCTGGGTGGGTTTACGCAAAGCCAAATTACTTTCAATATAAAGGTAATGACTGAGATAAATGTTAATCGAGCCGTCTAATTCCCATACGGGGTTAATCTTTGGCGCTTCATAAAAGTCACCTAAGGCACTTAAGTCTGTGCTAGGCATAGTTTCTGTTTGAGATGGTTTTTTGACACTTAAGCCATGATATTCAAAACTTTTTGAGAAATCCTTACCGCCATAAATACGTATTGGCTTAGCACGTCGGCGAGACTGCATATTTTGTTGCCAGGTTAAATGTACTAGGCTTTTAACATAAGGCTCGCGTTGGATAGTTCGGATTATGTCACTAAATTTACTTTGGCTCTGAGCCAGCAGTAATGGTCCTTGACCTAAGTGAGCCGTTTGTGGCTTGCTTGCTGCGACATCAAAGGGCACTTGGCTTGGGTGCGTTGCCGTACTTTTACTGATGTTAGGATCATTACAGTTACTGGCGTCATTGGTCCAGTCGGTTGAAGTACAACCCTTTAAGCCAACTGAAACCCCAGTTATGTCGGTACTGATCACTGGCGTAATGATATCCACAGTGTCTTTGCTGAGTTTGGGCGGCGTGGCATTGAGCCATTTTTCAACTGATGGTTGTTGGCGTTCAAATACAAACACTTCAACTTCAAACCATGATTCTGCATGGGCTGACACGCTGTGGGATAGCGCTATGATAGCGGCGATAGCAATCGCAATTTTACGAAGCACTATTTGTCTCCAAAATTTGATGTTTAGCGAACTGTTCAAGCAAGGTGTTGATTAACTCAAGACGCTCTTTGCTTGTCTCAGCAGGAATGTTGAACTTTAACTTATTTGGCCCGTCCATTCGATAGATTTGTGGTTGGTTTTGCAACAAACCAATAATAAACATCGGATCGACGTGATTTTCCTGACCAAATTCGACGCTGCCACCCTTGGCGTGCATTTCAATTTTGGTAATACCCAGTGCTGTTGCTTGATGTTTGTACAGTGTCATCGCCATTAAATTGCGCGTGGGTTGAGGTAACATACCAAAGCGGTCAATAAATTCGACTTTAAGCTCATCAAGCATAGCGTCGCTTTCGCAGTTAGCGATACGCTTATATAATGATAAGCGCATATTGACGTCACTGACGTAATCTTCTGGTAATAACGCCGGAATACGTAAATCAATTTCTGCTTTGGCGCTCATCATGTAGGCTAACGAAGGCTCTTTACCTTCTTTGAGGGCTTTTACGGCAGAGTCAAGCATTTCCATATACAAGCTGAAACCAATTTTTGAGATGTGGCCACTTTGTTCATCGCCCAGTAACTCACCCGCACCACGAATTTCTAAATCTTGGGTGGCCAGTAAAAAACCTGCGCCAAGATCTTCAAGCGCACTAATGGCTTCAAGACGTTTACGTGCATCAGAAGTCATACGCTTAGGATGTGGTGTCATCATATAAGCATAGGCTTGGTGGTGCGAGCGTCCAACCCGACCTCGAAGCTGGTGAAGCTGCGCTAAACCTAACATGTCGGCGCGGTCGATAATGATGGTATTGGCACTGGGCACATCGATACCCGTTTCAATAATGGTGGTACAGACCAGTACGTTAAAACGTTGATGATAAAAATCGGACATGACTTTTTCAAGATCGCGTTCGCGCATTTGCCCATGGGCTGCCACGACGCGGGCTTCTGGAATTAAGTCGCGAATGTTTTGCGCCGTTTTATCAATGGTTTCAACATTATTGTGTAGATAATACACTTGGCCGCCACGCAAAATTTCACGCAAGATAGCTTCTCGTGCAGTGGCTTTATCATATTCACGCACAAAGGTTTTTACGGCTAAACGTTTAGCCGGTGGGGTGGCGATAATGGATAAATCACGCATACCCGACATGGCCATATTTAAGGTCCGCGGGATAGGCGTGGCTGTGAGGGTTAAAATGTCGACATGGGCCCGTAGCGCTTTAATCTTTTCTTTTTGACGTACACCAAAGCGGTGTTCTTCGTCGATAACCAATAAACCGAGGTTGTCGAAGTTAGCTTCTGATGACAGTAACTTATGGGTGCCGATAACAATATCAACTTTGCCTTCAGCGAGTTGCTGGACCACACTGCTTTGCTCTTTGGCGGTTCTAAAGCGTGACATCACTTCAATCACGATAGGCCAATCGGCAAAACGGTCTTTAAAATTTTCGTAGTGTTGTTGGGCAAGCAAGGTGGTTGGTACTAACACCACCACTTGTTTACCGGCATTAACCGCGACAAATGCTGCGCGCATGGCCACTTCGGTTTTACCAAAGCCAACATCACCACAGACTAAGCGGTCCATGGCTAACGGCGCTTGCATGTCTTCAAGCACCGCATGAATGGCGCTTTCTTGATCGACAGTCTCTTCAAATGGGAAGCCTTGACTGAATTGGGCATATTCTTGTTCATCGATGCTCATTGCCTCGCCAGGACGTGCTTGGCGACGGGCGTAAACATCGAGCAGCTCCGCGGCCACATCTCTAATGCGCTCTATAGCTTTGTTCTTGGCTTTGGTCCACGTTTCGTTACCCAGCTTGTTGAGATGAGTATTACCGTCGCCACTGGCATTGTAGCGGCTGATAAGATGCAGTGATGACACTGGTACATACAGCTTGTCACCACCGGAATATTCCAGTTTTAAATATTCAGCGATTAAACCGCCGGTATCGAGGGTTTCTAATCCTTGGTATAACGCTACACCGTGTTCAAGATGCACAATAGGTTGGCCGACTTTAAGTTCAGCTAAATTTTTGACTAACACATCTGAGCTAACTTGCTTTTGTTTTTCGCGGCGGCGATGTTGCGAAATACGTTGACCAAACAGTTCGGTTTCACAAATGATACTCACAGCACCTTTTGCGGTGTCGGTTAGCACACAACCCCGCGCTAAAGGTGACACGATTAAGCCAATACTGTCTTTGGCGGCAAAGTAGTCGTTAAGATGAGCAAACTGTTTGGGGTTAATGCCAATCTTAGCAAACAAGTCTAACAAGGCTTCTCGGCGGCCTTCAGATTCAGCACTGAATAGGAGCTGTGGGTGTTGTTGACCATATTCTTGTAACGCAATCAGTGGCTGCTTTAATTTATGGTTGGCATTGATGTCGGGCAGCGTTTCAACGTTGGCGATAAGGGCCTGTGCTGGTAGGGCGACTTCTGCTAGCGGCTCACCGGCATTATTAGTGTCGGTGGCACTATATTGCTGCAGTAATTGAGTACGATTAAAGGATTTAAATGCCGCAAATAATTCATCATTAAGCAGGTAAAGCTCTTTGGGCGCCAACAAGGGTCTTAGTGGATCGACGCGTCGGTCTTCGTAGCGCACATTGACTTCATGCAAATGGGATAAGCTGGCTTTTTCAATATCGCCTATGGTGATGAGTTGACTGTTTTGTGGCAAGTAATCAAATAGGCTGGCAGTGTCATCGAAAAACAGCGGTAAATAGTTTTCAATGCCTGCAGGCATTAGATTACGACTGACAAGTTGATAAACCGATTCGGCTTCTTTTGAAATGATTTCAAAACGGCGACGATAGCGTTGCCTAAAGCCTTCAATGGCATGGCTGTCGGTCGGAAATTCTTTGGCTGGCAACATACGGATGGCATCACGTGCCATGCCTGAACGCTGAGTATCAACATCAAAAAAGCGGATTGATTCTACTTCATCATCAAACAGTTCTATGCGTAATGGTTGTGAAGAGCCAGTCGGGAAAATATCAATAATGGAGCCACGAATGGCAAACTCGCCATGTTCGTATACTTGGTCGACTAGATGATAACCTGTGTCAGTTAAATGTTGCCTAGCCTGTTGTAAGCCGTAAGTGTCGCCTTTTTTTAACACCATAACATTGGCGGTCATAAACGACTTTGGCGGTAATCGCACCATTAAGGTGTTTACTGGCACGATAACCACATTATGTTGGCTTTGATTGATATTGGCCAACGTTTCAAGTCGCTGTGAAATCAGGTCTTGATGTGGCGAGAAGCTATCGTAGGGCAAGGTTTCACGGTCGGGAAACAAACACACATTCACATTGATGTGGTTTAACAAATAACTCAGCTCCACCTCAAGTGACAAGGCGCTGGGCGTGTCATGGGTGACGATAATACTGGTGCCAGCATGGTTATTAATTAAATTGGCCAGGGTGATGGCTTGCGAGACCCCACCCAAGGTTGCCAAAGTTTGCGTTTGTTGGCCTTTTTTTACACTCGGCGGCGTGAGTACACTATATAAATTCATTAAAATCTTTTTCAGTTCCGTTTGCGATCAAGTCTTATAATAAGGCGAGGCTTCAGCTACGCTGTTTATCGATATTCTGCTTACGTTTTTTGAGCATTTTTTGCTGTACATTCAAACTTGCTCTGACTAATTGCTCAATATCATCTTCAAGTATTTGGCTAAATTCAAGTTCACAACGCCAAGAAGGTGTATCTGCAGTGTCATTTGTTGCTGCTGTACAGGTTCTAATTTGGCAAATACACAATAATGCGACTAACTCAGTATGCAAATAGATGTGGGTTTTAACGAACTCATTTGCGATTAACGGTCGTGTTGAGATAATGCTGATCCCACTACCGCCGAATTGATCGCCAGTAAATAACTCACCATCCTGAACTTCTTTTTCAAGCACATGTTGTAATACTAAATCGACCTTGCGTGATTGTAATTTTAAAAAGTCGACCACGGCTTTGGCATCATTATCTAGGTGGCGCAATTGCAACAGGCAGCTTGCTTCAAGACTTTTGACTTCTGTGAGCAGTTTTAAACCAACCGATTGCATGTCGCGTAGCTCATCATCAGTGGGTAAAGCGTGGCTTGGATCCCACGAAGTTAAGTACACATTAAAGTTGTGAGGCACATTAAAATAAGAATTGCTGTCAGGTATCAAGGTTTGCCTCTTTATTTATCACACTAATAGCCCTATTATCGTGCCCAACTTAATGATTTAGCAAGTCATACACGCTGGCTTGTTGTTTTCATAGTGTCATTTAGCCTGATTGTCTGACTAATACGCCCAAATGGGCGCACAGGATTAGTATTTTTTTATGAATTTAGGATTTTCATTTTTTATCGGCTACCGTTATTGGCGAGCCCGAAAAGCGAATGCTTTTGCCTCTTTTATTACCTTTTTTGCTGTATCGGGTATTTTTTTAGGGGTGACGGCATTGATCGTCGTCAGTTCGGTGATGAATGGATTAGAAGGCCAGCTAAAAAACCGTATTTTAGGTGCGGTGCCGCAGATGACCTTGATCAGTGACATGGGATTTAGAGATTGGCAGCAAAGTACCCAAAGTCTGTTGGCGGATAAATATTTATTACAAAATATTCGTGGCATTGTGCCAAGTGCGACAACCCAGGCCATGATCCAATCGAGCAGTAACATTCATGCCATTCAAATGTATGGGGTATATCCTGAACTTGAGCAATCCTTGTCGAGTATTGCGTCTCATACTTATTCTGATGCGTTTTCAACGTTACAAGCGGGGCAGTATTCAATTGTACTTGGCGTTGATCTTGCCCGAAAACTAGACGTGAGAGCGGGTGATAAGGTTAGGGTGTTAAGCGGTGATGGTGTGGTGTATTCGCCGATGGGCCCCGTGCCTAGCCAACGTAAGTTTACCGTTGCCGGTGTTTTTGAAATGGGCTCGCAAGTCGATTCTAGCGTGGCGTATGTGCATTATAAAGATGCGCGTAAATTGATGCGTAAAGACAGCAATACCATTAATGAACTGCGAGTGTATTTGAACGATCCTTTTTCTGCACCTGCGTTAGCGCCAAAAGTGGTTGCTGGATTTGCTAAGCAAAACATTGACATTCAAACGCGTGATTGGCGCCAAGATTTTGGCCATTTATTTGCGGCGGTCAAGATGGAAAAAAATATGATGTCATTGATGCTCAGTTTAATTGTGGCCGTGGCTGCATTTAATATTGTCTCAGCATTGGTGATGATGGTGGTCGATAAAACCACCGATGTTGCGGTGTTAAAAACCCAAGGGTTAACCACCACCTCGGTGATGACGATTTTTATTGTGCAAGGCTCGCTTAATGCGCTGTTAGGCTTAATGCTTGGCGCGATTGCGGGCATAGTGTTAACGCTTAATTTGAATGAAATATTAACCACTTTTGGTATTTCTATATTGGGCGTAGGTCAGACTCTGCCGGTGCAATTGTCATTAGCGCAATTGAGTTTTATTATTTTAGGCACCTTATTTATTACCTTATTTGCCACCCTTTATCCCGCGTTGTCCGCCGCAAGGGTTCAACCTGCTACAGCTTTGAGATACGAATAATGAGTCAGACACAACAAGCGTTATTACAGGTTCAACATGTCAGCAAGCACTATCATGATGGTGAAGTGACTACCCAAGTACTGTCGGGTGTTGATTTAACCGTTTATAAGGGCGAACAGTTGGCCATTGTAGGCAGTTCCGGTTCGGGTAAAAGTACCCTTTTACACATTATGGGGACCTTAGATATGCCCTCATCTGGTTCTGTATTGTTAGACGGTGAAGATTTATACCAATTGTCTAGTGCTCGTCAGGCACAAGTGCGTAATCAAGATTTGGGTTTTATTTATCAGTTTCATCATCTGTTGCCTGAGTTTACCGCGATTGAAAACGTCGCGATGCCTGCGTTTATTCAAGGCAGGGATAAAAACCAAGCCTTGATAGACGCTAAAAACTTACTTGAGCGTGTTGGACTAGGCCATCGTTTACACCATATCCCGGCGCAATTATCGGGCGGTGAACGTCAACGTGTTGCAATAGCAAGAGCATTGATAAACAAACCAAAGTTGGTATTAGCCGATGAACCCACGGGGAATTTAGACGCCAGCAGTGGTGATAATGTTTATCTGATGATCCGCGAGTTGGCGCAGCAGTTTGGTACCGCGTTTGTGGTGGTAACCCATGATCATAAATTAGCCGCGAAAATGGATCGCCAACTCACCATGAAAGACGGGGTGTTGCAGGTGGCGAGTTCAGTCACTACTGTGCCTGTAGGACAAGTTTAATGAGTAAGTGGTTACCGTTAACAATTGGCTGGCGTTTTTTTCGCGCCAGGCAGTCGAATGGCTTTATCGGCTTTATTTCATTTGCGTCTACTGCGGGTATTGCCTTAGGTGTTGGCGTGTTGATTGTGGTGCTATCGGCCATGAATGGTTTTGAAAAAGAGTTACAAGACCGCTTATTAGGCGTGGTCTCTCATGGTGAACTCGTTGGCGTTAATCAACCTATTGCCGATTGGCATGAAATTGCACAAAGTGCGGCCAAAATACCGCAAATTACAGGTACGGCTCCGTTTGTTCGTTTACAAGGTTTAGTACAAAAACCCGATGGTTTTCAAGGGTTAGTTGTCAATGGTGTTGATATTGAGTATGAGTCCGATGTGTCGAGTATTGCTGATTATATGTCTGCCGAGACTTGGCAGACATTAGCTGGTGATGAAAATAACATTGTCCTTGGCCGCAGTTTATTGACTAAATTGGGCTTAAAAGTGGGTGATACTCTGGCGATGTATACGCCAGATGCGAATAACCGTAAGTTAACGTCGGCCAAGAGTCATCGCTTTGTTGTCTCAGGTGTGTACACCTTGGGTGGTGAGATTGAGTCAACTCAAGCTTATGTGTCGCTTGATTATTTAGCCGATTTACTCGAGCTGGGCTCCGCGGTTTCTGGGGTACGAATTCAAGTCAATAATGTCTTTCATGCGGCGAGTATCACTCGTGATTTAGGTTTTGCCCAAGAGCAGTATTTATACATTAATGATTGGACTCGTAGCCAAGGGCATTTGTATCAAGATATTCAGCTTGTTCGTTTAGTTATGTATTTGGTATTAGCCTTAGTGATAGCCGTGGCCTGTTTTAATATTGTGTCTACCTTAGTGATGGCCGTACGTGATAAAGCCTCTGAAATTGCCATTTTAATGACCATGGGGCTTCATCGCGGCGCCATTATGGCCATTTTTATTATGCAAGGTGCTTTAAATGGGCTGATGGGATGTAGCATTGGTGGTGTGTTGGGTGTTGTGGTTGCTTATTATTTAAGTGATATTGCATCTGGAATAGAGCAGTTATTGGGTATTCAGCTCTTGGCATCAGATATTTATTTTATTGATTTTTTACCGTCGCAATTGCATGCTCAAGATGTGGTCTTGGTGCTGGTGATGGGATTAGTGATGAGTTTAGTGGCAACCATTTACCCTGCGTGGAAAGCAACCAAAATAGCGCCTGCCACCGCATTAGCGGGCAGATAGCTTATACAGAGATGAGCAAACATGGGTTAACTCGATTGTCAAAATACGCGTTTAAGCACCTTAGTGATGGCTTATAAGGATGGGGGTTATGCCTTGTAACCAATGCACTGATTCGGTTTTTAAACAAAAAATTGGTCGTTGTAAACGCTGCATGTGGCAGTTAACGCTACTGAGTTTAGTTACGTGGCCACTTTGGTGGTATTGCTATGCCGATACGCCCAAAACAGTCGAATCCATCGCGCTACTTTTTTTTGCTATTAGCTTTAGTGGCTTACTTGCCCTGCACTTGATTGTATGGACCTACCGTACCCTGACTCAACAGGAACCATAAGCTAGCTGGCCCGCCATTAATCACCACAGTACCACCCATTTTAGCTGATTGAGTCCAATCAGTGGCTGGGCCTCCATGTCTATTGATAACAATATCCAAACTAAGTTGGCCACGTTTTGGATCAAATTCCCTAATGGTGTATGAACGTTTAATGGCAGTATTAGGGTCGGTTAACGATATCGTTAGTGCTGTTTCTGCGGCTTGTAGTGGTCACACTTTTACATAACTTCCTTGCTGATCGGCAAGGACGTCGACCCGCAACTCGCCATGAAGCACTCAGCTGTGTAGATAAGGGTTGACTTGGATGATGTTGTTTATAGAGGTTAATTTGGCGGGTAATTTTTAGATATTGGGTTTTTCCCATTTTGCAAAGTTGATGGCGAAAAATGTAAATCAATACCTTTAGCATATTATTAAGGCCGCAGAAGCGGCCTTAATGAGAGTAAATGAGTCAATCTGTTGGAGACTATTGTCCTTTACGCTTTTGCCATTTAAATAAGATTGAATAGCGCCACATGCTTTTAATGACAACGTAGCCAATTAATGCCGACACAATGCCCAAGGCTAAACTGCCGATTAAAAAAGGTGGGCCTATGGTCGATAAAGACGCTTCAATCCATGCCCAGGTGGCTTCAAAATGAAATTCCTGCGCTTTATGTCCGAGAATTCTGGTTCCCAACAGATAAGCACCATAAAACATAATGGGCATAGTAAACGGATTCGTCACCCACACTAGGGCGACAGCAACGGGAAGGTTGACGTTAAACAGAATGGCAAATCCTGCAGCAACCACCATTTGAAATGGCAAAGGGAGCCAAGCCACAAATAGCCCTACAGCAAAGGCCCCTGGGGCCGATTTGCGATTTAACACCCATAGGTTGGGCTTGTGCAATAGTTTGCCAAACACCCGTAAATACTTATGCTCACGGAGTGTTTCTGCTTTTGGCATAAATCTTTGTATTAATTTTTTTGGCATATTTGTCGATTAATGTCTTTACTAATTCATTATGAATCGATTTATCTATGGCTTTTGCGCCTGTTCTTTATCAGCGATGTTATGGCCTTCGCTGGTACCTATAGGATGGTTACCTATTTTATTCTTGGCTATGGTTCTTTGCCTTCGCAAAGGGCCGCTTATGGCTGGTTGCTTATTCGCAGTCATTTGGCTAAGCCTGTTATTTCATTGTTTGTTTATGCATCAATATGCTGAAAAATCCCAACAAATTGAGTTTAAGGCGCAGATAGTATCACTAGTTAGCCAAAACCGCGACTGGATTAGTTTCGATGTGCGCGTTATTAATCAAGCTGATCAATACGCTTTTTTTGAGGCGTTGGCGCTTAATAATGTGCAGCGATACTACCGATTAACATGGCAAAAGCCAGATAAAATTGTTATTGGCCAGACATGGTTATTTAGTGCCAAGGTCAAAGGGATCTCAAGCATCCAAAACCAAGGTGGTTTTAATCAACAAAAGCAGTTCATTAGTCAGCATATTATCGCTAAAGGTCGTGTTAAACGAGCCGAACTGCTCAGTCACAGTATGTCTGTGCGTCAACAGGTTATTGATGCATTGTCACCCACCTTGGCACAATTTGCTCAGGGGGATATTTTACAAGCGTTGATTTTTGGAGATAAAAGCGGTTTAAGCGCAATACGATGGCAGCAGTTGCGTCAGACGGGAGCAGGGCATCTTGTTGCAATTTCGGGCTTACACTTATCGGTCGTTTTTGGTTTGTTTTACGCCATAATGATCGGGCTGAGTCGTTATGCTTTTTCTTGGCAACATTTAGGTAAAATTCAACTCGCAATGGTGATTGCTGCATTATTCACTTTTGGTTATGGCTATTTATCTGGTTTTGCTGTTGCCACGCAACGTGCATTATTGATGCTATTTTTGTTACTCATATTCAGCTTGATTAAACAATTTAGCCACCATTGGGATCGGCTCGTATATGCATTGTTTTTCATGCCTATGCAGTTGGCTCAGTAAGAATGTATTGGCGTGTGAATTATTGCCAAATTTAACAATCTGTTAGGTATTTCTCTTTCCATTTGTCTACGATTGAACCGATAACAGAACTCGCTCAGGTATTCTTGTAGGTACTTTCCTGAAACACCATGAAATGTCCCAAGTAAAAATGCCTTTAAGTTACCAATGGCAATATGAACCCAAGGCAGCCATTCATCAACAAGCTCACTGGGGGTAACCCTCGCTTCATGTTGTTGAGTCTTATCTATAATGTTCAACGCAGGTAAGCCGTCTGTATGCACTTTTTGCTGTCTCGTTAAGTGTTTGGCAACGAACTTTTCAACACTATCATGGCAAACGCTATTCACAGCCTGCATAGCAATAAATCCAGCTCTTTTTCCTTTGCTTTCAACGGCAACTAAAACAGGTGTTTTACCTTCTGCTCCACGTCCACGCTTGCCCTTCCTTCTGCCACCCACTAACGCATCATCAATTTCAATAACGCCTGACAGTCTATATAAGCTGTCTCTATGGCCCATAGCCGTTCTCAGCTTACTTAATATCAAACGTGCCGTTCGCCAATTAACTTCAATGTGCTTGCTCAATCTTAATGCTGAAATACTGCCTTTATCTGAGCCTAAAAAGTAGATTGCCCAAAACCACTTAGTGATAGGAATACGGCTACCGTGGAATAATGTGTCTGCTGTGACCGATGTTTGTTTATGACATTGACTGCATTCATATACATTGCGGGTTGTAAGCTCATAGGCATGCTCACAAGAGCATCTAGGGCAAACAAAACCATTAGGCCATCTCATTTTCTTAATGTGATTTAAGCAATCAATTTCAGCGCTGAATTGACGTTGCCATTCAAAAAAACTCGTTTCAGGCATTTTCATAGCAAATCTCACTTCTAGTCTTGATTTATACTATAAGAATAGGCCAAAACTGACTCAGATGCATAGGCATGTTGTTTTTTGTGCTGTTGGTCGATCCCTTTGCGTCGCTCGGTGCTGGGCTATGGTTGTCGTTTGGGGCTTTGGTGATCATTTTATTGGCGGTAAAATCCACCACTGTAGATCAACAACCTATGTTGGGCTCTGATCACGTTAATCAAAGTATCGATGTTCCTAAATTTGATATGACCGAACGATGCATACAAAAAGCTAAACAGGTAAAGGATAAGATACTGCATGGACTGAGTGTGTTGTGGTCCATTCAATGGCGTTTAGCGCTGTTCCTAGGTGGTTTGCAAGGCATATTATTTGGTGGAATTTCACCTCATAGTATTTGGTTAAATATGTTGCTAGTACCTTGGTTTAGTCTAGTGGTTATTCCGTTAACAATACTGAGTTTTTGCCTTTGGTTAGTGGCATTGTGTGTCATGTGGTTATTGGGCATAGATCTTGTTTCACTGCAAAGCCTTGGCTTGATGATATTTCAGTGGGCTAATATAAGTCTTGAGCCATTTGCGTGGTTATTACAGCTGAGCGATCATTTGCCGTTAAAACAGCTTGCGTTAACTGAACAGGAACTGGCGGGATTACTGTTTGTTTTTTTTGCAATTATCTTGTTGATGTTTCGGGGTTATGTGCCTAACAACCGTAAACTGGCTTTTCGCCTTTTGGTTGCCGTGCTCATGCTACCAATCATCGTGAGCAAGTTGGTGACTCACCAGATATTGTTTCCGCCATCGTCATCATCACGTTCAGCACCATGGCAACTTCATGTCATTGATGTGGCTCAAGGTATGGCGGTGGTTTTGCAACAAGGTCAACATGGGATTATTTATGACACTGGGGCAGCATATGGCGATTTTAGCTATGCGCAGCGTGCAATATTGCCTTTTCTGGCGAGCAAAGGCATCAGGTATATTGATTATATCGTGGTGAGCCATGATGATAATGATCATGCTGGTGGATTGAATGTGTTGCTAGATAAATTTCCGCAGGCGACATTAATAGCCGATTTTTTAACCTCAGCCTCAACCTTGCCTGAGTCATCACCCGCAGTGCAAGCTTGTGAAGGTGAGTTACATTGGCGTGGCGTGCAGTTAACTTTCATCAGTAATCATTTAACGACCAAGAGTAATGATAATAACCAATCATGCGTGGTTAAGCTGTCTGATGGCCAGTCTTCGGTATTGTTAACTGGAGACATTGAAGCCCCTAGAGAACAGGCATTAGTCGCCGCGAATGTTGATATTCAAGCCGATATCTTATTAGTTCCACACCATGGTAGCCGAACATCTTCTACCCCGGCGTTTATCGATAACGTTAATCCTCGATTAGCCATTTTTACTGCTGGTTTTTCTAACCAATATGGCTTTCCTAAATTGGATATTTTGACCAGGTATCAACAGCGAGACTGCAAAATATTACAGACGGGCCATGTGGGCCAAATTAGCATCAATTTCACTCATAATGATTACTACGTCACCACTTATCGGCAAAAAATGGCCCCATTTTGGTATAACCGTTTGTTTAGGTTTGGTGAGTCACTTAAAGCAGAGTAGAATATCACTTATGTTTGCTAGTTAAGTATTGGATTCAATGTCAGCATCACCTAAAAATGAAATATGGATCGTTTTCAAACGTTTGATGGCCTATATAGTCCCAATGAAAGCCATGTTTATTATGGCTGTTCTAGGCCTTATTACCTATGGCGCAGTCGATGCGGCGTTTATTGCATTTATTAAGCCTTTTATTGATGAAGGTTTCAGCCAAACTCCAGCGATAGCTGCTGGTGTCGACTTACCGACACATGGTGGGTTTAACGCCAATAAAGACATTATGTTAATGGCTCCTATTGCGGTTATTGTCATGTTCAGCATACGTGGCGTGGCTAACTTTGTGTCGACCTATTGTGTCTCATTCATGAGTGCACAGCTCATCATGGATATGCGCCAACAAGTTTTTGAACATTATCTGCGTTTACCCGTGAGTTATATCGACCGCGAAAATAGTGGTAATTTGATTTCACGTGTCACGTACGATACTGAACAAATTGCTCGTGCATCCGGTAGTGCGTTGATTTCAATTGTCCGTGACAGCATGACCGCGATCGGTATGTTAGGCATTATGTTCTACTATTCGTGGAAATTATCATTATGCATATTGGTGATAGGCCCAATTATGGGCGTTGTGATCAGTATTGTCAGTAAGCGTTTTCGTAAGGTTTCTAAGCAAATTCAATCTGCAATGGGCGGCGTTACCGCAACCACTGAACAGATGATTAAAGGCCATAAAAACGTGTTGGTGTTTGGTGGCCAAAAAACAGAGGTTGCTCGTTTTTATAAAGTTAACGACCAAAACCGGTATCAAAATATGAAGCTAGCGGTGGCTCAATCAATTAGCCAACCGCTCATTATGGTGATTGGATCTTTTGCTCTGGCTTTTGTACTGTATGCCGCCACTTGGGAGAGCATGAGAACGGATTTAACCGCTGGAACGTTTGCGGCTATTTTAGGTGCCATGTTAGCCATGCTTCAACCGATTAAAAACTTAACCCGTGTTAATGCCGAATTTCAACGAGGCATTGCCGCCTGCACGACAGTGTTTGAATTATTAGACACAGAACCAGAGCCAGATACGGGTGAGTTTAGTATTGATCGTGTTCAAGGTAAGCTGACATTTGAAAATGTCACGTTTACTTATCCAGGCCAAGAAAAGTCCGCCTTAAACAGTATTGATTTTGAAGTTAAACCGGGTAAAACCATTGCATTAGTCGGGCGTTCTGGCTCTGGTAAGTCGACCATCGCCAGTTTGATTACCCGTTTTTATAGTGGCTTGTCAACCGGTGATATCCGCCTTGATGACACCAGCATTTACGATTACCAGTTAAAATCATTACGTAATCAAGTGGCTTTAGTGTCACAGCAAGTGACCTTATTTAATGACACTATTGCTAATAATATTGCCTATGCTTACCCAGGCGAAGTGACTCGAGAGCAGATTGTCCATGCCGCTGAACTGGCTTATGCGATGGAATTTATTGATACCTTGCCACTGGGATTAGACACCCAAGTGGGTGAAAACGGGGTGTTACTTTCAGGCGGTCAACGTCAACGTCTTGCCATTGCTCGTGCTATGTTACGTGATGCGCCAGTGTTAATTTTAGATGAAGCCACATCGGCTTTGGATACCGAGTCTGAAAAAGCGATTCAAAAAGGCCTCGATAATCTTCGACATAACCGTACATCGATTGTGATTGCCCATCGTTTATCCACCATAGAAAGCGCCGATGAAATTTTGGTTATTGATCAAGGTCGAGTTGTTGAACGTGGTAATCACAGTGAATTAATTGCCCAAGCAGGTATTTACGCCAACCTTTACCAGATGCAGTTTAGCCAATAATGATCGGGTGTTTGTGATGCAACAGCTTATTCAGCGCATTTGGTATCAAGGGCACTCAGCCAAGTGGTTATTATTGCCGTTATCTGGGTTGTTTTGGTTAATATCCTCTATTCGGCGAGGACTGTTTAGGTGTGGGCTTAAACAGGTGCAAGTGTTGCCGGTGCCTGTGATTGTGGTGGGCAATATTACTGCTGGAGGCAGCGGTAAAACCCCAACAGTGATTTATTTAATCGAGTTATTACGCCAACATGGCTATAAACCAGGTGTGATAAGCCGAGGTTATGGGGTTAATATTGACGGTGTTGTTGCCGTTAACATCAATGCCAAAGCAAGTGATGTTGGTGATGAACCCGCTATGATAGTCGCTCGCACTTATGTGCCTATGGTTGTAGGCGCCAACAGAATTGCTGCGGCACAGACGTTATTAGTTGATTTTGATGTGGATGTTATTATCAGTGACGACGGCCTACAGCATTATGCGTTAGGGCGTGATATCGAAATTGCCTTAGTCGATGGTGAGCGACGTTATGGTAATCACTGTTTGTTGCCTGCAGGGCCTTTGCGAGAAGGTTTAGGGCGTTTAAGCTCGGTTGATTTTGTGATCAATAATGGCGGGCCAGCTCAAGATGATGAAGTGTTGATGACACTTGCTCCTGCACCTCTTTGTCAGGTCGATACTAGCCTACATGATGAATTAACTCAGCAGCACAGTATTGTTGCTATGGCGGGTATTGGTAATCCGCAACGCTTCTTTAATAGTATTAGTCGGTTAGGCTATAAAGTAGTAAAAACCGTTGAGTTTTCAGACCATCAGGCTTTTGATGAAAAGCAATTAAGTGAGTTATCTGTGCAACATTCATTATTAATGACTGAAAAAGATGCGGTTAAATGTCGCGATTTTGCACAATCAAACTGGTGGTATTTACCTGTAAATGCGAAGCTTAACTCAGAATTTGATCACGCATTGTTGAGCCAATTACAGCAAGTGGCTCAAACTAAAAAAGGACTGTCTCATGGCATTTGATAAAAAATTACTCGAAATTGTGGCCTGCCCGGTATGTAAAGGTAAGCTAGAATATGACAAAGAGTCGCAACAACTGATCTGCAAGTTTGATAAGTTAGCCTATCCTATTACCGAAGGTATTCCGGTATTATTGGAAAATCGTGCAACAGCTTTGGTGACAGAATAACGTACAAGCTGAGTCATTGAGTATTCAGTCATTAATGCGCCCTCAGGGGCGCTTTTTTTGTCTAAAATGGGTGGCAAATATCGATAAACAACAATATTTGTTGGTCTTTATACATAGCTTATATCTCGATATTGGACCCAATAAGAGGGGGTTAACTAAGCCATTCATTGTTATCGCTTAGTGGGTGGGGAAGCAATATGAAAAAAGTGCAGCAATTTTAGCATCCTGGCAATGGTTCAATTATTTCGCTAGACCTTTTCTAAATATTAGCAGCAAAAATGCAAAGCCAGTCTATTGGGGGTTGTAGCATTTCAGGCCAGCACCTTTAACGATTACAGAATGGATATCTCGTCGTAGAAGACCTTGATGCTGAAAAGAAAAAGCTTGCCTATAAGCGCAAGCTTTTTTTGTAAACAGAGGGGGATATTTGCTGATAAGCTGAGTTAAGATGCAAATTTAAGGTTTTGTGGCTAAATCTTGGTATAAGGTCTCAATCCACTTATCGGCAGAGATAAACTCCCAGCCCCAATTGGCGTACTTGGGCGGTACACCCTGTTTTTTGATGGTGGCTAAATCGTGACCCATTTCTATTTCACCCCGCATCCAATTAATGCTGTCATCAAGCATATGCTTAAATGTTAACAATGCATTTTTATCGCCTAACGCACCATGACCAGGGATCACTTTGGTCTTGTTGTCCAAACGATTTAATATCATGCTGACGTTTTCCCGATAACCGGTCACTGAACCTCCAGCCGCTAAATCGATGTAGGGAAAACGATCTTTAAAGTATAAATCGCCCATGTGAATAATATTGGCCTTTTCCCAAATAACCACACTATCACCATCAGTATGACCAGGACCTAGGTGGATGACCTCTAACGTATCTTGGTTAAAATGAATTGAGATGTTTTCTGCATAAGTGATAACAGGTAATGCTGACGCGGGTGAACGGCTATCAGCTTTGAGGCGTTTGAGGACATTGTGATGCGCTAAGATAGTGCCTTTTTCACCAAAATGGGCATTGCCGCCAGTATGATCGCCATGATAATGAGTATTGACAATGTATTTGGGCACCCCGGGTTGAATTTGCTTGAGTGCTGCAGTAATTTTATCTGCTAAAGGCGCAAATTGGTCATCAATGATCAATATGCCGTCTTCCCCAGCTGAAACGCCAATATTGCCACCGGCGCCGATAAACATATAAGTATTATTGTCTAGTTTTTGGGATTTAATCATCACATCACTGAATTTATTATCAGCAACAGCTAATGTTTGGGTTAACGCGAGCATAGTTAACGCACTGAGGCCGATAATTTGACGTTGAAATCTTAGTTTCATGACTATCCCTTTATTGCTGTCATTGTGATTATTTATTGTGTTTATTTATTGTGATTAATACTGCTTAGCAAAGCAAATTGATCACTCATTGTGCCATGGCCCTAGGTTGCGTCAACGGTGTATTTCAATATCGCTTGTTATCATTTGACGAAGCGCCCCGTGAGTTGAACTGGAGATTATGTAGCATAACTAATCTCTGTTAGGGGTTAACCACAGTGACTATTTACCCTCCTGTAGTGCTTGGGGCTTGTATTTATGAACAAAATCACCACACTGAGCGTGTTAACTTATTTTGCAGTAACAGGAACGTCAGATGATAAAACAAAAAATAGTATTAATCACAGGTGCATCTAGTGGTATCGGTGAAGCCACAGCCAAAACGTTAGTCAAAAGCGGTCACAAGGTGATACTGACTGCCCGCAGACAAGAGAAATTGGATAACTTGGTGGCCATGCTAGGGGAAGATAATGCCCTAGCCATTGCCGCCGATGCGACCCAATTTGATGCATTAGAAAAGGTCGTGACAGCTGGCATCAACAAGTTTGGCAGACTGGATGTGGCCTTCGCTAACGCAGGCACCGGGGTAACCACTTCGGGTACCGAACAGGGGGATCCAGATGAGTGGTCAAAACTTATCGATATCAACATCAAAGCCTTGTTATGGACGGCCAAGTTAACCCTGGCCCACTTACGTGAAACCAAGGGGCATTTTATTTTAACCAGCTCAGTGGCTGGGCGTACGTCACATAAAGGGTCGATTTACGGTGCCAGTAAATGGTTTGCTTATGGCTTTGGCCAGAACTTGGCCGAAGAAATGGCCCAATGGGGCGGACGCTGCACTACCATTGCTCCTGGTATGGTCAACACCCCATTTTTTGATGAGCCTAAACCCGATAAATTAGACCCGGTTGATGTAGCCGAAGCGGTACTTTTTGCTATTGAAGCAGAGCAGCGCTGCAGTGTACGTGAAATATTTTTAATGCCAACACATTAATATCGCGGCTATCACGCGCCCTGATCGAAGCGAACAGGTGTTCACTATCGGCTCAGCAAAAGACACGTTAGTGGCCATATAACCAGACCACAATAAGATGTGGCTGCAGATACAGGGCTCAATACTGTGCCCTGTTGCCCAATCGATCAGCCTAGACGCTACTCATTATTAGCCCAAGGTAACAGTTTGTGAGCCAAGGTGTTGGCTACACCTAATCTGATCGCGGCTTTATGGCGCATTATATACAAGGCTTGGTAACACAATGGCACTAAATACAAGCTAGTGACCGTTGAAAAGGTGAGACCACCAATAATGGCAATGGCCATTGGAGAATAAGGAGGCCCACCACCCCCTATTTGGGTGTCTCCTAAGGCTAATGGAACCAACCCCAGTACCGTGGTCGCGACGGTCATTAATACCGGACGTAATCGGGTTATGCACACACTTATAATCGTGTTGCTGAGCTTATCTAAATCGGGTGTCATTTGGTTGATTTGGTCTACCAGAACAATACCGTTATTGACCACTATGCCCATTAAGATGAGTATGCCAATCATTGACATCACCGACATGGGTGTACCGGTTAACCAAAGCGCCCAAAATACGCCAGTAATGGAGAACATGATTGAGGTAATAATAGCCGTCGGTAACACTAGCGACTCAAATAATGCCGCCATGACGATATAGATCATCGCAATAGCCAAAATCATATTCACAGCCATGATTGACTGGTCTTCATCTTGACGTTCAAAGCCACCGCGTAATGAGTAGCCGTAGCCATTAGGAAAATTCACCAAGTCCATCACTTGGGTAATTTCTTTTTGTGCTTCTTCGGTGGTGAGATCTTCAAGATTTGCGCCAATAGATAAAGCCGTTTGGCGGTTAAAATGACGAATAGTATCAAATCGAGGCACCACGGTTGCTTTGGCTAAGCTGTCTAGGGTATAGACTCGGTCACCTTGACGAATAATCGGTAACTGCTTAAGTTTTTCTAACGAATTTTGCCAGCTTTTATCATAGGCCAATTCGATGCGCAGTTCGCCGCTAGGATCATGACGAAATGACCGTAGCTGTGAGCCTCGCAATGCAATGGCAATATTTGTAGCGATATCGCTTAAGGTTAAATCAAGACGAGCGGCCATTTCTCGGTCAATGACCACTACTACTTCTTGTTGGGCACTATTCACTTCAGAACGCACATCCACTAAGCCTTCAATGTTGTCGAGTAATGGCACCACTTGTTCACTCAAAAGAATAAGTTCTGATGTTGAGCGTCCGGTTAAGGTTACGCGAATGCCGCTATTTTCATTACCCCAGCCAAATTGTGGCGTGGCAATCGAAAACTTAGGAAATCCTCCGCGGATCATTTTCTTTAACTCGCCCATGTCAATGGGAATGTCTTTTTGCAATAAAATGGTCGATTGTGCATCTTGTGGGGCGTAGTAACTGTAAACAGTATCAATGTAAAATGCGTCTTTGTTGCTGTATAAATACGCTTCCATGCTGTTAATCATCGCCTCGGTGACCGCTAAATTATGCCGACCTTCTAACTGATAATTAATGTATAAACGGTCATTACCTTCACCATCACCTTGATCTTGTTGCACCATACTTAACGGCAATGCAGTTGAAGCTAATATCACCAAAGCGATAACCCCAGAACGTTTTGGTCGGGTTAAAATCCACCTTAGGCTTCGCTCATAAAAACGCCCTAAGCGATTATTATCATTAGCGCTCTTCACTTCAAAATGAAAGTGATTGAGCATAAGTGGGATAAGAGTTTTGGCAACCAATAATGATGCCGCGAGCGAGATACAAATGGCCACAGCAACATGTTCTAAAAAGATGGTCAGCTGTACTTTAACGCCAAAAATATTCGGTAAAAACACAATCGCTGTGGTTAATGTACCGGCTAAAACCGCCAACGAGACTTTTTCCACGCCGGTTAACACGGCTCGTTGGTTAGCTTTTCTCTGACAGGTGTCGTCAATGTGTGCGGCTTGTTTTTCTTGTAGCACGCTTTCGGTGACCACTACCGCATTGTCAATTAACATGCCGATCGCCAATAATAACCCCATCATCGACAGAATATTCAAGCTGTAGCCTAAAAAGTACATACCCGCCAATGTCATACACAATGAAATTGGCACCGATGAAATAACCACTAAGGTCATTTTAAGGTTACGTAAAAACAGATACAGCACGCCAAATGACAATACCGCGCCCATTAATCCGGACAGCAGTAAGTCTTTCAGTGACGACTTAACGCCATAGGCTTGGTCTTCCATGATAAACAGCTTGATACCATTAAATTGCTGATCTTGCTTAACTTGCTCGATGACTTTGAGGACACGATCTGACACCTCAACTAAATTGGCGCCTGACTCTTTAAAGACATCAATACCCACGGCATATTTTTGATCTAAATGTCGGCCTTCTCTTTTTTCAGGTAGGGCATAGTTCACCTTCGCAATATCTTGCAAACGGATACCCGGCACAATAACCAGATTGTTAATATCATCAATACTGGTAAATTCGCCTTTGGGCGAGACTTGGTACACTCGAGCGTTTTCTCTGAGTGTACCAGCACTGATGACGAAGTTTTCCGCCAGTAAACGGGTGCGTAAATCGACACTGTTGAGGCTTGATGCCGCTAATTTATCGGCATCAAGTCGGATTTCAATCTGCTTTTGTTCAACTCCGTAAAGGGTGACTTTGGATACACCGTCAACCCGCTCAAGTGGCTTACGAAGTTGTTTTTCAAGCAAATCAAATGCATTAGAGAGCTCGCGATCACTTGAAATACGGATTGTCAGCACCGGCATGTCGGCGGTTGAGAATTGTTGGATCATGACGCGTTCAACATCTTTTGGTAATAAATGTCTTACCGAGTCTATTTTTTCACGTGCCTCAAGGCTTTTCATGGCCACTTCTTCACCCCATTTCATATTGAGCTGAATAAAAGCGCCGTCTTGGGTTGAATCAGAGCGCACTTCTTCAATACCGCTCATGGTGGCAAGTGATTCTTCCAGTACCTTGGTGATATCGCGTTCAACTTCTGCTGGGCTGGAGCCTTTGTAAGGCACTTGCACCACGATTTGCGGAATATCAATGCCCGGAAACATTTCCAGTGGCAACATCCGACTGGCCGCCATACCAAACAGCATAATAGCTAAGAAAAACATACAGGTGGTCACAGGGCGCTTTATCGCCAGTTGAGTGATACTCATGCTAGCGTCTCCGCAGTATTAAGCTCAAGGTCATTTTGGGTATATTGTTTACGGTCAAACAACGCATATAAGGTAGGGATCACCAATAATGTGAGTAAAGTAGACATGCTTAAGCCGAAAATTACTGTAATGGCCATCGGTGCGCGAACCTCACTGCCGTCGCCAATACCTATTGCCATCGGCAATAAACCTAAGGTGGTGGTGAGCGTGGTCATCATGATAGGGCGCAAGCGAGATTGCGCAGCTTCATTAATGGCGCTCAACTTATCCTTGCCTTCTCGGCGTAATTGATTGATACGGTCGACCAATACAATCGCATTATTGACCACAATACCTGCCAACATAATTAGGCCAATGAACACCACCACACTTAAATGGGTGCCGGTAATAAATAAGCCAATAATGCTACCTGCAACGGCCATCGGCACTGCAATCAAAATTAATAGCGGGTGTAGCAAGGATTCAAACTGGCTTGCCATCACTAAGTACACTAAGAAAATGGCCAAAACGAGGGCTATTTTCAACGATTCAAAAGATTGTTCCATTTCTTCATTTTGGCCGCCGAACCTGGCTTGAATTGAGCTAGGGAATTGCTGTTTAGCCAGTATCTGCTGGGCTTGGAGCACGGCTTCGCTTAAATCACCGTAGGCCAAGTTAGATGACACGATGGCAACGCGTTGTTGACTGATACGATTAATTGCTGAAGGACCAATTTGTAAGTCAATGGTGGCGATGGCACTTAATGGAATAGGCTGCGCGCTATTTGGGTTAATGATTAACGATTCAATGTCGCTGATTTGATCGCGTTCACTTAATTCACTACGGACTAATATATCAACTTTACGATCGCGCACCGTGAACTGGCTGGCAATAGTGCCGCCTACTCGTTGAGCAATACGGTTAGCGACAGTCGGTGCATCCATGCCTAACGCGGCTAGGCGGGCATGATCAAAGCGAATGCTGATCTCTGGCTGGCCATCACGAAGAGTGGTATTGATGTCACTAAAGCGGTCTGATTCTGACAAGGCATTAACCAGTCGGTCCGCGCTTTGTTTAAGTTGAACCAAATCATAGCCCGACAACTCAATTTCAAGTGGGGTTTTAAAGCTGAATAATTCAGGATGTTCAATCTGAGCCTCTAGCTCAGGGATATTTCTTGCGGTATTGCGCAGTACCTGACTAACCGTATTAAAGGCTAAAGGATCCGCTAACACCACTTGTAATCGGCCCCAGTTTTCACCGCCTCTGGCGGTGTCCGATGTCATTAAGCCACCGCTACCCGCTTGACTATAGGCGTGTTTAACATCGTCACGGTCTTTAATCGCTAGGGCTAACTGTTGTAATACGGCATCGGTTTCACTGACTTCAGTACCAGGAGGCAGTAAAATTTCAACATAAAATTCGCCTTGATTCATCGGTGGAATTAATTCTACACCTAACTTAGGCAGCAAACTGCTTGAAGCCAAGGTCATCACTAAAGCGATCACTAGGGTTAACACTTGGTGCCGCAGGGCATGGCGAAGTACGCGGTAATAGAACGATTCCACTATACGATATAGGACGTTAAATCCAGCACAAATGGGTTTTAGCAGCAAGCCAAACACGCTACTAACGAAACGGCTTATAACAATAGTTGCGGTTAACAAACCAGCGGGTAAATAGCTAAACAGTAACTTAAAAGGAAACAGCAACACTGCCAATAAGTAATAGGCTATTAATCCTTTACGGGTGGTCGGTTTAGGCATCGCGGTCACTTCAACCGGTTGTGGCAAGCTGGTAAAACCTTGACGTGAAGCCAACATAGGAATGGCGGTTAAGGCAACAAATAATGAGGCGAGTAGGGCAAAGGTGACGGTGAGCGCTTGATCGGCAAATAAGGCGCCTGCTATCCCGTCGACAAACACTAATGGCACAAATACCGCAAGTGTTGTCAGGGTTGAAGCAAAAATGGCGCCAGAGACTTCTTTACAGCCGGTGACGGCAGCCTCAGTTTTACTCATGCCTTGAGATTTATAACGGTCAATGTTCTCTAATACCACGATGGCATTGTCCACCAATAAACCAATGGCTAACGCAATACCGCCTAGGGACATGATGTTTAAGCTGATATCGGCAAAATACATCATATTAAAAGTGGCGATAACCGAAAAGGGGATCGAAATAGAAATTATGAGGGTGGCAATAATATCACGTAAAAACAGGTAAATAACCAGCATGGCCAGCAAGCTGCCAAATAATGCGGCTGAGGTAACTTCATTTACTGCACTTTCAATAAATTCAGATTGGTCATAAATAATTTCTAATTGATTACTTTCATCCGTTTGGTTCATTTTGTCGAGTTCGGTTCGAAGCTTGTTCGCCACTGCAACGGTATTGGCATCACCTTCTTTATAAATAGCGAGTTCAATCGATTCAACTTCGCCAATACGGGTAATATCACTGCGTTCTTTATAGGCATCGCTGATCACCGCAATATCAGACAATCTAACTAAGGTTTGGCCATTTCGATAGACAATGACTTGACCTAATTCCTCTAATGAATTGAATTGATTTAAGGTTCTGACCAAATATTCTTTATCGCCCTGGATCACTTTACCCGCAGAAAGGTTAATGTTTTCTTCGTTAATTCGGCGTTTAATGTGGTCAGCATTAAGATTGAGCTGGCTTAATCTTTGTTGATTTAATTCAATGTGAACTTCTTGCTCTAACCCTCCAGAGAGCCTCACTGCGGCAACACCAGACAAGGCTTCTAAGCGGCGTTTTAACTCTTCATCTGCAAAGGTACGCATTTGCTTTAACTGCTCCGCATCTGCATTGGGCACTGAAAATGCTAAGCGCATGATGGGATCAAGATTGGGGTTAAAACGCAATAGTAATGGTTTGTTTATGTCTAATGGCAGCTCAATGGTGTCGATTTTTTCGCGTACTTCAAGGCTTGCCATGTCCATATTGGTGCCCCACTCAAACTCGAGCACCACATCAGACATGCCTGAACGAGAAATTGAGCTAATTTTGCGTAAGCCTTTAACCACACCAACGGCTTCTTCAATCGGTTTTGACACCAGCTGTTCAATTTCAACGGGGGCGGCACCGTCATAGGCAGTGCGTATGGTCACGCTGGGATAGCTTAAATCGGGTAATAGTTTTACCGCGAGGCGAGAAAACCCCACCATACCAAACAGCATCACAGCTAACATGAACATCCACACCGTGACGGGACGGTTAACAGAAGTATTGATTATCGACATTATCCAGCTCCGTTATCGAATAGCAGCGAAGCTAAGTGGGGTAATAATCTCTACCAACGATTGATCTTTAAGATTTTGCTGGCCGCGGATGACTATTTGTTCGCCAGCTTCAACACCAAATAAAATTTCAACAGTGTTATTTTCACGAAAGCCCAAACTGACTTCGCGTCGCTGTGCTTTAGTGTCTTTTATCACATATAACGCTTGAGTATTGTCTTGGTTGATTAATGCGTTATAAGGCACTGTAAGCACATCTAGGTGAGTGTCGTATTTCAGTTCAACACGAGTAAACATACCTGCTTTTAATTTTGCATCTTGATTTGGCACGGCTAATGTCACTTTAAAGGTGCCGCTTTGAGCATCTACAATGGGACTAATACGCAGTACTTTTGCGTCGATAATATCGGATTTAGTACCCTGATGTTGTTGAATAATACTGGCTTGTTGACCCACTCGTAAACTGGCAAGTTGTTGTTCTGGTAAGTGCAATATGCCGTGAAGTTGGTCTTGATTGACAACATAAAATAGCTCTTGGAACTCTTTCGCCATATTGCCCGTTTTAACATAACGCTCGGCAATAACGCCATTAATGGGCGAGGTGATTTGGCTTTCTTTGACTTGCAGCTCGGCTAAGTCGCGCTGTGCTTTCGCCGCTTGTAGATTGAACTCGAGCTTGGCCATTTGATCTTGGCTAATAAACTCTTTGTTGTTCATTTTGTTTAAACGATTTAATTCTTGCTGAATAATTTGCACTTCGGCTTCAGAGCGATTGAAATCATAACGTTGACGCTTGGCATCAATGACCGCAAGTATTTGTCCTTTGGTAACCCGATCGCCTTCTTCAACGTTAATCTTTTCGATGATCCCAGCAATGCGGCTCATCACATGGGACTCTTCAGGTGCTTCAAGTGTAGCGGTCGTGCTGTAGAAAGAGGATACATTGCCTGTGGTGACTAAAGCGGTTTCAACCGGAATCGCAAATTTTTCATCTTCTTTTGCTTGTTCTGCTTCGCCGCTGCAACCACTCAATACTGCAATACAAAGTAAAGGAATTGCCATTTTCTTCATGCTGATGAACCTATCCATGGGGTACCTGCTAGTGTTAAAATTTGTGAATAAAGCTAAATTATAAAAATTAACTTAAGACGTAATTGTTAGAGTCTTACCTGTGTTTGTGTTCACGTCACGTTAACTTTTGTAACTAATGTTAATTTCTGGTTATAAAGCATGAAGTGTGCCATTATTTAAAGTTGTTATATAACAGAGCCTTACTTAACCACTGAGTCAGAGGTGGACTTTTTAACCATCATTTGTAGTCAAAATCTGTATAAAGTAGTGTGATTGGCTAAATTGAACATCAGAGGCTAATACAGAGAGTCCTTATGGGTTGTGTTCAACTTTTTGTGACACTTCTTTAAAATAAACAATAAGAAATGACTTATGACGACGTCTACATTTGATATCAATGCAGCCATTCAAGTATTACAGAGGAATTGCTGAGTTTTTAGTAATATCGATAGGGATATGCACTTGTATTGGTGGTGAGCCCTTTGTTTAGCCCTTTGTTTAGCCCTTTGTTTAGCCCTTTGTTTAGCCATTTGTTTAGTGCTAGCTAGGTAAGACAGACTATTCTGCCTTACCGTCCCCGAACACACCTTTTAATCGTTTCACAAGCAGGGTGCGCTGGTATTGGTGTCGAGTTGTTTATTTAGGCCATTGTTTAGTCCTAGCTAGGTAGAGAAAAGTTATTCTTTCTGCTTTGGCTGCTTTGGCTGCTTTGGCTGCTTTGGCTTGATGGCTTTTTCTGTTTTACCGTCACCCATCACCCCTTTTAATAGTTCCATAGGCAAAGGAAATAGTATGGTCGAATTCTTTTCTCCGGCAATGTCTGTCAGAGTTTGTAGGTAACGCAGTAAGATCGCATTAGGTTCAATCGCTAAAGTCTTAGCGGCTTCGACCAATTTGGCAGACGCCTCCATCTCGCCAGACGCATGAATGACCTTGGCACGTCTGGTGCGCTCAGCTTCGGCCTGGCGCGCTATGGCTCGCACCATAGTTTCATTGAGATCTACGTGCTTTATTTCAACATTGGAGACTTTTATACCCCAGCCATCGGTGCGAGTATCTAAAATACTCTGAATGTCAGTGTTGAGCATGTCTCGGTTGGCGAGCATTTCATCGAGTTCATGTTGTCCAAGGACTGAACGCAGCGTCGTCTGAGCCAGTTGTGAGGTGGCTTGCAGGAAATCTTCCACATTAATAATGGCTTTTTGGGCATCAATAACCCGGAAATAGATCACCGCATTGACCTTAACCGAGACGTTGTCGCGACTGATCACATCCTGAGTGGGAACATCCATCACCACGGTGCGTAAATCGACCCGTACCATCTGTTGGATAAAGGGTATTACTATGATAAGTCCTGGGCCTTTGACCTTATAAAAGCGTCCTAGCATGAAAATCACGCCACGCTGATATTCTAGCAAAATTTTGAAAGTACTAAATAACACTACCAAGATGAGAAACATCAAGGCAACAAAAAAAAGGTTGCTATTATAGGCTAGATTTTCCATCTGTGTTTTCCTCTGTTTTAGGTTCAATGCTAGGCTCTGTGTCGCTTAGGGCTTTGATTATTAAGGTGAGATCATCTCTTGCTATTACCTGTACTTTCTGTGAGTCCTTTGTGGGGGTATCGCAGATTGCCGCCCAAGTTTCCCCTTCTAGTAGGACAAACCCTGTACGCTCGAAACCCGCAATAACGTGAGCTTGTGCTCCTAACATGGCGTCATCGCCGCTTACCGGTTTTTGATGTCGACTCTTCCACAGGGTCGACAGCACCCAGAGGCTAAATAGCGTAATAGTGACAGTGACCGCAGCGATAAGAGGTAAGGAAATAGTGAATTCACTCTCCGTATCCAGTAAGAATATGGAGCCAAGAGCGAACGCCAAAGCGCCGCCTAGGCCGAAGACCCCAAAGCTTGGCACCATGGACTCAGCAATTAATAATACTATCCCCAAAATCATCAGCCCCAGTCCTGCATAGTTGATAGGCAGGAGCTGAAATGCGTACAGAGCAACCAGTAAGGCAATCCCACCCGCCACTCCCGCGATGCCTATGCCTGGGTTAAAAAATTCCAGTATCAGGCCATAAATACCTATTAACATCAAAATATAGGCAATGTTAGGGTTAGTAATAGTGGCAATAAACTTGTTACGCCAATCTCTTTGATGTTCAACCAGAGTGGCTTGGTCTAGGTTCAGTGTTAAGGTCTGCCCTTCTTGCTTTAAAGGCCAGCCATTGAGTTTTGCCAGCAGACTTGGCGCATCTTTGGCTATAAGGTCTATCACCTGACTGTCTAGTGCCTCTTCTGAGGTTAGGGTGGCAGCGTCCTTGACCGCGAGTTCAGCCCAGGCTTGATTTCGCCCCCTTAACTGAGCTAATGAGCGTATATAGGCGATGGCATCGTTTAGTATTTTTCGCTCCATCGCGCTGCCATCATTTGGCTGAACTTCTGAGTTATCATCTGGTTTAGCTGGGGCCTGAGGCATGCCCATTTGCACTGGGGTTGCTGCCCCTAAGGTGGTAGCCGGCGCCATAGCCGCAATATGGCAGGCATAGAGTAAATAGGTGCCTGCACTCATGGCTCTGGCACCCGTTGGCGCAACGAGGCAAGCGATGGGAATGGTTGAAGCCAATATTGCCTGATTGATATCCCTAAGACTTGAAACCAAACCGCCAGGGGTGTCCAAAATTATCATTATCAGGGGAGGGCGCTGACGTTCAGGCAGTTGATTAGCAGCAGTGATTTCTTTGACCAAATATTCACTCACAGCAGGACCCATAGCGCCTTCAAACCTTAGAATCGGCACGTTTTGATTGCTGGCATCGGGAGATGAGTCCGTCTCATTTTGACCATGACAGAAGGTTGAAATAGTAAACAAACCGCAACAAATGATTAAGCGCACGTAGAGTGAGATCATTCTAGCTCCTTAATTTGAGTATTGGTTATATTTTAGCCTAATTATATGATCTGGAAAGGAAGGGCCAATATGTTCTTTGAAATAGTGCCATTACACTCGCTCTGACAACAAACTTATTCTGCAATTAAATTATTTTTTAACGGTATTAACTTATTGTTATTATTGTTTTTATTGGTATTTTTAGTGATATTTCAGAGTTTATATCATGGACCAAAGTGGGTTTGGTTTTTATTATAGAGGGCTTTAAACTAGTGCTACAGATATTAACGCCAAATAAAACTGGGTCAGCATAGCGCTGCAGTCGATTAGCTTGGAACTCATATTGGGTTAAGCTGAGTAAAAAAGTGCAAGACAGGCTACTTGCAGAGTATATGACTCAAGAAGGCATAAACATAGGTACCGGCGGTTAGCGCCCAGTGGGTACTGAAAAAAAACCAATAAAAAAGGCGCCGAGGCGCCTTTTTGATCTGACAACTAAAGTCAGCTAATTAACGCTTATCAACACTCACAAATTCTCGCGCAGACTCACCAGTGTATAACTGACGTGGACGGCTGATTTTGTGTCCTGGTTGATCTAACATTTCTTTCCAATGTGAAATCCAACCAACAGTACGTGACAATGCGAACAGCACTGTAAACATACTATTAGGAATACCAATGGCTTTCATGATGATACCAGAGTAGAAATCGACGTTCGGGTATAGCTTCTTAGAGATGAAGTATTCATCTTCAAGGGCAATACGCTCAAGTTCCATGGCTACGTCTAATAATGGGTCAACCACTTTCAGTTCTTTAAGGACGTCATGACAGGTATCTCGCATCACTTTAGCACGTGGGTCAAAGTTCTTATAAACACGATGACCAAAGCCCATTAGACGGAATGGATCGTTCTTGTCTTTTGCTCTCTCGATAAATTCAGGAATGCGATCAACAGAACCGATTTCTTCTAACATGTCTAAACAAGCTTCGTTAGCACCACCATGAGCGGGGCCCCACAACGAAGCAATACCCGCCGCAATACATGCAAATGGGTTAGCACCTGAAGAACCGGCTAAACGAACGGTCGATGTAGATGCATTTTGCTCATGATCAGCATGCAGTACAAAAATACGGTCCATTGCTTGTTCAACCACAGGGTTGACTTTGTATGCTTCACAAGGCGTAGCAAACATCATCGACAGGAAGTTACCTGCATAACTTAAATCGTTTCGTGGATAAACAAAAGGTTGCCCCATTGAGTACTTGTAGCACATTGCTGCAATTGTCGGCATTTTCGACACTAAGCGGTAAGCAGCAATTTCACGATGCTTTGGATTGTTCACATCAAGAGAATCTTGATAAAAAGCAGATAATGCACCAGTTACACCACAAAGCATTGCCATTGGGTGTGCGTCACGGCGGAAGCCTCTGAAAAAGAATGCAATTTGCTCATGCACCATGGTGTGATTTTTCACAGTGGAGACAAATTGTTCATAATCAGCTTTAGACGGTAATTCACCATATAAAAGCAAGTAGCATAAATCTAAGTAGTTCGATTCTGTAGCAAGCTGCTCAATTGGATACCCACGGTGTAACAAGATACCTTGCTCACCATCGATGTATGTAATTGCTGACTCACAAGACGCAGTCGCTAAAAAGCCTGGATCGAAGGTGAAATACCCCTTTGTCCCAAGTGTACTGATGTCGATAACGTCAAAACCTTCAGTACCTTTCTTGATAGGTAGGTCGATTGAATCGTTTCCTGGTAACTCTAATTTGGCTATATTATCAGCCATACCCCGTTCTCCTTACTTCATTTTTCTATATGAGTGCGGCATGTTAAGCGGTCATTACTCTACAGCGGATCGGGATCACAGATCAATTTAAATAAGCGTTTAAATTTGTTAGACCATAGTATATATGCGCTGAAAACCGCTCTGTGCTTGGATTAGATTAAAAAAACATTAAAAAAACTTATTTTGCATAATGTGATGTTTGTATTTGACAATCCCCACGAGTATACTTGCCTGCGTCCCTAAGGGCGACGGACATCACAGTTTAGGAATGATTAATTTACTAACTTAATAGTGGTTTCTCAATTGATTAGATGTTTGAGAGTAGTCTGTTTTTTGTTTAAAAAATGTTCCATCTTTTGCGAACATTAATGGTTAAGCAAAAAATAGAGACATAACAAAAATAATGCTCAATGGAGCGGAGTGAGCAGAACGTGAAAAAGCAAAGACCTGTCCATCTAGACCTGCAGACGATTCGCTTTCCTGCAACTGCGATCGCGTCAATCCTACACCGTATTTCCGGTGTCATCATGCTATTTGCTATTGGTATCCTTCTTTGGTTGTTAAATTCGACTTTAACATCAGCAGATGGTTTCGCTAGCGTACAATCCTTGTTCGATAGTTTCGTGATGAAGTTCATCATTTGGGGCATTCTAACCGCGTTGAGTTATCACTTATTAGGTGGCATTCGTCACTTGGTCATGGATACCGGCCGCTGGGAAGAATTAACTTCGGGTGTCGCATCAGCTAAGGCTACTTTTGGGTTAGCCGTAGTCTTTTCTATCATAGCGGGGATTTGGGTATGGTAACAAATGCAGCAAGTTTTGGACGCAGTGGTGTTCATGACTATATTCTATTACGCGCAAGTGCAGTGATCCTCGCTTGTTATACTATTTTTTTAGTTGGTTTTATCGCGTGTAGTGCCCCGTTAACTTTCGAAATTTGGAGTGGTTTATTTAGTTCACTTCCAATGAAAGTCTTTACCCTTATAACGCTGATTGCTTTACTTATCCATGCATGGATTGGTGTATGGCAAGTGTTGACGGATTACGTCAAACAGACTGCGTTACGTGGTGTATTACAGTTTACCTTTGTTATGATCGCATTGAGTTATTTAGCGTCAGGCATTGTAATAGTGTGGGGTGTTTAAGTGAGTATTCCAGTTCGCGAATTTGATGTGATCGTAATCGGCGCCGGTGGCGCAGGTATGCGAGCAGCATTACAGATTTCTAAAGAAGGTAAGAGCTGTGCGCTGTTATCTAAAGTATTCCCAACTCGTTCACATACCGTTTCTGCTCAAGGTGGAATCACAGTAGCATTAGGTAATGCTCATGAGGACCATTGGGAACAGCACATGTACGATACGGTTAAGGGTTCTGATTTTATCGGCGACCAAGAAGCCATTGAGTTTATGTGTCAAACGGGTCCTGAAGCGATTATCGAACTTGAGCAAATGGGTTTACCCTTCTCTCGTTTCGAAGACGGCACAATCTATCAGCGTCCTTTTGGTGGCCAATCAAGAAACTTTGGTGGCGAGCAAGCCGCTCGGACTGCAGCAGCCGCTGACCGAACGGGTCATGCACTGCTTCATTGTTTATACCAACAAAATGTTAAGCATAAAACTGACGTTTATTCTGAGTGGTATGCCTTAGATTTGGTTAAAAATAATGATGGTGTTGTGGTCGGTTGTACCGCGATTGAAATTGAAACCGGCAACATTGTTTATTTCAAAGCTAAAGCAACAATTTTAGCAACCGGTGGTGCAGGGCGTATTTATGCCTCAACCACTAATGCTCATATTAATACTGGTGACGGTGTGGGTATGGCTGCGCGTGCTGGCGTTCAATTACAAGACATGGAAATGTGGCAGTTCCACCCAACGGGTATCGCTGGCGCGGGTGTTTTGGTGACTGAAGGTTGTCGCGGTGAAGGCGGATACTTATTAAATAAAGATGGCGAACGTTTCATGGAACGTTATGCGCCAAACGCGAAAGATTTAGCCTCACGCGACGTGGTTGCACGTTCAATGATGACTGAAATTCGTGAAGGTCGTGGTTTAGACGGTCCTTTAGGCCCGCATTTGTTACTTAAGCTTGATCATTTAGGCAAAGAAACCCTTGAAGCGCGTCTTCCTGGAGTGTGTGAATTATCACGTACCTTTGCTCATATCGATCCTGCTGATGGTCCTATTCCTGTGTTACCAACGTGTCATTACATGATGGGCGGTTTACCGACTAAAGTGAGTGGTCAAGTTATTCGTCAGAATGACGATGGCACAGAGCAAGATGTATTAGGTTTATTTGCCGTAGGTGAGATTGCCTGTGTATCTGTTCACGGTGCAAACCGCTTAGGGGGTAACTCACTGCTTGATTTAGTGGTCTTCGGTCGTGCGGCAGGACAACATTTAGGCAAAGCATTAGACGACACTCCTGATCCAAAAGCGGCGACAGACGTAGAAATTGATGCATCACTTGCTCGTCTTAATCGTTGGGAAAGCAACAAAGACGGTGAAGACCCTGCGGTTATACGTAAAGATCTTCAATTGTGTATGCAGTTAAATTTCTCTGTTTTCCGCAGTGGTGAAGCCATGGCTGAAGGTTTAGAACAGCTGCAAGCAATTCAAAAGCGTCTTGAAAATGCCAAGTTATCTGACAATTCAACAGAATTTAATACTCAACGTATTGAGTGCTTAGAATTAGATAACTTAATGGCAACAGCGCTGTCAACTGCTTATGCGGCTAACTTCCGTACTGAAAGTCGTGGTGCGCATTCTCGTGAAGATTATTTAGATCGTGATGATGACAACTGGTTATGTCATAGCTTGTATGACCCAATGACTCAAGCTATGAGTAAACGTGATGTCAACATGACACCTCAATTACGTGAAGCGTTTCCACCGGTAAAACGTACCTATTAGGCAGGAGTTGCAAAGATGAAATTAACATTTGCATTGTATCGTTATAATCCTGATGTAGATAACAAGCCTTACATGAAGGATTACACCTTAGACGTGCCTGAGGGCACTGATATGATGGTGTTAGATGCGTTAATTAAACTGAAAGAACAAGACTCAACGCTTGCGTTCCGTCGTTCATGCCGTGAAGGTGTGTGTGGTTCTGACGGTGTTAACATGAATGGTAAAAATGGATTAGCGTGTATCACGCCATTATCGACCTTTAAAGGGAAGAAAATTGAAATCCGTCCTTTACCAGGCATGCCAGTAGTGCGAGATTTGGTCGTTGACCTGACTCAGTTCTACAAGCAATACGAAAAAATTAAGCCTTATCTGATCAATGATGAAAAGGCGCCGGCTCGTGAACATTTACAATCACCTGAAGAGCGTGCTCATTTAGATGGTTTATATGAATGTATTTTGTGTGCATGTTGTTCAACCTCGTGTCCATCTTTCTGGTGGAACCCGGATAAATTTATCGGCCCAGCCGGTTTATTGCATGCCTATCGTTTCTTGATTGACAGCCGCGACACTGCCACTGAGGAGCGTTTATCTGAACTAGATGATGCTTACAGTGTGTTCCGTTGCCATGGCATTATGAACTGTGTTGATGTTTGTCCTAAAGGATTAAACCCAACTAAAGCGATTGGTCATATCAAGTCAATGTTACTTAAGCGAGCTGTTTAATGCATGAAGAAGAGCAAAATAGTCTGACTTATTAGCTCTGTTAAGAGCCATCTTCAAAATTGAGGATGGCTCTTTTGTGTATTTATGCAATACCTCCTGTCATTATCTTGCTAAGATAATTTCAGTCTACGTGTGATGTAACTTACGTTACTCACTGTTATGTTTATGGCTAGTACGTGTATCAAGTTTGAAAGGAATAACAATGCACCAAGGCATCATGAAAGCCTGGCTCGAGTCGTCATATTTAAGTGGTTCGAACTCGACCTACGTAGAAGAGATGTATGAAACCTATCAAGAAGATCCGCAATCAGTGTCTGCTGATTGGCAGCTTGTTTTTGATAATCTCCCTCCGGTTAACGGTGCCTCAATAGAAGTACCCGAAACAGCCCATTCTAAAGTTCGTGACTATTTTCGGAGTTTAGCTCTACAAGGTCGTCTAAAAAACGCTACCAGCGTCAGCGATCCTGAGTTAGATGCGAAGCAAGTTAAAGTGCTGCAACTGATCAATGCCCATCGTTTCCGTGGCCATCAAAATGCCAATTTAGATCCATTAGGATTGTGGAAACGCGAGCAAGTACAAGAGTTAGATCCTGCTTACCACGGCTTAACCGTTGAAGACATGCAGCGTCAGTTTAATACGGGGTCATTCGCCTTGGGCGGTGAGACCATGAAGCTTGCTGATATTATTCATGCATTAAAGAGCACTTATTGTGGCTCGATTGGTGCTGAATACATGCATATCACTGATACCGATGAAAAGCGTTGGATCCAGCAACGTCTTGAACCCACATTAGGTAAAGCCCAGTACGATAACGATATTAAAAAACGTATTCTTGAAGGGTTAAATGCGGCAGAAGGTATCGAAAAATACCTTGGGGCTAAATTCCCTGGCGCTAAGCGTTTCTCTTTAGAAGGCGGTGATGCACTGGTTCCGATGATGCGTGAAATCATTTACCGTGCGGGTGAAGCGGGTACCAAAGAAATCGTTGTCGGTATGGCTCACCGTGGTCGCCTAAACGTGCTCGTTAATGTGTTAGGTAAGCGTCCTGCTGAACTGTTTGACGAGTTTGCAGGTAAGCATGGCGACACTCACGGTTCCGGTGACGTAAAATATCACCAAGGTTTTTCATCAGATTTTGAAACACCCGGCGGCAATGTCCATTTAGCCTTAGCTTTTAACCCATCTCATTTAGAAATTGTTAACCCAGTGGTGATTGGTTCTGTGCGCGCGCGCCAAGATCGCCGTGGCTGTAAAGACGGTTTACAGGTGATGCCCATCACCATTCATGGTGATGCTGCTATTACCGGGCAAGGGATTGTTCAAGAGACATTTAATATGTCTCAAACACGTGGTTTCAGAGTCGGTGGCTGCATTCGTATTGTCATCAATAACCAAGTTGGTTTTACGACATCTAACCACGCTGATACACGTTCAACCGAATACTGTACTGACATCGCTAAGATGGTTCAGGCGCCCATTTTTCACGTCAACTCTGATGATCCTGAAGCCGTTGCGTTTATCTCTCAACTTGCAGTGGATTATCGTAATGAGTTTAAACGTGATGTGGTTATTGATTTAGTGTGTTATCGCCGTCATGGCCATAACGAAGCGGATGAGCCTAGTGCTACACAGCCGCTCATGTACGCTAAAATCAAAAAGCACCCAACGCCACGTAAAATCTATGCAGATAAGTTAATCGCTGAAAACAGTATTCCAGCCGATGAAGTGACGGGGTTAATTAATCATTACCGTGATGCATTAGATGCCGGTGATTGTGTAGTGAAAGAATGGCGTCCAATGACGTTGAACACAGTTGACTGGACGCCTTATCTTAATCGTGAATGGGATGAAGATTACGCGGCTGCTATGTCGATGGAACGTCTACAAAACTTAGCTAATAAGTTAGTCGATATTCCTGAAAACCATACCCTTCAATCTCGTGTTGCCAAAATTTACGCCGATCGTACCGCGATGGCCAAAGGTGATAAATTACTCGATTGGGGGTTTGCTGAAACCTTAGCGTATGCCTCGATTCTTGAAGATAACAAGCGTGTGCGCATTACCGGTCAAGACACTGGTCGCGGCACATTCTTCCATCGTCATGCTATTTTACATAGCCAGAAAGACGGCACCACCTATTTACCTTTGCGTAATGTGGCTGATGAACAAGCGCCAATCGACATTATTGACTCGGTATTATCTGAAGCATCAGTGGTGGCATTTGAATACGGCTACGCGACTACTGAACCGGGTGGATTAAACATCTGGGAAGCGCAGTTTGGCGATTTCGTCAACTGTGCCCAAGTGGTGATCGATCAATTCTTATCATCTGGAGAGCAAAAGTGGGGCCGTTTATGCGGTCTGACGTTGCTGTTACCTCATGGATATGAAGGTCAAGGTCCAGAGCACTCGAGTGCCCGTTTAGAGCGTTTCTTGCAATTATGTGCTAACCACAACATGCAAGTGTGTGTGCCATCAACACCGGCGCAGGTTTATCACATGTTGCGTCGTCAGGTTGTGCGCCCAATGCGTCGTCCGTTAGTGGTTATGTCGCCTAAATCTTTACTGCGTCATCCATTAGCTGTCTCTAGCTTAGAAGAGCTTGCACAAGGCACTTTCCAAAATATTATTGGTGAGATTGATACCTTAGACGCCAGCCAAGTGGACCGCGTTGTATTTTGCAGCGGCAAAGTCTATTTCGAGTTACTTGAAAAACGTCGCAAAGAGAATGTGAACAATGTTGCCCTCATTCGTGTTGAGCAGTTGTATCCGTTTCCTGATGTGGAATTACGTGCGGCATTAGCTACATACCAACATGTTACTGATTTTGTTTGGTGTCAGGAAGAGCCACAAAACCAAGGTGCATGGTACTGTAGTCAGCATCATTTCTGGGCTAATATTCCTGCAGGCGCTCAATTAACTTATGCCGGTCGTGAAGCTTCTGCTGCGCCAGCATGTGGTTATCCAGGGTTGCACATACATCAGCAAGAATCATTAGTAAATAGCGCATTAAAACTGTCGTAATAGATAATTTATATAAGGGAAGTTTTCCATGAGTATCGAAATTAAGGTACCCGTATTACCAGAATCTGTTGCTGATGCAACTATTGCTACTTGGCATGTTAAACCTGGTGAGCAGGTGACTCGCGATCAAAACTTAGTCGATATCGAGACTGACAAAGTTGTGTTAGAAGTGGTTGCGCCAGAAGATGGTTCAATCTCTGAATTGTTATTTCAAGAAGGTGACACTGTTTTAGGTGAACAAGTGATTGCTAACTTTGTCGCTGGTGTGGTGTCAGGTCAAGAAGTGACTAAAGCTGAAGCATCAGCGCCTGTTGCCGCCGCAACTACCGCAACTGCTGCTGAGGAGTCTAATGATGCATTAAGCCCATCGGTTCGTCGTGTTATTGCTGAGCATAATCTTGATGCCAGTAAAATTAAAGGTTCTGGTGTGGGTGGACGTGTGACTAAGGACGATGTTGATGCATTCCTTAAGTCAGCACCGGCTAAAGCTGCGCCTGTTGCCCCGGTAGCACCACTAGAAGGTCGTAGTGAGAAGCGTGTTCCTATGTCACGTCTTCGCAAAACCATCGCGAAACGTCTTTTAGAAGCAAAAAATTCAACGGCAATGTTAACCACGTTTAACGAAGTTAACATGAAGCCAATCATGGATATTCGTAAACAGTACCAAGAAATCTTCGAAAAGCGCCATGGTATTCGTTTAGGCTTTATGTCTTTCTATATCAAAGCCGTAACTGAAGCATTAAAACGTTTCCCTGAAGTTAACGCGTCTATGGACGGTGATGACATTGTGTATCACAACTATTTTGATATCAGCATTGCAGTATCGACACCTCGTGGTCTGGTGACACCAGTATTACGTGATACCGATACCATGAACCTAGCTGAAATTGAGAAATCGGTACGTGAGTTAGCGATTAAAGGCCGTGACGGTAAGTTGTCTGTTGCCGACATGACGGGCGGTAACTTCACAGTGACTAACGGTGGCGTTTTTGGTTCATTAATGTCGACGCCTATTTTGAACCTGCCACAAAGCGCAATCTTGGGCATGCATGCCATTAAAGATCGCCCAATGGCAGTCAATGGTCAGGTTGAAATCCTGCCTATGATGTACCTAGCACTCTCTTACGATCATCGTATTGTTGATGGCCGTGAGTCAGTTGGCTTCTTAGTCGCGATTAAAGACTTCTTAGAAGATCCAACTCGTCTGCTACTTGATCTATAAGTCAGTAGATAAACCCTCGTCGCTGGCTCATATTGAGCCAGTTGGATTTGATTTGAAGTATATGGATAGATCATCATGAATTTGCATGAGTATCAGGCAAAATCTTTATTTGCCGAATATGGTTTACCAGTCTCTGAAGGCTTTGCTTGTGATACTGCTCAAGAAGCAGTAGAAGCAGCAGGCCACATTGGCGGAAATTTATGGGTTGTTAAGTGTCAAGTACACGCTGGCGGCCGTGGTAAAGCAGGTGGCGTTAAAGTTACCAGCAGTAAAGACGAAATCAGAGCATTCGCAGAAAACTGGTTAGGCAAGAACTTAGTTACTTACCAGACTGACGCTAAAGGTCAGCCAGTGGCTAAAATTCTCGTTGAAAGCTGCACTGACATTGCCAATGAATTGTACTTAGGTGCAGTTGTTGACCGAAGCAGCCGTCGCGTTGTGTTTATGGCGTCGACTGAAGGTGGTGTTGAAATTGAAAAAGTGGCTGAAGAAACGCCAGAACTTATTCATAAAGCTATCATTGATCCGCTAACCGGTCCTCAAGCTTATCAAGCTCGTGATCTTGGTTTCAAGTTAGGGTTAAACCCAACGCAAATGAAGCAGTTTACTAAGATCTTCATGGGTCTAGCAAACATGTTTAACGACTATGATTTCGCGTTATTAGAAATCAATCCACTTGTGATCACCTCTGAAGGTAACCTTCATTGTTTAGATGGCAAAATTGGTATCGACGGTAATGCATTATTCCGTCAACCAAAAGTCAAAGCAATGCACGATCCATCACAAGATGATGCACGTGAAGCGCACGCGGCTAAATTTGAATTAAACTATGTTGCTTTAGACGGTAACGTAGGTTGTATGGTTAACGGTGCCGGCCTAGCGATGGGTACAATGGACATCGTAAACTTACATGGCGGCAAGCCAGCTAACTTCTTAGACGTTGGCGGTGGAGCAACCAAAGAACGTGTTGCTGAAGCCTTTAAGATCATTCTTTCTGACAGCAATGTTAAAGCGGTATTAGTTAACATTTTCGGTGGTATCGTGCGTTGCGATATGATCGCTGAAGGTATTATCGGTGCGGTCAAAGAAGTTGGCGTTAAAGTGCCAGTGGTTGTTCGTCTTGAAGGTACTAACGCCCAATTAGGTCGTGAAGTATTAGCTAAGTCTGGTCTTGATATCATCGCGGCAACAAGTCTAACTGACGCGGCTGAGCAAGTTGTTAAAGCTGCGGAGGGCAAATAATGTCTGTTTTAATTAACAAAGATACCAAGGTGATCTGTCAAGGTTTCACTGGTGGTCAGGGTACTTTCCACTCTGAGCAAGCAATTGACTATGGCACACAAATGGTTGGCGGTGTTTCTCCTGGGAAAGGTGGTCAAACTCACCTAGGTCTTCCAGTATTTAATACTGTTAAAGATGCAGTCGCTCAAACAGGTGCAACGGCAACGGTTATCTATGTGCCGGCACCATTTTGTAAAGACGCTATCCTTGAAGCCATCGATGCTGGTATTGAGCTAATCGTTTGTATCACTGAAGGCATCCCTACACTTGATATGCTGCAAGTGAAAGTGAAGCTAGAAGAAACTGGCGTTCGCATGATCGGTCCTAACTGCCCAGGTGTTATCACTCCGGGTGAATGTAAGATTGGTATTATGCCTGGTCACATTCACAAGCCTGGTAAAGTCGGTATTGTTTCTCGCTCTGGTACATTAACGTACGAAGCGGTTAAGCAGACAACTGATGAAGGTTTCGGCCAATCGACTTGTGTCGGTATTGGTGGTGACCCTATTCCTGGTACTAACTTCATCGACGTATTGGAAATGTTCCAAAACGATCCACAGACAGAAGCGATTGTGATGATCGGTGAAATCGGTGGCACGGCTGAAGAAGAAGCGGCTGAATACATCAAAGCACACGTCACTAAGCCTGTTGTGTCTTACATTGCTGGTGTCACTGCACCAGAAGGTAAGCGTATGGGCCATGCTGGCGCAATAATCGCTGGCGGTAAAGGTACTGCTGCTGATAAGTTTGCGGCTTTAGAGGCTGCTGGTGTAACGACTGTTCGCTCTTTAGCTGACATCGGTAAAGCACTACGAACTAAAACAGGCTGGTAATATTTTATCTTCCTGAAAAAAGGCGCTTAGGCGCCTTTTTTGTTGCTTTTTTAACCTTGAATGATCGGTTATCTTGTTAATTCTATCTGGTTGTTAGCTGAATTTATAAGCATGCTTAATCTTAATTCTGGTTAAGAGATGGGATGAATGGCTAAAAGGCAGAATACCTCCACATATTCCAACTCAAACTTGCCATTTGTTTGCTAACAAGATGAATTTACCTGTTAATGGCTGCGTCAATAGCGAGTCTATTGCAACTCAATACAAGGAAGTTAGCTGCACAAAGAACTGTTTGATAACCGTTTATTATCCCGGGCTGAGGTTATTTATGACCATTGTTAGTATTATTTTTCCATTGATTTTTATGGTGGCTCTAGGTTATGTGTTAACGCGTGCGGGTTTTTTTAATAGAGAACACATTGCGGGGATTAGCAAATTCACTTTTTATGTCAGTATTCCGGCGTTTTTATTCATCAATATGCTGGCAGCACCGTTAGCACAAAGTATTGATCCATTTGCGTTGTTGGCTTTTTATTTACCCGTACTGTTGGTGTTTGCCATAGGCTATCGCATTAATCGCCACTTTAGCCCTGTAGCACTGCAAGGACGTGACGCCAGTGCGGTATTTGCATTAGGTGCCAGTTATTCCAATACTGTGTTGGTCGGCTTGCCGATTATTACCGCAGCATTAGGTGAAGCTATGATAGGGCAGGTATTTATGATCATTACTTTTCATAGCGCCACCTTGTTCGCGCTGACTTTTATCTTAGCTGCACGAGCACAATGCCAAGGGTTTTCATGGCGACGATTCGCTCGTTCCATGGCACTGAATCCGGTGGTGATGAGTATTGGGCTAGGCATTCTAGCGAATGCCTTAAATCTTAACTTGGGGGAGCAGCTTAATGATGGCTTGGCATTATTAGCCAAACCTGCATTAGCATGTGCATTATTTGTTTTAGGCGCTAATTTAAGTTTCTATCGAATAGGTGAGCATTGGCGTTTAGCATTAATGGCAAGCAGCTTAAAAATTATTTTATTGCCAGCGTTAGTGTATATGATGGCGCATTTTGTGTTTCAGCTAGCGGTTCAGAACACTGCGATGTTGGTGTTATTGAGTGCTTCTCCGCTTGGCGTGAACGCTTATCTGATAGCTACAGAACTTAAGCAGCATGAATCAACCTTAGGTAGCACGGTGGTATTATCGACCTTGTTATCAGTGCTTAGTTTTAGTTTATGGCTGACATTATTGCTTTAACTTAATTTTGGAAGCTTATGATAAATGTTAACCAATAAAAAACCAGCAAATTTGCTGGTTTCTTTGCTGCCCATATATTGACTATTCGTCAGCGTGATCACATGTATCATTGGTGCAATGACCATAAAGGTACAAGCTATGGTGAGTCAGCTTGATATTATGACGCATGGCGATTTCGTCTTGACGACGTTCAATTACGTCGTCAGAAAACTCAATAACTTTATCACATGTTAAACATACCAAATGGTCATGGTGTTGTTGAGTTGACATTTCAAACACCGCTTTACCACTTTCAAAATGATGACGATTTAGAATGCCTGCATCATCGAACTGGTTTAATACTCTGTATACAGTAGCAAGGCCAATTTCCTCACCTATTTCGAGTAACTTTTTATATAAGTCTTCTGCACTGATGTGCTGATTTTCTGGTTCTTGCATCAGTTCTAGAATTTTAACTCGCGGCAGAGTTATTTTTAATCCGGCTTTTTTGAGCGCTTGATTTCCATCTGTCATTGCTAATCTCTTGATTGCAGAACCAATCGGTTCATCGGTGGATAATCTAATCATTATATGTCTTGAGTTTAAAAACATAAACCTCTTAAGGTGCTTTATCAACCTATATGGAGATTATTTAGTAAAACACCCACTTAAGTTGATATTATTTGTTAAGGATCTCTCAATAAGCTTACTTATACTAAGGGATTATTGTGTCTATTTTGCTATCCGCTATTATTATGGCATCAACAAAATGAATTTTATGTGAATTTTTTGACCGTCGAATGACAACATTTTGTAACGTGAGAGCGTATTTTTGATATGGTTATTAAACGTTAATGACATTCTATGTTACACCATCACAATAAAGGACAAACAATGTACCGGCAAATTGTCGTGCTGACCGGCGCAGGTATTTCAGCTGAGTCGGGTATGAGCACATTTAGAGATCAACATGGCTTGTGGGAACAGCATCATATTGAAGATGTTGCCACCCCAGAAGGCTATGCCAGAGATATAGAGTTAGTCGAGCGGTTTTATAATACCCGTAGGCAGCAATTAAACAGTGGCGAGGTTGCGCCTAATGCTGCACATTTGGCATTAGTAAAACTTGAAGCAGAATTTACGGGTGAATTGCTAGTGATCACCCAAAATGTTGATGATTTACATGAGCGAGCTGGGTCCAAACGTTTACTGCATATGCACGGTGAATTAGCAAAAGGCCGTTGTCCACAATCATTACAAACATTTGTATTACGTGAGCCTTTTGGTGTGGACAACTGTTGCACTTGTTGTATTCCTGCGAAACGTTTACGGCCACATATTGTGTGGTTTGGGGAAATGCCTTTTGGTATGGATAGAATTCACGATGCGTTAGACCACTGTGATTTATTTATTGCTATTGGCACCTCTGGTACGGTTTATCCGGCGGCAGGCTTTGTCGACAGTGCCAACCATCATGGTGCTCAAACCGCGGAAGTTAATCTAGATCCAGCAGATCGTCATAGCCAGTTTCAATATCACTTTACCGGTAAAGCGGGTGAGATTTTACCTCAGCTAGTTGAAGATATTTTAGCGGGTAAAGTGATTGGCAGTGAGTGACGTGTTGGTTAATTCGATTGCTGGAGATGCCATCCAAACCAAGTTAGTGATTATTATGCGGGGCCTACCAGGCAGTGGTAAGTCTTATTGGGTTGAACAATTTATTGTTTCTCAAGGCGTTGAACAGGCGATTCATATCCGTCAGTATGGCCTGTTCTCAACAGATAGCTATTTTTATCAGCAAGGGAAATATCGCTTTATTCCGCAAAAATTAGCGCAATATCATCAGGCTAATTTAACGGCATTTATTCAGGCATTAGCGCGTAATGAGCCTATGGTTATTTGTGATAATACCAATATCGCGAAGTGGGAGTTTATAGCTTACGAGGCGGCTGCGAAAGCGTTAGGGTATAAGGTTAACCTAGTGCTGGTGGGACATCCAAATGACGATAAGCATCAACAACTTTGTGCGCAACGAAACCAACATCAAGTGTCATTAGTGCATATTAAAAAAATGGCCAAATTGTTTGAACAATAGTTGTTTGAACGAGAATTGTTGGGCTAGGTTGTGAGGTCACAAAAATAAAAAGGCGCATAACGCGCTTTTTTATAGGTTTAAACAGACCGTTTTGCTACCGAGGCAGTGGTTAAATCAATCCTATAGAGTGCAAAGCCGGCTAAATGTCAGCGGGTTTCGGCCACTCCGCCATTTAGCCTTGTTGATTATTACTAACAAACTTGTCGGCAACATCGCTGTATTGAGTTTCAAAACGAATGTCTAATGTAATAGTTGCATTGTCGATAGGGTTAAAATCCCAGTTATAATCAGCTGACGGGTCAACGATCCGATCATATCCGCCAATCGCATTTAGTTGTGATTGCTTAGTCATATCATGTGATCATGCATCATGGTTGGTATCTGGTCGTTCAAGCACTATGTGGTCAGAACGGGTACCAGAAAATCCCCCCTAAACGCACAGTGTTATTTGATGCCACGACAAATAATATTGTCGCTAAGTCACGTTCTTGTAAGACAGGTCACCTTCCTCTTTTTGTACCTATTAGCTTGTATCGCCTTCAACATAACGTCCTCCGGCCTTGAACTGCGCTCGTGTTATTTGAGCATTAGAGATAACTTTAGCTCTTGGGTCATCATGCACCAAGGTTAAAAACCATTACATGCTTGCCACAACAACGCCAATAGGTTGGTTTAAGGACTCGATAGTGCTCTTGTGTTCGATTTCAACCGCGTCACGTAAGTTATCTTCAGCTTCAACGAAGGCTTATTTATTCGCATTGTCGCAGGTAGGATGTGCTTTAGCACTTGATTTTTCATGAATCATGGTCAATTTTTCTTCAATTTGGCGTTTGACTAAGTCAATGCCTAATTCAAAATATTTACTGCTTTGTTTTTATCCGATATTCCAAAATGGATTGCAGAATTGTGATCCAGCCACTCCTATTAACTAGAGTATTTGCACTATATCACGTTATTTAAGCGTGGCGTTCTTATACTCGAACACTAGTCAGCTATGGCGAACAATACGTCAAACGGATAATTACAATAGGCTGACAAAGGGCAGAAGGGATTGTCTTCTGGGGTTAAATGACAAATTTAAGAGTAATGTATATGTTAAATAAGAAAGTATTAGCGGTAGTGATTTCTGCTGCACTTGGACTAACCGCTTGTAATGGTGATGACGAGATTGTTTACGTTGATAAACCGATAGATAGTGCTATTTCGTCTACGGTTGCTGAAGGTAAGACGTTATCAAATACACCCGATATCATCGTAAAAAGTGCAATTCAAGATGTTAGTGAAGTGACGATTACCATCGCTGCGACATCCGATTTACACGGGCGTCTCTTTGGTTATGACTATGCTATCGATGGTGAAGACAAAGATGCAGGCCTAACACGTATAGCCACTCTACTTAAAGAAGAAAAAGCCAAAACCAACAACATGATCTTGATTGATATCGGTGATACCGTTCAAGGTAACTCTGCACAGCTATTCAATGATCATCCAACCCATCCAGTTGTTTCAACACTTAACGCCTTAGATTATGATTTATGGGTTCCTGGCAACCACGAATTCAACTTTGAAAGAGAGTTTATTGATCGTAACCTTGCTCACTTCAACGGTGCCGTGGTATCAAGCAACATCAAGTGGGAAGAGAGTAGCACTAATTACATCCGCTCTTTTCAAGTATTTGAAGTCGACGGCGCTAAAGTGGCTATTGTAGGTCTAACACCTTCAAATATACCCAACTGGGAAGCTTCAGCTCCGGATCACTTCAAAGGTCTAAAGTTTGATGAAGAATTAGCATCAACCCAAGCGGCTGTTGATACATTGATAGCAAAGCATCACCCTGATGTTATTGTTGGTGCTTTCCACCTAGGCAGAACTTCTGGTGGCGGCACTGGTGTTTACAAAATTGCTGCTGCTATGGCAGATCAATTCGATGTTATTATCGCAGGCCACGAGCACGCAACCTATATTGAAAGCATCACTAAAAGTGAGGTTGGGGCCGATATTGTTACTCAAGATATTTCGGCAGAAGGAAAACACTCAGCGGAAGATAAAACCCTTGCGGGTGTTTATGATGAATCTAATCGCACAAACAGCGTTAAGATTATCGAACCCGGTAAATGGGGCTCTGCGTTAGCCAAAGCTGATATCAAACTTAAAAAGAACGCTGCTGGCAAATGGGAGATGGTGGATACCACACTCGCGAATATTTCTACATATAATATTGAGCAAGATACCGATATAAGTGCTCAGTATCAATATGTCGATGATATGGCTAAAACTGACGCGCAGGAAGTGATTGGTAAAGTCGTCGGTGTGTTTACCCCTGGTGGCGGCGCTGATGAAGCGGTTCATGAAGATATCAACAACGAGGTAGGCAGACTCTATACCACTATCCATACAGCCAAAGTACAAGATACCCCGCTAATGGATTTCATCAACGCGATTCAGTTACAACAATCAGGCGCTGATATTTCGGCAGCATCGCTATTCTCTGATGGTTCAAACCTTATTGACGGTCAAGATTACGCTAAGAAAGATTCTACCCGTTTGTACAAGTACGATAACACCTTAATAGGTGTCAATATTACTGGTGAAAATCTAAAACGCTATATGGAATGGTCATACAGCTATTTCAACCCATACAAGGATGGTGACATTACGGTCTCATTCCGTAAGGGCGCGAAGTCATATAACTATGATCAGTTCGATGGCAAGATTAACTTCGTGGTCGATCTCACTGGCGATGTACTCACCATGGACGAGAATTATAAGGTCACCAATGAAGGTAGCCGCATTGATATTTCTGAAATCAATGGTGAGCCATTTGATCCTAATGCAACTTATAAATTAGCACTTAACAGTTACCGATACGGTTCTCAAGTGAAGAAATATGGTTGGGTGTCTGACACTGGAGAAGATAAATTCTACGACTCTGTCAACGAAACTACTTACGCCATTCGTGACATGCTAACTGGATTCGTGCTAACCAATAAGGCGGTTAATGCTGGAGATTACATCAACAACAACTGGGAGTTTAAGCAGTACCAAGCCAATGGTGCCATTACACTCGCTCGTACTGATAAAGGCGCTGGTCAAGCACTTTGGACTCAGCTTGTGAATAAGGAGATCTGTGTCAAGATTGATCCTGAAAACCCTAAATACCCAGGGATTCTTCACTCAGTAAACTTCAACGATGCTTCTAGCTACTTTGCTAATCCTAACAAGGATAATGCAGATCAAGATAAAGTATATGAAGGTTGCGTAGAAGCTCCATAATCTAAAAATGTCATTGATAAAGGCCCTGCAACGGGTCTTTATCCGCTCTAGCTCCAAATAACACTCGCTTCAAAATTTGCAGAAATATATTAACGTTTAGCAATAAGCTTTAAAGAACGCCCTTGTTAACAAAGCCTATTGCTAAATTTGAATGTAATTGAATTGATATTAACCATACTCACTTTATTGAGGCTTTTTAATGAAAGACTGCCTATGTTAAAAGACTACCGCTTTGCCATCCTAATCACCTTCATCTCAACTATGATATTTTATTTTTCCCCCAGCTTGAGTGAAAACTTTAAAGCAAAATCATCATTGCAACAGAGTTTTGTTGAAGCCATAGTGACCGATGTTGTGAGCAACGAACTAGCACCCGATCTTAGGGTGCCTTCGATATTAACGGGTAAACAAGTCTTTAATGCGGAAATATTAGAAGGTCCAGAAACCGGTAAGATAGTCGAAATTCAAAATCCTCTTAGCCGCCAACACAACGTGCTGGTTGAGCAAGGTGATGTCTTTATCATGATGATCCGTATTACCGGACGAGAGAAAGTCTATTGGGCTTACAACCACAAGCGCTCAACGGCCATCTATTGGATGGGATTTTCCTTTGTACTGCTATTACTCTCCTTTGGTAAGAAAGAGGGATTTCACTCAATCGTGTCACTTTACTTCACCGCGGCGCTTATTATAGGGGTGCTTATACCCAGCATCTTCGCAGGATTTAATCCGGTGCCTATCACCATTATTTTGATGGGTATCAAAATCGTGGTTAATTTTATCTTAGTTTCAGGTTATAACCGCAAAAGTTTTTGCGCTATGGGTGGCACCTTGTTGGGGGTTATTGCAGCAGGCATCATGGCGCAAGTCTTCGGGGAATTTGCCCACCTGTCGGGTATATACCTAGATAAAGGTGAGGATGTTATCTATATATCCAATCAAGTACTGCAGGTGCGCTGGTTAATGTTCGTCGCCATTATGATATCGGCATTAGGTGCGGTTATGGACGTAGCCATCTCCATTGCCTCTGCTTACAACGAGCTTAGGATTACCGACCCAAAACTCTCACCAACTCAGTTGATGCGGGCTAGTATGAATATTGGTAGAGATATCATGGGCACCATGACGAATACGTTAATCTTGGCTTTTGCAGGCAGCTCTCTCACCACGATTATGATGGTTTGGGGTTTAGACATGCCTCTGACTCAGTTTATCAATACCCCAGTTATCGCATTGGCAATTATCCATGCGCTCGCGGGCAGCGTCGGTATTGTACTGACTATTCCACTTACCGCATGGTTAGCTAGGTATATGCTAAGCCCATCAAGTGTTATGCCAAAAGAGGCAGTCGCAACAGCCACTGATTCAACTGCAGCCGACGTCATCACTAACGCCATTAATATTGAGCCAACCACGGCACTTAACCCTGCGAATGAAAACTAATGCTTACTGCATTAAAATGCTCATGACTCATACCCGCAGATCTTTGGAGATTTTTTATTGTCGAACTCGTTGTCATTATTCAATATATTTGTGTTTTAGTGATGGTTGATCATGGCGAGTGTATATATGGTCAGAATTAATAGGATTGTTAGAGTCATAAAATTATTATTAAGCTATTTATCTTGAGTCAAATTAATCCAATAAAGGCCGAGTTGAGCTATAACTTATTTGTTCTGTTTATTTGTTCTGTTTATTTGTTCTGGTTATTTGTTCTGGATATTTGTCATTAATGATAGCGGTTTTAGATTAATAAAAACCGCTATCATTTTTATAGGTAAATACTGAGCATTTTAGTAACCGATGGCGGCAGAACCTGAACGTCTTGGATCTGACGCCCCAAAAAGACCTTGTTCTGTCATCATTATTGATTGGGTACTGCCCATCGCATTTCCTACTTTGACTTTGTGACCTTTTGCTTCAAGTAATGAAATGGTATCGCGATTTAATGTATGTTCTACCCAAATAAAATCGGGTAACCATTGATGATGCATACGCGCAGCGGCTGTCGCTTCAGCAATATTCAACTTATGGTCGATGACGTTCATGATCATTTGTAGGGTAATATTAATAATGCGCGAACCACCTGGGCTGCCGGTGACAATATATGGCTTACCATCTTTCATCACAATCGTTGGGCTCATTGAACTAAGAGGACGTTTATTGCCTTCTACTGCATTAGCTTCACCACCAATTAACCCATAACCATTAGGTGTACCAGGTTTAGCCGAAAAGTCATCCATTTCATTGTTTAATAACATACCCGTACCTTTAGCGACTAGGCCTGAGCCATAACTAAAGTTAAGGGTATAAGTATTAGCAACCGCATTGCCCCATTTATCGATAATCGAAAAGTGAGTGGTTTGATCGCTCTCATATGGAGCCAGTTTTCCGGGTTTAATTTCGCTGCTGGGTGTGGTTTTATTAATGGATATTTTACTGGCTATATTTTTAGCGTATTCAGGGCTTATCAATTGTTTCATGGGGACTGAGACAAAATCTGGGTCGCCTAAATACTCACTACGATCAGCATAGGCATATTTCATGGTTTCGGCCATAAGATGCAAAGTATCTGCGCTATTGTGGCCTAATTTATCAATGGGGAATTGCTCGAGTACTTTGAGCATTTCGATAATATGAATGCCGCCTGAAGAGGGTGGTGGCATAGAGACCACTTCATAACCACGGTAATGACCTCGTACAGGCTCACGTTCAACGACTTTATAGTTTGCAAGATCCGTAAGACTCATCATGCCGCCGGCATTGGTAACAGCAGTAACAATTTTTTCCGCGGTTTCGCCTTGATAAAATCCTTTACTGCCTTTTTCTGCGATTAACGATAATGAATGGGCTAATTCTGGCTGTTTAAAGATCTCATTGACTTGGTAATTACTGCCGTCACCATGGTAGAAAATTTCTGCTGAACTTGGCCATTGGGTGATCCGTGACTTAAGGCCACTAAGAGAGTTTGATAAATCAGAGGTTACCGAAATACCGTCTATGGCTAACTTCATGGCAGGGGCAATAACCTGTTTCATGCTCATGGTGCCATATTGCGTTAACGCAAGTTCCATCCCCATCACGGTGCCAGGAACACCAACGGCTAAACCATGTTCACGACTGAGTTTATCGACGGCATTGCCTTGCTCATCAAGGAAGATATCTTTATAGGCTTTTGCCGGTGCGGTTTCACGGTAATCGATGGCAATGGTTTTATTTTGCTCCGCTATATGCACCAGCATAAAACCGCCACCACCGATATTACCCGCACGAGGTAATGTCACTGCAAGCGCGTATGCCACTGCCACAGCAGCATCAACGGCATTACCTCCTTGTTTCAAAATATCAACGCCAATTTGACTTGCTAATGCTTCTTGGCTTGAAACCATGCCATGCTTAGCATAGATTGGCTGAGCCGTTGCCATTTCACTAAAAATGGATGTTTCGTTTGCTTGGCTGTCAGCAATATGAAGCGCAGGATAACAAAGTGTCAGTGTTAATGCGGTGCTCAAAAAAAGCGGTGTTAATTTAGGGAGTCGAGTCACGATCAATCCTTGGTGTGTATTGAGAAGATACTGTGATAGAACATGCCACATGAGAGCAATAATTGGTATGAGTTTTTAGGCCTAGAGCATTATTGATAATAGGGACAGTGTGGGTGAAAAAAACACAAGCACGAGTTTATAAATATAAGTTTATTAACAATATTAGTGATATAGACAGTAAAGTATGGCATGACTTTTTTGGCGTGGAACATCCTTTTACACGTTATGAATATTTATCTGCACTCGAAATGAGCCGATGTGTTAGCGCCGAAACGGGCTGGACACCTATGCACCTTATGGTGATGGATGCGGATAATGTTGTGGCATTGATGCCGCTCTATCTTAAAACTCATTCTTGGGGCGAGTATGTGTTTGATTGGGCTTGGGCTGAAGCGTATGAGCGCCATAATATAGACTATTATCCCAAACTGGTGAGCAGCATTCCATTTACACCCACAACGGGTCAGCGTATAGGCTTCAATTCCGAGCTTTCAACCCTCGAGCAGCAACAGCTTATTGGCCATATTCAAACTTACTTGTCGCAAGCGGTAATTAAACACAATTGGTCATCTTGGCATTGTTTATTCACCACGCCCGATCAACAGCAACAGTTGACACAAGCCGGGGTAATGGAACGGGTTGGTTGCCAGTTTCATTGGCACAACCAAGGTTACGTTGATTTTACGGACTTTCTTGGTACATTAACCTCTCGTAAACGTAAAAACATCCTCAAAGAGCGAACCTTAGCAAGACAACAGCTAGCGTTTCGCTTTGTTGATGGCGACAAGGCCACTAGTGAACAGTGGCAGGGTTTTGTTCGCTGTTATCAAAATACTTATTTAAAGCGTTCTGGTCACACAGGTTATTTATCGCCAGCTTTCTTTGAACAGATAGCGGCAACGATGGGAGCGTCAATACGGTTATTAATGATTGAAAATATTGAAGGACAATTAGTCGCATCGGCACTGTACTTTGTTTCAGGTACGCATTTATTTGGCCGCTATTGGGGAGCATTAACCGAATGTGATGGGGTGCATTTTGAAGCCTGTTACTACCAAGGAATAGAGTACGCCATCGCCAACAAATTAGCGGTATTTGATGCAGGTGCCCAAGGTGAACATAAGGTGGCTCGAGGATTTTCCCCGGTCAAAACCACCTCAAGCCATTTTATTGCCCATGAAGGCTTTAATGAGGCAATTGGCCATTTTTGTGAGCAAGAGCAATCACACATTGATATTTATATGCAGCAAATGTGCGAACAACTGCCGTATAAGACTAATGATAAATGATAAATGATAAATAGAGTCGTTCAGTATGGGTTAGCCTAGTGCTAACCAGATCCCAACAAGTACCATTAAGCTTCCCGCGATACGGTTCATTAAGCGAATGTTATCTCCCCGGCTTAGAAATAGTCGTAAGCTTTTACCGCCACTAGCATAAGCTAGCATAGAGACGCTTTCGGTTATCATAATAATACCGAGTAATACCGCCAGTTGTGGTCCTACGGCATTATCGACATTGATAAATGGCGGTAATAACGAAATCATAAACGCCCAACCTTTGGGGTTGGCAATCGCGGTAATAAATCCTTGGCTGATTAAACTGATGCGACTGGCTTTCACTTCAAGGCCAGTGATGATGGCCATTTTGCCTTTAGCGCGCCACATATTAATGCCAATGTAGCCAAGGTACGCACCACCAACCCACTTAAGAATGTCGAACAATTGCGGGTAATTTAGCATGATGCTGGCAACCCCAAGTACTGCTGCAATGGCGACCAAGGCCACGCCCACTAATTCACCCAACATCATCCACAAGGTTTTTCGCACGCCAATACTCATGCCTAGGGTCATGGCTAACGTCATGCACATACCCGGAGTGATAGAGACAAAAAAGAACGTCGGAATAAAAACGGCGAGTACAGCGTAATCTGGCATTGAAAAATTCTTTGGTTAACGAAATTGATGGCAGAGTGTAATAGGCTAAAATGATAAAAACCAGCATTTTGCTGGTTTTTATGTATCACTGAGTGTCTAAAAACTAGAGCACGCCGCGCTTGATTTGATCGCGTTCAATGGATTCAAATAACGCTTTAAAATTACCTTCACCAAAGCCGAGGTTATTTTTACGCTGAATGATTTCAATGAAGATTGGCCCAAATAAGTTTTTGGTGAAAATTTGTAATAAATACCCATCTTCATCACCATCAACCAAAATCTGATGGTGCTTGATACGATCGTGATCTTCTGTCACCTGTGGCAACTTCTCAAAAATGGTGTCGTAATATTCAGGAATAATATCCAGTGTTTGGATTGAGGTATCTTCCATTGCATCTAATGAGGCGACAATATCACGACTTCTGAACGCCAGATGTTGAACGCCAGGGCCATTGTATTCACCCAAATATTCATCAATTTGATTTTTGTTATTGCCTTTACCTTCGTTAATTGGAATGCAGAAGCTGCCATCTGGAGAACGAAGTGCATAAGACACAAGCGATGTTTGCGCACCACTAATATCAAAATAACGTACCTCGGTAAAACCAAAAATATCTTTATAAAAGTTAGCCCACTTTTCCATGGTGCCTTTGTAGACATTGTTGGTCAAATGGTCGACCTCCATAAAGCCTTTCTCAGGCGTGATGACAGGTTGCTCTAAATCGACAAAGTCAGTTTGATAAATATTGTTTTGTTCACCAAAGGTGTCGATAAAGTAAATTAAGCTGTCACCAATACCGTAAATGGCCGGGTATGGCATGTCTTTATTGGCATCATCTGCGGGTTTTGCACCACGAGCTACCGCTTCTGTAAAGGCAAAGTTAGCATCTTCAACGCGCCAACCCATGGAACAAATTGCCGGACCATGAGATTTTGCAAATTGAGCAGAAAAGCCTGCACGGCCTTTATTCAATAAAAAGTTAATGTCGTTTTGTTTATAGTAAACAATGTCATTATCTTTGGCTTTTTTTAGCATTGAAAAACCAAAATCAATAAATACTTGGTGCATATATTCAGTATCTGGACTGGCAAATTCGGTGAATTCAATGCCTAACAGGCCCAGTGGGTTTAGTTCGCTTGCCATTTTGTCTTCCTCTATTTTATGTCAACACGTCATCACTCTTAGGTGACTTGGGGTAGAGATAAATGTGATCTTAGTTTTCTAACCAAGAGCGGTTGTAATCATCACTCATGCAATTTTTAACATGAGAGGTTAAATTTAGTGGGGCGAAGGTATCGACCATCACCGCATATTCGTAGGTGTCTTTTTTGCCGATAGAGGCTTCTGTGCGACCAGGTTGAGGCCCATGTGGCACCCCTTTTTGGTGTAAGGTCATGTAACCCGCTTCAATACCGGTGCGGCTCATAAAATCGCCGTCGACGTAATACAAGACTTCATCGCTGTCGATGTTGTTATGGTAATAAGGTGCAGGAATCGATTTAGGGTGAAAGTCATAAGGACGTGGAACAAAATTACAAATAACAAAGTTATGGGCGCTGAAGACTAAATGCTCTGACGGCGGCAAATGAATTTTACCTACTTTAGGGGCATATTCGCTAATGTTGAATGCCCATGGATACACACACCCATCCCAGCCGACTAAGTCAAATGGATGCCATTGAAGTGTCATTTCTTGGTAGCGCTCACCGAATTTACACATTAACGGAAACTCACCTTTTTCAACCACTGCATCAGTCAAGGTTGGCGTACGAATGTCTCGTTCACAGTAAGGAGCAGACTCCAACATTTGGCCATATTCGTTTCTAAAATGCTTTGGCACTTCCACCATGGACGATGATTCGATAACAAATAAACGCACATTTTGATAATCGTTAAATTTCAGCTGGTAAGTTGTCCCGCGAGGAATAATTAGGTAATCCCATTTTTGGGTGTTAATCACCCCATATTCACTGAGTAGTTGTCCTTCACCCTCGTGAATAAACACCACTTCGTCAGCATAGGCATTGCGATAAAACGCATTGGTGTCTTCAGTGACTTTAGCGGTATACATCGCCACGTCATTATTGAAAAAGATTTTATTACGGGCGCTGAAAAAGTTGCCTTGGCAGTCGGCTTGGCGCGAGTCTATTTTGTAATTTTGGATCAGTGGGTCTTGCCATTGTTCACCATGAGATAACGAGTAAGGTTGAACGTCTATCGCTTTGGTTGGCATATTGTGATGGTATTTATTCGAATAAATATTCGAAAAGCCATGAGTTGAAAATAATTCTTCACGATACAGCTCACCATTGTCTTTTTCGAAGGCAATATGCCGTTTGGTCGGGATCTGACCTTGCTTAACATAGAATGGCATGTGGTTGTCCTATGGTGGAGCGACTGTGAGTGTCGTGATGTTTGTAATACGATTGGTATTGATTGTTATGGCCTAATCGCATTGGGTAAATCAATTTGTGATCTAACTAACAATTTAGTGGTAAAGATCAACAAAAAAAAAGAATAATAAAAAGCTTAACTCAATCTATTTATTAGATTGTTATGTTAACTTTACATTAGTGTACGAATAACGAGACAGTGGAAATCTTATGCGAATAGATATTGATGCCTTTAATGTACTGCAAGTGCTTGTTGAAGAAGGAAGTTTTTCGAAAGCTTCTGAGCGCTTACATAAAGCGCAATCGGCGGTTAGCTATCAAGTTAAAAAATTAGAGCAACATCTTGGGGTCACATTATTTAACCGCGATAATTATCGCGCCGAATTAACCCCTGAAGGCAAGGTTATTCTGGCTGAAGGGCAACGATTACTGCAGCATTTAGCCAATATTGAACATCTGGCCAGTCGTTTTAGTCAGGGGTGGGAGCCTAAGCTTGAGTTAGTGATAGACGGTGCTTTACCGATGGAACCGATCATGACCGCGCTTAAGCGCATGTCAGAACACAATATACCCACTAAAGTGCAGCTTAATATGGAGTTTTTAGGCGGCGTACAGCATCGCTTTGAGCGCGACCAAGCAGACTTAATGTTGGTCAAGGATTATCGTACTGGCCCCTCGTATCATCCTAAACCGTTACCTACGATTACCAGCGTGCTAGTGGCGTCATCACAACATCCATTAAGTCAGTTAAAAGGCATTAGTTTGCCCGAGTTACAACAACATGTTGAGTTAACCATTGAAGATTCATCTCCTGGTAAACGTGACCGCGATGAAATGCAGTTTGGCGGCGATAAAGTATTTTATTTGTCAGGTTTTATTATGAAAAAAAATGCCTTACTAAAAGGTCTAGGTTTTGGTTGGATGCCGGATTTTTTAATTGCTGAAGAATTACATCAAGGGCAACTGATCGAGATTGATTTTATTGGTGGTAACCGCTTTAGTTTTACACCGCAATTAGTGTCCACACTTGAACGTCCGCTGGGGCGAGCAGGGCAACTATTTACCGAGCTTATTCTGCAAGAATTTGCTCGATATCAACAGCAACAACAATCAGGGTTAAGTGGAGCCGGATTAGGGTAAACATTGGCATAATTCTATTAACTAACATAGAGATAATACAACGTGGATCCAGTATGTTGATATATTGTTATGTTAAATCGCCGATCATTTTGTTACCTTAAATCATACGTATCGAGCAATGCCTTATCGATGTTGGGCGATTGCAAACATTAAATAAATTTTTAGGGAATGAAAATAAGCATGAAAAGTCATGAAGTAGATTATGAAATTATTGGTTCTAGCATGCAGCTGGTTGAAGTTGAATTAGACCCAAATGAGTCTGTGATTGCTGAAGCGGGTGCCATGACCTATGTCGAAGAAGATATTGGTTTTGAAGCCAAGATGGGTGATGGCTCTGAGCTAGAATCTGGTTTTTTTGGTAAGTTACTTGGTGCGGGGAAACGGGCCATTTCCGGTGAGGGTATTTTTATGACCCACTTTACCAATGAAGGCCAGCAGAAACGTAAAGTGGCTTTTGCGGCGCCGTTTCCGGGGACCATTTTGGCGATAGACTTAGCTCAACATCAAGGCGAGCTTATCTGTCAAAAGGACAGTTTTTTAGCGGCAGCCTTAGGCACGCAAGTGAGCATGAAATTTAATAAGCGCTTAGGAACCGGGTTTTTTGGTGGTGAAGGATTTATCCTACAAAGCCTTAAAGGTGATGGCATGGCGTTTGTGCATGCGGGTGGGACACTGATAAAAAAAGAATTGCATGGTGAGACCTTGCGGGTCGATACGGGTTGTTTAGTTGGATTTACTCCCGGGATTGATTATGACATTCAGCGTGCGGGCTCGTTAAAGTCGATGGTATTTGGCGGAGAAGGCCTGTTTCTTGCCACTTTAAAAGGTCATGGGACTGTGTGGTTACAAAGCTTACCGTTTTCTCGTATGGCTGACAGAATTATTGCTCATGCGCCTTCAAATGGCGGTAAAGATCAAGGTGAAGGTTCAGTACTCGGTGGAATAGGGCGGATGATTAACTAATCGGGATATTAGCATTGAGTGCTCAGACGATTATAAGTCATCGCGCCGATTTAGTCTGAGCTGTCCTTAAAGGGATTGAATAATTTTTGTGTGCCCAAAATGCGTCAATGGCAATTAAAGGTTGTCGATGCTATTAGGCAAATAAAAACCGATAGCATTAGGCTATCGGTAATTAAGAATAGCGGCAGTTCACATGTCATTAATAAGTGGGTTTAGCGATAATAGTTTGCCCGATAGGGGTTAAACTTAACAAGGCCAACTTAATGTGTTGTATCGCAAAGGGGATCCCAATAATGGTGATGAAACAGGCTAATGCATGCACTAAATGACCAATAGCGAGCCAAATCCCAAAACATAAAAACCATAGCACATTACCCACTAAGCCTAGTGTGCCAGTACCAATATCTTCTTGGCCAGAAATGTGTTTGCGGTTAACGGTTTCTTGTCCAAATGGCCAAAAAGCTAATTCGCCAATAACAAAACAGGCTCTGCCAAAAGGGATGCCAATGATACTGATAAAGCACAGTACCCCCACAAGCCACCAAGCAAGGCCCATAACAAATCCACCCATTAAAAACCAAGCAATATTAAAGATTAAGCGTAAAAGTGACATTTTCATTCCTATCAAGAGTCAATATTAATTACTATATAGCGATAACTAGCGATAATCATGCCATTATTATAAGCTTATGATTCTAATTGTTTAAATGTTATTTTCGACATTGAGTGTCTGTTAGGTCTGACAATTAATACAAATGAATCGATGAGAATTATCATTTTTTAGTTAAAATACCCATATTACAGTTGATTGAGAGAAGACATGTTTTCGATAAGCCCAGTAGAGTCGATGAACTTTGACGGCCACACCCTCTACATTAAGCGGGATGATTTATTGCATGCTGATTTCAGTGGCAATAAAGCACGTAAGTTTTATCATTTTTTGCATCATGATTATTCATATGTGACCCGCCTAGTAGGGGCCGGTTCTGCACAAGCTAACTCTTTGTATTCATTATCTGTGCTGGCTAAGCAGCAGGGCTGGCAATTTGACTATTACGTTAGCCATATTAGCAAATTTTTACTACAACACCCCCAAGGCAATTACGCTGCCGCGATACAAAATGGGGCTAATATTATTAATGTTGCTGAGTTGCCATATGCCGATAACATAGCCGGCATGCATTTAGATGATGTTGTGCAATACATTATGTTATCAACTCCGACTTACGCCGATAAACAACATCTACTGTGTATTCCTGAAGGTGGGCGCTGTGAATACGCAGAAACGGGTATTGCGCAGCTTGCGAGTGAAATTATTGAGTGGGCTCAGATTAGACAACAAATTAAGCTCATGGTTTTTTTACCTTCTGGTACCGGCACCACAGCAGCTTATTTAAATAAGCAACTAATACAACAGCTCGCTCAATTGCAATTAACACCAGTACTTACCATTGAGGTATTAACCTGCAGCACGGTTGGCGGTGATGATTACTTACGCCAGCAATTTTCACAATTAATTGATGAAGTTTATTATCCTCACATTGTTAGTGATGGGCATAAATATCATTTTGGAAAATTATCGCAACGTTGTTTTGATATGTGGCAAACCGTATGTCAGTCTGGAATTGAATTTGAGTTGTTGTATGACCCTGTCGGATTTTTAGTCTTACAACATTATTTGAAGACTAATACGTTGACTAATACTGATATTTTATATGTACATCAAGGTGGGATATTAGGAAATAAAACGATGTTGCCAAGGTATCTACGAAAGTTTTCAAATTCGATTAACGCTTCATGACAACGAAAACGTAGTCACGCTCTAATTTTCGTCAGATTTACGACGATTAAGAAAATTAACTCATTGATAAAATGGGTTTTGTGTGAGTTTCGTTAGGTTTTTTGTTCTTATTCGACTGAGGTTTGAACTGGAGTAGTCGTAAAGTAGTAATTCATTTTGCTCTGTTTTAATAAACATCGGTAATTGAGAGGAGAATACCGAGAAATGAGTTTATTAAATACCAGAGCAAATGATTAACGCTTAGCGTTAGGGATATTACTTATTTGCAGAGATTAACCATTTCATGAAGTTCATTGCTTCAATGCGCTTTGAAAAGGTCTTTTTGTTTTTACCTAAGCTGTCGGTAAAAGCAATTGAGTTTTTGTTTGACGAAATAGAATTAACCGGGAAGCTAACTGAGATTTCGTGTCCATTCATGTTGTATGACATTGGTCACACTCCTTTTTATATATTCACCATTAGGTGAGACAATTGTTCAATAAAATATCCTTGGCATTTTTTAGTGTTGCGAAAGATTAATGTTTCGAGATTTAACTTACCCTATCTTTTACTCACTAATCAAGTGTTGTTATGTCAATAGTTGATTAAGGTCTACTTTGTGTCAGCAACATTGATGTTGTGACATAACCTTAAGGCACTTGATACAAATGGCACTTAATTTTGTAAGTTGAACATAGTTTTATGACAGCAAGATTACGTGGATAGAAATTATCGTATCAACATAGATCAATTGAAAATCAAAAACGATGAACATAAGCTTGTCTTGGGTTTATTTACGAAGTGAAGTTGAGCAGACTTACAGGTAGGTAACCAAAATTAACAAGAAAACTAAATCTACATGGATAATATACTGAGTGTTTGCATATGGCAATAGTCTTTTTCAAATTTTAATCAAATTAAAGCTCATTTCGATTAAAAAATAAGCAATGGGGCCAGCTGTGCGGTTGTTTATACTTAAAATAGCCTGTGATGCGGACATTTTGTAAAAATAGATGATGAGCATGCTCATCACTTATGCTCTACCTAACGGTGTTAACAACGTAAGCCCAGCTATGCACTAATCATGTCTAAACCACCCTAGCTTAACTTTGTTTACTGAAACAAATTAAGCTAAGGAACTTCAAAACGGAATAATAAACGTTTATTAAACCGCACCTATAACTCTAGATGCGTAGCATTGGCCCAGAACTTCAGCAATTGATGATTCAATATACCTTGCTAGCAAAACAAAGGCTAAGTTCACTGTTAATAACCTGAAGATAGACTGAATTTATCCGTTTATCACATTTGATATTACGATTTTAAATTAATAAACCAATGATTAATAAAGTAAATCGCCAATTGGATTTAATAACTTACTTATGCCTTTAGTAAAATATAAAGGGGCATCAACAATGGTATAACACAAACAGCCTTCAAGTGTTTTAGGAGAATGTTGATGTTCTTTGTCGAGCAACATAAAATCACCAGGTTTATAAGTGTTGTAACAGTCGCTGAACTCTCCTGCGAGTAGTAAGGTCAGTTCTGCACCTTTATGAGTATGCTCAGGGATCTCACCATTAGCAGCTATGTGTAACAAGCTTGCTCTTGCTTGCGGCTCACCGGTATCGAGTCGTAAACGACTGACTTTGCCAATACCTTGCCAAGAAGCGTTAATTTTTTTACGAAAAACTCTTGGCAGTGGGTAATGATGACCTTTAATGCTGACACTGTTATCTTCAATGCTATTGTCGGTATTAGGTTGCGCAGCTTCTAAGGTATCTAAGGTTGAATTCAAGAACTGGGCAAGCAATGCATCTAGCTGATTATTATCAGTGCTATCAACCGATTGAGGTGCCGCAGTTGTATTAAATTGCTGGTCAGACAAGGTAATCGTCATTTGATCGAGTTGCTGTTGGCAATGTTGGCAAAATTCGGCGTGAGCAGAGATTGCCATCGACATAGACAGTGGAAGTTCGCCTTTAGCATGGAGAGACAGTAAATGCGGGTCTGGGTGGTAATTAATCATAGTGTTTCTCCATAAAACTTTTTAATTTTTCCAATCCTAGTCGAAGCCGAGATTTAACGGTGCCGATTGGAATATTAAGTTTATCTGCTAACTCTTGCTGAGTAAGCTCTTGCATATAGATGCCTTGGACTACTTGACGCTGCAGAGGAGGTAACTCTTTCACGTGCTGTAATAATGTTGCCGATAACAAAAAATCTTCATCATTATGTTCAGCGTCATCGGACTCAAATAAAGGCCAAATATCATCACCGAATGAATCTTCACGGTTATGTTGTACTTTACGAAGCATATCAAAACATTGATTGCGCATAATGGTAAACACCCAAGTACTTACCGCTGCTTTATCAACGTTGTATAGATGAGCTTTGGTCCACACTCGAGTCATGGTTTCTTGTACTAAGTCCATGGCTAAGCCTTGTGTGCTTAAACGTTGAACCCCAAAAGAATTAATTTTTGGGGAAAAATGTGAAAAAAGCTTAGCAAAAGAGGTTTTGCATCGATTGTTAGCTACTTTCATCATTAATGCAGCGAGTTCATCTGCTATTGGATTGGGTTCGTCTGTTTTCATAGCACCATTTCGATTAATTAAGGGTCTTTGTACAAGAGACCTCTTATCATAACCAATTTGTACGCTTTGTGATTGAACATTTTCCATTATTTTCACTCGCATCCAATAAATAAGTCATTAAGCTTAAGCATTTACTTTATCTATGCCTTAGCTCGTTCAAACTGAACAAAACATAATTCACAAATTTATACGCTGCGTAGTAGAGTTCAGATCACTCGTTGAGATTATTTTATAATATCGAGTAAGAATGATTTAGCTAATCTATGGTCATGACTATTAATACACTGATATTTTTCTTTTGAACTCAGAGGGATAATTTCAAGCCAACGTTGACATACCCAAGCGATATCATTAAATTTTTCTTCCGAATAATGAGCAAGATGCTGAGGATATTCCTGCAAAATCTGCTTCAAAGTACTGCTGAGCAGCTTATCTTTTTTACGATCTATCTGATGAATGTGTGGTTGTGCATTTTGTTGTTCAATAATATCGCTCGGCCAAGAATCAATTAAGCTCACATCTGCTCGCTTTAAACCGTCATCATCAACGCTGATTTGGTTAATTGTAAATGTTTTTTGCCCTTGAATACTGATACCCAGTAAGCCGTCTTCAAGCATTTCGAAGTCGATTATCTTGGTCAATGTACCGATAGGTAAGATGGATTTGTTATCATCAGCCAACATGCATAAGCCAAAACCTAAACCACTTTTAAGGGATTCGGAGACTAAGCGTTTATATCTCGGTTCAAAAATGCGCAATTGGGTATACCCCTGCGGTAATAAGCAAATAGTTAATGGGAAAATAGGGATTATCATAGCTGCCTCCATATGAAACTTAGTCGGTAATTTGATCTGTCATACGCTTCTATATGGGTTAACGATCATCTTTCTCTGGGGTATGATCAACCCAAATCAAATTATTGGGATCAATCGTTAAAGCGGATAACTTCATCATAAAGCGTTGTTTAATAATGGCATCAATGCTGGGTGTTCTTGATAAAATCCACGCATACTTGTCATTAGGGCCAATGACGAGGGCATCTGTGTAACGACCATTTTGGGCTTAAACGATGTCGTGGATTTGGTATGCACCATAGAATGGTCCGAAAAAAGAGACTTTTAGCAATCCTTGATTAGCGCCATTAATGAAATATGCTTTGCCTGTTGCCTGATCCCAGCGTTGCTTATCTTGTTTATATCCTCGATTAATAACCACAAGCTTGTCACCTTGCGGGTTATACTGCGCGGTCACATTTGACATGTTGCGCTCAAATGAGTGATCAAGGCGGGCAATTTCATACCAAGTTCCTATGTATTGCTCAATTTCAAAAGGTTTGACGACATCAACTGGTTTGTCAATCAGTGTACATGCTGATAAACCCAGTAAAGAAATACTGATGCTAAAAGTGCTTATTATTTTGGAAAATAATGTCATGTTGAAGCCTTAACTGAATGGTTAATACAATGGGAATTTATTGACCCAGAAAATAGAGTACGTATTGAGGTTGGTTATTGATCTTGTTTAATAAATTTTTTTCATTTTCGGTCACATAAATCTAGGTCTAACAACGATTATTGGTATTTTTTAAGTATAATTATTATTAATATTTGAAGTTGTATATTAGGTGGAAGTCGTTCATGAAAAAAGTGCTTGATACGGTTGATCAACGAACTAAGTTAGTGGGCGAAAATCGTTTAGAATTATTGTTATTTCGCATTAGTTCAAGTCAATTATTTGCTATTAATGTATTTAAAGTCAAAGAGGTAGTTAACTTACCTCCGTTAAATACCGTACCTGGTAGCAATCCTAATATTTATGGTGTGGCTAACATCAGAGGGATCTCGATCCCGGTGATTAATTTACGTGAAGCGATTGGTTTTTCACCCATGCCGGTAACCGAAGATAGCAAATTGATTATTACTGAATATAACCGCAGTGTGCAGGGCTTTTTAGTGGGTAATGTCGAGAACATTATTAATATGACGTGGAGTGATATTATGCCGCCACCCAAAACCGCTGGCGGAGATAACTACTTAACGGCGATAACAAGAATTGAAGATCAAGGGCAAGTGCGTTTGGTGTCTATTATTGATGTTGAAAAAGTGTTGGCTGAGATCATCGATTACGATGTGAAATTAACCGATGGGGTGCTCGACGAAGCGTTAGCGACGCAAATGCTTGGCCGTAAGGTATTAATCGTTGATGACTCATCTACTGCACGTAAGCAAGTAAGAGATACATTAAGTCAGCTAGGCCTTGAGATTGTTGAGGCGTCAGATGGACTTCAAGCGTTGCAATTACTGCAATCGTGGGCGGATGAAGGTCGTGATGTTGCAAATGAATTATTAATGATGATTACCGATGCAGAAATGCCTGAAATGGATGGTTATAAGTTGACCTTCGAAGTTCGTAATGATCCCAGAATGACATCGTTATTTATTACACTCAATACTTCTCTTAGTGGTAGTTTTAATCAAGCTATGGTGGAAAAAGTCGGCTGTAATGAATTTATCTCTAAATTTCAACCCGATTTATTAGTGCGCGTGGTCCAAGATCGTTTGCGCACTCTTATTGGCTAAATATTGGCTAGTCGCTAGGTCGTTTATTGGTCCATATCTTCGATTAACTCATCAAGAATAAGACGTTGATGTCCGGGGGTAACACCAATATTAAGCCGAGCGATTTTAACCGCATGACCAAATTGGGCTTTACCAAGCAGGGTAATGAGCTGCTGCAAAAAGCCACTGTCTAAAGACAAGGTTTGGCTATAGTGGCTAATGGCTTTGGTTAATGAGGTAAATACAATATCGTCAAACTCAAAACCGGTTTGATATTGACTACTATTACCGGCGATTTCCCCCTCGAGTAATACACCGTCAAGACTTAATGGCCAACCCCGAGCATTAATACGACCTTGGGCGATTTGATACATCATCCAAGCACTTTTCTTAAAGCCACCAAAAATCATACAATCAAATTCAGATTCTTTGAGTTCTTGCTCCGTCCAGTTAATGCCAATGGCTAAGTCTTTGCGATATAGGTGCATTAAATTATCTTTCACCGCATCACGACAATCCCAAATAGAGGTCAGCAGATTTTTCTTGGCTAACATATGGCATTCTTGGCAAGCGGGAATGGCTAGAGAGGGATGGGGAGTATGAGTCATTCTATAGTAATCAAAGGTATGGTTACTTGGCTCGTAGCAAAACCAACAAGTGTGGCGTTTGTCAAAAGGAACATCAATCAGAGTAGGCATGGGCACAGTATTATCAATAGGCTGTTCAATGACTCACAGCCTAGGTAGTAAGATTAAATTAACGTCGACTATTCTTGTTCAAAATCAACTAATTCTTTAGCCAGTACGATGGGGTCGATTTCTAGGCATTCTTGCTCTGCTTCCCAGTCAACACCAATTAATACGCCATCATCATTTAAGTCACTTACCCAGTATTCTAAAAATTCAGCCAGAGTGATGGTCACGGCATTGTAGTCAGCCCATTCATCAGTGCAGTGACTTTTTGCCGCAGTTTCACTTGACCAAAGTGGCATAACATCAGTTTCTTCAAATTCTGATGAGTCACATACAACCCAACCCTCACCGGTTTCATCTTGTAAGCCCCATAAGACTTGATGTTGTTTTACGCTTTCGATAAAGCCTGTTAATGCTGCTGTCTGTTCGGTCATGATAAATCGCTTAAATGAGTGAGAATTAAAATCATTATACGGACTCAATGAATAAGGAAAAGGCTTAATTAATGAAAATTTTATTATGTGAATTCTCGGTTGATATTTAGAGAGTAAATTCACTTCTTATCTGTTCACTTAACTGGGATGTTGCGCAACACTGGCCAATAGCATGACTGAAGGTATCGTTGCTGTAATTCTTATCTTCAGGCAACGTTATGTCACATCATACTCGTCTAAATAGCATACTGAAGCCTGTCTTTGGGGCGAGACTCAGGTATTTAAGTTGTTTAATATCTTAATTTATAATTGTGTCAACATGATACCGCGAACTGAAAAGCTTGAGTGGCACTGAGTGAACATATAATGATTGCTATTGTTATAACCTGTTTTTTTGTTTGTTAATTAAATTTTGTATAAATAAACAGGCTTTAATGATGACAGCTCTTGTTTCCTGATGGGCAATCAGTCACGATATTCATTATTCATTTTGTGCTAATTAAGTGTTGTTTCATGACGAAAAAAAGTCGGGTTCCTGTGTTTGTTGCTTCAATCATTTTATCTTGTACTGTGCTCAGTGCCTGTACGGCTTCGGCAACACCAAAGGTCAGTAATACGGTTGAGCCTGCCGATGACTTTGCCCAATGTGTGGTCAGATTACAGCAAAAAGCCAAGGATGCTGGAATTTCACAAGATATAATTGATACCACTGTGGCTCAGTTAACGTATGTGCCACGAGTGATTGAATTAGACAATCAACAACCAGAATTTACCACGACATTTGGTGATTATTTTGATAAGCGTGTGACCCCTTGGCGAGTTGAGCAAGGTCGAAAATTAATGGCTAAACATCAACCTTTATTAAACACGCTAACAAAAAAGTATGGGGTTCCAGGCCAGTATATTATGGCCTTTTGGGGGCTTGAAACCAATTTTGGCAGTTACAAAGGCAGCATGTCAGTGCTCGACTCACTGGCAACCTTGGCGTGCGACCCTCGTAGAAGTGATTATTTTACCGGTGAGTTACTACAAGCGCTTAAGCTAAAACAGCAATATCATTTTGATGATAAGAAAATGGTCGGTTCATGGGCTGGTGCGATGGGGCACACTCAGTTTATGCCGACCAACTACCGAAAATATGCGGTAGATGGCGATGGCGATGGGATTGCTGATCTGTGGAATAGTACCGATGATGCACTGACGTCAGCGGCAAACTTTTTACAACATCTAGGTTGGAAAGCCGATGAACGATGGGGGCGCGAAGTGTTGTTGCCTGATGATTATCCGTTTTCTTATTTAGGCGGCAAACATGTCTTACCACTCGTTAAATGGCATGAGCTTAATATTACCCAAGCGAATGGTCAGCCGTTATCTACACCAGACATGCAAGCGGCATTATATTTACCGGCAGGACATACAGGGCCAGCCTTCTTAGGTTATGACAACTTTAACGTGATTATGCGTTGGAATCGTTCTGAGTTTTATGCCATTGCGGTGGGCCATTTAGCCGACCGCATCAATGGCGCGTTACCATTAACACGCGCTGTGCCTAAACAAGCAAGGTTAAGCCGAGACACGGTAAAAAAATTACAGCAAAAGCTGAATGATGCTGGATTTGATGTCGGTGAGCCAGATGGTATTTTAGGTCGAAATTCAGTGTTAGGTTTGCAAGCCTTTCAACAGAAAAAAGGGCTTGTTGCTGATGGTTTCCCTGACGTACAAACATTTACCGCCTTGGGTATTAAACGATAGTGACGAGGTTATTGGCCACTTTTTTGTGGATGCATTAGCACGCTTTTGCTAAGCTTCGGCAAATTTTAGATTTAAGGAACGATAATGAGCATTAAAGACGATATGGTCGTGCAGTTTAATTACTCGCTACGTGATGAAAAAGGCGATGTGATTGAATCAAACGAAGGTCTTGAACCGATATCATATTTGCATGGTCATGACAACATGATGCCAGGTATCGAAGATGCTATTAATGGTAAACAAATTGGCGAGAAGTTCACCATTACGCCTCCTGCTGCCGATACCTATGGTGAACGCCAAGCTGATGCTGAACAACGCGTATCGGTGAAACATCTTGTTGGTGCAAAAGTATGGAAACCTGGCATGGCTGCTGTTGTTAATACTGACGAGGGCAAACGTCAAGTTACCATCATTAAAGTGGGTAAATTTATGGCAACGGTAGATGTGAATCATCCTCTATCAGGACGAGAATTAACCTTCGACATTGAAATTGTCGGTGCTCGTGACGCGTCAGATGAAGAAATTGCTCATGGCCATGCCCATGGTGCAGGTGGTCATCACCACTAATGAGTTTAATTTACTGTTAATGCTAAATTTAGGCGTAAATTAATTGGTGTATAAATCCCAAGTGAACACTTGGGATTTTTGTTTTTACAGTGAGTTATTATGGTTATTGATTTTTCTTTGGGTAGAATTATTGTTACTGTGCATGAAATTCAGTGCCGGTTTCATGATAGTCAATTGGTGCTCGCTGCATCAGTAGATGATATTAGTTGTTTTCATCAAGGGTTAGTGATTGTAGCCGATGCAGGGACGGTAAGGTGGAGTCTCAAACTCGATAATCCGTCGCAATTAGAGGCGTTACTTAACCACACCGGGATCCACGCGCAATAACTCATCAACATACGCCAAATCAAGCTTGCTGTTTGTATAGCTAACAAGGCGTATTGACGAGTCAATAGCGAGTCTATTGCACGTCAATACAAGGTAGAAAAGGCACAAACCACTTTTTTATAAGCATTTATTAGCCTATATGAGGTTAATTAGATTAGTTAAGTTGTCAGATCCGCACGGTTATGTGGTCGTAAATAGTCAATATCTGGACCAATAGGGACGATTTGAGTTGGATTGATATGTTGATGGCTGAAGTAATAATGCTGTTTTATATGGGTCATATTGACCGTTGCGGCAATGCCGGGTTGTTGATATAAATCACGTAAGTAAGCAGAAATATTTGGCATGCTTTCAATGGTATTGCGGTTGGTTTTGAAATGACCGACATAAACGCTGTCAAACCGGATTAATGTGGTGAACAGGCGCCAATCAGCTTCGGTTATGTGCTCACCCAACAAATAGCGTGTTCCTGTTAAGCGTGATTCAATGGTATCCAATGCCGAAAATAATGCACTGAACGCTTCTTCATAAGCCGCTTGTGAAGTCGCAAAACCGCTACGATACACCCCATTATTTATCTTATCGTAAATGAAGTTATTGAGTTCATCTATCTGCTGTTGCAATGCTTGGGGATAATAATCGAGGTCATTCCCCGTGAGATGATTGAAGGCACTGTTAAACATTCTGATGATTTCAGATGATTCATTACTGACAATGGTGTTGGTTTTTTTGTCCCACAGCAACGGCACCGTGACTCGACCATTATATTGAGGTTTGGCAAACTGATACAGCTGGTACAAAAAATCCTTTTGATACAAAGGATCCGCTTGTGCCCCGGTAATATGTCGGCCAATGCGGGATCCATTTGCATTGGCAAATTCCCAGCCATTTTCTCGCATATGGGGTTCAACGACAGTGACATCAATAAGCGCTTGTAATTGCTTTAACTGCCTAAAAATTAGGGTTCGATGTGCCCAAGGGCAGGCAAGTGATACGTACAGATGGTAGCGATTTGCTTCTGCCTTAAAGCCAGCATCTCCTGATGGGCCGGCTTGGCCATTAGCCGTCACCCAATGACGTAATTGAGCATTTTTTCGAACAAAATCACCGTTATTTTCTTCGGTAGCGTACCATTGGTCTACCCAATGGCCATTTTGTAATAAGCCCATTTTAGCTCACCTATTCAAGATATTTTCACTTATGATATAACAACTAAAATCGAATAAAAGATTAAAAAATTGGACTTTTTGTTCGATTAAATGCTGTGGATAGCATTGTAGCGGTATTATTTGTGATGATTAAGCGTGAATAATTCGATGTTAAAAATCAATTAACGTAAGATAGCCAGCAATATTGTTACTGTATTGAAAGGATTAATAAATATGCCTGCTCAGTTAGATAAAATCGTAGTTGAACCGCAATTACCCGCGACGTCTTGTGTTATTTGGTTACATGGATTAGGTGATTCTGGTGCCGGTTTTGCCCCCGTGGTGCCAGTGTTAGGTCTAAATAGTCAGCATAGTATTCGGTTTATTTTCCCCCATGCACCAGAACAAGCGGTGACGATTAATGGCGGTTTTGTGATGCGCTCATGGTACGACATTAAAAGCATGGACTTGCATGAACGCGCCGATATACAAGGCGTTATGGCGTCAGAGCAAGCTATCCGGCAGTTAATAGTTGATCAAATTAACAATGGTATATCTGCCGATAAAATCGTCTTAGCCGGTTTTAGCCAAGGTGGGGTAATGAGTTTGTTTACCGGTCTGCGTTTTGAGCAAAAACTAGCGGGCATTATGGCGTTATCTTGCTACTTACCTGGCGGAGAGAAACTACCTGAGCAATTATCAGCGGCTAACCAAAACACGCCTATTTGGCATAACCACGGTGAGCAAGATGATGTAGTACCCTTATTTGCAGGCAAAATGGCTAATGATGCCTTAAATGCTGCGGGTTACAGCACTTCGTGGAAAACTTACCCAATGCCGCACAGCGTGCTGCCTAATCAACTGGCAGATATAGGTCAATGGTTGCAGCAAGTTTTACGTTAATGTGATCTTAAGCATTTATTTTAAGGTGTTTGTTGTTTTACTTAAAAGACAATCAACCGTTTCTTCTTTTTGAGTAATTATCTACACTAATTTAAAGGCTTAGTTGTTTAAATGCAGCTAAGTCTTTTTTTTTAACGGTTAAAATATCAGTCTGAACATGACACTGTTCTATTTTTGGGACGAAATATGTTGTAACTAATTGTTAATATTGTATAAATTGTCACACTTCGTCATGAAAATGTCACATAACCTTGGCAATGTTTGCTACTATCATGTTGATGAAATTTAGAGTCTGTTGATCTTTCGAGATAAATTTAACGGTTGCTTGTGGTTAATTAAGATAAGCCCATGTTGATGCAGTGTCTTTACTCTGTCTTAACACGGTCTATTGCTGTCGCAGTAAACCACAAATACTGCCCGTTGGGTTCGGCTAAAAATGTTTTACTCTTTGTTGCAAGGTACTGGCTTAGAATGATTAAGCGTTACATCTTGAATCGCAATTAAAATTATTTTATCACGAGCCAATATTTGACCTCGAAAGAAAAACACACTCTCATCAGGTATAAAATAATAAATTATTCAAATTATTCAAATTATGGGGTCTTAAATGAACAAAACAATGTTTAAAGGTTTGCTGGCAACCGCGGTTATTGTTGCATTAACAGGTTGTAACGATAGCAACGATGATGTCAGTACGTTTAATTTACGCATTGCGCATATCAACGATACTCACTCGAGCTTTGATCCATCATCATTAGATTTTACCGCTCAAGTTAATTCTGAGGATATGAGTATTCGCACTTCTGCTGGTGGCTATCCTCGTGTTGCAACGGCATTAAAAAATGCCAGAACTATGGCTGCCGATGCTAATAAGCCTTTTCTCGCTTTACACGGTGGTGACGCTTTCCAAGGTTCGCTCTATTTCAATGTGTTAAAAGGTGCCGGTAATGCCACTTTATTGCGTGAAATGGGTCTTGATGCGATGGCGATCGGTAACCACGAGTTTGATCTTGGTGATGGTCCCTTTATTGAGTTTGCTAATAAGGTAAACTTTCCAATCCTTGCCGCTAACTTAGATGCTAGCGCTGACTCTCAAATGTCTGGCGTGACTAATATTAAACCTTATATCATTAAAGAATACGGTGACGTCAAAGTAGGTGTGTTTGGCCTAGTGTTAGAAGACATGAAGTCCATTTCTTCTCCTGGTGATGATTTAGCTTTTAATGGTGAAGTCGAAACTGCTCAAGCGACTGTTGATGCACTACAAGAGATGGGTGTTGATAAGATTGTGATGGTAAGCCACATTGGCTTAGATAGAGACATTCGCATTGCTGAAAGCGTCAACGGTGTCGACGTTATTGTTGGTGGTCATTCTCATACTCTACTAGGTGACTTCACTAATATAGGAAATGGTCAGGGGTCTAGCATCGCAGGTTATGCTGAGATGGTTACTAATCCAAATGGTACCACTAAAACGTGTATCGTGCAGGCGGGGGCTATTGCTCAAGCCATTGGTCAAGCAGATGTTACCTTTGAAGAAGGTGATGTTAAAACCTGTCAAGGTAATAACACTCTGTTAATCGATAATGACTTTATGCACAAGTATGATGGCGAGAACCGTGAGCCATTGATTGAAGCTGACCAAAGTGCAGCCGAAGCCTTTGTTGGTGAGCAAAATAATATTGCTATCACCGAAGAAGATGCCTTACTGCGTCGCATTATTGATATCGACTACAAGCCGCTAATTGAAGAATTTGAAGGTAAAGTGATTGGTCAGGTATTTGATGCTAACGATCCTGTTGATACCGGTATGTTAGACCATGTCCGTCAGCCAGGTGTTAAGCGCAATGGCGCTTCATTACCGGTAACGGGTTCTGAAGCGGGTGCTCATGTTGCTGAATCTATGGTTTGGAAGTTAAATCAACAGGGTTATGGTGTTGATATGGCAATTACAAACACAGGGGGGGTGCGTAATGACATTAAAAGTGACGCTGATGGTAACTTAACGGCGGGTTATGTTATTGGTTCACTCCTCTATTTCAGTAATGAGTTGGCTATTGTTGAGTTGAAGGGCAGTGATGTGACTCAATTACTTGAAGATACCATTAATTATTCACTAACCACGTCTTCAGGTTCGTTTCCAACATTTGCAAATATTCAATTCACTTTCAATGGCAAAGCCGTTGTTGGGGAGCAAATTGAAGATTTAAAAGTGTGTCCTAACGGCGTAGCTGCAGGCAATTGTGCTGATATTGTCCCTGAGACGGCTTACAAGATTTCTACCAATGCTTACATTGCTGGCGGCAAAGACGGTTATGACATTTTTGACACCAAGAAGCTTTCACCTGTTATTAAGTCAGGCTTTATTGATAACGAATCTATGATTGAATATGTAGAAGCGTTAACGATGGCGGGTAAGAAGTTAGAAGAAATTCCAACGGGATTAACTTTCATCGCGCCAACCAGTTTTGAAGCTAAGCTTGATAACCCAGTTGTTAAGCCAGCAGATAATCAATAATATAAATTATGTACAATATGTACAAATTGGTATGTATTAAATAAAAATTAATATTTATATTACATAAAAGGCAGCCTCGGCTGCTTTTTTATTGGCGTATGTTTAGTAGACTTACAATTTGATTAAATGCTATCGTTTCAGGGCAACCGCATGAACGTTTTTTTACTCATAAATTGTCCGATAAATATTCAATAATTGTACGGCCGTTAGTCTGAAAATAAGAGCGGATTAATGCAATCGAGTGCACCTTCATCAAATAGGTGAATTATTAAGCACTCATGCGGTCGCCCTGGCTATCGTTGGCTATCGAAGCGATACCCATTACATCAAGTAGCTGTTCAATCAACGGGTGTCAACGTTTTTAGATAAGTTAAATTGTTGTTGCCATCGTTATTTTATAGCTTCACCATTTTTGCGGAATATAGAGGGCGTTAGAACCCGTCCTAGGGCGTTACTCAGAATTTTAGCTCTGTGTTACATTGTTTTACAAGGGAATCACCATTATCACACCAATGCGCCTTAATCTGAAAAACCCAAGAGGTTCTGAATGATTAAAGAGTTAATGTCATTGGCATTGCTAAGGTTGAGCGGCTCATTTATATGATTAAGAGAAATTAATATGACAGGGATCTACAGATTGTTGATGTTAATCACATTGATCGCGTTTGCATTGATGAGTTATTTCGTCGGCAGCCAAACGGGAGCGGTGACTTTTATTGTGGCTGGCGGATTGCTTGAAACCGCTTTTTGGTTTGGTCTTTTTCGAAAACCTAGAAACAGAAATCTTGGATAGATTGAGCAAAAATAGTAAGCTGAATCGCTATTGAATTATCCTGCGACAGGTGTTGTTTTTCTCTTATGTTATCAATAATAAAATTTGATACGTGATATTAAAAAAGCAGCCTTAGCTGCTTTTTTGTCGGTATTATTGATCCTGTGAGCCGGTAAATAATTTTGTGGCATGCTCGTAATATCGACTTATCTATCTTACTTGTCACAAACTTTTACGTGATGTTATTTCCAACCAATATGTGTCGTCATTGTGTGACTCTGTCCTGGGGCTAATAACACGTAATCTTCTAGCACATTAGCCGCTTCTAAACACACCATGGTTAAGTAATCATCGGGATTAAAACGAGATAAACGCACCGACTTATCAATCCAGGGATTCCATAACACCGCCGATTGGCTGTTTTCACGGCTGACAACAATAGTACCATTTTGCGTGTGTAACTCCTGAGTATGAGCTAGTTTGGTATACACTCTGTCGGTTTCTTGGTCAAATTGAACCACATCGTCATCTTGTTTAAACGGTCCTTCACCAAATTCAATGTATTGTGAGCCTTCAAAGCCACTTGCGGTAAGTTGGTGAATATTTTCAATGGGAAAATAGCTGTGCAATGCTTGAGTAAGCGTAACGTCATAATGTGCATTATTAGTATTGACCAAACTGACCGATAAGGTTTCGCCTAAGGTGAACAATACCTTTATTTGGCTATCGTGGGGCCAATACTGCTTATCTATTTCACCTGCTGGTAGGGTAAAAATCAAATCAACTAATTGATCGCGCATCTTAACGGATTCGAGCGACCAAATTTTATTACGTGCAAATCCATGTTGCGGAAATCCTAGGGTGTTGCTCATGCCAAACCATGGCCAGCAAATCGGGATCCCCCCCCTTATACCATTACCTGGTTGGTAATCGTCGGCGTTTGATACCCATAATAATGGCTCTTTACCCGCGGGAGTAAATTGATCGATTTGAGCCCCTTGCATAAAAATACGTGCTTGGCAAAGTGTAGTATCGACGGCGACGTAATCTAGACCATTGGGATGTCTTTTAGTGGTAACCAAACCCATAATGCGTGTCCTTGTGTATTGTTGCTCAGAGTCGATAGCTTACAAGGTTTTTTGTCAGTAAGTCACCAATCGTTTTGGATAATTGTGTTGATTACTTGACTAAGATGAAGCTGGTTACTTTATAAAATGTAACATGCGGTTATTAGCGGGCATAGCGATGTCTTCTTGAAGTGTTAACCCTTGTTGAAGCGCTAGTTGGCCGATCCATTCGATGTCGCGGATGCCACTGTGAGGATTATTTTGTTGCAGCAATAAATTAAATTGTCGATTACTGTCACTGGTAAATTGGCCTTGGTAATTAAACGGACCATATATGACCAGTGAGCCTGAATGAGTCAATACACTGCCGATACCGCCAAAAAACGCTTCAACCATCGTTTGACTCATAATATGCAAGGTATTAGCACTGAATATCGCATCAAGGTGTGGTGTGAATTGTGGCCATGGTTGTGTTACATCTAAAGTGATGGCGGGTTGTAAGTTTGGGGAGGCTTGCAAATTGAGCCGCGTTTGCAGAGTTGGAAGATAATGTTGTTGATCGCTTGGTTGCCAGCGAAGATGCGCAAGGTTTTTTGCAAAATAGACGCTGTGCTGGCCCGTGCCGCTGCCAATTTCGAGTATATGGAGCCTATTGGCAAACCATTTTGCCAATAGGGTTAAGATAGGCTGCTTATTATTGTCACAAGCTTGTGAAAAGGGCAGTTGTTGTAGCGATAATGATTGAGGCATTACAAGATATCAATTCTATCCATGGCTAATTGTTGCAATGCTATCACCGCTTGAGTGCGATTGCGAACACCCAGTTTACGAAATATAGCAGTCGCATGTGCTTTGATTGTGGCCTCTGACACCCCAAAATCATAGGCAATTTGTTTGTTGAGTAATCCTTCAGCAAACATCTGTAACACCCGATATTGTTGTGGAGTTAAATCAGACAATCGGTTGGCCATTTTGTCAGTCGGATCATCAGAAACGGGGATAATTTGAGTGCCTTTGGGTAACCAGATATCACCATATAACACTGCATTTAACGCTTCAGTCAATGACTCCATCGAAGCCGACTTAGGGATAAATCCACTACTGCCATAATGTACTGATCGGCTTATGGTATTGATGTCTTCATGGGCAGAGATCACCACCACGGGGATATCAGGATAATGCGTTCTAAGGTGGATAAGTGTTGAGTAACCGTGTGAACCCGGCATTTGTAGGTCAAGTAAGATTAAGTCAAATGGCTTCTCTTTTTCATCAAGAACCCTTTGTAATGCTTCGGCACTATCAGCCTCAAACCATTGCGTTTGTTCAAATGTATTACTCAATGCTAGCCTTAAGGCATTACGGAATAATGGATGGTCATCTGCAATGATGATGTTTAAATTTTCGAGCTTCATGGCATTTTTTATTCTATGTTGCACGCGAAGATAACTCAATGTAACAGAAAAGTAATCGAGTATTCTATTGCTTTATGTCACATTGTGGTTTTTTTTTGAATAAAAACAGTACAAAGGTGAATTACCCCGCGACTTCGCTTCGCTCTGATCACGGGGCTTCTGCAATCTAGCTTTTAACGACTAAGCTGCTTCTTTTTTCTCAGTTTCCACACCAAACTTTGATAGCTCAAAGACTTTCGTTTTAATCGATGTTTTCTGCTGAAATTTGGGGGTTACCCTGGCGACTATCCCAGTCGCCATTAAATCATTTTCGCCTGTGTTCTCGATAGACTTAGCTGCCGCTAAATCTCTGCACTGGACTAAACCGCAGCTTTCGCAGGCAAATTCTCGCACGATAAGGCCAAACTTGTGCGGGTGTTTGCATTGATAACAAATGCCTGTCGATTTCACAAACCGACCAATTTCATGGTAAATACCGCCATTCAATTCAACTTTGTATTTAGTCAGCGAAGTGATCATACCCATCACGTTATCGTTCACCATATGGCCGTTAAATTGCTGCATACCTTTCACGTTTAAATCCTCAAACACTATGATATCACTGGTCTTGGCTATCGAACATGATACTTCGTGAGCGAACGCTAGGCGTTGGCGTGAGATTTTTCCGTGAAGTGTATTTAAGCGGGATTTGGTTTTATGCCAGCGACTAGAGCCCTTTTCCCTTCGGCTCAACTGGACTTGAATTTGCTTTAGCTTTGTTGATGAACGTTTAAGAGCTTTTGGGTTTTTAACGTACCAACCGTTCGAACCTACAACCGTATGCTGACTGTTAATGTCGTAGCCTACAATTGAATGCAAGACCCGCTTCGCGGTCTTGCATTCAACCTCTTGGGTGATCGATACATTCCATTTACCATGTGATAGTTGGACAGTAACAGTCTTGATTTCACTGACTAATTTACGGTGTAAAACAATCGGTACTTTGCCAATTTTCGGAATGCTGACCGCACCATTTTCGATGCGGATACAGTTCGAGTTATTTACACACCTAAAACTGTCATTGTGCAGTTTTTTCTGTTTGAAGCTGACTTTAAACGTCGGGAATTTTTGCAACCGACTCTTAGAAAAAGAGTTTTTCAAAGCCGTATCCAGATCCCTTGCCACTTGCTGTGCAGCCGCAGAATCAAAGGATTTTAACCAAGAGAACTCTTCGAATACCTTTAACTCTTTAATTAATTTTGCCATTTCTGGATAGAACAAAAACGTTTTGTCGTACCTATAACGACGCAGATTTTCTGACAACAACAAATTCCACAACCCACGAGCATATGAGCCAAACTCAATGAGTTTGGCTTCCTGTTCTGCTGTCGGTTTGAGCCGAAAGTTGTATCTGAGCGTTTTTTTCATATACTGTATAGACTACTGTGTAGTTTGAGATAGTCAAGTGGAATACCAAACCAATTCACACTGTAAGTATCTCATTGTGCTGCACTTAATACTGGTTGTTAAATATCGAAAGCAACTACTACATGGTGAAGTTGGCGAGTTTATGAAGAGAGCTGTTCTAGATATTTCGCAGAAGTCTGACTTTTCAGTTGAAGAGATCGAAATAGACAGGGGTCACATACACATTCTTTTGAGGATTTCGCCAAGATATGCTGTTGGGCAGCATGTTAGAAGAATTAAGCAGCAAACCAACAGATTAATTTGGAGTAGATATCCGAACCTTAAAAAGCAATTTTGGTTGGAGAATACTTTTTGGTCTGATGGATATTTTGCTTGCTCAGTCGGCAATGCCTCCGCTGATACAATCGAAAATATATTCAAGAGCAAGCTTAGTTTATCGATTCATCCCCGCGACTTTCGCTACGCTCGGATCACGGGGTTTTCTCGACAGATTAGATAAATTTTAGTTGAATGAATAAAATAAAAATGCAGCCATTAGGCTGCATTAGAAAGGGCATATTAATTGTGCGGCCACACTTGGGTTGGGTTTCTGTTTTCATCTACCGCAACAAAAGTAAACACTCCGCGTATCGCATGTTCACGATGATCCTTGTACATGTCTTCGACATAAATATTCACTTCAACTTTAAGTGATGTATTACCAACATGGATAACATTTGCAATCAGCTCAGCCAAGCTGCCAGCGGGTATCGCTTTTTTAAAATCGATACGATCAGAACTGACGGTAACTAAAGTTTTACGACAAAAACGGGTGGCGGCGATAAAAGCCGTTTCATCCATCCAAGCTAAAGCATCGCCACCAAATAAGGTGTTATGGTGATTGGTATTAGAGGGAAAAATAGCCTTTATAACGCGCGCTTCTGATTGAGCAATCCGTGCTGCAATATCATCAGGGAAATCGGTTTGGGTTTGTGCGGGGTTTTGAGTAAGGGACATACAACTACCTAATGTTATGCAGATTAACAAAGATTTAAGCGAAAAAAGCGGCGCATTATACTGTATTGCGTTTAGCCATGTCGATGTCACTGTGCCAATTGAGCTTAATAGAGCCCGTTTATTAGCCCTTCAGTGACCTGGCCACCGCATGATTGGCACTGCAGGTGACATGGCTTAGTCTTTAGTCTTTAGTATTTTGTATTAGTATTGACCTTACATTTGCCCATTAATAACGCAGTAAAACACAGGAGACCATTTGTTTATTTTGATTGAGCGTCACAATATACAGACGATCAAACTCATTCGCATCATCGATCGGACGTTGTTTTTCTGCGCTGAGTCGTTCAACTAAATCTGTCGACGTATTACTGTGACCAACCACTAAAATATTTCCTTGTTGAGTTAATAGTTGTTGAGTGAATACGGCCATATCGCGAGGGTCATAAACACTCAGATTGAGTTGCTGATCTTGGCTGACGGCAGTCGCAGTTTCACGGGTACGATTATAGTCAGTGGTGAACACCTTAGTTAGCGGTGTACTGGATAACACCTTCGCTAGGCGTAACGCCCGTAATTGACCTTGTGCGGACAAACTCGGATCTTTACCATCCAGTTTTTCAGCATGTCTGACAATAAAAATAACTTGATGGTTTTTTGGGGGAGTGGCGGGATGAGTAAGTTCAACCGATGCGGGAGCATTCGCCATTAATGGAGCACACATTAGGCTCATTAAACCGATTAGAAAAGAGGTGAATAATTGCTTCATGTTGTTAATCCGCTAAATAATATTCGATGGTTGATACTACGCGTACCTGTTTAATATAAGGCGTGTTTTTATCACGATTACTGATACTGAATTGCCCCTGAGTGGCTTTCTTAATTTTACCTAATCGACTTTGCGAGTCGGAAGCAAATTTTTTGGCGACTGAACGCGCATTGGTTGTCGACTCTTCAATCATTTTGGGTTTAACGTCATTTAATCGGCTAAAAATATATTCAACTTGGGCATCATAGTTATTTTGAGAAAAGACAATACCCATTTTACCCAGTTCAGTTAATTTGGGCATCACAGCGCGTACTTTTTCGATGTCGTTAGAATAGACTGTAATCGTTTGTGACCCCGTGTAGCGTAATTCTATCGGTTGATTTCCACCATATTGTTGCGCCAACTTATCGGTAATCGTGGGCGCGGTGAGCGTAACTTCTTTTGGGGCAACATTTAGCTCGGCTAGAAAGCTAACGACTTGGTTGCTTTGGGCTTCAAGCTGTTTGTAGAGTTCATCGAGATTATTATTGGCCGCAGTAAATTGAATAGGCCAAATGACGATGTCGGCAGGATATTCATTTTCTGCTAAGCCTTTTACCGTGACACTTCGATCGAGTAACTTATATTCAATAATAGCTTGTTTAAGTAATACGCCTAGTGTGCCGAGACCCAGCGCAATCAATATGCCAAAAATAGCAGCACTACGAGACGAACTTTGCATAACAACATCCTTATGGGGGAGTGTGTGGAATGATGACATTGGTTTTTTAGCTAACGCGATTATCTGTTAATAATTGTCCACGGTTATTAAACATCATTATTTACGTTAAAGATAAGCGTTATCGACAATATTAAGCCTCCAAATTAATGACAATCATAATCGAATATGTGCTGAATGTTGGTTTTATGGATTATTTTTAATCCTAGTGTTAGCAAATGCAACCTTCAGTCGGTCACTCAGTGGCGTGGCTTGAGTGAATTAATCCGTTACGCTCGAGCATACAATAGGAGGTTCAGCAATGCGTTGCGTACATTATCCTTGCGTCACTTGTCACTTGTCACTTATCCCTTCTGAGGACGTTATTGATCGTAATAAATTGAATTAATTATATAAAAATGCCAACCATAAATGGCTGGCATTAGGAAACGACTATATAAAGTATCATGCCTATGCATCTGAGTCAGTTTTGGCCTATTCTTATAGTATAAATCAAGACTAGAAGTGAGATTTGCTATGAAAATGCCTGAAACGAGTTTTTTTGAATGGCAACGTCAATTCAGCGCTGAAATTGATTGCTTAAATCACATTAAGAAAATGAGATGGCCTAATGGTTTTGTTTGCCCTAGATGCTCTTGTGAGCATGCCTATGAGCTTACAACCCGCAATGTATATGAATGCAGTCAATGTCATAAACAAACATCGGTCACAGCAGACACATTATTCCACGGTAGCCGTATTCCTATCACTAAGTGGTTTTGGGCAATCTACTTTTTAGGCTCAGATAAAGGCAGTATTTCAGCATTAAGATTGAGCAAGCACATTGAAGTTAATTGGCGAACGGCACGTTTGATATTAAGTAAGCTGAGAACGGCTATGGGCCATAGAGACAGCTTATATAGACTGTCAGGCGTTATTGAAATTGATGATGCGTTAGTGGGTGGCAGAAGGAAGGGCAAGCGTGGACGTGGAGCAGAAGGTAAAACACCTGTTTTAGTTGCCGTTGAAAGCAAAGGAAAAAGAGCTGGATTTATTGCTATGCAGGCTGTGAATAGCGTTTGCCATGATAGTGTTGAAAAGTTCGTTGCCAAACACTTAACGAGACAGCAAAAAGTGCATACAGACGGCTTACCTGCGTTGAACATTATAGATAAGACTCAACAACATGAAGCGAGGGTTACCCCCAGTGAGCTTGTTGATGAATGGCTGCCTTGGGTTCATATTGCCATTGGTAACTTAAAGGCATTTTTACTTGGGACATTTCATGGTGTTTCAGGAAAGTACCTACAAGAATACCTGAGCGAGTTCTGTTATCGGTTCAATCGTAGACAAATGGAAAGAGAAATACCTAACAGATTGTTAAATTTGGCAATAATTCACACGCCAATACATTCTTACTGAGCCAACTGCATAGGCATGTAAAGTATTGATAATAGTATAGCCGTTATACAAAGAGGATCGTAATTGGCTTTTTATTGTGTTCGTCACTAGCCTGTGACGTGACCGCTATTTTGCCAGTAAGGCTTTACGTTCTTTCGACGCTTGGGCTAAATCGCGTAACAGCTTTTCAGAATCGGCCCAATGTAAACAGGCATCGGTAATACTTTGTCCGTAAACTAATGGTTGGCCTTTAACCACTTTCTGGTTGCCCTCAATCATAAAGCTTTCAGCCATGATACCGGCTATCGCAGTGCTTCCATTACGCAGTTGCGCCATGATGCTATCGGCAACCTTCAATTGGTTTTGATGTTGTTTCTCACTGTTACCGTGGCTAAAATCTACCACCATACGTTGAGTCACGCCCACTTGCTCTAATTGAGCGCGAGCTACTTCAATATCTTCTGCACTATAGTTAGGTGTTTTACCACCCCGTAAAATAATGTGGCCAAATGGATTGCCATGAGTACGGTAAACTGCCATCGCACCATCTTTATCCGGAGAATAAAAAATGTGTGGCGCTTGAGCAGCGCGCACCGCATCAACAGCGATATTAATGTTACCGTCAGTACCATTTTTAAAGCCGACTGGGCATGATAGCGCTGAAGCCATTTCACGGTGAATTTGGCTTTCAGTGGTACGAGCCCCAATAGCACCCCAGGTAATAAGATCTGCAATGTATTGACCGTTAACCATGTCTAAAAACTCCGTAGCGATAGGGAGTTTTAATTCGGTAATCTGTTGCAGCAGTTCACGTGCGATGCGTAAGCCTTTATTTGGGCTAAAGCTGCCGTCTAAGTCTGGATCTGAAATTAAGCCTTTCCAGCCCACAATAGTTCGTGGTTTTTCAAAGTAGACTCGCATTACAATGCACAAATCATCTTTTAGCTCATGGTGTAATGCGGATAAGCGCTCTGCATATTCGAGTGCTGCTTTAGTGTCATGGATTGAGCAAGGGCCAATAATCACCAATAAGCGTTGATCTTCGCCTGCAATAATCGCTTCAACTTCTCGGCGCTGGGCAACAAGATAGTCAGCAGCATCTTGAGTCAAAGGGTATTCTGATGCCAGCTGCGCGGGTGAAATGACTTTGCTTAAAAGGGTAGTTCGTAGTTCATCTGTTTTAATTGTCATGCATATTACCGAGAAATCGTGAGATGCATCTGCATCATATTGCCCGAGATTATATACCCAAAGAAGTTCAACATGCGAGGCTTAGCCTCGGATTCTAGTGGCTAAAAAACAGATTGCCGTAAAAGACTCACCCGAATCAAGCTAGTGAACTCGGGTTTAAAAGCCTTTTTACAGTGCTTTTTATTGTTTATAAATTAGAACATGTGGCGATCTAAACCGGTTATGTCGATAATTTTTGTGGCAATTTCTTCTACGGAATGATTGGTAGTATTCACAAAAGGAATACGCTCTTTTTTATACATCATCTCGACTTCTTTTACTTCAAGTCGGCACTGTCTTAATGATGAATATCGACTGTTTTCCATGCGGCTTTGACGAATTTCATGTAAACGATGTGGGTCTATTGTTAGGCCAAATAATTTTGATTTATTACGTTTCAATGCTTCAGGTAACTTGAGATCATCCATGTCATCTTCAGTAAATGGGTAGTTTGCAGCTTTAATACCAAACTGCATTGACAGATATAAGCTTGAGGGTGTTTTGCCGCAACGCGACACACCTAATAAAATGATATCGGCTTTATCCATGTGTTTCATGGTCTGACCGTCATCATTTTCCATAGTGTAGTTAATCGCATCGATACGGGTTTCATAACCGTGGTTACTTTTACCATGGGTTCGGTGTAATAAAGGCTTAGCTTGTATACCTAAGTGTTGTTCTAATGGCGCAACAAAGGTGTTCAAAAAGTCATAATCGACACATTCACTTGAAAATATAACATTGCGGATTTCAGGATTAATGATTGAGTGAAACACAAGTGGTCTAACGCCTGTTGTAATAAAACAATCATTTATTTGTTGCTTAACTTTTTGAGCTCGCACAACCGTTTCCACAAAAGGAATTGTAAGTGCTTCAAATTCTAAAGGAAACTGCGAAAGTACCGCATGTCCAAAAACCTCTGCTGTGATCGCGGTCCCATCTGAAATATAGAATACTTTTGGTGTCATTCTGACCTCTTGTAGTAATAAAATTACAAATAAAATTATAGATTTACGCTTGTTGTGTGGGAGTGTAAGATGCTATTGCCCTTATGTGAAGTGGCCACTGAAATAAAAACTTGCGGAGATAAAACTGTGCAGCAATATGTACTCTGGTATCAAGAATTAGGCATGGGTGATGTTAACAAGGTTGGCGGAAAAAATGCATCCCTTGGAGAGATGATCAGCAATTTGGCCAACGCAGGAGTTCAGGTCCCTGGCGGCTTTGCAACAACTTCTCATGCGTTCAATGAGTTCCTTGAACAAAGTGGAGTTAACCAGAAAATTTTTGACATTCTGGCAACATTGGATGTTGATGATGTTACTGAGCTGGCAAAAGTAGGTGCGCAGATCAGACAATGGGTTATCGACACCCCATTTCAGCCAGCATTAGAAGTTGCCATTCGCGAAGCTTACGAGCAGTTGTCGAGCGAAACTCAAGAAGCGTCATTTGCAGTGCGTTCATCAGCGACAGCTGAAGATATGCCAGATGCGTCTTTTGCCGGCCAACAAGAAACATTCTTAAACGTTAAAGGGTTTGATGCTGTCATGCTGGCTGTTAAGCATGTTTATGCCTCACTGTTTAACGACCGTGCAATTTCTTATCGTGTTCATCAAGGTTACGAACATCAAGGAGTTGCTTTATCTGCTGGCGTACAACGTATGGTCCGTTCAGACAAAGCTGCTTCTGGTGTCATGTTCACCATGGACACTGAATCAGGTAACAATGACGTTGTCTTTATCACTTCATCTTTTGGTTTAGGTGAAATGGTTGTACAAGGCGCGGTTAACCCTGACGAATTCTATGTACACAAACCTATTTTAGCGCAAGGCCATCAGGCTGTTGTGCGTCGAAATATTGGTAGTAAGTTGATTCAGATGGTCTACTCTGATGATGCTGCACATGGCAAGCAAGTTAAAATTGAAGATGTTGCTGCTGAACAACGTCGTATATTCTCTATTAATGATGAAGAAGTCATGGAGCTTGCTAAGCAAGCAGTGATTATTGAAAAGCATTATGGCCGTGCGATGGATATCGAATGGGCAAAAGACGGTAACGACGGTAAGTTGTATATCGTTCAAGCTCGTCCAGAAACGGTCCGTAGCCGTGAAGATGTCCAGTTAATTGAACGTTTCCACTTGAAAACTAGGGGTGACGTAATCTGTGAAGGCCGTGCTATTGGTCATAAGATTGGTACCGGTGTGGCTAAGGTATTATCTTCGATTGATGAGATGGACCAAATTCAACCTGGTGATGTATTAGTCACCGACATGACAGACCCTGATTGGGAACCTATCATGAAGCGTGCGAGCGCGATTGTGACTAACCGTGGCGGCCGTACTTGCCATGCTGCGATCATTGCACGTGAATTAGGTGTACCTGCTGTTGTGGGTTGTGGTGATGTCACTGACCGTATTAAAACGGGCGACATTGTCACGGTATCTTGCGCTGAAGGCGATACTGGCTTAATTTATTCAGGTAAACAAGACTTTGAAATCATCACTAACCGTGTTGATACATTACCTGATTTACCGATGAAAATTATGATGAACGTCGGTAATCCTGACCGTGCATTCGACTTTGCTCGTTTACCTAACGAAGGTGTCGGTTTAGCGCGTTTAGAGTTCATCATTAACCGCATGATTGGTATTCACCCTAAAGCCTTGCTTGATTTCAACGGTCAAACTGCTGAACTGCAAACTGAAATCAATGAGATGATCGCTGGTTATGATTCTCCCGTTGAATTCTATATTGCACGTCTGGTTGAAGGTATTGCCACTATCGCATCGGCGTTCTATCCGAAGAAAGTGATCGTACGTATGTCAGACTTTAAGTCTAACGAGTATGCAAACTTAGTCGGTGGTGATCGCTACGAGCCAGATGAAGAAAACCCAATGTTGGGCTTTCGCGGTGCCAGCCGTTATATCTCTGAATCATTCCGCGATTGTTTCGCGCTTGAATGTGAAGCGATTAAACGCGTTCGTAAGCAAATGGGCTTAACCAACGTTGAAGTGATGATCCCATTTGTGCGTACTGTTAATGAAGCTGCTCAAGTGATTGAATTGCTTAAAGAACAAGGTTTAGAGCGCGGTAAAGACGGTTTACGCGTCATTATGATGTGCGAATTACCGTCAAACGCACTATTAGCTGACCAATTCCTTGAACATTTCGATGGTTTCTCTATCGGTTCAAACGACTTAACGCAGTTAACATTAGGGCTTGATCGTGACTCTGGTATTATCAGCCACTTGTTTGATGAGCGTAATGATGCGGTTAAAGCATTATTAGCCATGGCAATTAAAGCGGCTAAAGCCAAAGGTGCTTATGTGGGCATTTGTGGTCAAGGCCCATCAGACCATCCCGATTTTGCGGCATGGTTAGTAGAGCAAGGTATTGATTCTGTTTCTCTTAACCCAGATACAGTGATTGACACTTGGTTATATTTAGCTGAAGCACACTCATAAATAAGCATAAAAAATACAGTTTGATTTAACCTTTAACCTGTATTTTTTTCAACTTGTTAGAAAAGCCGCTATTTAGCGGCTTTTTTTTGTTTATAATGGATGTATATGCCAATAAATAATAAGTCCTCTATGTTACCTTTGCTATCACATAAACAAACATTAGAACCTATCTATCTTGAGTATCTTGACGCGCTTGAGCAAAGCGAGTTTGAAGGTGAAATAGACAAGCGTTACAGTGCGCGGCTTATTCAGGCAACCGATAACTCGGTATACCAGTTTTTACCGCAAGCGGTTATTTATCCTCTGCATCAACAAGATGTCGAGCTAGTGTTATCGCTAGCGGCGCAACCAAAATATAAACAAGTCACTTTTAGTGCTCGAGGCGGCGGCACTGGCACTAATGGTCAGGCGTTAACTCATGGGTTAATTTTGGATGTGTCACGTCATTTAGACCAAGTGCTTGAGATTAATGTCGAAGAAGGTTGGGCTAGAGTACAAGCTGGGGTGATTAAAGACGCCTTAAATGATGCCTTACGCCCGCATGGATTATTTTTCAGTCCCGATTTATCAACGTCTAATCGTGCCACTATTGGCGGTATGGTTAATACCGATGCCTCTGGTGCTGGCTCATTAGTTTACGGAAAAACATCAGATCACGTGTTAGGCGTGACCAGTGTACTCATTGATGGCAGCGTACTAACCACAACGCCGATTGCCCATAACAAGGTTGATCAACAACCTTTTGGTGCTAATCAGCTGGGCAATACCATCGCCAGCCAAATAGCGGCGATATGTTTGCAAAAACGGGACACTATTATTGAACGTTTCCCTAAATTGAACCGGTTTTTAACCGGCTATGATTTAAAGCATGTGTGGAACGATGACCTTAGCCAGTTTGATTTATCGCGTATTCTCACCGGTTCGGAAGGCACGCTGGCAGTGATCACCGAAACCAAGCTTAATCTTACCCCATTACCTAAAACTCGGATGATGGTGAATATTAAGTATGACTCATTTGAATCCGCGTTACGTCATGCGCCATCATTAGTACAGGCCAAAGCGACCGTCGTTGAAACCGTTGACTCCAAAGTGCTCAACCTTGCCCGTGAAGACATTATTTGGCATTCGGTTGCTGAGCAAATTAAAGCCGTACCGAACAAGATCATAGAAGGTCTTAATATGGTTGAGTTTGCCGGTGAAGATGATGAGGTTAACCATAAAGTCGCGCTATTAGAGGAGATGCTCAGCGGCCAACTCAGTCAACCCCAATTTGGTTTAGTCGGTTTTCAAATCATTACCGACATAAGTGATATCGACAGTATTTATGCAATGCGTAAAAAAGCGGTTGGCTTATTAGGTGCCACCAAAGGGACTCGTAAACCATTAGCCTTTGCCGAAGATACTGCCGTACCGCCAGAAAACTTAGCTGACTATATTATGGAATTTCGGGCGCTACTCGATAGCCATAATTTGCAGTACGGTATGTTTGGTCATGTTGATGCGGGGGTATTACATGTACGCCCGGCGCTTGATATGTGTGATGTCGCCGATGAGCAATTACTTAAAGTGATTTCAGATCAAGTTGCGGCATTAACGCTTAAATATGGCGGGCTGATGTGGGGTGAGCATGGCAAAGGGGTTCGCGGTGAATATGGCCCAGCCGTGTTTGGCGACGAACTCTATGGCGTACTGGAGCAGATCAAAGGTTTGTTTGATCCTGATAATCGTCTCAATCCTGGTAAATTAGTGGCGCCGCCTAAGTCAGGCCCATTGCTATTTAATGTCGACAGCGTTAAACGCGGCAGTTTCGATAGACAAATCCCAGTGCAGGTGCGTGACGCGTTTCCTGATGTGATGAACTGTAATGGTAATGGTCTGTGTTTTAACTACAGCAGTTATTCACCTATGTGCCCGTCGTTTAAAGTCACCGGTGACAGAGTACAATCACCTAAAGGTCGTGCGGGCTTAATGCGTGAATGGTTGCGTTTACTTGAAGCTGAAGGGGTCGATGTTGACGCTTTGGAAAAGTCTTCCCCACTGGGATGGATGCAACGAATTCAAAATACCCTAAACAACCAACGTGACTATGATTACTCCCATGAAGTGATGGAGTCACTTAAAGGCTGTTTGGCGTGTAAGGCCTGTTCTGGTCAATGTCCGGTCAAAGTAGATGTGCCGAAATTTAGGGCGCAATTTTTTAATATTTACTACAAACGTTATTTACGTCCTGCTAAAGATTATTTAGTTGCCGGTATCGAAGATTCATTGCCGTTGATGGCGGCCATGCCTAAATTGACTAACTTAGCCTCGCAGAACCCGCTGAGTAAATGGGTGATTAAAAAAGTCATTGGTTATGTCGATGCGCCTAAGCTATCAGTGCCTACACTAAAACAGCGCTTAGACGGACATTCAAGCCGCGGTTACGATTTGGGTTCCTTGTATACCATCCCTGAAGCGCAGCGCAGTCAATATGTGCTGGTGGTGCAAGACCCGTTTAACAGTTTTTATGATGCAGGCTTGGTTTACCGTTTTATTCAATTAATCGAAAAGCTTGGATTTAAGCCGGTATTGCTGCCATTTAAACCCAATGGTAAGCCGACGCATATTAAAGGCTTTTTGGACAAGTTTGCTAAAACAGCGCAAAACAGTGCTGACTTCTTAAACCGCGTTCATGCCCTTGGTATGCCGATGGTCGGGTTAGATCCGGCATTAGTATTATGTTATCGCGATGAGTATAAAGAAGCCTTAGGTCAGCGTCGTGGGCCATTTAAGGTGCTGTTAGCCAATGAATGGTTAACTGATGTTGTGGCATCCCGAAGTGAAGCGTCAGCTTTAGCAAAAGATGCACCGCAATACACTTGGTTCAGTCATTGCACTGAATCGACAGCGAAACCGAATACCGCCAATGAATGGAAAGCCATTTTTAGCCATTTTGGCGCCAAATTACACAGTGTTAATTTGGGGTGTTGCGGTATGGCGGGCACCTACGGTCACGAACTTGAAAACGTTGAGCGTTCTGAAAAACTGTTTGAGATGTCTTGGCAGCCGAGCATTGAAAAAATTGCTCAACACAGCCAAGTATTGGTATCTGGATATTCTTGTCGCAGCCAAGTGAAGCGCTTTGCAGGCTTTAAACCTCAGCATCCGATTGAAGCATTGCTTAAATTAATGACATCATAGAAGAGGCCGATTATGGAAGATGAAACAGAAACATTAAGTTCATATACTCGACCTGACGGTGTCGTGTTATGCAGTGATGACACACTGTTTCATATTCAAGCTAATGGTGATTGGCTGTATCTAAACAGTCCGTTGCCAGCAAAGTTTGCGGCCTTGTTTAGTAGTATCTTGCATTGCATCGAAGGCGAGTATTTTTTGATCACTCCCGTAGAGAAGGTTAAAGTATCGGTTGAGGCTTATCCCTTATTGCTGGTGGACTATCATGCCGATCCTATTGACGGTTATAAAAAAAATAAACTGATATTTACCAGTAGTATAGGTACAAAAATGCCCGTCATCGATGTTGCTGATATTACTGTGACAGACAATGGTATTTATGCACCAGTAGTACGGGGCCTAGTAGGGCAATTAAATCGCGCCTGTTATTATCGTTACATTAATGAATATTTATCTTTTGACTAAAATAGCTTTTCTTAACGTATAGAGATGGTAATCTAAAAATAAGTTCAAGTGTGATTTAGCTGCTGTAAAGGCATTGGCATTAGTCTTAAACCAGTCAATACATCCCACTGACGATGTAGGAGGTATCATTTGAAACGATTTGAAAGTTTAAGTTACCTGATTTCCCATCTTAATATTGCCTTGCAGCAAGAACTCGACACGCGTTTAAAGCGCTATGAGTTAGACAGTAAACTTTGGCCGGTGTTGTTTACGTTGTGGCAAGAGGAAGGATTAAGTCAAACAGAGTTGTCTAAGCGTTGTGATGTGGCCAACTACACAATGACTCGTCTGCTTGATCATCTGCAAGTCCAGGGATTTGTTACCCGTCACCAAGAAGCGGATAACCGCCGTGCATTTCAAATATTTTTAACCGACAATGGCAAAGCGCTCGAGCAAGACCTAATTCATGAAGCCGGGTGGGTTAATCAACACTTTTTAGCGGCATTAACCGATGTTGAACAAAGCGAGTTTATGCGCTTACTGAATAAAGTGAATCAATTTAACCAATAAATAGAGTCGATAAGTTCAGTTAATAATATCTCAGGGTAGTAGCCGCTATTTATTTTTTTATGGCCTGCGACCGCTAAAGTCGTGGCCCTTGCTCACATCTAATACACAGACCAAAAGGGGAACTACAGCTAACCTCTTTTTGATCTCTTCAGCCGTTTCGGCATTTCCCTTAGTTACTTAACCTGATGTGATGGTCTCCTTCCACTACGGCATCGATTTGCCATGATTGAAGTGGTTACAAACAATCAAAATGGGAGAAGACAAAATAAAGATTACTTAAATCGCTGATGCTAAAATTTTGCGATGGGATTAGCCAGCACTTTTAACCTCATTTGTAACCGTCTTAGGTTCATCTTATTTGTAAAAAGTGAGAATGCTAACGTTTCCGCTGATGCATCTTGTGCTGAATGAATATTATTGATTAAAACGCTTCTGAAAAATCATTCATTATTAAAACCTATCTTTTGCGGCTTGCATACCATCATAAAAAGCTAGCGTCATCTAAGTTAAAAGTCCCTATATTGATTACCGTAGCACTGCTAGATAAATGGTGCATATTAGACAGTATGACTTCAAATGTTAACCAAGACATTAGGGTCCAAAATTACCCAGAAATAGTAGGCGCTCCATGACAAATTGATGAGAGTTTTACTATAATTAACAAGACAAAGGATTAAAGGACTATTTTTTATGGTTAAGGTCAAAAGGATTGTTCTGGATGTACTCAAACCTCATCAACCTAATGCGCTTGATTTTTCTCGGGCCATTGCCGAAACAGGTGTCGATTATCAAGTAAAACTGGTTGTTCTTGAGATGGATGAAAATACCGAAACGGTTCAAATAGAGCTGTTTGGTAGCGCGATTGATTTTAAAGGCGTTCAATCTGCCATTAGCAACATGGGTGGTTCTCTTCACAGTATTGATGAGGTTGAAGTACATAATGAAACGGTTGCTGGTTAACATTTTATGAGTCTGTTAAATCAGGCCAAATTTTTATTAGATATCACCCGTACGCGGGGGATTGTGCGTCGTTATTTTGTTGTTAATGGCTTTGATGGTGCACTTACCATGCTAGGACTGATCATGGGTTTTCTTGTCAGTACCCCCGCCGATTTATCAATGATTATTGGTGTCTGTTTGGGTGCGGCGATTGCGCTGAGCATTAGTGGTATTAGTAGTGCTTACATCAGTGAATCTGCAGAGCGAAAGCATGCTTTGGGGCAACTGGAGAGGGCAATGATGAGTGATCTTCAACATAGTGCGCATGGCATCGCAACGCGCTGGGTACCCTTGTTGATTGCATTGGTGAATGGCCTAGCGCCGCTGGTCATTTCACTGTTAATATTATCGCCACTATGGCTGGCAACTGCCGGCGTCAACCTTCCTATTCCACCTCTGTATGCCGCCATCTTTGTGGCCCTGCTGCTCACTTTTTTATTGGGGGTTTTTCTTGGCCGGATATCCGGGGTGACGTGGTTACGCAGTGGCATACAGGCATTGCTAGTGGCGGTGATAACCGCCTCGCTTATTTACTTATTGGTCGGAAACTAACATGTCATCAGTAAAGTGGCACAGTTTACCATTTGCAGATGTTCTACAGCGGCTTAACTCTTCGTTAACAGGCCTGACCACGGAGCAGGCAAAAAAACGCCTGATTGAATATGGCCATAATGCTATTATCCAAAAACGACGACGTTCTCTGCTGTACATTTTACTCGGACAGTTTTCTGATTTCATGATTATTGTGTTGCTGGTAGCTGCGGTGATTTCGGGTTTTATCGGTGAGCCACAAGATACCATTGCCATTTTAGTGATTGTATTACTTAATGCGGTTATCGGCACTGTACAGGAATTTAAGGCAGAGCGAGCCGTGGCGGCATTGCGAAAAATGGCAGCGCCAGAGGCCTATGTACTACGTGATGGTCATCAAGTGACTCTTGGCGCAACAGAGCTGGTGCCGGGTGATGTTGTCATACTGGAAGCAGGCAATATTGTGCCTGCTGATCTGCGCTTACTGGAAGAGGAAGAGCTGCTGGTCGATGAATCAACATTGACTGGTGAATCGCACGCAATAGAAAAGCAAACAGAGCCGTTAGCGGATACCGCGTTGGCCATTGGTGATCGTGTTAATCTAGTATTTAAGAGCAGCATGATCACTCGTGGACGTGGCAAGGGGGTGGTGGTTGCCAGTGGAATGGAAACCGAGATAGGCCAGATTGCTGGGTTGCTACAAGATGAAGCCAGTGTCAAAACACCGCTCCAAACGCGATTGTCACGTTTTGGCCGTTACCTTGCTTTGGCCGTGCTGGCAATATGTGTGGTGGTGTTTGCTGCAGGCTTGCTGCAAGGACAGCCCATATTACTGATGTTTTTGACCTCGGTGAGCTTGGGCGTTGCCGCGATACCGGAAGCACTGCCGGCGGTGGTGACCATTTCACTTGCTCTGGGTGCGCGTAACTTGATTCGGCATAACGTGCTAGTGCGTAACTTACCCGCAGTGGAGACCCTAGGTTCAGTTACCTATATCTGTACTGACAAGACAGGTACTCTGACACAAAATCTCATGACCGTTGAGTTATTTTTCGCCGCTGGAGAGCAGCGCGGATCACTGCCTGAGCCAGAAGCCAGTATTCCATGGGCTGAGCTGGGCCAAGCCATGGCACTGAACAATGACATCATGGAAAAAGATGGAAAACCCGCAGGTGAACCGACCGAACTGGCGCTGTTTGAAGCAGCTCACATGGCCGGTTTTGACAAGTCCATCTTAGAGCTGACAACGCCACGTATAGCTGTGATTGCGTTTGATAGCGAACGAAAACAGATGACAACCTTGCATCAAACCGCCGATTTAGTGACTGCGTACATCAAAGGTGCACCGGAACAGGTACTACAACAATGTATTCAGGGCTTAAATAATGATGGGGTTACAGCCTTTGAAGTCGCGGCCGTGTTGGCTGAGGCCGCACAGTTAGCGAATAAAGGTTACCGTGTACTGGCATTTGCAAAACGTGAATTTAGCTGTTTACCTGAGTCAGTGGACGCCGAAACAGTGGAGCGAGAACTCACCTTTCTGGGGCTGGTGGCGCTGATCGACCCGCCACGGCCTGAAGTACCCCAGGCTGTGAATGATTGCCTTACCGCGGGCATTATTCCGGTAATGATTACTGGCGATCATCCAGGTACCGCGATGGCGATAGCACAACGTCTGGGTATTATAGATGATGATAGAAAGGTGTTAAGTGGTGATCAACTCGCTAAAATACCTGATGAAGAGTTCTCCCGCCTAGTTGACTCGATACGGGTGTACGCGAGGGTGACGCCTGAACAAAAATTACGTATCGTCAAAGCGTTGCAAGACAAAGGCGAATTTGTCGCTATGACCGGAGATGGCGTCAATGATGCGCCGGCATTGAAGCGGGCGAGTATTGGCGTGGCCATGGGGCTGAAGGGAACCGATGTAGCTCGTGAAGCTTCGGATATGGTATTACTGGATGATGATTTTTCCTCGATCGTTCGAGCGATACGGTCGGGGCGCCGCACCTTCGATAATATTCGCAAATTTATCAAATATACTTTGAGTTCCAATGCCGGTGAAATATTGACCTTATTCTTAGCACCATTTTTCGGGTTGCCTATTCCTTTACTGCCGATCCATATCCTGTGGATTAACCTAGTGACCGATGGCCTGCCGGGCCTTGCATTAACCACCGAGCCAGCCGAACCGGATATAATGAATCGTGCGCCATGTCCTCCAAAGGAAAGTATTTTTTCTCATGGTATGTGGCAGCATATTCTCTGGGTTGGGTTATTTATTGGTGGAATATCCATTGCTACTATGGCGTGGGCTATTTCCCGTGATGTCGTTTACTGGCAGACTATGGTGTTTACCGTATTAACCGTATCGCAGTTGTTTCACTCACTGGCGGTTCGCAGCGAGAGCACTTCATTCTTGCGCATTGGTTTATTCAGTAATTTACCAATGCTAGGGTCATTTTTGCTGACGTTGTTATTACAGATGGTGGTGATTTATACGCCCGCATTAAATACCATTTTCCATACCCAGCCTCTACCAATGGTCGATCTTGCTGTCTGTCTGTTTATTTCTTCGCTTATTCTGTTTGCTGTCGAGATTGAAAAATGGCTAATGCACCGTGGTGTTATATACTCAAGTGAATTCAAACTGCAGGTTTTAATTTCTGAAAGTTATCATTAATTGTATCACCGAGCGTGTCAGCAATATCGGGGAGGGTGATGCTAAAAAAGTCAGTGATTTTTCGTCGGAATTCTTTTGTCGTTGCGAAGTATTGCCCATTCCTCGCATGTTTATTCATCACCTTCCACAATCGTTCTATTGGGTTTAAATTTGGACTATAAGGCGGCAGGTAATGCAATGTTATATTCAGATGTTCAGCCTCTTTAACCACTAAGGCATTTCGATGGTATCCAGCGCCATCAAGCACCAAATGGATAACACCACTTGTTGAGTAACGCGCTCTAATTTGGTTTAAAAAATCGATGATGGATGCACCGTTAACCGTTTTGCTATATTGCTCAATGACCGCTTCTGTTAAGTGACCAAGTCGGATTGCACCAACCACGTTAATACGGGTTCGGCTTCCCGTCGTTTCTATCGGTTTATCAACGCCTTTTTTTATCCAGCCAGCGGTGATTTTTGTGGCTTGGGTCGGATGAACCGCATCCATAAATAATAACGGTTCATCAGGGGTTAACGAGGATTTTAGTTGCTCATAATATTCAATGAAAGCCGTTTGTTTGTCTTCATCAAATTTGTGAGGAACCCCTTTAGGGTTTTTATAGCTGAACTGATGTTTATGCAGCCATTTATTGAGGCCTGACACTGTGTACTTAATCTGAAATTGTTCTGAGATATAAGCGACTATTTGATGGCTATGCAAGTAGGTCACCTCACACAGGTGTGCAATCAATAGTTCAGTTTGCTCTTGACTCAGATAACTTAAGGAGCCGCCACTATTACACGTGAGTTTTTGGTCGTGAGCATAGGCATCAATGTATCGAACTACGGTCGTTTCGTGAATACGTAACGCTTGGGCAATCATTGGCGTTGGCCAATTTTCATCGCGTAGTAAAATGGCTTTAATGCGATCACACTCACGCCTATCACTCGAGCTTTTATGTCGAGTTTCCAATGCTACTTTTTGTTCTGGCGAGAGTGTAATTTGTTTCATAGGGCTATGATGATCCCATTTGGGACAAAATCAAGCATTTTCAATGATCACGGGTATATACGCATAGTGCGTTACCACTATGGCCTACGGTGACTAACGTCGTGGTGCTTCGCCCACACTAGGCCATATCTTAAACCCACTTTTGTCCACCTCTCAGCTGGCATGGCTAGCTAAGGTCGCACGCCCCAAAGCAATTTAGAGCGACTACTCATTCACGATATACTTATATCGGTTTGCCATATATTTACTCATGCGAGCAATGGGGTTAGTTTCAATATCAATTAATTTACAAGAATGAATCTAAAAAAATGGCTAACCTTACTTAGCTTATAAAGTAAGGTTAGTACCAAAGGTAAAGCGGATATAATTGGCTAGTTCATTTTGAGATAGTCGCTAGAAAATGGCATCTTTTTCTACGTTTCAGCACCATAAAACCTTCCCATAGAGTGTTATGTTTATGTGTACGGCTATAATTGATTTATGCTAAAACACCGCCTAAGTTTCTCGTTATGAAAACACAGAAATGTTAGTAATAGCATGTTTAGCACTAGCCTCCAGCCCCCACAATACGCATCTTCAACACGTGTAAGAGTCACTACCTGATCTGAGAAATTACTACTCCAAATGGGGCCAAGTGAAAAATTTGCTGCCCATTGCTGCTACAGGTAGTACAACAACACGTAGGCCGAAAGCAACCCAGCGATCCATAGCACAGTAGTGCCCACGGGCCAAGAGCGCGCGAACACGCCGCGCTCTTGGCTATCTGCTGTATGCGGTTGGCCTAGGTAACGCACTGCCATACGTTGTAAGAATTTCTGCAAGCGGTTTCGTTGTTGCGTAACCACTTCACCTAGTGAGCTAAGCGCTCGTTCGATCAACCTAAACAATGAAAAGGCCGCACGTCGCCAAAGCCAATCTGTGTCGAGGCTAATCGTCATGGTACGTTTCATTAGTGGCAATAATACGAAGAAAGCCAGTCCTGAAAATAGCAACAACTGCAAGTAGAAAAGTACTTTACCAATCGAGTACGGTTGGTAGTCAACGGGGTAGGGAAGCAGGGCATAAAGCATTTCAGGGAAAACACCCAGTAAAATGCACAAGCTGGCAAAAATGATCATCGCCAACCCCATATTCCATGGCGCATCTTTTGGTCTTAACCCCGAGTCTTTTTGGAAGAACACAAACCATGGGAATTTGATCCCGGCATGAAGAAATACACCGGCCGACGCGGCGGTTAATGCCATGTAAACCCACACTAGATTTCCATCAACAGCTGCCTGGGATATCATGCTTTTTGTTGTAAAACCTGAAGTCAGTGGAAAACTTGAAATGGCTAGCGCGCCAATAATACCGCAGACGCAGGTGAGTGGCATGGTGCGAAATAGTCCACCCAGCTCCATACATTTATTTTTCCCGGTGCGGTATATAACAACCCCAGCACTCATAAACAGGAGTGCTTTATATATAATATGTGCAAAAGCATGAGCCGTCGCGCCATTAAGAGCCATTTCGGTACCAATGCCTACGGCAACCACCATAAATCCTACTTGGTTAACCACGGAATAGGCAAGGATCCGCCGTACATCATTTTCCAATAAGGCGAAAATAATACCGTACATAACCATAAATAGACCTATGCCAATTAGCACAGGTTCGCCTGGGAATAATAATATCAGTGCCAGTACAGCTGTTTTGGTCGTAAATGCCGACAGGAACACCGAGCCTGTGGGGGTAGATTCAGGGTATGCATCGGCTAGCCAAGCTGATACCGGAGGGGCCGCGGCGTTTATCAATATGCCGATAAGTATCATCCATGTGCTGAAATCTGTTGCCAGCATAGGTTGAATTTGGATAGAACCGGTACCTATCACTACACCTTCAATTCCAACTTTAAGCACCACGCCACCGAGAAGATGCATGATGGCATAACGTATTCCAGCTGCTCGTGCACCAGGCGTTCCACCACACCACACAACAATGGTAGAAAATATCGCCATCAGTTCCCAGTATAAAAACATCGTAATGAGGTCGCCGGCAAAACAGACGCCTATAGCACCTGCAGCGTATGCAAAGGCTGCGGCAAGTTCATACCAACGCGCTATACGAAAAGAGTAAAGACCTCCTACAAAGACCATGATCGCAAAAATAGTAGCAAACAATCGCCTTAGCGGACTCCCCTCGAGGGGTTCAATATTGTATGAAAGAAATTTTACCGTGCCCTGAACACCATCAGGGATCTGCCATATGGCCCACAGGGTAATAATTGGCGCTATTAATATGACAGCCGTCCGCGCGTGACCCTTAACCAAACATATTAGAACAGCAGCTATTAGCAGGATAAATGCTGGAGAGAAAAGTTCAAACGTCATTGCTGCTCTCCTTTACCTTGTCATGACTGGGGGCTGAGGTTTGAACTTGTTCTGGTTCATCGTAATAGTCTAGTGGGCGTTTTAGAAACAGACCTAATAATTTTGCGACTAGTACCATCACCAGACAACTGACAAATCCATAAACTGCACCAAACCCAAACCAGCCATCAAAGCCGAAATAACCTTTAACGTATATGACTGTCTGCGCAAGCACCACCAAGGTCAGTACAACACTGAAACCAATCCAGAGCTTACGAATCGTTGAAGGTCGCACTAACCAGTGCAATTGTTTTTCGTCATTCATTTTAACCGAGCCCCTTAACTACTTGGCTTTCCAATTCAATGACTGGACCGTTAAATAAAAAGAAAGCCAGTGTCAGTATGGCGGTCATACACAATGCCAGCACAGCTAAAAACGGTGCTTCGCCGTGTTCCTTGTCACCGTCTTTTTCTCGCTCAAACCAAACTAGGTATAAAATCGGCAAAAAGTAAGCGGCATTAAGAACGGTACTTGCAATGATGGTGAATACTGCCACTAGATTGTTAGCTTCGAAAGCTCCGGCCAAAATATACCATTTTGAGACGAATCCCGCGGTGGGAGGGACACCAATCATGCTCAGGGCACCGATGGTAAACGCCGCCATTGTCCATGGCATGCGCCTACCAATACCCCGTAATTGATGGATTTCGGTTTTTTTGGAGGCAACATAAATTGCGCCTGCAGCAAAGAACAAAGTAATCTTACCAAAAGCATGCGCCACCATATGTATGGCGGCGCCAACCTCTGCGAGTGGTTTGAGAATGGCTGAGGCCATAACCACATACGATAGCTGGGCAATAGTTGAGTAGGCTAGTAGGCGTTTGATGTTGGTTTGGCGCATTGCAACTAGACTCGCTACAATGATGGTAAAAGCCGCAACATATAAAAGCCATTCTGAGCTGGGTGATTCAAATAGATATTCAATCCCGAATATATAAACGATGATCTTGGTGATCGCAAAAACACCAGCTTTAACTACCGCAACGGCATGCAGTAAAGCGCTCACTGGGGTAGGTGCCACCATAGCCGCCGGTAGCCATTTGTGTACAGGCATCACTGCAGCCTTGCCAATACCGAATACAAACAAGGCCAGAAGTAACCCTATTTCTGGGTCATTCAACTTACCGGCGAGGATCCCGCCTGTAGTAAAGTCACCCGTTCCTGCCACGGTATAAGTCCAGATGATTGCAGGAAGGAACAAACCAATAGATGTACTGAGTAAAACACCCAGATAAATTCTTGCCGAACGTATTGTAGCCGCATCGCCTTTATGTGCTACCAGAGGGTATGTCGAGAGTGTTAATAGTTCGTAGAATAAAAAGAGAGTGAATAGATTCCCAGCGAAAGCAACACCAATAGTGGCTGAAAGAGCTAGCGCGAAGCATACAAAAAATCTAGTTTGGTTTTTCTCTTTATTACCGCGCATGTAGCCAACGGAATATATCGAGTTGATGAGCCAAAGTCCGGATGCCAATGCTGCGAATAACATGCCCAGAGGTTCAACAGTAAAGGCAATGTTGAGCCCTGGCATGACCTCGCTAACGTCTATCGAGGGCCGTCCTCCATCCATAAGGATCGGAAGTAATCCCCATACCACCCAGATTAATGAAACAGACGTAATAGCCGTTGCAGCTTCGCGAATATTAGGGCCTATACGCCCAGCAAGGGAAATAGCCAGAGCTCCTACTATTGGAAGGCCAATGGCGACTAATATGGTCGTTTCTGGTGTCATTGTGAACCCTCCAAGAGAAGGGCTGCAGCACTATTTGCGAGTTCTAATGGAACCTGTGGAAACAGTCCGAAGTATATATTGAGTAGTGCAATAAAACCGGTAACTAATAACATTTGTACTGGTGCTTCAGATGTTGGGCCTTCTCCGTCAACAGGAGCTTGGAAGTAAAGTGCTTCAACGATGCGCCAAACATAAACCACCGCCATCAAGGAACTGACGAGAATAATTGCTACTAGCCCCCAACCCCAAGGTCCGCTTTCCAAAGCTGCGGTAATAAGTAGCCATTTACTAATAAATCCCGCAGTACCAGGCACGCCGATTAAGCTCAAACCACACACAACAAAAGCAGCACAAGTCCAAGGCATACGAGCTGCAGCACCACCGAGTTGATTTAGGCGCAAGTCGCGATACTTATAAGCTAGACAAGCAACCGCGAGGAACAAGCCTCCTTTTGCCAGCGCATGGTTGAACAGATGCATCGCGCTGGCGCTGAGTCCGGCCATGCTGACAAAGCTAGCACCAAGCAAAATATAGCCTATTTGTGCAATAGATGATGAAGCAAGCAGTCTTTTAAGATGTCCTTCGAACATCGCGACTGCTGAGGCAATAAGTATTCCGAGAATGGCCAATGGCATCGCAAACAATGCGAACTGAATTTCGTGATCCTCAAGCGTGGCCTGAAATACCATATAGTCAAATCGGATCAGTACATACAGTGCAACCTTGGTCGCGCAAGCAGCGAGAAACACAGTCACCATGTGCGGTGCGTGTGTATAGGCGTTTGGCACCCAAACATGCAAAGGAAACACTGCAGCTTTAAGAGCCAAACCAATAGTGATGAATCCCGCCGCGACTAGAACCGGATTTATGTCGGTAACATCACCGAGGCGATCTTGTATATCAGCTAAGTTAAGTGTGCCGGTCATCATATAGATTAACCCCACACCAATCAGGTAGAAGGTTGCGCCAATAGTGCCCATCATTAGATATTTGAAAACCGCTGGAAGTGCGCGACGGTCTGGACCACCTGCTATTAATATGTAGCTGGCCAGCGATGAAATTTCCATGAAGACAAAAATATTGAAGGCATCTGCTGATACGACAATACCCACAAGTCCAGATAGAACCAGTAACCATGCTGAGTAGAATAGTGGCTGACGTTCAGATTCAACCTGTTGATCAATGCTTGATCTGGCTGCCAACAAGGCTGTAGCGCCGGCACCTGTGATCACCAGTAATAACAGTGCACTAAACGCATCTACCGACAAGGCAATACCATAAGGTGCAGGCCAGCCCCCCATGGCGTACTCGAGGGTTTGACCGTCTAAAACAGCTAAGGCAAGCGTCAGAGCGATGGCAAAACTCACCAAAGCGGCGGCAGTTGCCCCCGCCCATGCCAGACCTCGTGGTTGTAATAGGACAATAAGTGGTGCCGATAACATCGGTACCACAACTTGTAAAGCAGGAAGGTGTGCTAATAAGTCCATAGTAGTTAGTCGGCGTCCAAAATTTCGTTTTCTTCTATCGTGCCGTAACATTCACTGATACGTACCACAATGGCCAGTCCCAATGCGAGAGTAGATACTCCCACAACGATGGCTGTTAGTATCAGTACTTGTGGTACTGGGTTTGAAAATATTTGATCTTCTACACCGCTTTGTATGATGGGGGCTGTCCCGCCTTCTACCTTGTCCATAGTAATATACATAAGGAATACAGCAGATTGAAATATGGATAATCCAATTAGTTTTTTTATCAAATTGATTTTGCTAATCACGGCATACAGTCCCACCGTTAAAATGATAGCGAATACCCAATAATTGAAGTAGCCCAGCAGTTCCAATAGTTTCATGACAATCTCTCACGGGCAGCGAACGCATGGAAAATGGCCAGAAGTGCACCACAAACCGCCATGCCAACGCCGGCCTCGATAATTAATATACCCAGCTGTTGTCCAAACACTGGGTCAGCGGCTAGTACTGAATAATCTAGAAATGCTCCTCCCATCAACATGCAAGCCACACCCACGCCGCCATATAGCAATGCACCGCCTATAACCATACCCAACAGCACCCCGCGAGGTATTGCGCGCAACGCTTCGGATTCGCCTTCGAGCACGGCGTAAAGGATTACGCCTGTGGCAATAATTGCACCAGCTTGGAATCCACCGCCCGGGCCATATTCGCCATGGAATTGTACATAAAGACCAAATAACACGATAAACGGGATCAGCAGTCGGCCGACTACTTGGGGGATCAGATGGTGGCGTAGACCACTACTTTTTTTAATCACGGGCTGATTTTTTCGTGGAGGGCTCACACCAAGGATGAATAAAACCCCGATACAAGCAGCGAAAACAACAAACACCTCGCCCAGCGTGTCATAGCCTCGAAAGCTGCCAAGGATTGCGGTGACCACATTGGGAATATCGATATACTCAGGCGTTTTTTCTAGATACCAAGGCGCAAGATGTTGATGCACTGGGGCATCAGGGTCGCCGAGCCGTGGTTTGTCGAAAGTGGCGTATATTATTAGCAATGCCAGAACGCTCACAGTACCTAGAGCTACCCACCGACCTCCCTCTCGAGCTTTTTCCCGGTCACCAGTCAGCTCCAATGCACAGAGGAAGATTACCGTTGTCACTCCAGCACCCACCGCGGCTTCTGTGAGTGCTACATCAGCAGCGTCCAAAATAAAAAAGTTGGCCGCCATTAGTAAACTGAATATAGATGTCAGCATTACCGCGACAAACAGGTCGTCGGTGCGCACTATCGCAATAGCGGTAATGACGAGAAGGGTCAGTAGGAACAGTGCAAAAATTAAGATCATTCTCCGGTCCCCTCTTTGGGTAAGTTGCTAGCCTTGGGTGCGTCGCTAGCGCTTCCATCGTCTGGCTTAAGACCGGATAATAGCGCGGCATTGGCCAGCGCATAGGTAGCGGTTGGGCCAGTCAGTAGCAAAAACAGCATAATAGCAAACAGTTTAATAGCGGCTAGGGACAAACCGGCTTGTAGGATCATACCAACAAAAATTAAGATAGTCGCCATGGTATCAGTAAGACTGGCGGCATGAATTCTGGTGTAAAAGTTTGGCAGGCGCAGGCCGCCTATGCCGCCGATCAACACGCAGGCACCACCTAGAACGAGTAGAATCCAACTCAGAATATCTAGCGCGACATCAATCATTTTCTGCCTCAGAATCAGATTTTCTTCGGGAACGATTTTGGAAATAATTTAATACTGCAAGAATCCCGACCATATTGACCAGAGCGTAGGCCAACGCAAGATCAAGAAAATCAGGCCGACCGTAAAGAAATGCAATGACGGACAGTAACAAAACGGTCTTGGTACCAAACACATTGACTGCCAGTACGCGATCGTAAACGCTTGGCCCTTTAAGTGCTCTCACTAGGGCCAATACCATGGTCACCAAAATGGCTATAGAGACAACAATATACATAATTAGCGGGGCTCCAGAGCTGCTACTCGACGATTCGCTTCGCCTTTTTGTAATTCTCTTGCACTTTCACTGGTCAGGCAATGAATCAATACTTTTCCCTCGTGTAAATCCAACGTGACGGTTCCCGGGGACAGGGTAATGGAATTGCCAAAAATTACTTGGCCCACGTCCGTTCTGGCTTCCGCTTCAAGCACAACCACGGTGGGGCTTATAGGCATAGAGGGTTTCAGGATCAGCTTGGCTACGTCCAGACTCGAAATAATAATCTCTCGCAGCAGCCACAACCAATAGCCAGGCAGGCGAGGCATAAGTCTAAGCAAATCTGTATGATGCCGGAAAAAGCCCATACGATGTGCCAAGTAAACGCTGAGCAAGCAGGACAAAGCCCCCAAACTCATGACCAGTGGTTTGTAGAGTCCCGACCACAGAAGCCAAGATATTGCTAAAATAAGCAGAAGTAGCAAAACAGACGAGAGTCTTGTTTCGCCGCGTTGAAACGTATGCTGGGCTAGAGTTAAGTTCATAGTTTGCAAGGGTAGTTTTTCAGTAATGATTTATAGACGACTTCCATCGCCGGTTCATTTTCTTCGCTGCTATCTGTTTGGGCTGCTAGATCGGCGACGATAACGTTAACTACATCGCGCAATGGCAGCGGATCTCCGAGGCAAAAACCGGCTAGGTCTGCTGCTCTGGAACGGTCTAAACGGTTTGGCATACGAGTGCGAATCGCGCGTTCCGTGAAGGTCTCCTTACTTGCAAGGGCACTTTCGGCATTTAGCATGACTCTTGCATCGGTTGCTATTGCACCATCGATAAAGCCTTGAATATAGCGGACACAATACTGACCATCAACGCTTTCTGGTTCAGCGTTAAACAGTGCGCAGTGCGATGAAAGTTCTTGAGCCGTCAGTACTTCTACTGCCTTAGCTGGTGGTACGGACAACAATTGAACGGCCAAAAAAGCGAAAACCATTAAGGGGAAACTATCTTTTGACATATAAATCCTTTTTTTCTAATGATTTAACTTTATCCAATTAATCATAGTACTAAAAGTCGATTTTAGTTGTTTTTTCATCAATAAAAAATTGATAATGTATTTTGAGAAAATAAACATTAGATGAGAGAAAAGTACATTAGGGAATTATATGGTAAAGCTTAATTATCATCACTTGCAGTATTTTCATGCGATAGCGACACATGGCAGTATCGCTCAAGCATCAAAAGTCATGCATATTACGCCACAAACGCTTAGTGCTCAGTTAAACTTATTAGAAGTTCAATTAGGATATAGTTTGTTTGACCGAAAAGGTAAGCGTTTGGTGCTTAATGATATGGGTCACATCACACTGAGCTACGCACAGGAAATATTCAGTTTAGGAGATGAACTGATTCATTCATTGAAAAATCATTCAACTGACTTTTTTTTTCGTTTTTCCATCGGAGTCACTGATGTCATCGCGAAAGTGTTTTCATTTAATTTATTAAAAGCGGTCTACACGATGGACGACTCTATTAAGTTAGTGTGTAAAGAAGCGAGCTTGGACGTATTACTTGGAGAATTAGCGCTAAATAAACTTGATGCTGTTTTAAGTGATACATCATTGCCAACAGGTTCTTCGTTAAAAGCATACAGTCACCTCGTAGGTCAATCCGGTATTAGTTTTTTTGCTCATAAAAATCTTGCTAAAACGTTAGCTGTTAACTTTCCACACTCTCTTGACGGTAATCCATTTTTTACGGCAGGAGAAGGATCTAATCAGCATTTGAGTGTACTTTCTTGGTTTAATGAACTAAATATATCGCCCCAAATAATAGGTGAATTTGACGACTCAGTGTTGGCCAAATATTTTGGGCAAGCAGGGTACGGTGTTTTTTGCGCGCCAACTATCATTGAAAATCATGTTATAGAACAATTTGATGTTGAAATTATTGGAAGAACAACGGAAATTACTGAACATTATTATTTAATATCGCCTGAGCGAAAGATTAAACATCCCGCCGTTCAGCATTTATTAACTGAAGGAAAAAAACTGTTTAATCAGCCTATAGTTTAAGATCTTTAGTGAGAACCCTGACATCGTCGTTGCTACCGATTAAATTGGCTATAGGAAATATCGTTTTATTATCATTTCTTTTGTAATAATGATTGGCCAGTGGTTTCAATATGATTGAGAAACTTAGTCGCGAGCCAGGTTTACCGTTTTGATTTAGACTAAACAAACCAATAAGAATTCATCGACAATTATTTTATCGGTAAACGTACAAGCCAAGTTCTCCACCATACATCAAGGTATGTGCCGACAATATTGATACACCTAGCCTTGACATAACCAAGTGTTTAATCGCTTCATTTATTATTAGCTCAACTCGTTACAGGGGAAAAGTGTGTTTGAGGTATTGATTAATTCAGCTTACTTGGTATTGGTTTAGCTTGATTTATAACGTAGCTTCATTTGAACTTATTGCCTGCAGCAGGTGAGCTACAGTACGTAGTAAATGTCGCGATCACAGGGATGTGAAAGAGTGACCTTAGTGCAGATGATTAAGCGAGACGCCAGCTCTTGATTTTACAATCAGCATCCTTGTGGGCTTAACCAAAACATCCCTGTTTTGGATACTCGCTGACTCATCTACACCTGTAATTTAACTCTCTTCGATTTAGCCGCATAGTTGTCTATAGATGAAAGCTAAAGAGGAAAAGCTCAAATCTAATTAGCGGACTTACTTTTGTCGGATAGACGACAATTGTTGCCAAGTGCCGCCCTCCTATGAACCCAGCGTGCAACTTTCACTAATTGCAATACTATTTCGAATGATTAGTTGGATTCACTTAACTTAACATTGTAATATTCTATCCTCTGCTAAAATTAGTGAATAAGCTCTAATGCAAGCGGAATACAACATATCGTGATGATCGCTCGCCACAAGTATGATGTGTGATACAGACTTGTGGCTGCTGGTTTAACACCAAAACTCATTTTCAGTAAAGTCGAGCGTTTTACAATCAGCATCCCTAACCAACAAAGAGTAATTGTTAGTATTAATACAGCAACCCCCTCCAAAGCTATTGGTATTCGAAAACCTGATAACGTGTATGCCATTACAATAATGATGGTTTGATGAACGATGTAAACTGGAAATACCCATCGATTAAGTTCGCTAACAATGCGGGATTTTCGATTTAGATAACGACTAGCAATAGCGAGTATCGCAAGCACAGGCATTGTTTTCGCGCTAGCATAGACAATACCGAACATCATCGCTGCAACATCATCGTTTTCATAAAGTCCGGTTTGCCAAATATAACTGAACCCAAATTGAAGTGCCATAAGTGATATGAATGCGAATAGTGTTATTTCTATCCACGATGCGCTCAATTTACTCCAGAATGAACCAATACTTCCCAGACAAAAGCCCACTAAGAGTAATAGTAAACCGTACATTTCACGAACGGCATCCCCAGTTAGCAGAGTGTCGATTAACAATGTCGAAGCGATTAGCATAATTGAAAGCGCTAACAGTTTGTTACTGGCAAAAACTACAGCCTTTTGAACCCACTTTTTTATAAGTAATGGAGAATGTTTGCATAAAAGCGTGATCAGCAATAACGCCATACTGTTCTTCCACAACGAACGTAAAAACCAAAGATGGTTTACATCAACATGAGGCCAAATACCGCTTTGATAATCGTCAAAGTAATTGAGGGGGGCAACATAGAAGGCGTAAACGAACGGCCAGAAGTCTAAAGGCATTTTGCCAGCTTGTTTCATTTCAATATAAAGCTGTGGAGGTACAACAATCAGTACACCAATTAATAATGGGAAAAGCAGTTGAAGGCTTCTGCTCCACAGTAATTTTCCGCTGGTTTCTTTGAGTAGCATAAATCTCAATGCGACACCTGATATGAACCATAACAGCCCCATTCTCCACGGTGACAACGTAAGCATTAAATGCTGCAACAAAGTGGATTGCGATTCATGTTTGAAATGAAATCCCCATTCCGGCACATACACCATGCCAGTGTGGAATAGAACCAACAATCCGATGGCTATAACTCTCAACCAATCTAAATGATGCAATCTATTTGATTGATTTGACTCTTTTTCATTTAATAAATCCATAAGTAATCTCTTGTATATGGTCTAAACCTTCTGCACACTATATCTCTATTGGATGTATGGATTTACCGCTATTCCATTGAAAAGAAATGAATAAGTGATAAGCGGTGGAATCTAGGGATAAGAGGAAGCGCTTTAAGATGTTATTTACCAAGCTGCATTATCAAAATAATAAAATCAGTTATGAAGCATTCATTTTATCTGTGTATTTCTTTATTAATGCAGGAATAAATTCGACATCAGTCCTGATGGAATCCAAGCGCGATGGCATTGCAAACTTAGCTAATTGGGAACCGTTTGTTTGGGAGTATTCAAGCGCTTTATCATCGTTATTGCTATTGCCCCTTGTCGCTATTTTTATGACCAAGTATCCGTGGCAATGGAAGCAACCTAAATGGTCATCGTTGCAATATTTAACCGCTGCTGTTGTTTTCTCAATGGCTCATGTCGTTGTTATGCTCGTTTTGAGAGAGATAAGTTACCAATTTTCTTCGCTTGAATATGATTTTGCAAAATCAATATCTGAATTCAGTTACGAACTTATTTATGAGCTTCGAAAGGATGTTTGGAGTTTTTGTTCATTCGTCATTTTGATCTCTTTTTACCGACAAATCATTCAGCAATGGTTGGGTGATGCGAGCTGTATAGACATCACTACAAACGCCAGTAGCAAGCTGACAAAGCACTTACTGGTGAAAAAGTTAGGCAAAGAGTTCTTGATTAAAACTGAGCAAATCGAGTGGATGCAATCAGCGGGTAATTACGTCAATCTGCATATTGGTGATCAAGTCTATCCAACCAGAAGTACACTGGTTGAATTTGTGGCCAGTGATCCGACAAACTCGCTATGCCAAATACACAGATCATTAGCAATAAATTTAAACTTTGTACATTGTATTGAGCCGCTTGCTAGTGGCGACGCTGAAATCACCATGCAGTCTGGACAAACACTTCGTTTATCTCGGAGATATAAAAACTCATTTAAACAGCTAAAACAGTCGAATAATTTTGTAGAATAATTGAATATAGGGAAGCATAAACATCGGTAATTTTAGAGAATAAAAATTTTAATATTATTAGGTTTAGGAAGTATTTTTTCTAATAAAAACCGTCGGCGGCTAAACTTCACTCTAACTTGAAATTGTCCAGAAACGAGCTAGTCGTGATCTGCCTTTATCACTACGAGCAAACATTGATGTAGTTGAATTGACTTTGTCTGCCAAACATATCGATGAAAGGCTTATGCTTATTGTCTCTGAACAGAAAGCATTAATCATCGCAAGTGGTGCTAATCTATTTAAGCTACTATTGATTAAAACCACAGCCTGATCAAAATCACAGCCGGACTTAAACCACAGCAGGCTATAATAGTTAGTTTAAATGTTAGTATTATTTTTACTCAGTAGCGTTAGCTGTTCACTCTTTTTAGCAGGAACACCGTCATGGCATTTAATGATTTATTTAGGCTCAGTTCTCATGCGGTGATCACCAATGATGATGGGCAAGTTCTATTATTAAAAGCCAATTACGGCGATAAGCATTGGGGCTTACCGGGCGGTGGACTTGACCCTAATGAAACCATCCATCAAGCATTACAGCGGGAATGCCAAGAAGAATTGGGTTGTTCAGTTACGGTCAATTATCTGTCTGGGGTCTATTTTCACCGTGCGTATCAATCACAAGCATTTATTTTTCGCTGCGAGCTACCACAAGGATCGGAAATACACTTAAGTGATGAACACAGTGAGTACGCTTACGTTGCTGTTACTGAATTATCGACGATTCAGCAACAGCGAGTAAACCAATGTTTAGCGTTCAGTGGTGTGGTTTGCAGTGCGGCTTTCTAACGCGGCTTTATGCCATGTTGTTAGCATTTGCATAATATCAACAGAGTCGCTGAGCTGTACCAAAGGTCTAGGTACTGTGTATTGTTTAGTTTCTAATGCGTTAAGCACAGCTTCTACTTGATAGTAAAAGCCATTGCCTTTGGCTTCAACGTTTACTAGTTCAGCTTGTTGCTCATATAACCTAACGGTAAAGTGATTGTCTTGAGATTCTGGTAACCAAGGGTTTGAGGTGAACTCAATACTTCCTAAGCTGCCCAAGATAGTAAAGCCTGCGTGCAGACCATAGTCTTTAGCGGTGTGAAGATGACATTGCACCCCATTGCTGTAACTGACGATGGCAGTCGATTCGCAAATATTACCGTCTTGACCACGTCTTCCAGTCGCTTCAATGTGGTATTGCTGGCTCTGCTCTGTGCCAAATTGCTGTTGCATCACTAACTGTATTAATGATGCTGGGTAACAACCTAGGTTAAACAATGCACCAAGGCTAGCGGGGTTAACAAACTGGCTAATGGCAGCGCAATATTGGCCGCGGATACTTTTTACTTCACCTATCACACCAGTGGCTAATGTTTTGCTTAGCTGTTGCATAAATGGATGAGCTAAGTACATTAAGCCTTCAAGGAAAAACACTTTGTTTTGTTTTACAGCATCCAGACTTTTTGCAGTTTTTGTCATGTCTACTGACAATGATTTTTCACATAAAATCGCTTTGCCAGCATTAGCCGCTTTTACCACGTATTCATGATGTAAGTGATTTGGCAGGGCAATGTATATAACATCGACTTCAGGGTTGTTGATTAACGCATCAAAATCAGTAAATTGATGTGGAATTTGATACTGGGTCGCAAACTCTGCCAATGTTGTGGTGTTGCGTCCTGCCACGCCATAAATTGTACTTTGACCTTGTGCTTTAATCGCATCGGCCATTACCCCAGAGATAAAACTGGTGCCTAATATTGCCCACTTAATTGATTCAGACATTGATTATCCCTCAGTCGTTAATAGTTGATAGTCAAATGCTTGCTTTAAATCGGTTAACGCCGATTTGATAAATGCCTGAGTATGTTCAGCTGCAAAGTGGGCATCAAATGCTGCTTGGTCATCATAACGTTCCCAAAACACAAATTGCTTAGGGTTGGTTTTATTTTGCAGAGCCATTGCAAGTGAGCAGCCTGGTTCGTTGTTCATATCTGCACAAAATTGACGGACAGCTGCGATTCCTTGTGCCAATGGCACTTGGTCATTAATGTGAATTTCGGCCGTGATAAACACGCCTTGTTGATCCAGTTTGTTATCCATATCGACCCCTTAATAATAATGGGGCATCGTAAACCAGTTCTGCGTAAGGCAAAATGGCTTGATGGTGTTTACAGAAAACACTTTAGGTTTATAATTAAGACTGGTTTAATGAAGTATTAAGGACATTCGGTGGATAAATTAACCGCAATGCAGGTGTTTAGTCATGTGGCTGAGCAGGGCAACTATGGCACAGCTGCGCATAACTTTAATATCAGCCGGACTATGGTCAGTAAACATATTAATCAGTTAGAGGCCTACCTTGGGGTTAAGCTGATTAACCGTACTACTCGTCAACAAGAATTAACGGAATCGGGCCACGTTTATTACCAAGAATGCCAGACAATCTTGATGGCTATTGAGCAAGCTGAAAATACCCTGCAGTCGATGAATTCGACGCCCAAAGGCACCATTAGAATTAATGCGCCAGTTAGTTTTGGCAATATTGTGCTGGCACCGATAGTGAATCAATTTTTGCTGCAATATCCGCAAATTGATGTGGAGCTACGGCTTGATAATAATCTAATCGATCCCATGGTAGATCATGCTGATGTGGTGGTAAGGATTGGCACTCTTGATGACTCCGCGCTAATTGGCAGGCATATTATGAATTATGAAATGGTATTTTGTGCTTCACCTCACTACTTAGCTCAACACCCGCCAATAGCGTCAATTGACGATTTACCTCATCATGATTGTTTAGGCTTTAGCTATTCAAAAAGTGCTTCATTAGCGGGTGCCCATAGCCAGTTGTTTGGTAAACGCAGCTTTAGATTGTTGTCCAATAGTGGCTTGGTATTAATCCAAGCCGCGATAGATGGATTGGGTATTATTTTACAGCCACAGATAGTGGTAAAAGAGGCAATTCAAGCTGGATTGTTGACAAATGTCAGCGTATTAATACCTCCAGATGCGATGCCAATACACTTATTATATAAAGACAAAAATCTGCCGTTAAAAACCCGGACCTTAATTGAATTTATTATTCACCAACTCGAATGATGAGATTTGTGCATTATGGACATCGCGCATTATGACTCGGCAATCATGCCTTTTAAGACGATATTGTCATAAGTGACAAAACCTAAAATTTCACCCGCTTCAATCACAGGTGCTTTGTTAATATTAAAGCGTTCAAATAACCGTGCGGTATAGCGAACATCCATGTCAGCAGACAATGACAGCACTGGCTTTATCATAATTTCGTAAATATTGGTGCGTGCAGGAGACTTGTCTTTGGCTAACACTTTTCGGGCAATATCGCTCATCAGTACCATGCCATATTCGTCATGTTCATTGCGTTTATTCACCACTAAAATATTGACCTTTTTACTGATGGCCACTTGTATTGCTTCTGCCACTGTGTGCATTCCGTCAATCATAGCGTAATGGTTATTCATCACATCGCGATTGCGAATAGGGAGTTTTTTGCTCATATTTGATCCTCAATATCTTTACTCAATTTTTCAACTTGATGGGCAACACCAACCGCATCTTCAACATCAATTTGAATCGCAATTCCTTTGCCCGAATTGGTGTCAAATTCGCCGACTTGAGCAATCGTTTCTAAAATATGGCGGCTCATGTGTTCTTCTACCAGCCATAAAATAACATCACGTTGGACATCGAGTGTTAAGCCCATAAAGGTTTTCTTCTTTTCTAGACCTTCGCCGCGGGCATGATTAATGACAGTTGCACCTGTGGCTCCGGCAATACGCGCTGCATCGAGCACTTTGTCGGTGCAGTCGTCGTCGACAAAGGCAACAATTAATTTAAAGCGCATAGGTTACTCCTTAGTGGCTTTTCGTTTTGATAAATAATCAACCACTTGGGCGTAACCCATAACAGTGATCATTGGAAATAAGCTGGCAAAGGCAATTAAACCAAAACCATCAATTAATGGATTACGACCTTCGACATTGGTGGCGAGTCCAAGCCCTAACGCGGCCACAAGTGGTACCGTGACGGTAGAGGTGGTTACGCCTCCTGAGTCATAGGCCAATGGCACAATCATTTTAGGGGCGTAAAAGGTTTGGATCACCACCACCACGTAACCGGCCATAATGTAATAGTGGATGGGATCGCCTACCACAATACGAAAACAGCCTAAAGTAATACCGATAGACACCCCAAATGCCACCGACATTCGTAAGCCTTGAATTCCTATGGTGCCACCAGAGACTTGGTTGGCTTTGATTGCCACCGCAATTAATGACGGTTCTGCAATAGTGGTGCTAAAACCAATAGCTGCGGCAAATACATATACCCAAAAATAGTCTTGCCATATAAACGGTGCATTGCCGCCATCGGGATGCAAAAATTCGCTGGTGGTTAATTGATTTGCCATGCTTTCCCCAATGGGGAATAAAGCAAGTTGTAAACCAACTAAGAAAAAAGTAAGTCCAATAATGACATACACAAAACCGAGTAATACTTTACGCCATTGGCTAATAGGGCGTTTAAGCACGCCAAGTTGAAAGCCAAATAAAATCACCGCAATAGGGATGACATCACGGGCGGTCAGTAATAGGGTGGTCATCAATTCATTCAGCAAAAGAACTCCTTGTTCTATTAGCTATATCGATCACTGCAAAAACACCATGCCGTACAGCAACACAAAAATCATTGGACTCAGGCTTGCAAAAGCAATTAACCCAAAACCATCGATCATTGGGTTGCGGCCCTTGATGACACTGGCTAGACCCACACCTAGTGCGGTAACCAATGGCACGGTAATGGTTGATGTGGTGACGCCGCCAGAATCATAAGCTATGCCGATAATGTTGGCTGGCGCAAAGCTGGTGAGGATCATCACTAACACGTAACCACCAATAATAAGATAATGAATTGGCCATCCCTTAAGGATGCGGATCACGCCAAGCAGAATGGCCAAACCAACCGAAATGGCGACGGTTAATCGTAAGCCCATGGCATAAGAACTCATGGCTTGTTCATTTGACTCTATCGCACCAGCGTTAGCGGCAACTTGTGCGGCTTCGTTTGCCACTGCCGTGAGGGCTGGCTCGGCTAATGTGGTGCCAAAACCTAAGGAGAAAGAGAATATGACTAACCAAAATACACTGCCTTTTCGCGCTAACGCTTGAGCTAGAGATTCGCCAATAGGAAATAAACCCATTTCTAAACCAAAGACAAAAAAGGTCAGTCCCAACACAATAAACACCACACCAACAAGAATAGAGCCCAGTTCTGCTGGCGCTTGATGCAGTACAAATATCTCAAAAAAACTGACGACTAAAATAATGGGAATAAGATCTTTAAAACTGCTGAGCATAGCATGGAGCAATTTTGCGATGGCTGACATCTTGTCTCCTGTATTGACCCTCACTGGGATAAAAGATAAATGAGTCATATATTCAGTTTGCCTAATGATAGATATTTCACAACGTATTGTTTACAATAATGTTCATTAAGTTGATGTGGGTCATAAAATTGATTCAGACTGGCTTGAAAATTGTTAAAATAGACTGAGACCAATGCGCTGCTTAGCGGTAAATGGTTAGAGAGAAAGACTTAGGGATAAAAAATAAAAAGGATTTAGATGACGATGAAGACAATTTTACGCTTATCAATTGCAGCGGCTTTTATGACCCATGTTGCCTTCGCTGTACCAACCGATATCGATGGTTTTTCACAAGCTTATCAACAGTACAATCTGTCTGTTGACAGCAATAACAACCAAGATACGCTGAAGTATGCACAACAAACCTATGCATTAGGCCAAGTTAAATTTGGCAAGGACAGCCTTGACAGTGGCAAGTTAGCCATTAATTGGGCCAATGCCCTAGTGAATGAGTCAAAGAGAAATCATAACGGTCGTATTATTGAAGATGCCGCGACGCTCCAGGCACAAAAGTTATTTGAGTCAGCGTTGAGGGTATATCGCAATAATGTTGCTGATAATGATATCGCTCTGATTGATCCGTTAGTGGGGTTAGCTCAAACGACTGCAAATGACAAATATGCTAAAGATCTTTTATTTGAAGCTATCAGCGCCGCTGAAAAAGCGGATAATTTATTAACGGTTGCTGAAGTTAAACTCATTGCGTTCCATCGCTTATCGGGTACCGAGTATTATACGCGTACCGTGAGAAGTTTTGTCATGGATGCCAATGATATCTATGTCAATAAATTACCTGAAAATGCGATTAAACGCGTCAATTCAACCTATCTAGTTGGGGCACTTTATGCGGCAATGAACCGCCCAAATGATGCAACGCCGCTTTTACTTGAAGTGATTAAACAATATCAAGCATTGCCTTATAGTCATCCATATGAACTTCATGCCCATGCATTGTTAGTGACACTTTACGAACAACAAGGCAAAAGCAATAAAGCCACTGAGCATTGTGTTGCCATTGGTAAAATGACCCCATGGGATGACCAACAAGAACAAACGCCGTTATTTAGAAAACCACCTAATTACCCTCGGTCATATGCCGAAAGAGGTAAAGATGGTTGGGTGCAAGTTGAGTTTACGGTTGATGAACATGGCTTTGTTAAATCGCCTGAAATTATTGACTCCAAAGGCGGGTACCAGTTTGAAAGAGAATCGATAGAAGCATTAACGCAATGGCGTTATGCGCCTAAGTTTGTTGATGGCAAACCTACATCCGCAAAGTCGAAGGTACAGCTTGAGTTTACCCTAGGTTAATCATTTATCAGTTTGTATTGGTTAACCTAACCAATACAAACTGAGCATGCCTATAAACACAATAACTAAGGTCGTCTCAATCAGTAACTGGCTTTGTTGTAGCTGTTTTTTACCCTGTTTTAAAATAGTCACCAACTGGTTTTGTTTATAGATCCGGCATGATACTAATTCTGTTTGTGGATCGACAACTAATTGAAAACGGCATTTCTTACCATTATTTAGCAAGACATCATGCATGCTTTGCAAACCAAAGTTGAACTTGCGTGACACCATCTTGCCATTAATAAATACCCGTTCTAGCCCGCACCAATTACTCGCTTGTAACTCAATATTGTCTTGATTGAGATGGTAAGTAAACTTAGTCATAATGTCGTCCTTATCGCATGATAGTTGCGAGCCCTGTGTGTAATCTAAGCAGAGCAATGTGACATTTTCCAGTATAGAAATATGAACAATTTACTAAATCAAGCTATCTAGTTGGCAAGCTTAATAATTTTTATTTTTTTAGGATTTGTTGCAAAAAAGGTTTCTGTCTACATTTCAACATTAGGTGTTTATGATAAATGACGCAGAGTATGGCAGAGTATACGGGCTAATATTTGGGCTAATATTTGGGCTAAAATGGCTAAAATGGCTAAAATGGCTAAAACTTGGGTGAAAATGGCTAAAAACACGGCCACATATACAGCCAAAAGTGTGACGTTAGCAGCCAGCGTATTTTTAGGTTAGATAAGGTTTAGCAGATAAAATCGTGATCACTTACCTAAGGCAATAGGCATTCAATAGATCTTTCCAAGTAATAATCCCCACGATGGTGTTGTTGTCTAATACGGGCAAACAACCGATATCGTGGTCTAAAATCAGTTTGCTGGCTTGGTGGATGTCGCAATGGGGGGCAATGGTGAATGGATTGTGGGTCATGACTTGATGAACCCTTTTTTGCAGGGTTTCTGTGTCTCGAATTAACTCGGCTGCGGTCCCTATATTGGGACTGAGTGCACGTAAAAAGTCTCTATAAGACAATATGCCACTCAGTTGCTCATTTTCAACTACCAGTAAGTGATGGAAGCTAACATTATCAAAAATTTCTTTGGCAAGTGTCAGTCTGTCATCCATATCTATGGTCACCACTCGAGTGGTCATGATGTCCGCGATGCAGATATGTTTGGCCGCATTATTGGTTAATGTCTCTGTCGACATCTCGGTAGACGTTGTCATAAGCGATCCTCCACGTATTTATTCTTTTATATCAGACAAATATAAATTTAACAATCATTTAACGCCTAATGACAACCAGTGATTCAGGTTCGCAGCTTGTATTTGGTCAAGATGCAATCTTGTTTTCGGGTAAATGCCCCGCTAAGTATTTTTGATATTTAATCGGCTTTAATTGATGAATGTCGACTAAGACTAAACCATCGATACAGTCACCAAATTCAGCATCAATACCAAAGTCGAGAAATTGCACGCCGTGGTTGTTACATAGCTCGCCATATTGCTTAAATAACGTCGGTACTGATACACCCATATTCGATAGCGTCCGTTTGAGTATTTTAAAATTCTCAGCATAGTCATCGCCATTAAATAGCTGGTGTAATTGATGCTGACGTTCGGTGGTGAATTGATATGAATTAAATGAAGTCGCTAAAACGTGTTTAGTGGCGAAATGATGTTGGTAAAAAAATACCAGCATCTCTTTGGCCGGTACCGGCAAGCTATCGCTTAGGGATACAGGGCCAAAGAGGTAACGATACTGCGGATTTTTAATTAAAAACGCACCAATACCTTGCCACAAATATTCTAAGCTACGGCGGCCCCAATATTTAGGCTGGACAAAACTGCGTCCAAGTTCGAGTCCTTGGTCAAAATAGGGTGCAAACGCATCGTGGTATTCAAATAGTGATTGGCTATACAGGGCATTTTTACCAATGGTTTCATGGAGTATTTTGGCACTGGCAAAACGGTATGCCCCGACAATCTCTAATTGGTCTTTATCCCATAACACTATGTGAAAATAGTGATTATCATACTTGTCGGTATCACGACGTTTACCGGTACCTTCGCCAACGGCTCTGAATGCGATCTCACGAAGCCGACCAATCTCACGCATAACTGCACTGCTTTGAGTATGCTTATACAAATAGATTTGTTTGTTGTCTTGGGTTTTGCCTAATAGTTCGCATTGTTGTAAAGCTTGTTGTAATTCACAGCGTTTTTCTGGATGGGCAATGGCATTTTGGGTGATAAATAATGGACTGCGATTTTTACCTATGCGGTATAAATGATTTTTAAGCAAATTCACTTTGGTTTTAAGCGGAAAATCTTGAGTGCTGACCACTTCTTTAGCGATCAGTTGGCCAATTCGCACCGGCATCACATGATCCATTTGTTTGAACATTTCTTTAATCAGTAATAGCGTTGCCAATGGCTTGTAAATCATTGAGGCGCCATAAAACGTAGCAGAGTTTTTTGCGTCAACGAACATCGGTAAAAGGGGGGCATTACAGGCGCGAGCCATTTTTAAAAAGCCGCTGTGCCAATGTAAGTCAGTAACCCCTGTTGGGCGTAAACGTGACACTTCACCCGATGGGAAAATCAATATCGCGCCTTCATTTTTAAGATGATGATGGATTTCATTTAAATGTTGTTTAGGTGTACCGCCAGTCATGTTACGTACTGGCAATAAAATGGAATGTAACGGTTTAATAGCCATTAACAGCTCGTTGGCGACCACCTTAATATCCGGACGAACTTGGCTAATTAATTTAATCAATGCTAATGCATCAAGTGACCCAATAGGGTGGTTAGCGTAAATCACCACTCGACCTTCAATCGGAATATTTTCAACTTCGTTATTGGGAACGCTGTAACTGAAATTTAAGCACGCTAAAATTTGCTCAACAAAATCGACACCGGATAAATGCGCGTGTTCGTTAGCTATGTCATTACACTGCTTTTCATGAAGCAAGTAACGTAACATGGCTTTAGTCGGCACGGCTAACCACGGCTTGTTATGCACATTTGGCAGGTTTTTTTCTACCACATTATCGACAGTAAATATCATATTTAAGCCTTATTTATGCAACGTGCTGTGTTTGGGGCGTGATGATTGATTTAGCCTCTGAACTGCAAAAATCAATCGTGTTTACTGCTGTAGCTTGTAACGTTTGTTGATCCCACTTGAGTAACTGCACATCACCGATTTCTGTTTCTGCAATGAGAGTACAATTTTCAACCCAATCACCATCATTAGCGTAAGTGATGATGCTGTCATTAATCGTATGTTGTGATAACTCTGGCTGGTGGATATGACCACAGATAACCATGTCGACCTGTTGTTTGGCGCAATAGCGTAATACCGCATCACGGTACTGATTAACGGCTTGCTGGGCTTTGTTGACGCGGAGTTTGATGTAGCTGGCTAATGACCAATAGGGATACCCTAGGCGACTTCTTACCCTATGTAATTGGCGATTAAGCCAAAGCAACACATCATATAAATGGTCACCTAGTTTGGCATAGGCTCTGCTGACACAGACTTGTGAGTCAAATTGATCGCCATGAAGCATTAAAAAGCGTTTGCCGCTAATCGACTCATGAATATGCTGTTTGGCGAGGGTAATGCCCCTAAAGTGACTGTTTGCATAAGCTTTAAAAGCCTCATCATGATTACCAGGGATATAGATCACTTGTGTGCCGTTACTGGCCAGCTCGAGGATTTTCTTGATGACGTTATTGTGGCTATTGGGCCAATAGAAGCGTTTTTTTAATGCCCAAATATCGACAATATCGCCAACTAAATACAAGTAGTTACTTTGACTATGGTTTAAAAAATATAATAAAAACTCAGCTTTACAATCAATGCTGCCTAAATGGACATCCGATATCCACAGAGCATGAAACTGCTGGATTTTCCCCTGCTGAGTTAAGTGAGCTAAAGGTTGGCGGTGCTGATGTTTTTTTTTGCTGTGCGAGATCATCGGTCATTCACCCTAATACACAGATTGCGTCAGTGTTGATTTAGGGTAGGGCAGTTAGTTGACGCTAAGGTGAACGATTTGTTGCAACTTGATGAATCAGTCATTAAGTAAAAATGTAATGGGCAGACAATAAAAAAGGAAATGCATAGGCATTTCCTTTTAGCTTTGTTTATAAATTCATGTCTATAAAGTCATGTTAAGGCATTAAAAAGCCCTAATATAAAGCTGATTAACTATCTCGCGGCATCAATAATAGCTTTAGCCATTTCATCGGCAACAGAACCCGTAGTGCGGTTCTCGCTATCAGCACGTTCAAAAATAGTCAGTAGGGTATTGTAAATCTGCTCAACCTTGGCAGTAGAGGCGGCTACGTCATAGTGTTTCTCAAATGACACATTGATAATGCCGCCAGCATTAATCACGTAATCTGGGGCGTACAAAATACCCATTTGTTTGAGTTTTTCGCCGTGGCGCACTTCTGCTAATTGGTTATTGGCACAACCGGCAACGATGGTGGCTTTTAATAGTGGTAAGGTGGTGTCATTAAGGGTGGCACCTAATGCACATGGCGCATACACATCAACATCTTGGGTGTAGATATCTTGCGGAGCAACAAGCGTTGCGCCAAATTCATCGGCGACTCGGTCTAATGAGGCTTGATGAATATCGGTGACCACCAGCTCAGCGCCGGCATCATGTAAGTGTTTACACAAGTAATAGCCGACATGACCGACGCCTTGCACTGAGACTTTAATCCCTTTTAGGCTATCAATACCACGTTGATGTTTTACGGCGGCTTTTATGCCCAGATAAGTGCCTAATGCCGTCTGCGGTGAAGGATCACCTGATTTGCCTTCAAGACCGGCTACGAATTCAGTTTCACGGCTGGCTATCATAATATCCGCTGTGGAAACGCCAACGTCTTCAGCAGAATAATATTTACCACCTAAACTGTTCACAAAGCGTCCGAATGCAAGAAATAACGCTTCACGGTCGGTTGTTTTGGGATCGGCGATGATCACCGCTTTACCGCCGCCCATGGCAAGACCCGCTAATGCATTTTTATAGGTCATTCCACGAGATAAGCGTAGTACATCGGTTAAGGCTTCATCATCCGATTGATAGTTCCACATACGACAACCACCCACGGCAGGACCTAGGTTAGTATTATGGATGGCAATAATGCCTTTCAGACCACTTTGCTTATCATGACAAAAGACCACTTGTTCGTGTTCATCGAACGAAACATGATTAAAAACTGCCACGTGACATCTCCGCTTGAAAAAATGAGTTTTTCGCCCCTTATGTTACTTGATGACATAAGGCGCCAACGACTGCTTGTTATATTTATTGCAGCACGATAGCATTTAGGGATACTCTGAACAAAGCTTGATTGAGTTATTTTTGTGATTAGTGTGGCAATTTAGCTTGCCACCTTACGTAAACGTAAGGTAATTTGTGTTACGTGATTGTTTTGAAGCTATATTAAGATTGTTTTGTGATTAACGAGCAGGTGAGTTTTCGTTCTAATCTGCATTATAACAATAAGATAGGAAGTATTATGACTGAAGAAGTTGCAGAAAAGGTGGCACAGCCAACGCCAGATCCAGAAGCTCAAAGACAAGAGTGGGTGCGCACTCAATTCCAAAAGGCGAATCGGTTTTTGGCTGAAAAGGGCGTGATCCCAAACAAAGTGCTTACTGATGAAAGCCGTTATCTTGCGCCCTATTTAGCCATTTGGAAGATGGAATCGAAACAACCTAAAAAACAAACTTTTTGGGTTATGTCAGGTGATTTGCCATCCGATTATGTTGATGTGAAAGTGGCGGAAACGGCTCGTGATGCGATTAGACATTTTTCGATGATGTGGCAGCTCAAAGCAGAAAACTTGCATAAATCGGGCGTAACAAAAGACCCAACTCAACTGAAGTTTGCGCAATTGCTTATCTCGCGAGCAGAAAGTTTATATAAAATGAACCAAGATGAAAAACTGTGGGCTTAATAAACTGAAGCAACAGAGATAAAAAAGGCACTATTAGTGCCTTTTTTGTTATCTCCAGCTAAGCATGATGATCCATCTTGCTTGCCATCATAAGATCAGTGGCTTATATGCTACTCATTATTCGCTTTCGTCTTCGGCTAAGTAGAATAACCCTTGATTAAGTAATCCGGTCAGAACGTCAAGAGCTGCTGCATTGGCGGTGAATAAATTAGCCTCTTGTGGCGTAAGCCTCACCTTGTTAGCCAAGAGTTGCAGCATTTCATTGCTAGCATCACCAAAGACGTAAACGTCGCCATTGATAAATAAACGTGGTTCGCTGTCCTGCTCTAATTGTAATACTTTCAGGCCGCCGATACGTTGAATGATTGCGCCTTGCTCAACAGCTTCTAATAAATCCGCTGCGGTTAATGGCTCTTCACCTTCACAAACATCAAGCTCGAAACGACTTTGACTGAGTAATTTACCTAACATGGTTTGGTAGCTGGCGGGATCTTGTGCCAATTGCGCCAACAAATCCATGATCCCTTTTTGGTGTGTCTGGCTGATAAGACCCGGTTGTGCCGGTTCATCTGAAGAGGTGAAACGCTTCTGACCTTGGTTGCTATCAATCAAGGTATCGGCTAATTCGGTTAACAGTTCTTGCTGACTCGGGGCTCTAAAACCGATTGAGTATGATAAGGCTAGCGATAAGGTTTCGCCGTAATGTGGATATCCTGGTGGAATGTATAATACATCGCCTTTTTGCAATATCACATCGATAATGGGTTCGAAATCGTCAACCAAAGGTGAGTTAGGATTATCGCCGCGACGCTTGTGCTGGCCTTTATCACCCACTTTCCAGCGACGTTCGCCATCACCTTGAATGATAAATACGTCATAGTTATCGATATGCGGTCCAACCCCACCACCGGGAGTGGCAAATGATGCCATTAAGTCATCAAAGCGCCAGTCGGGTAAAAATCGAAAGGCTTCGACTAAAGGTTGTGAGTCTGGATACCAATGGTTTACGGCTTGAACTAATAGCTGCCAGTTGTCTTCACCAAATTGGTCATAGTCTTCAAATGGACCTTGGACCACATCCCAGTCATTGCCTTTGGTGATCACCACTCGTGAAGATATTTCTTCTTCACAGGCAAGACCTGCAAGTTCATCTGCTGCAATAGGATCTTCAAAGTTGATAAAAGCCTGTTTGATCACCAGCGGTTTTTGTTGCCAATGCTGCTTAATAAAGGCTTGGGTATCAATATTTAATGTGTACATCATTGACCTCAGTCGAGATATTTGTCAGTGGTTAATGCAATAAAAAAGCGGTCACATATGCGACCGCTAATGATATGCATAAGCTTATAAAACTATTTTAGCTCATCAACAAAGGCTTCTGCGCGGCCAATGTAGTTTGCAGGGGTCATTTTTTTTAGGTCGGTTTTGACTTGTTCAGGTAGCTCAAGGCCATCAATAAACACGGCAAGTTGTGCAGCATCAATACGCTTACCACGAGTCAGTTCTTTTAACTTCTCATACGGCTTTTCAATGCCGTAACGACGCATAACGGTTTGCACCGGCTCAGCCAATACTTCCCAGTTTTTATCTAATTCAGCTAAAAGCTGTGCTTGATTCACTTCTAACTTACTAATGCCTTTTAAGGTCGCTTGATAAGCAATTAACGAGTGCGCCATACCCACGCCTAGATTACGTAATACGGTTGAGTCCGTTAAGTCACGTTGCCATCTTGATACCGGTAATTTGGCGGATAAATGTTGCATCAGCGCGTTAGCGATACCTAGGTTACCTTCAGAGTTTTCAAAATCAATTGGATTGACTTTGTGCGGCATAGTTGATGAACCAATTTCGCCAGCAATAGTGCGTTGCTTAAAGTGGCCTAATGCAACATAACCCCAAATATCACGATCAAAATCGATTAAAATAGTGTTAAAACGAGCAATAGCATCGAATAATTCTGCGATGTAATCATGTGGCTCAATTTGGGTGGTATACGCGTTCCAGTTAATGCCAAGACTGGTCACAAAACGTTGTGAAAGTTCGTGCCAGTTGACTTCAGGGTAAGCAGAAATATGTGCGTTATAGTTACCCACGGCACCGTTAATTTTACCCATAATCTCAACAGCGTTGATTTGGTTTAGTTGACGATCTAAACGCACTGCAACGTTAGCCATCTCTTTACCGAGAGTCGATGGTGATGCAGGTTGCCCATGGGTGCGAGACATTAACGGCACGCTTTTATTGTCATGAGCTAATTTTTTGATGGCATCAATAATCTGCTGGCATTGCGGCACTAACACTTGTTCGCGCGCTTCTTTTAACATTAAGCCATGAGATAAGTTGTTGATGTCTTCGGAGGTACAGGCGAAATGAACAAATTCATCAATGGCGACTAACTCGGCATTGTTGGCAATTTGTTCTTTAATAAAGTACTCAACCGCCTTCACGTCGTGATTGGTGGTGCTTTCAATTGCTTTAACACGCAGAGCGTCTTGTTCGCTAAAGTTGTCCTTGATGCTGTCTAACAAGGCTAATGCGGTTTCGCTAAAAGGGGGAACTTCTTCAATCTCTGGGCAGCTAGACAATAGCTTTAACCAGTTGATTTCAACTTGAACACGGTACTTAGTAAGACCGAACTCGCTGAAAATCCCTCGTAATGAGGCGGTTTTACTACCATAACGACCGTCTACCGGAGAGATAGCAGTTAGTGCGGAAAGATCCATTTTAAGCTCCTTGATGAACTTTGTTGTAGGGTGATTCGATTAATTGTTATTTTGGCTTTGTTTTGCTGTATCAAATATGGATTTACGGGCAAACACTAAATGGCGGCGTTTGCCACCTAATTGGCGCCATAATACTGCGCTGCGCATGGCTGCAAGCAGTAACGCGCGAATTTTTTGTTGTACCAGAGATTGCTTTAAGCAATCGGGATTACCCGATATTTGTAATTTAGGCCCTAATTCACTGATGATGTCGCTGTAAATACTGGCCAAATTGGCAATAACTTGTTCATCAGTAATCGCAAAATGGGTTAATTGGCGATGCACTTGATTGATGCGTTCCGCTAGCATGCCTAAACCATTAGGTGAATGGGCTAGCTTGCGTTCAAGGGCTAACACGCCGACTAAGTAACGAGTGGTTTCAACATCTTTGTTACCGCCATCACCGAGTTGATTTTGGATCAGTTGATAACCGTTATCTAAAATGGCTTTATCTTGATAAACATCAGCCGTTGATTCTGGCTCTGTCACTAAAATAGTATTAAGCGTAGCAGCTAGGGCGTCTTTATCGCTTTCACCGTGACGAGCTAAATACTGGACCTGGCCAATCGCCTGTAAAATACCAGCGAAGGCCATGGTGCGTTCAAACAAGATGTTGTCTGGAGTTTGGCTCACGGCTTATCCTCGGATTAAGGTATCGATTATGCCGCCACCTAAACAGATGTCACCATCAAAAAATACTGCTGATTGCCCAGGGGTCACTGCGGCAACCGGTTCATCAAACATAACGGTAATATTGTCTGAGTCATTATAGACGAGTGTGCAAGCTACATCTCGTTGACGATAACGGGTTTTTACCGTTATGTGACAGTTATTTTCAGGTCCTTTGCGATCAACCCAATGCAATTGATTGACTGTCATGCCGCTTGACATTAAACGAGGGTGATTGCCCCCTTGTGCGACAATTAGCACATTGCGTAATAAATCTTTTTCAACCACATACCATGGATCTTCATTACTATTTTTCAGACCACCAATACCCAAACCTTTACGTTGTCCAAGCGTGTGGTACATCAATCCTTGATGTGTCCCAATCACTTCACCTTCAGCGTTTTCGATATCGCCCGGTTGAGCCGGTAAATAGGTCGCTAAGAAGTCGGTGAATTTACGTTCACCGATAAAGCAAATACCGGTGCTGTCTTTTTTGTCGTGGGTAATTAATCCCAGTTTTTGGGCTATTTCACGCACTTGATGTTTTTCAAGTTCACCGACAGGGAACAAGCTGCGGGCAACTTGTTCGTGGCTTAACGTGTATAAAAAGTAGCTCTGATCTTTATTACCATCAACTCCGCGAAGCATTTCTACGCTGCCATCGCTATTATCACGTCGGCGGACATAATGGCCCATGGCGATATAATCGGCATCTAAAATATCGTCCGCAAATTCAAGAAAGGCTTTAAATTTAATTTCTTTATTGCACATGATATCGGGGTTGGGGGTGCGGCCGGCTTTGTATTCTGCTAAAAAATATTCGAATACGTTATCCCAGTATTCGGCAGCAAAATTGACGGTATGCATTTTAATGCCTAGCTTGTCGCAAACTGATTGTGCATCTTTTAAATCATCAGCAGCCGCGCAATATTCATCGGTATCGTCTTCTTCCCAGTTCTTCATAAACAGACCTTCAACTTGATAGCCTTGCTGCATTAACAAGTAAGCTGATACTGAAGAGTCCACACCGCCGGACATGCCGACAATGACTTTTTTACCATTTGAAGTAGGGCTAAGTGATGTCATAAATCCTAAAAACCTTGAAGATAGATAATATGTATATTGTGCCGCAATGCCAATGTTTCAAGGCGATTGAGCTAGATTTTTGTTCGTTGTGAGCCTGAATGTTGTTGCATGCACATTTCGACGAGATTAATTAGTTGACCGTCAAGTGCCGGCTGAATTTTATGGTCAAAATCTATTCGATCTAAACGGTTTTCTGTTTAAATAAGAATGCGCTGCAAGTCTTAAAGCAAACTGTCTACGTAAACTAATATCTTACAACAAAGACCTTCGCTTACCAATAAGTGCACCTGTTTAGCCGATCCCTATGAGTAGCATTTTGGGCTTCTTTCTACTAGGTTAACGCTTATTTATGAACAACAACGACATGTCATAAGCTCTGCCTAGTATAAATAGCCGAAACAGCTGCAAAATTCACCTTTAAAGATCCTCGAGTCCTAATAAACATGACATTTGTGCGGCGCATATTCTATCACGCATTCGCTGAATGGGCTATCTTGAGGCGTATGCAAATAGCCCAAGACAAGGCTCTAAAAATAATCGACATTGAACAGTGATAAAGGGGTGTGCTGTGGTAAAAGGTTTTTATCAGCTTGTTGTAAGAAATCTTCAATACTTTTTACCACTAATGGGCTGCGAAGTTGGCTACCAAGGGCGATGATTTCAGCAAGACTGAGCCAGTGAGTATCTGTAATGGCATTATCGCGAGGTTTAGCGTGTTGTTGCTTGGTCAGTTCAATACAAAAGGTATAACGAACGAACGCTAAGTTTGCAGATGCTCTAAATTGATAAATGCCCACTAAGGCTTGTGGTGTTAACTCAAGACCGGTTTCTTCAACAATTTCACGGGCGCACCCATTGATAATCGATTCATTCGCCTCTAGATGTCCAGCTGGTTGGTTAAATTTAACCGCACCATCAATGCATTCTTCCACTAATAAAAATTTGCCTTGGCTATAAATAACGCAAGCTACAGTGGTATTCGGTTTATAACGTTCGGTCATAATTCCCTCTGATCCTAAGATGCTCAACTTGTGGTTATTTAGCGGTGCTCATCACTTTGTATTCGCCATTAGGTAAATCATCTAGACACCATTGACCTATTTTATAACGGATTAGTCTTAAGGTTGGATGACCGACATGGGCTGTCATACGCCTAACTTGGCGATTTCGACCTTCGCAAATTTGTACTTCAAGCCAAGTGGTAGGAATGGCTTTTCGCTCTCTCACTGGCGGGTTTCTAGGCCAAATATCAGGCGAGCCCATTACGTGGACTTTTGCAGGCAAAGTCATTCCGTCTTTCAACTTCACGCCTTGGCAAAGTGCATTTAACGCCTCATCTGACGGTTGCCCTTCAACTTGAACCCAATAGGTTTTAAAGGTTTTTTGAGTCGGCTGAGTCAACTTTGCTTGCAGCTGTCCATCATTGGTAAGCAATAGTAAACCTTCACTATCACGGTCTAAACGTCCTGCTGCATATACATCGGGAACCGGAATAAAGTCTTTTAGTGTTTGGCGGCCCGCTTCATCGGTAAATTGGCACAACACATTAAAAGGTTTATTAAATAGCACTATGACGGGATTTTCAGTCCGAGGTTTTTGTGGCAGCCGCGATTTTATCCTGTTGCGATTGGCTGCATTATTGGCCGCACTTCTGGGCACAACATTGACTGATTTAGTTGACGCGTTAACGCTGTTTGTAGCTGTTTTTTTGAATGGACTGAATTTACCGATTTTTGACATAAAGGTATGGTTAACATCCCTAGGTTATAAGAGTGAGTGATAAGTGAGCGAATATAAATCAATTTATGATAGTTTACTGCGTATTCGTCCTTAGTGGAATTTGAAAATGATTAAGAATGATCTATGATGTCCGCCTAAAAAGTGTGATCTATAGCTAATTTATCATTCTGGGGCATCTGGTTTACCTGCCAAAGCTCAGTGGTTTGAGAACAAAATATAATAATAAATGGGATCGGCGATTTCACATACTTGGCAGACTAAAAAGATGCGCCAAGGTTGCAAGTCAAGGTTTACTTGCGCGTGTGTTGTCAACGAAAATCCATTAAATGCTTACACAATTTATTCTAATAAATTGATAATTTACAATAATGTAGGAAATAAAATGAAAGATAACACTCCAACGATTATATACACAGAAACCGACGAAGCGCCGGCACTGGCTACGCTGTCTTTCTTGCCTATTATCCGTACCTTCACTAATGCAGCAGGCGTAAAAGTTGAAACCCGTGATATTTCTTTGTCAGCTCGTGTTATTGCTCACTTCCCTGAAAAATTAACCCCAGAGCAAAAAATTGCTGATGCGCTAACAGAATTAGGCGAATTGGCTAACCAGCCAGAAGCCAACATTATTAAATTACCTAACATCAGTGCCTCAGTTCCGCAGTTAAAAGCCTGTATTGTTGAACTTCAAGCAAAAGGCTATGACATTCCTAACTACCCTGATGAGCCTAAAAATGACGCTGAAGTTGAAGCTCAATCCCGCTATGACAAAATTAAAGGCAGTGCCGTAAACCCGGTATTACGTGAAGGTAACTCAGATCGTCGTGCACCGACGTCAGTGAAAAACTACGCCAAGAAAAACCCCCATTCAATGGGCAAATGGTCGAGCGCGTCTAAGTCTCACGTTGCTCATATGAACGAAGGTGACTTCTACGGAAGCGAACAGTCTGTAACCTTAGCAGCAGCAGATAAAGTCAATATCGTGTTGACCCAACAAGACGGTAAAGATGTTGTGCTTAAGAGTGGTTTAGCGCTATTGGCTGACGAAGTTATTGATTCTTCAGTGATGAGCAAAAAAGCGTTAGTCGATTTTTATGCTCGTGAAATCGAAGCGGCAAAATCAGAAGATGTTTTATTATCTTTGCACCTTAAAGCCACCATGATGAAAGTGTCTGACCCAATATTATTTGGTCTTGCCGTGAAAGTGTTCTTTAAAGACGTCTTCGATAAGCACGGCGCGTTATTTGCTGAACTCGGTGTTGATGTAAATAACGGCTTTGGTGATGTGTATGCCAAAATAAGTACCTTACCAGAAGCTAAACGTAGTGAAATTGAAGCTGACATTGCCGCTGTTTATGCTGCTCGTCCAGCACTTGCTATGGTTGATTCAGATAAAGGCATCACTAACTTACACGTACCAAGTGACATCATTATTGATGCATCAATGCCAGCCGCAATCCGTTCGTCAGGGAAAATGTGGGGCCCAGATGGCCAGTTACAAGACACCAAAGCGATGATCCCAGATCGTAGCTACGCGGGTGTTTACCAAGAAACGATTGCGTTCTGCAAAAAGCACGGTGCATTTGACCCAACCACAATGGGCAGTGTGCCTAACGTGGGCTTAATGGCTCAAAAAGCAGAAGAATACGGTAGCCACGACAAAACCTTTGAAATTATTGCGCCCGGTACGGTTAATGTGATTAACCAAGCAGGCGATGTATTAATGAGCCATAACGTTGAAGCTGGCGACATTTACCGTATGTGCCAAGTGAAAGATGCGCCTATTCGCGACTGGGTTAAACTGGCCGTTAAGCGTGCACGTTTAAGCAATACACCAGCGGTATTTTGGTTAGACAGTCATCGTGCTCACGATGCTGAGTTAATTAAAAAAGTGACTCAATATTTATCAGAGCAAGAAACTGCTGGTTTAGATATTCAGGTGATGTCACCAGAAGATGCAACACGTTTCACCTTAGAGCGGATCATCAAAGGTGAAGACACTATTTCGGTAACGGGTAATGTATTACGTGATTACTTAACCGATTTGTTCCCAATTCTTGAATTGGGCACGAGTGCGAAAATGTTGTCTATTGTGCCGTTAATGAGTGGCGGTGGTTTATTTGAAACAGGTGCGGGTGGTTCTGCGCCTAAGCACGTACAACAAGTGGAAAAAGAAGGTCATTTACGTTGGGATTCATTAGGTGAGTTCTTGGCATTAGCGGCTTCTTTAGAGCACTTAAGTCAAACGACCAACAACCCTAAAGCACAAGTGCTAGCAGACACGTTAGACGTGGCTATTGGTAAGTTCCTTGACACCAATAAATCACCCTCTCGTCGTGTAGGTGAACTTGATAATCGCGGTAGCCACTTCTACCTAGCGATGTATTGGGCACAAGCATTAACTGAGCAAACAGAGGATTCAGCGCTGGCTGCGTATTTTGTACCATTGGCTAAATCATTGGCTGCAAATGAAACGGTTATCCTTGCGGAGTTGAATGGTTCACAAGGTCCTGCCGTAGATTTAGGCGGTTATTACCGTTTAGATGCTGCGAAAGCTGAACAAGCGATGCGCCCAAGTGCCACATTAAACCAATTTTTTAAGGGCTAATGTCTGCGGGTAACGCCTTCGAGGTGATTGCGTGGTGATGACATCAACAGCGATAGCGTCAACTGAAGTTGTCATCTTGACTAAATTGAGACTAAAAACCTCAACGCTGGCTAACAAACGGTTAAATAATTATTTATTTTTGTTCATTGAGGTTATTTAAGTCAATAAAAAAAGACAGGGATTAAAATCCCTGTCTTTTTGTCTTTTTGTCTTATAGTCTCACCAATTATTTTGTTGGCGAGATGGCTGAAGCATGCATTCCTTTGGGACCAGCTTCAACTTCGAAGCATACAGGTTGACCTGCTTTTAAGGTACGATAACCTTCCATTTCGATAGTTGAATAGTGCGCAAATACATCTTCGCCACCCTGATCAGGGCAAATAAACCCGAATCCTTTGGCGTTGTTGAACCATTTTACAGTTCCGTTTGCCATACTTCCACTTCCTTCTATTGTCTACTTACCAGTAAGATAGTAAAACTTATTATCCAGCGGTCTATTATTCGCCGCCTAACAAATAGAATGAAATTTGTACGAAAAGATGTCAAGCAGTAATTAACAAAAAGGCAACATTTAATTAATTTAATAATATCAAGTGGTCGGGAACCAAACGAGAGGCTAGTATTAAACAATGGCTAAAATAGGCAGTGTAGAACATATTGAAGAAAAGGTTGAATCTAAGCTACAACCACCCCATATGTATAACGTGGTGCTAAACAATGATGATTACACCCCGATGGATTTTGTGGTAGAAGTATTACAACGTTTCTTTGAGAAAAATGAACAGCAAGCTGTTGATATTATGTTAGCAATCCATAACCAAGGCAAAGGATTGTGTGGTGTGTTTCCATTTGGAATTGCAGAAACAAAAGTTTTTCAAGTAAATCAGTTTGCAAGAGAAAACCAACATCCGTTACTGTGTACGTTAGAGAAAGCATAATATCGATTTCTCACAGTCTGTGGTTAAATTTAGGGGGTGCTTATGCTGAACAAAGACCTGGAAGTCACCTTGAACCTAGCGTTTCAGCAAGCTAGAGATTCACGTCATGAATACATGACAGTAGAACATTTATTATTAGCGCTGATTGATAATCCCTCTGCTTATGAAGCATTAGTTGCTTGTGGGGCGGATGTTAATCGTTTACGAGAAGAAGTGGCTAATTTCATTCAACAAACCACACCGATTATTGCCGAATCAACTGAAGAGCGTGAAACACAGCCTACCTTAGGATTTCAACGTGTTCTGCAACGTGCGGTTTTCCATGTGCAATCATCTGGTCGTAATGAAGTTTCTGGCGCCAATGTGCTGGTTGCTATTTTTAGTGAGCAAGAATCCCAAGCGGTTTATTTACTGCGTCGTTGTGAGATTACCCGCTTAGATGTGGTTAATTTTATTTCTCATGGCATGGGAAAAGAAGACGATTCTGGCGAACCACAAGATCAAGAACGCATTGATGATCAATCTGAAAATGCCGAAGACCGTAGCATGTTGGCGCAATTTGCGGCTAATTTAAACCAATTAGCGCAAGACGGTACTATCGATCCATTAATTGGTCGTGATGCTGAAATTGAACGTGCGATTCAGACACTCTGTCGTCGTCGCAAAAACAACCCCTTACTCGTGGGTGAAGCTGGCGTGGGTAAAACGGCTATAGCAGAAGGTTTGGCTTATCGCATCGTCAACAAACAAGTGCCTGAAGTGATGGCCAATGCGACCGTGTATTCGTTAGATTTGGGCGCATTATTAGCGGGCACTAAATACCGTGGTGATTTTGAAAAGCGCTTTAAAAGCTTATTAAAAGAATTAGCTGCGGATGAGCATGCTATTTTATTTATTGACGAAATTCATACCATTATTGGTGCTGGCGCCGCTTCTGGTGGTGTGATGGATGCGTCTAACTTACTCAAACCATTGTTATCAAGTGGTAAGTTACGTTGCATGGGGTCAACGACGTTCCAAGAATATCAAAGCATTTTTGAAAAAGACCGTGCTTTAGCACGTCGCTTCCAAAAAATTGATATCAATGAGCCTTCTGTCGCTGAAACCACCAAAATATTGATGGGGCTTAAATCTAAGTACGAACAATACCATGGTGTACGCTATACCCAAGCGGCCATCAGCAGTGCAGCTATCTTATCGGCAAAGCACATTAATGACCGTCATTTACCCGACAAAGCGATTGATGTGATTGACGAAGCGGGTGCGCGTATGGTGATGATGCCGCAAAGCAAACGTAAGAAGACCATTGGTCAAGCTGAAATAGAGGCTATCATTGCCAAGTTGGCGCGTATTCCTGAGAAGTCGGTATCGTCGACTGACAAAGATATGCTGCGTAACCTAGAACGCAACCTTAAGATGGTGGTATTTGGGCAGGACAAGGCTATTGAGAGCCTCAGTTCCGCTATTCGCTTGTCGCGCAGTGGTTTAGGCTCAGAGAAAAAGCCAGTGGGTAGCTTTATGTTTGCCGGCCCGACAGGGGTAGGTAAAACCGAAGTCACCAACCAATTGGCTAATTGTCTCAATCTTAAACTCATTCGGTTTGATATGTCTGAGTATATGGAACGCCACACTGTGTCGCGTTTAATCGGTGCTCCTCCAGGTTATGTTGGTTACGATCAAGGTGGCATGTTAACCGATGCTGTGATTAAAAACCCACATTGTGTGGTGCTACTTGACGAGATTGAAAAGGCGCACCCTGATGTATTCAACTTGCTATTACAAGTGATGGATCACGGTACGTTAACTGACAATAACGGTCGTAAAGCTGATTTCAGAAATGTGACGTTAGTGATGACAACCAATGCTGGCGTGCAAGAAACTATTCGTAAATCGATTGGCTTTAGACAGCAAGATCATACTCAAGATGCCTTAGCTGAAATCAATAAAATCTTTTCACCTGAGTTTCGTAATCGATTAGATTCAATCGTATGGTTTAATCATTTGGATATGACAGTAATCGCCAAAGTGGTTGATAAGTTCTTAGTTGAGTTACAGGCACAACTTGATGATAAACATGTCACCTTGGATGTCAGTGACGAGGCTCGAACCTTGCTTGCGGAGAAGGGATACGACAAATCGATGGGCGCGCGTCCTATGTCGCGTGTGGTGACCGAATTGATTAAACGCCCACTAGCCGATGAAATTCTATTTGGCGTGCTTGAAAGGGGCGGTGTTGCGCACATTGACGTGAAAGACGGTGAGATCAATATCAATTGTGAGTCGTTAGAAAAAGTGTCGTAGTCATTAACGATACAATTGAAAAAGATGACCCATGGGTCATCTTTTTTATGTGTGTTAATTGCGCCTAATACCGTTTCTTGATAAATAAGTCATCAACTCAGAGCGTTACTCACTGTTCAATTCAATGGGTATTGATGGCAAAATGGGTATTCCCTTTTTAAATCAATACAACATAGCAGTGGAGCGTATGAGGTGCTTCTGCAAAACGGATTACAACCATCGCTATGCTTGGTTGAATGCTCTGATAAAGGGATACCCATTACGTTGAACATTCGTTTTGTTTGATGCGTGTTGCTTTGCGCTGAGTACACTTTACTTATGCAGTTTGGTATAACAACAAAAAAACCGACAGGCAGTCGGTTTTTACATTGTTGAGGCTAGCGATTAACGTGCGCGGAAGACGATACGACCTTTTGATAAGTCATAAGGAGTCAACTGAACCGTGACTTTGTCACCGGTTAAAATACGGATGTAGTTTTTGCGCATTTTGCCAGAGATGTGGGCTATCACCACATGTCCATTTTCAAGCTCTACGCGGAACATTGTATTTGGCAAGGTCTCAAGGATAGTGCCCTGCATTTCAATGTTGTCTTCTTTCGCCATTAATTAGTTATCCCATTAGCCTTCAAATATGAAAAAATCGGGCGTATCATGCCCCAAAAACCCTGAACTGTAAAGGGCGTTAACGAGAAAGAGGTGTAAGATTTTCGCCAACTTGCCAACCAAGTGCTGTTAAAATTTGATATGGACGGTATTGGCGTTTATAACTCATTTTCCTATTTTGATCAATTTGATAGCCCAAATACAAAAATCGCTTACCCAATGACTTTGCCAATTGGCATTGAATTAAAATCATCAGTGAACCCAAGGATCGTTCAGCATAGTCCGGGTCGAAGTAACTGTAAATCGCCGAATAACTCTGTGCCATATCATCGGTGACCGCGACTGCAATTAACTTCTCATGATCAAATACTTCGATATACATTGGCGGCAACCAATCAGATAATAAAAAATCATCATATTGGCTTTGTGATGCCGGGAACATGGGTCCATCGCTGTGCCGTTCATTAATGTAACGCTGGTACAAAATATAATGTTCAGGCCGTGATGTATGGCTGACTTTCCAATGTAAATCTCGGTTGTTCTTTAACGTGCGTTTCTGACGTTTTGATAACACAAAATCGTTCACATTCAATCGAATAGACTGACAGGCTTGGCAGTTTGGGCAACGTGGTTTATAAATGGCATTTCCATTACGACGAAACCCCATAGCCAGAAGTTGTTCAAATAATGCTGCGTCAACTTGTGGTTCCTGGATGACCAACAATTGTTCTTTATTGCCTTCAATATAGTTGCAATCAAAAGGTTGGCTTATGCCGACGCTGACCGATTTAGAATTCAATTAACACCTCTTGTTTGTGCCATATTGACGCTGAAATGGCTTGATCTCGATATTGATGAAGTATCGACAAAAATTTGCGTCTTGGTAGGGCGTTAGCGCCAAGGCTGAGCAAATGTGGGTTTATTATTTGGGCATCAATTAACTGGAAATTATTTTTCACCAAGTGTTGATTCAGTATAGCAAACGCAGCTTTTGATGCATTAGTTTGGCGATGGAACATCGATTCACCGCAAAAAACACCTCCTACCGGAATACCATACAGACCACCGACAAGGTGTTCGCCATCCCACACTTCAATAGAGTGAGCGCGCCCTTGAAGATGAAGTTCATAATAGGCCATTTGAATTTCTGCCGATATCCACGTGCCACTTTGGCTATCGCGAGGCTGTGCACATCCCGCGACTACGTCCAAAAATGCATGATTAATGGTATAGCGCCACGTTGATTTTTTAAGAAACTTAATCAAGCTTTTACTGCCAAAAGGTTGAGTCGGCGTGAACACAGCTCTAGGGTCGGGCGACCACCATAAAATCGGGTCATTGGCATTAAACCAAGGAAAAATACCTTGATAATAGGCTTGTATTAAGCGGGTGGGCTGCAAGTCTCCTCCAATGGCTAATAAGCCATTAGGATTAATGAGGGCTTGTTCCGGCGAAGGAAACTCGATGGATTGATTTAAATAACACAGTGAGTTCAAATTGAGTATATTATTTGTAATATCGTATCGTTAACTTAGCGGAAATTAGCCATGTTTAAAATCATAACTGTGAGTATGAAGAGTATTTTTGCAGTATTGCTGACAATTTGCCTTTTTTTTGGCCAAAGCCAAGCTGCTTATGAGCGAAATCAAGCGGTCCCCGTTGAGAAAGTACTGTATGGACAAATTGAATCGGTAAAGCAGGTGAGTGAAAAACAGCTGGTTGAAGACAGTCACAGTGGTTGGAAAACCTTTGGTGGAGCCTTAATCGGTGGTGTTATTGGCCATCAATTTGGTGGTGGTTCCGGTCAAGATGTTGCCACTGTCTTGGGGGCATTGATCGGTGGGGGGATCGGAAGTCAGCATGGTAACCAACAATATTATTTTGAAACTAAATTAGTTGAACTAATGATAAAGCAAGAAGATGGCAGCCAAGTTATGGTGATCCAAGATGCGGATCCTGGAATGAGTTTTGCTGCCGGAGATGAGGTTAGGGTGGTTTACTTAACCGGTTATGTCAGAGTCGACCTTGCAATGTGATAATGCGAGTAAAATAACAGGAGCCTAGGCTTCTGTTATTTTACCCGCAGTCGTCAATACCTGTTTTGCAATACAGTATTATCTGTTATTGCCACGTTTTATTAAAAACCTTGAGGCAATGTTTGCTTACCGATTGTATTTTCGAGTTTTTGACGCCACAACTGCTTAGGGGTTAATCCACCTGAGGTTGATTGAACCTTTTTAGTCGGTGTTTTTTTCGCTGCAGTTTTTGCCGATTCTTTTCGCCTAGGTTCAGCGACTAATCCGCACGTGGTTGTCAGTGGTACTTTTTTTACTGAAGATGCCGTTAAATTAGCATGCATAGCGTCGAGTTCGCTAAAACGCACTGATTTTGCGCCGTCGATTTTATACCAACTGCCCGCTTGCTCAATTGAAACGGGTTTGCCAGATTGATTTTCAAGTGCCGTTTGTAATTGGCTGATGACCTCTTCTTTAGTCAATGTTGTCATAGTTAATAACCTACTTGTTATCACGTTAAATTAAGGTTGTAACTAATTTTAAAGTGTTAAGTTATCAAAAGTCCAATCCATGCCAAAATTGTCGAATTATCAGTCAAAAAGTCGTTTTTATCGACAGTTTATTGGGACGTTATTGAAATAAATAACTTTAGGCTATACGAATATTACCTGTCTCAGAGGCTTGTGTTTCTCATTGATTTAGATCCTAAAATATCTGTATTTTAAACCGTTTTTAGGTTGCATAAGCTTCGCGAGTTCGACCATATTCGGGTAAACTGGTGGTATCGCCATTCAGTATTATATGAATGAATATCGTGTGAGTCCGTATGGTCAATATCATTATCAATAACCTTATATTGTCTACTGGCTGAGGTTAGTTAAATTTTTAGGGGTTTTATGTCCAAAAATCATCAAACATCAGTTATTTCACGTCAAGAATTGGCGTCCTATCTTGATACTTTTTTAAACGTGAGTGCGTTTAAAGATTATGCGCCAAATGGGCTGCAAGTCGAAGGTAAGTCGAACATTCACACCATAGTCACCGGAGTTACAGCTTGTCAGGCACTAATTGATGCTGCGATAAAGGTCAACGCTGATGCAATTTTGGTTCATCATGGTTTTTTTTGGAAAAATGAGCCTGACGTCATCACTGGCATGAAATATCGTCGGATCAAAGCATTAATGGATAATGACATTAGTTTATATGGCTATCATTTACCGTTAGATGCACACCATGGTGTGGGTAATAATGCCCAATTAGCCCAACAATTAGGCATTATTAGCCCAAGAGTCTACGAGCCTGTGGCTCAGGATTTATTATGGCATGGTCATTTAGAACACCCATTAACGGTTGCCGAATTTAGCGAGTTACTCAGCAGTGTATTAAAACGTAAACCGTTGCACATAGGTGATGAAACCAAAATGATCTCGACCTTGGCTTGGTGTACCGGAGGTGCACAAGACTATATTGATGATGCGGCGCAAATGGAGGTTGATGCATTTATTAGTGGTGAAGTATCAGAGCGGACTTTCCATGCAGCAATCGAGCAAGGGTTACATTACTTTGCCGCTGGGCATCATGCGACAGAACAATTTGGCATCCAAGCTTTGGGTGAGCATTTAGCGGAAAAATTCAATATTGAGCATCATTTTATTGATATTGTAAATCCCGTGTAATTTGACAATATCGTAATGCTTGGTTGCGCCGGCGCTGATGTTCATTGCGTTACCGGCTTTAGTCTTAGGTAGATAACCGATGTTTAGTGCTGTTTTTTGACAACATTGACTTAGCTATTGGCATTAAACGAAGTCTACATAATGGGTGATGGACAAGACCATGGATGTATCATATTGCCTTTTATTTGTTAAGGATCCGTAAATGACCGAGTATTTCCTACAAGCTTTTATTTATTTAACCGCTGCGGTAATCGCTGTTCCCTTAGCCAATAAATTAGGATTAGGTTCAATACTCGGCTACCTCATTGCCGGGGTTGTTATTGGGCCAATTATCGGTTTAGTCGGCAGTGAAACCAACACGATTCAACACTTCGCCGAATTTGGCGTGGTGATGATGTTGTTTTTAGTTGGGTTAGAGCTTGAGCCTAAAATGTTATGGGCGATGCGCAACCGTTTACTGGGGCTTGGTGGCTTACAAGTTGTTGGGACTATTTTGGCCGTGATGGCCTGTGCGACTTATGCTGGATATGGGCTCAGTACAGCGTTAACCATAGGGTTAATTTTTTCCCTTTCATCTACCGCAATTGTGTTGCAAACCTTATCTGAAAAACGCCTCAATAAAACCCATGCCGGAAAGAACGCATTTTCGGTCTTGCTGTTTCAAGACATAGCCGTCATTCCCATGTTGGCCTTTATTCCGTTATTAGCCTTACCTGAGTTAGTTGAGAAAGCCCAAGCTGCTGTTAGTAGTATGAGTGAACAACACGAGCAGTTAAGTCTCGTGGCTTCATTACCAGGTTGGGCATATGCCATTGTACTGGTATTAGCTATTGGTGCTGTGGTGTTAGGTGGGCATTATCTCAGTAGGCCATTATTTAGGATGGTAGCGGACTCAGGAGTACGCGAAATATCTACTGCCGCAGCGCTTATGTTGGTGATTGGGATTGCAGCGTTAATGAGTTTGGTTGGTATTTCACCCGCATTAGGTACCTTTTTGGCGGGCGTGGTACTGGCTAATAGTGAGTTTAAACATGAACTAGAGTCCAATATTGGGCCTTTTAAAGGATTGTTATTAGGACTGTTTTTTATCACCGTGGGTGCTGGGATTGATTTTTCGGTGTTATTTGCCGATTTTAGCGAGATTATCTTAATGACCTCTGGGGTGATGCTAATTAAAGGGATTGTACTTTATTTATTGGCATTAATTTTTCGAATTAAAGGCAGTGATCGTTGGTTATTTGCCTTAAGTCTTGCTCAAGCGGGTGAGTTTGGCTTTGTATTATTAAGTTTCAGCGTGCAACAGCATGTGTTGCCTGCAGAGCTGGCACAAACCTTGTCGATAGTGGTCGCGTTATCGATGTTTTTAACCCCAGGGTTGTTCATTTTGTTCGAAAAGGTGATCTTTCCTCGTTTTCAGAAAAAAACCAATCAACGCGCCCAAGATAATATTGACGAGGTTGGCTGTGTGGTGATTGCTGGTATTGGTCGTTTTGGCCAAGTTGTTAATCGATTATTGATTTCCAATGGCATTAAAACGGTGGTGCTTGACCATCAAGCCTCACAAGTTGACTCGATTAGAAAAATCAATACTAAAGCCTATTATGGCGATGCTACCCGTCCAGCTTTATTAACAACAGCGGGTATTGCCCAGGCTTCCTTGTTTGTTGTCGCCATCGATAATCGTGAAAGCAGTGTTGCGTTAGTGAAATATTTACATCATACCTACCCCAAACTTAACATCGTTGCGAGGGCATTCGATCGCGGCCACGGGCATTTATTAAAAGAAGCGGGCGCCGATATTGTTGAGTCAGAAACCCATCATTCTGCACTTGAAGTGGGCGCGGCGTCATTGCGCTTATTGGGCTATTCTGACGATTTTGTCAGTAAGCGAAAGTCGACGTATAAACGGGTTGAAAAAGAAGCATCTAAACGTCTATATGCACAATGGTTAACGGAATCAGAGGGTGAGCGGTTCAGCAATGACTTTTTAAACCTGTTTATGCGATACGAAGAACGATTAAAGCAGGCAATGGCAGAAGATTTTGAAGTGCAAACAGCGAATGAGGCTTATAAATCAGAGACCGAATCAACCTCTAGTAGTGAATACAATAAACATAACAAATGAACTATCAAGCCAAACAAAAAAGACCGCCAAAGCGGTCTTTTTTTGTTTGGCTAGTTGAGTGTTACTTCACTCGCATCCCCGGCTGTGCGCCTTCATGGGGTTCTAGAATAAACAAATCTTTACCACCAGGACCTGCAGCTAACACCATGGCTTCAGAATCACCAAACTTCATCGTGCGCGGCGCAAGGTTCGCCACCATCACGGTCAGTTTACCGACTAAGTCTTCAGGTGCATAAGCCGACTTAATACCGGCAAATACTTGCTTAGTTTCACCGCCTAAGTCTAATTCAAGTCGGAGTAACTTATTGGCTTTCTCGATATGTTCCGCTTTGCTGATCCGCGCAATACGTAAATCGATTTTAGCGAAATCATCAAAGCTAATTTCTGGGCTAATAGGATCGAGTTCTAATTGATTAACCGCTTGCTTAGGCGCGTCTGTTTTAGGCGCGTCGGTATTGGTTGCTTGCAAGTTTTCTTTAGACTCATCGATGATAGCTTCAATGCTCTTAGGTTCAATACGCTGCATTAAAGGTTTAAATGGCGCGATTTCATGACCCGCTAGATCTTGGCCTAAATTATCCCATGTTAAGGTTAACTGTAAAAAGTCTTCAACATTTCCGGCCAGTTTAGGCAATACAGGCTTAAGGTAGGTAACCAAAATTCTGAACAGGTTTAATGCATTGCTGCATACCTGATGGGCTTCTTCTTGTTTATCTTCTAGCTTGACTAATTGCCAAGGCGCCGCATCAGCAACGTAGGCATTAGCCATATCGGCCAAGGCCATGATTTCGCGCATCGCTTTACCAAATTCACGGTTTTCATAGCATTGAGCAATGGTTTCGCTTTTGGCTAAAAATATGTCGCTTAAGCTGCTGTCTGCAACCTTGGCTAATTTGCCTTCAAAACGTTTACCGATAAAACCGGCCGTGCGTGAGGCTAGGTTAACCAATTTGCCGACTAAATCTGAGTTAACTCGCTGGGCAAAGTCTTCTAAATTCAAATCCAAATCATCAATACGGCTAGTTAATTTAGCGGCGTAGTAATAACGCAGGTATTCAGGATCTAAATTGTCTAAATAGGTACGCGCTTTAATAAACGTGCCTTTTGATTTAGACATTTTTGAACCGTTGACCGTGACGTAACCGTGAGCATAAACACTGGTGGGTTTACGGAACCCAGCACCTTCTAACATTGCAGGCCAGAATAAACTGTGGAAATAAACAATGTCTTTACCGATAAAGTGATACACCTCGGCGCTTGAGTCTAGGCTCCAAAAATCGTCAAAATTTACATCATCACGCTTGTTACATAAGTTTTTAAACGAACTCATGTAACCAATGGGAGCGTCTAACCAGACATAGAAAAATTTACCGGGTGCGTCTGGGATTTCAAAACCAAAGTAGGGCGCATCACGTGAAATATCCCATTGCTTTAGGCCTTGCTCAAACCATTCGTTAAGTTTATTCGCCATTTCTTGTTGCAATGAACCCGAATGGATCCATTCTTTTAGCATGCCTTCAAATGCAGGCAGGTCAAAAAAGAAATGTTCGCTGTCTTTCATAATGGGCGTTGCACCCGACACGGCTGATTTTGGATTGATCAAATCAGTGGTGTTATATGTCGCACCGCAGTTTTCACAGTTATCACCGTATTGATCTTCAGACTTACATTTAGGGCAGGTGCCTTTGACAAAACGGTCTGGTAAGAACATTAACTTTTCAGGGTCAAATAATTGTGAAATAGTTTTGGTTTTGATGTAACCGCTGTCGCGTAATTTTAGATAAATCTCACTGGCTAGGGCACGATTTTCGTCACTGTGAGTCGTGTGGAAATTATCAAATTGAATGTTGAAATCGGCGAAATCTTGTTGATGCTCTTTTTGAACTTGAGCAATCATTTCTTCTGGTGTAATCCCCATTTGCTGTGATTTCAGCATAATAGGTGTGCCATGAGCATCGTCGGCACAAATGTAATAGCATTCATGACCACGTAATTTTTGAAAACGTGACCAAATATCCGTTTGGATATATTCAAGCATGTGGCCTAGATGGATTGGGCCATTGGCATAAGGGAGGGCACTTGTGACCAGTATTTTACGCTGCGATTTTGTCATTTTGTCTCGATATCAAATTACACCAATAATATTGCCTGATACTAACTGATTAGCAGACTTTTTTCAGCAAAACATGACGTAAAAAAGCTTATTAGTCGCTATTTTTTTACCAAGTTCTGATACACTTGTACAAATTTCTCGTTCGGAGTCGCCGTTTTGGTCAATACGCATACAAATTATCAATTAAGTGATGAATTATTGTCACCAGTGTTGGATATTTTAGAAGCATTTGAAGATCCTTATTTACACAAAGGCTTAGTCAGTGCAGGGTGTGTGACAGCATTGTCTATAGAAGGAAAACGCCTACAATTGGGCTTAGTTTATCCTTACCCGTGTATGACACAATACCGCGACATCGTGATGGCTGTGACTAATAAATTAGCTGTACTTGATGCGATTGATGAAGTGGAATGTGAAATCGATTTTCAGCCGCGGGTATATTCAGCACTCCCTGCTATTCCTCCGCTTCCTAATGTAAAGCAAGTGATTGCGGTAGCTTCTGGTAAAGGCGGTGTGGGTAAATCAACCACCGCAGTTAATCTCGCATTAGCCTTAAAAGCTGAAGGCGCCGAAGTGGGCATTTTAGATGCCGATATTTATGGCCCGTCTATCCCACTGATGTTGGGTATCCCTAATTTTCGTCCAGAATCGCCAGATGGCATACATATGACCCCGGCGTTGGTGCATGGCATTTCTGCTCAATCAATCGGTTTTATGCTTAGTGGTGATGAAGCTGCAGTATGGCGTGGTCCAATGGCGGCAGGGGCGCTAGCGCAACTGTTAAATGAAACACAATGGCCTGAACTGGATTATTTAATCATCGATATGCCGCCTGGAACCGGTGACATTCAATTAACGCTATCGCAAAAAGTGCCAGTGAGCGGTGCTGTCATTGTGACGACGCCACAAGATATTGCTTTAGCGGATGCCAAAAAAGGCATTACCATGTTTAATAAAGTTAATATTCCTGTATTGGGAATTGTTGAAAACATGAGTTTTCATCTTTGCCCTGAATGTGGTCATAAAGAACACCCCTTTGGCACTCATGGTGGCAGTCAAATAGCTGAGCGTTATAACGTGCCACTATTGGGCTCACTGCCATTACACATCAATATTCGTGAAGCCATGGATAATGGTACACCGAGTGTGATGAGCGAACCAGAAAGTGAAGTGTCTGGGATATATCGCGAAATTGCTCGTAAGCTTGGAGCTGAATTAGCGCTTCAACAAGTACAATCAGTCGTAAACATTAGCATATCAGAAGACGAATAAGGTAAGAGATGAATTCTCAGCAGTGTGTCATTATTGCGATTGCCGGTGCGTCGGCTTCAGGTAAAAGTTTAATTGCTAAAACAATTTTTGAAGAATTGTGCCGTGATTTAGGAACCAATCAGATTGGTGTGATCAACGAAGATGCCTATTATCATGACCAAAGTCATTTGACGATGGAAGATCGTGTCAAAACCAATTACGATCACCCCAAAGCGTTAGATCATCAGTTGTTAGCGACTCACTTAACTCAGCTAAAACAGGGTGAAGCAGTAAGTATTCCTTGTTATAGCTATACTGAGCATACTCGTACCAGCGAGACGCTCACCATGCAGCCTAAAAGAGTGATTATCGTAGAAGGCATTCTATTATTAACCGCTCCTAAATTACGTGAGTTAATCGATGCCAGTGTGTTTATGGATACGCCATTGGACATTTGTTTTTTACGTCGGTTAACCCGTGATGTTGCTGAACGTGGTAGAACAATGGAAACGGTTATTTCACAGTACAAACGCACTGTGCGGCCAATGTTTTTGCAATTCATTGAGCCGTCAAAGCAATATGCCGATATTATCGTTCCACGGGGTGGTAAAAATCGTATCGCAACTGATATTTTAAAAGCTAGAATTCAGCATTTATTGGCTAAATAGCCTTATCTAGGAGAGAGTGCAGTATGCGTTTAACCGATATTGAAATTGAGCAATGTTTAGATAATGGCACCATTAGCATCGATCCGCGTCCTGGTGTGGAAGCGATTTCGGGGGTGAGTGTGGATGTGCGTTTAGGCAGCCAATTTCGGGTATTTAAAGACCATACCGCACCTTATATTGATTTAAGTGGCCCAAGTGCAGAAATGCAAATAGCACTTGATCGGGTTATGAGCGACAAAATTGAAATTGCCGAGAATGAGGCCTTTTTCCTTCATCCTGGTCAATTAGCCTTAGCGGTAACCTATGAAAGTGTAACATTACCAGCAGATATTGTGGGTTGGTTAGATGGTCGCTCTTCACTTGCGCGCTTAGGCTTGATGGTGCATGCGACTGCGCATCGTATTGATCCCGGTTGGCAAGGCAAAATAGTCTTAGAATTCTTTAACAGTGGTAAATTACCGTTGGCGCTTCGTCCTGGGATGACGATAGGAGCGCTCAATTTTGAACGCTTAAGTTCAGCGGTTGCTCGCCCTTATAACACACGTAAGAGTGCCAAATATAAAGATCAGCAAGAAGCCGTAGCCAGCCGGATCAGCCAGGATACATAATGGCGCTGGTTTGGGTTAATCACGTTGAAGACGGCACGATCAATCCATTTGATCGTGGTGTAGCTTATGGCGATGGTGTGTTTGCGTCTATGCGTACCGCGTCGGCTGATATGCCTGCAGGAATTTTATTTCTTGACGAGCACTTGTCTCGTTTGCAACAAAGCTGTGAGCGTTTAGGTATTGAGTGGTGTGTCAGCGACTTACTCATCCAACAGCTGACCCAACTCGCTCAGCAATATCCTCAACATTGCATCAAGTTAATATTGACGCGCGGAGTGGGTGGACGTGGCTATCAAGCACCTTTGAGAGCCAATGTGACTGAAGTCGTGTCAGTTCATGCCATTCCTGATCATTACCATCATTGGCAGCAAAGCGGTATTACGCTAGCATCATCACCCATTCATCTTGGCAGGCAACCACTTTTAGCGGGAATGAAACACCTTAACCGATTGGAACAGGTGCTCATAAAGTCTCAACCTCTACCTAGCACACACCAAGATTGGTTAGTGTTTGACTGTGATTGTAATGTGATAGAGTCATCTGTTGCCAATATTTTTATCGTCAAAAATGATCAGATATTTACCCCAGCAATAACCCATGCAGGCGTAAGCGGAGTGATGCGAGAAATACTGATTGATACTTTGCTTTGCCATGGAATAGCAGTCATGGCAACGCAACTTAAGCTTAGTGATATTCAAGCCGCTGACAATGTATTGATAACGAACAGTTTATTTGGCGTTATTGATGTATCTGCCATTGACGATTTTCAATTTAGCCCTTGGACGCAGACATCGCGATTCAGGCACGTTCTGAGTGTGAATTTATCATCATGATTAAAACGTTAAAAATTTTTATATTAGCGAGTGTTATCCCTTTCTTTGTCGTGTTTTGCCTCGGTGGATATTGGCTCATATCCGGCTTAATTACTTATCAAAAGCAGCCATTACAGTTAACCGAAATTCAAACATTGACGGTAGAACCGGGTACCACTGTGATTAAGCTTGCGCAACAGCTTGAGCAACAATCATTGATTATTGATAGCTGGAAAGTCAAATACCTGGTTAAACTTGAACCTAAACTCGCCAATATTAAGACGGGATTATACCAAATGATCCCCGGCGATACGTTGGAAGCGTTATTAAGACGCTTATATTTAGGCCAACAAGTGGTTTTCAGCCTAACGCTAATCGAAGGTAAAACCATTGCTGAGTGGCAACAAACACTGGCCACCACTGAGCATTTAGCACAAGAGACCGATGCCTTTAATCAAGTCTTATTGAACCATGGTGATACTTCTGGTTTGCCCGAGGGTAAATTTTATCCCGAAACATTCCATTATCATGCTGATGATAGTTTACAGACAATTTTAAATCGCAGTTACACCATGATGCAGGAAAGCTTAGCGCAAGCATGGGAAGGGCGTGATCCTGATTTAGCCTTATCATCGCCGTATGAATTGCTGATTATTGCTTCTATTATTGAAAAAGAAACTGGCAACCCTGAAGAGCGCGATTGGGTGTCTGCAGTATTTAATAATCGACTTAAAAAAGGCATGCGCCTACAAACTGATCCCACGGTGATTTATGGTATGGGTGAACGTTATAAAGGCAATATCACTCGTAAAGATTTACGTGAAACTACCGCATTTAACACTTATAAAATTGATGGGTTGCCGCCAACGCCTATTGCGGCCCCTAGTCGGGCATCATTATTTGCAGCAGCAAGTCCAGCTAAAGTAAATTACTTGTATTTTGTGTCACGCAATGATGGCAGTCATGTGTTTTCATCAACGCTGAGAGCGCATAATAACGCCGTAAACGAATTTCAGAGAAACAGAAAATGAGTCAATACCAAGGCAAGTTTATTGTCATTGAAGGATTAGAAGGGGCAGGTAAATCTAGCGCAATAGCCTTAGTCAACGATATTATTAGCCAGCATATTGGTCAGGCCCCTGTGTGCACTCGTGAGCCGGGTGGCACTCCACTGGCAGAAAAAATGCGCGATTTAGTCAAAATTGTCGATGAAACCGATCCACTGTGTGACGAAGCGGAATGTTTGCTCATTTATGCTGCCAGAACGCAGCTAATTGCCAATGTGATCAAACCGGCTTTGTCTGCAGGCGAATGGGTGCTCGGTGACCGACACAATCTCTCTTCATTAGCTTATCAAGGTGGTGGACGAGGTTTGATGCCCTTAGTAAAAGCGGTGAGTGATGCGTGTTTACGTGGTTTTAAACCTGATCTCACTCTATATTTAGACATTGACCCTACACTTGGATTAAGCCGTGCAGCGAGTCGTGGCAAGCTTGATAGAATTGAACAACAAGCTATTGATTTTTTTGAGCGAGCAAGGCGAACTTATTTACAACTAGCCCATGACGATGACAGCATAGTAGTGATTGATGCCAGTCAATCAATGGAGCGGGTTCATGATGATATTCGTTTACAATTACAGCACTATTTGCCGGCGCTTATGGCTGAACAGTGATTAATATCGATAAGGATAATGTGGCGACATGAGTGATTATCACATTGACCAATTACCTTGGTTAGCCGAGTCGCATCAACGTTTTGTTGATCAGCATTACCGTGGTAGAAGCAGTCATGCTCATTTGTTCAAAATAGATAAAGCTTTAGGGGGCGATAAGCTCGCTAAGGCTTGTGCGCAAACAGTACTTTGCCAACAACTCACGCCCGTTGGCGCTTGTGGCCAATGTAAAAGTTGTTTGCTACTGGCTGCAGGTAACCATCCTGATTTATATGTTATAGAGCCTGATGGCACTCAAATTAAAGTCGATCAAATTCGTCAGTTATGCCAAGCGTTAACCCAAACGGCCCAGCAAGGTGGTGCGCGCGTCGCGATAATTGTCAATGCCGAGCGATTAAATTTAGCAGCAGCCAATGCACTACTGAAAACCCTTGAAGAACCCGGCGATGATGTTGTGCTCATTCTCCAAACGAATACATCAGCCCAGCTATTAGCGACCATTACGAGTCGTTGCCAAACGCTCAATTTTGTTGAACCCACTAAGCATGAGATCCACCAGTGGCTAGCTGCACAGCAGTTGTTACCCGCTGCCAATGCTGAGGGAAAAACCCATGATGTTACATGGTGTCTTAGTGTCGTTGGTGGACCTCTGGCGCTGGCAAACAGTTTAACCAGTCAGCATTATCAACAACTGCTGACATTTCGCCAAGATTGGGCTCAAAGTTTGAAAACGGGTCATCTAAGCAATAGTCTATTGAAGGTGTCTGAGCAACAGATTGTTGATGCACTTAATGTTTTGTATTTGTACTTACGCCAATATGTGTTAAAAAGTAGTAGCGTAAAAAATGATCCTGCGGGTTCTCAGTCGTTAAATCCGCTTGTTCAAGCCAAACTGATTGAGCTAGCCGGAAGAGTGATGAATATGTGTCACAAGCTTGAGACTATGCCGAGTGTCAACACTCAAGCCCTGTGTCAGCAATATGTACTCGCATTTAGGCAGCTAACCAATTAAAGACGTTTTGTTACACTGACTTTTATCCTATTTATGGAAATAAAATAATTATTTATGGTCGATCTTGTTGTTAACTACGATACATTACACAAACTTTATCGTGCTTACATGCCTTTTATTAAGCCTGCAGGTTTATTCATTGCGACTACAGAAAGTCATTTCTTAGGCCAAGAGCTTACTATTGCGTATCGATTACCTAATGCAACCCAAATAAACGAATTTAAAGGCTCTGTGGTATGGATTAATCCATTAGGCGCATCAGGCGGACGACCTGCGGGTATTGGGGTTAAAATTAAAACAGATGTTGAAAGTCATAAACATCATATTGAAAAATTATTATCGAGCGAACTTGCCTCTGGTGATTTGACCTGCACTATGTAGCTAGGTATTCTTGCGTATTAGTTTTATTTGCGAAAGAATTCCCATGCTAATTGATTCCCATTGTCACCTTGATCGCTTAAAAGCGGCCCCCGACTCAGCCAGTTTACAATCCATTATGGACAATGCCAAAGCCCAAGGCGTTGACTATCTATTGTGCGTCAACGTCCGTCAGCAAGGCTTTGAAGCCATGCGAGACAAAATGTCTGCCTTTGATAATGTATTTTTATCTTCTGGCGTACATCCTCTAGATGTGCAAGAAGGCTTGAATATTGAAGACATTAAACGTTTTGCAGAAGATCCTAGAGTGGTTGCCATTGGTGAGACTGGTTTGGATTATTTCTATGCAAATGACACAAAAACGTTGCAGCAACAGTGTTTCGAACAACAAATTGCCCTAGCCGTAGAGGTGGGTAAGCCGTTAATTGTCCATACACGTGATGCCCGTGAAGATACCATTAATATGCTAAAAGCAGGCCACGCCGACAAAGTAGGTGGCGTGCTACATTGCTTCACTGAAAACTGGGAAATGGCTAAAGCGGCGATTGATTTGGGCTTTTATATTTCTGTTTCAGGTATTGTGACCTTTAAAAATGCTGGTGAGCTTCGCAGTGTTATTCGCCAAGTGCCTAAAGACAGATTACTGGTAGAAACCGATTCACCTTATTTAGCGCCAGTGCCACATCGTGGCCGAGAGAATCAACCGGCTTATGTTCGTGATGTGGCAGAGTTTGTTGCACAATTACGCGGTGAAAAGTTTGATGAATTAGCTCAGTACACCACAGATAACTTTTTTAACTTATTTAAAGATGCCGCTAAGTTAATCGGACGCTAATTCGAGTCGTTCACTCATTAACTCATTCACTGGTTACTCGATGAGTATTCTGCGCTTTGTGAGCAATAACCTCATTATAGGCATCGTTTTTGTTGCATCCGCTCCGAGGTCGGCAATGGCGCTTGCGTTGCTCTACCTCCAGCATCTGACCTCCATGGCAGGAGACAATGGTCTATTTTGTTTGCAACAAAATAGACCATGCAGTCGTACTTCAACACGACCTAAGCCGTTAGATAGGGTTGAAACTTGCCTTTAATGAGCCATTCAAGTATGTCATATCTTAGTCGCTTGATCTTTGTTAAGGGAAGATCATTATTTCAACAACTTGTTTGAACTTAATAGCTTAAGCGCCCCAATGACATCGCGTCATTCATCATATGGGTATAAAAACACATAACGATACTGATGTATTTTTGTTTATTGATGTGATCTATTGATTAAAAAATAGATAAAAAAATGGCCCAAAACTATCCAGTTGTTTTGGGCCTAGGGAAAGGGCTCGATTAAGAGCCTTGCGCTACTGCTGAGGCATCATAAGAGTGCTTAAGATGCCAAAGACTGAATAAATCATTAATTAACTATAGTCAGACTTATTGAGTTTTGCATAAAAATTAATCAACAATGTTGGTTTTGGTCTGTTTTTTATCGCAAGATTTTGATTGTAAATGCTTTATTAACCCTAGCTGATGTGATGGTCTCCTCCCAATACGGCATCGATGTGCCATGATTGAAGTTGTTACACACAATCAAAATGGGAGGAGACCAAAATGAAGATTACAACAATAGGGCTTGATATTGCAAAAAGATTTTTTCATGTTGTTTGCTGTAATAAGCAGGGTCGGTTAATTAACAAGAAAATGTTAACAAGAGCGCAAGTATTAGCTTTCTTTCAAACACACCCATCCTGTTTAGTTGCTTTAGAAGCCTGTGCAACGTCTCATTATTGGGCAAGAGAAATACAACAGTGTGGGCACCAGGTAAAACTTATTCCACCTCAACATGTAAAAGCCTTTTTAATTGGCAACAAAAATGACTATAACGACGCCTTAGCCATTGCTGTCGCGGCTAACCAGCCACATATTAAAAGTGTGGGAATAAAGTCGATAGAGCAACAAGATAATCAAGCACAGCATAAAGCACGCGAGTTGGCGGTTAGGCAAAGAACGGCATTATGCAACCAAATAAGAGGATTAATCGCTGAATACGGTATTGCGTTAACCCAAGGTGTAAACAATATACGTAAAAGTATCCCTCTCATGCTAGATGATGAGGCCTCGCCATTATCAGGGGCGTTTAAAGCCATACTTAGGCAGCTACAAAGCCAATTAACTGCATTAGATACGTGTATCGAAGCCTATAGCCAATTGATTGTTGAAGCAGTAAAGCGCAATGATATTTGTCAGCGAGTTCAAACCATACCAGGATTTGGCCCTATGGTATCGAGTGCTTATTTTAATGAAGTGGGTAATGGCAGTCACTATCGACGAGGCAGGGATGTTTCTGCTTCCTTAGGTATCGTTCCCCGCCAGCACAGTAGTGGGGGTAAAGAGACGTTGCTAGGCATAAGTAAGCGAGGGAATAGTTACTTACGGTGTCTGTTAATCCAAGGAGCAAAGGCTGTGGTATCAAGAGCTGGAACGAAAAAGGATAAATTAAGTCAATGGATAAACCGGCTTGTTCAAACTCGGGGGCATAACCGAGCCTGCGTTGCTTATGCCAACAAAATGGCGAGAATGGCTTGGGCTATTACCGTCTCAGGAGAAGATTATTCAGCAGAATAAGTAAACCGCTCTTCAAAGAATTGCGTGGGTAGAGCAAAACGATGACATAACAGGTAAAACCTGCATATTGAAAACCTGATAACCTCAAAGAGCGAAAAGCCCGACGAGCTGATAAGGACGATATGCGCGTAATACATCGAGGTCAGAAGCCAATAGCTTCATTAAAAGACCGTATATATGACAGCAATCCTGTCCCTGTTATCGATGAGTTATACCTTGCAATACGGGAGGAGACCATATATGAGGTTAATTAGTGTGTCATAGACTTACGTTAACCTTGTCGCGGACTAATTCACGCGGTAAATTGTTTTTCAGCCTATGGCCTAAGTGTTTTACGACCCCAAGTACGACCTTGTGATAACTCACTAACATTTCACCTCGTGGCATTATGGCTAAATGTTGCTGTACCGATTCATCAAAAGTAGTTATGGCAATATCACGACCCATTAAATAATCTTGTGCTTGCGCGGCACTCAATTCCATAGTTTTTGTTGGGTTATGTGCTGCTGCTGATAAAGCAATAACGGCTTCATGTTTTGCTTTGTAGCCTTTTTTCATTGCATCAGCGAGCTTAATGCCAATACGTTGAAAGCGCATTTTGCCAATAAACGGTATAAATTGGGCTGGAAATAACCAATATTCATCATCACGTACCATGATCACGTCATCACTAGGTAACTCGAGACAGAAGTTGTTTTGAAAATATTGTATTAACTCCGTTTTTTGCTTTTCGTTTACGGGAGTAAATGGAAAGTTTTTTTGTAATTTTGGCTGTTTTTCTACTCGCTCGACTGAGGCTATTTTGCGGATTTTGGCGACAAAAAAACCTTCACTGTCGTAAATTTGTGGCCAAACATGTAGAAAACCTTCTTTAGTGCACGCTTGGTCTGCGCCATCAAATAAATCTGTCAATGAGATAAATTCAACCGCATCAGGATATATTTGTTTTAAGTGTAGACAGATATGTTGGTTTTCTAACTGGCTTAGGGTGCAAGTAGAATAGACTAAGGTCCCACCAGGTTTTAATGCCAAAAATGCAGATTCGATAAGATCTTTTTGGGTTTCGCCAATCGCAGTAACATCATCAATATCCCAATGTTTTAATGCCAATGGATCTTTACGAACCGTTCCTTCGCCGCCGCAAGGAGCATCCAATAAAATAGTATCAAACGATTCAAATAAATACTCACCAAATACTCTGCCATCAAAATGGGTCAGGGCAGTATGGCTTGCGCCCATTCGTAGCACGTTGGCATGCAATACTTTCACTCGACTGGCGGAGTATTCATTAGCAACTAATAAGCCACGGTTATTCATTAAGGCTGCTATTTGAGTGGTTTTAGAGCCAGGAGCTGAAGCAAGGTCTAAGACAATTTCAGGTGCGGTATCATTTGAAAAGAGTGCAGTTGGCGGCAGCATAGAGCTGGCTTCCTGGATGTAAAACAGCCCTTGAATATGTTCGATGGCATTGCCTAGCTGAATGTCATCTTTGCCTTCAATCCAAAATCCGTCCTCACACCAAGGTATCGGTGAGAGTTGCCAGCCTGCTTGCGTCATGATGTTGATAAACGCGACGGTACTTATTTTTAGTGTATTAACCCGAATGGATTGACGAAGCGGTTTATCACAATAAGCGATAAACTCTTCTAAAGATAAGTGGGCGGGTAACTCTTTCTCAATGTGCTTGATAAAGTTTGTATTTAATTGGGCCATAATAATAAACGATAAATTATTTTTGCAGTGATTGGGTCGATCATATCACGGAATTGTACGCCCTGATCGGCAATGATTACTGTATATTGAGGTTATTAAAACCGACTGGGTTATGGAGATATATGTGTTAAATAGAGTGTGGTTAGTATTTTTTATCATTGCCGCGTTGTCTATCGTGATCCAATTGGTAAATGGCAACGTCAATGTATTAAGCGAGTCGGTTACTGCTTTGTTTGCCAGTGCCAAATTAGCGGCAGACATCTCAATTGGCTTGATTGGTGTGCTAGCGTTATGGATGGGCCTTATGCAGGTGGGTGAAAAGGCCGGTGTAGTGGGTTTGTTTGCCCGTATATTCGAGCCTTTACTCTCCAAGTTGATGCCTGAGGTTCCTCGTGGCCATGTGGCGTATGGGAGTATTAGCATGAATCTGACTGCGAATATGCTGGGGTTAGATAATGCCGCAACCCCCTTAGGCTTAAAAGCAATGCATGATCTGCAAACGCTTAACCCGGTCAAAGCGGTTGCAACCAATGCCCAAATTTTATTTTTAGTGTTAAATACCTCCTCGGTAACGTTAGTCCCAGTGACAGTGTTTCTCTATCGCGCGCAACAAGGTGCTGCTAATCCTGCTGATATCTTTTTGCCTATCTTGTTGGCCACAAGTGTCTCGACCGTTGTGGGGCTGCTGGTTGTGGCTTTGGTGCAACGTATCTCGTTATTCAATAGTGTTATTTTGGCTTATGCTGCCATCATTATGAGTGTGTTCATGGCAGGTATGGCTTATTTAGTGACATTATCGGCCGATGCAATAGGCCAAGTGTCTATGATTTTGGGCAACGGCATATTGCTATTGCTCATTCTAAGTTTTATTTTAGTCGCCGGTTATCGCAAAATTGCTGTGTATGAAGAGTTTGTCGACGGTGCAAAGCAGGGGTTCAGTCAAGCAATCCAGCTTATTCCTTATTTGTTGGCGATGTTATTAGCGATTGGTTTTCTGAGGGCTTCTGGCGCATTAGATTATGCTTTGCAGCTCTTAGCTAGCGTCGTTAGCGCATTGGGAGCCGATACGCGCTTTATTGATGCGATGCCAACGGCATTGATGAAACCCTTTAGTGGTTCAGGCGCGCGGGCTATGATGCTAGAAACCATGAGTCACCATGGTGTTGACTCATTTGCTGGCCGATTAGCCGCAATCTTGCAAGGCAGTACCGAAACGACTTTTTATGTGTTGGCCGTTTACTTTGGTTCTGTCGGGATCCGTAATGGCCGTCATGCGTTGGCATGTGGTTTAACTGCTGATATTGCCGGTATTACTGCAGCCATAGGCGTGTGTTATTGGTTTTATGGTTAATAATAAAAAGTGTAAATGTATTTTAGTACGGGACAGTGATAAAAAAGGCCGATAAATTTATCGGCCTTTTTGTGTTTGAATCGTTATTTAACCTCAACGGAGAAAAGGCTGTTTGATAAGCGTTTATTATCCCGAGTGAATTTATTTAGCTTGTGTAGGTCGCCATTGTGTCCATTCATCTTGCGAATTTGCATGTAATGGGAAACGGCTTGTGGCATCGATACTATTACTGTCTGAGGTTGCATCACGTGTAGCAAATGCTATTCCGCCGGCAAGTATGGTCTCTAATGATCCCGTTTCTAACTTCGCGCCTGAAAATAATCCGACATCTAACTTAATCCCTGAAGCATCCCAAAACTGGCTGCTTTGGTTAATTAAATGAGCATATTCAGCATTGACATGGGCAAACAGCGTTATTTCAATACCTGAATCATCTAGCTGATAACCATCAATTTGGCCGACGTTAATGCCGCGAAAAAATAATGGCGTCCCCACTTTAATGGAACCCAGTTGATCATCAACTAATTGGAATACTACAGCATCTTTGGGCACATTGGCTGCAAAACTAGCGTGCGCTAAGGCGACAAACGTATCAACTAATTCCAGACTCTTGCCAGGGATAACCCCAATATACGGCCCCGTTAATAATGCATCTAGTGCATTAATCCCAGCTAAAGAAATCTGTGCATCAATAATGAAGTATTCACTGTCATTGGTGCTGAAGTGATGTGCATATTGGCCAAACAAATACGCTGTTGCACTAAGCGTGTTTAAATCTTGGTTTAGCTTAACGTGTGTCACCTCACCAATTTGATGACCTTGGAAACGAATGGCGGCATTGGCAGTGATGTTTGCACTGACGGGTAAGGTGAGATTAATGACCTTAGCCTGCATAAGCGCATATGATTTTTTGTCATACAAGCGCAGATTCGGCTCACTGTGTTGAATATCAGCTATGTCATCTATGTGGCCAAGAGTAATACTGCCGTTAATAGCGCCTTTAAGTGGGGCGACATTAATATCAACGCCCGCGAGACTGGCATTGATGGCGACAGCATCGTTGCGCCAAAACACTGTATTGGGTTTTATTAGTGGAGCAAATTTATTGTCGATATTAATATCGATGTTAAATTTATCTGTGTTTGCTAACCAGTTAATTTTACTTACCGAGCCGATTTGCATTTTTTTATAATAAATAGGTGATCCTTCAGCTAAATCTGCCCCATCAATACTGGTCAAGGTTAAATGGGTCATTTGCTGCTGAGCATATAATGCCTTGGCTGACTCAATTGATTCATGCAGTTTCAATTTACTATTGACCGCAAGTAGGGCGCTGTTATTACCTGGAATTAAGCTAATAGCCCCTTCAAGCATAGTGGTTACATCTCGAGTCTTAACACTTATGCCTTCTAATGAAGCATTTATGGATAATGCACTTTCAGGCACAAAGAAACTTCCCTTCGTGAGTAAATTTTTAAATTCAGGTAGAATTTCAATATGATACTCAACAGTTGAAAAATCTTGGCTTATGTTAGTACTGAGAATTTGGCCAATAGGTAATTGTTTATAACGCACTTGTGCACCATTACTGACACCAGTATGGGTATTGGCAACGACAGTTAGCTCAATTTTGTCTTCACTGAGTAAGTCTGGTGCACCTGAAGCCAGTTCAAATTGCATCGCCTCAGTTGATGCCTGGCTACCAGGCAAAACATTAATCACACTTCCTGTAACGAGTCGACTGACGTGTTTGACACCTTTTAATGATATTTCGGGACCACTTAACCAAAACTGACTATCTTTGGCAATTAACGCTTTGTACTGGTAGTTAACTCGAGCAATGAATTGAACCCCGGTTGGCGTTAAGGATTTTTTCTCAATTTGACCAATAGCAATACCACGGTAGATGATAGCTGTCCCTTCGCTGACATCCTCACCATTTGCCGCAGTTAGGCTAAAATCAATTCCACCGAGAGCCGTTTGTTGATCTTCATACAGGGTATATTCATCGCCATTTACCGCTTTTTCGGTATCAGTGCCACTATCAAAACTAATTCCGCCTGCTAAAATTGACGCAATACTTTCGGTACTGACTTTGATGCCAGCTAATGAGGCATCAATCTTTAACCCCGAGACATTCCAAAAGTGGGAATCTTTATTGACTAAATGAGCATATTGCTCTTGAACAAATGCGCTGATAATAATTTGCTTGTTGCCGTGTAGACGGTAGCTGACCACACTGCCGACAGGCGCTTGACGGAAAAATACTGGCGAGCCAACATCAATAGATCCCAGTCGAGGTGATTTTAGCTCGATCATGAGCCCTTCAATGCCGGGGAGGATTGCTGGCGCTTCTCGCTCAGCTTCGAATTCGGTTGCAGAGCGCCCATCTCCTGGCTGAATGGCAATATAATTGCCTGAAAATAAGGTGTCTAATCCTTCGACTCCAGTAATACTCGCTTTGGGTTTGACTAACCAAAAAAGAGTATTTTTGTTTAAAAATGGATCGGCGCGATAATCCATTACCACTTTGACGTTAACCCCTCTGAGATCATCATCAATACCAATGTCGGTGACTTTACCTACCGACAAACCTTGGTATTTTACCAAGGTTTTACCAATATCGATCCCGGCGGCACTGGGGAAGTGGATCAAAACGTCAATGCCGGACTCATTAATGCTTTTTACTCCTAACCAAGCACCTAATATTAAGGCGACAACAGGCAATAACCATATTGGCGAGAATAATTTTTTCTTCACAACTTTAGGCGATTCAATTTGTGTCATTAGTGTGTTCCAAGCGGTCCCAGAGTAAACGAGTATCTAACACTCTTGCCGCGAGTTGAGTCAGTAAGATTACTAACGCAAACGCGGTAGCGGCAGGTGCAGGTTTTGCGTCTAATAGTTGCCCCATATTGACTAGGGCAACTGTTAATGAAATCACGAATAAATCAAGCATTGACCAACGGCCAATCCATTCAATGATATGAAAACCCACCATCAATTTTCTTTTTGATACTGGAAGGTTAAAGCTGATAGCCGTTAAATAGGTGGCCAAACCAATAATTTTTAGCCAAGGCACTAATATACTGGCAGTAAACACAATAATAGCAATCGGGAACATGCCCGTTTTGACCAGATGGCTAATACCACTAAAAATAGTGTCATGGGTAACCTCTCCCCGATTTGTCAGGAGGGTTATTGGGTAGATATTGGCGACAACAAGTAAAATTGTTGCGGTAACCAGTAAAGCCCAACTTTGCTGAATGCTGGCATAATTTCGACTACTTAACTGGCTAAAACAGCGTCGACAATGACTACTCGTCGTCAGATTAACCTTGCGACAAACGGGACATAAACATAAGCCCATTTTTTTCCCCTGCAAATGCGTGGGAGTATTCGCGGTCGGCGCGTCTTTAAACTCATCAACCGATTCGGTAGGGAGCAAGGTCGGTTTATCTGGGGGTGCAATAGGAAGATTAGTCATCAACATAACCCCACATATGTTCTAGGTTATATTCACGTTGTAAAAATAAAATGATGATAAACAACATCGTAAAACAGAAGGTACCCATACCGAAATACACATCTGAAAAATCAGATAATTGGAATGCCGACACTAAAAAGCTAATCACATAAATTTCTAACATGGTCATTTGCGATATTAAGCCATGGTTTTTTAACAATGTGGTGTACGCTCTTTGCCAAAATGAACTGTGTAATTTTAGCTTTACAACGACAACCTGAGTCAGAATCGACAATATTAATAATCCAGGGGCGATAACAGCCGCAACCATGACGGCTAAGCCGACAACCCAATAACCTTCAGACCAAACTGTCACCGCGGCATGCATGACTGTTGTCGTGCGGACACTGCCAAGAAAGTGAATTTCTAATACAGGTAATAAATTGGCCGGAATAAAGATAACTAATGCTGCAATGCATAACGCCAGCATGCCATTAATAGAACAATAAGGAGAATCATAAAGAGCAGTATGACAACGAGGACAAAGCGCTCTAGCACTAGAGGGCAAGGCTCGTTTTCTCACCGCCAAATCACATGATTGGCATAACGTTATAGAATCATGATCATCAAATTCATGCATGAAGAATTAGTCTAATCCATTGTGAAACACATTATTGGGTAGCGAAGAGTTAAGCCTCTCTGCTTTGCCTTATATTGGCAGATAAATGAGTCTGTTGTTCAACAATCTCAATTTTCTGTGTTTGATAATATCAGAATAATCAGAACACTTGCATCATAAGTTAACTATGTGAGATTCTATGCACTGTATATAAAAACAGTGAGGATTACATCATGGCAGTGATAACCCAATTTGTCGTGGTCAGAGAAGGGGTGGAGAAGATGACATTTATATCGAAGAAAGAGGCTGATGCCTACGATAAGATGCTTGATATTTCCGATAACCTGGTGCCGTTTCTTATTAAGGCGGACCTCGGACTTGATGAAAATAAATGCGAACAACTGGCATTTTATCTAGCAAACAATAAAGATGAGCTTTCTAACTTGCTAAAAGGCATCGTACAGGTTAAAAACGCTCCTACAGCCAAAACCAAAAAGACTGCGGCTAAAAATACACCACTAGAATAGCGGCGTTAATCACTCTGTTTTCGAGTGAATGTCAGCTTAAGGAATGGAAATGAAAACCGAATTTTACCAAACATTAAATCGTCAAGCACAAGCTTTACTTGAAGGCGAAGATGATTTAATTGCGGCAATGGCAAATTTTTCAGCGTTGCTAAACGACAACTTAGCAGACCTCAACTGGGCTGGTTTTTATATCAAGCGTGGTGAGCAATTAGTACTAGGGCCTTTTCAAGGTAAAGTGGCTTGTACCCGTATCATTATGGGTAAAGGTGTATGTGGCACTGCTGCAGCGGAAAATAAAACCCAACGAGTGGCAGACGTGCATCAATTTGACGGCCATATAGCATGTGATTCTGCCAGTAACTCAGAAATAGTGATCCCTGTTAGACACGGCCATGAGGTTGTGGCAGTGTTAGATATCGACAGCCCATTATTGAATCGATTCGATCAAGATGATCAAATTGGTTTAGAATATATGGTAAAAAGCTTCGAAACTTGCCTATTTGGTTAAATAGCGAACAATTTTGATTAAATCATGGTCGCATTCGCTGTCGCGGGCTTTATAATATGCCGCTGTACGCATTTGTGCTGGATTTACTGATGATCGATGATTAAGCTGACAGTAAGTTTGGTTAAATTGTTAAGGTTTGTTTCTATGACTTTAGCAAACGAGCGGATAGTGATATTTTGTACGTTGAGCCTTAACAGTAAGGTTTAACGAAAGATGAACGACTGCATGGCAAATCTAATGCCGCATAATCAGTCCCTTTATTAACGTGGAAGTAAAAATGGAATCAACAGACAAGTTGACCGACACCAACGCAATTTTAGCGTATTTATATGAAACCTTTCCTTTATGCTTTATTGCTGAAGGCGAAACTAAACCATTAAAAATTGGTTTGTTTCAAGACTTGGCTGAACGGTTAGCTGATGATTCTAAAGTCAGTAAAACACAATTACGTGTAGCGCTTCGTCGTTACACAAGCAGCTGGCGCTACTTGAAAGGCGTTAAAGCGGGTGCCAAACGTATCGATCTTGAAGGTAATGAATGTGCTGAGTTAGAACAAGAACACATCGACCATGCTATTCTTACACTGAAAGAAAGCCAAGAGAAAGCCAAAGCCAAGCGTCAAGCGTTAGCGCCTAAAAAGCCTGCTAAGAAAGTTGCGCCTAAACGTGCTCCAGTGGTTAAGAAAGAACGTCCAGCTGCAGTAGTTGCGCCAGTCATTAAACTTGTGCCTGCAAAGCTTGAAGATTTGAAACAAAAGCAACGTGTGAATGTTAAATTAGGAGCCACACCAGTACCCGGTGTTGTGACTGATATTAATAAAGAAGATGTGCTTGTTCAGTTAGATACTGGCTTATCCATCAAAGTACGTGCAGAACACATACTATTATAGAAAATTTAAGGAGTACTTGTTGATGCGAAAACTTACCTTGGCCGCGTCAATTGCCTGTTTATTTGTCGGCTTTTCGGCATGGGCAATTTCACCAACGATTCAAATCAGCGAGTTACCTAAACTAGCACAAGAGCCACAGCATAAAGTGGCTAGCAAGCGAGTAACAACTTTGTTTACTCGCTCGCATTATCACCGTTTTAATCTCGATAATGCATTTTCTGAACAAATCTATTCTCGCTTTCTTGAGCAGCTTGATTATCGCCGTAATGTGCTGACTGCGGCAGACATTGCTAGCTTTAGTCAATATCAAAATCTGTTTGATAATATGCTCGAGTCAGGCAATATTAGCGCAGCATTTAAGATGTACGATGTGGTGCAAAAGCGTCGTTATGAACGTTTTTCTTACGCCTTGTCTTTGCTTGATAAAGAATTTGATTTTACCAAAGCAGGCGATTCGTATGAATTTGATCGCAAAGATGCTGCTTGGCCAAAAGATGAAGCCGAAGTTAATGACCTTTGGCGTCAGCGGGTTAAATACGATGCGTTAAACCTAAAGTTAACCGGAAAAAAATGGCCTGACATTGTTGAAGTGCTCGAGAAGCGTTATAACAATGCCATTAAGCGTTTAAGCCAAACCCAAAGTGAAGACGTATTTCAAACCGTGATGAACGCGTTTGCTCGCAGCGTTGAACCTCATACAAGTTATTTATCTCCCCGCAATGCAGAACGTTTCCAAATGGAAATGAACTTAAGCCTCGAAGGCATTGGTGCTGTGTTACAAATGGATGATGACTATACCGTTATCAAAAGTTTAGTAGCCGGAGGCCCGGCCGCAAACAGTGAAAAGTTATCACCTGAAGATCGAATTGTCGGTGTTGGCCAAAAAGATGGCGATGTAGTTGACGTTATCGGTTGGCGTTTAGATGATGTTGTTGACCTGATTAAAGGGCCAAAGGGCAGTGAAGTTGTTTTACAAATTTTACCGAAAAAAGGTGGTGCGAATGCTAAGCCTTTTGAACTGGTCATTACCCGAGATAAAATTCGCTTAGAAGATCGCGCTGCGACCTCAAAAGTGGTTGAGCCTAAAGAAGGTCAATATGCGGATCGTAAAATTGGGGTGATCCAGATCCCTGGTTTTTATATGAATTTATCTCAAGATGTAGCCAAAGAAATTACTCAACTTGAAAAAGACAATGTTGAAGGCATTATTATTGACCTTCGTGGTAATGGCGGCGGCGCGTTAACGGAAGCAACATTACTGACAGGCTTGTTTATTGATAAGGGTCCAGTGGTTCAAATCCGGGATGCCAATGGTGGTATTAATCAAAATAGTGATAACGATGGTGTCAGTGCATACAATGGCCCATTAACTGTGATGGTTGATCGTTATAGTGCATCAGCATCAGAGATTTTTGCAGCGGCTTTACAAGATTATGACCGTGCACTTATTGTGGGTGAATCGACTTTTGGTAAAGGAACCGTTCAGCAACATAAGAGTTTAGGTCGAATTTATGACATGTATGAAAAACCGATTGGTCACGTGCAATATACCATAGCTAAATTTTACCGTATTAATGGGGGCAGTACTCAGTTAAAAGGCGTCACTCCTGATGTGAGTTTTCCGACTGCATTAGCGCCTGGTGAATACGGCGAGTCAGAAGAGAAAAATGCCTTACCATGGGATAAAGTTCCAGTAGCTCAGTACAGCACGCTAGGAAATATTACCCCGATGTTGATCCAAAATCTTGATGCGAAGCATAAAGAACGGATCAGTAAAGATGTTGAGTTCAGTTATATTTATCAAGATATTAATGAGTTTAAAAAACATCATAAAGACAAAACGATATCGCTTGTTGAAAGCGAACGTATGGCCTCTCGTGAAGACGATGATAAGCGCGCTCTAGACCGGGCAAATGCTCGTAGAGTCCATGATGGTTTGGCTGCGGTAAAGTCTTTAGATGACATAGAAAAGAGCGATGACAGTAAGTTACCTGATGCCTTTTTAGATGAAACTGCTTATATTACACTCGATATGGCCGATGCTGAAAAAATGGCTAAAACAAGCCTAAAGTAATTTATGATAACTGTTAAAAAACGCGCTTAAGGCGCGTTTTTTATTAATCACAATAATTAATAATGATGCCAATTTTTTAAGTTTACACCCCAATATCATCAAACTGGCTTCAGTACTGTTCGACAAGGATCCTGTATGAATCAAGCTCAAGAAAAACACCTAAAAGATTATGCAAAGCCTGCCTTTACCATTTCCCATATTGATTTGAACGTTATTCTCGATGGTAAAAACACTAAAGCCACTGCTGTCAGCAAAGTGATCCGTAATGGCGATCATCAACATGATTTAGTGCTTGATGGTGAACAACTTTCACTTAGTTCGGTGAAGATTAACGGTGTGGCGGCAAATTATCGTCAACATGATAGCCAGTTGACGATCACCACAGAACAGACAGAATTTGAATTAGAGGTCATCACTTTACTCGATCCTGAGACTAACTCTAGTCTTGAAGGTCTTTACATGTCAGATGGTGCTTATTGCACCCAATGTGAAGCTGAAGGATTTCGCCGGATCACCTATTTCTTAGACAGACCCGATGTTCTGGCTATTTATACCGTGCGCATTGAAGCCGATAAACAAGCATGTCCTTTTTTGTTAAGTAACGGTAATTTAATTGATAAAGGCGAGATGCCACGTTCGGGTCGTCATTTTGTACAATGGCATGATCCATTTCCAAAACCAAGTTACTTATTTGCCCTCGTGGCAGGAGATTTTGATTTACTCAATGATACCTTTATCACGCTGTCTGGACGTGAGGTTAAACTGCAAGTATTTGTAGATAAAGGTAATCTACATAAAGCTAACCACGCAATGGCGTCATTGAAAAAAGCGATGAAATGGGATGAAACCCGTTTTGGTCTTGAGTACGACCTTGATATTTATATGATTGTTGCCGTTGATTTTTTCAATATGGGCGCCATGGAAAATAAAGGTTTGAATGTCTTTAATACCAAGTTCGTTCTGGCGGATAAAGCCAGTGCTACAGATGACGATTATCATGGTATTGAGTCTGTTGTTGCCCATGAGTATTTTCATAACTGGACCGGTAACCGAGTGACGTGTCGTGATTGGTTTCAGTTAAGTTTAAAAGAAGGCTTAACGGTTTTTCGCGATCAAGAATTTAGTTCCGATGTGGGTTCTCGCGCCGTAAATCGAATTCATGCTATCCGAGTGATGAAAAACCAACAGTTTGCCGAAGATGCCGGTCCTATGTCTCATCCTATTCGTCCTGAAAGCGTGATTGAAATGAATAATTTCTATACTGTGACGGTTTACGACAAAGGGGCTGAAGTGATCCGTATGATGCACACCATTTTAGGTGAGGAAGGTTTCCAAGCAGGGATGAAATGCTATTTTGAACGTCATGATGGCCAAGCGGTAACCTGTGATGACTTTGTTAATGCTATGCAAGACGCCAGCGGTAAAGATTTAAGCTTATTCCGTCGTTGGTATAGCCAAGCCGGCACGCCTGTGGTGACAGTTAAAGACAGTTTTAATGCAGACAAGGGTGAGTATCACTTAACCGTTTCTCAGCAAGTAATGTCACAAGGCGTTAAGGGGCAAACACTTCATATACCGTTCAGTGTTGAATTATTGGACAGTGCAGGGCAATCAATTGTCAATAAAGTGCTTGATGTGACTAAAGCCAGCCAAACATTTGTGTTTGATGGACTGGACAATGCGCCTGTAGCCTCTTTACTACAAGACTTTTCGGCACCCGTTAAGCTGGTTTACGACTTTAGCATTGACCATCTTGTTCACCTTATGCGTTATGCCTCTAGCGAAGTGGCTCGCTGGGAAGCATCAGTACAATTAATCAGTCAAACCATATGGAACAACGTTGCTCAGTTGCAAAAGCAGCAAGTCATGATGGTTGATAATCGTGTTATTGAAGCATTCAGAGGTGTCATTTTAGACGCCAATATAGATCAAGCCTTAGTGGCTGAAATTCTCTCTATTCCTTCGGCCTCAGCATTAATAGAGCAGGTGGATAATGTTGATTTAGATGCATTGGCTAAAGCCAGAGAGTTTGTTATTGAAGAGCTCGCATCAGCTTGTGAAGATGAGTTATTGGTTCGTTATCGAGAGCTATTGCTTGTTGATAATGCCGGTGCGCGGGCATTTAAAAATATTGCCTTATCATTACTATGCCAAGTGACAGATACTCATGAATCATTAGTTGAAAAACAATACTATTCCGCTAGTAACATGACTGACAGCTTAGGTGCTTTGAAAGCGGCAGCTACGGCAAAATTAACCTGTTTACCTATGTTACTCAGCGACTTTGAGTCTACGTGGCAATCAACCCCATTAGTAATGGATAAATGGCTTACTCTGCAAGCTTTAGTCAATAGTGATGAGGTGATAGAACAAATTAAAACGCTGACCAAACATCCGAGTTTTAGTTTTTCAAATCCAAACCGTATTCGTTCATTAATTGGCGCTTTTGTGGCTGCCAATACCTATCAATTCCATCGTGCCGATGGTGAAGGGTATCGCTATTTAACCAAAATTTTAGTGAAATTGAATAAAACAAACCCACAAGTCGCATCACGAATGATCACGCCATTAATTCAGTTTGCAAAGTTTGATCAACAGCGCCAACAATTAATGAAACAGTGTTTAGTCGAATTAAAATCACTGCCAGATTTATCGACAGATTTGTATGAAAAAGTGACTAAATCGCTAGTAGAATAATGGTCGACATTCACGCTTATTTAGGGTGAATAATCGCGTGGCCTGAAATCGAAAAAAGGAGAGCTTGCTCTCCTTTTTTATGGAGTAAATTATGGATTTTTTGTTTTCTCTCAACGTGAGTTATGAAGCATTTCTACCTTATTACCAAGGACTTGCAGAAAAAGTGCAGGTAAGGGACCACCAAGGTCGTGTTTTGCACATAAATGGTAAGTATTTTAGACCTTATTTAACCCTTCAAGGCATCCACGGACAGTTTAAATTAGTCCTGAGTCCTGAAGGGAATTTTAAATCAATTACTAAATTATAGAGTATTTACTTCAAACGTTTGATTCATTAGTTATGTGTTAAGTAGCCGTCCTTGAATACTTATAAGTCTATGAAAATAAACTTTTTTCATTAATTGTGGAATGATTGTAATTTTATCGTCGTTGATAATTCAAATATAGGCCTGTTTTATTTGATCATATTTGGTCACACAGCGTTAATTTTCTTAAACATTTTCTTTTTTTTGACCTTGCTCAATATAGTTAAATGCTGTAACAATAGTGTTGCCTGTGGGCTAACAAGATGTTGGTTAAATTCCTATAACAACTAATCCAACAGGTTACGGAGATGAACTAAAATGAATATTGTTAAAAAAAGATTTAACAGGTCGACTCTCGCTTTGGGGGTGGTGTCGGCATTATGTTTGGGGATGAGTACTTCTGCTTCAGCGGTTTCATTTGATTGGGGTGATGTTCGGGGCACTTTTGATTCAACTTGGACTGTCGGCGCCAGCTGGCGTGTATCAGACCGTGATTGGAATGACCAAATCGGTAAGGTGAATCAACCACAATTTGATTGGTCAGGTTACTCTGCATTTGGTGGTGCATTTGGTTCAACCAAATATACCTCAGCGGAGATTTGGGAGCAGCCAGGTTCTTATTCAAGCAACAATGATTTAAGTAATTTACTGTATGCACAAGGTGATACCACTTCTGAGATCGTCAAAGGTCTTCATGAGCTGTCTTTAAAATATGAAAACTACGGCGTCTTTTTACGCGGTATGTATTTTTATGACCGTAAGCTAAATGACGGTGATTATGATTTTAATGATCCATTAACGGGCAAAGAATTTGATCCTTGTGAAGACAACAAAGCATCAGAAGTGCAATGTAAAGACATTCGCTTATTAGATGCATTTGTTTACGGTAACTGGAATTTAAACGACGGCGCAAATCCATTAAGTGTTCGCGTGGGTAACCAAGTGGTTTCTTGGGGTGAAAGTACCCTTATTTCTCACGGTATCGCTGAAATTAATGCTGTAGATTTAAACATCCTCAATGCACCTGGTGCAGAGCTTAAAGAAGCTTTCCGTCCGCAAGGTATGGTTTGGGCATCGTTAGGGCTAAGTGAGAACTTAAACCTTGAAGCATTTTATCAATATGACTGGCAACCAATTTGGGTCCCTACACCTGGTTCAAACTTTGCAACCAATGATTTCGCTGGTTTTGGCGGCTATAACCAAAATGCGCAATTGGGTTTCAACTCTAACCCAGACATCAACCAAGATTTCCTGATTTCTGAATACACACGTCTATATGACGCGGCGGCAGCGAGCGGATTTAATTCGGCTTATGCAGCTTATATGTTGTCGTATTCAACCAAAGCAGCTTTAGTTAAAGATGCTGCAGATCCAAGTGATGATGGCCAATTTGGGGTTAAGTTAGGTTATTATTCGCCAGAACTAGGTGAAACTGAATTTGGTTTGTATTACATGAACTACCATAGCCGTCGTCCACTTATTAGCGGTACAGCTTCTAATTTTACTGCCGGAGCTATTGGTCGTGATTATGGTCGTTTAGCACAAAGTGGTGGGGTTATTGACCGCGAGCTGTTGTTAAGCATGGAAACCTTTACTAAGTCACAAATTGTCTATCCTGAAGATATCCAATTGTATGGTTTTAGCTTTAACACCTTAGTGGGTGACACTTCCGTTGCCGGTGAAATTTCCCATCGTGTTGATGAGCCATTGCAAATAGATGACGTAGAGTTATTGTTTGCTGCTATGCCTCAGCAATTAGCTAACGCAGGACTCCGCCCTGATCTTGATGGTATTTCGCAACTGGATGTTCCTGATCCTGGTGAAACGGTTGATGGTTTCATTCTCACTGATACCACTCAAGCGCAAATGACCTTTACTCACTTGTTTGGTCCTACACTCGGTTTAGACAATTTGACCATGTTGGCGGAAGTGGGCGGCGTATGGGTCCATGATATGCCTGATTTTGATGAATTACGTTTAAATGGTCCAGGAACGGCTCGTTCTGGTGGTAATCCAGAAATGACCGGCATTATTGCGGCTGTGCATAATGGCCCAGAGACCAACCCATTCCCAACTGATTTTGCTTGGGGTTATCGTTTAGTGGCTAAAGCTGACTTTAACAATTTTTTTGCGGGTGTGAACATGTACCCAAGAATTATCTTCTCTCATGATGTTGATGGTATTACACCGGATCCGATGTTCTTATTCACCGAAGGCAGAAAATCTGTTGCTCTGGGAGTGAACTTTGATTATCAAAGTCGTTGGGGTGCGGATATTTCTTACAACAGCTTCTTTGGTGGGGTAGGAACAACAAATGCCATGACAGATCGAGATTACATCTCTTTCAACGTCAAGTATTCGATTTAAAAGGATAATTATAATGAAGAAACTGACGATATTATCGGCAGCAGTGATGATAGCACTGAGTGCACCTGCTGCGCTGGCGAAAGTATCACAAGCTGATGCAGACAAATTGGGTACATCATTAACGCCCTTGGGTGCTGAAAAAGCGGCTAATGCTGATGGTTCAATTCCTGCTTGGAGTGGTGGTATTAGTAAGCCTATTGCTGGGTACACTAAGGGCATGCATCATCCAGATCCTTTCCCGAGTGACAAAGCGTTATTTACAATTACTAATGCAAATAAAGCGCAATATGCTGAGTTTTTATCTCCTGGGCAGAAAGAATTATTTGAAGTATATCCAGATACTTACAAAATGAATGTGTATGAGAGCCGTCGTACTGCTGCAGTACCTCAATATGTCTCAGATGCGACCAAAGTCAACGCTGCCAGAGCTGAGTTAGTGTCTCAAGGCAACGGTATTACTGGCGCGACTATCGGTGTTCCTTTTCCTATCCCTGCTAACGGTCTAGAAGTCATTTGGAATCATATTCTACGTTTTCGCGGTGTTGATGTAGAAACGTATCGAAGCCAAGCAGCGCCAATGTCTAATGGTTCTTATACATTGGTAGAAACTGCTGAGGCAATTCGCTTTGAATATTCTCGCCCTGAAGTGACCCTAGACAAACTTAAAGAAACGAATACTTTGTTCTACTTTAAGCAGGTGGTCACTCAGCCAGCGCGTTTAGCCGGTACTGCGTTGTTGGTAAAAGAAACCATGGATCAAGAAGCGTTACCACGCCAAGCTTGGACCTATAACACTGGACAGCGTCGCGTTCGTAAAGCGCCTAACGTCGCTTTTGATACGCCAGGTACTGTGTCCGATGGATTGAGAACAACCGATGATTTCGATATGTTTAACGGTTCTCCAATGCGATATAACTGGGAGTTAGTCGGCAAAAAAGAACTTTACATTCCATATAATGATTATCGTTTACATTCAGATGCATTGAAATACGACCAAATTTTAAAACCTGGTCATATTAATCCTGAATATGCACGTTATGAAAAGCATCGCGTATGGGAAGTGAAAGCAACATTAAAAGAAGGAATGCGCCATACCTATAAGACCCGAGTGTTTTATATTGACGAAGATTCTTGGCAAATATCTGTAACGGATATATACGATAACCGCGATGAACTTTATCGTGTCGGTGTCGCTCATAGTATCAATTATTATGAAGTGCCTACTCTGTGGAGTACATTAGAAGTCTTCCATGATCTTCAATCACGTCGTTATTTAGCGATGGGTTTAGACAATGAAGGTCGTATGTACAATTTTGATGCATCACTTTCTGAAGCTAACTTTACCCCGGACGCATTAAGACGTGCTGGTATTCGTTAATTAGCCATAAATAAAAAAAGGGGCGTTTTACGCCCCTATAATAAATTGTAAAGGAAGTTTGTATGACGTTTAACATGCTTCGCAGTGTAGTGGCGATTGGGATTAGTGCATGTTTATTTACTACTTCAGTAGATGCTCAACTCGATCCTCTTTCTGTTCAAATTCAACCCTTAGCTCAATCCTCTTTATTACTTGATATTGCCAATGCGGGCGACACACTTGTTGCGGTAGGCCAACGCGGTAATGTATTGCGCTTAGAGAATAATCAATGGCATCAAGTTGCAACTCCAGTATTATCTCAGTTAACCAAAGTTTTTTTCTTCGATGAGAAACAAGGTTGGGCCGTCGGACATGATGCAACCATCATTCACACCCAAGACGGTGGATTAACGTGGTCTGTGCAGATGCAATCTGCTGACATTGAAAAACCCTTTATGGATGTGCGTTTCTACAGCCCTGTTGATGGTATTGCAGTTGGTGCGTATGGATTATTTTATCGCACCTCAGATGGCGGTAAAACATGGCTGGAAGAGTATCACCAAGAATTGCTCTTTGAAGAAGACGTATCCTATTTAAATGACCTTAAAGCCGAAAATGAAGCCTATTACTTATCTCAGCGATCGTTTTTATTACCTCATTTTAACCGTTTAATTCGTTTGCAAGATAATCGCTTGTTGCTTGTCGGTGAGCAGGGCATGGTAGCGGTATCGGATGATAATGGTCACACATTCTCAAAAACCAATTTTGACTATGATGGCTCAATGTTTAATGCCATTTCGGTTGGGGAAGATGTCTATGTAATGGGGCTTCGTGGTCATGTATTTAGGTCGGATTTAAGTCTATCAGAATGGCAACAAGTGGATTTACCTGTCCAATCATCAATCAATAGCGCACTTATTACACCTAGTAATGACCTTTACCTAGTCGGAAATGCTGGGATTGTGTTGTCTGTCGATGATGGTAAAGCAACCATTGTTACCAGACGTCAAGGTGAAAATATTGTCGCAATTGCCAAAGACAGTAAAGGCCAGTTATGGTTTGCCGGTTCTAAGGGACTGTTCCAGCTTGACTAACTCTTGGGTTAGATTGGACAATTAAAACAACAATAATAGGGCCGAAAAGATGTTAGAAAAACTGGTCAATGGATTTGAATCTCATTTATTCCGTAATCGGAAATGGGTCATAATTTCGTTTATTTTTATTACTATTTTTTTAGGGTATCAAGCCAGCCAATTAAAAATGGATGCGGCTTTTAGTAAAAATATCCCTCTCAATCACACTTACATGAAAACGTATACTAAACACCAGAAAGATTTTGGTGGTGCCAACAGCATTATGGTTGCGGTTGAAGACACTAGTGGCAATATATTCAATCCGGAATTTTTTGATGCACTGAAAAATGTACACGATCAATTATTTTTTATTCCGGGCGTAGAACGTTCTCAGGTTAAGTCTCTCTTTTCACCTTCAACTCGGTTTACCGAAGTCGTTGAAGATGGCTTTGCTGGCGGTCCGGTTATCCCGGCGGACTTTCGTAATGACGAGTACAGTCTTAACGTTGTGCGTAATAATATCGAAAAAGCCGGTATTGTTGGCCGACTCATTGGCAATGATTATACCTCTGCCATGGTATCTGCACAGTTAATGGAGTTTGACCCGCAAACAGGTAAAGCCATTGATACTATTGCGTTTGCTAATCAGTTAGAACAAGAGCTTCGTGGCAAGTTTGAAAACGATAAAATTAAGATTCATATCATCGGTTTTGCAAAAATGGCAGGGGATGTTGCAGAAGGCGCCAAAGGCGTTCTGCTGTTCTTTTTGATAGCCATTGCCATTACCGCTGTGATGGTGTACTTATTCTCAAAATCGATAATGCTAACCATATTGCCATTAATGTGTAGTTTGGTTGCGGTATTTTGGCAATTAGGACTCTTAACTGTGGTCGGATTTGGCTTAGACCCCATGTCGATTTTAGTGCCATTTTTAGTGTTTGCCATTGGTGTCAGCCATGGGGTGCAGATGATCAATGCTGTACGTCGTCGTGTGCTTGATGGCCAAACAACGAAAGCGGCGTCTGCATCGGCTTTTCGCAGTTTATTAGTGCCCGGTGGGGTTGCGCTATTATCAGATACGGTCGGCTTTTTAACCTTACTAGCCATTGATATCGGTATTATTCGAGAGTTGGCAATTTCTGCATCATTAGGCGTAGCAGTCATTATTTTAACCAACCTTATTTTGTTACCTTTGGTGATTTCATATTTTGAATTACCGGTTAAACAAGATAAGCCACAGAAACGTCAAAAAATCGAAAAAATGTGGCGTGGACTGTCTAAGTTTGCTACCCCTAAATATGCTGTAGTGGTATTGATTTTGACAGCCATACTCTATGTGGTTGGTTTTCAGCAAGCTTCAAAAATGAAAATTGGTGATTTACAGGGTGGGGCACCTGCACTGCATCAAGATTCACGTTATAACCAAGATACCTTCTTTATTACCAAACACTTTTCGATTACAACCGATGTAATGTCAGTGATTGTAGAAGCCAAACCTGAGGCTTGTACGTATCATTCCGTGTTAAGTCAAATTGATCAATTTGAGTGGATGGTAGCTAATACACCTGGGGTTGAGTCAACGGCGAGTTTGGCGTCGATTGCGAAAAAAGTGAATGCTGGGTTTAACGAAGGTAATCCGCGTTGGGAAATTTTACCTCGTACCACCGCGAGTTTAGTGCAGGCTGTTGGCCAAGTGCCAACAACGTCAGGTTTGCTCAATGGTAATTGTTCAGTGATGCCAGTGTACTTGTTCTTAACCGATCACAAAGCTGAAACCATTGAGGTTGTGGTTAATAAAGTCAAGGCCGTTGCCGCACAGCTTAACTCTGACACACTACAATTTAAGCTGGCATCAGGTCCAGTAGGTGTCATGGCGGCCACAAATGAAGCCGTGAGCGAAGCTCAGCTACCCATGATGTTATATGTTTACGGTGCCGTGTTTGTATTGTGCTTAATTAGCTTTAAATCACTCAAAGCGACTATTGCGGTGATTATCCCGCTTTATGTGGTATCGACATTAGCGCAAGCGTTAATGACAATGCTTGATATTGGTCTAGCGGTCAGTACCTTACCCGTTATTGCACTGGGTGTAGGTATTGGTGTCGATTACGGTATTTATATCTTGTCGACGATGTCCAATAAACTCAGTAATGGCATGCCGGTGCAACAAGCGTATTTTGAAGCATTAGTTGAGCGCGGCAGTGCGGTTATCTTTACCGGCTTGACGTTAGCCATTGGAGTGAGTACTTGGTTCTTCTCAGACCTTAAGTTCCAAATGGATATGGGAATTTTGCTTACATTTATGTTTTTAGTGAATATGTTAGGAGCAATTATTATTCTACCAGCACTTTCAGCTATGTTTTGGCGAAAAAAGTAGCTAAAACATATGATTAAATAAAAAAGGGAGCTTAGCTCCCTTTTTTATTTTGCATAGTTACGCTATGCAAACGACTTAAATGTCATTTTAAACACTAATCTATGCTGTCTACTAAATTTATAGAGGATGTACCACTAAAATTTTCCTCGATATAGCAGCAATTTAGTAATAAACTTTGCACAAGATCTCAGATATGAGTTTCTTTTGTTAAACAAAACGGTTATTGACGTGATATACACAAAATGACTCGGACCGACAGAATCAACAAGCCGAAACATCCATATAATTATAAGAGCGCTGCCATAGACGCTTAAGGAATCTGCACCATGGCCTTGAAAGATGCAATGCCTTCAGTACTACTGGAAAATGTAGTCAATTTAATTTACACAAAAATCCCTCATTCTCAAGCCAAACAAGTTGAGCAATTTGCTAACTGCCTCTATGCCCAAATGTCAAAAGACGATCTCAATGCCCGTAATGACAGTGATTTGTATGGTGCCGTAGTGAGCCTTTGGAATGCACTGAATAAAACGGCACAGGACAAAACACACATTCGTGTATTTAATCCTAGCCAAGCCAAACATGGTTGGCAGTCAACTCATAGCATTATTGAGGTTATCCAACTTGATATGCCTTTCTTGGTTGACTCGCTCTCAATGGCGTTAAATCGAATGGGCATCACAGCTCATGTGATGTTGCATACGCCATTAGCGGTCGTGCGTGGTAATAACAAGGTGACAGATGTGTCATTTGTGAATGACGCGACAGATGGTAGCAATAATGTGGCGGTATTCTTGGTCGAAATTGACAAGCAAAATAGTGATGCTGACATTAAGGCCATCGAAAAAGAAATACAAACAGTACTTGCTGATGTCACTGCATCGGTCAATGATTGGCAATTAATGTCTGCTACATTAACCGAGACTATTAAGCAATTACCTTCACGTCCGTTTCCTGGTGAGAAAGCTGAACTTCAAGAGTCGATTGATTTCTTGAACTATTTGAACAACCACCATTTTACTTTGCTTGGCTACCGTTATTATGATTTAAAACGCGTTGAAGGCGATGTTGAGCTTGTTCCTAATATTGAATCTAGCTTAGGACTAATGAACCGTTCAAAAACCTCACACAGTGAGCGTGGTTTATTACTCTCAAGTTTATCTGATTCTGCTCGTAAAGAGGCATTAGATGAAAGCTTACTCGTTCTCACCAAAAGTTCTGCTAAAAGCCGTGTGCATCGTCCGGCTTATGTTGACTATGTCGGTGTTAAACGCTTCGATAACAAAGGCAATGTCATTGGTGAAGATCGCTTCATTGGTTTATATGCTTCCAATCTTTATAACCGGAGTCCTCGTGAGATCCCATTACTGCGCGAAAAGGTTCAGCGGATCTTGGCCCGTTCAGGGCTAGCACCACGCTCACATGATTACAAAGCGTTAATGAACATCCTTGAGAACTTACCTCGCGATGAGTTAATTCAAGCGAAAGATGATGAGTTATCGGACATTGCTTATGGCGTGCTTGAAATGCAAGACCGCGATAAATTAAAGCTGTTCGTGCGTAAAGACGGTTATGGTCGTTTCTTATCGTGTTTAGTGTATGTGTCCAAAGATCGTTACAACACTAAATTACGTCAAGATACTCAACGCATTCTGGCACAGCATTTCCAGAGTAATGAAGATGTTGAGTTCACAACCTATTTCTCAGAGTCAACCTTGGCTCGAACTCACTATATTATCAAAGTTGATAATAACAATATGGATGTTGATGTGATTGCCATTGAAAAAAATCTTATTGAAGCTGCTCGCTCGTGGGATGATAAATTGCACACAGCGTTAAATAATACTGTTGGGGAACAAGCCGGTACTGGCTTAACCAAACGTTATTTAAATACGTTCCCACCTAGCTATAAAGATGATGTATTACCTAGCTCTGCTGTTGTCGATATGCAACATTTAGAAGCATTGGATGACGATCACAAGTTAGGCATGTTGTTCTATCAACCACAAGAGTCGGCGTTAAACAACAATAAAGTTCGTTTAAAACTGTTCCATAAAGACGAACCTATTCACTTGTCCGATGTATTGCCAATGCTTGAAAACTTTGGCTTACGGGTGATTAACGAACGCCCGTATGAAGTCAAAACCAATGACGGTGCGACATTCTGGATTTTAGACTTCTTAATGACAGTGCAGGGCGCGGCAACAGAAAACCTAGCCGACAGCCAAGACCGTTTCCAAACGGCATTGTTGCAAGTTTGGCAAAAGAAACTGGAAGATGACGGTTTTAATCGTATCGTACTGTCAACCGGTTTAAGCGGTCGTGAAGTGTCTATTTTACGTGCTTATGCTAAATATATGCGTCAAATTGATGCGACATTTAGTCAGTCTTACATTGAAGAAACTTTCAGCCGTTATCCTAAACTAGCGGACTTATTGGTGAAGATGTTCATCCGTAAGTTTAATCCTAAGTTAAAAACCCGGACGTTAAGCAAGTTCCTTGAACAAGTGAACCTACAACTTGATGATGTTTCAAGCTTGGATGATGACCGCATTATTCGTCGTTATTTAGATTTAATTAACGCCACAATGCGTACTAACTTCTACCAAACGGCTGCAAATGGCCTAGCAAAAGATTACCTTTCGTTTAAGTTTTCGCCAATCTTGATCCCGGAAATGCCTAAGCCGTTACCTAAGTTTGAGATTTTCGTGTATTCACCTCGTGTTGAAGGTGTGCATTTGCGCGGAGGTAAAGTGGCCCGTGGTGGTTTGCGTTGGTCAGATCGTCGTGAAGATTTCCGTACCGAAGTACTCGGTTTAGTAAAAGCACAACAAGTGAAAAACACCGTAATTGTCCCTGTTGGTGCAAAAGGTGGCTTTGTCTGTAAGCAACTGCCAACCGAGGGGGGCCGTGAGGCATTCTTCACTGAAGGGCAACAATGTTACCGCATCTTTATCCGTGCGTTGTTAGATATTTCTGACAACATTAAAAACGGTGAAGTGGTTCCGCCAGTCGATGTTGTTCGCCATGACGAAGATGATGCTTATTTAGTTGTTGCAGCCGACAAAGGCACCGCGACCTTCTCCGATATTGCTAACGAGATTGCGATTGAATATGACTTCTGGTTAGGTGATGCGTTTGCCTCTGGTGGCAGTAACGGTTATGACCACAAGAAAATGGGTATTACTGCTCGTGGTGCATGGGAATCAGTGAAGCGTCATTTCCGTGAGATAGGCGTAGATTGTCAAACTACACCCTTTAGCTGTGTCGCCATTGGTGATATGGCGGGTGACGTATTTGGTAACGGCATGTTGTTATCGGAACAAACTCAATTGGTTGCTGCATTTAACCATATGCACATCTTTATTGACCCTACGCCAAAGATTGCAGAAAGCTATGCTGAGCGTCAGCGTTTGTTTGTGTTACCTCGCTCAAGCTGGGAAGACTACAACGCGAAACTGATATCTAAAGGCGGTGGGATATTCCTACGTGCTGCCAAGTCAATTAAATTGACGCCAGAAATCAAGCGAATGTTAGACACTGACAAAGACGCCATGACCCCAAGTGAACTAATGAAAGAACTACTGAAAATGCCAGTAGATTTGATTTGGAACGGGGGGATCGGTACCTATGTTAAATCGAGCAAAGAATCGCATTCTGAAGTCGGCGACCGTGCTAATGATACTTTACGGGTTAATGGTAAAGAAGTTCGTGCCAAAATCATTGGTGAAGGCGGTAACTTAGGTTGCACTCAATTAGGCCGTATTGAATATTGCGCTAATGGTGGCCGCATGAACACTGACTTTGTGGATAACGTTGGCGGTGTAGATTGTTCCGATAACGAAGTTAACATTAAGATTTTCTTAAACACCTTAGTGGCAGAAGGTGAGTTAACCGTTAAACAGCGTAACCGTTTACTTCAAGACATGACCGACGAAGTCAGCGAGATTGTGATCCAAGATTGTAAAAGTCAAACCCGTACTATTTCAGTGACACAAGTCGATGGTGTGTCGCAGTTGAAAGAACAAATTCGTTTTATTCAGTATCTTGAAAAAGATGGCAAACTTGATCGTGCACTTGAATTTTTACCAACAGATGACGATTTAGCTGAACGTTTAGCCAATGGCCGAGCGCTAACTCGTCCTGAAATATCGGTATTAGTCGCGTACGCTAAGATGGTACTTAAAGAGCAATTAGTGACCCCTGAAATCACTGAAGATGCTTTTTTAAGTAAGTTGCTCGTCGCTTATTTCCCTAAAAAATTACAAGCTAAATACGCTGACAAAATGACCGCGCATCCTCTACGAGGTGAAATTATTGCAACATCTTTAGCCAATGAATTGGTTAATGACATGGGCTTTAATTTTGTACAACGTATGCAAGATGAGACCGGTGCAACAGTTGCTGAAGCGGCAATTTGTTATACTATGGCTCGAGAAATCTTTGGCCTTGACGAGTTAACCGCTTCAATTAGTGATTTGAATGGCGTAATACCTGCAGTAGTGCAGGGTGAAATGTTACATCAGTTACGTCGTAATATGCGCCGTGCGTGTCGTTGGTTTATCCGTCATCGTAATCGCGCTCATAATATTGATCAAACCGTTGCGTTCTTTAAGCCCGTGTTTGAACAGCTTAAAGCCAATGTCGATCAATATATGATAGCGGCTGAAGTGAACGTTATGTCTGCCGAGATTAATGCGCTGACCAACGAAAATGTTCCTCAAGCCGTCGCAGAAGTTGCGGTGAAAATGAGTACATTATTCTCTGCGTTAGACATTGCACAAATTGCTCAAATTGAGAATAAGTCAGTTGAACTGGTATCAGAAACTTACTTCAAACTCGGTGCTAAAGTTGAGTTACATTGGTTCTTAGAACAAATCAGTGCCCAACCTGTTGCTAACCATTGGCAAGCACTTGCCCGTGCGGCATTCAGAGAAGAACTTGATTGGCAGCAACGTGCTTTAAGCTCTGCAGTATTACGGACTTGTAGTGATACTTGTGATGCAGATAGTGTGATTAATCAGTGGATTGAACAAAATAAGTCTTTGCTCGAAAGATGGTATCACATGCTAGCGGATTTTAAGGTTTCTCAAACCCATGAATTTGCGAAGTTCTCAGTCGCCTTACGAGAACTGAACTTACTGATTTTGCATTGCGAAAGTCAGAAGTAGTTTTTATAATGTGAATAAACCCTGGCGATTGCTGGGGTTTTTTTTAGGTCTAGGAGAAAACATGTTTTACAAACTTGCACAAAAAGTAATGTTTCAGATGGACCCTGAGTTAGCTCATAATCTAGCGATTGGCAGTTTGAAAATTACCGGAAACAATCCGTTAAATTGTTTTTATCGTCAACAGGTTAAATCTGCTCCAGTAACCTGTATGGGGCTCACTTTTCCTAACCCTATTGGTTTAGCTGCAGGTATGGATAAAGATGGCGAGTCAATTGATGCTTTTCATGCTATGGGCTTTGGTCATATTGAAGTCGGGACGGTAACGCCACGTCCGCAAGCGGGTAATGATCAACCACGTTTGTTTCGATTAAAACCTGCCAAAGGGATTATTAATCGTATGGGCTTTAATAATAAAGGTGTCGACAATCTGGTTCGTAATATGATGGCTAAGAAATCTGACATTATGGTTGGTGTGAATATAGGTAAAAACAAAGATACACCAGTAGAACAGGGTAAAGATGACTACCTGATCTGCATGGAAAAGGTTTATCAATATGCCAGTTATATTGCCGTTAATATTTCTTCTCCTAACACCCCAGGTTTACGTTCAATGCAATACGGTGAGTTACTTGATGACTTATTAAGTTCAATTAAAGCCAAACAAACTGAGTTAGCCGCTAAACATGGTAAATATGTACCTGTGGCGTTAAAGATTGCTCCTGACTTGACCTCAGACGAAATTAAAGCGATTGCCGATTCACTGTTGAGTCATCAGTTTGATGGTGTCATTGCGACCAACACCACATTAAGCCGAGATAATGTTACCGGTTTAAAAAATGCACAAGAAACAGGCGGATTGAGTGGTAAACCTTTGGCTGACTTATCAACTCAAGTGATCAAGCAATTATCGATCTATTTACAAGATAAGATCCCGATCATTGGTGTGGGTGGGATCAATAGTGCGGCAGATGCCTTAGCCAAATTTGACGCGGGTTCAGCCATGGTGCAGATATACACGGGTTTTATTTATCAAGGACCTAAACTGATTGATCAGATCGCTAGGGCTTACTGTACAAAATAGCATCTAAAACACTAGGTTATTGATCAAAAATCATGCCGCGATCGAATTTTAGATCGTTCGATCGCGCTAACACTATGAAATTTATGTTATATTTTTTATTTAAATTTTGATATTGCGTGAAATATAATCTATTATAAATATGTGTTTAACATTTAGGTGTAAATAGTCATGTTATTAATGCCAAATAAGGACTGGCATTGGGAATACAATGAAAGCTTAAACCAATTAAGTATTTCATTAGGTTCCGAGATGGAGTTCTTAACCCCATATAAAACAAAATTATTAATTCCTGATGCACTAACGGCTAAGGAATTTACCCTTGAACACGCAAAATTTTATATTAACATGCTCGAAACCTTACCTAAGGTTTTACATATCTCTGATGCAGGTATTGTACAAACCGCACTAAATGCCACCGCCGCCCATTTTTTATTACAATCGCAAATGCCAAAGTCTTGGTTTTTTGACGTGAGTGATGAATGTGTTTATTGCGATGTGGGTAAGTTATTTCAACTTAATTGTGGCTACTCTAAAGTATTAGGATTAGTGGTTGAAAATGGCTTACAAGCTGCAACCGTGATGATTTTATCGCAATACTGTCAGTTATCAGAAAATAAATCATTAGTGCAATTTGATACTATAAAAGTGATGCATAATCGTTTACATCCACTGCGTAAAGCTAAACAAGTTGTCGCAGCATAGTTAAGTTTATTGGTTTGATTTATTACCGCTAATTACCATTTTCAATGGCAACATGCTCTACATTACTTTCCCAAACAGGCTCTTCGCCTAGTCTCATTTTTGTTGTCTCAACAAATATATTCAATAGTGATGTTGTGTTTCTATTTGGATTGATAGCATTACCAGCGCCATCATAATCACTTAATTTGATAGCCTTGCAATAGTTGCATCAATCCACGTTCATTGATGTGTTTGTCCAACATGTAATGTCCTAACATTCTGCAACTTAGGCCAGATTTAATTGTATCTAAAATGAGCTCTTGTTGCTTGAGCTGATAGTGCCCTTTGCACTCCCTTCATTAATCTTGATCCATTATGGGATGAATACTAATAGGCACGTTAATTACACCCGCCTATTATGAATAACATAAACTGCCGCCAATATATTCTATTCAGCATCAAATTTTAGTCTCGCTCTATTGATAATCAATTGTGGCGGATTTAGGATCATCATTTGATAGCAGACTGATTTATTGGTTATTAAATCAGAGTGTTTTTGTATGACCAATACTAAATTCGATGTTATATCTGTCATCTATTACTCAGTGAGCTTGCGTATCGGTAGACTACCAAAACAATTTACTGGTTTTTTTACGCCTTGTTGACTAAATAGTGTTGGATTAATGCTGTGTAATAAGCCTTTTGGTAGTGGCTAAAATAATGCCATTATACTGAGAGTGTCAGATGAATATATAAGCTAGTTATAGCATGATGATCCGCATCCGCGACCTAATTCACATTTTTACTGGGTTAACATTGTGCTGATTAATGATTTCGGAAAATTATTGAATCTTTGCAGCATCATCTGGGCTTGTTATCACGATGCTGCGATTTTTGGCTAAACTCAGCTCATTTTACGGATCATGCTGATCGGAGCAATACGCAGCAGCCAATGTAACATTGCCCACGGATAACTTGGCACATAGGCATTAGCCTTTTCTTTTTGGATGGCCTTTACCAAGGCTTTACAACCCGTCTCAGTGTCGACAATAAAGGGGACTGTCTTCACTTTCTGGTTAATTTCACTGCGAATGAAACCGGGATGAACACAAGTGACTTTTATTGGGGTATCCATAACATCAATGCGCATACCTTCAGACAATGAGGTTAAGGCTGCTTTGGTGGCGGCGTAAACGGTCATGGCACGTCTAAAACCACGTACTGCACTGATGGATGACATGGTCACTAGGTGGCCATTATTTTGTTCACGGAATATAGCCATTGCGGCTTCACATTGGGCAATAGCGGCAATAAAGTTGGTTTGCGCAGTTTGTAAGTTGGCTTCAAAAAAACCCGTCCCAATTGAAGCCCCTTTGCCCATACCTGCATTAACGATAACACGGTCCAGTTGTCCTAACTCTTGTTTAAACTGACTAAACACCTCAAAGACTTGTGGGTGGTTGTTCACATCAAGGGACTTAATTAACACCTTGATATGGCCAATAGTTCTTGTTTTAATTGTTCAAGGCGGTCCATTCGTCTGGCGCACAAGGCTAAATTATAGTCTTGCTTGGCAAATTCAATTGCCATGCCGCGCCCTAAACCCGAACTCGCCCCTGTTATCAATATATTTGTCCGTTTCATCATCTGCTCTTTTTATTTTATAATAGTTATTTATATAGTGATTGTCGTTAATGATTGTCTTTAATCTTTATGGCTCTGGGTAAATAAAACTCTAGGTGATTTAATTATTAAATCAAACTGTGTAAATGTCGCTGTTCACCACCAAAAAAACTATGCTCATTCATAGTGATTAAGCTTAATCGTTGTTGTTTTAGCTGTAATTGAGTCACGCTGCAATTAACTAATTGTTTATTGATATTAAAGAACTGGATTTCTGGTATTGATAAAACCTGCATAATAGCAGTACTTATTACGCCGCCAGAGGTGAACACAAATACCGTGTCATCTTGTTCTGTCTGAGTGGTGAGTTGTTGTAAGCCACTGGCCACTCTCTGGCTAAAGTGCTGCCAAGATTCGCTGTAATCATGAGCATTAGGTGCTTGTTGCCATTGTAAAATGGCTTGGCTAAATAACTCAACAAATGCTCTCGTAGGTGAAGCTTGCTGGTGAAGATACTGCTTCATGGCTTCTGGTTTGGCTAATTCTGGGCGATAGACTGCAATCACGTTTTCATGATTAAACTCATTCCACTTTGCACTGATCTGTAATGGGTCGTGTAAAAAGGGGGGTGATAAGGTGGCTAAGCACGCATCACGAGTTTGTTGATGGCGGGTCATGTTGCCACAAATAACACGATTTGGGCGAATAGTGCGTTGATTAAAATGTTCGGCCAAGAGCCTAGCTTGGGTACGTCCTAAGTTCGACAAGTTGTCGTAATTATGGGCGCCAAAACTGGCTTGGCCGTGACGGATTAAATAAATGTTCGCCATGGTTATCCTTTTTGTTTCATTGCACGTTTGCAACGCCACATTAAATAATGAGACAAAATCCAAAACGGTTTAAACGCCGGATTACGAGTTTGCTTGTGGAGGTAGCGATAATAAATTTGTTGCACAATACCCGCTAAACGGAACAAACCAAACACTGCATAAAAGCGGAAATCATCAATGATGATATCCATTTTATCGCAATAATATGCAACCACTTGTTGACGCGTTAGCATGCCGTCAAGATGTGTCGGTTGGCGGCGGGTCATCTGCGCTAAAAAATCATCATCCGCTTCAACCCAATAGGCTAGGGTGTTGCCTAAATCCATCAACGGATTGCCGAGCGTGGCAAGCTCCCAGTCTAATATTCCTTTCACCTTGCCTATGTTATCGGGGTCTAACACTACGTTATCAAACCGAAAATCATTGTGGGTTAAACAAATGGTTGTTTGTGCGGGTTTATGCTGTTGTAACCAAGCCATAACACGTTTCCTGAGGGTGCATTCCATGTTTTAGCTTGAGCATAGTGCTGGCTCCAACCATCAATTTGGCGCAGGGTGTACCCTTCGCCTTTTCCTATGTGATTAAGACCAGCGGCCTCAATGTCAACGTTGTGCAATTCGATCAAACATTCACATTGGTGCACATCGTTGTGGTTTGTTGTTTATCGACTTTTAAGCCTTTAGGTCATTACCTTGTGATTGTGTCAGTAACCAAAACGGCTTATTGTTTTCGCCTTTAAAGGTTATGTCAGTCACTTGCGATGCATTAATCTGTGACTTATCAAAGCGCTTGTCCATGATTTTCCATGGGGGTAATTGGGTACGTAAACTACTGCCAATATTCGTTTTAAAAAAACAGGGCATAATCTGCATACATTGATATTGTCATCGCAAAGCTCTAAGTGCAATGTTTCTGACTGCGGCACCACCGCGGCTTTTGAGACGTTATAGTTCGACATAAAAGGAATGGGGGAGGTTAAGGCGGCTTGTGATAACAGATATAGCGCGACAGTTAACCAATGGGGAAGTGGATTTTGCCATTGATGTGACTCGAACTGTTAATTTCCTTTTAGCCCATAAAAGCTCCTTTCTGATCCTTTTTGTGTGTTGATTGACCGCCGATGTCATAGTATCAATGTCATAGTATCGATGTGGTGGTGAATCATTTATAAGACTGTAGCAGAAGGTGACTGAGTGACAAGGTGTGAAATTGCCAATGCTTTGTTGAATGACCGTTATCAACTCGATTGGCCGATTGCTGATGTTAAGGTCACTAGATCTGTTGGGTTAGCGTCACGACACAGTAGTGATATAGTCGACTATCGGCTAATTGAACCCGCCACTGCGGCACGGTATCATGCCCGAAAACGGGCAAGGAGAATACGGTAACCCTTAGATGATAAAAAATTAAATAACTGATTATTATATTTATTTTTATATAAATATTGATAATTGCCTTGTAAACAACAATTAACCGACTGAGTACACTTTAGGCTTCTACTATTGTTGCCTAGCCTGAACCAACATAAATTCCAATTCTAATATCAAACCAGCCTAATAATAATAATCAAATGGTGCCTATATGAACCCAACCAATATGTTTTTTCGCAAAACGACCATTGCTAACCGTTTACTGGGGATGTTGGCATTAGCTATTATTGCCACGATTGTGGTTTTTTGGTTTTCATTAACCCGAGTTGAAAACGTGTTAATTAACGAAAAAGAAGCCAAACTGAATGCTTTGGTTGACGTCGCTACCACCATAGCAGACAAATATTATCAAGATGCGCAGTCTGGGATCATCACTGAAGATGAGGCTAAAGTCATGGCCTTGGCGGCAATCGATAAGTTGAGATATTCGGGCAATGAATATTATTTCAGCATTGATACTCAAGGGGTAATGATCCAACATCCTTTTGCCAAGAAACTTGTCGATACCAACGTGTTATCAATGAAAGACCCAGACGGTGTAAAACTGTTCGCACAGATGATCCAACGGACAGAGCAACAGGATTTTGCCCGGGTGGATTACATGTGGAACAAACCACAGCAAGAGCAAGCTAGCCCGAAAATGTCCGTGGTCAAGCGTTTTAGACCTTGGGGCTGGATCATCGGTACAGGTATTTATGTTGATGATATTCAAGCCGACAAAAACCATTTTATTACCCAATACTTAATATTACTCACGTTAGTTTGGTTACCAGTCATTTTGCTACTGTTTTTTATTATTCGAAGTATCTCTGTACCTATGATGGAAACCATCAACGCGTTTAAAAATATTGCTAAAGGTGAAGGGGATTTGACCTTACGTTTATCTGAAGAGGGAAATGATGAACTCAAACATATTGCGCATCATTTCAACGTATTTATTAATAAAATCCAGAACGTTATTGTATCGGTGAGTCAGTCGGTTGATGAATCAAGCCGTTTAGCCAAAAACATGTCAATCATTGCACAACAAGCCAATCAAATTTCGACCAATGTACAAGCCGAAACGGCAAATGTTGCGACCGCCATTAATCAAATGTCAATGACCGCATCTGAAGTGGCTTCTAATGCACAATTAGCCGCAGACAGCACCCATCATGCTGACACTGAAGCAGATAAATCTGCTACCGTGGTTGATAACGCGATGCAAAAAATTTCAGAACTATCCAATGAGTTGGCGACAACAGAAGATGTTGCAAAAGGCTTACAAGTGAGTTCCGGTCGAATTGGGCAAATTCTTGATGTGATTGTGGGCATTGCCGATCAAACTAATTTACTCGCTTTGAATGCCGCTATCGAAGCGGCTAGAGCCGGCGAGGCGGGTCGGGGTTTTGCGGTTGTTGCAGATGAAGTTCGTACTCTTGCTAGCCGAACCCAAGCTTCAACAAGTGAAATTAATCTTATCGTCGACGCAATCAGAAGTGCCATTAACAGTGTTAATGCCTCTGTTGCCAGAGCCAAAATAAAATCATCCGAAACGGTCAATGAAGCTCAGCAAGTTGTTGGTGCGCTTGATAATATTAAGTCTTCAATTGAGCAAATATCGCAAATGAATGTTCAAATCGCTGCTGCGACAGAAGAGCAAAGTACGGTTATAGCAGGGCTCAATATGAATATTACCCGTATTAATGACATGTCATTAGAAAATAGAACTCAAAATGAGCTCATTAATAATGGCAGTATGGATATTGAACAAGGTGCGATTGAGTTGCATGAGCTTGTGGATCAATTTAAGGTAAAATAACAGCTTGCTCATCGGGCTGATTGATTCAATTAGCCCGATTGATATGGTGATATTCTATAACGAAATTGACACAGTTAGTTCATCAATATTAACGTGATAATTGCACCATAATATTGATGACATCTTGATACGAGATATTGTATTTGCGTGAAAGATTAATGATTTTAGTTTTATAAGTTTGAATATGCTCTTGTTTAAGTAAGCCTATTTGTTTTTGTTCAACAATAGAATTTACCGTATCTTGCAAGATTAATAAGCGGCGCAAACTAAAGTCCAACGAATCAATATACGCCGTCATTTGCTGTTTATTACGCGCATTTCCAAGGTTTGTTGTGGTGCGTTGTTCGAAGTCTAACTCATCAAATGCATCCATCATTTGTTGTAAATTTAAATCTTCACTCATAAGTATGATTTTTTACGTTATTTTTGGAAATTATATGCATTTTTATCGAATAAGTCACTCTTTAACTTAGTTTGTGGATAGGTTCATAGACTAAGTTAACAGTACTTTTTTGAGTATAATAATGTATCGTTAACAAAACTTGTTGAATTGCCTAATAATTAGTAATCTAAGATTCAGATTTTCAAGGAGGACTTATGTTAGATCTATTACCGAACTTATTCGATCATTACCCTGAACAATTAATATTATTGTCTAATCCATGGCAATCCTTTGGTGCCAAGCCTATATTTTATGGTGAAGTGGTGACCGTAAAATGCTTTGAAGACAATTCCAAGGTAAAATCTGAATTAGCTAAAAATGGGCAAGGAAAAGTATTGGTTGTTGACGGTGGTGGTTCAACCAGACGTGCGCTACTTGGTGACATGATCGCTCTAAATGCATGTAAGAATGGCTGGGAAGGTATCATTATTAATGGTTGTATTCGTGACGCTGGAACCATCAACACCATGCAAATTGGCGTGCAAGCTTTAGGCACTAATCCAATTAAAACGGATAAAAAAGACGTAGGTGAAGTCAATGTAAAAATTGAGATTGCGGGTGTCAGTATTTTTCCTGGAATGATGATCTACGCTGATTTAAATGGTGTTGCTGTCAGTAGACAGGCATTGGATTTAACTATTTTAGCTTAAAATAGCGACAGACAAGGAAGAGCAAAATGAAAGTAATAAAGTGGTTTTTAGCGATAGTGCTAACCTTAGTGGTAGGTGTGACAGTCTATCTGACAATGTTTTTCGATTTAAATAATGTTAAACCGCAAATTGTCGATGCCGTAAAGAAACAAACTGGCCGCGACTTACAAATCACCCAAGACTTAAGTTGGAGTGTGTTTCCCTCTTTAGGAATAAAGCTCGGGGGTATTTCGTTATCTAATCCAGATGGGTTTACGCCTGCATCAATGCTTGATGTTAATGAGGCAGTGGCCAGTGTGGCACTGATGCCATTGTTTAGCCAACAGATTGAAATTGATTTATTAAAGCTAGACGGATTAACACTACATTTAGTGACTCAAAAAGACGGCAGAACCAGTTTTGATGGATTGGCGGCAAAAACCACTGCAGACAAGCCAAAAGCGACAGCAAGTAGCGACACAAAAGCAAAATTGTTGCAGACGTTGGACATTGGCGGCATTGAACTGACCAATACCAATATTAATCTCATTGATATGGCCAGCAATACCACCCAGACCTTCAGTTTAAAAAGCTTTACCTTAGGTCAATTCAGCCTAGGTCAATTCGCTGATTTTGCTTACGAGTTTTCTGCGACGCTTCCTGATATGCAGTTAACATCATCTGGCCAGGGTAAAGTTAAAGTCGACCAAGCATTAAAGAATGTCACTATTAATGATTTTGCTATGGTACACAAAGCCCAAGGCGACAGCTTACCGGGAAAAGCGGTTACCGCAGAGCTCACTACACAAATGACGCTGGCATTAGATGCCAAAACCATAGCGCTGCAATTGACCAAAATATCAGCTACGGACTTAGCCGCAACCGGTGATGTTAAGGTCAACTATGGCACTAGCATTCCGAAAATTGCGATGAATCTAGACGTTGGTGATATTGATGTGGATGCACTACTGCCACAGCAAGAAGACCAGGCCGACAAGCCAGGGGAGAAAACCGACACTGCGCCGAGCCAAGAACCTGATTTATCAGCATTAAAGAGTATGGATTTAATCTTAAATTTGACCGCTAAATCAATAAAAGTCAGTAATATGCTGACGCAAAATTGGCAAATGAAACTGGCTATTAATAAAGGTGTATTAACCTTATCGTCGCTCACTGCCAATTTATATGAAGGTAAACTAGCGCTTAGCGCTAAGTTAGACGCTCGTAAAGCGGTGCCGACGTATCAGTTTGATAAAAAATTGACTGGCGTGCAAATTCTTCCATTATTAACGGATGCGGCAGAAGTGGATTTGATTTCTGGTACAGCGAGCTTTGAAGTTAACGGCAGTGGCGCTAGTTTGATCCCCGATAATATGAAAAAAAATCTCGAAGCCGTGGGTAAGTTTGAAGTGGCAGATGGCGCGCTCTATGGGGTTAATATTCCGCAGATGATCCGCAGTGCACAGCAAAAATTAAAAGGTGATTTATCGGCAGATAAAAAAGAAGCCTTAAAAACCGATTTTACCAGTTTAACCGGCAGCTTTACGCTTAAAGACGCTGTCGTTAACAACCCTGACTTAACGATGGCTTCACCGTTAATACGTTTAAAAGGTAATGGTACGGCAAACATTGCTACTGAAGCCTTGGATTACACGTTAACCACCAGTGTGGTGGGTTCCTTATCGGGTCAAGGTGATGCTGTTGATGAATCACTCAAAGGTGTTGATATTCCATTAACCATTAAAGGCACATTCCAAGATCCTAAGTTTGGTATTGATACCAAAGCGTTATTAGAAGGCCAATTTAAAGATGAGGCCGACAAAGCCAAAGAAAAGCTAAAAGAAGGATTGTTTAAAAAGCTTGGCATTTAATTGATCGTCTTTGGATACTAGTGGCTGTAGGTCTTCTTTACGACTACAGCCTTGTGAAGGCGACTAGCGCTTATGATATACAATTGGTTATCTTGGTAAGCAAGATGTACTTAAGTCGCGGTAATGACAGTGCAGATAAAGCATCAAAACGTCATTGAGCACGATGAACAGATTAGCATTTATCTGCCCACATTTTACTGCATAAAAAAAACGGACAGGTTATCACTTGTCCGTTTTTTTATGTGAGGCTTGAAATCAGCACTGTGTCAAATTTTCAAGCTAAGATCACCACAATCACCCATTCGCTACAGTGACTAGCTATTGGTCATGATCAGTTTTAATATTTGTCCAGGTTGGATCAAGGAACTGCTTTGTAAACTGTTCCATTCGATTAATTCAGCAACGGTAACCTTGTATTTAAGGGCAATACGCGATAATGAATCACCTGATTTGACTCGATAGTTAACGGTTTTCTCATTGCTAGCGTTGCTATTGGCGACTTCATTAGGAAAAATAACTAACGATTTACCTATGGTTAATGTCGATTTTTTCTTAAGATTATTCCATTTAACTAATTGTGCCACGTTCACTTGTTGTGACTGTGCAATTTTCCATAACGAATCACCAGACTTAACGGTATAAACTTGTTTATTTGGGCTAGATTTAACCACAGTTCGGCGAGCCAGCACTTGGTCCGCGATCATCGTCGCTAAATCGGGATCTTTTGCTGCAACAGGAATAATTAAAAACCTACCGGCAATAATATTATTGCCTTTAATGCCATTACTGCTTCTTATTAACGTTGCAGTCGTCTCAAATTGATCGGCGATTTCGCTGATACTGTCACCAGACTTAATTTTATAACGAACCCAGTTAATGCGAGAGTTTGGTTCAATAGTGGCTAATGCTCGTTTAAAGGTTGCCGCTTTATCACTAGGCACAATCAATTGATGTGGCCCTTGTGGTGCCGTTGCCCAGCGCTTTAAACCCGGATTAATCGCTTTTAAATCATTGATGTCTATTTGAGCGAGATCTGCCGCTAAGTTAATGTCTAATTGGCTTTCAATATTGACCACTTCTATTTGTGGCGAATTATCGATAGCAATTAAATTGATACCGTATTTGTCAGCATGTTTAATCACATCTGCCAATGCTAATAATTGAGGCACATAGTGAGCGGTTTCTCGTGGAACAGATAATGACCAGAAATCGGTAGATTTTCCGCGAGCTTGATTATGTTTTATTGCATTGAATATTCGGCCTTCACCAGAATTATAAGCGGCAATGGTATATAACCAATTGTGATCCATTTTGGCGTAGAGGTATTCCATTAAATCTAAAGCCGCTTTTGTGGACGAGGCTATATCACGGCGTCCGTCGGACCACCAATTGGTTTTCACTCCAAAAGAAATCGCGGTCGGTGAGGTTAATTGCCATAGACCTGATGCGTGACTTGGAGAGTAGGCTAGTGGGTCAAATCCACTTTCAATAATCGGTAATAATGCGAGCTCTAAGGGTAAATTGCGTTGTTCAAGCTGTTCAACGATGTAATACAGATATGGCTTAGCACGTTGGGTCACAATCTCCAAATGCCGCGGATTATCGATGTACCATTGGCGGTAATGATCCACCAATGTATTCTCGACAATAGGGAAACGCATTTGATTGCTGATCCTGAACCATAAGTTGTTAACTTCAGCAACTTGTTCTTCAATTTGATCAAGGGATACCGTCGCCGATTTTTTACTTTTAGCGTTAGATGTAACCGTCTGGGTTGTACTATCAGAACTTGGCTCTGAAGTGTAGAGTGTTTGGCACCCTGCTACAGCCAGCATACTGCCAGCTATAATAAATAAGTTAGCTTTCATTTGAAGATACACTTCCTCAAGTTTTCAGGCATTAAAATGGAACATACCAAATGCCTTCAAGACTTTTTTGGTCATGCTAATTCAATTTCGCATTGTAGATTAATTATTTTAACTTGTCTTATTAAACTGTTTTCATGTTGATCTAAAAGTTGTTTTTCCATAATCTAATTTGTGTAAATGTTTGAATAGTATCTATTTCTTTTTCTTTTAGTTGGGCCGCAATTGCGTTCTGAGTCTCATGTAGGTGGCAACGTAAAAAAGGGTTGATGGCTTTTTCTGTGCCTATTGAGCTCGGAATAGTAGGTTTTTTTTGTGCTCTTAATCGTTTGACCTTGTCTGCATAATCAATTAATTGCTGATTATTTGGTGTGACATGTAGCGCAAATTTAAGGTTTGCCTCGGTATATTCATGGGCACAATACACTTTGGTGCTATCGGGCAGCTGTGCAAGCATTGAAAGTGATTTAAGCATTTGTTCCGCGGTTCCCTCAAATAAACGTCCGCAGCCCGCGCTAAATAAAGTATCACCACAAAACAGGCTTTCCTGTAGATAATAAGCAATATGTCCTAAGGTATGTCCCGGAACCGCCATTATGGTTATTGGATCGAGATGGGGAACATTGAGAGTGGATTGTGATCCAACGTTAAGAGGATGAGTTAACGCTGCAATTTTTTCATTATCAGGACCATATACATTAAGCGCATGCTTGAAATGTTGCTGTAACATTTCAATACCGCCGGTATGATCAGCATGATGATGAGTGATTAAAATTCCGACTAATTTAAGATCTGTTGTTGAGATATAATCAATAACACTTTGACCACAGCCAGGGTCAACGACGTAAGCATAGCGACTGTTTTCTTGATGAATTAACCAAATATAATTATCGTTAAATGCAGTAATAGTATGAACGTTAAGCATGATCTTACTCAAGTGATGATTGACTATCAGTTAGGGTAACGGATATCGTGAGACAATACCAAATTCATGGGTTATCGGGTAACACTTCGGCCATTTAGTGTGATGTCACGACATCACTGGATTGAAGGCACCGTTATCCTAGGTAACCGCTTCCTTGTTGTCTTGTTTGATAAAGGCGTCACTATTATTTCAACCATGAGTGAACTAAAAAGCTTGATTGACTCTGAGTGATAACAACGTTAATCATGTTGGTATAGTGTTAATTTATGCCATGTTAGACAGTATTAATGATCGGTAGCTGAAAATTAAATAAGCTATGGTAGAGTTGACTCAGTAAATCTGACATTTTTAAAGTTGGCGGGCTCCATGTTAAAACCCCATATTTGGCAAGACTTACCTTTTGGTGAATTGTTACAAGCCGAGATAGAAGCTAAATTAGCACCTTGGTGGCCGCGCATATTTGGCTATCATTTACTTAAAGCAGGGGCGTTAAGCAGCCAGCTAAACAGTCTACATTGCAATATTGCACGACACTTTAGTGTTTATGACGGTGCGGATGCCAGTATTCAGGCCGATCCTCATCATTTACCGGTACAGCAAAGTGCCATTGATGCTGTGCTAAGTTGTTTTTTACTGGAATTTGAATCGGATCCCTATCAAATTTTACGTGAATTCGATCGGGTGCTCATTAGCAGTGGTTATATTTTTATTGTTGGGTTTAATCCTATCAGTCCAGCTTTTATCGGCAAAATCCTGCCAAAATATCAAACTCAATTACCTTGGAATGGGCAATTTTTTATGCCATCAAGAGTTAAAGATTGGCTCGGATTACTGGGTTATCAAGTTTTAGCGGATGAACGCTTAATGTACCATTCGTTATTAGGGCAAAGCGGTGTCAATATGCCTTATCAAGCCAACAAACCTCAACAAACACCATGGTGGCAAAAAAGTATTGCTAATTGGTTGCCCAGTACCGGCAGTGTCTATTTAATCGTGGCTCGAAAAATGACCACACCGCTTACGCCAATAAAAGATAAATCAAAGCTAAAAGCACCTAATTGGTCAACCGCACCAACAGCAGGCCGCACTGGATTAACTCATACCCAACGTATTAAAAAACCATTGTTAAAACCGACAAAATATTAGCAATACATAAATCATAGTTAAGCCATTACTCTGGCTTATAACCCGTATCGGCTTGTTGAGGCTTAGCTTCGGCGGCTTTTCGAGCCAATACGTCACAACGCTCGTTTTCAATATGGCCTGCATGGCCTTTTACCCAGTGCCAGTCAATTTTGTGTAATTGACTGGCCGCATCTAAACGCTTCCATAAATCGACATTTTTGACCGGTTGTTTGGTTGAGGTTATCCAACCCTTTTTCTTCCAACTATGGATCCAAGTCATAATGCCTTGACGCATGTACTGGCTATCACTGGTTAAAATAATATTACATGGTTCATATAAAGCTTCTAAGGCAATAATCGGGGCTAAAAGCTCCATGCGGTTATTGGTCGTTAATGAGAACCCATCGGCTATTTCATGGTGTTGATGTTTATATTTCATTACCACGCCATAACCGCCAGGTCCGGGATTTCCTAAGCAAGAGCCATCAGTAAAGATATTCAGCTGTTTGAGTTCGGCCATCAAATTGTTACCATAGCGAAATATTCGCGCCAGTATACTCAATTTATACCAAGGCGAGGGCTGAATGAGTAAAAAATATGAACATAATTTCCAGTGCTAGTCGTCAAGTCATTCTCGATACCGAAACAACCGGTATGAACCAAGCTGGTGGGCCAATACATATTGGTCACCGAATTATCGAAATTGGTTGTGTTGAAGTGATTAATCGTCGCTTAACGGGTCGAACGTATCACCAATATATTAATCCTGGTCAAGCGATTGATGAGGAAGCTATTCAAGTTCACGGTATTAGCAATGATCGTGTTGCTAACGAACCGCGGTTTCACCAAATAGCGAAAGATTTCATCGATTTTATCGATGGCGCTGAAATTGTGGCTCATAACGCCAGCTTCGACGTGAGCTTTATGGATCATGAGTTTTCGAAACTCAATCCTATCGGGCCGAAAACCAAAGATATTTGCAGTATTTTAGACAGTTTGGCGATTGCGAAACGTTTACATCCAGGCCAAAAAAACAATCTAGATGCACTGTGTCGACGTTATGGTATCGATAACGGTCGCCGTACGTACCACGGCGCGTTACTCGATGCAGAAATTCTTGCTGATGTTTACTTAATCATGACGGGTGGACAAATTAAGTTTAATTTGTCTAATGAAAAAGCAGGCTATGAAGCTGGCGGAATAAAAAAAATCGATCCAGTTGCGTTTAATCTTAAAGTCGTCGGTGCGTCTGCCGATGAAATACTATTACATGAACAACGACTTGATCTCATTGCGAAGTCAGGTAAATGTCTCTGGAGAGGGTAAACCAACCTTATATGATTGCCACTCGCACCGGTTATCTTGCAATTGCTTGTTTATTTTCGCTTGGTCTCATCATGGCTTGGCAACCTTATGCCCAAGCTTCAATGGTCATAGCATCCCAAGCTGCAGAACTTAAAAATCGTTTTCGAATCGATCATATGGTTGATAATCTAACCTTGGTGATTCAACGCACCTATGGTTCTGCTCCTGTGGTGGTGATTTTACCTGATGGCAGTAAATGGTATTCAAATCGTCATCCCCAGACCGTAAAATGGGTGGATGGTCTTGCTGCCGATATGATTTATATCGAAAAGCCGATGCCAGGGCCTTGGCAGTTACTCGGTAATGTGGTCCAAGGCTCGACCATCAAAAAAATCTCTAAGTTGGACATTGAGGTACAACCCTTGCCACAACCCCTATATCAAGGGGAAAGGCTGAAAGTGACCGCTAGACTCTTGGGTGATAAGTTAACCATGAGAATGCCGGGTTTAGATTACATGGTTGAGTGGACGGCTCGTTTTACCAGTGAGCGCCTTGCTAGCGATAATAATTTTGCAACAGGAACCATTATTGTTGGCGCGTATCAAGACAATGGTGAAAAGTTAGATGAAGTGCCAGACGATGGTATATTTACCGGTAACCCTAATTTACAACAACCCACCGGCCATTATGTGCTCAATGTCACTGCACGAAATGATGTGTTTGAACGCGAATATGTGATGCCTTTTGAGCTTTCGCCACAACCGATAAACGTTAAAATGGAGCCCAATAGCGACCCATTAAAAGACATATGGCAAATACAATTATCGGTTGATGAATCTGTTGTTTTGTTAGCACAAACTCATTTTGAGTTTGAATTAGTGGGGCCTGCCGGGTTAAAACTGCCGATCACATTGCAAACCGTGACCAGTCCAGATCAAATTTTATATCTACCTAAAGTGACCAAGTTTGGTAGTTATCGGGTTAAAGGTTATGTGGTGTCGACAACAGTCGATGGCCGTGAAATCGTCCTTAATTTACCAGAAATGTTTTTCAATTTAATCGAACCGGCTGCGCCTGCGCCAACAGCCCAAGCGCTGGCTGAAAAAGCGGCCATTCAGACTGCCATTGAAGAACAAGTGGCCAAGGATAATGCCATGTTTTGGATTATTACCATTAACGGGGTACTCTTTTTAGTCGGCGTTGTTGGTTTGGTGGTGTGGCGTAAAAAGCAGACATTGGCAAAGGCGATGGCAGCGGCAGAACAAAGGTTAAACAAAAATCGAGTCGATGAAGATAAGCCCAAAGACAGTATTCTTCAAAGCGTCGACTTAGATGATATTGATTTGAGTATCCCAGACGATAAAACCTAAGCCGCCAACTCGAGTATTGTTTTACCAAATATTAGCGGCTGACAATGGACAATATGTTTTGTGTCTATCTAGCACTCCGTGAAAGGTTAGGACGCTTTATTAGAGATAGTCGGTCTATCACAAGTATCGAAGACAAATGTGTAGTCCCATAAGCTCCGTCAAAATAAGACTAAAATCTCTACATCACGATAGACGTTTTTGCTTTAACACCAACAGCAGCAGTAGCTCAGTTGGGCCCACAATGTGATTTATATTGTTTGGCCCTAATTCCATGAGTGAATTCCATTAGTGAATTCCATTCGTGGTTTTTTCGCTTCATTATTAATGGGCCGCGGTCTGTCACTAAGGGCTCTGCGGGGTCATTCATTTAAAAATCAGTGGCAGATTGGTAATGCTTCAAAAAAGTGTTACTAACGTATGAGGATGCCACGACTTAACCAAACGTAAACTTGATTTTTTTAGCACGCCTCTGGTGTCAATTAGAATGCGAAACTAACATTGAGCTCCAATGAGCGGCCTGCACCGGCTATTGGTTCAAAGCCGTTACTGCTGTCTGCTTTGTATTGTGCAACACTGACACCGCCCAGCGGCAATTGATAATAGTCATCGAGTAGGTTGTTCACTGCGATGGTCATTGTCACATCTTGCCATTGAATACTGCTGCTTAAGTTAAGCCGTGAGTAACAGTCTGTTGAGTTTTCTAAACGCTGACTATCAACGCGATCTTTGCTTGCAACCCATTGCCAGCTAACACTATTTTGCCAATCCCCCCGTTCTTGCTGTAAAGCCAACTCAGTTTGCAAAGGCTTTATTTGATATAAGGGCTCGTTACTGTCATTTCTTTCCCCGCGAGTCGCACTGACATTAGCGACCATTAGCCACTTACCACTGCTGTTTTCTGCTAGTTGATATTCAGCATCCATACGTGCGCCAAACAGGGTGGCGTCAACATTGGCAAATTGTAAAATATTACGCCGAGTATTGGCCATTGTGGTTTTGTTAAAATGACCTACCACATCGGCATCGATATAGTCTTTAATGGTGCTATACCAGGCGGTTGCACTAAAAGCTAAATCGTCTTGTACCAGCTTGTATGCTGCACTTAAGGTATGTGCCGTTTCGGCGCTAAGATCAGGATTACCAATATAGCCATTTGCATCACCGTACCAACCAATCATAGTCGTGGCCATGGTGCTTTGACCCCAGCTATAGCGTTCATATAAATTAGGCGCGCGGCTCTTTCTCGCTAAGCCTAATTCAATGACTTCGGTATCACTCAATTGATAACGCGCAAGCAGGGTAGCGTCGATAATATTGTCATTGCGCTTACGATAAAGGTCATTGAACTCGTTAGCTGCGGTAGCATTCACATTTGTCATGCCCATCATGCTCATGGTGTTGTAGGGTTGTACTTCACCTGTGCTTGTTGACACATATTCATAGCGTACACCAGCCGACAGCCACCAACGACGATTTAAGGTTTGCTGCCATTCACCATAAAGAGCTGCGCGTTGACGCTTGCCGTCATTAATATTGATATAATCATTGGGCCCCATCATGGTAGAACCATTAATAGCAGGCCAAGTATCATCAAGTTGATAAACATAATATTCTTGCCCAATCAGCAAGGTACTGTCTGAACTTATGGGTAATAGCCAATGCAGTTGGTAGCTGTAATCTTTACCTGTGGTTTCCATTGGCATCATGCCGATTTTTTCGTCAGTAAAAAATCCCATTTCATGTTCAACACTGTGCCAATTGACTTGGGACGTGAACAGACCTTCGTTATCGAGTTGCAATTGATAGCGGGCTAAAGCGCCATAACTGTCATTGTTAGTCATGTCCATATATTGGTTGGCAAAACCTTGATAAGGAATATGCTGATGTGTGAGTTTAATGGCAATTTGTTGGCTATCGTCTTGCCAAGCTGCGGTTAAGGCATGATTTTGTGATTGGTATAGCGTGTCTAATACTTTATCGCCATGACCATCGGTATAGCTGTTTGCATCTTCAAATGAGCCTTGATAACTAACACTGAGTTCTTTGCTTGCTAGGGTCGCATTGACACCAGCTAAAAAGGCGTCGCTAGCGCTGCGATAACCTGCAGCCACATTACCGCTGTGCCATGTGACCGTATCGCTATTCGCAAAAATGGGATTTAAGCTACTGATTTTTATCACACCGGCAATATTATCGCCGCCAGCACTGACAGGAGATACCCCCGCGACCACCTGCGCAGAACTGATTTGATTTGCAGACACATAGGAGAGCGGCGGATTCATGTGATTGGCACATGATGCGGTAATGTCGCTGCCATCAATAAGTATCTTAATGCGATCGCCCATCATGCCATTTAAAATAGGTAAGGCTGATACGCCACCGGCTTGTGAAAAATCGACGCCTTGTTTTTTGAGTAGATTTTCTGCTGAGCCTAACAGGTCTTTATGTGCAGTTTGTTGTCCGTGTACCGTGACGTGTTCAATGCGAGAGCTATCTTGTGCAGTGTACTGCTTAGCTATCACTTGTGGCGTAATGGCAACACTGATCGCCAATGCGATTGATGAGTAAAGCCAAGGAGTATTGCTTAATACATTAAGTGTTTGCTCAGTCGATTTTGTCAAAACGATCACCTTTTTCGGTCAAGGATATGTACCATTGATGAATGCTATTAATGGTACATATGAGATTTGAAAAAATTATAACCTGCTAATAAACTTAATAAATGCGGCATATTGTCGCACCTTTGTTTAAACTTGCGTCATAGGATGAGTTAATATTTTAATGACACATGAGTCAGGCTATCCACTACGCCGATAAGTGATGATATTGGTACTATTTACACATTAAGGTCTTGTTATTTTGATACAAGCTTGCTTATACTGGCGGACATCTTGTCGGAGTGCCATTATGGCTGAGACCGTTTATTCGGGATCCGTTGAACCTGATCAGGCTAGAACCTGCGAAGGAAACAAGCGTAATAATCATGATTATTGAGGAAGATAAATAAAGTATTAACAACAGAATAAGTGATGCTTAATCCCGGGTCTATTTATCGGTTTTGATATCCTGTTAGGTTATTATTTTACTATTTTTTACATATGATTATTAACGTGAACAATAGCGTTTGTATTGTTCACTGCTGCTATCAACACCTCTCCAGACAAGCAACTCTACTCTTAATAATGAGGTTGCTAATGTCAAATCCAAACCGTCGTCAAACTCGAGCTAACGCTCAACAATTTATAGATACCCTTAAACCGTTACAACACCCTAATTCTGAAAAAGTCTATTTACCCGGCAGCCGCGCGGACATTAATGTTGCTATGCGCCAAGTTAATCAATCTGATACCGTGATGGGTGGCAGCGATGCCGAGCCCATCAAGCAAGCTAATCCGCCTATTATGGTGTACGACTGTGCCGGTGCTTATTCTGATCCCCGAGCCAATATCAACGTCTGCCAAGGTTTGGCTAAAATTCGCCAAGCTTGGATTGATGAACGTGCTGACACCGAACAATTATCCGCAGCAAGTTCTGGTTTTACGCAGCAAAGACTCGCCGACGATGGTGTAGACCATTTACGTTTTGATGCTCTTGTTGCCCCGAAACGCGCTAAAACAGGCAAATGTGTGACCCAAATGCACTATGCTCGCCAAGGCATTATCACCCCAGAAATGGAGTATATTGCCATTCGTGAAAACATGGCTCGCAGTGAGGTTACAGACAGTGTACTGACTCAAAAAGCACCTGGGGAAGCTTTTGGCGCGCATATCGGCCAGTTAATTACCCCTGAATTTGTTCGCGATGAAGTGGCTCGAGGTCGAGCGATTATTCCGCTTAATATTAATCACCCAGAAACTGAACCTATGATTATTGGGCGTAACTTTTTGGTTAAAGTGAATGCCAATATTGGCAATTCAGCAGTGACATCTTCAATTGAAGAAGAAGTTGAAAAACTGGTGTGGTCCACTCGTTGGGGCGCAGATACGGTAATGGACTTATCGACAGGGCGCTATATTCATGAAACGCGTGAATGGCTTATTCGTAATTCTCCAGTGCCTATTGGCACAGTCCCCATTTATCAAGCATTAGAAAAGGTTAATGGGGTTGCTGAAGATCTTAATTGGTCAGTGTTTAGAGATACCTTAATTGAACAAGCTGAGCAGGGAGTGGATTATTTTACTATCCACGCCGGCGTGTTATTGCGTTATGTGCCGATGACGGCTAAACGCTTAACCGGTATTGTGTCGCGTGGCGGTTCTATTATGGCTAAGTGGTGTTTAAGCCACCATAAAGAAAGTTTCTTATATGAACATTTTCGCGATATTTGCCAAATTTGTGCTCAATATGATGTGTCGTTGTCATTAGGCGATGGCATGCGCCCCGGCTCTATTGCCGATGCCAATGATGAAGCCCAATTTGCAGAATTAGCAACCCTAGGTGAGTTAGTTAAAATTGCATGGCAATATGACGTGCAAACGATTATTGAAGGCCCTGGTCATGTGCCGATGCAGCTGATTAAAGTCAATATGGAAAAACAATTAGCCCATTGTGACGAAGCGCCATTTTATACCTTAGGCCCACAAACCACCGATATTGCTCCTGGTTATGATCATTTCACCTCGGGGATTGGTGCTGCCATGATGGCCTGGTACGGCGTGGCAATGTTGTGTTATGTCACCCCCAAAGAGCACCTGGGTTTACCTAATAAAGATGATGTAAAGCAAGGACTCATCGCGTATAAAATTGCTGCCCATGCGGCAGATGTGGCTAAGGGACATCCTGGGGCTCAAGTGCGAGATAACGCCTTATCAAAAGCACGTTTTGAATTTCGCTGGGAAGACCAATATAACTTAGGTCTTGATCCTGATACCGCACGGGCTTATCACGATGAATCATTACCGCAAGAGTCAGCTAAAGTGGCCCATTTTTGTTCGATGTGTGGACCCAAATTTTGCTCAATGAAAATCACCCATGAAGTGCGCGAATATGCCGCTAATCTTGAGCAAGCACAAGCGCTTAAGATTGAAGTTGCTTCAGCTAGCGCTTATCAAAGCCACCCTCTAGATCAACATTCAGATCAAACTCAAACCTTGAGCCAAACTGAGGCGATGGCGCAAAAGTCGGCGGAATTTAAAGCCGCTGGATCGGCGATTTATCATGAGGTTAAACCGGTTGTAAAAGCCGATATCGACTTAACGGCTGAGGTTGAATAATCACTATGAATTCAACGACGCTTGTCAGTGAATACATAACGCCAACACCACCTATTGTTTGGACTATAGCCGGTTCAGACAGTGGTGGTGGGGCTGGTATTCAAGCTGATTTATTAACCATGCAGGATTTATCGTGTCACGGGTGTAGCGTGATAACCACCTTAACCGCGCAAAACTCCGTTAGTGTAAGCCTGGTTGAGCCTGTTTCTGAACCTATGCTATTGGCACAATTTGCGAGTTTACTGGCTGACTTACCGCCAGTTGCGATTAAAATCGGACTGTTGGCATCCCAAGCTCAGGTAGACCTATTGGCGGAGTGTTTGACTCAAATGCGAATGACGCGAAAGATTAGGCCGTTTGTGATACTTGATCCTGTGATGGTCGCCAGCAGTGGTGCTAGCTTTAATCCTATGGATCTCGATTTTAGTCCTCTTATTGGCTTAATTGACTTATTAACCCCTAATCAACATGAATTACGCCGCTTATGTCGTCATTCCGTTTTGGCACAACATCGAACTGATGAGATAGATGTTGAACCGCCTGTTGAGTCATCTAATAGATCATCTATTGAAATAAACACCGTTAGCACTTTGCAACAGCAGATGATCAACAACGCTAAGTGGTTATCAGATAGCTTTAACTGCCATGTACTCGCCAAAGGAGGTGATGCCCTGTGGCAGCACCAATTTGCGATAGATATTTATGTGAGTAAAGCCGTAAAGGGCGCCAGTATTGCCCACGATAATGCATCATTTACATTAACCAGTCCGCGGATAACCTTGAGCAATAATCATGGCAGTGGTTGTACATTATCATCTGCTATTGCATGCTTTATCGCCCATGATTTGGTGGTGCATGACGCTATCGTATTGGCAAAAGCTTATGTCAGTAAAGGCTTAGCATTAGGCTTCTGTCCTGGGCAAGGTGCTGGTGTGTTAGCCCGAACGGGTTGGCCCGATGATCTAGAGGTTATGCCGTTAATCAACTTAATCACATCAGGCAATCTAGCTCAAGCTTTTACGGTTAAGCGCGCGGCGCATAATGGCTTTACAGGCTTGCTTCAACCGTTAGGTATTTATCCCGTTGTTGATGATCTTAATATCCTAAAACAACTGCTAGTAGTAGGTTGCAAGACAATCCAATATCGCACTAAGCTCGATCCAGATGCAGACTGTCAGCCGCGATTACCACTGGAAAACAATATCATCACTGCGATTAAACTGGGTCGCGAGTTTCATGCTCAGTTATTTATCAATGACCATTGGCAATTAGCGCTTAAACACGGTGCTTTTGGGGTTCACTTAGGTCAAGAAGACATGGCAAGTGCAGATTTAAGCGCGATTGCCGATGGTGGACTTGCATTAGGCTTATCCAGTCACAGTTATTTTGAAGCCTTGTTAGCCCACCAGTATTCACCATCCTATATTGCCCTCGGGCATATTTTTGCCACCACCACTAAAAAAATGCCATCAGCCCCCCAAGGGGTCAATAAGCTGACTCGTTATGTCAGCTTATTTTCGCGTCATTATCCAACCGTAGCGATTGGCGGAATCAATCTCAGTAACCTTGCGTTAATTGCTAAGACAGGGGTGGGTGATGCTGCGGTTGTCAGGGCTGTGACCACTGCTGTAGATCCCGCCAAGGCTTATCTAGCCTTGCATCACAAATGGCTACAGCTTACACGGTCGTTACCGCAAGTGAATTTATCTGCGGAGGGCGTATGAACACTTTATCTGATAGGCACTATATCCAGTACTCGCGCACCATGTTACTGAGCAATATAGGGGAAGCGGGTCAACTTGCCATTATGAATAGCGCGGTGGTGATTGTCGGCGTTGGTGGATTAGGCCATGTAGTGGCGCATTACCTCGCGGCAGCAGGTGTTCAGCACATGCTGTTAATTGACCACGATGTTGTTGAGTTATCAAACTTACCAAGGCAACTGTTGTTCACGGCCGCAGATATTGGCCAAGCAAAAGTCAAGGTTGCAAAAAAGGTGCTAAGTGCTGCTTACCCTGAGATCAACATCGATGTGCTAGCGGGAAAAGTCACGGCCCAGCATTTTAATAAGCTTGCCAAGCAACAGATGAGTAAAACCGTGGTGTTTGACTGCACTGATAATGTCAGTGCTAGGCAGCTTATTAACCAAATGTGTGTTGAGCATCAATTGACACTGGTTAGTGGGGCGATCAGTGGTTATCAAGGACAAGTGTTTTGTATTGATTTTTCATGTTCAGGCTCAGATTCAGACCCATATTCAGACCCAGGCTCAAATTCACCATGCGGTTGCTATCGTTGTTTATATCCACTTGATATGGACATGGCGCAAAATTGTACCCAAGCAGGCGTGCTTGGGCCTGCTGTGGGTATTATTGCCAGTATGCAAGCGCTGGTGGGCATACAACATATCAGTAATACCTTTACCCAATACGGTATTTTACATCATTTTAATGCTAAGGATTTACGCTGGCAGCATGCCAATATGACTCGAGACCCAGACTGTGAAATGTGTCATCAGCAGGCATTAACTCAGCATGCGGAGCAGCCTAATGACACATATTGATAGCCACTCTCAGATAACGTTGCAACTCAATGGGGTCGAACAAATCGTTCGGGCTAATTTGAATGTAGCCGAATTATTGATTTTATGTGATTTACCCACTCAGTCTGTTGCCATCGTCGTCAATGATAGTGTTGTACCACGAAGCCGTTGGATGCATATATTGTGTCAAGCGAACGACAATATTACGGTCTTTTCTGCCGTTGCTGGAGGTTAATAATGTTGACGATAGCCGATCATCAATTCTCGTCGCGTTTATTTACCGGAACGGGAAAGTTTGCAGATCACAACACTATGTTACAAGCGATAGCCAGTTCGGGGTCGCAGTTAGTGACTTTGGCCATGAAGCGTATCGATTTAACACGCGGCCATGATAATTTACTCGGGCCATTGCAAAGTCTGGGGGTAAAATTACTGCCCAATACTGCTGGGGCGCGTAATGCAAAAGAAGCTATTTTTGCCGCTGAGCTGGCTTATGAAATGCTCGGTACTAAATGGATTAAACTCGAAATTCATCCCGATCCTAAATATCTACTGCCCGATCCCATTGAAACACTGATAGCGGCCCAATACTTGTGTGAGCAAGGCTATATTGTTATGCCTTATGTGCATGCCGACCCTGTGTTATGTCGGCGACTAGAAGAAGTCGGTTGCGCCGCAGTCATGCCTCTTGGCAGTCCCATTGGCAGCAACCAAGGCTTAGCGACGGAAACCTTTTTACGCATCATCATCGAACAAGCCACTATACCAGTGATAATCGATGCTGGAATTGGCGCGCCATCACAAGCTTGCAGGGCCATGGAAATGGGCGCCGCTGCAGTATTGGTTAATACCGCGATTGCCAGTAGTGCTTATCCTCAGAAAATGGCCAAATGCTTTGCTGATGCGGTTGCTACCGGAAGACAAGCATATCTTGCCGGATTAGGCGCAGTAAACCATCACGCTGATGCGACAAGCCCATTAACGGCTTTTTTGACTGATTCATCAATAAAGGTACCAATCCCGACAGCTCATATTATGAGAGATTCAACATGACGTATTCTACGGTCTTTTCGCAATTGGCTCCCGATGCGTTATCGATGAAGCTGTATTCGACTACCGCCAAAGAGGTCGAGTTAGCGTTACGTAACCCTAGCGGCAATATAGACAGTCTTTTAGCGTTATTATCGCCGGCGGCAATGGCATATATTGAACCAATGGCGCAGCAAGCTGCCCAGCTTACACGGCAACGATTTGGTGCCAATATTGGTCTTTTTTTGCCTTTGTATTTGTCTAACCTGTGCGCTAATGAATGTGATTATTGTGGTTTTAGTATGAGCAATAAGGTCAAGCGTAAAACGCTTACTCAGGAAGAGTTAGCCGCAGAAATTGCGATTATTAAACAACGAGGCTTTGATTCGATATTATTGGTGTCTGGCGAGCATGAAACCAAAGTTGGAATGGGATATTTTGAGTCGATGTTACCGATAGTTAACTCGGCTTTTAATTACGTGGCGATGGAAGTTCAGCCGCTGGATACTCATCAGTATCAACGTCTAGGACAGTTAGGGGTCGATGCCGTTATGGTGTACCAAGAAACTTACCGGCCACACACTTACGCTAAACACCATACTCGCGGTAAAAAACAAGATTTCATTTACCGTTTAGATACCCCAGACCGAGTGGCAAAAGCGGGGATTGATAAAATTGGCTTAGGGGTGTTACTAGGACTCGATGATTGGCGATTAGATGCATTACTCATGGGCTTTCATCTAGATTACTTAGAGAAAACCTATTGGCGCAACCGATACAGTATCTCGTTACCTCGTTTACGCCCCTGTACTGGCGGTATTACGCCGAAAGTTGAATTAACCGATGCAGGCTTAGTACAAATGATTTGTGCATTTAGATTGTTTAATCCGCAGCTTGAAATCAGTTTGTCGACTCGCGAGCTACCGTCGTTGAGGGATAATTTACTCCCTTTAGGCATTACCCACATGAGTGCAGGAAGCTCAACTCAACCAGGTGGTTACATGACACCAGACAGTCAGCTTGACCAATTTGAGATCAGTGATAGTCGCTCTGTTGAACAAGTTGTTACTCAAATGAAACTACGGGGGATTAATCCCGTATGGAAAGATTGGGAGATGGGTTGGGTTAAAGGCTAAAATATAGGTTAGTTGTGTTTGAAAACTATACATATTAGTCGATTTAGCCCATACTAAATCGACTTTTTAGGATCAGGAGCGGTTATTATGCAAGTTCAATCAGCGTATGCATCAGGTGTACAAGGATTGCAAAGTGCTCAACAAGGTTTAGCCCAAGCGACAACATCTGTTGCAATGCCAGATCAACAAAAACCGGCGGTGCCTAGCTCATCGACACAAGAGACTGTGACATTAAGCTCTCGTGCTGTTGGACAAACAGATACCACAGCGGCCTTAGTGTCTGCGACTGAATCATCCAATCAAGCTCAAGCATCCTCGAAAGTGATTGAAGTGGCATCTGAGACAGTTGGTAGCTTGATTGATATCCAAGTGTAATCATGAGTGCGTTAATGGTTTCCGCTAACACAGGGTCAGTTATCAATGCTGCCCAAATAAACCATCGCAATTCATTATCCGCACCAGAGGCTCAAACGACTGGCTCTCAAGCAACTAGCTCTCAAGTAAGTAGCACTAAAATAAGTAGTTCTAAAATAAGTAGCACTCAAACAAATAACGCTCAAATCAATAACGCTCAAGTCAATACTACCCAAGCGATAACAACTAAATCCATAGACACCCAATCTGCAGCCGTTCAGTCTAATTGGGTTAACAATAGTTTGGTTAACAATAGTTCGCTTAAATCCAGCTCTAACTCAATTCAAGCAGCGGCTACATCGACATTTAACGCGTCAAAAGACCTCAAGGTTAATTTACCCAGTACGGATACTCAGCCGGGTTTTTCGTCTAGCATCTCAGACAAAAATGACATTCAGTCTAAAAAAAACGTCGGTGCTGATCCACTCCACAGTTACCATTTTAAAAGTGGCCCACTCAATCTGGCTGGTGTATTGAATCGTTCACAAACTCAAGTGCCGGCTCCGGGCGTTGTTGCACCAACATCAGTTGGTACAGGGATATCAACCAGCACGAGTAAAAGTGATACGGCTAATACACAACAACCAGCGGTTAATCATATTAATAAGCCATCGGTCAGTTCAGCTACACCCATAAATGACACTGCGGGAACTGCATTGTTAGATGATTCCAAAGCAACTGCAGAGCCTCAAGCATCAAACACCCAAGATGAGGCCGCAGCAAAACAAGTTGAGCAAAAGGTAGCAACAAAACAACAGCAAATAGAGCGAGCTGAAACAATACAGATCGACCAACTCACGCAGCGAGATACCGAGGTTAAAACGCACGAAAAAGCCCACGCAGCAATAGGTGGCAGTTTAGCCCAAAGTCCAAGTTATCAATATGAAAAAGGCCCAGATGGGCGTCGCTATGTTGTCGATGGTGAAGTCAATATTGATGTGTCGACCGTAGATGGCGATTCCCAAGCAACGTTAAGTAAAATGCAGAAAGTGTATGCAGCAGCAATGGCCCCTGTGCAACCGTCAATGGCGGACATTCATGTTGCGGCGCAAGCATTAAAAAACATCAATGATGCAAACCAAGAGTTAATTCAACAAAGCCAACAAAACACTGGGTCTACACAAAAAAGTCAAAATACCTCTGAGTCCGGTAACCTTTTTACGGCCTCAGATAATCAGTCAGGATCCACTTCAATAACTCATTCCCACAATCCTATCACGCCTAATAGCCGTACTTTAACGATAAATGACACCCTTGGTGCCGATGAGACTAATATGAATTTATTATCCTCCAGGCGGCCATTATCAGCAGAGCAGGGCCATCTTACTGTTGCAAATGAAACGGTTGTAAAGGGTACCCATAAGGCTGAAATAAACTCAGCTCGTCAAATCGAAATTTACGTGTAATACCCACCTTTATCTATGCCTCATCAGGTATTAAGTTAACATTCGCTAAGCCTAGAAAAGCTACCATGCTGAGTGGTTAGATTATGTTGCGTATTGTGAGTCTATTGCAAGTCAATGCAACATAAGTAGCTGAACAAGTGGCTGTTTGATAACCGTTTATTATCCCGACCGAGGTTAACTAGATTAAAGTGACATTTAGACTTACTTAATGGGAAGAAAACATCTTCTGCTGATAATTAATCATTAAATGGTAAATTATGTTGTTTTAAAATTAAGTTTTCTAATAATTTACAGGCCGGCCCTTGCTGATCGCGATTCGGTATTACTAAGTTAAGCATTATTTTTCGCTGATAACTGCCGCGCAAATGTAATCGGATGAGTTGTTTATTAGCAATTTCTTGTTCGACTAAAAAACTGGGTATCCAGCAAAAACCTATATTACGTGCCAAAATTATTTTTGCTTCATGAAAGTTAGATACGGTCCAACGCTGTTCTGCTTTTAACCAACCAATATCATTGGTGGCATTTATTCCTGTATCTTTAATCACAATTTGCAAGTGCTGGGCTAATTGCTTGTCATCTTCAATTAACGCGAGTTGTGACAGTGGATGCTCGGGATGACACACAAGTTCAAAACTTAATTCACATAACGGTTCAGCAATATGGCCTTTAGGGGGGGTGGCACAGATAGCAATATCGACCTGATTATTTTTTACTAATTCATGAGTGCCTGAAATCACCGAATCAATAATCGTTACACGAGTGCCGCGACTTTCAGGTAAAAATGCTGTTAATGATCCAACAAGATCGTCCATCGGATAAACAATCTCTCTGGCAATGGTTAGGTTAGGTTCCCAACCTTGGCCTAAATTGCTGGCTAATTGTTCAAGCTCTTCAACCGATTGAGTTAAATGACGGGAACGACGCAGTAATACTTCACCTTGTTCAGTTAAATAGGCTTTGCGGCCTTTTACTTCGAGTAGGTTAATGCCTAATTGGTGCTGTAACTTGGACACGGCATGGTTGAGTGACGATTGGCTTTTATTGAGTTTCTCTGCTGCCTGCGCATAGCCTCCAAAATCAACGACTGCTTGGACGATCCGCCATTGCTCTAGCGTTGATTTTGCTCGGCTCATTAAGTGTTCTCTTTACAGGTGACAGAAATTGAAGGAAAAAACCATAACATCTTTTTATGTAAACAAGACAAATGGGGCACATTTGTCTTCAATATATACAGGTCTTATTTAGTGTAATTTAGTATCACTCGCAGATGCTTTAGGCTTAACTAATTTAGGTAGATGTTTCTTAGTACTAGCAATATCATTTAAATATGGGCCTTTATGTAATGTGTCAGGCCAATCTAGTAACATCATTGCCAACACATTTCTGTGTTCGCCGCTGGATAAGTCCGCTTTACCATGAGGTGATAGGATCATCATAGTGTTTGGATCGTAGGCTGCAATGACATGTTTTTTCACTTTATCGACAACAGGATTTGAACCATTGCCAGTGATCAAGAAACTAATACCCACTTCAGTAATAATATCTTCTGTAGTGTCCGTTAAAATACGATCGATATTCTTTTCGAAGTAATCTAAAATCCACTGATGTTCTTTTGGATCAACTGGGTATTGATAATACCCGCTGGCTGAAAAAATAAAGTGAGTCATGCCATAAATTTTATTTTTGTATTGGCCTTTTTCAAGCTGATCATCTTTGCTGTTTGGGTATGTGTTAATAAAGGCCTTTTTGTAAGCCTCATAATAGTCGCCAACACCAATTTGTTTCGCCCAGTACACATAGTTTATTAATTGTGCAGCCCAAGCTTGGATCATCTGTTTATCGGTTAACGCGGGTGCTAAGTTGGCATTTTTTAGGGTTTTTATCATTAAATCATGACAAGGTCCGGTAAAGCCAAACTCATCGACACGGCTGGCATAACGTAATAAGACATTGCTATACAACATAAAGTTAGGGTAGGGGGCGATGGCTTTTTTACGTGCTTGGCCACGTGGGCCGTTACCTAATTTATCCACTGCAATTTTTGATTCACTTTTAATAAAACCTGGTTTATCCAGATTACAGGAATAATAGGCTTGGCGTTCAGCAATGGTGAGTAGGTCGATTAATGACCCGTTGGCATATTTGGTTTCACCCGTCATACGGAATTGACGAATGGCATAATGTCCTTGGACTCGTGGGGGTAACGAATAAAGATTGGTCTCTAAATTGGCTTTAATCCCATGATAAACTTGTTCAGACGTTAAATTATGAGCTACTTTTTCAACGGGCTTTGTTGCGAAAACCACACTACTAAACAACGTAGCTGACAATAGTAAGTACCAGAGTGCTTTACTCTTGTGTAGTACCAGCATGTTTAAATCTCCTGATGAGTGAATGTGGGTCAATCGGTGGGCCAATAAGCTGCTCAAGTTTATCGTTTAAGGTTAAATCTGTTTCGTTGACAACTAATAAATTAAATATATCCCTGGTCGATATTGTAGGGGGGGTCTGGGCAATGACTAATTGAGCCAATGCAGTTTGCCATAGAGGAAGATAATGATTAATGCCTTCATTAGCAATAGCTTGATAACTATATATTGCATCAGTAGCATTAGGCCATGGCTGGCCAAAACTTTGTTCAAATTTGTCTGATAGTTGCTGATTATAAGCTAACCAAATATCTTGATCAGTCCGCTTCAAATCACCTTCATACTGATAAAATGCCAGCGCGACTTTTGCTCTAAATACCCACAGTTGTTTCTGGTAATTTGCGGCGAGTTCGCTACGTTCAGACTGTAAGGGCAAGCTAAGTTGCTGCTTAATGTAGTGAACTAACCATTGCGTTGCAATAGCATGGGCATCGCTGTTTTGGCCTCGATGGTTGAGAAAATAAAACTGGCCACCTTGAGCTAAGGATACTATTGCTTGGCTCAAGGCGTTAATTAATTCGTGTTGTTGTGTTGTGCGAGTTAATTGTTGTGGAAAACTGAGCACATATTGACCAAATTGATGACCAACCACAGTTTGTTTTATCAGTTGACCATCTACGTTGACACCAGGTTGTAACTTACCTGGTGGGTAGGTAAAAATCTCACCCAATAATCTTTGTTGATGCCAAACTCGAATAATTTGCGTGTCACTCAAGGCCCTATGTTGACTATCATCAGTGGAGGGATCTTTGTCTATAGTCGATTTTTCTACAATGATTAGCTCAAACTTGAGATCTAAAGGCTTAAGGCTTTGCAATATTTGCTGTAAAAATGCATTCGCAGTTACCGTATCCATGTTCGATGATTTACTGGCACGGCCTAAAGCTTGGGCAATATTCCATGGCGCGATATTTAGATTGGTTGTTTGCTCGGCTAAAAATTGCGCTAATAATAGAGGGGTTAAACCATGAGATGACAGCTGTGCCTGTGCTGTATTGCCATATTCTTGAAGCATTGCATGCTGCTGTTGCAGTTGATGGATCAATGCCAGTGCAGGGGCTTGTTGGTCTTTAGTTCGAACTTGATAGGCGAGCCAGGCTTGTTTTCTGCAGAGTTCATTAGGTTGTTTAATTAAATACTTGGCAATACTAATATCGATATTGGTAGTACTTTCATGCTTAATTGCTTCATCAGTATTGGCTGCATTGGTTAATACACAATCTTGCTGATTAAATTGCAATGTAAATTGCCGCGATGACAATGCTTGATTAATGCTGGCCTGGGCGCTGTGCAGTTTTGACTTTTTGATTAAAGTCCATTGCGACCGTTTTATCGCAACTAAACGTTGTGCAAACTGATTATAAGGTGGTGCAAGGTGTTGTAACTGATCGATTAGGGATTGGGTTTTCGGGGCTGTAGCTAAAGCATAAAATTCATCGGCAAGGTGGAGTTGGCACCATAATAAGCCTTGTCTACTGAGGTTATCATTGGCAAAAGGGCGGTAGTATTGAATTCTGTCGTTGATATTATTTAACGCAATTGTGCGTTTTTCAAATTCAACAGCTTGTTGTTCAAACGACTGAAAAGTGACAAGGCTATCTTGTCCTAAGTCAGGTTGATATTGTAAGCACTGTTCAATGAACAGTGCTAATGGACCCGCCACCGCGTTTGAGGTGGCTAATAGATTAAAAAATAGGGTTGCTACAAAAATGCTTTTTAGCATAAGCCACACGTTCCTCAACTGACATTGCTGAGCTTTTCATCGCTTCAACATGCTTAAGTCGAGGTAACATGCCTCTACCATTGGCAATTTGAATGGTTAAACCTGGGCGAGCATTTAATTCAAGTAATAATGGGCCTTTGTTTTTATCTAACACCATGTCAGTACCTAAATACCCTAACTCACACATTTCATAGGCACTCGATGCCGTATGAAGTAAAGTTTCCCAATGAGGAACTGTGATGTCCGACAGAGGGAAGTGAGTATCAGGATGTTTATCAACGGGTAAGTCAAATTGCACTGCATGTAAACTGTTTCCGGTGGCGATATCTAAACCCACACCCACAGCGCCTTGGTGTAAGTTTGCCTTGCCATCAGATGCTGAAGTCGATAAACGTAACATTCCCATGACAGGAAAGCCTTTAAACACAATTAAGCGGATGTCAGGGACACCTTCATAGCTTAGGCCTTCAAACACCGGATCAAATTCAATTAACCCTTCTACAATCGCGACATCTGGCTTACCACCCAGTGAAAATAATCCACTTAAAATATTTGATACATGACGATAAATTTCGCTATGCGTCACTTCATGACCATTGGACTTGTAATAACAGCCATTGCTCACTCTGGTGATCACCATAATGCCTTTACCGCCAGAACCTTTTGCCGGTTTTATCACAAAACCGCTACGGTCTAGGACCATAGCTGGAATTTCTTGGATTTTATGTTGTTGGTGAACAACCCCAATTAAATCGGGAACCGCAATGCCATTAGCCAGCGCAAGTTGTTTAGTAATCAGTTTGTCATCAACGCGCTTATAAAACTTGCGCTGATTGTAACGACCAATATAGCTAATATTGCGCCTGTTCATGTTGAGTACACCGCTACGGCTCAATTCCCAGGGCCAGGCGTACTCCATTATTGCTCTCCAACTAATGGTTTAAAGCGTTTTAGCTCAGTTAAACGGTAACCAGTGTACTGGCCCATCACTAATACCAAGGCTAAGATCACTAAATGAATACCCAAGAAGTTAAATACCCAATATTGGACTATTTGATTGTCCATGGCTAGGTATGCCAATGTTGCTACAAACAAGCTGCCGCCACCTGAGACAAAGACTTTCTTAGGGCCTTCTTCTTCCCAGAGAATCGACATACGCTCAATGGTCCACGCTAGGATGATCATTGGGAAGAAGGTTACAGTGAGTCCTTCATTTAAGCCTAATTTGAATGAGATTAAGGTAAATAACCCAATAATGAAAATCACCACAATAATCACCGCCGATATTCGGGAGATCAGTAGTAAGTTGAGGGTCGACAGATAGGAACGGATCATTAATCCACAGGCTATAATCAGTAAGAAACCAATTAAGCCTGTTAATAAGGTGGTTTGAATAAAGGCCATGGCAATCAATACCGGCATAAAAGTACCCGATGTTTTGATGCCGACAATGACGCGCAAGAAAACCACCACTAATACCCCAATAGGAATTAATAGAATGCCTTTAAAGGTGCTTTGTTCTTCAAGCGGTAACTGATACAAGGAAAAGTCCCACGCATCGTCATTCATCATCATGTCAATAGAGGTTGCCAATGCGGAGCGAGTATCCTTTAACATTGAGAAATTCACTAATGAATTAGTCCCCCCCATAACATCAAGCACTGAGTGTCCGGAATATTCCCATAACACTAGCGTATTATCACGGCCTTTCTTGTTGTTTGGAACGTCAAAAAGTATCCATTCACCATCATTATAAATCTGAACGTATGATGTGAGCTGCTGACGACGTCGTTGATCTTCGAGTTGCAAACCATTAATGATCCGTGCCGGCACGCCTTTTGAGTGCAACATATGCACAAACAAATTTGTTGAGGTGTTGGCTGATAACAACAACGCCATATTTTGGCTTTGATCATTATCATTAATTAAATTCATTAACTGCTGTGCAAAAGACAAGTTTGTTGCACTGCGGATCCATACTTCTTCAATTATTTGGTCTGCTGCTGATTTTTCTGTTGCAGGCCATAAATAAGGTTCAGGCGTAAGGGGTTCTTCATCTGTTTCAATATTGAGTTTGCCTGTTGGGACTAGCGTGACTCGATAATACAGTGCTTGTGGGCCTGAAGCTTCGCGAATTGACCAAACGGCACGGCGATTATCGGTGTCAGCGGAAATATTTAAGCCATAACCTGATGACGAAGCATTCTCGACCAATATGTCAAAGGCAGGATCGTTAGGTAATGAAAAATTAACTTCGGCGGGTTGGTTTGTACCATTAAAACTGACCTTGGCATCTATGGCCCAACTTTGCACTTGTTCACCCGGTAAAAAAGGCACATTGTGCTCAATACCACGGTAAATACTGGCACTTATCCCTGCGATAAACAGCAGTACAACGAATATGTAAAACGGTTTACGAGAATGCATTACGGATCCTACTTAATTAACGTGGTAATTTGGTTTTTAGCTTTGCCATGAATGTACATTTGGCCCACATCAACAATGGCAATGTCTTTCATAAACTTGCGACCTAGTAATAAAGGATAATCTAGGTGGCTTCGATCTGTTAGGTTTAATTCTGTTTCAGCGGAATATTTACCTATTTTTAAATGGGCATGGATAACGGGACGACGATCATTACCGGTATCAACATCTTGTTTAATACGAATGAAGTGTTCAACTTCTGATTCAAACGTATTGCCAGGTTGATCAAACCCATTAGTCATTACGTCAAAACGAACCCATTGTTCGCCTTCTCGTTCAAATAATACAATATTGCGCGCATCTAAAGATGATGACTCTGCACCGGTATCGATACGGGTCGCAAACTTGACTTTCAATTCATCAATAAAGACACTTTCGACTTCACCGAGTAGAAATTTTTCACCCATAATGCTTTCTGGGCATTGTTTAACCTCGGCCATCTTTGGCATTGGTGGTTGAACCATAATCGTTTCCGATTTTTGTCTCATCGCAGTACTTACCTGAGTCTTCAGTTTTCTGATTTCGGTGGAAAGCGCGCTAATGTCGTTTGTCTGTTGGCTATTATTTGAATTAATTGCATCAATAATAACGGTTTGCGAAACTTGCAGACCGTTATTAAAATCAACATTGGTTAGCGGAGGTGTTATCGGTTTTTGAGTGACGCTGCAACCTGCGATGAGGGCCGCTACAACGGATAGAGCAATTACCTGCTTTAACATGTCAATTCCTGTTGAATAGTATTATTTATACCAAATCGTGGTTAGGTTGGTTTTTCGTCGCAATAATGATCGCCCTTTTAGGCGCAGGATAACCTTCTACGGTTAAACTCACATCATTTGGATCGAGATAATCAACTAGAGATTCATTTTTCATCCACTGGGTGCTGCGTTGTTCTGCTAATGAGGTGATATCAATGTCAACACAACGAATATCGGTAAACTCGCATTTTTCTAACCATAACATTAAGGCGGCAACTGAAGGCAAAAACCAAACGTTGTTCATTTTTCCATATCTATCTTGTGGAACCAGTACCGCATTTTCATCGCCATCGATCACCAGAGTTTCAAGTACAAGTTCACCACCGACTCGCAGTTGGTCACGTAATTGTAGTAAATGATCAATGGGTGAGCGACGGTGATAGAGCACGCCCATTGAAAATACAGTATCAAAGGCATCTAAAGCCGGTAACTCTTCAATGCCAAGAGGCAGTAAATGCACTGGGTGCTGATTACCTGCGATTCGTTTTAGGGCTTCAAATTGGCATAAAAATAATGGTGAAGGATCTATCCCTACTACGCGAGAGGCTCCCGCACCATACATCCGCCACATGTGGTAACCACTTCCACAGCCCACATCTAAAACGGTACGATTATTTAAAGGCGAAATAAACGCTTTAACTCGATCCCATTTCCAATCACTGCGCCATTCAGTATCAATTTGGATACCATGTACTGAAAAAGGCCCTTTGCGCCACGGCTGAAAAACGGCTAATAAATTAGTCAGTTTCTCTACTTGACCAGGGCTTAATTGTTCTCCACTGCCAATGGTTACGCTGCTAGTAAAATCAACTTGATCAGGTTGTGGGTAATGTAATTTATTGAGAACCTTTTCCCATTTAGGCAAATTGCCGTGTTTATGATCTCGTTGCCATTGCCCCAAAATTGCCGGTAATGTTTCCAGCCAATGTTGCAGGTTTGAATCGGCAATATCTTTGTAAAAAGAGCTAAAATTGATCATTTAATCGCTACCATAGATGCAAAGTTAAAACATTGAAACCAGACTGAAAAGTGCGAAAAACCATTTTCAGTAAAACGCTGTTCATGTACATTCAAGCTATCTGGGCGCATCACGTTTTCTAACGCACTGCGTTTTTGACTTATTTCGAGTTCACTATACCCATTTGCACGCTTAAAATCTAAATGCTGTTGATCCAGTAATTGATGTATATGATTATCTTCAAAAAACAACTTCTCTGAAATGACTAATATACCACCAGGCAACATTCCGTCATAAATGCGTTTTATCAAGGCATCACGATCGTGAGTAGGCAAAAATTGTAGGGTAAAGTTTAGCACTACCATCGATGCTTTATTAATGTCTACATCTCTTATATCAGCGCACAGCAGGTTAACTTGAATATCACTCACATAAGCCGCGAGATTTTCGGTACAACGTTCAATCATTGATTGGCTGTTGTCTACCGCATAAATCTGGCATCCTCGTCCTTCAATCTGGCGACGAATACTTAATGTTGCCGAGCCTAACGAACTGCCAAGATCGTATATATTGCTTTGAGGTGTGACAAATCGATTAGCAAAATCACCTATGGTATTGATGATTTGTGCATAGCCAGGAACAGAGCGGCGGATCATGTCATTAAAGACACCTGCAACACGTTGATCAAATTGAAAATCTGCTATTTGGTTTGTTGCATTAGCGTATATCGTATCTTGTTGAGAGTTCATGAGTTGCAATGTGAAAAAATTAAGTTTGTATTTTAGCTAATCATGGTGAACCACAGCAAGTATCTAACGGGCAATTTATGAGTTTTTTTTCAAATAGATCACGATGATGTCAATAAGATAGGCTTAAACTGCTTATTTTTGCTGGCATTATGTACAATATGTTCAAAAATTAATTTCTATTCATAAAATTAGCACGACACAAGCTGGAAAAATGATATTATTTAGCCTTGTTACAAAGTAATAACAATAGATGTCTGCTAAACCATTCTCAACCATCTTTGGCTAACATCATCAATATTGATCTTTTACCACATTCTGCTGTTCTATCAGTCAATTACTATGAACCCGTTTATTCGGTGAATACAGTATAAAAAGTGAAAGTATTAGGGAAAAAACTTGAAATTTATACCTTGGATATTAGCATTAGTATTTGCGTGTTTTTCAATACCTGCGCAAGCATTACACTCAGATAAAATCGATAAGCCCGTTGAAAATAAACCCTTGATCATTGTTATGGGGGAAGATACGTATCCGTTTGAATATTTAGATGAGAGGGGGACTCCTGCCGGTATTTTAGTTGATTTATGGCGCGAGTGGTCAATCATCACTGACACTAAAGTGCAATTTGTGTCTCGGCACTGGCAGCAGTCAATGAATCAACTCGAACAGAAAAAAGCAGATGTTCATATTGGTATGTCTCAAAACCAAGCACGGTTAAAAAAGTTTGATTTTGCTAAATCATTTACCTCATTAAATACCTATTTATACATTCATAAGTCGATAAATAGTAAAAAGAAAATTAGCGATTTAATTCCCTATCAAGTCGGTATTGTGACGGGCTCATCCCATGAAGCAACATTATCAGCGTTAGAACCTAAGCTTAGTTTTAAGCGTTATCAAAATCGTGAACAATTGTTACAAGCGGCGGTTAACGGAGAGTTGTTTGTTTTCGCCGGTATTGAAGGATACCAACGCAACTTAGCACTAGAGCAAGATATCGCGGCAAATTTTTACAGCTCATCACGTATCTTAATTAAAAAAATCAACCTTGCACCGGCAGTAGTGAAAGGGGATCAAGCGCTTGTTAACAAAATAAATAATGGTTTTGAATTAATACCCGCCGAGGTTATCCAGCAAATAGAGCGTCACTGGTTAGGTTATCATCGACAAACATCGGGTGTGATTATTGCGATGCAAAATGGTGTCGAACCCTACGTAGATATCGATGCTGATGGTTTTCCACATGGCATGCTGGTTGACTTATGGACATTATGGTCAGAAAAAACCGGTATCAAAATTGATTTTGTTGCAGGCGACATGAACAGCAGTATTGATGACGTCAAACGTGGCGTGGCAGACGTTCACATTGGGTACCCTGAAAGCCAATATATGCGAACGGGTCTCAAGCAAGCTTGGCATATTATTTCAGTCAAAAGTCGTTTTTTTAGTTCAAACCCGAAATTAACTCATATTGAAGATATTGCCATGCGCATCGGGGTGTTTCCTACAGCACCGTATATTAGTGATATAAAAAAAACGTTTCCTAAGGCACAGTTACGTTTTTATGACACCTTAGAAAGTATGGTGAAAGCGGGTCGCAATGACGAAATTAGCGGTTTTGTGTCGTCTGCCGCCATGACGTCACATTATTTGTTGGCTAATAAATTATGGGCAGAGTTTCGACAATATACTGATATCGAATTTTCGACAGATATGTATGCGTTAACACGTGTTGACGACAGTGGATTAGCGGATCGAATTCAAGCAGGATTTAGTTTAATTTCTGTCGAGGAACAAATTCAAATCGAACGTAAATGGTTAATTAATCCAGACGATCGTTATTTTGCAGGTTCTGCCAATAAAATAAAACTAACAACTCAACAAAAGCAATATATAAGTACCTTAGGTGCTATCAAAATGGGTTACCTAAAAAATTGGGCTCCTATGGAATTTCAAGGGAAAAATGGTGAATTTTTAGGGGTGAATGCAGACTTTAAAAATTTAATGGTTAAACAACTCAATTTAACCATTATCCCAGTGGCTTATGATGATTTTGGCAAAATGGTCAGTGACCTTGTTAAAGGAGAAATTCATTTAGTTGCCAGCATGGCTAAAACATCGGATCGGGCAAACACTCTTGCATTCTCATTAGCATATTGGCCGTCACCTTGGGCGATAATCACTTCATTAACTCAACCTCCCATTTTTAATGTCTCACAAATTGCGGGTAAACGACTGGCTGTTGTTGATGGCTACCATATTGTTGATCAGCTTCGTCAACAATACCCAGAAATAAAGTTAGTGGTTGTGTCAGATACCAAGCAGGGTACGGAAGCGGTGATTAATGGCAGCGCGGATATGTTTGTTGAACAAGTGGCGACATTGGCGACTACTTTAAAAGGTGGTCAATATCCGAGTTTAAAAATGTCGTTGTTAACCGAGTTTACTGAGCAGCATAGCCACATTGGTCTATTCCCCGGGCTCAAAAATTTAGTTCCTTTGATTGATAGAGCGATTGCGACTATAGATGAAACAGAACAACAAAACATGTATCAAAAATGGGTATCATTAGATCTCAATAGTGACACATTACGTTACCAGCGTTGGCTTAAATTATTGGTGATCGGTTTGTTAATTATCACTCTGATCGCCATCGTGATATTGATGTCAAATCGACGCTTAAATGTCGAAATCCAAAAGCGCTTTAAAGCTGAAGAAACGCTTAAGTATATGGCAGATCATGACAATGTTACCGCACTGCCTAATCGCAGTTTACTTGATGATAGATTAACGCAAGCAACACTGACTCATCATAGAGATAAATTAAAATTTGCATTGTTGTTTATTGATTTAGATGGCTTTAAAGCGATAAATGATCAGCACGGTCATCATATGGGTGATAAGTTACTACAACGCATAGCCGTGTTATTAACTCGACATGTAAGAGAATCAGACACTGTGGCTCGTTTTGGTGGTGATGAGTTTGTGGTGTTATTAAATCACATAGAAGCTAAAGAAAATGCCCGTCAAGTGGCTGATAACATCTTAATCGCATTAAAGAAGCCGTTATTAATCGATGATCTCAGTGTCACTATTTCGGCCAGTATCGGTGTGGCTATCTTCCCTGATGATGCCGATAGTGGGGCTTTATTATTGAAGAAATCAGATCAGCTAATGTATCAGGCTAAAAAAGTCGGCGGTCATCAATACAAAATGAATTAGTTTACCTTGATGGTTTTTCAGTCAATCGGTCGAGATTATTTGCTCTAGGTCTAGTTAATTCACCCAATCTGATTGATACTTCAATGCATAAGTTTGAGTCACGGTATATAATGCCGTTTTTGTGGTTTTCGATTTCCAAAATACCGCTTTGTGGATAAAGGATAGAGTTCAATGCGCAGTCATTATTGTGGAGACGTTAATAAGTCTCATCTAGGTCAAGAAGTAACTTTAGTCGGTTGGGTAAACCGTAGTCGAGATTTAGGCGGAGTCGTATTTTTAGACTTACGCGATAGAGAAGGGCTAGTGCAGGTTGTTTATGACCCAGATCTAAAAGATGTTTTTGATATAGCAAGCACGTTGCGCAGTGAATTTTGTGTTCAGGTCAAAGGGGTTGTTAGTGCCCGTCCAGAAAGCCAAGTCAATTCAAACATGAAGACTGGCGAAATTGAAATTTTGGGTAAGCAATTGACCATTATTAATGCTTCTGCTCCGTTGCCATTGAGCATGGATAATTACCAAAATAACAGCGAAGAACAACGTTTAAAATACCGTTATTTAGATTTACGTCGTCCAGAGATGGCCGAGCGTCTTATTTTTCGTGCAAAAGTGACCAGCTCAGTGCGTCGCTTTTTAGACAGCAATGGCTTTTTAGATATCGAAACGCCTATTTTGACTAAAGCCACCCCAGAAGGTGCGCGTGACTATTTAGTTCCTAGCCGGACTTATAAAGGTCAGTTTTTTGCTTTACCTCAATCACCACAGCTGTTCAAACAGCTGCTAATGATGTCTGGTTTTGATCGCTATTACCAAATTGTAAAATGTTTCCGTGATGAAGATTTACGGGCAGATCGCCAGCCTGAATTTACTCAAATCGATATTGAAACTTCGTTTATGTCTTCTGAACAAGTCATGGAAAAAACTGAGCAAATGATGCGCGGTTTATTCCAAGATTTATTGAATGTTGATTTAGGCGATTTTCCACGCATGTCATACGCAGAAGCAATGAAGCGTTACGGTTCTGATAAACCCGATTTGCGTAACCCGCTTGAGTTAGTTGATATTGCCGATTTAGTTAACAATGTCGAGTTTGCCGTTTTTAATGGCCCGGCAAACGATGTAGAAGGCCGCGTAGCAGCGTTACGTATTCCAACTGGCGCATCATTATCACGTAAGCAAATTGATGACTACACTAAGTATGCTGGTATTTATGGCGCTAAAGGCTTAGCGTGGATGAAGATAAATGACTTAGCAGCAGGTATCGAAGGTATTCAATCTCCAGTACTTAAGTTTTTAACCGAAGCTATCGTTAACGACATTATTAGCCGTACTGGCGCACAAACCGCTGATATCATTCTATTTGGTGCAGACAAAGCGACCGTCGTGGAAGAAGCCATGGGCGCGCTGCGCTTAAAAGCAGGTGAAGATTTCAAGCTACTTGAAGGTGAATGGCGCCCATTATGGGTGGTTGACTTCCCAATGTTTGAACAAATTAATGGTGGTTTCCACGCCGTTCACCATCCATTTACCGCCCCTCGTGGGATTAGTGCTGAACAATTGGCCGCCGATCCCGCGGTGGCAATTTCAGATGCCTACGACATGGTGTTAAATGGTTGTGAGTTAGGGGGTGGTTCAGTACGTATCCACAACGCAGAAATGCAAAGCACAGTATTTGGCATTTTAGGCATTGAAGCAGAAGAAGCGAATGAAAAATTCGGATTCTTACTTGAAGCATTACGTTATGGTACCCCACCTCATGCTGGTTTAGCCTTCGGATTAGATCGTATTATTATGTTAATGACAGGGGCAAGCTCAATTCGTGACGTGATGGCTTTCCCTAAAACCACCACAGCGGCGTGTCCGTTAACCAATGCGCCAGGATTTGCTAACCCAGTTCAACTCGCTGAGTTAGGCATTGCTGTGGTTGAAAAGGTTAAAACAGAAGAGTAAAACGCTAACGTTAGCCATTTGCTCGCTCTTAAATGGGCACTATATACCGAGGCTTTTGCCTCGGTATGTTTTTGACAAGTAGACTGTTTCACTTGAAAAATTCTATTAAATAGTAAGGAGATATAATGGCAGGACACAGTAAATGGGACAATATTAAACACCGTAAAGCGGCACAAGATGCTAAACGCGGTAAGTTATTCACCAAATTTATTCGCGAGCTCAATGTGGCGGCCCGCGAAGGCGGTTCTGATATTGATGCTAATCCCAGATTACGCGCTGCAGTCGATAAAGCCTTATCCAATAATATGACCCGAGATACCGTTGAACGCGCAATCAAACGTGGTGCCGGTGAAATGGATGGTCAGCAATTAGAAACCATTATTTATGAAGGCTATGGTCCCGGAGGGACTGCTGTGATGGTTGAAACAATGACGGATAATCGTAATCGTACTGTTTCTAGCGTGCGAAATGCGTTTAATAAGTCTGGTGGCAACTTAGGTACCGACGGTTCAGTGGCGTATCTGTTTACTAAATCTGGCATTATTTCTTATGACACTGATATTGATGAAGATAGCTTAATAGACAGTGCGTTAGAGGCGGGTGCTGAAGATGTTGTCACTCATGACGATGGTTCTATCGATGTGTTTACCACTCCAGATACCTTTGGCAAAGTCAAAGATGCACTTGATAGCGCGTCCTTTGACTCTGTTCATGCTGAAGTGACCATGGTTGCGTCATTAAAAGCTGAACTTGATGCTAACACTGCTGAAAAGTTTTTACGTTTAATCGATAACTTAGAAGATAATGATGATGTACAAGAGGTATATCATAATGCTGATATTTCAGATGACGTTATGCAAGTATTAGACAACGCATGAGGCATCAATGGCCATTATTTTAGGGGTTGATCCCGGCTCCCGTATTACAGGCTATGGTGTGATCCAATGCCAAGGCCGTCAACAGATTTACCTTGGCAGCGGCTGTATCCGAACATCTGCCGATGATTTACCCCAACGATTACAACAAATTTATGCGGGTCTATGCGAAATTATTACTCAATATCAGCCTGATGAGTTTGCCATTGAACGGGTTTTTATGGCAAAAAATGCCGACTCTGCCCTAAAACTGGGTCAAGCAAGAGGCGCGGCGATTGTCGCGGCAACATGTGCCGGACTGCCTGTTGCTGAATATAGCGCGACACAGATAAAAAGTGCAGTCGTAGGGACGGGTCGAGCCCAAAAAACACAAGTTCAACATATGATTAAGCAATTACTTAAACTACCTGCTTCACCACAAGCCGATGCGGCGGATGCGTTAGGGGTAGCAATATGCCATTTTCATACTTATCAAAGCCTTATCGCTATGGGTGGTAAAGCTAGCAGCAGAACATATGGAAGATACAAATGATAGGTCGTCTAAGTGGTATTTTAGTTGAAAAACACGCGCCTGAAGTGGTGCTCGATGTCAATGGTGTCGGTTATGAGTTGCAAGTGCCCATGACCAGCTTTTATGAGTTGCCAGCGTTAAATCATGCTGCGATGTTATTTACCCATTTTGTGGTGCGTGAAGATGCGCAGTTACTTTATGGCTTTATCACTAAACAAGAGCGGGCATTATTTCGTTTATTGATTAAAACCAACGGCGTTGGCCCTAAGTTAGCGTTAACCATTTTATCGGGTATGACAGCATCGGAGTTTGTTTCATGTGTCGAACGTGACGACATTGCCACCTTAGTCAAGTTACCTGGCGTGGGTAAGAAAACCGCTGAACGCTTAGTCATTGAAATGCGTGATAAGCTTAAAAGCTTGCTTGAAGCATCAGCGGGTTCTGAGCGCGAATTTATGTTGCAGAGTAATTATACACCGGCTCCGACAGCAGACAGTGCAGAGGAAGATGCCATTTCCGCGTTATTATCGTTAGGCTATAAACCTGCACAAGCCAGTAAATCAGTTTCTGCGGCTTTTAAACAAGGTATGAGTTCTGAAACGTTAATTAAAGCTGCATTAAAATCAATGTTATAAATATGATGATATGCATAAACAGGGTACGTAAAAATGATTGAAGCTGATCGTCTAATCCAGCCACAGGAACAAGGTCAAGATGAACTTATTGATCGTGCTATGCGCCCTAAAATGTTGGATGAGTATACAGGTCAAGATGATACTCGAGCCCAGCTTAAGATTTTTATTCAAGCAGCGATAAATCGTCGCGAAGCACTTGATCACATGCTAATTTTTGGTCCTCCAGGTTTAGGTAAAACAACCTTGGCGATGATTGTAGCCAATGAAATGGGAGTGAATATCAAATCCACTTCTGGCCCTGTACTTGAAAAAGCGGGGGATTTAGCGGCTTTACTGACTAACCTTGAAGAGGGGGATGTGCTGTTTATCGATGAAATTCATCGTCTAAGCCCTGTAGTCGAAGAGATCCTTTATCCGGCGATGGAAGACTACCAACTTGATATTATGATTGGTGAAGGTCCTGCTGCGCGTTCGATTAAATTAGATTTGCCGCCATTTACACTTATTGGCGCTACCACGCGTGCCGGTGCATTAACCTCACCATTGCGGGCTCGTTTTGGTATTCCATTACGGTTAGAATTTTACAATGTGAAAGATCTTACCACCATAGTGATCCGTTCAGCTAAGGTGATGGAACTTGAGATAGATGGTCAAGGCGCGATTGAAATAGCCAAGCGCTCACGCGGCACCCCGCGAATTGCCAACCGTTTATTACGCCGGGTTCGCGATTATGCTGAAGTCAAACATGATGGCAAAGTGACCCAAAAAGTGGCCGAATATGCCCTCGATTTACTCGATGTTGATGAGCAAGGTTTTGATTACTTAGATCGTAAACTCTTGCTTGCCATTATTGATAAATTTATGGGTGGCCCTGTAGGATTAGATAACCTCGCGGCGGCCATCGGTGAAGATAGAGAAACGATTGAAGACGTACTGGAGCCTTTTTTAATTCAGCAAGGCTTTATTCAGCGCACACCAAGAGGCCGTATTGCGAGTCAAAGAGCTTATGATCATTTTAGTCTTGTTAAGCCCGAATAAGCCCAATCTTATCCACTTGCTTTAGTGAACATACGCAATTAGACCAATATCGTTTTAGATAAAAAAACCAGCTTTCGCTGGTTTTAATCTTACTAGGTGAGCGATATATGATCAGGCCTAGCTATTTAACTTGTGGTGATAAGGATGGATCTAACCTAACGCTTCAGTCGCCGAACTCTTTTGAATTAACTCAATTTTGTATCCGTCAGGATCTTCAACAAAGGCAATTTCAGTTTTGCCGCCGGCAACCGGACCCGGTGCTCGAGTAATGTTACCGCCAGCGGCAGCAATCGTCTCGCAACGGGCATAAATATCGTCTTCGCCTATGGCTAAATGCCCAAAGCCATTACCCAAATTATATGTATCGACACCCCAATTATAAGTTAACTCTATAACGGCTTGGCCTGTTGTTTCCTCACCAAAACCAACAAAAGCGAGGGTGTATTTGTACTCTGGGTTTTCAGATTGGCGTAGTAGTTTCATTCCCATGACTTGGGTATAAAATTGAATGCTACGTTCAAGGTTGCCTACTCGGATCATCGTATGAAGTAATTGCGACATGATATGCTCTCTTATAAAATTTATCTGACTTTAACAAGCTCAGATGACAATGAAAAGTTTTGCAGTTCTGATTGATTAAAACTTAAAACGAACAAGGTGAGGTTGCATTGTTTTACTCGAGTGGATAGCCAGTTGTTTTCGAATAGACAATAATCATATTTTGCTTTGGCTCACATTTATGATGTTATCTTTTGGGCATTTGGCCTAAAAGCGTTATTATTTCGTTATACACATATGGAGGCAAGACAATGAATACAGAATTAAAAATGGCCTTAGGCACGACTGTCGTAATCGCAATTTGTTTTAGCGCGTTTTTTGTGTCGATGTTTTAAGCACCATCATAAAATAGATAGCCCCATTTGATCCACCGCTAAATAACTGTATTGCATGTTAATTGATGAGTTAACATTCAAAACATTGATATAAATACCCCAAAACACCCTAGGTGATTTGGGGTTATTCTTCTGGATAGACCTTGTCTTTAAAATCTGCGTTATATTCACTAAATACAGCTGCCACAACGTGGTTTTTGCGCTAAAAAAGTGTAACGCCCATGTAGAATAAACCAATGATGTACATCGACCTTAAACTCACTTGTCACCACTTTAAGCATATTCAGTTCAACTTGGTCGACATTTTTGCCAGGAGCAAACTTAGTGCGATTCGCTAACCTAAAAATATGCGTGTCGACCGCAATCGTGGGCCAACTTTAAGTGGTGTTAATTATTGCATATGTTTTATATGGAAAGAATACACTATTGGGTTGTTTTGTGCTTAACGGAAGTTAACAGCAGCAATATCAAAACTTCCGTTTATCGCTAAAACAGTTATTGATACTGTAATTTTAATTGCTGATTTTTGTTGTAAGCGCGAGTCTAACTCTCATCACTCTCATCACTCTCATCACTCTCATCACTCTCATTGCGACTTAAAAGCCTACCAAACTATTTCAAATTAACGATGTCACTACACTCTCGATTTCAGATGCTAATTGTCCGTTAAATTCACTAGCCGTTATCACAGCGAGCCACATCTATCAGCTGTACTTAATGAAATGAAAAATGCTCTATTGCTCTTGCTTACCTATATATATCAATAGATCAAACTACTTAAGTCCAAACTACCAACTCAATATTTTAACGTCCACTTTCGTCTCTATGTTAGCGTTGGGTGAGGTTATGTCGAATAACAAAAATCGACCGCTTTGAGGTCATCGTGACGCTTAGCATCATATATTGGAATGAAATGTTGTTAACTCTCAAAAAACTGACAAATATGCTCATTGCGAAAGTGACTAGTAGCAACACCAAAGCTTCTTCTATCCTATCTAAATAGCTCTTTCAAACGCAGATTTTTAGTATCTAAAACCATCCGTTTGTGGCGTAGAACAAACATTAAGTGAGAAAGCTTTCTATTGACGATAGTCGGTAGGCTTTTGTTTAGTTGGCGATGTTCTATGGTGGAGATTTGGGTATGTGCAGCTTGTTTGGCCTTATAGATGCTGACGGTTTGTTTGCTGTTGTGAATGAGTGATGTGTGAGTGTTGTTTTCTCGATAAAAAAAGTAGGGTAATGAAGCTCCCCCTACTTTTTTGGTAACAGTTAAGTCTTAATCTCGATATTTCATCTCTTGCAGCAATGAAGTACTCATGATGGTTCGAAACTCAGCACGGTTACCGCTTTCAGATTCCATCTTTTCCATACTTTTCTTTGCCCACGCCATATACGTGGTACGACGCTTTTCATTTTCAGCAACGGATGCCATGTTTTCGAATACACGAACCAGGTAAAGGTCAGGCTCATCCATTCTGGGGTGTACATTACTAATAACTTTAGCATCTATTAGCCAGCCTTGAGATTTGGCATAATCGCTGTTTTTACGCCATTCGCCCGCAAGCCACGTCGAATATTTAAGGCCAGCACCATCGGATATTTTTATACCTGTAACTTCCCAATACTCACCACCAATAAAAGGTGGTTCTTCTGCATATACATTTTGAATAGCGAATAAGCTTAATACACAAAACAATAATCCTTGGATTGAATTTGTTTTCATTTTTTGTATTTCCTAATTATTCGTGAACATGGGTGTTCACAGTGATATAAAAATAGTTCAATGTTTTTACTTTGTCTAATTTGGATTTGCTTAACATACAGGTGATCATATGACCGCAATAGCTTGGGGAAAACAGCAGAAAAATCGAGCTTAATCGGTGCAGGAACACGAGGTCATGTTGGTGCTACTTTTGGTTTAGAGGCGGGCAGATTAATTGGCATACCTATCGGTGCTTATATAAGTAGAAAATTATAGTGGCATAATAAAACTGGGCTGCAATATAAATTTAAACAGAACTCGATACGTCAGCTTTAGTATGTAAACAGTCTATTTTGAATCCGTTTTACATTCAGGCAAGAGTCTCCTCTTTGGCAGCTACTAACCTTAACTTTTTATTCGATAAATTCAAACTTTCAATATTTTTCTGGATATCTCGAAAGTTCATTTCAGTGTCAGGAAAATACTAAATAAGTAATAACAGAACCACTTACTCTTCGTGGCAAGAGTGAAGATAGATCAAGCTATGATAATGATTACCTACCATAGCTGACGATGAGATTATAAATGGGTTAAGTAAATCTTTAGTCTTCAGTCTTCTCTTTAAAGTCACACAAGTCTTCGATAATACAAGAACCGCAGCGAGGCTTTCGTGCTATGCACGTGTATCTACCATGCAAAATTAACCAGTGATGTAGATCATACATAAATTCAGTTTTGTTAGGGGTGTTCTTAATGATGGCTTGTTCGGTTTCTTCAACAGTCTTACCTTTAGCGTAGCCTGTGCGATTAGCTACTCGTTGAATATGTGTATCAACAGCAATAAAGTATCTACCTTCATTATCTTTTAGCCAGCCAAATGCCGTATTGAGAACGACGTTTGCTGTTTTTCGACCCACGCCAGGTAAAGCTTCTAGTGCGTCTCTGTTTTCTGGTACCGCACCATTATGCAAATCCAGCAGCATTTTACAGGCGTTAATCACATTAATAGCTTTGTTATTGTATAGGCCAATGGTTTTAATGTATTGCTTAAGCCCGTCAACCCCTAAGTCAAATATGGCTTGAGGCGTATTGGCAACAGGAAACAGCTTATTGGTCGCTTTATTGACACTGACATCGGTCGCTTGTGCTGATAATGTCACAGCAACTAATAACTCAAATGGACTTGAAAAGTTCAATTCAGTTTCAGGTTTAGGGTTATTGTCTCTTAATCGGTTGAGAATTTGGATACGTTTATCTTTATTCATATTAATCAGTCAATTCATCGTTAAGTTAACGGCCGTTTTAGAGTAACCGCGGAGTCTTGTTAGTTGACTTTAGTGATCCGAGCACGCGTCACGCCAACACTTTCAGCTTTAGGCTGCTGTGCTTTTACTCGGCTATCGATGACATTTTTAAGGGCAATTAATAATCCCATCGCTATAAATGCTCCCGGCGGCAACATCGCCAATAAAAATGGTGTGTCCACATGCCACACATGAATCGTTAACACACTCGCCCAATCACCTAATAATAAATCAGCACCACCAAATAGGGTCCCTTGACCGAGTAATTCTCGGCTGGCACCTAAAACAACCAGTACAGCAGTAAAACCTAACCCCATCATTAATCCATCAAAGGCCGAGTGGGCTACAGAGTTACGAGAGGCAAATGCTTCAGCGCGGCCGATGATGACGCAGTTGGTCACAATCAGTGGTAAAAAAATGCCTAACGACAAATATAGATTATAGGCATAAGCGTTGATCAGTAATTGTACGCAAGTGACAAGTGCGGCAATGATCATAACAAATACTGGGATACGAATTTCTTTAGGAACAATATCGCGTACCAAGGAAACTAAGACATTGGATCCAATTAGTACCAACAAAGTGGCAACCCCCAAACCTAATGCATTTGTGATTGTTGCTGTCACAGCAAGCAGCGGACATAAACCTAATAGTTGGACTAATCCGGGGTTATTCTTCCATAACCCTTGAGCCGCGATTGCACGATAATTACTCATGGTTGGCCTCACAGGCATAATGACTTTGGTAGAGCGCTTGGCGATGTTGTTCAACAAATGTCATCGCATTTGCAATGGCTTTAACATAAGCGCGCGGAGTAATGGTCGCACCGGTAAATTGATCAAATTGTCCGCCATCTTTTTTCACTTTCCAGTCGCTTGAATTTCCAGTAAAACGTTTGCCGCTGAAATGAGTGACCCAATCAGACTTTCGTAAATCAATTTTATCGCCTAAGCCAGGCGTTTCTTGATGGAAAAGGGTGCGAACACCCAATATTGTCCCGGTGTTATCAACGCCAATAATGAGTTTTATTGCTCCGTTATAACCATCTGGAGCAATGGCTTCAATCGCGATGGCAACAGGTTGTTCGCCTTTATAAGCAAGATAGGCCGGCAAATCGGCTTTAGTGCCTAATAGCTGCGGAGAATTAACCAAAATACATTGCTCACTGAGTACATTGTCGTGTAATTCGGTCGGAATAATTTGGTTAAGCGTTAGGGTTAATTGTTTTTGCTGTTGCAATAATATTGTGTCACTGGTTAAGGCATTCACCAACGCGACGAGGCCGGTGCAACATAAGGCAAATAGGCCGAGTAACAGGCCATTTTTAATCATCGGGTTAGTTGTTAAAATAGACATAATTAATTTCCTGCTCGATGACCATAGCTACGCGGGCGAACATAATAATCAATAAAAGGTGCGCACATGTTAGCTAACAATACGGCAAATGCGACGGCATCAGGGTAGCCACCAAAGGTGCGTATTAAGTAAATGAGTAAGCCTATCATGGCGCCAAATATCAGTCGACCGCGAGGACTCGCTGCTGCAGTGACTGGGTCGGTGGCAATAAAAAATGCCGCCAACATGGTACCACCGGAAAATAAATGCATCATTGGACTGACGAAGGTATCCGGACTGATTAAAAATCCGCCACTGGCGCAAATAAATAATGTCAGTAAAATAGAGACGCTGATGTGCCAGCGTATAACATGAAGCTTGAGCATGATTAGCCCACCTACAAGGTAAGCCAAATTCACCCAAAACCAGCCGGCACCGACACTGCCATTGAAGATGATTTTAGCCAAACTTTCTGTCGTGGTCATGCCCATTGAAAGATCGGTCTTAAGTGTGTCCAGTGGTGTTGCCATTGTGGTGCCGTCAATCGCAAGCCGAAAAAAATCTGCCGAATAGACGTTGTTTAATTGAAAAATACTGTTAATAGTATTGCTTAAATCTGCGCTATTGAGCGTGAGCGTTTGCGGAGCGACCCATGATGTCATTTGCACTGGGAATGAAATCAACAATAGAACGTAAGCGGCCATAGCCGGGTTAAAGACGTTATTACCCAGCCCGCCGTAAAGCTGCTTAACGATGACAATGGCAAATACTGTGCCTATTACAATGAGCCACCAAGGTGCTAAAGGCGGAATCGCAACCGCAAGTAAGCTTGCAGTAACCAATGCACTATTATCAGATAACGTGGCGGAAATATTTTTGTTTCGTAACTTCATTACGGCAGATTCAGCTAAATAAGCCACTGTAATGGCGAGTAATAACTGTACAAGAGTACCATAACCGAAATAATAGCTTTGTACTGCAATACCCGGTATTAGGCATAGCGCGACACGTTTCATCACTTTATTGGTGTGCAATGTTGTGCTGACATGTGGAGATGAGGCAATTTTAAATGCCATAGTTATTGTTCCTCTTGCTTAGCACTGTTAGCGAGCTTTTTCGCTTTTGCTTTGGCGACAGCGGCAGCAATTTTGGCTTTTTTGTTATCTACAGCTTGGGTGGTGGCTGAATGAGTTACTTCAGCTTCACTCGCAGTGTTGTGGTCATTATCGGTAATAGTCTGATTTTTGCTAACGACAGCATGTTCAGTCACCGCAGTGCTTTTTGTATCGGCAGTACTTGTTGTCGCTGAGCCATTGGCTAATGCCGCTTTTTTGGCTTTAGCACGTGCAACCGCCGCAGCAATTTTAACTTTTTTGTCATCTACAGCTTGGGTGGTGGCTGAATGAGTTACTTCAGCTTCACTCGCAGTGTTGTGGTCATTATCGGTAATAGTCTGATTTTTGCTAACGACAGCATGTTCAGTCACCGCAGTGCTTTTTGTATCGGCAGTACTTGTTGTCGCGGAGCCATTGGCTAATGCCGCTTTTTGGGCTTTAGCACGTGCAACCGCCGCGGCAATTTTAGCTTTTTTGTCATCTACAGCTTGGGTGGTGGCTGAATGAGTTACTTCAGCTTCACTCGCAGTGTTGTGGTTATTATCGGTAATAGTCTCCTTTTTGCTAACGACAGCATGTTCAGTCACCGCAGTGCTTTTTGTATCGGTAGTACTTGTTGTCGCGGAGCCATTGGCTAATGCAGCTTTTTTGGCTTTAGCACGTGCAACCGCCGCGGCAATTTTAGCTTTTTTGTCATCTAGTGGTTGGGCTGACTCATTGATAACTTCAGCTCCACTGGGTGTGTTGAGGGCGTTTGTTTGCGTTGACTCATTGGCTAATGCAGCTTTTTTAGCTTTAGCACGTTCAATGGCGGCGTTAATGACTGTTTTATTTACGTTGGTGGTATCGATTGCTACATTGCTCGAAGATGCAAGGCTTGTGGCAGCGGAACCTTGCGTTACTGAGTCTGTTGCTTGAGCTTTTTTCGCGGCGATACGTGCCATCGCGGCGGCAACAGCATCTTTATCACTCGATTTCATATTTGCTTGGCGCTTGGCGGCAGCTTGCTTTGATTTTTCTTCGCGCGCATTTTTTTCATCTTCAAGACGTTGTAAGCGAGCTTCAAAACGAAGTTTAGCTTTTTCAGCTTGAAGTTTTTCTTCAGCGGTATTTTTCAGCGCCGACTTAGCGATACGATAGTATCCAACTAAGGGGATATCACTTGGACAGACATAGCTACAACAACCACATTCAATGCAGTCTTTTAAATTAAAACTCGCTGCTTTATCGTATTCTTCAGCTTTTGCGTGCCAGAATAACTGTTGTGGTAACAATAATGCCGGGCAAACGACAGCGCACTCACCACATCGAATACAGGCTTTCTCATCTGAATCGGGTGCTATTTCTGTTTGGCTTGGTGTTAGCAAACAGTTGGTGCCTTTTAATATTGGCACATCAAGTTCGGCTATTGCATATCCCATCATTGGGCCGCCTACAATGATTTTTTGCGCGCGCTCTGGTTTGAAACTAACTTGACTGAGGGCATCGGCTACGGTTGTGCCTATTCTAAGCCAATAGTTTCCGGGTTTACCGATGTTTTCGCCCGTTAATGTTACCACGCGTTCAATAAGTGGTTTACCTAGTAATACCGCATCTTGTATTGCATAGGCGGTACCGACGTTATGCATAACAATACCGAGTTGGGCTGGAATCGCGCCACTTGGCACTTCTTTACCGGTAATAATTTGAATAAGTTGTTTTTCACCGCCAGAAGGGTACTTTGTTGGAATAACGGTGACGCGGATCATGTCGTTGGGCAATGAACTGCGATGAATAGCCGATTCCATAGCCTGCGCGGCTTCAGGTTTGTTGTCTTCAATGGCGATGATAATGCGCTGTGGATTAAGTAAATGATCGATAATACTTATACCAGTTAAGATTTCATCACTGTATTCACGCATTAATCGATCATCAGCACTGATATAGGGTTCACATTCCACACCATTAATGATGACTAAATCGATTTCGCTGGCGGGGTTGAGTTTGACATGGCTAGGAAACGCCGCGCCGCCCCTGCAATCCCTGCGTGTTTGATTTTGTCTAGAATAGCCGGTTTTGACAATTGTTCAATCTGACCTGGTACCAGTTCACACCAAGTATCTTGACCATCAGCTTCGATGATGCAACTCAACACAGGTAATAAAGAGGGATGGTTACTATGGTGTTCTTCTATTGCCACAACCGTCCCAGAGGTAGGCGCGTGAACCGGTAAATAGGTAAAACCAGCACCTTCAGTGATTGATTGTCCTCTTAATACCTTGTCACCAACACGAATGCTAAGTGCGGCCTGTTGACCGACAAGGGGAACCGGGACCACAAATCGCGATGATAGTGGTAAAGGTAAAATTGTGCGTTGATTGGATAATGATTTAAGTTCAGGTGGATGGATCCCGCCAGGAGAGCGCCACAAAGTACCTTTATCTAATTGCTCTAATAACGTTAGCACCGTTTTTCCTCTTGCTCAGGATCGATCACGTTTACTGGGATAGCGTGTAACTTCCAGTCCCAATTTTGTATTGTGGTTGCAACGGGGATCATATCTATACAATCAACAGGGCAAGGTTCAACACATAAGTCACAGCCAGTACAATCTTTGACAATAACGGTATGCATTAATTTACCGGCACCTAAAATAGCGTCAACTGGGCAGGCTTGGATACACTTAGTGCAACCAATGCATTCATCTTCGCGGATGTAAGCCACTTTTTTCACATTAGCTTGAGCCTCTTCGCCTAACGCTTCAGGTTCTACCCCCATGAGCTCAGCAATTTTTTCCATGGTAGCGGTACCGCCTGGAGGGCATTTATTGATTTTCTCACCATTGGCGATGGCTTCTGCATAGGGTCGACAACCAGGGAAACCACATTGACCACATTGAGTTTGCGGTAGCAAGGTTTCTACTTGATCAACAATAGGGTTGCCTTCGACTTTAAATTTTTTCGACGCAAAACCCAAAATGACACCAAACACCAATGCTAAGGCGGTTAGTATGGCGACGGCAATTAATATACTCGAAATCATTAAGTAACCAGCCCCGCAAACCCCATAAAGGCTAATGACATTAACCCGGCAGTGATCATGGCAATTGCACCACCTTTAAAAGGTAAAGGCACATCGGCGGCCGCTAATCGCTCACGCATGGCAGAAAATAAAATTAACACTAATGAGAAGCCAACCGCAGCACCAAAACCATATATAGCCGATTGAATAAAATTATGGTCTTCATTGACGTTAAGTAAAGCGACGCCTAATACGGCACAATTGGTGGTGATTAATGGTAAATAAATGCCCAGCGCGCGATGTAAGGAGGCACTGGTTTTTTGCACTACCATTTCAGTAAATTGCACCACGACGGCAATCACTAAAATAAAGCTCATGGTGCGTAAATAACTGAGATCAAATGGTTGTAACAGAAATTCATTAATTAAATAACTCAAAATAGACGCTAGGGTCAACACAAACGTGGTTGCCATCGACATCCCAATTGCTGACGCTAATTTGCTCGACACCCCCATAAAAGGGCATAGACCTAAGAATTTTACCAGAACAAAGTTGTTTACCAGCACTGTGCCGATTAACAGGAGAAGGTAATCTGTCATTGCTACAATTTTTTGACCAATAGTTGTTAGTATTATCTTAGGTTTGACGCCGATAAACAACGGATAAAAAATAAGGTTAAACATAAAATGTTTAACCTTAGAATAAAAGCGTGTTTTTTTACCCTTTATTAACCTTGTTGTTACTGTTTAAGCAACAACAATTCAGGTTTAGCAATATAATATCCTTGTAGTCCGTCCACTAAGAGTTTTTCTAGGGTGAGCTTTTCATCCTGCTTTTCAACACCCGTGGCTATGACGCGGATACTGATGCGTTTTGCGATATCAACGATCATCCTAATAAAAAACTTATTATTATTATCTTGTTCTATATTGTCACTGTAACTGCTGTCTAACTTGATAAAGTCAGGACGTACTTCACGGAAAAATTTAAATGAGGTAAAGCCTAAACCAAAGCGCTCGATAGCGATTTTTGCGCCTACTTTGTGTATCTCGGTAACAAATTGATGGCTAGACTCTAAATTGGTCTGCATTCCTGATTCATTAAGTTCAAACACTAATCGAGCAGCGGTGCCACGGTGTTTAGACAATATATCTTTTAACCAAACCGTAAAACTGCCTTGAAGCGCTGAGGACGCACTGATATTCACTCCCATATTACCTGAAATACTCGGGTTTTCACTCAAGATTTTAATGGTTTGTGTGACAATCATTTTATCTAATTCAATACTCATCCCATAACGTTCAGCCATCGCAATCACTGTGGTTGTTGGTAAATGTCTACCTTCGCCGTTATAAAAGCGAGCCAGTAACTCGCGGTAAACTTCAGTAGCATTGTTACAGGGTTGAATAGGTTGTTGATAAAATTTTACGCTTCGACGATTAATCAAGTCGCCGATAGTGATTTTCCAATGGTCTGTTCCGACTTGCTCATCACCCGATAGCTTCTCTAATTGATAGTAACGATTAGGCCCCAGAGTTTGTGCCACGCTGACGGCGGTATCAGCTAATGCCATCAATGCTAATGGCTCGTTTCCTTGCTGATAGGGCACCATACCCGCATGCGCTATAGAGTCACTTTTTGTGCTTTGGGCATATTCGTCAAGATAACGTTTAAGTTGCTCTAAAAATCGCTCACCCTCTTTTAGGGAAATACTGTCAATGAAAACAGCAAAATCACCACTAGAAACCCTAAAGCACTTATTCGCGCCAAGCTTTGATGCCGATTTACGAATGCAGCTTGCCAGTTTTGCTAAATAATCATCACCAGCAGCGCGGCCATGTAATTGGTTGACGCTTGCAAGTTCAGCCGCCTTAACCACAACCAGTACACCATATTGCTGTTTATCCGTTTTACTTATCGCTTCAATATGCTGGGTAAAGCGTTGGCGCGTTGAAAAGCCACTGACGGGATCTTGGTAAGCGGCTTTGGTTAACAATTCATTTTCTTTACTTACCCGATCTAGGCTGAGCTTTAATTGACCACGGCAAGTTTCTATTGCGTTACCTAATGGTTTCAGTACGCCCGGGAAGCGTGATTTTTCAATGGCGAGGAATGATAAGTCAGGGATATGAGCAATGTATTCAGCAGCATAGTTGATTCTACGACGATGTAACTGCACGAGTGCGGCAAATAACAGCATCAGAATGATATATGCCGCGATTAATAATGTCGCGGTTTGCCTTAAGTCATTAAAGCTGGGTGACAACACACTGGCAGTGTCTAATCTCACTTGTAAGCGACCATCGGCAAAGTTTTGAACGTGACCTAATTCAATATCAAAAACTTGGCTGGCAAAATCGTCTGAAGGGCGAAGTAAACTGCCATAGGTAAAATTATTATTACTGTCGGTATTATGGATATATTGAAAAAACTGAAAAGAAAAGTCTTTAGACATGCGTTGGTATAACGCTTCTCCGCTGCCATGCCAGTCATCAATGGTTTGTACATTTTGTTGATAACTTGCGCGCGCAACTTCACCTTGTTCCTGTACTTGGTTATTTTCGACCGTGTAAATTTGGAAGATTAATAATCCAAACACAAGGAAAAGAACCAGCTGAAAGGATTTCGATAAGCCCATAAAACATCCATTCCCATAAGTGTTTTTGGCTAAATTTGCTCAGTCCGGCACAAGCTTTGTGCTGAAGAGGTTCGAACAAGATGTTAACCAAAAATATAATGATCTAAATAGTTTATATTATAATCAATATTATCATAGCAGAAATGAGATTAGTTAATTATTAATCTAAGGTATTATTACATATAGAAAAATTAACTATATTTCACTAAAAAAGTAGTCTTAAATAAATGATGATAACTAAGATAAATGAAGCGATTGGAAGGTTATGATATTGAAAGTAAAGAGTAGATTAACAAACGCGAGGTTTTAACAGAAGAAATATTGCCGATAATAATGGCTCCCCAGACTGGACTCGAACCAGTGACATACGGATTAACAGTCCGCCGTTCTACCAACTGAACTACTGGGGAATTGATTATTACTAGTATCAACTTTTGTAATTACTAATATTTGAAATGGCTCCCCAAACTGGACTCGAACCAGTGACATACGGATTAACAGTCCGCCGTTCTACCAACTGAACTATTGGGGAAGCGTATTATTTCAAATTTGTTATCTCGATGGCTCCCCAAACTGGACTCGAACCAGTGACATACGGATTAACAGTCCGCCGTTCTACCAACTGAACTATTGGGGAATTATTTCGATAACAGTAAATATTGGCTCCCCAAACTGGACTCGAACCAGTGACATACGGATTAACAGTCCGCCGTTCTACCAACTGAACTATTGGGGAATTATATTTACATCTCAACTCATATGACTAAATGGCTCCCCAGACTGGACTCGAACCAGTGACATACGGATTAACAGTCCGCCGTTCTACCAACTGAACTACTGGGGAAGCGTTTTTAGCAATGTATTGCCGAGAACGGAGCGCATAGTAAAACGCTCTGGTAACTGAGTCAACTCGAGTTATAAAAAAAAACGCATTTATGTGCCTAATTGGTTACCAAACACACATCGTGAACGACTTTTGGGCATTTATGTCGATTTTTGAACAATGAAAAGAAAATTAATCACTTACTCTTAAAATTCATTCTTAAGGTGATAACGACGATATTCTGCTGGGGCGCTTATATTTGGTGTCTATGACTGGGTGTTTACGTTGACCTTTTTCAGATATGTTTTGCAAGACGAACGTGTTTATATCCGTTTTCGTTAATAAACTGATTTCGTTTTCGACACTTTTTTTGGAAAGTGCCAGTTAATCATATTGAGTCGACGAAGACCTTGGATGAATAGAGCCATAGAGCCTTGTCATGGCGTATGCTTTCTTATTGCAAGGAGTTTGATACCACAGGTCATATTATAAATATATCGTCGACAGACTTGATGAGGGCCTTTGTGATGTCATTGCGAAAGAGAGAGTCGGACGTGACTGCCAGGTGAGGCGGGGTTATTCGAGTATTGGTATTATCTCAAAAGCCATTGCATGGACGTTGCCAATGATGACAAGCGAGATGGGTCGGGTGATAGTTGTTGAATGAATATTTGAGCTGGCGAGATATGATCGCAATGTTGATCGACCTTCAATGCATTGTTAAGCTATCAGTTAACTAATGATTTAAAATAACAGCTGAACTATTGTCGCTATCTTTCGTATAAATGTGCAAATGTAATTAAATTTCATCACAACTTTCTTACGCTCTGATGAAATTCATTTGGGCGCTACCCCGCAGCAGTATTGAGCTTTCTTGACTTATCCACTAAATCTGTGGATAAACTTGTGGACTTCTACTGTAAATGAGCGGCAATCCCTTGTAGTACTTGAGTCGGACTTAAATTGGTACAATTAATTGGCGATAATTTAAGTTGTTTTTAATCAGTGACATAAAAAAAGCAACTTCTTTTTTTGCTCACTGTTCTGTCAGTTGCAAAATTGTAATCTCTTTGTCATATAGATTGTGTATTAAATTGAGCTTTAGCCTGATTTTTCGGCGTATTAGCGACCTTTCTACCTGATCTAATGATGTTGTTTATTACTTTCATTAAATGACGTTTATTCTGTCATATTGAGGGAGTATCTGACTGATAATGATCTTATATCGCAATAAGATCATCTCACAATATTTTAGCTGCGAGGCCAAGGTTTTTCAGTCAAGGGTTTATCAATGCCCATGCTTATCGATGTAAGTTACCGCTAATACCGTACGATTATGTATCGCCATTTCCCCGTGTTTAGGTATATGATCATCGGTTCAATAGAATAGGAAACCGTGTTGTGTCAGAGTCAGTATTTTCCCTAGAGTCCAAGTTCGAACCCGCGGGCGATCAACCTACAGCGATAAAAAAATTAGTGGATGGCCTAGCATCAGGTGTTGCGAGTCAAACGTTATTAGGCGTAACAGGATCAGGCAAAACTTACACCATAGCCAATGTCATCAAGCAAATGGGCAGGCCCACCATTATTATGGCGCCCAACAAAACCCTTGCGGCGCAACTTTATGGTGAAATGAAAGAGTTTTTCCCACATAACGCCGTTGAATACTTTGTGTCTTACTACGATTACTATCAACCAGAAGCTTATGTACCCGCTTCTAATACCTTTATTGAAAAAGATGCATCGGTTAATGCTCACATTGAGCAAATGCGTTTATCGGCCACTAAAGCGTTATTAGAGCGTAAAGACGTGGTACTTATTGCCTCTGTGTCCGCTATCTATGGTTTGGGTGATCCCGACTCCTACATGAAAATGCTATTGCATTTACGCCAGGGTGATTTTATCGGGCAACGTGACATTCTCATCCGACTCAGTGAATTACAATACAAACGCAATGACATTGAATTAAAACGCGGCACATATCGTGTTCGCGGTGAAGTAATAGACATTTTTCCAGCAGAATCTGAACGAGAAGCGATTCGAATTGAATTATTTGACGACGAAATAGAACGCTTAAGCGAATTTGATCCCTTGACCGGACAGATTAATAAGCGAATAGTTCGCACCACAATTTATCCAAAAACACATTACGTGACTCCGCGAGAAAAAATTATTGCGGCGACTGAAGAAATTAAACAAGAGTTACGGGAACGTCGTCAATATTTACTCGATAACAATAAACTGATTGAGGCTCAGCGGATCACTGAGCGCGTTCAATACGACATTGAAATGATGGTCGAGTTAGGTTATTGCTCAGGGATTGAAAACTACTCGCGTTATTTATCAGGCCGATCCACTGGCGAGGGCCCGCCAACCTTATTAGACTATTTGCCGGCAGACGGCTTACTTATCATCGATGAGTCACATGTGACGGTGCCGCAAATTGGGGCCATGTATAAAGGCGATAGAAGCCGAAAAATGAACTTAGTGGAGTATGGGTTTCGATTACCATCAGCATTAGATAATCGGCCGCTTATGTTTGAAGAATTTGAGCGGTTAATGCCGCAAACCATTTTTGTTTCGGCGACACCCAGCTTATATGAACTTGAAAAAAGTTCCGGCGAGATAGCTGAGCAGGTTGTAAGGCCAACAGGATTGCTCGATCCTGTGCTTGAAGTTCGCCCTGTGGGAATTCAAGTTGACGATCTCTTGTCTGAGATCCACAAACGCGTGGCGGTCAATGAACGTGTGTTGGTCACCACATTAACCAAACGGATGTCAGAAGATCTCAGCGAATATCTTGACGAACATGGAGTGAAGGTGCGTTATCTGCATTCTGATATTGATACCGTTGAGCGAGTTGAGATTATTCGTGATTTACGTCTAGGGCATTTTGACGTGCTGATCGGAATCAACTTATTACGTGAAGGTCTGGATCTGCCTGAAGTCTCATTAGTGTGCATTTTAGATGCAGATAAAGAAGGCTTTTTACGTTCAGAACGCTCACTTATACAGACCATAGGTCGCGCTGCCCGAAATGTTAACGGTAAAGTCATTTTATATGCGGATCGCATCACCAACTCCATGGCTAAAGCCATGGATGAAACTGATCGTCGCCGTGAAAAACAACACCAACACAACATTGACAATGGCATAGTACCGCGAGGGGTAGTGAAAAGTATCACAGATGTGATGGATGTGGGTGGTACTAACTTCAGCAAAGGTACCCGTAAAAATCACTCTAAATATGCCGAAGTGGCAGAAGAGCGAGCGAAATACACCAGCATTGCCGATTTGAGTCATCAAATTGATAAACTGGAAAAACAAATGCATGAACATGCTAAGAACTTAGAGTTTGAGCAAGCTGCGGCCGTGCGTGATGACGTCAAACATTTACGCGATCTCATCATTGTAAATAGTTAATACATTCAGCTGAAACCAAACGGCCACATTATCAATGTCAAGATGTCTAAATCTGGCCGAGGGAGTTAACCAGATGAGATTATGCTTCAGTTAATTGATTAACTTCGTTTCGGTTTGCATTAGTGGTGGCGCACGTAATACCGTGACTATTATTGAAAGCCAACATTTAGTGGGTACAAAAAGTCAGCAATTTGCTGATTTTTTTTGTTTTATTTATCTCATTTGGCGGAAAAAAATCGAGATCTGAGCGAAGCGTTAGTCGCGGGATAATTCAGAGAGCATTCATATTGTTAATATTTAGATCGCTATCTATGAGCCATATCTAACGGTTCATTTACTCACTGAACACCTGCCCAGATTGATTTTATTATTAATGAAATAGCATGAACAACAAAGCCTTATCAGAACAGCTGTGGGTATAAGCTTTACTCGTGGCATTTATGTTAAGTTCATTTATGTTAAGTTCATTTATGGCCATCACCTTGTGACGCCCGCATTAAGATAGGGATAGTCAATGTGGTGAGTAGAAAGGCGATAGCAAGAGGGTAAATATCAAAATAACAGGTCAAACAGTCAATAAAAAACGCGCCAATTGGCGCGTTTATGCAGTTTTATATTATCGAGATAATTAGAAACTGGCTGATCGAGGTGCGCGTGGGAATGGGATAACATCACGAATGTTATTAACGCCAGTCACATAGGAGACTAAACGCTCAAAACCTAAACCAAAACCTGAATGAGGTACGGTGCCGTAACGGCGAAGGTCACGGTACCACCAGTAATCTTCTTGGCTTAAGTCCATTTCAGCTAAACGTGCATCTAATACATCTAAACGCTCTTCACGTTGCGCGCCACCGATGATTTCACCGATACCTGGAGCAAGTACGTCCATCGCTGCAACGGTCTTACCGTCATCATTTAAGCGCATGTAGAAAGCTTTAATGTCTTTAGGGTAGTTTTTAACGACTACCGGTGCTTTAAAGTGCTCTTCTGCTAAATAACGTTCGTGTTCAGACTGTAAATCGATGCCCCATTCGACTGCGAAATCAAACTTTTTACCGCAGTTTTTCAAAATCTCTACCGCATCAGTGTAATCCACTTGCGCGAAATCGCTGCTGACGAATGCCTGCAAACGATCAATAACCGTTTTATCGACACGCTCGTTAAAGAAGGTTAAATCATCCATGCGTTCTTCAAGTACTGCTTTAAAAGCGAACTTAAGCATTTTTTCTGCTAATTCAGCAGCATCGTCTAAGGTTGCAAACGCCACTTCTGGCTCGACCATCCAAAACTCTGCAAGGTGGCGAGTGGTGTTTGAGTTTTCAGCACGGAACGTTGGGCCAAAAGTATACACTTTAGATAATGCACAGGCATACGTTTCGGCGTTCAACTGGCCCGATACGGTTAAGAATGCTTCTTTACCGAAGAAGTCTTTGTCGTAATCAACTTTACCGGCTTCAGTACGCGGCAAGTTTTCCATGTCTAATGTCGACACGCGGAACATCTCACCGGCACCTTCACAGTCAGAAGCCGTGATTAAAGGAGTTGATACCCAAATAAAGCCTTCTTGATGATAGAAACGATGGATAGCTTGGGATAAACAGTTACGTACACGGGCAACTGCACCAATAATGTTAGTGCGAGGACGTAAATGGGCAAGTTCACGTAAATGCTCAATAGAGTGGCGTTTAGCCGACATTGGGTAAGTATCTGGATCGTCAACAAAACCTGTGACCACGATTTCAGATACTTGTAGTTCAAATGCTTGACCGGCACCAGGAGAGGCAACCACTTCACCGGTCATGATAACCGAGCAGCCAGCAGTCAATTTCAATACATCGTCATTGTAATTGGCTAGGCTATTTGGCACGACACCTTGAATAGGGTCGAAACATGAACCGTCATACACGGCCAAGAAAGAGATCCCCGCTTTTGAATCACGACGAGTTCTGACCCAACCACGGACAGTGACTTGTGAACCAATGGCGTGTTCAGCTTTAAATACAGAAGCGACAGATGCAATGCTCATTGTTGCTTAATTCTCCAACATAACGAATATAAATATAAATTTGGCGTTTATCTTACCTTGCTGGTGACTTTTCTCAAGCTGAAAACGCTATTCTATGGTGAATATTGTGATACTTTTGACTAAGTCGGTTAAATATTTGGCGAATTAGCCTTTTATTATCTCGTCAACCAAGGAATAGGGCATGTCTCGTTTAGGTATTATACAAGTGGTGTTGACCATCTTTTCGTTATTAGGCTGGAGTTTAGCCATTTATGCATTGATTATTTTTGGCGAAGCCAGACCAGATCGCGCGGTAGGGTACTTTTTGAGTAAAGGGGTATCGGTGCGATTACATTGGGACCCCGAATTAACCATAAAATTGGAATATCTTATTTGGTGGTGTGCTGGGATCAGTTTTCTCAATCTACTGGTTAACTTTTATGCCAAAACCACGACGCGGATTGGTTTTTGGGTCAATATACCCTTGTTGTTGTTGGTATCACTGTCAGCGGGTTTGTATATTCGTTACTTAGTGTAAATCCACTTATGTATGCTGAGCTTATTAATAGCTCGAAGCTGAATTGATTTTGAAAATAAATCGGTTTTTGGTGCAAACCGTCCATGCACTGTTGTTAATTTACTTCTATATGACGGCACAATAAGTCAATTATTGCTGCTGTTACACCCCAAATAAACTTGTCTTCAAATGGCATAAAGTGCACTTGATAATATGCGCCATGGCGGTAATGAAACATTTTATGACGGTTACTCTGCTCAATAAAAAAACTCAAGGGTACTGAGAAACAATCATCAACTTCACCAGGGTCGATCACCAGTTCAAAGGGCTGTTTGACTAAGGCCACGACAGGGGTGATCTCAAAACCGGTAAAGGTTTTATGGGCAGGGAACAGACCTAAAATATCAACATTTTCTGGGGATAAACCAATTTCTTCGTGTGCTTCACGCAGTGCGGTATGAATAATATTAATATCACCAGGTTCAACTTTGCCGCCTGGGAAGCTAATTTGCCCAGGATGGTGACGTAAATGCATCGGACGTCGGGTTAACATAAGATGCAGTTGTTGCTCTATTTCAATCACAGGGATTAATACCGCTGCTTGGCGGCCAAGATACGATTGGGGCGCAGAAGTAATGGTAGAACGCAGGCGATGCAAGTTATAGCGCAGGGTGAATTCGTGTTTGTTCATTGATATTGGGTATTTCCAATTGTTGGCTCTACGTTAGCTGACATTCGGTATTCGCGTCACTCAATAACCAACAACGCACCGCATATGACCTCAAACAAGCCTATTGTAAGTCTCTATTGTTTCAGCAATTAGAGTAACCATGATCAATCTTAGCAGTGACAACGCCAAGCTAACAGACATTAATAAGATGATTTAACCCTGTTGAGTCCATTGTCGACTTATTGAAGCACATAATATTGGCATGGCTTGAGTTATTAGACGGCAACGTTATGGTGACTTTTCGATGTCAGCATCATAGCCATCAGTATCGAAATAATGACTCGATTAGCTGCGCTATTTTGAGGCATATCACCCATGAGACAGATTAATTAACTGCACTATTTTGTGTATATTGCACCATTAGTGCTCAATAAATAATGTTAAAACAACTGTATTAAATAAACGTTTTAATAGTGACTGTTTAGGATAAGCGATTGATTTAAAATAAAGAGCTCTATTATTTTATTGTCATTAATCTGTATTGTATTTGTTATAATTAACTGGCATGGTAACTGCTGGAATAAATGCAGTTAATTATCACGAGGAAGACAAATATGGGACTGGAGAAGTTGCTGTATTTGCAAGGTGTTGGGGCAGAATTTATCGATTTTTTCGGTAATCTTGTTCATATACCTACTAAGGACAGGCAGGGCATTTTAACCACAATGTTGTTGCCGTCATCTCTTCATCAACACGATCATCTTCACGGAGATAATGATTCTGGCCAGCAGCCATTTGACATGAAGGCTTTTACACAACAACAATTATCAGCGCAACCGATAGCCGCGAGAATCGAGCAACTTGATGTGCTACCTTGGTTGATGCCGCTGCATCAATTCCAATGGTGTGCTATCGATAAACCTCATATTGATATCTATCTGCCAGAGCATTATTCATTTGCCTTTGCAGTGACCGTCAGCGGTGAAAACGTTGACACTATTATTGTTAACGCTGACGTGAGTGATTGTGTTATCACTGGCGAGTATTATATTAACGGCCAGCGCTATTGCCAATATCGATTATTGCTTGATAAATCAAACCTGCATCTAGGCTACTACCAGGCTAGCTTAGCGTTTTTAAATGATCCTGCCCGTACAGAAACCTTACACGGACAATTGATGGTTGCGCCCGCAATGGCTTATCAAGGGCGTTTAGCGCAGAAATCAACAAGCAGTAAACAATCTTGGGGGTTGAACGCTCAACTGTATGCATTACGTAATGATGCTCAATGGGGTATCGGCGATTTTGGTAATTTAGCCGAACTTATTGATTACGCGGCTCAGGCCGGTGCTGATTTTATTCTGCTTAATCCATTACATGCTTTAGACATCAGCCAGCCAAATAACCCCAGTCCATACAGCCCAACAGATCGCCGTCGGTTAAATCCCTTGTACATTCAAATTGAAGCCGTTTATGAGTATAAAGCGTTGAATGGGGAGTTATCATCACAGAAATGGCAACAAAAAAAGCGCGCACTTAATCACGCTCATCTCATTAATTATGAGGAGGTTCAAAGTCTTAAATACGCTGCTTTTGAGAAGTTGTATCAAATATTTAACTATCAACACGTTAAGCTAGAAACCCCTAGGTTCAAAGCTTATCTGGCATTTTTGGCGCAGGATAGAGTGGCGTTGATGCAATTTGTTGATACAGAAATGAAGTTAGCATCAAAAAATTTCACACAAGATGCAGGCTTTTATTTGTATCTGCAGTTTATCGCCAATGAGCAATTACAAGCTTGTCAGTTAAATGCCAAACAGTGTGGCATGAGTATTGGATTGATCCGTGATTTGGCCGTAGGTGCGGTGAGTCAGGGCGCAGAAGTTAGCGCCAATGTGGATTTATTTTGTGATAACGCCAGCATTGGTGCGCCGCCAGATCCATTTGCCGAACAAGGTCAAAATTGGGGCTTAACGCCATTCGACCCGGTAAAATTAAAGCAGGATAATTTTTGTCATTTTATTCAATTGGTTCGCAGCAATATGCAAAATTGCGGGGCATTGAGAATTGATCATGTCATGGGGCTACTGCGTTTATGGTGGTGGCCGCTGGATGAAGAACTAGGTCAAGGGAGCTATGTCTATTACCCGCTTGAAACCTTATTAGCGATTGTTTGCCTGGAAAGTCAACGTGCTCGTTGCATCGTCATTGGTGAGGATTTAGGCATAGTGCCACCCGAAATTGTGTCACTTTTACACGATGCGGGCATTTTATCTAACGAATTATTCTATTTCTGTAAAGATCATCATGGCTTTAAGGCGCCAAAAGACCACAAGTATCAAAGCTTGATGATGCTGGCTAATCATGATGTGCCGACGCTTGCAGCGTGGTGGACGGGTGCCGATTTACGGCTACGGCGTGAGCTAGAGTTGATTGAAACTGATGATAAGTTACAACAAATAATTGTCCAGCGTCAGCTTGAGAAGCAGCAGTTAGTCGATTTACTTATCCGCGAACAGGCGTTTGAGTTACCTACTTTGACAGTGTCAGTGGATCAATTGGACTTTGATAGTATTATGTTGGCTTGGATCCATGTGGCTGCGAAGGGCAATGCTCAATTATTCAGCGTCCAGTTGAGCGACTTAGTCGCCGATAAGCATGGGGTGAATATTCCAGGGACATGGAAAGAGTTTCCTAATTGGCAACGGCGATTACCATTATCAATTAAGCAAATGTCTCAAAGCCCTAAAGTACAGCAACGTCTCGATGCCATAAAGTTTGCTCGGCAAACTCGCAGTAACTATAGCGCTGCAGACACCTCTTCATCCGATAAACACGCCCAATAATGGATCATTGACTATGACTGTAGCGACCCCGTATTTTCATTCAGGAAGCGAAATTGCCTTATTAAATGGTGAATACACAGATGTGTTTTCATTGCTTGGAATGCACAGTATTAATGACGGTAAAGCACTGGTTGTTCGTTGCTTACTGCCAGGTGCGCTGAGTGTTGATGTATTGAGTGCTAAAGACCACCGTAAAGTGGCCAGCCTTGAGCATGTCAATGAACAAGGGTTATTTGCCGGTAAAATTGCTCGTAGAGTTAAGCCGTTTCAGTATTTATTGCGAGTCAAATATCCATTGTGTGAGCAGTTAATCATTGACCCATATCAATTTGATAGTGTATTGGATCCAGATGATGTGTACCTTTTTGGTGAAGGAAGCCAGCTGCAAACCTATCACTTTCAAGGGGCTAATTGGCGCCAGCATCATGGTGTCACGGGTGTCCATTTTTGTGTTTGGGCACCTAATGCGAAGCAAGTGGCGCTGATCGGTGATTTTAATTTATGGGACAAGAAACGCCATGTATTACGCCACCATCCAGGCAGTGGCTTGTGGGATATTTTTATTGCTGATGTTGAACCTGAACAACATTATAAATACGCAATTTGCGACATGCACGGCAATGAGATCATTAAATCCGATCCTTATGCGGTTGCGATGCAACCCTCACCACATAATGCGTCAAAAATTCCAAAACCAGAACACTATGACTGGCAAGATAGTGACTGGTTAACCGACCGAGCAAGCAGTCAGTCTCATGCACAACCGATGTCAATTTATGAAGTGCAATTAGCTTCATGGCGGCGAACGGGCGATGACGGCCAAGATTATACTGACTATACACAGTTAATTGCAGAGCTGGTGCCGTATGTTAAAGAAATGGGTTTTACTCATTTACAATTGATGCCCATCAGTGAGTATCCGTTTGACGGTTCTTGGGGGTATCAACCAGTGGGATTATTTGCCCCTACATACCGCTTTGGTGACGCGAATGGTCTTAAAGCGTTTATTGATGAGTGCCATCAACAAGGTATTGCCGTGTTGCTGGATTGGGTGCCAGCGCATTTTCCTCGCGACCCTCATGGACTTGTTAGGTTTGACGGCAGTTGCTTATATGAACATGAAGATCCACGCAAAGGTGAGCATCCCGACTGGGACACGTTAATTTATAATTATGGCCGCGCGGAAGTGCGCAGCTTTTTATACAGTAATGCCTATTACTGGCTAGACGAATTTCATTTTGATGGTTTGCGCCTTGATGCCGTGTCATCAATGCTATACCTCGATTACAGTCGCACTGCCGACCAATGGGTCCCCAATGAATTTGGCGGCCGCGAAAACCTGCACGCCATCAGTTTTTTACAAGAGTTAAATGCGCGCATGTACCAATCCTTTCCCGGGATTAATATGATTGCTGAGGAGTCCACGGCGTGGCCAGGCGTGACTCAAGCGACCAGTAATAACGGCTTAGGTTTTGGTTTTAAGTGGAATATGGGCTGGATGAACGACACGCTGCGTTACATCAGCAGCGATCCCCTTTTTCGACGCTATCACCATGGAGAACTGACATTTAGCTTAGTGTACGCTTTTACCGAGCAATTTATTTTGTCCCTTAGTCATGATGAAGTGGTACACGGTAAGGGATCGTTATTGCATAAAATCCCCGGTGATGATTGGCAGAAATTTGCCACCTTACGCGCTTATTACGGCTTTATGTGGTCGCATCCTGGCAAAAAACTGTTGTTCATGGGTAATGAGTTTGCACAACGCAGCGAGTGGAATCATGACCAGAGCCTCGACTGGCATTTATTAACCTATGCACCGCATCAAGGTGTGCAAGATTGGGTGCGCGATCTCAATCAATGTTATCAGCAATACCCTGCGTTATATCAACGCGATCACAATAGTGACGGTTTCCAATGGCTCGACGGTAATAATGCTGACAATAACATTTTAGTGTTTTGTCGTTTTGGCATCAATAAACAGCAGCCAGTGGTGATTGTGGTTAATATGTCGCCACAGGTTTATCACGACTTCAGGATTGGAGTTCCGACCGATCGAGATTATGTGGAGATCATCAACAGTGACCATCGTCATTATGGCGGCAGTCATGTGGTTAATGATGAGGCTTGTGAAACACAAGCTACGCCGTGGCAAGGCATGCCACAAAGTATCGTGATAACAGTGCCACCGTTAGGGTGCTGTTTCTGGGCCCCTGCGCTAGATGAGCTGGATGAACCAACAGCATAAATTGGCTCTCACATAATGGTTTCTACTTCACAAGGGTATGTTATGGATATGACCAGCGGTTATCCTTATCCACTCGGGGCGACACTTGACGATGACGGGGTTAATTTCTCGTTGTTCTCAGCGCACGCCACCAAAGTGGTGTTGTGTATCTTTGACCCCACGGGGCAAATTGAGGTGGCGCAATACATCATGCGCGACCAAACACGGCAAATTTGGCACTGCCATCTATCCGATGCTCAAGCGGGATTACTGTATGGTTACCGCGTTTTTGGACCGTATCAGCCCGAACTCGGTCATCGTTTTAATCATCATAAATTACTCCTCGACCCGTACGCGAAAAAGTTGGTGGGTACGCTGATATATCACTCTGCGCTTTATGGCTATGACATTGATGCTACTAAGGAGGATTTGTCGTTTGATACACAAGATAGCGCGCCATATTTACCCAAAGCACAGGTCATAGATTGTGGATTTGTTAAGGACATTCCGATTACACCCCTTAACATTAGTCTGGCTCGGAGCATTATATTTGAGGCCCACGTTAAGGGATTTACTCAACAACATCCTGATGTCAGCTTACAGCAACAAGGCACCTTTGCTGGGTTAGCAAGCCCGCAGATAGTTGATTATTTGCAAAATTTAGGCATCACCTGCGTTGAGTTATTACCGGTGCATGGTTTCTTTGATGAGCCTTTTTTGATTGAAAAAGGCCTCAATAACTATTGGGGCTATAATAGTATTGCGTTTATGGCGCCACATTCGGCTTATTTATCAGGACAGGGTGATATTGCCGAGTTTAGGCAAATGGTCTCCACTCTTCACTCTGCGGGGATTGAAGTGATCCTCGATGTGGTGTTTAACCATACCGCTGAAGGCAACCATTTAGGGCCAACTTACAGTTTTCGCGGTATCGACAATGCCAGTTACTACCGGTTATTGCCCAATGAAAAACGCTTTAACATTAATGATACTGGCTGTGGTAACACCTTTAACCTCAATCATCCCCAAGTGTTGATGTTAGTCATGGACTCATTGCGATATTGGGTTGAAGTCATGGGGGTAGACGGCTTTCGATTTGATTTGGCCAGTTGTCTCGGCCGAGAGGCCTATGGCTTTGATCCAGGCAGCGGCTTTTTTGATGCTATTACGCAAGATCCCGTGTTGTGCAAGGTGAAGTTGATTGCTGAGCCATGGGACATTGGCCCGGGGGGTTATCAGTTAGGTAATTATCCGGTGGCATTCAGTGAATGGAATGATCGTTACCGTGATGCTATGCGCCGTTTCTGGCGTGGTGACAGTGGCTTATTACCTGAGTTTGCCAAGCGATTTCATGGCTCGAGTGATTTTTTTGAACATAATGGTCGTGGACCCTCAGCCAGCATCAATTTTATCACCAGTCACGATGGCTTTAGTTTGCATGATTTGGTCAGCTACCGCGATCGTCACAATTTGGCAAATAGTGAAGATAACCGCGATGGTCATCAAGAAAACTGCAGCAGTAATTATGGCATTGAAGGCGAATGTGACGATGTGGTTATTAACGCCATTCGAGACCGACAAAAACGTAACTTATTAACCTGTTTATTGTTATCTCAGGGCGTACCTATGCTGTTGGCAGGTGATGAGTCCAGTCAAACACAGCAGGGCAATAACAATGCCTATTGCCAAGATAATCCTATTGGCTGGTTTGACTGGCAACAAATAGATTGGTCGTTAGTTAATTTCACCGCCCAGTTGATTAGCTTGCGAAAACGCTTCCCGATGTTGTGTCATCAAGCGTTTATTCATAAACCGGAAGCCTTATTTGATAACGGCTTAGCGTGGTTTAACCGCCAAGGTGAAGCAATGACAAAATCATATTGGTGTGAACATCATACCCGCACCTTAAGCGTGATTTTAATCGGCAATTTAGCTGATGCAGACGTTGGTGCTGTTGCGGAGAGTACAGAGGCGTTATTGCTGATGATTAATGCCGATGAGTTGCCACATACCTTTGCCCTGCCGCAATTACCCCATCTTCGATATTGGCATTGTTTATTACATACCCAAGACAGTGAGCCTGTTGTTGATGCCAGTCAACACGTTAGCTTAATGAGTCGCAGTTTAATGTTATTTCATACTGAATTTTCCAGGAGCAATTGATGACTACAGCGAAAGACAGTGAGCCTGTGGTTGATGCCAGTCAACGCGTTAGCTTAATGAGTCGCAGTTTAATGTTATTTCATACTGAATTTTCCAGGAGCAATTGATGACTACAGCGAAAGACAGTGAGCCTGTGGTTGATGCCAGACAGCACGTTAGCTTAATGAGTCGCAGTTTAATGTTATTTCATACTAAATTTGAATTCCCCAGGAGCAATTGATGACTACAGCGAAAGACAGTGAGCCTGTGGTTGATGCCAGACAGCACGTTAGCTTAATGAGTCGCAGTTTAATGTTATTTCATACTGAATTTGAATTTTCCAGGAGCAATTGATGACTACAGCGAAAGATAGTGCCAGTGTTAATAAAGCGTCTGCCGGTGCGAGTAGAAGCAAAGCCAACAGCAAGGCCAGCAGTAAGGCCAAAGCTGACGCTGAGACCTTATCTACTAAATTATCTAACGCCGCTGACATAACGGCCAGCTCACACGCCGAGCCTTGTGAACCTTGCGACAGTTTATCGGCATCGTTAGCCAGACATATTCGCTATGGGTTATGCCGAGATGAGCATGAAAAACATGAACTCTTTAATGCCGTGGCGCACAGCGTTAAAGAGCAAATGCTCGATAGCTGGCGTCAAACGCGGATAAAAGACAATCAATATCAACAAAAACAAGTGGCTTACTTATCGCTTGAGTTTTTGATGGGTCGAGCCTTAGGTAATGCATTATTGAGTTTAGACATTACCGCTGATGCACAGCAAGTACTGTCCGATTATGCCACCAACTTAGAAGATCTTGAACAAGTTGAGCAAGATGCAGGATTAGGCAATGGCGGACTTGGACGACTAGCAGCTTGCTTTTTAGACAGCTGTGCCAGTTTAGACTTACCGGTGACCGGTTATGGTATTCGTTACCAATACGGTATGTTTGCGCAAAAAATTGTCGACGGCTATCAAGTTGAACGTCCAGATCGTTGGTTACGTCATGGTAATCCATGGGAAGTTCGGATCGCCAACCGTATCGTTAGCGTGCCGTTTTTTGGTCATACCGAAACCTATCTTGATAAGCGGGGACATCGACACCATGTTTGGGCCGAGACCCAAAATGTATTAGCCGTCCCTTATGACATGCCGATCCCAGGGTTTAAAAATGGTCGAATTAACACGTTGAGATTATGGAAAGCCGAAGCCAATGATGAGTTTGACTTAGATGAGTTTAACGAAGGCGATTACGCCGAAGCGGTAGCGACCAAAAATTTGGCTGAACAAATTACTATGGTGTTGTACCCCAATGATGCGAGTGTTAATGGCAAAGAATTACGGTTGAGGCAACAATACTTTTTATCGTCAGCCAGTTTGCAAGATTTACTGGCTCGTTACGTTAGTCAATTTGGTGAGGATTTCAGCCAGTTTAATGAGCATAACGTGTTACAGCTTAACGATACTCACCCGAGCATTGCGGTCCCTGAGTTAATGCGGCTTTTGCTTGATCAATATGGCTTGAGTTGGGACGCAGCATGGGCTATCACCAGCCAATCGATGGCGTATACTAATCATACTTTACTGCCCGAAGCATTAGAGCGTTGGTCAGTGCCAATGATGAAAAATATGTTGCCACGGATTGTTGAAATAATCTTCGAAATTAATGCGCGCTATTTAGAACAAGTCGCCCACCATTGGCCGGGAGATATTCAAAAGCTGGCCAATATGTCGATTATTGAAGAAGGCCCAGAGCAGCATATTCGTATGGCCTATTTAGCGATTGTCGCCTGTTTTTCGGTTAATGGGGTGGCGGGTTTGCATACACAATTACTCAAAGAGGGGCTGTTTAAGGATTTTTACCAATTGTGGCCTCATAAATTTAATAACAAAACCAATGGTGTTACTCCTAGGCGTTGGCTTGCGTATTGTAATCCTAAATTATCCTCATTAATTTGCCGTCGTTTAGGCGATGAATGGATCAACGATTTATCTCGTCTGACGGCACTTAATGCTTTTACCAGTGATAAGGCGTTTGTTAAAGAGTGGGCGCAAATAAAGTTCGAAAATAAACAAGCATTAACGGCATTCGTTAAACAACAATGCGGTGTCGAATTTGACCCACTGATGATGTTTGATGTGCAAGTTAAGCGTATCCATGAGTACAAACGCCAGCTACTGAATATTTTACATGTTATCCATTTATACCGCCGTATCCTCAATGGGGACACACAAGATATGGTGCCTCGTTGTGTGTTGATTGGTGGTAAGGCGGCGCCAGGTTATGCCATGGCAAAACAAATCATTAAGTTGGCCAATAATGTTGCCCATATGGTTAACTCCGATCCTCTGGTGTCGCCATTGTTACGGATGGCTTTCTTACCCAACTACAATGTTAGTGCCATGGAAAAAATATGTCCGGGTACCGATTTATCTGAGCAAATATCGACTGCGGGTAAAGAAGCCTCAGGCACTGGCAACATGAAGTTTATGATGAATGGCGCCTTAACTATTGGCACGTTAGATGGCGCCAATATTGAGATGCTCGAAGAAGTCGGCTATGAGAATTTCTTCCTATTCGGCTTAGATGCTAAGCAAGTGACACAAGCTCGAATTGATTATCAACCTCAACATATTATCGAACATTCAAAAGCCCTTAACCGAGTGATGAGCATGCTAAAAAGTGGTCATTTTAATTTGGTCGAACCCGGTATTTTCGATGACATTATTGCCTCGGTTCTTGACTCCAATGATCAATGGATGACCGCCGCTGATTTTGACAGCTATTGCTTGGCACAAGAGCAGGTGGCAAAGACCTATCTTGATCAAGATAGTTGGCAAAAAATCAGTATCCGAAATACCGCTGCTAGCGGACGTTTCTCAAGCGACAACACAATAGCGGGCTACCGCGATGAAATCTGGATGAAAAAGTAATACAAGGATGGCGGTGTAATGCCGAAAACAAGGTAGGTCGTTGATCAGTTAGTATTTGTTGATGGCTATGTTTGATAACCAAATGGAGTCTACTTATGAGTAATGTTCGTTATATTAGTAATTTAACTCGTGATACCTATGCGCTTATCTTGGCGGGGGGGCGAGGTTCACGGTTGCATGAATTAACCGACCGGCGCGCTAAACCGGCGTTATATTTTGGCGGTAATTATCGCATTATCGATTTCCCACTATCGAACTGTATCAACTCAGGAATACGTAGAGTAGGAGTGGTGACACAATATAAGTCACATTCATTAATTCGACATGTGACTCGTGGCTGGGGTCATTTTAAAAAGGAGCTCGGGGAGTCGGTTGAAATTTTACCGGCATCACAGCGAACATCAGGGAACTGGTATCAGGGTACTGCAGATGCTGTATTTCAAAATATCGACATTATTCGTCATGAAAAGCCTAAGTACGTGATGATCCTATCGGGCGATCACATATACCGCATGGATTATGCAGGCTTGTTAGCCGCCCATGTTGAATCAGGTGCCGATATGACGGTGTGTTGTTTAGAAACCCCGATAGCTGAAGCCGCTGGTGCTTTTGGGGTGATGGAGGTCGATAGCACGAATAGGGTAATTGGGTTTGAAGAAAAGCCGGCTCATCCGAAACCGACGCACAATGATCCGGAAAAGTGTTTAGCCTCGATGGGCAATTATGTGTTTAATACTCAGTTTTTGTTCGACCAATTGAAAAAAGATGCCAACAACGAAAAATCAGACCGTGATTTTGGTAAAGATATTATCCCTGCGATCATTGAAAAACACAATGTGTTTGCGTTCCCTTTTTCCAGTGCCGTCCCTGATGAGCCAGCTTATTGGCGCGATGTAGGAACCTTAGATTCATTTTTTCAAGCGAATATGGAATTATTGGCACCGACACCGCCATTGAATTTGTATGATGCTAAATGGCCTATTTGGACTTATCAGGAGCAACTTCCTCCGGCTAAATTTGTATTTGATGATAAAGATAGGCGCGGTATGGCGGTAGATTCTATCGTCGCTGGTGGCTGTATTATCTCGGGCGCGAAAGTGAAACGCTGTGTGTTATTTAACGAAGTGCGTGTATGTTCTTATTCGTTTGTGAAAGACTCTGTGCTATTGCCCGATGTGGTGGTATTAAAGCATTGTAAAATCCAAAATGCCATTCTTGATAGAGGTTGTATTATCCCTGAAGGCATGGTGATTGGATATAATCACGATCATGACCGAGCGAGGGGCTTTAGGGTATCAGAAAAAGGTATTACCTTAGTGACACGTAAAATGTTGGGTTTACCTGTTGGTTAAGAATAAGGATCGTTAATGAGTTCAGTGAGTATAAAACGAGTACTGCTCGTGGCAGCAGAAAATGATGCACTGCACGGCGCCAAGGTTGGTGGCATGGCGGATGTTATCCGCGATTTACCGCCAGCGTTAGCACAATGCAGCGTGATAGCCGATGTTGCTATGCCTAATTACGGCTTTTTAGCCCAACAATATCGTGCTGCATATTTGGCTGATATTGAGGTTGATTTTGCCGGTGAACGTCATTCCGTTACCGTGTATCGGTTGCCAAGACCGCAACACAAAGACGCCATAGTGACTGTGGACCAAGATAAGTTTGACGACTCAATAGCGCAAATTTATCTATTTGATCATCCGCTGTTTAATCATCAAGGCCAAGTATACTGTAACGGTTCGGTCGACAGACCTTTTGCCGAAGATGCGACCAAATTTGCCCTGTTTTCCCTCTGTGTCGCCACCAGTTTAGTGCGGGAAATATTGCCGCGCATGGATGTATTACATCTGCACGACTGGCACAGCGCTATGGTGGCAATGCTTCGAGGTTGCGTGGTTGATTTTGCTGGATTGAAATCTTTGGCTTGCGTGTTTACCATCCACAATTTGGCTTTACAAGGGATCCGCCCCTTTAGTGGTGATGAGTCGTCGTTTGGCCATTGGTTTCCACAATACATTGACAAATTAGACCCTATTGCCAAAGAAAGCTTATTCGATCCTCGCTACAGCAATTGTATTAATCCGATGCGAATGGGTATTGTGCTGAGCGATAAAGTGCATTTAGTGTCTCCCACTTATGCGCAAGAGGTGTTAAAGCCTTCAGATCATCACAAAGGTTTTTTCGGTGGCGAAGGATTGGAAAATGATCTAGCGACTAAAGATCAGCAAGGCAATTTAGTCGGGATTATTAATGGCTGCGTCTATGATGAGGCCATTTCTGCCTTTGATGCACATAAAGCCAGCTATAAAGATTTATTGCTCCAAGCTGAAAATACCGTTATTCAATGGCAAGCGAAAGCCATTAACCTCAGTGTTATCGACGCAATGGCATTAGCGCGTATTGGTCAGTATAAACATGCGCTGTTGAGCGACTCATTGGCGCTAAAACCGGCTCAGATTAAGGATGAGACAGAGCGGTTTTTACTGACCTCTGTCGGCCGGTTAACGGAACAAAAAGTGTTGATTTTATTGCAGCCATTTAGCGATCCTCAAGGTCTTTCCTCAGCAAAAACGGTGTTGGACGCGATATTGCTATCGCTTAAAAAGCTGCAACCGGATGGTGTCTTCCTGATGATAGGCAGCGGCGATTTGCATATCGCTAAAATGATGCAAGCAACTGCCGCGCGTTATGATAACTTTCTGTTTTTACATGGTTATGATGAAGCGTTAGCAGAACAGCTTTATCAATGTGGCAGTTTATTTTTAATGCCCAGTTCATTTGAACCTTGCGGGATCAGTCAAATGCTCGCAATGCGGGTAGGACAACCTTGTTTAGTTCATGGTGTGGGTGGGCTTTACGATACGGTTGAAGATAATGTCAGTGGTTGGGTGTTTAATGGCGAAACGTTGGCCTCACAGGGTCAGGCCTTGGTTGAACGATTTAACCAAGTGGTCCAATTATTGGGTAGCGATACTTGGCAACAGGTGAAGCACAATGCCGCCAAACAACGATTTACCTGGGATGAGGTCGCCAAGGAGTATATTGAAAAATTATATGTGACTAATTGAAATGATTAGTCACCATCTAGGCTAACGAACTGGGTAATGTTATACCTGCGAGCTAATAGCATTATCATCTTTAATGCTATCGGTTAGCATTATTATTGACCCTATTATTAGGAACTATTATTAGCGTTATGTTGAGCGTTATTGTTAGCACTATGATGGTCGCTGTTATTGGTACTCATGTTATTTCTATCGATAGTAAAAACAGCAACATTAAGCCATGAAAAAAGCCAATCAAACTCGATTGGCTTTTTTGTATTTCATCGGCAACTTCAGGTTATGAATGACTGAACGCTTTATGTCGATAATCTTTGCGCTAAGTCATCATGACTATTTTAATACCGTTGTTGCCTTTAGAGATACAGTCCGATGTTACTGACTATGAGTCTAGTAGGTGTAGCGTAGATCTAAGTAATAATAACCACCATTAAACCCAAATGGGGTATTGGTGAGCGGGTATACAAATATCCCGTTAAAGTTATTGTCTTCAGGACGTTTTTCTGGATAAGTATCAAACAGATTTTGGGCCCCTAAGGTGACAGCCAGATTATCCGTTGCTTGATAACGCGTGCTCAGATCGGTAGTCCATCTGGCATCATATTGCACTTCACTGGATGAATAACCCACAGTATAGTCACTGAAATAGCTGAAACGTAAATTGGTGCTGAAGTCATCATAATGATGAGTAAAGCCGATATTAGCGGTATTTTTTGGATTCGCTTCCGTCATGCGAATGACTTCAATACGATCAAATAACTGATCTTCTAAGCCATTGAGGATTGACGGTAACCTAATCGACTCAATTTCAGTTTCTTTATAAGAGTAAGCAAGGTTTGCTTTCAAATCGCCATATTCGCCAAGATTAATACCTTGAGTGACAACTAAGTCAACGCCTTGGGTTTGAGTGTCGACAGCATTCATAAAAAATCGCGCGGAGTCCGCATTGGTGCCCTCAAGGATAGAGGCAATTACCGCTGAACTTTCTTTGTCGATATCGCCAGATAAAATAATCCGGTCATCGACATTGATTTGATAAGCATCCAAGGTCACAACAAAACCATTCTCGCTGGTGTAAACAATACCGGCACTGTAGGAATGTGATATTTCTGCTTTAAGATCGGGAATGCCCAGCTCAGCTTTTACCGGCGATAACTGGTTAAAGGTGCCTGACTCTCTTGGGACAAACTCGCCAGTGATCGGATCTGGATCAAAGAAGGTTGATACATTGGTAAAATAAAGCTGTTGCACACTGGGTGCGCGGAAACCGGTGTCAGTGGTTAAACGTAACGCCAGATTATCGGTTAACTCATAACGACCGGATAATTTCCAACTGGTGTTGCTACCAAAATCGGCATAATCTTCATAGCGAACCGCTGCAGCCCAATAAAAATAATCACTGAGTTGGTTTTCAAGTTCAATATACAGACCGAGATTGGTGCGACTCTCGTCAACTTCCGACTCTTTGGTAAAGCCACCAAATCCCTGACTGCCGCCAGACTTATCTTGGTAATCACCTTGAATATAGGATTCTTCTTGGCCAGCTTCAATTTGGTAACCACTTTCGCGCCATGTGACGCCCATGGCCACTAATAAGTCAGAGTCATTGACAAAGTCGTAATAGTTGGAGGCATCTAGATTGAGGTTCAACTCACTGGTCGACAGGGTGCCAGCATCAAAGCTTGTTGGGCTATCAGGGCCAAGCGAAGCATTAATGGTGTTTTCAACATTGTATTCAAAGCTGTTACTGCCATAACCTGCAGAAGTATCGATTTCCCATTGACCCAGTTCAAACTCATAACCGGTCACTAAAGAATAATCGATAATCTCTGGACTAATTTGCGGTAAAAATCCGTCTGGATAGACTTCGGTTACGTTACGTGAATCAAGCGCGCGACGATAAAAAGCGCCTGAAGTCGAACTGCGCTTAGTGATCCCGCCAAAGGCATAAAGCTTACCTTGGGTATCCAATCCTTGTTGCGCATTAAAAAACAAGCCGTAGTTATCAACGTCACTGTCGCCGACGTGATGATTTTTTCGATCGAATGTCGCTTCACGTGGATCTGGACTGCCATCCGCTAGAGTAGGGTATTGCTGCCGTGGATCGAGACCAGCACGGTTAGTTGAATTTTTCTGATGCGCTTCTAAAGAGACGTTCACAAAGCCGTCATCACTGAAACTAAACCCTTGGTTAATCCCTAATCGAACTTGCTCACCATCACCTTCATAGGTTTGGCCAACGTGGGCGGCAATACTGCCACCCTCGGCGCTGTCTTTAAGGACCACATTAATCACGCCAGCAATGGCATCTGAACCATAAAGCGCAGAAGCACCATCACGTAAAATTTCAATTCGCTTAATCGAGGTCATCGGAATGGCATTTAAGTCAACGTTTGATGCACCTTTACCTAACGTACCGCCTAAGTGAACCAATGCAGAACCATGGCGACGTTTGCCGTTAACCAAGACTAAGGTGTGATCGGGTGACATGCCGCGTAAGCTTGCTGGGCGAACCGCATCACTGCCATCGGTAATGGACGAAAACGGAAAGCTATAACTTGGCGCCGCAAACTGTAATGCCTTAGCGGTTTCAGTAATACCAGTGGCTTCGAGTTGTTCTGAGGTAATGATATCGACGGGTGTTGCACTGTCAGTTGCTGTGCGTAATGCGATCCGAGAGCCAATCACCTGAATGCGCTCTAGGTTTTGACTTTCCTCTGCAGCGATGGCTGCTGGAGTTGAAATACTGGCAACAATGGCCAAAGAAACGAGACTTTTGTACATTAGCAATCCTGTCATAACGTTATAATAAATTTTTGTAACATTATAGAACATTTTCGCAGACGTTTAGATGGCTTTAACATAGGGGGAGTTAGTCCAATCAGTCATATCTCATGACACTCTGGTCTAGTAAAATTGTTTAATAGATTCATCATGTTTACAATTCACCACAAACAAAAACAAACGCCTGTCTATAGTAACAGGCGTATAACAAACGAGTTGTTAATTGAGCTTAATAGTCTAATGAGTCAGTTAACTTGGCAAACTAGCTTGATGGGTTTTTATAAAGGCACTCATGGCTTTTTCAGCACGATCTTTTGCTGACGCCCAAGTGTCTGTTGGTGTCATTGTTTCCACCACTTCGTAATAACATTTAATTTTTGGTTCAGTGCCAGATGGCCGAACAATCACTCGTGCTCCTCCTTCTAAGGCATAAATCAATACATCGCTGCTGGGTAAATCAATGGTTTGTTGGCTGCCGTCGGCACTAGTACGCTGAAGACTTTTTAAATCATCGGTCGATACCACTGAATATTCACCAATGTTTATCGGTGGGTGCTCACGCAAATACGCGCCAATATTGGGTGTATCCGCCTTAAGTGCAATACTGACTTGTGCATTAAGGTGAAATCCGTGTTGGCGATAAATCTGTTCTAGTTTGTCCCAGATGGTTTGGCCATTGATGGCTAGCTCAGCCGTTAGCTGTGCGAAGGCAACTAAAGCCGATAAGCCGTCTTTATCCCAGACTAAATTACCTATGGTGTAGCCGAGCGCCTCTTCATAAGCGAATAAAAACTGCTTGTCAGCTTGGTGCATGGCAATACCGACGTTCATCAGCCATTTAAAGCCTGTCAGCGTGGTATAGCTTTGGGTGCCAAATTCAACGGCGATTTTAGACAACAGACTTGATGACACAATAGTGGTGCCGGTGAGTTGTTGATTTTTAGGTGCATGGTTGAGTAAATAATGGCCAAAGAGCACACCGACTTGATCGCCCGTCAGCATTTGGTATTGGCCAGGCTCAGTGCGAACGGCGACAGCAAAGCGATCGGCATCTGGGTCATTAGCGCAAGCGAGCACCGCATTGTGTTTCTTCGCTTCGGCAATCACTAAATCCATGGCGCCTTTTTCTTCTGGATTAGGGAAATTGACCGTAGGGAAATCACCATCAGGTTCACGTTGAGCCGCTACCGAATACACTTGGGTAAACCCGGCATCGTTTAACACGGCTTCAGCCATGTCGGCACCGACACCGTGCATTGCGGTGTAAGCCAAACTGACTTTATCTTGGCCATTTCGATGTTGCAGCTCTTTGGCATCAAAAATCCCTTGGCGATAAGCCTGGTAGAAATTGTCTTGCAACCAAGTAAGTGTTTGTTGTTTGATGGCATCCGCTAGCGCTAAAAACGGGATCGCTTGGGTTGCTGCGCGGGTAATTTGGGCGGCAATCCCTGTATCATGGGGTGGAATAATCTGCGCGCCATTTTCCCAATAGACTTTATAGCCATTGTACTGTGGCGGGTTATGGCTGGCTGTTACGACAATGCCTGCTGCAGCATTAAAATGCTTTACCCCAAAGGCAACTAAAGGCGTGGCGGCAACCTTATGGGTTAAGCGCACTTTGATGCCCATGGCCGTTAATACACTGGCCGCATCATGGGCAAACGTTAACGAATCATGGCGACCGTCGTAACCTATCACCACACCGCGCTCGGCGGCATTACTTATCTGCTCGAGTAAATAAGCGCCAAGACCCGCCGTGGTTTGGCGAATAACCAAGCGATTCATGGCCATTGGGCCAACACCGACTTCACCGCGAAGCCCGGCAGTGCCAAAGGCTAAACGGCCGGCGAAGCGTGCCGTTAGCTCAGTTTCATTGCCCGCATCAATCAGCGTTTGCAGTTGTGAGCGAGTGTGAGGATCGGGATCGTTGTTAAGCCATTGGTTGATTTGATGTTGAAGATGGGTGTTCATGAGTAACCTCATTGATAATCATTTGCAATAACAGTAGGAAAATACTGCTGCAAGGACAAGTGATTTCGTCGCTAAATGGATAAAAATAACAAGTTGTATTCATGACTTATACGCTTAGTCTACATGCCTAGTGAGTATTATGCTTTTGTAAACAGAGCGTTGTAGCACAATACCATCGACCTGATCGCGGGCTGACAACATAGATTATAGATCAATGATGAGTGTTACTAACAAAACAAGGCGTGTGAACACAAGCGGTAATCCACAAGCCATGTTTTAATCTTAGGTTATGCAAGCCTATTTCGCATCAACAGCATAGTTCTGGGGGAAGAATGAGCGTTTGGCTTGTTCATCGAATTCAGTTTTGAACTCAATATCCTTGCCCATATTTCTGGCACGCGCTATCGCAGGGCGGCTGTTGATAAGGTTAAACCAGCGTTGAACATTAGGGTAACTAGCCAGTGCATCTTCACCTAATACAAAATCAATACGATCAACCCAGCCCCAGGCAGCAATATCGGCAATGCTTAATTCATCAGCAACGATAAAGTCACGGTTGTTAAGATGTGCATCGAGTACCTCGTAATGACGTTGCGTTTCACGTCTATAACGGTTTGCTGCGTAATCAATTTTTTCAGGAGCATGATGGGTAAAATGGACACATTGGCCAGAATAAGGCCCTAAACCTGTGGCAATAAACATTAACCAAGACAGCAGCTCACCACGGTTTTCAGGCGATCCAGCTAATAGACCTGTTTTATCGGCAAGGTATAACAGTATTGCATTCGAATCGAACACTCTTACGCCATTGTCTTCAATGGCTGGGGTTTTGCTGTTGGGGTTTATGGCGCGATATTGCTCAGAGTGTTGCTCACCTTTTAAGGTATCCACAGGCACGAGTTCAAACTCAAGTCCTGTTTCTTCGAGGAACAGAGCAATTTTTATTGGGTTAGGGCCAGGGTGAAAGTAAAATTTAATCATATGAACTCCTTATTCAGTAAGAAGCTTATTTAAACAGAAATTGAACGAATGCTCAATAATTTTTAAGGGTTCAATCAAATATTCACTCATGTACTATGCAATCAAATTAAGTCCGCCTCAAGATGGAAGTTATTCAATAGCTTAAGCTAGGTATAAGTTAGGCTCGGCTGTCAGTATTAGATAAATCCACAGGCGTACACTAATACCGGATTGGTCGAGAACATTATCCACTTTGGGGTAAACATCTGTTATTCACCCGTTGTTATAAGTGCTGGCGTACTGGGTATCGGTGTTGTTGATTATTAAACTTACAAGTGCAGATACCCGTCATCACAGTGTTTATGTTGGTCAACATAGGTTGATACTATGTTTATGTTGTGCGCTCGTTGGTAAGGCTGTAACTCGGTTTCATCCGCCCAAGTCATTGCTAGTGCGCACCACTGAGTAACGTTTATTTCGCTAATTGAATTATCGCTATTGCTAATATCGTTGCAGATTAGCAGTAAAATGAGTTTGCTCTATTTAATTAATACTTAACCTCAACTTGTACTTAACCTCAATAGGGAATTATACAAAGGTTATCAAACAACCTTTTGTCTTGCCTACGACCTTGTATTGACTTGCCATAGACTCGCTATTAACAGGTGAAAACATCTTTGTTAGCAAATAAATGGCAAATTTGTGTTAAATAATCTGATATTAACTTACTTACCCCATCGCTTAACTTGAGCTGAGATCACTTAAATTGGTTCAGACTGGTCAGTAAAGGCAATATTTTACTGACTTTATCAAAACTTTCTTGATACTCGGCATCGCCATTTGAATCGGCAACAATGCCACCACCGGCCCAACAATAAAGTCGGTTGTTTTCGGTAACTAATGTGCGGATGGTAATACTGGTATCCATATTACCGTTTTGACTGATATAGCCGATGCTACCGCAATATAGGTTTCGTCTTGATGGCTCTAGTTCTTCAATGATTTCCATAGCGCGTATTTTTGGGGCACCAGTAATTGAGCCACCAGGGAAGGCGGCTTGAAGCAAATCAAACGCAGTTTTATGCTTTGCAAGTGTGGCCGTCACCGTGCTCACCAAATGGTGCACCGCTGGAAAGCTTTCAATGGCAAATAATTTTGGCACCTTAACCGAGCCTGGCGCGGCCACTTTACCGATATCATTTCGCAATAGATCGACAATCATCACGTTTTCAGCGCGATCTTTTTCAGACGATAGTAACGCTTGAGCCGCTTGTTGGTCCAAAAGCGGATCATGATGGCGAGGAAAGGTGCCTTTTATCGGTTTAGTTTCAATATGCTGGCCGTTAAGTTTGATAAAACGCTCCGGCGAAATAGACAGTATGCAATGATGTTCAAGGCGCATAAATGCTGAAAAAGGCGCTTGATTAGCTCGGGATAGAGCGCAATAGGCTTGCCATTCATCACCGTGATATTGAGCCTCAAATCGTTGGGTTAAATTGATTTGATAGCAATCACCACTGAGTAAATACTGCTGAATTCGAGAAAACTTATGTTGATATTGTGTACTGGTAAGTTGGTTAACCCACGGCGTTGTCAAATGAAAATGATGTGGATTAATCGCCTCTTCGAGGTCAGCTTGTATTTTTGATTGAATTAAATTCAACTCATACTCAAGTGCGTCTAAGCCATCATAATGGTAGGCATACCAAGACTTATCGGCATAATCATAAATGAGGACGAAGTCATAAAAGCCAATATTCATATCATTAAGGTGAATATCTTTAGTCGCAATATAGGGCAATTTTTCAATACTACGGCCAAGATCATAACCAAAAGCGCCCATGGCACCCACACTAAAAGTATGCTGACTGGCTTGAGCGGATGGATATAGACGAGCATGCAGCTGTGCTAAGGTATCAAAAGGGCTAGTATCATGATCGATATCAATATTGAGCGCGTTGATTGCTGGATGTTTGGCGGTAAATTGACATATACCGTCATTGCTGGTTAAGGTCGCGATAGGATTAAACCCAATAATATCGACTTGTGCATCTTGGTGCGCAGCGTTGGCTGAGTCGAGTATTATCGCCCATGGCTGGTCGCGAAAGAGTGAAAATAGCTGCTTAGTGTCTATTTCCCAAGCCAGTTTTTTCATAAAGAGTGCGTTTCTTGCCCGCGCAGACATCGATAGCCCTTATCTAAAATGTGATCTAGCCCGTAAAGGATGAAAAGAGTATCATATTGGTCTTAAATAAAAATAATAAACATGTTAGGCCGCAATGGCTGCTGGAGCACACCATATGTCGACGAATACAACATCTCATTCTACAATGTCTAGTCAGACTATTGTTATTAAACAAGCTGACTTTATTGAAAGTATTGCAGATTCATTACAATATATTTCTTATTACCATCCCAAAGACTTCGTTGATGCGATGAACAAGGCGTATGAGCGTGAAGAAAGCACCGCAGCTAAGGATGCGATTGCTCAAATTCTGATTAACTCGCGTATGTCTGCCGAAGGTAAACGCCCTTTGTGTCAAGACACGGGAATTGTCACTAGCTTTGTTAAAATTGGTATGTCGGTTCAGTGGGATAAAACCGACATGACAGTACAAGAGATGGTCGATGAAGGTGTCCGTCGTGCTTACTCTAATCCAGATAATCCTTTACGTGCATCAATAGTGTCAGATCCTGCTGGCGCGCGTAAAAATACCAAAGATAATACCCCGTCTGTTGTGCATATCGATATGGTCGCCGGTAATCAAGTTGAAGTGATGATAGCCGCTAAGGGCGGGGGGTCTGAAAATAAATCAAAAATGGCCATGCTTAATCCGTCTGATGACATTGCCGCATGGGTAGAAAAAACCTTACCCACTATGGGTGCTGGTTGGTGTCCTCCTGGCATGTTGGGCATAGGTATTGGTGGCACCGCTGAAAAAGCGGCGGTTATGGCTAAAGAATCTTTAATGGATCCCGTTGATATTCATGAATTAATGGAACGAGGCGCGGTAACCACAGAAGAAAAACTGCGTTTAGATATTTTTGAACGAGCAAATAATTTAGGCATAGGCGCGCAAGGTTTAGGCGGGTTAACCACAGTACTTGATGTTAAAATCAAATCATCACCGACTCATGCAGCCTCTAAACCTGTGGTGATGATCCCCAATTGCGCTGCAACCCGCCATGTTCATTTCCATTTAGACGGCACCGGCCCGGTTGATTTAGTGCCTCCATCATTGTCTGATTGGCCTGAAATTACGCGTGAAGCGGGTCAGAACACTCACCGGGTCAACTTAGACACGGTTACCCAGGCAGAAATTGAAACATGGAACAGCGGTGATACCTTATTATTAAACGGTAAAATGCTTACTGGTCGTGATGCCGCCCATAAACGTATTCAACTGTTACTTGATTCTGGTGAAGGCTTACCAGAAGGTGTCGATTTTACCGGTAAGTTTATTTATTACGTCGGTCCGGTTGATCCTGTCGGCGATGAAGTTGTTGGCCCAGCAGGCCCAACTACGGCAACCCGTATGGATAAGTTCACCGACATGATGTTAGACCAAACAGGCCTAATGGGCATGATTGGCAAGTCTGAGCGTGGTCCTGAAACCGTTGCTTCAATTAAGAAACACAAAGCCGTGTACTTAATGGCCGTTGGCGGCGCAGCTTATCTTGTATCTAAAGCAATTAAGAAATCTCGAGTGGTCGCATTTGAAGATCTTGGTATGGAAGCCATTTACGAGTTTGACGTACAAGACATGCCGGTGACGGTGGCCGTTGATACCAATGGTGTCAATGCGCATGAAACCGGACCGGCGATTTGGAAAATTAATATTGCTAACGCAAAGCAACATAATAAGCCATAAGCAACACTGAGTGTATGTTGATGCTGATGTTATTAGTCAGTGTGTCAATGTGATCAAACGCTCGGGTTTACAGCTCTTTACAAAAGGTCTGTTGCCTGAGCGTTTTGCTTTGGTTAATCTGCTATACACATCTTATGATTACGCGAAATTTGGTTAGTAGCTGACTCAACGCGAACTCATGTTTTATTTAAACAACTGAGACAAGATAATAATGAAAAAGTCTTCTGTATTATTCGCACTGGTTGCGGCAGGCATGGCAACATCAGTTTATGCGGCTGAGCCCGCAGCCTTTAATGTTCAGCAACTGGTTAATTTAAATAAGCTGCACTCAGCGGCGGTATCAAATGATGGTAAGACCATGGTGTACGGCGTAAAAGTGGTCGACGATAAAGGCGAGGGCAATTCAGACCTATACCTACTCGATTTAAGCGATAAAAAGGCCACGCCAAAACAACTCACATCAGCAGCTGGAACTGAGCACGATGTGAGTTTTTCGCCTGATGGAAAATCAATTTATTTCCTCGCCAGTCGCACTGGAACCAGTCAATTGTATCAACTGGCCCTTAATGGCGGTGAAGCGATGCCTGTTACTGAGTTACCGTTAGACATTAACGGTTATAAATTGTCAAACGATGGCAAGCAAGTTGTTATGACCCTGCGGGTATTCCCAGAGTGTAAAGACTTAACATGCTCAAAAGACAAATTTACCGCCGAAGCTGAAAGCAAAACCTCTGGCCGTTTATACAAGCAGCTAATGGTGCGTCATTGGGACACGTGGGAAGACCATGCACGTAATCATTTATTTGTCGCCGCACTTGATGGCAATAAAATTACCACAGCCACTAATGTGACTGAAGGGCGCGATACTGAAACGCCACCTAAGCCCTTTTCAGGTATGGAAGAAGTCACTTTCACTGCAGACGGCAAATATGTTGTTTACAGTGCTAAAGCGCCGAGCAAAGACCAAGCTTGGACGACTAACTACGATTTATGGCAAGTACCTGTTGCCGGCGGTGAAACTGTTAATTTAACAGCAGACAATAAGGCATGGGATGCCCAGCCAACGTTTTCTGCTGATGGCCGTTATCTTGCCTATTTGGCCATGACCATACCAGGCTATGAAGCCGATCGTAACCGGATTATGTTACGTGACAATGTGACTGGCCAAGAAAAAGAAGTGGCACCATTGTGGGATCGTAGTGCGAGTTCACTCAATTTCAGCGCTGACGGTCGTACACTTTACGTAACAGCTCAAGATGTTGGTCAAGTGACTATTTTTGAGGTTAACACTCAGTTTGGTGATGTGCGTCCGATTTATAATCAAGGCAGCAATAGCTTGGTTGCGGCGGTAAATGACAAGTTATTCTTTCAAAAGTCATCTTTGGTTGAACCCGCTGATTTATACAGTGTGACACTGGAAGGCGAGCATCTTACTCAGCTGACCCATGTCAACAAAGACAAACTGGCGCAGATTAAATTTGGCGATTATCAACAGTTCAACTTTAAAGGTTGGAACGATGAAACCGTTCACGGTTACTGGATAAAACCGGTTAACTATGAAGAAGGTAAACAATACCCGATTGCTTACCTGGTACATGGTGGCCCACAAGGATCATTTGGTAACAGTTTCAGCAGCCGCTGGAATGCACAATTATGGGCTGGTGCGGGTTATGGTGTGGTTATGGTCGACTTCCATGGCTCTACTGGATACGGTCAAGCGTTCACTGACTCCATTGGTAAAGATTGGGGCGGCAAACCCCTTGAAGATCTTAAAAAGGGCATGGCAGCCGTATCGGCGCAGCAACCTTGGCTAGATGCTAACAATGCTTGTGCGTTAGGTGGCTCTTACGGTGGTTATATGATGAACTGGTTCCAGGGGAAATGGAATGATGGCTTCAAGTGTTTAGTTGATCATGCTGGTTTGTTTGATATGCGTTCTATGTACTATGTCACTGAAGAGTTATGGTTCCCTGAATATGAATTTGGTGGTCCGTACGATCAAAACAAAGCATTATATGAAAAATTTAACCCAGTGAATTATGTTGAAAACTGGAAAACGCCGATGTTAGTCATCCACGGCGAAAAAGACTACCGTGTACCTTATGGTCAAGGTCTTGCTGCGTTCACCTTTATGCAACGCAAAGGCATTCCATCTGAGTTATTGGTTTTCCCAGATGAAAACCATTGGATCTTAAATCAAGATAACTTACAGCTATGGTACAAGAATGTTCTCGGTTGGATGGATCGTTGGACAGCCAAATAGTTCACCCAAGCGTTCAGGATCGTTTTTCTATTGATGAGCTAAGGCTCGCCTTGTGATAAACGTCTCCACCTTGATCCAATAAAGAGTTCGGTTAAAAAAAGAGATGTTGCCATTGGCAACATCTCTTTTTTTGTCTCTCACCTAATCAATTGCATCTTGAGTCATAACCCACGCGATGATTTTTACTTAATTGATGATATTAATGAGCAGATTTAAGCCGGTTTTGATGATTGAGTCGGCAGTGATGTTGACAACGAGATAGATGCCAATATGGATGTTATTGTTGGTAACGATAATGGCAACAATATCGGCGATAATAATGATGATGAGGCCGGCAATGATTTTGGCTTAAATTATTGGGGTCTTTATTGAGATGTATTATCAGCTTGATGTTAGTATTTTTCATCAAAAGAGGCCTTTTAACATTTGGTTTTTATGTGTGTTAAGCACATTTAATGCTATTTATAATTGATTAAAGCGGATTAAGTAATCGCTTTGCGGTAAAATTGCGCGTTATTATGGAATAAAATGACGGTTTGGCCATTGAGGTCGTTAATTAGAAGGACCGGGGTAAAATGAAGGTGCTAATATTCACATTAGTTTTTGTATAGGAAAACACGTCTTTAATGATAAAAAATTTCATTTGGGAAACCTCTGGGTTTCAGCTACATTAGCGCCCTCATAACCGAGCTTTAAATCAGGTAATAACAAGAGGGTGTAGTTAGTGGATTTTATGCTTTATATTAAGTTCTTTTTAGGACTGTTAGCCATCATTAACCCTGTTGGGTTATTGCCTGTATTTGTTAGCTTAACCAGCCATCAAACTGAAGTTGAGCGCCGACATACTAATCGGGTTGCCAACTTTGCAGTGGTAGTGATTTTATTAATCACTATGATAGCGGGTCAGCATATTCTTAGTATGTTCAGTATTTCATTGTCTGCATTTCGTATTGCAGGTGGTAGCTTGATTTGTATTATTGCGATGTCGATGTTGCAAGGTAAGATCAGTGAAGTGAAACGCAACCAAGAAGAAGACCGTGAGTCTTCGGGCATGGAGTCTGTTGCTGTCGTGCCATTAGCCTTGCCACTAATGGCCGGACCCGGTGCCATTAGTGCGGTGATTGTGTTTGCGGCAGAGCACAACAATACGATGAACTTCGTTGGCATGTTTTGCACCATTATTACCTTAGGGATTTTAAGCTGGGGTTTATTTCGCATGGCGCCAGTACTGTTTAAATTACTGGGCAAAACCGGAATTAACGTCATTACCCGTCTAATGGGCCTGCTAATGCTCTCTTTAGGCATTGAAGTCATCGCGGCTGGCGTTAAAGGACTTTTCCCTACCTTAGTGGGGTAGATAAGACATAATTTGCTGAGCATTTGTGCAAACACTTGATAGTGGGGTTTTTTAGCTTGACCCGCTATCAGCATTTGCGTAAAGTACGCCTCGATTAGCAACACAGCGGGTATTGTTGTTCAATACGAATTGAACCCAAACGTGCAAACAAGTGTGTTTATGTTGTAGAGTGCAGGCTATACGCACTCAACACGAAAAAAATTAATAACTGGCTTTTACCTGATCTTTTATGGTGTGGTTAAAAGTCAGTCAAAAATTGGTGAGCTGGCTGAGTGGCTGAAGGCGCACGCCTGGAAAGTGTGTTTAGGTTTATCCCTAACGAGAGTTCGAATCTCTCGCTCACCGCCATATTATGAAAAAAGACGTCTTCGGACGTCTTTTTTCATTTGTGTTTTGAGCTAATATGCAGATATCCATAATGGCGCCTCATTTCATCGTTGTCTGCCATGCCTTTATCTAGCCTATCTTTATATCACTAGGTGTTAGCGCTTGTTAGGCGCAGCCTCTATAATGCTTTATTCTTGTTCTACTACTGAGACCCACTTTCATGCCTTTTTCGACACTTGGATTACGCGACGCGATTGTCAATGCCCTACATGAAGTGGGATACAGTCAACCAACACCTATTCAACAACAAACTATTCCGGTTATTTTAACCGGTAAAAACCTACTTGCCGCTGCGCAAACGGGTACCGGTAAAACCGCAAGTTTTGTGTTGCCAATATTAGAGCGCTTAGCCGACAGTGAAATGCAGCGTAAAAAACGTATTCGGGCGTTAATTTTAACCCCAACCCGTGAACTCGCTGTGCAAATACAAGCCAATATTGTGCAGTACGCTAAGAATTTACCATTAACATCATTTGCCATTTACGGTGGTGTTGATGAAAAGCCGCAAAAACAAGCATTAATAGATGGCGTGGATATTTTGGTGGCAACACCTGGGCGTTTGCTCGACTTATATACACAACGAGCAGTGCACTTTGATGAAGTAGAAGTGTTGGTACTGGATGAAGCCGACAGAATGCTCGACATGGGTTTCATTGAAGACATTAATAAAGTCATTGATAAACTACCTTCTGAACGCCAGAGTTTATTATTTTCCGCTACCTTATCAAACCAAGTCCGTGCACTAGCTAAAACGGCGATTAAGCGTCCGGTAGAAATTTCGGTGATTGCCGATCGTGATTCAGCGCCTAAAATTGAACAATGGCTGACCACCGTTGATAAAGACAAAAAGTCAGCTTTATTGAGCCATTTAATTAACACCGAAGCGTGGAACCAAGCGCTGATATTTATTGAAACTAAGCAAGGTGCGGCTAAATTGGTCAGCCAACTTGAAAAGCGTGATATTAGCGCTGAATGTATTCACGGTGGTCGAAGCCAACCCGTCCGGGAGCAAATTTTAGCCGATTTTAAAACCGGTAAAATTAAATACCTTGTGGCTACCGGCATTGCGGCGCGTGGTATTGATATTGATGATTTATCGCGTGTAGTTAATTATGACTTACCTTATCCAGCAGACGATTATATTCATCGTATTGGTCGTACCGGTCGTGCGGGGGCAGCGGGTGAAGCGATTTCCTTTGTGTCTAATGATGATTTTAAAAACCTGTGCATGATTGAAAGTCGGTTAGGTCATTTAATTGAACGTAAAGAAATAGCCGGCTTTGCACCCTCTAAACCCATTCCTATTTCGGTATTGAATTTTGTGCCAAAGAGTCGTCAACATAAATCGACATCAGATACCGACAGACCCACACTCAGTTTAGGCAAGTCGAAAACGGCTTCATCGGACTTAAGAAAGACTAAAACCGCTAAAGCACCGATAACGCCTAAAGGTAACAAATCCAATCCATGGAATGTGTAAGTTGATCTGGTGATAGGTTAACTCAGTTATTATTTGATTTTTGATTAAAGCGGAATGTATATTCCGCTTTTTTGGGTGCATGCTTGAGACCTTTTTAGTTTGTTGTGGACACTGCCATGTGACGAATTCCGCTTTTTAGTCTGCACTTTTTGGGTAAATGCGCTAGATTATATGTCACAAAAGATGTCAAGTTGATGCAAAAAAGTGATGGACATGATTAACTATTTCACATCGTAATAGGATAAAATTTACTTGCCCATACGCACTTAAAATAATAACAATTTAAGGATAAAAAATGAACAAAGCCTTACTTCCTTTGGTGGTTTCTTTCGCCTTAGCCGGACTGATTGGCTGTACTGATAGCCAAACTCAACAAAGTGCTACACCCAATGCGGTTACTGCTGAGGCGAGCACAACAACCGTTGCGGAAAAGTTAACCTTTAATCAATATTCACAACAGTTTATCGATGAGTTGTGGGTATTATCACCTACATGGGCGCTATACAGAGGTAAGCATGTTAACGACGGCTACTTAGAGATCCCTAATAAAGCTGGCCGCGATAAAACCTTGGCTTTCGTTAAACACCAGCAAACGGCATTGGCTCAATTTGACCCACAATCATTATCAGCTAATGAGTTAATCGATTATAGGTTACTGACCAATTTAATGGAGTCGATGCAGTGGGACATTATTCGATTTAAAGGTTGGCAGTGGGATCCGTCTAATTACAATGTTGCAGGTGGGTTTGCGCAAATCATCAATGAGGATTTTGCGCCGTTAGATGAGCGCCTAATCTCTGTGATTGCCCGTCTTGAAAATGTTCCAGCCTATTATGACGCTGCACGAAACAATATTAACGACCCAACACTTGAACATACCCAATTAGCGATTATGCAAAACCAAGGGGCATTTTCGGTATTGTCAGACGCGTTAGTTCTGCAGGTCGCTGATTCGGGTTTAAGCACAGATCAAAAAGCCTTATTTAGCCAACGTTTTGATGCGGCAATCGTAGCCATTAAACAACATATTGAGTGGTTAACAGCACTTGAAGCTAAATTAGCAGAAAATGGCGCCCGAGATTTCCGCATTGGTGAAACCTTATACGAAGAAAAATTTGCTTTCGACATTCAGTCTGGAATGACAGCGAAACAGTTGTACAACAAAGCCGTGGCTGATAAAAATCATGTTCAACAAGAAATGGCGATAATCACCGATACCATTTGGTCAAAGTACATCGATACCCCTAAACCTGCCGATGAGAGACAAGCCATTCGTCAGTTAATTGATGTGTTATCCAGCAAACATGTTAAGCGTGAAAACTTTGTTGCCGAAGTTCGTAAGCAAATTCCACAACTTATTCAATTTGTGAATGATAAACAACTGGTGACACTCGACCCAAACAAGCCGTTAATTGTCCGTGAAACGCCTGAATATATGCGCGGCTTTGCTGGTGCTTCCATCAGTGCGCCTGGACCTTATGATCAAGGCGGTAATACGTATTACAATGTGTCACCCCTTGATGATATGAGCGATGAGTCTGCAGAAAGCTATTTACGCGAATATAATCATTGGATCCTTCAAGTACTCAATATCCATGAAGCGATCCCAGGACATTACACCCAACTGGTGTTTTCAAATCAGTCTCCTAGTTTAGTGAAAAGCCTATTCGGTAATGGTGCCATGATTGAAGGATGGGCTGTGTATACCGAACGCATGATGCTGGAAGAGGGCTATGGAAACTTTGAACCTGAAATGTGGTTGATGTATTACAAGTGGAATCTACGGGTTATTTGTAACACTATTTTAGATTATAATATTCAAGTCAACGGTATGGGTGAGCAAGAGGTGCTTGACTTGCTTGAGAATGAAGCTTTCCAACAACGTGCCGAAGCTGAAGGGAAATGGCGCCGTGCCACCTTAAGCCAAGTGCAATTGACGAGCTATTACGCGGGTTATCGAGAGATTTATGATTTCCGTGAGCAACGTAAAGCGAAGCAAGGTGAAGATTTTGATTTAAAGCAGTTTCATGAACAGTTTTTAAGTTACGGTAGTGCACCCGTTAAATTCATTAAGCAGTTGATGACAGATAAATAGAGCAATGATGTTTCGCTCATTATGGTGATAAATGTCTTAAGGCCTGAAGATTCAGGCCTTTTTTGTTAATGAAAAGAATTAGAAGGCAGATTAAATCTGGTTTAGAATAAATCGATATGCTAATCTTAATAATAATCGTTATCATTAAGTGGTTAAGCATGCACAATATTCTATTCATAGAACATACCCTTTGCGGTAAAAGTGACCTAGGTCGACAACTGAGTGAACAGGGTTATAGTGTTTACTGGGTTAATAATGCCTTTGATGCATTGATCCAAATGGAGACGCTTCAGCTTGAAGCCATACTAGTCGATTTTTCGGTCCCCAAAATGAATTCCTTTTGGCTGTTAGTTGCAAGACAAACCCAACCCCCCATTATTGCATTAGCAGACAGTAGCAGCGAACTGGAGCGTATTAAAGCGTTTGAGTTAGGCGCTGATGATTACCTTGCTAAACCGATTAACATCCGCGAATTACAACTACGTCTCAATGTGCTCCATCGACGGTCCCACCCGCAGATTAATGAGCCTGTTAATGATTATATTGGCTTTGATGATACGTGCTATACCATTAATTTTGCTGAAAAGTCGTTAGTGTTAACGCAAACGGAATACCGACTGTTCAAATATTTGTTTGAGCGCCAAGGTGATGTCATCAGCAAAGCAGAATTACAGCGAAGGGTGTTGCATAAGGAACTAGGACGATTTGACCGTAATGTAGATATGCATATCAGTAATACACGGCGCAAATTAGGCAAACGGAATTTACCCCGTGAACTGATTAATACTGTTCGCGGTCAAGGGTACTGCCTTAACTTTTAAAGGTTCCCACCAATTGCCGCATTTGATAAGCTAGGGCCTATAAAATCAGGCATTATTAAGCCGATAAAATAAGTGCAAGCACATAAAGGATAACCTAATGCGGATCACAGCAAACTTTGACGGCGGCAACATTGACGTCATTAACCTCGACCAACATGACGATATACAAGTCGCCATTCGTCCCGATTTCGGTGGTGAGTTTTATCAATGGTTTAACTTTCGTTTAGAAGGCGAAGTCGGCCAGACTTATACCGTGAATATTGTTAATGCAGGTAACGCATCTTACCCAAAAGGTTGGGAAGATTATCAAGCAGTTGCTAGCTATGATCGTCAGACTTGGTTCCGATTGCCGACTCAATATGCCGATGGCAAGTTAACCATCCAAGCTGAGCTAGATTGTGAAGCGATTCAAATTGCCTACTTTGCACCTTACAGCTACGAACGTCATTTAGATTTAATCAGTGAAGTCCAATTACATCCTGCAGTCAGTCTTGAGCACCTCGGCTTAACCCTCGATGGCCGCGACATGACCTTGCTTAAAATTGGTGATGCAAACCCAGAAAAAAAGAATATTTGGATTACTGCGCGTCAACACCCAGGTGAAACCATGGCTGAGTGGTTAGTCGAAGGATTGTTAAATCAACTACTCGATAGCGATTGTCCAACCTCGAAAGCTTTATTAGACCAAGCCAATTTCTATATTGTGCCGAATATGAACCCAGATGGGAGTGCTCGCGGTCATTTACGCACCAATGCGGTTGGCACCAACCTAAATCGTGAATGGCAAACACCCAGCTTAGAGAAAAGTCCTGAGGTGTATTATGTGGTCAATAAGATGCACCAAACAGGTGTTGATTTATTTTACGATGTTCACGGTGATGAAGGTCTACCTTTTGTGTTCCTTGCCGGTTGCGAAGGCGTACCAAACTACAATGATAAAATGGCCGCATTACAGCAGCAATTTCTCAGTGCATTGACCATTGCCAGTGCTGATTTCCAAACAGAGTTTGGTTACGATAAAGATGAGCCAGGTAAAGCGAATTTAACTGTGGGTTCTAACTGGGTAGCCAATACGTTCAGTTGTTTATCCAATACGTTAGAGATGCCATTTAAAGACAATGCCAATTTAGCCGATCCTTTTGTGGGCTGGTCTCCTGAGCGCTGCGTATATTTAGGTGAAGCGTCTTTAGTGGCTATGTTAGCAGTGGTTGATCAATTATAATCTCCACAGCAGCGGTTAATATTAGCTGTAAATGATCGAACAGGTAAAGTGAATTATGGCGTTAATTGCATGCCCCAAATGTCAAAAACGTATTTCGAGTAAGGCTAAGCAATGCCAGCATTGCAAAACTGACTTGAGTGGTAATACTGAGTCTTTAACCGTTATCAGTCACATTGAGCGGTCAAACAGCTTAATGACCCACAGTTTTATTTTTTTGACATTATTTATTGCGGGGGTTGTCGTGTGGTTTTGGGGAGGAGAGCCCGCACAAGGGGTAACTTCTTATATCGCGATTGCAAGCTTTGTAGTTGGCTTTTCGGGGTATCTTGTTACCCGGGTCAGAATTGTATTACATAAACGGAAATCAGTATGAATGATATCAATAAAGTCATTGATGAAATGCCTGAAGAAGTCTACCTGCGCATGTTGTCTGCAACCGAGCTAGGTAAGTGGGATGATGGCACGGTATTAACTGAGCAACAGCGTGAGTCGACTTTACAAGTGGTGATGTTATACCAAGCGCGTAAGCTTCAGCAAACTGAACATTTTACTATCGCAGCTGGTGGTAATATTAATGAGTTATCCAAATCAGAGCTGAAAAGACAGTTTAAAGGTGATCCCATTGCCGAGTTTAAAGCCGCTGATTTATAATCCCATGCTGATTAATCGATATTAATCAAATTAAAGCATAAAAAATGCGAGCTAATTAGCCCGCATTTTTATCTTTTGTTTAGCGATTACATCGTTTCGCAATTCACAACGTTAGCTATAAAAACGTTAACTAGTCAATCGTCAGTTCACCAATTAAATTTTGCTGCATACGTTGTTTGATTTGCGCTGAGGTTAATCCAATGGACAACAAATAATGCAGTTTTGCCAATGCCGCTTCAACCGTCATATCGGCACCGCCGATCACCCCTGCTTGCGCTAACGCATTGCCAGTAGCATAGCCGGCCATATTGACTTTGCCTTGGAAACACTGGGTTAAATTCACCAATACAATCCCGCGTTCGTCAGCTTGTTTAAGGGTTTCAAGTAATTTTTTATCTTGTGGTGCATTACCGACACCAAAAGTTAATAAGATCAGTGCTTTTACTGGTTGCTGTAAAATATTATTAAAAATATCAGTTGAGATACCAGGGTAAAGCGTGACCACACCCACGGGTTGAGGGCTGATAGTGACAACCTCTAAAGGAGCGCCCGTTGGCTTAGTGATTTTACCTGCTTTAAGATTAATTTTAATTCCCGCTTCAAGTAGCATCGGGAAGTTAGGTGATGCAAATGCATCAAAGCCATCGGCATGAGCCTTAGTTGAGCGATTACCGCGAAACAACTTGTTATTAAAGAACAAACATACTTCAGCTACAGGGTAATTCGCTGCTATATACAACGAATTGAGCAGATTGGTTTGACCGTCAGATCGTAATTGTGCAAGGGGGATCTGTGAACCCGTTACGATCACCGGTTTTGATAGACCTTGCAACATAAATGATAGCGCAGAAGCGGTATAAGCCATGGTGTCTGTACCATGTAAAATCACAAAACCATCGTACTTGTCATAGTTGGCTTGAATGTCGTTCGCAATCAATTGCCAATCAGGTGGTGCCATGTTGGACGAGTCAATCAAAGGGCTGTATTCATGAATGACAAAGTGGGGCATTTCATCATGATAAAACTCGGGCATTGACTGAACGCAATCAGTCAAGAATCCTGCCACTGGCGCAAATCCATTGGCTGTTTTTTGCATCCCAATAGTACCGCCTGTATAGGCTACGTAAATCGAACGATTTGTCATAAATATAGGACTCTTATTAAACAACTATTGTAGATTATGTAAATTATACGAGTTTATTTACCGATCCCCAATAAAAAAGCCTGCTAAGCAGGCTTTTTTTGAATAATCTTCATATTGCGTTCATATAATTGATTACTAATTGATTGCTAATTGATTAGTAATTACAGTTTTCGCAATACATATAGACATGATTAGGGTCATCAAACATTGATAATGTTTCAAATGCGCCGGCCCAATGTTTAATAAATTGCTCGACGACACTGGTTTGACGGACACTATCAGGCACGTAAGCGGCACTCGCCCCCATAATTTGCTGCATAATTTGCTGTTCAGCGCTAAGCTCTTGCTCGATCACTTTAACGTCGAACTTGTCCATTTTAGCTAAATCAGCCGCTTTAGCTAACGCCAGCTCCATGTCTCCGAGCTCATCAACTAGTCCTAGCGTTAATGCACGTTTTCCCGTCCATACTCGGCCTTGAGCAATGTTGTCTACTTGCTCTAGCGTCATATGACGCTCTTTAGCCACCAGAGAAATAAACTCATGATAACCCCGTTCGATATGACGTTGTATTACGGTAGCCACTTTTGGGCTTAATTCACGAACCGGCGATAATCCAGCCCAATCAGATGTTGCAACACCATCAGAGGTGACACCAATATGATTAAGTGCTTGCTCAAATGTGGCAAACATACCAAAAATACCAATTGAACCTGTAAGGGTTGTCGGTGTTGCGACAATATAGTCGGCACTGGCTGATATCCAATACCCGCCTGATGCAGCAAGGCTACCCATGCTAACCACAACAGGTTTACCTGCCGCTTTTAGCGCTAACACTTCTTGACGGATTTGCTCTGATGCAAATGCACTACCACCAGGGCTATCAACCCTAAGTACCACAGCTTTTACTTTATCGTCAAAGCGTGCTCGCATAAGGAGTTTGGAGGTGCTTTCGCCACCAATTTGTCCAGCAGGTTGTTTACCGTTAAGGATAGTGCCTTTTGCAACAATAATGGCAATGGAATCATTTTTAACAAACTTAGGTGTCGGTGCGGTTAACGAACGGTAATTATTATAACTAATTTGTTTAAAGTTTTTACCTTCCTTATCACTGCCAACCCGTTCTATCATGGCAACACGGAACGCATCAGCAGAAACAAGCTCGTCAACCCATTTCATGTTTACCGCCATTTGGGCACTATCACCTTGCGCTTTATCCAGCTCAGCGAGGTACTCATCTGTGCCTAACACTAATTGATCTGGGCCTATTTGACGGTTGCTGGCAACAATAGTTGAGTAGCTTTGCCAAATATCGTTTAACAATACTTTACTGGCTACTTTATCTGCATCGGACATATCGTCACGAATAAAAGGTTCTACGGCAGATTTAAACGTACCCACTCGAAATACGTGAGTGGTGATTTTCAGTTTTTCCAGTGCAGATTTGTAATATAAGCGGTAACGACTCAAGCCATCTAGCGACACCATACCTTGGTTATTAAGGTAAATTTTATCTGCAAAACTGGCTAAAAAATATTGGTTTTGATCATAACCATTAGCCATGGCAATAACCGATTTATTGGCGGCTTTAAATTGCTTTAATGCGTTACCAATGGCGGTCATTTTACTGATCCCGGCATCTTGAAGATTTCCTAAATCTAATACGATACTGTTGATTCGGGCATCTTCAGTGGCGTTATTAATAGTATAAAGTAGATCCGCTAATAAAATTTCACCTTCTGGATCATTAGCTTGCCCTTGGCTAAATGCCATTTCAATGGGATCTACATAATGTTTTTGATCCACTATGCTCCCAGACAAATTCAACACTAAGGCTGATTGATCTTCGATGATAATGTCATCTTCACTGTTGAGTATCGCGACGGCTATTACGGCCAACAAACCAAAAAATATAACGTTGATGATTAACTTACGGATACCATTTACTGTATTCCATAACAGTAAAAACATCCTTTTTAAAAACGAGGGTTTAGCGGACATTTGCCACTCCTTTATCAGTCTAATGTCATCATCCTAACTGAAAATCAATATAAATGTGAAATTGAATTGTAAAGGTTTTTATCAAACAATCGTTTAAATGATTGAGCAAAATTTACTGTCGGGGTATGCTGGATTAAATCACTTGTTTAAAAAGGATGTTTGAATGTCGTTTCCACACTTATTAGAACCTTTAGATCTCGGCTTTACACAGCTGAAAAACCGCGTGTTGATGGGCTCAATGCACACGGGGTTAGAAGAAGAAAAAGGCGGATTTGAGAAACTGGCAGCGTTTTATAAAGAACGTGCTCAAGGTGGCGTAGGCTTAATTGTCACTGGTGGTATTGCGCCTAATTTACGTGGACGTTTAGCACCACACGCCTGTCAATTAAGCTTTTCTTGGCAAGTGGGTAAACATAAAATTGTTACCGATGCTGTGCATGAGGCTGGCGGGAAAATTTGTATGCAAATATTGCATGCTGGCCGTTATAGCTATCATCCTTTTAGCTTAGCACCGAGCAAAGTAAAATCGCCGATCACGCCGTTTACCCCTTCAGCTATGTCTGCTCGTCAAGTACGTTCTACTGTTAAAGATTATGCAACCAGCGCCGCTTTAGCTAAAAAAGCTGGCTATGATGGCGTTGAAGTGATGGGGTCAGAAGGGTATTTGATCAACCAATTTATCAGTTCTCGCACCAATAAACGCACCGATGAATGGGGCGGAAGTTATGAGAACCGGGTTAAATTCCCAATTGAAATAGTTAACGCTATTCGTCAGAAGGTCGGCAGTGATTTTATTATTGTGTTCCGCTTATCGATGCTCGACTTAGTCGACAATGGCTCAACGTGGGACGAAGTGGTTCAGCTAGCCAAATCGCTTGAACAAGCGGGTGTTAGTATTATTAATACCGGTATTGGTTGGCATGAAGCGCGTGTACCAACGATTTCGACTAATGTGCCCCGTGGTGCATTTTCTTGGGTGACTGAAAAACTCAAAGCTGAAGTAAAGGTACCATTAATTGCCACAAACCGGATTAATACTCCAGAAATAGGCGAGGCGATTATTGCATCTGGTCAAGCTGATATGGTGTCGATGGCGCGTCCATTTTTAGCTGATGCTGACTTTGTCAATAAAGCGGCAGCTAATACGCCAGAATTGATTAACACTTGCATTGGGTGTAACCAGGCGTGTTTGGACCATACTTTTTCGATGAAACGGGCAACCTGCTTAGTGAATCCTCGAGCCTGCTATGAAACCGAAATTAATTTTACCCCCACAGCCAATAAGAAACGAATCGCTGTGATGGGTGCGGGCCCTGCAGGGATGGCTTTCTCTGTCTATGCAGCATCTCGTGGTCATGAAGTGGTACTGTTTGAAGCCAAATCTGAAGTCGGCGGTCAGTTTAACTTAGCGCGTAAAATCCCGGGTAAAGAAGAGTTTAACGAAACCATTCGTTATTTTGTCAATCAAATTAAGCTGCATAATGTTGAGTTACGCTTAAACACCAAATTAGATGCAGCGGTATTAGCGACTGAAAAATTTGATGAAATTGTCATTGCCTCTGGTGTGGTGCCACGAGCTTTGACATTACCGGGTTTCGATAACCCTAAAGTGGTCGATTATCAACAAGTATTAACTGGCCAAGTTGAAATTGGTAAAAAAGTGGCGTTAATTGGTGCTGGCGGCATAGGTTTTGATATAGCGCATTTTTTATGTGAATTAGAATCGAGTACCTTGCAACCTGATAAATGGTTAAAACAATGGGGCATTGATAAAACCTATCAGCATGCTGGCGGATTAACTGAAAAAGCCGATCATGTCCCTGGCCGTGAAGTGTATTTATTGCAACGTAAAACAACTAAAATGGGTAAAGGATTAGGTAAAACAACCGGTTGGATCCATCGCAATGTGTTAAAACAGCATCAAGTTCATATGAAAACAGGCGTCAACTACGAAAAATTCGACGAGCAAGGGCTACACATTACCATCGGCGAACAATCTGAAATTCTGGCTGTCGATAATGTGGTGTTGTGTGCAGGACAAATGTCTAACCTCAGTCTGGTTGATGAAATGAAAGCCAGTGGGTTACCTGTTCATTTAATTGGTGGGGTAGATGTTGCTGCTGAATTAGATGCTAAACGCGCAATACGCCAAGGCGCAGAGCTTGCGATGAGTATTTAAACCAGATTGGATGTGCCGTTAGAATGGCGTAATCCATTTCAGAATACGATAGCATAAACTAAAAAGCCTTCTGTTATTCAGAAGGCTTTTTTAATGTTTACATTGGCAAAGTCTAATGGCGACTAGCCTACTGACAATGACAATGACAATACTAATCTGAGCAACTGATGAGTGATCTTGTTACATCATTTGACTATCGACATGATTGAAATATTGATCACTATTTTGATAAATCCGCAGTCGCTTAGTCGCATCAATGCTTAAGGTTTTAAGGCCAATACTGCATCAATGTCTGCTGCACTGTGGCGTTCAGGTAACATTTCCCATGGTTCGCCCCATGTTGTGTTAACCATTTTGCCACGTTGCACTGCTGGGCGCGCTAATATCTCACTGGCCCAGCGCATGACATTCTTGTAGCTGGCGACGTCTAAAAACTCGGCGGCGCTGTATAAATTACCCAAGACTAAATTGCCGTACCACGGCCAAATAGCGATATCTGCAATGCTATATTCTTCACCAGCAATAAAGGTGTTTTTTGCCAGTTGCTTATCCAACACATCTAATTGGCGCTTAACTTCCATGGCAAAACGGTTTATAGGGTATTCCTGTTTTTCATCGGCATAAGCGTAAAAGTGACCAAACCCGCCACCGAGGAAAGGGGCCGAGCCTTGCGCCCAGAATAACCAGTTAAATGTTTGGGTTCTTGCTTTGCCATCTTTAGGCAGGAACTGGTCAAATTTCTCTGCTAAATGAACCAGAATTGAAGCAGATTCAAATACGTTAAGGTCTTCATCAGCTGATTTATCTAATAAGGCAGGAATTTTTGAGTTTGGATTTACATCAACAAACCCAGACGAAAACTGATCACTTTCGCCGATATTAATGAGATAAGCATCGTATTCCGCTTCTTTAATACCTAAAGCAAGCAGTTCTTCTAAAAGAATAGTCACTTTTTGTCCGTTTGGTGTGCCAAGGGAATAAAGCTGTAAAGAATGCTTACCTATTGGTAGTACTTTATTCGATCTTGCACCCGATTCTGGGCTATTGATGTTTGCCCACTTGTTACCACCATTGGTATTATTTACCCAAACGTTAGGTGGGGTGTATTCATTACTCATAAAATTTCCTCGTGGCAACCTGTCTAAGGTTACTGATACAAAGTTAAAATGCGCTTAGCACAAGATTGTTAGTGTAGCGTGTCTAGATTGATTGTATTAGCATCAACTCTTATGAGTTATGCTTTTATTTTTTAATGCAGCATCTCAGTTATTTATTGCATCGAGCTGTTCACTTAATTCAATTAAATTGGTTACGGTTAAGTCAGGTTCGATGCCCCAGGGATCAAATACTTTTTTACTGTCGCGTTGGATCCAAGCCGTTTTTAGTCCTGCCGCTTTTGCACCGATAACATCCCATGGATTACTGGACACCATCCAACAATGATGTGGTTCGGATTGTGTGCGAGTCATTAAATAATGGTAAACGGCAGGGTCAGGTTTAAAGGTGTGTATGTCGTCAACGCTGATGACGTCATGTAATTGAGGTAATACACCTGAATTTTGCATTAACGTACGAACCGCGACTTCAGGGCCATTTGAAAATGCGGCCAGGGTATGGCCTTGATTACGCAGTAGTGCGAGTCCAGGAATAACGTCTTCAAAGGCGGTTAGTTGACTAAATTTTGCCAGTAATTCCTGTTGCGCACGGGCAGATAGTGTGACATTGAAAACCGACAAGCAATATTGCAATGCCTGATGGGTACAGACACCGAAATCTTCATATTGCTGCATTAAGCCGCGGCGAAATGCATATTCGACTTTTTTATCGTGCCAGAGTTGACCAAATTCTTGTGCCTTATCGCCAATCAATTCCTGCAGATGTTGACCCATATCCACCGGATCCACTAATGTGCCATAAACATCAAATCCAATCATTTTATGCATATTCAGTGCTCCATTTGTGTGTTGAGTTAAGCGATCAAGCTCAGTGAATTTGATATACTAGTCGATAATATACACATCTCAGGCGGGTTAGCCCGCTCACAATGTGCTGCATTCCCTAAACTATAAACTAACTATATCATTCGTTCAATGGCTATCTTGAACGAACGTTCCAAATAGTTGAATTGTTAATGACCTTTGCTTTACTTTGCTGTACAGGCGTGGAATGAGAAACTTTAATGTTGAGTTAATACATTGTATTATATTGATTAAAAATTATGAAAGGTGATGTAGAATGGAATGTCCTAGTTGTCAGGCTGTATTTGCTCGAAAAGCACTTAAACAAGTACGAAAAGGCAAGCATGGTGTTGAAACACAATGCCCTAAATGTGAACAATGGCTAATGTTTGAACCTAAAATGATGATGACCAAAAATGTTGGCTTAGCCATTTTGTTGATCTTCAGTGTGGCTAACTTCTTTCTCGACAACAGTGACTATCGCTTAGTATGCTCATTTTTAGGTCTTGCGGGTGCCTGTATTGCCTTTTATGGGGTGTTTAAAAGTAAGCTAGTACCAGCGAAAGAGTGATCAATATATTTCACTATGGCCGTTATTATTCGAATGTCATCATTTATCCCATCGCTATCCCGAGTTAAGATTAAATAATGACTGACCTTGGGATAACGTTGGCCTTGATATGGTGTTTCAAACGGGTAATAAAAAGCCTGAGCTTTAGTTAAGTCAGGCTTGGTATTGTTAACGAGCCACCAGCATTATCTGATGAGACTATCGTGAGTAAACGCTTAGGTTAATACTCGTCGCTTTGTGCTTCGTTCAAGCGCTCGCGCCTTTCTTGGGCTTCTTCAAATGCGGCGTTAATTTCTTCTAAAACAGAGTCAACATCGGCTGCGGTTGTATCATCTTCAAACTCACCGGTTAATGGCGTCTCAGGTGTTAATTCACCTTGTTCATACAAAGCCCACATTTCTTTAGCATATTTGGTTATGGCTAATTCTGGAGCAAATTGTGAATAGTAGTCGGTCATATTATTCACATCACGGAATAACATAGCTTTGGCATTATTGTTTGCCGATGCATCAACTGCTTGGGGCAGATCAATGATCACCGGCCCATTCTTGTCGACCAGCACATTGAATTCGGATAAATCCCCATGGACAATGCCTGCACATAACATCCGCACAACATAGCCCATCATGATGCGATGTTGGGTTTGTGCTTGCTCTGCACTCATCTGGGTAATGTCATTTAATCGAGGGGCAACATCACCGTGGACGTTGGTGATCAACTCCATCAATAACACCCCATCAAAGCAACCATAAGGCACTGGTACTCTAATTTTAGCGGCGGCGCATTTGTATAACGCGTCCACTTCGGCATTTTGCCATGCTTTTTCTTGCTCTTCACGGCCGTATTTAGAGCCTTTTTCCATGGCTCGTCCACGACGACTATTTTTAGTTTTTCGACCTTCTTGATATTGTGCTGCTTTTTTAAAACTGCGTTTAGTGGCTTCCTTATACACTTTGGCGCAGCGGATCTCATCGCCACATAGGATCATATAGACGGTAGCTTCTTTGCCACTCATGAGTTGGCTTATCACTTCATCGACGAGACCATCGTCAACCAGTGGTTGTAATCTTATAGGCGTTTTCATAACGACTTTATACCTTAGTTGCGCGCTGGATGATATATCTAAGGGCATAATTTTTACTTGCTGATAGGTCACAGATTAAATGAGGCTTATTTGCACTAAATTTGAGCCTATACACTCTTGTCTAATGGATTAAAATGTTGTAACAAGTCACCTAAATATAGATAATTTTGATTTTTTTACCAAGTGAGACGGATCTGTTGGATATTGATCTATCGTCAATATTGGGTGCTAAATGTGGTATATTCTTTCGCATTCTTTAGCATAGTGGTATCAACGGATAAAGAAGGTTGCTGTAGATTGCATGTCCAGGCTAACGCTAGGTGTGGCGGTCAGCGTTAAATTTAATATCTGATAACCTTGTTCTTCAGTAAGGGTTAAGTTTTTATTCAGTAAGTATTCAGTGGTGGATAGGATAATCTTTGATGAATTGATTGTTATTAAAAATGTGTTTTTTGAAATTATTTTCATCGGCAACAACCCTTTATACTCAACGCTGTGGGCTTAACTGACAGCACAATAATTCAAAAGTTTGCCATAGAAATCATCGTGCGAGCTTAATTCTTCAATATTTTAATAGAGTTTTTATGAAACGGACCTTACTTCTAGCACTATTTGTTTTTTCTAATACCGCCCTTGCAGTTGAACCTTTATTTGACACCCCCCAAGACATGGAACCAACATGGATTGATAACATTTTGTCAGTTTTTGGGGCAGATGGTGAGTTCGATGACACTAAAGTCATTGATATGAGCTATTTACCAACGGCTTATTACACCCCAGAGAAAAAGTTTGGCGTGGGGTTATTAATGGTGGGGTTATATAAAACCGATAATGCGACGAGTGCAGAACAACCCTCATCACTGGTATTGAATTCATTTGCTTCTATAAATCAATCCTATGGCGTTCAAGTTGAAAATATGACTTTTTTAAACCAAGGCAAGCAGCGGTTGTTGCTTGACTTAGAACTGCATAATGAAGCGGCAGTTTATTATGGAGTAGGGATTGAACAAGGCGATCAAGATCTCAATCATCATGAGTTTAATGAACAATTGTATAGCTTTAAGCCTCGCTGGATGACCGAAATTGCCAGCCACTATTTTATTGGCGTGGGTGCTGACTTTATTTACACAAGTGCAGACAGTTTAGAATTAGTCGCAACAGAGGCACCTGTGGATTCAAATACCATTCTGCCCGATAATTTTAGTTCTGGCATTGTCGTCACCAGTATTTATGATTCAAGAGATTACCGTTTAAACGCGACAGAAGGGTGGTTATTTCAGGTTGATGCGGGATTATATCAAAATGATCAATTCGATTCGTTTTCTACTTATAATATTGAATTAGCGAACTATATAGACTTAGGTTCAACACCGGGTTTAGTCGCTTGGCAAGTTCAAGGGCATCTTACCAGTGGTGACGTACCTTGGAACTTATTACCCGATTTGGGTGGCTCTAATGCGATGCGGGGTTACATTAGAGGTCGCTACCGAGATGAGCAAATGATGATGGGGCAAGTTGAATATCGCTTACCAGTGTTCCAACGTTATGGCATGGTATTTTGGGGCGCTGTTGGTAGTGTCGCACCTAAAGTCAGTGAGCTAACCGATATGTTATTAACGGCCTACGGCACTGGATTTCGATTTAGAATTAAAGATAATATTAATTTACGTTTTGATGTCGGGGTGGGTGAAAATGAAACTAACTTCTACTTAAATGTGAATGAAGTTTTTTAAGCTAACACTATTTTTAAGGTAAGAGCAAAAAGTGAAAAGCTTTCTCTGATGATGACATTAATGGCGCAAATAAAACTTATGCTGACAAGATTTCGCAATCTCAGCATGTCGACCAAAGCTTGTGTAATGGCCACTAGAATACTGATAATAGTCGGTCTTTCAAGTGGTTTACTGCACAGTAATAGCGTATTGGCGAGTGACGTTGAGCAAAAATGTCAGCGCAGCTTTGATTATTCTATTTATCTCAGTGGATTACATATGGGAGAAATGACTCGGACTGAGAACTGGCAGGGTAAATCTGCCGTTATCACCTCAAAAAGTAAAGCCAGCATTTTAGGTATTGGCACTCAATATCAACAGCGTACCGAGTTATCGTGGTCAACTGATCGCAACGAATGGTTAACCGATAATTTTCATCAACAGGTAACTGGTTTTCGCTCTCGAGACATGCGAGTGACTTTTGACAACCATGGCCTTAAATCTCGTGTTGATATTGATGGGGACATCGATAATTATGCATCAAAGACCATACCATTAAGAGATGTGGATACTTTGGCGATTCAAATACGTGAAAACGTGCTTCGAGGTCGACAGCAATTTGCGCTAATAAGGCAAGCCTCTGATGCGATTGAACCCTATCAGTTCTACGTTAAAGACAAATTAACCGCTACCATAGCGCCCTGGGGAGAAATACAGCTTATACCGGTTGAGCAAACAGGAGCGGAAGAGGTGACTTATTTTTTTGCGCCGAGCATGAATTATCAACTGGTAAAAGCCCATTATCACGGCATGATCCTGCAAGGTATTATTGAGCTGGATAGTTATGACGATTCTTGCGATACAATGACAAACAGTTAATCTTGAACTCGGGATATAAACGGTTATCAAATAGGTTAAATAGGTCAAATATTGTCATATTGGCTTATTTATCCCATCGTTTATCCCATCGTTTATCGCGAGTTGAGATTAGTTAACAAGCGTTAGATTGTCGTTGATGACGGGAGAGTCAATTTGATTAATTCGTTAGGATTGATCCGTTAGCGATTAATGCGTCAGGGATTAAGAGTGGTTCATGGTCGCTATGGATTGATAGCGTGAATTAGGTATTAGTCATTTAACCCATTCAATAATGGTCTTCTTTTCTGCACTATCCCTCTGACGCTAACCGTGTTCCTTTTCCCCTATGATGGATGGCATTTCTGTCACTAAGCATCCAGAAGCGCCTCGTCTATCTTAGACGATTTTAGCTGGTGAATATGGCCCCAATTTTTTATTGAGTCGATATAATCTGTTGCAAATATTTTCATTGGAGTGAATATGGCAAACGTGATTAACAAAGCCATTTTAAGCAGCCGTATGTTGTCGATAAATTGGGTGACCTATCATACTCATCATCAAGTGATGACCCATACCGATCCGGTGCAACAAGGTCGTTATTACAAACTGAACCTCGTAATAGTCCAACCTAAAGTGGGTGGGGTGTTTAGCTGTGCTAAATGCATAGTGAATTTATGGGGGCGGGTGTATTTATTTCGTCCTGATAAGTATGAGCATAACGTCACTAAGATTGAGTCTGGTAAACGGGTGTTGTTAAGCTTTGCCCTGAATATATAACGGGTGTTGAAGGGCTGATAGATTAACGGTCAAGAGCCCGTTTGGGATTAATCTGTAATTGTTGGGTTAATGCTGTTGTGAGTGTATGGCTGTCATTTACCGAAGCGTATTGTCGCTTAGCAACGACTTCGACTCCCTCAGTAGAGAGTTTGAGGTTTAAATCGCCATTAGGCACACAACAGCAGGGTAGGCACTCGTCGGATTTGAGTTCTGCAAGAGGCTCTGATAGGTAGTTTACTTCACCAGATATTACGGTGGTTTTACATGCGCCACAAAATCCGTTACGACATTCTGAAAACACGTTTACTTTTTTCGACTCAAGCGCTTCTAGTAAGCTTGAATGTTGGCCGTCAAATAAAATAATCGGCTGTCCTTTCAAGCTTACAATTGGCGATTTTTTGAAAAGTTTTTTATAGGTCAAAATCTAAAAACTCATCGCTATTTACAGAAGAATCGATTTGGCCAACAAGATAAGATGACACCTCTACTTCCTGTGGGGCCACTTGTACTGCATCACTTTCTAACCAATTTTTCATCCAGGGTAGTGGGTTAGACCGTTCTTCATAAGGCTGAGGCAAATGTACTGATTTCATTCTTTGGTTAGTAATAAATTCAACGTACTGACATAGGATCGGTTCATTTAGGCCGATCATTGATCCGTCTTTAAATAAGTATTTAGCCCACTCTTTTTCTTGTTCTGCTGCTTTGACGAACAAGTCATAAGCTTGTTGCTTACACTCAATAGCAATCTCTGCCATTTCAGGGTCGTCTTTGCCGCCTTGCATCAAGGCGATAATATGTTGTGTCCCATTGAGATGTAACGCTTCATCACGGGCAATTAAGCGGATGATTTTGGCATTACCTTCCATAACACGACGTTCAGCAAAGGCAAATGAACAGGCAAAGCTGACATAGAAGCGGATAGCTTCTAAGGCGTTAACCGACATCATGCATAAATACAGTGATTTTTTCAGGATACGTGAATTAACGGTGATTTCTTCGCCGTCGATAACATGAGTACCTTCACCTAACAGGTTATTAATCTGGGTCAGTTTAATCAGATCATCGTAATAAGCGGCAATGTCACCGGCACGTTTCAATATTTCGTCATTTTGCACGATATCGTCAAACACCACGGATGGGTCATTGACAATATTACGAATAATATGAGTGTAAGAGCGTGAGTGAATCGTTTCAGAAAACGACCATGTTTCAATCCACGTCTCTAATTCTGGTAGCGATACCAATGGCAAAAATGCCACATTTGGTGAGCGGCCTTGAATAGAGTCAAGCAAGGTTTGGTATTTCAGGTTTGACAGGAAAATGTGCTTTTCGTGTTCAGGTAAATCACCGAAATCAATTTTGTCACGGCTGACATCAACTTCTTCTGGACGCCAGAAAAAACTTAATTGCTTTTCAATCAGTTTTTCAAAGACTTCATATTTTTGTTGATCGTAGCGTGCCACATTAACTGATTGCCCAAAAAACATAGGTTCTTTGGTTGCATCGTTAGGTGTTTGACAAAATGTAGAGTAAGCCATTATTTAGGTGTCCTGAAAACGCATTTTTCAAAAAGCGGGGATTATCCCCCGCTAAATAGAGATAAAGTGATGATTAGATTTTACACGCACCGCCGGCGCAGTCATCGTCTTCTTCTTCGACAGCAATAATGTCGTCAAACTGATCCGAAGCACCATCGCGTGTATTATGATAATACAATGTTTTAATGCCCAGTTTGTACACACTTAACAAGTCTTTTAGCAAGGTCTGCATTGGCACACGACCGCCTTCAAAACGGCTTGGGTCATAATTAGTGTTGGCAGAAATAGCTTGGTCAATAAACTTCTGCATTAAACCAACAAGTTGGATGTAACCATCGTTGTTTGGCATATTCCACAGCAGTTCGTACTTGTCTTTAAGCAGCTCAAAGTCTGGAACGACTTGCTTTAACTGGCCATCTTTACTGGCTTTCACGCTGATTAAGCCACGTGGTGGTTCGATACCATTGGTCGCGTTTGAAATTTGCGATGAGGTTTCTGACGGCATTAATGCTGACAAGGTTGAGTTACGTAAACCGTACTGTTTTATGTCGCTACGTAAACCTTCCCAATCCATGTGTAATGGTTCGTCACAAATCTTGTTTAAATCACGTTTATAGGTATCGATGGGTAAAATACCCTTCGAGTAGGTGGTCTCGTGAAATAACGGACAGGCACCTTTTTCTTTAGCTAAGTTCATTGACGCTTTCAGTAAATAGAACTGGATAGCTTCAAAGGTCTTATGGGTCAGGTTGTTTGCTGAACCGTCGGAATACTTTTTACCGTTTTTAGCTAAGTAGTTAGCAAAGTTAATCACACCAATACCAAGCGTACGGCGATTCATCGAGCTCGTTTGAGCCGCTTTTATTGGGTAATCTTGGTAATCAAGTAAGTTATCTAACGCACGTACCGCTAAATCAGCTAACGGCTCAAGTTCAGATAAGTCGGTAATCGCGCCTAAGTTAAGCGCTGATAAGGTACATAAGGCGATTTCACCGTCCGGATCGTCAATGTTAGTTAACGGCTTAGTCGGTAAGGCAATTTCTAAACACAAATTAGATTGCTTAATCGGCGCCACTTTAGAGTCAAATGGGCTGTGGGTATTACAGTGATCGACGTTTTGAATATAGATACGACCTGTAGAGGCTCGTTCCTGCATCATCAATGAAAACAGCTCAACGGCTTTAATCTGTTTTTTACGGATACTGCTGTCTTGTTCGTACTGCAAGTATAAACGTTCAAATTCTACTTGGTCTTCAAAGAAGGCATCATAAAGACCCGGTACATCTGATGGGCTGAACAAGCTAATGTTTTCGCCTTTGATTAAGCGTTGGTACATTAATTTGTTTAACTGTACGCCGTAGTCAAGATGACGTACACGGTTGTCGTCAACACCCCGGTTGTTTTTCAGCACTAATAGCGATTCAACTTCGAGATGCCATAACGGATAGAACAGCGTTGCTGCACCACCGCGTACGCCGCCTTGAGAACAAGACTTCACCGCTGTTTGGAAATACTTATAAAATGGTAAACAACCCGTGTGGAATGCTTCACCGCCGCGTATAGGGCTGCCTAATGCACGAATACGACCGGCATTAATACCAATACCAGCACGTTGGCTGACATATTTAACGATTGACGATGCCGTAGCATTGATTGAATCCAAGCTGTCATCACACTCAATCAATACACATGAGCTGAACTGACGAGTAGGCGTTCGTACACCGGCCATGATTGGCGTTGGCAGAGAAATCTTAAACAAAGACGTCGCGTCATAGAAATCTTTAATGTACTTCAAGCGGATTTCTTTTGGGTAACGCGCAAACAAACATGCGGCCACTAAAATATATAAAAACTGCGCGCTCTCATACATCTCATGGGTCACACGGTTTTGAACCAGGTATTTACCTTCAAGTTGCTTTACCGCGGCATAAGAGAAGTTCATGTCACGCCAGTGATCAATATAGCTATCAAGAATGTCTAATTCTTCACGGCTATAGTCAGCCATGATATGCATATCATATTTACCCATTTCGACTAACTTGGTGACATGGTCATATAATTTAGGCGGCTCAAATTGACCAAAAGCCTTTTTACGTAAATGGAATACGGCTAAACGCGCGGCCAAAAATTGGTAATCTGGGGATTCCGGAGAGATCAAATCAGCTGCGGCTTTTATAATCGTTTCATGAATGGCTTCTGTTGGAATGCCGTCGAAAAACTGCAGGTGAGATCGAAGTTCTACTTCAGATACTGAGACGTTTTTTAATCCATTGGCTGCCCAAGTGATCACGCGATGAATTTTATCTAAATCGATCGATTCACGTTCGCCGCTGCGCTTGGTGACTGTCATATTGCTATTCATTGAAGAGAGGCCTTGGTTCTATATCTAATCGTGTGATCTGTTGTTGGATACCATGTAACTTGATTCGATCTGAATCAGTTACAAAACAATTCCATGTTAAACAATCAAGCTGAATGTACTCACAACATGGTAGTAAAATACCAGTACATTCACTTATCGACTACGTCCTTGTAATGCAGGTGCGTAGTGTTTTGATTGCCAGTCACACACAAGATATGGTGTTATTTAAAATCTTAGATACAAGATAGTGAGGTTTGGGGATTTTTGCAAGCCACAATTTAATTAACTTCTTGTGGATAACTTGAGGATAAACGGTAGGGTTAGTGACAACTAACCCTAGAGCCCAAATTTATAAAGTGTTTTTGATAAATGATATTTTTTAAACCATCAAATAAGAAAGATTTGATCGCTAAAATAAACAGCGATCAAAAAATATTGCTGGTTTATAGGTTGATCTTTGGTTGATTTTGATCGTGTGACCAGAGATGATCAGCATGCTAATCATTTATTCAAAAATATTGATTATTTACCCCAAAATGGTGCCAATTAACCGGTGACTCAAATACAACAAAATCGCCTTATTCAGTGAAAAATTGTTTCAGTGATGCACCGTGTTCAAATTGTCTGCCAGCAGGCCATGTGTCAGGTTTGTCAGTAGCGGACAAATATCCCCACAAGGCAACGCCGCCCAACATACTCGCATTGTGGGCCGCAACTAAATCTCGTTCGGCATCTCCGAGGTATAAAATACTTTGAGGGGCAATGGCGATTTGTTGTGCGGCTAAAAACATCGGTGCGGTATGAGGTTTTGAATAACGGGTACTATCACCACTGATCATGGTTTTAAGTTTATCGGTTAAGCCCAGCTTTGCAACTAATGGCCGGGCAAATCGAGCCGGCTTATTGGTGACCACACCGTAAGGAATGGCTTGTGAATCTAACAGCGATAAGAGTTCGGGTAAGTCGTCAAACAAGCGGCTGTGATCGCCATTTATCTGGGCATAATAGCGAAGTAGTGCTTGCTGAATAGCAATTTGTACTCGTTCCTCGGCGTGCGGAATAGCCGTTTTAACTAAATATAAACTGCCGTGTGACGCCGCATGGCGCATCGTTTCAAGCGTTTGGACATTAAAACCGGCTTCGTCCAAACTGAGATTTAATGCCTGGACTAAATCAGGGGCTGTGTCGGCTAAAGTACCGTCTAAATCAAATAGTACCCCTTTTATATCTTGCTTATGCAAAGGCTAGCTCCTAACAAGAGTCAATAATAATGGAATCATGTATGCACCTTTATAGCGTTATTGGCAGGAAGTAACGCTACTCTGGTTCACTTACATTAAAACGTTGAAAAGAGTCACCAGGATGATTAATCAATTTTTTGGGTGGCTATCATATAATTAACATCAACACTGTTAGTGTACTTAAACACTCCTGACAACGGGTTGTACGTAATCCCTAATGCATCCTTGCACAATAAGTCGGTATTATCGACTAATGCCATTAGTTCAGATGGACGAATAAACTTACTGTGGTCGTGGGTACCAACCGGGAGCATTTTCAATAAATATTCAGCACCGATAATGGTCTGCAGGTATGACATCATATTGCGGTTAATGGTGGAGATAAACACAAAGCCATTGGGTTTAACCATGTCACAACATGCTTGGATAACCGATTGCGGATCGGGTACATGTTCGAGCATTTCCATGCAAGTCACCACATCGTAATACTCGCGGTGGCTATCGCTGTGTGCTTCGGCAGTTGTTTTAAGATAATTAACTGACACGCCAGACTCTAATGCGTGCAGTTTTGCCACTTCAAGCGGCTCAGTACCCATATCAATACCATCAACGTGGGCACCCAGGTGCGCCATGCTTTCGGATAAAATGCCGCCACCACAACCGACATCTAAGACTTTCTTATCGAAAATGCCGTCAGCGGTTTGGTCAATGTAGTTTAAACGCAGTGGATTAAGTAAGTGTAATGGCTTGAACTCACCATTGAGATCCCACCATGTTTGCGCCATGGCTTCAAATTTTGCGATCTCTAGCGGATCTACATTGGGTGTCGATTGTTCAGCATGTGACATAACTTAACCTAAGTGTTTAATGAAAGTATGGTCGCTATTATAGCGATAACCTTGGTGAATAGTAGTCAACAATGGCTTTCTCCGGTCATGCTTGCTCATAAAACATCCATTTAAGTGCGATGGATTATCATTTTGTGCGCTTAAGTGCTTAAAGCATCAGCAAGTGGCGTTTTATTCTTGCTAAAATTTAGCCATATATTAGCCAACGAATAAACTAAATTATCTGAAAATGTTAGCTTTTTTGTAATTATTAATAGTGATAGAGCATTTGGCAGGTCTTAGTTCTGGCGACATTAAATATCTGTGTTAGAATGCCAAATCACGTTTTTAAGCTAGATAATAATATCTAAGTTTTATTGTCAGCTCACTTTAGGGGAACGCGCAGTTTATGACTGATCTGGCATCATCTATTTCGCCAATTAACATCGAAGACGAACTTAAGAATTCTTACCTTGATTACGCAATGAGCGTAATTGTAGGTCGTGCATTACCTGACGTCCGTGACGGTTTAAAACCCGTTCACCGTCGGGTATTGTTCGCCATGAGCGAATTAAAAAACGATTGGAACAAACCATATAAAAAATCCGCTCGTGTCGTTGGTGACGTAATTGGTAAGTATCACCCCCATGGTGATACCGCTGTATACGATACAATTGTACGTATGGCGCAACCGTTCTCGCTACGCTACACATTAGTAGACGGACAAGGAAACTTTGGTTCGGTCGATGGTGACTCTGCTGCGGCGATGCGTTATACCGAAATTCGTATGCAAAAGTTGGCGCATTCATTATTAGCGGACCTTGAAAAAGAAACCGTGGATTTTGTGCCTAACTATGACGGCACAGAGATGATCCCTGCGGTATTACCAACACGCGTACCAAACCTATTAATCAATGGTTCATCTGGTATTGCAGTCGGTATGGCCACTAACATTCCACCTCACAACTTAACAGAAGTAGTGAAAGGCTGTTTGGCGTTAATCGACGATCCAAGTTTATCGATTGAACAGTTAATGGAATACATCCCAGGTCCAGATTTTCCAACGGCAGCATCAATTAACGGTCGCAAAGGCATTATTGATGCTTACAACACCGGCCGTGGCCGCGCTATCATGCGCTCTAAAGCTGACATTGAAACGGAAGAGAATGGTCGTGAACGTATTATTGTTCATGAAATTCCATATCAAGTTAACAAAGCCCGTTTGATTGAAAAAATTGCCGAGCTTGTAAAAGATAAGAAATTAGAAGGTATCAGTGGCCTACGCGATGAGTCTGATAAAGACGGTATGCGTATTGTTATTGAAATCAAACGCGGTGAAGTGGGTGAGGTTGTACTAAACAACTTATATTCTCAAACACAAATGCAGTGTTCTTTTGGAATCAACATGGTGGCATTGACGAACGGTCAGCCTAAGTTGTTTAACCTTAAAGAAATGCTTGAGTGTTTTATTCTTCACCGTCGTGAAGTGGTTACGCGCCGTACCGTATTTGAACTGCGTAAAGCCCGCGACCGTGCTCATATTCTTGAAGCACTCGCCATTGCACTGGCTAACATCGATCCGATTATTGCGTTAATTAAAGCCTCTCCTACACCGGCTGAAGCCAAAGCTAAATTAGTGGCACAAGGTTGGGTGTTAGGTAATGTACAAGGCATGCTTGAAAAAGCGGGCGATGATGCTGCGCGTCCAGAATGGTTAGAACCACAGTATGGCATCCGTGATGGTCAGTACTATTTAACCGAGCAACAAGCACAAGCGATTCTTGAATTACGTCTGCACCGTTTAACCGGTCTAGAACATGACAAGATTCTAGCTGAATATGAAGAGCTTTTAGTTCTGATTGCGGGTTTGTTATTCATTCTTCGTACTCCATCGCGTTTGATGGAAGTGATTAAAGAAGAATTAGAAGAAATTCTTGAGCAATACGGTGATGAACGTCGCACCATTATCAACGCTAATGAAATTGATATGAGTCTTGAAGACTTAATCAATGAAGAAGACGTTGTCGTGACCTTATCTCACTTAGGTTATGCAAAATACCAAGTCTTGTCTGACTACCAAGCACAGCGTCGTGGTGGTAAAGGCAAAGCGGCAACTAAAGTAAAAGATGAAGACTTTGTTGAAAAGTTATTGGTGGCAAACACCCATGACACGATTCTCTGCTTCTCTGACTTTGGTAAAATGTATTGGTTAAAAGTGTATCAATTACCATTAGCGAGTCGTACTGCTCGTGGACGTCCTATTGTTAACTTATTACCACTCTCTGACGGTGAGCACATTACGGCAATTCTGCCGGTACGTGAATATGCTGATGATAAATTTATCATCATGGCAACAGCGCATGGCACGGTTAAGAAAACAGCATTAACAGCTTACAGCAACCCACGTTCAAACGGGATTATTGCTGTAAACCTAAAAGACGGTGATCAATTAATTGGCGTCGATATTACTGACGGCAGTAACGACATTATGTTGTTCTCTAATGTAGGTAAAGTGGTTCGCTTTAATGAGAAAGCGCGTGATTCTGAAACCGGTGAAGTGAAGATTGATGCTGAAACGGGCGAAGAAATCATTGCGCTACGCCCAATGGGCCGTACTGCAACCGGTGTTCGTGGTATTAAGCTTGATGCGGGCCAAAAAGTGGTATCGTTAATAGTGCCTAAAGTTGACGGTGCGATTTTAACCATAACTGAAAACGGTTACGGTAAACGTACCGAGTTGGATGAATACCCAGCGAAGAGTCGCGGCACTAAAGGTGTGGTATCGATTAAGGTCAGCGAACGTAATGGTGAAGTAGTCGGTGCCGTTCAAGTTGGCACTTTTGACGAAATCATGTTGATCAGTAATAAAGGCACCTTAGTGCGAACGCCTGCTGAAGGCGTATCAATTATTGGTCGTAACACTCAAGGTGTGACTATCATCCGTACAGCTGAAGACGAGAAAGTTGTTGGTTTACAGCGTATTGAAGAGATTCAAACTGAAGAGTTGTTAGACGAAGAAGGCAATGTTATTCCAGTAAGCGATGTTATCGATGCTGAAGTGACCGATGCTGAATCAACTGATGATGTTGAATCAACTGATCCAGACGATGCCAAAAGCGGAGCAGACGAACAAGAGTAATTTATTACCCTTGTTGTCAATTTCTCCTCGAACGGGCGCCTTAATGGCGCCCGTTTTATATTACGGAATAAATTTCATCAAAATAGGTAAATAAAGGCCTATTCATCACCCCGTAAAATCCTTATTATTACGGTTAACTTGTTATTGTCTATATTGATTATTTGTCAAAGGAGTTGTTTGTGAGCGCAATTTATAATTTCTGTGCTGGACCGGCCATGTTACCTCAAGCTGTGATGCAAAAAGCACAACAGGAATTAATTGATTGGAATGGCCTAGGTGTCTCCGTGATGGAAATCAGTCATCGCAGTAAAGAGTTTATTGCACTGACCGAGCAAGCAGAGGTCACACTTCGCAAGTTGATGAACATCCCTAAAAACTATCATGTGTTATTTATGCATGGTGGTGGCCGCGGCCAATTTTCTAACGTAGTGAATAACTTCTTGGGTGATAACGGTCGGGCGCTTTATTTAGTCAGTGGTCAATGGTCGTCGTCAGCGGTGACAGAAGCGCAAAAACTGGTGGGTGAGCAACATATTGACAGCATCAATATTGTTGAACAGATCAATGGTCTTAACCAGGTGACATTACCCGACTTAAGCACAATCAAGAAAGACTATCGTTATGTGCATTATTGCTCAAACGAAACCGTTGATGGCATCGAAATTTTTGAAGAGTTAACGAGCCCTTGGCCCATCGTTGCTGATTTATCATCAACCATCATGTCCCATGAAATTGATGTCAGCAAATACGGACTCATTTATGCTGGCGCGCAAAAGAACATTGGCCCATCAGGCTTGTCGATTGTGATCGTCCGTGACGATATGCTTAAACTTCCAAGCCTACCGCAGTCATCAATAATGGATTATCGCGTGGCGGTTGAATATGGCTCAATGTTTAATACCCCACCAACGTTTGCTTGGTATTTAGCCTCTGAAGTGTTTGCCTGGTTAGCGGCTAATGGTGGTGTGAGTGCGATGGCTCAATTGAACCAACAAAAAGCGGCGTTACTGTATCATTGTATCGACAATAATCCGTTTTATAAAAACGGCGTCGCACTTAATAACCGCTCACGTATGAACGTGACCTTCCAATTAGTGAATGATGCGCTAAACAGTGAGTTTTTAGTTCAAGCAGAGCAGGTAGGATTAATGGCATTAAAAGGTCATCGTAACGTAGGCGGTATGCGTGCCAGTATTTATAACGCCATGCCGCTAGCCGGTGTAAAAGCCCTGGTTGACTTTATGAATAACTTTGCAGTAAAGCACCATCAAGCCTAACTAACCTTAACCAAAGTTAATCAAGGTTCAGCAATAAAAAAGCGAATGCCGACCAGCATTCGCTTTTTTATGTGGAGAATAAATGACGTGTTGATTAGATGTATAGCAACTTCAGTTAAACACTATTGATAAGTAGGCTTGAGTTTGCAGCGCAGTAAAGTATGACCCAGGCCGATGTTGTCGATGTCTTGATCAACATACAGTCCAGCTTCAATGATCATGTTAAGCATATCTTTACTGTGGTACATCCGACTATTTCCATTGGCAATAGCAGTAAAATACAAAGACGTTGCGTTAACACAATAGGCACCAGCTTCATGGGGTTGCCTGTCCCAATATGTCTCTAAAATACAAAGTTCACTATCAGGTTTCATCGCTGCCACAGTGCGCTTAAGAATAATGCTTATTTGTTGTTTAGAAAAACAATCTAAAAATTGACTCATCCAATATAAATCACCCTCTTGGCAAAAAGGCTTTTCGCTATCGAGTAAATCTGTTTCAAAGGGATGAACGCGATCTGCAACCAACTGTGTTTGTGCATTTTTCATTGCCACAATAAGTTGCCCCGGTAAATCCATAATAGTGACGTGGACGTTTTTATTATAATGGGTGCAGGCAAATGCCCATTTACCGGTATTGCCACCCACATCAACAATATGCGCCGGCTGTGACTTAAATATTAATGGTAATAGGCTGTCAAAAGCATGATCTGAATAGTAATGATCAAACTCAAACCAGCTTTTTTTAGTTTGTTCTGGTAGTTGGCTTAAGCCCGGGTAAATAGTGTCCCAATCGCCAAAGTGTTTAAGCCCTATTGCTTTGCCTTGCTTAAGTGAATCTTCAAGCTCAAACAAGCCTTGATAACAAACATCATGGATGAAGTTTAGGTTTTTTGCGGCCATATCATCATGGAGTAAAAAATAGCCAGTTTTATCGAGGCGGTAATGATTATCTTTACACCAAAAAATGCCCATGCTTAATCCCATATCAAGCAAGACATGAATGGCATATTCAGACAACTCGGAATCTTGGGTAAGCTGAACTAGGCTAATACCTTTCTCACCAACCTCATCAACTTTGGTGAGTAAATCAAATTGACTTAAGCAACGTGCGACTTGAAAACTGACCGGTGCAAACGCTATTTTTTGTGCTTCAAACTTAGCATCAAAAGCAGATATTTTTTTGGGAGATTGATAAAAAGACATTAGTGGTGTTAACTCAACGAAGGCGGTGATATTAATTCAATTCTATCAAAGTAATGTGAATAAGGTTTTGAGCTACTTCTAGTTTTTGTTTTGTGACAAGTTCACAACCGTAATAATGATTTATCGAGCCCCCTCAAGGTTAAAGGTTAACATTGAGAGTTCCGCAAAACAGACTTCATCTATGCTAAACGTTTCCACTGGATAGGTTTTTTTTGCATTCACAACATCAAACGTTATAGACCTTTTCTACTGCTGACTCGGTACTTTTATGGGTAAAACCTTCCCTTATGAAAAAAACAGCGGTGGTTAATTCGCTCAAATAAAAGGGAAGGTATGATGGACTTAGCCCACTTAGCCCACTTAGCTCATTTATCTCACCATTCTCATTTAGCTCAGTAAGCCGAACACAATGGCGGTCATTGACAATAAACCCGTAATGACGACGAAGATGTTGCTCACTCGTCCTCGGTAGGCTTTCAGAGCCGGCACCTTATGTATTGCATACATTGGCATAATATACAAAATAGCAGCAATAACGGGGCCACCAAGCGCCTCGATCATGCCAAGTATACTTGGGTTGATAATCGCCACGGCCCAAGTAGTAATAAACATAAATCCTAAGATAAATTTATCCAATTTGTGACTGTTTTCTGGCTTGCCGCTATTGGGTAATTGCTTAGTAATAATGCCTTTTAAGCCTTCGGTAGCCCCCATATAGTGGCCGAAGAAAGATGAAATAATGGCGATGAAAGCAATCACAGGTGCAACATAGCTGATAAAACCACTTTCATGAACGTTGGCAAGATAAGACAGGATCGGTAGGTTATCGGCTTTTGCTTCTAACAATTGCACCGGTGTTAAGGACAATACACAGGAGAATACGAACAACATCACGAATCCCACTAGCATGATGGTAGTATTGCGTAGTATGACATCGGCCTTGTGGGAGGCATTGGCGCCGTGTTCTTTTTTGAGCGAAACCGAGAACTGGGAGATAGCAGGCGAGTGGTTAAAGGCAAACACAAGCACTGGAATAGTTAACCAGACGGTACCAAGAAAATTAGTGGCCGAAGGCACAACCATAAGAGCATCAAACTTCCAGTCTGGTATTAAATACAATGACATGAAAGCGAGGATCGCGACTAGGGGATAGACTAATATCCGCGTTACAGAGAGCATAAACTTTTCACCTGCGACCATCACAGACATCATGCATAAGATCAGCATGCCCGAAAGTAGCCAGCGCGGAATAGCACTTATTTTATCGATAATTTGCACCCCAGCATCTGTTAATGCTGGCGCACCGTTCTGCAACATTCTTGGGACTTCGGTAAACACGCCTAATTGATTAATAATGAAACTGTCGACGGTATTAGTGATCCCAACGCCGTAGATTAACACAATGGGATAAATGGCTAAAAAATACAGTAAGGTAATGGCTTTACCCGCCCCAATACCAAAATGTTCTTCTACTACCTGGGTGATGTCACTATCAGCAATGGTGGATGAACATAGAAAGCGGGATAGACCACGGTGAGCAAGATAGGTCATAGGGCCAATCATTAGCACCATTAAGACCAATGGCCAAAAGCCACCCATCCCCGCATTAATAGGTAAAAATAAAATTCCGGCACCGACGGCCGTGCCAAACAAGCTCAACATCCAGGTTGTATCCTGACGTGACCAGCCTGTATCTGAAACAACGACAGACTCGGGGATCTCTTGTGCACTTATGGCTTCATTTTGCATAGCTGATTCACCTTGACAACATGTTAAATTCTGCGTCAGGGTACATATTCCTATGGGATATTAGGTATTTACACAGGCATAATATAATAATGTTTAAATATTGGGAGCTATATCCCGATGAGGGAACATTAAATACGACAAGCAGCTTCAATTCATCTACAACCATCACCTACAGATTTAACCGTGCCGTCACCTAAGCACTGCATCGAAAAATATTCATAGTGATTATGATCGGCATTTGGAAGTCATTCATCTCAACTCGGGATAATAAACGTTTATCAAAAAGCCCTTTATTTGGCGATTGAAGTTATCTTGATTTACTATAGGCCAGCGATTGACGCCGCTATGAATACGAGAATACGCCTTGTGAGCAACATAATTGGCAAGCTTGATATTGATGATTTGAAAAGCTATTGATACCTATCAGTTAATCCTATCTCTTATGCCAAGTTGAGATTAACTAATGGATGATGAGTTAACTATAACGAAAGGTTTGTAAACGCTGCCTACGCTGCCTACATTCGATAACATAAATTGCCTATGTTTGGATTTATTTGTCATCAGCTGAACGGGTTAACATCTAGGTCAGTAAGCGATCCTTGGCAAGTCTATTTGAGTAAACTGAGCAACAAAAAGGTCGCAATAAGCGACCTTTTTATTGATTTTTTCTACTTATACTAACGCTTATCAAAATGGGTTTTTGTTATAATACTGCCGCAATAGATTTAGCTAAATAATCAACATTGGTTTGGCTAATACCGGCAATACTGATCCGGCTTGAGCCGACCATGTACACACTGTATTGCTGTTTAAGTATGGCCACTTGTTCAGGGTTAACCCCTAAGAATGAAAACATGCCTTTTTGACGGGCGATAAAACTAAAGTCGCGGTCAACACCATTGGCGGCTAATTGTTCAACCAACATAGTTCGGTTGCCGTTAATACGGTCGCGCATCACTTTGAGCTCAGCTAACCATTGCTGTTTAAGCGCTGGCGAGCCTAAGATGGTTTCAACAATCGCCGCGCCATGGGCAGGGGGCATTGAGTAAATACAGCGAATAACATATAACATTACCGACAGTGCTACGTTAGCCGTTGTACTGTCTTTAGCGACAATGGAACAGGCGCCAATACGCTCACGGTACAAACCAAAGTTTTTTGAGCAAGAGCTGCATAAAATCATGCTTTCTACTGCCGCAGCCATTTGGCGCACGCCGTAGGCATCTTCATCTACGCCGTCACCAAAGCCCTGGTAAGCCATGTCAATTAATGGCGTAAAACCTTGCTTAACCGTAACCTTAACCACTTCATCCCATTGATCGGTGCTTAAATCCATGCCGCTTGGGTTATGACAACATGCATGAAATAACACCACGTCATCTTTATCTATGGTGTTTAACTTCGCTAGCATTTGATCAAATTTAAGTGTTTTGTTGTCGTAGTCATAGTATGGATAGGTTTTAACTGTAATGCCTGCGGCTTCAAATAAACCCGTGTGGTTGGCCCATGTTGGGTCGCTTACCCATAACACTGCGTTAGGATTACAACGCTTAATAAAGTCAGCTGCCACGCGCAGGGCACCAGTTCCGCCTGGCGTTGATACCGTGCGAACGCGATCGGCCAGTAATACACTGTGGCTGGCACCAAAGGCTAATTCGCCCATGAGTTGATTAAATGGTGCTGAGCCTGTTGGTCCTATGTACACTTTTGTTGTTTCGGTGTCTAAACGGATTTTTTCGGCAACTTTTACGCAATCTAAAATAGGTGTGTGGCCAACAGGGTCTTTATAAACACCCACACCTAAATCGACTTTATTGGGATGCTTGTCTGCGCGATATTGTGTCAATAGGCCTAAAATCGGATCGGCTGGCATCGCGGTTAATGAATTAAACATGGATTGACCTTCTTATTTTAAAGTTACACGCATTAGAGCGAAACAAGATACAGGAACTTGGCTTTAGCATAACGTGAATTATACCAATAAAGAACTGCTAAATCAGCCTTATTAGGTCTTACATTGCTAAGCCCTAATTAATCTGGGCAACTAAATCAGACCGTCATTAATGGTCTGAACTGTGCAGATTTGTCGAGAAAAACCTAACTAAAGTTAAAAAATTTCAACTTGAGCATAAAAGTCACCTAAAACATAAAATAACGGTTGAATCCTTGGCGACAATCAGTAACGTAAGCACTATGAAACATTATGAAGTCGATTACTGAGGTTGTTGAGCTGTCGAAGCACCTTTACTCCAATAGATGTTGCAGCGTTTGAGGCCATTTTCTATAAGGCGGAGTTTATGACGTGTTGTTCTAGAGGTGTAACGCTAACGCAGTAAAAAGAAGCCACTGACACAGCCCAAGTTCGGCTAAACGGGCTTGCTTATTTGTAAGCGAGAAGTTTGTAAGCGAGAAGTTTGTTGCAAGGTATTAGCGTAGAATGACTAAGCATCACACCTTACGCCGCATTCTTATATACGCGCTAACCCGTTTATCCCGAACGAATTGGTCTGCCAAAGATTAAATTGATCCTACCAAACTGTATCGAAACATTGCCTTTTACATCAGCCTAAGTTCACGAGGTGATGTAAGGCTTATTTTATCCGGTGAAGCCTTTTACTCATCTGTCGGTCTGTAGACGTTCAATGAGTGCAACACAAAGAAGAGTATTAATGAAACAACTGCGTCTTGACCATATTACCCGCATGAATGGCGAAATTAACATTCCTGGCTCAAAAAGTATTTCAAATCGTGCCTTGCTATTAGCCACGTTGGCCAAAGGCACGACTACGCTAACGAACTTACTCGATTCTGATGATATCCGTTATATGTTGGCGTCGTTAAAACAACTTGGGGTAAATTATCGTCTATCGAATAACAATACCGTTTGTGAGCTCGAGGGAATGGGATCGCCACTGAATAGTGAACAAGCTCAAAGCCTGTTTCTTGGTAATGCAGGCACTGCCATGCGTCCGTTGTGTGCGGCATTAACCTTAGGTCATGGCGAATTTACCTTAACCGGTGAGCCTCGAATGGAAGAACGTCCTATTGGTGATTTAGTTGATGCGTTACGTCAACTTGGCGCCGATGTGACTTATCTTAAAAACGATGGTTTTCCGCCATTAACCATCAAGGCTAAAGGATTAAACGGCGGTGATGTTGAGATTGCGGGTAACTTATCAAGTCAATTCTTAACTGCGCTACTGATGGTGGCACCACTGACCAAAGACAGTGTGAACATTACTATTAAAGGTGAGCTTGTTTCTAAGCCTTATATTGATATTACTATTTCGTTGATGGCCAAGTTTGGTGTCAAGGTGATTAATCATGATTACGCCCGTTTTGAAATTCCATCAGGACAACAATACGTGTCGCCTGGCAAAGTCTTAGTTGAAGGCGATGCCTCATCGGCGTCTTACTTTTTAGCTGCTGGCGCGATCCAAGGTGGTGAAGTTAAAGTAACTGGCGTTGGCCGTTTAAGTATTCAGGGTGATGTTAAGTTTGCCGATGTATTAGCTGAAATGGGCGCAGACATAGAGTGGGGCGATGATTACATTATTGTCCGTCAATCGACCTTAACGGGTATCGACATGGACATGAACCACATTCCTGATGCGGCGATGACCATTGCAACCGCAGCCTTGTTTGCTAAAGGCGTTACCTCTATTCGCAACATTTATAACTGGCGCATTAAAGAAACTGATCGTTTAGCCGCCATGGCAACTGAGTTACGTAAAGTGGGTGCAACGGTTGATGAAGGTCATGATTATATTACCATTACGCCGCCAGCTGTATTAAATACCGCTGCGATTGATACCTATAACGATCATCGTATGGCGATGTGTTTTTCAATATTGGCCTTTGCCGATTGTGGTATCACCATTAACGATCCAGACTGCACATCAAAAACATTCCCGGATTATTTTGCACAATTTGCACAACTGGCAAAATAACACCACATCGACAGATTAAAACACGGCCTTTAACACCATTAAAGGTCGATCTTGGTTTTAATAACCGAAAATTCATCAGTAATTAACATTTATTTGTTATACAATTCGCGCGCTTATTTTGATGAACCCTCGTATGTTTTCAGGGAAGATAGATTATTTTCGGAGCAAATTATGTCAGAACGATCTCCAGTGATCACAGTTGATGGCCCTAGCGGTGCAGGGAAAGGGACAATATGTCAATTATTGGCACAGCATTTAGGATGGCATTTATTAGACAGTGGTGCGATTTATCGTGTTTTAGCCTTAGCCGCTATTCATCATGATGTTGAGCTAGAAAACGAAGAAGCACTGACCTTATTGGCTGCACACCTTGATGTCCAATTTTTAACGGGCAGCCAGACTGATGCCATTAAAGTGGTCCTCGAAGGCGAAGACGTTACCACGACCATTCGCTCACCAGAATGCTCAAATGCTGCCTCTAAAGTGGCGGCATTACCGCGTGTACGTGAGGCATTATTACGTCGCCAACGGGCATTTTGTGCCGCTCCAGGCTTAGTTGCCGACGGACGCGACATGGGTACCGTGGTCTTTTCTAAAGCACCAGTAAAAATATTTTTAACTGCGTCTGCTGAAGAACGGGCGCAAAGACGCTATAATCAGTTGCAGGACAAAGGCTTCGATGTTAAAATCGACCGCCTTTTAGCTGAAATTATCGAGCGAGACGACCGTGATACCAATCGCGCCGCTGCGCCTTTAGTCCCAGCTAATGATGCACTTGTTATTGATACAAGCGGCATAGGCATAGAAGATGTATTGAAGCAAGTGCTTGAATACGTTAGACAAAAAATTACTGTCACGTAACCGAATCCTCGTTTATTGTGCAGTAGGTGTTTGTGTTAAGGATGACACGAATAATATTACTAGACTCCACATCTAGGATGGATGGTGGTTTTATATAATGAAGTAACCTAAAACATGACTGAATCTTTTGCTGATCTATTTGAACAATCCCTTGAAACTTTAGAGTTCCGTCCAGGTTCTATCGTTCGTGGTACAGTTGTTGCCATTGAAAACGGTATGGTACTTGTTGACGCCGGCCTTAAGTCTGAAAGTCCAATCAATGCTGACGAATTCAAAAACGCACAAGGCGTTTTAGAAATTCAAGTTGGTGATGAAGTTGACGTAGCCCTTGACTCTGTTGAAGATGGCTTTGGTGAGACTCAATTGTCTCGCGAAAAAGCTAAGCGTCATGAAGCTTGGATCGTTCTAGAAAAAGCGTACGAAGATGCTGAAACTGTAATCGGTATCATCAATGGTAAAGTTAAAGGTGGTTTCACTGTTGAATTAAACGGTATCCGTGCCTTCTTACCAGGTTCTCTAGTTGACGTGCGCCCAGTTCGCGACACCGCTCACTTAGAGTACAAAGAATTAGAATTCAAAGTTATCAAGCTTGATCAGAAGCGCAACAACGTTGTTGTTTCTCGTCGTGCAGTTATCGAATCTGAAAGCAGTGCTGAACGTGATACTCTTCTTGAGAATCTACAAGAAGGTCAAGCTGTTAAAGGTATCGTTAAAAACCTTACTGACTACGGTGCATTCGTAGACTTGGGTGGTGTTGACGGTCTTTTACATATCACAGATATGGCTTGGAAACGTGTTAAGCACCCATCTGAAATCGTTAATGTTGGTGACGAAATCAACGTTAAAGTACTTAAATATGACCGTGAGCGTACTCGCGTATCATTAGGTCTTAAGCAACTTGGCGAAGATCCATGGTTAGAAATCAGCAAGCGCTACCCAGAAAGCACACGTCTTACTGGTCGCGTAACTAACTTAACTGACTACGGTTGCTTCGTAGAAATCGAAGAAGGCGTTGAAGGTTTAGTTCACGTTTCTGAAATGGATTGGACTAACAAGAACATTCACCCATCTAAAGTTGTTAACTTAGGTGATGAAGTTGAAGTGTTAGTACTAGACATTGACGAAGAGCGTCGTCGTATTTCTCTAGGCCTGAAACAGTGTAAAGTTAACCCATGGGATGACTTCGCAACTCGTTACAACAAAGGCGACAAAGTATCTGGTAAGATCAAGTCAATCACTGACTTCGGTATCTTTATCGGTCTTGACGGTGGAATCGATGGTCTTGTTCACTTATCTGATATTTCTTGGAACGGTACTGGCGAAGATGCAGTATCTGAATACAAGAAAGGCGACGAAATCCATGCAGTGGTTCTTTCAGTAGACCCAGAGCGTGAGCGCATCAGCTTAGGTGTTAAGCAAACTGAAGATGATCCATTCAACGCATACTTAGCTGACAAGAAGAAAGGCACCGTAGTTCACGGTACTGTTTCTGCTGTTGACGCAAAAGGTGTTACAGTTGAATTGGCTGAAACAGTTGAAGGTTATATCCGTGTAGCTGACATCTCTTCAGAACGCATCGAAGATGCATCTACTGTATACTCAGTAGGTAATGCAATCGAAGCTAAGTTCATGGGTGTAGATCGTAAGAACCGTTCTATCAGCTTATCTATCAAAGCGAAAGATGAAGCTGAACAGAAAGAAGCGATTGCTACTTTGAACAAGCAAGATGAAGTTGTAATGAGCAGCGCAATGGCTGAAGCTTTCAAAGCGGCTCGTAAGTAATCGAAAATCGTCTGTTGTATGGGGAATTCCTCCCCATTAGGCGACTGTGTTTGGCTTGATAATATGGGATAGCTAAGATGACAAAATCTGAACTTATCGAAAAACTCGCCACTAGGCAGTCGCAACTGTCGGCGAAGGAAGTGGAAAGTGCAATCAAAGAAATGTTGGAGCAAATGGCAACAACATTAGAAACCGGTGATCGTATAGAAATCCGCGGATTTGGTAGTTTTTCACTTCACTATCGTGCACCACGTATGGGTCGTAATCCAAAAACAGGCACCTCTGTTGATTTGGAAGGCAAGTATGTACCGCACTTTAAGCCGGGTAAAGAACTGCGCGAACGTGTCGATGTTGTTAATCCTTGATTAATGACTGAATAAAAAGCCTCCTTTTGGAGGCTTTTTTATATCTAATGACAGTCAATGCTGGTCAGCCCAGTAAATTTCTTGGATAATCATTATATTGATACACCTTCATGGAGAATAGCGTGAGATCATTTATTGTTGTTGTACTCGTTGGATTGTTGTTTGTTTTAGCTTTATTATTTGGTGCTAAAAATGAACAAGTCGTCACTTTAAGTTACTTTATTGCTGAAGGGCAATATCGTTTGCCTATAGTACTTGCCGTGGTCTTTTTCTGCGGGTTTATTCTCAGCTGGATATTTGCAAGCTACCACATCATTAAGCTAAAACTTGCGTTGCGTAAAAGTAACAAAGCCCTTAAAAAGTTTACCGCTGTAGAGGCAACCAGTGTTGCTTTAACGCCTAAGGATCAAGTCGTCTAGTATGCTAGAAATCTTGTTCTTGTTATTGCCTATCGCTGCCGGTTACGGATGGTACATGGGACGACGCAGTATTCGTCATAGCGATAGCCAGCAGAGTAAAAAATTAAGCCGAGATTATTTTACTGGGTTTAACTTTTTACTGTCTAACGAGTCTGATAAAGCGGTTGATTTATTTATCAGCATGCTTGATGTTGACGATGAAACCATCGACACCCATTTATCGTTAGGTTCGTTATTTCGTAAACGGGGTGAAGTAGACCGTTCAATACGTATCCATCAGAACTTGATTGCCAGGCCCAGCTTGACCAACGAGCAACGTGACATCGCGATGATGGAGTTAGGTAAAGATTATATGGCCGCTGGGTTTTATGACCGCGCCGAAGAAATCTTTAGCAACTTAGTCAGTCAAGATGACCACAGTGAAGAATCAGAAACACAACTTCTGTTAATCTACCAAGTGACTAAAGAGTGGCAAAAGGCCATCGATATCACTAAGCGTCTACCTCGAAAACGCCAACAAGTGCTTAAACACACCACGGCACATTTTTATTGTCAATTAGCTGATGAAGCCAATAACGACGCTGACAAAATCAAAAAATTGCACCAAGCGATTAAACAAGACGCTCAATGCGGTCGGGCTTGGTTAACCTTAGCTAAAATTTATCTTGATGCTGGTCAGTTTGAGTTATGCAAGCAGGCGATCCAACAGCTGAAATTGGCCGATATTGATTTATTTGCTGATGCCGTTTCAATTGCAAAGCAAGTGTATCGAGACACCCAAGATCCAGAAGGTTTTAACGAACTGCTTGCAGAGGCCATTGCCGACGGCGCAGGTGCCAGTGTGGTTATCGCACTTGCCGAGCACAAAATAAGCCTTAATCAACATCAAAGTGCTGAAACCATGATGCTCGATAACTTATATCATCATCCGACCATGAAAGGGTTTCAGCATTTAATGCAATTGCACATTAAACAAGCTGAAGATGGCCAAGCGAAACAAAGTTTATCTATGCTCGAACAGCTTGTTGAACAACAAATTAAATTCCGTCCTAGTTACCGCTGTATTGCCTGCGGTTTCCCCTCTCACGGTTTATATTGGCATTGTCCATCATGTAAACAGTGGGGCAGCATCAAACGGATCAAAGGGCTCGACGGTGAATAATTTTATCATTACCATTTAGATACCCTATAATAAAGGCATTAAAATAAGCTATGGCCGCTGGAGTTCCAATGACGAAGAAATCAATTGTAGTCGCCCTCGATTATCATAATAAAAATGACGCATTGACCTTTATTGATAAACTTGACCCAGATATGTGTCGTCTAAAAATCGGCAAAGAGATGTTTACGTTATTCGGGCCAGATCTGGTTAACGATATCCATAATCGTAACTTCGATTTATTCCTAGATTTGAAATTCCATGATATTCCCAATACGGTGGCAAAAGCCGTTACCGCCGCCGCTGATCTAGGCGTGTGGATGACTAACGTGCACGCCAGCGGAGGGCTTGCCATGATGCAGGCCGCTAAACAAGCTTTGGTGCCATTTGGTCAAGATGCACCATTGTTGATAGCCGTTACCGTATTAACATCAATGTCAGATGAAGACTTAGTCTTACTTGGCATCAATGTCCCTGTATTTGAACATGTATTGCGCTTAGCAAAACTGACTCATCAAGCTGAGTTAGATGGGGTTGTGTGCTCCGCTCAAGAAGCTAAATTGCTTAAATCATCATTTGGACAAGACTTTACCTTAGTGACACCGGGTATTCGTCCCGCAGGCAGTGATACTGGTGATCAACAGCGTGTCATGACGCCACAACAAGCTATTACAGCGGGGTCAGATTATTTGGTGATTGGTCGACCAATTACTCAAGCTGTGGATCCATTAGCAGCGCTTAAGGCTATTTATCAATCACTGCATGTTTGATCCGTTCTTGTTGTAAAAGCATCATTGAAAAAGTTATATTTTCTGTCTATGTCGTCAGCAAAATAGACTTATCTACATCAACAAAAACACACAGAAATAAGGGATGACTATGTCTGATAACACAAGGTTTGATAACACAAGGTTTGATTACACAGGTAAAAATGTGGTGGTGGTGGGTGGCACCTCTGGCATTAATCTGCAAGTTGCCATTCAATTTGCAAAAGCCGGCGCGAATGTTGCCGTTGCGAGTCGCAGTCTTGATAAAGTAAACGCTGCGGTTGCGTTACTCAATCAAGCTAATCCCAGAGCGAATCATTTAGGCGTGAGTTTTGATGTACGTGACAACGATGCGTTAACCATTGGCTTTGATAAAATCGCCGCTACATATGGGCACATTGATGTACTGGTAAGTGGCGCGGCGGGTAATTTCCCAGCCAGTGCAGCAAAGTTATCTAATAATGGTTTTAAATCAGTTATTGATATTGATTTAATTGGCAGTTTTCAAGTATTAAAACAAGCCTATCCACTGTTATCACGTCCCAACGGCAGCATTATTCAAATTTCAGCCCCGCAAGCGTATATCGCGATGCCGTTGCAAGTGCATGTTTGCGCCGCCAAAGCCGGAGTCGATATGCTAACCCGCACATTAGCGCTAGAGTGGGGAGTTGAAGGGATCAGGATTAATTCTATTGTACCTGGCCCCATTGAAGATACCGAAGGCTTTAACCGTTTAGCGCCCAGTGATGAATTACAACAACGGGTCGCTAATAGTGTGCCGTTAAAACGCAATGGCAAAGGCCAAGATATTGCCAATGCGGCCTTATTCCTGGCATCTGACATGGCATCATACATCACAGGTGTCGTGTTGCCTGTTGATGGTGGTTGGTCATTAGGTGGCGCCAGCACTGCTATGACTGAGTTAGGTGACATGGCCGCAAAGCAAGGTTTATAAAACTCAACAAAATTAAAGGTAAATAACATGGCCAATGCATTACAAGATCAATTGCTTAAAGCAGGTCTTGCCAGTAAACAAAAAGTTCGTGACGTAAAAACTCAAAAAAAGCGTAATAAAAAATCAAAGATAGATGATGGTAGCGATGCATTAAAGCAACAAATCGCCGAGCAAAAAAATGCTCAAAACCTCAAAGACAAAGCCTTAAATGAGCAGCGTTTTGCTGAGGCATCTGAAAAAGGTCAAGTACGAGGATTGATCACTGAGTTTTCTAAATTCGCTATTACTGTGGGCAAAGATGCCGAGATTAAGTTTAACTTCACCTTAGAAAACAAGATCTATTCCGTTTATATTACCGATAAAATTCAAGCTGATTTACTTAACGGCACCTTGGGCATTGTCCGTCATGAAGAAAAAAGCTACATAGTGCCGCATAAACTGGCAGAACGAGTCAAGTTACTGGTACCACAATGGTGTGGCTATTTATGGGATAAAGCCGCTAAAGATTCAGTAGAGCAGGTGAGTGATGCCGACGATCCTTATGCTAACTACGCCATCCCTGATGATTTAATGTGGTAAGCATTATCCCCAAGACTCCTTAACATGCTTGTTTCAGAGCTCCCATAGGGTAACTTAACAAGGCAGTGATTAAAGAGAATGGTTACTGCCTTTTTATTATCACTATTGCTAAATCCCAAGTCCAAGAACTTAGGTTATACAGCTTAGGCTATAGAACTTAGGCTATAGAACTTGGGTGATAGAAGTGAAGCATCCTCGAAAGACGAAATCCGCCTAAAACCTAGCAGATCGCAGGTTGCTCTAGCTACCGAAAGTGGCCTATTCCTAGAATCTTGAACACTGTCACTTCTCGATATGCTGGTTCCTGTATATCGAGGTTGTTAGGTATAGACTGACAGGGTGTTTATTGCTGCCGACTTTCACTTTAATAATATTAAAATAGTTGTAGCAAAGGCTAGGCAAGTAAACGATGTCTCATTTATAGATTACCCTTTTTTTATCTTCCCTATTGGCATTTCTGCCTATATTAATTTTTACTGCCATTGGCTTTGCACCAATACTCATTCAGCTACACTCATAAGGATAATGACAGTCCATACTGAATGGCACTTCGGAGTTGAATTCGGGAGGGTTAACCACTTGATACCAAGAATGACTTCAATCTGTTCTTAATGACCATTGATGATGGTTTCTTGCTTAGCTTCAGCCCTAGGGACCACTCATATCTTATAGGTTTTGGTTCATTGTTTGACGTATTTTGGCGCCATTCGCCTAGGTCCATTGCTTATTATCCGTTTTACTATCACAGCAAACATCGGATAATACAGCGTTTTTTTGCAAAGAATACGCATTCCACAACGAATATCGTCATAGCAGGATCCTGTTTGTTACACCGAGCCAGCGCCATGATGGCCTTGACGTTGAAATACTAAGCAAACCAAAAGCGTTGTATCAGGAAAAAGAAATGAGCATGGTGAACTATGGTCAAAAGAGAACGACGGACAAAAGATGAGTGGAACGGCCAGACAATTGGTGAACTTGAGTTAAATCCAGAGCGGCACAAAGAAGTTACTTAACAATATAGCCAACAACTGCCATAAAAAACACCACTAGTTCGGATCTTTTTTGTATTTTTATAAAGTGGCTATTATTTCATCTTTTAGCCCTTCTTTGAGTTCTACCATTTTCGTTAACCGAAGATCTCTTTAATATTCAATGTGGTCAATGGGTTATGTATCAAATGAATATTATGTCTTATCATCTTTTATAATCATCATTCGTTTGTAGAAATCTAGGTGAATTATTAACTCAAATATTACATTTGTATTTTTTCGATTACATCACAAACTACGATCGCCTCCTGTGTCAGAATAGGGTACTTATTTTTCAAAAAATCATAGAATTATAGAATAATATGAGATGAAAAATATGACGATTTAATAATGGATAGAGAATTTTAAAATTACATAATATTATTTAGGAGGGGGAACAAAATGACAATACTATATTACGATTGCTTTTCAGGAATAAGCGGCGACATGAATCTAGGAGCAATGGTAGATGTAGGAGTCGATTTTGAATATCTAACTGAAATGCTAAATAAATTATCAGTCAAAAATGAATTTTATTTACATAGATCCAGAAAACAAAAAATGGGAATAGAAGGAACAAAGATTGATGTGATTTTAAATAAAGAAAATCATGAACATACCAATCATTCACATGAAGCTAAACATACCCATCATCATTCACATGAAGCTAAACATACCCATCATCATTCACATGAAGCTGAACATACTCATCATCATTCACATGAAGCTGAACATACTCATAATAATAATAACGCCGATGATCACCATCATAAACACCAACATAGAAATCTAGAAAGTATCAAGAAAATAATTAATGATGCTCCATATAATAAAAATATAAAGACGTTAAGTATCAATATGTTTATGGAGGTGGCTAAAGCAGAGGCCAAAGTTCATGGTAAAACAATTGAGGAGATTCATTTTCACGAAGTTGGAGCCGTCGACTCAATAGTTGATATTATAGGTGCCGCAATATGTTTTGATTATTTGAATGTTGATAAAATTATTTCATCCTCTGTAGAACTAGGAGGAGGTTTTGTAAAGTGTGCTCATGGGGTTATACCTGTACCGGCACCTGCAACTGTAGAGATTTTAAAAAATACTCCTGTAACATTGGGGAAAGTTAATTTTGAAACAACGACGCCTACAGGAGCTGCAATATTAAAAGCTAATGTAAATGAATTCACAAGCAAATTGAATTTTAATATTATAAAAACAGGATACGGATTAGGGACAAAAGATTTTGATATTCCAAATATGCTCAGAGTCTATATTGCAACGGAAATTGAAGAAGAAATTGGTAAATCAAGTACTGTCAAAGAAGAAAATAACGATTTTGATATAGAAGAACAAATCATTATCGAAGTTAATATAGATGATATGAATCCTGAGCTGTATGAAGCTATTGAAGAAAAGTTATTTGATAACGGTGCCCTAGATGTATATAAAACAAATATATTAATGAAAAAAAACAGACCTGCTATAAAACTTACCGTGTTAACTACAGTCGAACTTCTAAACAAAATTGAAAATATTTTATTTATGGAAACAACTACTCTAGGAATTAGAGAGTATCCTGTAAAAAAGAAGATGTTAAAAAGAACTTTCGAAAAAATCCAAACTAAATTTGGAGAGGTGGATATTAAAAAAGGTCTTTTGAATGGCAAGGTTGTTAAAATAAAGCCTGAATATGAAACTTGTAAAAAATTAGCAAAAATAAATAACGTTTCTATTTTGGATATATATTCAGAGGTGTCAACGTTAATTAAGTAAGAGACGATTATGAATAAAGGTAGAATATATCAAGACGTGTCAGATTCAATTTTTATGGAGAAGGTTATGAGTGAAAAATATATAGAATTAGTTAGTTATTTAAAAGGGTTGAAAAGAGTATTAGTAGCATTTTCAGGTGGTGTAGACAGTACTTTTTTGCTAAAAGCAGCTAAAGATGCGTTAGGCGATAATGCAGCCGCCGTCACAGTAAATTCACCATATATCCCAAGCTGGGAAATAGAAGAAGCAAAAGAATTTACAGAAAAAATGGGAATAAAACATGACTTTATTAAAGTTGGGATTATAGATGAAATAAAAAATAATCCTAGCGATAGATGTTATCTATGTAAAAAAGCTTTATTTTCTATGATTAAAGAAAAAGCTATAAATGAAGGTTTTGATTATGTAATCGATGGAACTAATCTTGATGATATAAAAGATTACCGCCCTGGAATTAAAGCCTTAAATGAATTGAAAATTGTAAGTCCTCTACTGGAATGTAAAATCACAAAATCTGATGTTAGGGAAATGTCAAAGGATCTCAACCTTTTGACTTGGAATAAGCCGGCCGGTGCATGTTTATTGACAAGAATTCCTTTCGATACGAGGCTAGAAATTGATGATATTAATAGGATAGAGAAAGCTGAAAAGTATTTAAGAGATAAAGGTATTGCTGCTGTAAGAGTCCGTTCTCATGGAGATCTGGCAAGAATTGAAATAGACCCAACAATAAGAGATCAATTATTTAATACAGATTTTCTAGATGAGATATCAAGAAAGTTAAAAGAATATGGGTTTAAGTACGTAACTATAGATGCAGCAGGTTATAAAATGGGAAGTTTAAATAGCTAAGGGGTATTTTAAAATGACTGAAGTTGAAATTAAAAAAATATTAAACGCAATTAAAGATAGTGATTTAAGTGTTGATGATGCTTTTGATAATCTAAAAGAACTTCCATTCAAAGATCTAGGTTTTGCTATGATAGATAATCATAGAGAGATCAGAGTAGGTTGTCCTGAGGTGATCTACGGTGGTGGTAAGACTACTGAGCAAATAAGAGAAATTATTAAATTTATGCTTACCAAAAAAAATAATATCTTAGCAACGAGAGTAGGCGATGAAGTATATGAAGCTGTAAAAGATTTCGATCCTAGATTAATGTATAACAAATTAGGACGAACTATTACCCTCGAATTAAATGCCATTAAAAAGACAGAAGATTATATTGCTATTATATCAGCAGGAACATCCGACATTCCTGTGGTTGAAGAAGCAAAAGAAACAGCTCTTATTCTTGGAAATAAAGTAAAAATTATAAATGATGTTGGTGTAGCCGGAATACATAGGCTTTTTTCAAAATTAGATGTGATTAGGAAGGCAAAAGTTATTATAGTTGTTGCAGGCATGGAAGGAGCTCTTGCTAGTGTTATAGGTGGACTGGTAGAGAAACCAATCATTGCTGTTCCGACAAGTGTAGGATATGGAGCCTCACTAAATGGAATCGCTGCACTACTATCAATGCTCAACAGTTGTGCTAGTGGCGTCAGTGTTGTGAATATAGATAATGGATTTGGTGCTGCATATAATGCAAGTATCATCAATAAATTGTAATGTAATGTTAAAATATGTGACGGTGTACTTAACAATACTTACTGCTATAGTTTACAATTCGTTAGTTTAAAAATATTACTTTTTATTTATTAGGAGGATTTACTTATGTTTCAGAAAATAAAAATGCCTTATGCTAAGAAAACTGTAGAGATTTCAATAGAAAAAAAATATCTTCAAGCAGTATTAATACCACAAACTGACGAATTTGATCCAAAAATGACTCAAGAAGAAATTGTTCTAAAATCTTTAGAGAATCCGATTGGCACAAAAAAATTATCAGAATTAGCCGTCGGAAAGAATAAAATTGTATTTGTTACCAGCGATCACACAAGACCACTTCCTAGTAGAGTAACTGTTCCATTGATATTAAAAGAGATAAGGAAAGGTAATCCAGATGCTGAGATAACTATTCTTATTGCTACAGGATTTCATCGACCTACTACTAGAGAAGAATTGATTTATAAAATGGGAGAAGAAGTAGTTGATAATGAAATAATTTGTAATCACATATCAACTAACGATGAAGATCAAGTATTTATGGGTACTCTGCCTTCTGGAGGTGACCTTTATTTAAATAAATTAGCTATGGAAGCTGATTTATTAATAGCTGAAGGATTTATCGAAGCCCATTTCTTCGCAGGATTTTCAGGTGGAAGAAAAAGTATATTACCAGGCATAGCTTCAGCTAAAACAATAATGTATAACCACAACTCAGAATTTATAAGCAATCCTAAATCTAGAACTGGGAACCTTGAAGATAATCCTATCCATAAAGATATGATATACGCAGCTAAACAATCTAAATGTGCATTTATCCTAAACACTGTAATCAATGGTGAAAAAGATATAATTGGATGTTTTACCGGAGATATAAGTGAAGCACATCTCGTAGGGTGTAAATTTGTTGATGATTTAGCTGCTGTAAAGAAAAATATTGCAGACATTGGCGTAACAACAAATGGCGGCTATCCTCTAGATCAAAATATATATCAAACTGTCAAAGGGCTAACTGCTGCTGAAGCCACTACAAGAGAAGGTGGAGTATTAATCGCACTCTCATCTTGTGTTGATGGACATGGAGGAGAAGGATTCTATAATAGTGTCGCATCAGCAAAAAATGCTAATGAAATTTTGGAAAAAGTAGCTAACATCAAAAAAGAAGATACTCTTCCTGACCAATGGGAATTTCAAATTTTAGCAAGATTATTATCTAAATATACAGTTATAATTGTAACTGATGAATGTGACCCTAAAATAATAACAGATATGCATATGGAGCATGCCTTTACTTTTGATGAAGCATTAGAAAAAGCGAGATCAATTGTTGGTAAAGAAGCAACAATTACAGTGGTTCCAGATGGCGTGGCTACAATTGTAAAATAAATAGCACTGCTTTATATTTTATATAAACCTCAACATTAATGTTGAGGTTTTTTTATGAGAAAAACAATAAAAAATATATCTACTATCGCAACAGGTTTAATTTTTTCCAAACCCAAAGCATTAAGAGGTAGGTAGATGATATCACCAACTAACCGCTTATTTTTATTCCAGGATATCAATTTTCTTTTTGAATATAATGATTTAAAAGATTAAAAGATGCGGATGTCGTGCCTTGTATGACTGAGTACATAGGGTAACAGGCATTCCTAGCGGAACAGGTCGTCAAGGATTTAACCAGAAAATCTGCAGACGCAGCACGGGAACCATCATGATTAACTGCAAGATAGCATTCCACTTACCCAGAAGCTGCGTCCGACGTCACGTCAACTACACCTTGTCTTGTCATCAGCGACCAGAATTCAACTAACGACGGCAGGCCTAGGTTGGATTATTTATTGTGGTCCCACATTACATTGGATTCCCCCTTGACTGCAGCCCTGAGCAATTCGAGTAAAGGCATGGCCCGATGCGACAGACTGACGGTCGGTGCGCCGTTATCGTCTTCCTCGTCTTTCATAGATGCTTTTGGCTCTGGCAACTGCTCGAGCGCAGCCTCCAGACTCACCAGCGCTGGCTGAACATCTTCTGCATAAAGAGCACTGGGAACCGTACCGCTGTGCCCCATCATTTTAAGCAGCCGAATCGCCACGTCACCAAACATCGTTATGTCCCCGTAGGCAGGACTGGAAAAAGTTACTAGCATAATTGCTTCCTCTCTATTGAGTCGTTCACTTATTGGGATAGCTTCAGCCCTCCAATACTACAATTGGATTACAGCATCTTTGCGCACCTATTATCCTCTCAAGTTTGACAGTCTTTAATGGACTTGCGACTTAGACAGGTATTAATAGGTTGCTCTTACCGTTTATGCTGCATCATTGTTGTAAATAGGTAAAGCTATTCATTTTTTTGGTGTCACGAGTTAACTTGGTAAATTCAATTTTTAAATTGAGGTGTTGTACCCAAAGCTGATACAAGGTTGTGATTAAGCATGGAGGAATTAAACAAATTAAGATAGAGGAATAATAAGGAAATATAATGAAAAACAGATCGGTACCGCTGTGATCGCCAGCGCTATTTGCATGCCAAGCATGGCCACGCTAGAGGTCGATGTATACATGGGTATCGATTAACACACCACGACACTAGCCAATACTAATTCAATCACAACAAGTGCGGATGGGCCGAATATCGAGCCACGATATAGAGGTTTACACAACATTGTTCATTACTACTATCAAGACGGTAGCCGCGCGGGCACCTGCGTGAGCCGTTTTCTTGCCACCATGCGGCACTTATGTCGTTGCCACTGAACATCAAGATCGAGTACTTGTGTTCGCGCACCGCGCCGTTGTTTCAAGTCTTTTAGTTTTATGCCTACGCTAAAGATCCTGTCTATGAAGCAAGGCGCAGTTCACCGGATGCTTACGCATGTTTTAGTGGTGAACGTTCATCAACATGACCGTTAGGTGTTATTCGGTAGGATCATAATTAATCTTGTTCTAATTCGGGATGTACCTGCTTTGCCGTTAACGCAATCACTTGTTGGCAATATGCTAAGTGATGACGAATCGTATCGAGGTATTGTGATGCTTGATAGTCAATTAGATACCAATTACTGGCTTGAGTTTCTGGGTATTGGTTATAAAACAACGACTCGGCCATGATTAAGTCGCTTTGGTTGGCGTAGGTTAACCATTGCACGCTGGGTAAATTACTCAGTGCGGCTAACAATGCATATTGCACATCAAGATTGTCTGGTTGCTCAGTGGTCACTTGCAGGGCTAAACGCTGGGCGACGACAAACTTCGGATCGGTGTTATCGGGCGTTAATACTTGATTTTGACGGCGGCGGACTGCATCACTTAATAACACTTCAAATGGGTTAATTTCAACGGGCTCTGTCGTATTATCGTAAGTAAATGCAGTCGTTGCATCATCTACAAACAATTCTGGCCACTGAATATTATTGCTGGTGAGTTGCAAACCTAAAGCAATACGACGCTCACCTAACCAATTATGCACCATACAAGGTAAATACTCAGAAGAAGGCATTTCTGCGGGTCTTGCTAATGAAGGTAACAAAGACATACGTTGTACATTGACCTGTTTTGCTATCAGCGCCATTAATAAAATAGTCACCAATCCAGAAGAAGGCCAACACTTAAGTTGCGGGTCGAGTGTTTCACTCACTTCGGTTAACAATGACACTAATTGATTGTTATCTGGGCTGTTACTGACAACGAAGGCTTGACGTGAGCCTAGATAAGGGCCGTTACAAATATTAATCACCTTATCGGCCTCATGTTGAGTCCCGTTAAAAATGAAAGTATGTCCAATTTGGGCTGGCTGCCAATCACCCATTGAATTGCCTATGACAGTGACCTGCTGATAGTGCTCAGATAAAGCTGATGATGGGCCGTGTTCTTCATTAGGTGTATGCATAAAAGTGCGGTTCACTATTGTTAAATATCAGGGCTGTTTATCTCTCGTGTTCGATGCGGTGAGTAAGGTCAACAGATCTTAATCAAATAAGGTGCTAATTCTGTGAGCTAAGTAGTAATTGTAACTCATTGGAACCTTATTGGGTTGAGAAACATAAACTATCGGCATTAAGGTTTGGCACGAGTCGACATGGGTCAAATTATGGTTAGATAATTGCTAAAAAGCTTTTCCTTTTGTGACACTTTAGTATAAATTAAAACAACTGTTTTAATTATTCGTTTAAGAGACTCTTATGAACCCATACCAAGCCCCGTTAAAGGACATGCAATTTTTATTGGAACAGGTATTTGATGCACAAGCTACGTGGGAACAGCTTCCTGCTATGGCAGATGCTGTCGACATGGATACCGCACTCGCCATTCTAGATGAAGCCAATAAGATCAGCCGTGATCTGCTTCACCCTTTAAATCGCAGCGGTGATGAGCAAGGAGTGGTTCATAAAGGCAACGACATTATTACCCCTGATGGTTTTAAGGAAGTGTATCAGCAGTTTTCTGAAGGCGGTTGGGTCGGTCTATGTGGTGAGCCTGACTTTGGCGGCATGGGTATGCCCAAAATGCTCGGTGTATTAGTTGATGAAATGGGCTATAGCGCCTGTAACTCATTTACTTTGTACAGTTCACTTACTGCAGGTGCTGCATTGTGTATTAATGCTCATGCAAATGATGAGTTAAAACAAACTTATTTACCCAATTTATATACTGGCCAATGGGCTGGTGCAATGGACATGACCGAGTCTCACGCAGGTTCAGATTTACGCGGTATCCGCACCAAAGCAGAACCTATTGATGATGGCAGTTATTCGATTACCGGCAATAAGATTTTTATTACCGGAGGCGATCAAGATTTAACAGAAAACGTGATCCATTTAGTCTTAGCCAAACTGCCTAATTCAAAAGGTATTTCATTATTTTTAGTGCCTAAAATCAGCGTTAATAGCGACGGTAGTTTAGGTGAAGCCAATGGGGTGACGGTAGGGTCTATCGAACATAAGATGGGTCTTAAAGCGTCTGCTACTTGTGTGATGAACTACGAGAATGCCAAAGGCTTCTTAGTGGGTGAGCCCAATCGCGGTTTAGTGTGTATGTTTACTATGATGAACTACGAGCGTTTAGCGATTGGTTTGCAAGGTTTAGGTAACTCGCAAGCGGCTTATCAAATGGCCAGCGATTATGCCAAAGATAGGTTACAAGGCCTTGCTGCTGAAGGTTCCGCAACCGGTGCAACGTCAGATGCGATTATCGTCCATGGCGACGTGCGTCGTATGTTACTCACTATTCGTGCGCTGACAGAAGCGGGCCGTGCGTTATCGGTTTATACCGGTAAGCAGTTAGATTTAGCCAAATATGCTAGCGGCGATGTGCAAGCTAAAGCAGCAAAATATGTTGGTTTACTCACTCCGGTATCAAAAGCATTTTTAACAGATCGCGGACTAGATGCCACCATAATGGGCCAGCAAGTATTTGGTGGTCATGGCTATATTCGCGAAACGGGTATCGAGCAGTTTGTACGTGATACCCGCATTGCGCAGATTTATGAAGGCACTAACGGTATTCAAGCGATTGATTTCTTAGGGCGTAAAGTTACCGGTGATAACGTGGCAACCTTGACGCAATTTGCGGCTGAGGTGAATGCCAGTCTTGCAGGCTTAACTCACCCAAGTGTTGAGCATAAAGCCATGGTAAACCAAGTGTTTGATGAGTTACTGACCACAGCTAACTACATTAACGCTAACAAAAAATCACAACCAGCATTAGTTAATGCTTGTGCCGTCGACTTCTTAGATGCCTTTGGTTACGCGGTATACGGTTATTTTTGGTTATTGATGGCTGATAGAGCTTCAAACCATGAAGACCCGTCTTTTGCTGCTCAGAAGCAGTTTGTGGCTGATTTCTATATGGATAAGTTGTTATCAAAAGCTCAATATCATTTATCACAAGTTAATCAAGGTGATAAATCGATTATGGCCATGCCAGCAGAAATGTTCTAACGGTTTTATTTGGATTGTTCAGCTACAAAAAAAGCCTTCATTTGAAGGCTTTTTTTATCAGTGGCGTTATCTCATGGTTCATCATTGTTACAAGCTATGTTGACGCAATCCATCCTGACGCCAACTATGTCAACGTCGGATTGTGTAAATGATGTCGATAAAAATGATGGCTGTGCCGCAATAACTGCTTAGTCATAACGACCTAGCATGACCATCCCGTCATGATTATTAATCTAACCCGAGACTGATTATTCTCTCAAGTTGTGGTTACTTAGTCCGTTTCCAATAAACAAATGCCACGATAGCCACTAACATAATTGCTGGGCTGAGCTGAGCGAAATGATGAAACAAGCCCATGCCACCATGTCCCTCATGTGCCATCGCAATAGTTGGCATAGTGGCAAGGATAAAGGCAATTGATAAATATTTCATGGTGTAGTCCTTCTTTTTTTAAAGTTACTCGGGTTATTAGGTTAGGGTATTTTAATATTACTATTAGTTAAAAACTTACGTGTCCATAACGAGTTGCATTAACATCATGTCCTCACCGTCAATCACTTTGGTGTGATTTGACTGGCAAACGGGGCAAATAATAGTTCGTTCATCGACTTGCGATTGCTGTTGGCATTGATTGCACTGCAAAACTAATGCTTGAATATTGATGATTAATTTTGCCTGGTGACAAATACTGTCTAATTTAAACGTTTCAAACGCTTGAGACAGTAGGGCTGGCTCAACGCCACTTAACACACCAATTTTCAGTTCAACTTGCTCAATCCGTGTGGCTTTATGTTCCAAAGCCAGTGCTTCGCATTGTTCCATTAGTGACATCACAATCGAGTATTCGTGCATTAACAGATCCTTGGCAGTAATTCACCTTGCGGTAAATCTAAATAGCGACTGCTACCCCAAGGCGTCTGCAACACCACTTTGCCAGGATGACTCTCAGTCACTTGGCCAATAATAGCGGCGTGTTCGCAGTGGCCATATCGCTGCATAACTTCAATTGCGCCTTGGGCTATATCCATTGGCAGCGCCATAATAAAGGTGCCCTCATTGGCTAAGTCAAAGGGTTCAAAGCCAAATAACTCACATAAGCCTTTCACTTCGTCACAAATAGGAATGCTGGCTTCCTCGACGTTAATGCCAATCTGCGACGCTTTAGCCCACTCATTTAACACTGCAGATAATCCACCTCGTGTGGCATCACGCATTGCATGCATTTTGATATTGGCAATCAACAGTTGCTCAACAATGGGCCATAAGGTATCGCAGTCACTGCATAAGTCAGACTCAAGCGTTAAGCCATCACGGGCCATTAAAATTGCCGCGCCGTGGCGGCCAATATCTCGAGAAACAATAATGGCGTCGCCCACTTGCAAATTACGTGCTGAAATATCGGGATTTAAAATACGGCCTACGCCAGAGGTGTTAATAAATAGTCCGTCGGCACAGCCTTTAGGCACCACTTTAGTGTCGCCACAGACAATTCGTGCGCCAGACTTATGTAATTCAGCGGCCATGCTATTGACTATGGTGTTGAGGTCATCCAGCGGAAAGCCTTCTTCAATGATAAAACTACAACTTAAGTATTCTGGTTGCGCCGCCATCATGGCTAAATCGTTTACGGTGCCAGCAATCGCTAATTTGCCGATATCGCCACCGGCAAAAAATAACGGTGACACGGTAAACGAGTCGGTAGTAAAAGCAATGTGACCACACATGTTCAATTTGGCCGCGTCTTCTTGCGAGGTCAAAATAGGATTATCAAAGGCTTTAAAAAACAGATCGTGAATGAGTTGATCCATTTCTTTACCGCCACCACCGTGGCTTAGTTGAATTGTTTTTTTAGTTGGCATGACTCACTTCTCCATAGCGGTAATAGGCATTACACGCGCCTTCCGAGCTCACCATACAGCTGCCAAGCGGTGTTTGCGGTGAACAGCCTCTACCAAACACTTTGCAGTCTTTAGGGTTAGCCAATCCACGTAAAATATCGCCACACATACAGGCTTTATGATCATCAATTTCGGTTGTGGGTAAAACTTTGACATAAATGCGCTCGGCATCGCGATGATGATATTCAGGGCGCAGTGTCAGTGCCGAATTAGCAATAGGACCTAGTCCGCGCCAACGAAAGCTATCACGAACCATAAAATATTTGTCGACGAGTTGTTGAGCGGCTAGGTTGCCCTCATAACTCACGGAGCGACTATATTGATTATCAAGTTCAGCTTTGCCGGCGACTTTTTGGGTCACAATTCGTAAAATAGACTCCATAACATCCACGGGCTCAAACCCTGATACCACCACAGGTGTTTGATATTGATCAACCGTAGATTGATAGATTTTGGCACCGCTAATCACGCTCACATGCGCCGGACCAATAAACGCGTTCACTTTACTGCGACTATCAGACATCACTGCATCAATGGCAGGTGGCACTAGCACATGGTTAATATGAAATAACAGATTATCAATTTTCAACGCTTCAGCTTGTGCCAATAAGGCGGCGGTCATTGGTGCAGAGGTTTCAAAACCAATGGCAAAGAAAATGACCGTTTTGTCAGGGTTATCTCGGGCAATCGTTAAGGTATCCAATGGATCGTATATTGGCCTAATATCGCAGCCTTTAGCGCGAAACTGCGCCAAGCTGCCCATTGAACCCGGTACTCTGATCATGTCGCCTAAGGTCACTAAAATGGTATCGGCTTGAGAGGCAAGGGTGGCCGCATGGTCAATTCGCTCTTTGGGCATAACGCAAACAGGACAACCAGGACCATGGATAAATTTGATGTTGTCTGGTAATAGCTGTAATAAACCGTACTTCATAATGGTATGGGTATGACCACCACAGACTTCCATAATGTTAATTTGATCGTCGGTTTTGGCCGCTTCTTGAGCAATCAATTGCGCTAAATGACGAATAGTCTGTGGATCACGAAACCCTTGGTAAAAGTCATTAAGCGTAATCATTATTCTGACTCCAATTGCATTTCAGTAATAATTTGTCGATACAACTCGAGGCTTTCCTGGGCATCATTGTGGTCAATTTTATTCATCACAAAGCCAATGTGGATTAATACAAAGTCGCCTAGTTCTAGTGGGTCGCTTATTAAATGGCAACTCACTCGACGTTTAACGCCAAGAGTATCAACTGTCACTGTTGCATCGTCATGAATTTCAACTACTTTTGATGGTACGGATAAACACATAACTAATATTCCTTATGTTCATCAAACCATGTGGCCAAGGTGTTCATTGAGTCAGAATCTTTCACTGACACAACTAATAACTCAACATTAGGGTTTAATTTACTTAACTGTGCTTTGGCCTCATCAATACTAAAATCAAAGTAAGGTAGCAGGTCAGACTTAGTGATAACGACTAAATCTGCTCGGCGGAACATTACCGGATACTTCTCAATTTTGTCATCACCTTCCGGCACTGATAACAACACAATATTTTTATGAGTGCCGACATCGTAACTGGCTGGGCACACAAGATTACCCACATTTTCAACGAAACAAATATCAACATCATCTAAATTGATGTGATGCAGTGCGCCGTGAACCATAAAAGCATCAAGATGACAGGCTGATCCGGTTTGAATTTGATAGGCGTTAATGCCTTTGGCAATTAAGCGGTCGGCGTCGCGTGAGGTTTCAAGATCGCCTTCAATTACGGCATAGCGTGCATCAAGATATTCATGTAAACATTCTAAAAGACTGGTTTTACCGCTGCCTGGGCTACTCATTAAATTAAAGGCGCTGACCTGATGAGCCGCAAAGTGATCACGATTGTGCTGCGCTTCTATATCATTTTTATCCAATATTTTATGAATAACAGCTAAGGTCTTTTTATCATTAAGCTGAGGATTACTATGAATAGTATGCTCATGATCATGAGTAATTGAACAGCCGCAGTCTTTACACATAATATATTCCTTAACCTTATTTGTTATGATTATTAACTAGTGTCGGTGAAGTGGTTAAAGGATTCTTTGATACACATCAGCTTTTGCAACAAAGACAGAGAACAACACGGTTGTTGAGTAAATAATGTGAGCGGCGCCGCAATTTATTGTTAGTGAACACTCGTAATGTATTCTTCAAGGTGCTTAAGCAGCCGATATGCCTAAGCCATATGATGAATGGCATACCACAATTGACCTAAAGCAATCCCGCCGTCATTAATAGGTATATGACCACTGGGTAAAAATTGCCGTTCACCGCGTCGACAATCATCAATGCACTGGGAGAGTAATGTTTTGTTTTGAAATACACCGCCACAAAACACCTGCGGTAACTGCGGATATTGTTGACCGATGTGATCAAGTTGCTGGCTGATAGCATCAATAAAATGCCAGCATACTTGCTGTTTAATGTAGGGTGTCTGTGAGTGGTTTATCGCCAGGTTCACCAATTGAGTAATAAAGTCACTGCTGTGCCATTGAATGGGCTCAGGATCATTGTGGCTGACGGTGTTGAGCATTATTGATAAAGGCTGCCGTTTTGGATGATTGCTATAGTCATTGGCTGCCGTTTCAATCATCATGCCTGCTTGGCCTTCATACTGCGAACTGCCAATAAAGTCTAATGCGACAGCAAGGGCATCAAATAAGCGCCCAACTGAGCGGCATTCAATGCAATGGCTGTTGTTATGCCATAACTGGTATAAATTAGTGACAGTTTTCTTGCCCTCATTTTGTATTGCGGCAATGGGAAGCGCTAGCACCTGTTGCAGTGTCATCTGTTCAAATAATAATGCCAGCAGGATCCTAACAGGGTGCTTAATGGCTTGTTCACCGCCAATGAGCTTAAATGAACTAAAGTGCGCCACAGTGGTAAAACCGTTAACATCAGCCAGCATCACTTCGCTGCCCCATAAAACGCCGTCATCTCCCAAGCCTGTGCCATCAAAACTGAATCCTAATACTTGATCCGTACGCTGGTGCATTGCCATAACCGACAACACGTGGGCGAAATGATGTTGTATGCCAATACAGTGCGATTGCGGCAACTTATGCTCAGATTGGTAGTTTACAGCCCATTGGGTTGGCGCATATTGTGGATGATTATCATGCACAATATGGCTAGGGTTGAAGTCATACAAACGCTTAAAAGTGGCTAAGCTTTGAGTGAAATAGTGCTGAGCTTCAAGACTGAATAAATCACCAATGTGTGGCGACACAATCAAATTATCGGCAAAACCAAAGGCAACGGTGTTTTTTTGTTGTGCACCGACTGCCAATACACTGTTTTGGCTGTCTGATAGCATGGGGGAGTGAAGATTAATGGTTAGCGGCGCATAGCCGCGGGCCAATCGAATAACTTGAACTTGCTCGTCAATCACTTGCACCACGCTGTCATCACAGGCATTAATAATGGGTCGGTTATGGTCGAGGATCCCATTGATCACGTGGCCTAAATGCTGCTCTATCTCAGCGATATTACCGATAATGGGTTCACCACTGCGATTGGCACTGGTTGCCACAATGGGTTTGTTCAAGCGTTGCATTAATAAATGGTGTAATGGTGTGTAGGGCAAAAACACCCCAAGTCGATCAATACCAGGCGCGAGCAATGGACTCAATTCGATATCACTATGCTGACGTTTTTGCATCAAGGTAATCGGTTTCTCTGGGCTGGTTAATACCAACCATTCTGCTTCAGTGCCACTGACACATAATTGTGCTTGGGCTAAGTTTCTCACCATAATGGCCAATGGTTTGGCCGGACGTTGCTTACGTTGGCGTAGCGCCATAACGGCATCATTATTCGTGGCATCGCACACCAAATGGAAGCCGCCTAAGCCTTTAATGGCCACAATTCCGCCACGGTTTATCATTTCAACGGCCTGTTCTAAAGGCATTAACATAGATGAATCATAAAGAAATTCGGCGCTAGCATTGATGACGCTAAATGATAATTGTGGGCCACAATGTGGACAACTAACCGGTTGGGCATGATAGCGTCGATTGAGCGGGTCGGTATAAGCATCGCGGCAATTATCGCACATGACAAAGTCAGCCATGGCGGTGTTGCATCTGTCATAAGGCAGGGCATTAATAATAGTATAGCGCGGACCGCAATTGGTACAATTAGTAAACGGGTACTGATAGTGGCGATTATGAGGGTCGTTAATGTCATCGAGACAATCTTGGCAAATACTCTTGTCTGCCGAGATGGCCACTTTTGCATGCTCACCTGCAGAAATATGACTATCGATAATACTAAATCGGTGAAATATGCTTAATTGAGGTTGATGAGTCAGTTCAATAGCATCAATCCGTGCTAATGGCGGTGGCGAATGAGTTAAGGTTTCAATAAACTGCTCAATGATCTCACTGCGTCCCTGCAGCACAATCGTCACCCCAAGATGATTATTCAGTACGCTGCCGACTAAATTTAATTGGTGTGCGAGACGGAACACAAAGGGCCTGAATCCGACCCCTTGTACAATACCTTTAACAATAATGGTAACTTGTTGTGCTGGTTTCATAACAACCCTATCTCATACAAGGATAAGCAACAGCTGATATACTTAAGATAGCTCTTATCCACGACGTTGTTTGAGATATAACCCACCTATTGCGATATTGACACCATCAAAATCCAATAATGGATTGACCATCAGCGGGAAGTTTTTACCAATTCGTAATTGCACTCGATCAGTTAACACTGGGTTGGCAAATTCACTGCCAGCAATAATCAACTGTTTTATGCCAATATTTTGATCTAAATGTTCTATCCAATGGCTTAAGTAGTCAGCGAACGAGTCATGAAATGCAAAGGCTAACTTGGCTAAGTTAGTTTCCCCTGCTAACTTGAAGCTCATTAATGTGCCAAGGGTTTTACACCAATTAAGGCTGCGATGTGCAGCACCTTTGGTGAGTGGGAAATCAATTCGTGGTGCATTGTTGCCATGATGCGACATCGCCAACGCGATAAATTTATCTGCAAGTTCTGTTACCGTGACTCGCTGAGCTGTTTCTACCGGATAGGCGCCAATGATTAGGGTGGCGACCGCCATTAATTGTGACAGTGCCCCATCGTCTGCCTGAATGTGCAAATCCAATAATTGGTTATACTCGGCTGGAAATAACTGTTTAAATTTATCCAACAGACTTTTTTGCGGTGACTCAGACAAAGACTGACAGATCTCATAGCCCGATAACGGTAGCTCAGGCATTTCAAAAAATAAATCGGCCTCACTTTGGCTGTCTAGAGTGACAATTTGGCAAGCGTTGCGTTGGCTGAAATACAATACCGCAGCATGTTTTACAAATTGTGGTTTATTATTTTTTTTAGTGGAATGACATCGTAATAGCGCCGCATTTAACGCACACAAGCTAGTGGATATAGGTGCACTCTCCTCACTTGAATTCTTTGCAGTTGCACTGACTAACCTTGATGATGCCGGCTCGATGGGACTAACTTGCCATGCTATTGATGTTTTGGTGGTGTTAGCCGTAAACGTATGTTGGTCATCTTGGTAATGATTTTTATCGTGTAAGCAGGTCACGTTAGTGGGTAAAGGTATCGCGCCATTGCCTAGGGTGGTAATGGGTAACCAATGTTGATTAATACTCGCCAAACGCAATGGTTTATCGACAAGGGCATCTCGGCTGGTATGTGGATCAATATCGGTAGTGACATGCACCCAATTGATGCCTTTTTGGCGTAGCACTTCCGTGAGTATGACTAACAAACGATTTTCGGCAAATTGAATTTCATACAACGGCGCCAATAAACTGGGATGATCGCTACTTGGTCGTACTCTAAGTAATGGTTTTTCGATACTAGATAAGGCCAACACTTGGCTGTCATTAACGATAAAATGGCTATTGAGCGAATTAGGATTACAGATCAATATTCGTGGCCGTTGGTATTGAGCGGCTTGGTTTTCTGGCAATACAGCCTGTGATGATGTTGTGCCTTGAACGTCTGCATTTGGTTGAATTACAGGCGTTAATATTTTTGTTGGTGGCGTTAACCACAAGGTTAGCCCAAGAATAGGCAAGGGGAGCGATTTATCCGCGATTAAGCGGTTTGTCATTGTGGTAATGTCAGTCTGAGTTAATGATTTTTCATCACGGCTCAGCTTTTCATGACCCATACAGTGAGAACACTGCAGATTAATATCACCAAAAGAAGACTGTTGATTATCGCCAAATTTAGGTTGGCAATGCTGGCAAAAATACAGCGGCAACCCAGAATAGTTCGATTTAATATCAAACGGCTTATGCAGCCCACTGTGCTGTTCAATGCGTTCAATATGGGTGTCGAGTAGCCAAACGGATAATAAAAAATCATTGGCGATATCATCGGCAAACGCTTCTAATTCGGCTTGTGTGGCAAAGGCTTCAATAAAGTAACGTATATGATCCGTTTTAGGATCAAATACTTTACCAATGCTTATATTAAGCTCATTGCGATCGAGATATTGATTACACAAGTGCTCATACAAGGGCACAGGGCGTTGACATACAAAATCAAATCGAATGTTATGCATCGACATAGCAACCTCGCTTATAGGCATCAGGAATAACTTGATCAATGGTAATATCATTCACAATCTGCAGGCTAAACCCTAAGCTGGTCAAATGAGCTAACAGAGCGCGTTCCATCACCGGAATGGCGGCATGTAAATCTGGAGTGAGTCCCAAAATCATTGGTTCTATGACGGTTGGGGTCACGCCTAATACAAACGTTTGCGGCCTATCACCGACAATGTCCATCATGTTGAGTGTTTGCAGCATTTCCACTTCATGAGCACTACCTTGCCAATCGATTTCTGCAGGGGCGTGATCAAAATCGAAAAAGTACACTTCACCCGGAGCAACACCGACACTATTGACCGTATCGACCACAATTAGCTGGTCGTACTGGCTTATCATCGGAATAAGACCTTGGGCTAAGGTGCCACCATCAACAATATCTACATTGTCTGTTGGGTGGCTTAATTGGTATTTATCTTTGATATAATTGACAAAATGTACGCCGACTCCTTCATCGGCGTACAATACATTGCCTATACCTAACAGCAATATTTTTTTCACAATGATTAACTCACCTTATTTATGATCTTTGTGATAATCATAGCCAGAAACAATTGAATCGACTGAATTATGTTTAAAGCGAATACCTGCCCACACCGCCATATACACATGGATCACTACAAAAATAATGAAGGCCCACGTTAAATAATGATGATAAATCCGCAGTGGTGCTAAACCACCACAAAGAGCCGTTATCCATGCCGATACATCGCCAAGCATTCCGCCTACACCTAAGTGGTACACATTGGCGTAAAGCACTAAGCCTGTGATGCAAATAATCAACGCAACAAACGAAATGGCCACATAGGTCATAAACTGTAATGGCCCGTAAACCCCAGCTTTGTCTAATTTACCCATCCAAAGATAAGATTTTAATTGCGCAATCCAGCTTTTTATACTCAACACATCTTTAAACGAACGTCTTTCGATGTTATTTCGACTAAAGAAAAACAAGTAAAAACGCACAAAGGTAATGCTGGTCAGCAAAAATCCGAAAATGATATGAGCAAACCGGATCCAACCTTGCACCAATACATCTGAGCTAGCAGGCGCCACTAAAAATGGCCACGAGATATAAAACCCAGTGATCACTAATACCAAAATCGACAGCGCACGCAGCCAGTGAAATATTCGAATCGCTGGAGTAAATATCAACTGCCTATTATGGGTTGCAATATGTTCCATACTTTTATCCCTCCTACTCTATTACCTCTGATTAAAACCCATTTGGATCAATTTTAAATTGACCTAAAGTGTGTTTCTTGTAATCCATCACGTGTACTGAACACGCCATACAAGGATCAAAGGAATGAATAATGCGAATGACTTCTAATGGCTTGGTTGGATCTTCAAGTTTCAAACCAATCAACGAGGCTTCATAGGGACCCATTTTACCGTTAGCATCCACAGGGCCTGCATTCCAGGTAGTGGGAACCACAGCTTGGTAGTTTTCAACTTTGCCATCTTTAATGCGGATCCAATGACTTAACGTACCGCGAGGTGCTTCAATCATCGAATAACCTTCATAAACGCGATCTGAATCAATCTCAGGTTTAACGTAAGTTGATTCATCCGACTGCATATTAATCAGTAAGGCATCAAAGGTTTGTAAACTGGCTTGACCGACTAACACGGTTTGTAACATGCGTGCAGCAGTACGACCTAAGGTGGTAAATAGCGCTTCAAGCGGCAAACCAGTGCGAGCTAATAAACCATCTACCGCATTGACCACAGGTTGATTACCGCGCGCATAGTTAACTAATAAGCACGCTAATGGACCCACTTCAATCGGTTCGTCTTGATAACGCGGTGATTTAACCCAGGTGTATTTACCATCACCATCAATAGTCGGCAACTTGCCATACACAGTGTCGCGTTCAATAAAGCCAGTGTAATCAGGAATGGTGGTTCCTTCATACGGATGTTGAGGGCCATCAGCTTTATACCAAGCGTGGGTAACATCTTCTTTAATTAAGCTTGGGTCAATGTCCAATACATTGGCTAAATCGCCGTTTAAAATGACGCCCTGGTTAAATAAATATTCACCATCGGAGGTAATAAAATCTTCACCACTCATGAAGCTGTTAACATTCACGCCACCAAGCACGCTCGGTTCAGTGCCAAACGCTTCCGCCGCCATCACAATATCAGCTTGATAAGCTCGCTCAATAAAGTCTTGAACAATAGCGTGTTTTTGTTTCCACTCTTGTAAACGCGCTGGGCTTAACATGTCACGTACTGAGGTCACGCCGCCCACAACAATAGACTGTGGATGTGGTGATTTACCGCCAAAAATAGCCAACATTTCAGCAGCCACACGTTGTACTTCAAGTGCTTTTAAGTAATGGGATAGTGCAATCAAGTTTTGTTCAGGGCTAAAACGATAAGTACCATTGCCCCAATATGCATTGGCAAAGGGCCCCAGTTTTCCGGTTTCAACTAAGCCTTTAACCCGTGCTTGTACGGCTTTGAGTTCACCTTCACCGGCAGCAATCGGCGCATCAGAATATTTCATCGCCACTTGAGCGGCTAGTGCTGGGTCAGCACTCAATGCCGATACCACATCCACCCAATCTAAGCCGTGTAAATGGTAAAAATGCACGATATGGTCATGCATGTATAGCGATGACTGCATAATGCTGCGCAGGTATTTAGCATTAAGAGGGATCTTAACTCCGAGGGCATTTTCTACCGCTTCAGTACCGCAACGATAGTGCGAATAGGTACATACGCCACAAATACGCTGCACAATTAAGCCCACATCCATTGGAGTACGGCCTTTTAAAATAACCTCAATACCGCGCCATAAGGTCGACGAAGACCAAGCTTTAGTAATGACATTATTATCATCAACTTCAACTTCGACACGTAAATGGCCTTCGATGCGGGTGATAGGGTCAATAACGACACGTTTACTCATGATTACTCCTCCAAAGGCTTAACAAAGACGCTAGCAACTGCATGAGCGCCAATACCGACAACGGTCGCGCCTAAAATGACCGCACCAATGGTGTCAGCTGTGGCATCAACGCCATGTAAAAGTTGGCGTCCGAGTGGTTTTTCAAAATCAGCCATATCATCCCAGAAATTCGGTTCAGAACACCCCATACAGCCATGGCCAGCTAACACAGGCCAACTCGTGTGATGGTTAAATCGTTCAGTAGGGCAGTTGTTATAGGTATAAGGGCCTTTACAGCCTACTTTGTATAAACAGTAGCCGTCTTTTGCGCCTTGGTCGCCAAATTCTTCCACAAACTCGCCCGCATCAAAGCGGCCACGACGTTCACAGTTATCATGTACCCGAGCGCCATAAGCCCATTTAGGACGATTAAACATGTCCAGAGCAGGTAACTTACCGAACATAATGTAATACATTAATGTACCGACAATGTTCTTTTCACTCGGAGGACAACCGCCTAAGTTAATCACCGGCTTATCGACAACTTCGTAAACACCTTTTGCACCAGTGGGATTAGGCGCAGCGGCTTGTATACCACCAAAGGCTGCGCAAGTACCTACTGAGATAATGGCCGCGGCGTTTTCTGCCGCTTCTTTAACAATGTGCAAGCCAGTGTGGCCTTTACAACCAACGGTTAAAAAAGTGCCGTTATTGGCAGTGGGGACTGCACCTTCAACCGCCAATAAATAGCGACCTTTGTAGGTTTCCAGTGCGTGTTCTAGATTTTCTTCAGCTTGCCAACCGGCGGCAGCCATCAGAGTTTCGTGATATTCGAGCGAGATATGATCGAAAATCAAGGTGTCTAGGTTGGGCGAGTCGCTACGAATTAACGACTCGGAGCAGCCTGTACATTCTGCCAAATGTAACCAAATTAGCGGCACTCTGTCGGCTAATTCAGCTGCTTCGGCAACCAAGGTACTAAAGGGTAGGGGCAAGGCAAACATTGCGGTGACCGAGGCGGTCCATTTAATGAAGTCTCTACGAGTTATCCCGCTATTGGTCATTTTTTCTTCTAATGACACGGGCTGACGTTGGGCAAATTGGCGCAAATAATCAAGGCGTTCTTGGCCTTGTTTATAAAGGGCTGCATGTGTGTCCATGTTGATACCTTATGCTTAAGTTAGCTCAATAGCTAAAAAATAGTTGCAATCTATCGGCATCAATATTAAAACGCGGTTAAAAAACGGCTTTGATGTAAATCAACTTGGGGATATTTACTCACTATAAGTAGGGTCTTAAAGTCAGATTTTTGATGTTGATCATGTTATTTAAGAGAATTCGTGACAAATAGTCTCGGATTTTCATTATATAGAGCCTGTCATCGGGTACTTCTGCGGGTGATAGTGTCGAAACTTGATTGTGTAGAGACCATCAAGGTTGGCCAAAAAACGATCTTGCTGCTATGGGGGAACACAACAAATGGGGAAACACAACAAATGGGGGGAATTAGAAACAATGAGAGTAAAGATAGAGAGTACAAATAGACATTCAACGAATCAGATAACACTTAAGCATTTATCCAAAGGAGGCATTTGGATGAACCGTCTAAGGATGAGTGAACAGCTAAGTCATTGTGAGCAATAGTGTTAATTAGTGTTAATTGTGGGAGACACTAACTCTTAGAATATTTGATGTAAATAAACAGTGACAACAGAATAACCCCGCCACCAATGAGCTTTTGCATTTCAACGACCTCATCAAGAAAACTGATAGACAGTATTAATGTCCAAATGGGCTCTAAAATCATGATCAGCGAAGCGGTTTCAATTTTAACGTTAAACTGGCCGACAGTTTGGAGCAAATAACGCACACTGGTTGCGATAACCGTTGATACCGCAAACCAAAATAGTACATGACCATTAATCTCAAAACGTTCAGGTGAAACCGCAGCCATAAACACACTGCCTACAATGCCCACCATGAATAATTGTACGCAGATGGATGTTAACGGTTTTATATTGGTCAAGACCCGCTTATTCAACACAAAATGCAATGACAGCAGTGCCGATGATAATAAGAAAAACCACTGGCTATTATCAACTTGCCAGCCAGTTGTGATGGTCAATAACATAATGCCTATACAAGTAATAGGCAGCGATATCCAAAACATGCGGTTAGGTTTTACTTTGAATAATAGCCAAGAAATAAACGGGGCAATAATCATCGCCAAGCTCATGATAAAAGCACCTTCAGACAAAGTACTAGAGATGGTAATCGCGTGCACCCATACTTCAATCGAAGCAGCTAATGCCATGCCAACGCCACCAAGCGCGGCAATTTGCTTAGGCCTGAGTGCAAAAATCTGCTGATAACAAAATGGCAATAAAATCAGACTCGCCATTAAGAAGCGAGCAGCAATAAACACCTCTCCAGGCATCTCTAAAATAACAAGTTTGGAGGATATCCATCCCACAGCGGCAAGCATAGTGGCCAGTAATAAGAATAGTTTGCCGCGCAATGCTTCTGTTTTCATTAAACAGTTAGTTCCAGCTGAGGGATGGGAAAAGGGGCAAGGCTCTTGGTCAGTCGCAATGATACGAGAAAACCAAAAGAGATGTCGTGATAAATAAATGATATATACGTATGAAGCGATACCAACCTAAGGTCAGAATCGCTCACATATTAACTCAACTAAACAGTATGATTACTATTAGCTTGGGCTGTATTCTGGGTAATCAGTATACCCGCGTTCAGCACCACCAAATAATGTCTCTGGGTTGTGAGACGCTAATGGATAGTTATGCTTAATACGGTTTACCAGATCTGGATTGGAGACAAATGGTCGGCCAAAACCAATCATATCTGCTACACCAGCATCAATGGCCTGAGATCCATTTTCGCCGTTGTAACGTCCCGCATAAATAAGCACACCTTTATAAACGTCGCGAACCGTATCTTTAAATACTGTTGGCGTCTCTGGGGCATCATCCCAATCTACTTCAGCCACATGGATATAGACCACATTGAGGCTATTAAGTAATACAGCCGCGGCAATGTAGGTGTCTATCGGTGTTGCATCAACAGTACCATTTAGCGATGTGAATGGCGCAAGACGAACGCCAACACGATCAGCGCCAATGGCCTGCGTCATTGCGGCAACCACTTCGCCAAGAAAACGCAAGCGGTTTTCAATACTGCCGCCATATTCATCGGTACGATTATTCGCTTCAGAATCGATAAACTGGTTAATCAAGTAACCGTTAGCGGCGTGCAGTTCTATGCCATCAAAACCGGCTTCAATCGCATTTAACGCTGCTTGACGATACTCGCCAATCACGTGTTGAATGTCAGCTTTAGTCATTTCGCGGGCTACTACCACGTCAACAAAACCGGGTTCGTTACCGTTATCAACAAACACTTTTACATTTTCTGCCTTTAGTGCGGAAGACGAAATAGGTTGTTGACCACCGATATTATCAGGGTGAGACACTCGACCAACATGCCAAAGCTGGGCGAAGATAGTGCCATTTTGTGCATGAACCGCTTTAGTGACCTTCTGCCATCCGGCAATTTGTTCTGCAGAATAAATACCAGGCGTCCATGCGTAGCCTTGGCCCATTACTGATATTTGGGTGCCTTCTGTAACAATAAGACCTGCTGATGCTCGTTGAGCATAATATTCAGCCATCATCTCATTGGGGACATTACCCGGTTGGGTTGAGCGCGAGCGCGTCATTGGCGGCATAACAATACGATTGTTTAAAGAGAGTTTACCGAGCTGTATTGGTTGAAATAGTGCATTGTTCATTCTGTATTCCTCTTTACTTGCTAATTTGGATAAGTTCAATTTGGTATCCATCAGGATCGACGATAAAGGCGATGTGGGTTGAGCCACCTTTTACCGGTCCTGGTTCACGGGTTACTTTGCCACCGCGTGCTTTAATGTCATTACAGGCACTATAAATATCCTCTACACCCAGCGCAATATGACCAAAAGCATTACCATGGTCATACTCATTGGTATCCCAGTTATAGGTTAATTCAATTGTGGTGCTGTCTGCTTGAGTGCCATAACCCACAAAAACTAAGGTGTAGCGGTAGTCTTTGTTTTCGGTTCTTTCTAGCACTTTCATACCCAGCACATTGATATAAAACTCAATTGATTTTTCTAGGTCAATGACCCTTAACATAGTGTGTAAAAATTTCATAAATTTCTCTTTAGACCGTCTATTTTGACCGTCACGTTAAAACGCATCACTGAGCTCGAAAGGAACAGTATACGTTGTGCGTATTGATGATGAGTTGTTGCCGATGGGAACAATATACGCTGAAACAATGAGAACTTTAAATTATGATAGTTTATCATTTTAATAATATTTTGTTATTAATTGGCTGCGAACAATGAAATATCAAATGCTTTGCTACAAAAATTTCAAAAATAGTTTTGCCTCAAAAATGATATAAAAACAGAAAACCAACAATGTGATCACCCTCATAGTACAAGTGCAAACTGCCTTTAACATCACTAATAACCTCGAAAAAACCGCTCATTTTTGCGCATTTCCCCACGATAATACACAGTCCCATTAATTAGTTTTTATTAATTAAAACAGTATAGTAGCTTGTTTTTTATTTCTGCAAAAGAGTATTGCGCCAGTTGCGTTGAAGCATCAATGAAGCCGTGATGAAATATTTTGGTCAAATAAACATTGGGAAGCATTATGAAAACCAGATTAACCATTGCTGCGATATTACTTGCAGCTATTTCGATGCCCGTCTTATCGGAGACGGTAAAACAAGAAGTACCGCAAGCCATTCTACCTATGCACGAAACATCCAAGCCGATTACGTTTGATCACTTGCGTCACGCACAAGTGGAATGTACTCAATGCCATCACCAAAACGAACAACGCGCAATGAGCTTTACCTCCTACAAATGTGCAAGCTGTCACTCTACCGCGAAGAAAGACAAGTCTGAAGATAACGCTTACTTCAACATCATTCATGGTCGTAAAGCACTGCCGGGTGATCTTGGAACTCGCTGTATGTCTTGTCATATCAAAGAGCAAAAGACCAGAAGTAAAGACAAGCCTAGCTTAACTGGATGCACAAATTCCGGCTGCCATAAATAATAATTTGAATTGAGGTAATTATGAGTATCGACCGTCGTACATTAATAAAATTTATGGGCATTGCTGCTGCAAGCGCATCAACCACAGTCGCATTTGGTAGTAATGCAAGCAGTGCAGCTCCCGTGTCTACACGCAAACTATTTGAAGAAGTTAAACTAGGCACATTAACCCTAAAAAACAGACTTATCCGTTCTGCTACGTCTCAGTATCGCGCCACTGTCGATGGTGATCCTACTGAAGATTTGATGCGCGTCCATCGCGAACTCGCTCAAGGTGGAGTTAGTCTTATCATCACCGGTCTGACTTACATAATGAAGGACGATCAATATGGCCAAGCGGGTACGGGCTTATATGATGACTCTCAGATCGATTTATATCAAAAAGTGGTCAAGAATGCCCACGATCATGGCGCTAAAATAGCTGTACAGTTAGCAATGGTTGGCCCACAGAGTGACTATCGTATTGACCACCGCGTAGTCTATGGCGCATCTAAAGTGCCACACCCTATTTATGGCACAGTGCCAAATAAAGTCATGACTAAAGATGACATTAAATTTGCCATTCAATCATTTATCGATGCCGCTCTCAGAGCTAAAAAAGCGGGTTTCGATGCCATTGAATTGCATTTCGCTCACAATTATCTAGTGAGTCAATTCTTATTCCCTTACTACAACGATCGAACCGATGAATACGGCGGCCCAATAGAAAACCGTGCTCGGTTTGCGTTTGAAATTTTAGAAGCCGTTCGTGGCGCTGTCGGTGCTGACTACCCAATTATTGCCAAGGTTCATGGCCGTGATTACTTGGGCAGTCAAGCGGGTGGTAATACTCAAGATGAAAACCTATTTTTCATTAAAGGCTTAGTTAAGCGTGGTATTACGGCATTGGATATCAGTGGCGGTAATAAAGTGCGCGGAATGGGGGAGTTTCATCCTGAGCTTCAGGACGAGAAAGACCAATCCTATTTTGCCGATGATGCTAAATATATCAGCGAACATGTTGATGTTCCAATGATGGTGACTGGGGGCAATCGCTCACCACATCTAATGGAAAAAATCCTTGCTGAAGTTAGCAATATTGAAGCATTTGGTTTTGGTCGAACCATGTTATCTGAGCCTAATCTAGCCAACAACTGGAAACAAGATCCAAACCACAAGCCACGCTGTTTGTCGTGTAACTGGTGTATCGCCAACTATGGCACTCAAAAATCGCAATGTGTTCTCAATGTATCGCGCGCCTATATCCCTGCCGGGCATTAACTATTTAACCAATTTATTGAGTTGGTTTACCTAATTGACCGCATAAAAACTAATAACTCAGTGCGGTCATCAACATTATTGATGGAAATATTAACGATGAACAAAACAAAAATATTTACCCTACTTGCTACCGCAACAATGTTAAGCAGCCCGGCTATCGCTGAAGATAATTATGATATTGGCGGCATGGTGCGCGCAAATTACGTCTATGTGGACTATGACGATGCATCTCAAGATAAACTCGGTGATATGAAATTTGAGGTTGCTGCAATTTCGTTTAACGGCGAAAAAGACGATTTTGGTGTCTCTATGGAATATCGCTTGAGAGCTGATTTTGATGCGATTAAACATGGTTTTGCTTACTACAGCCCTAATGAAAGCACCACGATTAGAGCGGGTATCGCCAAGGTTCCATTTGGTAATATAGGCTATATTTCTAATAGTTATTGGCTAAGTTTACAGTATTACGTAGGCTTTGAGGATGACTACGACGCAGGTTTTTCTGTTCAGTACGATGGCGATGGTTACCGCACCGATGTGGCTTTCTTCAAAGGTGCTGAAAACTCTGCATCATTAACCAATCGGTTTGCAGCCGATCTTTACACTGGTAATATTAATGGCACTGAGTACACCGCAGAGGAGTCAAATCAAGTTAACTTACGTCAATCCTTCTTTGTTGACACTTTTGGTATAAAATCTACTATTGGTGCATCGGTTGAGTATGGGCAAATGTACGACAATGCTACCGGTAATAATGACAATCGTTATGCATATGCCGTCCATTATGACGGTACAATGGATGCGTGGAATGTGCAGGCTCAGTACCTGAAATACCAATTTGATACCGCCACATCGGATCAAAATGCCGTGGCAATGAGCGTATGCGGTGGAGCTTATGAGATTGCATCAGAAGCCTCTGCAGTCACCGTCAATGTATCCAGAAAGCTTACCTCTGCTTGGGGTGATTTAAAAATCTACAACGACTTTAACGTATTGATGCCTGAGCAAGACGACTTCGATAATAGCTATCAGAACGTTACCGGTATCAGTGTTGCAAACGGGCCACTCTTTGCCTGGTTCGATTTTATTGTGGGCAAGAACATGCTTTGGTCTTCACGTAGTAATCATGTTGGCTTGCAAGATGCCTTTGGCGATTGGGACAAAAAAGTAAACATCAATCTTGGCTACTACTTCTAAGATAACAGACATAGGCCAGTCCATGCGATTGGCCTAATTACTTGATAGGGTAGACATACTCGATAGGTTACACCGATGACAAAAGAAAAGATGTTGAATGAGTACGTAACCTTAGACGAGCTGCGGATTTTATTAGCTGTCTATAATTCAGGTTCTATAAGTTGTGCCTCTGTTGATATTGGTGTCATGCCGTCAACAATCAGCCGCAGCCTGTCGAGATTAGAAACTAAGCTCGGTACATCATTAATAATGCGTAACACCAGAAAGATTGAATTTACTGCGGATGGACTGAAGTTACTCGCCCACGCCAAAGAGATCACCGCATCAGTGAACAACATTGAGGATGAATTTAGATCTAATGGTGCGACGCCATCGGGTACCTTACGGATTAATGGTGCATCACCGGTATTAGTTCACCTCATCAGCCCCATTCTAAAGAAGTATTTAACCCAATATCCACAGGTCAATATTGAGTTACAAAACAACGAAGAGATAATTGATATTATTGAGAAGAAAGTAGATATTGCGCTGCGCGTCGCGCCACTGACTGAAAATAGCTATCAAGTTACTCACATAGGCTCGAGTAAACGACGTTTATTGGCCAGCTCAGAGTATCTTCGTCAGTATGGCTTTCCTAACTCAATAGAAGATTTAAACAATCACATATTACTCGGTCTTGAAGGCCCCTCGATCCTTAACACATGGCCGATTGAAGATGGTAAAAGCCACAACCTTCGGGTTTCTCCCCGTGTTGTAGCTTCTAGTGGTGAAGTGTTAAGAAAAATGACCCTGTCTGGCACAGGTATAGCGTGTATCACTGACTTTATGACCAAAGCAGATCGTAATAGCGGCAAGTTAATTGAGGTATTAAAAGATCAAACAATTGATGAAAAAAGAGAAATCAGTGCGGTGTGCTATCGCGGAACAAGCTCCTCTATCAAGGTGTTATCCTTTATTGAATTTTTGAAAAAGGAGTTACCCAGCCTACTATAAGCCTTAATATTGATTTGCTATCAAAGCATTACCAATGCAACGCGTTACCAGTCAACATTAAGGGTTTGTTGAATTAAGCCGCTATGCGGCAGGGAAAGATAAACAACATCTTGATTGTGTTAATGTCAATATAATGAACTGTCGATTTAATTAATGTTACCAATCTATGCTGGTTAACATACAGACATCATAACAATATCAAGGATAAACAAGTTAAAACAATATCTTATCTATTTAAACCTTTAATGCAAGTCGCGGGCAAACATCAATGCGCATTATCTAATGTTTAGGTGTATATCGGTCAATTTGTTAGCTATTTGCGTAACATAAACATCATCACACCATATTTGCACACTAACAGACGCCCAAATCTCGAACCAAGGTATAAACGCATTGCCCACAAAACAGTTAGTGATTTGCTGTACGGATTGACGGGCTGATTAGAACGGCAGTTGCTCACCGCTAACATCATAAAACTGACCGGTATTGTGAATAGATAAATTGTTAATCACTTTGATAATCCCAAGCGCGGAATCATTAACCTTTACCTGTGCAGCGCTGCCGCCCATATCAGTTTGCACCCAGCCAGGATGAACAGAGACCACCGCGACATTATCATCAACAAGTTCTGTCGATAAATTGATGGCTAGCATATTGGCTGCGGCTTTAGACATTCGGTAACCATACCAATCGACACCTTGTGGTTGTGATAGCGATCCCTTAGAAGACGAGATAATCGCTATTTTGCACAAACGTGTTTTATTCAATAGAGTTAGTAAACAATGGGTTAAAAATAATGGCCCGAGCGCATTCACTTTAAAACACATTTCAGCGTCAGCATAATCGATAGCATGGATACTGTAATTATCTCGATCTAAAAAGCCCGCATTATTAACAATTAAATCGAGACTTATATTTTGCTGACGGAGCTTATTCGCTAAGCGATTGATTGTTTCAGGGCTCGTGATATCCATTGATTCAATGGATAATTTGTCAGTAAACTGAGCCTTTAACGACATAAGATCAGTCTTTGTCGCGTCATCTCTACAGGTTGCTATGACGCTGCAACCGTTGACAAGATATTGCTCTGTTAACGCTAGACCAATGCCTCTATTCGCACCGGTGATTAATACCACTTCACTATTCATTAAAAACCTCTAAATCGATTGTTTTATCTAATTTTCTGATAACTTCTTCTGATAACTTCTTCTGATAAATATTGATGTAAAATATTGATGTAAAATATTGATAAATATTATCTTGTCGTTGTGCCATTGTGGATGTAAATCGAAATGTTTATTCTGTGCTGCGATAGATAGAGTAATACCAACAATGCGGCAGTATTACGATCAACCACAATGGCTTAGTGATCATTGTCATGCTCTGCTTGTTCCTCGTATACTTGCTCTGAATTCATAAGCTGGTGGCTGTAAATGGGCGTTCAACATACTTGCGTGAACTACCTTGCTCAAACGACTTGTTCAAACGACTTGTTCAAACGACTTAGCTCAAATGACCAGCTGCGAAGTAACTACTTGGACGTTGCAGCAATGCTTAATGTATTGAGAGCAGCCGATATTTTGTTGATAACCTTATCGCAGCCGGCAATATTATGACGCAGTTTAATGTACTTCGGGTTGTTATACGACAGCCAAACCTTGTTATCAACATCCTCGCTAATCAATACCTTTTGTGGCAAGTCAATTGCGACAAGTTGGTTACACTGCATCAATTGGGTACCGATGTTAGGATTTCCGAAAATTATCACTTCAGTTGGCCTCAGTGCTAAGTTCACTGCGGCGGCATTTTTTTGATGATCAATTCGGGAAAAAACCGTAAACCCTTTATCTTTTATGATTGTCTCAAACCTATCTGCCGTTTCTTTGGCCGAGTAATGGCTTTCAACAGTGATAAGGCTCTCTAACGCGTAAGCATGAGTCGAAGCGAATAAGACGGCAACGGCTAAGCAAATATTTCTAATCATAAAGTCACCTATTAGGTATGTTTGATGAATAGTGGCACTTCGGCATAAAACGCGGGCACAAGCAGCGTTATAAAAATAGTGATAAATTCTTAGCTCAGCATTTATTCTACGCGAGCACGATTAATATGAGTTAAGTTATGAGCTAAGTTATGAGTTAAGTTATGAGTTAAGTTTCAGGCCACTTTATCAGCGCGTCCCTAATTTAACAGCAGTACCCAAAGTCATTATTTTGGACGAACCATCCATAACGTCCCGGCCAGGAATAGTTTCTGCCGTGGTATAAATCATAAATCCGCCATAAAAAATTAAATTTAAACCATCGTACTGCGAACAGGCTTAAATAGGAATTCAATTAGTGATACTTAAGTGCCCCCCCAATACTATTGTTTACTCTTTAGGCTATCGCAATAAAGAGTCGCAATAAAGAGTCGTAATGTAGAGTCGTAATGTAGAGACGTAATGAAGAGACGTAATGTATACGATCCATCTAGTGCTGGTGGACGTAATATGCACCAATAAATTAACCTACTGATTATATATTGGTTTTTATTTAAACAGTTTCACGCAACAATGCGTAAATATGCATTTAAATGAATGGAAGTTAAAAATCTGTGCCGGGTAAGACTTTTATTTTTGCATAAACAAGAATATTTATTCGATTATTATGTGAGGCTAAGCCTTTTGGTTAAGGTGAGTATAGTGCCGTCATTTGGACTGCTCTTTAGACCGCTTTTCGGCATGTTTACGCTATAGACATGGTATGCACATGTTGTAAACTCAGCATGCTTTTTTTGTTTTACTTCGAGGTATGTTTGGCTTCACATCATTCTTTGCTTAATCATCAACGTCATTTTGAACGTATAGGGCCTGACTATCGTAATGGCGATTCGGTCAGTTTTCTCGACATCAAGCATACCTTTGGTTTGCAGCATATCCGTGTCGGTAAATGGGTTAATCGAGAAGAGTCTGCGCTTGCGGCAAATCTAATTTTTGATTCGTTAGCCGACTTAGCCAATATTCTAGGCGTGCCACCTGAGCTCATTGGCTTACGTGGCAGTTTACGCTTTGCCTTTGGTCATGGTGGCCAAAAGGGGGTTCAGGCACATTATTCACCAGCATATCGTGAGCTAGCCTTAGCTAAAAATGCCGGAGCAGGGGCGTTAGCCCACGAATTTTGGCATGCGTTCGATCATTACATTGCCGACAAAATGTTTATTGATGACAGTCTGTTGAGCCCAGATGCCTACATGAGCGCTGCTAATCGATATGCTTGTGCCACCGATCATTGGCTTGCCGACAAATCGTTAATTGCTCATCCACTTAACCAGCAATTATCCAAATTATTCGAAATCACCTTTTTGAATGCCAGCAGCCAAGAGCCACACGGTTCTTTACTCGATGCTTCTTTACCAGATGTATCCTCATCACATGCTTCCTTACCACATGAGTACGTGCGGCGCTCAATCGCATTAGATAAACTGCAACGCAGCCAATATTTTGCTAAACCTACCGAAATGATGGCTCGCGCCTTTGAAGCTAGTATTGAAATGTATTCACAAGCCAATGCCGATATAGCTAACCCTTACTTAGTCAACAGCACTATCAACTCCCCCTTAGCCAAACACGGCGCTTATCCAGACGCACAACATTGTGCTGAGATTTACCAAGCCCTATTGGCATATTTTGAACCTTTGGGAATAGCGTTTGATAAGCAGAACGGGTAAATCAGCCCAGAGTTGAATGCACAGTCTCGAATGAGAGAAAAGACCTTGAACGAGATAAATAGCCCAGAGTTGAATGTATAGTCTTGAATCCAATAGCCTTGAGCTAGATAAGCACTGAACTAAATGATCACTGTCATGAGATCGTGCAACTACACATCAAGTTTAGATAATAAAAAAGGCCCAGCTTAATAGCTAGGCCTTGGCGTTTTAGATTGGTAAAGGTATTGAAGCTTATTGCTAACGACCCATAATAAATAGCTTATATCTACCTTGAAGAATAACGTTAATGGCTTGCTTATAACCCATTACTCAAAACCCATTACTCAAAACTAATTATTCAAAATTAATTGCTCAAAATAATTGTTTATAAAGAATGGCCTGTTAGCTAATGGTTTACTGTTTTTTATAAACCACGCCGTCTTTCATCACAAAGGTGACGTTTTCCATTAAGCTGATGTTATCCAGCGGATTGCCGTCTACGGCGATAATGTCGGCCAAGAAACCCGCTTTGATCTGGCCTACATTATCTTGTTTTAGCAGTGCGGCACTATTTACCGTCGCGGCCTGCAGGGCTTGAATAGGCGTCATACCAAAGGTCACCATGCGTGAAAACTGTTTACCATTGTCTCCATGGGGATAAATAGCCGCATCTGAACCAAACACCATCTTGGCGCCGGCCTTAACGGCTTTTCTAAAGCTGTCACGCTGGGCTTGTGACACTTGTTTTTCTTTATTGATATTGGCTTCTGGTACGCCATTGGCCGCGCCAAAGGCGAGGGTGTATTCAGTGTTGTAAATATCGCAAGACAAATAAGTGCCCGCTTTCAATGCCATGTTAATGGCTTCATCATCCATAAAACTACAATGTTCAATGCTGTCGATACCCGCGCGTATCGCATCTTTAATGCCGCTAGTACCATGGGCATGTGCGGCGATAACAAGGCCGCGCAGATGGGCTTCATCCACTGCAGATTTGAGCTCTTCATAGGTCATTTGCTGGGCGCCAACTTGGGTGCCTTTAGAAAATACCCCGCCAGTAGCACAGACTTTAATCGCATTGGCACCATATTTAATGTTTTCACGTACTTTAGTGCGTACTTCCCAAGGGCCGTCGGCAACACCTTGAGCTTTAGCGTGGGCTTCTGGTGCGGGGAAGTTATCATCGCAATGTCCGCCGGTAATGCCAATTGCATGTCCTACAGCCCAAATGCGTGGCCCAGGAATTTCGCCAGCATCTATTCCATCGCGAGTAGCAATGACGGAATAACCCGATGCGCCTAAGTCTCGCACTGTGGTAAAGCCTGCAAGTAAGGTTTTCTGGGCATTTTTAACCGCTTTAACGGTTTGTCTTGGCACTGAATAATTCATCGACTCTAAAAAGTTATCTTCAGCATCGCCAGATAAATGCACGTGCATATCCATTACCCCAGGCACCAGCGTTTTACCCTTGAGATCGACCAAGTTGTAATCGGCTTTATTGGTGATGTTTGCAGCGGTGGTAACCTTAATTATTTGATTGTCTGATACGATAATCGCAGCATCATTAACACTTTTACCTTTAGCAACGTCGATATAAGCATCGGCTAAGATCAGCGTGTCTTGGGCAATCGCTGGAGTCATAAAAGTGGTACCTAAAACTAGGCTAAGGGCGAGTGGAATTGCATTAATCTTGTTAATTTTTAGAGGCATGGCTATTTTTAAAATCCTTTGTTGTTATTGTTAGGAGCCGACATTGTTTATTTTGCATCGTACTAGGAATAGCCAGCCCTTTCTCTGCTTAAACGTCTGTTTGCACATAGCTTAAAAAGCATACGAGCGATAAATACTCGATTTTACAAAGCATATTAACAACTTGTTAACGTTACACGTAATAATTTGTGTATCAATTTGTATTAGCAGATAGTAATGAAGGGCTGTTTTAGCGCAATTGCACGAGCAATAATGAGGGTGAATAATGAAGCCATGCTCGAGTTGCTTCATTATAGGTGTCCATCATTTAACCAAAGTCAGACTCATCCAGTACCTGCTTTAAGCGCGCAAAAGTGTTCATGGTTTCATTGGCCGTCATTGGTGGATAATCAAGGTTATTGGCGTTTAGTTGATATTGGCCATCAGCCAACTTTGTCACTTTTCGCAGTAAATATTGATTGTCTCCTGCAGTATCTTGGATTTCGATTGCCATAATTTGTCCGGTAATCGAACCTGCATTGATAGGTGTAACCCGTTCTAATAACAGTAAATCACCATCACTAATTTGATTCTTACCGCCATTCATAGAGTTGCCACTGGCTGGCGCGATAAAGTAGATGGATGGATCTAATCTACTAAAGCTATCGTTTAATTGTCGGGTCTCAAAGTAGTCATCTGTTGCGGTTTTAAAGTGACCACAAGCGATTTTTAAATCCGGATAAAAGTTGAGTGATGGTTGCGCGTCTTTTGTAACATCTTTGGTAATAGCAACTACAGAATCCTGATTGTTATTAGTCGATTCTACGGTATTCATTTTGGTTTTGGTTTTGGTTAAGCGCTGGCTATAACGTGCGAGTAGTAATTGGCTCAACTCACTCATACTACGAGTGACGGTTTCAATATCCTCAACAGCAATATCCACATTAGCGTGTAAACAATCATTTTGAACCACAAACCAAGATTGAATATCAGACTTATCCTGTTTACATAAAAACGTAATTGGATTGTCTAACCAATACTTACGCCACTGAGGAGACTGAGCATTAATTTGCTGTAAATCAGCTTTAACATCTTGGGTCCACAATTTAGGATAACGTTTAAATACTTGCCAACTTTTGACACACAGCGAGTCAATACTAGGCGGTGTGCTTAAGCCGTCTAGTTCGATGAAAGCCTCAAGTAAAATGGCTTTAAAGCACTTGCTCATTGTGGCTTTTTCAACCCCTCTACTCAGAAATATCAAATATGGCGTTAACGAAAGTAATGTTTTGTCTTCACGTTCTTGGCTCAATACCAATTCAAACCAACTATCATTTTGCTTGGTCATTTTACTCCAAACATAACCACTGTGATAAAACTCGGTGGCAGTAGGGCGGTGACCTAAATCATCTTTGAGTAATTGGTATTGTTGATCTGCTTTGGTGTAATCAAGTTTTAACTGTTGCCAAAAGTCGACCAATTCGGGATCGATATTGATTAAGCACTTAGAATCGATTTCAGGATTGTTAAGACGCTTAATCGCTTCATTGGCATTTGCTGTTTGTAATAACGCCATTGGACGATTTAAAAAGCTGATGTGATTACCAATAAAATCGATAACAGACACAAAGGTTTTATTGGTTTCGGGTGATGTGCGTAATCCACGACCTAATTGTTGTAAAAACAGTATTTTAGACTCGGTAGGGCGTAAAATTAATATAGTATCGATTGAGGGTAAATCAGTACCTTCATTAAATAAATCGACTGAAAATATCACCTCTATTTCTCCCGAGTTTAATTGGCCAAGCGCTTCGCCGCGTCTAACTTCTGAGCCGCTATGCACCGACACGGCTTTAATACCACGGGTAGAAAACCACTTCGCCATAAAGTCGGCATGAGCTTTAGAGACGCAAAATGCCAAGGTGCGTTGCTGCTTGTGTGTTTGCCAATGACCAAACACGTGTTTAGCGCGCTTTTGTGTAGCAAACTGATTCATTAATTGTTGCGGATCAAACTTACCATTGCGCCATGGCAACTCTCGGTAATCGACCGTTTCGTCTTTAATACCTTGGTAATGAAACGGTACCAAAATACCCGATTCAATTCCGTCGATTATGTTTTTTTCAAACACCAAATTATTATCACATAACGATAGAATATCAGCTTGATCGGTACGCTCTGGCGTGGCGGTTAAACCGAGTAAAAACTGCGGCGTAAAGTGGTTGAGTAATAACCGATAACTGACGGCGCCAGCATGATGAAACTCATCAACAATGACGTAGTCGAAGTGAGCTTGATCTAGTTTATTAAGATATTCCGGTTTGCCTAATGTTTGAATCGATGCAAATACAATGTCCGCATCAATGACTTTGGTTGTCGCATTAAAATGACCGCTCACCATATTAGGCAACAAGGTTTTAAAAGTGCGCTCTGCTTGGAGTAATATTTCTTCGCGGTGGGCGACAAACAACACCTTTTTTGCGTTAAATTGCTGAACATCAAATGCAGCTAACCATGTTTTACCCATGCCCGTGGCTAATACAACCAGTCCCTTGGATTGCTTAGCTAAACGGGTATCCGCTAATGCGATTAAAGCTTGTTCTTGGGCCGAATTAGGTACTGGTTCTTCTGGCTCTGTTTCATGAACAATCGATAAGGGTGGTTTAAATAATTTACGCTTTTGGGCATAGTCGTTGATGAATGCATTACTAAGATCGATTGCCTGCGAATGATTAAAAATTTGTAAAAACTGCTCACGGATATAGCTAAATTCTTTAGGATCTTGATCCGGTAATAAATCGTGGCGCAAGCACCATTCAAATGCGTGGGTAAATGCCGCTTTACTGATGTTATTTGATCCAATGAAGGCACACCCTACATCTGTCTGTCCTGTTTGTTGCTGGACAAAAATATAGGTTTTCATGTGAAAGCTTTGATGATTTTTGCAGGCAAATATTTTGGTTTTAGCGCCGCGAGATTGCAAAATCATTAAATGGCGTAGGGCAACCGGATCGGTAATCAAAAGATAGTCAGAAGTGACAATTGAAATGCTGGCATTGCGCTCTAGCGCATCGGATAAGGCATCAAAAATTAAATCTAGACCCGATTGCTGAATGAACGAAACCGACATTTCAATACTGGTTGCGCGGTTGATTGCTTGTTGTAACTTGGGTAAAAAAGGGTCATCCAAGCCACCGCTGGTTAATACAGGTCCTTCTGCTAACTTCATTGTTGTATCTCTACATTATTGCTTTGATTAAGATGGCATTGAGCCATTTTTCATTTTCACGATCAGGGCGCACATCTGCGGTCACCCAAGTCTGGTTAATGACTAAATTTGTTTGTTGTAACCATTGCTGCAATCGTGACTCATCAGCATCGGTAAAAAAACGGCCATTATGACTTCGCTCTTGATCGCCATATTTAAACGAGCAATAAAACACGCCACCATCTACCAGTGTATTGGCCAAAATAGCAAAGGTGTTGGGTAGGTCTGTGGCGGCAACATGCAGTAATGAAGCGCAAGCCCAAATGCCAGCAAAGCGTGGTTGCTGCTCAAGCTGCTCAAACTGACAAACACTGACAGACTGGCCAATGTATTTTGAGGCGGCTTTGGCTAATTGGGCACTGGCGTCAATAGCGGTCACATTATAGCCCAAACCAATAAATGCTTTACTGTCACGGCCAGAACCACATCCCGCATCTAATATGCAGCTGCCAGAGGAGAGATGATGTATAAAAGGTTGGTACAATTCACTCATATCTGCATTGACGGTTGATTCAAAAAAGTCTTGTGAATGTTGGTCGTAAAATTCGATGGTGGACATGAATAAGCCTATGATTAATATTGTTTAAGTTTATCTGCAATCTTGTGTTTATGATTGTCTCAAGAGTTTACTTTTTGAATTTGGAAGCTTTGTTAGCACCCCAAATAAGCACTTAATAATCGACTTGCTGAATCACCTTTATAGCCACTTCTCCACGTCCTTTTTTAGACGGTACTCGATGTCCGGTGTCGGCGTTGGTTTTCATGGTTTGAATAAACTGATTCATTTTCGGCCCAATGCTGATGTGCAAAGATCGGTCTTTGCCATAGTAATATAGGCGATCAAACTTAATATTTTCACAAATCCACAGTGCGACTTGCTGCATATCGACTTGTTTGCCGTCATTGTTCTCGTTATGGCTGTCGAGCAGGGTGAAGTCGCATGCTGCGCCTAAACGGTCGCAGATAATTTTTTTATTTTGATTGAGTTCATGGGAGCAATGTTGATCAAGCTTTGGCGCAATATGAGGATTGCGATTTTTAGCAATTTTTCTCACCAGCTCTGGCGAACAAAAACCATAAGTGAGCGCTATTGGCCCGAATTGATCGACGATTGGGTCAAGTATTTGGGTGGCTAGTAAACTGAGGGCGCGCCAAGTGTCTGGTTGCAATGGCAGATTTTCAATTTGATGTTCGATAGCCGTTGAACCGCAGTTTATTAACGCTGCGTAGGTAAAATAGCGGCTCGCTTTGCCATTGATATTATAGGTAAACAATCATCATCCATTATCTGTGTTCAATTGGGGGTAACAATACCGTGTATTGATTACGCTGACTAGATTGAACTGCTAATCACGATGATAAACCTATGAAATTGTGATTGAGAATGAACATAATCAGCAGTGTCCGGCTGCCATCGCTAAATGCTATAAGTCTGAAAAACGCAGAATAGAGGCTCGTAACGGATTTATCGATGTGATCAGTAAAAGAATGAGGTGTTCAAACTCATTTTTGAACATAAAAGGCTTAGCACTAAAGCGTTAGAGGACAATCTATGGGGTTGATGATAGTTGTTGCTAGTTGTTAATAGTGGGTGTTGATAATCGGTCCGGTCGCGATTGGGTTTTTAGTTCAATTCTTATGGAGATTTCAGATTATTTAACCTTAACGCAAGATGATAAACCGTTATCAAACAGCTCTTTGAACGGTAAATGAAGTTGTATCAACTCACATGTGCTGCCTGCTGCCGCTACGATTGCGATTGTCGTTTCTGTTATCAAAAATGAACTTTTGCAAAATAACGTTAACAAGTGAAAGGTTAAATATTGATCACAATTTTAACATCACTATCATGCAACGTGATCAAACCCGATAAATCAAAATACCTAAGATGTTATAGTAACTCATTGATTTATAAACAGAACGTTACTCGGTAAAGTGGGGCGTTAACTTACAATTTCTTGTTGCTAGGCGAATATATGTTAAAGGATTTACGATTAGGATTAAAAATAGGCTTAAGTTTTTTTGTGGTTTTAGCCCTTCTTTCGGTAGTACTCGGTGTGGGTATTATCGCACTTGAAAAAGCGGATGAAGGGATCACTCGATACGAAGGTCTCGCGAGAGAAACCAATTTTTCAGGGCGCTTGCAGGCGAATATGTTAATGGTTCGGATGAATGTGTTGGGCTATCTCGACACTCAAAATGACAATAATTTAACCCAATATAAAGCCTACCTTGATAAAATGGATACCTTCTTGGTTAAGAGTAGAAAGGAAATCCAACAACCAGAACGTGCGCAAATTATAAAGAGCCTTGAGACATCGATAACCAAGTATAAAAATGCTTTTTCTAGCGTCGTATCATTAACGGAACAACAAAACAGCATACTTAATGACCAACTCGTGCCTCAGGGAGAGGTGATGGGAGAGGCTATCGCTGCAATAATTAAGTCGGCCTATGATGATAATGATGCCAAAACCGTTTATAACGCCTCCCATGTTCAAGAGAAATTGTTATTTGGACGCTTGTACGTTGTCAAGTTTCTGAAGTCTAATACTCAGCAAGATTATGGTGTAGCTATCAACTCGATGGACACTAAACTGGTAGAAGAAGCAACCGAGCTAAAACAATACTTATCAAATCCTACTCATAAATCACTATTATCTCAATTTTTAACGGCGCATCAGAAATATTTACGAGGCCTTAATGATATTCATCAGCTTATAAAAGACAAAAACGAACTCATTAATAATACACTGAAAAAAATTGGCCCGCAGGTGGCGAAAAGTGTAGACGACGTAAAACTGTCTGTTATGGCAGAGCAAGATATATTGGGCTCTGAGATAAAAACAAATACTAATGACAGTATTAACCTCACTCTGATTCTGTCTTTTGTTGCCATTCTTATGGGCTCCATTGCGGCGTATTTGTTGACTATCGCCATTACTCGTCCAATAAGTCAGGCAGTTAAGGCCGCTAATCTACTGGCAAAGGGCGACTTAACCATCGAAGTAACAAGTTCAAGCCGCGATGAAACTGGGCAGTTACTCGCATCCATTCAAGGGACAGCCACTAACCTGAGAAATATTATTGCGACCATATCAGGCGCCAGTATTGAGCTTGCATCCGCCTCACAAGAGTTGGCGGTGGTGACAGAGCAGTCAAGCCAAGGGGTGGTAAACCAGCAGACTGAAACAGATTTGGTTGCAACCGCAATGAACGAAATGGCTGCGACGGTTAATGATGTTGCTAGTAATGCTAGTAATGCTAGTAATGCGGCTGGTGCGGCTAATCAAGCAGACAATGACGCGAGTAGTGGTAGCCAGGTGGTTGAAAAAACGATTTTAGCAATCAATACCCTTGCTGACAGGGTTAATGAGTCTTCTGAGAAGCTAGGTGAAGTCGAAGACGCAACCCTTAATATTGTTAAAATCTTAGATGTTATTCGAGGGATTGCCGACCAGACTAATTTACTGGCACTCAATGCTGCAATTGAAGCTGCCCGTGCTGGTGAGCATGGACGCGGCTTTGCCGTCGTGGCCGACGAAGTTCGCTCACTTGCTCAGAGAACCCAAGGGTCTACCCAAGAAATCCAAAATATGATTGAGCAGCTTCAGGCAGGAACCCAAAGCACGGTAGCGGTAATGACCCAAGGGAGAACTCAAGCGGCAGAGAGTGTGGATCAAGCCAATGAAACGGGGCGTGCATTACAGGCCATTACTCAGGCTATCAGTGTGATTAATGACATGAATATTCAGATTGCAAGTGCATCCGAGCAGCAAAGCTCTGTTGCAGAAAGCATTAATGAAAATGTGATTAATGTAAAGCATATTGCCGAAGAAAATGCGGTAGCTGCAAACCAGACAAGAGCCTCTGCTGGTGAGATTGCACTTTTATCTGAACAGCTAAAAGAATTGGTCGATCAATTTAAGATTTAACTATGATTTATTGATAAATAAGCGCGTCTCTGTGATGCGCTTATTTATCTTTCTTAACCATTCTTAGTCTGATTGCCTGCAAGTCAATTAGTAAGAGGAAATTGATATTTTTGACATTATCACACCGATATCATATTGGATATTGACCACCTTATGGTTGGTTATTATCGGCATTTGTCTGCTAAAACGTAGACAATTAACAACCCTTGATGGGTCTGTTGGCGGAGCGGTTGCCGTTCTCCTCATTATCCTTGGCATTGATGCCGTCAGGACCATCATTGAAAGTGTCTATTTAGGGTTGTATTTTACCTCACTGTACGGGCTGATCCCAAAAGCTATCAACGAGCTGTTGTCGCAACCCTCTTGGCTCATTATTCCCCAATTAATCAATGTTGCTGCTGGCTTGCTGGTCATCTGGCTTCTCCTCAAGCGTTGGTTACCAAGCAAACTGGCTGAACGTGAACAAACATTGCGCGCTCTTGATAAAGCGAAAACAGCATCCGTTAATAACGAAAGGTTGTTCAGCTCAATTTCTAATTGTGTTACCGACGGCTTTATTTTCGCAGACCCAGAGCGCCGAATTATATCGATAAATCAGGGAATGGAACTTTTGTTAGGGTATTGCTCTGATGAGCTTGTGGGAAAAAACGTATCGATTATTTACGCAAGCAATGAAGAATATGAGCGACAAGGTCTAATGTATTTTAATCTCGCTGCTGGTGAGAAACTCAAACCTTATGAAGCTAATTACCGCCACAAGGACGGCGGGATCGTTGTTGGCGAAACCAGTCGAATTATGATTAAAGATGTTGATGGCCAAATTCAGGGCTATATGGGCTTCATTCGCGATGTCACCGACCGCAACAAGACCGCGATGAAATTACAGGCGAATCAGGCGGCACTGTCGCACCATATTCAGAATACGCCGCTCGGGTACATTTCACGGGATATAAACTCAAATTGTATTGAGATAAACAAATCAGCCGAAGCCATATTCGGCTACTCCGCCGACGAAGTCAGGGGGCATTGTCTATTAGACCTCTTGGTGCCTGATGAAGGTAGAAATGATATCGAAAATGTTATTAAGTCATTGTTAAAAAGCAATAAAGACTCCATCAGTATTAATAAGAACAAGACCAAAGATGGCCGGACCATCATCTGTGAATGGCACAATACTCCGCTTGTCAGTGAGCACGGTGAGGTCATCGGGGTGACATCATTAATCCAAGATGTTACCGAAAATAGGCGTACCCAAATAGCTTTGGAAGAGACCGAGAAGAAATTTCGGGAGCAAAGCCAACGTTATGCTGAAGTGATTTGGGGCGCCAATATTGGCACCTGGGAATGGAATGTACAGACAGGGAAAGCCTCGTACAATCAACGCTGGGCCGAGATGTTGGGTTACAGTCTTAAAGAGCTTGAACCCATTGACAACAACACTTGGGAGAAACGAGTTCATCCCGATGATATACATAATACCAATGAATTGCTAAAGCGTTGTTTCACGAATGAGACAGATACTTACGAATGTGAGTTTCGGATGCAGCACAAGGACGGCAGCTGGGTCTGGATCCTCGATCGTGGGCGGGTAGTTGAGTGGACGAAAGATGGCAAGGCGGTGCGAATGTCAGGCCTACATCAAGACATCACCAAGAGTAAGCAATCTGAAGACGCGCGCAAACTTGCCGCCAGCGTATTTACCTACGCCAGAGAAGGTATCATCATCACTGATACCAAAGGTGTCATCATAGACGTTAATGATGCTTTTAGTGATATTACCGGCTACGAACTCAGTGATGTGATAGGACAAAATCCGCGAATGCTAAAATCGGGACTTCATTTACCAGAGTTCTATAAAGAAATGTGGGCCACGTTGCAACAAAAAGGTTATTGGACGGGGGAGGTCTGGAACATGCGTAAAAATGGTGAGGTTTATCCGCAGATACTTACCATAAGCTCGGTACTCGATGATATTGGCGTGGTGCAAAACTACGTTGCCCTATTTAACGATATTACTGCGATTAAAGAGCATCAGGGACAATTAGAACGTATTGCTCATTATGATATGTTAACAAACTTACCTAATCGTACATTATTGGCAGACCGTCTAACCCAGTCAATGAAGCACAGCCAACGTCAACAGTCATTATTAGTGGTCGCCTTTGTTGATTTGGATAGATTCAAAAAAATTAATGATACCTACGGTCATATCGTTGGTGATGAATTATTAATTGTGGTCTCATCTCGCATGAAGGAAGCCCTACGTAATGAAGATACGCTGGCTCGTATAGGCGGGGATGAGTTTGTCGCTGTGATTGAAAATATACATACAATGGCGGATTGTGAGCCTATCTTAGAGCGGCTATTGCTGGCTGCATCGGATCCTGTGGTAGTGGGGGGCGTTAGACTGGAAGTATCTGCCAGTATTGGTGTCTCAATTTATCCACAAGATGACGTCGATGCAGATCAACTCATACGCCATGCCGATCAAGCCATGTATGTTGCAAAGCAACAGGGTAAGAACCGCTATCGCTTGTTTGATTCTGCACATAATACCGCAATGGTTAATCAACATGGAGAATTGGAGCGCATACGTAAGGCATTGGATGGGAATGAGTTTTTACTTTATTACCAACCTAAGGTCAATATGAAAACAGGGGAAATGATTGGCGTTGAAGCATTAATTCGTTGGCAATGCCCCGAGCGTGGTTTAATCGGCCCTAACGAGTTTTTGCCTGTCATTGAGGATCATGTTCTCAGTATCGCGCTAGGCGAATGGGTCATTGGTACCGCACTGAGTCAAATTAAGGCGTGGCAAACGCTGGGGTTGAATATTGCCGTCAGTGTCAACATTAGCGCAATTCAATTACAGAGTGATGATTTTGCCACTCGTTTGGCTGAGTTATTGGCCGCATTCCCCGAGATTGATCCTAGCGCTTTAGAATTAGAAGTCCTTGAAACGAGTGCAATAGGTGATTTGTTGCAGGTTTCTGAGACCATGCACGCCTGTATTAAGCTGGGGGTTAATTTTGCATTAGATGATTTTGGTACGGGTTACTCTTCATTGAGTCACCTCAGGCGTTTGCCCGCGAGTTTGATTAAGATAGACCAGACCTTTGTGTGTGATATGTTGATTGACTCCGATGACTTGTCGATTGTCGAGAGCGTGGTGGTATTGGGCAAGACATTTAAGCGTGACGTTATTGCCGAGGGAGTAGAAACCATCGCCCATGGTGTTGCATTATTGCAATTAGGCTGTGAATTGGCACAGGGGTATGGGATTGCGAGGCCGATGATGGCTAAAGATGTTCCTCAGTGGGCGGCAAACTGGCAGCCAGATGTTGCGTGGCGACAGTTTTGCCATCCTAAATTAGTCTCCGCAAATTAGTCTCCGCAAATTAGTGTGGGTCAGTGCGAATTATGAGATAACAATCAGGACATTTCGGACTTGATACCGTGCAGAAACAGCACTGTATCAAGTAAAACCACGAGTAAATAACCTATACTTGGCCTCTCGGCGTAGATTGACATATTGTTGCCTGGGGCACTGACCACAACTTCCGATGACCAAAAAAGACGATTAAACAGACAGTAGACAAGATAAAAAACTAAAGGGGGTTTACTCATTTAGGGGCGTGCGACAAGAACTAGCACCAACATAAACGTGTTTGAGTTAACGCTCGTAAAGTGACGGTTTGTATTAGGGAACGCATGCCAATGTGATATGTACTAACACTTTCAGTAATAGCTGAAGAAATATCGTTATTGTGCCAATTTTGGAAAACGAGATACTTTTAGAATGTCAAATTAAGGGCGGAGAAGAAAGTTAAAAAAAAAGGTTACACTTACCCCACTTGTTACTGACCCCACTTGTTAAGTCGTTGGATGGGTTTCAAGTAGTCCTACTGTTTATTCAGCTTAGCCAACTAGCATCGGGCTTCCAGTCACTTATCCACGCAGGAATATCACTGGCAGGCATTGGTTTGGCAATACCATAACCTTGTGCTAATTCACAGCCTAGTTGTAATAGTGCGGTGCCGTGTTCAATCGTTTCAACGCCTTCAGCAATCACGTCACGTTTGAATGATTTAGCTAAGGCTATCACGCCTTCAACAATGGCTAAATCATCAGCGTTACTCAACATGTCTCTCACAAAACTCTGGTCTATCTTAATCAAGCTGGCAGGTAATCGTCTAAGGTAAGTCAGGGACGAATAGCCTGTGCCAAAATCATCTAAAGCAAAATTTACGCCGAGGTTCATGCAGTCATTCATGATGGTTGAGATATGATGCACATCCTCTAAGGCACTTGTTTCTAACACCTCTAGCTCTAAATAGCGCGGCTCAACATTGGGGTGGGCTGCTAGCAGAGTCGTTAGCCTCTGTGTAAAGTCAGGCTGCTGTAAATGTACAGCCGCAATGTTCACGCTAGTGCTTACCATGAGATTAACCCCCATTGCTTGCCATTGGCTGATTTGTGTCAATGCGGTATCAATAACCCATTCACCTATTTCAATCATCATGGTGTGATTTTCAATGACAGGCAAAAACTCGATTGGATTTAATATTCCTCGCTCTGGATGTTGCCAACGAATAAGCGCCTCGACCCCCACCACAGTTCCTCTCATCATATTAACTTTAGGCTGATAATAGAGTACGAATTGATGATTATCTAATGCGCAGCGAATAGCTTCTAGACTTTCCCGTTGCACTTTAATCGCATCATCTTGAGCTGTATCAAATAAATGATAACAATTCTTACCGGATTCTTTAGCCATATACATAGCTTGATCGGCATGCCTCATAAGTAGGTCTGCATCCACATCATCTCGCGGATAGAGGGTGACGCCAATACTGGCTGATATATTAAATATTACACCACCCACGGTGACAGGATCTGACGCTGCCAATAATAATCGCTCTAATACAGGCTCACAATCTTCGACTTTAATTAAATTGGCTAATACCGCCACAAATTCATCACCGCCAATACGGCCTAAGCTATCACTTTCACGTAGCGCCTCTTTCATACGGACTGAGAGTGCAATAAGTAGTTCATCCCCCATATCATGCCCATAGGTATCATTTACTGTTTTAAAACCATCTAAATCTAGGAATACGACAGCGAGAGACTGCGCGTGACGACGGCATTGCAACATGGCTTGAGATAATCGGTCTGATAGTAAAACACGATTTGGCAGATTGGTCAGCACGTCGTAATGGGCAATATGCTCTAATTCGTCTTGATGCGCTTTCATCGGGGTGATGTCGGTAGCTAAGGATACATAATGGGTCGTAATACCGTGTACATCACGTACTGCACTAATTGTTTGTAATACAGCATACACTTCGTTATTTTTACGGCGATTCCAAACTTCGCCATACCAGTAACCTTCTGTGAGTAAGGTTTGCCACATATTAGCGTAAAACTCAGGTGATTGACGTCCAGATTGGAGAATGCGAGGGGTTTGTCCAATAGCCTCTTCGCGGCAATAACCTGTGATGGATGTGAATGTGTCGTTGACTTCGATAATGCTAGCTTTAGCATCAGTAATCATAATGCCTTCTCGGGCGTGAGTGAATACCTTGGCGGCAAGCACTAACTCATTGGCGCGCTTTTCTTTGTCTGCGTTGGCAAGAATTAACTCGTCTGCTCGGTTATCCTTTTCTTTGTTTTGAAAGGCAAGTTCTATGTTGGCAATAGCTAACTCATTGGCGCGTTTTTCTTTGTCTGCGTTGGCAAGAGCTAACTCGTCTGCTCGCTTATCCTTTTCTTTGTTTTGAAAGGCAAGTTCTATGTTGGCAATAGTTAACTCATTGGCGCGTTTTTCTTTGTCTGCGTTGGCAAGAGCTAACTCGTCTGCTCGCTTATCCTTTTCTTTGTTTTGAAAGGCAAGTTCTATGTTGGCAATAGCTAACTCATTAGCGCGTTTTTCTTTGTCTGCGTTGGCAAGAGCTAACTCATTGGCTCGCTTATCTTTCTCTTTGTTGGCTAGATGTTGACTGTTTTCAGCTTGTTTTCTCTCAGTAATGTCGATCATCGCGGTAAGACAGTCCGTACCTGTGATGCCGATATTGGCCTCGATATCTAGCCAAAGCGTATTATTGTCAACTTGCCCTAAGACTTCACAGGATTGTATACCGTTACCACCAAAGGCTTTTCCCAAACAACGTTTAAAAGTCTCTCTATATTGTGGTGTTACGTAGTGTGAAAACGGTTTCCCTACCAAGTTAGCACGCTCAATACCCAATAGACTCGCGCCTCGTAAATTGACCTGATTGATTATGCCATTTAGGTCAAAAACAAAGTAAGCAATCGGTGCAAATTCAAATAACTCGGTATAACGATAATATAATCTCTCTGTTATCCGTGCTTGCTTTAACTCCTCATTTTGCATTTCCAATTCAATCTGATGAACCTGCAATTCGTGTAGCATCTTTTTGGCAGCATAGTCGCTAGGGTTAGTTTGCTTGATCCCCGTTTGTTTTTTCAGTTGTGCTTCCGCACACTGGCGTATCGCTTTGGCGGACCGCTTGGCTGACTTTTGAGGCGGCTTCATGTGGTAGGCCTTATCTTACGTAATTCTGACTCAAGCAGCTTGGCTTCACTAATATCTGTAAAGGTAATCACCACGCCATCAATCACATTTTCTTGTGTACGATAAGGCATGATGCGGACTTTGAACCAGCGTTTATTTTTAGCCGTTATTTCTTTTTCTATGAAGACAAGCGTCTTCAATACTTCCTTTGAATCTTCTTGTAGTCTGACATAATCTAATTCAGTGACGATGTCGGACAATGCTCGGCCCACATCACTTTGGATCAGCTTGAATAGATGAGTAGCATAGTTGGTGAAGCGTCGAACATGCAGTTCGTTATCCAGAAAAATGGTGGCAATTTGCGTACTATCAAGCAGGTTCTCCATGTCGTTATTGACCCATGACAAATCATCGACTTTGGATCGTAGTTCAGTATTGACGGTTTGCAATTCTTCATTCATTGACTGCATCTCTTCTTTAGACGTGGTCAATTCTTCATTGGTGGATTGCAATTCCTCATTAGTGGATTGCAGCTCTTCATTGGCCGATTTTAGCTCTTCCTGAGAGGATTGCATTTGCTCGCGAAGCGATTGTATTTCGTCATGTGCTTGTTGTAATTCGGCCTGACTTTCTTTCTCTGCTGAACCCCGTTTTCTGCGTGGCAACTTGGTCGGCGTCAACATCTCAGTAAACACCACCATCATCAGGCCAAGCAAAGCTTTTGGCTTAGTAATAGCTTGTACCGTCAAATTAATAGTATGTGTGTCTACCGTCAGGTTTTTAATGTTTACAGGCTCTATTTGCAACTGTGCTTTCATCATAGCAAGGTGAATTTGATGTTGTAGCTCTTCACGCGCCATGACGTGAATGTTCCAGTTGGCTTTCCCCGCGGCAGGCTCTAAATATTTTCCCGTGCGACCATTGATGTAGATAATATCGCCTGCCGCATTGACTAAAACCGCTGCTGGCGAGTAGCTTTGTAGGAGAATTTGATCTGCCTGCATTTGTAGGTTGGTAATATTTGTCGTCATCTTACTGGTTCTCTCAGGTTCATTTTCTACCAAGGATATGATGGGAAATATTCGTGTCGGGAAGTCGACTTCCATCTGCGGTGCAGTGCTATCAATGCGGGTGTAGATCCGTGTGTTTTCCTTGATTTCTGTGAACAATGAGGTGGAATTACCAATAGTTTCAGCATTACCCAAAATCAAAATACCATGAGATGTCAATGTGTAGTGGAACAGTGGGATTAACTTTTTTTGTAATTCCGGCCCAAGATAAATCAGAAGATTACGACAGGTAACAATATCTAGCTTGGTGAACGGTGGATCCATGATGATATTTTGTGGAGCAAAAATAACCATGTCTCGTATTTGCTTGTTGATACGATAACCACTTCCATCTTTATTGAAGTATCGATTCAATTGCTGTGACGACAAATCTGCCTCAATGCTTGCCGGGTAATAACCTTTTCGCGCAATATTGATGGCATCTTCACCAACATCGGTAGCAAAGACTTGTAGTTTGAAACGCCCTTTATGTTTAACGTCATCCAATACATCCATTACCGTCATCGCGAGCGAGTAGGCCTCCTCACCAGTGGAACAGGCTGTCACCCATGCTCGAAGTTCTTTACCTTCAGGATAATTGGCCAATAGTGCTGGAAGTGTGACTGACTTGAGCTGCGCCCAAACTTTATGATCTCGAAAGAAATTTGTTACCCCAATTAACATTTCTTTGAAAAGTAGGTCTTGCTCTTGTGGATTATCACGCAGATAGTGCGTATAGAGTGATATGTTTTTAAGCTGATGCAGATCCATACGCCGTTCAATACGACGATATATGGTGTTTTTCTTGTACAGTGAGAAGTCGTTGCCGCTTCGTTCACGCAGTATAATAACGATCTGCTCTAGTGCGCTAGTTGACTTGAGTTTCAATCTTGTTGGGACATCTCGTCGGCTATGTTTGAGAAAGGCTGCAATCCGTTCTGGTAGTGCTTCAGCAGGGGCGACAATGTCAGCTAGTCCCATATTAACAGCGCTATGAGGCATTGAATCAAATTTTGCGAACTCAGGAGACTGCACCACAGACAGGCCTGCATTTTCTTTGATGGCACGTAAACCTAGTGTGCCATCGGATCCCATTCCAGATAGAATAACACCCACAGCCCGTTCATTCTGATCATTTGCCAGAGATCGAAAGAAGAAATCAATGGGTAACCGCAATCCGCGACTCTCCACCGGGTCAAGCAGAAGCAATGATCCGTGAATGATGGATAAATCTTTGTTAGGTGGTATCACATATACACAGTTCGGCTTTACTTCCATGCCGTTGCGGGCTTGCGTTACTTTCATAAGCGTAGTGCGTTGCAACAGCTCTGGCATGATGCTTATGCGAGTAGGGTCAAGGTGCTGAATGACAACAAATGCGATGTTACAGGGCGTTAATACATGGGAAAAGAAATCTTCCAATGCTTCCAAGCCGCCAGCAGAAGCACCAATGCCGACAATGATTGGTGTGTTCACCACAGCCAATTTACAAGGATCCTTAGGATGCTTAGTCAATGTTTTGCTTTGGTTTTTCATAAGATAAATTTTTTATTATGCATATATTTATTGTAGACGAATTTGCGGAATAAGTAAGCCTACTAATTACTGGGATATTGTCATTTAACCACCAATAATGAGTTTACTTTAAAAGAAGATCTATTTTATTTGTGCTTCATAGACAGGATCTTTAGTGTAGGCATAAATAAAAGAGAGAAAAAGGCGCTTGGTGAGATCAGATTAAGTCGCCATTTAAATGCTTATGGTCCAGTTTATAATTTGTGCTTACCTTTGGTTTTTGGTTAGATGCCTCCTAGTTAGTTCTTTGAACTGAAAGGTGGGTTAACTTTAATAAGGTTTTAGGTTGTTCAAACTGAAATCATATGTGCACTACGTAATAAAAATATTTTTAATAATCCTTGGTGATAAAAATACCTTAGATGGTGCTTGCTTTTATTTTTTTTAACATGGTTCTACCTCAACGCAGGCAGAGATTATTCCATTTTTTGCACTTCCAGTTGAACGTCTGGTAATAGCTAAGTAATAGTGGACACCGTTTCCATTGATTTTTGCCAATATGTGATGTGTGAAATCACTTACTCCTTACATGAGATAATATATGGAAGGTAGATATGAAAGATAATATGAGTGGTATATGCACTAACAAGGAAGGGGCGAAAATGATTTAGAGTTCACGCTAAACATTTACGATTCACATTACAACTATTATGGTTAAGATTTATAACAATAAAAAAATGTAGAATAGGATCTATAGTTAAATGGCTAAGTGCTGTGTGTCATGATATTTGTGATGCATGACTGAACGTCCAATTTACACAGGTAGATAACATAAGCTTACAGCAGTCATATACCTATAATGAAGAACTTACTATACTATATTTAATAGCTGCTTGTTAATAGTTAATTACTTGTTTAATAATAGAAATATGTTTAAAGCGTTATAGGGGGAATTGGTGGGTTATATGTTGCGAGATATAAATACTCCTATTTTTAAAGTGTCTTTCAGCCGATAACATCTTCTTCTAGTCATGGTTTAGGATTTGAAGCTTTAGTCAGAATTAAAGATCTAACCACAGGCAAAAGTATAAATTATTTTTGCTTCTTTCAGTCTCTGACCTCTGATATTGAGACAACAAATTTTGGCTCCGTTTGCTTTGGTATTCACGTCCGTCATTGTGCAAAATCCCTATATCGAAATTTACTACTCTTTATTAATATCTCGCCGGTTATGTTTTCTGCGATTTTAAACCTCCCAGTATCTGTTTGTGATGCAATCAGTCGATTAGTTAAAGAGGGGGCTAGCTCTTGAAAATATTATTTTTGAAATAACAGCGTTTGAGGGCAAACATGTCTCTGGTTTAACCGCTGGTATTGAGATGTTCAGATCTCGTGGTATTCGCATCGCAATTGATGATGTCGGAGTTAACTTTTCTATTGACGAGAGGGTTCATGTATTAAAACCTGACTTTATTAAGCTAGATAAATCTCTTTTGGATAATGATATAGCAACTGGTGATGTCGCACTTATTAATGGTATATACTCAAGTGAATTCAAACTGCAGGTTTTAATTTCTGAAAGTTATCATTAATTGTATCACCGAGCGTGTCAGCAATATCGGGGAGGGTGATGCTAAAAAAGTCAGTGATTTTTCGTCGGAATTCTTTTGTCGTTGCGAAGTATTGCCCATTCCTCGCATGTTTATTCATCACCTTCCACAATCGTTCTATTGGGTTTAAATTTGGACTATAAGGCGGCAGGTAATGCAATGTTATATTCAGATGTTCAGCCTCTTTAACCACTAAGGCATTTCGATGGTATCCAGCGCCATCAAGCACCAAATGGATAACACCACTTGTTGAGTAACGCGCTCTAATTTGGTTTAAAAAATCGATGATGGATGCACCGTTAACCGTTTTGCTATATTGCTCAATGACCGCTTCTGTTAAGTGACCAAGTCGGATTGCACCAACCACGTTAATACGGGTTCGGCTTCCCGTCGTTTCTATCGGTTTATCAACGCCTTTTTTTATCCAGCCAGCGGTGATTTTTGTGGCTTGGGTCGGATGAACCGCATCCATAAATAATAACGGTTCATCAGGGGTTAACGAGGATTTTAGTTGCTCATAATATTCAATGAAAGCCGTTTGTTTGTCTTCATCAAATTTGTGAGGAACCCCTTTAGGGTTTTTATAGCTGAACTGATGTTTATGCAGCCATTTATTGAGACCTGACACTGTGTACTTAATCTGAAATTGTTCTGAGATATAAGCGACTATTTGATGGCTATGCAAGTAGGTCACCTCACACAGGTGTGCAATCAATAGTTCAGTTTGCTCTTGACTCAGATAGCTTAAGGAGCCGCCACTATTACACGTGAGTTTTTGGTCGTGAGCATAGGCATCAATGTATCGAACTACGGTCGTTTCGTGAATACGTAACGCTTGGGCAATCATTGGCGTTGGCCAATTTTCATCGCGTAGTAAAATGGCTTTAATGCGATCACACTCACGCCTATCACTCGAGCTTTTATGTCGAGTTTCCAATGCTACTTTTTGTTCTGGCGAGAGTGTAATTTGTTTCATAGGGCTATGATGATCCCATTTGGGACAAAATCAAGCATTTTCAATGATCACGGGTATAACCCTTACTAAAGATGAAGCCGCAAGCGTTATTGTTGAAGGTGTCGAAACCAGAGAGTAATTAGACATGTTAACGACTTTAGAGGTTAAACTTATACAAGGTTATTATTTGGGTAAACCCGCAGTTTTATCATGCATTGAGATCTAACCTTTTTTACCAGTGAGTATTAGCTATCTGTATCTTCAGAAAGTCAAAGAGTATCTTCAACCTCGATACTCAGATTCCGCATAGTGTTATCAACTTTAGAGTGCCCAAAAATGATCTAAGCGACCCTGTGGATGTATTGCTTTAACAGTAAACTCTGTAGGCTCGCCCAAATTAATCCCTTCACCCTATATGGCTACATTAAAAAGATTTCATTAGGTTGTTGTGGCTTTTATTCTTTGAATAACAGCCCAATTTACCAGCGGATACAGTACCGCGTCACCAAGTCTCCTTACTAAACTTATCGCGCTAAGTTAGTTAACCATGCATCATTCAAGATCCAGGCCTTACCTAATATAGCGCTCAATCAACATTAAACCTTAGTTAGTTACTCAATCGTAAACTTGTTCACAACCTCGATGAGCTTATCATTCGCAGCGGTGAGCTTATGGGCTTCTAATTCGGTTGATTTACCATTGTCATCCAGTACCGCAACCATATCTCGAATCGCGTTCATATTACGGCTAACATCTTCAGATACAGCATTTTGCTCTTCGGCAGCAGTAGCAATTTGAGTGTTTAAATCATTGACTTGGGTAATAGACAAGACTACTTTTTCAAGGTTTTCACTCACATCAATAGTCGCTTCGTTCGCTTGTTCACAGGTTTTTTTAGTTTGTTGCATCGCGTCAACCGCGATCTTAATTCCTTGCTGTAACTTGCTCAGTGTTTGTTCAATCTCAGTCGTGCTGACTTGGGTTCGCGCCGCGAGTGCGCGGACTTCATCAGCTACGACCGCAAAACCTCTTCCTTGATCACCGGCTCTTGCTGCCTCTATCGCAGCATTGAGTGCAAGCAGATTAGTCTGATCTGCAATTGCGCCAATAACCTCTAAGACTTTAGTAATACTAATAGCATCTAGTTCTACATTGCTGATGTTTACTTCTGTATCTTCGACATCTTGAATTAATCGAACTACGGTTGCTTTAGTGTCCGATACAATATTATTTGTATCGTTTACCTGCTGACTGGCAAGTAATGAAGCATTTGACGCTTGCGATGTATTCTTCACCACTTCTAACGCTGTCGCGCTCATTTCTTCAACTGCGGTGACAACCAACTCGGTTTCCATTACATGCTGCTGTAACACATCAATATTGGCATTGGTTTGTTGATATAATTTACCAATACTGCCGCTAATTTCTTGTGTTCCGAAAGAGATCTCTTTAAGTAAACTTTGTAAATTGGCTACAAATTGGTTGATACCGCCAGCAATATCACCTAGATCATCATGAGAAGTTACAGGTAAACGACGTGTTAAATCGGCTTGGCCCTGAGACAAAGCAACCACCATCTGCTTGAGGTGCAAAATGGGACGATAAAGCCAATTTAGTATAGCTAACACTAAGCCTATACTCACTAAAAGCATCACTGCCGATATCCACATTGAATCATGCAACGCCTCATTTAACCCTGCATAAGCAATTTGTTCATCAACACTGATAAATAGATACCACTTTTGGGTGCCAATTAATGGTATTGCTTCGCTGAACACGAGCTGCTGATTGCCGCTCGTTTGATATTCGCCACTAAAGGAGTCATTTGACACAATATCACGCTGTAATTCATTTAGGCCTGCATCTGCCAACGTCTTCCCAACTTCAAACCTTGCATCTGAAGAGGCGAGCACTTTGCCTTTTGAGTCAATAATTGACGCTACTGCACCTGGGAAATCGATCTGTTTGACCGTCTTGTCTAAGATCTCTAGACCAATATCGCCCGAGAGCACACCATCGCCTATATTAGTTACAATGGAGATCACTGGTTGATTGGTGACCATATCAGTATATATATCTGTTAGTTGCTCAGTATCGTTGGTTTTAGCGAGTTGATACCATCCTCGGGGACGAGGATCATAGAGACTGGGATCGGCAACGCCATCATGCCATATTGCATCATCACTAACGCTGGCATAGGAGGTGCCATCTTCAAAGCCCCAAAATACTGAATATAGCTCATTGGCTTGTTTAGCTAAACGGGCGATATTAACAAACTGCTTATCTAATTTCCCTTGCTGATATTGGCTCGCTATCGCGGAAACAGCCGTTGCTTTATGATTAAACCAACGTGAAATAGCTCCCGCTTCATAATGAGTTATCGACTGCGAACTGACGTTTACAAAGTGAATAGTATCTTGCTTAAGTGCTCTATAGGAAATCCAACTCGCTACCAATAAACAACTGGTAACCAATAAAATAATGGCGAGCGTAATCGTCTGTTTGAAACCGATATTTTTCATTTCGACGTCTTTCCTTTTCTATTTAGGTTACGCAGACTTTTAATGGACATCATTGAAAGCACATAACAAATAAGATTATGCGAAAGATTTTTATTCCAAACCGTGAATAAAACCACAGCCTAATACGACTGATTTAATCAGTTCAGCGATACTATTCGTTTAGGCATCATAATTCGTCACATTATTTTAGGCTAAACTGACATAATCACTCGTTTAGGAGAAAAGCTTGTTAGTACTATATGTTCGGCACACTTCGCCATTTGGTTGTGTAATGAGGCGTTAATTGGTTTCGACCCATAGCGTTCACAGTTTGAAAAACTGACCATCACGCCACGCCTGGTTCCACCCTTACTTTCACTTAACAGTAAGGGTGGGACTTCTGAATATTCGTTTCTTTTGCTCGTTGAATCGAAGCCCCGATATCGCTGTTATAGTTACTTAGAACTCAAATAGGGTACTACACCCATACTGACGAGATACTTGCTCAGCGTTACGATAAAAGCTATTGACGTCGTCAAGGGCAAGCATCTAATGCTGACACCATAATGGACTTTGGCGGTGACAACGAATCGAACAGGTATAACGGGTCACTACACCTTAAATTTTTCAATTTCTGCCTGCATGGTTTCAGCTAACTTAGCTAATTCATGACTTGCTGCACTGCTTTGTTCAGCCCCAGAAGCGGTTTGATTGGAAATATCACTAATACTGCTAATATTGCGGTTTATCTCCTCTGTAACCGAGCTTTGCTCTTCCGCTGCGGTGGCTATTTGGGCATTCATGGCATTAATTTGGTCAACACTTTCAGTTATTTCTGTTAACGCCTCACCCACTTTTTGTGCTTCTATTGCTGCTTGTTGCGCATTTTCAGCCCCTTGCTCTAACCGATGAGTTGCATCTCGGCTACCTTGTTGCAAGTTTTGAATCGTTTTTTGTATCTCTTGTGTGGATTGTTGGGTGCGGCTGGCTAAGGTTCTAACTTCGTCAGCTACCACCGCGAACCCGCGACCTTGTTCCCCCGCACGAGCGGCTTCAATTGCCGCATTTAATGCTAATAAATTAGTCTGTTCAGAGATACTCTGGATCACATCAACAACACTTCCAATATCTTCTGCATGTAGCGCCAATGATTTCATCGCTGAAACAGATTCCTGCATTTCAATCGATAAGCTTTCAATCATGGCGATACTCTCTTTCACCACCTGTTGTCCTTTAGATGCCGCATTATTTGTATGTTCAGAGGCTTGAGAAGCCGAACTTGCACTCTGTGCAACCTCACGCACGGTTGCGGTAAATTGATGAATAGCGGTAGCAATACACTGAGTTTGTTGTTGCTGTTCGAGAATATTCTGCTTGGTTTGCATCGCAACGGCCGAGTTTTCTTCTGCTGAGCAAGCTAACAATGACGTTGATTGATGAGTTGATTTGACGATATTTTGAAAACTGCCAACTATCTGATTCACGTAATCAGCAATATGTGTGAATTCATCACTTCCAGTTAAGTTAATGCGTTGGGTAAGATCACCTGTGGATATTTTATTCGCGGTACTTTCTAAATTCAGCGACGCTAGATTAATGCGTCTAATAATCTTTACTGATAGAAAGGAGAGAAGAAGCATATTCAATATAACTATTATGATTACTTTAAACCGGAACGAACTAATATTTTCTTTTGCCTGATCAAAATTAGCTTTACCCTCTGCAATTTGTATATCTAGAAAACCTTGCGCCTCTTGAGTTACTAATTTGAAAGCAGGGTTAATATTCTTTAATAGAATTATATTGGCTTGCCTGTAATTGCCGACTTCTAATTCCGCTAATGCCAGATCAAAGCCCTTATCGGTGACGATATCAAGTTGACGAACCAATCTATTTATTTGTGTTTTTTCATCAGCAAGTAAATCGGATGATAGAATTTCATTATCAACAATATTATGCAGTAATTTTAATGATTTTTTGATTGCAGTAATGTGTTTGTCTATTGGGTGATCATGTAGTTTAGCAAACTCTGATGTAGGACTATGCTGCAAGGATAATAACAAAGCACTTCTTGCATTGCCCAACTCGTCTAACACTTTTCCGGCACGGATAGTATGTTGCATTCCCTGTGAATATAAATCTTCAATAGATAGAGTGGCTTGTTGCCAGGGTAACCGCATGAGTGCTTGTTTTTTGAACGCTACGTTTAACCTGCAAACAAAAAACAAAAAATCATCCAAGCTATGAAGACTTTATGAACCATAATAATTCATTAAATAAACTAATTCTGTTCAAAAAACGTTCGCGATCTCGCCCTGGGCTTGTTGCATACCGGAAATACCTTGGTATGCTAAAAATAATAGCGCGCTTAATGTGATTACAAGACTTAATTTTAAGCGAGCACTAACTGATTGTAATTTTTCTAAAAACCGGGACGATTTAACTTGGCTTGATGGGTTGTTAATTGATGATGACATTTTATATCCTTTATCTTGTCAGTGCGCGGTGTGCTTATGATAGAAAAAAGAAAGAATATTAATCATTATTACCGTTAAAGTCTGAGAGGCATTTAACATTTTACAGACATTAAATAACATAATAATCTTCCTTGTTTTGATTTGAGTTAATTATTCAACTTTATATCTGTCATTTATCATAGTGTAATGGCAAAGTTAATTTGGTTAATAAACTATTAATCAAGCAGTTAACAATCAATCTATTTCCGTTAGATATCATTATGTGGCTGACAATAATCTCGGTAATAATGGCTAAGCCAAAACCATATAGATCCATTAAAAATAGTATTATTCGCCCACTGCTACAGGTGATTTTCGTTTAGACAGCACCTAGAACTTTTCTGGCGGCGGATGGGTAAAATTATTTATGTCTCGGTTCCGTTTACTGTAATTATTTAATGATTATGGCTCAGAAGTACAATCGGTTGAGGCTCCCTTTAACAGAGAATAGCCTAATGGTTTTGTCTGTTCAGTATGCTGTTCTGGATATTTTTGCTCATTAACATTAACACATCGCTATTAATGTCATCGCTACCACCACCAGTCATCAGTCACGACTAATACCATATTTGAATATTCAAATTTATCGCTAACGACTTAATTTAAGTCTTAATTTAATTAATCAGCTTGAATCGTTTATCTCAGTATTATCGCTTAAACGTCAAACTAGCGTTTTCTACGGAATAATTATAATGATTAAACTTGATCTAGATCAAGTGTGCGATCGGAAATAACTGGTAGAAATGAACCTGAGTTTACAAAAAATCACTGTTGGAGATGTACTATGATTGGAATTCAAATCACACAAGCAGAACAAGCTAACCTAGTTAATTCTTTATGGCTATTAGATGAGGATAAGCAAGAAGCACGCTGTGTTGCTGCGCTCGATAAAGAGCGGCAGGACAAGACTTTTAGCATTGCCTCTCTTGGTAGCATCGAGTACCGCGAAGTGCCCGTGCAGAGAGAACCTGAACGTCAGGGCGGCCAGCATTTGAACGTGAACGTAATGAACCGTGAAATGTTGCTAGACGCAATCGAAAACCCTGAGAAGTACCCACAGTTAACTGTGCGTGTATCTGGCTATGCCGTGCGATTTAACGCACTGACTTCTGAGCAGCAACAAGATATTATTACACGAACTTTTACTGCGACCATGTAGTTTCAGTGACGGTAATCTTGACCATTAAAAAAATCGCTGCTGCGATTTTTTTCGTTTGGTGCTTAGCTTTACATTCTGATTAGCATCTTGTCACAACTATGGTCATTGTAGGCACAGCAGACGAGTTCCCACACTCATCTCGCCAAAGTCTACAAAAGGGGAGAATGTTAACGGCTATTACTTTACGCATGACCATCAATGATGCTATTTTTTTGCCATTAATGTTGCAGGATTTCCTGCTACACGGGCATAAGAGGGAACATCTTTTGTGACAACAGAACCCGCGCCCACTATCGCTCCTTCATTAATCGTCACCCCGGGTAATATAATTACACCGCCACCAATCCATACCTTATCTTTTATCGTTACAGGTTTAGCTATTTCATCTCCGGCAATACGTTTATCAGCATCAAGTGAGTGCGCGGCTGTGTAGACTTGTACTCGTGGACCAATCATTACATTATCACCTATACTGACTTGAGCATTATCTAAGATAATCGCACCACTATTAATGTAACTTTGTTGCCCTAAAGATAAATGGCATCCATAACTCATTTCAAGGGGAGGGGCTATGTGACTTGTTGTCGATACTGATGCGCCCAATTTTTTTAGTAATTCAGCTCTTTTTTGTGCATCGATTTCATTGTTAAATTCATGAAGTGTAAGGAATGCTAACGCTCTTAAATCTGTTAACTTTTGGTCAAGACAATTATATGTTTGACCCTCTCTCATATTTTGTAATTCTGACATTGAGTAAATTGGCCTCTAATTTATAAGCAAAACGCCCATCGTCTTTAATGTTCACTGTCCCCATAAATTGACATAGCCCCATACCAAAGCGCAATCATCTCGCTAAATGATGCACCTAAACGTTGACATTAAATGTCCCTGTAGTGTGACTTGTAACGTAAGTTACACAGCGAACAAACCTTGGGGTATAACATGTTACTCCAATACGTTTGCTAAACGTTAACAGCGCTTTCCCTTGCATCACGATAAATGTTATCACCAGGGATCTTAAGCATTTTGGTTTCACCAAAATAAAAAGGGTCACAATAATGTGACCCTTTTTAGTGTGTCCAGATTATGTTAATCCGTTTCAAAGTGGCTGCCGAGTTGTACTTTATCTATTTCAGATATTCAGCCTGAACCCGTGTTAAAATGGGACATGTGCCAAGTTCTAGGGGCGGCGGATTTATTCACAGTCGCGATTTTTGAAGGCCATTATTAAATGCCATTAGTTAACGCATCAAAGGTCATCCTTGCTTTGCCATTCATATTAATTGAGCTATGGCCATGCATATGTTTTTCTAAGGTATCAATTGAACTAAATATTGGGTTTGATATTTCAAATTGTTCAACGTCATATTCAATGCAGTTCAGAGCAACATGTTTTGTCAGCCGCCCTTTTAACGCTGAGATATCGAGCTGCTCTGCTGATAACACGATAAATTCATCACCATGAACCCTAAATAGCGGCGATGCTGGCAACATGTGTGTCAAGTCTGTAGCTAATTCAACTAACAAATGGTTACCATTTGCCCAACCGGCTTCCTGGTTGAACATAGAGAAATGTCGAAGATAAATGATGGTTGCATGTTGAATTTGTTCTGGTTTGATTTTCACATTTTGCTCACTGCTAGGGGACAGCAATATATTGAGAAATTCGCGATTAAACAGTCCAGTTAGTTGATCATTATAAAAGTAAGCCAGTCTTTGTTGCTCGGTAATATTCTGCTGGGCTTGTTGGGTTGTATATTCCAGTTGAACAGTGCGTAAAGCGCTAACCGCCACTTTGGCGTAGTGCGGATTAAATTGACGGCCTGCAAGTAGTGATATTTCATTAAGGCTTTCTTCAACAGTCTTGCGACCTTTATAGATGCGGTCAGTGGTCATTGCATCAAAGGCGTCGGCAATACATATAATTTGTGCAAGCTTTGGTATCTCTTCACCACTCAAGCCATCAGGGTAGCCTGAGCCGTCATATTTCTCATGGTGAGAGCGAACGATATTGGCAATATCAGTAAAGGTATTGATTTTATACAGTAGTTGGTACCCAGACGTGGCGTGTTGCTGAATAATCTCAAATTCAATTTTATTGAGTTTCCCCGGTTTGAGTAAAATGGAATCTGGCGTGGCAATTTTACCTATATCGTGCACCATTGCTGCTCTATGAAGCTGATCAATTTCCGAATCAGTTAGTATTAATGCTTTGGCGATACAAACGGCATAATCGGCCACTCTGCGAGTGTGCCCCGCGGTGTAACTGTCTCGTCCTTCAATCATTTCTACCAATGAATATAAATATTGTTCAAAATCATTTTGTTTATCAAACCAATATTTTTTAGCTAGATTCTTATAATGGATCATCGCCGCGCAGCCGATGCCCCATAGTATTAATAAAAATAGACTTGTATAGGTCAACTGGTGAAGCATTTGATCGTAAAAAGGCTGGACGGGAATTGAAATTGAAATACCACCACGAACATCGCCAACGCTATACCCTTGGTGAGCATGACACTTTAAGCATGCTTGGGTCACGAGCATGGGTTCTAAAACGCGCATATAAGTGATGTTATCAATTTTGGCCAGTTCGCCGAAGTCATTCAATGATTTTTGCATTCCCGTTAAGGCTTTTGTTTCCCAGGGATCTGCTGCATTATTTGGATTGAGTGGATTGATACTGGTGATATGGCCTCTAATACCGTACTCATTAGCATAATCTTCAGCCACTTGGGTAAGAATATAAGCAGGGTTCATTAAGGTGAGTTGTTGACCATCATCAGTGATGACATCTCGATTGGCAATATGAGATAAGTAAATATTAGGGGTTGTGCGCTCGCTGACAGGGACATAAACGCCGCCATGTGAAGCTACCCACTTTCTAATTGCAACATCTTTTCTAATGCTTGCCTTAGCTTCGTTAAAAGCTAATTGCTCTGCAGATACTCTGGTTTGCCAATATAACGTTGTGATAAAACCAAGGATCAATAAGGTCCAGCCTACCAATGCTAAGTTCATCGTACGCTCGACGAATTTTGAATTCTTATTCAAAAATTTGTCTCCAGTCGTTTTTTGAATAAGAATTTATATTCGATGTTAAAACGTTAAGTAATAACGAGGGGCAAATTGTTCTCACTGAAATCACCTATTTTAGTCAAGCTAATTTTTTATCAAATACTAAAATATTATGTCATATATTAATTTTTTTTCGGTAATAAATTATCAAGATTGTTAACGCCATCTCACTAATTTTACTAATTTAGTCGTCAACGGTATTGTTATGTTTAAAACACTCACTCAAAGCTGTGTTGTTATTGTTATCGAATTAACATTGCATAAACAGGCATAAAAAATATAGATATATAGAGAGATAGAGATCCCCCTTTTGGAGAAATAAAGTTTGCTATCTCAACACGCTAAAGATAATATGCATAAAAAATGCATCTTATCTTTAGCATAAGCTAAAAATTAATCTGAGCCGTTTAAATGATCCCAACTTCAGCCATTAATTATCGGCATTTGCCACCACCACCGCAGCACCAGCAGGTGGCGACATGGTCCAAAGTTCTTATTGCCCAGCACGTTCAATTGAAAAGCGAAATTAACCATATTACTGCTCTGTTGTCTCAACCCACATTTTGCATCTTTCAATTCGATGCTAAGTTACGTCGACTCATTAAAGGGGTCAAAACCCATTTGCAATTAGAACATGAGTTTTTTACCCCCGTGTTATCGCAATTACATATCACCTCGAATCAAAAACATCGCCTGACAGAGGGCTATGAGGCACTGTTTGATACCTGTGAATCAACTGCGAAACTGGTCTACTCGTTGAAGTTCACCCTCAAAAACACCGCTATTAGTACAAGTCATATCAAAGAAATAGAATGTATGTTCAGTGATATACGTGCTCGTCTTGCCGATGAAGATATAGCCTATTCTATGATTGATACTTTGGAAGAACTGCATGCTTGAGTTTGTATACCACGATGAACCCGCCCAGCTTGAATGGTTCGTGCAGGACTTAGTCACTGCCGCGCAACATACTTTGTATGGTCAAGAGTTACTTTGTCGGGCCACGCTTGTCGATTCCCAAATCCCCATCGCGATGGAGCCGTTGATGGACTATCTCAATCACCATCAAGATTTGCTTTTGGAGATGACCAACCAGCAGCTCGACGATTTGTTTATTAGTGGGCGGTTGACGCATCTGATTGACAATAGCATCTGGATCAATATCGCCGGAAAATTGATAGCTTGCGCCAGTTTGTTTGACCGTCTGTGGCGACAAACGCTAAGCAAATTAACCGCTAAGCAAAAACAATGTTTGGTATTAGAGATCTGTGAAGACACTATCAGCAGTGATGATCCGAGCGTTGCAAGGATTTCATTTTTACAAAACCAAGGTTTTAGGGTGGCGATGGATGATTTTGGTTCCGGTCACTCAAATCTTATCCAGTTGAGTCGGTCAAATTTCGACATTATTAAGCTGGATTTGAAGCTTATTCAGGATGTTCCGACAGACTTATGGGCCGCCAGTTTGTATCGCGAAGTGATAAGCCTTTGTTCGTCAAAAGGCAGTCTTATCGTGGCTGAAGGGATTGAAACTCAGGCGCAGTCTGACTTCGTTCGCTGGGCTGGCGTCGATATTATCCAAGGTTTTTTATATTCAAAACCCCGACCTATCAAAGTAAAGCTCGCGAAAAACGGGTAATTTCAACAAGTATAAAGAGGAAAATAAATGCGCTCATTATTTTTAAGAATGCGATTGATCCATTGGGTGGGGGCGATGGCATTGTTTATCAACGCTCTATTTTTTACAGATGGGATTGGTTCTCAAGTGGTTCAATATTTGGTGATGATATTTCTGATTATCCATGACATCGATGAGAAGTATTGGGGCGTTGACGCCCTGAAAAACGTAACTACTTATATGAAAACCTTTGAGAAAAAAGATCTCTCAGTGCCTTGTGAGGTTGATAGTCGCTACAACAGTGAAATAGGCAATGTGCTCGATGTGGTGAATACCTTCCGAGTCAACGTGAATGATGCGCTGGTTGATATTCAGCAGCAAGCCAATACCTCAGATGATATTGCCGAACTACTAAAGCAAAAAGCCCAAAATATTTCGTCAAGAATTCAAGATCAAGATAACCGAGTGGATTACCTAACAGACAGAGTCGATATTTTAGATAGCACATCGGTTTCATTGCGGGATAAAGCTGAAGCAACTCGCCAACAAGTCGAGCGCACCCAATCAGGGTTGATTTCCTCTAATGAACATATGGGAACAATGGCCCAAGGTTTGAATTCATATATTGAAAATAATGACAAATTACACAACAAATTTAACTCACTTTCAGAGCAAACAAAGTCTATCGAAAATGTAGTGATGGTGATCAAAAATCTTGCAGATCAAACTAACTTACTTGCACTGAATGCTGCCATTGAAGCGGCGAGAGCCGGTGAGCATGGACGGGGTTTTGCTGTGGTTGCCGATGAGGTTCGCAATCTTGCGTTTTCTACCCAGAAGAGCCTTGATGAAATTAACCACATTATCGCGGGGATCTCTGATGCGGTCATTGATGCTGGTGATCAGATGAAATCACAGTCGAGTGCGATTACCCGCTTAGCGCAATACACCACTTCCAGTCAAGTCGAATTACAGCAAGCCTGTTCTAATATCGATGAGATCTTAGGGCTTATTGGTCAGGGTAAAACTGAAAATAACATTGATATTCAATATATTAATCGGTTGGTCGCTGACGTAGCTGGCGAGATTGACGTGCTTAAAAAACTGTCTAGTTCTAACGCCCATGATTGTAATGATCTTGAGCAGCAAGGACACCGTTTAAGTGACGTGACGGCTCAAATTGTTGAACAACTCGGTGCGTTTAAAACGCGCGCAGCAGGGGCGTAGAATTTGCTCTAATGGATGTCTTGTTGATTTGAGGACGTGAAAATGAGAATGACTAGTTTTACCGACTATAGCTTACGTACGCTGATGTATTTGGCGAGCCTTCCAGAGGGGCAATTAAGTAGCGTTAAGGAGGTTTCTCAGTTATATGGTATTTCCCAAAATAACATGACCAAAGTGGTCCACAAACTTGCTCAACATGGTTATATCCAAACGCTTAGGGGCAAAGGGGGTGGCATTCGGCTAGCAATGTCGCCCGATACCATCAGGATCGGCACCATAGTAACGCTATTTGAAAAAACGATGGATGGTGTAGATTGCTTAAGTTCAGGATGCGTCCTGCAGCCTGCGTGCAAACTAAAGCTGGCGATTATCAAAGCGATGGATAATTTTATCTGCACGTTAAATGAATTTACCTTGGCAGATATGGTCGTCAATAAGCAGGAAATATCTTATCTGTTGCAGCTAGAAACAGCCGAAACAGAATAAACGTGGAAGCGAGTAAACTAACCTTAGTGTTAACTCGTTGGAACATTCCTAGGTGGAAAGTGTGCCGTTAAACGAAAGTACCTATAAAACGATTGTAAAACAATCAACGGATGCAGTGATTATTGCTGACGCAAATGGCAATATCCTTTCTTGGAATGACTGCGCGGAGCAGATCTTTGGTTACACAGAGCAAGAGGTCCTTGGTAAACATGTCCACGAGATTTTACCGACCAAAAAACTGAAGATACGCGCCGATGCATCCTTTGATAAATTCAAAAAAAATAATGATTTTGGGCCTCTTATTGGCAAAGGTATCCATGTTCAAGGGTTAACCAAAGCGGGCAAAGAGGTGCACGTTCATTTTAGTCCTAATGTCACCAAGATTGATGGCGAAACGATTATTTTTGCTTTTATTAGAGATATCTCTGACATCATCACACTGCAAGAGAAGCTGAGACTGCAGTCGACCACGGATGAACTCACCAGCATTCTTAATCGGCGTGCCTTTCTCGAGCAGTTCAAAACTGCCTTTGGTCTGGCGCAGCGTCATCACGAACACTTTTCATTGTTGCTGTTCGATATTGACTACTTTAAAAAAATTAATGATCAATATGGTCACCACGTTGGTGATCGGGTGATACAAGGATTTGCGCATCACATTCAACAAACTATTCGTGATGAGGATATTTTTGGTCGGGTAGGAGGTGAGGAGTTTTACCTTGCACTACCCAGGATCGCGCAATCAGACGCTGAGGTGGTGGCTGAGCGTATTCGAGAGAGTATTGAAGCTATGGTTATCATCACGGAACAATATAGCTTATCAGTGACTACCAGTATCGGTATTGCTAGCTTGCTGGCTGACGATAGCTGTGACTTGATCCAACAGCGCAGTGACGTGGCGCTTTATCGCGCCAAAAATAGTGGTCGTAATTGCGTGAGTGTCTTTGATCGAGAAAAGTCGTAACCAGAGTTTAGGGGTAAACCCTATCTAAAGGCCCGTTAAGCGTTCCCATTTCTGGTTCGTTATCTTGAAGGTTCACTTCACTCACCGTTTGCAGAAGTATCTGCACCATTTGGTTGTATGCTGATTTGGTTGACCACATCAGCCACATGCGAGGTGGGGCTGGAGGCTGGAGGTCTCCGGCACCTAGACCTAAGCATGGATTTTCAACGGGCTCGCTGTTACTTCTTGCCGCGTTTACCCAACTCAGTCTCTAGCAAATGAACCATTTGTTCGGTCGCACTTGTAACCGCTTCCCCAATCGTTTCCGCATGCTGGCTGGTTGCAATTGGACGTTCTCCGGCAAGCCTAACCTCCAGTAAACAGCGCTTGTCCTTACTTCCGGACTTGGCCGAGCTGTTCTCGTCGCTTAAATGTACTTCAATGCGCGTGATCTGATCACTAAAACGGTTTAGATCTGATCTTAAAATGTCTTCGACACTTTGAGCAAGTGCATGTTGTCCGGATATGTTGTTATCTGTATTGATCTGGATTTGCATGACAATGTTTTCCTGTAATGTGAATTTACGCTAGGCCTAACATCTGTATAGCGCGCATGTGCGATTTTCAATCCGATGATGTCAATTCGCACAATGCTAAACACTTGACATTATAGAACGTTTTTATGACACGCAAGTATAAACCCAGGTAATTTAACCCTTATGTACCAAAAATAAGCATAAAATGAGAAAAACGACCTAGATTACAAATAGACAAGATTTACCAATGCACACTTTACCGCTGTTAAATACAATAGAAGGGGGATGTCGGTCCGTTTCATCGAACGGAGGCAGAAGCCTTTAGCCATTGGTTTCGTTATAAAAAATTCAAAACGATGCGTTAGGGCTAACCCAAAATACCCATTTGCAAGGGGCATTAAATGAGTTAGCTCGTAGGCGTGAATTCAAGCCATATTGATATCAAGAGATAGGCTAGCGGGGGATACGATATCGCCTGCAGCACTCAGCCAGCTTTAAGCTGGGGCTGTGTGGCTGTGATGTTGTTAACAAGCTAAACCCATCTATTAATCCGAGCCGAGGTGAGTAATGGCTCTCTTACACTAACACTTGGCGCGTGTTGGCAATGTAGTGATGGATCTGAGCCTCTGTTTTTGTGTCAATCATCACTTCTGGTCGACGGTGTTCTGGGCAAGGCATACGTGGTGTGGTGCCAAATACTCGGCATATCAATGGTCGCTCCTCATACACCTCGCATCCATTAGGGCCCAAGTACACACAGTTCCACTCTTTTAATGCGGCTTCATGCTGGGCATTGGTTTTAAAGGGTAGGCGAGCCATTTCTTCTGAAGAGGTTGTGACTGGGCCGCAACAATCGTGACAACCAGGCTTGCATTCAAATGACGGAATGCGCTCGCGCAGTAGATCGACTATCTCTATGTTATTTTTCATTAATACCTAACTTTTGTGTATACATAGCATGGGGTTGAAATCATGAGCTGACACTCCTTTGCAGTAAGGTCAGCGCTCATCATTTGCTGTTATCAAAGATTAACGGACTGAGTATGTTAAGCCTCAGCTCGATTAACATCTGCCAAGCGGGTTACAAACCTTGCTGATACTGGGCGTTAGTCGAGATGGTCACCAGTTGATTAAGCTCAACTTTAGCATCTACGACGCCTTTAAGGACGTTTTCAAAGTGACTGACCAGTTGTACTTTATCGATTTCAGCTTTTGAACCTGATCCAATGTTGGTGAGGTCGATAAAGAACTCATCAAATAAGTGGGATAAGTCTTCAACGGCTTCGATGTTTAAAAACTGTTCGTGGTTATAGATGCTCGGATAGCCGCCTTTTTGTTTGTCTACCGCAAATGAAATGCCTTTGACGTTAGTGATGGTGGTGGCTTTTTCACATTTAAGCATGCAGCCATCTTCAATGCTGGGCTTATTACAGCCTACGGTTTGTTGGAAAAAGCATTGTCTGCTGGTCATCATCAAAATGGGGTGATAGATGCTGTAAAGCAGTTTAAAGTTTTCTGGTCTGGCGATGTTTTTAATTTGGTTGCGGTTAATCTCGTTCGATATAAACGCGCCAGCACAATTAAGCTGTTCTTGTAGCGTTAACAAGGCATAAGAGTTAGTGGTGTTTAAAAACGGCCCCGCAATCCATTCGATGTCCATTTCATAGGCTTTAAACGCGACGCCGGTGTTGTTTGTGACAATACGCTTAGGCTTTACTACTTCTAATACTCTAACTGCTTCAAGGTAATCTTTGCCAATAAGTACTGCTGGAAACCACGGAATAAGCCTTGGGTTACGCAAGAATATGTCGATGTACTTGTTGTCGTTTTTCTTAAAGCTTTCTGGCAACTTGAAATAAATATCGGCGTCAGTGACATCGCACAAGTTAACGTCTTTTTCGTCGCTGATCAGCAAAGACAGTGTCGGGACCTCGGTCACTTTTGGGTGTTTAGTCAACTTAGGTAAGGTTACTGCACCAATGTATTCTCTTTGAGTTAGCTGCAATAACAGTTGGTTTTTAAGCTGAGTTAATTGGCTAAACGGCAGGTTTAAATCGGCGTCTAAGTCGTCAAAATTGAACGTTTGTAACAAATAGCCGCTGCTTTTAAGGCTTTTAAAGCGTTTTTCGATAGCCGCTTCATCAATGCGAGACTCTGTTGCTTTAGTTAACGTGATCGCTGAGTTAATTACAAAATGTTGTTCTGGGGTGCTAACCGTTATCGACAACGGTTGATCCACTTGGCCGGAAAACGCCAGTGCTAGCGTTGGTTTGGCAATGCTTAAGTGATTAATTTTTTCAGCGACCAGTTCAACAATGGCGTTTTTATCTGACGACAGTGTGTGTTGTGCGGCTTCAATTTGCACTACAGATATCGCGTTACTCTTATCGTTAGCATGCTTAAAGCTGTTATCGCGCGGGTTGTCGATAAACATGTCTTTGGTGAGATTACCCTTTAAAAATGAGTTGGTAAAATCACGGTTAAACACTTTATGTAAGTTCGAGTCATCGGCTAATAATTTACCTGTATCGATAAATTTATCAATCTGCTTGCGCCAGCTATCGACCACGGTATGCACATATTGAGCACCTTTAATGCGGCCTTCAATTTTAAGTGAGTCAACGCCAGCATCGACTAATTCTGGTAAATCAAAGTAGGCTGAGTTGTCTTTTAAGTTCAGCGGGAACTTGTTGCCAGTGGCGGTAATTTCATATTCATCACGACACGCTTGGCTACAACGACCACGGTTACCTGAATTGCCGACACTGACTGAACTTGAATAACATTGGCCAGAAAAGGCAATGCATAATGCGCCGTGAACAAAGACTTCAGTGAGAACATCGTGATCATGGGCCAAGGTGGTGAGACTTTTAATTTCGCCAAGGTTTAGCTCACGCGATAAGTTTACTCGAGTGGCGCCTATTTTAGCTAAAAAGCCAATTTGGCCTTCGTTATGGGTTGTTAGCTGAGTCGATGCATGAATTGCTAAGCTCGGAAAATGTTTGCTGAACAAATTAAACAAACCTAAGTCTTGTACAATAATGCCATCTATACCGGTATTAACCAGTTGATTGAGTAATTTAACCAATGTAGGAATTTCGTTTTCAAGAATAACGATATTCATGGTGAGAAACACTTCACACTGGTATTGGTGAGCAAGTGCGATAACACCAATTAAGTCATCGAAGGAGAGGTTGGCTGCACGGTTGCGGGCGTTAAAGGTATCTAAGCCACAATAAACGGCGTTTGCACCGGCAATAATCGCAGCTTTGATCGCATCGACATCTCCACCGGGTGCCAATAATTCGATTTTTCTATTCATGATATTTTCGCTATTTTAGGACGTTAATTATTAATTTAGATAGTAATTTTACGTGTATTTTTTGCTGATTGCTATTTATTAGCTTATCCGATTATATCAGTCATCACCAAGGTGAATTAAACGTAAAAGGCCTTCATTTATGCTTAACTACGCCACAAATGAAGGCCTTATATTACTAATCTAGTACCCATTACCTAATGCGCAAACGTTGTTGATATTAACTTCTTGCTTCTGCTTCAGCTTGACTTGTAAGGTACTCGTTAAAAGTGCCATGGAAGTTTATCAATTTTTTGTCTTTTACATCAATAATACGTGTTGCCAGTGATGACACGAATTCACGGTCATGGCTGACAAATATCAATGTGCCTTCAAATAATTTCAACGCTTGGTTTAGCGCTTCAATTGCTTCCATATCCATGTGGTTGGTTGGCTCATCCATTACCAGAACGTTAATATCCATCATCATTAACTTACCGAATAATAAACGATTCTTTTCACCACCAGAACAGTTGCGTACTTTTTTGTTGGCATCATCATCAGTAAATAATAACCGACCTAACATGCCTCGAACCATTAAATCATTGTGCTTTGGTGTGCGCCACAATGACATCCAATCAAATAAAGTCATGTCATTATCGAAGTCGGCAGTGCTGTCTTGTGGGCAATAACCAATCGCAGCATTTTCAGACCATTTAATCCGGCCATGATTATGATCTAATTCATTAACCAAACAGCGTAGCAGGGTGGTTTTACCAACGCCGTTTTCACCAATAATCGCCAGTTTTGAACCGGCATCTAAAATAAGGTCGCCGTGTTCAAATAATACTTCATCAAAACCGTGGGACAGTTCCTCAAGCACTAATGCTTGGCGATGCAGTTTTTTGCATTCGGGAAAACGGATTGATGGGGTAATACGACTAGATGATTTAACATCATCTAATTTAATTTTATCCATCTTTTTAGCACGAGAGCTGGCTTGTTTAGCTTTAGATGCGTTGGCACCAAAGCGGTTAACGAAGTCTTGCAGTTCGGCCACTTCAGCCGTTTTCTTGGCGTTACCGGCTAAAAGTTGCTCACGGATTAAACCTGATTGAGCAAGGAAATATTCGTAGTTACCTGGATAAACCCGTAATTCGCCATAATCAATATCAGCCATATGGGTACAAACAGAGTTTAAGAAATGTCTGTCGTGCGAAATGATGATCATGGTGCATTTACGTTTGTTTAGCTCGGTTGCTAACCAACTGATGGTATGAATATCCAAGTTGTTGGTGGGTTCGTCGAGTAACAAGATGTCTGGGTTAGCGAATAAAGCCTGCGCTAATAGCACGCGTAATTTCCAACCAGGGGCAACCTGTTGCATTAAACCAAAATGAAATGATTCATCGATGCCGGCTTCTAATAAGATTTCACCCGCACGACTTTCGGCGCTGTAACCATCCATTTCGGCGAACTGGCTTTCTAAATCACCGACGCGCATACCATCTTCATCGGTCATTTCAGCTTTAGCATAAATATTGTCACGTTCTTGCTTAACTTTCCAAAGCCCTACATCGCCCATGATCACCGCATCAACTACGCTATATTGCTCAAATGCGAATTGATCTTGACTAAGGGTACCGACTTTAAAGCCTGGCGTAATAGACACATTTCCTGACGTTGGGGTAAGCTCGCCACTCAAGATTTTCATGAACGTGGACTTGCCACAGCCATTTGCGCCGATTAAACCGTAACGGTTACCGTGACCAAATTGAGCCGAGATGTTTTCAAATAATGGCTCAGGGCCAAACTGCATGGTGATATTAGCGGTAGAAATCAAAGCAATGTTCCAACTGTGTACTAACTGAATATTTATCAACAAAAGGCAAGTAAACAGCCGTGTGAGAATAAGACAGACGTGAGTATATTAAGTAAATAGGCCGCGGATTATACAGGTTAGGGTTAATTTGTCGATTTATAATCTGCTAATATTATCCACTATAGTGTTAGTTACTCCGATTACCTTAACCTAGCGTTAAATAGTGATGAAGAACATGACTCTTTTGACGATTGAGGGATAACACTTGACCGCGGTCTGGCGCGCGTTTATAGCATGGTGCTGTATATAAAAAGCGATGTTAATTATAGATTAACATCGCTTTTTCATTTATCTACAAAGTAACCGTGGCTAATTAATTTGCTATTGATAAGTCTGATTCTGCCGCAGCCAACAGGGCAAATTCTTCATTAGCACTTTTAGCAACTAAATGCTTGGCGCTATAGCCAAAGTAATAGGCTGCACCAATTGCAAATAACACCATAGTGAATAGAAACGCCCGTGGATCGAATGCGTATACGCCAGTGAGTGCAATTAACGACAACACTAAAGCAATGCCCGAAGTAAAAATACCGCCTGGTGTTTTGTATGGACGAGGCATATCGGGCTGTTTGAACCGCACTAAAATGTGGCTAAGCGCCATTAATGCATACGATACAGTGGCACCGACAACGGCCATGGCAAGCATTAAATCACCTTCGCCACTCAGTGAGGCAATAAAACCAAATATTGCGGGGACGATTAATGCGCGCGCAGGTACCTTGCGTGAAGTCGTAATGGATAATGAACGAGGTAAATATCCGGCACGTGATAACGCAAATACTAAGCGGCTATAACCATAAATAATTGAGAAAAATGAAGCAACTAGACCTGCCAAACCTAAAATATTTACTATGGTAGCCAAGCTGTGATTACCGGTAGCATTCAGTGCATCAACTAATGGTACCGCACTGGCACCCATGGCTGCAGCACCGCCAGCACCAGGGACTAGTACCACAACCAAGAGTGCAGTAAAGAGTAAAAATATCATTGCCCCAATAATGCCTTTTGGCACATCTTTGGCTGGATCTTTCGCTTCTTCTGCTGCTAATGGTACACCTTCAACTGCTAAAAATAACCACATTGCAAACGGCAATGCAGCCCAAACGCCGTACCATCCTAGAGGTAAAAACTCACTTGCCCCTGCCGCTTCTGTCACTGCAACATCATATAAGCGTGATGCATCAAAGTTACCGATCAGCACGACTGCAGTCGCAATGATAACCAATACAGCTAACCCGCTGATCACCATCATTACTTTAAGTGCTTCACCGACACCGGCTAGATGAATACCCACAAAAACGATATAAAATAATGCATAGACCCAAGGACCATTAAACCCCAATAACTCTTGCACTGCAGAGCCAATAAAAATCACAATGGCAGCAGGCGCCAGCGCATATTCAATTAACACCGCAAGTCCGGTTAAATAACCGCCGGCGGGGCCCATGGCTTGACGAGCAAAACTATAACCGCCGCCTGCAGCAGGTATTGCCGCTGACATTTCAGCTAAAGACAGTACTAAGGCTAAATACATGATGGCCATTAAGACAGCTGCAATGGCAAATCCGCCCCAGCCAGCTTCGGCTATACCAAAGTTCCACCCGGCGAAGTCTCCAGATATAACGTACGACACTCCTAAACCGGCGAGTAAAACCCACCCTGCAGTGCCGCTTTTTAATTGCCTTTTGGCAAGATACTCTTTGTTGTTCTCAGACATGATTGTTTTCTCCGTTGGTAGTTAACCTCAGCACGGGTAGTAAACGGTTATCGAACAGGTAAAATATTCTGATTAGGTTTACTTATCCCATCTCTTAAACCGAGTTGAGGTTATTTAGTTTTAATATGTGTTATTCCGCGATTAAAAAGTTTTTGGTTTGTTGATGGTGTTCAATCACATCGTCTTGAGTGCGATCCTTTAAATTGACTCCCGTTAGCTTGATTTTTTGGGCTTGTGTTAATAGATAAACCGCACGTTTGGCTGCTTCGCTATAAAGCAAACCAGCAGGGCGGATGTTTGAAATACAATTTCGACTCGCATCGTTGAGTCCTGTTTTAGGTGCCCAAGTAAGATATAACCCAAGGCTGTCAGGTGAACTTAGCCCTGGCCGCTCGCCTATTAGCACCATCACAATTTGGGCATTTAGCAGCTGACCAATATCATCGCCTATGGCGACACGTCCTTGTTCAACCAAGGTTATTGGGGCTATTTTCCATGGTGTGTCTTGCTGATTAAGCAGCGTTAATAACTCGGTTATAAATGGTTGGGCATTATTCTGTACCGCCAGTGATGACAAACCATCGACCACCACAATGGCGAGATCGTATTGGCTGTGGGTCGCTTGACCTTGGTTATCCATGTGGGTTAACAACGTTTTGCGACCACTGTCGGCGAGTTTTCTGCCAAGATCTGGGCGTTGTAAATAGGTAATGCGGTCTTTTGCCTGACTGCTGACCTTTATGGGCGTGGCAAGGTTAATCAGTGATGGGATACTGGCTAGTTGCTCAACCAGTGCATCAATGTCGAGCGGAAAGTTTACCGCGTCGCGTGCTTGCGCATGAGACAATTGAAACGCTAACAACTCAGATGTGGGTAGACTAATGCCCGCTCTGCCAAGGCCTATGCGGGCATCGGTAAAACGGCGAAGATCGCGCCATGGATTGGACACCACAGTGCCATTAGCGAGATGTGATAGGGCTGCACCGACGGCATTATTGGTCTGTTTTACACAAGGTGTGCTCATTAGCGGCCTCCTTGCAGTGCATACAATGGCTTAGAAAATGCGCTCGGTAGCGTGCTCGATAACACACAATCAGTGCTATTTTTCATGATGTTCATTTTTGTTAGCCACTGCTCAAACTCGGGGGCCGGACGGGAACCCAATACTCGGCGGACATATAAAGCATCATGAAATGATGTGGTTTGATAATTAAGCATGATGTCATCTGAGCCGGGGATCCCCATTACAAACGAACATCCTGCAACGCCTAACAAGGTGAGTAGATTGTCCATGTCGTTTTGGTCGGCTTCGGCATGGTTGGTGTAGCAAACATCACAGCCCATTGGCACACCGAGTAACTTGGCGCAGAAATGATCTTCAAGTCCTGCCCGGGTAATTTCTTTACCATCAAATAAATATTCAGGACCAATAAAGCCAACAACTGTGTTGACCAGTAATGGATTAAACTTGCGTGCGACGGCATAGGCTCTGGCTTCACAGGTTTGTTGATCTAATCCATGATGTGCATTGGCCGACAACGAGCTGCCTTGGCCCGTTTCAAAATACATCACGTTATTGCCAACGGAGCCTCTATTTAGGCTTAATGCCGCATCTTGGGCCTCTGCTAAGGTATTTAAATTAAAACCGAAACTGCTATTGGTGGCTTCTGTTCCACCAATAGATTGAAACACCAAATCGACCGGTGCACCTGCTTCAATACATTCAATGGTGTTGGTCACATGAGTTAGCACACAGCTTTGGGTTGGTATTTGATATTTTTGGATCACGTCATCCATTAATTTCATCAGTTTAATGGCTTGTGCAACGTTGTCTGTAGCAGGGTTGATGCCAATAACGGCGTCGCCATTGCCATACAACAAACCGTCAAGTATCGAAGCTGCGATACCGTTAACATCGTCGGTAGGGTGGTTAGGTTGTAATCGGGTCGATAAGTGGCCGGGTAAGCCAATGGTATTTCTGAACGCGGTGGTAACATGGCATTTTTTAGCCACAAGAATAAGATCTTGATTGCGCATTATTTTACTGACAGCGGCAGCCATTTCTGGGGTTATGCCCATTTTTACTGCGGCTAATACCTGTGGTGTTGCGTAGTCACTTAACAGCCAATTACGAAAATCCCCTACGGTTAAATGGCTAATATAAGCAAATGCCTGAGTATCATGTTCGTCGAAAATTAACCGAGTCACTTCATCTGTTTCATAGGGAATAAGCGCTTCATTGAGGAAGGTTTTCAATGGCACATCTGCAAGTGTCATTTGAGCTACGGCCCGCTCGCGCGCTGATTGTGCAATGACTCCCGCTAAGCGATCGCCCGAACGTTGTGGCGTCGCTTTCGCCATTAACTCGGCCAGACTTTTAAATTGGTATGTTTGGCTACCTAAAATGTAGCGATACGATTGACTCATGAATTGACCTCATACATCACCGAAGTAAAAACCTTGGTACAGGTTTTGCTGTTTGCTAAGTGATAAATTAATTTCATATATCGTTAACAAAGCTTAATTTGTACCAAGTGACTATCAAGTTTTGGCAAAGTCATTTTTTACTAACTATATCAGCAAGGTAAAATATTTTTTATTGCAGATCTTGTGTGGGGATAGCGAATTCATTGCGAAAAGGGGCGACAGATGAAGCACCATATTAATCAGCGCGCACCACAAAAGAGCGTAGTGCACACTAATGACATCGATGAGCAAGCGCATAATTTAACCCAATGGCAGCAAGTATATGATCAGATCAGTAATGGCAGTTTTTACGGTTGTATTGAGGGCCTTGATTATCCAGACGCGCATTTATTCAAAGAATTTACTCAGCGGGCATTAAGGCAGCAGTGTCATATAGCCCCCAATTCTATTTGGTTGGGCATTCCGCGTAGTTCAGCACAAAGTAAAATAAATGGCTTACAAGTGGAGACTCATCAGTTGATGTGTCGAAATAGTGATTGTGATTTTGAGCTCATCACCCCAGAGCAGTTTACGATTTATGGCGTGGTGATTAATCAACACACTTTATACACCATGGCGGATATACAAGGGCTGTCGTTGAAAAACATGTCGACGCGTGGGGCAGAACGAATTGCTTGTAACCCAATATTACTTAATCAAACTCGTTTGATGATTGAAAAAATTATGAATTACAGCGAACTAGGTTTACCCATTGAGTTACAGCAAGACATGTTAAGCACATTAACTCTTAACTTATTAAGCCAACAATCGTCAACACAAACCGTGGCGCCGAGTTATCAACATCGTCTGGCCGTGGTTGAAAAAGTCAAAGCCTTTATTGATGACCATCCGCAACAAGCGGTGACCATAACCTAGCTCTGTGAGCTCACTTTTGTCAGCCGCCGCACCTTACAGTACAGTTTTGAGAGTATTTTAGGCATTAATCCATTGCGTTTTTTACGCTTAACCCGTTTAAATAATGTGCGCCGAGAGCTGAAACAACCAGGGCAAGAGACTCCCATTGCGGTGATTGCGGCTAATTGGGGCTTTTGGCACCCAGGGCAATTCACCAAAGATTACACCCAACTATTTGGTGAAAATCCGTCGCATACCCTTAAACGTTGCATATGAACCTAATCGGTTAGTGAGGCGTATAGCGCTTACTAAGGTGATGAATGGATCATCATCGACTAAGATACATTATTGACAAAACATTAACCGAAGAGGGAACTCACATGCAGCAAAAATTAAACAATGCCATTCCACAACAAGCCTTTGATTGGTATGACTCATATGCTCATGGCGAAATGGATCGTCGCACGTTTATCACTAAGTTGGGGTCACTTGTCGCACTGGGTTATTCGATGACGGTGCTAACATCTGCTTTACTGCCCAATTACGCTCAAGCTGAACAAATTTCATTTAACGATGCCGACATTAAAGCCACTTACGCCCAATTTGATTCACCATTAGGGCATGGCAAAGGCCAAGGGTATTTAGTCGAACCAACACATAAAAGCGGTTTATTGCCGGTTGTGTTAGTGATCCATGAAAACCGCGGCTTAAACCCATACATTAAAGATGTTGCCAGACGTTTAGCAAAAGCGGGCTTTATCGCTTTTGCGCCCGATGCTTTGTTTTCACTGGGTGGATACCCTGGTAACGATGATGAAGGGCGTCAGATGCAAAGCTCGTTAGACAGAAGTAAGATCGAGCAAGACTTTGTTGCCGCAGGACAATTTTTAAAGGCGCATAAACAAAGTAATGGCAAGCTCGGTGCGGTTGGTTTTTGCTTTGGCGGTTATATCGTAAATTTTTTAGCAGCGGTTGACGCTAACTTGATCCAAGCTGGGGTTCCTTTTTACGGCACGCCAGCGGCGAAAGCATTAAGACACAATATTAAGGCACCCTTGTTAATTCAACTTGCTGAGTTAGATGAAAGAGTCAACAATACTTGGCCTGAATATGAACAAGATTTAATAGCCTTTAATGTGCCGTATCAAATGCACATGTATAAAAATGCTAATCATGGATTTCATAATGATTCTACTGGCCGATATGATGAAGTTAACGCTGAGCTTGCGTGGCAACGGACGTTAGCTTTTTTTAATCAACACATCAGTTAATGCCTCATTGCAGATAAGGTCATAAAGGTCAAAAGACTATTATTGTTTTATTGACCTTGATGATAGGATTTCTTATCTGTATATAATAAATAACGTTTAATTATCAAGGCTTTAGTGGTAAATATAAACATTTATTATTGTCTATTATGTAATGGTAATTTTGGTGTTTGATGCTGCAATAATCATTTTGTTTCTAAGCCATTTATTCGCGGGTTCTTTGTCGACATTAACATGCCAATATAAATGGACCCCAATATCGGGTAATGCCACCGGCATTGGGTGAATGGCAATATCGAGCATCTGACTGTACATTGCGGCGGCAGTTTTCGGCAACGTCAGTAACATATCGTTATTTAAGATCACTCTACACGCAGATAGGGCATGCTGACAGCGTAATGATATTTTACGGTGTAAGCCTATGCGAGAGAGCTCAAAGTCTTCCAATCCCGGGCCGATCGATCTAGACGACACTAATATATGTTCGAGGTGCAAGTATGTTTTTAAATCGAGTTTTTCAGCAATAGCGGGGTGGTTCTTACGTGAAATAACAACCAGTTGGTCTACTTCTAATTGCGTATGTAAAATATTATTGCTGACAGGGATCAAGGTATCAATGGCCAAATCAATGTCACCACTGGCTAATTTATTTTCCAGTTCCGTTCGTCTTACCCTTTTATTACTGCGTAAATTTATTGCCGGTGATTCTAGCGATAAGCTTTGTTGCAGTATCGGTAAATAGTAGGGTTCTAAAGAACCATGTAATGACAGTGAAAAGCTTTTTCGTGAGGTTAATGGTTCAAATTGTCTTGATTGTACTAAGCAAACTTGCAATTGATGTAATGCTTCTCGAACATCATCAATGACGTTTTTAGCCACAGGGGTTGGCCTCATTTCATTGCCTTGTCTGATGAACAATGCATCGTCAAAATGGGTACGCAATTTTCCTAATGAATGGCTCACCGCAGGTTGCGATAAATTTAATACCGAAGCCGCTTTAGTGATATTTCCTTCGCAATATATTGCATCGAAAACCACAAACAAATTCAAATCAATTTTCATGCTCACTCCTGTGATCTCATGATGAATGTTGAGACCACCTCAATCCATTCGCACTATTAAAATTATAAATAGTAGGGTATTAGAACTATTCATTTGTTCAATTTAGATGTTGGCATTAGCATAGTCAAGTAGATTCGACATAGGGCAAAATTATGTTGAGAAGAGAGTTATATGCATTCAATACATGTGCGGATGTGGCTACTTAGCTTGTAAGTGTTAAATTTAAAACTCATTTAAACAGTGAGTTATCTTTATTTAGAATTGAATCATCATTTTTATTACGTTAGAGGCGCCATATGGCAGCAATTTATTTGATTCGACACGGGCAAGCCTCTTTTGGTAGTACTGATTACGATCAATTATCAGACAAAGGTAGCCAACAAGCGACCTTACTAGGTGAATATTGGCGTTCAAGAGTGGCCCCCAGCAAGTTTTATTGTGGTGATTTATTGCGTCACGGCCAAACATTAACCAACTTTGTCAATAGCTATCAAGGGCCAACAACACCGATGGTTATCCACTCGGGTTTCAACGAATTTGATCATGTCGACATTTTGCAGAAATACAATGTTCAGTGGCAAAACTTCGCCCAAATGAGTCAAGAAATTAATCAACAAAACCAGCCAAACAAAGCGCTGCAAAAAGAGTTTTATCAAGCACTCCATCGCTGGATATCGGGCGACAAAGATGATGAATATAAAGAAAGTTGGCCACAGTTTCAGGCGCGCTGTATCCGAGCACTGCAAAATATCATTGAACAAGAACTCGCCAGAAAACGTGAGTTTAGTGCCGTAGTAAGTGGCACTAAAAAATCAAAAGACATTTTAGTGTTTACTTCAGGCGGTACGATTTCAGTCATCATTCAACACATATTGAAATTAACCGATCAACAAACATTAGCGATTAATCAACAGACCAGAAATACCAGTGTGACTAAACTGTTGTTTTCAGAAAACATGCTGAGTGTGGATTATTTCAATAACTATAGTCATTTAGAGCAGGCGGGCGATGATTGGATAACCTTTAAGTAATGTTGAATACAGATTAGGGTCATATCCAGTTGCGGTCTGAAAATATGCGACTTAACTAATTAACTTAGTACAACAATTAACCCAATAATAATAAGGAAATAACATGAATAATGGCAATCTATTTGATTTAACAGGGAAAGTCGCTTTAGTCACTGGGGCAAGTCGTGGTATTGGGGAAAGTGTTGCCAAAGTATTAGCTCAGTATGGTGCGCATGTGATTGTATCAAGTCGAAAAGTTGAAGCCTGCCAAGCTGTCGTTGATGAAATTGTAAAAGCAGGCGGCAGTGCACAGGCCATAGCGTGTCATATTGGCGAATTAGAACAAATTGATGCCATTTTTGATGCCATAACTGAACAACATGGCAAGCTGGATATTTTAGTTAATAACGCCGCCGCCAATCCGTATTTTGGTCATATCATCGATACCGATTTAATCGCCTTTCAAAAAACCGTCGACGTTAATATTCGTGGTTATTTCTTCATGTCGACCAGAGGCGCAAAATTAATGAAAGATAGTGGCGGCGGCTCAATCATTAATGTGGCTTCTGTTAATGGTGTTATCCCTGGCGATTTTCAAGGTATTTATTCCATCACTAAAGCTGCTGTGATTTCGATGACTCAAGCTTTTGCTAAAGAATGTGCCCAATTTAACATCCGTGTAAATGCATTATTGCCCGGTGGAACAGACACCAAGTTTGCATCAGCCTTAGTTGATAACCCGGCAATTCTTAAACAAATGATGTACCACGTGCCAATGAAACGTGTTGCACAACCTGATGAAATGGCCGGCACAGTATTATATTTAGCGTCAAATGCATCCAGCTATACCACGGGTACCGCCATTAATGTTGATGGTGGTTATTTGATTGGTTAATCGGTCAACGGATAAAGCTAGCTAAAGCTAATTAAAGCTAACTAAATCAATAGTTAATAAGCAGAATAAAATAATAGCTAATCTAATAATAACAACAACAAAAGAATGAATCAAAAGCTAGGGAAGCATCATGAATAGCGATAAAAACACCAGTGTTAATAAATTATTTGAACCCTTTATCACTAAATCGTTGTCATTAAAAAATAAAACCGTAATGGCACCGATGACGCGGGCATTTTCGCCAAATTATATCCCCAATGATGAGGTTGCGGCCTATTACCGTCGACGCGCTGAAGGTGATGTTGGATTAATTATCACTGAAGGGACCTTTATTTCCCATAAAGGTGCTAATGGTTACGAGAATGTGCCTGCTATTTATGGTGACCAAGCCTTAGCGGGTTGGAAACATGTTGTTGATGAAGTGCATGCAGCCGGTGGCAAAATTGCACCACAACTTTGGCATGTGGGTTCAGTGAGGAAAGTCGGCATCGGCCCAGACAAAGAAGCGCCAGCGTATAGCCCTTCAGGTTTGTACAAGCCTGGTGCTAAAAATGGTGTCGCGATGACGCAATACGATATTAATGAGGTTGTCGCTTCATTTGCCCAAGCTGCACTTGATGCCAAAAATATTGGTTTTGACGCCATTGAAGTTCACGGCGCCCATGGTTATTTGGTCGATCAGTTTTTTTGGGAAGGGACAAATCAACGAGAAGATCACTATGGTGGCTCGTTAGAGAATCGTACCCGCTTTGGGGTTGAAATTGTCAAAGCAATCCGCGCAGCCGTGGGTGACGACTTAACCATTATCTTCCGTTTTTCACAGTGGAAACAACAAGATTACAGCGCCAAGCTTTGTCAAACACCTGCAGAGTTATGTACTTTCTTAGGCTTATTAAGTGATGCTGGCGTTGACGTTTTTCACGCCAGCACGCGTCGTTTTTGGATAGCCGAATTTGAAGGTTCTGACCTTGGTCTTGCCGGTTGGACTAAAAAACTCACCAACAAGCCGGTGATCACTGTCGGTAATGTGGGCTTAGATGCTGATTTTATTGGAGAGGGTAATGCTGATTTATCAGGCACGTCGAATCCTACCGGTATTGACGAGTTATTAGTCCGTTTAAACAATGACGAATTTGATTTAGTGGGTATTGGCCGTGCGTTATTAGTTGATCCGCAGTGGGTTAATAAAATTAAGAACCATGCCATTAATGAGATCAAACCTTTTAATAAAAAGTCATTAATGTCTCTTAGTTAGAGTCAGTTGACTTAATGTCTTAAACACAAAGTGTCAGTCAAACTCCAGCACGAGTTAACGCCGTAATGACATCTTATAAGGATAGAAAATGAATTTTGAATACAGTGAAAAAGTTCAAGCGTTAATCAAACGAGTCAACGACTTTATGGATTTGCATGTATTTCCTGTAGAGGAAGAAATGCATAAACAAGTACAACTCGAGCCATGGTCAACGCCACCGTTAATGGAACAACTTAAAGCCAAAGCGAAAGCAGAAGGTTTATGGAATTTATTTTTACCGGTCGCGTACGGCAAATACAGTGCTGGTTTAACTAATTTAGAATATGCCCCCCTTGCTGAAATTATGGGTAAAGTGATGTGGGCGCCAGAAGTGTTTAACTGCGCGGCACCTGATACGGGCAATATGGAAGTATTAGCTAAATACGGTAACGAGGCGCAGAAAAAGCAATGGTTAGAGCCGTTGCTTGACGGCAAAATACGTTCAGCGTTTGCAATGACCGAACCTGACGTCGCCTCAAGTGATGCCACTAATATCGAATTACGCATTGAACGTGATGGTGATGAATATGTCATTAATGGTCGCAAATTTTACATTAGTGGTGCGTGTCGCAAACAATGCGAAATTATGATTGTGATGGGCAAAACGGATCCTGGAAACAGCAACCGTTATATACAGCAATCACAAGTGCTTGTGCCGATGAACGCCCCTGGTGTGACCTTGGTTAGACCGATGAAAGTGTTCGGTTATGACGATTCTCCAGAAGGGCACGGCGATGTTATTTTTGACAATGTGCGGGTACCTGTTGAAAACATTATTGCGGGTGAAGGTAAAGGCTTTGAAATTGCTCAAGGTCGTCTTGGGCCTGGGCGTATACATCACTGCATGCGTTCAGTCGGAGTCGCGCAACGTGCGCTAGATTTAATGTGTCAACGGGTTAGCCAGCGCATTGTGTTTGGTCAGCCGATGATCAAACAACAATCGGTACGTGAAGATATTGCTAAGTCGGCTTGCCAAATTGAACAAGCGCGTTTAATGACATTAAAAGCGGCGCAAAAAATGGACACCGAAGGTAATAAAGCCGCCAAAGAGTTAATTGCGATGATTAAAATTGTCGCCCCAAGTATGTCACTTGATGTGATAGACCGCGCCATTCAATGCCATGGCGCAGTGGGCGTGAGTCAAGATACCTTCTTAGCGCATGCATGGGCTGGGCAGCGTACTTTGCGTTTAGCCGATGGTCCTGATCAAGTGCATATGATGCAACTTGGGCGTGATTTAGTTAAAAAAATAGCTAACTAGTATTAAGGCCTGTTGATCTTTCAGGATCAGTTTTGCAGCAGGTTGGAACTTATTTCAACCTGCTGTTTATAATGTTGATAGCTCATACTGGCCACTTAAATTACACAAAAAAGAGTATTGCTAAATGGCACAAGAATCTCCCGTTAATAATGAACAGCTTACTGCTTATCTAGAAGCCCATGTTGATGGCTTTAGAGGGCCAATCACCCTTGAGAAATTTGCCGGTGGTCAATCAAACCCAACGTTTAAAGTCACCTCAGCATCGGGTGTGTATGTGCTTCGCCGCCAACCGTCGGGGAAATTATTAAAGTCAGCTCATGCTGTAGATCGTGAATATCGTGTATTAAATGCCTTAAAAGACAGCAACGTGCCGGTTGCAAAAGTATTTCACCTGTGTGAAGACAGCAGCATTATCGGTTCAATGTTTTATCTGATGCAATTTTGTGATGGCACAGTTTATTGGAGCGCATCATTAGCTGAGATTGACACCAATGAGCAACGCTCAGCCATGTATGACGCAATGAATAAAGTACTGGTTGCTTTGCACAGTGTTGATGTAGATGCGGTTGGATTATCCGATTACGGCAAAGCAGGTAACTACTTTGAGCGTCAACTCACGCGCTGGACATCACAATACCGTGTGACAGAACTGAAAAAAATTGCCGCGATGGATGAACTGAGCCAATGGCTTGAACAACATGTACCGGAAGATGATGGCCGTGTTTGTTTAGTCCATGGCGATTTTCGCTTAGACAATATGATGTTTGCTAAAGATAGCCCCGATATTATCGCATTACTGGATTGGGAACTATCGACACTAGGTCATCCATTTGCTGATTTAGCGTATCAATGTATGCAGTTACGTATGCCAGCAGGTATGGGCAGTATTGACGGTTTACAAGATATTGACCGCGCCAGCTTAGGCATCCCAACAGAAGCGGAATATGTCGCTCTGTATTGCCAACGAATGGGAATAGTGCACATTGAAAACTGGGTGTTTTATTTGGCTTTTAGTTTCTTCCGTTTAGCGGCTATCGCCCAAGGAGTGGCTAAACGTGCCACCGAAGGCAACGCGTCTAATGAACATGCCAATAAAGTGGGCTCGTTTGTCGAACCACTGGCAAAAATGGCCTTAGAGGTCATTGCTAAAGAGATAAAGAGAGTTACTCAATAAACAAAACAAAACAAAAATCAACATAGAAAAGACCATCAATTACAGGAGTTACTCGCATGGATCCATTATTAGACTTTACCGGTAAGGTTGCCGTTATTACTGGCGCGGCTCAAGGTTTTGGTAAGTTACTGGCTGAAGAGTTAGCCAAACGTGGCGCTAAATTAGTGATTAGCGACATTAACGAAGCGGGTGTAAACAAGGTAGCGGACGATATTGCCTCTAGTGGTGCCGACGTGATCGCGATGAAATGTGATGTGTCTAAAGATGCGTCATGCAAAGCCATGGTTGAGACTGCGATTAAACATTTTGGTCGAGTTGATATTGGGGTTAACAATGCCGGTATTGCCCATGAGTTTAAGCCGTTTCATGAGATTGATGAATCTATTATGGACAGCCAGTTTGCTGTCAATGTGAAAGGTGTCCAATTTGGCATGCGTCATCAAATACAGCAAATGCTCAAACAAGGCCAGGGAGCCATTCTCAATGTTAGTTCGATGGCGGGTCTAGGTGGCGCAGCTCGAGGCAGCGCTTATTCTATGGCTAAACACGCTGTGATTGGCTTAACCAAAACAGGCGCTGTGGAGTACGGTCGCGACAATATTCGTATTAATGCAATTTGCCCATTTTTTACTCTTACCCCTATGGTCACCAATTTTGCTGACGAAGAAAAACAAAAGAAAATGGCCCGTGGAGCTCCAATGAACCGCCTGGGTGAACCTAAAGAAATCGTTGCTGTGATGCTGATGATGTTGTCACCTGCAAATACCTATATGACGGGCCAATGTATTGCGGTAGATGGTGGCGTGTCAGCGTTTTAACCTTGCCTGCGGGCATCATACTGCCATCAAAGTAACCTGCTCAGTGATTTGCTCAGTTACTTAGTTATAAAACAAGATAAGAAGAGAAAATTATGCCTGCAACGTTAATGAATCAACGTGATCTTGAATTTATGCTTTACGAACTGTTTGATAGTGAAGCATTAACCAGCAGAGAGCGTTATCAAGATCATGACCGCCAAACCTTTAATGAAGTGGTTAATACCGCCAAAACGATTGCAGAAAAATATTTTCTTCCGATCCGTCGCAAATTGGATATTGAACAACCCACTTTTGATGGTAAAAAAGTGCATATCATCCCTGAGCTTAAAACAGCCATCGACGCGGTAAACGAGTCTGGGATTGGTGCTGCAACTGCAGATTATGATTTAGGAGGCATGCAACTGCCACCTATTATTGCCAGTGCCGCGGGTTCGTATCTTAGCGTCGCCGGTGGCGTAGGCATGGGCTATAACATGTTGACCACGGCTAATGCCAATTTACTCCAAGCCCACGGCAGTGCTGAGCTGATTGAAACCTGGGTGAAACCGATGCGAGAAGGTCGGTTTATGGGCACCATGGCCATGACTGAACCTGGCAGTGGTTCCGCTTTAGGCGATTTAACCACAAAAGCGGTAAAAGCTGAGAATGGCACCTATCGCATTAGCGGCAGTAAAATCTATATTTCAGGCGGCGATCATGATTTAAGCGAGAACATTGTCCATTTAGTCCTTGCCAGAATTCAGGGTGCTCCCAAAGGTGTTAAAGGGATTTCGTTATTTGTTGTGCCTAAGTTTTTGCTTAATGATGATGGGTCGCTGGGCGATGACAATGAAGTGGCGCTGGCAGGCTTGTTTCATAAAATGGGTGGCCGAGCACAAACGTCTACAGCACTGAGTTTTGGTGAGAAAAATGGAGCAATTGGCTATTTAGTCGGTGAAGAACACTGTGGTTTAAAATACATGTTCCACATGATGAACGAAGCCCGCATTATGGTCGGCACCAGTGGCGCAGTGCTCGCGGTTGCCGGATATCAATATTCAGTGGACTACGCTAAAAACCGTCCTCAAGGTCGATTACCATCGTGTAAAGATCCACAATCTCCTATGGTAAACATCATTGAACATGCGGATGTAAAACGTATGCTATTAGCCCAAAAATCCTATGCAGAAGGGGCAATGGCTCTAGTGCTGTACGGTACTCAATTAAGTGATGATTCACATACCTCAGCCACAGCCGAGCAACGCCAATATGCACATACATTGTTGGACTTTTTAACGCCCATCATTAAAACATGGCCATCAGAATATGGCCCCAAAGCGAACTCCCTTGCGATTCAAGTCATGGGCGGCCATGGTTATATAAACGAGCATCCGGTTGAAATGTTCTATCGTGATAATCGCTTAAACCCTATTCATGAAGGCACTACCGGGATCCAATCATTAGATTTGATCACTCGTAAAGTGCCGATGAATAACATGCAAGGCTATAAGGCTACGTTAGCTGAAATGGTTAAAACGATTGAATACGCAAAACAATACCCAAGCTTAAACGAGTTTTCTTCACAATTAAGCCAAGCGCTTGATACGTTAAGTGTGACAACGCAAGCGGTGTTAAGCGCGATGTCGACTAAAAATATTGATTTAGCCTTAGCAAATTCAGTCAAATACTTAGAGTTATTTGGTCACGTGATTATTGCTTGGTTATGGCTTAAGCAAAGTATTGTTGCGACTAAAGCGATAGCCGAACAACCGCACCAAGCCGATATGCATTTTTATCAAGGCAAATTGCAGGCTTGTCAGTATTTTTATCGATTTGAATTGCCTGAAATTAGCGTATGGTCAAATTTACTGATCAATACTGACAGCACCAGCTTTGATATGCAGCCTGACTGGTTTTAATTTAGGTTTTAATTTGATGTCTAATTAATGCGATACGACTGCAGATTTATGCCATTAATGCGCAGTGGCGTTTTATAAAATCGAGTTTACAAAAAACATTACCGCGCCATGGGTAATGTTTTTTTGTTTGTGACTTCCTCATTTTATTTTGTCACGTTTGCATCCTCTACATCACCAAGCTATTCATCCTGTGAATAGCTTGGTATTAAAACTATTCATTTGTTTAATTTACCTACCCCAACTAGCATGAGATATCGCTTAAATTTTATTCATGGATTGTACCGCGAAAGTACAAAAGGAAAGGGAATAATGCCGACAGTAATTAATCGAAATGACATTGCCAACTATATTGGCTATCAAGCTGAGCCAACAGGTTGGCACCAAATTACCCAAGAGCAAATTAATCAATTTGCTGACTGCACTCTGGATCATCAATTTATTCACGTAGATGTTGAGAAAGCCAAAGCAACCCCTTTTGGTTCAACCATCGCCCACGGTTTTTTATCGTTATCTATGCTGTCGCATTTTGCTGAAAATTTTAGCGTCATTATCGATGGCTTCTATATGGGGCTAAATGCCGGTTTCGATAAAGTACGATTTTTGCAACCTGTTACCGTCAATAGCCGCATTAGAGCGCATGCTAAAACCCTTTCAATAGCAGAAAAAAAACCAGGGCAATTTAGACTATCGACCGAAGTGACCATTGAAATAGAAGGCTGCGATACACCGGCATTGGTTGCCGAGTGGATATCGGTGCAAATGGTTAAATAGTGATGCTTTAGAAGTGATGCTTTAAAAATGATGCTTCTAAAATGATGGTTAAGTAAAAGTCTGACGCATAAAATAAACAATAATAATAAACAGTTAAGGTAAAAACATGACAATTAGTTTTGCAGGAAAAGTGGCTATTGTAACGGGTGCCGGTAACGGTTTAGGCCGCTCACATGCATTGGAATTGGCCAGACGCGGTGCCAAAGTAGTGGTTAACGACTTAGGCGGTGCTCGTGATGGCAGCGGCGCATCTTCAGCGGCGTCACAAGAAGTGGTGCAGTTAATTGAAGAGATGGGCGGCGAAGCGATTAGCCATGGCGCTAACGTAGCCAATTTTGACGAAGTACAAGACATGGTGCAACAAACCATGGATAAATGGGGTCGAGTCGACATTCTGATTAACAACGCAGGTATTTTGCGGGATAAGTCATTTTCAAAAATGACTTTAGATGACTTTAAATTGGTCATGGACGTGCATGTTATGGGTTCTGTTAACTGCACCAAAGCGGTGTGGGAAATCATGAAACAACAAAACTACGGCCGTATCGTCATGACAACGTCATCGAGTGGCATGTACGGTAACTTTGGTCAGGCAAATTACGGAGCCGCTAAAATGGCCGTCATTGGGCTAATGAATACCTTAGTGCTTGAAGGTGCAAAAAATAATATCAACATCAATGCGCTTGCGCCAACGGCTGGTACACGGATGACTGAAGATTTAATGCCAGAAGAAATAGTTAAGGCGTTTTCCCCCGAAGCGGTAACGGCAGGCATGCTGACCTTGTGCGATGAAGACGCGCCAAATCGGTTTATTTTATGTGCCGGAGCCGGTGGCTATTCGAGTGCCTGTATCTTTGAAACAGAAGGCTGTTTTATTCCTAAAACATCGCAAAACCCAGAAACCGTGCGTCAAAACTGGGCGTTACTCACGGCTCAAGAGAATCAACAATCGTTACTGTCGGGTGCCAAGCAAGGTGAGAAGTTTGTGATGAAGGCAATGGCGTTTATGAAGTCTCAACAGCAGTCTCAACAGTAATAGCCTAGTGCGGCAATCATTACGCGAGTCATGACTTGAATAATCATGGCTAATAACAGCACCAAGTCCGATCGAACGATAAACAACAACTATAAAAAGACAGGAATTATCATGAGAGAAGCCGTCATTGTATCAGCCGCCCGAACACCTATAGGTAAAGCCTATCGCGGTGCATTTAACGATTTATCCGCCCCGACGTTAGCGGCCGTTGCGGTAAACGCCGCAATAGAGAGAGCGGGTATTGACCCTCATGACATTGAAGATTGTATTTTTGGTGCTGCGTTAACTCAAGGCAACCAAGGAATGAACTTTGGTCGTCAAGTGGCCATGGCGGCACAATTACCGGTATCTGTGCCGGGCATGACTGTCGATCGTCAATGTTCTTCAGGATTAATGTCTATTGCTATCGCTGCCAACCATATCGTTGTTGATGGTGCCCAAATTGTTGTCGCCGGGGGTTGTGACTCAATCAGCTTAGTACAAAACGATAAAATGAATATGCATCGTGCGGTTGATCCCAGCATAAAAGCTTACCAACCAGCCATTTATATGCCGATGCTTGATACTGCCGAAGTGGTTGCTGAACGATATGGTATTTCTCGTGAAGCACAAGATGCCTACGCTTTAACATCTCAACTACGCACCGCAGCGGCGCAAACTGAAGGCCGATTTGATGATGAAATTGTGCCTGTTACTTGCACTAAGCTGGTAATGGACAAAGCCAGCGGTGAAATGAGTAAGCAACAAGTCACCTTAACCAAGGATGAAGGTAATCGCCCGTCTACCGATCTACAAGGTTTGGCAAGCTTAAAAGCGGTCAAAGAATCCGGCTCGATTACCGGCGGTAATGCGTCGCAACTCTCTGATGGTGCTGCGGCTGTGGTAGTCATGGAGCGTGAATTAGCAGAGCAACGTGGGTTGAGTCCTTTAGGGGCGTATCGGGGCATGGTAGTTGTGGGCTGTGAACCTGATGAAATGGGCATAGGCCCAATTTATGCGATTCCAAAATTACTTGAGCGCCATGGTCTCACAATTGACGATATTGGTTTATGGGAAATCAATGAAGCGTTTGCTGTTCAAGTGATTTATTGTGCTGAAAAGCTCGGTATTCCAGCCGATCGTTTAAATGTTGATGGCGGCGCAATCTCCATTGGCCATCCTTATGGCATGAGCGGCACTCGCATGGTAATGCATGCGCTAATTGAAGGTAAACGTCGTGGGGTTAAATACGTGGTGATCAGTATGTGTATTGGCGGTGGTCAGGGAGCCGCGGGCTTATTTGAAGTGTTATAAGTCTGGCTCAATGTTAGGTTGATAAAAAGTTAATGAAACGTTAATGTCTGGTTAAGTTAATTTTTGCATCATACAAAATAATAATAAACATAGCTGCTAGAGTATTTGCTAGCCGCTAATAACGTAACATTTGGGGAAAAATATTATGGAAAAGATTTGGCTTGAGAAGAGTTATCCGCCAGGGGTTGAGTTTGAAATAGATCCTGATAAATATAATTCTTTGGCAGATTTATTCTTAATTTATACCAAGTTGTATGCCAATAATACTGCGTTCATTAATATGGATGTCAGCATTACTTATCAGCAACTTGAACAACAAGCGACGGATTTTGCTGCTTACTTACAGCAAGATTTAGGCTTAGTTAAGGGTGATAAATTTGCCATTATGATCCCCAATACACTGCAATATCCCATTGCACTATTTGGCGCACTGATTGCGGGTCTGACGGTGGTTAACGTTAATCCACTGTATACCGCCCGCGAGTTAGAACATCAATTAAAAGACTCTGGCACTAAAGGGATCCTTATTCTTGAAAACTTTGCTCATGTATTACAGTCTGTTATTAATAAAACCGATGTAAAGCATGTGATCCTCACAGGCGTAGGTGACAGGTTAGGTATGATTAAAGGCGCACTCGTCAACGGCGCAATTAAGCATGTAAAAAAACTAGTCCCAGCGTTTGATTTGCCCAATGCCATTAAATTTAATGACGTAATGGCCAAAGGCAGTAAACTTAATTTGACGCCAGTTGAGGTTGTGGGTGCTGATTTGGCCTTTTTACAATATACCGGTGGTACCACAGGCCCATCAAAAGGCGCCATGCTGACTCATCGCAACATGGTGGCCAACATAGAACAGTCCAATGCGGTTACAAAAAATGTCTTCGAAATAAACAAAGAAATTATGATAACCGCTTTGCCGCTTTATCATATCTATGCGTTAACTTCTAATTGTTTGGCCTTTTTACCATTTGGCGGCACTAATCTATTAATCACCAATCCAAGAGATATGGCAGGTTTTGTTAAAGAGCTGGCTAAATATCGCTTTACCGTTATTACTGGGGTAAATACCTTATTTAATGGGCTACTAAATACCCCTGGATTCGACAAACTTGATTTTAGTGCCTTAAAAATGGGGCTTGGTGGTGGAATGGCTGTGCAACGTCCGGTTGCAGAGCTTTGGGAAAAAGTCACTAACAGTCGACTTTTAGAAGGATATGGATTAACCGAATGTGCGCCCTTAGTGACATTAAGTCCTTATAACCAAAAAAGTTTCAATGGCTCTATTGGTTTGCCTGCATCATCAACGGATATTCGTTTAGTCGGGGCTGATGGTGAAGACGTGGCATTAGGCGAGCCGGGCGAAATGTGGGTTAAAGGTCCACAAGTGATGAAAGGCTATTACAATCGCCAAAAAGCCACCGATGAAGTCTTAATCGATGGTTGGTTAGCGACAGGTGATATCGCCACCATGGATGAAAATGGTTTTTTCAAAATTGTTGATCGAAAGAAAGATATGATCAATGTTTCAGGTTTTAATGTATTTCCAAACGAAATCGAAGAAGTACTGGTGATGCATGAAGGGGTACTTGAAGCTGCCGCTGTGGGGGTGTCGTGCGATATCACTGGTGAGCGAGTCAAAGTGTACATTGTTCGAAAAGACCCAACGCTTACCGAGCAAGATATACTCGATCATTGTAATAAAATGCTCACCAATTATAAGCGACCTAAAGTAGTTGAATTTATGAATGAATTGCCCAAAAGTAATGTGGGTAAAGTGTTACGCAAAGATCTTCGTAATAAGGCGTAAGCTTCATCGATGCTACTTTTTAGAGACTAATGTTTTAATAACAACTGTCTAATCATTAACCTAGATGCTTTAGTGTCGAAGTTTAGTATTGAAGTTTTAGTCTCGAAACTTTAGTCTCGAAGCTTTAAGTCCCGAAGCTTTAGTCTCGAAACTTAACTGTCGGCATTTATTGCCGACAGTTTAACAATAAGAGCCATATGTTAGAAATATATGCTGGTGAAACGGCCTTAAAAAAGATCCAGCAAGATGGATTTTCCCCTGAGTTATTTAGCGCTTTCCTTGGTGCAAGCGGTGGGCCCAAATGGTTTACCTTACTGGGATTAGATAAATATATCTTTGGGGAGTTTTTCAAAGGCAGACAACAGCCGTTAAATCTCATTGGCTCAAGTGCCGGTGCGTTTCGCGCCGCGTGCTTTGCGCAAAAAGACCCCGTAGCGGCAATAGAGCGTTTAGCTAAACACTACAGTGAAACCGTGTACTCGGATAATACTAAACCCAAAGCGGCAGAAATTACCGCTAAAGCCATTGAATTGCTTGATGCGCTCTTTGGTGACAACGGCGCAGCTGAAATTATTAATAATAACGTCTTTAAAGCCCATTTTATTGTGGCTAAATGCAATGGTTTCGTAGCATCAGAAAACAAGTTCACACTAGGGGCTGGGTTGGTTAACAGCGTAATTAGAAATACCTTGAGTCGCTCGTTACTAAATAGTCAATATGAACGATATATATTTCAGCATAATCAAAGCGATTTAGTTCTCCACGATCCTGATAACATCCCAACTACCGCGGTGGCTTTTAGTCAACACAATATCAAAGCTGCGCTACTGGCGTCAGGTTCTATTCCTATGGTGATGCAAGGCATAAAAGATATTGTTGATTGTCCACCCGGCATGTATCGAGATGGCGGCATTATCGATTATCATTTTGATTTCAATATTCAAAATCAAGGCTTAATCCTTTACCCTCATTTTAGCTCGACATTAAAAGCGGGCTGGTTCGATAAAAAGCTGTCCCGCAACGTCAGGCTAGAACACTACGATAAAACCGTATTGCTTTGTCCTTCTGCTGAATTTGTTGAATCTTTGCCCTATAAAAAAATTCCTGACCGTAGTGATTTTATCGACATGAAACCCGCTCAGCGCATCCAGTATTGGCAACAGGTTTTCGTTGAAAGTGAAAAGCTTGCCCAGCACTTTAAACACTTTTATCAAACCCAAAATATCAGCAGCATAAAAAGTATTAAGCAACTCATTAGGTAATAACAGCAAAATGACACAAGTATCTCACCAGGATGACGATATCCATTAACCACGGTCTCAATAAACCACGGCCTCAATAAACCAAAGTATCGCGCAGTCACATGCAGCATTAATATACCAACAAAGAGAGCAAAAATATGAGCACATATAAAGCCATTAACTTAATCGCCCGTCCTCAAGGTGGCCCCATCGGCCCTGAATTATTTGAAGTGGTTGAAAAACCAATGCCTAAAGTGGCTGACGGACAATTTTTGGTCAAACAAAACTGCATGTCACTTGATCCTGCGATGTTTGGTTGGATGAGCGCTGATACCGAAAGTTACATTCCGCCAGTTGCGTTAGGTGAGGTGATGCGCAGTTCTGGCATTGGTGAAATTGTAGAGAGTAACCATCCTGGCTTTAAGGTCGGCGACCGAGTGATGGGCATGATGGGTTGGCAACAATATTTTTTAACTAACGGCGCGGGGTTAAATAAAGTGACCGCGCCATTACCAGATGAAGCTATTTTATCGGTTTTTGCTTTGCCGGGGTTAACGGCGACGCAAGGACTCTTTAACGTAGGTAAACCACAAAAAGGCGAAACCATCGTAGTTTCTGGCGCAGCAGGATCGGTTGGTTCTATTGTGGGACAGTTGGCTAAAGCGGATGGCCTCAGGGTTATCGGTGTTGTCGGTAGTGATGAAAAAGCCGATTGGATTGTTAACGAATTAGGTTTTGATGGTGCGATTAATTACAAGACCGATGATTTAGCCGCAAAATTGGCCGAATTAACCCCCGATGGCGTTGATGTGTATTTTGAAAATACCGGCGGCCCGATCCAGCACCATGTGTTTGCCAAAATGAATGCCCATGGCCGCATTGTGGTGTGTGGCATGATTGCCGATTACCCGAAAGCCGTGCCAGATCTAGCACCAAGCTGGATCCAAGTGATTAAAAAACGCCTCATTATACAAGGCTTCACTATGCCTGATCATTTTGGTGACGTGCCAGCGCTATTAGAAAAACTGACACCTTACGTCATGAAAGGACAAATTAAACATCGCGCCCATGTGTTAAATGGTCTTGAGTCGGCAATCACCGGCTTAAACTTGTTTTTTACCGGTGATAATAAAGGCAAGTTAATCGTTAAATTATAATTTTTATAACAATATTGTTTATCAATAATTTATAACGGCCACAACCCAATTAATCAATGTTGTTAATTGGGTTGTGTTTATGACAGGTTTACTATTCCAAGTCAGGCGATAAATATGAGCGAAATTAACACCCATTATCGAAATTGCAATATTTGTGAAGCCATGTGTGGCTTGGAAATTACCTATCAAGATAACCAAATCTTATCAATTAAAGGCGATCAACTAGACCCCTTTAGTCAAGGTTATAACTGCCCAAAATCCTTAGCCTTAGAAGATTTTTATACTGACAAAGATCGCTTAAAAACGCCTATTAGGCGAACCGCAACAGGTTGGGAAGATATTAGCTGGGATGAGGCCTTTAGCGAAATAACTGAAAAGTTTAAAGGCATTCAACAGCAGCATGGCAACAATGCGTTGGCGGTTTATTTGGGTAATCCCAATGCCCATAGTCTTGGTAATGCGCTGTTCCTTAAACCATTTATGAAGTCACTTGGCACCATAAACCGTTTCAGCTCTGCCTCTGCCGATCAATTACCTCATCATGTTGCTGCAAACTTTATGTTTGGCGCGGGCATGTTAATTCCGGTGCCCGACATTGATAGAACTGATTTTATGCTGATCATTGGTGGTAATCCTGTGGTATCAAACGGTAGCATGATGACGGCACCTAACGTTATAGGTCGGATGAAAGCCATCCAAAAACGTGGTGGAAAAATTGTCGTTGTTGACCCCCGCAGAACCCGCACAGCCAAAATTGCTGATCAACATCTGTTTATTCGCCCAGAAAAAGATGCGTTATTACTGCTGGCGTTGATCCACTGCGTTTTTGATTCAAATATGGTTAATTTACGTCATTTAGAAACCCAAGTTGATGGGCTAGATGATGTTGAAAGCCTAGCAAAACACTATTCGCCCGAGCTTGTGGCTGAATTTGTCGGCATTAATGCGACGAGTATTCGCACCTTAGCCGCAGACATGCTCGCAGCAGATTCTGCTGTTTGTTATAGCCGCATGGGGGCGTCGACGCAAACATTTGGTGGCTTATGTCTATGGCTAACCAATGTACTCAATATTATTACCGGCAACTTTGACCGTGCCGGTGGCGCTATGTTTCCACAGCCTGCTTTTGATTTACTGAGCAATCATCAACCCGGTCATAAAAGTTCATTTGGCCAACATCAAACGCGAGTACGTAAGCTGCCATTTTTCAATGGTGAATTTCCGGTTGCGACCTTAGCGGAAGAAATACAGACGCCTGGAGAAGGGCAAATAAGAAGCGTGATCACGGTTGCTGGCAATCCGGTACTTTCAGCCCCTAGTGGGCATAAATTAGCCCAAGCTTTTGCAGGCTTAGATTACATGGTCTCGGTTGACATTTATTTAAATGAAACCACCCAATACGCCAACATTATTTTACCGGGTACTACGGGCGTTGAAAATTCTCATTTCGATATTTTCTTTAATTCATTTTCGGTTAGAAACACAGTTAAATACTCACCGCCATTATTTGATCAACAACCGGATCAACGCAGCGACTGGCAAATACTTAAACAGATTTCTGCCCGGATGCTCAATATTGCGACTGACGACCCGATGCAAAAAATCACTCCAGAAATGCTGTTAGATATGGAACTGAAAAAAGGGCCCTATGGCGAAGAGGGTATGAGCTTACAAAAGCTGATTGATAATCCCCATGGTATTGATATTGGCCCGTTAATGCCGTGTCTTGCTGAGCGGATAAAAACCGCAGACGGCAAGGTCAATTTATTTCCGCAAATCTATAGAGATGATTTACCTCGTTTGGATGCCGTTATGGCACAACCCGCGCGTGATCAAGCTTATCCGTTTGAGTTAATTGGTCGACGATTAGTTAAAAGTCACAATACCTGGACACAAAATTCACAACGACTCATTAAAGGAAAAAATTTATGTACTTTAGAAGTGCATTCACAAGATGCACAAGCGCTTGGGATCAAACAAGGGCAGCTAGTTAATGTCAGTTCAGCGGTAGGTGAAATCGTCATTGAAGTGGCAATTACTGATGATATCCAACAAGGTGTGGTCAGTATGCCTCAAGGCTGGGGACACAATCAAAAAGGTACTAACATGTCGGTTGCAGCAACTCAGCCAGGGGTGAGCATTAATGATTTAACAGATGCCAATCGAGTTGATATGCTGACAGGTAATGCGGCATTTAATGGTACGCCTGTTGCCATCAAAGCAGCCTAAAAGGAAGTTGCCTAAATAAAGTTGTTTAATAATAGTGCTTATGTTGATTAAATGGGCTAGTCCATTTTTAGTTTGAATCTATTCATTTTCAATTACCGACGATTAACACAAACAAATAGCTTTGAGGCTGGTGCTAATTAATAGCGACAAAGCGACATGAATAAAAAGGTAAGACCATGTTTAAAAGTACACAAAATTATATTGCATCAAACGAACTTAGCTTGGCGGTAAATGCGGCGATCTCATTAGAAAAACCGTTATTAATTAAGGGCGAGCCCGGTACCGGTAAAACCCAGTTAGCCGAAGAACTAGCCAGTTCACTCAATTGTAAATTGTATCAATGGCATATTAAATCGACCACTAAAGCGCAACAAGGCCTCTATGAATATGATGCAGTATCTCGGTTACGCGACAGTCAGTTAGGTGATGCACGGGTTCATGATATTGGCAACTATATCGTTAAAGGCAAGTTATGGCAGGCGTTTGAAGAAGAGCAAAGACCCATATTGTTGATTGATGAAATCGATAAAGCAGACATCGAATTTCCGAATGATTTGTTGCAAGAGCTTGATAAAATGGAGTTTTATGTTTATGAAACCCAACAAGTGATTAAAGCAAAACAGCGACCAATTATCATCATCACCTCAAATAATGAAAAAGAATTACCCGATGCTTTCTTAAGGCGCTGTTTTTTCCATTACATCAAGTTTCCGACTAAAGCTGAAATGGAAAAAATTATCGATGTGCATCATCCTGATGTTAAACAAGCATTGTTAAAACAAGCATTAGAGGTGTTTTTTGATTTACGCGAAGTCAGTGGCATCAAGAAAAAACCGTCAACATCAGAGTTAATTGATTGGTTAAAACTATTGATATCCGATGACATATCGCAAGATACATTACTCGATAAAAAGTCAGATATCATTCCTTTGTTTGGCGCACTGTTAAAAAATGAACAAGACGTTTCATTGATTGAAAAATTGGCCTTTATGAGCCGCAGAAACAGGTGATTCACAGTGTTTATTGATTTTTTTCTCACCCTAAAAAAGCATAAAGTCCCTTGTAGCTTACGAGAGCTATTAGATCTTATCGCGGTATTAAAAAAAGGGGTGATTTTTGCCAATGTAGAAGACTTTTATAACCTTGCCAAAATTGTCATGGTTAAAGATGAAATTCACTATGACAAATACGACAACGCATTTGCTGAGTACTTTAAAGGGATAGAAAATATTGATGTGTTCGATCACATTGTGCCGGAAGATTGGCTTAGAAAAGAATTCGAAAAACACCTCTCTCAAGAAGAAAAAGACCAACTAACGTCATTAGGCGGACTTGATCAATTGATGAAAGCGTTAAAAGAGCGTTTAGAAGAACAGAAGAAACGACATGCCGGCGGCAATAAATGGGTCGGTACTGGCGGCACATCACCGTTTGGTGCCTATGGCTATAATCCTGAAGGGATCCGAGTCGGCCAAGACAAAAACCGTAATAACAGTGCGGTGAAAGTGTGGGATAAGCGAGAATTTAAAAATTTCGACCAAGACCGTGAGTTAGGCACTCGCAATATCAAATTAGCCCTTAAAAAACTCAGAAAATTTGCCCGTACCGGTGCCAGTGAACAGCTTGATATTAATACCACTATTAACTCAACCGCCAAGAATGGTGGCATGTTAGATGTGCATATGGAGCCAGAACGTCATAACGCCGTTAAAGTACTGATGCTTTTCGATATTGGCGGCTCAATGGATGATTATATTCATACCTGTGAAGAGTTATTCTCCGCTGCACATAGTGAGTTTAAGCATTTAAAGTTTTTCTATTTTCATAATTGTGTATACGACCAGGTTTGGCAGGATAATAGCAGACGGTTTGATAAAACCATTGCTCTTGAAGAGATCATCAGGACCTTTTCTGCCGATTATAAAGTCATTTTTGTTGGCGATGCGACCATGGGGCCGTACGAAATTATCGCCAAAGGCGGCTGTGTTGAGCATTGGAATGAAAAACCCGGTGTCGAGTATATGAATCAGTTGTTAAGTCATTTTAGTAAGGTTGCTTGGTTAAATCCGCAACCTGAAAACCACTGGCCAATTCATCATTCAATCTCCATTATTCAACAGCTAGTTGACCATAAAATGTACCCATTAACGGTTGATGGTATCGGGCGTGCGATTAAAGATATTAGTTAGCCTCAGCTCGGGATAATAACGAGGTCAAATATTCTAATTTTGGCTTATTGATCTCACCGCTCAACCCGAGTTGGTTAATTAAGTCGATGAGTGGTTATTTATAGACGAACTGGAAGGGAATCAATATGGAATGTTTACGCACCGATGATGGTTGTTTTGCCAATCTACCGGACTACAACTTTGCCGCTCATTACTTAATGGTTGACGATAGTGAAGGCGGCCAATTACGGGTTCATTATCTGGATGAAGGCCCCAGAGATGCAGAACCGATATTATTACTACACGGTGAGCCAACATGGAGCTTTTTGTACCGTAAGATGATCCCCATTCTTGTGCAAGCCGGTCATCGCGTTATTGCGCCCGATCTGGTTGGCTTCGGACGTTCAGATAAACCCAGCAAACGAAGCGACTATACTTATCAACGCCATGTTGATTGGATGACGTCATTGGTGTTACAACTCAAACTAACCAACATAATGCTGGTGTGCCAAGACTGGGGTGGGTTAATTGGTTTACGTTTAGCCGCAGAAGATACCCAGCGTTATAGAGGCATTGTTGCAGCCAATACCATGTTACCAACAGGTGACCATGAGCCAGGTGAAGCTTTTAAACAATGGCAAACGTTCTCACAAGATGTTGAACTTTTTCCAACTGGCAACTTGATTAATAGTGCTTGTGTGTCGACCTTGTCAGCTGATGTCATTGCCGCTTACGATGCAGCATTTCCACAAGAAAAATATAAAGAGGGCGCGCGTCAGTTTCCGTTGTTAGTGCCAACCACACCGGATGATCCTGCCGCCGAAAAAAATCGTTCAGCATGGAAGGTCTTGTCGCAATGGCAAAAGCCCTTTTTGACTGCGTTCAGTGATTCAGATCCGATCACTGCAGGCGGAGACAAACTAATGCAAAAACTGATACCAGGCACAAAAGGGCAAAAACACACCACTATTGTCAGTGCCGGTCACTTTTTACAAGAAGACAAAGGCGAAGCGCTAGCTGAAGTCGTGGTTCAATTTATTGCAGATAATCGTTAAGTTTCCGCGGTTTCAGTTGCTCCATACTAAAACTAAAAATATCATTATTAATGGGTATTGGTTTGCTTTATGGCTTTGGTATTAACTTTTTTAGGTTAACTAGGCTATTAGTCGCGGACCCAGAGTCACAGGGAGTTCACATGCTACATCAGGGAATATCTATCATGCTGGCCCCCGTTTTACTGCTGCAAGGGCTAAACGTTCGTCGCACCACCCCAAAACTTGCTGAGCCTGAGGGCGAACGCTTAGGGCAAACAGGCACCAATCCTGAGTTGAGTGTGCTTATATTAGGAGATTCAGCCGCAGCAGGTGTGGGGGTCGCTAATCAGGATCAGGCGTTGCTGGGGCAGGTGGTCCATTATTTACGTCCACATGGTCATCTAAAATACGGTCTTTTTGCCAAAACGGGCGCGACCACTTCGACTACGCTTGAGTCGTTAAATGATCACATCAATTGTTCACATCCCATACTAGGTCAAGGGCATTTTGATATCATCATTACCTCACTTGGGGTCAACGATATCACTTCATCCCTGAGCTGCGATAAGTGGCTGCAGCAACAAGCCCAGTTATTGACACTTATCACTGAGCGATATACCCCGAAACTCATCTTGGTGACTGCCATACCGCCACTCGGGTCATTTCCGGCTTTGCCAAATCCACTGCGCTGGAGCCTAGGCCAACGAGCCAAGCACTTTAATCATAAATTGCAGCAACTGTTGCTTATGCTTGATCAACAAGCACTTGATCAGCAACAAATTGATCAGCAACAAATCGATAAGCAATCCAAAGCACAAACTCGTTTTACATTGATTAATTTACCATTAGAAAACCCACAGCAAGACAGCAGTATGGTCGATTTTATGCGTCAAGTGATGGCCACAGATGGTTTCCACCCAGGCCCACAGATTTATACTGCATGGGCCAAGCTTATTGCTGAGCAAATTCAGTTAAGAAAGTAGTACCGTTAAGCGGGGAAGTTATAAAGCATACAGCAGGATTGATGTGAGGCCCTGTCGTTCTCTATAAATCGTTTCAAGCCTCATCGCCATTTACTCATTGACACGCAGTAAACTCGTCCATGAGGGCTCGAGCATCACTCTAATATATATAAGAATTCACTCATTCAGTGGCGGTAAAGACAGTGATGTATCATACATGATAATGACATTTCCCAAAGCCCTATGGGTCAGACACCAGCAAGCGGCCATGGACGGTATTCTCTCAAATATTCATGACTTGACTATTAATTCATCTGCTAAGTTAGATTTAATTAAAGCCTAACCCATATCAGACTGGCTTACTTTATGGATTAAACTTTAAATTAAAATTTTACGGTTTTGTGTAACTGATACGATATATAGCGTTAGCAAAATCGTCAGAGACCAGTAGTGAGCCATCGGCTAATGTCATGACATCTACTGGACGTCCCCAGCTTTGTTCGCCATCAAGCCACCCTGTTGCAAAAGGCTTATAGCCGATAACCGTGTTATCTTGAAGTTCAACTTGCATGATACGGTAACCCACTTTACTGCTTCGATTCCAAGACCCATGCTGGGCAATTAAGATGGAATGGTGAAACGCTGCTGGAAATTGATTCCCTTGATAGAACTCCATCCCTAGTGCGGCAACATGAGCGCCAAGGGTTAATACTGGAGGGGTATTGAGTTTAGCTATTTGTGGATCAGTAAAATCAGGGTCTGCAATCTTGCTATTGTGTATATAAGGAAAACCAAAGTGTTGGCCCGTTTGGCTCACACGATTAAGCTCATCATCAGGTAAGTCATCACCCATCATGTCGCGGCCATTATCGGTAAACCACAATTCACCGGTTTGCGGATGAAAATCAAATCCAACGCTATTACGTACGCCTTTAGCAACTATGGTGGTTTGTTTAGTGTCTAGGTCTAATTTGAGAATGCTGGCAAAAGGCAGTTCACTTTCACAGACATTGCAAGGGGCTCCTACTGGGATATACAGTTTTCCATCAGGCCCAAAGGTGATGAATTTCCAACCATGATGGGCTTTATTGGGAAGCTTGTTGTACACCAATTCTGGTTTAGGGATAGTAGGCAAAGACTTTTCAATATTAGGGTAACGCCAGATTTTATCAACATCAGCGACATATAAACTGCCTTGATGGTATGCCAGTCCTGATGGCATAAATAGATCGGTCGCAACAATGATTTTTTTGTCCGCTTTAAAATCATTATTGCTGTCAATAAGGGCATAAACATTACCCGCTTTACGACTGCCGACAAATACAGTTCCATTGTCACCAAGGGCCATCTGGCGGGCATTCTCAATGTTTTCGGCATATACATCAATAGTAAAACCTTGCGGTAATTCAATTTTATCTAAAGGTAATGCCATTGACGGATAAGAGACACCGAACCCCAAGGTTAGGAGAGATAACAAAGCAATTGGCTTAATCATGAATAGGGCCTCTTTTGATTAGCATTGTTTACGTAGTAGCGTATATATTAGTACTTTTTATCATAGTCTCAACAACCATCGCCATGTATACCCAAACGCTCTTGACATGCAGGATCTAACATGTCGAGAAGTGACAAAGTGCAAGGCCCTAAGAATCGGGCGCTTATGGCTGCTAGGGACAGCTTCAGAAACGATAACAAGCGAACGCTGCGCTCACGGATAGAGCTGTCTAGGGTCGCTTCGCTGCTAGGGCGGACTCTGTCTTGCTAGGGTCTAGTAATAGAGCGCCTGCGGCTACTGGGACGACCTGCGGTCTTCGAGGACGCTACGCTTCTAGATCCTAGGACTAAAACCTAGATCCTAAAACCTAGATCCTAAAACCTTGCACCTAGAAGGATCGAAGCTTCGCCCTCTGGCGAACTTGCGAGTTCCTAGCATCTAGTCGCGCAGCGTCCTAAATGTAAGCTTACCAATCTTTAATTAGCTCCTTCACCATAGCAGCGGTATTTTCTGGCTGTTCTAGTGGGAACATGTGGCCGCCTTTTGGCATCATCATTATGTCGATGTCGTTTAATTTGGCAAAGCGGATAAAATGTTTAATGGGGAAAATGTTAGTATTTTGACCATAAATCAGTTTAGCGGGCACCTTAAGCTTGTTTTTATATTGAGCTAAATTGGTAGGTAAGTGCCTAAAAATATCGGCTTCAACCGTAGGAGAGAAGGTTAACTCGACACGTTGGTTGCGATGAATAAACCCAGAGTGAGCATAATCTTGCAAGCAGCGCGGATCGAAATTTTTGAACAAAGTCTTCTGTGAAAAATAATCAACCAAGTTGGTTTTTTCTGGCCATTGTTGCTGGCGAGTTTTGGCTTTACCCGCGGGTGATAGTTTATCTATGTAGGGTGTGCGTTTAATAAAACTGAGTAAATGTGAGAACGCACCTGTGACCACTGGCGGGTCTAGCATCACTAAGCCCCGAAAGAGTTCTGGATGTTGGCAAGCAGCAATAAATGAAATGACCCCCCCAAAAGAATGGCCAACACATATTACTTTATCATCTTGTTTCTTAATGAATTCTACTAACTCAGTAACTAAGTGCTGCCAGTTACTGTGTATCGGGTACATGTCATTATGACCGAACTGATCAAGTGCGATAGTGTTGTAGTTTGGATCAAATTCAGCTAAAAATGTCCGATAGCTTCCGGCGGGGAAGCCGTTGGCATGGACGAGGTTAATCAAAGGTTTTGTCATAATGTCTCTAAATGGTTTTAGGGCTACTTGTTAACAGAAGTTGATTCAAATAAATTCAATCAAATAAGCATTAATAACAAATAACCCTATAAATCCAGAATGATTAGAATATTTTTGTAGTATCTATTTGGGTTAATTCTTCAAATTCAGGTGCACGATTTTGCGCTTTAGCTTTGAATATTTCCATCATATCGTTTTGTGGCTGGAACATGCCGCTTTGCCAGACTGACATATAATTTAAGCTATCAGATACGCTATGATCGCGTGCATAGTTGATCATCTCTTTACAGCCAGTAACGGCTAATGGTGAGCGCGCAGCAATTTCTGCCGCAATGGCTAATACTGCGGTGATCATAGATTGTTGATCGTCATACACATGATTAACTAAACCCGCTTGTTTAGCTTCTGCAGCGGGCATTCTTCGGCCTGTGTAGGCTAACTCTTTGACTAACCCCATAGAAATTAATTTTGGTAAACGCTGTAACGTACCCACGTCTGCAGTCATGCCGAGTTTGGTTTCTTCAATACTAAAAAAAGCATCGCTAGTGCAATATCGACAATCGGCAGCGCTGACCATATCCACCGCGCCACCAATACAGCCACCTTGAATCGCCATTAAAACTGGCATTCGAGCGGTTTCTAGTACGGTAAAACAGTCTTGTAACTTCAATACTAAGCGACGTAGTTGGTCTTGTTTACGGCCTAACTCAATATTCGTATCAGACTTATTTTCACTGAACACGGCTAAGTCCATCCCCGAGCAAAAATGTTTACCCTTTGATGAGATAACAATGGCACGCGCAGCCGATTGATTATTAATATCGTGAATTACACTTGGAAACTCATGCCAAAAATCGACATTCATTGAATTCAATGCATCGGGTCGGTTAAAAATAATATGGGCTACTTTATTGGTAATCTCGACGGTAAATGTTTTATAGCTTTTTTGCGATGTCATGGTTATATCCTTATAAATTCAGCGTAATTTGTGTATCACGTTTTATGGCGGCATCGAGTAATGCGAGTATTGAATCGCGCTCTTTTAGCTTGGTGCCATGATGAGCTTTCATATTGAGAGTTTGCATGTGTTCAGCCACGGCTTGTGCTGTACTCATCAGTTGTTCTGGTTCAACGACCTGATCAAGAAAACCGCCAAGGACTGCTGATTCAGGGCTGAATAGTTCGGCATTAATTACTGCCCGTGTTAAGTAATGTTGCGGGATACGATTACGGGCAATCTCAATCCCAGCTTGGTGCATTGTCATGCCAATAGCGACTTCATTTAAGCCGATTTTAAAGTCACCTGCACAACCAATACGATAATCACAACTCAGTAATAAAAACGCGCCTTTTGCAATGGCATGGCCTGTACATGCGCCAATAATGGGCGTTGGGAATGCCAGCATTCTGCGGGCTAATGTTGAGCCTGCGGTAACAAGTGCAATAGCCGCTTCAGAGCTTTGCTTCATGGTTTTTAGATCAAAACCACCAGAGAATATTCCAGCTTGACCGGTTAATATCACCACAGCGCCTTGTTGCTCAGCGAGGTCTAGGGCGGTATTGATTTGCACAATGACCTCAGGTGATATCGCGTTTACCTTGCCATTATTTAAGCTAATAACATGGATGTTATTTTCAATTTCTACCTTGATTAATTGCATTTTCCACCTAAGAATTCGTTATTGTTTCGTTGTTATTATTCGCTTTTGAGCGTCTCGTTTTTACATATTTTGAGTTCAACATAGCAACTAAAATACCTGCGGTAAACAACATGGTTAAGGTGTAAATAGCCGGCGTAAAAGACATCTTATAATTAGCGAGTAGCGTTAATGCCATAAACATCGATAAGGTACTATTTTGCAGCCCTACCTCAATGGTAATCGATGTTCTTTGAGCGAAGTTTAATCCAAACCATTTACTTGAGTAATAGCCAAGTAACATGGTCGAAATATTTAATATTACTGAAACTGGCCCAGCGGCAATAAGGGCGGGAATAACAATATCTTGTTGAATATAAGTCAAAAATATTATTAATAAGGTTAGAAATAATATCCCAAATCGTGACACATGAACTTGGGTGCTTTTCGCTATTTTAGGCGCAAATCGTCTAATTAACATACCAATAGCGATAGGCACTATGGTTAACTTCATTAGGCTTATCATGGTTGGAATTATCGGTAACTGAAATTCACTGCCTTGTCCCATAAAGTGAACCAAGGAGTAATTAAGCACAATCGGTATGCTAAATACTGTGATTAAACTGGCCACAGCGGTCATGGTGACCGAAAGCGCAACATCCGCTTTTGCCAAATGAGAAAACATGTTGGACGTCGTGCCGCCAGGGCACAGTACCAACAACATCACCCCGACAGCATATTCAGGTTCTAATGGCATTATATTGGCCAATACAAACCCAATAATGGGCAATAGCAATAATTGATTGGTTAAGCCAATCGCAACGGCTTTTGGGTATTTTACAATGCGCTTAAAATCATCAACGACTAGCGATAACCCCATGCCCATCATAATTAAAAAGATGCACACCGGGATGACTTGTGTATTTACAAATGTCACTAATTCAATATTATCCATAATAACCTCATGTAGAGAAAACCGTTTATTGGGTCAATAAAGTCCATTTTTAGTCCATTGCGGATCAAGGGGCTGTTTATCTTTTGGAGGAAAATTCATCTCCAAGGGTCAGTAGAGCCTACTTGTTCAACGAGATGATTTGGCCCACTGACGCGTCAGCAGTCCCCGCCAATACATCTTGGTAAATCTCGTTAAGGTGGTCAATATCATGGGTATGGGCAATAGTGATGCTTGAACGACAAAACTCGATATAGTGGAGTAATGACACGCTCATTTGCTTCATTGTTTCGCCTGCGCCCCAATCTAGACTGCGTTTTTTCAATTGTGTCGGGGCAAAAAAGAACGTCGGGGTTGCACCGGGTAAGTGGTTGATACTCATGGTGTCATTAACATCAATATCGCCATGTTGCGTCGCGCCAATTCGGCAGGAGTAACACAGTTGCTTGGCAAAATGATGATGAATACTTGATAAGGTTGTTTTACCTCCAGCCATATCAACCAAAATCGAACTAACATTGGGGTCTAGGGTGGTTATTTCCTCGTAACTAATCACCTTGGTATAACAGCCTAAGGACTCGACGAAGTGTCGGTTAGCGGTTGACGTTATACCAATGGCAGGACGCTCACCTCGTTGCTTAATCGTAAAGGCGAGGGCGATACTGGTTTTACTTGAGGCGCTGGTGATCAGGTATTGCTGAGCCCCAAAGTATTGATTATCAAACATGAAGTCGTCAACCAGCCAAGAGGTAGTAAATAACCCTCGCAACAAGATGTCATAGTCTTCATTTTTTTGTTGGTAAAAGGGATTTTCACTAACGCGATCAAATCTGCAATAAACAGGTGATAAACCTTCACGGCAAGGACTGACATCTGAAAATCCCGCTTTAGAGATGTTACCGGCCGTTATTTTTAGGTGGGTAGCCATAGGCATAAAGCCCCACACTCTTTCTCCTACTTTTATATGCTCGTTATTTGACGATACTACATCTGCATATCCCATAACCGGGAGTCGTCCCCATTGATGTGGATCATTGTCAGAAGGGAAGAATAGCCAATAGCCAAGTGACTCTCCGGTAATGCCATAGCTGATATTATTTGCCGTTAGGGCAAACTTATCGACGCGAAGTAATACTTCATTTTCTGCCAGTGGCTGCTCTATGTTGAGTGCCACAAACCGAGTTTTGTGTAAATTATTTTTAGCGACTTCAAATACAAGTGCTTGGTTGAGCGGAGCCTGAGATGTCGTCATAAAGAACCTTTTTAGTTATTGTTTTTGATTGATTACTGATTAATGTTTCTTTATTGGATACTGAACATTGGTTATTGGTTATTGGTTATTGGTTACTGAGCAGTGGTTGATTAATAAATGCGTCGATGGCGCTATTCACTTCATCGGGTCGTTCATGTTGTAGCCAGTGGCTAGTGTTTGGGAAACGGATCAGGCTGCAATTGGGCACGTAATGGGTAATGTTATCGAAGTTCTCATTGACGAACGCTAGGTCTTGTTCTCCCCATAACACCAGTGTGGGGTGATTAATTCGAATGTTGGGTATTTTTATGTCGGAGGTATTCTTTACCTGATTCGATTTGACTAAGTATTTATCATCGAACGCTTGTGGGCTGCCATTGTCTGAATGACTAGACGCTAATTGCGGCATGGCACGATAGTATTGCAACATGCCATTTATGGCACCTTGTTGACGCCACACTTGACGATATTGTGCTCGTCGTTCATCGGTAAATACATCGGCTTTTGAACTGACCATGATCTTCTCAATCAGGTAGCGATAGTCATTGTTTGATAACAGTGATTCTCCAGAAACACTAATTAACTGATGAATATAAGCACTTTTTTGACGTTGAATAGGGTTATTAATCATCTCCCGAGTAAAGGTACTTGGATGCGCCGCATTGAGAATAATCAGTTTGCTGATTAACTGCGGATGAAAAGCCGCTAATGGCCAAGCGATAGCGCCGCCCCAATCATGGGCAACGAGGATGACGGATTGGCAAGGGCTAATAGCAGCAATAAATTTAGCCATAAACGCAATCAAATTGGGCACAGCATAAAAGCTAATCTCAGTCGGTTTATCACTTAAGTTATATCCGGGTAAGTCAGGCGCAACAACACGATAATGGGTTGAGAAATAGTCTAATTGCTTATGCCATGCGCCCCAATACTCAGGGAAACCATGTAGAAAAACGATGGTCGATAGTGATTTTTCATCTGATTTATAAGCAGATTCAACATAATGAATTTTGACGTCATCCACTAAGGTATATTTATGCGCTAGTGCCATATTCAATCTTATTATTTTATGTTTCTAGTGATCGATTAATCAAAAAATGCTACGGCATTATCTATCGGTTCACGATCGGTTTTGGTGCTATTTACTGCCTCGTTTTCATCGGCATAACCAAACGACATACCAAATAAAATTCCGCGACCATCTGGCAGGTTTAATATTTGTCTTACTGGATCGGGGAATTGCCCAAGTGCGCCTTGCATGCAATTTGAAAGTCCATGTTCTGCCATGAGTAGTGACAGTGTTTGGGCATAAATGCCTAAATCGACTGCGCCCATAATGTCTAGGTATTTATCCATAGTGAAAAATACCGCATGTGGCGCATCAAAAAATTGCCAGTTACGTATCATCGCCATTTGTCGGGCTTTTTTGTCTTCTCGTGCCACGCCTATTGCGCTGTATAACGCATTAGCTGAGCCAAATTGGCGCTCACGATGAACGCCTTGATATTGAGGTAACCAATTGAAATCTGGATTTGGTGATGCGCCACTCATGAGGGTTTCCATGAACTGTAGTTTCAATTTATCTTTGGTTGCCCCAGACACCACACAAGTTTGCCAAGGTTGTACATTGCAATTTGAAGGGGAGAGTTGTGCACTGGAGAAAATGTGCTTTAAGGTTTCGTTTGGTACGGGTTTATCAAGAAATGCTCGCACTGAAGCACGGTTTTGTAATATTGATTCTATAGTCATATTGAAAACTCTTATTATGTGAATTCGGCTCTGAGATTAAATTTATATCTTCAATCGCAATATAAATCAGTTATTGGTTGTAAACGCTGCTGAAAATAAAGTTTATAGCGACAACCTTTAGCGACAGTCTGTAGTGAAAATAAGGGTTAGTTACCGTCACTACAAACTCTTTAGTTAGTTAAAACTGGTACGAAATGTTTGCACCAAATGTACGCGGTTGGTTCGGATAACCATTGAAACTACCTGCTTGGATCGGTGGTGGGAAAGCCGACAGTAGGTACTCATCATTGGTTAAGTTACGTACCCAAAGTTGTAGATTGACGCCATTATCAAATGCTAATCCTGCACTCGCATTGAAGCTATTCACTTCACGCGTTAATGACTCTGGGGTGTTTTCGGCTAATTTGACATCACTTTCGTAAATATAATCGGTACGAACATAGCCATCTGCGCCGTTAAATACTTCAAAGTTATAAACAATACCGGCGGTGATGCTGACTTCATGAATACCGGCCGGTTTCTCGCCCGATAAATCGACAGGACCATCAAGGCCAGATGCCCCTTCAAATGAATCATAAACAGGATCAAGGAAGGTACCGGCTAAGGTAAACGACCAATCTTGAGTTAAATTGTAGATAGAGTCGAACTCAAGACCTTGGGTACTTTGTTGACCGGCATTGGCCAGTACATAACCGGTGCCAATGAAGATAGATGATTGAAACCCTTCAATAGTTTGATCAAACAAGGTGGCGCTAAATGATCCATTTTCAAATTGGGTTTTAATACCAATTTCATACACCATCGCTTCTTCGGGTGATGCATAGCGTCCACCATAAACCTGATTTGGCAATGCTAAGCCCGCACTTTCTAATGCCTCTTTATCCGAGGCAAAAGGGCTTGAATAACGCGATAAATTCCAAGATGTTGCTTTAAACCCCGTTGCTGCTGTGGCAAATACATTGATATTGTCATTAATTTCGTAGGCTAAGCGCAGTGACCAGGTTGTTTTGCTATCATCTGATTCATGGTTCTCTACCGCATTAGGCAACCCCAGCATTGGCGGTAAAAACTGCAAGCTCTTGATAACAGGTACTGCGGGGGCAAGCTGTGGAATGCTACCAATAGGCACGCCAAATAATGTGGGTACCGTATCTAAATCAAGGGCAGAAAGCACATCGGTATGGTTTTGTGAAATGGTGACGTCTTTCTTATCGTTAGTATAACTGACACCAAAAATCGCAGTGAAGTCGTCAGTAATATGATAATCAAAGCTAGCAAAAAGCGAGTAAGCATCATTTTGTTGATCAAATTCTGAGCTTACTGCTGAATCATTGGAGAAAAAGGTACCGGGTTCAAGACCATAAACACCTTCTACACCTCCTAATAACCCGGGGGCGCCGCCCGCGGCCATAAGCACATCGAAGTAATTTCTAATATCATTTCCATAATATAAAGTATCACCCGTGATGACTTCTTCATTGAAAACATAGGCGCCAAACATCCATTCTAAATCACGCTCACCGGTAGACGTTAAGCGAAACTCTTGGGTTATGGTTTTAATATCTGTATAACCACCTTCATTTAAAATATCTAAAGAGGTGTAATCTACGTCATTGATAAAATCAGAATCATTTTTACGCAGCGCACTGATAGAAGTGAATGAGTATCCATCAAAATCAATGTCTATTTGCAAGGATACGCCGCCATCTTTAACATTATTATCTGGATCAGAGTTGAGTGCCGATTGATAAGAAAATGAATCATTTTCATCAATAACAATCCCACCTAAGGCACGAACCGCGGCAGTTGTAGGCCCGTTTATGGCGTCTTCTACAGAACAACACGCTTCTTGAATTTTGCTATAGTCGGCAATAAAGCGAAATTTAATGTCTTCTGTTGGTTGATACAGTGCTTGGCCTCGAACATTCCAACGGTCACGATCATTGACGTCATTTAATCCAACCACACTTTCGGTATAGCCATCTCGGGTGTTAACTCCGCCAGAAAAACTGAACGCTAAATTATCGGTTATGCCATTGGTGTAATAACCTTTTATCTCTTGTTGATTATAATTTCCAACACCGACTTCAATCTTACCTTCTTGCTCATATGAAGGCTCTCTGGTCGTGACACTGATAACCCCTGCGGAAGCATTTTTACCGAACAAGGTACTTTGTGGACCACTTAATACTTCAATTTGTTGCAGTCTTGGTAAATCACCTATCTGAGATGCCGCGCGGGAGCGATAAACTCCGTCGATAAATACGCCAACGGAAGGTTCAATACCGGTATTGTTGGTGCCATTACCAAAACCACGGATAGCAAAGTTAGTGTTAGTAGAACGTTGTAGCGGTGTCACACGTAAAGTAGGTACAAGAGTTTGTAAATCAGTGATATCCATTACTTTGGCTTGTTCTATCGCTTTACTACTCACCACAGTAATGGCCACAGGAGATTCCTGTAATCCTTTTGCGCGTTTAGACGCGGTTACAACGATTCTTTCAATACTGCCATCATATGTTTCGTTAGTTGATTTTTCTTCTTCAGCGTAAGCAGTTGAACCCAGCACGCCCATAACGGCAAATGCGAGTAAAGAATGTTTAAATATTTTTGAGTTATTATTATTCATTTATTTCCCCAGATAAATACTAATTGTTATCAAATAATCTAGCCAATACATTGATTTACATTAAATATGTATGATGCTTAAGCATTGTTATTGTTAACCTGTAAATTGACAGTTTTGTAAAATCAGCGTGATTCAATAACAGCAAGGGGGATCATCAGTATTTAATTTTCAATCTTGAAAATCTTTCCTGAAAATAAAAACGACCACTTATAGTGAACAATTAACCGCCAAATCATGCTAGGGGGTGTTTTAAAATTAAACCAATCAATTGTTTTAATAAGCAACTATTCATATAAAGAATAATGCAGTGATAATTACTGTTTTAGCGTCATAACCACATTCCCTTATTTATCTTTTTCGCATTAGGCTTGGCTAATGTAAAAGGTAAGCATCGACATCGGGTTAATAATGCTTTATAAATAACCATTCAAACGAGTGTATGATTCAAACGAATGTATACATATAATTATTATGCATTTGGATAATACTTTCAGTTCACATAACATTGTAGCTAGTAAATATTGTGTGTTTGAACAAATACAACAAATAGACTGTTAACCTTTTTTACTCTTAGAAATTTTTTTGGAGAGCCACAATGCCTGATTACAAAGCCCCTATTCGTGATGTTAAATTTGTTATGCAAGAGCTACTAGAATGTGAGACCCACTATCAACATTTGGGTTACCAAGATGCCAGCCTTGATATGGTTGATGCGATAATCGCTGAAGCTGCAAAATTGACAGAACAGGTCGTTGCGCCTTTAAATCAAATCGGCGATCAACAAGGGTGTACGTGGAATGATGGTGTAGTGACGACACCCGACGGATTTAAAGAAGCGTACGCTAAGTATGTTGAAGGTGGCTGGCCGACGTTATCTCAGTCTGAAGAATTTGGTGGTCAAGGTTTACCTCATTCATTAAATATTAGTATTGCTGAGCTATTTTCCAGTGCCAACCATAGTTTTGCCATGTATCCAGGATTAAGTCATGGCGCATTAGCGACAATTGAAGCTCACGGCACAGAATCGCAAAAACAACAATTTATGCCAAAGCTTGTTGAAGGCAAATGGACTGGAACAATGTGCTTAACTGAACCACATTGTGGTACAGATTTAGGCATGTTAAGCACAAAAGCAGAACCCAATGACGATGGCAGTTATTCGTTAACGGGGACTAAAATCTTTATTTCAGCCGGTGAGCACGATCTGTCTGACAATATCGTTCATATCGTAATTGCCCGTGTACCAGGTGCGCCTGAAGGCAATAAAGGCATATCGTTATTTATCGTACCTAAATTCAATGTCAATGATGACGGCACTATTTCAGATAGAAATGGGGTAAGTTGTGGTTCAATTGAACACAAAATGGGTATCAATGGTAATGCCACCTGTGTGATTAATTTTGATGGCGCTAAAGGACATTTGATTGGTGAACCCAATCGTGGCCTTAAATGCATGTTCACCTTTATGAATGCGGCTCGGATCGGTGTTGCCAGTGAAGGCGTTGCCGCTGCTGAAGCATCATTTCAAGGTGCATTAGCTTACGCAAAAGACCGCCTACAGATGCGTTCTATCAGTGGCGTTAAAAACCCTAATGGTCCTGCTGATCCGATTATTGTTCACCCAGATGTGCGCAGAATGTTATTAACTCAGAAGTCTATCGCTGAAGGTGGACGTGCGTTAATTTCATATTTGGCCCAGCTGGTTGATATCGGTCATGCTGAAAAAGATGAAGCAGTAAAAGCCGATGCCGAAACAAAGCTCGCGTTATTAACACCGATTGCAAAAGCTTTTCTTTCAGAATTAGGCTTTGAGTGTACCAGCCACGGAGTGCAGATCCTTGGTGGCCATGGCTTTATCAAAGAGTGGGGCATGGAACAGTTAATGCGCGATACCAAAATTAGCTGTTTATATGAAGGCACAACCGGTATTCAAGCATTAGATTTACTGGCGCGTAAAATTATTGGTACCCAGGGCGAAGTGTTAAAGCCATTCTCTAAAGATGTCACTGTATTCTGCCAACAAAATATGGATAACCCTGCGATGGCAGAGTTTATTCAACCTATTATGGCTTATGCAAAAGAGTGGCATGAACTTACCGTCACCATTGGTGCTAAAGCGATGAAGAACCCTGATGAAATCGGTGGCGCTTCAGTTGATTATTTAATGTATGCGGGCTACGTTACGTTAGCGTTTTTCTGGGCCAAAATGGCAAAGGTTGCTCAAGATAAGCTTGCCGCCGGCACAACAGAAACGGCGTTTTATGAAGCGAAAATAAAAACTGCCCAGTTTTATATCCAACGTATGTTACCAAGAGCAAAAGGCCACGCAGCCTGTATTCAAAACGGTGTCGATTCAATGATGGCATTAAGCAGCGAAGATTTTGCTTTTTAAATTAGTGCTAGATTTTAGGATTGAGTCTACATTAGCTTAGCCGTTGATGGCTTGCAAAAGTGACTAAGTCTTTTAAGTCGATGGCCTATAATCAGAGTCTAAAAGCCGTAACCTTATGCGTTGCGGCTTTTTTATTTGTAACGAGACAATAATACGATAGACATTGATGTGACAATTGGCGCTGCAAGCTGCTGTTTAATATAAATTTATATCCTAACGCTTGGTTAGCAAACTGCTTGATTTAGGGCGTGTCGCTTGGCCGTAAAATTCGGGTATACTGATTACTTCATCGTCATTTTATAGCCATTCTATAAAAATAAAAAAGGGATTAAGCCGATGCCAGGCAAAATATTCACTTCAGTGATTCCACTACTTGTTTTACTTCCGTTCACTTCATCAGCAAGTTCGTGGGTTGATATCAGTAATCAATACACTAATAAACAAATAAAAATTGTCAGTCAGTTTCAACCTGAATTAGCGAGCTCAATTGGAATAACTGCAGTCGATAGTCAATGCAGCAACATTACCAAGGCACAAAACGATAAGTTTATTCATACTCTTGAAAGCAGCAAAAAAAGCTTGCAACAGGCACTTGAAACTGAAAAATTATTGCCAGTTCGTCAAGACCTTAACATTATTATCGGCAATATCGATCAGACCATAGCGACGGGTAAGTTAGACGACAAATACATGTTACCTTGGGTTGATGTCCCCTTGATTATATTTCGTGGCGTATCGGCATTATTAGATGAGCAAATGCCTGATATTCGAAAACAGGCCGCCATGTCGCGCCTTGCTTGTTATGTCGGTAAAACCGGACAACCGGCACTCACAGAACAAGCCAAAACACTATTTGAAACAGCCTTAACCAATAAAAGCTTAATGGGCTCCACTAAAGTGGAGGTTAACCAAGCGCTCGCAAGATTCGATACCTTAATAACAGGTTTACAGCAGTTATTTGATAAAAATAACTTCACCACAGCCAATGACAATATGGTGCTGTTAACACAACAAATTGAAGATTATCGTCAATGGGCTGAACAAACCGTTATTCCACACTCACGGGACGACTTTCGATTACCCGCAGAAATTTATGCTTTAAAACTCAAAACCGTCGGCATAGACATCGAACCGCAGTTATTAATTGAGCAAGCAAAAACAAGTTATATGATAACCAAAGCCAATATGCAGGCTCTTGCACCTTTGGTGGCTAAAAAGTTCGATTTGCCATCAGATGATTATCGCGATGTTATTAAAGCACTTAAAAACCAGTCTTTGGCCAACGATAAAATTGAAGATTATTATCGTGACATTAATCAAAAACTTGAGCAGATAATCACTGAACATCATGTGGTTGATTTACCTAAACGCGATATGCTTATGCGACTTGCCACCGAAGCAGAAGCCGCGGGTAGTCCAGCTCCTCATATGGTTCCACCACCATTCATTGGCAATACCGGTGAACAGGGCCAATTTATTCTTACCACGGGTAACCCTGCATTAAGCGGTGATGCGGCTTATGATGATTTTAATTTTAACGCGGTTGCTTATACATTAAGTGCCCATGAAGGCCGACCTGGTCATGAATTACAATTCTCGGTCATGTTAGAACAAGGCGTTTCACTAGCAAGAGTCTATTATGCATTTAACAGCGTTAATGTAGAGGGGTGGGCTCTTTATGCTGAAGCAGAAATGTTGCCGTATCTTCCCATTGAAGCACAGCTGATTGCACTTCAGCACCGATTACTACGTAACGCTCGCGCTATGTTAGATCCAATGCTGAACTTAGGCCTGACGACAAAAGAGCACGCCTATACACTATTGCGTAATGACGTTGTTTTTTCAGAAGCGGCGGTGAAACAAGAAGTTGATCGATACACCATGAGAATGCCTGGTCAGGCGGGTAGCTATTTTTATGGTTTATCAAGACTACTAGAGATTAGGGCCGGAGTAGAAATTGCCTTAGGAGATAAATTTGATCGTTTAGCGTTTAATAATTTCGTATTAAAACAAGGTTTGATCCCACCACAATTAATGGCAGAAGCCGTTAACAAACACTTTTTGGCGCAGTAAAAATTAACACTACAGCCTAACGGATCCCATTTAAATCTTCACAGGTTTGAATGGGATTGTTAATTTACCCTAGCATTCAGATAATATTCACGTTGTCCTGTCCTGTATGTCATTGGGGCCTAGGAATAGCCTTTGACCCAGACATATATTTATCTAATCTGTCGAGAAAACCCCGTGATCCGAGCGTAGCGAAAGTCGCGGGGATGAATCGATAAACTAAGCTTGCTCTTGAATATATTTTCGAATTGTATCAGCGGAGGCATTGCCGACTGAGCAAGCAAAATATCCATCAGACCAAAAAGTATTCTCCAACCAAAATTGCTTTTTAAGGTTCGGATATCTACTCCAAATTAATCTGTTGGTTTGCTGCTTAATTCTTCTAACATGCTGCCCAACAGCATATCTTGGCGAAATCCTCAAAAGAATGTGTATGTGATCCCTATCTATTTCGATCTCTTCAACTGAAAAGTCAGACTTCTGCGAAATATCTAGAACAGCTCTCTTCATAAACTCGCCAACTTCACCATGTAGTAGTTGCTTTCAATATTTAACAACCAGTATTAAGTGCAGCACAATGAGATACTTACAGTGTGAATTAGTTTGGTATTCCACTTGACAATCTCAAGCTATACAGTAGTCTATACAGTATATGAAAAAAACGCTCAGATATAACTTTCGGCTCAAACCGACAGCAGAACAGGAAGCCAAACTAATTGAGTTTGGCTCATATGCTCGTGGGTTGTGGAACTTGTTGTTGTCAGAAAATCTGCGTCGTTATAGGTACGACAAAACGTTTTTGTTCTATCCAGAAATGTCAAAATTAATTAAAGAGTTAAAGGTATTCGAAGAGTTCTCTTGGTTAAAATCCTTTGATTCTGCGGCTGCACAGCAAGTGGCAAGGGATCTGGATACGGCTTTGAAAAACTCTTTTTCTAAGAGTCGATTGCAAAAATTCCCGACGTTTAAAGTCAGCTTCAAACAGAAAAAACTGCACAATGACAGTTTTAGGTGTGTAAATAACTCGAACTGTATCCGCATCGAAAATGGTGCGGTCAGCATTCCGAAAATTGGCAACGTACCGATTGTTTTACACCGTAAATTAGTCAGTGAAATCAAGACTGTTACTGTCCAACTATCACATGGTAAATGGAATGTATCGCTCACCCAAGAGGTTGAATGCAAGACCGCGAAGCGGGTCTTGCATTCAATTGTAGGCTACGACATTAACAGTCAGCATACGGTTGTAGGTTCGAACGGTTGGTACGTTAAAAACCCAAAAGCTCTTAAACGTTCATCAACAAAGCTAAAGCAAATTCAAGTCCAGTTGAGCCGAAGGGAAAAGGGCTCTAGTCGCTGGCATAAAACCAAATCCCGCTTAAATACACTTCACGGAAAAATCTCACGCCAACGCCTAGCGTTCGCTCACGAAGTATCATGTTCGATAGCCAAGACCAGTGATATCATAGTGTTTGAGGATTTAAACGTGAAAGGTATGCAGCAATTTAACGGCCATATGGTGAACGATAACGTGATGGGTATGATCACTTCGCTGACTAAATACAAAGTTGAATTGAATGGCGGTATTTACCATGAAATTGGTCGGTTTGTGAAATCGACAGGCATTTGTTATCAATGCAAACACCCGCACAAGTTTGGCCTTATCGTGCGAGAATTTGCCTGCGAAAGCTGCGGTTTAGTCCAGTGCAGAGATTTAGCGGCAGCTAAGTCTATCGAGAACACAGGCGAAAATGATTTAATGGCGACTGGGATAGTCGCCAGGGTAACCCCCAAATTTCAGCAGAAAACATCGATTAAAACGAAAGTCTTTGAGCTATCAAAGTTTGGTGTGGAAACTGAGAAAAAAGAAGCAGTTTAGTCGTTAAAAGCTAGATTGCAGAAGCCCCGTGATCAGAGCGAAGCGAAGTCGCGGGGTAATTCACTGGCCTACAAAATGCTAAAGCATATGAATTTGTAGAGCTTAATCAATTGGTGCCAAGGTTAACTTATTTGGTTTTGGAATAAATCAATTGTGACGATAGGGTCAATCCCCATTTCAACACCGCCGACGATAACGATCCCTATTGTGCTAAATAGCAGGTTGTTACAGCATATAGAAAACACTTTTAAATCATTCGATTAAAACAGAGTATTCATCAAGTGTTGTATGACCTCTAGCGGACAGAAAGCACAACAAAGCTTCAGGGCTACGATTAAGTAAGCGCTCAATTGGGAAATCTACCGCTTCAATGACCGCTATCGCTTTTTCAAACTCGCCTAAGCTAAAAGCGACATGAGAATCAGATCCCATAACGAGAAGTCCTCCCGCTTTTTTTACAGCATTAGCAATATCAGTGCAGTTGCGTAAACTGCCTTTTCTAGAGGTTAAAAAAGAGGAATTATTTATCTCAAGCGCGACGTTATGTTTGGCTGCTGCAGCGGCGACGCTGTTAATGTCGATGGGATAAGCGGGATTGCCTGGATGAGTAATAATATCGACATGACCACTTTCAATACTGTTGATGAGTGCTCTAGTGTGAGCGTCTTTAGTCGATGGGGGGAAAACCGGTTCATGTAAACCTGCCAGCACGATATCAAGCTCCTGCAAATAATGACCAAAAAAGTCAATTTCGCCATGCTCATTCTTTATATTCGCTTCAATGCCACGGAGCATGCCAATACCGTCAACAATTCTAGGTAACACTCTCATATTCACAAAGTGCCAAAAATGGGGTGCATCAGCCATATCTGGACCATGATCGGTAATGGCGAATAATTTGAGACCTTTCGCCTTTGCAACGGAAAAGTAATCATGCACTGTACTATAGGCGTGAGTTGAAGCGATGGTATGAGCGTGAACATCGACAAGGAATTTCATGACCAGTCTCGTTGTCTGAGTTAAAAACAGTAGACATCAAGTCTACTCTGTTAACAGGCCTTACTCTATGATCTCTCGAGTTTTGTTGTAACAAACTTCATGGCGTTAATTCCTCTCTAGCTTTTCTGTGCGTTTTGTTTACGTTAAATGGTTGAAGCAGGGTTATCAAAATAAGTTCAAATAAAAACATTACTTAGATTATGCTAATTTTAAGGCAAGGTAGCGGTGTTTTTCAAGGTAGTGTTCAAACTTATCGCTTCATAAAGCATAAAGTCGGTTGCCTGGTGTGCGCCAAATAGTAGATCTTTTTTAAATTCAAAGTCATTTATTGGTAAGTTAACGTTCAAGTAATGCTTTACACGTTAGTTTATATACTACTTTCTAGCGTAAGGTAAACGCACCAGTTTATTGCTAGTGTGGTAACTATCAAGCCCTGTAATGGCGACAGTTTCTATGGCTTGCAAGTCTAAAAAGCCATCACTTTGCAGCGCGGCCTCATCTACATACACATCGATAATTTCACCAATTACCAGCTCTGTGCCATTAATGGCTAAGTGTTGATGCTCAATAAATTTAACCGAATATTTTAAGCGACTTTCTTTTACAAACGGGGCTGTAAAATTATTTAAGAACTCGGGTGTTAACCCTGTTGCATCAAACTCCGATTCGTCTTTATCGTAACGAGCTGATGTTTGATGAGCTTGCTTATAAATTGATTTATTGACTTGATTAATAGTATACATACCGGTTTGTATAATGTTTTCAAAGGTATGGCGAGGGACACTATGAGGGCGTACGATCATACCGACCAGTGGCGGGTTTGCACCTAAGTGGATAACCGAGCTGACAATAGATAAATTGGTATTGCCTTGTAAGTCTTGTGTACCAATTAAATTAGCGCTTTTAAAACCCGAGAGGGAATTGATTAAATGTGTACGTGTATGTTTTTCAAGTGCGTCTATACGCTCTTTAGTAAAATGCATTAAAACTCCCTCCAACGAAACCGTTGATCCTTGCCAACCTAAATAGGCTATTTCACCTTTTTAGTGTTAAATAATGATAGATGTATGCTTGCGCTACTGGCACCGAATAAAACCCTTTTGTCATTTTTGACCTTTCAGCGCTTGACGAAATTTGCAATTAAACTTCGCGAGTTTGATATTAGGGAGTCTCTACTTCGCAAATAGGACCTGTCCGCAGTCAGCTAAAAACCGATATGTGTTTTACGAGGAAGGATTGCAAATAGATCTATTAAATATTCAAAAGGTTAAGCGACTTTAGATTGAGCACAAGCAATTCGTTGCCCCCCGAATATAACGATAAAAATTAAGCACAATAATCAGCTTCACGAACGGCGTTGCCTTACAAGGGCCTTTATTCGAAGCAGGGACAGCCTTGAGAAAAGGTCCAAATAGGCAATAGATAATAGGGAATAGGAAAACATGAGCGTCCTTGGTTTACTTGCCTTTGCGGCTCACAAGCAAATCCTTCGCCTGATTTATTTTTGCGGCCAGATAGTTGCTGCCACCGCGATCAGAATGGAGTTTTTGCATTAGTTTACGATACGCAGCGATAACGTCTTGCTCCGTTGCCGTTTGATCAAGACCCAGGACGGCATAAGCTTCACTTGCCGTCATCTCAGGGCTATCGCTTGGGCGAGCGTGTTGTTCACTCTCTTCAGAATAGTGTCCGGCATTGGCAGCTTCGCGCCAGTCAGAACCATGCTGGCGATCAAGATAGGCAGCCAATACTTCGATCGAATCTGGATATTGTTTATCTGCTAGGCCATACAGAGAAATCAATTCTGACAGACTCAATTCAGACAGGTATTTCCCCTTACCATCAGTCGCCAGTAATTCACCGTCCAAATTGCCACTTTGGTGATCAAGGGTCATTTTGAGCAAGCTGGTTTCAACCGTAGAACGCTTCGATGTATCCGAGCTCTGTGTTGCTTTCGCCTTCTGATAAAGACCTTTCAAAAATGGAAAATAACGTAGCAGTGGAAACAAGCGTTTGGCAAATATCAGTAAACCTGTTCCCAGTGCGGCCAAAATATAAAGCTTTCCCGTGACCGTTAGCAAGATCAGTATTGTAATCAATGCGACCGCAGCCGCTTTCGCCGCGAATATCTTTCTTTGTTGGGGTTTCAGGGCTTGAATATATTGTACTGTGATATAGCCGATGATAATAACCGCTACTAAAACGGCAAGTCTGAACATAAAGTATTCACTTATTTGAGGTATCAGTTAAGTCGTAAAGCCTACACCATTTGTTTTACGGTGTTGCTTTGTCGCCGTGCTTATGTAATCCGAGAGCCTACACGATATTTACGGTGTTGCTTTGTCGCCGTGCTCATGTAATCCGAGAGCCTACTCGATATTTACGGTGTTTATTTTTTCGTTGCAACGGTTGGATTATTTACCGCTCACTAATCACGACTACTTTAATTGCTGTAATAACCGTCTCACGCTCGCATCCTTACTCAACAAATTATTTTTCAAAGCAGATTTTCCGCCCGCAGCATATACCGCAACCGCGGCTAACAACTGACCTAACTGTCTAGCACTACCTTGATCAAACTGGCAATGTGCACCTCCACTCAATGTCGCTAGCTGTGAGAAAATACTGCCAACCTTTGCATTATTTCCTTCTTGAAAAACAAATAAAGGCAGATTGAGTATTCCCAACTGGCCTGCTAAGGCTCCAAGTGAATCTGGGTTTTCTTCAACACTATCACCGACAAATACCAGTGCGTTTACTTTGTTTGCGCGAGTTTCACTCAATGCATGGGATAACACTTTGGCAATCTGGGTTTTCCCGGCCAGGCAGCGAACTGAAAGTAAGGCTTGTTTGATTTCATCGGCGCCGCGTGTCCAGGGAAGTGCTTTAAACTCTCCAAAACCCCGATAATAACAAAGCTGCACACTTAGAGTACTCACCTTATCGGCTTCGGCAAACATAGCCGCATGTTGTTGACTCGCCATATCCCAGCAGTGCTCACGACTTGCTGTGGCATCCATGGCAAATATCAATCTACCCTTGTCTTCGCCAGTGACCCGCGGAGTATTTTTGACTTGGCTAATGAATGCCTGAATATCTTGAGTGCGCGACTTTTTATCAGGGAGCTTTGAGACCATGTGTTATTCCAGTTTCTGCTATATCTAAAGTAAATAATAAACACAAAAATAGAGTAACCTAAATAATGTAAAGTAACAAAATCAGCGCCGCTCAAGATTGCCGCTACTATAAGAACATGTGGCAATAGTAGGGCAAAGAGTCCGTCGTCTAGAAGTCCGACGATACCCCTAATGCCGCCGTGATAAAGAGAGGCTAGTGCTCTAATCAGCTGAGCTATGAGTTTATTAGCTTTTGAATATTAACTATTAATTTTAGACACAAAAAAACCAGCTTTCACTGGCCGTATTCTCTTTTATAAGAGAAATGGTACACCCGAGTGGACTTCGCTTTACCACATGAATACCGACCCCTACCGCCGCAGTTAACTAAGAGAGGGTAGTGCTCTAACCAGCTGAGCTATGGGTTTATTAGCTTGTGAATATTAACTATTAATTTTAGACACAAAAAAACCAGCTTTCGCTGGCCGTATTCTCTTTTTACAAGAGAATTGGTACACCCGAGTGGACTCGAACCACCGACCCCTACCATGTCAAGGTAGTGCTCTAACCAGCTGAGCTACGGGTGTATTGTATGAATTTGACTATTTATACTCTGTCAGAAGAGTGGTACACCCGAGTGGACTCGAACCACCGACCCCTACCATGTCAAGGTAGTGCTCTAACCAGCTGAGCTACGGGTGTATAATGTCTTGCTTTGTATGTTTTGGTGTATTGAACCACCAATCCCTACCGCCGCGGTTACAAAAAGAGGGTAGTGCTACTCTTTTTACCAGCTGAGCTACGGGTGTATTACTTATTTTTAATAAAATCAAAAACTTTAAAACATCTCGCTTCAAAGTGGATGCTATAGTAAGTGGGATAGCCTATAGCTTGCAAGCAAAAAAACCATTTTTATATCTAAATGGTGATTTGCTGTGCAACTTGCTTCAAGGTTAAGCAATGTTAAATGGTTAACCTTGGTAATTTTCATAATTTAGCCTATCTGACTAAATACCAAACCTTTCTTTTGAATGTACTTTAATCTTATTGCAAATAAAATTGCCGCCGATGTTAATCCTGCAATTAACCCAATCCAAAATCCATGAGCGCCCATGGCAGGTCGAACAATGTCAGTATATCCCAACACATAACCTATGGTCATGCCAATACACCAATACGAAAACAAGGTAATGTAAAACGCACTTCGAGTGTCTTTATAGCCTCTTAGCGCTCCTGCGGCGACAACTTGGATGGAGTCGGATGTTTGATAAAATGCAGCAAGCATCATCAAGCTACCCGCTAAGGTAACCACTTCAGGATTATCATTATAGAGTAATGCGATCTCATGCCTAAAGGTCACCGTCAGTAGGGCGGTAAACACGGCCAAGACTAAAGACAAACCTAATCCAACTTTAGCGACAAGCGCTGATATCTCAGGTTGACCGCGACCAAGGTAATAACCAATACGAATAGACACCGCAATACCAATAGATAATGGCAGCATAAATATGATTGAAGAGAAGTTAAGGGCTATTTGATGACTCGCCACTACATTGGCGCCAAGAGGCGCTAAAAATAACGCGATGACGGCAAATAGGCTGACTTCAAAAAATAATGCCATTGCAATTGGCATCCCCAGCTTTGTCATCGCCCACATGTTAGCTAAGTGCGGACGATAAAACTGTTTAAACGGTTCCAGCTCTTTAAAGGTTTTATCGACTAACATGTAAATGATCATGGCGGCTAACATAGCCCAAAACACAAGCGCTGTAGCTACACCACAACCCGCACCGCCCATTGCTGGAATACCAAAACCACCATAAATAAACACGTAATTGGCGGGTATATTGACGGCTAATCCAATAAAGCCAATCACCATCGTTGGCATAGTATAAGAAATACCCTCACTGCAACCGCGCAGTACTTGATACAACACGAAGGCCGGAGCGCCCCACAAAATAGCATCAATATAACCAACCGTTAACGCATGCAGCTTGGGTTCTAAATTCATTAGTTCGAGTAAATAAGTAGAAGATGTGAGAAAGAACATCACACCAATACCACCAATTATGGCAATATATCCAGCCTGAAACAGTATCGCGGGAATGGCTTGCTGATTATTTGCACCATGATATTGTGCAAATACTGGCGTAAAAGACATGAGTAAACCTTGAACAAATAAGATTGCAGGTAACCAAAGACTGGTGCCCACAGCAACTGCAGCCATGTCTACTGCGCTGACGCGGCCAGCCATAACGGTGTCAATAAAGCCCATCATGGTCTGAGTCACTTGTGCAATCAGTACCGGCAGCGCTAATTTTATCAAGCGTGAAATTTGAAACCCTGTATTATTCATTAAAAAACCTATAACGGAACGAGATAAAATATGTTTACTGGTATAGTTCAAGCCACTTGTGAGGTGGTCTCAATTAACAATGCTACAGGTCTTAAAACCTTTGAAATCGCTATGACGCCAGAGTTAACACAAGGATTAGTAACAGGTGCTAGCGTAGCCAATAATGGTGTTTGCCTTACTGCTACCAAGATACTAAATGATAAGGTTTTTTTCGATGTAATGGAAGAGACATTAGCCGTAACTAACCTAGGTAATACCAATGTCGGTGATAGGATAAACATTGAACGTTCGTTAACGTTTGGGTCCGAAATCGGTGGGCATATTTTATCAGGTCATGTGCATACTCTGGCCACAGTAAAAGCCGTGAGTAACACCGACGAGCACTATAATATAGAACTGCAAGTTAATCCGCAGTGGATGAACTACATATTTTATAAAGGCTTTGTTGGAATTAACGGCTGTAGCTTAACGGTTGGTAAGCTCACTGACAATGGATTTATGCTGCATTTAATTCCTGAAACGTTAAAGCTGACCAATTTGGACGATTGCACCGTTGGCAGTAGGATTAATATCGAAATTGACAGTCAAACGCAGGTTATCGTTGATACCGTTGAGCGCATTTTGGCTAATAAGCAACTTGCGTAAATAAGCCACTCGTCATAAAGTGCCATAACTTGCTTGCTTCGCAGATTAAGCAGGCAAGTGCTATGGATTAATAAATTTGTTCATCGTCTGAATCGATATGAAGTTCTATTTTTCTACGATTATCATCTAGATGCATCCGAATGTGGATTGGATTACAACAAATACGACAGTCGTCATAATATTCTTGATCTCCTGAACTGGCATCTAAAGTGACATATTGATTATGCCCGCAATGGGGGCAACAAATGGCGCGCGAAAGCAGTCTCATAACTAATACTCCTCACTGACTCGTTATTAACAAGTATAGTGAGCATTTAGCATTTTGGATCATTCCTATGAATGATTCTATCAAATCAAAATAATTTTCATTCAAGATGAAGATTAATGACATTTTATTTAATAATATTGCTTATAATCAGATAGTAATGCTATCAATATAATTCACTGGTAATTAAATCGGTAATTAAATCGGTAATTAAATCGCCACATTGTATAAACAGTGACTGCGGCGCAGCGACTCGATCGAGATTGCACTCGTTAAATAATCGCTAATAACATTAGCCAGCTTCTTTTCATTTAATTTAGCAAAAAACACCATTTATACCTGTTATTCATCCCGTCATGGTTGCGCCATAATCCGCTTATCACATAGAATAGAGACCTGCGTTTTTGGGTAACTAAGACTCCTGTACTGTCTTGATTTCATTAGCGTGTCACTCGTTCAAAAAGAACATACTTAATTACCATGTGGCCCTACGTGTGGGTCACCACTGGACAAGGAATTTTCATGCCTATTATTACATTGCCTGATGGCAGCAAACGTGAGTTTGCCAATCCTGTATCGACTCTTGATGTTGCATTAGACATCGGCCCTGGTTTAGCTAAAGCGTGTATTGCTGGCCGAGTAAATGGTGAGCTAAAAGATGCAACAGACTTAATCACTGCAGATTCAGAGTTAGCTATCATTACGGCTAAAAACGAAGAGGGTGTTGAAATTCTTCGCCATTCTTGTGCCCATTTATTAGGTCACGCGATCAAACAAATGTGGCCTGAAACCAAAATGGCGATTGGCCCTGTAATCGATAACGGATTTTATTACGACATCGATTTAGATCATAAGCTGACGCATGAGGATATCGAAGCCTTAGAAAAGCGCATGCTTGATTTAGCAAAAACTAACTACGATGTGGTTAAAGAAGTTGTGTCTTGGCAACAGGCTCACGATGCATTTAGTGCTCGTGGCGAAGAATATAAAGTTGCCATTCTTGATGAAAATATCAGTAAAGACGCAACACCTGCGCTGTATAACCACGAAGAATACATTGATATGTGTCGTGGACCGCATGTACCTAACATGCGTTTTTGTCAGCATTTTAAATTGATGAGTGTTGCTGGTGCATACTGGCGTGGTAACTCAGATAACAAAATGCTACAACGTATATATGGTACTGCTTGGGCAGATAAAAAAGCGTTGAAAACCCATTTAGTGCGCTTAGAAGAAGCCGCTAAGCGTGACCATCGTAAAATTGGTAAGCAATTAGATTTGTACCACATGCAAGAAGAAGCACCTGGAATGGTGTTTTGGCATAACGATGGTTGGAGCATATTTTTGGAGCTTGAGAAGTTCATTCGCCAAAAGCTAGGTCAATACACTTATCAAGAAGTGAAAGGCCCACTGATGATGGATCGTGCATTGTGGGAACGTTCTGGCCACTGGGATAAATACGCAGATGCCATGTTCACGACTAACAGCGAAAACCGTGAATACGCTATTAAGCCAATGAACTGCCCAGGACATGTACAGATTTTTAACCAAGGGTTAAAATCTTATCGAGACTTGCCATTACGTATGGCTGAATTTGGTTGTTGTCATCGTAACGAACCATCAGGTTCACTTCACGGTTTAATGCGCGTACGTGGTTTTACCCAAGACGACGCTCATGTTTTTTGTACTGATGATCAAGTTCAACAAGAAGTGAGTGCATGTATCCAAATGGTATATGACACATACGCGACATTTGGTTTCGACAACATCGAGGTTAAACTGTCAACGCGCCCTGAAAAACGTATTGGCGACGATGACATGTGGGACCGCGCTGAAGAGGCATTAAAGCAAGCACTTGCCAATAATAATATTGAATTTGAAATATTACCCGGTGAAGGTGCGTTTTATGGCCCAAAAATCGAATTTACTTTGCATGACTGTTTAGATCGTGCATGGCAATGTGGTACAGTACAACTCGATTATGCATTACCGAATCGTTTAGGCGCGACTTATGTCGCAGAAGACAACAGTCGCCAGACGCCAGTAATGATCCATCGTGCTATTTTAGGTTCTTTAGAACGTTTCATAGGTATCTTGATAGAAGAATACGCGGGTAAATTTCCAACATGGCTTGCTCCAACGCAAGTGGTTGTAATGAATATTACCGATAAACAAGCTGTTTATGTTGAAGAAATCGTTAAATTCTTCAAAGAACAGGGTATTCGGACATCTTTTGACTTGAGGAATGAGAAAATAGGCTTTAAGATACGCGAACACACTCTAAGACGTGTGCCTTATTTATTGGTCGTTGGTGATCAAGAAATGGAAAATAAGGAAGTAGCGGTGCGTACACGTGACGGTATCGATTTAGGCAAGTTAAAACTAGAAGATTTCGCCGCGATGATACGTCAACAGATTTCGCTCCGTAGTCTCAAATTGTTGGAGGAATAGGTCATAAAGATCAAAAGAACAGCAGGGCGACAGCCGGCCCCTAATAGAATCAATGATGAAATCACTGGTGTACCTGAAGTCCGTTTATCAGGTTTAGATGGTGAACCAATTGGTATATTAAGTATAAAAGAAGCTCAGAACGTTGCAGATGAAGCCGGAGTTGATCTTGTCGAGATCAGTCCCAATGCTGAGCCTCCTGTCTGTCGCATCATGGACTACGGTAAGTTCCTTTTTGATAAAGCGAAAGCTCAAAAGGAACAAAAGAAGAAGCAGAAACAGGTCCAGGTTAAGGAAATTAAATTCCGACCTGGAACTGATGATAACGACTATCAGGTAAAACTACGCAACCTGATTCGTTTTCTAGAAGATGGGGACAAAGCGAAAATTACGCTGCGTTTCCGTGGTCGCGAAATGGCACACCAAAACCTAGGTATGGATCTTTTGAACCGTATCAAGGCCGATTTGGAACCGTATGCGGTTGTCGAATCTTTCCCTAAAATGGAAGGTCGTCAAGCAATTATGGTGCTAGCACCTAAAAAGAAATAGTAGGGCAACCTAAAGTAGTAAAAGTCTCTTGAGGCTTTTGCTCGCCTTACGTTTATTAACGTCCCAATGCGGAGTTTTAGAAATGCCTAAAATGAAAACAGACAAGGGTGTAGCGAAGCGTTTTAAGAAAACCGCTAATGGTTTCAAGCGCAAGCAAGCACACTTACGTCACATTTTGACCAAGAAAAGCACTAAGCGTAAGCGTCACTTACGTGCTAAATGTTTAGTTGCTAAGTCTGACGTTCCAGCAATCGCGCGTCAATTACCATACGCTTAATTTAGGAGTTTAGAAAATGCCAAGAGTTAAGCGTGGTGTAACCGCACGTGCTCGTCACAAGAAAGTTTTAAAATTAGCTAAAGGTTATTATGGCGCTCGTAGCCGTACTTACCGTGTTGCTGTTCAGGCAGTAACAAAAGCTGGTCAATATGCTTACCGTGATCGTCGTCAGAAAAAACGTCAATTCCGTCAGTTATGGATTGCACGTATTAATGCAGCGTCTCGTCAAAATGGTCTGTCTTACAGCCGTTTCATTAACGGCTTGAAAAAGGCGTCTATTGAAATCGATCGTAAGATTTTGGCTGACATCGCTGTTTTCGACAAAGTTGTTTTTGCAATTTTAGTTGAAAAAGCAAAAGAAGCGTTAAACTAAGTAATTAGTTGGTCGCTTTAAAAAGAGGAGCCTTCGGGTTCCTTTTTTTATATCTGCTACAAAGTAAGCTTCTTGCCATACAATGCCTCTCACCATTTCATGCCTGCCACTTTCAGAGGTGATCTCAACTACAGACATGATAGTTGATAGAACAATACCATTGAGCATACTTCGATCTATTTATATCCCAAACTTGTGATTTATTAATCAGACACCTCTACTCGTCAAACACTGCAATATTGTCAATGGATCCAATGCGGTTAGCCCGACAAAGAACTATTTTATGTTTATTTACTATCGCAAGTTAAAGTTCGTTAGCAGTATAAAAAGTGAAAATGACCACATATTTAATGAAATTAGCATTATAATGTACATAAAATTGAGGATTGTTTAACTTTTAATGAACTTTGTATCAACTATTAAAAGTCTCACTACTCACCGCTGGCATACAGTGGTATAACTAAATATATTTTCTCCATTCACTTCACTTAGGATAGTTGTAATGATCTTCTCTCAAGTCACGCTTGCTCCAGCAGACCCCATTTTAGGCTTAACGGATGCATTTAAAGCAGATGCTCGCCCTCACAAAGTCAACTTAGGGGTAGGTATTTATAAAGATGAAGCAGGGCAAACGCCTATATTATCTTCTGTAAAAAAAGCTGAAGCCATTTTACTTGAAACCGAAAAGACCAAGAATTATCTCGGTATTGAAGGTGTACAAGCTTACAATCAAGTTGTTCAAGATTTATTGTTTGGTCCTCAGAGTAATATTATTGCAAATAAACGTGCCGTTACAGCACAAGCACCCGGTGGTACAGGTTCATTACGGGTGGCTTCAGAATTTCTGGTCCGCAATACACGCTCAACAACAATTTGGGTCAGTAATCCTACTTGGGCTAATCACAAGAATATTTTTGAAACCGCAGGCTTAACGGTTAAAGAATACCGTTACTACAAGGCTGAAACTCATGACATGGATTTCGACGCCATGTTGGCTGATTTAGCGAATGCCAATGCGGGAGATGTGATATTACTTCATGGTTGCTGTCATAACCCAACCGGTATCGACTTATCGATTGAACAATGGAAGCAAGTCGCGAACATTTGTGTAGAAAAATCTTTGCTACCGTTATTTGATTTTGCTTACCAAGGGTTTGGTGCTGGTATTGAAGAAGACGCCCAAGGTCTGCGCGCTGTTGCTTCTGTGGTGCCAGAGCTATTAATTGCTAACTCATTTTCTAAAAACTTTGGTTTGTATAACGAACGTATTGGTGCTGTCACTATCGTTGCAGAAAATCAAGATGATGCTGTTAGAAGCTTTAGCCAAATCAAAAAAAATATTCGTGCCAATTACTCTAATCCTCCGGCACACGGTGGGTTGATTGTTAGCACTATTTTATCTGATAAGGCACTGCGCCAAGAATGGGAAGCCGAGCTGACTCTAATGCGTGAACGTATTGCAGACATGCGCAGCTTATTTGTTGAAAGTCTCAAAGCTGAAGGCGTAAAACAGGATTTTAGTTTTATCTCGCGTCAAAATGGCATGTTCAGTTTTTCAGGTTTAAATAAAAGCCAAGTTGCCCGTTTAAAAGATGAATTCGCTATTTATATTGTCGGTTCTGGTCGTATTAGCGTTGCAGGTTTAACGAAAAACAATATGCCCGCTGTGTGTAAAGCGATTGCACAAGTGATTTAACATTAGTGACAGATTAAAAAAGGCTGCACTATGCAGCCTTTTCTATTATCTGTGCACCATAATCTTGTTGTCATTGGTGAATGCGAGTTCGAGTCGGTTATTCGAATTAGATATCGATTCAAATCCAGTTTGACCCCATAGCAATACTTAGCAGGATCATTCTCTAGTCAATACTCTATTTTGGCAGCACTAACAGATACATTCTATGCAGTAGCTGAAAGTATTTTAGTCAAATCAATGGCTTTACTATTTGATTGGTATGATCCACACACTTGGCTAATGGCCTCAGCTAACGCTAGTTTATCGTGTAAACCAGGATGATGCTGGCTTACTAACGGAAAATGATTAAAACGAACCCCATTCACTTCGGAGCAAGCGAGCTCAATCTTATTGCCATGCTGAATAACATCGGCGATGACTTCCTTGCCTATAAGCTGGTTGAACCAAGCAATTTTATCTTCGATGCTAAAGGTGCTTGCTGGTGAATATTCGGGCGTTAAATTATCCACTAAAATAACATGCGCTTGAGAGTCTCGAATACTCTTGGTTAGCTGAGGGATCAATAACGGTGGCAGTATACTGGTTAAAAAACTGCCAGGGCCGATGATAATTAAATCGGCTTCAGCGAGTGCATAGCACGCCTCTGATGTTGCTTCGACTTCAGGCTCTAATGATAATGCAATCGGCGCTTCTTTCATGCCGTCGACATTAAGTTCGCCAAAGACTTTGTTGCCACAATGCGTAAGTGCAACAAGATGAGTTGAAGCTTCAGACATCGGAATAATTTGCGTCTCAATTTTAAGTAAGCCACGAATTAAATTTACCGCTTCAAGCGGTCTTACACAAAGTTGATCGAGTGCGTGTAAAACCAGATTACCTAAATTATGCCCAGAAAGTTCATTATCACCCGTGAAACGATGATCGAATAACATCGAACCTAACGATGGCCTTAGGGCCAGATGGGAAAGACAATTACGTAAATCTCCCCACGCTATAGTTTGTTGATCCTGCCTCAGCCGACCGGTAGATCCACCATTATCAGTGGTTGCAACAATCCCTGTTAATCTTGGGCCTAAAAAAGATAAAGCGGCAAGAATACGGCCTAATCCATGCCCGCCACCTATGGCTACCACATGATGATAATTATTGAGTTTTTGATCCAACATAATCTGTTCTCAAGTCCTTGAGTTGTTGAATAAGACGATATGCAGTCGATAAAGACTGCCCAGTTATCACGTTCAATCAATGTTAACTGTATATGGTCATTAAAGTGTAATTATTTTTCCGTTTTGCTGCCTATATTGGTCACAATCGGGACCCAAAGCCGATAAGCACCCCATCCACAAAAGCGCTTTACTGTATCCTATCGGTCATTAAGGTTATAATTAACGAGATTAGTAAGTTGAAAATGAGTTTTTGATAAGGCAGGTACTATTGAAGATAGGCAATATAGGTAAAGTAACATTTGCATTAGGCTTAGCCGTTGTTGCATTGTTGGCGATAAGACTCTTTATCATTCCTAATACGACTCAAGAATCAGTCACATCTGGAACTCATCAACTTAATGAAGTTGATCTAGGTGAAGTACCGTTGTTTGCTGAAATAGATGATGTAGTCACTAAAAAGCAAACGTTCTTTGATTACTTGCGGCCTTCGGTTGAAGCTCAAAATCAAATTATTATTCACGACCGTCAATTCATATTGGCTGTTATTGATAAAATCGATAATGATTTAGGCTTAAGTGGATCTGATAATGAGAGGTTGAATTCAATTCTTGAATATTATCAATATGATGTTAAATCATTTACGCGCAATACCTTAACGCCCTTATTAAAGCGCGTCGATATCATTCCAGTTGATATGGTGTTAGTACAAGCTGCCAACGAAAGCGGTTGGGGCAGTTCACGTTTTGCAATCGACGGGTTTAATTTTTTTGGCCAGTGGTGTTTTACCGAGGGCTGTGGTTTAGTGCCATTAGCGAGGGCGGACGGCAAAAGCCATGAGGTGGCTGTATTTGATTCACCCAAAGAGTCAATTATTGCCTACATGATTAATTTAAACACTAATTCTGCGTATCGTTTATTTCGTTCTATTCGCGCTGATTTACGGGCGCAAAAAATTAAGCTGACCGCCGAGAAATTGGTTTATGGCTTAATTAATTATTCAGAACGAAAGGACGAGTACATTGATGATCTACTCGACATGCTTAAACACAATAAGCCATATTTACAAGGGAACAAAGCTAATGCTTAATCGCACGCTAGTGATCGGATTTATTTTTATATCGTCTATTTTTATGGTTAGTAGCAGTGTTGCTGAAACTGTTTCATTAGAGTACAAAGGCTTTTACGATCGATTAAAGCAAGTGAATAAGCAAAACTATCCATTGGTTGAGGTAGCCTTTAGTGTACCGATCACATCAGATTGCACCATAGTGTCAGGTAGTATCACTACCGAAAAAGAGCAGTTCCCACTACCGTATAATGCGCAACAGCGCTTATTTATTCCCTACGATCCGCAGTTGAAATCTGACCGAGGTTTGGTCAATATCAATGTGACCGGTGATGCAGAACAATGTGCCATTGCCATGCAGGTTCGCGCTAAAGAAACCAAGCTAAATTTCACTCAAACGGAACTGTTAGCACTAACCGGCGATATGAATAAGCTGCTTGATGGATTACAAGGTTTTCCGATGAAGTATTTTCGTAAACCGATTAGTGGACTGACATTTGAGTTTGCCAACCAACACAATAACGGCACTATCATTATGGCAACCATTGACGGTGTAGAATCGACAGTGGATCAGAAATACACACTGACACAGGCCAAAATCAATCAACTGCAACATCTTTCATTTAATCAGCAACCCACTGTCGTCAGTCCATTCGTCATGAAATAATGTCGGACTGTCATTCGAGCTAGATAAGTTCTACTCGAATAATTAGGCTAAACGTTTTTGTAAAACCAATTGATGTAATAATAAAGGCGTTGATATCAACGCCTTTAGTTTATCTGTTAACAGGTGAATGCCATTATTATGGCGTAAACGTCGCGACTACATCGATTCGATTACTGATATCTAAATCAATATGACCATTATTACTGATATCAACAAAATCAAAAGCAGGTAAATCTGCATCAGCAATATCACCCGTGTTCACAACATCTGAATTTCGTTGCAATGAAACAAAATCAAACTGCTCGCGGTCAACACCTTGCGATGGTGCGGTATTTTGCATTGCGGTAAAAATAGTTTCAATGCGACCAGGATATTGTTTATCCCAAAGCTGTAACATATCTTTAATCGCACCTCGTTTTAAATTTTCTTGCGAGCCACATAAGTTGCAAGGAATGATAGGAAACGATTTCAATGTCGAATATTCTTCAATGTCTTTTTCACGGCAATAGGCCAACGGACGAATAACCATATTGGCACCGTCATCAGATAACAGTTTAGGTGGCATAGATTTTTGTTTGCCGGCATAAAACATATTTAAAAATAAGGTTTCAATAATGTCGTCACGGTGATGACCTAGTGCAATTTTTGTTGCCCCTATGTGTTGGGCGAAACCATAAAGCGTACCACGACGCAAACGAGAACACAGTGAACATGTCGTTTTGCCTTCAGGTATCTTTTCTTTGACAATAGAATAGGTATCTTTTTCAAGAATATGGTAAGCGACACCTAACTCATCTAAGTATGCTGGCAACACATGTTCAGGAAAGCCAGGTTGTTTTTGATCTAAGTTAACAGCGACAATTTCAAATTTAATTGGCGCGCGTCGTTGAAGATTTAATAAAATATCCAGCATAGTGTAGCTGTCTTTGCCACCGGAAAGGCAACACATAACGCGATCACCATCTTCGATCATATTATAATCCGCAATCGCTGAACCGACTTCATGTCGTAAACGTTTTTGCAGCTTATTTATACGAGTTATATAATTTTCAGAGATTGTATCAACTTCAGACATAAAAATGCGCCCAGTAACTAAGTGTTTCAGGGCGCGTATTATTCCAGCATTCGAGGTCAGGGTAAAGAAGTTAACCTCTTCTAATGGAGACTAATCTTCTAAAGGTGATTTATATCCATCAGGTTTAATCGCCAACAAATCACAATTAATACTGTCGATGACATGTTCAGCCGTATTACCAATTAATGTAGCAGAAAAACCTGTGCGGCCAACTGTACCAAGTACAACTAATTCAGCATCTAATTTGGTCGAGATTTCAGGAATAACATCTTCAGGTAATCCTTCTTCAACATGGCAGTTTTCTAATGGAATATTATAAGCTTGAGCTAAATACTGTACTCGTTGCTCATGCTGCATCCGCACAGTATTGTTATACACACTGGCATCAAAGTCGGGGAGTTCGATAGCGAGATTTACTGGCGTACCAGGATACCCATTAACTAAGTGCACACTTGCAGAGAATTTTTTGGCTAAATCGAGAGCGTGATTAATGATTTTACCGTTAAGAGTTTGATGATCTTCATCTTCGGTAGCAACGTTGACCGCACAGACAATTTTGCCTGCAACTGGCCAATCATGTTCTTTGACTAACAACACCGGGACAGGAGACTTACGCATTAAATGCCAATCTGTAGGGGTAAAAATGACCGCTTTTAATTTATGATGTTCATGTGTGCTTTTAACAATCAAATCATAATGACCTTTTATCGCATGATTTATTACACTTTCGAAAGGGCGGTTATGCCAAACAACTTCAGTATTAATATTAATATTATGCTTATCAAAACCACTAATGGCGTTTTCTAACCAGGCAACACGCTGATCGATGACACCTTGTCGCATAGCTTCACGTTCTTGGCTAGATAAAATAGAGGTCATTTCATATGAGAAATCAAAAATAGATAAAAATGCAGTTATCTCTGCCTGACTTTTTGACGCTAACTCAACAGCACGTGCCAATGCGGGTTGATGATCCGTTGTAGGATTAATCACCACTAATATCTTTTTATAATCCTTCATATAACCTCCAAGCTGTTATGTTTTTATTGATATTATCTATTGATAGTATTACCGTTTACTAATATTTAAACATTGAGATAGATCATACTAATTTAATTTAAGTGGCGATGCGAGCATTTCCAGCAAGGCTACTTAACGCGGAATGATCAATAATAGAAATGTACTTACCTTTGACTTCAATTAAGCCTGACTTTTGGAACCGGCCCAATAAACGGCTAATCGTTTCAACCGTTAACCCCAAATAATTACCGATATCACCGCGAGTCATCGAAAGTCTAAATTCATGGGGCGAGAACCCCCGTTTACCGAAGCGATTAGCAAGATTATTGATAAATGCGGCCAAACGTTCTTCGGCATTTTTCTTGGAAAGCAGGAGGATCATTTCTTGATCACTCATAATTTCATTACTCATCAATCGCATAATTTGCTGGCGCAGTTTAGGCATAGATCCAGATAAATCATCTAAGGTATCGTAGGGGATTTCACAGACCATTGAGGTTTCTAAGGCTTGGGCAAAACTCTGGTGACGTTGGGCATGAATACCATCAAAACCAATGACGTCACCCGCAAGATGAAAACCAGTAATTTGTTCATCACCTTGTTCTGTAATGGTATAGCTTTTAATCGTACCGGAACGGATCGCATACAATGACTTAAGTACGTCACCGGATTTGAAGATAAGATCACCTTTTTGAATGGGTTTTTTACGTTCAATAATATTATCGAGTTTATCAAGCTCTTCATTATTTAACGTAAAGGGTATACACAGGGCTTCCATACTGCAATCGTGGCAATGAATGGCGCAACCGCTAGTAGATGGACGAGTTTTAATGAAATCTGAAGGCATACCCATTCTCAATTTATGAAGACATCACCATGTTATACCATTCCGCATTAATAAGGTACTCCTCAACATGAGAGTTGCACTTGCTAAATGAAGTGAATGGACGGTGTAATAGTTACACGTTTACGGTTAAGCAAAAGTCCAATATAACTTACCTCTTTTGAACGCTCCTTAGACGCTAGTGCATATTGTAACAACTTAGTGAATAAATGCTTTAAATATTTAACATTTTGCTAATACCTATTGATTATAAAGGGTATTTATAGCTTAACGACAATATGTAACTCAGTTATCGTTACCAACTAGTTTAGTTGATTAAAAGCAATATAAAGAGTCTGCAATCCAAATAATACTAATAAGCCGCCGCTGAATAATCTCACTGCACGTTTTTGTACCCATTGAGCCAAGGTTTTTGCCGCTAATCCTGCAGCAAATAAAGCAGGTAGCGTACCCAAACCAAAAGCCAACATAATCAAGCCGCCTTGTAATGCGCTACCTGACGCGACGGACCAAGTTAACGTACTGTACACCAGACCGCAAGGTAACCAGCCCCAAACCATGCCGGCTAGCACTGCTTGCATTGGATGAGTAATCGGCATTATTTTACGTGTAAGCGGCTGTATATAACGCCAAAGGAGTTTACCTACTTTTTCAATGTGCACAATACCAAACCATATCTGAGCGATATACAGCCCAGTGAGTATCATCATGGTCCCAGCGATAATGCGCAGAACAATTAAATAGTTATCGGCATCGAATAAATGGCCTAAAGCAGACACGCTACCACCGACGATGGCTCCTGCAACGGTATAGCTAAAAATTCGGCCCAGATTATAACTAAATAGAAACGTTAGTTGTGTCGCTAAGCGGTTCTGGCCATGGGTGGGTATATTTGCAGAAAAAGCCCCAATCAACCCGCCACACATTCCAAAGCAATGGGCTGCGCCCATTAAACCAACAATAAACGCGCCACCGAGGTTATATTCAATCACGGTTTTGACTCTGGTTTATCATCGAGAGTATCCGAACCAACGAGTTCAGCACTGGTAGAATTGGTAGGATGACTATTAGTGCTGTCGTTAACGTTAGTATTGGCTTTTATATCGTCTTCATCAAATAAAATGGATACACTTTGTCTATCTAAATCATCAAATTGCTCAGACTTTACCGCCCAAAAGAAGATAGACACTGCAATTAATACAAATAGCATCGCAATGGGGATTAAGACGTAAATGATACTCATAATTTTATCCTAAGAAGCCGTAAACTGTTGCTCACCACGATCAGTGAACTCACGGACATGCCAATAGCTGCAATATATGGGGCAACATGCCCAGTCACTGCTAATGGCAAAATTACCATGTTATAAGCAAAAGCCCATAACAAATTTTGATGAATAATTCGCTGTGCTTGCTTAGCAACATAAATGGCATCATTAAAGCGTGATAAGTGATCGCCCAGTAAAATTAAGTCGGCACTGTTTTTGGCTATAGCGCTACCGCTGCCCATAGCTACCGACAAATTTGCTCCGGCTAATACTGGCGCGTCATTAATACCGTCGCCAAACATGGCCACATTGGCTTTTTGTTGTAATCGATTAACTAATGCTAACTTACCTTGAGGTGATAAACCTGAATGCACATCTGAAATACCTATTTTGTTTGCTAAAAACTCAACATGACCCGAACTATCACCACTGGCTATACTCAGTTTTATATTGGCCGCTTTTAACGCATTGACAGTTGCTAAACTGTCGATACGTAACTGGTCTAGCATCTCAATTTTTGCAACCAATTTATTATCGATAGACAGAAAAATCCACTGACTTTCTAATGCTTGTGGCGACACTTGATTGCAGTCTGGGGTAACAAATTGTGCCGTTCCAATACAGACTTGTTGTTGATTAATACAGGCTCGAATACCTAATCCAATATGATGGTCAACATGTTCAACAATGTGCTTGTTATCATAAAAGGGCTTAAATGCTAACGCGATAGGATGTAAAGAACCTTGTTCGGTGGCTGCCGCTAACGATAACACTTGCTCTGATGAATATTGTCCAAAGGTTTGCACTTCACCAATGGATAAATAGCCGCATGTTAAGGTTCCGGTCTTATCAAACACCACATGATCGATTTTAGTGAGTTTTTCAAAAATCCCAGTCTTTCTCGGAATAACACCCAACTTAGTAAAAATAGCCGTGGCGCAAGTCACTGCTGTCGGCGTAGCAAGGGCGAGGGCGCAGGGACACGTCGCCACTAATACCGACAAGGTAATCCAAAAGGCATCATCGGGAGAAATCGATAACCAAACCAAATAGGTTATTGCTGCTATCGATAATATTGATGCGGAAAAGTAACGCGCTAAACGGTCGGCCACTAAAGCGATGGCCGGTTTGTTGTTTGACGCAAGCTCTTGCAGGCGAATAATTTCAGCTACCAGTTGATCTTGTCCTAGCGCAGTGACGCGAACTTGAAGAGGTTGTTCGATATTAATCGTTCCCGCATAAACTTTATCAGCAAGGTGTTTGCTTATTGGCATTTGTTCACCGGTAAGCATGGCCTCATTGACACTTGATTGCCCTAAAACCACCTCGGCGTCTGCCGCAATGACTTCACCCGGTTTTACCAAGATAATATCGCCAATGATTAATTGTTTAGCGGCAATTTCAGTGGCATCACCATTACGCAGTAAATGCGCAGTGAGCGGCACAAGCTTATGAAGATTACTTGAACTGACCGATGCTTTTTGCCGAGCGGATTGTTCAAAATAACGGCCCAGCAATAAGAAAAAGGTAAACATAGACACAGATTCAAAATACACTTCGCCATTGCCCTGAATCGTCGCCACACAACTGGCAACATAAGCGCCTAAAATAGCGATAGAGACCGATACATCCATATTAAGCTTGCCACTTAATAGGCTGCGAAGTGCACTGAAATAAAACGGTTGCGCAGAATACAGCACCACAGGTGCGGCAAACATTAAACTGACCCAACGAAAATAATCACGGAACTCAACATCTAAGCCGGTGAAATATCCCGTGTATAAGGCGAGGGCAAACATCATCACCTGCATGGTGGCAAACCCTGCGAGCCCTAGACGGAGTAAGAATTTACGGCTGTCCACTTTTGATTGTTTTTCTTGTTCATCAACCTGATAAGGTGCAGCTTGGTAGCCAACTTTACTGATGATCTGCAGAATTTCGCTGAGTTGAATAATATGACTGTCCCAACTGACTAACGCCCGTTGAGTCGTAGAATTGACTAACACATTAGTAATACCGGCAACGGGCTTAAGTTTGTGTTCAATTAGCCACGCACAAGCTGCGCAAGTAATACCGTCAATTGACAGGGATGTTGAATCAATAGCGCCTTGCTTATGGACAAAATCTTGCTGTACTTCAGGTAAATCATAAGCACTATATTGGGATAATTGTTCAGGCACCAGTGCTGTTTGACGCTGACCTGGTTCACTTCTAAATTGATAATAGCTGCTTAAGCCTGCATCCATAATGGCTTGCGAAACCGCTTGGCAACCAGGGCAACACATAGGTTGTTGTTGCCCTTGAATTAATGTGGTGTATTGTTCACCTGTGGTGACAGGCTCATTACAATGAAAACAAGATGTCATCTCTTTATATCAACTTCATTAAACATATAATCATTCAAATACGTAGTGGGTGTGGTATTAATTTAGCCAATATTCAACATCATCTTTAATATCAATGCGTTGTTGTATACGCCATTTACCATCAAATCCTTCTATACGCACTTCCCATGGGCCTGTGATCGCATCTGATAACGGTATGTGATAAACGTAATTAGCATCGGCTGTGGCGTTTAAATTGAAATCATTTTCTTCTATCGTAGGATGATAAAACCGCACTTTGAGCGCGGCGCGGTATTGCGGACCGCCGTGTTGAGTGATTTGTAATTCTTTATCCGCGACCGTAACCAAAAACTTCATCCCAATTTGTTGGGCGTATTTTATCTTACGCAAATCCATGTTTATGGCTTTGCCTTTTTTATAATAATCTTCGGCAACCAGAGAGTCAGAATTATCCAAAGCAATCTTTAAGGTCGTTAAACTAGCAATAACCGCACACATAGGTAACACGATTAAAAACCAAGGCCAAAATTGCTTATACCAAGGGAGTTCTGTAGACATGATACATCCTAAAATGGTGGAAATGATTCTGGGGTATTTTACCCCGTAATGGCTTAATAATCACTTAAAAAAAAGGCCTCGATTATGTCGAGGCCTTGTTGTTACTTATATGTAACTATTTGTTTGATAGACTATAAACATAAGCAGTAATGACATGGACTTTCTCTTCACCAAGAATGTCTTTCCATGCTGGCATAACACCTGCACGGCCATTAATGATAGATTCAGCAATCACACCACGGCTGCCGCCGTATAACCAAATATTATCAGTCAGATTAGGTGAACCCATGAACTTGTTGCCTTTTGCATCCATGCCATGGCATGCAAAACAACCTTTCATAAATGAACCTTGGCCTTGAGCTGCTAGCGCTTCATCATGTTCACGCCCAGACAGTTTTACCACGTATTCAGCTAGACCTTTAATCTCGCTGTCTTCGATAGGTAAACCACCTTTAGGCGGCATCATACCGTTACGACCGTTCATCAGAGTGGTCTTTATCGTGGCAAGTTCACCACCATATAACCAATCACCGTCGGTAAGGTTAGGGAAGCCCTTAGAACCGCGAGCGTCAGAACCATGGCACTGTGCACAGTTTTGTAAAAACAAACGACCGCCCACTTTTAATGCTTCAGGATCTTTCACTAACTCTTCTAACGGTGTCGCTAAATAAGCATCAAAAATCGGACCGTATTTTTCATCAGCATGAGCGACTTCGCGGTCATACTGAGATAAACGGTTTTCATCTTTTGCTGCTTCAAGGGCCGCAGCTGAGTCTGCTTTAAGTCCTTTATCAGTACCAATGCTTTGATTAGAACTTGTCCAACCAAACAGACCTTTATAGTTACCTAGGCCTGGATACAGAGCTAAATAGATCACACCGAATACGATGGTTAAATAGAACATATACGCCCACCACTTAGGTAGTGGGTTGTTCAGTTCTTCAATACCATCAAAACTGTGGCCCATTGATTCGCCTTCTTCTACACCGGTGTAATTTTTATTAACCACCTTAAGAAGAATAAAACAACCAGCAATGACCACAATCGTCAGTACAGTAATCCAAATGCTCCAGAAGTTACTCATAATCATGACTTCTGATCTCCCGAATCTTTTGACATCTTCGCAAGTTCATCTTCTGTGAATACTAAGTTAGCTGCTTCATCAAACTTTGACTTGCTGTGCTTACTGTATGCCCACAAAAAAATACCCACAAAGGTCACCATAACAACTATGGTCAAAATGCCTTGAAAAGTACCGTAATCCATAATTGCCTCCTATTTGAGTGCGTGACCCAAAGATTGCAAATAAGCGATTAGCGCCTGCATTTCAGTCTTACCTTCAACTGCTTTTTGAGCGCCAGCAACTTCTTCGTCAGTGTAAAGATCATTACCTTTATAACCGCCTTTATGCAGGTTACGTAGAATAGTCATCTTGTCACCAGTCAATACGCCGTCGAGCTTGTTTTCGGCTAACCAAGGAAAACCAGGCATATTCGACTGTGGCACAACGTCACGAGGGTTAAGTAAATGTACTTCATGCCACATATCACTGTAACGTCCACCTACACGTGCTAAATCGGGACCAGTACGCTTAGATCCCCATTGGAATGGGTGATCCCAGACAGACTCGCCAGCAACAGAATAGTGACCATAACGTTCTGTTTCAGCACGTAAAGGGCGGATCATTTGGCTGTGGCAGTTGTAACAACCTTCACGAACATAAATGTCACGACCTTCAATCTGTAACGCAGTATACGGAATTAGACCCTCAACTGGTTCAGTGGTGTCTTTTTGAAATATCAGCGGGGTAATCTGCACTAAACCACCAAAACTAATGGCGATGACCGTGAAGATAGCAAGCAGACCGACATTCTTTTCAATTAATTCATGATTAAATTTCATCGAATCTGCTCCTTAAGCTTCTGCAATAGCAGGTAATGAATCTTTAGACGCTCTAACGGTACGAATAACGTTATAGGCCATAATGAACATACCGGTTAAGAAGAAACAACCACCAATAAAGCGTACAAAATAGAATGGGTACGAGGCTTCTAAACTCTCAACGAAACTGTAAGTCAGTGTTCCATCAGCGTTGACTGCGCGCCACATCAGACCCTGCATAACGCCCGAAATCCACATACTAACGATATACAAGACAGTACCGATAGTGGCTAACCAGAAATGTACGTTAATGAGCTTCATGCTGTACATACGGCCGTGGCCAAATAACACTGGAATTAAGTGGTATAAAGAACCAATAGACACCATTGCCACCCAGCCTAGCGCGCCAGAGTGAACGTGACCAATAGTCCAGTCGGTATAATGAGATAGCGCATTGACCGTTTTAATTGCCATCATTGGGCCTTCGAAGGTAGACATACCGTAGAAAGACAATGAAACCACTAAGAAACGTAATACTGGGTCTGTACGAAGCTTATGCCACGCACCAGACAAGGTCATAATACCGTTAATCATACCGCCCCAAGATGGCGCAAATAAAATTAATGACATTACCATGCCTAATGACTGAGTCCAGTCAGGAAGGGCAGTGTAATGTAAGTGGTGAGGACCGGCCCAAATGTATAACGCGATCAATGCCCAAAAATGAACAATTGATAAACGGTAAGAATAAACTGGGCGACCAGCTTGCTTAGGCACGAAGTAATACATCATCCCCAAGAAACCAGCAGTAAGTAAGAAGCCTACCGCATTATGACCATACCACCACTGAACCATCGCATCGACTGCACCAGAGTACAGAGAGTAAGACTTAAATAAGCTTACGGGTACCGCCATTGAGTTGACAATGTGAAGTACTGCAACAGTAATGATAAAGGCACCAAAGAACCAGTTCGCCACATAAATGTGGGATGTCGTTCGTTTAGCGATTGTGCCGAAGAAAACAATTGCATAGCTAACCCAGATAATCGTAATTGCGATATCAATAGGCCATTCTAATTCTGCATACTCTTTACCTTGGGTAAACCCCATTGGTAGAGTGATTGCAGCTGCAATAATAACGGCTTGCCAACCCCAGAAGGTAAATGCGGCTAATTTAGGCGCAAATAGACGGACTTGACAAGTGCGTTGCACAACATAGTAGGATGTAGCGAAAAGAGCTGATGTTCCGAATGCGAAAATCACCGCATTGGTATGTAATGGTCGTAAACGACTATACGTTAACCAAGGTGTTTCGAAGTTCAGTTGTGGCCAGATTAACTGAGCCGCAATCAATACACCTACTGACATACCAACGATTCCCCACAAAACTGTGGTTAGTGCGAATTGGCGGACAATGGTGTAGTTGTAATCAGCGCCTGTAGACTGGGAATGGTTCATCATAATGCTTCCACGGCTTATTACTTATACTTTTAATATTAGTAAAGCGAGCTTTACCTGTTAGATTAACAACTGGTCATAAATTGAGCCATTTAAGACTGTTTTTAATGCCATTTGTCAAGGTGTTACCTCATGACGTCTCTTTCTATCACGAAGCGGAGTAATGATACTTGAGCTACGTCAAAAAAGATACTTCACAACCGGAATCAAAATTGATCTAGATCAATCTATGAAAGATAATGTTACTAACTCAACCATGAAGGTTAAAAAAACATGCATAAATTTATCCAAATTATCATTTTCAATTTTTTCTTAATGTTTTTAATAGCCTGTGACAGACCACAAACGCAAGAACAACAAGATTTACCAATTGATGAAACGTTATGTGAATTTTCAGAGGGAGAATGTTACCAAGAAGTAGCAGGCTTGCAAGTCGGTTTACTGATCGACCCCGTCGATACTCCCAGTGAAAAACCATTAATAGTTACGTTAAAGAGTAGTCAAGCGATCACTAATGTTTCTATGAGAATAGAAGGGCGCGATATGTTCATGGGTGTCATACCTGTTACATTGTCCGAAATACAGAACAATTCCTATCAAGGTTCATTGATTTTTGGTTCCTGTAGCAGTAATTATATGGTCTGGACAGTGATGGTATCCTTTGACTACCAACAACAACCACGCACATTAATGTATGACTTTTTAGCGGATAACGATAAATAATTATTGCTTAGTCAAGGTTATCAAATACCAACAATGATGCATTACAGGCTAGGGCACAGGTTATAGGGAATCAATATTTGCATACCTATAGCCTTAAATATCCAAGCCGGTCCACCATATGCAGAGTGTTTTCTATCAAATCATCATAAACCGAAGCTAAATAGCACTCCAAGTGTAAACAATGTCTTACTGCACAAACTCATGTAGGGCATCAAACAGCCGGTTCATTTCCTTATAAATCATGATCCATAACACAGAAGCGGTGTTCTTCACTAATAACTAATTGATAATCATTCTCATTAATGTATTATCAAGTAACACCACTTAATTGAATGAAATGAATAGGGCATAGCTAAAAGAGAAGAGGGTTGGGTATCAATGCAAGTCATCCATCCGCTGCGAGTATAGCGATAAATGTCAATCTACATGGGGAAAAAGGAGCACACATGAACAGAGTCAATGTGTCTATCGATACAGAAAAAGTTGCCCAGTTAATCAAAGCAGGTCATTTATGCGCTGCAGAATTACAGTGCTTAGACCGAACCAGTAAACAAACTATTTGGCAATTATGCCTGTGGAGCTGTCAAAAACGGTTTACTTGTCATAATAATCAATGCCAACAACCGTCGTGTAAGCCATCAAACGCGATTGAGCATTGTATGCAGCAGTTAATCACAGACGAAGATATTGCAGAGTCCACATATTCGTATATTGAAAACTCGTATCCAAAAATGACCACGATTGATGCCGATAAATAACATTATCGGCATCAGCCAAAAAATAGTACAATAAGGCAATATAATCAATAACCTATATTTGTTCATATGGCCAATAAACTACTTGAAGAACTGCCACCGGTATTGCCACTATTTGACGCTGCAGAATTTGTATTACAAGGTAATGCCTACATAAACCAATACATTACCAAAATATCTATTAATAAAGTGGCTGATGCTGGGCTCATTATTGAGCACTGTGCGGATTGGTTGTTTGAACAAAAGCACTCTGAAAACAACTACAAAGCCTACCGCAGCGAATTAACCACGTATCTGCATTGGTGTTTTGACGTCGTCGCATTATCGCCAATCGCGGTGACGCGCAAAGACATTGCCAAGTACGTCGATTACTGCCAATCGCCACCACAGGCACTTATAGGTTACTTCAATGTGGCACAATTCAAACTCGACAAAGCCACTGGTGAGCGAGCGCCAAACTCACAATGGCGGCCATTTGTTGGTAAAAAACAACTCGGGAAATGTCTGCCATATCAACTAAGTGATAATGCACTCAAGACTAAAATTGCCATATTATCATCATTTTATGGGTACTTAATTAGTGAAGAATACACCGAGCGTAACCCAGCGCAATTATGGTTAAAGCACAGTCGATTTGCCATAACGCGTAAGTTCACCATCAATGAAGACAACAACCATCATGCATTCACCGAGTTGCAATGGTCCTATGTTATCAGTACTGTCAGCCAACTAGCCAAGGCCCAGCCAGAGCAACATCAGCGCAGTTTGTTGCTAATAACACTAATATATAGCTGCTATTTACGCATATCAGAAATCAGTGCTCGTGCAGGTTATGCACCTATAATGAGCCAATTCAGACAAGATCCACATTCTGGCATCTGGTATTTCCACGTACCATTTTCTAAAAGCGGTAAAGCCCGAAATATTGCCATTTCAAAAGTATTACTCGCTGGATTAGTGGATTATCGACGTTTTCTGCACCTCAGTGATTTACCCAGCATCAACGATCAACATCCTATATTCGTGCGCCACAAAGCCGCAGCTCATGGACGAGAATCAGGCGTCATCAACGCCAATCTTGGTATTAGACAAATACGCGACGAAATAGACAAGCTGATTACCTTAGCCGCAGATAATGCAGCCAAAGATGGCTTCGAACATGACAGTCAACTGATGCGAACACTCAGTGCTCATAATATTCGCCATACCGGGATCACGCACGATATCAATATCAACCGTCGACCATTATCACATGTCCAGGCCGACGCCGGCCATGAGAGCATCGACACCACATCACAGTATTTGCACACCACACAAACTGAACGACACCAAAGTGCATTCAACAAACCATTAAGTCATCTTGCTGAGATTGAATAATCGACTGGCATTACTAAACAAAACCAAAAGCATGCAATCTCAGCACGATACTAAATAGCCAATTTGGTTAAAATAAACGCTTAAGGCCGTATATAAACATTTTACGGTTTAATGCAATGATGATGACCAAGCCTCAAATGCGCAGTCTCGAACAGCGTATTTAACAAAGGCACATGTATGCGTACAATGTATATTATGTTAAATAGGGTATTTGTGTATTGCTAATGAATACCTGTGTGTGACCTTTGCCACTCAGATCGAGATTTACCGGCACGTTGAGATTTTTTATAAGCTACTGACATAACTACCTATGCTCTATTTGGGATAACTGATTGCGGATTATCTTAATAATTATTCAATGGGAAAGTTTTAAGGTATTGATTTAGTCATCATAGTTAATTATTGGTTGGCCATTAGCCAAGTGCAATCCCATAGTTGTTCATGGATTAGTTATATTCAAGGGGTTTAAAGGCGCTAGATAATGTTTGAATTGCAGTCACCATCTTAAAGGCATGCACACAACCTCTTAAGATGTGTAATTCTCTATATTGCTCAAGTGGTATATGTCAGAGTGTTAGCATTAACGTTGAACAAGTCAGTGAACGTTGAATTTTTTAGGCGACGCTAAGTGAAATCTGAACGACTTAACAAGGTCAATGGACTCAGAATGTAAACTGAAGCACTTACATTCAAACTATTTCATTTATCATTGTATGTTTTCGAGGTTTCGTGCATTTGATTTTGTATCGGCAAAGCGTATTTTGATAATTGTTGGATGAGATGAAATTTTCGTAAGCATCCATAAAATCTCTTACTTTTCCTTCATAGCTTCAGTTTCCAATACAGATAATGCTGATGACTCTGATATTTGACGATCCTTAGTTAAGTTTTATAGAAGTGGCTAAGCCATATTTTCCTGCTGTTAGGAATTAATTTCAGTCAGAAAGTATGGCAACTCTAAATGAATAGACTGTACTTGATCGTTCTATCGAACCTGCTTGGGGCACAAATAAATGTCATATGCGCCCTATCCCACTTCTGGACAAAAATGGGTCACTAAGTTTTGATATTCGAATAACCTCAGCGATGACAAAGTATGAGAATCATCTATAGCAAGTGCCCTGTTTCTGGCATCCATGACTTACGGTTTCATGGAACGTGCGCGAAAACGACCTAGCTGTGTATAATGTTATTAAAGAGAATGAAGTGGAAATGAGTATATGAGTAAGAAAATTATCTATATCGACATGGATGATACCCTGTGTGATTACGCAAGTGCCCATCAACTAGCATTGAAGCTTTATCCTGAAATTCAATTCCCCCAAAGTAAGCCTGGTTTCTTTCATGATTTGCTACCAATAACAGGTGGCATTGAAGCTATGAGACAGTTATTAGCATCTCAGCATTACGATCCATTTATCCTGACAGCACCTTCCGTCATGAATCCACTTTGCTATACGGAAAAACGAACTTGGGTTGAAACACACTTAGGTATGGATTATGTGCATCGACTAATAATCTCTCCACGAAAAGATCTACTAAAAGGAGATTTTCTTATTGATGATTACAATGAAGGAAAAGGACAGGAGTTATTTACAGGTAAAGTCTTACGCTTTTGTAATGGTCAAGTATTTCTGGAGAGATTTTAAGCCGCTTTTTTTAACTCATTATATTTCTGATGTGGCGTCTTATAATCTATTGCCGAATGTCTGCGTTTGTAATTGTAGAACTGAATATATTGCTCAACCACGCTCACTACTGCGCTGTGATTGGTAAAAGCTAAACGGTTTAATCTTTCAGTCTTTAAACTCCTAAAAAATCGTTCCATCACCGCATTATCCCAACAATTTCCTCTACGACTCATACTTTGTTCAATGCCTAAGTGCTTTAGCTTTTCTCTGAACACCTTAGCTGAGTACTGACAACCCTGGTCTGAGTGAAACATCAACTCCTGTGTATTTGGCCTCTGACGTTGTATCGCGTTATTTAATGCCGCTGTCGCTAACGCTGCATTGGGTTGGCTTGATAAGGCATACCCAACGATTTCTTTGGTCCCTAAATCAAGTACACAGGCTAAATAACTCCACCCCTGATGTGATTTTATATAGGTAATATCACCCACCCAATGGGTATTATAAGTCGTAGGGTTAAACTGTCGTCTAAGCAAATTAGGTGCGTAAACTTGCTCCTCACCTTGATTTGGATAGTAATGCTTTTTCTTTGGCTTAATCGCTATTAATCCCAATTTTTTCATTACGCTAGCTATGGCGTAAACCCCAACCTTACAATTTAAATCTAATAAATCAGCCTGTATTCGACGTTTGCCATACGTCGAGTGTGACTCAGAGAAAGCTTGCTCTATCAATTGTATCTGAGCCTGTTTTTCAACGCTTTTTGGGATCGGTTTGTAATAGAGACTACTACAACTGATCTCGAATACTCGGCATAATTCACTCATTTTAAAGCCTGGGTTTGCTTTCTTTACTTCGCGCATCATTTTAAGTTTTGATTGTCTCGAATGAAGAAAGCTGCAGCCTTTTTTAAGATATCATTATCCCTCATGGCTTGTTTTAGTTGGGCTTCTAGAAGCTGTATTCTTCGTTGTTCTTCAGTTAATGCTTTGACATTTTTCGGTGTTTTACCGGCTAATTCAGCCTGGTACTGCACTTTCCATCTAGACACCGCAGATTTACCTGCACCTGACATATCTTCAATTTGCTTGTTCGTGTAACCCTGTTCGACCATCAGCTTGGCATATTCTAATTTTTGAAGAGGGCTGACAGTGATTTTAGTTTTTCTAATCATAATAAATACCTTTAAGATTTTGCTTATTTTAAGCTATAAATCTCTACAGTTTCATTAGACCATTACATTTGGGACCGATCCTTTCCAAGACTGGGCAAGCGTGCGGGCTTTTCTCGGAATATGAAAATAAAACTATACCACTACATTGCTGTTATCATAGTGGCTTTTTTAACCATTTCGGTACGTTTGCTGATGTCTATGTCAGTTATTGAATGATAATTCTTGGATCCGAACCATTATCGCAGCCTTGCATCACCACTTGATAATCAAAAGATTGGCCAATGGTTAATGATTCTTTCACTTTGCATTTGCGTTCGCTTTTTTTAAAATTTTTGCCACAATTGTCTTTTAAAGGTGAATCACCAGAAAATTTAAGTTTAAAGTCTGAATCAACTTCATTGTCTAATTTCCAAGTAATAAAATCCCCTTTTTTTGTGCATATACAGCCAGCTTCACTAGCACATTGATCGGCATCACAGCCACTGCCACCGTTTACCGAAGCTGATACGGCACATTCATTAACGGTTAACGCTATCTGTTTGTCAGCCCCAAACGAATTCCCAGACAGCATAATTGCAATACCGAAAATAATAGTGACTAAGCTTTTTAAGTAGTTTTTTGTATAATTCATGACCAATTTCATATTAATTTTCCTTCTTTTTCTAGAGTACTAGTTGAATAAATAGATATAAATTGAATATCTCGAGCAAGTATTTTTCTTGGATAACCTAGTGTCAATGCAGTATTAATCAGTGTTTGTGCCAATGATTTTTGACCACAATTAAGCGCTACGATTGCGGTGTCGTAATAAATATAAGGATCGTTACTTTGTGACGTCCGTAGTGTCTCAATACTGTTTAGAGCACTATCACATTGTAATAATTCGGATTGGTAACGTGCTAATGATGCTTGCATGGTTTCTTGATTGGGATTTACTTTTAATTGTTCTTTGGCAAGACCAAGCGCTTTAGTATATGACAATCTTGCATTTTTTATATCTCCAGAAAATTTTTGCGCATCGGCTAAATTCCCCCATAGCGTAGGGTCAAACGGCGTTAATTTGGTGGCCAGTAAATAATTTTTAGTCGCGAGGGTAAATTGCTTTTGGAAAAAAAAAGCCGTGCCTAAATTTGAATAAGTAATGGCATTTGGGCTAATGCTTAATGAATGTTGCCATGCATCACTCGCCTTATCTAACTCATCATTAAGATAGTATGAAGAACCTAAATTACTAAATCCTTTTTCAAAATCTGGCTTCAATAAAGTGACTTTGGTATATTGTTCACTCGCCTGTGCAAAATGACCAATACTAAATAAAAAGTGACCATATATTTGATAATTTTTCCAATATCCTGGCTCAAGTTGAATCGCCTTAGCAAAGAGTAAATCAGCTTGCTTTATATCACCTTGGGTATGCTTATTTTGAGCGATACCTGTTATCGCGGGTAAGTTTTTATCGTTTAACGTCAATGCTTGTTGATAAAACTGGTCAGAAATAGCGTATTGTCCGCTAATGCGATTTAGGTTTCCTAATGCGATGTAAGCTTCTTCTTTTAATTGTGAAACTTGGGTTAAGGCACTACAGATCCTCTTTGCCGATTGAAATGACGCTATATTTTTTGAAAGTGCATATTGTTCAAGATAGGTTTGGCACAAGCCTGCATTGGCTAAAGAAAAGTTTGGATCTAATTCAAGCGCATTTAAGAAATGAATTTCAGCCGCCGCGGTTGTTTCCAGCGTAGGGATATTAGCCAGTTGGCCACGTCCTTGAATATAACTGTCGTAAGCTTTAAAATCGTCCGTGCTTATTAATGTTTCAACATTTGTAGTAGAAGATTTTGCAATAAGATCCAATGCATTAAATACTTTACGATAAAGCTCCTTTTGTACATGCAATAAATTATCCGGTGCACCTTTAATTAACGATGCCCAAACTTGAAGAGCCGTTTCGGTATCGGTAATGTTAAGCATAACTATTATTTCTTCATTATTTGCGACGACTTGTCCATCTAGTAAATATTTAGCCCCTAACTTTTCGGCATATTGTTTAATTGTGCTACTAACAGCCACCTCATTAATAGCCCGTTGAGATACCAAATTAAAATTCTTTTGATTTGATAAAGCGTTAATGACTTCACCTTGAAAAGTGGCTTTAAAATAATCGGGTACATTGGAGTGGCTATCAAATTTAAACGGAATGACAGCTAATAAATCATGTTGAAGAGTAACAGAAGGTGGTAAGCGGCTGTTGTTAGTCAAACCATTTTGTTCTAATTCTATAGAATCAATTAGATGCATAGATAAGAAGCCAACAAATGAAGATAATAAACCAATAAATATAAAATCAAAGAGCAGTTGTTTATAAAATAATTTTTTGCGTGGGCTGTTGTTATTTATATAAAATAGATTTTTCTTTATTTTTATTTCTTGTAACCAAGTATAAAGTAAGATGAGAGGAAATCCGATAACCAATAAGAGAACAACAATTTTCAGACCCCATTCAGGCACATTAAATATAGGAAATACCAGTGCAATAATTTGAATAATAACCCAAGTACTAATAGAAAATGCTACTGTTACTTTAAATAATCGCGAATTTTTCAATAATGCGACGGATAAATGCCAATTGTCATTGCTCAATTGAGGTGCAGGCACTTCATTCGAAGGCCATAAATTGGGATAAAGCACTTTATCATCGACACTTTTTACGGCGGCAATTAAACGATACCCTCTACGGTTTAGTGTTTGAATAAACTCAGGAGATTCTTTATGGTCATCCAATACATGTCTTAATTCACTAATTACATGTGATAAATTTCCCCGTTTGGTTACTTTTTCTCCCCAACCTATTTTCAACAATTGCTCAGTTGACAGTAATTTATTTTGATTACTGGCCATAAACAACAGAATTTCTAAGGCTTTAGGAGAGATATGACGTCGTTTGCCATTAAATATGGCGACATTATCATTAGGTATGATGACAATATCTCCGAGCATGAATCCTTTTAAAAGTTCAGCATTAATAGCGGCGTTATCACTTGCGCGTCTCTCTCCATATTCCATAAAAAAGGGCCTTATTCCTTATCTTACTCACGTCGCTAAGTGGGTGGAATACCATTCTTTTAGCTTGAGCTACATAGCTCTAACAGCAGAAGTCATCAATAACATTAGGTTGAATTTACCTAAATATCAAATGAGTGAATTGAACATTATTGATGATAATGTGCTTAACATCAAATTAGGTTCAAGCGGTAGGTCGTCTATTAAATGATGTATCACTATGAATTGTTATGAATAAAAGTGACCGTTACATTGCTATTTGATCCGAAATTTTACTTCGACGTGCAACACACACAAATTAAATGAATAATTAAGCGAATAACTAAGCCACTCATTAAGTTATTAATTAAGTTACTCATTGTTGAAAAACAATAGTGAGCTGTTCCTTTTGCTTTTTCTACTTTCTCTCCATATTTCAACTCTATATTGTTCTGGCGGAGGCAAAGCTGCAATCATCAGATTATTGGTACAACAACGTGCATCTCCATAGCAGGATTAAGTTTGTGACACCAAACTAGAGACATGATGGTCTTGATGTTGGGATACTGGCGAAGCGAAAAGTGTTGTATCAGACAAAAAGAAATGAACATCCAGAGCTATGGTCAAAAGGAGAGCGAAACTGGCAGCCCATAGGCGCTGTGGAGTTAAATCCAGAGCAAAACAAAGAAGCTGCTTAACAATTTAAGCGACAACTATCCTGACACCTGACTCTTATACACAAATAAATTAGGCTTCAATTGAACTTTATTTATATCAGTCGATCAGATCAGTTATAACGAAAACACCGATTGAATTTAATTATGATGCTGATAAAAGACACTGAAGAATGGGCTAGTCATTTGTTTAAACATGCTGAATTAGGTGATGTACGGCGCACTAAACGCCTGATAAAAATAAGTCATCAAATGGCGAGTAACATAGGAAGTTCTATTGTGAACGCGTCTGGCTCACAGGCCTCTATTGAAGGCGCATATCGCTTTCTTCGTAATGATAAAGTTGACGCTGATAACATCGCTACCGCCGGTTTGAAATCGCTGTTACCTGCACTAACACTGTCAAATACAATCCTTGCGCTAGAAGATACATCAACATTGTGTTACCGACACAATGTGACTAAAGAGCTCGGACATACTGGCGCATATAAACAAAGCTCTTCTAAAGGGATGTTAGCGCACACTGTCCTTATGGTCGATGCAGAAACAGAGCATACTATTGGCTTGGGTGCGCAGCATCGTTGGTGCAGAAAAGATGAAAACTTTGGTACTGCTAACGACAGAAAACGCCGCAAGTACGAAACGAAAGAAAGTTATAAATGGCAACGCTCGTCGGAAGAAATGAGTACCCGATTTGCAGATGTGATGGATAATATCATAAGCGTTTGTGATCGAGAATCTGATATGTTTGAGTATATTGATTATAAAACAACAAATAATCAACGGTTTGTAGTGAGAGCCAAGCATGAGCGGGTTGTGAATACAGACGGCGATAAACTAAGTCCCTACATTGAAAATCAATCTAGTGAAGCTTCATATTCGGTTAAGATAAAGCAAAAAGGAGGCCGAAAAGCACGCATTGCAAAAGTAGCCGTACGTTATGCTTACATTACTATTTATCCGCCTAAAAAACACAAGAAACTTGGTGGTATGAATTTAACAGTGATAAGTTGCAACGAGATTGAACCACCAAGTGGAGCAAGTCCATTGTCGTGGAAATTGTATACAGGCGAACCAATAAATAGTGCTTCTGATGCACTAAGAATAGTTAGATTTTATGAACTAAGATGGCGAGTTGAAGAGTTCCATAAAGCGTGGAAGTCAGCAGGCACTCAAGTTGAGTCGTTTCGCATGCAAACGCGAAATAACCTAGAAAAGATCATTGTAATAACAGCATTTATTGCAGTGAGACTTCTCCAGTTACGCGAGCTTGTTGTCGATAAAGATAATGCAAAATCAATTGGTTGCGACAAATTTTTCAATCTTCTTGAATGGAAGTTGTTGTGGTCAAAGACTGAAACCAAAAAAGCACCTAACACAACACCTTCATTACATTGGGCTTATTATGCACTTGCCAAATTAGGCGGATGGCACGACAGTAAGCAAACTGGTGTTGTTGGTTGGGAAGCTCTATGGAAAGGTTGGTTTTCACTGAGCCAACTGCTAGAAGGTGCTCGATTTATGCAAGCGCAACAACAGGAGATGTGATCAAGAGACAGATCCTGACACAGGTGGTACCGAAACCATAGCGCCATCTGAAAGGTGGATACCATCTGAAATGCATTGCAGGCACAATCTGCACGTACTTCCCTCACCTCCTGTAATAAACCGTCCGCATGAACCACATTTTGCCCTCTGAACAATTCCATCTAGAGGAACCCTGTTTTTCTGATTACAAAAAGAACATTTAATGATTTGAAATGACATAACTCAACCTCTATGCAGAATACAAGAAAGGCGTACATAAATATGTGGGGATGATATCCATCCCCACGAATATCGAAACTTATTATCGAACAACCTGGGCACCATTATCCTTACTACCCAAACATCGGTATAATCGCACTATATTCACTAAGCGGGTTCAATCATGTCTGATATTTACGTTTTGCACGAAAATAGCGAGTGGGTAACGCCCCTTCATCAAGCCTTTAATGATTTAGGCATTAATGCTCAAGAATGGTTTTTAGATCAAGGCCAAGTCGCGTTAGAACAGGAACCGCCTCAAGGTGTTTTTTACAATCGGATGAGTGCCTCATCGCACACTCGTGGTCATCGATTTGGGCCTGAACTCACCAGAATGGTTCTAACTTGGCTAGAAAAACATGGTCGCCGCGTGATCAATGGTACCGATGCCCTGTATCTTGAATTATGTAAAATCTCTCAATATGCCTCACTAAATCGCGCCGGAATTAAAACCCCTCGAACCACGGCAGTAGTCGGCAGAGATAAGCTAGTCAGCAGTGCAAAAGAGTTTGATCAATTTCCGTTTATCCTTAAGCCAAATCGTGGTGGCAAGGGTCTTGGCGTCCAATTATTTCATAGTACAGAAGCGTTACAAACCTACCTTGACAGTACCGATTACGAAGAACCGCTCGACGGAATTTGGTTAATTCAGCAATATATTAAAGCGCCGGAAGCCTATATTACCCGTTGTGAATTTGTCGGCGGTAAGTTTATCTATAGTGTGCAAGTGAGCACTGAAGAGGGCTTTGAGTTGTGTCCGGCCGATAGTTGTCAAATTGGCGAAGGATACTGTCCAACCGTAGCACCGATTAGCAAGTTTAAAATCAGCACCGAGTTTAACGATCACCCGATCATCAAACAATATCAACAATTCTTAAGTGACAGTGGCATCGAAATTGCCGGAATTGAGCTGATTAAAGACAGTAATGGCGATATCTATACTTACGATGTTAATACCAATACTAATTATAATCGTCAGGCAGAAATCGACGGCAACGCCCCAGCCAAAGGGATGGAAGCTATTGCAGCATTTTTAGCTCAAGAGTTGCAACAGCAATAATTGTCTCAGGTGCTCAATCTATCGTAAGGAAATAGATAAGCATCGAATTAAATGCTAACAAATCAAGTGATTTGGACGTTTCAAAACACGCCGTTTCTTGAGGCGTTGCGTTAAAAAAATTAATGAATGGGCATCTAAATAAAGTAAACGCTCTAAGTTGCTAACGCCCCCATTATGCCCTTAGAAATAGATTTAGATCCGTCAATTTCCCTTGGTAAATATAGAAACGACAAAGTCCCTTGGTGTTCACACAAGCGAGTTCCATCCCCTAACCCATTTTGGGACATAAATGAGTTTGTCTGCTTAAGTGAAAATGTACAAATTCAACTCTTAACTTGAGGACGTTGAAGAAAATGACGTGAGCTGGCCATGGCCTTTCCCGCACATCCATGTGCTTCAAGGCATTCAGACATCCTGTCTATCAGATGCCAGCTAGCTTTCGAGGGGAAGAGACGCCCCATCGGAAGCGTTAGCATTTTCGAATAAGGCCGAAGCAGGCTTCAAATGAAGTTAAAAGCTGGATCAATCCCCATTGCGACCTTTTCGCATCAGTTGTTTACGTAAATAAGGAAAATGTTGCGGGGCAGCTGGGCTAACTCTTTTATAAAGAGTAAAGAGGGAATAGCCGTTGATTTCCTCTTGGTCTGGTGTGGGTGAAGCGCCACGACGTTAGTGGCCGCAGGCCATAGCCTAAACACACAATGGGGCAGAAACGTTTTAAGGCGTATTCGTCTTTTGTGAAAAAGAATGCTAGAAATTATCAAACTATATTATAAATGATCAGACTTTATTAAACGTTAATATAAACGCACAGGAGCAATTTGGAATGCAATGATATGTGTTGTTGGGGCTCAGTTTGCTACCAGGGTTTTCTGAGTCACAGACTCTCAGGCAAACTGGTGCACAAGATCGACAAACAAAAACCAAGGTCGAAACCTTGGTTTTATGTAGTGCAGTGAATTGTTGTTTGTCGTCAAAACCACATTAACACTGCTCTAGCGGATCTTGCCAATAATCATCCCTCGACTAGAAATGATAAGACGTCTGGATCACACCACCGACGGCGTTATCACTGCCAAACATTCCGGTAAAATCAAAACGAAATGCATCACCCACGTTAAAGCCAGTCCCAACCGAATAAATATCGACAGTGGTATCTTCCAAATCATGGCGATAGCCTACACGCAGAGCCAGCCAGTCAGTCGGGCGCATTTCACCGCCAACGCGCCAGTATTGAGTGCCGGCAAGCGACTCAAAACGCTGGTATTCAGTCAAATCGATATCGCTTGTTATCGTAAAGTCTGACCAATCATAGGCAATACCCGCTGTAACTAATGGTTCTACTTGGTAGCTAACTGTACGATTGTTAATCGCGAGTGTATCGACATCTTGGCTGATGAGGTTTTTACCCACCAATGCCAAGGTCATCCCTTCCATTGGCTGCAACGCAATGCCCACATCCACATTGAATGAAGTCTCATCGGTACGGTATTTATCATCATCGAAGTCTGAAGCTTCAAAGTTGTTGGCACTCACCGCATAAAAATAGGCATCTACACGCTGAATTTTAGGACTGATCCCCACAGTCACAGGCATATTGACGATAGAAAAAGGCATACTGAATGCCACACCAATATCGGTGGTCGAGCCCGCAGCGACAATACCAGCAGAATCAAGATCGTTAATTTGTGGCGGGTTCAAAGGATCAATGGTCGACAACATATCAATATCAGATTGCTCAATAGCAGCCAAGCCAATAGCATCCATATAAGTATTTAAGAAAATAGCCATGGGAATGCGCGTTGTCGGCAATGCCAGCGCAAAACCAAAGCCTGCACTCACATAACCAGAGGTATTTTGCAAGGCCTGCAAGTCGTCAATTAACTCACCACGATATTGATTAATTCCACTGACATCGCTAGCACTGATTGCTGCATCGAGTCCATCATAAGAGTCCTGCAGGTTATCGAATTTATCAATCATATCGTCTTTATCAGCGCCATCAGCCCCTAGAACTGGCAAAAGTAAGGCATAATCATCGGTCTTGTTAGCGTAAAAGCCTATCAAAGCCGGGTTGGCTAACGCCGCCCCTTCTAGACTCGATGAAGCAACGGCAGCGCCTCCCATCGCATCACTTCTTGCTTCATAATAATGCTGGCCCGCGAAGGCTATCGAGCATGGCATCAATGTTAAGCAAAGCGCCAGTTTTGTCATTCTCATCATACTATCCCTAAGTCTTTTATTTATTTTTATGAATATATACTACTAAAATGTACATTACCTTGATGAAAGACCATTTTTATTCATAAATTGCTATGTTCTATAATACTTTTGTCCAGCATTAGCCGACTTTTATACTTGCTGTTTATCTCGCTTTGCACAACGTTACCCCCCAGTATCCAAACCTACTAGGACCGTTGTCGCTTCAATTGATTTTATCAATAAACAGGGTGCGGTAAGTTAAAGCGAGTGGATTATCAAAGGTATTCAAATCAGTTTAAAGAAGCCATATTAAATAAGCTCAATAGATTTCAACAATGTAAGAATTACAAGCTTATCGACCGGTGGTTCAGGCGGTGAAGACCGTTTGACCGAGAATTTATCATTCAGTTTTAGCGATGCTACCTACACTTATACACCGCAAACAAGATATACAAGTCCTGGCACGCCGATTACTGGAACTATTGGCGGTTGCTAATATCGTGCATTCGTAAATATTAAATTGCGCTCAACGATCTTAGCAAAAATTGGTTTGAGCGCATCATTAATAAAAGTTGAACGGTATGGCTGAAATTTCGCTTCGTTAATTCTAGTCACATCAATATTGAATACTTGTCTCAACTAATTAAACTTTCAAATTTTTCAATCGGCAGAGGTTTGCTAAATAAATGTATCCGTCCGGCGATTGCCGTCTAGTCTTGCCTAACTTAACATCCCATGGTAGCAAATGCTCGATGCTCGGCTCAAAATACATAGCCAGATATGGCTATGTTAATTCAATAGCCAGAGCGATAGACCCAAGTTACTGTTAGCTTAAAGCCTCACCTAGGTAATCCAGTAGCATGCGAACTTTTGGTGATAAGTGCCTATTATGCGGATAGAGAGCCCAGATCCCCTCTTCGGGTTGTCGATTAAGCTCTAAGACTGGCACCAGCTGACCAGATTGAATGAAAGGTAAAACATAATAATCGGGTAATTGTATTATGCCTATACTCTTGATTGCCGCATCGACAAGTGCATGACCGCTATTGCAGCTTAAATTACCTCTGACTCTGATATTTCTTGTCTTACCATTTTCTTGAAAGCGCCAGTAATCTAGTGTGCCTTGCAAGCAATTATGTTGATCTAACTCAGACAATGAGTGAGGCAAGCCATATGTTGCAAGGTAATGAGGTGAAGTGCAAACATATTGAGTCCTCGAACCTAGCCTTTTTGCCATCATACTTGAGTCTTCGAGTTGTCCCAGCCTAATGGCGAGATCGAAGCCTTCATCAATCATGTCGACCTTCTGGTTTGTTAAGGTTATTTTGATCTCAAGTTCGGGGTATTTGGCGATAAAATCATTGATTAACGGTGCTATCGTCCCTTCACCATAGGTTACTGGAGCGGTAATCTTTAACAGTCCCCTAGGCGTGCTCTGCAAGTTAGTGATGGCACGCTCCGCTTCTTCGAGTCCATCGAGTACCTGGCGACAATGTTGATAATAGACTTTTCCCACTTCAGTGACTGATACTTTTCGTGTGGTTCGATGAAACAGTTTAGTTGCCATTCTGGTTTCCAGCGCGCTGACCTGTCTGCTGACTTGCGCTGTGGAGATCTCCAGATGTTGTGCTGCCTTGGTAAAGCTTTCAGCTTCTGCTACAGCAACGAATTCACTTACCCCTTCCCACTTCATCATTGTTACCCTTATGAAATTATTCTCAGCAAATATAGAGTAATTATTACCAAATTTGAGTTAAAAGCAATTTAAATTTAAATCTCATTTAAAATCGCTATCACATCCTAGCCATCGTTATAGCAAGAGTGTTAATGGTTTTTATTATTACTACAAGTAAAAAGTGTTTTCCAATTTGCATGGATTATCAACTTATTCATAAAGAATATAATCACTGCCATCGAATGACCAAGAAGTCGTCCAGCCTCAGTTTAAATCGTTCCATATGATGTAGATAGGCTGCAAATATTTTTTTTAATCTAAGGAAATACACATGAGTACAACATTTTATATGCCTGCGATGTCGATGATGGGACCCGATGCCATTAAGCAACTCGGTAGCGAGCTCAAGGCTAGAAACTTTAATAAAGCGCTTATCGTGACAGATAAGACGCTGGTCGATATTAAATTAGTCGACAGGCTGACCGATGAATTATCTGCTCACGCTATCGCGTTTACCATCTTTGATGGTGTAAAGCCTAACCCAACAGAGAAAAACATCGAGCAAGGTCTTGAGTTACTTAAGATTGAAGACTGTGATTTTGTTATTTCATTTGGTGGAGGCTCTCCTCACGATTGTGCTAAAGGCATTGCCTTAGTCGCTACTAATGGTGGTCATATTCGTGACTACTCTAAAGGTGTGCATTTATCAGCTAAGCCACAATTACCTCTGGTCACAGTAAATACCACCGCGGGTACTGCGGCAGAGATGACCATATTTGCCATTGTTCATAATGAAGAAGATGAGACGAAATACCCGATTGTAGATAAAAATATGACTCCGATTATTGCAGTAAATGATTCAGAACTTATGGTAGCGATGCCTAAATTTCTCACAGCGGCTACGGGTATGGATGCATTGACCCATGCGGTTGAAGCTTATGTCTCAACCGCAGCAACGCCAATAACAGACGCGTCTGCCATTAAGGCCATTGAACTTATCTCAATGAACTTACAGAAGGCTGTTGATAACGGTGAAGACCGCGAAGCACGTGATGCTATGCAGTACGCTGAATACCTAGCAGGCATGGCTTTCTCCAATGCCTCATTAGGGTATTCACATTCTATGGCACACCAACTAGGGGGAGTTTATGACTTAGTGCACGGCTTATGTAATGCGATTTTGCTGCCTTATGTTTCTCGTTTCAATGCAACCGTTAGTCCTGATCGATTTGCCGACATTGCCAAAGCAATGGGTGTCGATACGAGAGGCATGGATGCAGCCGATGCCGCAGAAGCAGGTATTGTCGCAATCGAGCAACTTTCAACTTCAGTGGGTACCGCGCAGAAGTTTACTGATCTTGGCGTAAAGCAAGAAAGGCTCGAATTTATGGCAATAAATGCCTTAAATGACGCGTGTTCTTTAACCAATCCAAGAAAAGCCAACACACAAGATATTATCAATCTTTTTAATCAAGCTATGTAAATAGCCTTGCTAAGCCTTGAACAACAAGGCTTAGCTAAACTTTGGAGTCATCATTATGAAAACGTTAATTCATCCCCAGGTCGATAGTGGCATAGTAGCAACGGCAGAAGCTTTTACCGGTGGTTCATTGCAATGCCAGTGCACTCATAAGCCTGTAGAAGTGCTTGTGTCAGCGCAAACTGCGCATAACCATGTCTGCGGTTGCAGCAAATGCTGGAAGCCAGAAGGCGCTTTGTTCGCTCAAATAGCCGTAGTCGCCAAAGACAAAGTCAGCGTGACTGCTAATGCGGATAAATTGCAGATAGTTGATGATTCGGCCGCCATTCAGCGCCATGCTTGTACAGAATGTGGTACTCATATGTACGGCAGAATCGAAAATATTGGACACCCTTTCTATGGTTTAGACTTTGTGCATACAGAGCTATCTAAACAGCAAGGGTGGTCAGCGCCTGAGTTCGCTGCCTTTGTCTCTTCAATCATTGAGTCAGGTACTGCACCTGACTCAATGACAGATGTTCGTAATACATTAACTGACTTGGGATTAGCACCATATGACTGTTTATCACCAGCATTAATGGATGTAATTGCAACTCACGTTGCGAGTCATAAGTAATCTTGTATTTTGTGTCAGACTTAACTGGCATCAACATAAAAAAAAGCGCTTAGGCGCTTTTTTTTATGAACCTATTTTTTATGTATCTTTTATTAATTTCAGTTTGAACTGACAGTGTTGAATGTTAATCGCTTCTATTATTACCAATAGGTAAAAGAGTTTTATATATGTAGCCGATTATCATTTATATTAAAACGACTATAATGTTTGTAATCCAATGACGTCATTTAATGATATTTAAAGCATGGGTTATTTAACCCAATGTAGAGTGAAATAGACAAGTTAAATATTAGTCACTATCAAAAATTGATTGACTATTTAACCCTAGATATTGCAGGACACTGTCCATCTCATCGACAATAGATTAATGGCAGCAAAATGGGCTAAATCAGCTAAGGGATAAGCGTTAATTGTTATAGTGAGGTATTAGTATGGCTGGAGGATGGTCGAAAGATGGTGCGGTACAAGAGCAAATCGATAGTAGTGTTGAAGATGCTGTGGCCGCAGTAAGAAGCCAACTCGGCGCTGGCGATAGTTTACTGCATTGTGAAGAGTGTGGTGAAGCGATCGCTGATGCAAGGCGTATTGCGGTTCCAGGGGTTAAACTCTGTATTCATTGTCAAAACGAAATAGACAGCAATCAGGCGAAACAACACCTGTTTAATCGTAGAGGCAGTAAAGATAGCCAATTACGTTAATTTGCCAGAAAAAAACTGTTAACAAGCTAACTTGAACTAAGATAAAGCCTCAAGCCCCTTCAGTCTTAAATAAAATCAATTTACACGTAATTATTACCATATGGTAAAAGTTAATTGCCTATTGATGGGATTATCAATATAGCAAAGATCGTTATAATCGTTGCCATACCATCACGGTGACATACACCGTATTTAAAGTTTATTCAAAGTAGGAATACAAGATGACAGCACAAACTCTTAAATCTAAAGCCGCCGTTGCTTGGGCTGTAGGTCAGCCTTTATCTATGGAAATCGTAGATGTTATGCCTCCTCAGCAAGGTGAAGTACGCGTTAAAATGATCGCCACTGGGGTATGTCATACCGATGCGTTTACGCTATCCGGTGATGATCCAGAAGGTATCTTCCCTTGTATTCTTGGTCACGAAGGCGGTGGGATCGTCGAGTCTATCGGTGAAGGTGTTACGAGCGTACAAGTGGGTGACCACGTTATTCCACTTTACACGCCTGAATGTGGCGAATGTAAATTTTGTAAGTCTGGCAAAACTAACCTTTGTCAAAAAATCCGTGAAACTCAAGGTAAAGGCTTAATGCCTGACGGCACCACACGTTTCTCTAAAGATGGCGTAGAAATCTTCCATTATATGGGCTGTTCCACTTTTTCTGAGTACACAGTACTACCTGAAATATCACTTGCCAAAGTGAACCCAGAAGCACCGCTTGAAGAAGTGTGTTTATTGGGCTGTGGTGTAACAACCGGTATGGGCGCAGTAATGAATACCGCCAAAGTTGAAGAAGGCGCCACGGTGGCTATTTTCGGTATGGGTGGTATTGGTCTTTCAGCCGTTATCGGCGCGACAATGGCTAAAGCTTCTCGCATCATAGTCATCGACATTAACGAGAGTAAATTTGAGCTGGCACGTAAACTTGGTGCTACCGATTTTATTAACCCAAAAAATTACGATAAACCTATTCAAGATGTGATTGTCGAATTAACCGATGGCGGCGTTGATTACTCATTTGAGTGTATCGGTAACGTTAACGTGATGCGGTCAGCACTTGAATGTTGTCATAAAGGTTGGGGGGAATCAGTGGTGATCGGTGTTGCTGGTGCAGGACAAGAGATCTCAACGCGTCCGTTTCAGTTAGTGACTGGGCGTGTATGGAAAGGATCTGCATTCGGCGGTGTTAAAGGTCGCACTGAGTTACCTCAATATGTTGAGCGTTACATGGCGGGTGAATTTAAGTTAAGTGACTTTATTACTCATACCATGGGACTTGAACAAGTTAACGAAGCATTCGACTTAATGCATGAAGGCAAAAGTATTCGTACTGTTATTCATTTCGATAAATAAGTCGTCATTCCAAAAACAAGCGCCCTAGGGCGCTTGTCTTTTTTTAAAGAAAACAATAGATAATAGCTATTGAGAGCAACGCTAGAAAGTATAGTGCTCTGAAGCAGATTTTATAGGAGTCGATATTAAATGACCGTTGAAAATATCAGTGTAAATAAGAGTTTTGGTGGTTGGCATAAACAGTATAGCCATGATTCAAAGACTCTTAATTGCGCCATGCGATTTGCCATTTATTTACCGCCTCAAGCGTCTAATGGTGAGAAAGTCCCCGTACTTTACTGGCTTTCCGGGTTAACCTGTAGCGATGAAAACTTCATGCAAAAATCGGGAATACAGCGTATTGCTGCAGAGCTGGGTATTGCTATTGTCGCTCCAGACACCAGTCCTAGAGGTGATGATGTTGCCGATGATGAGGGTTATGATCTCGGCAAGGGAGCAGGCTTTTACGTTAATGCGACTCAAGCGCCATGGAATCGTCACTACCGTATGTATGACTATGTGGTCAATGAGCTACCCGATCTGATTGAAACGATGTTCCCCGTTACCAATAAGCGATCTATTGCTGGCCACTCTATGGGAGGTCATGGTGCATTAGTCATCGCGCTGCGTAACACCGATGCTTATCAGTCGGTATCGGCCTTTAGCCCTATCAGTAACCCCATTAATTGTCCTTGGGGAAAGAAAGCGTTCGCGGCCTACTTAGGTAGGAATACTGCAAATTGGGCTCAATATGATGCGAGCTTATTGATGCGTCAAGCGAGTCATTTTGTACCTGCATTGGTCGATCAAGGTGATGCCGATGACTTTCTTGTTGAGCAGCTGAAGCCGGAAGTGCTTAACGCTGCGGCTCAGGTTAACCGTTATCCGTTAGAACTTAATTACCGTGAAGGTTATGATCATAGTTACTATTTCATCTCTAGCTTCATCGAAAACCACTTACGTTTTCATGCCAAATATCTAACAAAGTAACTTCTGTTCCGTCCACAGATGTAATTAAAAAAGGTGTCTACATTTATGTCGACACCTTTTTACTTTGGCTTAAATTACTTTATTACCAATGGGTAAAAGTAATTTGCTATTTAGCTAGATTATCATCTGAGTGGTTATACATATAATAACCGCAACTAAACAGTATCCCAATCAATGCGCGGGCTTAGCCTGCCGACCACTTTACATTAAGGCTTATTTTATGAGTTGGATTTTTCTACTACTGGGTGTCATGGCCGAAGCGTTATCTCATGTGGCGTTAAAAGCAACGGATGGGTTTAGTAAACCTTTGCCTGCGTTGATGGTGATTTTGGGGCATTTAGCCGCTTTTCTGTTTCTAGGTCAAGCAATGAAGGGGATGCCTGTAGGGGTGGCACATGCGCTTTGGGCTGGCTTAGCCATCGTGACCGTTACACTGCTATCAGCTTTGTTTTATCGACAACATTTAGACTTAACCGCTTGGGTTGGCATGGCGTTGGTTGCCTCTGGTGTAATCATGATTAATTTATCTCAGGGACATAGCCATTAATGAGTTCGTACTCCCTTTTCTAAATACTTCGGAGGCCTTCGCTCATTGTTCAGAATAATGGTTGTCATTAAAAAAATAAGTATGGGTTATAAAAGTAATGGATCAGCAAGCCTAAGGTGTTTTTTGTGAAATGTAGCTTTCGTGTCTCAAGCACAACTCAAGATGTTGTACTTATCTAAAGCACCGTAATTATCCGTATCAGTAATACTACGCTATAAGAATTAAGGCTGAAAGAGTAATAATCTTTTACCAAAAACCGGTATTATCATTATTTTAAAATCAATTAAACTACCTTCATTACTTAAAACATGAAAAGGGAAAACTTTTATCTTTATACTTAGTCATTAAAGTTACTTGGGAAGTGGTTGCTTAATTTCCTCGTGTCAATTTAGTGGAAACATATTTGTTATGCCATCTTGTTAAATGGAGAACAACAGTATCAACATTTCTTAGAGATTATAATCCTTGATAAAGTTAATTACATACAATGAATTTCAACCATATTGAAATAATCAATAGTGGATACAATGCAACAAAAAGAAATAAAGGAACATATGATGAACACGCTATCAGATAAGCCAGGGATAACCCTATTAAAGTCAGGCTCATTTAAACTAAATGATTTGAATCAACTTCTTGAAGTTGACGGTTTAAAAAGCCAAATGGCAGAAGTTGCAGTAACAAATAATTCGGAAGCACTCTCGATTGGTCACTTTACTATGCAGCCAGGAGTTGAATTCGAATACTTTTATAATTCTGTAGAATATAAAGTAATTATAAAAGGTAAAATAGTAGTACGTGATCTACAAGGTAATAAGTATATTGCTGAAGTTGGTGACGTGATTGTTTTTTCAGCTGATGTAGCTGTTATTTTTGATGCCGAAAGTGATGGTGAAGCTATTTATACCGCTCATCGAAAAGCAGCAACTGAATTTGCACCACAAGTATAATACTTAAACTTAAGAGTTCAATTAAATGATAAATAAAATTATAAGTAAATATAAAGCAACATTCTGTTGTACCAATGGTGTTCTTATCCATCCTAATATTGACAAAGGCATTCAGCCAGCATTAAATAATTTTAAGGGCGGCGAGTTAAAATGCCATTGCCGCTCAAAAGCAGTTATAGTCGAGATTAAAGGACAAAGTGCTCATAATCACGCTTGTGGCTGCTCTAAATGTTGGAAACCTGCTGACGCTCTTTTCTCAGTGGTAGCAGTGATCTCAAAAGATAATCTTAAAGTAACAAACAATGAGTCAAAACTTAAGGTTATTGATGACAGTGCTGCAATTAAGCGATTTGCCTGTAAGGAGTGTGGAGTTCATATGTACGGTCGCATTGACAATACAGAACATCCTTTCTTTGGCTTAGATTTTATTCATACTGAACTCTCTACGCAAAAAGGCTGGTCTGCACCAGAATTTGCAGCGTTTGTATCGTCAATTATTGAAACAGGAACGAAGCCTGAAGATATGGATGCAATACGTCAGCAATTAACATCACAAGGGTTAACTCCTTATGATTGCCTTTCTCCTGCATTGATGGATGTAATCGCAACACATACCGAAAATAATAAGTAACTATAAATGCTCTTTTGAGCCTTTTTGATCCACTTACGTCTAGCTTTACCCATTTTTATATTTTGATAATCATATTGGAATAACAGAACGTATAAGCTGAAAAAAATTCAATTAATTTAGAAAACAAGATCAATTTTTGATTCCACAAATTCAAATTCACTATTTTCACTGATATTATTACTTATTAGTAAAAGTGATTTAACAAACGTGGGTATTACCTTTTTCAGCAACGCAATATAATATATTTCATCTAAGAGAAGGCTTTCCTACCTATTATTTGAGCATAAATTCCTGCTATTTGGCTTCTTAAAAAATAAGAGTTGAGAGTATTGTCTTTTTACATTTGAAAATATAACTGTTAAGGCATAAGTCAGATTGAAATCTGAAAAGCAAATACGGGAATACATTTTAACATTTACTAATTTGGAGTTTATGATGACTAATATTGTTGTTGTTGGTGGTGGTGCCGGTGGTATGGAGTTGCTGGGTAAAATCGGAAAAAAACTGGGAAAAAATGGCAAAGCTAATATTACGTTGGTGGATATAAGTGCCTACCATATATGGAAACCACTCTTGCATGAGTTAGCAGTAGGCAGCTTGGATGAAGGCCTCAATGCGGTAGATTATCGTGCTCACGCCTCTAAGAATGGTTATAAATTCGAACAGGGTGCCCTTACAGGTGTAGACCGTAGCAATAGAAAAATCATTCTAGCTTCAATGAAAGATAAGAATGGCGTTGAAATTCTCCCTGAGCGCTATATCGATTATGACTATTTGGTACTTGGTATCGGTGCTATCACCAATGATTTTGGTATTCCGGGTGTTCGTGAACATTGTGAATTTTTGGACCTTACCGAACAGGCTATGACTATGCGCCAAAAAATTCTCAACAGATTCTTGCAACATGCAAAGAAGCCTGATCAAGGGTATTTCGATATCACAATCGTAGGAGCCGGTGCCACAGGCACCGAGATGGCTGCCGAGATGCACCACGTTGCCGACACCCTTAGTGGTTATGGATATGAAATCGCCAAAGATCTTCTGAGAATAAACCTGATCGAGGCCTCAGATCGTGTCATGCCTAGCCTTAAAAAGGAGTGTCTGTACGAAGCCGTCGATAAACAGCTACGAGCTCTGGGTGTAAATATCATGACCAATACAATCATTACCGAAGTGACTGCTGAAGGGATGTACACCAAAGAAGAGTGGTTTATCAAATCAGATATGATGATTTGGGCGGCGGGAGTCAAGGGACCTGATATCCTAGGGACGCTCGATCTTGAGGTCAATACGATGAACCGGCTGATTGTTCACGCGAATTGCCAAAGTACCACAGATGAACGCATATTTTCTTTTGGTGACTGCGCTGCGTGCCCACAGCCGGATGGTTCTTATACTCCGCCCCGTGGTCAGACAGCCCGTCAGATGGCTCTTCTGGTCGGTGACAATTTGATCCGTCTATTGAAAGACAAGGATGCCAAACTTAAAGATTATCTTTACAAGGACCTGGGAGGATTTGTGAACATGTCTAAGTTCTATACTGTGGGTAATATGTTCTCATTCCTCGGAGGAGGAGTTGCCATTAAAGGATGCCCCGCCCGTTTTGTCTATGCCTCACTATATCGTAGGCATATACTCACCATACATGGCCCAATAAAGGGGTTATTACTGTTGGCGCTAAATGGTGTACAAAGCCGACTGCGTCCGCAATTGAAATTGTGGTGATAAATGATTTTTAGTCAGAAATTGAATAGTTTCGAATAAAATGCCGGGCCAAATTGGCCCGGCATTTAAAATAAAAATATGCAAAATAAAAATATGCCACCCATTTTTCGAAGTAACAACATAACCCTTTCTATTTGAGTCGCGAGCACCTTGTATAATTTTCTCTACGGGCAATTCAACGGAACAATCATGGGTGGCTAAATTAAATCATTGAATGATGTTGAAGTGTTGTTGGATGGTGTCCATAATTTATGCGACTTATTTCTTATGCCAAATAAATGAGGGATCGGATGACCATGTTCCACTTTTAATATCCAGAGTTCCCCAAAATGATTCTCTAACAAACACCTCAAACTGCCCATGCTTTTCTAGATCCCAGGAATCATCAGTTTCTACTTCACTGGGAAATTTATTATTGGCGTGAACACGAATAGCCCAATAATGAGGTCTAAATGGATCAAACAAGCTTCTAGTCCGTGGAATTACCCTGAAATCGCTATATAAGACATTGTTGTCATCCAAATACTGTGTCGCCGCGGCAACTATCTTGCTTGGGGGCTGATAGATTCTTTTTTCAACAGGGTATGCCAAGACAACAGCCAACATGCCTATGGCCCCAAAAATCAACATATTCGGCCATTTAGCAGGCCCGAAATACCAAGCGACAAGACCGGATAATATCAGCCAGATAGCAAAGCATATGTAGAGCGGCTCCAAATCCAGCAACATAGGGAAAAAAGAGACAACTTTATCTCCGGGCGCTGCACTGTAAAACAGTCCTGCACCGAATAATAGCGAACACAACGCCTCTAACATTCTTAACTTAATCAAACTGAATGCTCCACTGTGTTAATGTGCCAAGATTATCTTTCTTTTGATCGCTAACCTTGAGCGTCCAAACACCCTTCACCGTTTCAATCATATTCGAGTCAATAGTCCATAGTCGCTTGTTAAATGAATATTTCAGCGTGTGGCTAACTTTGTTTACGCCAACCGAATGCAAGTAACCAAACCATCAATACGAGTTCTCCTAGTGCAAAGAGAATTAACCAGCCCCAATCGACATCTGGAGCAAAGTATTTGCCTAAATACATACCAATATAAGACGTGCCGGCTAGCCCCACTGGAATACTAAGCCAGCTTGGAGTAACGGTAGAACGCCATAACAAAATACTGAGCATACCAAGGTGAACCCCAAACAACATCAGCGCCATCGACTCCATCGACTTAGCCGCTGACAGGTGGGCAAAAACCATAGTTTGGATATCTGATTCGCTGAATAAATTTGATATCGACAGACTCACAGCCAAGTCGTAGGCTAGAATACTCGAAGATAGACCAACGAAAGCAAGCGCAGTGTAAATAAGCCGAGACCACGCAACCAACTGTGAAAGCGCTCTTTGATCTTTACGCAAATACCAAAATAAAGCCCATGCGACAATAATATCCATCACATAAGTAACAAATAACAAGAATGTGCCAATTAGAAATGGAGTTCCATTGAATTGCAAGCCATTGACTGTTGCAGCGATATCACCTTTGACAACGCTTTGCGACATGAAATAGAAATTTGCTATGGGTGCTGCGAAAACCATTACCAACAGACCTAACCCAGCGATTATGGCTGAGTTTCTTTGCATTAGACCATTAGAAAAATCCTGTGCAGAATCATTGTCCATCAAGTTAATCCTTTAATTCATTGATAAGATGTGCCATATCGGCTTCTAAAAATACATAGCCAGCCATTTTTTGAAGTAACAACTTAACCCTTTCCTATTTGAGTCGCGATCACCTTGTATATTTTGCTCTACTGCCAATTCAACGGAACCATCATGGCTAAATTAAATCATTCAAATTGGTTGAGGTCTTCCCTTTTGACAAACTTATTAGTTAACAATGTGCCTTTAAAGCTTTTATGCCACTGCATAAGCACGTCTTTATCTGACCATTGTTTAGCCTTATCTGCATCAACTTTTATCACCACATGCAAATGGTCGCTCCCTGCTTATTAATAAGAATGCATAAGTGCAGATATCAATCGCAAAGATGGTAGCCAATTCAAGAATACGTAAATCAACCCACTCTCGGCGATGCTCAAAATTTTCGCCTGTTGAGTTATCAATGCCGCACAGAAAAGCCTTACGCACTTCACGCGAGCAACAATGATAACTTTCTATATACAGTGAGAAGGTGTGTCATCTAAGCTAATGATTGTTTATCTGGGTATGTCCATCTTCAATTACCATTTTGAAAAGGTAAATAAAGCGTAGATTATGGTTTGTTATTTAGCCAACCATCTTGGATGGCCATGTTAATTTATCTCTGAACAATACGATGGGGCTATAGCTCAGCTAGGTGAGCGCTTCGCTGGCAGCGAAGAGGTCTGCGGTTCGATCTCGCATAGCTCCACCAATTTAAAACATAGAACTTAGTATTTAGCTAATGGCTAAATACTACCGACTAACAACTCCCCTTCCAAGCATCACTACAATATAAATAAAACCATTAAATAATAGCAATCATTGAACTTATTTAATAAGCTTAATTTTTAAGCAATCAAATTGACTTATAAGGCTTACTCATGAACACATTTTCACTGCCACGCTCCCTACTTATTGTTTCATTATTATTGCTTCTTTCTGCTTGTAACGATGCAGCCATAACACAGGTTGCAGCTCCGGCACCACATGTTGTTGAGATAATAAAAGAGATCGATATTGTGCCAGAAATGGCTTTTATAGGTAGAACAGAAGCAACTGAAGATGTATCGCTCCGTGCGCAAGTTGAAGGTGTTTTATTAAAGCGTCATTTTACTGGTGGTGATGATGTAGAAGCAGGTGATCTTTTATTCGAAATTGACGCTACCCCTTATAATACAGAAGTAAATCAACAAAAAGCATCTTTAAAACATGCGCAGTCAGCTTACAAAATTGCTAAAAACCGTTGGCAACGTGGTCAAAAATTAATTAACACGGGGGCAATTTCAGAGTTGGACATAGATGAATTAACAGCCAGTATGAATCAAACAGAGTCAGATGTAGCGATTAAACAAGCCTATCTCGATAATGCTTTATTAAACCTTTCTTATACAAAAATAATGGCACCTATTTCAGGCCGAATTAGTCGCTCAAAAGTGAGCACTGGGGACTTAATCACTGCAAATAATTTAGAGTTAGCGACATTAGTACAACTCGACCCTATTTGGGTTAACTTTCAAATTCCTGAAAAAACATTAACTAAAGCGCGTAAAGAGTTTACCGATGGACTCACTGTAGACACAGATGACTTGACGGCGACAATTAACTTGTCAGATACACTGGACTACCCTCATACAGGGAAAATTGACTTCATTGATAACCGTATTGATCAAAGCACAGGTACATTAGCTATTAGAGCGATATTTATTAACCCCAAGGCATCCTTATTACCAGGGCAATATACTAAATTGTCACTCGCAATGCCCCACGAAGAAAAAATTGTTGTGATTTCACAATCAGCCGTACAAGAAGAGCAACAAGGACGTTTTGTATTAGTGGTTAACGAAGAAAACAAAATTGAAAAACGCATGGTTAAACTAGGTGCTCGTTATGATGTTCGTTGGGAAGTGATAAATGGGTTAAAACTCGGTGAAAAAATAGTCGTTGAAGGGTTACAAAAAGTGCGTGTCGGTATTGTAGTTGAAACAACTGAGCAGACTGAAACTCCTTTCGCTTCAAAAAATGAAAAATAGGTTACCACTATGATCAGTACATTCTTTATTCATCGACCTAAATTTGCTTTTGTTATTTCAATTGTATTAACGCTTGCAGGTTTATTATCTATTCCCGTTTTATCTGTCGCCGAATTCCCTGAAATTGCACCTCCACAGGTGAGTGTTACGACAAGTTACCGGGGCGCAAGTGCTGAAACAGTAAAATCTACCGTTGCTCAAGCAATCGAGTCATCAGTAAACGGTGTAGAGGATATGTTATACATGTCTTCAAGTAGTGCAAATGATGGTAGTTATTCACTTAGTATTACCTTTGCTGTAGGAACTGATGCTGATATGGCTCAGGTGAACGTGCAAAACCGTGTTACCTCAGTGATGGCAAAACTGCCTGCAGAAGTGCAACAATCAGGCGTGTCTGTAAAGAAAAAATCACCGAATATGTTATTAGTGGTTAATTTAAACTCACCTAATGAAACCTTCGACTCTCTGTTTTTAAGCAATTATGCCAATATCAATATTAAAGATTCTTTAGCCCGTCAGCCAGGCGTATCAGAAGTACAAATTATTGGTGCGATGGATTATGCAATGCGTATCTGGCTTGATCCGAATAAAATGTCTACCTTAAATGTCACCACAGAAGATGTGATTGCATCTATACGAGAACAAAATATTCAAGTTGCAGCAGGTCGTGTTGGTGCGTCCCCCTCCTCTAAAGACCAAAGTTTTCAATATACTTTGCAAACTAAAGGTCGCTTCCAAACTGCTGAAGAATTTTCAGAGATTATGATCCGTGCGAACCCTGACGGTTCGAAAGTTTATTTAAATGCAGTTGCTCGCATAGAATTAGGCTCAAGTAGCTACGATGCTGAAGGTAAGTTTAATAATAAACCCTCTGCCATTATTGCCGTATATCAATCTCCGGGGGCAAACGCGTTAGAGGTAGCAGAATCAATCAAAAAAGATCTCGAACGTTTATCTGTTAGCTTCCCAACGGATATTGAAAGTGTCATCGCTTATGATACGACCGAAGCCGTTAGCGCTTCTATTGGTGAAGTGATTGAAACATTATTAGTTGCAGTTGCGCTTGTTATTTTAATTGTATTCCTGTTTTTGCAAGATGTACGTTCAACTCTTATTCCTGCGATTGCAATTCCAGTTTCATTGATCGGTACCTTTGCCTTTATGCTTGCCATTGGCATGAGTATTAATACCATCTCACTGTTCGCTCTGGTGCTCGCAATTGGTATTGTGGTAGACGATGCAATCGTAGTGATAGAAAATGTAACGCGCTTAATGGAAGATGAAGGGTTATCCCCCATTGATGCCACTGAAAAAGCAATGAAAGAGGTGACTGGGCCCATCATTGCGACAACATTAGTATTATTAGCTGTTTTTGCCCCAACAGCAGTAATGCCAGGTATTACAGGGCAAATGTATGCTCAATTCTCTATTACTATCTGTATTTCAGTGCTTATCTCGTCAGTCAATGCATTGACCTTAAGCCCTGCATTAGCGGCAACATTATTACGCAAACCCAAAAAACATACAAAAGGCTTTCATTTTCAGTTTAACAAGTTCTTTAATAAATTAACCGAACGTTATACAGCGATAGTCAGTCTATTAGTACGCCGATTATTACTCGTCGGCATCGGCTTTGTGATACTAATGGGTGCATTATTCGTACTTGCCGGTAATACACCTTCTGGCTTTATCCCCATCGAAGATAAAAAATCATTTATGGTAGATATTCAGCTACCTGATGGTGCTTCACTTAACCGTACAGAAGATGTTATAGATGAATTAGTGACGATTGCGAGCGATGAGCCAGGTGTAGCTGATGTTATTCATGTGAGTGGTTTTAGTATTTTAACGGGCTCAGTTGCATCTAACGGTGGTTTGCTCATTATTACCCTTGAAGATTGGGATGAACGTAGTGATAACAGCATGCATCAGAATCAAATCATCGCACGCTTACAAGGGAAATTTAATACATTACCTTCTGCAAAAGTAATGGCCTTTGCCCTGCCCTCTGTCCCTGGTTTAGGTGCTACCAGTGGGCTTTCATTTGTATTGCAAGATACGCAAGGAAGAACTCCAGAACAATTATCACAAGTGATGGGATCCTTTATATTAAATCTCAATAGTTTACCTGAAGTTGCCTTTTCATTTAGTAACTTTCGATCTAATGTGCCTCAGATGTATCTGGATATTAACCGTAAAAAGGCAAAAGATTTAGGCATCGAATTGAGCGTTATCTTTAATACCTTACAAACCCAACTGGGTGGCTATTATGTGAATGATTTTAATCGCTTTGGTAAAGTGTTTAGTGTCATGGTGCAAGCGGATAATGAGTTCAGAGACAGCGAAACAGATATTAATAGCTACTATGTGCGCACAAAAAACAATGAGATGGTGCCACTCAGCACGTTAGTTGAAATAACACCGATTCTTGGACCCGAATCCGTTAAACAGTACAATTTATTTAGCTCAACAGATATCAATATTTTCCCCACACCAGGATACAGTACCGGTGAAGCGATAGCGGCAGTCGAACGTGCTGTGAATACATTACCCTCTGGTTACAGTTATGAATGGACTGGACAAACGTTCCAAGAGCTACAAGCGGGAAATTTAGCGCCATATATTTTTGCTTTAGCTTTTGTATTTACGTATCTATTCCTAGTCGCACAATATGAGAGTTGGACCATTCCATTAGCGGTAATGCTTTCTGTTCCCCTCGCTATGTTAGGTGCTTTTATTTACCTTAACATTATGGGTTATGAGCTTAATTTGTATGCTCAAATCGGTTTAGTGTTATTAATTGGTCTCGCCAGTAAGAGTGCTATCTTGATAGTAGAGTTTGCTAAAGAATTACAAGAAGGTGGCAAGCCAACGCTGGAAGCCGCTGTTGAAGCGGGTCGTTTGCGTTTCCGTGCTGTACTGATGACTGGGCTATCTTTTGTATTAGGTGTTGTACCACTTGTTCTTGCAACAGGCGCAGGTGCTGAAAGCCGAAAATCATTAGGTTATGCTGTATTAGGGGGCATGGTTGCATCAGTAATACTCGCAACCATACTGGTACCTATCTTCTACGCGATGATGCAAAAGATGCGTGAATCATTTAAAGCGCCAAAAGATAAAACTGCACGGATAGAAGATGATAAATAAAAGTGCGATAAAAGCTGAGAGGCTGAATGCGGAGGATAAGTAGAATAAACGTCATTTTTCATTAGATCTGAAATATACTTTAGTTGATAATTTCAACTTTTTCTTCATATTTGTTTTGTATTTACTTAACTTTCATCTTAATGAAGCTACGAAAGTCAGACATTTCTCCCATGTACTCACCGGTTTCATAAAATGTGAGGTAAAGGGCAACTGCGGCCCACTGTTGGGCAAACCAGCTCTGAATATTGCTTTTGTTTATGATTAACTTATGTTTATTCAAATAGACTTGCCTGAGGAGGTGCTCTACTTACCGTAAGAATGATTTTGACAATTTCGTCATTTTTTTATTCAGATGACTTAGTCTCTTTGTTATCACTGCTGGATCTTCAATGCTTAATTATCTTAACCACACCGCCATATTGATGACAGGTTTCAATATCTATCCCATAGCAAATACATGCCACCCATTTTTTGAAGTAACAACATAACCCCTTTCTATTTGAGTTGCGATCACCTTGTATAATTTTCTCTACGAGCAATTCAACGGAACAATCATAGGTGGCTAAATTAAATCCTATTAGTTATACATATTAGTGTGCATGCCTATCTTTTCCCTCTGGTTTCAAGGCTGGAAATTTATGCGTTGCAAATACGGCATGACAACTAGCGCACGACTCATTCATTTCAGAAAAATAAAAATTTATTAGTTCTGGCTTTTTACTTTGTGCGGCATGTTCAAGCATTCCTGCTAAATAATGAAACCGCTGATCTTTTTCAATAAATTCAGGTGGCAATACTGAATGTAGTTCTTTTACTTGGCTTTCTGTTAGGCTTTGTTTCAATATATAACTATTCTTTATTTTCTGTGCCGTAGTTTCTATTTCGCTCCAGTTTCCAGAAATGTATGCAGGGATGATAGACATCATTCCACCCTGTAATGCTTTCATTTCTTCAGATAATAGTTTGCGCAAATCAGGAGAAAGCGCCTCCACACCAGAAGCCTTTTCGTGTTCTTCATGCTTATGTACATCTTCTGCATAACTCATTGTTGGTAATAGGATAGCCAAGAGTGCGATGCTAATAAAAGTTTTCATATAAGTCTCTGTTTAAGTTGATTGTATAGACACCTTAATAACAGGCTGGGTGGCTGAATTAGATCCCCTAAATCCCTCGCGACTTTCGTTTCGCTCGGGTCTCGGGGTTTTTCGCCGAATGAGTGTAATTGAGCTATTTAGTTCTATTGGCTTCAAAACGGCTATTTTTCAACAAAAGCTCTCTCAACAACGTAGTCTCCTTGCACTCCCTTTTTAGGACTTTCCTTAAAGCCTTTTTCATCAAGCATGGTACAAGTGTCTTCTAACATGGAAGGACTACCGCACAACATTATTCGATCAAATTCAGGGTCGAGCTCGGCTATCCCAATATCTGTATATAATTTCCCCGAATTAATTAAATCAGTAATTCGTCCTTGATTTTTATAGGGTTCACGAGTGACACACGGATAGTAGATGAGTTGTTCAGTTATCATCTCACCAAGATATTCATGATTAGGAAGATCTGTTGTTAATATGTCATGGTATGCCAATTCATTGGTATACCTTACGCCATGGAACAAAATAATTTTTTCAAAACGTTCATAGGTTTCAGGATCTTTAATAATACTTAAAAACGGGGCTAGCCCTGTACCAGTACCAATCAAGAGTAAATTTCTACCGTCTTTTAAATCATCAATAACCAGTGTTCCTGTTGGCTTACTACCAATAATAACTTCATCTCCAATAGCTAAATGTTGTAATTTTGATGTAAAAGCACCCCCCTCGACTTTAATACTGAAAAACTCTAAGTAATCTTCATGGTTTGCGCTAGCAAGACTATAGGCTCGCAGGATTGGTTTAGCCTCTTTCTGCGCTAAGCCAATGATGACATATTCCCCATTTCTAAATCGAAGGCCTTGACTACGCGTTGTCTTGAAAGAAAATAATGTATCGTTCCAATGAACGACATCTGTGACTTTTTCGGGGTTGAATTTTCTATTCATGTTTTTCCTGTACATTTTAATAATTAATTTACCTGTGGGATACAGGTATACATGGCAGATTGAAAGTACGAATGGCCCTCTGCCGCTGCGTAAAACCAAGCTCTTTGGGGATGACACAACTCTGTTGAAAAACACCGGCAGGGAAAAGATCTCATTTAACCGCAAAATGGTGCTTATTTGAATCCAGTATTACCCTAGAGAATGCTGTGGACTGCTGTTCAATAAAGCACCCAGCGTCTAAGTTGGTAGTCCTTCTTTTTTGACGTTTATTTCCCTATGGCGTACAAGGATTTTGGCGGCTATAGTGAAAAACGCCTTACCCACACGGCTTTTTTTTTACCTTATATAAGACCTTACGCTTTATTACCTAATATGGTTTAAAATACGGGCTAAGTAATATGACTAACATGATATCCATTTATCATTCCTAGTTATTTGTTATTTAAAGTTTGCTTTAGCTATACTTCTTGGCTAAGTGTAAAATCTTTTTGACCATGGCGCGTAAACCATTACCACGCTGCGCACTTAAGTGACTGAATAAATCAATTTCGGTGAAGAACGCTTCGATATCAACACCGGTAATATCCTGAGGTGTTCTTTTATTAAATACACTAAGAACAATAGCCGCTAATCCTTTAACAATTTGAGCTTCACTGTCGACAGCCATCAAAAGGATGTTATTTATTTCATCGTATTCGCATACTAGCCATACCTGACTTTGGCAACCGACGATAAAATTCTCATCGGTTCTAAACGCTACTGGCATGCTGGGAAGTTCCTTACCAAGGTCGATGATATAATGGTAACGTTCTTCCCAGTCATCAAAAAAATGTAGGGCCTCTTTGATGTCTTCAGATTTGATTTCACTACCAAAAGGGCTTTCTGGTAAACCGATAATAGACAGTGTGCTCATCAAAATAACCCCATTTCTAATTGCGCCTCTTCCGTCATCATTTCTCGACTCCAAGGCGGGTCAAGAACAAGGTCCACTAAGACAGTATTGACATTAGGCACTAGCCCAACTTTGTATTTGAGATCCTCGATCAATACCGGTCCCATGCCGCAGCCTGGCGCGGTTAACGTCATGGTAATCACTACGGTGTTGGCTTCTATCTTACAATGGTATATCAAACCCAAATCAACAATGCTTACAGGTATTTCTGGATCGTAAACAGCAGATAACGCCTTCCATACATTACTTTCAAGCACCGTTTGATTGCCTGACTTTTCATCTGAGAGTTCAAATTCTAAGACGATGGGTTTAAACCCAAGTGCATCGCCATCGGTACCATCGATGCGAGCCATATTGCCGTTAACCAAAACGGTATAGGCTCCTCCTAAAGATTGGGTCAGAGTGACAAAAGTATCTTTTTTTATTGTAATAGAGGTTCCGACTGGTACTAATCGTGCTGGACAGTCTCTATTCACTACAATTATCTTTTTTTCCATAATATTATTCAGTATTCGTCAATGTTTTTGAATGGATCATTAAACTGAAAAGCTTTCTCCACAACCGCACTCAGCTGAACTTTTTGGGTTGTTGAACTTAATGACTTTGTTCAATCCCTCCGTGACACAATCAATTTCAGTCCCGTTTACATAAGGTAAGGCTTCTTGGGTGACGTACAGTTTGAGCTTATCGTTGATAACAATAAACCCCTCTTCAGTAATGGGATTGTCAATAAAATCCAACACATATCTAAAACCATTGCAGCCACTTTTTTTCACTGAAAAACACAGACCAAAAGCGTTTTTATTAAGGATTTCTTTCTCCAGGTAACTACGAGCATTGTCACTTAAGGTAACACTGGTTTTATTTGGTTCAAATTTCATTACTGTCATAATAAGATTCCCTTGTTATCGTCATTATTTAGTTATAAGAAGGTTTTAACTTTAGTCAACGCTGCAAATAACATGGCCACTTCTTCTTCTGTGTTATAGAGAGAAAATGAAGCGCGTACCGTGCCTGAAATACCCAGCTCATTCATCAATGGCATAGTGCAATGATGTCCTGTTCGAACAGCTACGCCTTGTTGGTTGAGTAAAGTCCCCACATCACTTGGATGCGAATCCCCCATGAGAAAAGAGAAAATAGCCGTTTTATTTTCTGCCGTACCATAGAGGTGAATATCATCCATACTCTGTGCTAACGCTAAGCAATAATTCATTAATCGCTTTTCGTGTAACATGGCCCCGACTCGATCAATGCTATTAAGGTAATCTATTGCCGCTGCAAGTCCGACAGCCCCCGCTATATTTGGTGTACCCGCTTCAAATTTATAGGGCAACTCATTCCATGTAGCCTGTTCAAAAGTCACCGATTTAATCATCTCGCCCCCCATTTGAAATGGGGGGAGTTGTTCAAGACGATCCTCTTTCCCGTACAATACGCCTATACCCGTTGGACCAAATAACTTATGCCCTGAGAAGGCATAAAAATCGCAATCGAGTTGCTGCACATCGACAGGACAATGAGCAACGGCTTGGGCACCGTCTATCACAGTAATCGCATTGACTTGCTTAGCAAACCTCACGATTTCTTTTACCTGATTAATCGTGCCGAGTGCGTTGGAAACATGCGTCATGGCAACAATGGCGGTTTTTTTGTTAAGTAATTTTTTAAAAGTTGAAAAAATTAGCTCGCCTTTCTCATTAATTGGCACAACCATTAGTTTTGCACCGCTTCGTAGTGCCGCTATTTGCCAAGGTACAATGTTGGCATGGTGCTCCATTGCTGAAATAAGAATTTCATCACCCGGCTTCAAATGACTTTGTGCTAATCCACTTGCGATCATGTTAATCGCTTCGGTGGTCCCTTTTGTCCAAATTATTTCGTGACTGTGCTTGGCATTAATAAAGCCTTGTACGCTACTGCGTGCTTTCTCGAAAAGCTCAGTGGCATCATCGCTCAAGGTATGGGCACCTCGATGTACATTCGCGTTGCTATTACTATAAAATTGATTTGTAGCATCAATAACAATTTGTGGTTTTTGAGTTGTAGCGGCATTATCCAAATAAATTAACGGTCGACCTTTAATACTCTTATTTAATAAAGGAAAATCCTGACGGATCTTTACAATATCAAAGGTGTTATCTTCCACAACTGCCGATAAAGGAGACATTGGTTATTTCCCCCCGGGGTACTGTAATGATAAAAATAAGCTAGAAAAACGTTGTGTAATAAACGCTTGTACACTCGTTTCTGGAACCTTATCGACTATCTCAGCAATAAAGGCTAGGCTCAACAGTCGTTTCGCTTCGCTCCTTGAAATGCCTCTAGATTGTAAATAAAACAGCGCATCACTATCAATTTGACCTACCGTGGCACCATGTGAACATCTCACATCATCAGCATAGATCTCTAATTCAGGTTTAGTATTAATCGTTGCAAAATCTGACAGTAATAAATTTTTATTGCTTAGCTTGGCTACCGTTTTTTGAGCGTCTGGATGAATATGAATACGGCCATTGAACACGGCATTGGCTTCGTTATCGGCTAAACCTCGAAATATCTCGTTGCTGGTACAATTTGGTGCCATATGTTCCATGCAAGTATGGTTATCAATAGTTTGTTGGTTGCGACCGTAAAAACTGCCTCGAATATCCGCACTAGCATACTCCCCTACTAAAGCCACGGTAAGATCATTACGCTTTAGTTTAGAGGCTAGGCTAATTTGATACTGTTGATAAAGGCTATTACGACCTTGTTTAACGCGCTGACTACATAGACTAGTCACGCTCTCATCAAGTTGGATCCGGCTATGAGTAATATCTGCGTTGTCATTAACAAAGCATTCAATCACAGTATTAACCATTCCTGTATGTGTGACAGGGGTGTCCTCATGCTCGATTATTGTCGCTTTACTGCCCGTTTCAGCAATAATCAATACCCGCATCATATGCGTTTTTGGCTGTTCGCCTATCAATAAATTTACAATATAAAAAGACTTATCAACAAGGCAATGCTCAGGAATATGTATAAGCAAACCGTCTTCAAGTTGCTCGCTGTTTAGGCTTGAAAAATAGTCATGGTAATGGCTATGACTACTGTCTAGGTGATCAACAATGATTTGCTGCTGAGCTGTGCTAGCCTCGGAGAATAAAACACTATATGGGTTGCTATCATGTTGCGATAACTCACCCACGAATACTCCATTAACAAACACTAACCGATACGCATCAAAATCACTTATCAAAGACTGTGAAAGTACGTTATTGATCTCATGGGTATCTCTGATGTCATTGATACTTTTTGGATCGAACTCCCCTGTACTGTGTATGTCTGTTGGGTCACTCGCTAACAGTTGTTCAAGCTTCAGATATTTCCAATCTTCGGTTTTCTGCGTCGGGATTTGTAGATAGGTTAAGCGCTCGCTTGCCGCTGCACGGATGGGTTGTAACCAGGCATTTTTCTGGTGAATTGGAATGTTGGAAACACCCGTTGCTATTTGTGTTTGATTATTCATTGTTAAACCTCAATTGGATTAACGGGTTGCTCAGTTCCATTCTCTAACCAACCGTAGCCCTTTTGTTCTAATTCCAACGCCAACTCACTTCCGCCAGATTTAACGATCTGTCCCTCGGACAATACATGGACAAAGTCAGGCTGAACGTAATCTAATAATCGTTGGTAGTGAGTGATCACAATAAAGGAGCGATCGGGACTGCGTAAGGTATTGATACCATCAGCTACCACTTTGAGTGCATCGATATCTAAGCCTGAGTCGGTCTCATCAAGTATGCATAGCGTAGGCTCTAACATTAGCATCTGCATAATTTCATTGCGTTTTTTCTCTCCACCCGAAAAACCTTCATTGACTCCACGCTTAAGAAAAACAGTACTTAGGTCAACGAGCTTGCATTTTTCACGCGCCAGCTTCATAAACTCAACCGCACTTAGCAGTGGCTTGTTTTGATGTGTATAGAGGCATTCAAGGGATGTTTTTAAAAATTCGAGATTGCTGACTCCTGGGATTTCAACCGGATATTGAAAAGCAAGAAAAATACCTTCGCGGGCACGCTCTTCAGGCTTAAGTGCTAATAAATCTTTGCCTTCAAGCATCGCTGCTCCATCTGTCACTTCATAGCCATCACGACCTACTAGGACATTGGATAATGTACTCTTTCCGCTGCCATTAGGCCCCATAATTGCATGGACTTCACCCGGTTTAATCTCGATATTTAATCCTTTAAGGATCTCTTTGCCATCAACTTTGGCTTTTAAATTTATAATTTTTAGCATCTGTAACCTTTATCTATTTAAGTAACGTCTTTATTAACGTGATACAACGCCTGTTGTCAGGGTTGACCTACCTAGCGCGTTATCCAACCGAGCCTTCTAGGCTAACCTCTAACAGTTTTCCGGCTTCAACAGCAAACTCCATTGGCAGCTCTTTGAAAACGGATTTACAGAAGCCATTAACAATCATTGATACTGCTTTTTCAGGGTCGATACCGCGTTGCTGACACAGAAATAACTGATCGTCACTGACTTTTGAAGTCGTTGCTTCATGTTCAACTATCGCACTGGGATTTTTGCTGACAATATAAGGGAATGTATGAGCTGCACATTTATCACCAATTAACAGTGAATCACATTGGGTGAAATTACGTGCGCCATCTGCTTTGGGCGACATATGGACTAATCCACGATATGAGTTTGAGCCTTTGCCCGCTGAAATACCCTTTGAGATAATGGTGCTGCGAGTATTACGACCAAGATGGATCATCTTGGTTCCCGTATCAGCTTGTTGCGCGTGACGAGTTAAGGCAACGGAATAAAATTCACCGACACTATTATCACCCAGTAATATCACACTGGGGTACTTCCATGTAATGGCTGAACCCGTTTCTACCTGAGTCCAAGATATTTTCGCATCTGTGTGGCAGACACCCCGTTTGGTCACAAAATTATAGATCCCGCCTTTACCGTTTACATCGCCTGGATACCAGTTCTGAACGGTTGAATATTTGATTTGTGCGCCTTTTAACGCAACTAACTCAACGACGGCGCCATGAAGTTGGTTTTCATCTCGCGATGGGGCAGTACAGCCTTCAAGATAGCTAACATAGCTGCCCTCATCAGCAATAATTAAGGTACGCTCAAACTGGCCGGTATTCATTTCATTGATCCGAAAATAGGTCGACAACTCCATCGGACATCTAACTCCTTTTGGAATATAAACAAACGAGCCGTCACTAAATACTGCACAGTTTAATGCCGAATAAAAGTTATCGCTAATGGGCACAACAGAGCCCAAATATTTTTTAATTAATTCAGGATGTTCGATAATAGCTTCTGAAAGTGAACAGAAAATAACCCCAGATTCAGCCAGCTTTTCTTTAAAGGTGGTAATAATAGACACACTATCAAACACGATATCAACGGCAACACCAGCCAGTGCCGCTTGCTCATGCAATGGGATACCTAATTTTTCATAGGTACGCAACAATTCAGGGTCGACCTCATCCAAGCTTTTTGGTGCATCGTCTTGACTTTTCGGACTTGAATAGTAAGAAATAGCGTCGAAGTCAATTTCAGGATAATTGACCTGCGCCCATTCTGGGCGTTCCATCTTTAGCCATTGTTGATAGGCATTTAACCGCCATTCCAACATAAATGCGGGTTCATTTTTTTTGGCCGATATTTTCCTAATGACATTTTCATCTAATCCAGGATCAAACGTTTGCATTTCAATATCGGTTATAAAACCTGCGTCGTAACCGGAATTAATACGATCATCAATAACACTGCTATCGCTCATAGTGATCCACTCTCTTTTTATAGGTTTGCCAAGTAAATAGTGCCGAGTCACATACCAGATACCAGATACTAAACATCTTCATTTGGCACGGATCTTTCGCTAGCGGTCACATAGCCACTTTTATGTTCTAGATTGTATTCAAAGAGACTCTAGCACCATTAAGAATACTAAATTAGTAATGTTATTAATTTATATGACACGCAGTAACAATACAATACCAAATTAGTATTTATTATGCCTTTTTTGAAGATAAGGAACCCTACTTGATAGCATTACAATGAGAAGCGGTTTGATATATAGAGTAGAAGTAATGAGGTTTTTTTTGACTTTATGTTAGACAAGAATTTCCTGGCCCGTTAAATTTACTGAGCGAGGTATGGCATAAAAAATAATATCATTGGCGTAGACTATATATTATGATTATCACTGATTAAGACTATTATTTTCTTGCGGGAGTCTTTTATGATAAGAATTAGCCGCATGGCCGATTATGCGTTGTTGGTGGTATTCAAAATGTGTGGTCGCGAGGAGTTAATCACTCTAGATAACTTGTGCGAGTTAACTGCTTTGCCTCTGCCGACCTTGCGTAAATTGATGCGAGCGCTTACCCATAGCAAATTAGTGGAATCTGTTAGGGGGCCTCACGGTGGTTATAAACTTAGTAGTCAACCCGATCAAATATCAATTGCAGAAGTCATTGAAGCTATCGATGGACCGATTGCATTAACGGAATGTGTTAAGTTAGATGGCGGTGATTGTGAAATCGTAGACACATGTGGATTGAAAGGAAATTGGAATATCGTTAATCGTTTAATTTCAAATGCTTTGCATAACGTAAAACTTGATGCAATGGGAAAAGCGCCAATGGATGTCAAACGTCTGAAGTCAGCACTCATAACGATATCAGAGTGAACGCCCCCCAAAAAACTAGCAACGCTAGCCGATAGATAGCGCTTCGCTAGGACGTTACATCACCTGCCTGAGTGCCTAGCTGATCTCGCAAATGATTAGATAGGCAAACAGGATTAGGAATAAACGGTATTGCCTTGCTATTAAATTACACATAAACGAGGCATCATTACTGATGCTATTGAGACATTCATTAAAATATCAGCTTTTAGTGAATGAAGTAAATGCGTGTTTACTTCAATTAGTGCTGATTTCTAGGGGATGGCTGCAAAACCCCTATCAGGATAACTGAGCCAATTATCATCAAGACATTTATTTTCGTTTTGCAATCAATAGCGCCGCCAAAATCAATAGTGATCCGATGGCAAGCCTGACAAGTTCTTCTGGTGTTCCTCCCTTAGCTTCACCAAAAATAAACAAGGAGGCAAACATAGCCAGTGGCACTACCGCATTGTTAAAGACGCCTAATACTCCGACACTTGTTTGGGTTGCGCCTTTATTCCAAAGGAAGAAACCAAGCCCTGATGCTATGACTCCCATATACACTAAAACGAACCACTGCGTTGGTGTTGCGCTTAAAGGAATGGGTGGCTGCTGAGAAATCACCAGCGTAACAATGGTGGTAAAAGCGGCTGCACCTATAAACAAAAAGCCAAATACAGAGCTGTCGCTAATATGTGGTCTATCTAGCTTCCAATCTCGATAATAAATTTGCCCAAAAGCAAAAGCGATATTGGCTATTTGCATAAGGCCAAATCCTAACCAAATTTCGCTTGAGTCTATATCGCCTATTTTTATAATTGCGGCGCCAAAAATTGAAAGCATAGTGGCCAATAAATACCATGGGGTAAAACACCGCTGTCGAAGATCGTTGATAATAACGATATAAAGTGGTGTAAAAACGCTAAATAGCGCAACCAGATGGGATGGTATAAAACGAAAAGCGGAAAGATAGCAGGTGTACATTACCCCGTATTGAAGTGCGCCAAGCAGTATGAGCTGCCATTTTTCCTGCCCGTTTGTGTTGCGTCGTTTTATAAAGGGAAGAAAAACAATAAGCGCCAGTAATAGGCGCGTATCTGCTATTTGAAGTGGGTCAATACCTTTGAGCGTGTTGCCAATAAGACCAAAGGAAAAAGCCCAAATCAAGGTAGTGATCACTAGATAAACCATTAAAATCTCTAATATTTAATGTCAATTGATTCAATAGCTATTTGTAATAGTTAACTATCTACACGATTTGTATTTATTATATGTTGTCTATTATTCAAGTGCTACAGAGTAACGATCTGCCCCCAGTCAAAAAGTGGGGCCGATATAGATTACTTGAGACAAGGTTACCAGTTGTAAGCCGCACTAATAGTGTATTGTTCCCCTCGCCCAGGAGTTCCAGGTACCTCTTCAAATGATTCCCCCCAAAGATTGTCTGCTGCAAGCATGATATCCAGACCGTTAAACTGCGAAGGAGACATTTTTAACGTGAGGTGGGTGAATAAAGCATCATCGTCACCGTTTCGTAGAATATTTTCTTCTTGTTTACGCCACTCGTTATCAACACGGACTTCCACTATGTCGGTAGGTCGCCAAATAACACCTAAGGTTACTCGATGATCAGGGTAGTTCAATGCATAAAAGCTAGCATCAATATCCGTAGCACCATAATTTTCCGATTTATCAAGGAAGGTATAGCTGGTAATTATTTCTGCATTATCTAAACGTTTTACCGCAAGTAACTCTACACCTAGCGTATTTATATCGACCGGATTTGCTGAACGAGCAGAGGTTGAACTCAAGCTATAGGTCCAATCGGCTAAATCATCATCTTGTCGATAAAAAATAGCCGAATCAAGGCGCCAGGTTTCTCGGTCTAATGCCAGGCCTAATTCAATATTTTTAGTGGTTTCTCGCTCAAGATCATAGTTACTTCTAAATAGCCCACCGCTGTCACTCCCACCTATAGCGGTATAACCTGCCACTTGACTGGCTTCTGCATAAGAGAGATAAAGTGTTTGCGAGGTATCGTCAGCATTTATTGTATTCCAGGTTACATCACCAATAAGGGAGGCTTGTGAATCGTCCCGGTTAGTATCATCAAAAGCAGCGCCGAGACGAAAAGTTAACTGTTGATCATCTTGTAGAGACATTCGGTATTCAGGTAATACACTGAGTTTGTAATACTCACGCGAAGTAAAGTTATTTTCAAGCGTGGTTGATTCAATACTGTCTGTTATAAACTGTGTTGAGTAATTGAGGGCAAACGATGCTGTTTGTGCATGGCGACCTGAAAGTGCGATTGATGTAACATCGGTTTCATGAAAGGCTTCGAATATTTCAGGATTTTCGCGCGAAAAAACGTAATGGTCGGTGTTACGACGATTGTAAGCGGACATTTCAAATGTGCTGTCTCGTGAATAATGCTGTTTATGATTAAGCAATAATAGTCGCGTTTTGAGGTCTTCAGTTTCATTAACATTAAATGGCGTGTACATATTTGGCCAGCCAAAGAATTTTTCTTGAGAACCAAAAAATAGATCTGTCTGTGATGATGACCCAACTAACTGAATACGACCAGAGGCGCGTTGAAAATCATGGTCGCCATTATCTATCGTACCGTCACTTTCAGAGCGAGAATATTCACCTTCAAAACCGATAGTCCAATCGGTAGAGTCAGCGAGTGCCATACTCACACCGCTGTGAACCCGTTGAAGAGTAAAGTTGTTATTACCTGCGCCAATAGAAGCACTACCTGCCGTATTTATGAGTGTCCAGTCGCGGGAAACTGTGCCTACCGAGCTGTTAACACCGAAAAGCGCATTATCTGCGCCAGTAAGTACCTTAGCGTTAGATAACATTTCCTGAGCAATCGGAATTTCGGCAAAATAATGTCCCGTTTGCGGATCCAATAACGTTGCGCTGCCGACCCTAAAGCCAGTATTTTCGAAAATACCACCTCGAATCGTCACATCAGCTTGAGCTTCTGCCATATTGCGCGACTGTAGATCAACGCGCGGATCATATTCTAGATTTGAAACTGGCGAACCAAAAGTGCCAACAGGTTTAGTATTAGCCGTGGTTGAGCCCTGAACCGTAATTTTCTCAATATCTGTACTTACATCATTAGCATCGTCGGCTGCCGATGAAACAGACGATAGGCTAAATAACAAAGCGGACAAAGCAATTTGTACAACTCGAATCATGTTAATGTTCTCTATTTACACTGTTTGAACTATCTGTAAAAACGCTTATTTTCACTTCCCCTGCCCCCAATCATATGCCCAAGTAGCAAAAAAAGTCATTCCTCATCTTTGTGCTATACAGCCATGGGATTAACGAATTGGAACAAGCAAACGAAATATCGTAAGATAGGTTTCAGTTGAAAGCGAGTAATCGATTCGTTAATTGATACGTTAATTGATAGTGTATCTTAGCGGGTAAAATATTACACATGATAACTATTCTCAACTGATAATAATTTATCACTGAACACATAACAAACAGATCTATAACGCTCTACTTGCTATTACAGTAATCAATAGAATAACTCATAAAACTGAATTCATTTTTTATAAAGACCTAATATGAAAATACAACAAGATAATAAGATTGCTTACAACGAGCGAGAAATAATTTATTTTGCCGGCGGTTGTCTTTGGGGCGTGCAAGAATTTATGAAGTACTTGCCAGGCATTTTTGCAACACAGGCAGGTCGAGCCAATGGCTTAACCGATACCACCAAGAGCAATTATGATGGCTATGCAGAGTGTGTAAAAGTGACCTTCTGCCCAAGCACTGTTAATGTTAATAAGCTTATAGGTTACTTTTTTGAAATTATTGATCCTTACAGCATCAATAAGCAAGGCAAGGATGTGGGGAAAAAATACCGCAGCGGAATATACAGTAAACACAGTAGTCACCTCGAGACTGCTATTGAGTATATTAGGCACCGTGACGACGCAGATAAGATTGTCGTTGAAATTTTGCCGCTGCTCAACTATGTAAAAAGCGATGAAGAACACCAACAAAGATTAACTCGGTTTCCACATGATTATTGTCATATTCCTAAGAAGATATTACATAAATACAAGTAGGGTGAACATTGGCTTCAGAAACGATAACAAGCGAACGCTGCGCTCACGGATAAAGCGGTCTAGCTCCTAAGCCCCTTCGCTTGCTATCGTTCTTTCGCTTGCTATCGCCTTTTCGCTTGATATCGCTCTTTCGCTTGATATCGCTCTTTCGCTTGATATCGCTCTTTCGCTTGATATCGCCCCTTCGCTTGATATCGCCCTTTCGCTTGATATCGCTCGTCACCTAGCATCTAAGCTTTGCTTTTATAGAATCTAGCCGCGTAGCGTTCTAGCAGCGAAGCGATCTAGGTTTTAGGAATAGTGATATTAACAAAGGCGTCAGCATGCTAAATATCTGGAGTCGTTTCATTCCCTCGGGCATACTTTACTTTAATTAACGTTAATTCGACGAGAAACACTATGACGCAAGACAATAAAAACACTAGCGACCAGATTAATCGTCGTAGTAAAAACATTACCGAAGGACCGACACGCGCGCCAAATCGTTCGATGTATTACGCTATGGGTTACCAAGCCGAAGACTTCAATAAACCCATGGTTGGTGTCGCCAACGGACACAGCACTATCACTCCGTGCAACAGTGGCCTGCAAAAGTTAGCCGATGCCGCAATCGCAGGTATTGAAGAAGCGGGTGGTAACGCCCAAGTTTTTGGCACCCCGACCATTTCAGATGGTATGGCCATGGGCACCGAGGGCATGAAGTATTCATTGATCAGCCGCGAAGTGATCTCTGACTGTATTGAAACCTGCGTACAGGGTCAGTGGATGGACGGCGTAATAGTTATTGGTGGTTGTGATAAAAATATGCCTGGCGGCCTAATGGGTATGCTGCGTGCCAACGTGCCTTCTATCTATGTGTATGGCGGCACCGTTCTACCCGGGCATTATAAGGGTAAAGCACTCAATATCGTCAGTGTTTTCGAAGCCGTGGGTCAACATGCCGCTGGAAAAATGAGCGACGAGGACTTATTGCAAATTGAGCGTAGGGCCGTTCCAAGCACAGGTAGCTGCGGTGGTATGTACACAGCAAATACCATGTCTAGCTCATTTGAAGCCTTAGGTATTTCTCTGCCCTATTCATCAACTATGGCTAACCCCCATGACGAGAAAGTGGATTCCGCCAAAGAGTCTGCCAAGGTACTGATTGAAGCAATAAGGCAAAATATCAAACCCCGCGATATTGTTACCCGTAAATCGATTGAAAACGCGGTGGCGGTCATCATGGCCACGGGTGGCTCGACTAATGCCGTGCTGCACTTTTTAGCTATCGCCCATGCGGCTGAAGTGGAATGGACGATTGACGACTTTGAGCGAGTGCGCCAAAAGACACCCGTACTGTGCAACCTCAAACCTAGTGGAGAATACTTGGCTGTCGATCTGCACCAAGCCGGTGGGATCCCGCAGGTCATGAAAATATTATTGTCCGCAGGCCTACTGCATGGCGACTGTTTAACCATCACCGGTCAGAACATTGCAGAAGTACTGAAAGACGTGCCCGATGTGCCACGTGCCGATCAGGATGTGATTCGTCCGATAAGCAACCCTATGTACCAGCAGGGCCACCTGGCCATTCTTAAGGGTAATTTGTCACCCGAAGGCTGTGTAGCCAAAATCACCGGCCTAAAAAATCCGGTAATGACAGGCCCAGCCCGGGTGTTCAACGATGAACAAACCGCTCTGGCAGCCATATTGGCGGGGAAAATCAACGCAGGTGACGTTATGGTATTGCGCTACCTAGGACCTAAAGGTGGCCCCGGGATGCCAGAAATGCTTGCACCTACAGGCGCATTAGTTGGTGCAGGTTTAGGTGAAAGCGTTGGCTTAATCACCGACGGTCGCTTTTCCGGTGGTACCTGGGGAATGGTAGTCGGACATGTGGCACCTGAAGCGGCCGCTGGGGGTAACATCGCGTTCATTAATGAAAACGACTCCATCACAATTGATGCTAAACAGTTGCTACTGCAACTGAACATCAGCGATGAGGAGCTTTTTGAGCGTAAAAAAAGCTGGCAAGCGCCAATGCCACGTTACAACCGAGGAGTGCAAGCAAAGTTTGCTTTTAACGCTTCTAGCGCCAGTAAAGGTGCCGTACTCGATGACTTTTAAGCATGACGTTCGTTAGTGCATCATAAAGCCCTATGCAGAATTTTCTGCTTGGGCTTTTTTACAATCTTTTACATCGATCCTAAGACAACAATATGGCTGGAAATATCAGCCGCCGAGATAAGACATCGCCACTTTTTTGTTTCTTAGGGTTTCTTCTGTACCAAGTTCAAAATAGCGGATTCGTTAGTAGATTAGCCTCATCCCTGAGGTCACAGATTAGTCATTTCAACACAGTGCTAGGCTTCGGCCTAAACACCTAAGCGCAAGCCGAGAAACGATGGTCTTCGTTGTTATAAGTTGTTGATTAAGATTCGCTATATTTTCAACTTTAGGCCTCGAACCACATCATTTATCGTCTTACTAATGCTTATATATTGTCTTTAATGAATACTTTTTATAACCCTTGATCCTTGGCCATTTGCATCGCGATTTGTGGTGCATTCCAAAGAGAAGGCAGCAATATGATCGACACAGGGACCGCGGTGATAATAATGAAGGATTGCAGCGCAGATATCCCCCCAGAACCGAGGGAAATCAAAATTAACGCTGTGACCCCCATCATGACACCCCAAAATATACGGATCATTGCATTGGGCTCTGTTTCACCACTGATGACGACACTGATGGTATAAGTCATCGAATCACCGGTGGTGACGATAAAAATAGTCGTCAATACTAAGAATAAAATCGAGATCACCGTCGGAAAAGGCAATTGTGATGTTACGGCCAGTAATGCACCGGGCAAGTTAAAACCTTCAAACGCGCCACTCACGCTGCCAGGATTGGCAATTTCAAATGCCAAGCCAGAGCCACCCACAACAGTAAACCAAAAACACGTTACCAAGGGCGCAATAATGCTAGTCGTCGAGATGAGTTGACGAAGACTTCTGCCACGAGAAATTCGCGCAATAAAAATTGCCATCATTGGGCTATAACCAACGAACCATCCCCAAAAGAAGACTGTCCATCCGCTTAACCAACTTTCATCACCTCTAAATGTCGCCATCGGAATGAAGTTATTAAGCAGACTACCCACCCCTTGGATATAACCATTAATAATAAAGTTTGTTGGACCAAAAATGAGAATATAAAGCATTAAAGCAGAGGCGAGGATCACATTATAACGACTCAATGTTTGCATGCCTCGATTCAAACCACTTAACGCCGATAAGGTATACAAGGCAATGGCAAATAAGATAATGATTAATTGTGTCGTAAAACCATCAGGAATTTCAAACAGCGCATTTAATGCGTAACTAACCTGTAACCCAAGGAAACCAATAGGACCGATGGTGCCAGCGGCAACACCGATAATGCAGCAGGCATCAATCAATGCACCAGTATGGCCTTTCAGCGCTCGCTCACCAAGAACAGGATAAAGAAGGATCCTTGGTTTTAGCGGTAAACCTTTATCATAATGTAGATGCATCACCACAATAGCCGTTAAGCTACCGACGATAGCCCACGCGAGGAAGCCCCAATGCATAAAGGATTGCGATAATGCATTAACAGCAACTTGCTGAATATCTCCTGATGCGCCATACAAAGGCGGAGGACTAACAAAATGGGCTATAGGCTCTGCAGCAGCCCAAAAAACACCACCACCGGCAAGTAGCGTACAAAATATAATAGCCATCCAACGAAAGGTACCCATTTCAGGTTTAGCAATCCCACCTAAAATAACATTCCCAGTACGACCTGCAGCTAACGCTAGACTAATTAAAAAGGTCAGTAATAATAATACTTGCCAATAAGGGCCGAACACATTTACCGACCACGAAAAACCAGTATTGACCAAACTGGCTAACAGTTCACTGTCGAATAAAGCCAGTAAAACAAACAAGCAGATAAATCCACCACTATACCAAAAGGCTGGATTGCTTAAGGCCAATTTTTCCGCTGTAGAGCTCTTCTCTACTGAGCGGGGGGCCGAACGAGGATCGCATACATTACTGCTAGTTGCAGCTAACGAAGTCGTTATATCAGCCACTTTAAAGCTGTCCGTTAAATCAGTCATCTCTGACTCCAAAAGTTTTTTGCTACTAAAAGATTTTTGCCACTACTAGTACCTAGTACCAAAAAAAACGACAGAGACTATCAGCCTATATTTTTAAAATCAACCCTAACTAGGTTGTGAGCTTTCTTCGGAAGATCTTTTTCCTCGCTAGTTTAGGGTCAGCTAAAGCGATTTAAATTGTATCTTACGATTTTATCAAGGCAGAACATTGGCTTACTGCAACTCGTACCTTGCTAAGTACTCAATGAAAAGATAAACAGTGAAATGATTAAATGAAATTAACTTACAGTTCAGTTAGCTAAGTCCAACTTGAGCAGAAGATTTAATCGCGGCAATCTCAATTAAGCATAATAAATATGCCGTTTGAGCACTTTTTATTCTGCTGGTTATCAACTTTAGTGGGTGATTATTTATAGAATAAATTTTTCAGCGCTGTAAACCTTGCAGCCCATTCTTCTAGTCACTATCTCAATATGAGCTCGGCGATTATATGCGTCTTGCCATTGTTACTAAGCTCACTTTGTAGTGGCTAAGTAATACTCGCCGCTTTTTTAGACTCATGGTTGTAAATTGATTGAGATAGAAACTAGTCCCATTCATTACAGATGTCAGTTTATGGCAAATTGATATGAGGATATTGTTAATGGCTAGTTACTCTACATTGCTTTGGGGCTTTAATGAGTGAGATAAATATCCTAAGTTAATGAGTAACTTAATTGATCTTAATCTCAGTACCATTCGTAAGGATGGTATTGATAATAAAAATAACCCTTTAACAAGGTCAGTAAACTTTTAACATATTCATAGTGCCAGCATTCAGGCAATAACGGCGACGCTTATAGTTGCAGGTTTTGTTTTTGTGCCGGCGTCTGATGCTGACCACCATGGTATGAAATGCCATTGTTGATATAGCCGCTGACAATGATTGTTTAACAATGTTGTCGTAGCAGGCAAAGCGGGTTAACTTGTCGATACGCTATGAAATGTGGATGATAACGTGGTATTAAAAGACGAGGTAAAGGTATATATTTTGTAAGTGATTTATCTTTTGGACAAAACACCTTTACAAGCGCCCTTTTAAATTCGATGGTATTTCCATGTTCAAAGTCAGATGTTGGATCACCTCATTATTTAAAGGGTAAACCGTAAACAATGGAACTAGAAGCATTAGACCAGAGCCTTTTATTTGACTTTACACTATATTCAGTCAGTCTAAATATTAAATAAAAAAATTATTTTTAGGGAACAACACCATGTACATGATAGTTAAACATACCCATTTGACCATAATTGCGCTTACGTTTATCTTTTTCATCATTAACTTTGTGTTGACGATGAAAGGGTCTGACAAGGTTAATAATAAACTACTGAAGATTGGCCCACATATTTTATATACTCTGTTTATCTTCACCTTTATCTATCTGGTTGCCGTTAATCCACTTAAATTGTACCCCTTCGTAAATGGGTGGGCATCATCTAAATTAGGTGGTTTCGTACTCTATGTACTGTCTATTACCTTTGCGCTTAAGTGGGCTAAGTCAAATTTGTGGCGTATTGTGGGCTTAATTAGTGCAATATTTTGGTTCGTCATGAGTGCACGACTTGGTTTTGCCGATCATCTTAAAGTCAAAGGTATAAGCGAAGATACTAATGCTTATATTGAGTTAGGACAGTCCATGTTAACAGCGATTTGCTAGGCTATTTCAATTGAAGTGGTTAAGTAATGTTAACCACGGTTTGATAAAATAAGCACTGACTCGCTCGATCTTTATGTCATTCGATAGCTTTTTGTCACTGGCAAAAGATAGTCATTCACGCTGAGGCAAAAGCGCTCTAGGGAAGATGAATGGTTGATAGTCCTAGAGAGCAGTAAATCTATGAATAACTTCTTGATAAGTGTAAATTACTCTGCAAATTCCAAAAATGATTTTGCATAAATAGCCTTATCGTACCATTCTGGTTTTTCAGAGCAGAAAATTTTGTCTTGGGGGGCTATATCAGGGTTAGCATCTAAGCACCCTGCAGGCACAACTAAAGCTTTACCTGAACCAGAAAGGTCAGGTACTCCACATCCACACTCAGTACAAAACGCTTTCGATATAGAACGACCAGCAACATCAAAACGTTTAACTAATTCGAAACCACTCAACCATGTAATATTATCAGGTTGTGTGAATAAATTTGAAGCATGAGCACTGCCGGTTGTCTTTTGGCATTGTCTACAATAACAAAAGTGAAATTTATCGAAATTATTATTCATTTCGAAAGTAACTTTCCCGCATAAGCAACTACCTGTAATTTTTGACATTAGACTCCCTCCGTAACTGATTGCATTTAATACTTCAATACGGGATGTGAGTTTTTGCGTCACAGCCCATCTTGTTAGGTGCATATAATTGATGTGTTATATGACTATTTGATATTAGCTTTCATCTTTAACAAACTTTTGGGTTAACATTTTGCCTTTACCCCCTTCTGCATTGGACCATAACATTGTTATCTGACCCGCTTATCGTTATATCTACATCCACTTTCAAGACCATCAGCAAATGATGACTCTCTGCTCATTAACAAGAGTGCATAGGCACAAATATCAATAGCAAAAATGATAGCGAGTTCAAAAATTTGAGGACCAATCCATTTCATCGGTTGTTCACGTTTCCAACTGTATTGGCGTCTACCCGCACATGAAAACGGGGCTAACGACGCAGTGCAGCAGTGGCAACTTCCCATATACAGGGGAAGGTATCTCTTCTAAGCACAATTGTTGGTATAGGTCGGGTCATCACTCATTACCGCAAAATACACTTAACAAAATACGAGTGTTTAAATCATTGCCACAGATCTTAGATGGTCCTGTTTACGCAATATGCGCGCCCGATAGGGACCAAACGGACGCAATTGGTCTGGTCGCCGCGGTCGAGCTTCCATGTCGGCTGCCTGTTTGCGCCATTGCGCCACCGCGATCAGGATTTATCGTCAGCTTCCACATCGGCCTCGCGTTCAGCCTCGGCCTTTTCGGCGGCCCAAGCACCTGCTGCCTCCACCGCCACAAATGACGCGGTGGGCAGTACACCAAGATAGCTTTCGGTTTCGTCCACTGGGGTGACCGCGCGCTGCGTCATGCGGTAAAGCGCATAAAACGCGATAGCACAGAAGGTCGCGCCAAGCACCAGCCAGAATCCGTAGGGGCCAAGCCCTTGCATCGCCAAGCCAGTAACCAGTGGGCCTAAGATCGCGCCCAGTCCGAAGGTGAAAACTAACCCCCCGGAGGCCGCTGGCATATCTTCGGTCGAAAGAGAATCGTTAGCGTGGGCCAGTAACAAGGCATAGAGCGGCATTGCCACACCGCCAGCGAAGAAGGCGGACACCATCAAGGGCCACAGACCGCCGCTAGTGAGCCAACCCAATGCGCAAGATGCCGCGCCGAGAGAGGCTGCTCCGAAAATCAACTTACGCCGATCCATCTGGTCCGAAAGCCAGCCGATGGGATATTGCAATACCAAAGCCCCGGAGAACAGCATCGCGATGAACAGCGCTATCTGTGTCGCCGTGAGCCCTATCTGAGTGCCGAAAACCGCGCCCATACCCGTTTGCGTCGCGAAGGCGCTGCCAAGCAAAAATATCCCGACGGTGCCGAGCGGCGAGCCGGTGTAAAGGTCACGCAAAGGCATAGGACGGACAACTTCGACAACTGGGACCGGGGTGGCGGAAAGCAGGATTGGCGCAAAGGAGATCGAAACGAGAATCGAGGCACACATAAACAGCACTGAGGTCCCGGCATCGCCTAACGTCAGCAGGCCCTGTGCGCCGATGATACCCAGCGTCTGCGCGATCATATAAGCCGACAGCACCTTGCCGCGCGTCTCATTGGTGGCAGCGTTGTTCAGCCAACTCTCGGCAGTGACATAGATACCCGACATGCAAATGCCCAAGAGCAGTCGCAGCACAGTCCAAGCCCAAGGTTCGGTCAGCAACGGAAAGGCGATTAGCCCCGCCGACATAAAGCTGCCAAGCGCCGCGAAGACGCGCACATGCCCTACCCGTTTGATCATCAGCGGAGATAAGCGCGCGCCCAACAGAAAACCCATAAAATAGCCCGATGTAACGATGGCCAGTTCAGCAGTCGAAAAACCCTCAATCCCGCCGCGCAGGCCGATAAGGGTGAAATGCATGCCGTTGCCGAGCATGATGAACACAATGCCGAGTAAAAGGGGCCAGACCCTGAACAACACTTTAATCATGAAACCTCCTTTCGCGCCCTGTTGATTTTTTGTGCAGCCTGCGGCTTTGCCGCGTCCAACTGCATGCGTTTGTTATTTGAGCCGATAATTGCCATTGAAAGTTCAAATCCAGATGGTTTTGTGCGCAGCTGTGAAGATAAAGCTTGATTAGCCATTGAAAAGGAATGCCTTTGTCGTCAGCCATTTCGTTAGAATAGGCTATAGTCTCTTTATCAAGCCTGATTGTGATTTATTCGTTTAATGTCTGTGTATAGGGATGGCTGGACAGAATTTGAAAAGTCATATTGTTTACCCATGGCGAAATTCCTCGAATATTTACGTTCGAATTTTTCTGGTTTTCGAGCAGATATTATTCGAATTGATTCATCTGTTTTCACTTAAAGGCAAACCACAAGCAATGTTAACGCTATGCCGATTCCAAGAGGGATGAATATATCTTCCTCATCACAATGGTCGGAGTCTTTAATCAATCGAGCATGTGGATCAAAAAACTGTTTGTGTTCCCTAAAAAAATGCCGTGTCACTTCCAAATTGAAGACTCTTTAGCTCGGTCCACTCAATCGTATATCTTACATGCGTGCATTATAATTATTACATAATTATAAACAAGCGGCTTCTAACCATATCATTTTCTGTTATATCACGGCTCGCCATGCTGATATGGATTTTACGACATAAGCAAGTGCCCTATGCTCGTAATAGGCTGCGCACTAAGGTGCAAACCATCTCATCCTGTTATCGCTACTTTACAAGCTCGATCTGGCCAAGGGTATTTAACCCGACGGGATGAGCCGCAAGATAGCAGATTAACTACGTCCTTAAATATTGGCGTGATCTCAGGTTTTAGGAGTGACTTCTATTTTGGCACGAATAGGCCTATCTATTAGCCAGTTTGCGTTTAGGGATTATGCATTATTATGATCCAGTCTTATCGTTTCAAATCAATTAATGATCCACCCTTATGGTTTCGGGTTTTATCATTCGGTTTACAACTTTTGCCTAATCTGTTGATTTCCGACACAGGCGGTTCCAGCCTTAACGTTGCAATAACATGTGAATGATATGCCATTTAGGCCGTTTGCATGTTAAGCACGAACAATATTTTCTTTATTAGCTTCTCTTAAAACCAATCCCCTTCACTTTGGCGTCAGTAATTGTCCCATATACTTCACTTATACTTATTGGATAAACATAAGTCTCTTATTATGTGATTGATTACCGTTAATTTTAAAATACTTCACGAGCATGTCCTTACTAGAATATATCCCTTCACTATCTCGATCAGACATATCACTTGCTACGATATAATTGTCAATTTCACTAATTATTTTGCCATACTGATTCTTCGATGATGATCACACAACGCCACAATTATCAATATTCGCCATGTTGCTAATACTTTGATTAGCGGTGCGAGTAAAATGTCCGCTGCAGCAAGGGGTTAGTTTTAAATGGAAAAAAGAAGAGTGCTAAAATAGCGTTTCGATTTACAACCCATTTTATAAGCAATGGAATTGAGATACTTAATAAAAATGCTAAGATAGCCAGTGATGTCAAAAATATTATATTATCTGCTGTACTTTTAGAAGTATAACCATATGCATAACTATACGCATTGTATTCAATCCATTTGTGAAATATGAGAATATATAGACTAGAGCTCCCTAGTGCCAACGGTATACGCATTAAGGCTTTATTTTTTGCAATAAACCATGAAACACTCAGTATAAAGTAAATGCCGCATGCGGCCCCTAACGTCGCTAAAGTAGGTACTTTATATAGTCGCTTATTTAAGTCGGTGTGCGCTTCTGAAAACGATATAATACATATAAAAATAATTATAGATAAAATAAATAGATAAGTATTTGGAGAAAAGTTAATAATCTTATCTTTAAGTAAGAAACCCGATATAAAGTATACCGATGTTATCAATATGATATCGATTGAAAATGGTAGTTCTGGCAATTTGATGAGCGAGTTAAAGATCGTTAAATCACTATCGCTAACCATACCAATTAATAATGAACCAGAAAATAAAAATATCAGTAATAAAATAGACTTGTTATAGTAAGATAAGGCGTTAAACCGAGTAAAGCGAAAAATAAAATAACTAAAGCAATATACTGAAAATAAGTGAGTTAGAAACCATAATGGCACCCATCTTATGGTGTTGCCATTTCCATAAAAAATACCTTTTAGCTGGGATATAAGATTATCATCTTGAGAAATAACACTGAAGAAAAAAAGCATAAAAAGCACAGAAAAGTATGGTTTGAGCAGCGCTTCTGCTTTTTTAAAAATAAACGCTTTAGGAGAAATTGAATAAGAAAAAAACACCCCAGATAAAAAGAAAAACAGTGGCAACCGAAACAAAGCCATTGGTTCAATTATTTCTGGAAAAAAAGACTTCAAATTACTGTGAAAAATAGCCACTAAAGTAATTGATATACCTTTTGCTACATCAATATAAATAGTGCGATTTATCATATCTACCTCAGAAAGCAATCGAACACCATGTAAGCGGAAGATAATCGGTGACTATAATCTTTGATCTATAAAGCTATAGCCAACTGTTATTCTTCGTTTGATTGCAACCACATCTACTTTTCGCTCAACATGGTTTTGAACCATTTATGCTTAAGCCTATTAAGGGAATTACACTAAATCCATTTAGGCTAAATTATTCAGTCAAAATTCTAAACTACAACATTAAAGTTAGCACAAAAAACAATTCAAGCAAATGCCAGAAATTTTAACTAAAAAGCACATTTTTAAAAAAATACCGATAACAAGTAGCAACAACTACCGTTTTAGTCTTTATGCATTGCGCAGTTTTCAAACCTACACTCTACTTTGACATTAGAGTAAACACTTGTTTTTAATTGTTATTTATGTTTTATAAAAGTATAAGCGCGTACTATTTATCTAATATTACTGCGAACATCATCAAAAATTAATAATAGTATATCCGTACCATTTTATTGTGAGCTCTTATGATGACCAAAAGTCCGTTTCTAAATCAAATGAGACAAGAAATGCATATGCGGGAATATCGCATTAGAACTGAAAAAGCCTACTTTTATTGTAAAATCTGCAGCAAATGCACCACCGACAGCTGTGCTGCTGATATAACAAATTAAATACCGGCAAGGTAGGGAAATGCTATCGACAACACCGATAAAATAAACATCTACAAAGGATGTAAAGCCTTTATTATATGGCTACAATTAATCTTTTTTGTTTTATCATCGGCTCAGCGTCAAGCTCAATCGAGACAATATTAGCGTCAATAATCTGCTTTTCAGAACAACAATTTCTGCCTTTATGCTTTGACTCGTAAAGCGCCCTATCGGCAGTTTCCATCAGTACCCTCGGATTGCATCCTCGATGCGGAATGATCGAGCTTACCCCAAAGCTTGCAGTAACCCAGGGATTACCAGATGCTTTACTGTGAGGGATTTTAAGCGCTTCAATGGTTTTTCGAATACGCTCTGCAACTAGCATCGCACCATTTGAGTCTGTTTCCGGCAGAATAACGGCAAACTCTTCTCCTCCGATACGCGCTATTTTGTCCAGATGCCTAAGATCCATCCCTTTCAGCGTACTCGCCACGCTAAGTAGGCAATTATCGCCTTGCTGGTGACCAAAAGTATCGTTAAACATTTTAAAACAATCGATATCCATCATGATCACCGCCATTGCGGTTGCAGATCGGGATGCTCTTTGCCACTCATCAGAGAAAATCTCATCAAATTTCCTTCTGTTAACCAGTCCTGTAAGACCATCTAGTGTTGATAGCATTAGCAGTTGTTGGTTAGTTTCTTCAAGCTGTTGCTGTAATTCTTCCAGCTCGGCTAGCTTATGATCGAATTCTATGTTTTTTTGGTGCAGTGCATGTTTTTGTTCATATAACTGAAGAAAAACGCTGATTTTACTGCTGAAGATGTCGGCATTAAGGGGTTTAACTAGGTAATCAACGGCTCCGGATTGGTAGCCTTTAAATATGTTTGCGTCAGCACTTGATTCTGCAGTAATAAAGATAATCGGGATATTCCGGGTTTTCTTATTCCCTCGCATCAATTCAGCAACTTCATAACCATCCATCGTCGGCATCCTTACATCTAGCAGTACCAGAGCAAAGTCATTGTCGAGTGTATGGGCTAGCGCTTGTTCTCCAGAAGTTGCTCTGATAAGTGTTACGTTAAACTCAGAGAGAAGATGATCTAATGTAATCAGATTTTCTATCCGGTCATCTACAATCAAAATTTTAGGGGGTGCTAGCATAGTTAACATTCACATATAGTATTTAAAAAGTGACCTATATCTTTCAGAGAAAGAATATGGTCTGCATTGGCAGCCTCTATTGCTGCTTGTGGCATAGTCTTTACTTCGGCGCTGTCTAAAGACTGAACAACCGTTAACCCACCCCGTTGTTTTATTTTTTTTAGCCCTGCCGCGCCATCTGAATTTGCGCCGCTAAGGATAATGCCAATTAACTCGTTGCCAAAGTAATCAGCTGCACTCTCAAACAGCACATCAATGGAAGGGCGAGAGTAGTTAACCGGGGGATCGATTGAAAGTGCGGTACAACCATCAAACCCAACAAGAAGATGATAATTAGACGGCGCAATATATAAGCTCCCGCGTTTAATCGGATCTTTATCTTCCGCTTCTTTGACAGCCAAAGCCGTTTTAGCTGCAAAGTGAGTGGCTAAGTGACTCTCAACATGCGGGCTGATATGTTGCGCTAATAATATCGGTATGCAGAAAGTTGATTTTAGTTCAGCAAGTATTGCGCCTACAGCCGCTAATCCGCCGGCTGACGCACCAATAACCACGGCTCTATAATGTATATTATTACAGCTCATGGCTTATCTCCCGCGTTTTTTTCGATAGATTTTTTCTGGTTCTGAAACCAATTCGAACTTATCAGCTATGTCTGCAAATCTAAGGCTCTCTTTTGAGCCTAAGCATAAAAATCCGCCAGGTATTAGGCTATCATAAAATAGATTAAAGACTCGGTTTTGTAACTCTCGGGTAAAATAGATAAGAACATTGCGGCAAAAAATAACGTGCATCTCACCAAAAGCACCATCGGTTGCCAGATTATGAGGAGTAAAAAGTACTTTATCTTTCAGTACATTTTTCATGATCACATGATCATAATCTGCCGTGTAATAATCCGAAAATGAGGCGCTACCATTAGCAGCCTGATAGTTAGCGCTATACTGGCGAATTAAATCCATTGGGTAGATCCCTTTTTTCGCCTTTTCTAAAATGGACTCATTAAAATCGGTCGCATACACCTGCGCCCGCTCTTTCAAAGACTCCTCATGTAAAATAATTCCCATCGAATAGACTTCCTGTCCCGCAGAGCAACCAGCATGCCAAATTTTTAAAAAGGGGTAAGTATGTAGATGTGGGATCACCAGTTCCCTTACTTTTTTATAGAACCAGGGATCACGAAACATTTCAGTGACATTGATGGACAGATCCAATAAGAGTTGTTCAAAAAAATTAGCATCATGAATCACTTTATGCTGCATTTCTGCGTAATTTTTTATTCCTTCTATGCCGCAACGATACTCCAACCTTCTCTTGGTGTGAGCAAGAGAATACTCTCTAAAGTCATAACCATATTTTATATAAATGGCTTCGAGCAGAAGCTGAATTTCCAGCTGTTCATTTGTTATATCATTCATATTAGTATAACCAGACTCGTATCATTGACAGGAGCTTTTCGCTATCGATGGGTTTGGTAAGATAATCACTAGCCCCGGCTTCAATACATTTACTTCTGTCACCTTTCATCGCTTTTGCAGTGAGTGCAATAATGGGTAGGTTGTTATGCTTTCTCTGCATGCGGATCTGTTGCATCGCTTCATAACCATCCATTTTAGGCATCATTATATCCATGAGTACGATATCGACATCTGGATTTTCTGTTAATTTAACAAGACATTCCATACCGTCTCGTGCGATGGTGATATCCATGCCTTTATCTTCTAGAATGCTGGAAAGAGCAAAAACATTTCTCATATCATCATCAACCAATAGCACTTTTTTACCACTTAGCACTGACTCTTTATTGTGCACGGCTTTTAAAATACGCCGCTGTTCAGCCGGCAAATTAGCCTCAATCCGATGTAGAAACAGGGCTGACTCATCTAATAACCGCTCTGGAGATTTAACACCTTTAATGATAATGCTTTCGGCATAACGATTAAGCTCTTTTTCTTCGGCTGCAGTCAGATCTCTACCGGTGTAGACGATAATGGGGACTCGCGCAGCCGTTTCGCTGCGTCTTATCGCTTCGAGTAACTCAAAGCCGCTAATATCTTCTAACCCAAGATCTAGGATCATACAGTCGTAACGATTTCTTTCGAGTTCATCTAACGCCTGCTTCCCTGTTGAAACAGCAACAATATCTAGATCGTCTTCACCAATCAGCTGCTTAATGCTTGCTCGCTGAATGTCATCGTCTTCAACAATAAGTAGTCGTTTGACTGATTTAGAGATAATACCTTCAATGTTAGCGAAGGCTTTATCTAATTTTTTGATATCGACTGGCTTGGTTAAATAGCCAATCGCGCCCATCCGCATCGCCTCAAGATTGTTATCACTGGCTGACATAAAATGCACCGGAATGTGGCGTAAACTTGGATTTTCTTTAAGGCGTTCCATCACTGTCCACCCGTCGATACCCGGCAGACCAATATCCAAAATAATGGCACTCGGTTTATAATAATCGGCAAAGTGCAGGCCGGTTTCACCGGTTTCCGCGACGATGCATTTAAAGCCTCTTTCACGGCCAAAGTCGCGCATAACGCCGGCAAAAGCTCGGTCATCTTCGATAATCAGCAGCGTTCTATCTTCAGGAGCAGGATCAGAAATGATAGATTGTCTGTCATCCTCCACATAGCTTGCAATTTTGGGTATATCTGCGGCAACAGAAATAACTGCGGCCTCTGAATTAGAGGTTCGAGATTCATGAATCTTGGGTGCTAGAAGTTTAGGCACATTTTCTGCAGAAGCGCCTTTCGCTTGGTACTCAAGGGGTAAAAACACGGTAAAAGTACAACCTTTACCTTCTTCACTTTGCAGCTCAATTGAACCACCGAGTAAATGGGTAAGCTCTTTAGAGATAGACAAGCCAAGTCCGGTCCCACCATAATTGCGGCTAGTACTTCCATCGGCCTGCTGAAAGGCCTGAAAGATAGCAAGATGCTGCTCTTTTTTTATGCCAATACCGTCATCTTTTACTGAGAAAGCCACTAAATTATGCAAAGGCATGTGCAACTTTTTAGCGATTTCTGCTGAAGGCCGAGCTATATCAAGCGTTACAGCACCTTCATGGGTAAACTTAAATGCATTGGTCAATAGATTACGTAAAACTTGTTGCAGGCGCTGAGAATCAGTCCGTATAGTATCAGGAAGGTTGTCGGCTAAATTTATCTGAAAGTCTACGCCCTTATCTGCCGCCATATCCTGATATAAACGGCTAATATCAGATTCAATAGCAGTAAAACTGACATCTTCAATATGCAGATCAACTTTGCCAGCTTCTACTTTAGAAAGATCTAAAATCTCATTGATTAATGAAAGCAAATCTGCACCAGATGAGTTGATTGCATTGGCAGATTCAATTTGCTTATTAGTCAGATTATTATCTTTGTTATTGGCAAATAACTGCGAGAGTATCAGAATACTATTCAATGGTGTTCTTAACTCATGGGACATGTTCGCTAAAAATTCGGATTTATATTTACTTGAAATTTCGAGCTCTTTTGCTTTTTCTTCAACTATTTGTTGCGCGGAATAAAGCTGATCATTTTTCCCCTGCATCTCAATTTGTTGGCTTTCAAGTGCTTTGGTGCGTTCCTCCAATTCTTCATTGGTGACGCGCAGTTCTTCTTGCTGCGCTTGCAGCTCAGTTTCAGATTCTTTGAGTACTTTGGTTTGCTCTTCGAGCTCTTCGTTAGTAACGCGCAACTCTTCCTGTTGGGTCTGCAGAGCTTGCTCAGAAAGTATTAACGCTTCTGTTTGTTGTTTCAGTTTATGGTTAGATTTACTTAAACTTTCCTGATGATGTTGCGCCTGCTCAAGCAGTGAGCTGATCTCAAGACGGGCATTGGCAGCATTAAACAAAATGGCAGCACTGCCAATCACTTCTCTGACGAATGTCTTCTGCAGTGCGCTAAAGGGTGTAATAGAGCCAAGTAATACAACACCCAGTAAATGTTCATCTACCGCCAGAGGTATTGCCATAAAATGACTGGGCGTCACCTCACCCACCCCATAATTTAATACTGGCGCATTTTGAACTACACCGGAAAATATAAGGATCTCTTTCTCAAGTGCAGCTTGCCCTACCATGCCCTCACCCAGCCGGATCTGGTTAAAATTACCTTGCCTGTCCGTAAACGAATAACTGGTTTTAAGTACTAAAATATCTTGGTCTAACAGATATAAAGCGCCAAGTTGCGCGTTCATATGTTTGCTGAAAAAAGAGATAAACAAATTTGAAAGATCGCTGAGTTGCAGATCACCGCGCAGTTGATTATCGAGGCTCTCTTTACCTGAATTAATCCAATCCAGCTCACGCAGCTTTTCGGCCATATTATTGAGTGCCAAGCCTAAATCACCGATCTCATCCCCCCGGTCTAACACTAAAGATGTGTTCAATGTTCCTTTTGCAATATCCTGCGCAAATTTCATGCTGTGGATAAGCGGATCAGTGACAGAACGGGAAAAATTAACAGCGATAAAGCTGATAATAAAAAAGACAATCGCTGCTGCAGCGAATATTGCCTGATAAAGAAAAAAGATCGGCTCGGTGACTTCATCTTCATTGATTTTAGAGATCAGATGCCAATTGTATCCGGGGACGTTGAGCTGGGTATAAATCACAAGCACCGAGCGACCAGCACTGTCTATATAGGTATTTTGCCCGCCTATTTCTCTGGCGTTTTTTGCATCCGTCCAGTAGCCTAAATCTTTGTCGAAACTAAAGCCTACGACATACCTGCCATTCCCCATAGTGGCAAGATCACTGCGGAACTCAATTTTAGTAGAGTGCGGATTCTCGCCAATAAGATACGATTCGCCAGTTTTCCCCAGACCGACACGTGAATCAACAATATTAGAAATCAGACTGGGTAATATTTTTACCGCGACAACGGCGATGATATTGCCCCGGCTATCGCGTACAGGACTAGAAAAATAGGCCGTTTTTTGTTGGCCAAGCGTATTACTTGAATCGAAATCAGAAAATGCAGTTTCACCGCTAGTAATCGCCTTGTTCCAAGCTTGCGTTAGCGCAGGGTCATTGCCCTTATTAGTGGCAAGTAATGAACCTAATCGCGGTTTCTCTTTTATAGAGAATAGAATGGTTGCCTCTTTAGGATCTAAAATTAAAAAGTCATCATAATCATAATTGCTGATAAAAGTTTCAAAAAAAGAGCTGTCATCATCTTTAGTGGTTACTTGACGTTCATCCATGTTCTGAATGAACTCTTTCAGCCTTATTGTCCTGGCAAGCGTATCTAAACTAATTAAACGCTCTTTAAAGAAGGTGTCGATAGAGGTGGAACGCAGCGATTGTATTGCATTTAATTCTTGAAAAGATTTTTCAATTAAGGCGTCTGACGCTAACCGCGCACTGAAAATGGCTGTGGCAATCATTGGGACCACAGCAAAGATCACCAGCATGCTCATTATCTTAGGGCGAATGCGAATATCTACTAAGCGAATCATTAACTTTCCAAAATATAATCGTATTTCTTAATATGGCGACATATTCAATCATTTTGCCTTTTGAATCAAAAAACAAATTATACAGTGTGACCTTGATTATAAAATTCGATATTCAAACCATTTAATCGGAATTAGATGTTATTGGAGTCCAAAAAACTATCGCAATTAATTGGAAATCAGCACTGTTGCGGCGACTCATCCTGTTATCGCTACTTTACAAGCTCGATCTGGCCAAGGGTATTTAACACGACGCGGTGAGCCGCAAGATAGCAGATTAACTACGTCCTTAAATACTGGCGTGATCTCAGGTTTTAGGGGTGACTTCTATTTTGGCACTAATAGGCCTATTTATTTACCAGTTTGCGTTTAGGGATTATGTCTTATTATGATCCAGTCTTATCGTTTCAAATCAATTAATGATCCACCCTTATGGTTTCGGGTTTTATCATTCGGTTTTACAACTTTTTCCTAATTTGTTGATTTCTGACACTGGCGGAACCAGCGTTAATGTTGCAATAACAGGTGAATGATATGCCATTTAGGCCGTTTGGATGTTAAGCACGCACAATATTTTTATTTATTAAATTCTCTTAAAATCAACTCCCCTTCTGCGGCCTGAAAAATTGATACCTAGTATCAATTTTTTGTTTTCACTGTATGGCTAGGTTTGAGGGCGCGTGTGGTCTCATATCTATCATTACTGTGAAGTCAGCGTATGTATTTTCATTCATGAGCATTTGTCGAATTGGCCTAGCCCAAAAAGCCAAAACAGTGTCAATTGCGCTATCAATTTAATTGATACATTACCTAAAAAAGTCTCAATATTTGTTTGCATTTTATTCTGTATTCTGAACTGGCACTAACAACTCAACAAACACATTCAAGGAGTTATCAATGTATATAGCATATGTGAACCCCCCTCCCTTTGGCGTCAGTAATACGTTGTGGAAGGCGTTATGAGAGGGGCTGACGCCCAAGGGGCGAACCCACAACTATTAACTGCAAGGCAGATAAGTCATCTCGCCGTGGTTGATAAATCAGCTGTTATGAGTCCTTTTGAAAAAGCGGCTGAATATGGACAAGCTAAAGTCACTAAGCACTTTGGACAGTCATTTGCTCTCTCTGTATTTGCAGGTGCATTCATTGCGCTGGCATTTGTCTTTTATCTTACGGTTACGACGGGTTCAGCACAGAGCTCTTGGGGCTTAGTCAGATTTAGTGGTGGTATCGCTTTTAGCCTAGGACTCATTTTCGTTGTTGTCCTTGGTGGCGAACTATTTACCAGTACCGTATTAAGCGCCATTGCCTGGGCACAAAAACGGGTTACGACCAAGCAGTTGCTTGGTTGCTGGATGCGCGTGTATTTTGGCAATCTCTGTGGCGCAATGCTGATACTGGGATTGGTAATGATGTCGAAAATGTATGCCATGGATGGTAATGAATGGGGGCTCAATGCACTACATGTTGCACAACACAAGATCCACCATGATTGGAGTCAGGCTTTTGCCCTTGGAACCTTATGTAACTTGCTCGTGTGCCTAGGTGTCTGGATGACCTTTAGTTGCAAAGACGCTTTAGCTAAATCGTTACTGCTTATATTGCCGGTGGCGATGTTCGTGTCCAGCGGCTTTGAGCATAGTATTGCCAACTTATTTATGGTGCCGCTCGGAATTGCCATTCAAAACTTTGCGGGGAATGAATACTTCATTGCTTTGGGAGTCATGCCACAAGTTTTTGCGGACCTTACTATTAGTAATTTTGTACTTCATAACCTTATTCCGGTGACGCTGGGCAACATTCTAGGGGGCGCGGTATTTGTAGGCCTAGGTTATTTTTGGATAGATAACACCAATGCAAAAGTAACTGACGAGGTGCCATCGCTACACATTAATCCTATTACACAAGGTCACGCACAAAACGAGTCAATATCAGAACAGTTTCAACACTCAAGTAATGCTTCACAAACTCAATATCAACCAAGTCAAGAGGACTTAGCCATGAAAAATAAAATCCAAAAACTTATCGTTAGTGAATTAATGGACAACTCACCGACCACCCTTTCAGTTGATACTACTATTTATCAGGCGCTTACGCTGTTAGCGAAAGACAACCTTCGCAGTGCGCCAGTGGTCGACAATGATAATCTGCTATTAGGATTTGTGTCGGAACAAGATCTAATTCGCTCACTTTGGTCTGAGGAGTTTGCTTCCGATTTGCCGATTTCAGTGAAAGATATCATGCAAACCAAGATGCTCACCGTGGCACCTACAGATAAAATTGCTCAACTGCTTGAGTTTATGGTGGTTGATAAGAAAAAACTATTTCCTGTGACGGATTCGGGCATGTATATCAGCGGTGGCTACCAGAGCTATGAAGAGCGCTTGCGTGATGCATCTGCGACGGTACCAAGTAATTACCCAGTGGTTGAGCATGGTCGTTTATGTGGGGTTATCCGTCGCGAAGCGCTGATGCAGATGTTCTCGAAGCTTTATAGCCCAAAGCACGATGGTATTTCACATCCTGTTGAGCAACAATCAGTAGCATAGTATGGTAACAAGATCGAGCTAACACTTTGCCTAGGCAGCTTTAGTTTTGGATAATAAAGGATTCTAAAACAGTTATTTACTTATCTTGCCCCGAGTTGAGGTTAGGTATACCAATAAAAGGCTAGCGTTATCGCTAGCCTTTTTATATGCAAAATAGATTAGCGGGTCTTGATGTCAACGAGCAGTAAAGTCTGAGACTGGATTGGCAACGTTGGTGATGCATTTAGTGTAATATTCTACATCGCGGTATATAACTGGAATTGAATTGAATGTTCACCTTCAATGATTTGCCGGGTACTCAATACGACACAGTATTTAGGCTGATCGAAAAGTCACTCAACGGCCTTCTTTTAACAACTTCACATTCCTCAAACCAATTTTGGAAACTAACCTTGTTTATAGTGGCTGCACTAAGGCCATCAACAATCCATTCTCAGTCCATAGTGTTACGTGAAAACCTTTAACGTTATATGTTGTTGGTTTTTCGCCACTTTCTTTAGCCGGAATATCACCAAATTTTTCGGCGTCAAAGCCGACTTGGTAGAGTGTTAACATGTTACCTTGTTTATCTTGATAGCGAAGTTGCGCTGCAATCTCGCTTTTTATAGAGCAATATCGTCCTCCCAACATTGTCATGCCGCTCAGCTCGGTCGCTGCTGATTGAACCGGATTAAAGTCGAGTTCAGTAAAATAAGAACTCACTATTGCAAAACTATCGCTTTTTACTTCTAGCGGTCGTAAACGAACATGATTTGCCACAACTTCTTGCGCTAATTGCACACCATAAGTCGAATTTTCAATCTGCATATAAAAAGTGACCGCTATTCCCAATAAAAACGTCGCGGCTATTGCTAGCCAACGGCTCTGCTTCTTACTATGTTTAATCGTAAATAATTGACTATCTATATTTCTCTCACTGTTATTTTCTGATGTGGATAATATCGCGTTCAATGAGCCAAGCTGCGCCGCACTTAAATTTTGCTGGTTGTAGTGATCTTTTGTTGCTTGCTTCAAGGATTTTTTCATTTGCTTTCTCCTTGTTGTGGGGGCAGGCTTTTATCTGCAATGACGACCGCTTTTTTCTTTATTCTGTGTAACCTAGAAAGTATCGTACTTCGTGGCTCATTTGTTTGTTCAGCTATTTCAGTGGCGGTATATCCCATTACCGCCGAAAGGAAAAGTGTTTCACGCTCAGCCACATTAAAACTCTTAAGTAAATGCTCTATATCGTCACTATCTATCAGGATTTGCTCGAACGAAGTCGTAGATTCTAAGGTGGTGATATTTTCATTGAACTCAGCAAAAACGATCTTATTCTTACGACGGCAATCATCAATAAATTGGTTACGAATAATGCGCCTCAAGTAACCCATTCCTAAAGTTTGCTCACTGGTTTTTTTTACCCATTTTTCTAATGCACTTTGCAACAGATCATGAGCATCTGCATTGTGATTTGTTAGGGCCAAACAATAGCGGTAAAGCAGTTGTAATTCATCATGACTCAGTTGCATCGTCATAGGTAAAATCCACCAATCCAGCCTTGCTCAATATAACGCGGCAAGGCAGTTTCATCACGCTGTGAAATATCATCTAGAGCAATACCTTGGGCGATATCTTTAAGTAATAAAAAATCATCTTTGGTAATAGCGGAAACCATGGGCTTGTATTGTGGCCGTTGCACAACGAGAGGATCGCCTCGTCCCTTAGAAATAGAAGCCAGTGGCAAGTCTTGGTCATAAAAATCGCCACAAATCAACTAGTGGCCACACGGAGATAAGTGGGTTGATGTCATCAACCAAGTTAAATTTACACAATAATTGTTGTTGTTGCGATAGTTGTCCAAAGGCATCAAACTGAAAAATCTCTCGCGGCTTTGCATAGTAGCTCTGGATGCATATCCAATCTAATCGTGCGACATCGGCAAGATACGGCACTGAAGCTAGTGTTTTATGATGAGTAAGGCAATATTCTATAAAATCAGGGAAGGTATTCCCATATTGGTCAATGTTATCTTGCGTAAAAGATGTTTGTTTAACAAAATCGGTCGCCAATTGGGTAAAACAACTATTTCCGACTAGCTTAGCAACCTGAGGGTAGCTAATAAACAACATATTCACGAGTCCCGAGGTGTAATTACCACGATAGGTTTCCATGCGTTTTTGAGCATAAGTCGATGTCAATATTTGAGGCGAAGCTTGCAGGGCATTGTCCGTTTTCGGTTGCACATACCTAGTTAGCTGCTCTTGCCATACTTGTAATGTCATGCATGCACCTTTGGGGTTGTTTCGAGCAATAACTGAGCTTTGTTTCTTTCGGACATAAGTACCGACCAAACCGGGATATTGTTATCCCACTCAATGAGTGTTGGTGTCGGGCCCGTTAATGCCAGAGCTTTCTTGTATAATGCCCATACTTCGTTGGATACTGGGCTACTGTGCCCATCGAGTAAAAATCCGTCTTTACGTTCAAAACCGGCTAAATGTATTTCCTTTATTCGGTTTATAGGTAATTGTTGTAAGTAACTGATCGGATCAAATTGATGATTAACACTGTTTACGTATAGATTGTTTACATCAAGTAATAAGTCACAATTAGCTTGCTGAACAACCTGGCAAATAAACTCGCCTTCAGTCATGGTGCTCTGTTGACATTCGATATACCCAGATACATTTTCAAGTAGGATGGTTTGTTCTAAAAAATCCTCAACGACTTGAATACGGTTACACAAATGCTCGCAAGCTTCTTGGGTATAAGGCATTGGTAATAAATCCGGAGTGCGTAATGTGGCAACACCGGAAAAGCTGCAATGTTCAGAATAGTGGCACGCACCGGTTTTTGATATGAGTGCTTTAATTTTACCAAGATAGTCAAAATCCAAGGGGTCGAGACTACCAAGCGATAAATTCACGCCATGTAATGCAATTGGATATCGCTCTGAGATTTGCGCCAAAACGTAACTATCTAAACCACCACTAGCTAGCCAATTGTCAGCCAATAATTCGAACCAAGGCATAACTGGACGCTCACTTATTACAACATCTAAATGAGGTGTTCTTAGTCCAACGCCAGCAGCCTTTGGTAATTGCATCATGTTATGATTTTTCTGTTTTAGCCGGTTTTATTTTAGCCACTATTCCGCCAGTGATCTTTTCACACGTTCCTTCGGGTACATAAACCCATTCCTGAACCGAATTAGTAACCGTTGATTGGCCTGAACAACCATGTTTGCCGTCTAATGAACCGCAGTCATTTTTACCTTCTTTTGCAATACCTGCGCATTTTTCCCATTGTTTAGGTTGATCCGGAACGGCATTCGCCGTCACTGACATGCCTAAAGCTAAGATACCTGCTATTGAGCTCGCTACTCTTGCTTGTTTATTCATTTGAGTTTTCCCTTTCACGGTGAGCAATACAAAAATATATTGCTTTCAATTAGTCAGACGTTTGATAACCGTTTTTGATTGCATTTGTGAATTTTTAATTTACAACGAGTTATCGCTACTCTTTATAAATAGCTTCCTATGCGTATCTTGTAAACTCAGGAAATTATCCTAGCACTATCGCCTGTTCTGGATTAAACAGCCGTGCCATGACCAATATATTTGATTTTTAGTGCGACTCAATAACAGCCTAGTAGCAACCATTAATTAATGGACTTAATTGTGCGAGCTCGCTGACTTTTTTGCGAATTTTGGCCTAACAACGCGGCTAAAAAATTAATAATAATGGTAAAAGTGGCAACTAATTTGGCTAGCGTATTTCCGCTACCAGTCCTTAAGAACATATAGGTCAATAACATTAAAACATATAACCAATCCTTCCATAATTCAGCATAGTTATATTAATTTAGTCTAACCCACTCCGGTTGGTGATTTTTCAACCTGCTATCTTTAATCGACAGGATACGTTTCAAAAGTTGTAATCTGCTGCGTATTGATACTCGCTTTGCTGTTATTAACTTCTTAAGGAACCAACAAATGAATATACAGAAAAGATGGTTTCCATCTCTATTCATCGCCCTCATCGTAGGGGTCATGCTGCTGCCTCCTTTGGCGTGGGCCAAAGAAAGCTTGTCAGATTCTTGGATAATGACGCCCAAAGACGGAAAGTCTATGGAATTTGAACAGGCCTTCAAAAAACATGTGGCACGTCGAGCTGAACTCAATGATCCTCGCAGCTGGCGCGTTTATGTGCCTGTGTTAGGAGATGAGTTAGACCGTTACGTTATTCGTTCTTGCTGCTTTGGCTGGCAAGGTTTTGACGAATATCGCCAGTGGAGTGAAGATAAAGATCCCATGACCGATTGGCAAAAAAATGTCGATAAATTAGTCGATAAATATGAACACTATTTTTCGATGATGGACATGGACAATAGTAAATGGGCAGATGAGTTAACCTATAAATATGTGGGGGTAACGCACTATACGGTGAAGCAAGGTCACTGGCGCGCAATGGAAGAAGACAAAAAAATATTGAGTGAGGCGGCAAAAGTGCAAAAATGGCCTTATTCATGGTCGTGGGAGTCTAGTGTTGGTGGCGCCAGCGTGCTTATGTTAGCCGTGCCTTATAAAAGTTATGCCGAGATGGAGCCCCCTGAGACTGGTTTTGCCAAAATGTTGGCAATGCATTTGGGTAGCGAAGATAAAGCCAAACAAACTTTAGAACGTTGGGCATCCCATTTTGAGTCGACTCACTACGCCTTGTACGAATGGCGTGAAGATCTTTCCATGTAGGAGAATCGCAGACCCCACTCAGGTGGGGTCTTCAACAATGAAATATGCGTTATACCCTTCATCATTATACTGCCTGTTGTATACAGATTGAGTTGATCGCATCAGTTCATTATTCTAATCCAAAAGTCTTGACTTCAAACACTTGCCATCCTTCATCACCGTTTTAGCTGACATCCAATTTAATGCCAAGTTTGAAGATATGAAATGGTTAATCGGGCTAAAGGCAAATGTTAATTCATTATCTTGCAAAATCCGTTTACTTTGCAATTCAAAATAGATTAGGCAATATCAAAGACATTGATAACGAGTCTGTAACAATAGAGCCCTGATTTATTGATTAAATGACCAAGCCAACGCTACAGACTGTCTCCAAAAACAACGTCTTCTTTTGAGTCTAACCACATTGGATATTGCGCCATCACCTTGCTGAACATTCGACTCTGTAAATAGTGATTAAGCCACTGGCGCAATTTTGGATAGGGAGATTGTAAATACCATTGCCGCTCTACTCGGGCAAACTGACGAATAAAAGGCATTAATGCCAAATCAGTTAAACTGGGGGTGTCAGACATTAAATATGAGTGCAGGCAAAGGCGTGACTCTAGATCAGCAAGGTATCGTTCACACTGCTGCCTATCTTTAATGAGTGACGGCTCATGGTAACGTTTAGCGCAGCGATACTGTTCTAAATGTCCCTTAAACTCATTATCAAATCGCGCAATAACAGCCAACATATCAGTAATAGCGTTCGGCGCTGCTTTATTAAGATAATCATCAGGGTCTGTTTGCGAAAATGCCCACTGCATGATAGATAGACTTTCATCAATGACGAGGTTATCTGCGGTGACTAAAACAGGGACTGTACCTTTAGGCGAAAGGTTAAGCATCTCAGTCGGTTTATTACTTAACACTAAGTCGCGCAGCTGAACTTGTTGGCCAGATGCATAAATGGCCAATCTAGCCCGCATCGCGTAGGGGCAATTTCTTAAAGAATAGAGTACAGGTAATGCCATTATTTCGTTCATCGTCGCTCAATTCGCCGATAGGAATTATTTACTTTAACGATATTCATTAGCAAAATATACGCATAATAGCCTCTCCCCCTATTAAATTTCTAACGTCACGATATAACCCTGGAACTAAATATTTACTGATCAGCACTCGACTGATCAGCAGAGCAATATCATTTCATATTAATGATGTTGGTTCGTCTGCTGAGCTTATAAAATTGACTAGACATCATTGTTCAATAAAATATGTTTTATCGTCACGAGCCCCTATCAATCTATCCAACCTTACCTCTTTTGTTTTCGTACATTGCTGCATCCGCATCTTGGATCATCTCTTCTATTGACTTATCCGTATCATGTTCAAAATGCATTGCACCTGCACTGTACTCAATTTGGTATGGCTTATTTAAGGTTTCATTTACCCTTTTCACCGCGGCAGAAAATCGCGCTAACGCTAAATCAGCCTTTACCCCGTCAGAGTCACTGAGCATCGCAACAAACTCGTCTCCACCCAGCCTACCGATCACGTCACATTCACGGAATGAATCAAGCATTATGTTTGCAAACGTGGTTAAGACAAAATCGCCTTCATGGTGGCCATACTCATCATTAATTGCCTTAAATTTGTTTAGGTCAAATAATATAAATGACATTGGCACTTTATTACGTCGACACATTTTTAAACTATGATTAACCAGAGTCAAAAAACCGCGCCTATTAGAAATCAAGGTTAATTCATCCAACGTAGCAAGTTGAATAGATTCAATTTCTTGCTCAATCATAGTCCCTAAGTCTTTAAGCAACTGCTGGTCTTCTTCATTAAGGATTTTAGGTTTAGAATCAATAAGACATAAAGTACCTATATTTATTCCTTGCCTAAGATTTAAAGGATAACCGGCATAGAATCGAATGTTTGGAGCATCTGTAACAAGAGGATTGTCAAAAAAACGTTCATCTTTTGAAGCGTCTGGTATGATAAATAATCCATCTTGATTAATGGCATGTCCACAAAAGGATATATCGCGAGGCGTTTCGGAAGCATCAATTCCCTGCTTGGATTTAAACCATTGGCGATCTTCGTCAACAAAGCTAACAAGTGAAATGGATACGTTAAACATACGTTTAGCCATACGAGTAACACGATCAAAACGCTCTTCGTGCGAAGAATCAAGAATTTTTAATGCTCTCAACGCATGTAATCGCTCTGCTTCATTCTTTGGAACTTCTGGTTTAATCATAGTGATCCGCTTAATTTTGTATACTCAATTTGAGTATATCAGTAAATTCGTACGCGAATAATTATCCCAACGCATTTACATTAGGTCACTATAAATCAATAGTAAAAATTGGAAGTCCTTTTCCATAAAGTATCATGCCTTAGCATAATATGAGTCATTGTGGTTTGCTTGGGAGCACCGACAAAGTAGCTCAAGATAATCCTTTATCTACATAATGAAATCTGTACCTTTACGACCAGTGCACGTGGGTAATTTTCCAACTACCATCAACTTGTTTGACTAATACCAGGGTTTCCATGGTTATTGAGTCAACACTTTTGCCTTTATATTCTCCTTGTGCGTGACTGATTGCAGTTGAAATAGCGATGTCACCCGTTATGGTAACTCGATGTTCTTTGAGCGTAATCGATAAACTTTTTAAGTAAGCCATATCGGCATGCATGTGATGACTGGCGTAATCAGCAAGTGATCGTTCTACTTTGCCGCCCTCAAAAATTTGGACGTTTTCAGCTAATGATTGCCTAATAAGGGTTTCATTCCCTGTTTGTAAGGCATTATGAAACTGTTTAACGACCTTACCCGCAGCTGAATCAACACCGACAAACTCACTTTTCTCAATGGCGTGAGTTTCATCACCATGGGCAAACGTTAAGTTGCTGTTCCCTGTCGATATAAGTAATATCAAGCCCGTTAATAATATTGTTACAGGTCTATTTTTCATTATTATCTCTCTGTTAATTTATAGCGATTATCCAAGGCTAATAGGACCTAGCACGCTCGAAAGTATTGCTGTTGTGGCTAATATAATCAGGGCAACTAATGCTTCTAATCCAATCGATTTTTGTAGCTTTCGTTTGGCGAGTGGTGCTGTAAAAATAGTTAAATTCGGCACTAAAATAAATTTATGCCAAGCCGCAATAAGCAAAATTATAGCGACTAAACTTAGCTTGATGGTGACCGCTATACCATAATCTGAACTGAGTAATTCAGTGGGACTATCAAACAACATCCACACCATTCCCATGCCTGAAAGCAACACTAGAATGACAATCCCTATGCCTATACGACCAAATGTATCCATGACATTTTGTATGACGATGTTGTCATCGATATTGCATAGTTTCCATAACGGATAAAAAGCCCCTATCCAACTTGCTACAACTAATACATGTATCAGTATCAACCCTTGGGCAATCAATCCCAGTTCTGCACTGTGTCCAATAAAAGTGAACGTGATAGCAATTAACAGGGTGCTGATGATAGATATTGCAACCGAAAAATGTCTAATATTATTGTTTTTACTCAACATCCTGCAGCTTGCTAATAGCATTGAACCAAAACCAATTAAACGCCAAAAGACTGTGTCACCTACTTGAGTTGGCCATAGGAAAGCATGCATCTGCGCATCAAACATTCCCATCAATCCTGTTTCAGCAAAAGAACCGACTTGAGCAAAATAATTTATACCAACGGCCAACAATCCAAAAGCGGCACCTAAACCGATATATTTAGCAACGCTAATTCTGAGATTAGGTTGAGCCTTAATGAGATGTTGCATCAATGTGCCGCCAATAACGGCGGCAACACTAAGATATATAACCCATTTTGACATCAATACCGATATTTCAAATACGGTTAATATCATGATTTACGTATCCAATTATTGATGTTCAGTATGCTCTTTTGTGTCGTGATCCATCGACATAGGTGTTGCACTGTGAGTGTTCATGCCAGCATTGTGCAGCATAAAGCTCATGTTGCCTTTCATCTTATGGCCGTCGTCACTCATGATCATCCAGTTAACCGTATAATTAGCTGCGTTTAATGCTGGTAGGGAGAATGAAAACGCCTCTTGGCTGGTCGCGCTTGATGGTAATGTTAGCGGTATGCTTTGCTGCTTTTCATCTTGCATTGTTAATTTGACCAAACGCACGGGAGCAGTAAAGGTCAGTTGAAGTGTTGTTGGGGCCTGACTCACCATGGATCCGTTAGCGGGCATAGAATCGCTCAACCCGACATGAGCCAATGCTGATCCGCTCAAAAATAGACCGGTTGCAACTAATGCGCTGTTAAATAACTTCATAATATTTCCTTTTGTGTTTTAACTATCGAAAAAACGTACTTAAATAATGGCTTAAAACCAAACTTTAAACCCAATAACCAACTGTGTTTCTTGTGTATCTTCCCCTTCATTTCGAGCCTAATCGGCGCTAATACCGAGTTTCTGACGCCGAACAATACCGATATAAGGAGCAAACTCTCGTATCTCAGTCGTAATCCTGCGCTCACATCTGATACGCAAGAACCGATCCCAAGCTCTGCGTCATCATTACCAAATAAATTAATTTCTACCTCAGGTGTTAATATCAACTTTTGAGTAATTAACCGTTCAACGGCGTCGGCTATTGTTAGGTTCATTATCTATGGTTTGAATAATTGGCTTTATCATATATTTAGATTTCATTTTACAGACTCCTCAAGAGTATTCACTTGGGCGTAAACTTGGCTACTGCCATCAGTTTTCATCAGTAAAACGTGGTATGGCATAAATTTATCTTGGTACTCCATACCAGGACTGCCCACAGGCATAGCCGGCACGGTTAGGCCGATAGCATCTTTAGGTGGTGTTGCCAAAAAAACGACTAATAAATTTTGCCGGAATATGGCCTTCAAACACATAACCTTGAGATGACACTGCGGTATGACAAGATTGCATAGATGTAGGAATACCCTTTGATTGTTTAAACTCATAAAGGTTGTCAATATTGTGGGCGTTAACACTAAATCCGCGCTCACTAATATGAGTCAGCCATTTCTCACAGCAGCCACAATTGGCATCTTTATAGACAGTGAGTAATGGGGCTGTGGTGTCGAGTTCCGCAGCCTGGACAGATAACGTTAATCCCATTATTTGCATCATAAGAATAGATCCAATAACACGATAAAACACGACTAAGTTGTGATATGTAGCAGACATAATATTGCCTCCAAATCAAATTTCGTAACATTAAACAACACGGTTCAATGTCAGTTTGTTAACCGATAATAGTTAAACAAATATAAAACACATGATTGGTTAGGACAGTTAGCAATAAAAAGATATAACTGTGCCTATGTTAGGCAAATATAGGAGGACGATATAAAGAAGATCGGTACTGAGGCATAAGTTCTGAGGTAAACATAGCAGTAGAATTGAATAAGTTGACGTATGATTTAAGGGTTGGCATTGCCATCGTTAAACCAACAGATAAGCATGAACCGACAGTGCAATGACAAGCTTGGGCGCAGCAATCATCATCAGCATTATCACTTGTCATAGCCACTTGCATACTAACATCGTGGCATGGATTGCCATTATCTACAGGCATATTCGAAGAAGTCATTGAGCTCATTGGCATATTACCTGGCACAATCACAGACGCAAAAGTCTGACCGACAAACGTCAGTAAGACAAACATCATGATTAAGCGAGCTTTATGCAAAATAGATTCTCCAATTACTTTGTATTGATCATAGTGAAACGTGCTAGCTTAAGCAATGTAAACTTATTCAATATAATCATTAAAATCGTTACAAACACAATATGCCGACATTAGTTTAATATCAATTTAATCAATAATTTATATTACGATGAGTATAACAAAAAAATACCCTTGCTTATGGCTTAATTGATAACGACGCCATAAAAAAACACAACAGTAACAATTAATAGAGTCAGTATTATTGCACTGACCATTCAGCCCACCATTGGAGCGGCAATTCTACTCATCACCTAACAAGGACCGGCATCGTGAGCTTGAATAACATTTTGCAAGGCTCAGATAAATAGTATGAAAGAGTGGCTGGATAGCCGATAGCCAAAGCTATATTGGCGTTAGGCCAGTCCTTATATGATCTGTTCAAGAGACCGACACTCATCTATTTCCCTTGCCCTTGCCCTTAATATTTTTATAGCCAAATAAACTCAACGTATTTTAAAATTCACTTGGGTATAACGTAAATAAATACCCCCCTATAAAATATTGTAGACGGGTATTGACTGTTATTTATTAACATCTTAACCAAGTGGGGGTTAACCCCCCACCTACACTAGTCTGCTTTTTTTAATCCTGAAGCACGCCACAAGAAAAATAACGCGGGCAGTATTAACAAGGTTAAAATTACCGAACTTACCATACCGCCCACCATAGGAGCAGCGATACGACTCATTACCTTAGAACCAGTGCCTGTACCATATAAAATCGGTAGTAAGCCGGCAATAATGGCCGCCGCGGTCATCATAATAGGGCGAATACGCAAAGCTGCACCCTCTAATACCGCTTTAAAGACATCATCACGATTAGTAGATAACCCTTTTTCCTGGTGATCTTTTAACATCTCTCGGTACGAAAGATTTAGGTAAACTAACATAATTACCCCGATCTCAACCGTGACCCCCGCCAGGGCGATAAAACCAACACTGACTGCCACCGAAAAATTATAACCTTCAATGTACATTAACCAAACACTGCCGATCATTGCCATTGGCAAAGTACCCATAATCATCAATACTTCAATTACATTTCGGAAATTTAAGTAAAGCAAGAAAACGATAAGCGCTAAGGTTAACGGTACTACATACATTAATTTCGCTTTTGCACGTTGCATATATTCATATTGACCCGCCCATTTGATTGAGTAACCTGCTGGCAATACTAATTTTTCATTAACCACTTTTTGTGCATTTTCAACATAAGTCCCGATATCAATGCCTTCAATGTCAACATACGACCAACCATTTAAACGGGCATTTTCAGTTTTAATGGCTGGAGGGCCATCTTCAACATACACGTTGGCAACATCACCTAGCGGAATTCGTTGGCCACTGGGTGTGACTATTGGCATAGCGGCTAATTTTTCAGGTGAATTACGGTAATCTTGCGGATAACGTAGGTTAATAGGATATCGCTCTAATCCTTCAACGGTCTGTGATATATTCATGCCGCCAATAGCGGTTGCAACAACTTGCTGAATATCAGCAATATTTAAACCGTAACGCGCTGCTTTTTCTCGTTGGATATCAACTTTCACATAGCGACCACCCGAAACACGCTCAGAATAAACCGAGGCAGTACCAGGAACCTTTGCTAAAATTTCTTCAAGCTGTTCACCTATGCCTTGAATAACATTTAAATCAGCGCCAGCCACTTTAATACCCACGGGGGTTTTAATACCCGTTGCTAACATATCGATACGAGTTTTAATCGGCATCACCCAAGCATTGGTTAACCCTGGCAATTTAACTAAAGCATCAAACTCTTTGATCAATTTTGCTGTCGTCATGCCTTCTCGCCACGCCTCATGCGGCTTTAATTGGATAAAGGTTTCGATCATAGTAAGCGGTGCCGGGTCTGTTGCCGTTTCGGCACGACCAATTTTACCAAATACGGTTTTAACTTCGGGTACCGTTTTAATCAACTTATCGGTTTGCTGTAGTAACTGCCGTGCTTGACCAATAGATAATGATGGATAGGTGGTTGGCATATACATTATATCACCTTCATCTAATGGAGGGATAAATTCACTGCCAATTTTATCAAGCGGATACGCACCAACACCCAGTAATAACAGCGCAATAAATATGGCTGTTTTAGGGAAATTCAAAACGGTTTTTAATGCCGGCATATAAATGGCAGTCAAGAATCTATTTATCGGGTTTTTATGCTCAGGTAACACTTTACCGCGAATAAAGTAACCCATTAATACTGGCACTAAGGTAATAGCTAAAATCGCTGAAGCCGCCATCGCATACGTTTTAGTAAAGGCTAATGGAGCAAACATTTTACCTTCTTGTGCTTCTAAGGTAAATATTGGCATAAAACTGACTGTGATAATCAACAAACTGAAAAATAATGCTGGCCCAACTTCCGCAGCCGAATCTGCTACAATTTGCCATCGGTTTTGTTTAGTGAGCGGTGTTCGTTCCATATGTTTATGCATATTTTCTATCATTACAATAGCACCATCAACCATCGCACCGATCGCAATGGCAATACCCCCTAATGACATAATATTGGCGTTTAATCCTTGGGCATGCATAACAATAAAGGCCATTAAAATACCGATAGGTAAACTAACAATGGCCACTAATGCTGAGCGCACATGAAATAAAAACACCATACAAACCAGTGCAACTACTGCAAATTCTTCCAGTAATTTAAAACCTAAATTATTAACTGCGCGTTCGATCAATGAAGAACGATCATACACGGGGACAATTTCGACCCCTTCAGGCAAACCATTTTTTAATTTCTCAAGCTTTGCTTTAACACGGTTGATAACATCTTGTGCATTTTCGCCAAAACGCATGACCACAATGCCGCCAACGACTTCGCCTTCACCATTAAGTTCGGCAATACCACGGCGCATTTGTGGACCAGTACCAATGTCTGCCACATCTTTGAGCAATATTGGCGTACCATCATCGTTAACACCTAAGGGAATACTCTCTAAATCTTTAACGCTTTCAATATAACCGGTAGCGCGCAGCATATATTCAGCTTCTGCCATTTCAATTACCGAAGCACCAATTTCTTGGTTACCACGTTTAATAGCTTTTTGAATATGAGAAAGCGAAAAACCAAAGGCACGTAATTTATCCGGATTAACTTGTACTTGGTATTGTTTAACCATACCGCCAAGAGTACTAACTTCAGAAACACCCGCTACCGTTTGTAGTTCATACTTTAAAAACCAGTCTTGTAAAGAGCGTAATTGGCTTAAATCATGTTTACCTGTTCTATCCACTAACGAGTATAAATAAACCCAACCTACACCGGTGGCATCAGGTCCTAGTTGTGGACGAGCCGCCGCCGGTAAATCTGGCGCTACTTGGCTTAAATATTCAAGCACCCGAGAACGCGCCCAATACATATCGGTATCATCATCAAAAATAACATACACATATGAGTCACCAAAGAATGAATAACCTCGAACCGTTTCCGCACCCGGCACCGACAACATTGCCGTTGTTAACGGATAAGTGACTTGATCTTCTACCACTTGTGGCGCTTGGCCTGGAAAAGATGTTTTGACAATAACTTGCACAGCGGACAGATCCGGTAAGGCATCTATCGGGGTGTTTTTGACTGAATATATGCCAAACCCCATAATGACCAATGTGCCTAGCATCACAAAAAATCTATTTGCAATAGACCAGCGAATAATATTAGCTATCATTATTGACCCTCGCCTTGTTCGTTAACTGAACCTTCAGGTGCCGCCATTGCCATGGCGCTAACAATAACAAAGTCACCCTCTCGAATTTCAAAGGTAAACATCACGTAAGCACCTTCGGTAAATAACGTCATATCGACATCTTCGCTGACAATATAATCAACATTAGCGGCAGGACGATCCCAATCGACAATAGCTTCTCGGTCAACATTCACCATTCGGTGTGCAACCATAACTGATTTAACGGTACCGTTAACCATGGCTGAAGGTATCTGTTTTTTCATATCCTTACCGGCCATTGAGCTATGATCCATACCTTCCATTGAGCTATGAACCATACCTTCCATTGAACTATGATCGATACCTTCCATGTCCTTACTAGCCTTGCTAGCTTGTTCATGGTTCATACGCTTAAAGTCAGAGGTTTTGCTTGATTCTGAATCGAGTAAGAATTGTGCAGAGGTAACCACTTTTTCACCGGCGGCTAAGCCTGATAATATTTCCACATTATCTCTATCAAAACGGCCAACGTTAACTTCAATGGCTTTAAAGCTACCTTGACCTAGTGCTAATACCACCCGATCTTGGTGCCCAGTTCGCACTAAGGCTTCTTTGGGAATTAATAGCGCACTTTCATCACCCGAGGTGTGCAGACTAATTTGTGCAAACATATCGGGTTTAAAGTCGCCATTTTTATTGTCTACACGGATCCTTACTTTCATTGTGCGTGTTTTAGGGTCTAAGGTTGGGTAAATATAATCGACATTAAGGTTATATTTTTTACTCGGCAAATAATCTAACGTCATGGTTACAGGAGTACCGATTTTTATTTGTCCGGATTGGCGCTCAAATACTTCCGCTTCAACCCATACCTCAGCTAAATCGCCAATCGACATCATGGTTGAGCCTGGTTGGATAAAGAAACCTTCACGAATTTTTAAGTTTTTCACGACACCCTGTTGTGGCGCATAAAAAGTAATATTCTGTTGGACTTTTTTGGTTTTCTTTAATTGAATAATGGCTGATTTCGGGATCTGTAACGAAACTAAACGATTTTCCGCGGCGGTGATCAAACGTTGGTTGCTGCGATCTAATGCCAATAATAATTCTTCTTGGGCATTTACTAATTCAGGCGAATAAATATCATATAGAGGTTGACCTTTTTTAACCGGGTCACCAATTGCTTTAACGTAAAGTTTTTCAACCCAGCCCTCTACTCGCGGGTGAATATGGACTAAAGCATCTTGATCCCAGGCAACATAACCCACAGTATCGATTTGCATATGCAATGGTTGGTATGCTGCATTGACAGTACGTACCCCTAAGTTATTAATAACATCAGGGGAAATACGAATGGTGCCTTTTCCTTCATCAGGGCCAGAACCAGTATTGCCATAATAAGGGATCAGCTCCATACCCATTGGCGACTTACCCGGTTTATCACTTTTATAATCAGCATCCATTGGCGCGACCCAATACAAAGGTTTTTCCTTCGCAGGTTCACTACTTTCACCCCCCGCAGAACTAGCCTGATCCGATGGCGCAAATGCAGTATAGGCACCTAATGTTACAACAGCACCAATTACGGCACCGATCACTACACCCTTCATTTGGGATTTATTACTTGAACTCATGTCTTTCTCCGTATTTGGCAATTTATCGGGTCGCTTTATTTGCACCAATAAATAAATAATTTAATTCTAATAGAATTTTTTGTTGTGCTACATCTAAGGTTAAAATTCTAATTTCAGCATTGAGTACTTCGATATGAGCTCGAACAACCTCAGAAAAATCACCGTCATCATTGGTATAAGCGGTTAAAGAAGCTTCTGCTTGTTCATACATTTGTGGTAATAATTTTTCTCGATAAAGCCGTTGTTGATCATTAAGTCGTAACAAACGCCCTTTGGCCGTCGAATAGTTACTAAGCAACTGACGAAGTAATAATAGCTTTTCAGTTTTTATCGATTCAGTTTGTGATATTGCTGATTTAACATCTTGATCTTGCTTGTTTTGCGTGAAAAATGGTAAGTCAAACGTTACCCCTACAGACATTAAATCAGCACGACTATTACCGGTAGGATCGTCACCGCGAGAACCAAAGCCTGCGTTAACACCCCATTCAGGTTTGTATTTCTGTTTCGCTAACGCAATGCCTGTTTTAGTCGCTTCAATTCTTTTATTTAAAGCGATAACCGCAGGGTGCTGAGCAAAATAGCTTATTAATTGTTCAGGTTTGTGCCATTTATCAGCATAAACTAGCTCACTCTGTTGCAAATCCATTTGTGGGATCTGTTTGCCTAAATTAATGTCATGCAGTGCTAAATGAGTCGATAGCGGATCATCAAGCCCTGATAAATAATCGGATAACCATTGTGACAATTGTCCTTCAAATTTATTTTTCTCTTGTGCTAACACATCCAAACGTGCATCTAGATTAGTCAATTCTAACTGCGCACGAACAATGTCGGTTTGTCGGGTTCGCCCTAAAGCAGCTGAATAACTCGCCTCGGTAATGTCTACTAATTGTAAAAATAACGAACGATCTTTTTCAATTAAGACAACACTTTGTTGTACACGATAAGCATCAAGCCATAATTGCCCCACGGTTAACGCAACTTGCGCTTCTCTGTTTTCTCGTTGAAAGGGATACCCTTGGCTTTTGATCTTTAATTGACGACTGGTGAGTTCCAGAGTGTCACCTCGAGGGATCACTTGGCTAATACCGACTTTAAATTGCGTCATACCTTCTTGATTAAAATTAAAACTATCGGTAGGCATATTAACCAAACCAACAGAAATTTTTGGATCAGGCAATGTATCAGCAGCAATACTTAAAGATTCAATAGCACTTTGTTGATGACGATTTCCTTTTAGCCAAGGGTCGTTCTTTTGTGCAACGCTAATCGCTTGCTCAAAAGAAAGTATTTCAGCCTTTTGAGATAACGGCTCTGCAAAAACAGTCAAGCTACTCATGGTTAATAGCCCCAAGCCAACCATTACCCACCCTTTGCTATGATTTTTACTTTTAATCACTGGTATTGCTCCTTACTTGAATTGACCGCAAATTTATACTCACTGACACAGCTTCTTGCTTTAATTGTCAGCAACATAAACTTCGCTAGCACCATCATTTTTAAGTAATCAAACTTGATATGGCCTAACTTTATCGCCAATGTCCATTGCTGACGTTGCCATTGGCATTGCGGGAACTGACAAGCCAAACACATAGTCAGCATAAGCTTCTTGCAAAATTTGCTAGATAAACTTTGCCGGGACATATGCATGAAAAACAGAGTTATATTTTGAAATAGCGTTATGACAAGAGCGATAACGACGCTCAATCCCTTTTTTATTTTTAATAGCGGTAACAGCATTGCTATGAAAAAATTTGGGGCGTAAATGCCACCCAGCCTTTTGGAAATTAAAGACATAAAGCCTCCAAATTAGTTACCTATATTCGAATTTAATTCGAAAAAAGGTAATATCTCGTTAATTTATTTTAAAAAAGATAAATGAGAAGGAAGGAGATCAGAAATTGATCAAACCATTCCTAGCTAACTAATAACTATAGGAGGGCGATATAAAGAAACGTTGAATTGTGGGATGGTATGTTGAGTCAAACTAGGTATAAAACGACTCACATTAGAGAGCGTTACTGATTGAATTGTCATCATTTCTAGCGCAATTGAAAAGCAACTACCAATAGGACAGTCACATTGATTATCGCAACAATCAAAAGTATCACTGGTTGTTTTGTTAACTAAATCAGTGTCAGACATTAATTGATGATGGCAAGCGTTAGTCGCAGTAGTGCTGGTATCGGTCGTAATGACATTAGATGTACTTAGCATTGAGTTCATATTAGAGGGACATGGCAAAATCACAGACGCAAAAGCTTGGCTGACAAATGTCATCAAGATAAAGATTACTGTGATAAATCGCTTACCAACCAAAATATAACTCCAATATTACTGATAATAATTTACACTCAACTAGCGTAAATCATCTTAGCTAATTGTAATGAATTTTAACGTTAAACAACCTGACCTAGGTCACATTTATAAGTAACAAATCAAGTAGGAATGACTTATGTATGCAATGTAAACGTTTGATATTAAATATATCTATAGTTTCTTTCCATAGTCGAATGCGTGTTTATTCATCGACTGGGGTGCCAACCGATAATTTACAGCATAAAACGCATCTATAAAGATCTCCCCTCAGTTTGACTGTAGACCTTGGCGGTGGTTTATGCCAGCTCGACAGCCAATTTACAAGGTCGACGAGACCCTTTGACTACCAACCGCCTCGGTGAAGGGCATACAACTAAAATCAACTAGATATAAGTGACTGGTTTTGTTGTTTTCATCATTACAACACCTTCTCCTAAGGGATTAATGTCGACTCCTTATGATTATTCAACGACCAACACCCCTTTATACATTTGCATCTGACAATGAAACGGATACTCGCCCTTTTCCAGTGCAGGTAATGCTATCGTGGTCGGTTTATCCAACGCCAAATCCTGACTAATCTCTAAGTCGGGTAGCAATACCGTGGCTGAACACCCCGATTTATCTTGGCGTAAAAAGGTTATTTCAGTCGGTGTATTGGCGGCAATATTAATTCTTGCTGGCGAATACACACCATCTTTAACCAGAATCGATGTGGTGGCATCAACGCTGGCTTCATTTGACGGTTTGTATAACCAAAACCACCAAACAATGAAACCGATTAGCGCGAGACAAAGTAAATTAATAACATGCCTATGCATCTGAGTCAGTTTTGGCTTATTCTTATAGTATAAATCAAGACTAGAAGTGAGATTTGCTATGAAAATGCCTGAAACGAGTTTTTTTGAATGGCAACGTCAATTCAGCGCTGAAATTGATTGCTTAAATCACATTAAGAAAATGAGATGGCCTAATGGTTTTGTTTGCCCTAGATGCTCTTGTGAGCATGCCTATGAGCTTACAACCCGCAATGTATATGAATGCAGTCAATGTCATAAACAAACATCGGTCACAGCAGACACATTATTCCACGGTAGCCGTATTCCTATCACTAAGTGGTTTTGGGCAATCTACTTTTTAGGCTCAGATAAAGGCAGTATTTCAGCATTAAGATTGAGCAAGCACATTGAAGTTAATTGGCGAACGGCACGTTTGATATTAAGTAAGCTGAGAACGGCTATGGGCCATAGAGACAGCTTATATAGACTGTCAGGCGTTATTGAAATTGATGATGCGTTAGTGGGTGGCAGAAGGAAGGGCAAGCGTGGACGTGGAGCAGAAGGTAAAACACCTGTTTTAGTTGCCGTTGAAAGCAAAGGAAAAAGAGCTGGATTTATTGCTATGCAGGCTGTGAATAGCGTTTGCCATGATAGTGTTGAAAAGTTCGTTGCCAAACACTTAACGAGACAGCAAAAAGTGCATACAGACGGCTTACCTGCGTTGAACATTATAGATAAGACTCAACAACATGAAGCGAGGGTTACCCCCAGTGAGCTTGTTGATGAATGGCTGCCTTGGGTTCATATTGCCATTGGTAACTTAAAGGCATTTTTACTTGGGACATTTCATGGTGTTTCAGGAAAGTACCTACAAGAATACCTGAGCGAGTTCTGTTATCGGTTCAATCGTAGACAAATGGAAAGAGAAATACCTAACAGATTGTTAAATTTGGCAATAATTCACACGCCAATACATTCTTACTGAGCCAACTGCATAGGCATTATTAATAATCATATTGGGCCTCTTAGTGTTCTTTAGCTTTAAATAAACGTAATCGATTCGCGTTACTCACTACGGTAAGCGATGAGAAAGCCATGGCAGCACCTGCAATCACTGGATTTAACAAAATACCAAATACCGGATAAAGCACTCCTGCCGCTAAGGGAATACCCGCAGCGTTATAAATAAATGCCCCAAACAAGTTTTGTTTAATGTTGCGCAGCGTTGCTTTACTAATAGCAATGGCATCGGCTAATCCATGAAGTGAACCGCGCATTAAGGTGATATCGGCACTTTCTATCGCGACATCGGTGCCCGTACCAATCGCGAACCCAACATCGGCTAACGCCAACGCTGGCGCGTCGTTAATCCCATCACCTGTCATACCAACCACTTCATTGTGACGTTGAAGTTCGGCCACTTTATTGGCTTTATCTTCAGGCATCACTTCGGCGAAAAAGTCATCAATACCCACTTTTTTAGCCACTGCAGCTGCGGTCGCTTTATTATCACCAGTTAACATAATCACTTTAATGCCATTACGTTTAAGTCTCGCGATAGCAGCCACCGAATCCGGTTTTATAGGATCTGATACGGCTATAATGGCAAGCAGCTGCCCTGCAAGCGCCAAATACATAGGTGTTTTAGCCTCTTCTGCTAATACTTGGGCCTTAGCTTCATTAAAACCAATATCAATATTTTTGTCTTGCATCAGTTTTTGATTACCAAACAGTAATATTTCCCCATCCACCGTGGCTTCAACACCTTTACCCGAAATGGCATTAAAGTGCTCTGTTTTAGTCATTTCAATTGCTCTGGCATTGGCACTTTCAACAATGGCTTGCGCTAGTGGGTGTTCTGAGTGACTTTCAATCCCAGCAGCCAATGATAATACCTGCTCTTCGCTGTCGGTATTGACGAGAATAATATCGGTGACTTGGGGTTTACCTTCGGTAATGGTGCCCGTTTTATCTAAAATCATTGCAGTGATTTTTGACGCTGTTTGCAATGCTTCACCGTTACGAATAAGCACGCCCGATTCAGCGGCCTTACCCACGCCTACCATTACAGACATTGGCGTGGCTAACCCTAGCGCGCAAGGACAAGCAATAATTAATACCGTTGTTGCGGAAACAATTGCAAATACGGTCGATGGCTCTGGTCCAAAGTTAAACCACACCATGGCACTAACAATGGCGATGATCATAATGGCTGGCACAAAGTAAGCCGATATCACATCAGCCAAACGGCCAATTGGTGGTTTAGAGTTTTGTGCGCGCTTGACCATATTGATGATTTGCGCCAATGCCGTATCTTTACCGACTCGAGTGGCTTTAAATATGATTGAGCCTGACTTATTTAAGGTACCAGTGACTACATCGTCATCAACTCTTTTTTCAACGGGCATTGGTTCACCGGTTAACATTGACTCATCAATGGTACTTTTACCGTCAATAACCACACCATCTACTGGAATTTTTTCGCCTGGACGTACTCTAACGTGATCGTTGAGTAATACATTGGCAATATCGATATCGACATCTTTTCCATCTCGGATAACTCTAGCTGTTTTGGCTTGCAGGCCAATAAGACGCTTAATGGCTTCAGAGGTTTTACCGCGCGCTTTAACTTCTAGCGCCAAGCCTAAATTAATTAAACCAATAATCATTGCGGTAGCTTCAAAGTAAACATGCCTTGCCATCTCGGGGAACCATTCAGGAAATCCAACAATAAGCATTGAATATATCCAAGCCGTACCCGTACCTAATGCAATAAGGGTATCCATATTAGCGTTATGGTTTAAAAATGATTTCCATGCGCCGATATAAAAATGCCTACCAGATATCAGCATGATTGCCAGTGTAACGACACCAACGGATCCCCACGCCATTTGCTCAACAGGGGTTGTCACCGTCATTTCACCGATGAAAAGTCCATAAATCATCAGTGGAATACCAACAGACAACGCTATAATGGTATGGCGCAATAAACTTTTATAATAGTGTAAATCGGCCTGTTCTTTTTCATCCATGGCATCTTCTGCTGAATCAGCCTGTATTTGTGTCGCGTTGTAACCGGCACTTTCTACCGCTTTTATCATCAACTCAGCAGAAGCTTGACCAGTAACAAGTACCGTTCTGTCGGCAAAATTCATGTCTGCCGAATCAACACCGTCGACGGCTTTAATCGCTTTTTCAATTTTGCCAACACAACTGGCGCAACCGGCGCCGAGGATATTGAGTTGCATAGGCGAGTTTGTTTTTTGATTCATTACTTAACCTCCTTTGACGTTAATTTCATCTTGTCCTGCTGAGTAGCGGTTACTGTGGTGCTTTCCGCTTGATTTGTCGCCTCAATTAAATTACAAACCATATTTCCTGTGGGCAAGTTGTCTGGCATGGTTGACCATTCTTCAACGGCCTCTGAAAGCCTAGTTCTTAATTTGACCATTTCATTAAATTGTTTTTCTGTTTCAGCCAATTTTTGTTTTACTAGCGCTCGTACAAGTTGACATGCACTTTCGCCATGATCGGTTTTGGAAAAAATCACTTTGATTTCTTCAACGGAAAAGCCAAGCGTGCGAGCACTTAAGATAAATTGCATTCGAGACTTATTTTTATGGTCATATATTTTATAACCATTAACAGGAGATTTATTTGGATTAAGTAATCCGACACGAGTGTAAAAGCGCACTGTGTCGGCGGTGATACCTAATTCATTAGCAAGTTGATTCACTTTCATACTGCCTCCTAAAGCAAACGTTAATCGTTACGATAGTTTGACTATAAACCTATGTCTTACACACAGGTCAAGCAGGTTTTGAATATTAAAATAATAGGGCACATTTTGAGTGCCCTATTATTTAACGGTTACTGCTGCATCATTTTACTATGTTGTTTCATGATGATAGCCATTAACTCTTCGTGATTAACTAACTTGACGGTTTCACCTTTTATATTGGCGCGATCTAATGTTATCAGGGGTGATTTGATAAAGTTCTTTGCACTGGTGGAGGACAGAACCTCTTTTGTTTTCACTTGAATATCTTCATCTTTAGCCAGATTATAGATCCAATATAGTGCATCTGATTTAATGATATCAGTATCATCTACCCCAGGTCTGAACACGTCATAATACTGTATTTGAATTAAATGTTGACCAGGTGCAATGTCTATTTGGCTCTTGTTTTGTAAGGTTTTACCATCGACCGCAGTAAAAATTAAATTGTCAGGTAATGAGATAGTTGCAGCCATTGATACTGAGCTGACGATAGAGAGAAGTGAAATAGCAATAAATTTTTTCATGATGAACTCCGTTAAGTGTTGATGCTGTTAATTACAGCAACAATAATCTTTATAAATTAATGTGGGTGACTAATTTGAATAAAGAATTACGCTATCGGAGGTGGATTTTGGTTTGTTAGAGTGGTAGGTGTTGATACCCATAAAGCTAGGCTAACTTTGGCGCCAGTTAACCGTATAGCGGTAAGCTCTTCGCCCGAAAACAACATAAAAGCATGAGCTATGGCATGGCAATGACTAATGCATTGACTTATGCATTGACTTATATTGTCTGAACAACAGTTATCGTTGTGAACGTAATTGTCGCAGTCGATGTCTATCATGGTTGATGGGTGCAGATTGCTCGATTGCGAGCCTGACATAGTCATTTCAGTAGACATAGTCATTTCGTTAGACATAGCATAGCTAGGCATAAACAGTTGCCCTACTAGTGATAATATAATCGCTATATTTAACAAAATTTTTAGCATACATGATGTCCACTAAACTAAGAGGCTTTTACTATAACAATGTTGTAGTTAAATTTATACGACTGATGCAACACTTATCAATAATATGATGCCTAGTTATTTATTAAAGAAGTAAGTAGTACGTCAATACGAGCACTATCAGAGATCGCCTCTATGCCCTTAAAACGGTCATATCATGCTATTACTCAGGCTAACGCTTGTTCATAAACACTTTTCTATAAACACATTCTATTGTTTGCACTTGAGACAGCCTATTTCATCTTGTCGTGGGTATATTGTGATAACAAATGTCATTGTGTATGCTGCAAGCCTGTAGTTAACATTATTATAACTATTTGGCTGCCATTATTTGATCCTGCTCAGCAAAGATTTATTTCATTTACAATTTAGTCTTAAATGGCAATGTAACCTAACGATCACTGCTGTTAATGTTTATTAGCATTCGATCTATAACAAAAATAAGGTCCACAAATGTTCGGATTGTTGAAATATTTTTTATATCTGTTGTTGGTACTTTTAGCCTGCCTGGCAATTTTTATTTATCTTAATCAAGCGCCGGACAAGTCAGTGGCAGAGCTGAGTCAACGCTGGGCTCAACCCCCCTCGCAGTTTGTTAATATTGCAGGGATGAATATTCACTTAAGAGATGAAGGGTCAAAGTCTGATCTAGAACCCATAGTGTTAATCCATGGCACGAGTGCGTCTTTACATACTTGGGATGGTTGGGTAGACGCATTAAAAGGACAACGCAGAGTCATTCGTTTCGACTTACCGGGATTTGGATTGACTGGGCCCGATCCTGACAATAATTACAGCATTGAACATTACGCTGATGTCGTTGCTGCAGTGCTCGATGAATTAAAGATACAAAAATGCGTCTTAGCGGGTAACTCTTTAGGGGGTTATGTATCTTGGGCGACCGCGGTTCGGTATCCACAAAGAGTGTCGAAATTAGTGTTGGTTGATTCCAGTGGATACCCTTTTGAACCAGAATCGGTACCACTGGCATTTACATTATCACAAAATCCGCTAACCAGTGTGTTGTTAAAAAATGTGTTACCTAAATCACTGGTCGCTCGCAGTGTTAAGAATGTCTACGGTAACCCTGATTTGGTCAGCGATGAATTAGTTGACCGATATTACGAACTATCACTTCGACAAGGTAATCGTGACGCCTTGAAAGCGCGCTTTAAACAAACATTACCAGGACTTTTGGTGGATAAGATTAACACCATTGATGTACCAACATTGATAATATGGGGAGCCAAAGACAAGTTAATTCCGCCTAAGTATGGCACCCAGTTTAATCACGATATAGCCAACAGCGAGCTGGTTGTATTTGATGAGTTAGGCCATGTACCTCATGAGGAAGATCCGCAATCAACGGTATTAATAGTTAAACAATTCTTGCAAGAACATAAGCCGGATCAATCTTAGGGTAAGTGCACAATATGGTTCACACTCTCTGTTACCAGAATCGATTTAATTCTCGGTGTTAGTTATCGCTCTTAAGCGTCTGAATTTCTAAGGACACTATTCATATGTCATGGCTATTGTGGCTCAGATAATATTAGAGGCAACCACGGTCATATGACCAAAACAGCTATTTTATCTTGTTAGGCATCACTTTTGTCGCTCACCTACCCTCCAATTATCCACTGTCGTTATTTCCTCGTTGGCTTCACCTCGTCTGTTCATAATCTTTCACATATTGTCTGCGTTCATTCATCTACAGTCTGAGTGCCATTAACAATTGTTATCTAATATAGCTGGCATCAGCAAAGGTAATTATTTAAGTGAGCACATTATGACAACAAAAGATTTAGCAGAACCCCCTAGAAAAGTGAAATCTAAGGAGTTAAAGGTACTTGGATTTATCATTTTTTTACTCTTTCCAATCATCACAATCACCAGCATTAGCGCTTACGGTTTTGTCATTTGGATGATCCAAGCATTTGGTGGCGTTGTCGCACACTAATCCTCGAAAATCATGAGTCAATCTTATTAGGGATGCTGTTATGAAATGGTTTATCAACATTTGGCGAACACTTAACCAACCAGCCAAATATCTTACCTTAGGCACAATTAGCCTATCGGCTTTTTTGATGGGCATTATTTTCTGGGGTGGTTTTAATACTGCACTAGAACTGACCAACACAGAAGAATTCTGTATCAGCTGCCATAGTATGGAAAGCAAGCCATACCAAGAACTGCAGCAAACCGTGCATTGGTCAAATCACTCTGGTGTTCGTGCCACTTGTCCAGACTGTCACGTGCCCCATAACTGGAGCCGTAAAATTGGTCGAAAAATTGAAGCTTCTCATGATATGTGGGGCTGGTTAATGCAAACGGTTAATACCGAAGAAAAGTTTGAAGCAAAACGCCTAGAAATGGCTAGCCGAGAGTGGAAACGCTTCGATCGGGATGATTCATTAGCCTGCAAAAATTGTCATAACTACGACTCTATGAATTGGGGTGACATGTCAAAGCTGGCTCAAAAGCAAATGAAACGAGCCGCTGAGATCAATCAAAGTTGTGTTGATTGCCATAAAGGCATTGCGCACAAGCTTCCTGATATGGGGACTGCGCGCGCACCTGAACTCATTGCACAAGTCGGATCTGGCGAAACTGGTCTTGTTGTTGGTGCTCAGTACTTTACCGCCTTGACCAAACCGCTTTATTTTAATCAAAATACAGATGTTGAAGCAGGCACATTAAACATTGCCACTAAAGTGACGGTACTTGAAACCAATGGCAGTCGTGTACAAGTTGGTATTAATGGTTGGCGTAAAAACATTGGTGCTGGTCGAGTAATTTATTTCGATTTCGGTCTTAATATTCTGTCTGCTCAACTCACAAAAGCTGCGGCGTTGGAAGATGGCGTAATGGAGGTCTTCGAAGAAAAACAAGATCCGATGACGGGGTTAACCTGGCAACGTGTTGAAGCCAAAATTTGGACCGACTCAGACTATCTTGTCAACGATTTACAGCCACTTTGGGACTATGCACGGGATACCTATACTAGCAGTTGTAGTGTTTGCCATACCCAGCCGGCAGAAGCACACTTTGATGCCAATAGTTGGCCAGGCATGTTTCAAGGCATGATTGCGTTCGTCAACATGGATCAAGATACTCAAGCGCTTGTACAAAAGTACTTACAAGAGCATTCATCTACTTTCGATAAGTCAGCGCATTAATAGGATATCATCATGAACAGAAGAGATTTTCTTAAAGGCTTAGTGGCGACTTCTTATGTGGGACTAAGCAGTACATCAGTGTTGGCGTCATTCAATGCTTTGGCAACTGCGGGCACTAAAGCAAGTGACGACTGGCTTACTACGGGTTCGCACTTTGGTGCTTTCAAAATGAAGCGTAAAAATGGGGTCATTGACCAAGTCATTCCATTTGAATTAGACAAATATCCTACCGACATGATCAATGGCGTTAAAGGCTTAGTCTACAATCCATCGCGGGTTCGCTACCCTATGGTGCGCTTAGATTTTTTATTGAAAGGTCATAAAAGTGATACGACCCAGCGCGGTGACTTTCGCTTTGTCCGTGTTACATGGGATAAAGCCCTAACCCTGTTTAAAGATTCACTTGATGAGGTGCAAACTCAATACGGTCCATCAGGACTGCACGCAGGTCAAACAGGCTGGCGCGCAACTGGGCAGCTGCATTCATGTACCAGTCATATGCAACGCGCTGTTGGTATGCACGGTAACTTTGTCAAAAAAATTGGCGACTACTCAACGGGTGCTGGCCAAACTATTTTGCCTTATATTTTAGGCTCAACAGAAGTTTATGCCCAAGGTACTTCATGGCCGTTGATCCTTGAGCAATCTAACACCATCATTTTGTGGTCCAATGATCCCTATAAAAACCTGCAAGTGGGTTGGAACGCCGAAACTCATGAATCATTTGCCTATCTTGCTGAGCTTAAAGAAAAAGTGAAACAAGGTAAGATCCGGGTGATCAGTATCGACCCGGTGGTCACTAAAACCCAAAAATACTTAGGATGTGAACAACTTTACGTTAACCCACAAACTGACGTTGCATTAATGCTGGGTATTGCCCATGAAATGATCACCAGTAAGTTACACGATGAAAAGTTTATTGAAGGTTACAGCCTTGGTTTTGACAGATTCGTACCTTATATTTTAGGCGAGTCAGATAGCGTTGCGAAAACCCCCGAGTGGGCCAGCAAAATTACTGGTGTTAGCCCTGAAATTATACGTGACTTAGCCAAAGTAATGACCCAAGGTCGTACTCAAATCATGATGGGTTGGTGTATTCAACGTCAACAACACGGTGAACAACCTTATTGGATGGCGGCGGTGCTTGCCACTATGATTGGCCAAATAGGGTTACCTGGAGGCGGTATCAGCTACGGCCATCACTACTCCAGCATTGGTGTTCCAGCGTCCGGTGCTGCCGCCCCGGGTGCATTTCCTCGCAATCTTGATGACGGCCAAAAGCCGTTATTCGACAGCAATGATTTTAAAGGCGCGAGTAGCACCATTCCGGTTGCACGTTGGATTGATGCCATTTTAGAACCGGGTAAAACCATTGATGCCAACGGTTCAAAAGTCACTTACCCTGATATCAAAATGATGGTGTTTTCAGGTAATAATCCATGGAGTCATCATCAAGATAGAAATAAGATGAAGCAAGCATTTCAAAAGCTTGAGTGTGTGGTCACTGTCGACATTAACTGGACAGCAACCTGCCGTTTCTCTGACATTGTTTTACCTGCTTGCACCACATTTGAACGAAATGACATTGACGTTTATGGCAGCTACGCTAACCGTGGTGTTTTAGCGATGCAAAAAATGGTTGAACCATTATTTGATAGCTTGTCCGATTTTGAAATATTTACTCGTTTTGCCAAAATAATGAACAAAGAGACAGAATATACCCGTGGCATGTCGGAGTTTGACTGGATTAAAAAACTTTATAACGACTGTAAAGCCGATAATGCCGGTAAGTTTGAGATGCCAAATTTCGACACTTTCTGGAAACAAGGTTATGTCCATTTTGGTGAAGGCCAACCTTGGACACGTCATGCCGATTTTAGAGATGATCCCGAAATAAACCCACTGGGTACACCATCGGGTTTGATTGAAATATTCAGTCGAAAAATAGCACGTTTTAACTACGAAGACTGCCCCGGTCACCCAACGTGGATAGAAAAATCAGAGCGCAGTCATGGTGGCCCAGGTTCAGATAAGCACCCGATGTGGATGCAATCTTGCCACCCAGATAAACGCTTACATTCACAAATGTGTGAGTCGCAGCAATATCGAGAAACTTACGCCGTAAAAGGCCGTGAACCTGTGTACTTGAACCCTAGCGATGCAAAACAGCGTGGCATTAAAGATGGCGACATTGTGCGAGTATTTAACGACCGAGGCCAGCTATTGGCTGGGGCGGTCGTATCAGATAACTTCCCTAGTGGCATTATTCGAATTCATGAAGGGGCTTGGTATGGCCCTGTCGGCAAAGATGGTACCAAGCAAGGCGGCAGTGAAATAGGTGCATTATGCAGCTATGGCGACCCTAATACGTTAACGCAAGATATTGGTACATCGAAACTTGCCCAAGCTTGCTCCGCGTACACATGCTTGGTCGACTTCGAAAAATATCAAGGTAAAGTCCCTGAAGTCAGTTCATTTAGCGGCCCAATTGAAACGCAGCTATAACGTGTAAGTATTATTACTGTGCGCCAAGTGATTTATCCTTGTCGCTTAAGTTAACGGCCTTAATAAGGTCAGGAGATAACATAGATGAATGACAAGATATTGTATAACACGCCAATGAACCAGGGTCGTTCTATGGTGTATAAGCTGCTCTCATCACTGTTTGCAAAGGAGCTAGATCAACAGCTATTACAAGCGCTCACGGCAAGTCAGGCGCAGGCATTCTTTACTCAATTGGCTAGTGATCCCTTGTTTAGTCAAGACATCGAAACCATAAACTCAGTGCTTAATTCAACCCTTAACAGCGTCAATACTGATCATGCTTTATTAGAGCTTGCTGCCGATTATTGTGGCCTATTTTTAGTGGGTACAAAGCATAGCGCCAGCCCTTATGCCAGTTTGTATCTTAACGATGCCCATGCTGTCAAAGATGATGTGCTGTTGTTTGGTGAGCAACATCAGCAAATGCAAACCTATTTACAGCAAAGCCAATTGGCTGTTCAAAGTGAATTCCCTGAACCGGCAGACCATATTGCCGTTATTTTGGCGTATGTTGCCCACCAAGCTTGCGCAAGTGATGATAACACTCAGCTCAGCTTTATTAGCCAATATCTTCACGCTTGGCTACCCCGTTTTGTAGATAAGCTTACCTCTGTTGATACTGGTAAGTTTTATTCTGTTATTGCTCACCTCACTCTGGCTTGGGTTGAAACTGATTGTGAAGCACTAAAAGGAGCTCAGTAACAGGATATCTATTTGACTAAGCGATAATTCATCCAGATAAAAACACCGAGCAAGCTCGGTGTTTTTATCTAATCCGTCGAGAAATTCCCGTGATCCGAGCGTAGCGAAAGTCTCGGGGTAGTTCACAAGTAATGTTTGAGCTTAGGATAAATAGAGTGACGGTTATCCACACTGAACTACATTCCAGGCCCATGATTTATAACAACTTAGCTGGCTAATTTCAACTCAAGTGCATTAATAGATGCTTGCCACACCTGTTTAAGCAGCGGATATGAATCAGCACTAATGCCATCTTTTTCTAATTGTTTGCACAACTGACTCAACTGAATAAAGCCGATACTGGCACTACTGCCTTTAAGTGCATGTAACGCTTTTGCCCTATCTGCAGGTAAAGCTGCGAGTGCATTAATGTGTTCCGTACTACTGACTTTAAATAGTGCTAACATCTCTTTAACAGCAGTGTTACCAAGGTATTGTAAGTCTTCATTAATTTGCTTTTCATTGAGTAAAGGCTGATTGTCTTCATTCCGGCGTGATGGTTTTTGATCTATGGCAGTTTGTGTCAAGCCTTTATGTTTCTCTATCTTGGTTAACTTATTCATGTTGCTGTTGTTCATTGCTGATTTGTCACTTGCATCACCGATCCAATGGGCTAAAAACTTCATATTAAGCGGTTTGGCTAATACGTCATCAAAGCCTGCGGCTTGATACTCGTTTATGTCATCATCTTGAATTTGTGCCGTAAATGCGGCAATGCTGATGTCTTTATGGGCCGCGTTAGCGATATGCTTCAACTCTACTAATAACTCAATCCCTGATCCATCGCCTAATTGAATATCAAGCATAATGCCGTCAAACTGCAAAGCACTATCGACGTTAAACAACGCCCTTGCTTGCGCACAACTATCAGCCAGTACGGAATGATGTCCAAGATGTGCTAAAAACCCTTGGGCCACCATGGAATTGACTTTGTTGTCTTCGATAACGAGTACACATTTAGGATCAACTTTAGGTAATTGTGCACAGATAACCTCATGTGCTTGCTCACAGATGTGCAATGGCAAACTAAAACCAAAGGTGGAACCTTCAGCTACTTTACTCTTAACCCAAATAGAATGATTGGCAGTATTAACCTCATTCATTAACGAGACTAATTCTTTACAAATAGCGAGCCCAAGGCCTGTGCCTCTGGTTCTGCCTTGATTAGGCTGCGCACCATAAGCAATAAACAATTGATTCATATCATTTTTACTTATGCCGACGCCGGTATCTGCCACTTCAAAAGTTAATCGTTTATCAACCACATTTACCCGTAATGTAATCTCTCCTGCTGGCGTGAATTTAATGGCATTGCCAAGCAAGTTAAATAACACTTGGCGCAATTTGGGTCCGTCTACCGTTATCCATTTGGGTAAATCACCGCGAACTAAATATAACGATATACCTGACAATCCCGCGCCAGCTAACATGATAGCCATCACTTCATCAAGCAGCTCACAAAGTGCGACAGTTCGAGGCTCGTTAGTTAATTTACCTTGCTCCAAACGAGAAAAATCCAAAATATCGTTAAGTACATTTTGCAGTAAGGTGCCACTGTATTGTGATAATGCCAACATTTGTTTCTGTGCTGGAGGTAATGGCGAGTGACTCAGTAAAGTCAGGGTGCCTAAAAGACCGTTTAACGGAGTACGGATCTCATGGCTCATAGTCGCTAAAAATAGCGATTTTGCCTTGCTAGCTTGCTCTGCCATCTCTCTAGCCGTCGAATGCCCTTTGGCTTCAGCGTCTAGTTGACGGTTGGTTTCAGCCAGTTCGAGTGTGCGCGCCTGCACAGTACTTTCGAGTGAGGCTTTATGGGCAAATAATTCTGATGCCGTTTGTTGTAACTCAGATTGCAGTGCTTGATTGTGCGCGGTTTTTTGTTTAAAAGCTTCAATGGCTGCAGCCATCGCGGTGAGTTCATCGTCTCCATGAGGATCAAGTACCACTTCGGTATTGCCCTGACTTAATTGAGATAATGCTGCAGTTGCTTCACTTAGGCGTAAAGCAATGCCTTTATAAATAACCCGATAAACGACCAACAGCATAATGATTAACATCAAAATACCTGTCGCCCACAGCCCTGATTTAGCCCACAGTAATTGCTGTAAAAAATTACTTCGGGCATGTTCTGCCTGCAGCTGTTGTGCTTTCATTGCGCTATCGACTGACTTATTCAGTTGGCCTAATTTATCCGTCAGCGTTAACAGCTGCGCATTTTGTTTCGTTAGTAATTGCGCATATTGCTGCTGCAAACTTAAGCCAACATTTACTTCCCTTAACATTATCAGTTGGTGCTCAAGCTCTGTCGCCCTAACGGGATCTCGAATTAAGCCTTTAAGTAATTCCAGAGGCATTAAATCAATTTTCCCACTCGTGCCTGAACCTGTGTAAGGGCTAGGCACTTCGATGCCGTTATGTAAGTTATCGCCAGTAGTATTAATCGTATAAGTTGTTGGAGAAAGTACTCGAGCCATACTGTCGAGAACGTTATTTAATCCGAGTTGTTGTTCTGGCGACTGTAATAACTGCCCCACTAACGCAATGTGATGGATCAATCCCAAAGCTCGGTTTAAACGTTCACGGACATCCAAGTCTTGTTCTATGATGGAGTCCAAAAGTTGGGCACTTTGTTCAGCGCCTATCACTTGAGGGTAAGCTAAACTCAACTTAGCCAGAATGGTTGAATCGACCACAGCTTGTTCTGCTTCAAGTAAAACACCACTCTTACTGGCCGCTTCCGCCAGTGCGCTTCCTTTATTATTCAATTGAGCCGCCAACACTAAACGTTTACCCACTTGGCGGCCGAATACCGATAAGTCATGGATGATTTCGCCGGCTAATAGCGCTAATTGCTTATCTTTATCGACACCATGATTTTGTAGATTTAACGAATTGAGTCGTTCAATAGCGGAAAGTAAATTAGTGCTTTCCAGTGACAACTTACGCCCAAGGAAAACGCGTTGAGCCTCTTCTTCCACTCGTTCAAGCGCTTGGGCATTGTCGAGCAAGCCATTAGAAGACTGCATCAATTGCCTTGCGGCCTGTGATGCGGGTAATGCCTCTTCATATAGATATTGGTCAGCAAGCTTTACCCAATAAAGCGAAATACTGCCAAGGCTAACTAACATTAATAGTAACAACCCGAGCAGACAGAATGCCAACATAAGGCGACCCACTAAGCTCTTGCCTGATAGTGATAAAGTGCTCACAGTCATTCCTTAAAATGTTATAATTATTAAAATTCTTTTGCTATTCTTTTCAGAAACCTTAATCGAGACAATATAATGTGCCGACTTATTTATATGCTCATAGCTGGCTTAGGGATATTACCATTACTTGCTGAAGCAACATCCGATTCTAGCTGGACATTACAACAGCGCACGCCCTTTAATGCCAAAATCCAAACAGTAAAGTCGATACAATATAATCAACTGACCTCGGCCAAAAAGCCTTGGCGGATCTGTGCCTTAGTACCTCACCTTAAAGACGCTTATTGGATCGGCATTGATTACGGTTTGGTGTCAAAAGCCAGCCAATTAGGCATTAATTTAGAATTATTTGAAGCCGGTAGCTATTACAGAAAAGAGCAACAACTAAAACAACTTGAATACTGCCTTAATCAGCCGTTCGATGCGATCTTACTCGGTGCTGTGGCCCCCAATTTACTTGACCGATACCCGGGCCAAATTAATAAGCCCATCATTGCGTTAGTGAATAGACTCGATAACCCGATTATTACTACTCGTGTAGGCGTTAATTGGTATCAAATGGGCTGGGAAGCTGGCCACTTTATCGCCAAATCTGTAAAAAAATCACCTCCATCGTCTCCAGTAAAACTCGCTCTACTCACAGGCCCAGAAAGTGTTGGCGGCAGCGATTGGGTTGAGCTTGGTATTCAAGATGCTATTACCAATAGTCCTATTGTGGTTTCGTCAATTCGTCATACTGACAATAATCGTGACCTTTATCGTGACCAACTTCATAATCTGCTTAACGACCACATTCCTGATTATATTCTAGGCAGTGCAGTTGCTATCGAAGCAGCAATAGGAACATTGCAACATAAACAATTAACTGGCCAAGTAAAGCTTGTGAGCAGTTATTTATCGCCAGCGACGTTGCGCGGACTGCATCGTAATAAAGTCGCTTTCAGTAGTGATGATCAAGTGGTGTTACAAGGTAAGTTGGCAATAGATATCATGGTAAAACTACTTGAGGGAGCACAATCATTTGGTGATATTGGCCCACAAATACAGGCGTTAGAACAAGGAAAGGTGCAACTCGATATGTTTAATAACAGCTTAGCCCCTGCAAATTTTTACCCCATTTACCGCGTAACACAAAACTAATCTTTAACCTTAGTCGCAAACAAATAACCTTCTCCGTGAACTGTCACAAACAGGTCTGCCTGTAGCTTGTTTCGTAAACGGCGAATAATGACATCTATGGTTCTATCATTTACCTCTTCATTACGATGGCTTGTTTGCTGCATTAATCGCTCACGAGATAGTACTTGCTGTGGATGCAATGCAAAGACGGTAAGTAATTCGAACTCAGCTTTAGTCAGCTTAATCACCTCGTCACCATAACTCAGTTTTCGACTATTTAATTCAAGAATATATTGATCGAAGGCAATGATATCGTCACATTTTTCAAATTGGTCTACAACGTCTTGCTGTGCTTTTTTGACTAACGAAATTCGCCACAGCAAATTTTTAACTCTTACTAATAATTCTCTTAATTCAAATGGCTTAGTCACATAATCATCAGCGCCCATCTCAAGACCAACGATTTTATCAATAGTTTCATCACGACCCGTGACTAAAATAATGCCCACGTCCGAACGGCTTCTCAGTTCGCGTGCCAAGCTTAAACCATCTGTACCGGGTAAATTAATATCTAACATCACCAAATCGACATGTTGATTTGCAAACTGTTGCCACATCTGTTCGCCGTCTCCAGCTTCAAGCACACGATAACCTTCGCGCTCAAAATAGCCTTTTAATCGAGCGCGGATCACCGCTTCATCGTCAACTACGAGTACTGTATTTGTTAAACCAGTATGTGCCATCGTCCAATCCAAATAGTGTTGCTAATAATGGTCGTTATTATTCATAACTTTTCACATTTGCCTATAACGATATTCAAGGAATGAGTGCTAGCTAGCAAAATTGGTTGATAAAAAGGACCCGGATCACACAATGGAAAGATGTAGAACCAGATCCAATTATATTTACAGATTCACAATAAAAGACGTTATATTTTTAATTTAAAAACTTTTGCTGATGCCAACAACCACTCGGTCATCAAAAATCTTTGTTTGAGTGCCATACACTTTATGATCGCTATCCATGGTACTGCCATGATAACGAACATCGAAATTGATGCCGGCATAAGCTTTACTCACACCCAAGTTCCAGTGTCCCCAGCCTTCTGCACCTTCGCCCTCTAAACCTTGATAACCGATGCTGGCTGAAAAATTTACACCATTATCAAATGCGTAGCTTGGATGAACCGCATAGTTAACACCTTGCCAACCATCAACACCAAACCAGTCATCGATGGTTGGAGTTACTTCTAGTTGAACATTAGCGTGCCCGAATTGCTTGCCAACCTTAATCCATAATTCTGTATAATTAGAGTATGAAGCGCCAGGATAAAGATAAGAGAAAACCATGACGTCGTAACTGATAGTGCTATCGCCAAATTTACCCGCTTTACCAATATAAGGTGCGGTGACAATTTCTAAATTAGGGTCGGAAAATTTAACATTTGAAGCAAACATGCCGGCATACCAACCAAGCTCATTGCCCCAACTGAGCGTACCTTGTACCACCGGTACTTCGCCATCCATGGTTTCAGATTCACCTCGAAAAACATAATCAGAAGCAAAGGTTAATTTACCGTTAATAGTGCCACCAAGGACATCCTGATCAGTTGCGGCATGAGCAAAGGCGTTTGCCGATAGGATTAAGCTAACTAATAAAATTGACTGAGCTAATTGAGTTGTTCTGATATTCATATTTATCACCCTACATTTAGGTTCTTGTTGATAGAGTGACTATATGTAAAATATATGAATAACTACTGATTTAGATATGAACTAATAAGTAACGAATATGAAAGATTATGAATACCAATATTTAACATGACCTAAAGCATTCTGGCTCTGTTGATGAGATTTTAATTCCATTGACGATGAACAATATAATAGTCGACACCTATAGGGCTTACCTTGCATTAATATATTCACCCAAAAATAAAGCATTCTAGAATTTAGCTTGTGATCTTCATCATCGGATTTCGATTCTATCAATAGCCGCTTCGGCTATTTTCACTGTTGAAAACCTCCGCCACTGAGTAGATTGGTGGTTATCAACAATGGTTACCAGCATTGGTCTTAATATCATTGCTCATAAAAATAGTGGAATTTCATCATGGCATTACAAGATAATATTGTTCAAATAGTCAGCCACCCTCAACTTTCTCCTAAGCAAAAATCGAATAATTTGGCATTAGAAGCTGAAAACAGCCTGCCTTATGTGGCGGTATCTGAGCAGGTTAATAATGCGATGACGGACGGCATTATCTGCGATATGTTTGAAGGCCATGCGCCGTTTAAGCCGCGTTATGTGTTACCCGATTATGCTAAATACCTTCAGCAAGGCTCCGAGTATTTGGAATTAGCGCCAGCTGAAGATTTTGATGATGCATTGAATGCGTTAACTATCCTTTATCACCATGTGCCGTCGGTGACCAATATCCCGGTGTACTTAGGCCAATTGGATGGGTTATTAATGCCTTTTACCCTAGGGCTTGATAATGATGCAATCTATCGCAAACTAAAACGCTTTTGGATTTTACTTGATAGAACCTTACCCGATGCGTTTATGCATGTGAATATAGGTCCGACCGATAATATTATTTGTCGGACCATATTGCGAATTGATGCCGAGTTACAGCAAATTGCACCTAATTTAACCTTTATGTACGACCCAGCCGTCACCCCAGATGATTTATTACTGCTCGCCACCACCAATATTTGTCAGTGCAGTAAACCTCACATTGCTAATTACCCATTACATGCCGAAACGTTCGATGAGCGGGGTTTTGGGATTGTCAGTTGCTATAACGCTTTACCATTAGCTGGCGGCGCCAATACCTTAGTACGACTTAACCTTAAGCAAGTTGCCATCAAAGCCACCAGCATTGCTGATTTTTTTGAGCAAACGTTAACTCATTATTGTCAGCTCACGTATGAGCTTATTGAAGCGCGTTCGGCCTTTTTACATCAACAATCACATTTTTTTGATAGTTTTTTAGTTAAAGAACAGCTCATTGATGAGTCACGGTTTGCACCAATGTTTGGGATTTATGGTATGGCTGAAGCGGTCAATATTTTACAAGCCTTGCCCACGCGTGGTTTAGCCGACGTAGGATCCACAAACAGTGTTAATCAATCCGGTAACGGTTATGGACACGAGCTTGAAGCAAATGAACTCGGACTGAGGATCTCTGCCGCATTAGATAAAATTGTCAAATCGACGCCGGTGACCTATGGCTACAAAGGCCGAGCATTATTACATTCTCAAAGCGGTATTAGTCTGGATAAAGGCGTAACCCCAGGGGTTCGTATTCCCTATGGTACAGAGCCCGATCCCATTAGCCATATTCAAGCATTAGCGAAACATCATCAGTATTATACCGCTGGGATTAGCGATATTCTCACCATAGATGAAACTGTAAAATCTAATCCTCAAGCTATGTTCCAACTCTGTAAAGGCGCTCTTAGCTCAGGTTTTAGAGAGTTTACCGCCAATGTTGCTAATAATGATTTAGTCCGCGTGACTGGCTATATGGTAAAACGTTCAGACATTGAGACGTTTAAGCAATGTGGCTCGCGTACCAACACCACGGGCTTAGCCGCCGAGGCTGCTACCAATACAGGGATATTACAGCGCCAAGCTCGGGTGATTGCTCACGAACAGTCGCCTCTTGTTTATGAGTAAACACGCCATTGTAAGCCAAATATTGCCGTTTTCATGTGTCGATGGGCCTGGCAGTAGATTGGTAATTTTCCTGCAAGGCTGCAATTATCAATGCAAAAACTGCCATAATCCTCACACGATAAGCTTGTGTGATGCTTGTGGCGATTGTGTTGAACATTGCCCTGAGCAAGCACTGACACTCATGGCGTCACAAGACGCTCTTTCATATGACATAGCGTTGCAAGGTGCTGTGGTAAAGGAGAAGTCGCATATAGTGTGGAACAGCTCGCTGTGCAGTCAATGTGATACATGTCTTGCGGTATGCCCTAAAAAGTCAACGCCCAAAACGTCCAATTATACCATTGAGCAAATGCTTGAGGTCATTAGCAGTCAACGGCATTTTATTGATGGTATTACGGTCAGCGGCGGTGAAGCCAGCCTGCAATTACCTTTTGTCATTGAGCTGTTTAAGGCGATTAAGTCATCTGAGCACTTATCACATCTTAATTGCATGATCGACACCAATGGCAGTTTACCTCCAACGGGTTGGCATAAGTTGCTGCCTTTTTTAGATGGCGCTATGGTTGATTTAAAAGCATGGCAACAAGATACCCACCATTACATCACCGGCCGTGATAATCATCCGGTATTTAAATCCATTGAGTTACTTGCTCAGCATCATAAGCTTTATGAAGTGAGACTGTTACACATTCCTGGGATCACAGATTATGATGTGGAGATTAACGCCCTAGCGACATATTTACAGCAGCTACCCAGCGATACCCGAGTTAAGTTAAATGCGTTTCACCATCACGGTGTCGGACAAGTTGCTTCGACATGGCCGCAATGCACCCAAGCCGATATCGAAGCCTTAGCGTCTCAACTTACCCAGCGAGGCGTAAGCAATATCGCCTTGCCGGCCTTGTACATTTAATGTAACTGAGTACATTCAATTTAATTAATTTAACTAAGCGCATTTAATTCAGCTTAGCGACTGCACAGCAATATTTGCTCATACAACCAGCGGTGCGCAGGGTCGTTCATACTCTGGCGATGCCAAACAAGACTATAAGCCACTTTGCCGTAATCTATGGGTAATGTTTTAATGATCAATCCTTGGGCTTGTTTGGCCATTGACGCCCAGCGGCGCGAGCACGTAAATAGCAGTTCACTGTGATGGCACATTAGCGCTGCACTGCCAAAGTCTGCCACCGAAATGGGTACGGCGCGCTTTTTGGATTGCTGAGCCAGCAAAATATCAAAATACGGCGTGCTTAGGTCGGTATCTGTGATGCCGATGTGACTAAAATGCAAATAGTCATCGAGGCTGATGTCTTGCTGCAAAGCCAATGGGTGTGATGAATTCATTAAGCAAACCATCTCATCATTTATCAAGGTTTCCCATTTTAAGTCTTCGTCTATATTAGTCGGTTGACTTAGATCATGGGGTAAAATGATAAAATCTAACGATCCCTTTAGTAGCCCGTCAAAACCAATATTGTCTTTACTGTAAATATCTAAATGGATATTGGGCGCCAAATTGAGAATATGAGCGCTTATTTTGGCGGCCAGCAGTTCAAAGGTGCTTTCTCGCATGGCGAGTGAAAATCGCCCCTGATAATCGGCAGGACTAAACACATCTTGGCTCATGATATGGTTTATATCATTGATCATTTGCTGCACGCTTGGGCCTAACCTTCGCGCTAAGGGGGTGGCGATAAGTGAGTTGCCATGTCGATAGAATAATTCATCATTAAGGCTTTCTCTTAACTGACTCAAGGTTTTACTGACCGACGATGGGCTTAAGCATAACCGTTCTGCACTGGCGGTTACACTGAGGGTATCAAGCATCACATGTAAAGTGATTAAATGTTTCATGCTGATACGGGAAAGTTTAGCCAAATCCATTAGCGTATTGCCCCTGATAAGTGGTGCATTTGTTTGCAAAATATAAACGTAAATTAGCCTGCAGTATAGGCTACACAACCACAATCAAGACCCGCTTCACATTGCTAACTGATATGGTTTACATTTCATCCAGAAGACGGGTTAGATCTTCAGCAACAGCCGAACGTTTCAGTCATAGCGGTTGAAATAAGCGTTTTTGTATTACCCATAAAAAACTTCCTCTCAGACAAGTCCGAGAGGAAGTTAAATGAAGCACACTTTCTACACGTTAAGCTAGCGTATTTCTCTAACTAATATAGCTTTGACCAGCATAGACAATGAAGTGACGAAGGGCTAACACCCCGGTCAAACTACAACATGCCACGGTCAACATTAAGGCTTTACTGTGGCGAGCGCTCGAAGGTAATAGCATTGCCAATAATGGAATAGCGAAGCCAATTCCAACCACCCCAATCCAAAACACGCTTGCCCAAATACCGGTATTTAACGATGCTAACGCAGTAGCGGCTGAACCGCCAGTGAAATAGAGTGCGCTAAACAGCATCACTAGAAACATCATTTCAGCAATGATAACCGGTAACTCAATGCGGTGCATTTTGGCAACTTCAGGGCTATGGGTATCGGTGTTAAACATCAATAACGCCACCACAAGGTTAGCAGCTGCTCCTGCTGATAATCCCGACACTAAAAATAGTGCAGGTAATACCGCAGTGTTGAGCATTGGATAAGCATTCATCGCCGAGATTAAAAAGCCAGTATATGCGCCAACCCCAATAGCAAGGATGAATAGCAAGACTTCAATAATCTTACGGAACGGCATTAGCAAATCGGCAATGCCGGATAAGAAACCCAGCTTCCACTTAGGTAAATCATCCTTAAGCACGATTAGCGCATAGGCGATACCCAGTGGTGAATATGCCAATAACGCTGCAACACCTATTGCCATAACAGACTGGAAGTTATAATTAACTAATATCAGCCAGAAATGAAACGGTTTAGTTAAATCAAACACCAAGCAAGCTAAACCTAAACTGATTGCCACCGGTCCAATTAGCGCTGCAGCTTTTAATATTGGACTTTCAGTTTGCTTATCACGGCTGTACCAACGCATACCAATACCAATGAGTACGCTACCTGCTGATAAACCGGCCATAAATAAGTAGACTGCGATAACCCAGTTCCATGTCACCGGATCATATTGCGCCATATCGCCCCATGTATTATTCATGACTCAATCCCTCCTCGTTTAGTTGGAATACGATACACACGAGGCTTAGTGCCTAAGTGAGTTTTTTCTTGATAGGTTATTTTAGTATTAAGTAATAGTGCAACCTCACTTTGACTATCGTTAGCATCACCAAAATACAACGCATCTGTTGGACATGCTGTGACGCAGGCGGGTTGCTCACCTCTGGCTAGGCGAGTGTCTTTACAGAAGTTACACTTGTCTGCAGCCTTGGTGATTGGATTGATAAAGCGGACTTTATAGGGACATGCCGCCACGCAATACTGACAACCGACGCACTTATCATTATGAATTGACACTAATCCATTTTCATCAATATAAGCCGCTCCTGTTGGGCAAACACTTACACACGGTGCATTTTCACATTGCTGGCAGGACACGCGATTATATTTAAAATGTAGATGAGGAGCTTCACCAAAAGGCCCTTCCACCCTAACCTGCAAGCGTGTGACACCCTCGGGTACGTTGTTTTCACTTCGACAAGCTATATTACAAGCTTGGCAGCCGATGCATTTGTTTTCATCATGCACCATGACATATCGTTTATTCATAGGAGATTCCAAATCTATTATTTACCGGCTAAATTTTTACCAACTTGACACCAGTGGTATGTAAATTCATGCCACAAATGGGCGCAATGACATTCGGAAGCAGATTGCCACAATGGATACCTTTTCCTGTTGCCCTTACCAGCTCTTTGTTTTTAGAGCCAAAGCCCATGTATGCAAATACCGTGTCTTGGCGAATGCCCGGAGTCACTAAAGCGGTTCCTTCTTCACTGCCAACACTGCTGATTAATTGAATGGCATCGCCACTGTGGATATTTAATCGTCCAGCGGTTACTGGATGGATCCAAACTGCGTTGTTAGACATAAGGTTGGCCAGCATTGGCACATTATGTGTTGCGCCGTTGGTATGTACGGCAACCTTACCTTGGATAAAATAAAACTCGTCAGCTTGCTTTAGTTGCACATTTCGATGCTTAATCACGCCTCGGCCAGGTGCCATGTCTTCTATTTTTTGCGATGTTAATTCAATTTTTCCACTGGGGGTTTTGAACTTCATTGCCGTTGCATAGCAGCCATCTTCATCAACACTTCTCGCGTTTGGAAAAGCCTTAACGAACGCTGCAACCATCTCAGGTTCACGCAGCATCAATGGCTTACCATAACTGACATAACCCATTTTTTTGATGTTTTCCAATAAGCTATGGTCACGATTAAGCTGCATTAATTGCAACGTTTGCATATTTTCCCAAGGATAAAATTTATCAAGTCCCAAAGACTGGCCTAACTCTTTGAATATTTGCCAGCTTGGGCGTGTATTCCCAATAGTTTCAACAACACGTTGGCGCACATAATAAGCAGGATTTTTGCCTGATTTATCTTGTATTTCTTCATCTCGTTCAAGGTAGGTTGACTCAGGCAAAATATAGTCTGCATAGGCTGCGGTTTCGCTGATATAAAGATCGCACGACACCACTAAATCTAACGCTTTAAGCGTTTGCTCTACTTTGGCCCTGTCTGTAAGAGTCTGCATAGGGTTAGTGCGGCTCATCACCCATGCTTTTAGTTGATAGGGTTTTGCTTCTAACGTTGCATCCAATATGGTTTGATAAATCCCCCCTGAAGACCACATCATTGCGTATTGCTTTTCAACCTGGTCAATACGAATTGCTGAAGATTTAGGCATACCTTCAACACCCGGTTTAGCTAATACTGGGGCGATATTTTCACCGGCAAATTTATTGTAGCCGGGTGCTTTTTTACCCATGTACAAACCACCTTTACGTTCAATGTTGCCAATTAATATATTGGCAGCATATAACGCACGGCGCATATCGAATTCTTCAGGGGTAAAAGTAGCGCGATGACCAAAGTCGACAACCGCATGTGGCGCATGGCTAGCATATTCGTGAGCGATACGGCGAATGGCACTAGCAGAAACATCTGAAATAGTTTCGGCCCACTCTGGCGTGTATTGCTCGACCTCTGCAGCGAACTCATCAAAACCCACTACAAACTTTTCGATAAAATCACGGTCGTATAAGTTGTCATAAATTAAAACATGACATAGCGCCAGAGCAACTGACACATCAGTACCAGGACGTATCGCATGCCATTCATCTGCTTTGTCGGCCACAATGGAAAAACGTGGTTCGAATACGACTAATTTAGCGCCTTTATCCATTTGCGCTTGCATCATTCCTCTGGTTTCAGACATATTGATGCCTTCATAAAGGTTATGACCAAAGTTAATAATGTATTTAGAATTACTCAAATCGCGCTTCATTTTGGTGCCAAATATCGCCTTAGCGGCCACCACATAACTTCCTGGACAGGTTGAAGCATGGGTAAATGTGTTTGGCGAACCGAATGCTTCAGCCAGATGAAATATATGACCAGAAAGCGAACCAGACTTAGATGAGAACGCAATGGTTTCTGCACCATATTGTTGTTTAATTTGGTTCATTTTGGTTGCAATTTCTTTATAAGCATCAGCCCAAGAAATCTCAATCCATTCACCCGCGCCACGTTCACCAACACGCTTCAATGGATTAACAATCCGCTGTGGATCGTAAAGTAAACTATGACCTGCGCCACCTCTGGCACAGACCTTGCCGCCAAATGATTTGGCTTCTTTATTGCCGGTAATAAAGACATTTTTCCCATCAACTATGCGCGCTTTTATAGGGCACCGAGTGGAACACATCTCACAAATACTGGCCACTTCAGAGGAAACACCTTTGAGAGGTTGTTTTTCTAATGCTGCCAGTGAACCAGGAAGAATACTTGCTAGCGCACAAGATGCACCACTAACCCCAGCTCCCTTCAAAAAATGACGCCGATTTAACTCAATCATGATTGCCTCTTAACCTTCGACGAGGTGCGAAGTTATTACGGTTAACGTATGATTAATGGAACTTATCAAAACTTATAAACTAATAAGCACCATCGCTAAACAGATTGTTAACCGACCAATAACTTAAGGATATTGTGGTAAACCACATCGAAGATAATCATTTGATTGATATCACGGTTTCAGCGCGCAATTAAAGAGATAGCAACATATTACGAGAGTATATAAAAGCGGAAGACGAATTCTTAATAGGCTAATTAGCAGAGTTATTTAACGGTATATCGATTAATACCCGACAACCCATTTGCCAAGCTGAATCTGGATCATCTTTACATTTGGATAAATTTATTTTGCCACCAAACTGCATAATGACATCATTGCAAATGGCGAGACCTAAGCCTAAACCGTTTTCTTTAGTGGAGAAAAAGCTCGTTTTAAAATCATCTGCAGAGCAGCTCAAACCAATACCGTTATCATAAATTTTCAATTTCAATCTATGGTCAACAATATATGAATCAATCCTAATCCGGTTAGGGATTTTTGCTGAGAAACCTCTTTCTGACATGGCATCAACAGCATTTTTTAACACATTAATTAATACTTGGCAGAAGCCCACCTTATCGCCGGTTAATTTGATGTCAGTACTAGTGAGTTGAGTGTTGAGTTTAATATTATGAATTTTAAACTCATGCTCGAGTAACTCTAGGCATATCATTAATTGTTCGTGTACATAAAACTCGGTCGCTTCAGCGTTCTTTCGTTGCAACAAGCCTCTTATTCTATGGACTATTTCACCGGCACGAATCGACTGTTGGTGTATTTTATCGAGCAACTGATACTGTTTAGAATCTTCCCCAGTATTATTGGCCTGCTCAATCATACCTCCTTCACTATATTGTGTTATCGCAGCAATAGGTTGGTTAAGCTCGTGGGCTAAGCCCGCACCTATCTCGCCCAAAATGGCTGCACTTTGTAAACGCTCTAATTGCAATGCTTTGTTTTTTAATTGTCGTTCACTGCTTAATAAATTTTCACTCTTTTGTCTAAACCTATATTCCAGCCATAAGTGATAAATTGTTGCGATAACAAATAAACCTAATAAACCAAAGCCCCACTTTTGATTCAGTTTAATCCATTGCCAAACTTGTAAATAAACCGGCATTTTATTGGACTCTATATCAAGTTCTTTAAATAACTTCACCACTTGAAATTGGCTAATGGGTGCTGCCCAACCTCGATTTTGACCCACAATTGAAGCTTGATGAGTCGCACTGACTGAAAGCAATGCGCGAGTAATATCGGTTCTCACTTTTAATGGCACAGCATCTGACGAGGCAAACGACCAATTAGGATATAGATGCGTACTCACTGCACATTCATAACCTTCTGGTGTGACATCATTGATGACTCTATAATCGGCAGCATTAATGTAGCCATCTCTAACCATCTGCTCTAAAGTACAGAATGGGGTAATGGCAATATCCGCGGTGCCATCACGGACTTGGTAAATTAACGGCTCTAATGGAAAACCGAGAAAAGTCACTTTACCGAAAAAGTTATTTGTCGAATAAGCCTTGGAATTAATTAACCCTATTGCGGCTTGATAACCGCCTAAAGCACTAGGGTCACTGGCCACCACGGAATGCCCAGACAAATCTTCAAGAGTCTTATATGGACTTTCACTGCGAACAATAATGGTCGCCCCAATCGCAAAAGTACTGCCATTATGCTGATTGCTTTTCATTGTGGCTAACCACGAAATAGGAAAATCACTACTCATATTAAAGTAATGCCCAGGATTGGTGACGACAAATTGCACCTGACCATTAAGTAACTGATCATTCATATGATTAAAATCTAAGGGCACCACTTCAAAACTGGCGTTTTTTACTCTTTTGGTTAAATAGGTCATTAATGGCTGCCAGCGTTGTATGCTTTTAGCCACACCATAGTTGGCTAATACCGCAACACGGTAATGGACCTGAACAGGATCTTCATTTGCAGCTTGCTGTTGAGCGACTGGCGCAATTTTGGCAGACAGTGCAAACGTTGCTGTTGAATGAACCAACAGAAAAACCAATATAAACCATAATAACAGTCCAAAACGCATCAGTAAGCTTCACCTAAATCAATGTCAATACAGCACAATAAAGGCTAGTTTAATGCAGTTATAGAAACAAAAAAGTTGCGTGTCGCACAAAAAACTCATCTACAATTTGCTCAATCTATAACAAGGATTACACTGTATTTATAATCAATTAACTTATGCTTAAATAACTTATAGCCAAATGCCGAATTTAAACAATATTTTTATGGTTGATGATGACCTCGCGATCCTTGATTCAATGCAATTTATGCTTTTGCAATACGGTTTCAACTTACAAATATACCCATCAGCTAATCAATTCCTTGCCAATAGTGATATATCTCAGCCAGGCTGTCTTATTGTTGACAGTAAAATGCCGGAAATCACCGGCCAAGAATTGCAACAAACACTCGTCAAAGGTAAAAGTCCGTTAGGGATTATTTTTCTGACCGGCCATGGTGATCTGCCGATGGCGGTTCAGGCATTTAGACAAGGTGCCTGTGATTTTTTTCAAAAACCGGTAAAAGGAATAGAGCTTGTTAGTGCAATAGAGAAAGCATTAGCTACTAGCAAATACACATTTGAAGCAATGCAATTAAGGCAACGTTACAGCACCCTAACCGAAAGAGAAAATCAGGTGCTACATCTATTAATTGATGGAAAAACCAATAAGAAAATGGCAGATATTCTGTTTGTATCGTTGCGAACCATAGAGGTTCACCGTTCAAAAATAATTAAAAAGCTCCAGGTACGTAATGCAGCTGAGTTAGCCAAATTCAGTCCCTTACTTGTTGACTAGCAAATTTCATTGATTATTTAGTGGTTACTTAACTGGATATTTAAGCTGCACTACTAAAGGTTATTTGTTCTACGTGAATAATCGATAACGCAACACAAGCAAACCAACAGCGCTATTAAATCAAGTTTTTGGATAATATGAGATAACGTTACAAACGTCCTTGTATAACCCTGTCGACTTAATTAAATTATATTCAATAGCATCAGCAATACTTTCTCTCTTTCGCTGATGCTATCTTTAATTCATAAAATGCGATGTTAAGTTACACCAGATGATGTTCTGAGTCGTTTGCACGCTGCCCTAACCTTGTTCTGGCTCTCTTTAGTGAAGATATTCGCGCATACGCCTTGTTTGTTCATGCCTCAATTCACCACTAATAGCATTTGTAGCAATACTCTTCGACCCACAGCGACAATTAACACAGTCAGTTTTGTCGCTTATGTCATATTTGACACAATAAAATGACAATTTATGATTTCCTTAATAAAACTATGACGTTAAAATTAAATATAAAAACATTAAACTGTTTATAATCATAAGCTTAATAAGTATTGTTATTTTTATTTTAATCTGACTGATGTTGGCCCAGCTATTGCTATTACTAAGTATGTTCGCAATCTACTTTATAGATTAGATTTGGATTAACTTAACCACTTTTTTGGAGTAATAACATGACTGATTCTATTGTTTCTTTTCCACAATTAAACCGACCCGCTCCGGCATTTAATACCAAGACCACACATGGCATGCGTTCACTCACTGACTATAAAGGCAAGTGGCTAGTATTGTTCTCTCATCCGGCTGATTTTACGCCTGTTTGTACTACAGAGTTTATCGGTTTTGCCCAACGTGCAGAAGAATTTGCCCAGCTTAATACCGAATTATTAGGTTTATCCATCGACAGTATTCATTCACACATCGCTTGGGTACGGAATATTGAAGAAAACTTCGGTGTTGAAATTACCTTCCCTATTATTTCCGACTTATCAATGGAAGTGGCTAAAGCCTACGGCATGATCCAACCCGGTGCGAGTGATACCGCGGCCGTCCGCGCGACCTTCATTATTGATCCTGAGGGTATTTTACGTGCCATGGTGTATTACCCAATGAGTAATGGCCGCTCTATCGATGAATTTGTTCGATTAGTCAAAGCATTGCAAACCAGTGACGCCAATGGCGTTGCCACCCCAGAAAACTGGCAGCCTGGTGATGACGTGATAGTCCCCCCACCAGCCACCACAGCAGAAGCCAAGGCCCGTTTAAGCCAAGGGTTTAAATACACAGATTGGTACTTTAGTAAAAAGTCGCTTTAAGCCTTTACCAGCACAGGGGCGCGAGTCCTTGTGCATCATTTATATAGGAGGTTTGTGATGAATTCGACGTTTAGTGTGCATGAGTTTTTAGATGAAGACAGTGAAACATTTACTTATGTCGTAGCCGATAATGCGACCTCATATGCAGTGATTATTGACCCTGTTTTAGATTTTGATTATAAATCGGGCCGCACTGATACCCGCAGTGTGCAACGTGTTTTACATTGGATTAACCGCCAGAAATTGACGGTTAAATGGATATTGGAAACCCACGCCCATGCAGACCATTTATCTGCCGCCAGTTTTCTGCGTGACAAAATAGCGGGCCAAATGGGTATTGGTGAACACATCACTCAAGTACAAGACACCTTTAAAACGATTTTTAATCTAGAGCCAGGTTTTTTGCCTAATGGCAACCAATTTGACCGGTTATTTAAACATAATGACCGCCTAAAAGTGGGTGATATGACGATTCGCATTATGCACACACCGGGCCATACACCAGCCGATCTAGCATATATCGTTAATGAGCAAGCGGCTTTTGTTGGCGACACTATTTTTATGCCTGATGTGGGTACCGCCAGATGCGATTTCCCTGGTGGTGATGCCAATACCTTATACGATTCAATTCAGACATTATTCAGCCTTCCTGAAACCACCGATATTTATGTGTGTCATGACTACCCGACCGAGGGCCGTGACCACCAATTTAAAACCCAAGTAAGCCTACAAAAAAAACACAATATCCATGTTAACGACAGCATGAAAAAAGCAGATTTTGTGGCACTTCGTCAACAACGAGACGCGACATTAACCATGCCAAGGCTGATATTGCCAGCGATTCAAGTCAACATTCGCGCAGGGCAACTACCAGCGGCTGAAGACAACGGCACTGTGTATTTAAAAATACCCATTAATATCCTTTAAGCCTAAGAGTAATCAAGATGATACAAGCAATCATTGGCGCATTATTAATTGGTTTCGTGTTAAGTGTTTTAGGCTCTGGAGGCTCAATTCTTACGGTTCCGGTGTTGCTATACCTTATTGGTATGCAAGCCGAGTTAGCCATTGCTTCATCATTATGCATCGTAGGAGCGATAAGTTTAATCAGTAGTATTGGTTTTATTAAGCAAAAAAAGGTCTCTTGGCCTCATGTATTTTTATTTGGTTTACCCGGCATGGCGGGTACTTATTTAGGTGCATGGACCAGCACCTTTGTCACCAGCGACATACAGCTAATGGTGTTTGTCATGCTAATGCTCATTGGCGCCGTCATGATGTGGCGTAATCAATCTAGCAGGTGTAAAGCGGGTGAACTAAATATCATTAAAATCCTCTCACAAGGTTTAGCTGTCGGTGTCGTGACCGGATTTGTTGGCGTTGGCGGTGGATTTTTAATTGTCCCAGCACTGGTTTTGCTCGGTGGTATTGAAATGTGGCTGGCAATAGGCACCAGCTTGGTGATTATTGCCATGAATTCACTGGTGGGCTTTGTTAAATATTACAGCTTGCTGTCAAACAAAGGACTTGAATTTGATTGGTCGGTTATCGCCATCATGATTGCCGGCGGGCTTGTCGGCAGTATTGCAGGTCAATGGATAAGCCAATATTTACCCAAAGCCATTTTACAAAAAATATTTGCCGTCTTTTTAGTCATGATGGCGCTATTTATGTTATCAAAATCTATCATTTAATATCACGAGGTACACATGAAAACAGCTCAAGAATACATAAGTGAAATCAAAGCGAATATTAGGGAAGTGAGTACTCATGAATTACATACCGCGATGAGTAAACCAGATGTGGTGATCATTGATGTTCGTGAGCATGAAGAGTTTCTGACAGGTCACATAGAAGGTGCAATAAATTTTCCTCGTGGCGTATTAGAGATGAAAATTCATGAACATCCTTTGGTGAGTCATCACTGTGAATGGGTATTAGCATTAACTGAGTTAGCTCAAAAAGACATATACCTTATTTGCCGTACGGGTGGTCGTTCAGCACTTGCCGCAGCATCATTACAGAATATGGGCTTTACCAAACCATTGTCTGTCGCTGGTGGCATGATGCAATGGCAACAAGATGAATTTCCGTTAGTGCCTCATAAGGTATAAATGCATCCAACATAAACCAGCATGTTGTGGTTTATTGCTCATTAATCATGACTGATTGCTGATTTCTAATGGCTAATCGATTTATGACAACTGGTTAAGCGGTATTTTAAGGTAAGCGTTACCCTTACGGTCTGCTGGTGGCATGTTACCTGCTCGAATATTAATTTGGATTGCCGCTAACAATAGATGCGGTATATCAGAATCAATGTGGCGTTGTTGATGTCGCTGAACAAACTCAGCGAGGGTCACTTTACCGCCGACAACGCAGTTATACCTTTTCTGCGCAATCACTGATGTTTCAAATATATTATCTTGGCGTTTGTATCCAAGGGGATCATGCCCTATAAACACCCGAGTACAATTAGGTAACGCTAATATATTGTTAATTGAATGATACAAGGTGGTCGTGCTGCTATTGGGGAAATCAGTATTCACAGTACCCCATTCTGGCGTAGATAATGTGTCACCGACAAATATCACATCTTCAATGAGATAGCTCACACAAGCAGGTGTATGTCCGGGTGTATGCATAATGTGAATAGTTAAATGACCCAATTTAATGAGTTCTTTATCGGTAAACAGTTGATCAAACTGCTCGCCATTGCACTGAAAGCTCTCATCGAGATTTAGCAATCTTTTAACGGTGTGCTGGACTTGAGTAATGTGCTCACCAATCCCCGTTGTTCCCCCGCGTTTGGTCTTGATATAACACGCCGCAGACATATGATCGCAATGTGCATGAGTTTCTAAAATCCATTCAATTTCAAATCCATGCTTATCGATATGATCAATGATGTTATCGGCAAAACATGTACTTATAGTACCAGAGGCCATATCGAAGTCTAAAACGGGATCAATAATCGCACTTTGACGAGTAGCAAGATCGGTCACCACATAGGTAATAGCATGACTAGTACGATGATAAAAAGGATCAATACGGATTTTACTCATAACAATTAACTCCCAACAAAATACCCAATGCATTTGTTAGATAAAGTCTCAGATCAATATTAGCAATAATGGTTAACATCATTTTGTAAATGACTGATAAGGAATCGTAAAGGCAGGATAATGTTAACGTAAACCACCACCATAAACAGCCCATGGGTCGCTGTGCTGTTTGCTTTAGCACCTAGCAGCGAAGCGTCCTAGGCTCTTGCTATAAGCCGCGCAGCGTCCTCGCTTCTAGGTCTTTCGCTTATATTACTTCAGCTTTGATTACGGCTTTGTTGTTGCTGTAACCGATGCGGCTTGATTATTGATAACCTTTTGTAATGAAAACGCACCGCGAATATCACCGAGGGCAAAGTTAACTGCTTTATCATTAGGATAGGTTTTGTTAATCAAAGTACTCAGCTCAGGATTAATATTACTACCATGACAACCTAAGCATAATTGTTGCGCTGGTATCGCCTTCATATAACGAAACTGTGTTTTGCCATCTTTGACGATAAACTCACTCGCCACAATGGGTTTATCAGCAGCTTGCTGTCCTGAAGCATTAACACGTTCAAATTGCTGTAATTGTGTTAACTCCCAAGCATCGGGCGTATTGGCTGGATTACGCACTCGCAAACTGGTCCGGGTAAGTGTCCAGCCCTCTTTTGAGTTTTCTGCTGCAATTGCAGGTGCTACCGCTTGGCACACCGACACTGCGTTGGTTAATCCACCTTGCTTAATGGCTGTCTTTAAATGACCTTTCAGTGCTTGGCTAAATTCGGCAATTCGTTGATTGGCCTGTTGTTCAAGCACTTGCTGCTCGGTTAATGATTCAGCTTGTCCTACCGTCGAGACGCTCATAAGCATGATTAAGCCGGCCATTTGGCTAGCCTTAATCAATGATTGTGTGTGTTTGTGTGTTAAGCGCATTATTGTTATTCCTCTATTTAAAATCGTTTAATCTCAATGAGTTTTAGGGTTATAAAAAACCTATGACCGAGTCCAATCACAAAACATATAGCAAGATCAATACAAAGCTTGTGCCATATTACACCGACAAATTTAAAATATATAAAATCAGCCACTTAAAATTCATTGATATTTGCGAGAGGCACATGCTAGGTTATGAACTGACAAATATGGCATTGTAGTGACAAATATTGCGCTAATAATGTCACTTTAGAGATTAACTGATTAATGTGTACAGTAAGCGAGAGTGATAAATGAGTAACACCACTGTTGTGCAATCAATGATAAACGCGATTGATAAACCGGCAATATTTATTACGCCAGATTATGTTATACATGCGGTTAATCAAGCCTATTTGGAAACGTATAATACACAAGTCATATTAGGCCAAAGTAAATGCCATCAGATATCTCATCACAGTAATGAGCCTTGTGATAAACACGGTGAAGAGTGTCCTTTGCAACAATGCCAGAGTACCGCAAGGGCTGCCAATGCCGTGCATATTCATAGCACTGCACACGGTAAGTCATATTGCGATATTTTAATGAAACCCATTAAAGATAACAGTGGCAAGGTATTGGGATATCTGGAGGTTTTAGATGCCATTGATTATGCATCAACAGAGTCTAAAAAAGGCACCATGGTCGGTCAATCTGCGCCGTTTAAGCAAATGCTCAACAGAATTAACCGAGCATCTCAATCCAGTATTGCGGTGCTATTGCAAGGTGAAACCGGTGCAGGTAAAGAACTCGTCGCTAAAGCGGTGCATCAAGCCAGTAGCCGCAATGATAAACCTTTTGTGGTTATTGAATGTACCGGCCTGAGTGAAAACCTGTTCGAAAGTGAGTTATTTGGTTACGAGAAAGGAGCCTTTACCGGGGCAACCACCAGTAAAAAAGGTCTGATTGAGATAGCCCACGGCGGCACGGTATTCTTTGATGAGATTGGCGATGTACCGATGAACATGCAAGTTAAACTGCTGAGGTTGCTAGAAACCCAATGTTATCGCGCCGTGGGTGGATTAAAACAAAAACGTTCCGACTTTCGATTAGTCAGCGCCAGCCATAAGAATTTACTCGATTTGGTTGAAAAAGGTGAATTTAGACGCGATCTGTATTACCGCATTGCCGGATTTCCCATTTACTTACCCTCGTTGCGTGAGCGCCTTGATGATATTCCAGGACTCGTAAATCATTTTATAAAGTACTCTGAATACAAACATAAAAGGTTTTCGGCTAACGCATTAAATCTGCTCAGTCATTATGCATATCCAGGTAATATTCGCGAACTGAAAAATATTATTGAACAATCGGCACTGATTGCCAACGAAGATATTATCCACAGCAGTGATTTACCTGAAAGCGTTCAACCTAACCACACATCGACAGATAACAAAAATACACTAAAAACGGCAACGGAACTCATGTCACTCGATGACGTGGAGTACGCATATCTTTCTCAGGTCTGTCAGCAATTTCAAGGATCTCCAGCAGAATTAGCCATTAAGCTTAATATTAGTGTGCGGACCTTATATCGTAAATTACAGCGCTATGAGCTAAAGCTAACAGCGCTGTAATGACGTAATATCAACCATAGTTACCATTAATGTTGATGTATTAGTGAATGCTTTTTATTGCAACACGTTTTCATTGTTGCGGTTGCTGTGCCCATTTCTGATCCGCAGCAACGTTTCTTTGTCGCCATTTCTGATCCACTGCAATGACCATCGTGACTGCCCGCTTCTCCGTCAGCATGATTATGATCACAACAACCACCATTCGCTTGTTTAGCAATATGCTTAGATGAAGGGCGTCCCTGACTTGCCTCGGTATACTCCTCACAGTCAGCTAAATTAGCACCGGCAAGATCGTCTATTGCTGTACGACCATTTTTAGCATGAAAAACACTCAGTTGCCGACTTAATAATTTAGCTAATAGTTGTTGGCCAATGTTACGTACGATCACGCGATTAGCGCCATGTGCCAGTATCAAACTGACTAATTGTTGTTTACCCTCACATCCATCTGTTAGTGCAGGATTGGCAAAACGCCCTTTCACTTGACCTTGATCGTCAATAAAGAGCACCTCATCAGCTTTGCTAAAATGGCTGGAAATATGTTCGTCTTTCATTGGTATGGCGGTAATCATCATTTCTCCTCATGTGCATTTTGCATTAACAACGCTTTACCATTAGTTAAGTCGTCCATTAATTTAAAACACACAGATTTAAGTAACTTCAACTCGGGTTAAGAGGTGGGATAAATAGGCTTAACATAGCTTTTGGCTGCCCCATTAATAGTTAACTGAATTTTAGCGCTTGGTATAACCAAACTACAGTTAATAGCATATGCTATATATACGCTTATTTATGGCATATGCCAGCTTTAATTTAGGGTTTGTGATCTGTTGCACTATTTATATCGACATCAATTATCTAAACATCTGACTGACAATCATTAGTGCCCTTGACCTTATTGCGATAAAAATAGCGGGGCGATTATTCGCTCTGTAGTGGCATTAATCATGAAAAACGAATAAAAAAACCAATAAAACCCCTTAGCATTTTATCTTTGGCAAGCATTTCCATTGGGTCGAATATTGAGGTGTTAGTAAATCACGGCGCATGGCCCACTTTTGCTCTATCCCTTGTGCGGCCAGAAACACAGTGTCGCGACCGTAGCGTTGGTTGATGCCATCTAGCGTGTGCATTAGCGCATGGGTGACCTTAGCGGTATTAAATAAATCAAATTGAAAATGCTTCTCGCTGGCTAAATCAACTAGGCCCACGCCTATTTTGTAATAGCGTACTCCTTGACGAAATAGCCTTGGAGCAGCGTGGGTCATAGCTTTGGTGAGCTCAACGCTGCAATGGGTTGGGCATGGAAAATGTACGATGACTTTATAACTTACTGGCTGTTCGTCATGGGGGGAATTACTCGCAAACAGCAACATGGTTTTACAATGGGAGTCTTGCTGACGCGCTTTGAGCGCCGCAATACCAACATGCTTACTTAACGCTTGTAATAATGACTCATAATCGGTGATGCGCTCGCCCACACTGCGGGTGGAGAAAATTTGCTTTTTATCAGCCCTCGCCTCATCCCATTGTTTACACACTTGGCCGTTAAGCTCGCGCACCGTACGCTCTATTTCAATACTAAACTGCTTTCTCGCAAGACTGGGCGGCATAGAGGCGAGATCAAATGCGCTGCGAATATTGATTAACGCAAGCTTGTTACTCATCTTCCTGCCAATTCCCCATACTTCTGCAACCGCCAACTGTTTTAAAATGTCGGTACGTTGCTGCATAGTCTCGATAACGCACACACCTTGGTATCCCTGGATTTTTTTAGCGGCGTGATTAGCAATTTTAGCCAAGGTCAAGGTTTCGGCTATGCCAACACAAACAGGTAGGCGCGCTTCTTTCCAAACCGCGCGGCGGATTAACTGACCTTGGGTATGCAGGCATTTGATCGCGGGATAACAATGCTTAAAAGACAGAAAGCTTTCATCAATCGAATACACATGCTGCTCTGGGGCAAAACGGCCTATTATTGCCATCATCTTTGCCGATAAATCGGCATACAATTCATAATTAGATGAGCAAACGATGACATTGCGCTGGGCGCATAAGGCTTTAACTTGAAAATAAGGTAAAAACTTTTGAATGCCAGCCTCTTTTGCATGTCGATTAGCGGCCACAATACAGCCATCATTATTGCTGAGCACAATCATCGGTCTACCACGCCAATCAGGACGAAACACCTGTTCAGCACTGCAATAAAAAGCATTGGCATCGACTAAGGCAAACATTTTACCTACTCTTATTTGCTTACAAGCAGTGGGCTTTGACGATGACAACGAATTGAGCGGGTCACCACGCCTTCAATACTAAAATCATCATAGTCGCAGATGGTCACTGGTAAATATTGCTCATTCGATGACACTAGCATTCGCCGTGGCATGTCGAGAATTTTACACACAAATTCACCATTAAAATTAGCCACAATCACATCGCCGCTTTTCGCGGTTTCATGGCGATCGACAATCAATAAATCGCCATCGAAGATCCCCACTCCTTGCATCGACTCGCCCTGGGCTAAGCCAAGAAAAGTCGAACTGGGATGCTGGATTAATATCTCATCAAGACTTAAGCCTAATTGAAGGTATTCGGCTGCAGGGCTTTCAAAGCCAGTAATACCGGCACTCGCTGCAATAGGAATAATGCGCATATGACAACCTCGCACACTTATAACGTGTACTGTATAAAAACACAGTACATCTTACCGCTAAATTTAGTTGGTGCAAGTTTATTTATTTTTTCTTGCGCCATGCCCTGTGCTTTTCAAGCATTGGAGTGGTTTTTATTGAACTTTAGACGCCGCTACACGGCAACCTTATCTGTTGTTTATGAAAGAATATGTTCAAGGTCAAAATATAATCAGAGTGATTGGTCTACACTGATCATCAGTACAAGAATTAACCTAGTTCGTGTATAGCGTAACCAATAGCATTATTTTTCCCTTTGCTCGGGGTCTAGTATGACACTCGCTACATTCCACATTGATATGCAAGATGATAACTGTTCACTGCATCTTACGGGTGATTGGCAATTGGGCCAAGCGCCACTGGGCGCGGATATTTGCGCTACGCTACCCTCTGTTTGTCATTCCGTCACATTAATCACCACAGAGTTGTCGCACTGGGACTCAAGTCTCGCCATTGCCTTATTACAATTGTCACGTTGGTGTGAACAACAACAAATCGCCTTAAATGTAAAAGACACCCCACAAGGATTACAGCAATTACTACAACTTGCTACCGACGTTCCTGTTTATCAAGCAACCAATGATGCTGCCATTGGCGGATTATTAGCAGCCTTACGTAGCTGGCTTATTGTGCAAGGTTTACAAGTACACGACGGATTAGTGTTTGTTGGCGAGAGTTCACTGGCATTGGGTCGTTGGTTCAGAGGCAAAGCCAGTACTCGTCGCAGTGATATCGTGTTTTTTATAGAACAAGCGGGACCTAAAGGACTGGCTATTGTCACCTTAATTAGCCTGCTTGTGGGAATGATATTGGCCTATTTAGGCTCGGTACAGCTGCGGCAATTAGGGGCTCAGGTGTATGTTGCAAATTTAGTGGCTATCGGGATGGTGCGTGAAATGGGCGCGCTCATGACAGGCGTTATCATGGCTGGCAGAACAGGGGCTGCTTATGCTGCGCAATTAGGCACAATGCAGGTCAATGAAGAAATTGATGCTCTGCGCGTAATGGGCATTTCGACCATGGAATTCCTGGTTTTACCTCGATTATTGGCATTGATTTTTATTATGCCACTGATGTGTATTTATTCAGATGTGATCGGCATGATCGGCGGTGCGATTGTTGCCAATGGCATGGGCGTAAGTTACACCCAATATATTTTGCAAACCCAGATTGCGATCGATTGGGTAGACATTTCCACCGGTTTGATAAAAAGCCTCATTTTTGGCTTTCTGATTGCTATAGCGGGTTGTCAGGCAGGCCTTCTTTGCGGTCGAGATTCTAATGCCGTTGGTTTAGCCACCACCAACGCTGTGGTTAAGGCGATTGTCTTTCTTGTGGTCTCTGACGCCGCGCTTAATATTTTGTTCGATAAATTAGGGATCTAATGATGCTTGATGATGCCTTTATCAGTGTTCGCAATCTTTGTGTCGGTTATGGCACTACCGAAGTGCAACGACAGTTAACCTTCGACATTCACAAGAATGATATCTTTTTTGTCATTGGCGGAAGTGGTTGCGGCAAAACGACCTTGCTTAAATCAATGGTAGGACTGTTAACTCCGCTCAAGGGCGAAGTACGCTATCAAGGTAAAAACTTTTATGACGCAGATGAACCGGCGCAAGTGGCTATGCTTAAAGACTGGGGCATTACCTTTCAAACTGGGGCGTTGTTTTCCAGTATGTCACTTGCTGAGAATGTCGCTTTACCGCTGCAACTGTATACCGACCTTTCGGAGCGGCAAATCGCTGAAGCCGTGGCCTATAAACTTGCATTAGTTGGCTTAGCCGGGTTCGAGAAATTTTATCCTGCCGAGTTAAGTGGCGGCATGCACAAACGCGCAGGGTTGGCGCGCGCGATTGCACTGGATCCACAATTGTTGTTTTTTGATGAACCCTCTGCAGGATTAGACCCCATTAGTTGTATGCGCTTAGATCATTTAATAGTGCAAATCTGCCAAGCACTCGATTCGACCGTGATTATCGTGTCGCACGAGCTGCCCAGTATATTGTCAATCGGCACCCGCTGTGTGTATCTGGATAATCAAACCAATACCATGCTCGACTGTGGCGATCCGAGAGAATTAAAACTTAACAGCAGCCAACCTCGGGTGCGACAATTTCTCAATCGTGCTGACAAAGTGGAGGCATCATGAGTAAAAGCCAGCGACTTCCTCTTGCGATTGGTGCCTTTATTCTGGGCGCTATTATCTTAGTGTTTATTGCACTGTTATTCTTTTCTGGAGGACGGATATTTGCCGAAAAAGCCCCCGTAGTGATGTTTTTCAACAACTCAATCCAAGGGCTTCAGGTGGGCGCCCCCGTGAAGTTAAAAGGGGTTGTGATCGGTGAAATAAGCGATATCAGTATCGATTTCCCCAATAACAATAGCCAAGGTATTACCGCCGCTGTTCATGCTAATTTGTTGTTGAAACGCATCAATCTAAAGGGTATTCAAGTGGGCGAAGAGTTTTTCTTCCACGCCATCGATAACGGTTTACGTGCCCAGTTGAATTATCAGAGTTTATTAACTGGGCTGCTCTATGTTGAGTTAGATTTTTATCCCAGTACTGTGCCTCAGTTTCATGGTGGAAACAACGCCATATTAGAGCTGCCAACCATAGAAACTGATTTCGAATCCTTGTCAAAAGATTTGCAATCTTTGAACCTTAAAAGCTTAGTCAATAATGTTGATAATTTGGCCCAACAACTCAGCGACATAGCTGCCAGCGGACAAATACAACAGGCACTGGAAAGCTTTGACAGTGCGGCTAACGCAGTCAAAAACACCGCTGTTCACATCGATACGACTCAGGCTACGTTAGGACAACATAGTGCTGAAGTTCTGGTCAAACTGGATAATCTACTTGTCCAATTGAACCAAGATGAACCTAAGGTTATTCAATCACTTGATCACAGTTTGACGGCATTACGCGAGACATTATTAAGCATTAATCAGCTCACATCCCAAGCGGGTAATTCACTTGCTCAAGATTCGCCGCTATTAATCAAGTTAGATAACACGCTAGAAGAAATTCACCGCGCCGCGCGATCACTACGCAGTTTGAGCGAAACCTTAGATGAACAGCCTGAGGCCATCATCCGCGGCAAAAAAACCATACCTTTAGGAGAATAACGTCATGAAATTTGGGTCGTGGTCAATTCATTGGGGAGCCTGCCTACTTGCGCTTAGTCTGCTTTTTGGCTGCCAAAGCTCACCCACGAAACAGTATTTTGTGCTCACGGCTATCCCCAGCCAAATTGAAGCGGGCAGTACACGCTTAGATCGTGATATTGGTATTGGGCCAGTCGAGATTGCTGAGTATCTTAACTTCACTCAGGTGGTGTACCAGCGGGAAGATGGCAGTTTGCAAAGATTCACCAATAGCTATTGGGCTGAACCACTAGACCAAGGCATTAGTCGGGTCATTCGTCTTAACCTTAGCCAAGGCGATCGCAGTCGTAACTTGATATTGTTTCCTTGGCGAGCAGATAACCGTCCTCAATACAGCATAAAAATTAAAATCATCAGTCTCAATCGTGATGGCGTCAACGCCAGAATGAATGCTAATTGGGAACTAATAGATATCCCATCAAACCGTCATATAGAACGACAACATTTTGCGGCGACGACTGAGGCAGGCTCAACAGCCGCTGAATTGGTTAACGCGTACAGCTATTTATTAGCTCAATTGGCTCAGGAAATTGATAAATCGCTGCAACGACTGCCTAATTAAGCGACCGCATGACGATCTGGTTAACTAAGTTCTGATTAAAAAGTAATAGGCTGTGACAACGTCACTCATTGCATGGTATGTAGCCGCTGGATCACCTATGCAACGAAACAAAAGATAACCTGAGGTTAGTTAGCGTTAGCGAGGCACCGATAATATTGTCAGCGCTTATACCTTATCCATCAGCGTCATCATGCTGGCTATTGAAGCGTGAAAACCATGTTCATATTGCAGTCACTAAAATTTGCTAACAATTCAAATATTGACATTTTTTGTCAATCTTTCAAGATAACCTGGCAAATAATTCTGTCAACACATTGGCTAAGGAAAACGATAACAATGAATAGATCCTTAATTGCGATTGGATTAACAACGGCACTATTAACGGGTTGTGGCGTATCTGATACAAATAACACTAAACTTGCAACCGTGACCTCACCTGCACCAGCTCAAGCAGAGTTAGGTACTTTTGGGGTAGACTTAGCCGCGCGTAATGAAGCGGTTAAACCTGGCGATGACTTTTTTATGTATTCAAGTGGCACTTGGTACGACAACTTTGTCATGCCAGCCGACAAAACCCGTTATGGCGCCTTTAATGCGTTGGCTGAGCGCAGTGAACATCAAGTCAAAGCGATTGTTGACGATATTGCCAGTCGCAGTGACTTAACTGCAGAAGAGCAATTAATTGCTGATTTTTATCATGCCTATATGGATACCGAGACCATCAATAAGTTAGGTATCACGCCCATTAAAGGTACCTTAGATCAAATTGCCGCGATAAACTCAACTCAAGACTTAACTAAAGTCTTCGGCGAGGCTTGGCTTACCGGTGCATCATCACCGATTGACGGAGGCATGTGGTTTAACCGTTTAGATCCTAATCAATATGAAATGACTCTCGGTGCCGGAGGTTTAGGTTTACCTGACCGTTCATACTACTTAGAAGAGAGTGAGCGCTTTGTGAATATCCGCAAAGCTTATGTGGATCATATCGCTAAAATGCTGGCTTTTGCTGGCATAAATGACGGCGAAAAACGTGCCCAGGCCATTCTTGTGCTCGAAACTAAAATAGCACAAGCCCAATGGCCTAGAGAAAAGCGCCGTGATCGCGACTTAACCTTAAACCAAGTTAAACGCGAAGATCTTGCTCAGCAATACCCAGGATTTGACTGGGATTTATACTTTGCGCAAACGGGTTACCAAGTACCACAACTCAATATCTCTGAGCCTGAGCCAGTTAAGGCTATGATTGGCTTGATAAACCAACAGCCATTAAGCGTATGGCAAGACTATCTGACCTTCCACACCGTCACTAATAACGCAGGGTTACTGTCAGAAGACATTTTCAATACTAACTTTGCTTTTTATGGCAAAGAATTAACTGGCCAAGAGCAACCTCGTCCTCGCTGGAAACGCGCGGTAGAAGAAATGTCAGGCACCCAATCATTAGGCTTTGCGATTGGTAAAGTGTTTGTATCGCGTTATTTCCCTGAGTCGTCTAAAAAGCAAATGGCCGAATTAGTCGAAAACTTACGCACTGCATTGGGTCAGCGTATTGATGGTTTAGAGTGGATGGGCGATGATACGAAAGTTAATGCTCATGCTAAGCTAGCAGCATTTAACCCTAAAATTGGTTATCCAGATGTATGGCAACAATTTGATGGCTTAACCCTAACTAAAAATGATTTAGTGGGTGACATTAAAAATTTACGCCAATACTTCCAAGCCGACAGCGTAGCGAAAGAACTGCAAAAAACCGACCGTAATCGTTGGGGTATGACCCCGCAAACGGTGAATGCATATTACAACAGCTCATTTAATGAGATTGTGTTTCCTGCGGCTATTTTACAACCACCCTTTTTTGATCCCAACGCAGATGCCGCGGTTAACTATGGCAGTATTGGTGCAGTAATTGGTCACGAAATGGGTCATGGTTTTGATGATCAAGGCTCTAAGTCAGATGCGAATGGCATTCAACGTAACTGGTGGACCGATGAAGACCGTGCCGCCTTTGATGCCAAAGCCGATAAGCTTGCTGAGCAATACAGCAAATATGAGCCGATCCCAGAAAACTTTGTCAACGGACGTAACAGCCTAGGTGAAAACATCGGCGACGTGGGCGGCATCGCAATGGCTTACCATGCTTACAAGTTAAGCTTAAACGGTAAAAAAGCCCCAGTCATTGATGGCGTTACTGGCGATCAACGCTTCTTTTTAGCCTGGGCTCAAGTGTGGAAAGAAAAGCGCACCGAGCAAAGCATGTTAACTCAGTTACGTGCAGGCACCCATGCCCCCGGTCGTTACCGCGCCCTTGCCCCACGTAACCACGATGCGTGGTACAAAGCTTTTGATGTTAAACCAGATGACAAGTTGTACTTGCCTGAAGATCAACGGGTACGTATTTGGTAGTTTGAGTACGTAAATAACTGCAATAACGTGCCTCGGTTGCAACAAGCATCCGTCACAATACAAAAAGGCCAGTCAGTTACTGACTGGTCTTTTATTATCACACTCTGCGCTAATACTTAAACAAATATCAGCAACCTTGTGACTCATGACAGAGGCCAATAAAGGCCTGGATAAACAGTCAGCTTGATTAATCAGTTGCTGGTAATATCGTTTGCACACTTTACAAGTCGGTGAATAATTTTCTCTTGATAAGCTTTAACCGTAGAGAAGCTTTGTATTTTCATAAATAAGTCCGAGGCAGTTTCCTTGGATACACCCGTTAAATTAACCCCCTTATACAGTGCTGGTACCGTGTTTTGTTTCATGGCATTATCTGCAAATATTAAATTTAATTTGACTACACGGGCCAACTCTTCTTGATAGAGAAAAAATTGCCTTAAATGTGTATTCTCTATTTTGGCAGTTTTGGATCTGTCTATTGTTAAAATCTCGTCAATGAGTCGGTTTAATCTACTACGAAATTTAATCGCTTCATCCATAACCTCAAGCCATTTTATTTCAGTACTTGATAACAAAGCCAAGAAATACAATGTGCGTGCTTTGTTATAATTAATGAACCCTGGCCACATAACATCTTCACTAGAAATATGAAGTGCTCTATCAAACTGGTCACATGCAGATTTTAAATACATGGTCACATCTTCTATAATTGATGGAGATATAGAGCCAATACCTTTCTGTACCAAACTAAGACCGTTAAGTGAGAGAATATCTATATCTCCCATATTTAGGGACTCTCTAAGCAAGTGCATGCCCTTTTTGTTGTAATACAAACCAAGGTAATTGTGATATATCGTTTTTGTGACAGGATTTCGAAGTATAGGTCCACGAACATGGAGAAGATCTGCATGGATATTAAAATTACCATCAGCAACAAAATTCTGATATGAAACGACAGCTTTAAATAACTTTATTGTTTCAGTTATTTGAATTGAATTTCCTTTGCTTACCGAATGTAGTATGTCACGTTGCCTATCTACCTCTATTAATATCTTGTCCATACGTTTTTTATAGAGCTTTTTATCCGTATCAGAAGCATTAAAAACAGCCGGAAATAAAACTATAAGATCAATCATATACTGCAACGTATCCGCAAAAAGCACGGCAGTACCGGACTCTTTTTTTAACTTATATTCAACTGAATCAAAGAGTTCTTTGTCGAGTGTTTTTTCGTCTTTAGACTTGAATTGATTGATTAACTCAGGAAGTGAAGTTACATAATTCTCATTATCAAGAATATTACCTTCCATTTTACTTATATTGTTCACACTGTCGATTGATGTATATGTCCTGACAGCTATAAACAGAGCTAATAGTGCAATGCAGAACCCAACGGTCGATATTGTAAAACTAAGTAAATCTTTGCCTTCTTTTAGATAATATACCCAAACTGCAATACAAGCAGAAAACATTACTAGTATAAAAATGGTGAAATATATTATTTTTGATGTGCGCATTTATCTTCCTAATATTGTTAAATTTGTACGTCTACATTGAACTAATGCCCAACACAGCGGAACGCGATAGCGCGTAAATCCACGAAGCCTTTGCATATAAAATGTCGTTCATCACACACTCTCATTGAGAGTAGGTTGTACCCATTAATAGCATTCTGACTTTTCATTGAACCATGATCAGGTACCATCTTGTAGTCACTAAATCATTTTAATAATCTCAACGTCGTTAACGTCTTGTATCCAAAGTCAACGAAAACAGGCCTCAAGATAAGAGTTGAACTTATCCATTTTTAAGCAAGGCATGTAACGCATTTATGGACAGAAGTGCGTTTGAGGTATTGATTAACTCAGCTTACTTGGTATTGGTTTAACTTGATTTATAACGTAGCTTCATTTGAACTTATTGCCTGCAGCATGTGAGCTACAGGACGTAGTAAATGTCGCGATCACAGGGATGTGAAAGAGTGATCTTAGTGCAGATGATTAAGCGAGACGCCAGCTCTTGATTTTAAAATTAGCATCCCTGTGGGCTTAACCAAAACATCCCTATTTTAGATTCTCGCTGACTCATCTACACCTGTAATTTAACTCTCTTCGATTTAGCTGCATAGTTGTCTATAGATGAAAGCTAAATAGGAAAAGTATGTCAACAAGATATGCGATAACGCCCTATTAGCTAGACATTTAACCCATCTTAAAATCTAATCGAACCGTCATATTTTGTTGAACTACTGCCTTTCCATTTTCTACCTTGGGTGCATACTTCCAATTTGAAAGCGCGCTAATTGCAGCTTTATCAAAAGTTTGTTCTGGAACAGATTTTAAAACTTTTATATTTATTGGATCACCCTTTTCACTTATATCGAAGCTCATTTGAACATAACCTTCTATTTTATTTCGAGCGGCATGAATTGGGTAAGTTGGATTTGCAGTTTCTTTCAGCGCCGCATTAGATCTATCGGGCAAAGGTGTTGAAGAGCACGCGGTAATAAAAACTAATGATATAAGCGCTAAAGTAGAATATTTCATTAAAATCCTTTTTGTGTCGTTAACGCCGCATTAAGCGGACTAGACTTGTTGGTTGTAATGCGTAGCGAAGCAGAACCTAACCAACTGTTTTAGTTCCGTTTAAACTTTTTGTGTACGCCCAGCATGGGCATGGACTAATGAGGTGATAGTCCTCTGTAGGAAGGTCACCGTTCAATAACATGCTGTTATTAAACGTTAACTACTAGCGAATGGCAAGGGCTTATCATTGATGATTGGTCTGAAGGAAGCCGCTAGCCATATATTGTAAAGAGGACTAGATGATGAACAAGAATATCATATGAGGCGTAGGCTAGAGGTGAGTTGGCAGGGTCTGCCCCGCGAAGTAAGGGATATCATCAAACAGAAACGCAAATTTGCCGTTGATGTTGATCTGTCTAAGTTCTTTGACCGAGTTAATCATGATCTCTTGATGACTCAACTTAGGATCAAGGTGCAGGATAAGCGTCTTGCCGATGTCATTCGATCATTATTGATCGGTGCAGCGGCCCCATTTACTGACACCAGTCATCCATAAGGTTGCGCATTAATTAATAGTACTTTGACATGCAATGAAGCGAGCGAATCAATAAAAATCGCTATCAATAATCGGAAAGAAAAAATCAAACCACGATAATTAATAGATTTGAATTGGCTCAAAGCAGCGGTGAACTCAATGACAGTTGCCAACCTGAAGCGTTGGCACGACTAATTATGACATTATTTAAAGGGATGTCGTTACAGGCTGCAGAGGGAGCAACTAAAGATGAGTTGCACCAAATGCTGAAATGGTCGTTGACGGGATCCTCTGTCAGCATGTGAATGAGGTTTAGCCGGATTTGCTCGGCTGCGCCTCATATCTATGCCAAATATGTTGGTTATCCTTAGGACGTCAGTAATAGCGCCTATGAATCTCGCAATTCTCGACGTAAGATCTTGCCAACATTTGATTTTGGCAATTCATCTCTAAATTCAATTATCCTTGGGTTTTTATAACCGGTAAGATATTTTCTACAATGTTTTTTTATTTCATCAACGGTCACATTACCTTTGCGTACAATAAATAATTTAACTATTTCTCCTGTGGCGTCATCAGGAATGCCAATGGCCGCAGCTTCGATGATGTGAGGGTGAAGTGTTGCAACTTCTTCAATTTCAGTTGGAAAAACATTAAATCCCGACACTAGAATCATATCTTTTTTACGGTCTTCAATATAAAAAACCCCATCGTCATCCATTCTTCCTATATCGCCAGAGCTTAACCAACCTCCTGCATGCATTACAGTATTGGTTTCGGCTTCTTGTTGCCAATAGCCTTTCATCACTTGGGGCCCTCTAATTTGAATTTCACCAATTTGGTTGGGACCTAAAGGTTCATTTTTATCATTAACGATACGGAGTTCAGCGCTGGGTAAAGGGACACCAATTGAAGAAATAAATGATTGTTGTTGATGAGTACCTGCAGCGACCACTGGGGAACATTCAGTTAAGCCATAACCTTCTATGACAGGCATTCCAGTGAGCTCTTGCCAACGATCAGCAATATGTTTCTGCGTCGGCATTCCACCTGCAATAGTAAAACGAGCGTGACTAAAATCTAATTCTTGAAAACCAGCATGATTGTTTAGACCATTAAAAAGTGTATTTAAACCAAAAACCATTGTGAATGGATATTTACTTAAATCTGCTACGAAACCATCTATATCTCTTGGGTTGGTAATGAGTAAATTCGTTGCACCGAGAAAGAGCATAAACATCATACTCACTGAGTTGGCAAAAATATGATAAAGCGGAAGTGGGGTTACTGCATATTCCTTATCATATAAGGTTCTTGGGCTAAAATGAGCATGAACCTGTAGAACGTTAGAAATAATATTACTATGAGTCAGCATTGCCCCTTTCGCAGGACCCGTCGTTCCACCTGTATATTGGAGGTATGCTAAATCATCTACTGTTATTTGGGGATCAATAAAGGGAAGTTTCTTGCCTTCGGTTAACGCTCTACGCAGTGAAATAGCGTCGGGGATATGATATTTTGGCACTATTTTTTTGACATGTTTGATAAGAAAATTAACCAGTGTACGCTTATGTATAGCTAACTCATCGCCGATTTTGGTTAAAATAACATGCTTAATGTTAGTCTCATGCAGTATTTGCTGAAGATTATTACCAAAATTTGTGACGGCAACAATAGCACTGGACCCTGAGTCTCGTAATTGATGTTTTAACTCTCGAGGGGTATAAAGTGGATTAACATTTACAATAATGAGTCCTGCTTTTAATGCACCTAAAATAGTGATGGGATATTGCAATAAATTAGGCATCATCAAGGCGATTCGTTCGCCTTTTTTCATTTTTAGTTCAGATTGTAGATAAGCAGCAAAAGCGTTACTTTTACTTTCGAGATCTTGGTAGGATAAGCTATGTCCCATATTAATATATGCTGCTTTTTTAGCATACGCACTAAAAGACTCTTTAAACAAATCATTGATATTGTTATACATACTTGAATCTATTGTTGCGGGCACATCCTCAGGATATTGTTTTAACCACGGTTTATCATTTGTCATTATAGCCATCATTAATGTTGTTGTTTAAACATCACTATTGTAAATTAATTTACCTAATTAGTATAAAAATAATAGGCTGAATTCAATGAATTAACTACTGTTCTAGGGGGTTAGCAGTAGCTAATCTCTCGGAGTGTGACTCGTCCCTGCTTTTATCGCTTTTCCGCTTCACTCTATCTTTCATCAACAATGAAAAAAGCATTCAGCTACTGCATTATCATGACAGTTTCTACTGTGGCACATGCTTGCTTCAGGGTTTGTTGCTAAAGAAAGCTTCGTCAGTCAGAAAAAGATTATGGTACCAGAGCGAATAAGGTAAATCCCTGCTAACTTTCTATCATTTTGGGTCTAAAACGAGTGACAAAAGGCAAGTAATAAAGCTCAAGTCGAACAGTGATTATTCTTGTAAATTAGCGAGAATAATCTCTGTTTTGGATACTCGTTGACTCATCTACACCTGTAATTTAATTCTCTTCGATTTAGCCGCATAGTTGTCTATAGATGAAAGCCAAATAGGAAAATCTCAAATCTAATTAGCTGACTTACTTTTGGAAAGAAACGCGTTAGAGTTCTCAACTTAATCTAGGCTCAAAAGATTACAAAATGTATCCCTAACGTCTAACGCTATGCAGAATATTACTTGACCACAAACAGTGTAAGTGGATAGCGGGGTTAAGGTTTAACCCCAAGTATGCCACTTTGCGTTTAACTCTAGTTGACCTTGTAAATATTTCGACTGTGCGCTATACAATAGTTCCCGTCTTCATAGAGCCAGTAATTGGGGATCCTATTTACTTAGTGTTAGTCTCTTGAGAGTGCATCTACCGGATTTAATTTAGCCGCATTTCGGGCTGGCAGATAACCAAACACAATACCGATTAAGGTCGAGCAGGCAAAAGCCGCCACAATTGACGTACTCGAATAGATCATCTGAAAACTGCTGCCTGTGTAGGTGAATATCATGCCGATAAGATAAGCAAGTCCAATCCCCAATGCGCCACCACAAAAACACACCAGCACGGCTTCAATCAAAAACTGACGCATAATATCGGTTTGCCTGGCACCAACGGCCATACGAATGCCTATTTCGCGCGTTCGCTCTGTTACCGATACCAGCATGATATTCATTACCCCAATCCCGCCAACTAACAAAGAGATAAACGCGATAGCTGATATCAGTAACGTCATGGTTTCAGATGTTTTTTCAATGCTTTTGCGTATCGTATCTGTATTAATAGTGAAAAAATCAACTTTGCCGTGGCGCATACTCAATAAGCTAATAATGCCTTGCTCTGCCACATCACTTGATACATTCGCATCTATCCTTACGGTAATATCGTTTACATAATTTTGCCTAAAAATACGCCCAGACACCGTGGTATACGGCAACCAAACATTCAGTTCATCACTGTTGTCGGACACACTTTCAATTGGCTTTGTTACGCCAATAATACGAACAGGAAGACGGCCGAGAAAAATGACGCTACCTAGCGCATTGCCATCAGGAAAAAGTGTCTGATCGGTATTGGCATCAATGACGGCAACCTGTTCTAGCGTATCGATACTATCATCGGCAAAATATTGTCCCTTAGCAAGCGTATAACCGCGCACGCGAAAATACTCAGTACCCACGCCTTGAATCGATCCTGTGACGGTTTCGCTAGCATAACGTATAACAACATTAGCTCTAACGGTTGGGGTAACGCTGTCCACATAGGGCAATATTTTAAGCGCATTGGCATCGTCTGCCGTGAGCGACTTAACCCGTTCAGAGCGGCGATCTCCTCGCCCTGTGCCTGGTTTTATTTCAATGGTATTGGTGCCCATTGAGGCAATATTATCCAAAATAGATTGCTGCGAACCAGCACCTAACGCAACGACAGACACCACTGAAGCAATGCCAATAATAATGCCGAGCATCGTAAGAAACGTACGCAAACGATGATTGGACATTGCAATTAACGCCATTTTTAACGCTTCAAGGTATCGCGACCAGTTTATCTTCTTATCTGTTCGAGAAGATTGTCTGTCTGCGATTAACGAGCTCGTTTCTGCTGGGATACGTTTTTGGTTATCGGCAATGATTTCGCCGTCTTTTAGCTCGATGACGCGATCTGCAAACTCAGCAATATGCGGATCGTGTGTCACCAAAATAATGGTGTGACCGTCGCGATGCAGTTCTTGAATGAGCTTCATCATTTCTTCGCCGCTATTGCTATCAAGCGCGCCGGTGGGTTCATCGGCCAGAATAATATCGCCACCATTGATTAAAGCTCTGGCCACACTGACACGTTGTTGTTGGCCGCCACTTAGCTGACTTGGTTTATGATCTAAACGATCGCTTAACCCTAGACGAGTCAGTAGTTTTTTAGCTTTTTCGTGTCGAGTTTGCGGCCCCTCATTGGCATACAATGCCGGTACTTCTACATTGCCCTGCGCAGTTAAATCTCCCAAAAGATGATAGCGCTGAAAGATAAACCCAAAATATTCACGTCGCAGTGCGGCTAGTTCATTGTCATCCATACTGGATGTGTCCTGACCATTAATGAAATAACTGCCTGCACTGGGTTTATCCAGACAGCCAAGGATGTTCATTAATGTTGATTTACCGGAACCAGACGCGCCGATAATGGCAATCAATTCACCACGACAGATTTGCAGGCTAATGTTGTTAAGTACCGTCAGCTCCTGCTCTCCGGCGGTAAAAGAACGACTAACACCTTTAATATTTAATAGAACGTCAGCCATGGGTTATAACCTCTTTCCTTTACCAAGACCTGGTACACTTTGTCCGAGCATATTGCCCTTAGATAGGCCGGTCATCGAAATCGCGTCGTCATTAGCTGAAGTTTGACCAAGCATGATTTGATCACCTTCGTTAAGCCCTGAGAGGATTTGAGCGTAGACTTTATTATTAATGCCCACTTCAACATTGCGATATTCAATGTGGTTGTCTACTATCACTGGCACTTGATACGAAGCGCTTGGCCCCGTTTTTGTTATCAATATCTGTGATGGGACAAGCAACGTATCTTGCGCATTGGCTAAAATAATCGATACCTGCGCTGTCATGCCAAAGCGCAACAGGTTGTCTGGGTTTTCAACATCAAACAGAGCGTTGTAGTAAATCGCTTCATCATCGCCAATCATCAATGAGCTGTCGGCGCCGCTAAGCAAAGTTGGCCCTGGTTCAATGGTGCGTAATACACCACGGTACTTTTTCGCTGTCGCGCCCAAAATACTGAAATACACGTCTTGCCCAGCACTCACATTGATAATGTCAGCTTCAGATACTTGCGCTTTAATCGTCATTACGTCTAATTGCGCAAGCTCAATAATACTGGGGGTGCCTTGATTGTTATTAACGGTTTGCCCCTCTTCGACCGACACGTAAATCACGGTGCCATCAATAGGTGAACGAATAGTTGTGTAACCTAAATTGAGCTTGGCGTTATCGACACTGATGATTGCTTTGTCTTTTTCAGCACTGAGTTCATCAAGCTCAGCCAGATAAACCGCCAATATCGATTCTGCCGAATCAAAATCTGATACCGACGCAGCGCCATTAACCAGCATCTTCTTATTACGAGCATATTCAGACTGTGCGACTTTTATTTGAGCCTGCTTTGCCCGATATTGCGCATCAATACTTTGCAGTGATGCTTGGGCTTCTTTAAGGGCATTTTGTTGAGTTAAATTATCGATTTGAGCAATCAAGTCGCCCTGTTTTATATTTTGGCCAACGTTCACGTCCATTGTTTCGATTAACCCCGATACTTGAGCACCGACACTGACTAATTTAGACGGATAAAGCACGCCATTGGTAAGTACTACTTTTTCGATGTTGCCGCGTTTAACCACATCGGAGGTAAAGATAGGTTGGTCTTGTTGTGCTTGAGTGTACTTGTATCCTACAACGGCAACGATTGCGCCAAGAGTAAGAAGCAGCAAGGTGTTTTTAATGTTCTTTTTCATGTGGATCTCTTAATGTCTTTTTAGTGACTGAATCTGCGCTAACAATCTTGTAATAACGGCTTTGCGTTTACTTACTATCAATAACAGCAGAAGTCGTATTCAAAGTGGGTTTACACAATGGCAATGTTGACAGCGGATCCATGCTGTCATTATGTGGCTGTGCTTGTTCCGGATGAGATTCTTGCGGATGAGCTTGTGGTGAATGAGCCCGTTGCGGCGTTTGACAGTGTCGCTCAAAGCTCACAGTCAAAGAGTCTGAGTCCAGTATGAAGCCTTGCATGCTTTGTCGAAGCGATACTGCTGACACAGAGGCTGATACTGGGGCAGATACTGGGGCTGACACTGGGGCAGACGAATCGATATCTAAAAATTTGGATAGCGCATACAGATGAAAAGTATACACTTTTTGGCCAGGTCCTTTAGAACATGGCGGTGCATACTCGTTACGATCATTCACAGTATTACTGCCAAATGAACCAACAGATTGATTTTCTTTACTGCCAGAACCAATACCAGAAGCTTGCGCCGGAATATTGTAAACAATCCAATACCACTTGAGTTCCTCAGGCTGGTTTGGTTTAGGTGCCTGAGTGTCACCTTGAGGTGGAGTGCCTTTTTTATTGTCAGCCGAGTCAGGCTTTGATGTATTTTGTTCATTGTTGGTCGGGTGTTGATTAGGCATGTGGTCCATTATCACCACCAATGATTGGGTTCCGTTGGGTACTCCTTGCCAGCCTAATGGCGGTGAAACCCCCTCTCCTTCACAAGTGAATTCAGTTGGTAATGTACCATTATCGGTAAATGCAGGGCTGGTAAGTTCAAGTGACGCCTTGGCATTAGCGGCCGTTGCGGCTAGCAGCGTCAAAGATAAAATGGAGACAATAATGTAGGTTTTCATGGCCTAATATCCGTAGCGATTAAGTTAACGATTAATGAGTTAACTTAAGTGTATCGATTAGGCTTCGCTGATGGATGACAATGTTGTCATTTAACGATGGGTAACAACAGCCGCATAGTCACAACCTCACTATCACTGGGTTCAAGCGTAAGATCGCCCCCGTGTGCGCGAGCGATTTCTCTGGCTAAACTTAACCCCAAACCACTGCCAGATATCCCTTGAGTATGTGCAGGTTCTCCGCGGTAAAAACGATCAAAAAGTTTTACCCTGACGTCGTGAGGTATCGGAAGGCAAAAATTGCTAATCACGACTTCTATAGCAGACTCGTTTTGGCGAGCGTGAATAGTCACACCTTTGTGATGAAGGCTATAACGCATTACGTTTACGAGCAGGTTATTTAACAGCTGCTTCAGCAAGACAATATCGCCTTGGATGATTAAACCTTTCTCAATAACACAATCAAGCTCCAGTTCATCCGACAACAAGGTCATATCGGCGATCAACTCATCGACTAATTCAGTGATGTTTATCGGCTCAAAATGCAACGCCATAGAGCCAGAATCAGCCTGTGATAGCAGCAACAATTTACGGGTAATAGCTGACAAATGCCCCACTTCATCAAGAATGGCATTGAGATCTAATTGCGATGAATTTTCAGACAACACAGCTTGTTCAAGCTTGCCTCTTAGCACTGTGAGTGGCGTTTTTAGCTCATGGGCGGCATCAGCAGTAAAACGAGAAACTTGTCGAAAGCTGTCTTCTAGGCGATCGAGCATCGTATTGTATGCATCAATCAACATTTTGAACTCTTTGTCTTCTTTATGCTCAGGTAAGCGATGACTAAGATCTTTTTGGGTCACCTTATCCATTGCTTTGTGTAATCTATTTATTGGTCTAATCGTATTGGTTGCGATAAACCATGCCCCTAGAATACTGAGTAATAGAGAAAAAGGAATAACCACAATCAGCGCCGCCTGCAAGGTGCTCGTTAACTGGCTAGTGGTAGCGGCAACATCCACAGCGATAAAACTTTGTTGGTTTGAGGCTTGGAGTAAACTGGCTCGCCATTGGTTTTGCTGATGTTCAAAAAAGGCAAATTGACAAACAGCGTTGGCTTTATAGTTATCGGTTAACGCTAGTGGCTCAGCGCTCAGCCAATGTAAGCGACTTATAACATCTTGTACGTCAACACCCGTTGGCGCAGTTAAAAACCCTTGCTCCGCAGAACCTACCGAGAGCATTAATTGGTTCGGTGAACTAACTCGCAACTTGTCTGTTAAATCAGTCATTAACCGACTACCAGAAAGCGAAGTGTCGCGTAAATTATTTATATTGGCAGCGGGGTTATTTGTATCAGGCAGTGTACGTTTGGGTATTAAGCGTTTTGCTTCCATACAAAGGCGAGAATCAAGGTTAGTCAATTCTACAGTCATAATACGCGACCAACTTAAGCTGATAACCAGCGCAAGCACAGCTGTCACGGTTAAAATTGATATGGCAAAAATACGAGTACGAAAATACATATTAAAACCTTATCGAATGCTCAGGCGATAGCCTGTGCCGCGGACCGACTCAATGGCACCGACCATTTTACCCGCCTTCCCTAATGAAGCCATTTTATTGCGGATGCGTTTAATACACACATCAACAACATTGGTACACGGATCAAAATCGTATCCCCAAACATGCTCCAACAGCTGTCCTCGGGTTAATACTTGGTTAGGCGAACGCATTAAGTGTTCAAGCAAGCTAAATTCGCGACTAGTGAGTTCGACTGATTGCCCCTGACAATTAATGCTTCGATTAATGCAATCAAGTTGTAATGCGCCTACCTCAACGACATGCTGTTGTGTGCCGCCATGTCGTCGAAGCAAGGCTTGAATGCGAGCATGCAACTCTTCAACATAAAACGGTTTTGCTAAGTAATCATCAGCGCCCATGTCTAACCCTTGAACGCGGTCACCCAATTCATTACGTGCAGTAAGCAGAATAATAGGCGTATCGACACCTTGTTGACGCAGCGAACGAAGAATATCCAGCCCATCGCGGCCCGGAAGCATAATGTCAAGAATAATAACATCATAGGTATTATTGCTTGCCGCCTGATAACCTTGATTGCCATCGGCACAATGAGTGACCTTGAGATTTTTGGCGCGCAAACCTTCACAGATAAAATCTGCAATTTTTTGTTCATCTTCGACAAGCAATACTTTCATTGAGTTCTATCCTTGGGAAACACTTAAAAGTATCTCACCTGACGCATCGCACCCGCAACCTATATGACAACATTGTCATTTAAGGGATTAAGTCTGGTCATACAAGAAAAATTAAAGTCAGCCCTATTCAGGGTTTTCTTTTAGGTGCCAAAACAAACTCAATAAAAATTATAAGTATTAGTAGATGAATTTGTTGATTGATTTTAATTTGACTGCAAAAGCAGAAAAATACTTTCTACCCGTAAAATGGGTCGCCTATTGACTGGCAAAAATCTCTTATGTTTTAGGTTTAAAATGCGTAAAAATATACAGCTAAAAATAACGGAATATATAAAACACACCCAACACCAGCAGCAATGCGCATTTTGTTTTTACCCATGAGCTCTGTTGCATAAGCTAATTTAGGTGACCAAAAAATTGCAAAAATAGACCACAAGACACCAATTATTAACCACACTTGCCAAAACATTGGATTTAAATAAATCTGATCGTTTATATAACCATAAAAAGCAAATAATCCAATCGACATGAAAATTGCATTCGCAGACTCTTCTATTTTGACACTTAACTTACTATCGTCTGAGCCTTTAATATAGCCAAGAACCTTAAATGGAAATGGTAAAACTAAAATAACAACAAGTAACCAAAATGATATTTGCCAGAACATGACGATTAATTCTCTTTAAACCTAACGTTTTAGTATTTATGCGTTGTGCTGTTTGCATGGCATAAACCACTTGTTGGACTTGGCCGATGCCGAGTCCAGATTAATTGGTACGCTTTATGCTGTAGGAATTTGCTTTTTTGATGCTGGCTCTGGGCTGCAGAGCCGTTTTGAACTGATTATTTGGCTTGAATTGTACATGTTTCATTGAAATTCCCTTGTCATTGTGGTGTTCCATCACATCTTTTTTAAGTTTAGCTGATTCAATGAGGATAATATACTCGATTGAGCCAGCATTTGGCTCCGCGCATCGGCTTAGTTCAACAGCATATTAGCTGGGTTCCCGATAAATATCCTAAGAAGTTCACCAAAATCAACATCAAGCACCGATTGCCAATAATGTCAGCCAACAGTACAAAAAAGCACATCTCAGCGTAACCGCTTTGAGTTAATTGTCGCCTATTAACGATGACAGTAACGAGACTAACAGACACGTACATATCAGTTGCCAGAAGCTTAAGCATCAGTTTCACATGACAGATAAAACAGTCTCAAGATGACATTTTATCGCTAATCATCTCAAAAATAGCTGCAACTGTAATGATTACATGTAAAACCTTTTATTTTTAAAAACAAAAAAATAAACTTCATACCATCAATTATTAACCATTAAAAACATAGAGTTATACTTTAAGTGCTGATTTAGATCTTGTTTAGCAACATCAGCTTTATGTGATGCTGGTCAAATAAATGCTTGATAGTTAGAGCTCTAATCATTAGTATCGTTATCAATTAAGCGTACAATTAACAAACCTTAAGACCAATGATCCCCTATATAGCAAGACCTGTATTGAAAAACGACAGACAACAACAGCTGATTAATGCCACGTTAGTATCTGTCGAACACCATAGATTACCAAACACCACACGTAATCGCATTAGCGGATTGACGGCAATGTTATCAGGGATAGTCAACCACTATTTCGGTAGCAAACAAGGGATAATCCAAGCCAGCCAAAAATTTGTTTCAGATAAATTGATGCAAGCATTACTGACAACAACGTCATGCAAAAACGTCCCCCTTGTAACAAGGCTTTCAAAGAGTGTGGCAGCTAACCTTACCGAGATACAAGGTTCAAATACCACGACTAAAAATTACGTAAACTTCTGGTCTCAGGCGATAAACGCCTCTAGGCTAGCAAGCTTGCACAATATTAATAGTCAGCAGTTATACGCCCATCGGTTTTTTTCAGTTAACCCATCATGGCCAACATTAGCTGCCGTCAATGCGACTAAGCAAATCGCCGTCATTGCTGGTTTTTGGTTGTCCCGTTCGCTCAACATCAAGCCTTTTACATCATCTGGTGTTATCGATTCTAAAGCGGCTATAGCGAGGCCAGATTGGCAGTATCACCACCTACTTGCGGTAATGCACTATGATGGTAAAAATGCTTTTCTCAGGCATGGTTTCCAAGCACATATTGGCCACAATAAGCCCAAAAACTGTCCGACTGCGACAGTAGTATCAAATGATACTCAGGCTGCGCCTCAAATCCAGTTCAATTATTTATCACACCAAAACCACATTGAAGGCTTTAGCGCGCAGGTGCACTTAATCCGTGAATTTGTCAATCAAATGAGTGTAGATCAATACCGTTGTGAACCCATTCAAGCTAACTTATCAGCTCAAACGAATGAAGAGATTGAACGTTTTGTCACAAGCGCGGTTGAACGAGCTGACCAGCCGACTTGCTCGTGCAAAATGAGCGAAGATAACATGATGATTGTCCATTCAGAAACCAAAGTTCATGGCATTAATCGCTTACATGTCGTTGATCTGTCTATTTCCCCGACAATCCCTAATGGCCATTTGAGCTCACCGACCATCATGGTCGCCGAGCAAGGCGCCGAATTTGTTTTAGGTGCACAACCACAGCCCCCGCCACAGTTTGGCCAACGTTACCGTTGCCAACCCATCACAACGATTACAAGCGCTTAAATGATCGCTTAACTAACCACAAATTAGTCTATGGGTATCAATAATACACATCGACAATGGGTCGATGGCCAACCGATGTTTTTATAAATGGCCAATGTAGCCAAGTTCAATCTATCAGGGTTTAACTATCGTCTTCACGATACTTAAGGCTTGAGGGCATATTCGCCTTTAAAAATTGTTCTATGGTATGAGAAAAAGACAACAAGGAGCCCACATTTTGTTTATAAATACTATTTACCCAGGAGTTAAGTAATGACTACCTGGTTATCAATAGGCATTTTATTTACTTTTTCCGCTATAGCATTTGTGATTTATCGTTGGGGTAACATGCGGTGCATTGGTGTCACACCCGTGCATAAATTTACCTTTATTGCCATTTTGTTCACCTCGGGACTTGATGTTGGCTTAATCATGTTTCCATTAACCGAATTTGCCGGTTATGCTGATTTAGCCGCCAGTCCTGAATATGGATTTAGCAATCCATTGGCAATTGAGTTTGGTTTTTGGTCCTATTTAATTTGGGCTTTTTACTTTTTAACCAGTTTCTACTTCTGTGTTATTGAACCAAGAGTACAGTTTTTTAAAATTCCGCTGATTAAATTTATTAATAACCTAGTAATTATTGGTACGTGTGCCTTTACCGCTTATTTATTATTGACCAATTTACCCTGGTATTTACCGCAATTAGGTGATGGTGAAAGCATTGTCAGTAGCTTTTACCTTATCGTGTTTATGGTGATTGCCGCCGCAGTGTATTCAAGCACCAGTATTCGCTATGTACGTTATCTCAGTTTAGCCAGTACTTGGTTATTCTTTGGTTTAATCGCCCTGATGTGGTCTGGTGCATTTTTAGCAGACGACTCAAGTGTGGGTGAATTCTTTACTACCTTTGCATTAATCGGTAATTACTTTAGCAATATCAATCGTTTTGTTTTACCCATCAATGATTACCATGAGTTTTACCTATTATGGTGGTTTGCGTGGAGCATTATGATTGGTCAATTTACCGCCCGTTTTGTCGGCGGCATGAAAACCTATCAAGTTTTGTTCGCCATGATGGTGTTCCCTTCTATTCCAATCGCAATTTGGTTCACCGTACTGTACTACTACAGCGCAAACGGCATTGATACATCAGGTTTCTATAATCTGGCCATGGTGATCGTTGGCATCACGTTTGTGATTAATTCACTCGATTCGCTAGTGCGTTTATACACAGACAACTTAAATATAACGGTTGAACGTTTTGGTAAAGTCCCTTATATGATCGGGAATGTGGTATTGCTGAGTGGTTTAACCTTGTTGTTTAAACTTGAATTTCTTCAAATACAATGGGTTGGCGCGTTATCTATTGGCCTGATCTTAGGTTGCTTTGGTTTTATCTTAATATCGCATTACCACAACGTGGGTAAAATTGAACACTCTCCAAAAGAAAATAAAATTGATTTCACTAAATTTGCATTAGCAAACTAAACCAATATTTATGTTCTAAGGAATAGTAATGAACAGGACAATAAAAAAGTTTGCCCTATTGATCTTATTTGCTCTACCAACTTCAGTCACTGCAGGAGAGTTAAGCGCCACGATTAATGCAACGTCTGACTATACCTTTAATGGTGTTAGCTAAACGGATAATGACCCGGCATTACAAGCCAGCCTAGACCATGCAGCAAATGACGCTTGGTACTTGGGTGCTTGGGCATCTAATGTTGACTTTGGTAGTGCTGATAACACTTAGTTAGAACTTGATTTTTATGCAGGTAAGTATGCTGAGTTAACTGATAAACTCTCTGTCGATGCGGGTATCGCATATTACACTTACCCTGGTGATAATGCCTCTGATGAGTATGACTACCCAGAGATATACACCAATTTACGATTACCTAAGGAGGCGCAAAATATTGATTTGTATTAATTGATATTTTGGCCAAATGAAGCCAAATCGAAGAAACATAATACTCGGTACACATGCACCTGAGACCGTCGAAAACAGGGACGTTTTCGCAGATCCCCCATGGATGGGTTTACGGCGGATCTTAGGTGTATGTGTACTTAAGGTCACTCTTTCACATCCATGTGATTGCGACATTCCGTTCATCCTGAACATTCCTGCGGCAGGCAATTGATAACATTGAATTAACGCTCTAAAGCAAACTACCAAACATGAAATAGGGTCTGCATTACTCGGACGAAAGTCCAACGACCCGTAAACTTTGGCGCATTAATCAGTTACCTGCCTAGCTGAGAAAGGTCAGATTTAACGATGAAATGAGTAACGCCACTTGTTCGGCTTGGTACAGATAAAAGTAACAATGTTAACCTGGATGAATCAGAGTGATAAAACGGATAATATCTGCCGGCGACTAAAGCCGGATAAAGTACGGTATCGCCACCAAGATAACCCCCATTATCAGTAAGCTGGTGACACTGGCAACAAAATACGGAAACACACATAACGCCATTCCAATACATAAGGGAACAATCGCTCTTTGACGTTTTCCATAGACAAAATACCCCATGCCAATGGCGCCAAATAGCACACTCCACATGATCATTGCTGCACTGCCCATCTGTTTGCCTCTTATCTATTGCCTAGCTATTGCCTACCTATAATGAATAGATTGGCTAATTTGTTGGATTATTTTGAGCTTTGGATTTGATCCAGTCAATCAGCTAGTCAGATCTTAATGTTAATAGGCTTCCAACTAATGCAAATAATGCAATTAATGCAATTAATGCAATTAATGCAATTAATGCACTAAGGCCCATCCGCCTTTTACTATAAGACTCCAGCGTCTAAGAACCCTAATGTCATCACAAACAAGCTTGGTAAACTGACCGCGATTCAAATCAACATCAAGCACTGATTGCCAATAATGCTAGCCAACAGTACAAAAAAGCACACCTCAGCGTAACCGCTTTGGGTTAATTGTCGCCTATTAACGATGACAGTAACGAGACTAACAGACATGTACAGATCAATCGCCAGAAGCTTAATCATCAGTTTTACATGACAGATAAAACAGTTTCAAGATGACATTTTATCGCTAATCATCTCAAAAATAGCTGCAACTGTAATGATTACATGTAAAACCTTTTTATTTTTAACAACAAAATATCAACTTCATATTATCAACTATTAATCATTAAAAACGTAGACTTAAACTTTAAATGCTGATTTAAATCTTGTTTAGCAACATCTGTTTTATGATCTAGATCAAATAAACGCTTGATACTTAGAGCTCTAATCATTAGTATACTTATTAATTGAGCGTTCAATTAACAATTGTTAATACGGATAACGGACCCATTTTATGTCAAGACCTATAATGAAAAACGTCAGACAACAACAGCTGATAGATGCCACGTTAATGTCTGTCGAACAACATGGGTTACAGAACACGACGATTAATACTATTAGTGGATTAGCCGGAATGTCATCTGGGATCATCAGCCACTATTTTGGTGGAAAACAAGGGTTAATAGAAGCCACGCTAAAATTTCTGTTAGATGAATTGAAGCAAGCATTACTGGCCAGAACATCAGGCAAAACGTTAACCCCGATAGATCGGCTTTCAATGATTGTGGAAGCTAACTTTACTGAATTACAACGTTCAGGCGGCGCGACAAAAACATGGTTAAGCTTCTGGTCCCAAGCGATGCACGATCCTGGACTCGCAAGGTTACAAAACATTAATAGTCAGCGGTTATACAGCAATCTGCTTTTTTCGTATAAACAACTGTTACCTAACATTGAAGCGGTCAATGCCGCTAAGCAAACTGCGGCAGTGATTGATGGTTTTTGGTTACGCAGTGCGCTGAGTGCCACCCCAATTGAAGATTTTAAACAAGCCCAAATTTTATCTAAAGCCTTTATAAAGGCTCTGATCGTGCACAACGGAGTAAATTGATGTCATCTAGAGTTATTTATCAAAATTATATTCATGGAAAATACCAGTCAAATGGCACTGGTGAAACATTTGAAGTAACAAATCCTGCTACAGGGGAAGTCAGCTATTTAGTTGAGGTGGCAACTGAGTCTGTGCAACAAGCCGCCATAGACAGCGCTAAAGTCGGTTTTGCGATTTGGTCGGCAATGGCCCCAATTGAACGTAGCCGCATTTTACTAAAAGCCGTTGCCCTACTTCGTGAACAAAATGATGAACTTGCCGCAGGTGAAGTACTCGATACTGGTAAACCATGGCAAGAAGCCTCAGTAGTCGATGTCGTTACTGGTGCCGACTCTATCGAGTTCTTTGCAGGTCTCGCCCCCAGTATTGAAGGTAATCAGCAACCTGTCGGCGCAGATTTTTATTACACTCGCCGTGAGCCATTAGGCATTTGTGCCGGTATTGGCGCATGGAACTACCCACTACAGATAGCTTGTTGGAAAGCCGCCCCTGCACTTGCTTGCGGTAATGTGATGATTTTTAAGCCTTCAGAAGAAACCCCTCGCGGCGCAATGCGTTTAGCTGAAATCTTCACTCAAGCTGGCGTGCCGGATGGCGTATTTAACGTTGTTCAAGGTGACGGTAGCGTCGGTGAATGGCTAACCACGAGTAAAGATATCGCTAAAGTATCTTTTACTGGCGAAGTGGGAACCGGTAAAAAGGTCATGGCAGCCGCCGCTGGCTCACTAAAATACGTGACCATGGAGCTGGGCGGTAAGTCGCCATTGATTATCTTTAACGATGCCGACGTTGAAAATGCAGTATCAGCTGCGATGTTAGCTAATTTTTATACTCAAGGCGAAGTCTGTACTAATGGTACTCGAGTCTTTGTGCAGCAAGATATTTATCCGCAATTTATTCAACGCTTAAAAGAACGTACTGAGCAGAACATTATTTGCGGCGATCCAATGGACCCTAACACTAATTTCGGGGCATTGATCTCACGCGACCATCAACAAAAAGTACTTGACTACATTGATATCGGTAAAAAAGAAGGTGCTACCTTATTAACCGGTGGAACAGCATTACAGCCTGACAATGCCCCTAATGGTTTCTTTGTTGCCCCGACTATCTTTACTGATTGTACCGATAACATGACCTTGTCTAAAGAAGAAGTGTTTGGGCCGGTAATGTCGGTATTAACCTTTACTGATGAAGACGAAGTGATCCGTCGAGCTAATAGCACTCATTTAGGTTTAGCGGCTGGCGTGTTTACTCAAGACATAACCCGTGCTCACAGAGTGATCCACCAAATCCAAGCAGGCATTTGTTGGATTAATGCCTATGGCGCCTCCCCTGCAGAAATGCCTGTTGGTGGTTATAAAATGTCGGGGGTTGGCCGTGAAAATGGCGCTGAAACATTAAAGGCATACACCCAAATCAAAGCTGTTTACGTGGGTATGCAGTCACTTGAAAGCCCATTTTAAGGAGTGACTAAACTAATGACTCATCAATATGATTATATTATTGTCGGCGCCGGTAGCGCAGGTTGTGTATTGGCTAACCGCTTAACTGAGAACCCAGACAATAAAGTATTAATTCTTGAAACCGGTGGTAGTGACAAGAGCATTTTTATTCAAATGCCAACGGCGCTATCTATCCCAATGAATACTAAAAAGTATGCCTGGCAGTTTGAAACCGAAGCCGAACCGTATTTAGATAATCGTCGCATGCATTGCCCTCGCGGCAAAGTATTAGGCGGTTCATCATCGATTAATGGCATGGTTTACGTGCGTGGTCATGCTCGCGATTTTGACGAGTGGCAACAAAAAGGTGCAAAAGACTGGGATTATGCTCATTGCCTACCTTACTTTAAAAAAGCCGAAACATGGTCTTTTGGTGGTAATGAATATCGTGGTGATAAAGGCCCATTAGCGGTTAATAACGGCAATGAAATGAAAAACCCTTTATATCAAGCTTTTGTTGATGCAGGTGTCGATGCCGGCTATTTAGCAACCGATGATTACAATGCCAGTCAGCAAGAAGGTTTTGGTCCAATGCACATGACGGTTAAAAACGGCGTGCGTTGGTCTACGGCAAATGCCTACCTTCGCCCTGCAATGAAACGCCCTAATTTAACCGTGGTAACTCATGCTTTAGTGCACAAGGTTATCATGCAAGGTAAAACAGCTATCGGCGTTCGTTACGAGTGTAAAGGTCAGTTGATTGATATTAACTGCAATAAAGAAGTGGTGTTATCGGCCGGTTCAATTGGGTCGCCACATATTTTGCAGTTATCGGGTATTGGCGACGCCAGCACATTAGCTAGCGCAGGCATTGAGCAAGTACATCAATTACCCGGTGTTGGCCAGAATCTGCAGGATCACTTAGAGTTTTACTTTCAATTTAAGTGCTTAAAACCCATTTCGCTTAATGGCAAAATTGATCCATTAAACAAACTGTTTATTGGTGCTCGTTGGATTTTAGATAAGTCAGGTTTAGGCGCAACTAACCATTTTGAATCTTGTGGCTTTATCCGTTCAAAAGCTGGCTTAGAGTGGCCAGATTTACAGTATCACTTCTTACCTGCTGCAATGCGCTATGACGGTAAAGAAGCTTTTGCGGGCCATGGTTTCCAAGTTCACATTGGTCACAATAAACCCAAAAGCCGTGGGACTGTCACTGTGGCATCAAATGATCCCAAGGTTGCTCCACAAATTCAGTTCAATTATTTATCACACCAAGATGATATTGAAGCTTTTAGAGCTTGTGTTCGCTTAACCCGTGAAATCATCAATCAACCAGGTTTAGATGAGTATCGTGGTGAAGAAATCCAACCAAGCTTAGCGGTGCAAACCGATGAAGAAATTGATCGTTTTGTTAGAAGCTCAGTAGAAAGCGCATATCACCCTTCTTGCACATGCAAAATGGGCGAAGATGATATGGCTGTTGTCGATTCAGAAACTAAAGTTCACGGTATTAATGGTTTACGAGTGGTTGACTCGTCAATTTTTCCGACCATTCCTAATGGTAATTTGAACTCGCCGACCATCATGGTCGCCGAGCGCGCTGCCGATATTATTTTAGGTAACGAGCCGCTCGCGCCAAGTTTGTCAAACGTGACCATTGCCAAACAGTGGCAAACATCACAACGATTACAAGCCCCCAAACGTCAAGTTGATTAACACTAATTAGTCGATGTGTATTCATTAATACACATCGACAACGGGTTGATGGCCAACCTACATTTTTGTAAATGGCCTATTTAGCTAAGTTCAATCTATCAGGGTTTAACTATCGTCAACACGATACTTAAGGCTTGAGGGTTTTTGCCTTTAAAAATTGTTCTATGGCATAAGAAAACATACAACAAGGAGCCAACATTATGTTCGCACACACCCTTTATTCAGGAGTCAAATAATGACTACCTGGTTATCAATAGGTATTTTATTTACGTTTATCGCTATCGCATTTGTGATTTATCGTTGGGGTAACATGCAGTGCGTTGGCGTCACACCAGTGCGTAAGTTTACTTTTATTGCCATTTTGTTCACATCTGGACTTGATGTGGGTTTAATCATGTTTCCGTTAACTGAATTTGCCGGATATGCAGATTTAGCCGCCAGTCCTGAATATGGATTTAGTAATCCGTTAGCGATTGAGTTTGGTTTTTGGGCCTGCTTAATTTGGGCATTTTATTTTCTAACGTGCTTCTACTTCTGTGTTATTGAACCAAGAGTAAAGTATTTTGAAATTCCATTAATTAAATTTATTAATAACATTGTCATTATTGGCACTTGTGCCTTTACCGCTTACTTATTATTAACCAACTTACCCTGGTATTTGCCGCAATTAGGGGATGGTGAAACGATTGTTGGCAGCTTCTACTTAATAGTATTGATGGTCATTGCCGCCGCAGTGTATTCAAGCACCAGTATTCGCTATGTTCGTTATCTCAGTTTAGGCAGTACATGGTTGTTCCTAGGTTTGATTGCCATTATGTGGTGTGGTGCATTTTTATCAGACGACTCAAGTGTGGGTGAGTTCTTTACCACATTTGCATTACTCGGTGACTACTTCGGTAATATCCATAACTTTGTGCTACCGATAAACGATTACCATGAATTTTACCTGTTCTGGTGGTTTGCGTGGAGCATTATGATTGGTCAATTTACCGCACGTTTTGTTGGTGGAATGAAAACTTATCAAGTGTTAATCGCTATGATGGTGTTCCCTTCAATTCCAATTGCCATTTGGTTCACGGTACTTTACTACTACAGCGCAAACGGCATTGACACGTCAGGTTTCTATAATCTTGCGATGGTGATTGTTGGCGTAACGTTTGTGATTAACTCACTCGATTCACTGGTACGTTTATACACTGACAACTTAAACCTAACGGTTGAACGTTTTGGTAAAATACCTTATATCGTCGGTAATGTTGTCGTACTGAGTGGTTTAACCTTGCTATTTAAATTGGATTTCCTACAAATTCAGTTGGTCGGCGCACTGGCTATTGGCTTGATATTAAGTTGTTTCGTATACATATTAAAATCACACTACCGTAATGTGGGAGATATTGAACGCTCTCCAAAAGAAAATAAAATCGATTTCACTAAAATCGAATTAGCAGACTAAACAAATAATAATAATCCAAGGAATAATGATGAATACGACAATAAAAAAGTTAGCTCTATTAAGCTTATTTGCTATACCAACTACTGTTATGGCTGGTGAGTTAAGTACCACGGTTAATGCAACGTCTGACTATACCTTTAATGGTGTTAGCCAAACGGATAATGACCCTGCATTACAAGCTAGCTTAGATTATGCTGCCAATGACGGTTGGTACGTTGGTGCATGGGCATCAAACGTCGACTTTGGCAGTGCTGATGACACTTGGTTAGAACTTGATTTTTATGCAGGTAATTATGTTGAGTTAACTGACCGAGTCTCTGTTGATGCAGGTATCGCATATTACACTTACCATGGTGATAATGCCTCTGATGAATATTACTACCCTGAGATATACACCAAATTTGGTTACGGCTCATCGCTTGGTCATACTGAATTGAACTTTTGGTATTCATGGGATTACTTTGGTGTTGATGCTGACCATTACATCATGATGGTCGCACATACCTTTACCATTGCAGAAGGTCATGACATTCGTGTAAGCGTTGACCGCTCTACGTCGCAAGACGAAGATAAGTGGGCATGGGATGGTGACAAGTCTTACAACCATTACCGTGCAGAATACATGACTAGCTGGGAAGGTTTTGACTTCAATGTTGCTGCTGAAGATACCAGCATGAACAATGATGTAAGCGATTCTCGTGTAGTATTATCTGTATCACGAACTTTCACGCTATAAACTGTTATAATCAATAATAGCAAAACAGAATAATGTCTTTGACATTATTCTGTTTTTTAATATTGAGCATGAGTAATAAGCAAAATTCTTCTCTCGTGCGGGGTCAATTATGAAGAGGAGAATAAGGGGATTATGGAAAAATACGAGCAGCTGTTAATTTCATTACGCCGGGTGATCAGAGCCATTGACATACACTCGCGCCAATTAAATAAACTATCCGGTCTAACTGGACCGCAATTAATGGTAATACAAAAAGTTGATCAGCTTGAGGCGCCACTGGCTAAAAAAATTGCCCAAGAGATTAATTTAAGTGCAGCCACAGTGACGACCATTATTGACCGACTCGAAAAGCGTGGATTTGTAATTAGAACGCGCAGTGAAACTGACAAGCGTAAAGTTCACTTATCATTAAGTGAAGCAGGTAAAACACTGTTAAACAGTGCACCTAAACCATTGCAAGAACATTTTATTATGCGCTATCAGAATCTTGAAGAATGGGAACAAAGCCAATTATTGTCTGCAGTCGAACGTATTGCGACAATGATGGATGCCAATGATATTGATGCGGCGCCTGTATTGTACGTCGGCCAAATTCAAGTAGAAGATCAACCTCAATAAGTTCCCCCTTTCTTATCTATAGCGCGAGAACCATCTTGCGTTATAGGTATTGCAGCTGGCTAGCGTTTAATCTTAATATTTACCCCTTCGGTTGTCATGTGTTGTCATCTTTTTGAAAGCCATACTGTTTCAACGTCTGCAGTGCAAATCATAGTAAATATCAGCCTAACACCAAATGCTCGATTAAAGCGAGATGGTCGGCACCATAGTCTAGAGAGAACTAAGAAAAGTGAATGGCTAATTTCGTGCATCGATCTATGCAGATATATCAACACTCAGCATTAGCCACATATTAGCCACAGAAAGACTCAAGCGCACAAACATTGATATTATTACTACCCAGAATATAAAAGACGTGACGACTTTAACGTTTCAATAAGCTTGCGACTAAAATTGTTACTCACTTTTTCATAAAACCGATTAGCCAAATACGCTAAATAACTTAACGTTCAAATCACCATCATCAGTATCTCATACTCGCTATTTACACTTTGGTTACAAGGCGCGTTGGGCTAGAAGTCTCATCAAAATTAACCAATATAAAATTGATGATGTAGGATCGGCTCATTTATCCTTTCTGCTTTACACGCTAATCAGTTAGAAAAATTGCACGATTAAAGCCTTTAAAGTCAAACTGGAGTCGTTTAGTATGAGATGAGTATGTATTCCTTTGTGCTTATAACAACATGGGAGTGGTAATTGAAAAAAGTCAATATTATCCATGTGTTATAGAGAAGCTAGTGAGTCAACTTTTTTTACTGGTTGTGCTTTGGGGTATATTGGTAAATTTTAAAATTACATTTTGGAGAGAATCAATGTTAACTGTTATGAGAGCCCCATCTCGATATGTTCAAGGTGCTAACGCTATTTTGGAACTGGAAAAACACGTTTCCTCGATAGGCACAAAGTTCTATGTTGTAGCCGATGAGTTTGTCATGAATATGACCAAGGAAAAAATAGAACAGGCCTTTGGTGGTGATACTTCAAAATTGGTATTTGAAGAATTTAATGGCCAAAGTTCCATGACAGAAATTCGTCGTATCGAAGAATTACTTAAGATGAGCGGTTGTGATGCCATTATTGGGATAGGTGGAGGTAGAACATTTGATACCGTTAAGGCGGTTGGTCATTTTTCTAAAGTCTCAGTAATTATTGTACCAACCATAGCAGCAACTGATGCGCCATGTACTGCATTATCTGTTATTTATAATGATGAAGGAGAATTTAGCGAATATCTTTTCTATCCTAAAAATCCTGATGTTGTTCTGGTCGATTCTACCATTATCGCAAAAGCACCCGTACGTTTTCTAGTAGCAGGAATGGGCGATGCGTTAGGAACCTATTTTGAGGCCAGAACTTGCTTAAATACAAAATCTGCCAACCTTGTTGCTGGTGCGGTATCTCAAGCCGGTTTTGCACTGTCTAAATTGTGTTATGAAATATTGCGTGATTATGGCTTAAAAGCCAAACTTGCCGTCGAAAATGACGCAGTAACACCTGCGGTTGAAAAAGTGTTGGAAGCCTGTACTTATCTCAGTGGTGTCGGCGCTGAAAACGGTGGTTTAGCTACGGCTCATTCTATCTATAATGGTTTCACTATTCTTAAGCAGTGTGAAAAGACCATGCATGGTGAAATCGTGGCATTTGGCACATTGGTTCAATTGATCCTTGAAGATCAGCCAATGGAAGAAATTGAAAATGTGATCGATTTCTGTTTAACCGTCGGTTTACCCATTACGTTAAATCAGATTGGTTTAACAGATTACACCAGTGAAGAGTTGATGCGTGTTGCCCAAGCGGCTTGTAAGGAAGGAGAAACGATCCACAACACCCAAGGCGGTGTGACCGTTACTGAAGTTTACAATGCTATTGTGACTGCCAATGCGATGGGTGAAGAGTATCTGCAATTAGCTTAATTTTATAAGGTAACTCCCCATCATTATAAACCGGCCGAGATGTTAATCTTTTAATGTTAGGTCCAAATTCCAAACATAAAAAGCCCCAACTCATGTTGAGGCTTTTTTTTACCACTTTCTATTACTAGAGATTATAATGGTACCCGAGGCCGGACTATTCTTGATAACAAAGAGTGGCACGCCTGATGCTTAACAAGAGTGAGATGGATGTTCATCTTTATTCTTTACAACTAAATTCAAGATGTAAAAAAGCCCCAACTAATGTTGAGGCTTTTTTACACCATACTTACGTATGTAAATGATGGTACCCGAGGCCGGACTTGAACCGGCACGCTTATTCAGCGAGGGATTTTAAATCCCTTGTGTCTACCGATTCCACCACTCGGGCAAAGTGTTGTTTTAACCGTTACTAAAAGTAACCATTAAACGCAATATTGTGGAGGCGCAACCCGGAGTCGAACCGAGATAGGCGGATTTGCAATCCGCAGCATAGCCATTCTGCCATCGCGCCATGCTTTAACCAATTTCATCTCTATCGGATGAGAAAGAAATTGGAGCGACATATCGGGTTCGAACCGATGACCTATACCTTGGCAAGGTATCGCTCTACCAACTGAGCTAATGTCGCATATCTAACGCTTTAACGTTTCATTAATACTGCAGAAAAGGTATCGGCTTTCAACCTGTATCAACTGAACTAATGTCACATTTGTAACTCTTTAACGCTTAACAGCTAGAGAACGTTTCCCCTGACTGCGGAATGGCATTCTACCGTTTTAGCCCTGATAGTCAATCAATAAAAACAGATTTATTGCCACAAAATGACCGTTTGGTGCATAAAACAGCAGTATGATTAAATATATTACAAGGCGCATAAAAAAGCATCTCCAAAGAGATGCTTTATCATTAACTTTACGGGTAAGTACTCAATAAACAGACATATTAAGTATAAAGACTTTACTGATCGTCCCCATCACCTAAGGTTGATATTTATAACGTATTAATTTTTTGGTAATGACAATGTGGTTAAACCAAGCATTTTTTGCATAACACCAACAACTTGGCAGCTATAGCCAAACTCGTTGTCATACCAAACGTATAAAATAGCGCGCTTACCTTCAGCAATCGTCGCTTGAGAGTCAACCACACCCGCATAACGTGAACCAACTAAATCGCTAGATACAATTTCAGTTGACTCAGTAAAATCAATTTGATTCTGAAGTCCAGACTGTAATGCCACATCTTTTAAGTATTCATTCAGCTCATCACGATTAGTTTCAGATTGTAGATTAACACTGATGATAGCCATAGATACGTTAGGTGTTGGTACACGGATCGCGTTACCGGTTAACTTACCTGCTAATACAGGCAATGCTTTGGCAACGGCTTTAGCTGCACCCGTTTCAGTAATAACCATATTCAATGGTGCGCTGCGACCACGACGGTCAGCACTGTGGTAGTTATCGATCAGATTTTGATCGTTAGTATAAGAATGAATGGTTTCTACGTGGCCATTCTCAATACCGTATTTATCATTGACCGCTTTTAACACTGGAGTAATGGCGTTAGTGGTACAGCTTGCCGCCGATACAATGGTGTCTTCATCGAGAATATCATTTTCATTAACACCGAATACGATATTTTTAATCGCACCTTTAGCGGGTGCCGTTAACAATACTTTGGTCGCACCAGGGCTTTTAAGGTGTAAACCTAAACCGGCTTCATCTTTCCAAATACCGGTGTTATCCACGACTAAAGCATCGTTAATGCCGTACTGAGTGTAATCAACCTGGTCTGGAGAATTAGCGTAAATGATCTGAATGTAAGTACCGTTGGCAATGAGCGCGTTGTTTTCTTCATCCACTTCAACAGACCCATTAAACGGTCCATGTACTGAATCACGACGTAATAGACTAGCACGTTTTTCTAAATCGCTCTTTTTCCCACCCCGTAAAACAATGGCACGCAGACGCAATTTATTGCTCTTACCTGTACGTTCAATTAACAACCGGGCTAATAAACGGCCGATACGACCAAAACCGTAAAGAACAACATCACGAGGAGGGGTATCATCACCATGATTAACCGCTTCTGACAATTCGTGAGCCATATAAGCTTCAATACCGCTCGCATCCTTGTTATCACGCCAATAATTAATGGCTAATTTACCGATATCCACTCTGCAATGCTTGATGGCTAATTTGCTTAGTGCTACAACAAATGGGAAACTTTCACGAAGACGTAACTTTTCACCGACATGACGACGTACTAAACGGTGTGACTTAATGATTTCGATGGTTGATGCGTTTAGTAATGGTTTACCATATACCATTACTTCAATGCCTTGGTTACGATACAATTTTCCAAGCAACGGTTGCATTGCTTCTGCCATTTCGAAACGTTCTTGCCAGCTTTGTAAATGTTTATCTGCACTCATGTAGGGATCCTTTATCTCACTTTTCTATTATTTTCAGAAAGGTTTGAGTAACAATAAGAAAAGACCAATAATTTAGTATATTGTATGGGGACTACCCCTGTTGGTCGCCGACATTGTAATAAAATATACGCTATTTCGCTAGTAACAAATTTTCGGTAAATGTGTAATTTTATTAGACAATTCAGCTCTTGGAGACGTTTTTGAACCATAATTTTGTATTAATTACATCATTTACAGTTATTGGGGCATTTTTTGGTCTTTATGGCTGTGATAATGACCGTAATAGCGACCAAATTTGTAAAAATAATCCTGAACTTTGTAGCGATTTACACGAAGATAGTTGGTGTCGCTTTGAAAAAGCCGACTTAATCCGTCATCGATACGCGTTAAAACAAAGTTCATCGCCCACTGGTAAGCAACTGTATCAACAGCTCGTCCATCTAGAAGATTATAGTAAATGCATCGAATTGGCCGCTGGAGTGCAACATAAACTTAATACCTACCGTACTCGTGATCGCGAGCAAGCATTTGCGGTAAGCACCCAAACACTCGCTGAACTGCAAGAATTTACCCGCACTAATAATAATGTGCATTTAGCTTTTTATCGTTGGATGCGTTTCAACGACCAAGCCGGATTCACCATTGTAGAAGAAACCTATAAGCAAGGTAACCTCGTCGACAATGAAATTATTACTCAACTAGCCGCCTATTATGTGCGGGTCTCCCCTCGCGACGCTAAATCACTTTATTTGCATTTGTTATCCACATCAGAGCCAGCCAATGTCGATCCTGATTGGTTTTTAGCATTAGCCTCAATTTACCGCCAACAACAGGATAGTGAAAAAGAGTATCTGTTGACCAGAGCCAATTTGTTAATGAGCGAAAACCTTGCCGATGAGGAACAAGTATTAGCCATCATTAATGGTGATCATAAGCGCGCATTAGTTTTAGACCGCCAAGCAGTTGAATTAGTATCAACGGTAATGAGCAATAAATTTGCCAATAGTCACAGTGAAACATTATTGAGATAAACGACGATTTTACTGTTTATGTCAGCTTTTGTAGCAATAACTATTTATGTAAACTTACAAAAATGTGGTTAATTTATCTTCAAAACGGGCTAAATGTAAAAATAATACGACAATTACATCCTTTATTCGGCATATTTGGGTGATTTAACTTGATTATTATAGCCAGTTTGGTAATTTTACAACTAGGCGATCCACATGCCACCAAATTATTTTAACTTGAGGGATATGAGATGACTATCCGTGTAGCAATTAACGGCTATGGCCGTATCGGTAGAAATGTTTTACGTGCACTGTACGAAAGCGACAAAGATTACCCAATCGAAATCGTAGCATTGAATGATTTAGGTGATGCGTCAATTAATGCCCACTTAACTAAGTATGATACTGTACACGGTCGTTTCAACGCTAAAGTTGATCATGACGATGAAGCTATCTACGTCAATGGCGACAAAATCTTAACTTTCCAAGAACGTGACCCATCAAAGTTACCTTGGGCTGAGTTAAAAATTGATGTTGTTTTTGAATGTACTGGTATCTTTACTTCTAAAGAATCTGTGCAACCACACCTTACTGCAGGCGCAAAGAAAGTTATTATTTCTGCTCCAGGTAAGAATGTAGATGCAACCATCGTTTATGGTGTGAATAACGACATATTAACCTCAGACATGACAGTGATTTCAGGTGCATCATGTACGACTAACTGTTTAGCGCCTATGGCTAAGCCGTTAAATGATGAAATTGGTATTGAGTCAGGTCTAATGACCACAATCCATTCATACACTAACGATCAACGTTTATCTGACGTGTACCACACAGATTTACGCCGTGCTCGCGCTGCGGCAATGTCGATGATCCCAACTAAAACCGGTGCAGCTGCTGCAGTAGGCTTAGTGGTTCCTGAGCTTCAAGGCAAATTTGACGGATTAGCGGTACGTGTACCAACGATTAATGTGTCTTTAGTTGATTTAACCTTCTTAGCGTCTCGCGACACCACTATTGAAGAAGTTAACGCCATCATCACTCGTGCTTCACTGCAGTCTCCTATGTCTGAAGTGTTAGCGATTAATGAAGAACCATTAGTGTCTATCGACTTTAACCATAATCCTTTCTCTTCTAATTTCGACGCAACACAAACACGTGTTAACGGTCGTTTAGTGAAAGTGATGTCATGGTACGACAACGAGTGGGGTTTCAGTAACCGCATGTTAGACAACGCTGTTGCACTAATGAACGCTAAGTAATCTACCTTGTAGAGTCGCTTGTTGGATTTGGTTTAGCTTAAGAGCCTCGCATTTATTGCGGGGCTTTTTGTTGGCTGTTGGGTAAGCCGTGTACCCTTTGTGTGTGTGCTGGTGCTGGTGCTGGCAGGATTTTAGCTTCAACGTTACTGAAGTAGGTAACAAAAATGAATGTATCCATTAATGTCTAAAATGCCATCGCGATTATGTGGTGATGAAATTATAATCGTTACAACAAATTGCCACATAATTGAATCATGGTTATTCGAAGCACAAAATCGAGTCAAAAATTTGTTAGCTCTTGGTAATTATTATTAATTTAAAAAACAATACCTCTGACTATAACCTCAGCTGAACAATATTTTAATATCAGATATTTGTTGTTACTAAGCATTGGTATTATTTTAGATAACTCGATTCTGCTAAATAAAAAGCCGACTTGATGTCGGCTTTCATTTTTCTGTTCACACTAAACTTTGCGCTTAGGCGTTGCCCTTCACTTTCATATTCAATTCTTTGGCAAAATCGAGCATGCGGGTGAGTGGGATGAGTGCTTTGATGCGCAGTTCATCGCTAACAAAGATTTCATGGTCAGTTTTGTCGGTATCAACCAATGACGCTTCGATAGCGGGTAAACCGTTCATGGCCATCCACGGGCAATGAGCGCAGCTCTTGCAGGTCGCGCCGTTACCACCGGTTGGAGCCTCGAGTAAGGTTTTACCTGGCGCCGCTTGCTGCATTTTATAAAAAATACCGCGGTCTGTGGCAACAATAAAAGTGTCATTAGGCATTGTTTGCGCAGCGTTAATGAGCTGGCTGGTAGAGCCAACGGCATCGGCAAGTTCAATCACACTGGCAGGTGATTCTGGATGAACAAGAACGGCTGCTGTTGGATGTTGCTTTTTAAGCTGGCGTAAGGCTTTGGCTTGAAACTCATCATGCACAATACAATCGCCCTGCCATAACAGCATGTCAGCGCCAGTTTGCTTATTGATGTAAGCGCCTAAGTGACGGTCTGGTGCCCAGATGATTTTTTTATCTTGGCTGTCTAAGTGCTCAACAATTTCAAGTGCAATACTTGAGGTTACCACCCAATCTGCACGGGCTTTTACTGCGGCAGAGGTGTTGGCGTATACCACCACGGTATGATCAGGGTGCGCATCGCAAAACTCACTAAAGAGTTCTATCGGACAACCTAAATCTAATGAACAGGTTGCTTCTAACGTTGGCATTAAAATGGTTTTTTCTGGGCTTAAAATTTTTGCGGTTTCGCCCATAAACTTCACCCCTGCGACAATTAATGTCTTTGCTGGGTGATCACGACCAAAGCGTGCCATTTCTAGAGAATCAGATACGCAGCCGCCGGTTTCTTCTGCTAAGGCTTGAATTTCAGGGTCGGTATAGTAATGGGCCACTAACACCGCATCTTTTTCAATCAGTAACTGCTTAATGTGTGCTTTATATTGTGCTTTTTCAGCGTCAGACAACACGGCAGGTTTAGGTGGAAACGGATACTCAATAGTTTCAATTTTAGGTGCCGACAAACTCATACAGGTTCCAAACGATTGACATTGTCCGGATATTATACAAAATCGTGGTTAAAAACAAAAGGACGCGTTAGCGTCCTTTTAGATAAGGTAGTGTATTAAACACTTAACAGTATTAGCGCATGGCTAAAAGCATTTCTTGCGGTTGTTCTAGGTAGTGTTTCCATAGATTACAGAAACGGGCAATGGTGCCGCCATCAATGACGCGGTGATCGCCTGACCAACTCACTTGCATGATCTTACGTGCTTCAACTTCGCCATTGGCGTTAAAGCGCGGCAATACCTGCAATTTACCCAAAGCCACAATCGCCACTTCAGGTTTGTTGATAATGGGTGTTGCCACCGTACCACCTAGAGCACCAATGTTAGAAATCGAAATAGTGCCGTCTTTTAAATCTGCTGGTGATACTCGTCCGCTGCGCGCGGCAGTCGTTAAGCGAGTAATATCAGCGGCGATTTCTAAAATCGATTTACGTTGAACATCTTTGATATTAGGTACAAGTAAACCCACTTTGGAGTCAACGGCCATACCAATGTTATGACGTGACTTGTAGGTGAGTTCAGTGCAATCGGCATTCACTTGGCTATTTAATATCGGAAATTGGGTAATCGCTAACGACATGGCCTTCATAAAGAAGGGCATCATGGTGAGCTTCACTTCATCGGTTGAATAACGTTGCTTCATGCTTTCACGCAAAGCCACTAATTCGGTTAAATCAAACTCTTCACAGTAAGTAAAATGCGGGATAGTCGATACCGACTCTACCATCATCTTCGCCATGATAGCCTTCACGCCTTTGATGGGCTCGACTCTATCGCTTGCTCCAGCATAGCTAACAGTAGGGCTATTATTTATTTGACCAGCTTGATTTTCTAATTGACCACCGACTTGACCACTTACTTGATTAGCAGAAGATGACACCGGCGTTGTGCTTACAGCAGCTTGGGTGGAACTTGCCCCCTGCTGATGACGTTCAATGTCTTCTTTATAAACACGGCCATTTTTGCCAGTACCCACAACCATAGCAATATTAATGTCTCGCGAGCGGGCCATGCGGCGTACCGCCGGACTGGCTAACGCTTTACCTTGTGCAACAGGTTCAAGATTACCTTGTGGCGCAGCAACTTGAGCTTGTTCAGCAACCTCTACCGTCGCGGACTGAGTATGACTATCCGCTGCCACTTCAATGGCAAATAAAGGCGAGTGAACTTTAGCGAGCTGTCCTTTGCGATAATGCAGTTTGACAATTTTACCGGCTTTCATTGCAGGTATTTGCACTAAGGCTTTATCGGTCATCACATCAGCAATAGGCTGATCTTCAACCACCATATCGCCTTCTTTTACTAACCAATCAACCAATTCACATTCAACAATACCTTCGCCAATGTCTGGCAATAAGAATTCTTCAATGTTTGATTGGCTGCTTGAGGTGGTAACAACAGCATTACTGTCGTTAACGCTTGTGTCATTAATGGCCGTGTCGCTAACCGCTGTGACTTCAGCAACCGGCGCGTCAGTGACACTATCGCTCTCTTCACCTTCCATTTCTACTGCGTACAATGGTTGATGCACAATGGCTATTTCACCTTTAGCGTAGTACAGCTTAGTAATTTTTCCGCCATGGGGCGCTGGAATTTGCACTAACGCTTTATCAGTCATTACATCTGCAATCGGCTGATCTTCAGTGACCATATCACCTTCACTGACTAACCAATCAACTAATTCGCATTCCACCACACCTTCGCCGATGTCGGGTAAAATAAAATCTTTAATCATATCTTACTCCTAATAGGCCACTGTGGCTTTGATGGCTTCGAATGTCTTTAACTCATCTGGCATGTATTCTTTTTCATGCACTAATGGATAAGGCGTATCTAATCCGCACACACGGCTGATGGGTGATTCAAGTGATAAGAAGCATTCTTGCTGAATAGTTGCGGCAATTTCACCGGCAAAACCTCCGGTTAATGGCGCTTCATGGTTAATCAGCAAACGACCCGTTTTGGTCACTGATTTTACAATAGTTTCAACGTCCCATGGCGCTATGGTGCGTAAGTCGATAATTTCACATGAAATACCTTCTTTCTCGGCACGTTCGCAGGCCTTTTCAACGATGTCCATCTGTGCCCCCCAAGCCAAAACAGTAATATCACTGCCCTGTTTAACCACTTGTGCTTTACCTAACTCAATGACGTAGTCGCCAGCTGGCACTTCGCCAACAGAGGCTCGATACAAACGTTTAGGTTCAAAGAAAATCACTGGGTTTGGATCGCGAATAGAGGCCAATAACAAACCTTTAGCTTGTTCAGGATTACGCGGAATGACCACCTTTAAACCTGGCGTTTGCGTAAAATACGCTTCAGGTGATTGGGAGTGGTAATGACCACCTGCGATACCACCACCATAAGGTGTGCGGAAAGTTAACCCACCTACATCGAATTGATTGCCGCTGCGGTATCTGAATTTTGCTGATTCATTAACGATTTGATCGAATGCAGGAAAGATATAATCAGCAAACTGAATTTCAGCAACCGCGGTCATACCATAAGAGGCTAAGCCATTAGCAAAACCCGCAATACCTTGTTCAGTCAACGGCGTGTTAAAACAACGGTCGCGCCCAAATAGTTCTTGCAGGCCCGAAGTGGCACGAAATACCCCACCGAAGTGACCAACGTCTTCACCAAAAATTACCATGCGCTCGTCGGCAGTCATGGCTATTGATAGCGCCTCATTAATGGCGTGTAACATATTCATTTGAGCCACGGTTTAGAGTCTCCCTGCACTTTTTGGATAGGCTTTTGGATACTTATTGATATGCTCTTTCAACTCTTTCAGCTGCTTTCTCAATGCTGGAGTGGGTTTATCAAGCACGTCTTCGATGATCTCGTCTAATTTCGGAACAGGTAACTTTTCAGCCACTTTAACCGCGGCGAGGACTTCTTCGCGATAACGTTCGAACAATTTGGCTTCATCGGCTTCGGTGAGCCAATCTTTATTGATCATCCATAATTTAAAGCGTTTAACTGGATCGTGTTGTTGCCATTTGGCCTCTTCATCTTTTGAACGATAACCCGATGGATCGTCAGATGAAGAATGCGCACCCAAGCGATACGTCATCGCTTCAATTAATACTGGTGCATTGTGCTCAAGTGCATAGGCACGAGCTTGTTGAGTTGCCGCTAACACCGCAAGCATGTCATTACCGTCAACACGAATGGTGTGCATACCGTAACCGACTCCACGACTGGCAATACCATTGCCGGAGTATTGTTCTTCCGTTGGTGTTGAAATGGCATAACCATTATTGCGGCAGAAGAAAATCGTCGGCGATTTCAGCACTGCAGCCATGTTTAAACCAGCATGGAAGTCACCTTCTGACGCGGCGCCTTCACCAAAATAACAAATGGCCACGTTACGTTTACCTTGTAACTTCATACCGTAAGCCACACCTGTGGCTTGTGGGATTTGGGTTGCCAATGGTGACGAAATCGTTTGGTAATTCAGTTCACGGCTGCCGTAATGAATCGGCATTTGACGACCTTTACCTAAATCTTTTTCGTTACTGAACATTTGGTTCATAAATTGTTCAGTCGTAAAACCGCGATACCGCAATGATGCGTGTTCACGATATTGAGCCAAAATGACGTCATCTTTATCTAACGCGGCGGTACTGCCTATAATTGAGGCTTCTTCACCGGTACAGGTCATGTAAAAACTAATACGCCCTTGACGCTGTGCACCCAACATACGCTCGTCTAATACGCGTGTAAAAATACACGTATCAAAGATTTTATCAGCCAGAGCCTTGTCGATTACCGGTAAAACCGCGTTTTCATACGTGGTGCCATCGGCTTGCAAAATACGCAAAATGGGGATGTGCAATGACGCTTTGTCTAAGAAGCTGACACGGTGCACTGTTTCATTGGTCAGTGGTGCGTTGCTCATATTATGCTCTTGTTATTGTTGAACCATGTTCAATATAAACACGGCTCTATTTATACTATGCAAGTAGACATTACGTTAACGTAAACTACCTATCAATACTTACTTTAACAGTAAATGCATTTTACTCACGATTAACATGTATATATTGCTTTACGGCTATACGATTGACTCATTCGGTGCAGGCACTAAACATAACACTGTACGCTGCCCTATCGGCACATTCGCATTAGGAAACACAATCGCTTCTTGAGGGTGTTCTACTTTAATCTCTACACCACCTTCGGTTGCTAGCACTTCGCCCTGACTAAAGGCACTGAAGTTTTCGGCATCACCGGCAAAGCTAAAGGCAAAGTCTTCAACATGCTTATTGATCGAGCGAGACACCTTATATAAGTTGACCTTGGAAGAGTCGAACTCAACAGGCGCTAACGCAGTTTCGGTGATCAGCTTTTCAAGCATAGTATGAGTTTGAGTAAAACGACTCATGTCATTTTGCCCAAATGGCATCACCTTACCTAATTCAACCGTGAAGGCATCTGCTTGAAATTGCTGTGACGAATAATAACTAAACGTCGTTGTGGGTTCATGATGAAACAACATGGTATCGACACCACATGTCGCTAAAAACATGATTTGCTCCGCGCTAAAGGCTCGCCCTGGGCGGTATGGATAAATAGCAAATTTTTCATGCTTTGACGCACGGATGGCGGTATGTAAATCGTAATGTATGCGTTGATGGTCGCTATTGGCGTTAAAAAAGTCGGCGACATGTTGCTCTAATGCTTTGGCGCGGTGACGTTCTGGATGAGTTAAACCCTCACCTTTTGAGTGCGCACCACTGAACAGACGGTTCATGTTTTCGTCAATAAAACGGGTTTGATTAATGATGGCCGCAGGATTACCTATTAAGAATAAACACCGCTGTTTAGCGATGATTTTCTCACTCAACAAATCATGAATAAGTTGATTACACATTTCAATTGGCGCGGTTTCATTACCGTGGATAGCACTGGATAGTACAATGTCTTTGGTCGAATTTTGGCTCGGGGTAAACACAATGACACCCGTGTCGAGTACATCAACATGAGTATGTGTCCCTAACATAAAATCAAAACAGCCATCTATTTTGTCGGGATTGGCTAAAGTGTAAGCTAAAAAATCTTGGTCTTTCAGTAGATTAGATAACACAAACAACTCCTTGTATGCTTTATTATGCGGCATGATTAAGTTAGCCATTGTGCACCACTTAACATTAATTGCCTGTTTTTATCGGCGGATTCTAACATAGGCAAACATTATTTTATTGGTGGCATATGTTAGATTTATTTATTAATAAAAGTTTGCTTGCAAAACATCTCAATATTCAACACAATTATAGCCATCTAGACTTCTGTAAATTATTTTAAGGGTATGTCATGGCGTTAGCAACATTTGGTGCAGGTTGTTTTTGGGGTGTTGAATATTTTTTCCGTGACATTAACGGCGTCAGTAACGTAACTTGTGGCTACATGGGTGGCCAAGACAGTGCGACAACATATAAAGAAGTCAAAACCGGTTCAACCGGTCATGCTGAAGTGGTACAAGTTGAATTTGACCCGCAAGTAGTCAGTTTTGACGATTTATTGGACGTGTTTTGGCAGAACCATAATCCAACCATGTTAAATATGCAGGGCGGCGACATTGGTACCCAATATCGAAGTACTATATTTTTCCACAATAAACAGCAAAAGGCCGAAGCTGAAAGCTCTAAGCTGGCGCTAGCGCGCAGTGGTAAATGGGGACAGCGTCATATTGTGACCGAAATTGTACCAATACAAACATTTCACATTGCCGAGGAATATCATCAAAATTATTTAGAAAAAAATAATTTACCAACATGTCACTTGGTTTATTAATCCCGTTGAGCAGATATAGGGGCTGTTTATAATTTAAATTTGCCCTGCTTATAACTGAATACAGCTCCATTTATCGGTAAATATTACTTTTTACAATAAGTGATTCGCTTTAGGCTAGTTCGCTTGCCTAGAACCAGTTATTGACATAATAGATAACCCCAATCGATTTCTTACACTCAACTTCACTTTACCCGCCGTAGTAAATTCCATACAATCTCATTCATATTGCTTAGGGCATGTTATCGGAGAACAAAATCATGAGTGAAGCTCGTCACGTTAACCTACTAATTTTAGGTTCTGGCCCTGCCGGCTATACCGCTGCAGTTTATGCTGCACGTGCTAATTTAAAACCTGTGATGATCACAGGCATGCAGCAAGGTGGGCAATTAACCACGACTACTGAAGTTGAAAACTGGCCAGGCGATGCAGAAGACTTAACCGGCCCAGCATTAATGGAACGCATGCAAAAACATGCAGAAAAGTTTGATACTGAAATTATTTTTGACCACATCAACGAAGTAACCTTAACTGAGCGCCCTTTTCGTTTAAAAGGCGATAATGGCGAATTTACTTGTGATGCATTAATTATTGCTACTGGTGCTTCAGCTAAATATTTAGGGCTTCCTTCTGAAGAAACCTTTATGGGTCGCGGTGTGTCAGCGTGTGCGACTTGTGATGGCTTCTTTTACCGTAACCAAAAAGTTGCAGTGATCGGTGGTGGTAACACCGCGGTTGAAGAAGCACTTTATCTAAGCAATATTGCTTCTGAAGTTCACTTGGTTCACCGCCGTGACAGTTTCCGTTCAGAAAAAATTCTGATCAACCGTTTAATGGACAAAGTGGCTAACGGTAATATCATTTTACATCTCGACCAAACACTTGAAGAAGTCACTGGTAACGAAATGGGTGTAACGGGTCTTAAAAAGAAAAGTACTAAAGACGGTTCAGTAACTGATTTAGACGTTGCGGGTGTATTCATCGCCATCGGTCACAGCCCAAATACGGGTATTTTTGCTGACCAATTAGAAATGAGTCATGGTTACTTACAAGTAAACAGTGGCTTACAAGGTAATGCGACTCAAACTAGCATTGAAGGCGTGTATGCTTGTGGCGACGTAATGGACCAACATTATCGTCAAGCTATCACATCAGCCGGTACCGGTTGTATGGCTGCATTAGATGCAGAGCGTTTCTTAGACGCGCAAAAGTAATCTACCTCGCTAACGCTAAAAAAAGAGCAGCTTCGTTTGCTCTTTTTTATTAACTAATAAATGATTTACATCGCTTTATACCCATCAGGCCTCAAGGTGCTTTATCCGGTACCCGCTCGGATGCCAGATAAAGGTGCCACATTTGTTAATGGTCATTCCCTTGTCACTTGTTGCAACGCAGTTGGCGTTACTCTGTTAGGTTTATGCCATTAATCTAGATAAATTATAATAAATTAAATGCCTTTTTAAACTTCTTTTTGATAAAACACTGCTTCGGTATCACCTAATGGATCTCGATGAATACTTTTGTGTTGGAAGGTCATCCCGAGTTTTTTCATGATCGCGATAGACGCTAAGTTTTCTTCTATCGCCACGGCACTGACATGAGTGACCTCATCTACTGCACTCACCACGTCCATGACAGCTTGGGCCGCTTCTGTTGCGTAACCTTTGCCCCAACTTATGTGCTTAAATCGTCACCCTAATTCAAGGTTATGCGGCTGTGCTTGGGTAAAAAAATGCATTGGTCTGACTAACACCCAGCCCAAATAGGCACCGCTTAAGCCATGATTGTCGTTGTCAGCGCACGTTAATGCCTGTACCTTCCATAATCCCCAGCCTTTGGCTGGATTTAAATATTGAGCCAATCTGGGGATCATCACCGTATCAATCTGATGTTGAGTGGTTTTGTGTCCTCCATTTAAAAAATGCATCACCCGTTCGTCTTGGTCGAGTTCAAATAATAATGCGCTGTCATCAAGGGTTATTAATGATAATTGTAATCTAGAGGTATTAGCGACCAACATGTTTTTCTCCTTGGGTTGACACACAAGTTTACACAATGAAACAACAAACAATATACATATCGATTAACATATACCACTGAAAAAACTATTAGCAGTATGCACAGCAATTTGCTGCAAAAAAATTCGGATATTAAGAGGAAGGATTGTGGCGACTAAAAAACAAATCATATTACCAATCATAGTATTAGGAATTGGAATAGCCGGTTTAGTTGGCTTCTCTGCGTTAAAAAAGCCCCCAGAAGAAAAGCCCGCTGTTGATAACACTCCTTTAGTGTCGGTTGAAGCAATAGAGTATAACACGATGACCTTTTCGGTCAGTTCATATGGTGTTGTGGCCGCCAAATACGATACCGAACTCGTGTCGCAAGTAAGTGGTGAAATTATTTATTTAGCCGATGCATTCGTCAAAGGCGGCTTTGTTAAAAAAGGCGATATTCTTGCCAAAATAGACCCTAGCGATTATGAAGCAGGCTTATTAGATGCTCAGGCCAATGTTGCCGCATCCAAAGCTAATATGGTTCAAGAGCGAGCCAATGGCGAAGTTGCCTTACGAGAATGGGCGGAAATTACCAGCAGCAAGCCAACGGCTCTCAGTTTGCGGAAACCGCAATTAGCCCAAGAGTTAGCAAAGCTAAAAAGTGCTGAAGCAGGCTTATTACGCGCACAACGTGATTTAGAACGTACCGTGATCCGCGCACCGTATGATGCACTCATTTCCAGTCGAGAAATCGGTTTAGGTGCATACATGACTACGGGCAGTAAAATTGGCCATGTTTACAATACAGATACAGCTGAGATCCGCTTACCACTAGCCGATAAAGATATGCAATATTTAGACAGCAAAGGCACCCATGCTGAAGTGCAATTAGTGGGCAATTTTGCCGGAAGTAAACAAGAGTGGACAGGAAAAATTGTCCGCAGTGAAGGCGTGGTAGACAGTAAAAGTCGTATGACCTATTTGGTTGCAGAAATTGACGATCCCTACGGGCTTAACACCAATAAGAATGAATTACGTTTTGGCACCTATGTCACCGCTCATATCGAAGGCAGTAATGCCGGTAATGTGACCATTATCCCCCGTCATTTGATAGTAAATGGCTTAGTTGCCGTCATGGATGCAGACAAAAAACTGCGTTATAAACCCGTCACAATTATCCGCCAAGAAGGTGCTAATGTGGTTATTTCTGAAGGGCTTGAATCAGGAATGCAAGTGATAACATCAGCGCTTGATTACCCATTAGAAGGCATGAAACTGGCACTGCCAGAAGATAAGATTCTGCAAAAAGAGTCTGTAGAAAAAGAGCAAACAGAACTTGCGATGGAAGGTAAATAATCATCATGGCAGATACTCATAAAGGAATCATCGCCTGGTTTGCTCGCAATAGTGTGGCCGCAAACTTACTGATGATCATTATCATACTCGGTGGTCTGTTGACCGCCAATACTATTCGAAAGCAGTTCTTCCCTGCCGTTGAAATTAACTGGATTCAATTTAGCGCTGTTTACCCCGGTACTGCGCCGCAAGAAGTGGAAGAAGGCATTACCATTAAAATTGAACAAGCATTAGAAAGTGTTCAAGGTTTAAAACGAGTTATTACCTATTCAAACCGTAATATGGCTCAGGGTTACTTTCAGGTTGAAGACTCATATGACCCACTAGTGGTACTTGATGAAGTCAAGTCTCAAATTGACTCTATATCTACTTTCCCTGGCGGCATGGAGCCCCCAAAAGTTGAGCGAATTAAATTCAGGCAAGAGGTAATGTACTTAAGCCTATATGGTGATTTAAATCAAAAGCAGCTGAAAGACTTGGGCGAGCGGATTAATGATGAAATCATGCAGCTGCCTGGGGTTAACATTAGCGAATACTATAGCGGCTTAAGTTATGAAATTGGTATTGAAGTTAGTAAAGACCGTTTGCGGGAGTTTGGCATAACCTTTAACGATGTTGCCGATGCGGTTCGCGGCTATTCACGCAATATGTCTGCGGGGCAAATTAAAGCTGAAAATGGTTACATTAATTTACGCGTTCAGAATCAAGCCTATGTGGGTTACGAGTTTGAACAACTGCCTTTACTGACCTTAGATGATGGTACTAAGATTTTATTGGGCGATATCGCCACCGTAAATGATGGCTTTGAAGAAGGCATCCAATACTCAAAATTTAATGGTAAAAATTCAGTTAGCTTTTTCATTGGCGCCGCTAAAAACCAGAGTATTACAGATGTTGCCAAAACCATTAATATTTTTGTCGATAAACAGCAAAATATATTGCCACAAGGCGTAAAACTTGAACCTTGGGTCGACATGACTTACTACTTAGACGGTCGTTTGCAATTAATGCTCGACAGCATGAAAACGGGTTCTATATTAGTGTTTATTATGTTGGCACTATTCTTACGAGTTCGATTAGCGTTTTGGGTGATGATGGGGCTACCAGTATGTTTCTTAGGCACCTTATTGTTTATGCCAATGGCATTTATTGATGTCACCATTAACGTTATCAGCTTGTTTGCCTTTATCTTAGTACTGGGGATCGTGGTCGACGATGCCATTGTTATGGGAGAAAGTGCCCACAGCGAATCAGAAGAACACGGCCAAAGTATTGAAAGTGTTATTCGTGGGGTTAAAAAAGTTGCCATGCCAGCGACCTTTGGGGTGCTAACAACAATAGCGGCCTTTTTACCCATAACCCTTGATGATGGTCCGTCATCAGCATTTGGGCAAGCCATTGGTTTTATTGTTATTTTATGTTTGTTATTTTCGCTAATAGAATCAAAATTAATTTTACCCGCGCATTTAGCCCACATGAAAAAACCTACCGTGGTTAAACCCGGTTCAAAAAATCCAGTAGATTGGCTGCGTAACGGCGTCAATTTTGTTCAAGGAAAAGTTGACCGCGGTTTGAGCCGATTTATTAGTTCTATTTATCGCCCTTCCCTTGAATTAGCCGTTGAATATCGTTATGCGGTCATTATGTTGTTCATTAGCTTGATCCTGATCGGTGTTGGACTCTATATGGGTGGTGTGGTGCGTTTTATTGGTCAGCCAAAAATCCCCCACGATTTCCCAAGGGTTACGGTTGAAATGAACGTCGATGCATCAGAACAGTCGACGCTTGCGGCCGCTCTGGCGATTGAGAAAACCTTATATGATGTCGATAAAAAGATAGAGCAACAGTACGGTCAGAAAATGATTTCTGACATGCAGGTCGATCTTAAAGGGCAAACAACCGCTGAAGTGATGACAAAATTAGTCGACCCTTCGGTGAGACCGATGGACACTTTCGCATTAGCTGAATTATGGCGACAAGCCATGCCATTAATTCCAGGTGTAAAATCCTTTAACATCCGCGACAGCCTAATGGGTGGTGGTCGTGAAGACGGCGATATTAGCTTCAGGCTTGAAAGTAAAGATGAAGCCCAATTAGTTGCCGCTTCACTCGCCCTTAAAGAGAAGCTTAAATCTCTTAAAGGCGTCAGCGATGTCAATGACAGCCGTCAGTCAAGTGCAAAGGAAGTGCAGTTCCAATTAAAACCGTTAGCCAACGCATTAGGCTTAACCTTAGCCAATATTGCCTCGCAAGTGGGTAACAGTTTTTATGGCTTAGAAGCACAGCGTATTATTCGAAATGGTGAAGAGATCAAAGTGATGCTTCGCTATCCAGAAGAACAACGCAATTCAATCGCACTGGTACAAGACGTGATGATTAACACCCCACAAGGTGCAGAGTTACCCTTATCTGAAGTGGCGGAAATTAAGGTAGTTCAAGGGGTTAATAGTATTCGCCGCGAAAACAGTAACCGTACGATTAACGTATGGGGCAATGTTGATGCAGAGCAAACTGAACCGTTTAAATTGGCTAAAGATATCCGTGATAACTTTATGCCAGAATTACTGACCAAGTATCCACGAGTACACAGTGAGGTTTCGGGCAGTATTCAAGAGCAATTAGACAGTGCTGACACCCAAATGCGTGACTTTATTTTATCGCTATTACTGATTTATAGCTTGTTGGCTATCCCACTGCGCTCATATATACAACCAATTATGATCATGTCAGTTATCCCTTTTGGGATCATAGGCTCCGTCATGGGACACATCATTTTAGGCATTGATTTAAGCGTCTTATCCATTTTTGGTATTATCGCGGCGGCAGGTGTGGTGGTGAATGATTCGTTAGTGATGGTAGATTATGTTAATAATTCCCGAAAAGCAGGCGTCGCCATGAAAGAAGCTGTGCTCAATGCGGGTTGCCGACGCTTTAGGGCAATAATGTTAACTTCATTGACGACATTTATTGGTTTAGTGCCGATTATGGCTGAGACCAGTATGCAAGCTCAAATGGTGATCCCAATGGCGGTATCATTAGCCTTTGGGGTACTGTTTGCAACAGTCGTAACCTTGTGCCTCATCCCTTGTCTGTACATTGCTATTGAAGACGGTAAAACAATGATCCGCAAGATCATCAATATTTACGTCCCGGTCCCTTCATCAGCAACAACAGCAACCTAGCAGTATTAGTTACTTGTAGCAAAAACCATGAAAAAGGGCCTTAACTGGCCCTTTTTTATTACCGCTTTCTATGGCCGTTGTCTATTATTCTATCTAAGACGAATTTTTAGCTTGAAGCTAAGCCCTGCACACTATTTCATGATGCTTTAATCGATTACTAGAGACAGACTGAGTAATTGGTTTTATTCACAAAATAACGACCGCGTAAAAATAGTGTCTTTAACGTTATTCCACAAAATATTATGCTAATCTAACCTTAATCACCGTGCTTATTGCCAGCCAGCTAAGGTCACTTTCTATGAGTCAACGTAGCATTAATGCTCTATTTAAACCCACGTCTGTGGCAGTCATTGGCGCGTCTAACGGCAATAAACGTGCGGGTAAAGCCATTATGAAAAACCTGCTTTCGGGTGGTTTTTCTGGACCCATTATGCCGGTCACCCCCAAGTACACTGCTGTGATGGGGGTATTGGCTTATCCCAATATTGAAGCGCTACCCATCAAACCAGATCTCGCCATTATTTGTACTAATGCGCTAAAAGTCCCCAGTATCGTTGAACGTTTAGCGCAATTTGGCTGCAAAGTGGCCATTATTATGGCCTCAGGCATGGCCTCGCAAACCGACGAGCAAGGCAATAATTTACTTGAAGTCACCAAGCAATATGCTAAACGTTACGGGATGCGTTTGTTAGGCCCCAATAGCTTAGGAATGATTTTACCGCCTATAGGTCTCAATGCCAGTTTAGCCCACGCAGGTGCCAACACCGGGAAAATCGCCTTTGTGTCACAATCTGCCGCCATTTGTACCACGGTACTCGATTGGGCAAACAACAAAGGCATTGGCTTTTCTTCCTTTATTTCATTGGGTGATGCCACCGATATCGACTTTGGTGAATTGCTAGACTATCTAGGCCGTGACAGTAAAACCAGCGCCATCATGTTATATATTGATTCAATAAACGAAAAACGTCACTTTTTATCTGCTGCCCGTGCCGCCTCGCGCAATAAACCCATATTTGTGATTAAATCAGGACGCAGCCGTGAAGGTGTAAAAGCCGCCATGCTCCATACTGGGGGGATTGGTGGCAACGATGCCGTTTACGAAGCCGCCTTTAGGCGTGCCGGTATGCTAAGGGTTAATGATTTAATCGAATTATTTGCCGCGGTTGAAAGTCTCGCTCATTCTGCACCCCTAAAAGGCGAACGATTGGTTATTATGAGCAATGGCGGCGGCCCTGCGGTGCTTGCTGCTGATGAGCTGATCATAAAAGGTGGCAAATTAGCCCCCTTGTCAGAAAAAACAGTTGCCGAGCTCAACACTATTTTGCCTAGCACCTGGTCACAGCAAAATCCTATCGACATGATTGGTGATGCAGACCATCAACGTTATGCTGATACCTTAAATGTGCTGATGAGTAGTAATGAGACTGACACCATTTTAGTGCTGCATTCGCCATCGATATTAGGCGAAAGCGTCGAAATAGCCAACAGTATTATCGACATCATTAATAAACACCCCAATCGAAACCGATTAAATATACTCACCAACTGGGGCGGTGAGGACTCAGCTTATCTCGCCCGCAAACGGTTTACTAAAGCTGGCATTTCGACCTATCGCACCCCTGAAGGGGCTGTAAAAGCATTTATGCATATGGTCGAATACCGTCGTAACCAAAAATTACTCCAAGAAGTGCCACAATCGATACCCGATAATATTCCGACTGATAGCCACGCGGCGCGAGCATTATTACAACAGGCCTTAGATAATGGTCAAACCGTACTGGAAACCCATCAAGCTGGTGATATTTTACGAGCTTACGGCCTCAATACCATTGAAACATTGTTTGTAAAAGACGTGGATGAAGCCGTCAATGTCGCCAAGAAAATAGGTTATCCGGTGGCGTTAAAAGTGCAATCACCCGACCTACTCTACAAGTCGGATGTCCACGGTGTGGTATTAAATTTAGCCTCGGATGAAGATGTGAGCTATGCCGCCCACTCTATTATTAATCGGGTTCATCAAATTACTCCTAGCGCCAAAATTGACGGTTTGATTATTCAAAAAATGGCCTTAACCGCGGGGGCACAAGAAATTCGGGTATCCGTGATTAATGATCCGGTATTTGGCCCCGCTATCTGTTTAGGTGAAGGTGGCTCGGATTGGGACCCGACTCGTGATGCTGCCGTTGCCTTGCCTCCGTTAAATATGGCGTTGGCGCGATATATGGTCATCCAAGCACTGAAAACCCACAAGTTACGTGACCGTCACTTACCACTGGGTTTAGACATGAATGCCTTGTGCGTCATGTTAACCCAAATCTCTCATTTGATTATTGATTGCCCTGAAATCGCTGAATTAGACATTAATCCGGTGTTAGCGGCGGGTGAGAAAATTACATTATTAGACGTCAATATGCGGTTGCATGATACGCCACAAGACAACATCAACCGCTTAGCCATTTTGCCTTACCCGAAAGAATTAGAACAAACCACCACCTTAAAAAACGGTCTTCAGGTGATGTTAAGACCCATTTTGCCCGAAGATGAACCTAAGCATTTAGAGTTTGATAATTCATTAAGTGATGAAGACAGATACAAACGTTATTTTGGGGTGCGTTCACGGATGACCCATGAAGAAATGGCAGTATTAACTCAAATTGATTATTCCCGTGAAATGGCGTTTATCGCAACCACAATGACAGAAGATGGCGAAGAGCTGACCTTAGGCGCCGTGAGAGCATCTATCGACCCAGATAATACTGAAGCCGAGTTTGCTATGGCGGTACGCAGTAACTATCAAGGGATCGGCTTAGGTAAGTTATTGCTCGAAAAACTGATTGCTTATTACAAGACCAATAACACCCTTTATTTAATGGGGTTTACCATGTTTGAAAACCGCAGTATGGCCAACCTTGCCAAGTCACTCGGGTTTACAGTGTCATTTGATATGGAAGAACATCTGATAAAAATGCACATGGATTTGCAACCTGAGTCTACCGCCCAATAACATTCTGATTAACACACGGTATTAATCAGCAATAGATAAACAAACGCCCACCAATGGATCATAGCGATTACATTCATTGGTGGGCTTAAACGTTTTATAGCCAAATACCCGTGCGATTAAACAAGCTAAAAAACACTATCGAAATAGCCATTATGCCAGCTAGAACCGACCTGATAACGTCTGATTATTGACGGGCATGTCGCTAAATCAATAACTAAATAATGTGTTAAATCAAAAGCTAAATAGAGGACTGTAATTATAGCCATAAAAACGATATAGATTAACATCAAGCAAACTTAACGCAATTTTTACCGGCTGATTTTGCAATATAAAGTTGCTCATCAGCGCGAGAAAATAACGTATCAATGTCATCACCCGTTTGAATTGTTGCCACCCCAATAGAGACGGTAATATGGCCTAGATTTTGTTTCTTTTCTTTACCGATAGAAAGCTGTTTCAATGAAATTCTCTCGCGGATCTTTTCGGCCACATTCACGGCGTCGTTAAGCTTGGCATTGGGTAACATGACGACAAACTCTTCACCGCCATAGCGGGCAACCAAATCGTCGCCTTTAACGGTATTTTTCATGGCTAAGGCAACATAAGCCAAAACCTTATCGCCAATTAAATGGCCAAAAGTATCATTGAATACCTTAAAATCATCGATATCTATCATCAACAGACTGCATATGGTTTGGGTATCATTAAACTTAGTCACCTGCTCTGCGGCAAACAGTTCATAAGAACGGCGATTTTTTAACGATGTCAGTTCATCCGTCATGGCCACCTTACTTAAGTTGTCCATTTCATCTTTGAGGCTGGTAATCTCTTCAGATAACGACGCAAGACTCACCGCCATGTGACGATTATTGGCAATCACTTGTTCCACTTCATCAGCAATACATTCCACGATAAGATGGAGTTCATCAGCATTGGGGGTTGTTTGCAGCTTTTCACCAAATTCATTAAGATTAGCTGAAAAAGACTCAGTACCAAGATTTAGCAGTTCAACCTTATTCAATAAGCTGTTTATCAGAATTTGAGTTTCAATGTGCACATTTTCAATAATTTCTGGTGAACGTTCTTCAATAAACCGATTGTATAAGCCTAAGTTAACTTCGGGAGTAAATTGGACCTTATTAGCAATTAAACCATCAATTGCACGTTTAAGATTAATGTTCGTCTCGGCAAAATAATCAAACCAAATAGCATAATTTTCTGGCGTTACAGGAATAGCTAATGATGCCATTTTAGGTAATGCCAAATGCAGTATATGCGAAGTTTGTTCAAGATTTTGGGTATTATGCATCGAAAACGATACCTTAGTAATAAATACAATGTGTCAAAGGTTATCAGTATGTTATTTCATACTTATGAACTAAACTCAATTATTGATCGTTTTGTTAACCATTAGACATGGGTAAATAAAACGTATTCATTTAACCCTTTTAGTCCCACACAGCGTTTACTATAAATAACCAAGGTAAACATACTTTTATTATTTGTTATTTTTAGTGTGAACACCGGAAATACCATGCCTTTTAATGCGAAACATCTTACATACACTTTACGAGGACAGAATATGAACCTGCCAGCTCTCGCTTATGCCAAAAAGCTCATCATTACTGTAACTATCATGACTAGCGTGTTGTCGTTTGGATCGAATGCTACAAGTCCTGTTGACAATAATTATCTTAACAACATAAAAATTAACAGCACAGTTATGGATACCCGTCATTATCAACCGCAAGTTGCCAGTAAAATGTATCCCTCACCTTCCGCTGGAATGGTACAACATGTGCTTACTTTGCCAACCCTAGCCGATGAACAAAATTACATGCTTGAAGTGCAAATAGGCCAAAATAAACTTGTCGATTGCAATAAAATCAATCTCATAGGTAAGATTAGCACATTGTCATTAGCCGGCTGGGGATATGTTTATTACCAAGTCGATAAAGTGATGCAAGGCCCGACTACCAGAATGATGTGTACTGCAGAGAGAACCGCTGAATTTATTGTCCTCAATGAAGCCCTGACGCTGCGCTATGACAGCCGTCAACCTAAAGTCTTTTATTTACCTGAAGGTACTGATTTACGTTATAGAGTGTGGAAAACTGCCAGCGAGTTTGTGTTTAGTGAGCAGTAAGCGTTGAGGCACAAAGGGCTTAAGTTTATACTTGGGTCACTTTTCATCAGTTGTCGATTTATGTCTATTTCATTTGTGTTAGTTGAACCCACCCGAGCGGCCAATGTGGGTGCTGCGGCTAGAGCTATCAAGACCATGGGTTTTGAACAGCTTATTTTAGTTAATTCTGCATTACATTTACAGCCTGAAGCACTTTGGGTGGCACATGGTGCACAAGATATTCTCGCCAATACCATTACCGTAGACAGTCTAGCGACATTACGTGAACATACCGACCTGCTGATTGCCACAACAGCACGTGAAAGAGGAAGCCCAAGGTGTTATTTATCACCGACAGAGTTAGTCAGTACGTTACAAAGCAAGAATGTATTCGGACCAAGGAGTATCCAGCGAGAACCCCCACATACTCACTCATTGCAAAACCTCGCCCATCCATGTGCTATTGTATTTGGCAGAGAGTCTAGCGGACTGAAGAATGAAGAGTTAAGCCTATGTGATCTCTACAGCTATGTGTCATTAGCTGCCGATTATCCCTCGCTAAATTTAGGCCAAGCAGTGATGGTGTTTGCCTATCAACTCAGCCAGGTTGATAAAAAAATTGGTCTACAACAGTTAGCGGCCACAGATATAGCAACTGACCAATTACAGGCTTTAAAGGCGAAAGCGATGGCTTTAGTCGAGCAGATTGATGCAGGGGAAGATACTAAACTTGTCCAATGGCTCAGCGACGGCATAGCCATGCTGGGACAACGTGATATGAAAATGGCTCATCAATTATTGAATGACATTGCAAAAAAACTGAAATAATCCATCAATTAACACTCAGCACACCGAAACGTGGTGAGCTGAGTTTACGATATTGGGTTTAGTAACGGCGAACCCTTACCACTTGCATTATTTCAATTTCAAAGCCACCCACGACTTCTTTTGCAGGGTAGTAAATCAGATTCACTTTATGGTCTAACAAACTTTTGAAACGTTGAGGTCGCTTGTATTTAAATGGCACATCGCAATCTTTAATCATTAACGTTTGTACCACCCATTCTCCAACTTGACGTTGAATATGGGATACTACCGTCACGCCTTCACTTTGTATTAACTCACCGTGTCGCTTTAACAATATTTCAGGAACCGGTTTCATGGATTTACCTTCTTAACAGTATCCAGAATATCTTGATATCGATAAGCACTAAAACGTCCAAAGCCATCTAATTGTTTTACTTTCAAACGACTAAACATTGGCATTATCATACCAGCAAGAAATTTAGCCTGCGTAGCAATGGTTGGAGTGGGTAGCGATTTTGCCTGAGCCAGTATGGTTAACGGTTCAAGCAATGTTGTCACTGTGGCCGAGTCTGGTATCGGAGCCAAAGCTTGTTTTGATAATACAGCAATTTGCCCACGACAAACGCTGCAATGACCACATATTTGTGGTACTGAGTGGTCATCAAAATACTGAGCTAAATTTGCACTTAAACAACGATCAAGTTCAAAAAAATTGACTAGCTTACTAATCCGAACAATTTCTTTATGTTCATTATCACTAAAATACTCACTGAGTTGCTGAGTAAGTTGTTGTAATTGTTGCGGTGTCGATAACGCCTGCTGTTGTACATCATACACTTGAGTAATTTTTTTTGTCTCAAGAATAATCAAATCCTGCTCAGCTAAATAATTTAATGCCGCAACGACTCGTTGACGCTCACAACCATGTTGTTGATATAAACTATCAAAATCCAGTTGTCCCCAAATCTTTTTAAACTGTGTATGGGCAAACACCTGACTAAGAAACTGCTGGCGTTGGTCATTAAATCGACTGAGAATGGTTTGCGGGTCTTCAACAAACCGATATTTAAATTCAGCAAAATAAGCATAGCTTGGACGGATCACGCCGAGTAGCTCTAACTGTACAAATAACGTCTTCAACGGCAATGAGCGAATATTACACGCGGAGGACAATGGCGTTTCTTGTACTTCCCAGCGACCATCTTCAGTCTCACTGGCAATTATACCTAATAACTGGCTAATATTCTGTGCTTCAGGAGTATCACCATAAACAAAATTTTCAACCGTATTCAACCCATCTAAATTAGCTAGCGTAACACAGTGAGATAATTGTCCGTCGCGCCCTGCTCGGCCAATTTCCTGGCTGTAATTTTCAATCGACTTAGGTAAATCAAAATGGATAACAAATCGAATATCCGATTTATCAATGCCCATACCAAATGCAATGGTCGCCACTATCACTTGGATTTGATTATCCATAAAATGCTGTTGAATATGCTGGCGGACAGTTTGATCCATCCCCGCATGATAAGCTGCGGCATTGATCCCTTGACGGATCAAGTGTGCGGCAACGTCTTCAGCCGTTTGCTGTAAGGTCACGTATACAATACCGCTACCAGTATACTCTTTTACGCTATGGGTGAGTTGATTGAGTTTTTGCAGCTGACTTACCGCAATAACTGATAAATCTAAGTTCGCCCGATAAAAACCAGTTTGGACCACCTGTTCCGGTAATAAACCAAAACGCTTGGCCATATCCAATTTGACTTGTTCTGTTGCCGTTGCGGTTAACAATAAACTTTGGGGGATAGCAAATTCTTGACAATATTGCGGTATTTTTAAATAGTCGGGCCTGAAATTGTGCCCCCATTCAGAAATACAATGCGCTTCATCGACCACCAGCAAAGAAATGGGTACTGACTTAAGGAATTGCCTAAAGCGCTCATTTTTAAAACGCTCAACCGATACCATTAAAATCCGAGTGCGCTGTTCACGAACATCGCGCATGACTTGTTGTGTTTGCTCATAGGTTAAACTTGAATCAATACTGGCGGCCGCGATCCCCTTGCTGGTTAAAAAAGCTAACTGATCTTTCATTAATGCCAATAATGGCGAAATCACTAAGGTGAGATGAGGTAACTGTTGGGCGCAAAACTGATAACACAAAGACTTGCCAGAACCGGTAGGAAATATCGCTAACGCCGAATGACCGCCTAAAATGGTTTCGATAACCGCTTGTTGGCCTTCTCTGAACTCAGTAAAACCAAATTGTTGTTGTAGCAATTGATGTAGCGTTTGATGATCGAAAATTGCAGGGGTCGCTTCTGTGAGTGCGGTTTCGGAGTGCGCTAAGGGAGTCATAATTAATCCTGTTATTAACCCCAAACAACATAGGATTATACAATTAACGATTAAGCCGTAAGCTTTAGTGCTATCCGCTAAATCTAAAGTGCTATTAGTTAAATCTAAAGTACCATTAGTTAAATCTAAAGTACTATGGGTTAAATTTTAAGTACTATGGGCTAAATCTAAAGTACTGTGAGTTAAATTTTAAGTACTATGGGTTAAATCTAACGTTTACGGGCAATATATTGATTAATCAATTGCGTCAGTTTATCTTCAAAGCGTTCTTCTATTACATTAAGGTCTTGATCGAAAGAGCCAATGAACTTAATGGCTTTATCGCGAGACAACACCTTACCTGCAAGACTGTATTGAATTTCAATTAAGCTTTTGTCAAAACGAGGCGCAAGAAGCCAATGACACACATCAGCATTTAAGGTCACTAATGCACGTTCGGCAACCCGGCAAAAAGTGTTGATATGATCGACACCATCAGGTCCTAAACAACCTGGTTCAAGACGGCACAAGATGACTAACTTGCTAGTATTTATATCTCTAGTACTGTTTATCGACTCTTCCATAGATTGTACGACACTGTCCTTAATAAAAAACCGGTAGATGAGATCCACACCGACGCATAAGATCTAACGTTGCGCCTGCAGGTCAAGCCATAGGCGTTCGGTTAGCATCTCCTAATTGGACACAATATGCAACTGCTTAGCAGTGGTTAGCCGCTTAAACGGTCCGTTTGCTGCACTCATGACTGACGTTTAATGCTTGCTTATAAGCATCAATAAACACAGCAATAGGGGTTAATGTTTCTTTTGCTCGGCGGTTACGCCCCAGCAACGAAGATTCAACGAATAAATCAAACCAAGTAGATAATGCTAAACCATTTTGTGGTTCTTCAGCAGCGGTTAATGCTAACGCCGCCACTTCAGCGGTACCGAGTTGAAAATCATGACTCCCTTTGCGGAGTGCATAAGTCGCTAAGGTGTCGGGTGCAAATGATAATACTGGCATTTGATGTAAATACGGGCTTTTACGATACATTTTTATCGCTTCACGCCAACTGCCATCGAGCATCACCAACAGAGGCGTTTTAGCGTGACCAGGGGCGGTTGACAATTCGGCGGCAGTTATGTGTTCAACAATGGCTTGATCGTTTTCAACATATTGTTGTGGGAAGACTAAAAACGGTTGGTATTGTGGATTGGTTAATAATGCCAACATCGCACGATCCGTCTCTGTTCGAGTCCATAAAAACGCATGCGTGTCTGGAATTAAGTCGGCAATTAACCTACCGCTGTTGGTTGGCTTCAACACTTCATCGTTATACATGATCAGCATAAAGCTGACGTTGGTACTCAAATATTGTCGATGTTTACACGTGCAAAATAATTCACCCAAAAGACATAAATTACACCTAACAAGTTTCTTTCCTCGAGCACCAAAGGGCTTAGTCGACAATGATTTTCGATATTCATACAACCGATGTACTGCATGAATAGGCGCTTTAATAGCTTTACTTGATAGCTCTGACATTTGACAACTCTGAGGTGAAAAAAATTCATCACCAATAATGGTGATGAACGAGTATAAACATTTTCAGGTAATTATAGAATACGGCGCAGTAAAAAGTCTGCTTTTAAACGGCGAATTCGATTCATGATTTTTTTCACTGGTTTAGGGTATTTCTGCAAGGTATCAATTTGGCTATAATGATATAACCGCTCAGTGTGGAGCAAGATATATTGCTGCTCTTTGTTGAACGACTCTTTCCAGCAACCTGAATCATCATGCAATAATAAAGCGTTTTCTAAATCTAATGCCCAAGCTCGTGGGTTTAGATTTGAACCTGTGATGAGATGCTTACGATTATCAGCACTGATGCCTTTCAAATGAAAACTGTTAATCCCATCTTTCCATAAATGAATATTAAGCTGTCCATTGTCAATCGCCCACTGCTGGTTTTTGGCAAATTTACGCAGTGATTGTTCGTACATATATGGCAATGCACCAATGGTAGTAAAATCTTGATCCGGCGGAATATAGAAATCGTTAGCAGTTTTGTCACCCACGACAATATCAATTTTTTTACCCTCACGCAGATGTCTTGCTAATGCACGGGTCAAAATAGTCGGAGGATTAAAATAAGGCGTACAAATAAACAACTCTTGAGTTGAGGAATCAACCAACTTAATGATTGTGTCATTTAATACGTTGTTCCTTCGCCCTAAGCCGACCAATGGCGTTACACGGTTGCCCACTGTGGTTGAGGTATACTGATATCGCACCTGAGATAATCGATACTTAAAACTTTTAATATCGTTCTTTTCAGGGCTATCATCATTGTCACCAGCTTGACTTAATATACTTACGGCAGGATCGCTGACGATGTCATTTTGTATCATATCGCGCATGCTGCGGGCCAGCTCAGGGCTGTCGATAACATGGTATCTATCGAAACGGTATTTCTCTTGCTGCTGAAAATAAATATTGTTAATGCTCGCGCCACTGTAAATAACAGTGTCATCGATAATAAACCCTTTAAGGTGTAACACACCCATAAATTCACGAGACTTAACCGGCACGCCCACAATATCAAACGGGTGCGTCGCTTCAGCCATTAATTGACGATATAAAACATTATTACCACTGTCGCCTTTTTGACCAATGAGGCCTCGGCGTGCACGATGGTAATCCACTAACACTTTAATCTCTAATTGTGGGTTTTGGTCTTTTGCAGCTAATAGCGCATGCAATACTTCACGGCCGGCTTCATCATCTTCAACATATAATGCCGCGATGTAAATTAAAGATGTTGCCGATGCGATTTTAGTTAATATGGCTTGCTTAAAGTCTTTTGGGTTAAGCAACCAAGACACGGCATCTGCATTTAGGGCAATACCACCTAGCTTATCCAGCAAGGCATCCTCCTTAAAATGGGTGACCACTACGATAATCAGTAATGGGATCTAATTCAAAAACATTACAGCGATATATTGTAATTGTGAGTACGCTGTTGGAATGTTTAGCAAACATTACGCGCCATGTTTATTACGCACATGTTTGACAGACACATAGAGGGAGTTATCAAACTTCAACCTCAACTCATGATATTTCTTTTAACGTCATTTCAATCGTGTCTACGAGATAGCATTGACAGTATTAAACCTCACTGTTTGGTGATAAATCGAGGTCATTCTATCAGATCAACTCGACATCAACGACGCCACGATATTATGCAAAATGGTGCAATTGCAACTCTGAGACATCGATTTTTGATAGATTGTTGAGTTTGGCGTTTATTAAAACGATAGAAATTACCGACTAACAAGGTGATGAGCAAGATTTTTCTCACTTAACAGCGGTTTTAATACGCTTTTTTGCCGATAATTAGACCATTAAACTAAGATTGCTTGCTAACTAGTCAGCTAAAGAGACCATGATAAACACATAAAGCACATATTTATAAGCAAAAATCATCAAATGCGTATCAGCCAAGGATTTCATCAGCTAACATCATCTATCGTTAGTGAACTCTTGATGAAGGCTTTTATGAATTCAATGCTTTTCTACCTCACTCGGCCTCGTTCATCTTATGAGCATCAATATGGGAGGGGTACTCAAGCCTTATGGCTATTATGTGCATTTCTCGTCACAAGCCAGCCTTGTGTCGTCAAAGCAACAGAACTGCCTAACCAACAATCAACCATTCAACAATCAATCAATCAGCAACCCATATCGACACCCCAAATCGACAAGGTTGCCCAGCAGCCTGCAGCGTTATATCTTGATAGTATGCTGCAACTATTAAAACCAATGCATTCACAGTTAGGCATTACCGTGTGGGACATGACTAGTCAACAAACGGTATTTGAGTACAACAATCAATCGTTGATGCAGCCTGCCAGTGTCCAAAAACTGTTAACCGCATTGGCCGCGACCAAACAACTCGGTAAAGAATTTACCTACCAAACACGATTAACTACGCTAGCAGAGCAACCTCTGGATAAAAGCCGGATTGACCATGGCATTTATTCTGGTGATATTTATGTCGAGTTCAGTGGCGATCCGACTTTTAAGTACCAAGATTTGCGCCTGTTACTCGCCTCCTTAAGTCAGCTGGGCATCACTGAACTGACAGGCAACATCGTATTAACCAGTGAACAAGACAGCCAACTACAAGCACCTGGATGGGTATGGGACGATTTAGGGATCTGCTATGCGGCCCCAATATCGCCTTTCATCATTGATAAAAATTGCGTCTATGGTCGATTAGCCACAGAGGGTTACAATAAAATAGCCAACATCACCATGATGGGTAACAGGCCTATTGAAATCAGTAGCGATGCTTATTTTGTCAACCCGTCCACGACGTTGCCGATTGCTAAACCTGCGGTTAAGTCATTAACCGATACTGGCGTTATTCCCACACTATTAACGGGATCTGCCCCACAGTGTCACTTATCGTTAAGCCGTTTCGATAATAATCGTTATCATCTCAGTGGCTGTTATGTTGGGGCTAAATCATTACCGTTAGCGATAGCCATTACGGAACCACAACTTTATGCTCAGCAGATTGTGGCTAAACAACTTGCCTCTTTAGGCATTGTGCATCAGCAACCTATTACGGCGAGAAAAATGAGTACGGATCCGCAATTTATTGCTCAACGGTACATTATCGCCAGCCACCAATCTGCAGCCTTGCCTCAATTGCTCGAAACCATGTTACTCAAATCAGATAATTTAATTGCCGACAGTTTACTCAAAAAACTGGGTGAGGATTATTATCAGGCGCCAAGTGACTTTGCCCAAAGTAGCCAAGCATTGAAAACCATTCTTTACTCGATAGGCATCGATTTATCCAACGCAAACATCGCCGATGGCTCAGGTTTGTCACGCTATAATTTACTCACCCCGGAGCATGTATTAAGTGTACTCACCACCCTATATCAACAACCACAATACCGCTTTTTACTCAACTTATTACCAGAATCAGGTGTCAGTGGCACCTTACGCTACAAACGCTATTTTAATAAGTCACCGTTGAAAAACCATGTGTTTGCTAAAACCGGCAGTATGTTGGGTATTGCTAACTTAGCGGGCAAAGTTAACGTCAGTAATGGCCATGATTATTTATTTGTTTTATTCGAAAATGGCCTAAGCCCACAAATTAAAAAACAGCAAAAAGCGCCGTTTTCAGCGATATTCTTGCAAACCATGATGGATGTGCCTAGATAATATTGCTACCTATGGACGTATCTTAACGAAAGGTGCGTCATCCTCAATCGCGATAATGTAATTTTAGCGCCACCAGCAAGGTCAACTCCAACCAAACTGACGCTAACAGTCAGTAACAAAAGTAATAATTATCGTTAAATCATCATTATATCGTTACAAATGGCCTTTCAGCACTAGCGCATATTATCACTTGCTATAACATTGCTAACCGTAACCTTAAGATATCAATGTTTTATCGGCTGGAGATATTATGGATAAGCAAGTCAGTTCGCGTGGCACAAAAGAAAAAGCCCTTCGTTTAAATTTAGACGAGAAAAAGTACGGCACCATAGTCGAAATTGGTGCCGGACAAGAAGTTGCGCGTAACTTTTTTGTGGCTGGCGCAGCTGCGGGCACGATAGCAAAAACGATGTCGGCCTACGATATGAAATTCTCTGATGCCATCTATGGAGTTCAAGAAGATGGTCGTTATGTCAGTAAAGCGCGCGTCTTAGCGATGATGGAGCAAGAGTTTGATTTAGTGGTTGATCGCGTCGGTGCAATTCGTTCAAAGTCTTCACGTTATTTTGCTTACGCAACAACCGTTTCGGCTAAAAGCTTTAATCGTAAAAACGAATGCCATGCATGGTGTGGGGTGCGTATTCAAATGTACCCAGGTGCTGAACCGTCAAATATTATTGTCCATGTACGTATGTTTGATGACAGCGCCGAAGCACAACAGCAAGCATTGGGTATTTTAGGGGTAAATTTGATTTACGCCAGCTATTACTATTTTGAAGATCCAAAGCAAATTATCGATTCGTTAACCGACAGCTTAAAAGCCAATCGGATTGAAATTGACTGTATTGACTTCCAAGGTCCCTACTTTGAAGATGTCGACAATCAAACCAAGAATATTCATCTCATTCGCAGTTGGAAAACCCGCGCGATAATGTTTAAAGCCGATGGCAGTGTCGCGGTCCCAGCCGATATGCTCTACAAAAAGAATGTATTAACCATTCGCGGATCGTTTAAACCTATCACCAAACTCAATGTGGATATGATTGAGCAAGGCTATAAAGCCTTTTCCACATTAGAGGGAGTAACCGATAAGAACACGGTGTTAATCGCCGAAATATCGCTAAATGACTTACACGGCAAAGATGCCAATATGACCGAAAAGGACATCATGGAGCGGGTTAAATTGCTTAATTTATTAGGCTACAACGTGATGATTTCCGATTACACGCGCTACTTCTCATTACGGGCCTATTTCCGTCAATACACCCAATTACAAATTGGCATTGTGGTGGGCATGATTAACATCAAACAAATTTTTGATGAAGAATTTTACCGCGGTTTAGAAGGCGGTATTCTTGAAGGTTTTGGTAAATTGTTCCCGGATAACACTCGCTTGTTTGTCTACCCTGAACGAGATGAAAAAGGCATTCTTAACGATTTAACCACGGTCAGCGTACCCAATAACCTACGCTATTTATTCCGTCATGTGCTTGATAATGGTTTTATCACCAGTATTGAATCAAGCGATATTGATCTGTTTAATATATTTTCTCGGGAAATTTTACAGCAAATTTGTCGTGGTCAAGGAGAATGGGTTGACGCCGTTCCCGAGCCGGTGAGTAAAGCGATAATGGAACAAAAATTATTCGGCTACCGCGGATAATAAGCCCATAATAGCTTTTTGCTATGATTAAACGGTCATTGCTCTACTCGATGTAAGATGACTCAATTTTCGGCTAAATCTCTTAAATAATTGATTATATTTTATGTCATTATGCATAAAAGTAGCTTTGCTAGACTATTGCTTAAAATGGCTAACTTATCTTAAGTTAGCCATTTTACTTAACAGGCTCTTTATTAAACGCCCCCCCCCGTTAACATCGGCAATTAATGGTAATCATTCACAACAGCTGACCTGTTTTTTAGTCATCCGTACTCTTTACAACAGGAAATAGCGGTTGTTACAGATAGCGGCTTTATCCGTGCCTTTATTCGGGATCAGCATGGGGCCTTCAACTTAAGATCAGCTTATAAAAAGGTAACTAACAGAAATATTGCCAAATAATCGAGATCACTGAATGGGTAAAGTAACAAGTTGCAAAGGGTATTGATTATTTTGGTTCCTTAGGATTATCGACCTCAATTATCCACCCAAATTATCCACCTCAATTACCCACCTCAATTTTTCAGCTAAAAATGTACCAGCCCCTAATTTGATCAATAAATGCGTGACACTTGTTAATTGCAATGACTCATCAAAATATCAGTAACCTTGACCATAAAGATGTTGAGCTCGCGCTCGTAAAATCAGTACGGTCGTTATCGCAACATCTTAATTGTACTGTTAGTGCTGAAGGGGATGAACAAATTGAAACTGGCGCCAAACGTCAAGCGTTCGGTTGCGACTGAGCTCAAGACTAAAATTACGGTCAACCTATGCCGACAAAACAATCGCCATTTTATCCAAGCTTCTGTGGCGTAATCATCATGACAAACCTTTACCAATACAGAAGTAAATTTAGTGACCTAGATCATAAATTCAACTGAAGTATTAACTTAACCTCATGATTGGTTAATTGTTCTATGATTAATTAATTATTCGATTTATAGGCCCCCTTATTATGTATCAATAAAACCGATTAACCAAACCGGAAAAAGTCGCTTTCTTTAGTTACCACAGTCAGTTAGCCTAGTTAAGCAATCCAATAATACATAAAATTTATGTTATTAAGTGATCAAGGAAAATATCATGGACAAAGCACAACAATCTCAAGGCAAGTGCCCTGTTAATCATGGCGGTAATACCTCAGTCGAAGACGATGTGATGGAATGGTGGCCTAAGGCACTTAATCTCGATATTCTTCATCAACACGACAGAAAATCAGATCCGATGGAAGCTGACTTCAATTATCCTGCGGCCTTTAAAAGCCTTGATCTTTCTGCCGTAAAAAAAGATCTCATCGCATTAATGACTGACAGCCAAGACTGGTGGCCAGCTGATTGGGGCCATTATGGCGGACTGATGATCCGCATGGCTTGGCATTCTGCAGGGACATACCGTATTGCTGATGGTCGCGGTGGAGCAGGAACAGGTAACCAACGTTTTGCGCCCATAAACAGCTGGCCAGATAACGTCAATCTAGATAAAGCGCGTCGCTTATTATGGCCAATCAAAAAGAAATACGGTAACAAACTCTCTTGGGCTGATTTAATTATTTTTGCCGGTACTGTTGCCTATGAGTCTATGGGACTCAAAACATTCGGTTTTGCGGGTGGTCGCGCCGATATATGGCACCCAGAAAAAGACATCTACTGGGGCTCAGAAAAACAATGGCTTGCCACTAGTGACTCACCAGATAGTCGCTATTCTGGTGAAAGAGATCTCGAAAATCCATTAGCCGCTGTAATGATGGGATTAATTTATGTCAACCCAGAAGGCGTCGATGGTAAGCCCGACCCACTGAGAACCGCACAAGACATTCGTGTCACCTTTGAACGCATGGCAATGAATGACGAAGAAACTGTCGCCCTTACCGCGGGTGGTCACACTGTGGGTAAATGTCATGGTAATGGCCAAGCAGAAAATCTACAAGCCGTTCCTGAAGGCGCAGAACTTGAAGACCAAGGCCTGGGCTGGTTAAATAAAACAAGTCGTGGCGTGGGCCGGGATACGGTTTCCAGTGGTATTGAAGGGGCTTGGACCACTAACCCAACACAGTGGGACAATGGTTACTTTGAGTTATTGCTTAACTACGAGTGGGAGCTTAAAAAAAGCCCTGCTGGAGCGTGGCAATGGGAACCCATCAATATCAAAGAAGAGCATAAACCTGTTGACGTTGAAGACCCATCAATTCGTTTAAACCCCATTATGACAGACGCCGATATGGCGATGAAAATGGACCCAGAATATGGCAAAATCTCGCAACGTTTTTATCAAGACCCTGCTTATTTCTCTGACGTGTTTGCCCGTGCTTGGTTTAAATTAACTCATCGTGATTTAGGCCCTAAAAGCCGCTATCTTGGCACCGAAGTCCCTGCTGAAGAGTTAATTTGGCAAGACCCTGTTCCACAAGTTGATTACAGCTTATCAGAGCAAGAAATTAACGATCTTAAAGCCAAAATATTATCCAGTGGATTGAGTGTTGCAGAGCTTGTGGCAACCGCTTGGGACAGTGCCCGTACCTTCCGTGGTTCTGATTTCCGTGGTGGCGCCAATGGAGCGCGTATTCGTTTAGCGCCGCAAAAAGGTTGGCAAGGAAATGAGCCGGCAAGATTGCAAAAAGTATTAGCAGCATTAACCACTATTCAAGCCGGTCTAGCGAAGTCTATCAGTATGGCTGACTTAATCGTACTTGGTGGTACTGCTGCAGTAGAAAAAGCCGCTCACGCTGCTGGTGTCAAGGTTACAGTGCCGTTTGCGCCTGGTCGTGGGGATTCCACCCAAGAGCAAACCGATATTGAGTCTTTTGAGGTATTAGAGCCGTTGCACGATGCTTATCGTAACTGGCAAAAGAAAGACTATATCGTTCAGCCTGAAGAAATGATGCTCGACCGTAGTCAATTAATGGGACTAACCGCCCATGAAATGACAGTTTTGGTTGGCGGTATGCGAGTCTTAGGTACCAACTACGACAACAGCAAACACGGTGTGTTTACTGACAATGTCGGCGTGTTATCGAATGACTTTTTTGTCAACTTGACCGACATGTCATACAACTGGAAACCTACTGGCAATAACCTATATCACATTATTGACCGTAAAACAGGCAAGATGAAGTGGTCTGCCACTCGCGTTGACTTAGTCTTTGGTTCTAACTCTATACTGAGATCTTATGTCGAAGTGTATGCTCAAGATGACGCTAAAGAAAAATTTGTTCATGACTTCATTAAAGCATGGACTAAAGTCATGAATGCGGATCGATTTGATCTAGTCTAGTGAGTAATGTCTGTAATAATGTTTACTTTGTAAAATAATGACGGGGCAGAATAATATATTCTGCCCCGTATTTTATTGGGTTAAAGAGTGCAACACACGTTTAAACGACCCCAAGATTAATTCATACGCTTTATTTCAAAATCCACTTTCACTTTTACGGGTACTCGCTTAACATTCAATGCCGCTGGCTCATACTGCTGTTTTGGCATCTTGTTGACTAATTTTTGCGTCATCCAACCTTCAGGCTGCGAGCTAATAAGTTCTTTGCTGACTTCGTTACCGTTTGAGTCAATCGTAATATAATATTCGCCCTTACCTGCACCTCTTGGTAACCAATCAGGACGTTTGTTTAACATTACAGGTTTAATCTGCTCCAATGACCAATATTGATTTAGTTGAGAATGTTCAATAGTGATCACATTTGTATTAAACACGGCTTGAGGTACTTGAACGGTTTCAGGTTGAGTTTGGCAACCCGATAAAATAATCACAGGTAAAAAAAGTAGTGAGAAATATTTATTCATTAATATCTTCCTTGAAATGACTTAATATTGATTATGGACGACAAACAGACTACACATATTGATAAAAAAATAACATCTTATAGAAGCAAAAAAGCACTGAAAATCAGTGCTTTTATTTTTATTAAACAAGTAACAGTAAACTTAGCCTTTTAGGGCTTGATCAATCATTTGTTGTGCTTGAGTAATAATGTCATCCAAATGCTGCTGATTAATAAAGCTTTCGGCATAAATTTTAAACAAGGCTTCAGTGCCCGATGGCCGTGCGGCAAACCAGCCATTTTCGGTAGTGACTTTAATACCGCCAATGGCAGCATTGTTGCCGGGTGCGTGACTCAAAATTGCTGTTATCGCCTCACCCGCTAATTGAGTATCAGTAAAGCTATCACTATTTAATTGTTCAAACTTGGCTTTTTTCTTAAGGCTAATGGGGCTATCGATACGCGTATAAAAACTCTCACCAAATTGCGCAGTTAATTCTTGATAACGCTCTGCAGGTGTTTTACCGGTTACCGCTAATATTTCGGCCGCAAGCAAGGCTAAAATAAAGCCGTCTTTGTCGGTACACCAAGTGCTGCCATCACGTTTTAAAAACGCTGCGCCTGCACTTTCTTCACCGCCAAATGCTATGGTGCTTTTGGCTAAGCCATCAACAAACCATTTAAAGCCTACTGGCACTTCAAGACAATGACGTCCTAACGCCTTACAAACCCTGTCAATCATCGCGCTAGACACTAAGGTTTTTCCGACTGCAAGTGACTCTGACCACTGCGGGCGATGGGTCATTAAATAATCTATCGCAACAGCTAAGTAATGATTCGGGTTCATTAAGCCAGAACCAGGACACACGATACCGTGACGGTCGTAGTCAGGATCATTACCCACGCACAAGTCATAATCTTCGCTGTACGCTAACAAGCCTGCCATGGCATAAGGAGACGAGCAATCCATGCGGATTTTGCCGTCTTTATCTAATGTCATAAAGCCAAATGTGGGGTCGACTTTGTCATTGACTAAGGTAATATCAAGGCCATAGTGAGCGGCTATTTGCTGCCAATAATAAATACCAGAGCCACCCAGTGGATCAACACCAATACGAATGTTGGCTTTTTTAATCGCTTCCATATCTATCACTTGTGCAAGTGATTCAACATAGGGCGCAATAAAATCAACTTCATCTATCCAACCAGATTTTACCGCAACACCGTAATTGACCTTTTTAACCCCAGAGAGTTGATTCGCTAGGTATTGGTTGGCCTTAGATTCAATGATTTTGGTAATTTCACCTTCAGCGGGACCGCCGTGCGGTGGATTGTACTTAATGCCACCATCCTGAGGAGGATTATGTGATGGCGTTATAATTAACCCATCGATTAATGTCGCTGGGTTAGCTGCATTAGCTGCATTAGCTGCATTAGCGGTGACTATGGCTTGCGACACTACCGGGGTAGGCGTAAACCCATCGTCTTTTTGAATTAACATCTTAACTTGATTAGCAGTCAACACTTCTACCACCGACATAAAGGCGGCATAAGATAATGCATGAGTGTCAAAACCGACAATCATTGGCCCAGTAATATTGGCTGAGTGACGATAATCGACAACAGCTTGGGTGATGGCCCAAATATGGTTTTGATTGAAACTGGATGTAAACGCACTACCACGATGACCCGAAGTGCCAAACGTCACTTTCTGCTGCACGTCTTCCACGTTAGGAATAATGCGATAATAATGACTCATCAATTTAGGAATATTCACTAAATCCGTTTGTAAAGCGTGCTGTCCTGCGCGTTGATGAATGGCCACGTGTGGTCTCCTATGAGTAAATGATTAATTGAATCTTCGGAAAATCAAATGTTAAATGTGTTCAGCGATGCTCTTTGCTCTTTCACTACCACAGCCTAAATGTTCCAATACCTCTGTTAATATAGTTTGTTTTTTCGCAGTATTGTTATTGGTGGTGACCCAAAAACCACTTGAGGCAATTTCTTTTGGATTAGAAGATTGACTTGAATTTAATAATGCCTGTTTAGAACGAGCAAAATACAAACGTCCTTTGCCTTGCACATTAAGCACCTTATCAAAATCACTGCGAGCAGTGGTTTCAAGACTGGCTAATAAATGCATAAAACGCCCTACCGCACCTTTTTGCTGGCTTAATAAATGTTGGTTAACAATCGCATCAAAATCAATCGTGACTAACGTTGAAATGTCTTCATCTAGTGGATAGTGCTGACCGGTAATATTCTGTTCCGCAATGACCTTTTCCACGACTGCCTTAGCTTGATTAAAAACCGAATGACGATCTTCCAGCGATTCAGATTCTAAACTGGGCTGACTAATGGCCTTGGGTAAGCTTATATCGACATCTTCGACAGACAAGTTCAATAAACGACGCAAAATATCTGAAGCGCTTTCGCCGATGCGTTCCGTCTTACTGGCAATAAAACGATAAAGTTCTTCGTCAATTTCAATGTATTTCATCAGAGTCATCCTTTTTCTATCAGTCTTTGTCACTACTGTAGCCATTATTTTGCTGGCGCCGAGTAATTCGGGATCGCAGATCAAATTATTATTAATGCGATCAAAAAAATATTGTTCCAGTGTAAGCCAAGCTTAACCTACTAATAAAGTAGCAAAATCATTAAATGACCTATAATGCTGAAATTTTATTAAAAGGCGATTAAAATATCATCAACAATTGTGACAACGATCATCAAAACTTGATTTGACAGGCTCATTGCAGCAAAATCCCCCGCACAAATTGTCCCAATGAGCTTATTGCGTTATGCATTATGTATCTTCTGGTCAAGGTGAAGCCGTCCTGCTTATTCATGGACTGTTTGGTAATCTTGATAATTTAAAAAACCTAGGCAGCGTGCTTGAACAACAGCATCAAGTCATACGGGTTGATTTGCCCAATCATGGCTTGAGTGAACATTGGGATAACATGGATTACGCTCAACTGGCTGATGCCATGGTTGATGTACTCGATGATTTATACCTCAAACAAGTCCATGTTATTGGGCATTCAATGGGCGGCAAAATTGCAATGGCAATGGCACTTTTACACCCAGAACGAGTAATAAGCCTAGTGATCGCAGATATCGCTCCTGTGGCTTATAGTCCGAGACATCAAACGGTGTTTGCAGGATTAACCAGTTTAATATTAAACAGTAAAACCACTCGAAAATCAGCCTTAACCCACTTAATGGCTGCAGGTATTGATGAGCCGACATCTCAGTTTTTACTTAAGAATCTACAACGTACTGATAGCGGTTTTGAATGGAAAATGAATTTAACTGGGCTAATCGAGTCTTACGACCGTATTATTGGATGGAATTTACCATTAACCAATGACAAACATTTTGATAAACCAGCACTATTTATCCGTGGTGGTGAGTCAAATTATGTAACGGCTGAATATCGTGATGAAATCATGCGTCAATTTCCTCGCGCTAGCGCCAAAACATTAAATGGCACAGGGCATTGGTTACATGCACAAAAGCCAGAGATATTTAATCGCATCGTGTCTGAGTTTATTGAACAAAACCAAGGGTAAGTTTTTAATATTTTAGCTTTTTGAATATAGCCGATTGTCACCTAATGTGATATATTCGCGCCCTCTTTTCGCCAGACACTCAATCGCGAAGGTAGAAGTATGTTAAACCAATACATTGAACAAATTGAAGCGGTAGGCTTAAACTTGTTTTTTGCATCGATATTCTTTTTTATCGGCATGGCTATCCATGATGTGCTTAAACAAGGTCAAGTCCCCAAATTTGGTCGATTTATTGTGTGGTTAGTTTTATTCCTCGGCTGCGCCGGGTTTATTGCAAAAGGTATTATTCAGATGACCTGGGAAGGCTCTGGGATCGGTTAAAGAGTACAATGGCAAAAGAAACAACAGATAGAACGACTATTGACCTTTTTGCTGCAGAAACTCGCCGAGGGCGCCCGAGAAGTAACCCACTTTCTAGGGAGCAGCAATTAAAGATCAACAAGCGTAACCAAATTCAGCGTGATCGCGCTAACGGTTTAAAGCGAATAGAGTTAAAGGTGTCACAAGATCTGTATGATGCCTTGAACCAACAAGCTTTGAACAGTAACATTAGTCGTAGCCAGTTAATCGAATTTATTCTGCAACAGCAACTCGACAACTGAGACGTTTTTAGAACATCGCACAACGCGAACTTGATATTTAAAGGATAGACAATGGCAACTGTAGGTCTTTTTTTCGGTAGCGATACTGGCAACACCGAAGCTATAGCCAAAATGATCCAGAAAAAACTGGGTAAAAGCATGCTCGATGTTAAAGACATCGCAAAGAGTACTAAAGAGCAAATTGCTGAATATGATTTGTTAATGTTTGGTATTCCAACATGGTATTACGGCGAAGCACAGTGTGATTGGGATGATTTTTTTCCAGATCTTGAGCAAATCGACTTTACCGATAAGTTAGTCGCTATTTTTGGTTGTGGTGACCAAGAAGATTATGCGGAATACTTCCTCGATGCGATGGGCATGATACGTGACATCGTAGAAGCGCGTGGTGGGATCATTATTGGTAATTGGCCATCTGAAAGCTACAACTTCGAAGCCTCTAAAGGCATGGCGGACGATAAGCACTTTGTTGGTTTAGGGATTGACGAAGACCGTCAACCAGAACTCACCGATGAGCGTGTTGATGCTTGGGTCAAGCAGATTTATGAAGAAATGTGTTTAGCTGAGTTAGAAGACTAATTCTGTAGTTACTCAGTAAAAAAAAGCGGCAATTAGCCGCTTTTTTTCTTTTTAACTATCGGCTGTCGTCGGTGAAAAAACCAAACCGAGGCTGATTCATTTTAAGTTTGAACCCGCTAAAATTTTAGACAGACTTTTATGCAGTATAAAAAAAATAATATCTTAAATACATTTTCTATATATCAAAAGCACACAAGAATATGGCCGGATTTAGCAGCAAAATCTTTGATCTAGACATAAATAATAGTTTGAATCATTGGGATATATTTTGTACCGTTGTCGATAATTATGGAGACATAGGTGTCACGTGGCGTTTGGCTAAGCAGTTGGTGACAGAATATGCCATACCCATTAATCTATGGGTTGATGACTTAGTGAGTTTTTCGCATATTTTACCAATGCTAGATCCCGATAAAGCACAGCAGAATATCAATGGCGTGAATATATTTCAATGGAATAACCCACTTGATATTAAGTTTGAAGCTGGGGTTGTGGTAATTGAAGCATTTGCCTGTGAGTTACCTTCACAGGTAAAGCTAGCCATTGAACAATTACATCAACACCCAGATACTTGCGCCCCTACTTGGTTAAACCTTGAATACCTTAGTGCCGAAAATTGGGTCGCTGGTTGTCATGGACTGCCGTCGTCACAAGCCAATGGGGTCAAAAAGTGGTTTTACTTTCCCGGTTTTAGCGCTCAAACCGGAGGACTTATTTGTGAACGTGAATTGTTTAGCCAACGAGATGAATGGCAAGCAGATCATAAACATAAATTAGCATTATTCAAGCAGCTAGGGTTACAGGGCATTAATGCCCAGGATACGGTTATCAGTGTTTTTAGTTATGAAACCCAAGCCTTACTCGCTTTATGTCATTTATGGCAAGCGTCGCCTACCCCAATTCATGCGCTTATCCCTAAAGGGCGCAGTTTGCACAGCTTAACAAGCCTATTGCCTTGTGCGATTGAAGATTTGATGCCCGGTCAGCAATTTGTCATAGGTAGCTTAACCTTGCATATATTACCCATGACAGATCAAAATGACTTTGATCGCTTGCTATGGAGCTGTGATTTTAATATTGTGCGGGGTGAAGATTCATTTTTACGTGCTCAATGGGCTGCAAAACCCTTCATATGGCACATTTATCCTCAAGAAGATGATTATCACTTGGTAAAATTACAAGCTTTTATGCAACTTTACTGCGATAATCTTGCTCCAGAAATTACTACTACTTGGTCTGAGGTGAATTTGGCCTTCAACCGGGGCAATACACACGCGGTAGTTATGCACTGGCAACAGTTAAATTCTGTTAATTTGTCTTTAATGCAACATGCTATTAAATGGCCAATTAACGCGTTAAAAGATGCAGATCTTGCGAGTCGACTCGTTCAATTCGTTAAAAATAGCTAAGATACTGCTCTATAAATAAAAAAAGTCCAAAAATATAGGAAATAGTGAAATGAAAACTGCTCATGAAATCCGTCCTGGTAACGTGATCATGTTAGATGGCAGCCCATGGGTTGTTCAGAAGACTGAAACAACTCGTTCTGGCCGTAACGCTGCAATCGTTAAATTAAAATTAAAGAACGTATTGCTAGATTCTGGTACTGAACAAACCTTTAAAGGTGAAGACAAATTAGACGATATCGTTCTAGAACGTCTTGATTGTACTTACTCATACTTTGCTGATCCTATGTATGTGTTCATGGATGAAGAATATAACCAGTATGATGTAGAAGCTGACAACTTAGGTGATGCAGCTGCCTATATCATCGATGGCATGGAAGACATGTGTCAAGTGACCTTCTATGAAGAGAAAGCGATATCTGTTGAATTGCCGATCCACATCGTACGTGAAGTTATTTACACCGAGCCATCCGCTCGTGGTGATACTTCAGGTAAAGTGATGAAGCCTGCTACTATTACTGGTGGTGGCACGGTCACAGTTGCTGACTTTGTAAAAGTGGGTGACAAGATTGAAATTGACTCTCGTACCGGCGAGTTCAAAAAGCGCGTTTAATTGCCCATTAACGTGTGTTATTGATAAAATATCAATAACACAAGTTAATGCATTAAAAGCCAGCACTTAGTGCTGGCTTTTTTGTTATAAAATGGAATAAGACAACTGCATTAGGCATTAACAACAGTATAAAACACTTTTATATGTGCCATCAAACTGGCAATAACAGCATTTCTGACTGATTAATTTGTTCATTTTACTCTTATGCCCCTTCCACAAGAACAATAAATTCGTTATGGTTCGCTAACTTAAGCCGTATTTAGTTATCGAGAGTAGTATGCGACCCATTATCAAATCCAATAAGCTTGATTCAGTTTGTTACGATATCCGTGGACCCGTCCATAAAGAAGCCCGTCGTTTAGAAGACGAGGGCCATCGTATTTTAAAGCTTAATATCGGCAACCCAGCCCCATTTGGATTTGAAGCACCAGAAGAAATCGTCCGAGATGTCATTTTAAACCTACCGAGTGCGCAAGGTTACTGCGAATCAAAAGGCTTATTCTCTGCGCGTAAAGCCATAGTGCAACACTATCAAGCACAAGGCATATTTGGCGTTGATATTGAAGATATCTACATTGGTAATGGTGTATCAGAATTGATTATGATGGCTATGCAAGGCCTACTCAACACCGATGATGAAGTACTCATCCCCTCGCCTGATTATCCATTATGGACTGCGGCAGCAAACCTTGCCGGTGGTAACGCGGTACATTACCGTTGCGATGAAGAAGCCGATTGGTTTCCAGACTTAGACGATATTAAACGCAAAATTAGCAGTCGCACCCGCGCAATAGTGTTGATCAACCCCAACAATCCAACCGGCGCAGTTTACAGTAGAGAATTGTTGTTAGAAGTTATTGAGCTATGTCGTCAACATGATTTGATTTTATTCGCGGATGAGATTTACGACAAAATTCTGTATGACGAAGCTAAGCATATTCCAGCGGCGGGCTTGTCTGATGATATTTTAACCATCACCTTTAATGGCTTATCTAAAGCGTATCGCGCAGCTGGGTTTCGTGTCGGTTGGATGATGTTATCGGGTAATTTAAAAGCCGCCAAAAGCTACATTGAAGGCTTAGAAATGCTCGCCTCAATGCGTTTGTGTGCCAATGTACCCAATCAACATGCTATTCAAACCGCGTTAGGGGGTTATCAGTCAATTAATGAATTGATATTACCAAACGGTCGCTTAACCGTACAACGTGACGCCGTATATGAATTGCTTAATCAAATCCCTGGGGTCAGCTGTAAAAAGCCTAAAGGAGCCTTATACGCGTTTCCGAAGTTAGATATGAAAAAGTTTAATTTACGTGATGATGAACGCTTGGTACTTGATTTATTAAAAACTAAAAAGATTCTGTTAGTACAAGGAACAGCCTTTAATTGGCCAGAGCCCGATCACCTTCGAGTGGTTTTTTTGCCCTATAAAGAAGATTTGGCTAAAGCCCTTACCGAGTTTGGTGAATTCTTAGAGGATTATCGTCAATAGTCTCTTGACACTTCATCTCTAGCACAAAATACTAAGCGACTGAACAGTCGCTTTTTTTTATCGATAAGCTCATGTAAGCTGACTGAATCTATTGAGCGCAGTAAGGAGTCTCATGAGTCATTTATTTGCCCATTTATCGCGGATGAAGCTAATCCAACGTTGGCCGTTAATGCATAACGTGCGTCGCGAAAACGTCCAAGAACATTCACTGCAAGTGGCTATGGTTGCCCACGCTTTAGTGATCATCAGCAATAAGAAATTCGCCACAGACTTAGACGCCAATAAAGCTGCAACGATTGCGATTTATCATGATGCCAGTGAAATTTTAACCGGAGACTTGCCCACACCGGTTAAATATTTTAATAAAGAGATAGAAGCTGAATATAAAAAGATCGAAGCCATAGCCGAACAACGAATGCTTGAAATGGTACCTGATGAATTTAAAGAAGATTACCGCAGTTTATTCATTAGTCAAGATGCTGACCCACAATACAAAGCCATTGTGAAAGCCGCCGATACGTTATGCGCGTATCTTAAATGCTTAGAAGAACAAAAAGCCGGTAACAGCGAATTCAACAGTGCCTGTAAACGTTTAGAACAAATGATAGACGACAACCCTAACCCCGCAGTTGGTTACTTCCGTGATTGTTTTATTCCAAGTTTTACATTGAATTTAGACGAAATTAATCAAATGCTGTAAAGGAAATATATGCCTGATAACACCGTCATGCCCAGTAGTACAGAACATGAGGACTGTTGGCAACAACGTCTACTTGGCGAAGATAAACAACGCCGTAATGATCACCGCAGTCCTTATCAGCGCGATCGTGGCCGAATTCTACATTCTGCCGCATTTCGACGACTTCAAGCCAAAACCCAAGTGCTTGGTATCGGCATGAATGACTTTTATCGCACTCGTTTGACCCATTCGTTGGAAGTCTCTCAAATTGGTACCGGCATCACCGCACAGTTACGTCGTAAGTATCCAGAACTTAAGTACTTGCTTAACTCTATGAGCTTAATTGAATCGATTTGTTTAGCTCACGATATAGGCCATCCACCCTTTGGCCACGGGGGTGAAGTCGCATTAAATTACATGATGCGCCATCATGGTGGATTTGAAGGGAATGGCCAAACCTTCCGTATTTTAACCCGTTTAGAGCCCTATACACCGTCATGGGGAATGAATCTGACTCGGCGGACGCTATTGGGTGTGATGAAATACCCCGCAACTCATGGGCAGTTATTTGTTGACCAACACCGTCCAGACATTGCCAATCATCGTCAATTAAAACCATCAGAATGGCCACCAGTAAAAGGCTTGTTTGATGATGATAAACCTATTGTTGATTGGGTATTAGATTCATTATCCAAGTCTGATAGACAGTTGTTTATCACTAGTGAGCAAAATCATACTCACGCCAATTACCCACATCTTAAAACCCGCTATAAGTCCTTTGACTGCTCTATTATGGAGTTGGCTGACGATATTGCCTATGCCGTGCATGATCTAGAAGATGCCATTGTCATGGGGATTGTTAATCAACATCAGTGGCAACGCGATGTGGTTGAGCAGTTAACGGAGATCAAGGATCAATGGCTCATATCGGAAATGGCTCAAATAGGTGACAAACTATTTTCCCATGAGCATCATTTACGCAAAGATGCCATCGGTACCTTAGTCAACGGTTTCGTGACTGCGATTGGCATCAGTGCCAATCCACAATTTGAACAAGACTTATTAAAATATAATGCAGAATTAGAGCCAGACTTTGCTTCAGTTTTACATGTACTTAAACAATTGGTGTTTAAGTACGTTATTCGTAAACCCGAAATTCAAATGTTGGAATACAAAGGCCAACAAATTGTAATGGAATTGTTTGAAGCGTTTTCCTCTGATCCAGAGCGTCTATTACCGCTCAACACTCGTGAACGATGGTTAGCCGAGTGTAATGAAAACAATAATCCAATGCGGGTGATTGCCGATTATATTTCCGGCATGACTGATGAGTTTGCAGGCCGCTTACATCAGCAATTATTTGGTTCAAAAACCGCAGGCATCATGGAATTAAGTCGCGAGCAATAAGCATAAAAAAGCACTTGGTTGTTCCAACCACAATTGCTGGTCATTCTTATTGATATACTTGTCCGTCATTAATGGATCTATCGCCATAAACCCAAGGGCATAAACGCTAGCATTGAGACTAGATAGCGCTTTGGTGGGTGGCAAATCGATACCGTACGGCAAAGATGGTACTTGCGACAGTAACAATATTAGCGCGTAAAACACGCTTTTACTGAGCGTCAGTAAAACATTAAGTCACAACAATCACGCAGTATAATTACCCTTAAGGGGTTAACAGAAGATAAGTTTGGTTTGAGAGTCACCACGTTATTCTAACCAAAGCATACATTCGGCCCACATTGAATATTGGCCTTAAAGTGAGTCAATCCGCCCTTATAAATATTGATATCAATCACAGTTCACTGATTAAGTAAGCAAAACTAATTTTAGCATTTGCTTATATGCATTGATCAGTAATAAGATATTTCACACATTCAACAGACTATTTTCAAACTGTTTGATATGGTTAATTAATTAGGCCAAGGTATAAGGTTAAAAGTAAAAAAAGTTCAGTGTAAAACAACCAAAAACATACCCCTAAGCCTATTGACCATTGCACTTGTTGATGACAATAGAGCCAGTGATGACTGATTTATCGCCATTATTAACTAGTGCCATAAGCAGATCATCATGTTGAGCGAGTATAAGCGTTAGGTCATATCGAAGTGCTGGATGAACAGAAGTTAAATATTAAGTGCTAAAAAGCATTCAATGCTGTAATAAAATTACATAAGTTACGCTTTTGTGGTCATCATCACAACAAATACAGCCTAAAAGTTGTAATTTTATTTACAAAGAATATTTTGCAAAACTAATTTGTTGAATATTTTTACAGGAAACCACTATGACAGTCACCAATACGCAAGAGCTAGATTTATTAGTAGAACGCGTTGCCAAAGCCCAAGCCGAGTTTGCCAATTTTAGCCAAGAACAAGTTGATATCATCTTTAGGGCGGCCGCTTTAGCCGCTGCAGATGCACGTATATCATTAGCTAAAATGGCCGTAACCGAAACGGGGATGGGTGTATTAGAAGATAAGGTGATTAAAAACCACTTTGCCTCTGAATACATTTATAACAAATACAAAGATGAAAAAACCTGTGGCATTCTATCTGAGGACTTAACCTTTGGTACCATTACCATTGCAGAGCCTGTCGGTATTATTTGCGGTATTGTTCCCACCACGAATCCCACTTCAACCGCTATTTTTAAAGCCCTTATCAGCTTAAAAACCCGTAATGGCATTATTTTCTCACCCCACCCAAGGGCGAAAAACTCAACCACCACAGCAGCTAGAATTGTATTAGATGCGGCAGTGGCCGCGGGTGCGCCTAAAGACATCATTGGCTGGATAGACCAACCGAGTGTTGCACTGTCTAACCAATTAATGACTCATGAAAAAATTAACTTAATTTTAGCTACGGGTGGACCTGGCATGGTTAAAGCCGCCTACTCGTCTGGTAAACCTGCCATTGGTGTGGGCGCGGGTAATACACCGATTGTGATTGACGAAACCGCAGACATTAAACGTGCGGTGAGCTCAATTTTAATGTCAAAAACCTTCGACAATGGCGTAGTTTGTGCCTCTGAACAAGCCGTGATTATTGTGGACAGCATTTACAAGCAAGTAAAAGAGCGCTTTATCAGCCATGGCGGATATATCCTGTCTAAAGCTGAGACCGCAGCAATGCAAACGGTGATCCTTAAAAATGGCGGACTCAATGCTGATATTGTAGGCCAAAGTGCGGTAGCGATTGCTGCAATGGCGGGTTTTGACGTTCCTAGCACCACTAAAGTTCTCATTGGTGAAGTAACTGATATAGATGATGCCGAAGCATTTGCTCACGAGAAGTTGTCTCCGTTATTGGGAATGTATAAAGCAAAAGACTTTAACGAGGCAATGGATAAAGCCGAAGCCTTAGTCACGTTAGGGGGGATTGGCCACACATCAGGTTTATATACCAATCAAGACACCCAAGATGAACGTGTTAAAATCTTTGGCTTTAGAATGAAAACTGCACGTATTCTAATTAATACACCGGCATCTCATGGTGGCATAGGTGACTTGTACAATTTTAAATTAGCGCCGTCGTTAACGCTAGGTTGTGGTTCATGGGGCGGTAATTCAATTTCGGAAAATGTCGGTCCAAGCCACTTGATCAATACTAAAATGGTCGCTAAGAGGGCTGAAAATATGTTGTGGCACAAACTTCCATCATCTATATACTTCCGACGCGGCTGTTTACCAATAGCACTAGAAGAGTTAAGTGATAAAAAACGTGCGCTGATCATTACTGACAAATTCTTATTTAATAATGGTTACTGTAACGAAACCTTAAAAATTCTTAAGGCACAGGGTCTTGAAACCGAAATTTTTTATGAAGTAGAAGCTGACCCAACCTTAACTATTGTACGCCAAGGTGCAAAAGTCGCCCAAAGCTTCCAACCCGATGTCATTATTGCACTCGGTGGTGGTTCGCCAATGGATGCCGCTAAAATTATTTGGGTGATGTACGAGCACCCTGATGTTGATTTTGCCGATTTAGCACTGCGCTTTATGGATATCCGTAAACGTATATACAAATTCCCTAAAATGGGCGTTAAAGCTCAAATGGTTGCCATTCCGACAACCTCAGGTACAGGTTCAGAAGTGACCCCTTTTGCCGTGGTAACTGATGAAGTAACCGGAATGAAGTATCCTATCGCTGACTATCAATTAACCCCGAATATGGCGATTGTTGATCCTAACTTAGTCATGGATATGCCCAAATCACTCACCGCTTTTGGTGGCATTGATGCTGTTACACATGCGTTAGAAGCTTATGTGAGTGTAATGGCAAACGAATACAGTGATGGCCAAGCGCTACAAGCATTAGACCTATTGTTTAAGTACCTACCAGAATCCTATGAGTTTGGTGCAAACGCGCCTGTTGCCCGAGAAAAAGTTCACAATGGTGCGACGATTGCCGGCATTGCTTTTGCCAACGCATTCTTAGGTGTTTGTCACTCAATGGCGCACAAACTGGGTGCTGAGTTCCACCTAGCACACGGCTTAGCTAACGCGCTGTTAATCTCTAACGTGATCCGCTTTAACGCGACGGATATGCCAACCAAGCAAGCCGCTTTTAGTCAATACGACCGCCCTAAAGCACTGTGTCGTTATGCTGCCATTGCGGATTATTTAAAGCTTGGGGGTAAAACCGATGCTCAAAAAGTTGACAAGCTGATTGAAAAAATCGAAGCGCTGAAAACAACCATAGGTATTCCTGCATCAATCCAGGACGCCGGGGTTAATGAAGCAGATTTTATCGCCAAACTGGATGAGCTTGCTGAAGATGCTTTTGATGATCAATGTACGGGTGCCAATCCACGTTACCCGTTGATTAAAGAGCTTAAACAAGTGTTATTGGACAGCTTCTATGGCAGAGCTTATAACGACTAGTCAACTCAATAACAAGCAGTAAGCTTATAACACTGCGCCTTACGAGATAATTATCGTAAGGCGTTTTTTTTATACCTTTGACTGTGTGAAAACCTTACCAAACTACTTTGCTAGCGCCAGCATAACAGCGCTGTGAGCATGAATTTGAGTGGTATCATACAAAGGCACATTGGTATGTTGTTGCTGCACCAGTAAGGCTATTTCAGTACAACCTAAAATCACTGCCTCGGCTCCTTGAGCGAATAATTTATCAATAATACTAAGATAGCATTGTCGAGATTGCAGATTAATCTTGCCTAGGCACAACTCTTGATATATCACATTATGGATTAATATTTGATCGTCTGGCGAAGGCACAATAACTTCGATAGGATAGTTATCGGTGATACGCTGCTTATAAAAATCTTGCTCCATAGTAAAGCGCGTACCCAATAAGCCCACTTTACCGATACCGTCGGCTAACAACGCCTCGGCGGTGGCATCGGCGATATGTAAAATAGGGATAGAGATTTGTGCTTGAATGTCATCGGCCACTTTGTGCATTGTATTGGTACAAATCAACAAAAAGTCAGCCCCGCCCGCTTCAACAGCCTTAGCCGCATTTGATAAATGAATGGCGGTATCGTCCCACAACCCTTGATGTTGCAATATTTCAATTTCAGCAAAATCGACACTGTACAAACAAATTTTAGCCGAATGAAGTCCGCCTAAAGTAGACTTCACCCCTTGATTAATGGCCTGGTAGTAACTCAGCGTTGACTCCCAACTCATGCCACCTATCATACCGATTGTTTTCATATTCACTCCTACAACTGAATAGCAAAAAGTCCCTATAGACATGATTGGCCAGATGGAACCTTACTTCGAAATAACACACTTATATCCTAAGCCGTATTATCGTTATTCAGACTTCGGATAATATAACCTCAATACAAATAAGAGATAAGCCAAACGGATAAAAATCAGCATCTTTGACGTATTGCATTGCTAACTTGCCTAGCGTTTTGCTAACAAGACCCATTTATACGGAAATATCTGCCTATGACAAGTTACTACAACGGCATGAGCTGGACAAAAGAGTTGCTTAATAATCGTTTACTATCTCAAATGCAGCTATCTAGCAATAAGCCCCCTTTCGTGCCGCTATCCACAACTTATCCTATTGTTGTTTAGTAGACTTTATTTGGCTAGATAACAAAAAACCAGCTCATGCTGGTTTTAGTGGCGCCATTGACACTGGCGCTTACTGTTGGTCACTAGTGGCTCAGTTACGACTTAAATGACATTGCACCTAAGTAATCTTTTTTACCGACTTCAACCCCATTATGACGCAAGATTGAATAGGCTGTTGTGATATGAAAATGAACATTAGGGATTGCATGTTCAAGTAAGAAATCGTGGCCGGTAAGGTACTTATCGTTCCAACGATGATGAGTGATCTTGCGGGTTTGGGCACCAACAAAATCTTCTGCTTTAAAAGTGGCTAAATAACCAATAACCGAGGTTATGCGGGTTTGTAATTCTGCCACAGTCGTTTCATTATCTTCATGTTTTGGTGCACGGTCTTGTTGACCCGTTAAACGCGCAACCGATAATTTTGCGGTATCACACGCGATTTGTACTTGGCGAATTAAGTTAAATTGATCTGCTGCTAAACGTGAGTTAAGTAATACCGACATTTCAATCTTTTTAGCACCGGCAAAGTCTTCCCCTTTCGCAAGAATTGAACTTAAGTTATTGAGCATTTTACTAAATTGCACAACCGTTAAATCATAAAACATAGAGAATACCTCTTAAAAATGAATGAGCTTGCATTGTTTTAGGTCTAAAACATCAATAATCGTATACTTATCAACAATAACGCTTAGATTATCAGCAACCCTTAGATTACATCAAACTGAATAATAAGAACTTTACTTAAATTAAATTAACTTAATGATATACACAGTAAACTATCGATAATAAAAAACCAGCATAAGCTGGTTTTTTAGGTCACACAATCAATGTATTACAAAGCCGCCAGGGCTTCTTTACATAATTGTGTAATGCGATCCCACTCTTCGTTATCTACAGCATCAGTCGGTGCAATCCAGCTGCCGCCAATGCAATCAACATTTGATAATGCTAAATAATCTTTATAAGTCGCTGGGCTGATCCCACCAGTTGGACAGAATCGGATCTCAGAAAGTGGGCCAGAGAAAGACTTTAATACATTAACGCCACCCGAGGCTTCTGCAGGGAAAAACTTGAAGTGAGTGTAGCCCAACTCCATACCCACCATAATCTCTGAAATACTCGCGACACCTGGAATTAACGGCACAGTGCCTTTCTTGGCCGCTTTTAATAGATCAACCGTTGCACCCGGGGTAATGATAAATTGCGAACCCGCATCAATAGCTTGTTGTAACTGGGCTTCATTTAAAATGGTCCCTGCACCAACCAATGCTTCTGGCACTTCTTTAGCAATTTTAGCTATCGCTTCTAACGCACATGGAGTTCGTAAAGTGACTTCTAAGACACTAATGCCGCCAGCCACTAACGCTTTTGCTAATGGGACAGCGTGTTCAAGTTTATTAATGACCATGACCGGAACAACCGGGCTGCGTTTAAACACGTCTTGTGGTTGGAGCAACCAATTATTAGGCTCAAGCATATTACAGTCTTCCTTTGTCGTTAATATAATTCATCAATCGCATTAGTACTGCGAGCACCTGTTTCTGGGCTGCTCAAACTGCTACGTAGCGCGCCAAACAACTCACGGCCCATGCCATAACTTGAGTGATGTAAATCCACTATCCCTGCGGTTCTGCTTGCAAGTGTCTTCTCGTCAACAAACAGGGTTAATTCACCCGTTGTAGCATCAACACGAATTAAATCACCGTTCTCAACTTTGGCAATCAAACCACCGTCTAGCGCTTCTGGGGTTAAATGAATGGCTGCAGGTACTTTACCTGATGCACCTGACATACGGCCGTCAGTCACTAGTGCAACTTTAAAACCTTTGTCTTGTAGGGTACCTAAGTAGGGTGTGAGTTTATGCAGCTCAGGCATCCCGTTAGCTTTAGGGCCTTGACCTCTAACAACCACAACACAATCTCTGTCAAGCTCACCCGCTTGGAATAGTGCATCAAGTTTGTTTTGATCATCAATCACAATCGCAGGACCTTCAACTACGCGATTTTTATCGGGCACGGCAGATACTTTAATCACTGCGCGGCCTAAGTTACCTTTGAGTAACTTCAAACCACCGTTATGTTGAAATGGTGTATCAAGGTGAGTTAACACTTCTTTGTCTAAGCTTTCAGTGACACCATCAACCCACTTAAGCTCGCCATCAAGCAAACGAGGTTCTTGGGTATAACGACGTAAGCCATAACCTGCAACGGTATTAACATCTTCATGCAATAGGCCGCCATCAAGTAACTCTTTAACCAACAACGCCATGCCACCTGCTGCATGGAAGTGATTAATATCGGCATGACCATTTGGATATACGCGGGCTAATAATGGTACTGCATCAGATAAATCAGAAAAATCATCCCAATTAACGATAATGCCAGCGGCGCGAGCTGCAGCGACAATGTGCATGGTTAAGTTAGTTGAACCACCGGTCGCGAGAATACCCACAATGCCATTAACTACTGACTTTTCAGAGACCAGTTCACCAATCGGAGTGTACTGTGTACCCATTGCGGTTAGACGGCACACTTGTTTGGCAGCCATTTTGCTTAATTCATCACGTAATGGATCATCAGGATTAACAAACGATGAACCAGGTAATTGTAACCCCATGATTTCAAGCATTAACTGGTTAGAGTTAGCTGTACCATAAAAGGTACATGTGCCGGCGCTATGATATGACTTAGCTTCAGCTTCAAGCAATGCGGCACGATCAACCTGCCCTTGGGCAAATTGTTGACGAATACGCGCTTTTTCTTTATTTGGAATACCTGACTTCATTGGACCAGCAGGCACAAATAACATCGGCAAATGACCAAAGCTTAATGCACCGATTAATAAACCTGGAACGATTTTGTCACAAATACCCAGTAGTAGCGCACCATCAAACATATTGTGCGACAAACCTACCGCGGTAGACATAGCAATGACTTCACGACTCAGTAAGCTAAGTTCCATGCCTGGCTGACCTTGGGTCACACCGTCACACATGGCAGGAACACCTGCCGCGACTTGTGCCACACTACCCACATCCATACACGCTTGCTTAAGCATATTTGGATAAGTTTCATAGGGTTGATGTGCTGACAACATGTCATTAAATGCAGTCACAATACCAATATTGGCTTTCGTTAGCTGGCGTAAAGAATCTTTTGCTACCGGCTGACAGGCTGCAAAACCATGGGCCAAATTGCCACAACTTAATGCACTACGATGAACCCCTTGGGCTTTGGCATCGTTTAACGCGGTTAAATACGTTGATCGAGATTGTTGACTACGAGCAATAATTCTATCGGTGACGGCTTGTACTACTGAATGCATGGTAAAACTCCTTACGCGCTATAGAACACATCAACGGGCGTTTTATGCTGCGCTAATACGGCTCTAATGGGCATTTGGGTAACATCATCATTCTCGAGAGCCTGATGATATACAGTTAATTTTGGTTCTCCGACAAGATGCAAATAAATCTGACGACTATTTAAAATGGCATCTTTAGACAATGTGATGCGTGCATGCGGCGCGGTCGTTGGGTTAACAGCTACACATACCGCTTTGGTATTTAATGCATTATCAAGCTCTGCACTGCAAGGAAACCATGAGCATGTATGGCCATCAGTACCCATTCCCAGTATCACCACATCAAAAGGACGAGGAAAATTAGCTAACGATTCGCTGGTCATATCGCAACCCGCTTCAGGCGTCGCAAACATATTTTTCAAACCGCGAAACTTAGCGCTAGCGGCGCGATTTTGCAGAAAATGCTGACGAACCAATCTTTCATTTGAATTATTTTCATCAGTCTCAACCCATCGTTCATCAGCTAAAGTAATATAAACATCACTCCAGTCAACAAGCTTATGACTTAATAGCTCAAATAATTTCACGGGTGTTGAGCCACCAGAAACCACTAAGCTGGCTTTACCACGGGTATCAACAGCATCTTGTAATTGCCTAGCAATTTTATCGGCCAATTTAGCGTCTAAATCAGCGGGTGTATTGAACGATTTAAATACGGCTTCTTTAATCATGTCTACTCCCTACTCGTCCCAAGAACGACCATCTTTGGTTATCAATGCAACGGATGCAACAGGTCCCCACGTGCCAGCAGGGTATGGTTTGGGTTTTTCGCCACTTTCTTCCCATGACTGAATAATGCCATCGACCCATGTCCACGCTTGCTCAACTTCATCACGACGAACAAACAGCGCTTGATTACCAAGCATGGCTTCAAGTAACAAACGCTCATAAGCATCTGCAATGCGTTCATTTTTAAACGTGTCACTGAAACTTAAATCAAGCTTAGTGGTTTGAAGGCGTTGCTTTTGCTCAAGACCTGGCACCTTGTTCATCATCTGAATTTCAACCCCTTCGTGAGGTTGCAAACGAATAGTCAGTTTATTCGGTGGGAGATTACGGTAACTTGCCCGGTATAAGTTATGCGGTGGATTTTTAAAGTACACCACAATTTCACTGCTCTTAAATGGCATACGCTTACCACTGCGCAAGTAGAATGGCACGCCAGCCCAACGCCAGTTATCGATATCTACACGTAACGCCACAAAGGTTTCGGTATTCGATTGGGTGTTGGCATCTTCTTCTTCGAGATAACCAGGAACGGGTGAGCCTTTTAGGAAGCCAGCACTGTATTGACCCCGAACAGTATTTTCATACACATTCTCTTGATTAATGGGACGCAATGACTTAAGCACTTTTACTTTTTCGTCACGAATACTGTCAGCATCTAAATTGACCGGTGGATCCATCGCAACCAAGGTTAACACTTGTAATAAATGGTTTTGGATCATGTCACGCATTTGCCCAGCGCCATCAAAGTAGCCCCAACGCCCTTCAATACCCACTTCTTCAGCAACCGTGATCTGGACATGATCAATCGTACGGTTATCCCATTTAGAGGCAAATAAAGAATTAGCAAAACGCAGAGCAATTAGATTTTGTACCGTTTCTTTACCAAGATAATGATCGATACGATAGACCTGATTCTCATTGAAGAATTCAGCCACTTGGTTATTAATTACATGTGATGATTCCAAGTCGGTACCAATCGGCTTTTCAAGCACAACACGGGTATCAGATTGAATCAGGTTTTGTGCATGTAAACAGCGGCAGATGACACCAAAAATCGAAGGAGGCGTTGCGAAGTAATTCACCATGACGCGTTTACTGGGTTCAAGTAAATCGTGGAAGGCACGATAACCTTCAGGATCTTTAAAATTGGTACCAATATAATGACAACGACTGAGGAAGCGCGCTAGCGTGGTTGGGCAAAGTTCGTCTTTTACAAATGTATTTAATGCTTTAGTAACGAGGGCGATAAACTCTTCTTGAGTAAATGCGTCTTTTGCTACACCGATTACCTTGGTTTCTTTATCAAGCAATTCTGCTTTATCTAGCTGATATAGGGAAGGTAATAGTTTACGCCTAGCTAAATCGCCTTTAGTACCGAAAAGTACGAAGTCACAAGCCTTGGCTCCAATTGATTTGCCCATTGCTTAAAGCTCTCCTGATTATATGTGTGTGTCATGTTCCAATTTGGTCAATGAATAAATGAATAAAAGCACACTTTTGTTGTAATATAACAACAGAATTTAAATTTTGCATCTTTAATTTGCATTTATTGTATTGTTTTTAATCTAGTCATGTGTATCTATTATCTGCTATGATTTTCTACCAATAACAAAGATTGCGAACCATTTAACCATGATCTTTGTATTGAAAAATAATTCCGGATTACTACCATAAGTAAATAAATAACTTAATTTACGTAATTCCTGTAACTTATGATATAAAATTACATTACCTACTTTTAGCTACTTTTAGCTACTTTCTAGCGGATGCTTGCTTATGAATACCCTTGAAAAGGTTCAAAAAAGCCTTACCCAATTTAGTAAATCGGAACGTAAAGTTGCCGAAGTCATATTAGCCTCACCGCAAACAGCTATACATTCAAGTATCGCCACCTTAGCCAAGATGGCTGATGTAAGTGAGCCAACCGTCAATCGCTTTTGTCGTCGACTCGACACTAAGGGGTTCCCTGATTTTAAGTTACATTTGGCTCAAAGTCTTGCTAACGGTACACCTTATGTAAGCCGTCACGTTGAAGAAGATGATTCACCAGATTCATATACCACAAAAATCTTCGAATCATCAATGGCATCGCTTGATACTGCACGCCAAAGTTTAGACACAGCTGCGATAAATAAAGCCGTTGATATTCTAACTCAAGCTAAGACTATTTCATTTTTTGGTCTTGGTGCCTCTGCCTCTGTAGCCCATGATGCGCAAAACAAGTTCTTTCGCTTTAATGTACCAGTGATATGTTTCGATGATGTGTTAATGCAGCGCATGAGCTGTATTAACTGCAATGAAGGCGACGTAGTGGTATTAATTTCGCACACTGGCCGGACAAAATCACTGATTGAAATAGCCCGTATCGCTCGTGAAAATGGCGCCGCAGTCATTGGTATTACAGCCCGTAATTCGCCACTTTCTCTTGAATGTACATTACCTGTAACAATGGAAGTGCCCGAAGATACTGATATGTATTTACCAATGGCATCGCGCTTAGCGCAACTGGTTACCATAGACGTATTGGCAACAGGGTTTACCTTACGCCGAGGCCCTCGTTTTCGTGAAAATTTAAAACGCGTTAAAGAAGTATTAAAAGAATCTCGAGTGAACAAGGATTTGACTATTTAAATTGATGGCCGATTAAACGAAGATATTACGGATGATCAGACATTGTTCGTTTGAGGATCGATTAACTCAACATCTATCGTCAATCGACACAACGCCGAACTCATTCTCATTTATACAGTGAATTTTGCACAAATCTTACAAGATAACTGGTAAATAATTACACAATTTAGTTATGTTTAATCGTGTAAATTATCATGCATCGCAATCAAATATTGTTCATAAAGCCAAACGGTTTATTCTGTTTGGCTTTTTTTATTGCAAAAATCGCTGATCTGTCACATAAATTACACATTAAAAACGATCTTTTTGTTTGTAACTTTACTACATTTGTTGAGAATGTCTGTTAATATAGTTACATCATTTAAGTGCCGAGATTGCTTAAGCACTTTAAATAACCAAATTCTATTTAACACAAAATCTTTCTTATCATTAACGGAGTATCTTATGTTCCGCAGAACTAAAATCGTTACTACACTAGGGCCAGCAACTGATCGCGATGACAATTTACGTAAAATTATCGTGGCAGGTGCTAACGTTGTTAGACTTAACTTCTCACACGGTTCACCAGAAGATCATTTAAAGCGTGCTACAGATACACGTAGGATTGCTAAAGAATTGGGCAAACACGTCGCTATTTTAGGTGACTTGCAAGGGCCTAAAATTCGTATTTCTACCTTTAAAGATAACAAAAAGATCAAGCTTAACTTAGGTGATGCTTTTATCCTTGATGCTGATTTAGCAAAGGGCGAAGGTGATGAAACTCAAGTAGGTATCGATTACAAGCAATTACCTAATGATGTCGTTATTGGCGATATATTAATGCTTGATGATGGCCGAGTGCAGTTAAAAGTTGAACGTGTTGAGGGTAATAAAGTCTTCACTAGCGTTACAATAGCAGGCCCGTTATCAAATAACAAAGGCATCAACAAAAAAGGCGGCGGCTTAACCGCTCCTGCCCTCACTGAAAAAGACATGGCGGATATCAAAACAGCTGCGTTGATTGATGTTGATTACTTAGCAGTATCGTTTCCTCGAACGGGTGCGGATCTTGATTTAGCACGTTCGTTAGCACTTGAAGCGGGCAGTAAAGCATTAATTGTCGCTAAAGTTGAGCGTGCAGAAGCGGTTGAATCTGACGAAGCTATGGACGATGTTATCCGAGCATCAGACGTCGTCATGGTTGCTCGTGGTGACTTAGGTGTTGAAATCGGCGATGCGGCACTTGTTGCTGTACAAAAACGGTTAATTCAACGTTCGCGTCAACTCAACAAAGCCGTGATCACTGCAACACAAATGATGGAATCAATGATTTCAAGCCCAATGCCAACACGTGCTGAAGTGATGGACGTGGCTAACGCAGTGTTAGACGGTACTGATGCAGTGATGCTCTCAGCAGAAACCGCTGCGGGCGATTTCCCTGAAGAAACCGTTATGGCAATGGCTAACGTTTGTTTAGGCGCAGAGTTACACCCAAGTGTAAATGTGTCTAAGCACCGTATGGATGAACGTTTCTCTTCAGTTGAAGAAACGATAGCACTATCAACCATGTATGCTGCTAACCACTTGCCAGGTGTTAAAGCGATTATTTCGTTAACGGAATCTGGCGCGACAGCTAAATTAATGTCACGTATCAGCTCTGGTTTGCCGATTTTTGCATTATCACGTCATCAAAAAACATTAGCTAGCATGGCTATGTTCCGTGGTGTACAGCCTATTGAGTTTGATTCAACAGCTTATCCTGCTGATGAATTAGCTAAAGAAGCATTAAACTGCATGGTTAACGCCGGTTATTTGGTCAGTGGTGATCTGGTACTCATGACTAAAGGTGACGCGATGGAAACGATCGGTGGCACTAACACTTGTAAAGTACTTATTGTTGCATAATCAACAACTACGCGTAGCGAGTAACACTCAATAGTTTTTATATTGTGATTATCTCGTTAACCCTAAAGCCAGTCTTCGGATTGGCTTTTTTTATGGGTTAAATTTAGAACGCTAGTAATGAACCGCCTATCCCCCCTAAATTCGCCTATCCCTCCCTTGTTGTATTTCTAACAATGTCTGTTTATCGCTTTGTTGTAATGAAAAAAAACCCCGACAGAGTCAGGGTTTATTTGGCGCCAATGATTTACATCAAAGACTGACATAAAAGTAATCAACTTACATTATAGCGTCTCAAAGTCATTGACGTTAATAGCGGCTAAGCGCAATTCATCTGCTTCGACAAGCTGTTTATGTTCAGCTTCAGTGATAATGTCTTTTGCTAACGCTACGTCAAATAACTCAAGCATTGGAAGCTTGGATTTTATATGACCGCTACGTTGAGCTTTCTTCAACTTTTTATACAGCTCTTTTGCAGCATATTTGGCTAAGAAAGCTTGCTCTACTTCCGCAATACCACTTTGGTCATCTTCAACATCACTACAAAGGAAAGTGATTCGGTCTCGTGCAGGTCCAGGCTTTAGCATACCGGTCACTAAATCAATCGCCAACTTGTCGCTTGGTGCGCTAAAGTGATTCCCTAATGGAAAAATCAATACTCGCAGTAATACTGCCGCGATTTTGCTTGGGAAATTATGGATAGCATCATTCAACGCTTTAGCCGCTAAATGTAAACGCTCCGTCATCACATAATGCACTGCAGGTAAATCATCTTGTTGACGACCATTATCTTCAAACAGTTTCAACGTGGCAGACGCTAGGTATAGCTGACTTAATACATCCCCCATACGTGCAGAGAGCATTTCTTTACGTTTAAGGTCGCCGCCCATGATCAACATCGAAACATCAGTCATGATGGCAAGTGATGAAGAGATACGCGTCATATCACGGTAATATTGCTGCGTCGGACCGCTCACTGGCGCACTGGCAAAACGACTGCCCGTTAACGCATTACCCAATGATCGTAATGCGTTACCGATCGCATAACCTATGTGTCCCAGTAAAAGAGAATCGAAACGGTCTAATGCCGATGTCTCATCTTCCATCGCCGCGGCTTCCATTTCAGCCAAAACGTAGGGATGACAGCGCGTTGCACCTTGGCCAAAAATCATCAATGACCGAGTCAAAATGTTTGCACCTTCTACGGTAATTGAAATAGGAGTTGCCATGTATGCATGACCTAAATAGTTTTTAGGTCCTAATTGGATACCTTTACCCGACTGAATGTCCATTGCGTCTTCTAATACATCACGACCTAACTCTGTCATATGGTATTTAGCAATTGCGGTAACCACAGAAGGTTTAACTTTTAAGTCGATACCTTGAGTGGTTAAACGACGGGCGGCTTCAAGCTGGTAAGTATTGGCAATAATACGCGCCATAGCCTCTTGTACGCCTTCAAAGTGACCGATTGGCATACCGAACTGTTGACGAACATAACTATACGCTGTGGTCGTTTTAGTGGCCACATGGCCAGATGCAGTAGCAAGCGCAGGTAATGAAATACCACGTCCTGCAGACAAACATTCAACCAGCATACGCCAGCCTTTACCCGCAAACTGTGGTCCACCAATAATCCAATCTAATGGAATGAATACATCTTCACCACTGGTAGTACCGTTCATAAACCCCATCATTAATGGATTATGACGACGACCGATTTCAACGCCTTGATGATCCGTTGGGATCAACGCACAAGTAATACCTAGGTTTTTAATCTCACCTAACAAACCGTCAGGATCGCGCATTTGGAATGCTAACCCTAATACTGTCGCTACAGGTGCTAAGGTAATGTAACGCTTGTTCCAAGTTAAACTTAAGCCTAATGTCTCTTCGCCTTCAAACTCACGGCGACACACAATACCCAAGTCAGGGATTGCGCCAGCATCACTGCCCGCTTCTGGACCCGTTAACGCGAAACAGGGAATATCTTTACCCACAGCTAACGATGGCAACCAACGCTCTTTTTGCTCTTGAGTGCCGTAATGCGTTAATAGCTCACCTGGGCCTAAAGAGTTAGGCACCATAACGGTAACGGCAGCACTGACACTGCGGGTGGCAATTTTAGCCACAATCGTTGAGTTTGCATAAGCTGAAAATTCACGCCCGCCGTACTTTTTAGGAATAATTAACGCAAAAAAGCCTTGTTCTTTAAAATATTGCCATAACTCTGGCGGTAAATCTTTACGATTATGGACAATATCGAAATCGTCAATCATGGTTAATGCGGTTTGTACTTGATTATCAATAAAGTCTTTTTCTTCTGCACTTAACGTTGGTTTACCATAACTGTGTAAGGTGTTCCAGTTTGGTTTTCCGCGGAATAACTCACCTTCCCACCAAACATCACCGGCTTCCATTGCTTCTTTCTCGGTACTCGACAATGGAGGCAACACTTTTTTGAAAAATGAGAATACTGGACGCGTGATAAATTGCATCCTGATATTACGTACGCCAAAGAGGACGATGATCGCTATAATAAGCAATATGACGATGGTCATTTTATACCTTCTTAGTTTGTTAACACAGGGACAGCAACACCAGCTGCCATGTAGGGGATAACTTTACGAATAATGGCTTCAATATTGTTATGTTCACCATAATCTGCCGCGGCAATTTCATTTAAGGCATCTGCAGAAGCCATAGTGAACACAATAGTTCCTAAAGTGAAATGCAAACGCCAAAACATTTCAGCCGCGGGAATATGCGGAACGCTGGCTGATACAGCTTGAACAAATGTGGCTAAATGTTCGCCATAGTGTGTGGTGATAAACCAGCGCAAATGCCCTTGGCTTTCTATGTAACCTCGGCCCAACAACTGTAAGAAAATAATCGTGCCGCCGTTACGTACCTTATTCAATTCAAGTAACGGGTTAATTAAAGCAGAAAAAATCTCGTTTAGTGATGCATTTTCAGGCGCATTATGTAAACGATTAATCTCTATCGAAGCGCTTGGCATAAACACATCTAAGTATCTTGCTAATACAGCACGAATTAATTCTTTTTTCGAACCAAAATGGTAATTGACCGACGCCAAATTGACTTCAGCTTTACTCGTAATCAGTCGTAACGACGTTTCAGAAAAACCTCTTTCAGCAAACAACTTTTCAGCTGCATCGAGTATTCTTGTTTTTGTATCAGTACGACTTGCCATTCCAAGACCCAAGTTAATTTAAACACCTGTTTAAATTAATCATTGAGCGCACAGATGTCAATCGAAATTGTTAGCTTTCTTTGTTTATGCAAACAACAAAAACAGTAACAACCGCATCAGATTGTTAACTTATATGCAAAGTTTGCTATTTTTCGGTACACTCATTACGACAAGAAAAACAAGGATGCAAACAAATGAATTTGCCTTTAAAACGACCGTCCCAAATTGCACTTATTGTCTCAATCGCATTAGGATTGTGTGCGTGTAACGACACGACTGTCACCACTGAGGCTGCTGATGAAAAAACAGATATCGCAGCCGCAATAAATTTTGTTAACCGCGCAGAGGCTGATTTAGCCAGTTTATCGATTGAAGCTAACCGTGCAGAATGGATCTATTCCAATTTCATTACAGATGACACCGCGGCTTTATCTGCTGCAATGGGAGAAAAAGTAACCTCCACATCAGTGCGCTATGCAACTGAAGCGGCCAAATACGCTAACGTAGATTTAGACCCTGTCAATGCACGCAAGCTTAACAGCCTTCGCAGTAGCATAGTATTACCCGCTCCACTTGATGCAGCTAAAAATGCCGAGCTGGCTAGTATCGTCTCACAGCTCAATGGACTTTACGGCAAAGGTAAATATTGCTTTGCTGACGGTCGCTGCCTTACTCAACCTGAGTTATCTAATATTATGGCAGAGTCAAAAGACCCTGCTTTGCTTTTAGAAGCATGGAAAGGTTGGCGTGAAATAGCCAAACCCATGCGTCCGTTATTTGAACGCGAAGTTGAATTAGCCAATCAAGGCGCAAGCGATCTAGGTTATACCGACTTGTCTGAACTGTGGCGCAGCCAATACGACATGGAGCCTGAGGCATTTTCAGCAGAACTTGATCGGCTCTGGGCACAAATAAAGCCGCTTTATGACTCATTACATTGCTATGTTCGCGGCGAATTAAACCAACAATATGGTGATGACGTTGCGCCAAAGACGGGCCCTATTCCAGCGCATTTACTGGGGAATATGTGGGCTCAACAATGGGGTACTATCTATAATAGTGTTGCACCTAAAGATGCAGACCCTGGCTATAACGTGACCGAACTATTAGCCCAAAACGGCTATGATGAAATTAAAATGGTAAAACAAGCTGAAGGTTTCTTCACTTCACTTGGGTTTGGCGCATTACCAGAAACATTTTGGACCCGTTCAATGTTTGTACAACCTCAAGGCCGTGATGTGGTGTGCCATGCATCGGCGTGGGACTTGGATAACCTAGATGATATCCGCATTAAAATGTGTATTCAGAAAAATGCTGAAGACTTTAGTGTTATTCATCATGAATTAGGCCATAATTTTTATCAACGAGCCTATAAAAACCAGCCTTTCATCTTTAAAAACTCAGCAAATGATGGCTTCCATGAAGCGATTGGCGACACAATAGCCTTATCTATTACGCCTAAGTATTTGCAGAAAATTGGCTTACTTGAAACGGTCCCCGATGCGTCTAAAGACATTGGATTATTGTTAAAGCAAGCATTAGATAAAATTGCCTTTATGCCTTTTGGGTTAATGATTGATCAATGGCGCTGGCAAGTATTTAACGGCACCATCAAACCGGAGCAATATAACCAAGCTTGGTGGGAGCTACGTGAAAAATATCAAGGTGTTAAAGCACCCATTGAGCGTACTGAAGCGGATTTTGATCCTGGTGCTAAATATCATGTCCCAGGCAATGTCCCCTATACGCGTTATTTCTTAGCCCATGTACTGCAGTTCCAATTCCATAAAGCACTGTGTGATATTGCAGGTGACACAGGTCCTGTTCACCGTTGTAGCATTTATGGTAACAAAGCAGCAGGAGCTAAACTGAATCAAATGCTCGAAATGGGTGCCAGCAAACCTTGGCCTGAAGCGCTTAACGTTGTGACAGGTTCAGACAAAATGGACGCCAAAGCAGTGTTAGATTACTTTGCCCCTTTGCAAGTCTGGTTAGATGAACAAAATACACAGGCAAACCGCCAGTGTGGCTGGTAACCCTCGATGTGATGACCGATTGTTTCAGCGACCGATTGTAGCGATTGGTTGCAGTGACTGATGCAAATAAACGATCATTAAGAGGCCGCTACTTCACATCTAATTTTTTCACTTAAAATAATGGCGCTAGTCAATAATAGCGCCATTATTTTATATAAATACTCTCGATTTAATGTAAACCTATCTAAAACCACGACCTTTTCTATTCAACTCGCCATTTTCAATTCTTTTTTGCTGTGATTTTTTTAGCATCACAAATAGCGCGCCGACCCCGCCACATTCTTTTGTGGCAGAATGATACGCGGTAACCGGCTCGATAAATTGTAACCAATGACATACTGCAGATTTCATTAATGCTGCATAAGGTTTGCTTTTATAACCCTTACCATGAATAACCAGTATGTTACGTTCTCCGTGTTCATAAGCACTTAATACGTAATTAAGTAAACTTTCACGGGCCTGTAAAAGCCGATATTGATGTAAATCCAACACAGTATTGAATCGATATTTACCCAGTCGAAGTTGTGTAAACACTTCGTCTTGAATGCCATCCATTTTATAGCTCACCACATCGTCGGGCTTAAGCGGTTTGAATAAATAAGGATCGGTGGGCAATAACGCTAACAACTCATGTTGCTCTGCTGCCGCTCGCTTTGCCAGTTGAGCATCTGTTACTCTTAATGGATTAGGCCATGTTTGGGCAGTCTGTGTTTGATGTTGATGTTTAATAGGAGTCACATCGGCCATTTCTTGTAAGAATAATGGGTCATCACTTAACAACATATGGACCTCCTACATACTTTGTAAAGATTCTACGCTTTAGCAAAGTTGATGAATAAATTATAGTTACGGTTACGGTATCGCTTCAATTATTGATTTAGGCGACAACTGCCTTGAAAAACACCGTTAGCTAAAAAGAGAACTAATCCTTGAAAAAAATATTGACCTTATTGAATGCGCCATGGTCGTCTCTACTTCTGCTAGCAGTGGGTTTGAGCGGAATCACGTTGAACGTTTATGCCGCAGAGTCGATCCCTCATCAGACGTTGAATGCTAATTTTACAAAATTGACTCAAGCTTTTGAACAATTAGATTTAACCGCCATTGAGCAAATATACACTGACGATGCTGTGTATATTTCTGAAACACAAGACCGAGGCATCATTAGCGGTAAAGAAAACATTTTAGATCTGTATAGCCGATTTTTTAATAAGATTAAAACTAAACACGCTAAACTTGAAGTCGACTTTCGTGTACTTGTACGTTATAGCGAACCAAATAGCGCAACCTACATTGGTTATTATTTAGTGCGGTTTCACCCAGGAAAAGAGTCTGGTGAACCGATCAGTGAGTTTGCCGGTAAGTTTGTGACTGTTTTTACCAAAGACAGCAAGCAACAATGGAAAATTAGCGTCGACTCTAACACTCACGCCGCGCCCCATTTTTACTATGATGCGAAACCGGTACCGAATCTATATTATGGTCGGCAATTTATTGCTGCAGCCGCAAAATAATAAACTTGATGAAGAATAATGATTTATTAGACGCTAAATCGACACACTGCCCCTGTGGCAGTTCACGTCCCTACGAGCAATGCTGTGAGCCATATCATTTAGGTCGTGCTGTGGCAGAGATACCAGAGCGTTTAATGCGGTCTCGTTATTGTGCCTTTGTGTTGCGTCATTTCCGCTATTTGATTGCGACGCATCATCCACAATATTTACACGGTTTGACTGAACAACAACTTGCCCAAGGTAAAACCCAGTGGTTGGGTTTAGTGGTAATGTCATCGACACAACAATCTGAATATGGCGAAGTAACCTTTAAAGCTTGGTTTATTGAAAACAAACACATTGATGCTATTTATGAGTGTTCGTCATTTATCAAACAAGATGGCCATTGGTTTTATACTCACGGACACCAAATGCAAACTCGGTTACCAGGCAGGAATGACCCTTGTATCTGTCATAGCGGCAAAAAATTCAAACAATGCTGTGCTAAGCGCACGGGTTAGCAACGGTGAGTAATACGCTACCCATCCGCTTAAAAATAAGCCTAGTTGCTGATGTCGTCGAATAGCTCGTTGCAGAGCAATAGTGAATTAATCTGCTATTGATAAATAAAAATTGAGTAAAAGACGCTGTGAAAAGGCTATTTAGCATTTTGTAGAATACTGCTTAAAGATAATTTCAATCATTACCCGTAAAAATCTTATGCTCCACAAGGATGAAATACGACGACTCAGCCAACATGTTGCTCACTTAATGCCTGTTGGTGTCGTTTCATCTCATGGGCATTAATAAACAAGGCAAAATCATTAACACGTATAGCTGGGCTATATAAAAACCCTTGAGCATGATCGCAAGCGTTCAATGTTAAAAACGCTTCCTGTTCTTTGGTTTCAACCCCTTCAGCGGTTAACGAAATATTCAGTGCTTTAGCCATCGCGATAATCGCACTGACAATCTCACGGCTTTCGTGGCTAGAACAGATATCCATAATAAATGAGCGATCTATTTTTAATTTCGAAATGGGGAATTGCTTAAGGTATTTCATCGAACTGTAACCTGTACCAAAATCATCAATCGCTAAACCGACACCTAATTCGGCCAATTCATGACATAACTTAATTGCATAGCGAATATCTCCCATGAGTTCAGTTTCAGTTATTTCAAGGATCAAAGTCTTAGGCTTAATACGATAGCGCGTAACGAAACGCCAAACTTGTTCATACAAGTTACCGCTAAAAAATTGTCGCGCGGCAACATTCACATGCATCGCAATGTTGACATCTTTATGCTGCCACAAATTCAATTGCTTACAGGCCGTTTCTAATACCCATTCACCAATTTGATTAATCATCCCGGTTTGTTCTGCTATTTCGATAAACGCACCTGGATAAAGCACCCCTTTTTTAGGGTGATGCCAGCGAATTAATGCTTCTGCACCAATATACTGATTATTTTGCAGATCCATTAAGGGTTGATAATACAACTCAAACTCTCGACCGCGAATAGCGTGGTGTAAATCATGCTCTATCTCTGCTTTAGTGTTAAAAGCTTCAAGTAGCGCTTCATTAAAGAATTGATAATGAATATCATTGTTTTTCTTAGCAACTTGTAACGTAATATCAGCACAAGATAACGGGTTGAACAAGCCGACTACTGACTTGATATCGACTACGGCAATGGCGGGTCTAGGTTCTACTTTTTCTCGATAGATGACTGATGAAGCGGCCAGATTCATGTAAAGCTGGCTGATCATTTGTTCGACATCTGTATCCGGTAACATCGGCGGCAATAATACAGCAAATTCATCGCTACCTATTCTGGCGACATCAATAGCGTTGGAAGTCTCTGCAAAATATTGTAAACGTCTTGCCGTCTCAATTAATAAGGCGTCACCTTGTTCATGGCCATGAGTATCGTTAAAACGCTTGAAGCCTAATAAATCAATAAGAATTAATGTACCTTCAGTAGCGCTATCTAGAATGGGGGTAAAATGGCTACGATTGTGTAGTCCTGTTAATGAACAATGCCATGCCAAACGCTCTAATTCGGCTTTGTGTAAATATTCTGCGGAATTATCGTAACTAGACACAAGCGCATAATGCTTACCTTGTTCCGTTACAAACGGCGTAACATGATAATTTATCCAATATTCACTACCGTCAATTCGCGCCAATTTAAGGTCGCCTTTAACGATCTCGCTATTACGTAATTTATTGATAACCTGGTCAAGCAGTTGTGGCGTATGCCTAAACACATCGAGGTTTGAAGCACTATGATGTTCAACCGAAGAACGGGGTAACCCGGTCATTTTTTCGTGGGCACTGTTAACATACTCAATAATACGACTATCGGTATTCACCAGCATGACAACATGTTCTGATTGCTCGGTAGCATTTCGCAACATATAAACTTGTTCATTGCGATCATAGGTATAGCGCGTAGATAACGTTAACGCCAATTGATCAGCACATTGAATAGCAAACTGAATATCAGATTTTATCCAACGGGCCTCTTCACAGCTTTCCACCGACAAAATGCCCTCTATATGGCCATTTATTCGGATGGCAATATCGATACTGGTGGCAATGTTGTGGTGTTGGTAGTACTCAGAAAATGTTTGAACTAAATTTATATGCGTGCTGTCGGTGGATAAAATATATCGATGGGAACGTAACTCATTAAAATATTGAGGGTCAATGGTCATTTGTCTCAAATGAGATAAATGACTCAGTTTGTCGTTAACCTTGCTTGCGACTAAAGTATGCTCACAGATAAAATCGTCATCGTCAGCAAAGCCGTTACTATCGTTTTTATTTCTCAATGACCAAACAGATACAAATGACGCAGCGAAATATTCTCGCAGCTGTTGGCATACCAACTCTGCGGTTTTTTTGAAATCACCTTGTTGTTTAGCACTGGAATTTACAATTAATTCCAATAAATGCTGTTGCTCTTTTCGATTCATTTACATTCCGAAAAAATGGCTTCATCACTCTAAATCTTTAACATTATTAACTCAGTACACTTATTATTATTTTCTGATATTCACAGCGTGAGTCAACATATAACAGCAATGCACCGGGAGCGAAACTCGCGTTAAAAACATTTAGAATATTAGATTAGCATAAGCTACTATACCTTTAGTTAAGTAAAGCAGATTACACCCGATACTCTAAAACAGCAATCCTTTGGTAATATATTGTTACGCTTAATTAGGATTGTTGACACACGATGCTCACTCCCATAAAAAGTGTTTAACAACAAACACGTAACACGTTTTTATTTTCATTACAAAGTGCCATAAATCTAAAGTTGATTTTCAAGTTGAAAAATCATCTTCTCCACGCTATAAGCGAAATCAAGCTTCAAAGCAATAGTGTTATCCTCATCAACAATCTCAGCTTTTGTATCAGTAAAACGTTGTTGTGCTATTTGCTGCATAGCTTGTGCTTGCAACAATGCATCGTCACCGACAAAACTAAGCATCAATAAAGTATCTTCTGCTTCAACGACGGCACCAATATCAACATAACTACCACATTCCGCACAGGTGTCATTGACATTACCTTGTTGCTGTTTAATTTTCTCAATCATTACTCACCCCATCAGTTTGTTTAACGTCGAACCACAAATATAACCCAATTTTGGCTGAATTTTATTTGCCATGCTCACAATTACCAAAAATATTCACTCTATACTATCTAAGAGTAACAGCACCGTATTAACCCTAAGCAGTTAAGCCAACTGTAATGATAAGGTATTTGAAATCTTACGTTGTGTATTGAGCTGATCCAGAAAATGCATCTCTTCTATTGGAGTATGTTGTTGGTAAGCATTAATGGCTTTATTTTTAGTCAGGTAATCACAGTTACTTAAGACTTCAACCATCGCATCTGGTTGAGAGCCTCTAATCACAAGCGCTTCTGGCGTTAATGCTTGTTGAAGTTGAAACTGCCTTGCCCCTTGCTGCTGAAACACAATAGCGTTATCGATAGTGTCCGGGTGGACTGATATATCATCAACCAGTAATTGCGCTGGCGGTACCGCAAACTGTCTTCGTAGCTTTTGCGTGCTCTCTATATCATTATCCAATTGAAATTGAGCCATATCAACGGCATCAACCGACAACATAGCCAATAGCAAACCAAATTCACCGCGACGATTATGTTCAATCGCGACGTTTAATCGGTTCCCTATTTGTAATTCATTGACTAATGTTGATTCAATTTGCATATAAAAACATCACTACTATTGCTCGATGCTAATTTATCGACCAAACAGTCATAAACTTTAGCAATATATTCAATTTTACACTTTACATATAAAAGGTTTCTGACTACTATGGCGGCCGCAATTGAGGAGGGGTTCCCGAGTGGCCAAAGGGATCAGACTGTAAATCTGACGGCTCAGCCTTCGAAGGTTCGAATCCTTCTCCCTCCACCATTTGCGATGTGGTAAAGCTGTAAAGAGTTAAAATGTAAAAAGAGAGTAAGAAAAAAAGAAAAAATGTGGAGGGGTTCCCGAGTGGCCAAAGGGATCAGACTGTAAATCTGACGGCTCAGCCTTCGAAGGTTCGAATCCTTCTCCCTCCACCATCTTTCTTTTATTCGTATCTATCTTGCTGTGGAGGGGTTCCCGAGTGGCCAAAGGGATCAGACTGTAAATCTGACGGCTCAGCCTTCGAAGGTTCGAATCCTTCTCCCTCCACCATTTTACATCTTACTTTAATTCAACGCTGTTTTATTACTGTGTCCTGTAGCTTATTTACCCTTGTTAAAAATATTTCCCTATCTGCGCTTTGTCGACCTCATCTAGACCAATTTATGTCATCCAAGTTATAGTCTGTTTACACCACTATCTGTTGTACTCACTATCTGTTGTACTAACAATCTGTTGTACTAACAATCTGTTGTGATAACTATTGTGTTATTTATTGTGGTAGTACTTGTACTCACTACTGGGTTACTTGTGCACTAATTGTTGTTTTAATTGTTGTTCTAATTGTTGTGTGATTAGCTGATCTCAACAATATTGCCCTTCATCGCCGTTATTCAATAATAATTGTTTCCTTGTGTCGATAAACACTACTCTTAAGTTTGTATTTTAGTTATTATTTATTCCTTTTTGGAATAACGGGTGCAATTGCATGTCATCTACTTGGGTCAATCAGGCCATCGCAAAAATAGAAGCCGATTATCAACGTTCTGCAGATACGCATCTTATAAAATTAGATCTTCCACAACTTGATGGAATAGACATTTATTTAAAAGATGAGAGTACTCACCCCACTGGTAGCTTAAAACATCGCTTAGCTCGATCACTATTTCTGTATGCGCTCTGTAATGGCTGGATAAAAAAAGATACCCCGATTATTGAATCCTCCTCTGGCAGCACCGCCGTTTCGGAAGCCTATTTTGCAAGATTACTCGGATTACCTTTTATCGCAGTGATGCCAACTACTACCGCCAAGAAAAAAATCCAACAAATTGAATTCTATGGTGCTCAATGCCATTTTGTCGATAATGGCAGTCAAATGTATGCAGAATCAGAAAGGTTAGCCACTGAGTTAAAGGGTCATTATATGGACCAATTCACTTATGCTGAACGCGCAACAGATTGGCGGGGTAATAACAATATTGCTGACTCGATTTTTAATCAGATGGAAAGAGAACCTTATCCAATTCCAAGTTGGATTGTCATGAGCCCTGGTACTGGAGGTACAAGTGCCACCATTGGCCGCTACATTCGTTATCAACAACAACAAACACAACTGTGCGTCGTTGACCCAGAAAATTCAGTATTTTATGATTACTTTCACAGTGGTGATGCCACTCTGGTTAGTGATAAAAGCAGTAAAATTGAAGGCATTGGTCGACCTCGCGTTGAACCGTCTTTTATTGCTGGTGTGATTGATAGCATGATTAAAATCCCTGATGCCGCCTCAATCGCAACGATTCAGTGGTTAGAACAACTCATCGGGCGTAAAACCGGTGCGTCAACCGGCACAAACTTATACGGCGCATTGTTGCTGGCATCGCAGATGCGAACTGCCGGTCAAACAGGCTCGATTGTGACCTTGATTTGTGATGCCGGAGAGCGTTATCTAGATACCTATTACAATCCACAATGGATTGAGGACAACATTGGTTGTTTTGAGCACTATCGAGAAAAACTGACCGCGTTTAATGACACAGGTTTACTGAGTTAACTATCCGAACATAAAAAAGCCGTTGAACCTGTGTTCAACGGCTTTTTTATGGCACAACTGTGTTGACACAATTGTGCCTGAAATAAATACCTGCTAATCGATATTCAAATATTTGTGTGTTTGGATAGATAATCGCCAATTACGACTAATACATACTTTTATTGCAAGTTCTGTCGCGCGGGCCTTTTGGCTGATCGGTTGCAAACAAATGGTTTTATCGCTGACATCAATATTTCGCAATAGCTCATCTAATTCTTCAATATGATATTCTGTGGCGATCGGATGTTTAATTTCATTTGCGCGGTTTAATGCTTGTTCGAGCACCTTGTATCCACCTTTCATATTGATTTTAGGTGATACAGTTACCCAAACCTTAGCATGGCATTTCACTTCAAAAGTACCACTGGTTTCAATCTGGATCTTATAACCAGCCTCTATAAAGTCGGTAGTTAACTCTGTTAAATCATACAAGCACGGCTCACCACCGGTTAACACTATGTGCTTAGCCGTAAATCCTTTCTCTGTGAACGCTTGCAATAATGTTTGCCCAGTATGATCAGCCCATCGACCGAGGGTGCCATCCACTTGAATAACTTGATCCGCAGTAACTTTATTTTCAGGTAATACATCCCAAGTTTGCTTAGTATCACACCATGCACAACCCACAGGACAGCCCTGTAAGCGCACGAACAGTGCAGCAACACCAGTATATGAGCCCTCACCTTGTATTGTTTCAAATACTTCGTTAATGGGATATTTCATCGTTTACCTTACTTTTAGCGACAAGTATCGGCTACCTGACTTTCAACGGGGCGGCATTTATAGAGTATTTTGCCATTAGCTGCAAGTATTTACACCTATGGCTTTGCAGTTGGGTCTGCCTTAGGTAAAATATCATTTCTATTTACTTGAACCACTAAGCGTTGATCACACCGATCTTACCCGTCAGTTCAGTACGTTAATGAGTATATCCATGCCAGATGCAAAGCAAAACCCACCAACTAAAGCCCTTGTTGTTTTCAGTGGCGGTCAAGATTCAACTACTTGTGTTATCCAAGCTTTATCACAATATGATGAAGTACATGGGATCACTTTTGATTATGGTCAACGTCATCGTCAAGAAATAGAAGTGGCAAAATCATTGGCAACAGAGTTGAAATTAGCAAGCCATAAAGTCATGGATGCTACCTTGTTAAACGAGTTGGCCATTTCTGCGTTAACGCGTGACGCCATTCCCGTATCACATGATTTGATGAATAATGGTTTGCCAAATACCTTTGTGCCTGGGCGTAATATACTATTTTTAACCTTAGCGGGTATTTATGCTTATCAACTTGGTTGTGAGGTTATCATTACTGGCGTATGTGAAACGGATTTTTCCGGATATCCAGATTGTCGTAACGAGTTTATTCAATCGATGCAATCGTCTTTAGCTTTAGGTATGGACAAACCGATTAAAATCGTTACCCCACTAATGTGGCTCAATAAAGCTGAAACATGGGCATTGGCAGACAAATATCATCAATTAGCCTTAGTGCAACAACAAACGTTAACTTGTTATAACGGTATTATTGGTGAGGGCTGTGGAGATTGTCCTGCATGTTTACTGCGTCAACGAGGCTTAGATGATTATCTGCAAAATAGTCAATCAGTCATGACATCGTTAAACAATAAAATATGACCATATCGTTCACACTCTTTAACTAACAACAGAGGTTTACACTTTAATATCCCTCTGTTGTTATTGCATTATTTTTCATTAAGATACCAAAACGACATAGGGTTAACTCAAAATAACCTTTTTGCGCTACAGTTAACTCAGTGTCTTCAAAACAAATTGGCTTGACTGAAATTTGACGGTGAGTATAGAGGATATTTTGTTAAAACATAAATCAAACACTGTTGGCCTATATCATGTTGTTGTGGTGATCAGCCTCATTTGTATTGGGCTTTTTGCGGCAGATTTACCTTCGCCTTCATTTTGGCCTACTGATCAGTATTTCAGTTATCAGTATGACGCAATTGCTCATGGTCAAGTTTGGCGATTAATCACCGGTAACCTGCTGCATACTAATTTATGGCACTTGCTAATGAATTTAGCCGGTTTCTGGGTCATTATCTTCCTCCATGAAGTTCATTATAAGCAGCACGCCGGTAAATTATTGCTGCTTTTTTTCAGTTTATGCCTGTTAGAGGGCATAGGCTTATATATTTTTTATCCTAGCTTGAAAGCCTATGTGGGGCTAAGTGGATTATTACATGGCTTATTTGTATTTGGCGCGGTAATGGATATCCGCAGAGGTTATCGTTCAGGTTATTTACTCTTGCTCGGTGTCATCATCAAAGTGGGATATGAGCAATTATTTGGTGCGAGCGATAGCATTACTCAATTGATTAATGCGCGAGTTGCCACTGAATCCCATTTTGTCGGCTTAATCAGTGGGATGATCTGTGCATTATGCTGGTCTAGTGTCGTTCACCGTTTTAAGTATAAAAAAGTATAATCTCCGCTTCGCCTTATTGAGCATATTCAGCTCAATTACACTTCAACCAATTTTCGTTGATTGAAGTGACTATTCATTGCCGTTCAACAAACAAGCAAAGGCTCATTTAACACCGTTTAAACTTTGCTCCGCTATTGCACTTTTATCACATAAGCCATGCCACTGATGCTTTAGCTACCGGTAACACTCTCGACCTAGTATCGATCACAAGTCAGTATTGATCACAAGTCAGTGCGCAGCAAGAATATCAATAGACTACTGTATCGAAGCGGTCTAGAACCAATTTGATCCAATCAACACATTGAAGCATTAACCTTTTTGCAGACAATCAAGCTTATCTAGATTACTGGTGACGGGTGCCAACTCGGAAAGACTAACTCAGTGACGGTTACTTGCGCTGATCAGTGCTAGACATTGCCTTTTCAGGCGCTTGTACCACATCATTATTGATAACCTCAGTAACAGGTACATCTATTATTGCCGTATTATTGGTTGCATTCGATTTGAGATTAGCTCGCTCAACCAATTTGTCATACTCGGCTTGGGTGATGAGGTAACTTTTAAGTGGGGGTAAAGGCTCAGCTTGATTGCGACTTGCGGCATCGGTTAGCGGAATATCGAGTAAACCACCAACATCGACTTTCCAATAAATGCTCGCAAAAATAATCAGTAACACGTGTACCGTAACAACAATAATCATTGCATTTGTTGATGTCATTATTCGGGTAATAAGCTTATTAACAACAGAGCCTATTGGGGCTGTATCTGTTTCTGTTTCTGCATCTATCTCAGTCATTCCAGGCGCTGCCAAATTATGTTGAGACTGAATTGCCCCCAATAATTGCAGTTTAATCTTATTCGCAACTCGTTGTTGATGAGCATGAAGTTGACTGTCATCGACATCCTGTTGTTGAGGATCAATAAAAGGTGTCATATCTTCATTAAAGTCAATCTTAGCAATCTCATTAACTTGAGCGGTTTCATTACCCCACACAGAGGACTCATCAGTGTTAGCGTGGACATTTCGCGTAGGATTGGCCATAGGATACTTATAAAATAATTATGAATAAAGTAATACAGGTTTCATTGCCATAGTATAGCGTTAATCACCGCATAAGCGACACACAGTAAGATTAATTAAGTTAAACATAACGACCAATGGACACTTCACTTAACTCAATGCACTGTTAGCTGTACATCATAAAAGGTTGTTGCATGCTATCCTGCGATAGGGTTTTAGCACAACGAACAGCCTTAATGTTTGCGTCATATGTCTAACCTTTACAGTGGCAGCGTCGAGATTATTAGCTTGTATGAACAAACTATCTTGCTATTTTTTGTACTACAGCTATAGCAGTTCAAACGGATGTAGACCCAAGGATCATATTCAGCTTACACGTGTTCACCAATTTAATGCTATTGTAGTTGGACACTGTTAGACTTGATTTCGATTCATTTCCATTCAACAACACAACGGACAATCATGAATTCATCCATAGCCACATCGTCAGCTCATCAAGATAACTTAACTCATACTGCTTCTGACTATTGTCACAAAGAAGAAACAGCAAACAGTCTTTCCCATGGCTTAGGTATCTTAGCGGGAATAGTCGGCTTAATCCTAATGTTAACCAAAGCCCCTGCACACTTATCATTCATACAATTAGCCGGTGTGTTTATCTATGGCATTAGTATTATTGCGCTGTTTTTGGCCTCAACATTGTACCATTCAAGTAAAACAACACTTTGGCGTCGCCGTTTTAAGATGGCAGATCATTGTGCCATTTATACCCTCATCGCTGGCACTTATACCCCAATGATGTTGATAAGCCTTCAAAGCCCACAAGCTACAAGGGTACTTATCGCCATTTGGGCGTTGGCACTTGGCGGTATTATTTTTAAAACCTTATTTATCGGGCGATTTAAAGCGTTTAGTGTGGTGTTATATTTAGTGATGGGTTGGTTATGTGTCACCGTAATCAGCGATTTAAACCAACACATGAGTGATGTAGGTTTAGGCTTATTATTCGCGGGGGGCTTATTTTATAGTCTGGGAGTGATATTTTATATTGGAAAACGTATTCCCTTTAATCATGCTATATGGCACTTGTTTGTGCTCGGCGGCGCGGTGTCACACTTTTTATGTATCTACTTAACGGTACTCTAAACGTTGATAATACAGTTATTATATCCTCGCTATCACCTATATTGCGATTGTACACTTGATGCTATTTTTATTATCCTTGCCTAATATTCAATATTTAATCATTATTGCGTCTAAAGCATCTTTGTTTGGAATGTAATGGCAACCCTTTCTTCGATGGAGCGTATCTGGTTTATTGTTAACCTCATCCCCAAAGGCAATGTATTACCTTATGGCATAGCCGCCGATTTAGCGGGATTACCAGGACGGGCGCGTTACGTATCACGAGCCCTAAAATTAGCACCACAATCATTAGCATTACCATGGCATCGTGTCATTAACAGCCAAGGAAAAATATCATTCGCTAACAATACTGAACCTTTTCGAACCCAACAAGAATTATTAAGATTAGAAGGTATAGAAGTGAACGCAGGCAAGATTTCATTGTCTCAATATCAATGGAAACCTGATATTGCCACATTGGTAATGACATTACCCTTTTAATATCAGATTGTTAACTGTTTTTATACTTTAAGGTAATTATACATTGGCAAATAAATTAACTCGCTTATTCACGTTGATCTTGTGTATTAGTCCTGTGATTTTCGCACACGCCTCTGACAACCAACCGCTGACTTCAGATGCTGAGATGACGGAGCCATTAGGTGTGTCACAAACCGCTGTTATCGGAAAACAAGGTGAACAAGTTAATCCAACTGCGGCATTAAGTGGTATCCAAAAAGCGGCTATTTTATCACCCTTGACGGCCCACACCGCTAAATACAACGTATTTTATGGCAGCATTGAATTAGGTGTAGCAAATTATCGCTTACCTGCAACCGATAGCGGTTTTTACAGTTATCATTTTGATAGCGATGTCAGTTTATTCATACTGTCTGATCAACGTCACCTTAAAAGCGAGTTCACCCTAGAAGATGGTAAATTGGTGCCATTTAGATACATACATGAACGGACAGGTACAGGCAGTGATTACACAGAACAGACTGCATTTGCCAAAGCCCAACAATTTATTCATACCATCTATAAGCAGGAAGCATTAAAACTGCCATACGAAGAAAAAGTATTTGATCCTTTAATGGTGCAATTACAATTTAGAATGGATCTCGCTGCAAATATAAGACCGTTAGATTATAAAATGGTTAAAGAAAAAGAAGTCGATGACTATCAATTTAGAGTATTAGGCAAAGAAAAAGTCATCATAGAAAGCGGCACTTACGATACGGTTAAGGTTGAAGTTGTTCGCGATAGTACCAAAAGACAGACATTTTTCTGGATGGCACCAGATTTAGCTTATCTACCGGTGCGATTAAGTCATTTTTCAAAAGGCAGCAAGCAACTGGATATTCAGCTAGCAAGCTATCAATTTGAACAAGCATTGCCACCAATGACCCCCGTGCTCATTGATGGTCCTGAGCATGAAGGTTCAGCAGCGCTTGATAAACTAGTGGCAGATGCTGAAAATGACGCAGGCATCAGTGAGTCAGAATTAGACAACATTAAGCAATTAGCGACGGATTAACTCACCTTTACGGAATAACGTCCACTCACCTGGCTGTAAAATAACCCAATTTTCATTATTGGTTAACGGTCGGGTGGCAATTACTATCACCACGTCATTGGGGGTGGTTTCTTGACTAAAATCGATGACCACATCGGTATCGATCAAGGTTGCCTTTCCAAATGGAGCTCGGCGAGTGATGTGGCATAAATTATTGGTACAGTAAGTCATTAAGTCTATGCCGTTACTGAGCAACATATTAAATACACCTAGTTGTCTTATTTCATCGGCAAGTTGGCCAATATACTCAAACACCTCATTCATATTGTCAGGTTCATACTCACCAAATTTATTGACCACAGATTCCAATATCCAGCAGAAAGCCAGTTCACTGTCAGTTTCTCCAACAGGTTGAAACCGTGACACGATAAATTTAGTCTGATAATCAGTTAATTGACCATTATGCACATAGGTCCAATAACGGCCCCAAAGCTCACGACTAAATGGGTGAGTATTGACCAAGGACACACAGCCTCGATTTGCCTGGCGAATATGACTGATCACTATTTCACTTTTAATTGGATATGACTTAATGAGCTCTGCAATATGTGACTTACTGCTAGGACAAGCATCTTTAAAGGTGCGGTGTCCTTTGCCTTCATAGAAGGTAATCCCCCAGCCATCAACATGAGGACCCGTTACCCCACCGCGCTCAGCTAAGCCCGTAAAACTAAATACAATATCCGTTGGTACATTGGCACTCATCGCCAGTAATTCACACATTAACCTTGCCTTTTTATTGCCATATTGAGCTAAACACTTCTTATAAACGTATTGTATATACTAAGCTTATTGAGTGGAATATTTCTGTCACACAAATATTTAAACAATTGTTTGAAAAACACTTGTAATCGAGTCTGCATAAGGTTAACTTTTACGTGACACAGGTCTGACCACGATCGAATCTGTGAATAAGATCAACAATTGACGGGCTATTCATTACCTATTTTGAATAGTTTTAAGGAGAAGTACATTGACCACCCTACTTTGGATCATCGCGATGATCTTTGTGCTCGGCGCTATGGCATACCTAAGGGTATCCCTACTATCAACCACAGTTGCAGCAGCCATTGTGCTCGTTGTCGGTAGCACTTTAGACATTACTGGTGTAATTGCATGGATTATTTTCATTGTTATTGCACTGCCACTCAATATCAAATCATTCAGGCAGAATTTTATCAGTCGCCCACTGATAAAAGTGTATCGCGGTATTATGCCAGAGATGTCTTCAACAGAAAAAGAAGCCATTGAAGCTGGTACTACGTGGTGGGAAGCAGATTTGTTTGCCGGTAACCCTAACTGGAGCAAATTACACAACTACCCAAAAGCACGGTTAACTGCCGATGAACAAGCATTCCTAGATGGTCCGGTTGAAGAAGTCTGTAAAATGCTTAATCAACATGAAGTGTCTCATGTGCTTGGGGATTTACCACCGGAGATCTGGCAATTCTTAAAAGATCATGGCTTCTTCGCGATGATCATCAAGAAAAAATTCGGTGGTCTTGAATATTCAGCTTATGCTCAATCATGTGTGTTACAAAAGTTGGCCGGCGTGAGTAGCGAACTAGCCTCTACAGTAGGCGTACCCAATTCACTAGGCCCTGGCGAGCTATTGCAACATTACGGTACTAAAGATCAGCAAGATCATTACTTACCACGTTTAGCGAAAGGCTTAGAAGTGCCATGCTTTGCATTAACGAGCCCTGAAGCAGGCAGTGATGCTGGTTCAATCCCAGATTTCGGCGTTGTATGTAAAGGTGAATTCCAAGGCGAAGAAGTTCTTGGCATGAAACTAACGTGGAACAAACGTTATATTACGTTAGCACCTGTCGCGACCGTATTAGGTCTTGCATTTAAACTACGCGACCCTGATCACCTTTTAGGTGACAAAGAAGAATTAGGCATTACTTGTGCGCTTATCCCTACGGATGTTCCTGGTGTTGAAACCGGCCGTCGTCACTTCCCATTGAACTGTATGTTCCAAAATGGTCCAACACGCGGAAACGAAGTGTTTGTGCCATTAAGCTTCATTATTGGTGGTCCAGAAATGGCAGGCCAAGGGTGGAGAATGTTGGTTGAATGTTTGTCAGTGGGTCGTGGTATTACCCTACCCTCAAACTCAGCCGGTGGAGTAAAAACCGCCGCGGTAGCGACTGGAGCTTACGCTCGTATTCGCCGCCAATTTAAATTACCTATCGGTAAGTTAGAAGGTATTGAAGAGCCAATGGCGCGTATTGGTGGTAACGCATACTTAATGGATGCTGTTGCCACATTAACGACTACTGCTATCGATTTAGGTGAAAAACCTTCGGTGATTTCTGCCATCGTTAAGTACCACTTAACCGACAGAATGCAAAAGTGTGTTATTGATGCAATGGACATTCATGGTGGTAAAGGTGTTTGTCTTGGCCCTAATAACTATTTAGGCCGTGGCTATCAAGCAGCACCGATTGCAATTACCGTAGAAGGTGCAAACATACTGACTCGTTCAATGATCATTTATGGTCAAGGCGCAATACGCTGCCACCCATATGTATTGGCCGAAATGGAGTCTGCATTTGATACGGATGCAAACCGTGGTTTAGCTAACTTTGACGCCGCGATATTTGGTCATATTGGTTTTGCAACATCTAACTTCATTCGTAGCTTCTGGATGGGCTTAACCTCATCTCGTTTCTCCAATAGCCCTTACTCAGATAAAACTAAACGTTATTATCAACAGATGAACCGTTTCAGTGCTAACTTAGCATTATTATCTGATTTAGCGATGGCAACCCTTGGTGGCAACCTAAAACGTAAAGAGCGTATTTCTGCTCGTTTAGGTGACTTGTTAAGTCAGCTGTACCTAACCTCTGCCACATTAAAACGTTATCAAGACGATGGCCGTTTAACTGAAGATTTACCGTTAGTGCAATGGGCTGTTGAAGATTCGTTATACAAGTTACAAGATTCGTTAGATGACTTGCTTAACAACTTCCCAATGGGCTTAGGCATTGCGCTTCGTGCGGTGATCTTCCCATTCGGTCGTCCAATTAAGCGTCCAAGTGATGTATTAGATCACAAAGTAGCTAAGATTATGCAAACCCCCTGTGCTAGCCGTGACCGTTTAGGTAAAGGCCAGTTCTGGACGCCATCTGAGTTCAATCCTGTTGGTATCCAAGAACAAACGTTTAAGGATATCCTAGCTGCAGAACCACTGTATGACAAAGTCTGTAAAGCTGCCGGTAAACGTCTACCATTTATGTGGTTAGACAAAGTTGCTGCAGAAGGTAAAGCGCTTGGTGTGTTAAGCGACAGCGAAATCGCTTTACTTGAACGAGCTGAAATTGGTCGTTTGAAATCAATTAACGTTGATGACTTCGATACCGATGAGCTCCGCGCGCAACTAGCGCCTAAAGCTAAGCGAGAAAAAGCAGCCTAGCTGCCTAGGTTATAAACCTAAAGTAAAAAGGGTAAAGCGCAAGCTTTACCCTTTTTTATTGCTACAGATTGTTCAGATAGACAAAGGGTTAACATGAAGCACTTTACCGGATTACAATTAATGCAAGCCATGCTCAATGGCGATATCCCAGCTCCCTCCATCACCAAAACCATGCCAATGACGGCCATTGAAGTGAGCCAAGGATCGGTTACCTTCGAGGCCTTCGCTGATGAGCGTCACTTAAACCCTATGGGTGGCGTTCATGGTGGTTTTGCCGCCACGGTATTAGACTCGGCAACGGCATGTGCAGTTCATTCAGCCTTGCCTGCTGGTGTCGGCTATTCAACCATAGATTTAAACATTAAGATGGTCCGCCCAGTACCGCAAAAACAACGTTTATTAGCCAAAGGTAGCGTGATGAACTTGTCTACATCATTGGGCATTGCTGAAGCAACATTAACCACTGAAGACGGCAAACTATTGGCCACGGCAACAGCAAGCTGCTTAATTTTACGTGGCGCATAGCTATTTCTCTATAAGAATGACCCGGTCACCATAAAGTCACCTATAAAGAGATCGCAACCACAATAAAATCGTCGATTAAACTGCCGCCGAAAAAGCTAAAAAGCCAGTCATTTGCATAACTGGCTTTTGACATCACTCAAAAAAGTAAAGTTAGTCGTCTTGTAATTCTATTTCTAACTGCTTCGCCACCGCTTGCGGTGAGCTGCTATTACGGGCAAATAAGCTATAAGCAACAGGAATAACAATCAAGGTAAAGAAAGTCGCCAGTAAAATACCTGACAACACCACTACCCCTATTACAAATCGAGTTTCAGCCCCTGCTCCACTGGACAACACTAATGGAATAGCGCCTGCAGCAGTGGTAATACCGGTCATTAAAATGGGCCGTAAACGTTGAGTCGAAGCTTGTAAAATCGCTTGTTGAAACTCAACACCTCGGTCGCGTAATTGATTGGCAAATTCAACGATTAAGATACCGTTTTTAGCAGCCAAGCCAACCAGCATGATAATTCCAATTTGACTGTAAATATTGATACTTTGGTCTGTAAACCATAACCCAATTAGCGCACCTAAAGTCGCGAGTGGTACAGTTAACATAATCACCAAAGGATGAATATAGCTTTCAAACTGTGCCGCAAGCACTAAAAAAACAATTCCCAATGCTAGTAAGAATACAAAGTTCATCGAGTTACCCGACTCTTGGTAATCTAACGATGGACCTTTATAACTGATCACCGCTTCTGCAGGTAAATACGTCACAGCAAGTTCATTGAGATAATCTAACGATTCACCCAGAGTATAATCATCTGCTAAGTTGGCTTCTAACGTGATGGCACGCATACGATTGTAGCGATTTAACGAACTCGCATCGGCAAACTCTTCAACCGAGACTAAGTTTGATAACGGGATCAGTTCTTGCGAGCGGTCAGAACGAACATAAATGTTCTCCATATCAGTCGCAGTACTTTGATTATCACGATTACCTTCAACAATAACATCATACTCCTCGCCATCGCGCATAAAGGTTGTGACCAAGCGCGACCCCAGCATTGACTCTAATGTTCTGCCAATATGGGAAATCGACACACCTAAATCTGCCGCGCGTTCCCGATCAATTACCACTCTCAACTGTGGTTTGGTTTCTTGATAATCGTGATCTAAACCAATGATTTTATGATTCTCTTTGGCTTTATCAAGCATAATATCACGCCACTCCGCCAGTTCTTCGTAGCTTGGACCACCGATAACAAACTGCACAGGTTTACCCACACCGCGACCAAACGCTTGGCGCATAATCGGGAAAGCACGAATGCCGGCTAAATCTGATAAGCGATTACGGATATCGACAATAATTTCATTAGCACTGCGGCGCTCAGCCCAATCTTCGAGCACAATGATCGCCATACCATTTGAAAAATCAGCAGAGGTTCCAAAACCACGAGGGGCACGGATCAATAAGCGCTTAATTTCGCCGCTTTCAACCAGTGGCATTAACCGACCTTCGACTTCATCCATGTATTTTTCAATGTATTCAAAGCTTGCGCCTTGAGGACCATTAACAATTAAAAACATAGAACCCCGGTCTTCTTGTGGGGCAAATTCTTGGGGGATTTTATTCAATAAAAACCCACTTAATGCAAACGAGAACAGTACAATTAATGACACTAAAATCGGTTTTTTCATGCCCGCTTGTAAACTTATCAAATACCAACTTGATAGCTTACTCATCATCTTATCGACTTGTTTAACTAACCACGGGTCTTGGTTTGCGGGTTTTAATAATTTTGAGCACATCATCGGGCTTAACGTTAACGCCACAATACTGGAAAAAATCACTGCCGCGCTCATGGTGACCGCAAACTCTTTAAACAGCTTGCCTAAATCACCCTCTAAGAAGGTGATCGGCATAAACACAGCAACAAGTACCAAGGTTGTTGCCAACACGGCAAATGCCACTTCACGCGCGCCTAAGAAGGCTGCTTTTAACGGTGAATCGCCTTCTTCAATACGTCGATGAATATTTTCGAGCATCACAATGGCATCATCGACCACCATGCCAATGGCGAGGATCATCGCCAACAATGTCAGTAAGTTGATGGTATACCCTAGTGCATATAGCACTATAAAGGTCCCCATTAAAGATACGGGCACAGTGATGGCTGGAATTAACATCGCTCGCACGGAACCTAAAAACAAGTAAATAACGATAATAACTAACACCATGGCAATAAACAGTGTTTTATAAACCTCAGCAATAGAGGCTTCAATAAACACTGAGCTGTCATATGATCGTTTAATCTTCATGCCGGCTGGCAATGTTGGGTTAAGCTTGTCTACCAAGATATTCGCCGCGCGCGCGACGTCCAGGGTATTAGCCGTAGATTGTTTACTGACGCCTAAGCCAATCATCGCCTCTTTGTTGCCTCGGAAGATAATACGCTCTTCCTCGGAACCAATTTCTACTTTGGCGACATCACTTAATTTAATTAAATAACCGTCCTCACCTTGCTTGATCACTAAGTTAGAAAAGTCATTCGCCGTTTTAAATACCCTGTCTAGGCGCACCGTAAAGTGACGATCTTTCGATTCGATTGACCCGGCTGGCAATTCAACATTTTCAGAGCGTAACGCATCTTCAACATCAGAGACGGTTAGATTGCGCGAAGCTAACGCTTGACGGTCAATCCAAATTCGCAAGGCATACACCTTGCCGCCACCTAAACGTAATGTCGACACCCCATCAATTACGGCAAAACGATCGACTAAATAACGATTGGCATAATCCGTAAGCTGCAAGATATCCATTTGATCGGACACTAAATTCAGCCACATAATCACTTCGTCGCTGCCGTTGGCTTTGTAAATGGATGGCGCATCGGCTTCTTCTGGAAGCTGCTCTAATAAACCAGAGATGCGGTCGCGCACATCATTGGTCGCAGCCTCAATATCTCGATTAATATCAAACTCAATAGTGACATTTGAACGGCCATCACTACTGGAAGAACTAATATGACGTATCCCTTCTACACCACTGATCTTGTCTTCGATAAGTTGGGTAATTCGACTCTCGACGACAGAAGCACTGGCGCCACGATAACTGGTCTCGACCGACACAATCGGCGGATCAATATTTGGGTACTCCCGCAAGGGTAATTTACCGAATGATACTAAACCTAATACAATCAGTAAGATACTAATAACAGATGCAAAAACCGGTCTTTTAACCGATAAGTCAGTTAAGATCATGCCGACTTCTCCATTGCTTCAATAAGAGCAAAATTGAAGTTTTCAGCTTGTTGAACTTGAACCTTATCTCCAGGTCGAACTTTTAAAATACCGCGAATAATCACTTGCTGATCAACCTTAAGCCCTTTGGTTATTTCAACCCAACCTCGCGTCCGGGTGCCTAAGGTAACTTGTTGCTGTTCAACTTTATTTTCTGCATTAACCACATACACATAATGTTTGTTTTGAATAGGAATAATAGCGGCTTCTGGTAACAATAATGCTTCACGACTTTGCTTAATAAGACGGACTTTCATTAGCATGCCGGGCAGTAACTTATAATCATCATTAGGCATTACCGCACGCACGACTACCGCTCGGGTTTCAGGGTTAACCCTGCTGTCAATCGAGGTCACAACGCCTTTGAATATCTGGTCTGGATAAGCAACGGCTCTGGCTTCCACTAATTTACCTGGTTGTAATTCTTGGATAAAACGTTCTGGCACTGAAAAGTCTAATTTGATTTTACTCACATCATCTAACGTACTGATTTGCTCACCAGGGGTAACCAAACTGCCGACACTCACTTGGCGTAAGCCTAATTTACCTGCAAATGGCGCTTTAATAGTGCGATCATTGAGTGCCGCTTTTGCTTGCTCGACTTCCGCACGAGTGGTATCGATTAAACTTTGTAACCGGTCTCGTTCTAATTCTGCGATGGTTTTGCTGGTGACCAATGAACGGATACGATCCAATTCACGTAGATTTTCAATTAATTTGATTTCAGTGACGGCCACTTTGGCTTTATGTTCGTCATTTCTCAATTGCACTAATAGCGTACCTTTTTCGACCAAATCACCATCTTTAAAATTAATATTGGTTACAATTTCAGTGATTTTTGATGTCACTATGATCGATTCATACGCTTTTCCTGTACCTAAAGCTTCTACTTCATCACGAATAGGCATAATCGCCACGTTAGCTACAACCACATTAGGTATAGGTCTCGGACGTTGAATGACGGCCTCTTGAGGAAACATTAAATAGTAAGCCGACAGCGCAGCCAACACTATGGCGATCAGTACAATTATCTTTTTCATTTCAGGTCCGTAACCATCGAAGGTTAAATGAATTATATATATGATTTTTAACTTGTATGATTGTACTTAGCAATAAAACTACATCAAGTTGTTTTACTTTCATTTACAAACTACGAACATATCAAGCAAAAGGTTCACATCGAAATTATATGCACTATATTGTGCTTTTAAAGCAATAATAATGCATATTTTTTGCTTTTTACGCATTATGTGAATATCAATCCAATATAGAGGTCTGATTGTCGACACATGCTGTGACAAATCGTTTATAGCATCACTTTAAGTCTCGGTTCATTCTGCGAGAGTTAAGCTTTTCTGGGGGATTATTTAAAAAAGGAGCTCGCGTTATCGTGTCTATATGGATTGAACTGAAGACATTAATATGTGCAGACTAACGACCCATTGAATAAAATGAATATTAAAACTGTATAGCCGGCAAAGCAAAAGAGACGCTCGAAGCGTCTCTTTTAGGATAAAGTCGTTAACCGTAACGCTTAACGAATTTTACGGTCTTCTTGCATTAAGTCTGAGATAATGTTGTACACTTCTGTAATAGACTCATCAGGTAATGGTTTGTCTTCTACATCACGCAGCAATATTTTAGTTTGATTAACATCTTCGGTTTCTTTAAGCAGTAGACGATAATTGCCTTTTTTCAATGACAACTTTTCTTCACTCCATAAAGAGCTCCAGAAACCGCCGCTTTCTTCTAAATTAATGTAAAACAAGCCTTTGCTGTTATCCATATCAACAACATCAAAACCCATTTCCGGTAACACTAACCGTAAGCGATCCCAAACCGATTTGTAACTTGCATCAGCTAACCAATAAGCAGATTCGCTGGCATTCGTCACTAAATCAACTTTAATACCAAGACTTTGCTCAATCCGTGCAGCACGGATAGCTTGATCACGTTTAATACTCATATAAGCAATGGCATTATTTAGCATATCAGTGGTATAACGACGCTTGTCTTCACCATTTAATAAAATCTTTTGATCTTTATCATCGTAAAATTCTTGATGTTCAATTAAATCAATTGCGACAGAGCCTGAACGACCGTGAGATTTCACCTCTACTTGATAACGATAGCGTTGACGAAGTTGATACACTTTGTCACTGCTCCACCAATTAGATTCAATGACTTCATCATTTTCAATCCAATCAGTTTCAATAAAGCCTGCAGCCATATCTTCACTACGCACAGCAATATTGTTTTTGGCTAGATAACCATTAATCACATCAAATATTTCTTGATTTAAATCAGTGGTACTTTCAATCGATTCAATCACCACTCGAATATTATCATTGCTTTCTTCGATGTGTGTGCCTTCAGCCATTGGTAATACTTGCAATGGTGCACGAATATCAAGATTTTTACCCACAAGTTGCTTGTTTACTTTATTGCCCACAGCGGGAATATCATATTCTTTGCTGTAAGTAGGCGTATTCAAGCCCTGTGGGATCGTCAATAATGGCGTAGTTTCAGCATTGACGAAATCATCATCACCATTTGCCTGACGGCGATCTAATGGTGTACTGCAAGCTGTAATAGCTGCAACAAGGAGTAACGGAGTGACTTTCTTTAACATGAATTTATTTTACCTCGATATGAGCTTGTTTCATTGTTTCTATTAACAGACCATGAAACTGCTCAGAAAGTTCAGTTAAAGGTAAACGAATATGACCATCAGCTATCAAACCCATTCTATGAACAGCCCATTTTACTGGGATTGGGTTGGCTTCACAAAATAAAGAGCGATATATGCCCATCAATGGTTGATCAATGGTGGCAGCTAATTGAGCATTTTTAGATAATGCGGCATCACACATGGCTTTAAACGCATGTGGAACAATATTATTCGCTACGGAAATAACGCCATTACCACCCAGCAATAAAAACTCGCGTGCTGTGGCATCATCACCGCTGTAAAGTAAAAACTCATCACCACACAATTCGCGCAAACGTGAGACCCGGCTTAAATCGCCAGTAGCCTCTTTTACACCAATAATATTACTCACCTTTGATAATTCCGCCACGGTTTCGGGTTTCATATCAACAGCGGTACGACCTGGTACATTATAAAGAATTTGCGAAATGTCAGTACTTGCAGCAACCGCCTTATAATGGGCAATGAGCCCCTTTGGCGAAGGCTTATTGTAATAAGGGGTCACGCCAAGCATGGCGACAACACCTGATTTTTGCATTGCTTTGGTTAATTCTATTGCTTCTGCAGTGGCATTGGCGCCATTACCACCAATAACAGGCAGACGACCTGATGCAAACTTAACCGTTTGGGTAACAACAGCCACATGCTCTGTCATAGGCAAAGTTGCTGATTCGCCTGTAGTACCGACCGCGACAATGGCATCAGTACCTTGTTCAATATGAAACTCAACAAGTCGTTCAAGACTTGCATAATCTACTGTGCCATCACTATTCATTGGTGTGATTAAGGCTACGATGCTTCCGTTTATCATCTATCTTCCCCACGGTTTCAGGATTCGCTATGTTACTGATGCCAACCACTAATGACAAGCTCTACGGTAACCAGAATCTGAAATAAGTTATTTATACTATTTATTGCACAGTAACCTAGCATCTTTGAAGCCATAGCGCTAAAAAATAATCACATTTATGTGAGTGATATAGGTTAGTATATTGAGGTGTTTTAGTGAAAAATGATAGTATTAACACCCGCACCAAAACTTACATGCTTTGGCATAAGTTTTCGCTCTAAGATATCAAAAAGTGAGGAAAATCCATGACCAATTATCTGGTCGTTACGGCAATGGGCGCAGACCGTCCTGGATTAGTGAGTCGTTTAGCGCGTTTAGCAAGTGATTGTGATTGCGATATAGTCGACAGTCGTATGGCATTATTTGGTAATGAATTTACCTTAATTATGATGATATCAGGATCTTGGTCAGCGATGACAAAAATCGAAAGCTTATTACCCGTGTTGAGTGTTGAACTTGAACTCATGACGGTAATGAAGCGAACATCCAAACATACGCCCAAAAACTTTGTCTCTCGTATTGAAGTTATTTTTAATGGTGAAGATCTACGCGGAACCATGAAGAGCATTACCCATTTCTTGGCTGAAAGAGGCCTCGATTTAGGTGCAGTCCGCTCCCACGCTGAAGATAATAACAATCTTAAAACTCAGTCGATTCTACTCGCTATCAATATCCCCGATAAAGTCAATCTATTGAAGCTTGAACAAGGTATTCATGAACTGGCTGAATCTTTGTCATTAGAGTGCACCATTAAACGTATGCAAGGTATTGCGGCGCCATAATAGTTAAAAATGTTTAACCACGGTAATACAATCCATATTGATGCGATTAACGTGAACTTCTCAGGGCTTTTTGAGCAGAAATCGCATCTTAAATATTAAGGACAACTGATGAATACATTACAGGTCGGTGATAACGCACCACAATTTAGTCTTAATAACCAAGCAGGTGAAACCATATCGTTAAAGGAAGTATTAACGAAAGGTCCTGTGTTGGTGTACTTCTACCCTAAGGCATCGACTCCCGGATGCACAGTGCAAGCACAAGGCCTGCGCGATATCAAAGCACAACTTGATGGCTTAAACGTAACAGTATTGGGCATTAGCCCTGATCCTGTGGCTAAACTGGCCAAGTTTTCAGACAAACAACAACTCAATTTTGCTTTGTTAAGTGATGAAGACCATGCCGTTGCTGACGGTTTTGGTGTGTGGGGCGAGAAAAAATTTACCCTTGATAAAATTGCATGACAAAAAACCTTGATTATTTTTTATGACAAGCTATCTTTGATGTGTGGTTAACATATCTGAGGATATTTTGTGACAAGAACGCATGAAGAAAATCAATTTGATATTTATGATGACTATCGATTGCTATCAATAGTAGTAGATACGTTAGCGAAACTTAAAATTTCAGAGAGCATTAATGCTGACTCTGGAGAAGTCACTTTCTTAGCGAACCTTTCCCCTTCCAACCTTCCATCACGCTCGAAGAAAACTAACATTATCATTGCACCTGATGGAAGTGTTGTTTACCCACAATCACTTTATCTAGTCTCCAAATTACGCGGAGCGGGAGCCGTTAAAGACACCGACTCAATTGCAAAAGGGTTACTTGCTTATTCTCGTTACTTAGATTCTACCCATTATCCACAATTCGATGACGATGGTAACGAGATTCCTCCTGAGTATCTAACTTATAAGTCTCTAACTAAATATGAAGAAGAAGGTGCGCCATGGCGCTTTGCTGAACACCTTTTAGCAAACTGTCGTGCTAAACAAAATTCAACAGGTGATGAAGCATACTCACTTGCCACAGCAAGAAGCTATATGGGGGCCGTTATTGGCTTCTATAAATGGATGCACAGACATGGTTATCTCAAAAATGATGATGAACATGTATTAACGCATTTCACTTCTGTTGAGATTTATGAAGCCATTAATCAGCACGATATGCTTGCTCATACTAAATCTGACGCAAAACGTGTTTATGAAATGTCAAACATCATGAAGATGTTTCCAAGGTATGCTAATACACCTATTTATAAAAAATTGAAGCCTATGACTTTAGACCATAAAGATTCATTCTATAAGTATATAGATTTATTGCCAAAATCTATATCCCTAATGCTTCGGTTATGCGAGCAGTCTGGACTTAGGATAGATGAAGTCACTCATTTCCCTGCGGACATTATTGGAAATAAGAATTTTAGTGAATTAGACGTCATACCTGTTCGCATTACACACACCAAAGGTAGTAAGCCCCGTACTGTTGAGATCCCTCTAGCACTTTACGAAGAATTAGAGCAATACAAAGAGAGTAAGCAAAGGCATAAAAAACTAATCATACGCAAGGAGTTGATAGATTCTAAAAGTGAGTTGGATTGCACTGATTACCTTTTTTTATCGAATAAAGGTACCCCTTACAGAGAAAACACTTTGGAAGTTCATTTCGGAGTGTTGAGAAGGCTCATCCGAACGATAGACCCGACATGGTATTACCGAATACACGATTTACGTTCAACCTTTGCCACTAATTGGCTTTGGAATGAGTCTCAAACACGAAATGTGGGTTATGAATTTTTGATGGACGAGCTAGCTGAGCTTATGGGGCACAAAGACACTTCAACCACGGAAAAGTATATTAAGTTCATGAATAAGTTTGATGAGCAGTTACGGGTTGCACAGAGCAAAAACAACAAAATTAATAAGGGGTGGTAGCATGGCAAAAAGTCCACTCGCAAAGAACTCAAAGACGGTAAAGCACGTTAGAAACAGTAAGAATGTGGTTCCGTTGCACCTAACCATCCCCTATATGCAACTCATAAACATAAAGGCAACCGAGTTTGATATATCACATCTGTTACACCTGGCAGCAAACAGCAATAACGTCAAAATCGACAGCCGTATTCCTTTTTTAAGGAACTTTTGTAAAAAAGCCTACCAGTATGTTGATAATGGCAGGTCGACGCAAACCATCACGGCCACCTACGATGCATTAAGAGCCTTCATTGTCTTTTGTGACGCAGTCGGAGTAGATCCCTTTTCCGAAGCGGGCTATTTAAAATATGCCGGAAATGATGGCGAACTTCGGCACCGGATTAAAATGTACCGCCCATCCAAAAGACTATGGGAAATGGACCACGGTGATGAACTGGGTATTAATGAAACCTCAGCAGTTAATATGACTTCATCACTTCGTACCGCCCTTTTATGGAGTGGATTACCCGCTGACACATGGGCAACCCATCACCGAGGATTTTCTGGCGAAATGACACCATATAAGGGTTACTCTGACGCTGAAGAAGAGGTGCTTGTTGCTCGGTTGAGTAAGTTATTTTTCATCCTAGCCCCACAGCTCATTGCGGAAAAAAAAGAAAACCTTGTCATGCCTGACGAGCTGCCTGTCGTTATTGACTTAGGTGGCCACCTAGAAATCATTTCAATTAAAACGTCTCTCAAAACACAAAACCATGGGCTTAGTAAAACGGGCTCATCGGTAAAGCATTCAGCTGCGTTTAACATGGCGATGGGGGCGGCTTATCATCTAATGTGCTTTTTCACCTCATTAAACGATAGCGACGTAAAAAGCATCGCTCATCCAATCACGATTCATACTGATGAGCGGGATAAAAGCTTACAAGTGGCTAAGGTATCGAGCTTTAAGTCACGCGCAAACAAAGAGGTAGACGCTATACTTACCAACCAGAGTTTCGATGTTGATAAACGTGATGGAGTTAAGTTTATCAAAACCCTTGAAACTCTTTCAGCATTATATGGCGGTGGCGAAAAAGGCGCTGAGTTACTGTTTACGTTGAATAACCAAGGGGAGGAAAGTAACTCGCTCAATTTGAATGAATTAAATAAGCACCTGATGGTCGAGTTAAACCTACTATCACCCACTCGTGCATCCTGTCAGCCATGGTTTAAAGAGCTGTTTTACAGCTATCGAAACCAGCATGTTATCGAGCTAAAAAAAGAGATGAATACACTTGGCCGAACTGTTGTAAGTAAAGTCACTCGCCCGTGCTCAAAAACAAATGCTACTCTAGGCGCAACGACTGCTGCCTACTGCATTTTATCGTGTTACACAGACTTAGCCATAAAGGGCATCTTACTGCCGCTGAGTTATTCGGATAAAGACGCTGATGGCAACATCTGTAATGGTCTAATGAAACTGTAGAGATTTATAGCTTAAAATAAGCAAAATCTTAAAGGTATTTATTATGATTAGAAAAACTAAAATCACTGTCAGCCCTCTTCAAAAATTAGAATATGCCAAGCTGATGGTCGAACAGGGTTACACGAACAAGCAAATTGAAGATATGTCAGGTGCAGGTAAATCTGCGGTGTCTAGATGGAAAGTGCAGTACCAGGCTGAATTAGCCGGTAAAACACCGGAAAATGCCAAAGCATTAACTGAAGAACAACGAAGAATACAGCTTCTAGAAGCCCAACTAAAACAAGCCATGAGGGATAATGATATCTTAAAAAAGGCTGCAGCTTTCTTCATTCGAGACAATCAAAACTTAAAATGATGCGCGAAGTAAAGAAAGCAGACCCAGGCTTTAAAATGAGTGAATTATGCCGAGTATTCGAGATCAGTTGTAGTAGTCTCTATTACAAACCGATCCCCAAAAGCGTTGAAAAACAAGCTCAGATACAATTGATAGAGCAAGCTTTCTCTGAGTCACACTCGACGTATGGCAAACGTCGAATACAGGCTGATTTATTAGATTTAGATTGTAAGGTTGGGGTTTACGCCATAGCTAGCGTAATGAAAAAATTGGGATTAATAGCGATTAAGCCAAAGAAAAAGCATTACTATCCAAATCAAGGTGAGGAGCAAGTTTACGCACCTAATTTGCTTAGACGACAGTTTAACCCTACGACTTATAATACCCATTGGGTGGGTGATATTACCTATATAAAATCACACCAGGGGTGGAGTTATTTAGCCTGTGTACTTGATTTAGGGACCAAAGAAATCGTTGGGTATGCCTTATCAAGCCAACCCAATGCAGCGTTAGCGACAGCGGCATTAAATAACGCGATACAACGTCAGAGGCCAAATACACAGGAGTTGATGTTTCACTCAGACCAGGGTTGTCAGTACTCTGCTAATGTGTTCAGAGAAAAGCTAAAGCACTTAGGCATTGAACAAAGTATGAGTCGTAGAGGAAATTGTTGGGATAATGCGGTGATGGAACGATTTTTTAGGAGTTTAAAGACTGAAAGATTAAACCATTTAGCTTTTACCAATCACAGCGCAGTAGTGAGCGTAGTTGAGCAATATATTCAGTTCTACAATTACAAACGCAGACATTCGGCAATAGATTATAAGACGCCACATCAGAAATATAATGAGTTAAAAAAAGCGGCTTAAAATCTCTCCAGAAATACTTGACCATTACAATGAGACTCAATCCATCTATAAACTTATCTCTTTCATAGATGTGCTGAAGGAGGCAGTAAACCTGTACCCTAATGCGCAAGAGGAAGTCCATGAAAGAATCGCCGCTTTTGAGGTTACTCTCGATGGTGCCAGCAAGGATGTGTACGACAATGCGATGGAATTTTTTAACCGAAACGGTCGTCACCCTCGGGTATCTATGGATCACGCCATTTTAGCCCTCAACCATTAATTGGGAGCCAATCATGATAAAACTACCTAAGAACAACATTGACCAACAAAATGCCCTGTTAAGCGCACAAAATCACGTTGGAAGCTACACAAATTACCTGAAGGATGTGTTAGAACCTGCCATTAAATCGGGCGAGTGGGATGATTTTGAAGCGCTAGATATTGGTTTTAGCGTCACAGGTGAGTCACTGGGTAAAATTGGGGACAACAACGCTTGGCGTCAACTCCAACCGTTCTTTGAGCCTAATGCTACCAAAACAGATACTCTAGATTTCTTTCTAGACGGAAAGGTGATGGAGCTCAACCTGACAAACCAATTGAAGGCATTGGCATTAAGTATGATATGGATCTCACCCAAAGATTATTCTTTTATTAGCATTGTGCAAACTATCACTGGGTTAAAGAAAGTCGCCAAAGGTCTACTCAATGAAGGTCACAATAGTTTTGAATTAATAAGTTTTGAGCGGTTAGAGGCTTGGGTATTAGGTGATGTTACCGTTTTGGACTTCGAACGAAAAAGCACCTATGCACCACTCAACAAACTGTACATTGAAGCCAAGAGGCTACCCTTTAATGTTAGCCTTAACAAAACGTTATCTGCCTCGGATTTGGGTTTAGTCACTAAAGAGCCAGAGCAGTACACGGTTATCCCACAGCGACTGTACTACTTGGGACTTCAACAATCAGAAGCATTAGTGAACGAGCTATACCCTATTCGTGACGAACTGAGCAAGCTATCTGATTACATAGCCACCTACTCTGATAAAACCTATATAGGATATGCAAACTATATTGTTAGCGGTGAGGCACAGCTCAAAAATACCGGGCTTCGGTGGTATTTATCTACAAAAAATAATGGTTCTAAGGAAAATAATATAGCCTTTCAATCGGCTTTTCTCGCGCTCAATAACCCGACACAAGAATCTACCCTTGAACTACTCAACAAACACAAACCTGAGGTAAATATTGTATACATCGACCAATTCCACCCTGAACGAACATTGACGGTTGGCAACAGGAAGGTAACCGGATTTAGAGAGGCGCAATCATTAGTTAAACAACTCAATGGTGGTTGCCTCTGGGCATTAATGTCGCGCACAGGTATGCGCTCGGATGAAACCTTTCACCTACATACCGCAAATGGGTGCACAACAGAAACCATATCAGGGCAAACTATTCATGTTATTCATGCAGATCTCTCAAAAACCACCAAAGGCTCTCAGTCAAAGCAGGACGAGTTTGTCACCACAGAGGTCGGCAAAAAGGCTTACGAGATACTGCAAGCGCTACATACGCCACTTAGACAGCGTCATCCCGATAGCCAAGCATTTTTCCATAAGATAATAGAGGACCGTGGTGCAATTAATAAAAACCAAATAGGAAAGCATCTCAAGGCTTGGTTTGAAGGCGTACTGGGAGAGAAGCTAGCGCTAACCGATGACGATGTCATCGATTTGAAAGTTTCTGACCCTAACCTTTCGTTTAATGTTGGTGATTATTATGGATTCTCAGGGCATCAACTTCGACGCTCGTTTGCTTACTACCTTGTTGGTTATGAGCTTTGTGATTTTCCACAACTAAAACAACAATTCAGTCATGTATCGATGGCAATGTCTAGGCACTACGCTAAAAACGCCAGTAAATTCCAAAAATTAAGGCGAAAAAAACAAAACTTAGCCTACGATATCGATGAAGAAAGGATTGATAAAAAAGCACAAATCTACCTAAAAATCTATAAAAAACTTGCCAATAAAGAGCGTGTTGCTGGCGGTAAAGGGAAAGAGTTTGCCAAAAACATGATGAAGGCAGAGCGTAACCTGTTTAGAGATAAGGTCGATAACGACATGCTCACGTCAAGTTACTGGGAAAAACAAATTAGAGACCAAAAGCGTCATATCCATGCTGTAGCGCCTGGAGTTTACTGCACATCAACAGGCTGTAGTCTGCGCACACAAGTCAACCTATTAGAATGTGTGGACTGTAAGAACGACTATATTGTCGATGCTGTTTTTGCCGAAGCTAAGCGCAAAGAGGCCGAAATTCATATGCTATGGGACATTGAGCATGATGAATTAACACCTCAAACAGCGTCAGAAGTGTATATCAAAATCACGGCTGCTGAACGCATTATGAAAGACTTAGATATCAGCTATGAACCCGTTGTAATACCTCAAGAAGTTCAAGACCTGCTGATTCCTTTCGGAGTGACCATATAATGTCACAAGCAACGAAAAACAAACTGTTAAAAGCCCTAGAGCGATTATTGAACGATGAACCAGAGAATCGTGAGTTAAGAATAAAAGCCCGAGCTGGTAAGTTAAAAATCAACAATAGTAATGTTGAGAAAGAAGCAGGGCTTTCTGTGGGAGCACTTCGCAGACATGAAGATATTCAAATATTGGTGACGAATAAGTCGCTTGAGGCTCGCACAACACAGAGCAGCTCAAGCACATCACCTATTGAACTTTTACAGGTCGAAGTTAAAAAACTTAAAAGTGAAATGACTCGAGCAAATAAAAAGAAAAAGGAATACTTAGATCTCTCTAGAAATCATGAAGAAGCTCTAGCCAGACAAGCCGCTATCCACATCAAAATCGTTCAAGACTTTATGGGGATGTTGCATGAAAGTGAGCGAGAGAAAGCAATGGATATGGTGGTAAAAGCAAGACCTGATAACCTTATAAAGGGAAAATTCAGATAAAGCGTCCTGTTTAGAGTTATCACTATAAAGGACAGTTCGACACCTTTAAAACCGGCTACTCTAGCGGCATAAATTTGCACTAAACAGGACACGGTTAAATACACTATCACCCAAATAATTCAAAAAGAAATACAAGGAAATATTATGGTAATCGAAGCAGCACAAACAGCACCAGATTTTACGTTAAATGACCAAAACAATAACCCTATTACGCTCTCTGAACTGAAAGGTAAAAAAGTTTTGATCTACTTCTACCCACGCGCCTCAACACCTGGCTGTACTGTACAAGCTCAAGGGCTACGCGATACTAAAGCAGAATTAGACGCTCATAACGTAGTCGTGCTCGGTATAAGCCCTGACACCCCTAAAAAGCTTAATAGCTTCATCAATAAGCAAGAGCTCAACTTCACCTTACTAGCAGATGAAGAACACACCGTTTGTGAGAAATACGGGGTTTGGCAACTTAAAAAATTTATGGGCCGAGAAAATATGGGCGTAGTAAGAACAAGTTTCTTGATCAATGAATTGGGCTATATTGAGCATGTTTTCAATAAGTTCAAGACTAAGGATCACCATGAAGTCGTTTTAGATTACTTGAATAACAAATAATCGCTTAGCCTACGTGAGGAGGCAGCGTTCAATGATTAGTTATATAAGGATCTATAACCTCCTATAAGAGGCTGTAAATCGTTTTGACTACGCAGCCCTATTCTTCTTAAAGTTCTCTGCTTGCTCAAAAATCTCTTTGTAGACTTCATCTCGGCTCACTGGCGGATAACCAAACTTGGCGAGTAGCATGATGAGGTCAACCTTTAACTCGGCTTTAATATCATCGCGCTGGTTCCAGTCTGTGTATTTTGCTTTATCGTCTACAACTTCTTTAACTGCACGGGCAAGTTCGAGTAAGCGGTCTTCTGGATACTCAAAATCGTACTTAACGGCTAGTGAGAGTAAAATGTCATAGAAGGCTTTTTCTTCTAAGTTAATGCCCATGTCCTCAAACGAACCCATTTCAATCTTAAGGTCTTGGAACATGGAAATGATTTCGTCCGAGAAGTCCTCTAACACATCGCTTACAAGCACGTCTTCTTCTTTGCGCTCATTGTACTTTTCAACCAATGACTTAAAGCGTTGTGAAAAATCGATAGCTTTCATTTTGTTAACTTGCTTAAACTCACCAATCGCCTTTGCTAGCAATTGTTGTAAAAGCTTTATTTTAGTATTCGGTAATTTAATTTTATCGATTTTAGCTAAGTAATCATCATCAAAAATATCAACGCCATCAGCGCCCTGACCCAGCTTGAAAATTTCTTCAACACCATCACTTTTAAGCGCCTCAGAAATCATCTGCCGCACTTTAGTATTCATTTGTGCCGTGTCAGGTGCTTCACCTTTAGTAAGCTTGTATACAATTGATCTAACCGCTAAATAGAAGTGAATATAATCACGTTCTTTTTCTACCAACTTCTCACTGCCGCAGCAAACGTCGTAAGCAGTCTTCAAACGTTTCACTAGCGCCATAAAACGGTGTTCTAATTTTTGAGTTTGGAGCACAAATTCAGCGGCGTTATTCAAACAGTTTAGTTGAGCGACAGCCATGCCTGAAAAGTAAGGTGCGTCGTCAAACGTATGCAGCATTTTGCCTAATAAATCTAAGTGGTCTTTTACCACAATGACCGATTGAGCAATATCTTCAAAGTTACTGACATCCGTCTTAGAATACTGCGCTAACGCTTTATTCATCTGAGTTTTGATGCCGATATAATCAACCACTAAGCCTTTGTCTTTGCCTTCAAACTTGCGGTTAACCCGTGAAATGGTTTGGATGTAATGGTCAAGTATTTCTGGAGAGATTTTAAGCCGCTTTTTTTAACTCATTATATTTCTGATGTGGCGTCTTATAATCTATTGCCGAATGTCTGCGTTTGTAATTGTAGAACTGAATATATTGCTCAACCACGCTCACTACTGCGCTGTGATTGGTAAAAGCTAAACGGTTTAATCTTTCAGTCTTTAAACTCCTAAAAAATCGTTCCATCACCGCATTATCCCAACAATTTCCTCTACGACTCATACTTTGTTCAATGCCTAAGTGCTTTAGCTTTTCTCTGAACACCTTAGCTGAGTACTGACAACCCTGGTCTGAGTGAAACATCAACTCCTGTGTATTTGGCCTCTGACGTTGTATCGCGTTATTTAATGCCGCTGTCGCTAACGCTGCATTGGGTTGGCTTGATAAGGCATACCCAACGATTTCTTTGGTCCCTAAATCAAGTACACAGGCTAAATAACTCCACCCCTGATGTGATTTTATATAGGTAATATCACCCACCCAATGGGTATTATAAGTCGTAGGGTTAAACTGTCGTCTAAGCAAATTAGGTGCGTAAACTTGCTCCTCACCTTGATTTGGATAGTAATGCTTTTTCTTTGGCTTAATCGCTATTAATCCCAATTTTTTCATTACGCTAGCTATGGCGTAAACCCCAACCTTACAATTTAAATCTAATAAATCAGCCTGTATTCGACGTTTGCCATACGTCGAGTGTGACTCAGAGAAAGCTTGCTCTATCAATTGTATCTGAGCCTGTTTTTCAACGCTTTTTGGGATCGGTTTGTAATAGAGACTACTACAACTGATCTCGAATACTCGGCATAATTCACTCATTTTAAAGCCTGGGTTTGCTTTCTTTACTTCGCGCATCATTTTAAGTTTTGATTGTCTCGAATGAAGAAAGCTGCAGCCTTTTTTAAGATATCATTATCCCTCATGGCTTGTTTTAGTTGGGCTTCTAGAAGCTGTATTCTTCGTTGTTCTTCAGTTAATGCTTTGACATTTTTCGGTGTTTTACCGGCTAATTCAGCCTGGTACTGCACTTTCCATCTAGACACCGCAGATTTACCTGCACCTGACATATCTTCAATTTGCTTGTTCGTGTAACCCTGTTCGACCATCAGCTTGGCATATTCTAATTTTTGAAGAGGGCTGACAGTGATTTTAGTTTTTCTAATCATAATAAATACCTTTAAGATTTTGCTTATTTTAAGCTATAAATCTCTACAGTTTCATTAGACCATTACAGGATAAGATTGTGCCGTTGCACAGGCTTATCTATGTAAATTGTATCTAAAGAAGGCACATCAAAACCGGTTAGCCACATATCCACCACGATCGCAATTTTGAAGTTTGATTTATCATTTTTAAATTGGCGGTCTAAGTCTTTTCGGTATTCTTTCGTGCCAAGTAAATCCCACATCGCTTTAGGATCATCTTTACCGCGAGTCATCACCATCTTAACCCGTTCTATCGGTTTAATTTTTTTACGTTCTTGTTCTGTGAGAGTCGTTCTCACATCACATTCCAGTACCTCAAACCATTGGGGTCTTAACTGTGTTAATTCTTGATAAAATAAATAAGCAATTTCACGCGCACTACTGACAAAGATGGCTTTACCATTAACAGTAGCCCCTTCACTTACACGGTTGTCATAATGAATGACAAAATCTCTAGCAAGTGCATGAATACGGTCAGGATCACCAAGAATTGCCGTCATATTGGCAGATGCTTTCTTACTTTCTTCTATCTGATGTTCGTTACTGCCATTATCTTCACATTTTTGATAGTAGGCTTCTATTTCATCTAGCTTGGCATTGTTCAGCACAACTTTTGCTGCTCGGCCTTCATAAACAATACGCACCGTAATTTCATCTTTAACAGACTCAGTCATGGTATAGCTGTCAACAACCGGGCCAAATACATCTAATGTGGCGTCAACTGGCGTACCAGTAAAACCAACATAGGTCGCATTAGGCAAAGAGTCATGTAAGTATTTTGCAAAGCCATAGGTTTTCTTTACGCCAGCATTAGGGCCTGTTTCAATGACGGTTAACTTCTGATCCAGGTTTGTTTGGCTGCGATGCGCTTCATCAGAAATACAAATCACGTTATTGCGGTCGGTCAACACCTTAGTGTCTTCAGTAAATTTGTGGATTGTCGTTAAAAAAACACCACCACTATTGCGGCCTTGAAGCATCTCACGTAAATGTTGACGACTTTCAACCGTCACTACTGTTTGGTCACCAATAAACGTTTTGGCATTGGTAAATTGTTGCGATAACTGATCATCAAGATCGGTTCTATCGGTAATTAAAATGATGGTTGGGCTTTCAAAATCAACACTTTTCATCAATAAACGTGACAAAAACTGCATGGTAAAACTCTTACCGCAACCCGTAGCACCAAAGTAAGTACCACCTTTACCATCGCCTTCTGGCTTTCTACTGAGTTTAATATTTTGATAGAGCTTGCGGGCCGCATAATATTGCGGATAACGACATACAATTTTTACGTCGTTTTTTGAGGTATCAGGGAAAAATACAAAGTTACGGATAACATCACGCAAACGGGCTTTATTGAACAAGCCCTGTAACATGGTGTGCAACGAGTTAATGCCATCTTTTTCGATTGACTCGTTACCCGTGACTTTACGCCAGGCATAGAAAAACTCATATGGAGAATACAATCCTCCCATTTTATTGTTAACGCCATCACTGATAACGCAAAAGGAGTTGTATACAAACAATGAAGGAATATCACGACGGTAACGAGTGTTTAATTGAACATAAGCATGGTGTATCGACGCCTCTTCTTCACGAATGGCACTCTTAAACTCAAACACCACCACAGGTAGACCATTGATATACAAAATACCATCAGGAATACGCTTTTCACCATCAATGCCCTCTATCTCAAGCTGATTGACGATTTTATAGATATTGGTGTCACTGCTCTCTTGGGCAGCATAAAGGCGGGCTCGTTCGGCGACTAAGGCTAGTTGCTGATCCTGTTGGTGAGTCGCGACTAAATTCGGCAAAATAGACTCAACCACATTACTGTAGTCAACTAGCTGGATGTAGAGATCCTTTTGCGATGCTTGTTGAGCATTCGCACATGGCTCTCTTTTTAGCAAAAAGCCATCACTTAACCATTTACAGAAGGTTTTGTTACTGTCGTATAAATCACTGGCGGGCAACGATTCAATTTGCTTAATAATCAAATCAATTTCACCCGGCGTAATATTATCTCCAGCATACTTTTTAGCGAGATACTGGCTCAAATCAGCTTTAATTAACACGTCGGTATTATCGCGTTCAATGTCACAGCCTCGCACATATGGGTAACCTTGCTCACCCAACAGCTCAATAATGGCCTCTTCTAACTTCGCTTCTGTAAATTTCATAGTAAGTCTCTGCACCAGTTAGTTATAAAGAACCGATCAAGTTCGGTTTACCATAAGCAACCGACCCTTCTAAAAAGTCGTCTACAACATCAGATACCCGTTTAATTAAACTCTTATCTCTGGTGATATAGCCCATAGGCACATGAACAGGACTGATATCAGGCATAGCCATATGATAACAAACGGCTGCAAACTCGTTTATCCCTTTCAGGATCAACCATGGTATGTCTTAACTTGTGCATTAATGACCAAGCGGTTTGATAACTCCCAAGACCTAATAACCTTTGAACTCCAAGGGCGCTGACACCATTTTTTTGATTTGTAATAAACCAGACCGCAGCAAACCAACTTTTCATGGGGGTTCTTGTTTTGTCAAAAAGTGTACTTGATGTTACTGAACACTGAGAACCGCAAGCATGACATTTTAACTTGCCATTACTTAACTGATAAGGTGATTGATGGCTTGAACAGCTTGGGCAAATGAATCCGTTTGGCCAACGAAGTGCGTAAAGGTAGCTGATGCAAGATTTTTCATCATGAAACCAATCAACAAACTCGTCCCAATTTGTAGGGTAATCAACGCCAGCTTTTAATAAATACGATGAAGTTTTCATTACTACATATTGACACTGGTGGCGCTAAGTGGATAGCCCTTTCATCTATACAGCCAGACCTGGTGATTAATGTAGGCAGACAATAAAGTCTGATCATTTACAATAAAACTTGTCACTTTTATTAGGGGTTGTTGATCTTTGTTTAAAATACATCCTGTAAAAGTGAATTAACGTTCCATTTATTTGGCTTCTAGAAATGCTTCAAAACGTTTATCGGTCAATATTTTCATAAAGGCGATTAATGCATCAATTTTACGATCTGATAATACTTTAGCTTTAAGTTCTTCCTTATCAATAGTATCTGGGACTTCAGCTTCCTTCCACGGCTTACCCGTTTCTGGATTGATGATACGTTTAGGATTATTATAATGATCGTAGAATTCCATCACGGTCGATAGATTTTTAAATACACCATTGTGCATATAAGGGCCGGTAATAGCGACATTCCGTAATGATGGGTTTTTAAATTTCCCGTCATATTTAAGATCGCTAACTACTGGATTTTCTAGTAAGCCATGATCAATGTAATCATTTTTAACATCACTCAGCTTAAGTAACTCGTCATTAGAAGGCACGCCGATATTACGATATTGATGGTTGCTAAAAGGTTCTTTTGTACTATCTTCTGCTTTCAATTTATGACAACTGTTACAATTGACATTATTATTGGAGAAAAATAAGGTACGACCAAGGTCCTCTAATACGGTAAGCTCATATTCCCCTCTCAAAAAGCGGTCATATTTGCTGTCATAACTAGAAAAAGTATCCGTTTTTTCAAAAGCTTGTATAGCACGACCAAAAGCTATAAAAGCAGGAATTATCGAGTCCGAATTCTCCCCTTGTTGATTAAATATTTCTTCGCCATATAAGTGTTTAAAAGTAGCTGTATAAATAGGGTTTTCTTGTAGACGTTTAATCACGGTTTCTGCATTAGGCAATGCCATCTCTACAGGGTTAAGTGGAGGACCCATCGCTTGTTCGGCAAGAGTTGCTGCACGACCATCTAAAAATTGTCCGCCTACGTACTCTTTTAAAGCTTCATCAAAATGAAATATGGGTGAGGTGTTCGCATAACCTGCCATTGGTGTATTACGTCCTCCTATAGAATGTCCATCATCCCCCATTGAAACCATACCCTTGCCTCTATTGGTGCGATGGTCTGTAAAACCTTGAGCAGGTTCATGGCAGGTTGCACAAGACATGGTACGGTTAATAGAAAAATTAGTATCGAAAAATAATGCTTGTCCTAGCCCCTCTTCAGAGAGCTTAGTCTCAGCGCTAGATGAGCTACTAATAAGCACCATTGCAAATAAAAAAGTAAAATATTTTATCATTTTAATTTCCGCCGAATAATAGTATAAATGTCAAAAAATGGATTAATAATAATTTTTGTTACGCTATCAAAATTTTGTCTTTTACCCACCCCTAAACCAAACTTTTGATTTAACGGAGCATCTTGAGACAACTTTAATGTTCCAAATAACAAATCCCACAGCGCTAATACGCTACCTAGATTTTTCTGCATACTTTCTGGGTGATGATGTGTCTGATGTTGTGCAGGTGATACCAACAGATGCTCCAACCAACGACCATAGCCTAGTCGAATATGGCTGTGTCTCAGGTTTCCCGTAAAGGAAAATAAAATGACGACAAATACATTGCCACCCAATACAGTATAAAGGTCAACTCTAGCGCCAAAGCAGAAAATAAATATGCCAGTAATCACACCCGCTACAATTGCATGGCGTAATGCAAAAAGTATGATTTCTACCGGGTGTAAACGGTAAAACGTCAATGGGTTTAATGATTCAGGGCTGTGGTGAACTTGGTGAAATTTCCACAACCAACGGTTCGTATGCATCCAACGGTGCAGCCAATAGCGACTAAAGTCTCCAATCACGAACAAGCTTAGTGTGTAACACAAAACAATATCACGATAATACCAGGGTAAAAATAATGGTTCTGCTACTGCGTTTAGATTATCCAATGTCCAAAGCGCAACGGTTTGCCCTGATAATAGAACAGGTAAAATGAGTAGTTTTTTGAATACCCAATTAACTAAAAAATAGCGATAATCTAATTTTGAATCTGCATTTAACCAGTAAGCCTTTAATCTTGATAATGAAATAGACCTATCTTTTCTTATATACCATACAGATGCAATCAGTACACTTGCTATAAGGTAGCCCCAGAAAATCCGGTTACTACCATTAAGAAATAGATTTAAGGGGGTATCAATCTCCATCTGCATCTATTAAATTAGCTGAAATACCAAGACTATTAACTAGTTGTCTATAAAATGCTTTCTGAATATCTAACAGCCCTTGGAATACCGGGATCATATCGTTGAGGTTAAAGTTATGGTCAACAGGCGTATTTTTGTATGCTGTTAATGTTGCTTGTAAGGCGGCTTGTACTTCTACTAGTCCGTCATTATTGGTCTTTGAGTAAGAGATAGTAGCAACATTAGGTTGTTGATCTTCACTTAAAAGTTGCGAGTTAGCTTCTAAGATCCCTCCGATAAATGCCCAAGATGCCTTACTATAAGGGTATTGTTGATGCTCTGGTTTTGTGATGCCAAGGTTTGCTTTAGTTAATCCACTAATTTGAGCAATCCGCCAATCACGAGTCTTATAAATATGTTCAATTTCTGCGTTAACAACTAATGATAAGGCTTTATCTTTATCAGCAAGAAACTCACTGCGACTGTCCTTATATCCGTCACTAATTTGAGTAAATCGTTTACAAATGTTAGCAGCTATCACTTTAGAGAATTGTTTTCTACGCTCAGACCAAGTGCCACTAAACATAACAGAATCCAACGCGCCCATCGTTTTATAAGAGTTTTTATATAGTCCTACAGAGGCTTCTTTTTCACGATTTAATAAACGGGTAACACTTTCATGAATATCTTCATTCCCGCTATGAAAATAATCTACCATCAATGGATAATCCATTGCATTCATATCATAGTTTCCAAGAATATAAGTCGCTTGAACTCTACCCCATCCTTCAGCGAGTTGTACAAATGCTTGCTGTCGCAGATTACTAGATGTGCTTTCCAAAGAATCTTGTACATTTTGACAAAATTTTACTGCGTTATCTGCATTGCTCTGAATAACATTGTCATAAATAGCTACATAGGGATCTTGTTCTACAGCATTACTTAGTACTGGTAGGCTAAGTAAACAAATAAATGATAGCGATGTAAAAATTTTCATAATTGCTCCAGAAAGTGTAACAAGGCCAAGCGCTGAGCATAGTCTAGTTTAATAAATTTTGATTTAGCATTTTCGGCTTCACCACCGTGCCAAAGAATGGCTTCTTCTGGTGTTAGCGCTCGTGCATCATGTAAAAAACGATGTCCTGCTCGGACACGAGCCCCTACACCCCATAAAGGTGCTGTACGATATTCTCTTTCAGTTGCTAGGAATTCTGGACGACCATCTTTTAATGCCTCGCCCATATCATGCAAAAGCAGATCAGTATAAGGGTGAAATTCAACATCTTGAGTTGTAGTTAATGTTGAACGATGGCAGCTACTACAACCAACTTCTTTAAATATTTTATTTCCCTTTTGGGCTTCAACATCTAGGGTAACTGTTCTAGGGGCTTTATGATTACCAATATAAGATGCAATAGCTTGAAGACGAAGCAGAGGAAGATCCAAGTTACCAAGTGGTGAATCACTTCCTCGAGGGGCCACTAAACAATCTTCTTGTGCTGGTTGGCAAAGTTCTTGTGGATGAATAGGATTAGTTAATCCAAGGTCATGGGCTGCTGCATTGGCTGTTTGGCTAATAATTGTATCGGCATTGGCTTTCCAATTAAAACGTCCTAACACTTTCTTGTCTTGGTCTAATGAGTTTAACCAATTCGGACGGCCACTGATACCATCAGCATCTTTATCAGATGGGTCTGCCCAAGCCAGAATATCTTCAGTTGAAACTTGTTCAATTAACTTTAGACCAGCCAAAATAGGTGGTTGTCGTAATGAAATGACAGTTTCTTCTGCTAAAGACCCGTAGGCTAAATTATCTAAATAAGGAGTAAACTTTGTCAATATGATTAACTGACCATCGGGATAAGTAAAAGGTATAAATTCGACATTTAATTTTGTTTTTGCTTCAGGTTTTACCTTGCCGTTACCTCTTATTGATACCTGAGCACCATATACCGGGTCTGGCACACTATCATGAAAAGGAGTCTCTATATTATTAACTAACCATCGTGATGAATGATTACTAGGTTGGGTAAGTTTAAAGAGCAACGCTCTCAAAGGCTGATTTTCACTACTTAATGTAGGTGCACTTCCGTTATTGATGTGGCAACTAGCGCAGGTATTTGAGCTAAAATGAGGACCTAAACCATCTCGGGCAGTGGTTGCACTCGGGGCTTCAACCCAAGGGATGGAAAAAAAAGAGCGTCCAAGAATAAACTGATCGAACTCTTCATCAGTCATTTTAAGCGGATGAGAAAAGGGTTTCTTACCTGCTGTATTGGTAAATTGGTTACTATGAGTATCCATCGCCATATTGATAGCTTCGCTATGAGCAAAGTTATTTAACACCAGAAACAAAAAAACGCTTCGAAAAAGAATCGTCAAGACTGTACTAAAACTACTTTTCATAAATCACTATTCAAGATGGCTTGTACTTACTTGGGAATAACAAACGCCAACAACCGAATCGATTAGTGGCGATTATTATGACACTACTGAATCATTACTTTACATGCCTATGCAGTTGGCTCAGTAAGAATGTATTGGCGTGTGAATGATTGCCAAATTTAACAATCTGTTAGGTATTTCTCTTTCCATTTGTCTACGATTGAACCGATAACAGAACTCACTCAGGTATTCTTGCAGGTACTTTCCTGAAACACTATGGAATGTCCCAAGTAAAAATGCTTTTAAGTTACCAATGGCAATATGAACCCAAGGCAGCCATTCATCAACAAGCTCACTGGGGGTAACCCTCGCTTCATGTTGTTGAGTCTTATCTATAATGTTCAACGCAGGTAAGCCGTCTGTATGCACTTTTTGCTGTATCTTAAGTGTTTGGTAACGAACTGTTCAACACTATCATGGCAAACGCTATTTGCAGCCTGCATAGCAATAAATCCAGCTCTTTTATCCTTTGCTTTCAACGGCAACTAAAACAGGTGTTTTACCTCCTGCTCCACGTCCACGCTTGCCCTTGCTTTTGCCACCCACTAACGCATCATCAATTTCAATGACCCCTGACAGTCTATATAAGCTGTCTCTATGGCCCATAGCTGTTCTCAGCTTACTTAATATCAAACGTGCCGTTCGCCAATTAACTTCAATGTGCTTACTCAGTCTTAATGCTGAAATACTGCCTTTATCTGAGCCTAAAAAGTAGATAGCCCAAAACCACTTAGTGATAGGAATACGGCTACCGTGGAATAATGTGTCTGCTGTGACCGATGTTTGTTTATGACATTGACTGCATTCATATACATTGCGGGTTGTAAGCTCATAGGCATGCTCACAAGAGCATCTAGGGCAAACAAAACCATTAGGCCATCTCATTTTCTTAATGTGATTTAAGCAATCAGTTTCAGCGCTGAATTGACGTTGCCATTCAAAAAAACTCGTTTCAGGCATTTTCATAGTAAATCTCACTTCTAGTCTTGATTTATACTATAAGAATAGGCCAAAACTGACTCAGATACATAGGCATGTTACTTTATACTTGTGTTTCTTCAGCATCCGTAACATTAGTTGTTGTTAGAGAAATACCGTACGCTTTAGCTACAATAACCATTTTGTCACCTAGGCGACGTAATTGGTTTTTAAGAGTTACAATATTCTGTACACTTTCTTCGTTTTCAGGATGAATCTGATAATCAAAATGCATTGTAGAAATTGCTAATTTATCGACCATTGCAATGCGCATCTCAATATCAGCCATTAATTTAGTAATCTCAGCTTGCTCGGACATAGATAGGCTATCGATGAAGGCAGGGCCTACTTTTTTACCTTTGTATTCGCCCATTAAGACATTTCTAATACCTTGGTAGTTCGAGGCAATATCACGGTGTGTGTTATCAGAGAAACAAGAATGCTCATCTTCTTCACTAGGAGTTAAAACAGCAACTGCAATACGCTCATTAGCTAATTCTGATTTAGCAAATACGCCAACACCAGCTAATATTTGTTTTAATGATGCAGCTTCATCGATATTTTTAGTTTCTTGATCGCCAGTTAATTCTGCTAATAAAGCGGCACGGTAAAGACCATTTTTACCACTAACTGAACTATCCCATGCACTAGATACTACGGCCAAGTCATCAACCATCTTTTCCGCTACTGCAGCCAAATAAGTAAGGCGACGTTGTGCTAATTTATCAGTTGTAAAATCAGACAGTGGACGTTGACCTGCAGTCAGAGCACCATTGGTAATAGTATCTTCGATCATGTTGTTGTAATCTTGATCTTGACCCCAAAGCATAAATTCAATTGCATGGTAACCCACTGCTACATTTGCATCACCACCATTTGTATTTAATGCACCTAATGCTTCTGGTGTGATTGCTGATACATCTACAGAGCTAACGTCTTCACCGCCAGGTGTAAACATGCCTTTAGTATCAATAATGTTACCACTAGTACGCTTATTATTAGCGTCCATAGTGTAGTCGATCATGTTTTCATCTAATGGCCAAGAGTTAAGTTCTCCTTCCAAACTACCGTAAGCTTCTGCTACCCAACCATCTTCAGCATCAATAGGACCATTTGAAAGGCGGAAGACTTCAGTCGTTCCGTAGCTTTCACGAGAAACTAACCAAGCCTCTTTAGCTGATTGTAACTTAGTTTCAGTCGGTGCTTTTGCAAAATCACTGATCGCAGCTTGTAATTTTTTAGCATCCATCACTGCATCTTGGTAATTAGAAGAAGCAATTGCTGCGTAAGTAGATAATGTATCCTGCTTAAAGTTCTGAGATGCGGCTGCATTAGACTGTGATGCTGCAGTTGTACTTGGCGTTGTGTTACAAGCAGATACTAATATTGCGCCAGCAATCATCATACATAAAATTGTTTTCTTCACTTTTGTTGCTCCTAAGATAAATTTAAACGTTATGTCTTGAATTCGATAGTTAAATAAAACATTTGTTGTTGACTGCTTCCGGCAATTTTATTGATTACTTTATGTGATTTGCTAAAGATTATTCCGTAATAGCTCGAGCTATTGGCGCACTCTTATCTCGAGACTGCCACTTAAGTATCAATAATACAGTGATCCAATAAGTACCTAATACCGCCAGGTCCCAACCAATGGGCTGTGAACGATAAGCAAAAAGTGAAGCTAATAGATTACCTAATATCGAGCCGTCACTAAGCACACTTGTCATGTTCCACATCGTGCTATATACCCAGCTAGGTAAATCAGTAGCCGCTAACGGGCCGCTCAATAATTTTTCTGATGCTGTTAATAACAAGGAAGCGCCGAGGAAAAGAAGCATAATTTCTGTTACTCGAAAGAACCATTTCCAAGAAATAACTCGGCCACCCAATTTCAATAAATAGAAGAGCACCATGGCAAGTGCTAAGCCAATAGCGACTGCCATGAAAAAGCTCATATAAGATGCGATCGAATCTAGTTGTAAAAGGGAGCCGTAAAGAAACATTACTGTTTCAGAACCTTCTCGACCCACTGCAATCATTGATAGAAAGAATACTCCCCACCAATTCTTTTCGTCTTGCAGGCTTTTTTCTAATCCACTTTCAATTTCTTTTTTTAGCGTTCGCCCATGGACACGCATCCACATGACCATTTGAACAATCAATGCACTGGCAAATGCCAGCATGCCGATCTCAAACCATGTTCGTCCTTCTCCACCCAATAAATCTGTTACACCAATTAATGTTAATGTCAGTAATGTAGCTAAGCCAAAACCAGCCAATATACCTGCAAATAACCATTTTTTGCCTATTTTAGCGTCTTCGCGTCCATCCATCCAAGCATAAAGGATCCCAATTACTAAGAGAGCTTCAATACTTTCTCGGCATACGACAAAAATAGTTTGCCCCATGATTTAATCCTTTGCTTTTACGATGATTTTGCCATGTATTGTTGGTGCAAAATCGTCAAAATAGTCATAAGTACCAACATCTAATGGAATTATTACTAGGCTAGTATCTGCGCCCATAAATAATACTTTTTCTTGGCGTAGCTGATTACTTTCAAATTCTGCAGGTTTAGCGCCGATATTACGTACAACAAGACGAAATTTGATCTTTTCAGGTACAGTCAATTCGGCTGGAATTAAATTACCGTCTTTCATTTCAATAAGATAAGTTGGTAGTTTGGTATAGCGGGAATCATTGATTTGTTGGCTAAAGCCATCAACCCCCTTTTTTACACTATTTGGGGAATCACTTTCGTCAGCCCATGATTTCACTGGTGAAAGAGAAGCAAATAAGATAAGAAAAAGTACACCGGTTAACTTCATGTTGAGTATCCATACATTTAGAATTGAAAATATGTGTTGAAAAAACATTAAGACTCTTCTATTTCTTACTTTTCAATTGGTTATCGATTGAAGAACATAGGAAGCTAAATGCCTTTCCCTCCACGATAATGATTATTATTCGTGTTTAATCAAAGCATGTCAAGTTAATAGAGCAAGGTCATGAATGTTTTTTGTATTGAAAAAGCTAACTTCTCGATTTTGAAATTGATCCAAACCACAATTAACTTATAGCCTAGTTGGTGAGCTTACGGCAGTATAGCGTGACATCATCAATTTACAGGCACAGCTTGACCTAGGCGGTTAAGCCTACGTTAATCTGTTTAGGTGGGGTTTATCTAAATGACTTAACTTTTGGTGATATAATTCCACGGTAAGTCATTTTCTGGGTGGGCTTTTACCTGCGCACTTTCCTGCTGTAATGTGGTGAAGTAATCAAAGACATTAATACCCGCTTCACTTGCCGTTGCGATAACTGAGGTAACCACATCACCAATCGTTGCGCCCAGTAATGTTTTGTGGAACATCGCATTTTTTCTGTCTCGCACGATGATTTTTAGCATCGATTCTATACGGTTATTATCGATTTTCACGCCTTTCATGTTGCAAAAATAACTGAGGCCAACATAGTGTTTAAGGAAATAGCGGATTGCTTTGCCCAGACCACTATTTTCTTCGACCGTTTCATTCGCGATATGCGCTTCGCCCCATGATTTAATGTCTTCCATGATGGGCAATGAGTGAGCTTGATGATAAGCAAGCCTAGCCACAGGGGATAGTTTTTCGCTTTTAGCAAAATCATCATTCCCCCATATTTCTCCATAGCGTTTGAGCACATACTCAACTTCCTCAGGAAAATGATTAATCACATCGACAAATTGTCGTCTGGCGTGGCTGTTACACAGTGACATTGTTGCCTCTCTTGCCGTGGGACGATTACTCGGTAATGCATCACTCATGATAACGGGCTTGCCACATGATTGACTGCGTTTATGCAAAATGCTGTCAATGAATTCACCTGCGTGGCCGATGTTGGTTTCAAACAAGACGATGGCATTATTATCTTTCAGTGTGGCGATAACCCCTGAGGTATAAATACCGCTACGCAGTCGTGTTTTATTGCTATTACGGACGGCTTTCTCGACCGGTTTAGCGTCTAAAATGCGGTGCGTCGTGTCATCCAGATAATAATGTTCGGCGTCTGAGGCTACATTAAAAAGCTGCTGGTACACAGGGTAAATATCATTACAAACCCGCTCAACTTGGTCAAAGACCGTTGAAGCGGTAATTTTTACCCCCAGTAGCTTTTGAATACTGCACTGACGATAAAAAGGCAATCCTGCAAAGTATTTATAAATGGCCATCAATGACCGCGCAGAGTAACCATACTTTTGCTGGCTTTCACCATCGACTAAGACGCCATCCGGCAGAGGCGCACTGAAATAAGCACCGCAAGTATTACAGCGAAGACGCTCCATCACATGCTGCTCAGGCTTGAACGGGCTTTGCCCTGTAATACGCAGTAAGCTACCAGGCTCAGTTTTATACACTTTACCGGTTAAGCACTCCGTACAGGTATCACCTTTAGCCACATCTGTCATTGCGTGAACGATAACGACGGGCTTAACAGGTGTAAAACCTTCACCTTCATCGTGTTGACGGTTTTTGCTTTTCTTACCGGATGCTCTCGCTTGCTTAAGTACGCTGGCAAGCTTTTCAGATGACTTTTCAATACCCAACAATTTTCGCAGTTTATGCACTGTGACATCATGGTGGGCTAACCGGTCTTGCATGCTCGCTAACGTCAGCAACGCATCAAGTAATAACTGACAATCCTCTGGACTTAACGCGAGGTTGTTCTCTTTGGCCTCACTGACTCGCGATATCAGCGATATCAGCGATTCAAGTGCGGGTCCATCAATATCGGTGAAGGGTTTACTCACGGTTTATCAACATTGTTTAGGCTGAAGTCGAGGTTGCTGGGGGAAGGATTATGATCCGATAACATTAACAATCAAGCACTAATATTGCTGTTTTTTGACTTAAATAAGATCGTGTTTTTGCCACATTGGATCGCAGTTCAGTAACAGCTGCCGTAACTGCTTGGCGATGAACGGTTCAATTTTTTGCTTTGAGCCTGGCCAATGTACAAACTTGCCTTTTGACAACCGCTTGGTCATCAACCAAAAGCCGCTGCCATCATATGATAATGCACGTACCATGGTTTTATTGCGGTTAATAAAGACGAACACCGAGCCAGAGCGAGGGTTAGCCGCTAATGTATAACGGCATAGTGCCGCTAAACCATCCATTCCCTGACGAAAGTCGACAGGTGCAATGGCGATTAAGATATGCGTCTCAGCGGTAAGATGTATCATGATTTCAACGCCCTGATCAGCGAAATAAGGGTTTGTGGATCATCAACGCCTGATAAAGACATGGTATCTCCGTGAGCAAATTGTAGGACTACGTTAAAAGTGGTTTGAGCAGATGATGTTGAAATGGGTAGGTGCACAAACTGGTGGGGACTGAGTTGAGGATTTACGCTATTTCGCCACTGTTTAAGCTGGCCGCCACTAATCCGTAGTGCGGATGTTATTTTGCTAGAAGAATAATGTTCGAGTAATCCGACGGCTTGTTCACGCAATGTATTGGGGGTTGGAGCCTGACGACTATTCCTGTTGGTACGCCAGGATTCAAAAGCTGTTGTGAGGGTTGATAAGGGATCTAATGTTGACATGATTGCATCCTGATTATTGAGTAGCGATCATTAAATCAGTTTACAAGATAGAAGTTGAACTATGCTGCCGTAAGCTCACCCTAGTTGGGACTTCAGTGATTTTCAAAGTAGTTGGCACTCTTTGCTTAAAATTTACGCTACATTTCTTGCTTTATTTTCAGATTTTTTATCTGGGTTCAGAAACACCTCCCCAATAGCTTCGCAGTTTCTTATACCGTTAGTCAACGTTTCGGATTTCTTGCCATCGTTCCTTCTAATACCAATCCGCATTAAATTATGATCTAATATGCTCACCACTTTCAAATTATTTTATACTGTGAAAAACTACACATCTGTTGAACTTGTTAAGCTATCAAAGTCAGAAACTATGCTGCCGTAAGCTCATAATGTACCCACCACCCACGTAATTTATCTGTAGTGGTACCGAGTTTACTAAGCTCTTGTGCTACTTGATGCTTGTAACTCAATGGGTGGTGTCATCTATGGCTAATATCTCAGCATATGACTGGGCAAGCTCCGCTGTATGTTGAAAACCAGAAGCGCTAATCACTTCTGAAGACATTTTATCATTACGGATCAATCGATAAGCCCCTTCAACTTTAGCCTCATTACCTTGACATGATAGAGCGATAGACTTACCACTACAACGTGCCATATCTGCAGCGACTTCGATTACACGGTCTGTGCGACGCGGGTCACCAAAGAAACCGTTTAAAAAGTGATTATATGACCATTGCTCTGCGTTGAAAATTGGCATCATTAATCTGCAAGTTAATTGAGTTATCCACTCTGATCATCAACTTTTAATAAAGTTCATTGTGGTAGAGATTTGTGTAGAAAAGTCAGCAAATAATCTGTCCAATGTGAACGCTTATGGAGTTAAGTACGAGATGCTTGATCAAGAAAATAACATGACTATCTATTATTATTCTTTCACGAAAAATATTCTCAAGTAATACTTCCCATCCATACGAATAGTAACTATTATCATTTATACGCGTCTTTACACTGATGCCATTGACGACTCAATCATTGCTTAAAGGTAAGTTTACCGCGACAGGATTAAGGATAACTGCATGTGTGATATCTCAGCCACTGGAACACAGGCATTTAATTGCTTTAAAGGTAAACGTAAACTGTGGGAGTTAAGCGCTAAACTGCTATGTCCGGTTATAGGTACCTGTTTGACGACATCTGAAATCCGTAAGCTGGCAGAAAAAATTGTCGATAAAGAACAGGCTCGAAAAAGTGATTACTGGCTACACACTTGGATCGTTTCCAACTGTGACGTTAAACATCACCTGTCTTTGACGGTACAAAAGCACCTAGATAAAAAATTCACTGCCGCTATCAAGCGTTTTGGTCTGATTAAATGCCGCGATGAGCTCAAACCAGTCTGGCAGCAACATATAGATCGAGGATCCAGCGCCGAAGCCCTATGGGCACTGTTAACGCACCCTTTGTGTGATCTGACTATTGAGGACATGGCCTATGAAACCATTCATATGTTGTCCCACCAAATTGGGGCTGGCCAGCGTGCCGATCTGAAACGTCTACACACTGTTGAAAAGGAGCTGTTAGAACTGAAAAAATCGTCAGATAAAAGTCAGCAAAAATCCCATCAGACGATCTCTAGTAAAGAGTGGCAGCTAGATGATCTACAACAACAGCTGGCTGATATTAAGGCGGACAATTTGCAACTTAAAGAGCACTGCCAGCGCCTAGAACGGCAAGGAAATAATAATGCAGCGGCGCTTGAACTAAAGCAGCTACAGAACAAAGTGGCGAGTCAAAATACCTCGCTCGAGATTTTAGATAAACAGAAACTGCAGTGGCAGCAAAAACTACAACACAGTAAAGATAACATTTTGGGTTTAACTCAAAAATTGCAGCTACAGAGGCAAGAATCCCGATCGCTAGAGGGGTTAGTAAAGCAGAGTCTGTCTCCCTGTAATAGATGCAGTGCGGCTTCTTGCACCGATTGTCCAGATCTTAAGGGTCTGAAAATTTTATGTGTTGGTGGCCAGCCGCGCATGACTGAACAATACAGGGAGCTGGTGTCTCGTTGTAATGGCGAATTCAGCCATCATGATGGCGGCGTCGAAGACCGTAGCAAGCGCTTAGATGCCATGTTGTGGTCTGCCGATGCGGTTATTTGCGCCTCCGATTGCATCAGTCACGACGCCTACTACAGATTGAAGCGATTCTGTAAGCAACATAATAAGCGTCACTTGTACATCCCCTCCTCTGGCATATCAAGCTTTGCTAAAGCGATGGATGATGTGGCCAATGAAATAAGCTGCGTCAACTTATAATGAATAACATGGCCATATATGGACGCTCCCGGTGAGTCAAGATAATACTCTGCTCACCAAAAGCTTTTGACCTTAGTTTTTATTTCAACATATCACTCTTGTCATTGCTTTTGATGCGACTCATTTACCGCTAAAAGCGGTTGTACTGCCATATATACCCATCATTCTTCAAGGTGCATGTTTTAACACCTGAAAATGGTCATTAATTCTACTTCCTAAAATATCACCTATCTGGGGAAGTGTTTGACTAAAAAATTCATCAATTTTATCCCTGAATTCTTTCGCCGTTGCAAAATATTTGTTATTTCTCACATGCTCATTCATTACCTTCCACAAACGTTCTATTGGGTTTAAATTGGGGCTGTAAGGCGGGAGGTAATGAAGCTCAATATTAAGCTCTTTTGCTTTATTCTTTACGACTTGTGCTCGGTGATAACCTGCACCATCTAAAATTAAATGAATTCGCTTATCACTGCCGTTATACGCTCTTATCTCCTCGAAAAAATGCTGAATAGTTTCACCATTCACTTTATCGTAACGCTTCACTTGAGCGGCAGCTAAGTCATTCAAATCAATTGCACCAACTAGATTTAATCGAGTCCGGCTACCCGTTGTTTCTATCGCTTTGTCATGCCCTGTTTTTATCCAGCCACAACTTACTTTTGTCGCTTGAGTTGGATGCATAGCATCCATAAACAATATAGGCTCATCAACTACTTCAGACTTTAACTTAGTGTACTGCTCAATAAAATCGGCTTGCTTTTTTTCATCAAACTTATGAGGGACGCCTTTAGGATATTTGTAGCTAAAGTTATGCTGATGAAGCCATTTATTTAAACCTGGGATAGAGAAGCGCAGCCCATGGTTTCTCCATATGTACTCAATGATTTCATACGAGCAGCGATAAGTGTTTAACATCAGGTGAGCCATAACCTCATCAGTTTGTGTTTCACTCAAATAAGGTCGTGAACCTCCATTTTCAGGTGCTAACTTATTTTTACTGACGTAATCATCAATATGCCTAACGATACTTGTTTCATGCAGTCGTAAGGCCTGAGCTATCATCGGTGTTGACCAGCCTTCAGAGCGAAGTAAAACGGCTTTAATTCGATCACGAACACGCCCATCTCGACTCTCGTCGTGAAGGGCTTCAAGATCTATTTTTTGCTCGATGGTCGTAAGCGGTCAATTAACCCCACATACCAATAAGGATCAGCCTTTGGCATAGTGCTTCTTTACAAAGGAGACGCTATGAATCAATCGCAAAAACATGACCACTGGACTCAAATACTGACTGAGTTCAAACAAAGCCAGTTACCGATTAAACAATTTTGTACTGAGCGGTCAATCCACTATCAAACACTTTACTATTGGGTCAAAAAACTCAAGAGTAAAGAGGCCAGGCAACAAGTTCAGCCAATTGTCTTTGACCAGGAAAGTGCTGATGTCGTGGTGCTATTATTACCTAACGGTATTCGCGCTGAACTTCCTTCTATGCTCAGTCAAACACAAATCAAACATTGGGTTGCAGCACTACTATGACTCCCACTGGTAACGTGTATTTAGTGTCAGGTGTCACCGACATGCGAAAGTCGATTGATGGATTGTCATTAATCGTCGCCGGCACACTTGAGATGGACCCTTTTAGTCAGGCTTGGTTTATCTTTTGTAATCGACAGCGTGACAAACTCAAAATCTTATTTTGGGATACCAACGGGTTTTGGCTTTATTATCGCCGTCTTGAAAAAGGCCATTTTAAATGGCCCACACCTCAATATGATGGCGCTATTCATATCACTAAGCAGCAATTACACTGGTTATTATCGGGATTAATGTTAGATAATCCCAAGGCACATCGACCGATTTATGGGCTAGAAGTGTAATGATGAATGTCGATCGCAAATTTCTACTTGAACGATCATTTTTCGCTGTCAGACTAAGGAGATTGATACCCACTTAAGCCCTGAGTAACCTTGACTGACTTACCTGATGACGTAGCGCAACTCAAAGCATTGCTGCAAAAACTGCAGCAAGAGAATACGTCTCAAAAAGTATTGCTGCAAGCTAAACAAGAGCAAGTAAGTGAGCTTCAAACTCAAATTAAACTGCTTATTGAGCAACTCAACCTCAGTAAATCTAAGCGCTTTTCGTCACAAAGTGAAAAAGTCGCTAAAGGTACGTTCAACGAAGCAGAGCAGCAACATGCGTTGCCTAAAGAAAATAAGAGTAAGGCTAAAACGGGTCGAAAACCTTTTCCTGAAGCGCTTGAGCGTGAAGTTTATCTGCACGAACTCATCGCCCCTTGTTGTGAATGTTGCCAAACACCCCTTCACGAATGCGGTAAAGAAGTCAGTGAAGCGCTCAAAATCATTCCACAGAAAGTCAGCGTTATCCGTCATGAGCGCACTAAATACGCTTGCCGTCATTGTGAAAAAATACAAGTCAGTAGTCGTGTCATTACGGCACCAAAGCCTGCGAGCATGCTGCCTAAAAGCATGGGCAGCGCTGAAACGTTTGCCGCTATTGTCACCGCTAAATACGTGGATGCATTACCACTGTATCGCCAGGTTGATATATTAAATCGCTCAGGAATTGATATCAGCAGAGGCACACTCGCTAATTGGTGTGTACAACTAGGTGATAAAGTCCAGGTCATTATCGATGCAATGAAGGATAAGCTTCTGAGCGAGAAACTCATTTGCGCTGATGAAACAACGGTACAAGTGCTTCGCGAGGAAGACCGAAAGGCCGAAACAAAATCGTACATGTGGGTGTATCGCAGTGGTGAATTTGCAGAAAACCCTGCCGTTATTTACGACTATCAACCGAGTCGTGCAGCCGCCTGTGTAAAGGATTTTCTAACGGGATACTCAGGCTATCTCCTGACCGATGGTTACCGTGCTTACGATACGCTTGAGCAAGTCACACAAGCGGCTTGTATGGCACATGCCAGACGTAAATTTACGGATGCACAAAAAGCATCGCCATCCAAAAAAGCAGGCAAACCCGAAAAAGCATTGAGTTATATTGCCAAACTCTACGGCATAGAAAAACAGGCAAAACACTTAACTTCCTAAGCGCGTCAACAATTGAGAAAGCAACAGGCCGAGCCCATCCTCAATGCGTTTTATGCCTGGCTAAACAGCCAACATGTTTTACCCAAAGGAGCATTAGGTAAAGCCATCGCTTACACCCTAAATCAATGGCCCAAATTGTTAACCTATCTTGAAGATGGGGATATCAGTATTGATAATAATGTCACTGAGCGTGATATCCGGCCGTTTACCACAGGGCGAAAAAACTGGATGTTCTCGACGTCGGTGGCTGGTGCTAAAGCCAGTGCGAACTTATACAGCCTTGTGATGACCTGCCGTGCCAATGATTTGAATCCCTACTATTATTTCTGTCATCTATTTACAGAATTACCCAAGCGTGCGCCATCGGATGATATGACTGATTTGCTGCCGTGGAATGTCGATTTAGGTGAAGCTGAGTAAGCTTCACCGGTTAATTGACCGCTTACTTTTGCTTGATGGTCAACTTGATGTTTTTCATGAGGGGTATGGTGATCTTTATTGGTAAAAAATCAAGCATCTTCATTGATCATGGGTATAAAGTGTTTTTGATAAATGATATTTTTTAAACCATCAAAGAAGAAGAATTTGATCGCTAAAATAAACAGCGCTCATAAGAAGATTATTGTTTACTAGCTGATTTATATTGGTGGTTTTTTAATTAAGTAAAATATTTATCTAATCTGTCGCTCTTAAGTCATTAGGCACACGTAATCCATCAATCACAGTTGACACCTATAACGTTACAGGTTACTGTCTAGCTGTTGCCGAAGACTGCCCTATGTGAAGAACTCCTTAAGTGAGTAAATAAATTTCAATAGCTTGGTATGTACTGCTTGATGACAAACATTAATCAAAGGAATAACCAAATGAATTTATTTAACATTTTTAGGAATTTTAATATCACTAGGAGGGCGAGAAATTGGCAATCAAAAGTTTTTCACATAAAGGACTTAAAAATTACTTTTATGACAACAATGCAAAAGGGCTAAATCCAAATCATGTTCAAAAGATTGGGTTTATATTAGATGCAATAGATTCATCTCACCACCCCCAAGACCTAAAGGTTTTGTATCTAAATCAATTTTCTGAGAAGAAAGGGTCAGGTGAAGGGGTTTACAGTATTGAGATTAACGGTAACTGGCGGATAACCTTTCAAATAAAAGATGAAGGCGCCATATTGCTTGATTACGTCGATTATCACGGCAAAAAAATCAAAGCCCGTTAGCTCATACTCTATATAAAATGTACCTATGATTAATCGATGATAGGTACATTTTATCTCTCGATTTTAGGAGAAGAAATGAGACAGATTAGAAAACCTTCACATCCAGGTGAATTTTTCAAATTCACTGTTCTAGATGATAGAGGGATATCTATAACGTCGGCAGCAGGACACTTAGGTGTTACCAGAAAGGCGTTAAGTGAATTTGTTAATGGGAAAGCCAAATGCTCCCACGCTATGGCTAGACGTTTAGCTGAGTCAACAGGGACTGGGGTAGCTATTTGGATTAACATGCAAGCTAAGCTTGATACTTGGGAAGCTGAAAATATGGATAAGCCTGTAAATATTACTGCTCTTCCAGAAGCTCGCGTAGCGTAGTTTTTTAAGCTAGATTTTTTATTAGAAAAGGTCGCCAAATTGGCGGCCTTTTTGATTTTAACAATAAGTGCGCATCATCTAAAATTGGTCATCATTGTTAACTAGTGTGGCAAGTGTTGCGTAAGCAATGGAATGGACACAACCTCACCCATTCGTCCCATATGCTGACAATAGAGTAAACTAGCAGCAGGAGTCTTTTTTATAACCAGTGAGGTTTTTATGAAAAACACGATAAGAGTCGGTGTCGATTTAGCCAAGAACGTTTTCCACATTCATGCTGTTAATGAAAGTGAAGAGATTGTCTGACAAGGAAAATATAATCGTACTAACTGGATGAAGGCCATTGTTAAGCCTGTACCGACAACGGCAGTCATTGGCATGGGAGCTTGTGGCTCTGCAAATTATTGGGCTCGAGAGCTTACCTCACTTGGCTATAACGTTAAGTTAATAGCAGCCCAATTTGTGAAGCCTTATGTCAAAACCAATAAAAATGACAAAGTGGATGCTGAAGCTATTTGTGAAGCGATTAGCCGACCTCATATGCGTTTTGTACATATAAAAACAGTAGAGCAACAAGATATTCAATCAAAGCATCGTGTTCGTGAAGATTTAATCGGCCAACGCACAGCCAAGGCTAATCAAATAAGAGGGTTGGTAAGTGAGTACGGCATTGTCGCTCCGGTAGGTATTGCTTATTTACGCAAGGCTATTCCGATATGGTTAGAAGAGTTTGATAACGGATTGAGTATTGATTTTAGAGCTTTGTTACAAATGCTGCAGGAGGATTTAATCCTTTTAGATGAGAGAGTTGAATTAATAACAACTCAAATTAAGAATGCAGCGACGGCTAACCCTCTAGGCAAAAAATTAATGAGCATTATCGGAATAGGCCCTTTAATCTGTAGCGCTTTATTACTCGCTATTGGTGATGGTAAACAGTTTAAGAAAGGTCGAGATTTTGCAGCTTCTTTAGGCTTAGTGCCTAAGCAATATAGTACTGGAGGGCGTGCAAATTTGTTAGGTATTAGCAAACGTGGCAATGGTTATTTACGGAAATTACTTGTTCATGGTGCACGGGCTGCTTTTCGTTATATTAAAGATAAAACTGACCCTTTAAGTTTATGGATAAAGAAGCTCAGTGAAAAAAAGCATCCCAACGTTGCTATTGTTGCCCTGGCAAACAAACTTGCTCGAATTTCATGGGCTTTAGTTACTAATAATGTTGAATATAAAGATGCTTTAGCTGCCGGATAATAGAATTTAATGGATTGAAACTTAGGTGTTTAAAAAACGTATGATTTAAGTTGGAAGAGTAAGATATACCCTTTTAAAATTGCAAAGTAAAAAGAGATGGAAATAAGGTTAAACCATCACTAGAAAAACCCTTGCCGGACGAAGAGTTAACAGCTCGTGTAAGCGATTGGGATCTAGTGTGCGGATGAAGCCATTGAGGTTCGATGCAAAGTAGCATCATTAAAGAAACCGAATACACGTGAGCAGTCATTCCTTCATTTTTATTGATATTTTACTTGCAAAAGAGGTTGTGTCCATACACGTCCGGGCAAGTACGTCTTCAACTGCGCTCATCGAGCCTTTATCTTAACGACTGATAATGACATCAGGAGTTAACATGGCTACACGTTCACATGAAGATTGGGCTGCTTTGATACAACAGCAATCCGCTAGCGGCTTAACTATTAGCGCTTTTTGCCGTCAGCATAAGCTCAGTGTCAGCGGATTTTACGCCCGCAAAGCGGATATAGCTAAAACAAACAGTCAACCGATAGCGCCGTTTGTTATGGCCACTTTGACCTCGCCGACAGCTATGACAACCCAAACTCAACCTTCCGCTTCAGCCCAGGCTATCCATTTTCAGCATCATACAGGGTTATGGACTTTCCCCAGCACCTTGCCCCCACGCTACCTGCTGGAGATTATTAAAGGCTTACAAGCATGCTGATGTTTCAAGAGCTTCCCAGTGTTTATCTGCACCGTGCACCGGTGGATTTTCGTAAATCGATAAATGGCTTAGCGGTTATCGTTGAGCAGCAATTATCCTTACAAGCCACCGACGGCAGTGTGTTTGTCTTTTGTAATAAAAGCCGTGATAAATTAAAAATCCTCTACTGGGATAGCACCGGCTTTGCACTACAAACGTATTTGAGCATTGGCAACTTGGCAGGTGTATATCGACAAAACTAGTTTTGTCGATAATGGTTACCTCGGTACATGAAAGGGACTGTTTATGCTTCCAATGTGAGAAATGTATTACGGCGTTAAGGTAAGTCTGAATCGTTTTTGTTGCATAACAATTACTCTCCAAATATTGAATGAAAATCTGCAGACTCGAAACGGGTATGTGTTTAGCTGCGGATAAAAGCAGCGGTGACTTAAGATATGCTTGTAACATGGACGTCGCCTTTGTGGTAGAAGGGAACACCATTATGTGGAGGTTATGTGCAGAAAGTTTGTTTTATATCACGAGGTTTAGGCGGCCTATAGAGCACTACTTAACATAACGGGGAACTGCACATAATTTCGCCCTATCACAAACGGTTTTACTGTCCGTTCAGCACGGTTATTGTCGATATTGAGGCGACTATCTTCTGCGTAACGGCTCAGCTTTGACCATTGATTGAAGCTGTAATGAATGGCTTTGCCTAGTTGGCTTTGTTTTGATACTTGCTGCGCTGATTTATCCAGCCATTGCTTAAATAACGCCAATTGGGCACGTCAGTGGGTGCGCCTAAAATACAGCCGCTCTTCCAGGCTCAGTGCTTGTATTTGGGTTTCAATGCGGTACAACAGCTTGGCTATCATGCTCAGCGCCATATCCGCTTTACTGACTTTGTCTGCTTTTGGTTTTCCTTGTGCCACTAACGCTTCTTTGAACTTGTGCCGGGCATGAGCCCACGACCGCATGGATGCAGGAGGTAGAGCGACTCAGGAGGCTAAGCCGAGCAGCCTACCAGTTTATTGCTGGCCTGCTGATAAGCTGCGTAGCCATCAACCTGTAAATAATCATTAAATACCGTTTGCTCGGTGGCCAGAAAACGGCTCACGCAGTTGCCTGCGCGGCTACCGTCTTGATAGTCGTACAGTACGATGCTGCGTAAACCTTGATATCGAGGCTCAATACTTGGCCCACCCGCGCCAGCGCAATACACCCACATATAGGATTTTACACGCTCATCGTTAATCACTCTGAGCATAGTTTCATCGGCGTGCTGTACCGCTTGCGTTAACAGATGTTGGTGGAGTATGTATGTGATATTTTTTTCTGATTGTAACTAAATGTTAGGCATTCTTTAATGCCGCGGAACGAGCAAGGATCGCGAGAGTGGTGCCGTTATGAAGTAGTGCACTCATCGCGGGACTTAGCATTCCGAGGGCTGCTGCTAGCATAATACCACTGTTAATATATTCAGCGGCCTTAATGTTTGAATTGATCATCGACATCGCAATTTGTGCCAATTGGCGTGCTTCAGCTACACCATAAAGCTTATCTTTTAGTAATACTACATCAGCAGCTTGTCTTGCTAACTCAGTGCCTTTACACATAGCAATCCCTACATCCGCAGCCGTTAATGCGGGTGCATCATTGACGCCATCACCAATAAACATCACTGTTTTACCAGCTTGTTTAAGTTGTTCAATAATACTTGCTTTACTTTCAGGTGTGGCTTCGGCATAAACTCGATCAAGCTTAAGTTCATTTGCGAGAGTCTGAGCTTTATAGGCACGGTCGCCAGAGATCATCACTAACTCTTTAATACCTAAATGACGTAACTTGTTTAGGGTTTTTTCTACATCTTCACGTAAATGATCACGTAAGCCGAGCATCCCGATTAGCTTACCTTGATGGGAAATAAACACCAAATGACGTCCTATCTCTTCAAGTTCACGAATTTGAGCTTCAAAGGGAGTGAAATCAACATTTTCATGAATTTCAAGGAAATGACGGCTACCCATTACAAGACAATGCCCGTTGAGGGTACTTTTAAGGCCATGGGCAATAACATATTCCACTTCACCGTGTTCGATGTGTGGGAGTTTATTGTGTTTTGCTGCATTTAACACAGATTGCGATAATGGGTGATTACTGTGCTCTTCTACGGACGCTGCAATTGCCAATAAATCACGGGCATCGTTGTTTTGGTTAAATGGTACTACATCTGTTACTTCCATATCGCCATAAGTTAATGTGCCTGTTTTATCAAACACGCAAGTATCGACCTTGACGATCTTTTCGATTGCACTTCCGCCTTTGAGTAAAATCCCGTTTTGTGCTGCACGATACATAATTGATTTAAACGTTACAGGAGTACTTAGTTTTAGTGCACAGGAATAATCGACCAGAAATACTGAAGCCACGCGATTAATATCTTGGGTTAGGGCAAATACTGCAGCACCTACTCCTAAGGTTATCTTAACTCGGCGATCAGCCATGTCTTGAGTGACTTGCTGAGTTTCACTTTTTTCACTTAGTGAATCGTAAATTAACTGTGCTATTTTAGCCGTTGTGGCTTCACTTCCGACTTTTTCGACTCGGACTTTTATTGTGCCTTCATATACGCTGGTGCCTGAATAAACGATAGCATCAACTTCTCGTCGAATAGGTACGTTCTCACCCGTTAGAGCTGATTGATTGATAAGTGCCACACCGGATATGACTACACCATCGACAGGGATTGCATCGCCAGGTGCAAGCTCGATAATATCATCAGCCTTAAGGTCATCAGAGCTAACTTGGCTTTTTCCTGATTCGTCAACTCGCCAAACTACAGACTGTTGAGGGTGCATGAGTTCTGCCAGTAGTTGATCACTGTTTCGGCAGGTTTTCTGTTCCATGTACTCACCTAAACTGATTAAGCTTTGCGTGACCATGGCTGTTTTATAGTCCCCTCGCCAGACGGATAAACCGACGGCAATTGCATCTAGAACCTCAACAGAAATACGTTTTTCTTTTATTTCATTAATACCTTCAAAGAGGGTCGGTGCTACAAGTGTTGCAGTTGTTAAAGCTCCCCATTTATTTGGTAATAAAGCGGTTGAAAGAGTGCCAATAATATTCATGGCAATATCCCCACGCGTATATTGATGCTCTATTTCAGTCTGATCTGCTTGGGTAAAATCAAGTTGTGATAAACGTGCTTCAAGGGTCTCCACATGCAATAATTGCGAATCATAATGCACGACAATGGAAGCTGCTGCCTGATTGATTCGCACGTCACGAATCCCTTGAATAGCCAATAAGCTTTGCTTGATCCACTCTTCAATATCGGGAAAGTTAATCAGTGCTGCTACTTTGAAACGTATTCGCCCTGACAGGTGGTGCTTAACGACCAAATCGATCATTTTTCGCCTTTATTTAAGTTACGGTAGTAATCTAATTCTGCTTGTGTATCTTCTAGACGCTCTTTTAACTCTTCGACTTCACCGCGTACAGCTGACCATGCCTTTTCACCTGTTGAGGTGACACCTTGCTGGAATTTTTTATTAGATAATAAGTAAGCAACGGCAGTACCAGCTGCAAGACCCATAGCAAAGTGGGTCTTGCTATTTTGTTGTTTGTAGGTAGATGCCTGTTTAACTTCACCTTGTAGATAACTGTAATAAGGTGGATAAGGGTGTTTATTATTCATATTTCTTTTCCTTCTGAAATTTGATCCATCATGTATAAACTAGCTGCGCCCACACTTAGTATTGTGAACAAAGATAGTACTGGCCGACCGGCCATCTTTTCGGCTATATAGGTAGATGCTCCACTGATCGCTCCCGCCTTAATTGCTGATTTTGCCGCATTTAGGACGACATCATTGGTTTCTAATGCTCCATTTTGATGATCGCGCCATTGGTTGGCTAATGAAGCACCACCGCCGGCCATTGCTCCGATGAGCATAGCTCGGTGGCTTGTGATTAATTTGTCTGATGAATTACTCATAATTTAACTATCAGTTTTAGGTTGTTCTTCTTGATGGCGATCGACTGATTCTTGAAAACCTTGTTTACCAGCAGTATATGTATCGCGAAATATTTCGCTACTTGTTGTCACGTTGCCTTTGACCGATTCGGCTGTTTGTGTTGCTGTATCTTTAACGTTTGATCCACCGGATTTAAGCATATTACCAGCACCAGAAACTAAATCGATTAATTTACCACGTACATTTTCATTGCTTAGTAATAGGCCTGCAGCAGCGCCAACCATAGCGCCTTTCCAAAATTCTTTATCATTCATATCTAAGTTTCCTAGTAAGTCTTTAAATATTCCCGCGTCTTCACCTAGAGCACCTTCAAGCATAGCTTGGGCTTGTTCAATGAAAGCATTGTTTTCGGGGGTATCTTGCTGTGTATGCATACCTAGTTGCATACCTGGTTGCATACCTGGTTGCATACCTGGGTACATACCTGGGTACATACCTGGTTGCATACCTGGTTGCATACCTGGTTGCATACCTGGTTGCATACCTGGTTGCATACCTGGTTGCATACCTGGGTACATACCTGGGTACATACCTGGGTACATACCTGGGTACATACCTGGTTGCATACCTGGTTGCATACCTGGGTACATACCTGGTTGCATACCTGGGTACATACCTGGTTGCATACCTGGTTGCATACCTGGTTGCATACCTGGGTACATACCTGGTTGCATACCTGGTTGCATACCTGGTTGCATACCTGGTTGCATACCTGGTTGCATACCTGGTTGCATACCTGGTTGCATACCTGGTTGCATACCTGGGTGATTATAGCCGTATACAGGCGTCATGTAAGGTGAATATCCCCCACTGGCAGCATAAGGATCTGGCTGTTCTGTGTTCTGTGTATAAGGGATATCGTGCGAACCGTATTTAGGGCCATCACTCATCATTTATTCCATCCATATTAAGACTTGCAACAATATTTAAACAAGCTTGTTGCACGTTAACCTCTGATTCTGAAAACAACTGGTTGATCAATTCCGGTTTGATGATGCCAGTATCGTATTCAATCAGAATGCTACCTGTATCTTTATTTATTTTATAATTTTTAAACGCTGGTATATCGGCTAACGCTTGCTCAATATCAGTGACTTTTATGGTCACCAAATGAGCCATAAGACCCATTTTATATTTAAGTCTGATACGTCCTGGAATATGGTGCGCTAACGTTAACCAACGTCTTATTTTTAATACTTTTTTAATTTTATTTTTCATCACAGAAATATATGTAGAAAGGAGGGCGTTGTAAATAGTGATTAATTGGTAATTGAGTTTTCTTTGCGCTGAATCAATTTTGGTGCTATTTTGTTGATAATAATTGTCGTTTGCATTTGAGTTAGTTATGAACACATATATTCACAAAACATCCCAACGATTACGCATCAGATCCGACTATATCCGTCATAATCAAAAGTCTGTCATGGCATTGATTAAACAATTGCAAGAAATAGATGCGGTCACGAATATTAAGCATAAATATCATGCAGGTTCAGTAGCAATTTATTTTGATCGAAAAGAGCTTGACTGTGACAGTTTGTTAGAGATTTTAGAGACACATGAGTGGACTAAAAGTGATGAAAAACCTTCATTTATTGAAAACGCGGTTATTAACGGTACAAAAACGCTAACTAGAGGTTTAGCCACCATGGTATTAAAACGTTTAGTTGGTCCCTCCGTTAGTCGTATGATGATAAGTTTTTGAATTTTTTAGCGGCACATTGACATACTCCATTTGCTAGCGCAGGACATTTTTTACAAGCGGGTGATTTCAAGGGAATATGCAGTATGGAGCGAGTTGCAGAGTATTGTTGATGTTTAGCTATATTTTTTATACTGTGGTCAACATCATCTGAGCCCTCTTTAAACCAAGATATGAGCGGATTTAATGGTATTTTTAATTCTGTCACCATACTTGTAATGATTTCTTGTGATAATTCTTTTATCTCATGGTGCCATTTACTGTTGTTGGCTGCACCTTGGTCGATGATATGAGATAGTTTGTGCAGCTGTTTGAGAGATTTGCTTTCAATTTTTTTGTGTTTTTTTTCTAATTTTCTTAATGCTTTTTTTACGCTCATAGTGGTACCTACTTACTGAGTTTTATATAATCTAGCAAATTCTAACTGCAAATAAATCTCATTTCTGTTTTTATTTTTTTATAACTCAAGTTTCGGAGTTCACTTTTAGCGCATAAAAGTGAACAATACCTCATTATAGGGCTCTTGCCGTAAGGTGAAATTATCCATTTGCATGACTTGCGTAAAAAAATCTACAACCGTTTGTTAAATTTTATTTAATACACCATCTTTATCTGCCTTTGTTAAAATTGCCATTTAACTTAACGCACCCGCAATTAACGCTTTGAATAATCGCCACAACTTACTGGCAAAATTTAGACAATTTAAACTTTCTTCAAAATCATTTCTGACTTCACTAAGCCTTGCCGACCTTTCTTCTTGTCTGGCAAACAATAACAAGCAAAACCTTAAACCTGTTAGGTGTATTGAGGCAATGTAAGCACTATAATGACGGCTTTACTATTTTAAAAAACCTAGCTTTTGTTTCGCTTCTTTGAAGTAAACTTCAATTCCCCAACGCAACGCATAGACCTCAAGTATTTTTTCGTCTTCAAGTTGACTATCCGTCGTTAAAAATAGCGCCCAATCATGTTGACTTGCTTGCTGCTTGGTTTCATTGACTGAACGAACAAAGAGCAATTTAACTTTAACCCATTGAGTTGGCTGTTTATCTGAGCTTGCGATGTTCAGCTCAACAACAATGGATTTACTTTGATAAGGCACATGATTAAAGGGTTGCCACTGGCCTTTGACATGTTGTTTGTGTAGTTCTTTTGCACAAAGTAAGTGAGTAGTGCCGTTGATAGTTAGGCGATATTTCATCTTATTCTTTTTCATTCTGACTATCGCTATGAGTGAGTGCTCAATAGTCATTCTCAATATATGCTTTGTCGCAAACCATGCATCTGCTAAAAAGTAATCCGCATTAATACCACCGCGAATTGCTCGCGCTATCATGTCACACACCATTTCAGGCTTAGTTTGGAACTTTGATTTCTGGTAACGTTTTGCTGCAATACTGCGACCATCATTAAACTTATAGTCTAACGCTTGCTCCTTAATTTGGCTGATTAATATTTCATTATCAACGGGAACAAATTGTTCATCATTCGCAACACCTAACGTTACGGCTTGCTGACCCATCACGCAACGAGAAGTTAAGTGATCGAAGTGACTCGATACGCCTGGCATCTTTTTACCACACCTTGTTTTTACGGTATCGTCAATAACAAAGGCGCTGAGCTTGCTTTTACCGCTAGCCTTAAGTACTTTTTTAGCGGTCAATAGCTGTAGCTTTCGCCAATCTAAATCTTCGCGGTTAAGTAGATCATATAACGCGTCTTTTTTAGCCGCTGAAAAACTTAATAATGCATCCCTTGAAAACATGGCAACAGAGTCTACTTTTAGCCAAACCCAAAGCATTAAAAGATAGGTAACATCACCAACGGGCGTACCTGAGCGCTTAGCAAAGTTAGCTTGACGTAACATGATGTTAAAACCAATGCTCTTCCAAGTAGAGCTGAAAGTATTGTCAATATTAAGGTTTACTTGATTCAGTAAATCAGCGGTTAATGATGGGAAGTTCAAGGTCTTTGTGGCAGAGTTCATTCGATGTCTCTTGTTGTATTATTCATTGTCTAGACAACAAGTATTTTACCACAACGAGACATTAACTTATGTTAAATCATCAGGTTATCTTTTTCCTTGTCTGATTTAAATCCCGAAACTTGAGTTGCTTAATATCAAACGTGCCGTTCGCCAATTAACTTCAATGTGCTTACTCAGTCTTAATGCTGAAATACTGCCCTTATCTGAGCCTAAAAAGTAGATAGCCCAAAACCACTTAGTGATAGGAATACGGCTACCGTGAAATAATGTGTCTGCTGTGACCGATGTTTGTTTATGACATTGACTGCATTCATATACATTGCGGGTTGTAAGCTCATAGGCATGCTCACAAGAGCATCTAGGGCAAACAAAACCATTAAGCCATCTCATTTTCTTAATGTGATTTAAGCAATCAGTTTCAGCGCTGAATTGACGTTGCCATTCAAAAAAACTCGTTTCAGGCATTTTCATAGCAAATCTCACTTCTAGTCTTGATTTATACTATAAGAATAGGCCAAAACTGACTCAGATGCATAGGCACGAATCATAAACGCTAATGCCGTGATGGTAGATCTTCATCAGTGTTCACTGATTTGTGTGGGCATTCTTTCCCCCGCTTAAAAATTCACTGTCCCGAGTGAAACAGCACTTGCTCTTTTTGATATGATCACTTACCCTGACGCAATTGATAACTATTATCAATTGCGTCGGTTGCGGCGGAATATTTTTTCAATTGGGGAGCATAGATTAATGAAATTGCTAAAAAGTGTCGCATTATTAAGTTTGGCTTGTGTGGCTTCTTCTGCCACTGCAGCAGACGCACTAACGGTTTATTCTTATCGCCAAGCCTTTCTGATTGAGCCTATTCTGGAAAAATTTACCGAGCAGAGTGGTATCGACGTTAATGTCGTATTTGCTAAAGATGGTATAGCAGAACGTATGGCACGAGAAGGTCGCTTATCTCCTGCTGACTTGGTTTTAACATCAGACTTCTCTCGCTTAATGGAGTTGGTGGATAAAGATCTTGTTTCTCCAGTTGAAAGTAATGTCATTAATAATAATATTCCACCTCAATATCGCTCACAGCAACACAATTGGTATGCACTGACGATGCGCGTTCGTAATCTATATTCTTCCAAAGATCGCACCGGTAAAATTGATATTGATTACGAAGATTTAGCCTCAGTAGAATACAAAGGGAAAATTTGTACTCGCAGTGGTAAACATCCTTATAACGTGGCATTAGTGGCGTCGATGATTGCTCATAATGGTGAAGCGAAAACCAAAATCTGGTTACAAGGGGTCAAAGCTAATTTAGCCCGCAAGCCTCAAGGTAACGACCGTGATCAAGTATTAGCGGTTAAAGAAGGTATGTGTGATATCGCTATCGGTAACAGTTATTACTACGGCAATATGCTAATGGATAAAAACCAAAAAAGTTGGGCACAAGCTGTCGACATTAATTTCCCTAATCAACAGAACCGTGGTGCTCATGTCAACGTATCTGGTATGGCATTAGCCAAACATGCTCCGCATAAAGACAATGCAATTAAGCTAATGGAATTCCTAACCTCTGATATTGCACAAAAAATGTATGCTGAGGTGAATATGGAATATCCGGTTAAGGCTGATGTGGCACCGTCTGAATTAGTTGCATCATGGGGTGATTTTAAAGTGGATAGCTTACCTATCTATAAGTTGGCTGAACATAATCAAGATGCAGTAAAATTACTAGACGAAGTAAAATTTGATCTTTAATTGAAGCTTATTTAAACATTACCAGCGCACGATGAAGTATCTCGATTTTATTGGTTATATTAATCATGAAGTCTAGTGCGCTAAGTTTACTCGGTATTATTTATGATTTTAGGTTTAACCAGAAGCTGGTCGCTTGTTGGTTATTTTATTGCGGCGATATTAATCTTGCCGCTGATTGCCTTAATGGTGCAATCCACTCTTCCTGATCAAGCTGTATTTAGTCATTTGTTCAATACAGTACTGCCGACATACATCGCTAATAGCTTATCATTGATGTTGTTGGTTGGGCTTGGCTCTTTGCTATTAGCTATTCCTGCCGCATGGGTAATTGCCCGCTGTGACTTTCCTTTTCGACGATATTTTCAGTGGTTATTACTGCTTCCATTAGCCATGCCAGCTTATATTGTTGCTTATGTTTATACCGACATGCTCGACTATGCCGGCCCAGTGCAACGTACACTAAGGGACTGGTTTGAATGGCAATCACCCCATGATTATTATTTCCCCGCGATACGCAGCCTTGGCGGGGCGGCAATAATACTGTCGTTAGTACTATTCCCTTATATTTACTTATTAGCCCGAACCGCTTTTATGGAGCAATCTTCAAGTTTGTTGTATGCATCACGGGTGATGGGTTGTAGTCCGTGGCGCAGTTTTTGGCGACTTGCATTACCCATGGCACGGCCTGCTTTAGCTGTTGGCGTTGCCCTAGTGGCTATGGAAACCGCAGCAGATTTTGCCACTGTAAGTTATTTTGCCGTTCATACACTAACCACAGCTGTTTACGACACATGGCTTGGCTATGGCAGTTTAACGGCTGCCGCTAAGTTATCGGCAATTATGTTGCTGGTGGTATTTTCTATGATTGGTGTTGAACGGTTTGCCCGTCGCAAACAACAATTATTTCAAAAACAATCATCCTTCAATGAAGCCGATCGATATGTGTTGTCATCAACTAAGGCCTGGATTGCGCTAGGCTATTGCACATTATTGTTATTTATTGCCTTCTTGCTGCCTTTTACCGTGTTATGTGTTTATGCCATTGATTATTTTAACGAGAGTTGGGATGCACGGTTTTGGCAATATAGCCTTAACAGCTTATACATTGCCGCTATCGTCAGTGCTGTGTGTATGCTGTTATCACTGATATTGATGTTTGTCCGTCGAGTCAGTCCGCGCAAAAGTGATTATCTTCCCTCTAGACTAAGCTCTACTGGTTATGCCTTGCCGGGCACCGTTCTGGCAATTGGTGTTTTGGTACCACTGACATTGATTGATTTTGCGATTAACGATGTTTATGATTGGCTGGGTGAACGTGGGCCGGGATTGTTATTGACCGGCAGCGTGTTCGCCCTGATTTTTGCCTTTTGTGTGCGTTTTATTGCCATATCTATCGGTAGCTTAGAGAACAGTTATAAGCGTATTTCGCCTTCTTTGGACATGGCGTGTATTACCTTGGGGCAACCCCCACTTCAACTGCTTTGGCGTGTTCATTTACCTTTATTGCGTAAAGGGATTTTTGCCGGTGCATTGTTGGTGTTTATTGAAAGTATGAAAGAGTTGCCCGCAGCATTATTATTACGCCCCATCGGATTTGAAAACTTAGCCACTTATGTGTTTCAGTTTGTCTCAGATGAAAAGCTTGAACACGGTGCATTAGCCGCGATTGTTATTGTGTTAGTAGGGTTTGTTCCGTTGATTTATCTTAATCGCTCCTTGGAGCAACAAGGCTAATTATGTCAACCTTAACTATTGAAAATATCTGTAGTGATTATCAAGGTCAAGTGATCTTGCGTCATTTGGATCTTACCTTACTGCAAGGTGAAATTGTCGCATTATTAGGCCCCAGTGGTTGTGGCAAAACCACACTGTTGCGCGTGATTGCAGGTTTGCAAACTATTAGCCAAGGCTGTATCAGTATTAGTGGCCAGGTGATGAGCAGTGATGACGTGTTTGTGGCCAGTGAGCAACGTGGTGTCGGCATGATTTTTCAAGACTATGCCTTATTTCCACACTTAACCGTGGCGGATAATATTTTATTTGGCGTTAAAAACCTTAATGCAAAGGAGCGCCTAACTCGGTTGGATGAGATGCTTGATCTGGTTAAATTAACTAGCTTGGCATCTCGTTATCCTCATGAATTATCTGGCGGACAGCAGCAGCGAGTTTCGATTGCGCGTGCCTTAGCTTATCAACCTGAATTATTATTACTTGATGAACCTTTTTCCAATATTGATGCGCAGGTACGTAACGAGATGATGCTGGAAATTCGTGCCATATTGAAAAAGCGAAATGTGAGTGCGGTGTTTGTGACTCACAGTAAAGATGAGGCATTTGTATTCGCAGATAAACTGGCATTATTTAAAGATGGCGCCATTATTCAACATGGCAAAGCTGAAACCTTATACCGTTCACCAAAAGAGCGCTACGTGGCTGATTTTTTAGGAGCTGGTAATTATTTACCTGTTACTGTAACGACTCGTTATCAAGTCGATTATGCTCTTGGCACTCTTAATAGTACTGAAAAATTACCTTGGCCTATTGGAAGCCAAGGGCAAGTATTATTAAGGCCACAGCAAATTGAAGTTCATTCTAATATCGATGGTCTTGGCTGCATTGTTGAAAGGCATTTTCTAGGTGCTGTATGCCATTATCAAGTTAAAATTGGCGCTGATATTTTGGATGTAAGTAGCCAATCAACGACACTAATACCAGGTCAACGAGTTGATATTCGCATTGCGCCACATCCGCTAGTCATTTTTAATTAACGATTGATGTGGTCATCTTAATTTTTGGGCATAATTGTTAACTTCCGCCCTAGATAATAACCCGTTATAAAATCGTTTACTGTCTAGTCCACTGTGCTGCATTAATTTAAAATAGACCATCACTTGCAGCAGCAGGGTAAGAGCATGAAAATTCACTTTCTTTTCGTGCTTAGAAACTGATATTCAAGCTCATTAATTAAGCAAAACCACCACTATTAATCCCAGCTAAATATACAGTAAAGTCCTTGGATAACCCTCTTTCACAAACATCAATCGCTGTAATATACCCAAATGCTGGAATTGGTTTTTCTAACCAAGCAGAAATGCCTTCATAGTCTCCCGCCCAAGGCTGTAGTAAAGAGAAAATATACGCTATATCTTGATCTGAAAAATAACGGCTTAGTAATTTTCTAATTTTTGCTGTTCGTTCATTTAAGTTACTGTCCTCTTAAAGCCCAAAAATTTGTTAATAGGCTGTCTAAAAATTCACATGTCATTTGAGTCATCCGCTCGTCACTTAACCCCGACAATCTAAGTATCTGCCATCGAGGAAGTATATTTGGTCTAGTCATAATCATGACGTGAGTAATCCTTCTTATTTGATAATCAGTAATACTTTCAGAGTAACGGGCAAGATAGATTGAAGCCAAGGACAGTTTATATAAATACTTCTCCACTGACGTTCCAGTATCTAATTGAGAAACAAGCCATTTCATCGATAATCGAGGCCCCGAAACATCATCAGAATGTTTGTCGATTATACGAATAAGAGCTCTAACAATTTCCATATCCCTGCTTTTCCAATCAACTCTATTGTTTACTACGGGAATAGGACGCTTGTATTTGTTATTAGTGTTAAGCAACCAATCTCTATTGTGGCGGTATAACCAAATATACTCAAGTGAATTCAAACTGCAGGTTTTAATTTCTGAAAGTTATCATTAATTGTATCACCGAGCGTGTCAGCAATATCGGGGAGGGTGATGCTAAAAAAGTCAGTGATTTTTCGTCGGAATTCTTTTGTCGTTGCGAAGTATTGCCCATTCCTCGCATGTTTATTCATCACCTTCCACAATCGTTCTATTGGGTTTAAATTTGGACTATAAGGCGGCAGGTAATGCAATGTTATATTCAGATGTTCAGCCTCTTTAACCACTAAGGCATTTCGATGGTATCCAGCGCCATCAAGCACCAAATGGATAACACCACTTGTTGAGTAACGCGCTCTAATTTGGTTTAAAAAATCGATGATGGATGCACCGTTAACCGTTTTGCTATATTGCTCAATGACCGCTTCTGTTAAGTGACCAAGTCGGATTGCACCAACCACGTTAATACGGGTTCGGCTTCCCGTCGTTTCTATCGGTTTATCAACGCCTTTTTTTATCCAGCCAGCGGTGATTTTTGTGGCTTGGGTCGGATGAACCGCATCCATAAATAATAACGGTTCATCAGGGGTTAACGAGGATTTTAGTTGCTCATAATATTCAATGAAAGCCGTTTGTTTGTCTTCATCAAATTTGTGAGGAACCCCTTTAGGGTTTTTATAGCTGAACTGATGTTTATGCAGCCATTTATTGAGACCTGACACTGTGTACTTAATCTGAAATTGTTCTGAGATATAAGCGACTATTTGATGGCTATGCAAGTAGGTCACCTCACACAGGTGTGCAATCAATAGTTCAGTTTGCTCTTGACTCAGATAGCTTAAGGAGCCGCCACTATTACACGTGAGTTTTTGGTCGTGAGCATAGGCATCAATGTATCGAACTACGGTCGTTTCGTGAATACGTAACGCTTGGGCAATCATTGGCGTTGGCCAATTTTCATCGCGTAGTAAAATGGCTTTAATGCGATCACACTCACGCCTATCACTCGAGCTTTTATGTCGAGTTTCCAATGCTACTTTTTGTTCTGGCGAGAGTGTAATTTGTTTCATAGGGCTATGATGATCCCATTTGGGACAAAATCAAGCATTTTCAATGATCACGGGTATAGAAGTGAGATTTGCTATGAAAATGCCTGAAACGAGTTTTTTTGAATGGCAACGTCAATTCAGCGCTGAAACTGATTGCTTAAATCACATTAAGAAAATGAGATGGCCTAATGGTTTTGTTTGCCCTAGATGCTCTTGTGAGCATGCCTATGAGCTTACAACCCGCAATGTATATGAATGCAGTCAATGTCATAAACAAACATCGGTCACAGCAGACACATTATTCCACGGTAGCCGTATTCCTATCACTAAGTGGTTTTGGGCTATCTACTTTTTAGGCTCAGATAAAGGCAGTATTTCAGCATTAAGACTGAGTAAGCACATTGAAGTTAATTGGCGAACGGCACGTTTGATATTAAGTAAGCTGAGAACAGCTATGGGCCATAGAGACAGCTTATATAGACTGTCAGGGGTCATTGAAATTGATGATGCGTTAGTGGGTGGCAAAAGCAAGGGCAAGCGTGGACGTGGAGCAGGAGGTAAAACACCTGTTTTAGTTGCCGTTGAAAGCAAAGGATAAAAGAGCTGGATTTATTGCTATGCAGGCTGCAAATAGCGTTTGCCATGATAGTGTTGAACAGTTCGTTACCAAACACTTAAGATACAGCAAAAAGTGCATACAGACGGCTTACCTGCGTTGAACATTATAGATAAGACTCAACAACATGAAGCGAGGGTTACCCCCAGTGAGCTTGTTGATGAATGGCTGCCTTGGGTTCATATTGCCATTGGTAACTTAAAAGCATTTTTACTTGGGACATTCCATAGTGTTTCAGGAAAGTACCTGCAAGAATACCTGAGTGAGTTCTGTTATCGGTTCAATCGTAGAAAAATGGAAAGAGAAATACCTAACAGATTGTTAAATTTGGCAATCATTCACACGCCAATACATTCTTACTGAGCCAACTGCATAGGCATGTTAAGTTTTGATTGTCTCGAATGAAGAAATCTGCAGCTTTTTTAGGATTTCATTATCCCTCATCGCTTGCTTTAGGTAAGCGATCATTCTGGGGTTAGATCACCCCATTCAAGCCAGATCTGACGTTAAAAAATTATCAGCGAACTTTTCTTTCCATATTCTCGGGGTAAGCTCTGCTACTTTTGAAGCGGGATGTATGCTGACACGTTGCAATACATCAACAAGGTAGTGGTAGGGATTGATTTCTTGTAGACGACAAGTGACAAGTAAACTTTGTAAAATACCTAGCTGCTCTGCGCCTAATTCGCTCCAACAAAACAAATAATTCTTGCGTCCCATAGGGATAACACGCAATGCCCGCTCAAGGTGGTTGGTATCCATGGCAACAGCGGGATTTGACAAGAACACTTTCAATTCAACTTGGCGCTCATTCACATAATTTAAGGCTTTGCTTAAGGGGTTTTGGGGTGTTAAATCGGTTCGCTGTCGTTGCTCATAAACCCAGTTGAAAAATTCAGTAACAAGTGGCTCGCTGTGCTTTTGCCGATAGGTTAAGGTATCCGCAGGCTCGGTTATCTTGTCTTTGATGTGTTTTTCAACTTTATAAAGCAATGCTATTTGGTCAATAGCCGCCTGTGCTGCTATTGGCTCAATCAGTAACGCTCTATCAAAATAACGCCTTGCATGTACCCAACAAGTAGCATGCGTAACCGTTTTTTCTTTTTCATTCAATTTTGCCACTGTTTTACTGTAAGCGGCATAACCATCGGTCAATAAAGTGCCGGTAAAGCCTTCGAGCTGATTTTGGGCATGCAAAAAGCCTCGGCTACTCGACCAAGTAAAGGCGATTTCATTGTTGTCACCGAACATCGGCCAGAAATAGGTTTGTTTCATTTTGCCTTTGCCTTTGCTTTTTCTGCCTGCTTTTATGGGGACTTCATCCATGGCAAGGGTTTGACTGTTGATAATAGACTTTAGATTAGCCTGGTAGATAGGCCGGAGCAGTTCAATGCCTTTTTGTACCCAGTTAATTAAGGTGGCTCGGCTGATATGAACACCTGAATCAATCATCCGTTGGTGTTGCCGATAAAGTGGCAGATGATACACCCCTTTATCAACCATAAGTCCTGCAATCAGGGAAACATCGGCGTAACATCCCTCAAGTACATTACTCGGTGCTGATGGCGTTTTCACCGTTTGCTCACGTTTATGGCGAACAATAGGACGACGGTAAATTAATATCGTATAACTGCCGGGTTGTTGCGCTAAGCGGTTAGTTTCTTTATAGCCGATGATTTCATAGTGCTCAGCGTCATCACCCTGTAACTCAGGTGCGGGAATATCGATAACTTTAGTCGGAACAGACGCATCAAAACGTAAACCCGTGTCATTGACTTCATCGCCATTGAGTTGTTTGTTTGATTTGCGTTTGTGGGCTTTGATGTCGGTGGAGGTATCGATTGATACAACAGCTTTATCTGTAGCAAATAATGAGCCCTGAGCGCCCAATTTATCGAATAATTGTTTTTCTGATTTACGACCAAAAAGTTGACGTTTAAACCAATCCAACTGCTGTTTAAACACAAGAATATCTTCTTCGAGTGCTTGAATTTTAGTTTGCTGTAACTGATTGATTTCGGTAATTTTCATACCAAGTATTATAACAAAAACTACCGACTATAGCGCTTACTTTTGAGTGCTTTTTGCCAATTAATCCCCTCAATTAAACACTGTAATTGCGCCCAATTGAGTGACATTTTATCTTCATCACTGGTAACGCGATGAAACTGACCTTGCTCAAGGCGTTTGCTCCATAAACAGTAACCGCCACGACTGTAGTAAAGAATTTTGATGTGAGTTCGCCGCTTATTGATAAACACAAACAACTCACCACTGCTGGCTGGTCGCTTGAGTTTTGATTGCGCCAATGCGGCTAACCCATCAAATTGCTTGCGCATATCAACGGGATGAGCGTAAAGCCATACCGATAAGTTGGGCTCTTGCAGTAACATCAAGTATTCATCATGCGCAAAACTACGCCGTTAGGTAGTGATAATTCAATATCCCAAGGTGACGCTGCGACGTTCGGCTCTGGGCTGATACTGTGCCAATCGTCCTGAGCACTTTCGCTAATGATAGGTTTACTAGTGATTGAAGGAAGTGATGGCTGGTTTGTTAACCGTTTACGCCAAGCATAAAAGCTTGAGAGGGTAATTTGTTGTTGTTTACAGAAGGTAGCGACTTGCAATTCGCTTGGTGCATGCTGCTCGATTATTGCTTGCCATTGCTTAGGCGTTCTGTGGACATTTGCCATTTGTTTTATCTGTGAGTGAATAATGGCATTATTTTAGAGGATTTTGGAGGGGATGGAATACGGCCTGTAATGATCGCTTACTGCTTTAGTTGGGCTTCTAAGAGTTGAATTCTTCGTTGGTCTTCAGTTAATGCTTTGGCATTTTCAGGGGTTTTACCTGCTAATTCAGATTGGTACTGCCATTTCCATCGAGACACTGCAGATTTACCCGCACCAGGCATGTCTTCGATTTGTTTATTGGTGTAACCCTGTTCGACCATCAGCTTGGCATATTCTAGTTTTTGCAGCGGGCTGACAGTGACTTTCGTTTTTCTAATCATAATAAATACCTTTAAGATTTTGCTTATTTTAAGCTATAAATCTCTACAGTTTCATTAGATCATTACAAATGGATCGATTCGCGATACCACCACATGGTTATCTAAATCATAGGTAAAGGCGAATCACTGATTATCTATCATCTACAAGGCTACATATTAACATACAAGGCCACTGATCTTAAACAACGCTAGATCAGTCTGGCTTTATGATGATTACCACGAACTTCAGGTGGAACTTGATTGATCTAACATTTCTGAACTTCCCTATCTCAATCCATTATTTTTATATCACTATGTTGATCCAGAACAAAGAAATGGATAATACGAATCATTATCATTCATCCCACAAAAGGAAGCTGTTATGCCGCCTTATTTCTGTTTATAGAGGTTAATATGTCGTATTTTAAACCCTTTGCTATCACCACTAGTTTTATTTTTTTTACCTACAGTGGCATCGCGCTTGCTGAAGACGATATGCATAATTCACATCATGTGGTTCCCCAAGGTATCTCCCAAGTCGAACTTTCGGTAGATCTAGGTTGGGAGTCGAAATATGTATCAGAGGGACGCGACAACCTCGACAGTGGTGGGATCTATTGGAGCGGTATTGCTGCTCAGTATCAAGATGTAAATGCCTACGCCAGAGTTGGTCGTGCCGACAACGAACACTACACTGAATGGCAATTTGGATTAGAGTACTGCATCACACTCAGCGACAACTTTGATGCAGCGATTGGCTACCAACGTCTAGAATTTTATGGCGACGAAGGTGCTAGCGACAATGAGCTGTTCAGCTCCATTACTTACTCAGGCATTGAATGGCTGACTCCATCGATTAACTACACCTACTCAACTGAAGCAGGCGGCTATTTTATCGAACTAAGCTTACACAGCTCTTGGGATCTCTCCAAAGCTTGGAACGTCACACCTTATCTCACTCAAGGTATCGATTACCAATATGTAACCGAAACTCATAACGGCCGTAACAACTTGCAGTTTGGCGTAGAGTCTGCATATGCGCTGACGCCAACATTAAACATTTCAGGACATGTCAGTCAAAGTATCGCCCAGCAAGATATCGAGCAAGAAGTTGGTTATAGCAGCTCAAAGCTTAACGAAACCTTTGCTGGGGTTTCTATCAACTGGCTGTTCTAGAATCATATTGGAAAGACAAGGAATGTCTCCCCCTATCAGGGAAAATTGATCTATATCAAATAACTCCAAATTACTAATAAAAATTAGCTTAGAAGCTACTAAATAAACTGCAATAGTAATGATTATCATTTAGACTCAATTATAATAGTTATTTCCATTTGAAGCTTGTTGTTCTCAGCCGTAACGCCTGATTTTCAACAAGCGTTCAAGAATAAGTAGACCCATTTGTTGGAGTTGAAATTATGATCAAAGCCGTGTTTAGTCTATTACCGAATATCTTAGCAAAACTGTCAAGCTCAAAAAATCAGACGACAATACAAAATCGTCAAGTAAAAAAACTATATAACGCTGAACTGAGTAGGATGTACACAATTGAAAACGTCGCTTCAAATGATCCGAAGATGAATGATTTTCTCTTCACTTTGGGTTGTTTCAAAGGACAACAGGTAACCTTGATATCTCATTTATCTGGCAATTACGTTATAGCTGTAAAGGATGCTAGGTACAGTATTGATGCTGATTTAGCAAAAGCTATCATACTCGTTTAAATAGAAAGCGTTCACATAAATTAACTTAAAATCTAAATTGGAATAAATCGTGAAAATAGCACTAGCAGGCAATCCAAACAGCGGTAAAACCACACTATTTAATGCCATAACTGGAAAAATGGAACATGTAGGCAATTGGGCTGGTGTAACCGTTAGTAAAAAAGAAGGCATAATCAAAGAAGCTTTAACTCAAACTACTAATGCAATTACAGTCGTAGATTTACCTGGTTCATATTCAATGTCACCATTTTCTTCCGAAGAAACAATCACTCAAAATTTCATAAAGGGCGAAGCCCCAGACGTTATTATAAATGTTGTTGATTCAACAAACCTGAATCGAAGCCTATTCTTTACCACGCAGCTGTTAGATCTTGGCGTTCCGGTTATTGTTGCACTAAATAAATATGATTTAACTCGGGACAAAAAAAATCAAATCAACTTACAGGAGTTAAGTCGGTTGTTGAGGTGCCCTGTAGTTGAGACAATCTCGTTACGAAGTGAAGGCAATGGATTGGACACATTAATTGCTAAATCTATAGCGATAAAAGGTCAATCGCAAACAGCCCCATTCAGCCTTCAGAACGTTGATTTAAATGATAGAAACTCAGTAGAAGTGGATAATACGAAACGATTTGAGTTTGTGAAAAATATAGTGAAAGCAGTCGAAACAAGGCAAGTTGAAAGCTCTAAGCAGACGACACAAGATTCAATAGATCGGGTTTTAGCTGATAAATGGATGGGACTTCCGATATTTGCATTGGTTATGTGGAGCATTTTCTCTATTTCTCAAACCCACTTAGGTCCAGTCTTGGCTGATGTTCTAGGTGGATGGATAGATGGTCTGTACTCTCTAGTAGAGCAGTTACTTGGTGATGACGTTTCTCCTTTATTAAGATCATTACTTTTAGATGGTATTATTGGAGGCGTTGGTGCAGTTGTTGGTTTTCTGCCTCTAATAATGGTTCTCTTTTTCTTATTAGCACTGCTTGAAGACAGTGGTTATATGGCTCGAGTAGCTGTTGTAATGGACCGTTTTTTCAAAACAGTAGGCCTGTCTGGTAAGTCCATTATTCCAATGGTTATTGGTACTGGCTGTTCTATTCCTGGAATAATGGCAACCAGAACGATACAAAACGAAAGACAAAGAAGAACGACTGCAATGCTGACTCCCTTTATGCCTTGTGGAGCTAAACTGCCTGTAATAGCTTTGTTTGCGGGAGTATTTTTCAATGACTCTGCATGGGTAGGGACCCTCATGTACTTTGTAGGTATTGCTATCATTATTATCAGTGCATTGATAATAGGAAAAATTACAGGAGAAAAAAATTCACGACCTTTTTTCATATTGGAATTACCCGAATACCGATTTCCCAGCATCAAAAGAGCAACAGAGTCAACTCTTTCACGTGCTAAAGCTTTCATTATTAAAGCCGGTACCATAATCCTTGTATGCAACGCAGCGGTTCAGATTATGCAAACTTTCAATTGGCAATTTCAAGTTGTTGCTGAAGGTGCTGAGGGCTCAAGTATCTTAGCCGGATTAGCTTCGCCATTTGCTATGATATTAATCCCCCTAGGCTTTGGAGTATGGCAGCTTGCGGCAGCGGCTATCACAGGATTTATCGCCAAAGAAAATGTAGTAGGGACACTTGCAGTTGTATACGGGATTACTAACTTCATTGATACAGAAAAACTTGCGTTAGTTTCTGGAAGCTCCGATGTGGCAGGTATAATGGGGTTAACAACTGTCGCAGCGTTATCCTATCTCATGTTTAACCTTTTTACCCCTCCTTGTTTCGCAGCAATTGGTGCGATGAATGCTGAGTTAGAAGATAAGAAATGGTTGTGGGGAGGCGTTATATTCCAGTTTGGCATGGGTTATTTTGTTGCATTTATAACTTATCAAATCGGCACACTTTTTACTACTGGGTCATTAGGTCAAGGTTTTGTATACGGCCTTCTCACTTGTTTAGGACTTTTAGGGATTTTAATATACCTAATTAGAAAAGGTTGTACGCAAGAAGATCTAAAACTCAACAAGGGCCTTAACTAGGATATATATGACAGATGTAATTGTAGCTTTAACTATTATTATTATTCTCACGTTATCGATTGGCAAAATAGTTAGCGAAAAGCGTAGAGGAAATAAATGTATTGGTTGCCATCTTAGTGGTGAGTGCTCCTCTAAAAAAAATAAAGGCATGAAAATTAGGGGCACAAAGATAAATATCAAAGAATTGAAGTGAAAGCAATTTAGCTTCTGCAGAACCTTTCATGAAAATATAGAATGCTGCTCTATCAAGAAGTGGCATTCTAATTAGCCGCTGAAGAACATAGTGAGATGATGTTGTGGATAGGGACTAAATAGCTTCGCCCGCTCCATCATGTAAGCTTGTTTATCAAAAAACAGAGTGCTCTGCTACCAGGGCAACCGCATGAACGTTTTTCACTCACAAATTGTCCGATAAATATTCAATAATTGTACGGCCGTTAAGCTGAAAACAAACAAGCGCGGATTAATGCAATCGAGTCCACCTTCATCAAATAGGTGGATTATTAAGCACTAATGCGGTCGCCCTGGCTCTGCTACAGGGTCATCACAAGGGTTGAGCTAACTAGGCAACTTCTTGCCTAACTGATATTGCCGAGGACGGTTCATTTAGAACTCCTGGCTAAAAACCTTCTGGTTAGGATAATGAATTGCGATCCATGCATCTGTCAATGAACGGTGTTTTTCAAGGTAGTTGGCACTCTGTTAGGCGTCAACTAGCTTGTCCTATCGTATTGCCTCATTAAAAAAACATACTACATTTAAAGATTTGTTACCGCATATGTAAGTAAGAATCAAATGACATAACAGGCTAGCGCTCCTTCAGCAGTATAGTGTTTCCTACTGATTGATTTCACTTTCCTCTGGGATATTAAAATTTAAAACGGGCACTAATTCATTAATCATCAAATCACGTAGTTTTTCTTCCTGACTCGCTTGGTTTTGACGCCATAGAGCAAGTCTTCGTTGAAGTGTTCGGGTTTGCCCTATTAAAAATTTATCAGGATATTTATCCATGAGCCACAAAATTATTTTTCTAGCATTATTTTCAGGTGCTAACTCCATTCTTAATCGTATTTCATCCCAAACATCCTCGAACGGATCTTTTCGAGTTAGCCATGTCCGAGGAGATTTTCTGAAGTCAACTTTATCATTTCTATGGTAATGACGATTCACTCTATCTGTAATGATAACAGGCGGTATTTTAGATAATTGTTTTTTAACAACGTCATCAGTTACGATATAATCATCTTGAGCATGACCTCTTTTATCCCATGAGTATTTCCACAATTCATCTTGTAGTGATTCTAATTGAGCTAACAAATAAACCGGGTCTAATCTTTCATACTCTAACCTAAGTGACTCTTTTGTAGACTGATTAACATGGTCAGAAAGTAAAACGCGTTGATAAGGTGTTTTTGCATCATCATATTTCTTTGATACCTTAGCCCCAACACGTTCTTTTTCAAGTAACTTCAGCGATGGTTGATAGAAATTAACGTACATCCTGACTATGCGATACAGCCTTGCCAAAGCTTCCCAGGCTTTCCAACCTTCGTAGCGATCATAACCAACCAATCGACGTACAACAGAACCGTTTTTTTCTTCCACATGCGCCTGGTCATTTTTTCGGTGAGTTCTTGCTCTTGTAAAGGTGATATTATTTTCTTCGCAGTATTCTAATAATTCATAATTTATAAACTCACTGCCACAATCTGTGTCTACTCCCTGCATAGGGAATGGAAGTAAGTCACTAGCTACTTGTAAGCCATCAATCACGTCGCTGGCGCTTTTTCGTAACAAAGGCATGCACTCTAACCAACCAGTGGCAATATCAACTAATGTGAGCGTATTTAAAAAAGAGCCATTGGTATTGCCCCCACAATGAGCGACGAGGTCAGCTTCCAGAAATCCAGGAATAACGTCATCCCAATCAGCAAATGTTCTGACTTGAATTTGGTGCTTTAATAAATTCCCTTTACGAGTAGTGCTTACAGATTGTTTGATTTTTTCTCGTTCAGGTTTGAGGATCCTATCAACAGTAGAAGGGCTAATTTGTAGCAATTTTTCTCGTACATCAATAGGTAAGCGTAGATGACCATGACGCTCCATTGCTTCGACTAGGTAGGGTAAAAATGGCACTAGACGTTTAGAGCATATTTGATTAGCCGCATACCAAACAGCAAGTAGAGCTTGTCGTAGCTGTTCGTCGTAGCGATGGGGTGTCTTGCGATTTTTTGGAAAGATATTCTGATTGATGGTATTCAACAATTCGATAGTATATTTTCGTTCATAGCCGGTAGCAGCAACTATTCCATCAAGTATTTTCCCTTTATCTATCCAGTTAGCGTCATGATATTTTTGTTTAATGCTAGCTAACAATTCCTTTCTCGCATTTAGACTCATAGACTTAATCATATCTAGTTACCTCATCTTAAAAGAATCACAACTAGTGTTATTTTAGATGAGGCAACGACATATTAGTAGTATGGATTTAAGTGAGTCAATGCGATAGGACAAGCTAGTTGACGCCTAACATTAAACCAAGATTTCATCAAAGCAGATATCATGTTTGCATGGCTGACAGATGATGCGATGATAAGCCCTGCTCCATCGGGATTTACAAGCCTAATATTCGATAGTTTTTTATGTGATGCTGTGATCAAAAACTTGAGCACTGCCTCATTTTCGATGACCTGTTGATACGAGACATCTGAGTTTGACAATAAGTCGCTAAAGCTAGTGAATACCTGTGTGGATTTAGCATTCATAACCGAAACTTTCACATTATCAACAGCAACAATTTGAGGAATTCGACAAACTTTTTCACGAACAGCCTCTGCTAGACCATAGACATAATCACATGCGATTTTACTGTCAGATTGAATATACTTTGAAAGAACAATTGGTGCGGTATCTGAACGCCAAGGAGTTCCTGTTAATGCTAAGGTAAATTTAGCTTTATCACGAATATTTGTAAGCGGTCAATTAAGCGGTGGAGCCCGATATCATCAAGCTTTTAGATCGGCATGCCAAGGTAATAAATCACTTAAATCAGCAAATTTATCGCGTTGTGGCAGTTCCGTGAAAAGTTTTTGGAAGTAAAAGTACGGGTTAATATCGTTGGCACGGCAAGTCATCACCAAGCTATAAAGTGCAGCACTGGCTTTTGCACCATTTACCGATTGGCAGAACATCCAGTTTTTCCGCCCCGTCGTAAACGGCCTGATATCGCGTTCAGTGACATTATTATCAATGCCTAATTCACCTGATTCAAGGTAACGCCTCAGTTTTTCCCACTGATTCAATGTGTACTTGATTGCTACCCCAATTTTACTTTTGGGCAGGACTGTTTTCTCGCTTTTTTCTAACCATTCATGCAACGATGTTAAGATTGGCTCAGCCTTTTCCTGCCGGAGTGATTTTCGCTTATCGGGCGGTAATGTTTTTGCCCGCTTTTCTATTGCATACAGTTTTTGAATATAATTGATACCGACTGTTGCTTTGCCGGTTTTCTTCGGTTGCACCGCTAAGGCATCGTGGAATTTGCGTCTGGCGTGTGCCCAGCACCCGACTGGCATTATTCCTTCTATATTGTCGTAAACACTGTAACCATCACATTGTAAATATCCGGCATAATCTGCTAGAAATGCTTCTGGACAACTGCGTGCACGACTCGGTTGATAATCATAAATAACAACAGGGTTATCGCTAAATTCATTGCTGCGATAGACCCACATATAGGATTTAGTTGCTGCTTTTCTATCTGGTTCATCCAATACTTGCACCGTTGTTTCATCTGCGCACAGCGTTGATTGAGCGAGTAGATTAGCTTTCATCGCAGCAATTAACGGCCTAACTAATTCGGCACTGGCTATGCACCAATTGGCCAGTGTAGCGCGGCTAATATTTAAACCGCCACGGGCAAATATGTCGGTTAACCGATAAAGCGGTAGGGCATCACAGTATTTGGCGGTCACCACAGCCGCAAGCGCTTCAGGGCTGGCGATACTCTGGGGGATCGGCTGTGCAGGCTTAGGCGCGGTAATGACAGAGGTACTGGTTGATGTTGTTTCACATTCACGGCAAGCATACTTGGTTTGCCTGTGCTTAATGACGCTGATCTTCTCTGGAATAATGTTGACTTGTTCGCTTTCTTGCACACCGCATTCACGCATCACATGACCACAGCAATCGCACATAGGGCTGTCAAGAGTATAAGATCTTTCTTCACGTTCAAGGTGCTCAGGTAATCGTTTTCGACCCGTTTTACCTTGTTGTTTATTTTCATTTTTATTTGTGGATTGATCCTGCTCAGCTTCATTGAATGTGCCTTTCGGCATTTTCTCACTGCGTTGACCAAACTGCTTATTGCGGTTGAGTTGCAATTGTTCCAAAGCGATATTAAGGCGGTTTTCCAAGTCTTTATTTTTAGCATTGAGCACCTGATTTTCATGCTGCAACATTGCCAGCATTTTTTTTAGTTGTTCAATATTATCAGGCTGTTCAGTTGTCATTAATTAGCGTTCAAGACCAATAGATAGCGCTAGTTTGCCTGCTGTATTTGATCATGCAACCGCTATTTAGCGATCCAGTGATGATCACCTCACTGTCAGGCCATTTAAGGGTTTATGCCCATGGGATACTTCTAACGATAAGCCTGATAGTAACCAATTTAGCTGATGCTGGTTGATTGTCAGCGCGTCTTGTTCGTCGTTAGCGCCAGGCCACTTAAAGCGACCTTTTTCTAGCCGCCGATAGTAAAGCCAAAAACCATTAGTATCCCAAAATAAAATCTTAATTTTGTCCCGGTGGCGATTACAAAAAATAAACCAGGCTTGATTCAACGGATCCATTTCCAATACATCACTGACGATTAAAGATAAGCCATCAATGGCTTTACGCATGTCGGTATGGCCGGTAACAAGATAGATCTGCTTATGTGGTGTCATGCTGATAGCACGCGTAAAAATTGTTGTAATTTGCTTGGCGCTAATGAGGCTGGAAAAGAAAACAGATAGCCGTTGGGCAATGCCAGCGTGAGTGGCTGGTCAGGTTTAATTTCAGGAAAAATCAGCGGCACCACTTTTTGCTTAGTTGATGACGAATGCGGGTTAAGTTTTTTAGTCCACGCATAAAATGTAGATAGGGTTAAGTCATTGGTTTTACAAAATTCAGCTTTGGTTAATTTACTTTCAGTTTGCTGCTGAAAAATGCGTTGCCAGTATTGTATTTTATCGTTTTTTGACATGATTGTTTTCCTAGATTTAGTTAGGAAATAATCATGTCACATTTGAAGATTATTGGTATGTGCGGTTAATTGAGCGCTTACGAATATTTAGTAGAATTCGCTCACCCCAAGAATTAGCATTTTCGAGGTTTGAGCCTGCACAGTGATGGATTTCATCGAAAATTACGAATATGCGGTTTGATTTAAATAACTGCCAAAATTGGTCATCAAGATACTGAAGACTCTGGTAAGTTAACGACCGCCCCTTTGCTCCCATAAGTCCATCAAATCTTTCTCCAACTTGTGTTTCTAAGCTTTCGGCAAAATCTTGAGCAACAATCGCAGAAGGAGAAAAGCAGATAACCAAATCTATGATGTTATTTTTTAAAAGTTCATTAGCTAAAGCAGATGCCATTAATGTCTTACCGGCTCCTGGAGTAGCAAGCGTTAAAAAATGTTGATCTTCGGTATAATACTTATTCAATGCTTGATTAATACATTGCTCTTGCCAATGTCTAAGGTTCATGTTGTTCTCTGTCTAATAATATCTTCTATAGCTTTAATCTTGCCTAATAGCTTCGTATTGTTATCTCTTGCCATATGATATTTGGGTTGGATCTCGTCAACTAGTTCCGGCATGTCTAAGTAAATTTCTTTGTAGGCCTCTGACTCTCCAATGCTTTGTAACAACTCGGCCTTATAGCAAACCAACTTCTCTAATAATTTTTGATGATGGACATCTGTTTTAGTCACAGCTATTGATTCGTTACTTATAGATTTTATCTGTAAATAATTAGCATCAAAAATACTGGTTTTACTAAACCGTGTTGGGCCTTTAATTTTAGAGATATTTTTCTTCAGCCAGCCCTTTCTAACGAGCTTTAAGAGTTCAGCATAGATCATTCGTCTCACGCAACTTGGCTCAAGTTTAGGATCTTTTTTTAATACCAGAAAAGCTGACCTAACATCACTTGTAGTGAAATTGTCAAAATTTCTAGCTTCAATGACTTGAGCTACAACGGGATCTAACATTACGACAGGACCTAAAATAAACTCAATAATGGGTATTATAGGGCGTGGTGCTTACACCTCAACATGAAAATCTATTCATTTTACCTGAAGGGAAAATAGGTTGAATGATTTAGTAACTGATTTTGGCAAAATGCTAAGATTAAAGCGTAAAAATGCAGGTTATTCTCAAGAAGATTTTGCTACATTGGCTGGTATTGAAAGAGGGAACTATGGAAAAATGGAGCGTGGGCTTGTCAATGTCAAATTAGAAACGCTGTATAAACTGGCAATCGCACTCGATTGCGAATTTGATGAAATTATGCCACCTAAGTGTAGTTATAAGGTGGAAGTAAGTTAACAAGCGAGGAATATGTAATCGATATGGCTTCATCTTCATTATGTAGGTCATATGGTTTGGCTACGAGGATTAAACCTAATGGGTATAGGTTAGAGCTTCAAAAGTTACTGAGTCTTTATTATTCAAAAGAAGAAGTAATCGATTTGTCTTCACTTTTGATATCTTGGAGTGGTAGCTCTCAAGAAGCATTTAACTGGTTAAACAAACCGATTCCAGCCTTTGGTGCATTTGGTAACATGACGGCTATAGAGGCATGTGAAAAAAGATTTATCTCAGCATATTCTGACTTAAATTAAGTAAATCGAAGACGGAGGTTTTGCGTAAAACAATCGAATGTCTCTTTATATAAATGATACAAAAATCTCTAGAGATGCTAGATTAAACACTTGCTCAACCTGCAGTTAATCCTCTAGGTTACAAAAAGAGTGCAGTAAGTAACAGCTGTTCTTCGAAGGTGTGCTAGCTTTTACTTTCACAGCGTTGATCGACTTTTTATGACAATTTGTATTCTTAAATCGTTAAAATTGACTCAATTTACAAAAAAATATGACAATTGATCTGATGTATGAAATGCAAACTAAAATATGAACATAACTAACTGTTAAAGATAGTTTTTATAATTAAATGTCAACTATTTCGTCTAAAACAATTAGCAAGGGTGAATGCTTATGGGTAAAATTTACGATGGTATTAACCGTTTAAGTTTTGTCGTGGGGACTGATGGTAACGTTAGCCATGTACTCAACAAGTTCAAAACCAAAGATCATCATGAAGTGGTATTAGCGACACTGGCAGATTAATTCAGCTCAATCCCATCGTATGACAGTTACATGACCCTTGCATGAGCAACAAAAAGGCTTAGCAACTGCTAAGCCTTTTACATTATTATCAAGCTAATTAAGACGAAATGTCACTAATAATCACCTCACAGTGAATTACACCACTTTAGGTTCTTCGCCGGTTTTAAGTTCACAGACAGTATCGCGAGTCGCATCGTCAACGGGTGTTGCGGCGAGTTGATCCTTAGCGGTCTTTTTGACAACCTCTTGTTCAGTTAACTTATTGGATAACGCACTGGTTTCCTGCTGCACTAGTGTCGCTTTTTCAGCTAATAAACGGGCTTTTTCATCCACTTCAAACAGAGCAAGCTCTTCTTCTTTACGGCGTGACTTTTCAATTGCACGAAGCTGCGCTTCTTGTGCTTCACGAACGACTCTCGCTTCAGCTGCCACTTTTGCATCTGCTTCAACTAATGCTTTGGTTTTCCGCTCCGCTTCATCATCTACAGCTCGCTGAATAACCGCTTGATCTTGTGCTTCTTGCGGCAATAAGCTAATTAACTCGATACCCACAGGGAGAACAATCGCTTCAACGCCAGAGAACACTTTAACTTTACCTTCTTTCGTTAAATAAACCAGAGGCATAGCCGTTTCTCCATAGCGTTTTTTGAAATGTGCAAAGGTAAAGTTTTCGGTAATGTTAGTTATTTTCAGTACCGCGCCTTTTGCCATTAAAGTGGCAATCTTGGCATAAGAGATATTCTCACCAAACAAACATAAGCGTTTTAGATAGGATTCAGACAACTGATGACGAGCACTCGCACTGTCAGCATTATTTAAACCATAAACTTTTTCTGTGCCCATTAAATCTTGGAAGTGAAATATTACCAACGGATTTAACTGACGGTAAGGCGATATCACTAACACTCGGCCAATGCCACTTAAGTCCATGTAATTAGTGGCATGCTCTGAGGCAGGATTACCAAAATATACCGGAATATTGACCATGCGCGCTTGACGAATGTTGTCCCAGTTGTTATCGGCTAAAATGACCTTAATATTTTTGGAAATTAAAATTAAAGCCAGTTCACGGGAGAATTTTGATGCTCCAAATATCAATACCCCTTGGTTTGAGCCTTCTTTTACCCCTAAAAATGCCGCCCAACGACCGGCGGTTAAACTTTGGATCACTACCGTACCAATAATGATTAAGAATACTAACGGCACAATCGAACTCGCGCCTTCTAACCCAACCGACTCTAACTTAATTGCAAATAAAGATGAAATGGCTGCCGCCACAATACCGCGAGGTGCAACCCAACTTAAAAACCACTTATCTTTTGACGATAAGTTGGTGCCTAAGCCAGAAATCCAAATGCTTAATGGACGCGCAATAAACATCGCCACTAATAGTACGCCAAGACCACCAAAACCAAGATCAAGCATCGCCCCCGAATCAAGACGAGCCGCCAATAGAATAAATAGCGCTGATATTAACAGTACCGTTAGGGTCTCTTTAAACTCGAGGATATCAGCGATGTCTACGCCACGCATATTGGCTAACCAAATCCCCATAACGGTTACGGTTAACAGACCAGACTCTTCTTGTAAGATGTTAGAACCGACAAAAATACCCAGCATGATGGTGAGCACGGCAGTATTACGCAAATAATGTGGAAACACGTTTTTACGGATTGCGATACCGGTCAAAAAACCGGCCGCAGCGCCTAAGCCAAATCCAAGCAGTAAGGTTAGCCCTAACGCATTCAATACATGAGTGGTTGGATCGGCGGCGGCGGCAATATACTCAAAAACAAGTACCGCTAATAACGCACCAATGGGATCAATAACAATACCTTCCCAACGTAAAATACTGGCCAAATTTGATTTGGGTTTTACGGTGCGCAACATTGGTACAATCACGGTTGGACCCGTTACCACTACTAATGCGCCGAATAACATGGCGATAGCCCAATCAAAACCGAGAAGGTAATGGGCGGCGGGCGCAATACACGCCCAAGTAATAAAAGCGCCGATCGTGACGAGGTGTGTCACCATGCGGCCATGCTCTTTAATTTCTTTAAAATTAAGTGTTAGTGCCCCTTCAAACAGGATGACCGCAACACCTAAAGAAATAATAGGAAACAATAAATCGCCGAAAATTTCATCTGGATCTAATACACCTAACCCTGGCCCTAACAGTAGACCACATAATAGAAGTGGTAAAATTGCTGGTAGACGTAATTTCCAACCAACCCATTGACACAAAAGCGACAGCACACCGATTAATGCCAGCATGCCGGTAATGTGTTCAACCATAATTGTTTCCTTTTGTATTGCCCTCGGCGCCATTCATTGACTCTGTCAGCAATCTGTTTCATGTTAATACATGAATGATTAATAATCGTCTCGCTTATTAACTTTTAAGTTAACAAGATTAAAAAGAACTTAGTGTATTTAATGGATCACAACAACGAGGTAGCTCCTTAATTAGAGACTTTTTTAATGACATAAAGATGACTTAATACGCATCAATATTGGGACAAATAAACTCAGCATATGACATACTAATTTGCCTAAGGGATCAAGCATTTTTTAACTTAGATTACAATTTTATAACAAGATAACGTTTTTCACATAAAATATTGTTTCTAATAAAATAATATTCTTTTTTGTGTCAAGTTAAGCTGTTTATTTATCGATAAAATAAAAAACCTCGGACATGCCGAGGTTTTGGGTAATAAACAGAGCCGTGACTATTGTGGCACTCTCACCTTACCTTCCATCAGTACCCGCGCACTGCGACTCATGATGGCTTTTTTGACTTGCCATTGACCTTGCACTAATTCAGCCTGTGCACCAACGCGCAGAGTTCCAGATGGATGACCAAAACGTACGGACGTTCTGTCTCCCCCACCGGCAGCCAAATTAACTAGCGTCCCCGGAATGGCAGCCGCAGTGCCAATAGCCACCGCAGCGGTACCCATCATGGCATGGTGTAATTTCCCCATAGATAATGCCCTAACGACCAGGTCGATATCTGTGGTTGTCACACTTTTGCCACTTGATGACACATAGTCAGCGGCAGGCGCAACAAAGGCGACTTTCGGCGTATGTTGACGAGCGACAGCTTCGTCGATATCACTTATTAAGCCCATTTTAACCGCGCCATAAGCACGAATGGTTTCAAACATGGTTAAGGCTTTATCGTCATTGTTTATGGCGTCTTGTAGCTCAGTGCCAAGGTAGTTAATATCTGCAGCATTGATGAAAATCGTCGGAATACCGGCATTGATCATGGTGACTAGAAAAGTCCCCACGCCAGGTACGTCAAGTTCATCAACCACATTACCCGTCGGAAACATTGCACCATCACCGTCGGCAGGATCAAGAAATTCGACTTGCACTTCAGCAGCAGGAAACGTCACGCCATCGAGTTCAAAATCACCGGTTTCTTGTACTTCACCGTGGGTTATCGGTACATGAGCGATAATGGTTTTGTGAATATTGGCTTGCCAAATACGCACTACTGCGGTGCCATTTTGCGGCACCCGACGAGCGTCAACTAACCCATTACTGATGGCAAATGAACCCACCGCGGCGGTCAAATTGCCACAGTTACCACTCCAATCGACAAACGGCTTATCAATCGAGACTTGGCCAAATAAGTAATCAACATCGTGATCTGCTTGAGTGCTTTTAGATAAAATCACCGTTTTACTGGTACTTGAGGTCGCGCCGCCCATGCCATCAGTGTGCTTACCGTAAGGGTCGGGACTGCCAATGACTCGCAGTAATAACGCATCACGTTCAGCCCCAGCCACTTGGGCTGCAGCAGGCAAGTCGGTTAAACTAAAAAATACCCCTTTACTGGTGCCGCCGCGCATATACGTCGCGGGAATTTTCATTTGTGGTAAATGAGTCATCAGATATTCCTGTTAAGCTTAAAAATAAGCAAACCCTTATGCCTGTTGATCATTAATCGAGATAAGGGTTTGCGGTAACGACATGATTACTTCGAGCCTTCAGACGCTAGAAAATCTTGGGCAAAGCGCTGTAATACACCGCCAGCTTCATAAATTGACAACTCTTCGGCAGTGTCAACACGACACTTAACAGGAATGGTCACTTGCTCAGCGTTTTTACGCGTCATGATCACCTTTAACATGGCACCCGGCTTGCGATCACCCAAAACATCATAGGTTTCAGTACCATCAATATGATAAGTATGACGATTATGACCTGCAGTGAACTCAAGCGGTAACACACCCATACCGACTAAGTTAGTGCGGTGAATACGCTCAAACCCTTCAGCAACAATCACTTCAACTCCAGCAAGACGCACACCTTTGGCCGCCCAGTCACGTGACGAACCCTGGCCATAATCAGCGCCAGCAATAATAATCAGTGGCTGCTTTCGCTCCATATAGGTTTCAATCGCTTCCCACATGCGTGTCACTTGGCCTTCTGGCTCAAGGCGCGCCAGGGAACCTTGTTTAACCTTGCCGTTTTCCTGCACCATCTCGTTAAACAATTTAGGATTAGCAAAGGTGGCTCGTTGGGCGGTTAAGTGATCGCCTCTGTGGGTAGCATAAGAGTTAAAATCAGCTTCTGGTAAGCCCATTTTGTGTAAGTAAGCCCCTGCAGCGCTGTCGAGCATAATCGCGTTTGATGGCGATAAATGATCGGTAGTGATGTTGTCGCCCAGAACGGCTAATGGACGCATACCTTTCATGGTACGCTCACCCGCCAATGCTCCATCCCAATAAGGTGGACGGCGAATATAGGTACTTTGTGGACGCCAATCATATTGCGGATTAATGTGACTGCCATATTCCACTTTAATGTCGAACATTGGCTCATACACTTTACGGAACTGTTCTGGCTTGACGCTGGCTTTGACAACCGAATCGATTTCTTCATCGGTTGGCCAAATATCTTTTAAGGTGACCGAGTGACCTTGGTTATCGATGCCTAAGATATCTTTTTCAATATCAAAGCGAATCGTACCAGCAATGGCATAGGCTATCACTAATGGCGGTGATGCCAAAAAGGCTTGCTTGGCATAGGGATGAATACGGCCGTCAAAATTACGGTTGCCCGACAATACTGCTGTGGCGTATAAGTCGCGATCAATCACTTCTTGTTGAATAACCGGATCAAGCGCGCCGCTCATGCCGTTACAGGTGGTACAAGCAAAGCCGACAATGCCGAAACCTAAGTGTTCAAGCTCAGGTAATAAACCGGCTTCTTCTAAATACAATTGCACCGCTTTTGAGCCAGGTGCCAGTGACGATTTCACCCAAGGTTTACGTAATAGGCCACGTGCATTGGCATTACGAGCCAATAAACCAGCTGCTATCATGTTGCGTGGGTTACTGGTGTTAGTACAACTGGTAATGGCGGCAATAATGACTGCACCGTCGGGCATTTTACCCGGTTCGTTTTCAACCACGCCACTAATGCCACGCGCCGCTAATTCTGAGGTTGGCACCCGAGAATGCGGATTTGATGGCCCAGCAATATTGCGACCGACTGACGATAGGTCAAAATGCAGTACCCGCTCATATTCAACACCCGTTAAGGTGTCTGCCCATAAACCCGCTTGTTTAGCATAGGTTTCGACTAATTTAACTTGGGCGTCGTCACGACCCGTTAGGGTTAAGTAATCGATGGTTTGTCTATCGATATAAAACATTGCCGCGGTGGCGCCGTATTCTGGGGTCATATTGGTAATGGTGGCACGATCGCCAAGGGTTAAATGGCTGGTACCTTCACCATAAAACTCAAGATACGATGACACTACTTTTTGCGCTCGTAAGTATTCAGTTAACGCAAGTACTATATCGGTGGCAGTAATGCCAGGTTGCGGCTTACCCGTAACCTCAACCCCAATAATATCAGGCAGACGCATGTAAGATGCACGTCCTAGCATGACGCTTTCAGCTTCTAAGCCACCTACGCCAATCGCAATAACGCCTAATGCATCCACGTGAGGCGTATGACTGTCGGTGCCCACTAAGGTGTCTGGAAACGCCACACCATCGAGTGCATGTACCACAGGCGACATACGCTCTAAATTAATTTGATGCATAATGCCGTTACCGGGTTGGATAACATCGACGTTTTTAAAGGCGGTTTTAGTCCAGTTGATAAAATGGAAGCGGTCTTCATTACGGCGATCTTCAATGGCACGGTTTTTCTCAAACGCGTCTTTTTCAAAACCGGCATGCTCTACCGCAAGTGAGTGATCGACAATTAATTGGGTCGGTACCACTGGGTTTACTTTTGAAGGGTCGCCACCTTTTTCAGCAATGGCATCACGCAGACCGGCTAAGTCAACCAATGCGGTTTGGCCTAAAATATCATGACACACCACACGGGCCGGGTACCACGGAAAGTCGAGGTCACTTTTGCGTTCAATAAGCTGCTTTAACGAATCAGTAAGCGTCTCAGGAGAACAACGACGGACTAAGTTTTCGGCAAACACCCGTGAACAATAAGGCAGTTTGGCATAAGCACCGGCCGCAATAGCATCAACGGCTTCTTCGGTATCAAAGTAGTCTAATTTTGTGCCAGGTAAAGGTTTACGATAATCAGTATTCATAACAACATCCACAGTAAATTCGGCGATCGGTGATCAATATGTGATAATTAATAGATGATCATCGAAAAAGTCGCGTCATCATGATGATGACGCGATCATCAAATTAGCGTTGGCTGATAGGAACCACTTTACGAGGTTCGCTACCAACATAATCAGCACTTGGACGAATAATGCGGTTGTTCGAGCGCTGCTCCATCACATGTGCCGCCCACCCCGTTAAACGTGAACAGACAAAAATGGGGGTAAATAACTTGGTTGGAATGCCCATAAAATAATAAGCCGAGGCATGGAAGAAATCCGCATTACAAAATAGCTTTTTGGTGTCCCACATAAACTCTTCACAGGCGACAGAAATGTCATATAGCGACGTATCACCCTGTTCATGAGCCAGTTTTTCTGACCACGTTTTAATGATCACATTACGAGGGTCCGACTCGCTATAAATGGCATGGCCAAAGCCCATGATTTTTTCTTTGCGGGCTAACATCAACGCCATTTGCACTTTAGCATCAGCTGGCGAACTGAATTTTTGGATCATGTCCATCGCCGCTTCGTTAGCACCACCGTGCAAAGGACCACGTAATGTACCAATCGCACCGGTAACACAAGAATACATATCAGATAGTGTCGAGGCACATACTCGTGCAGTAAAGGTTGAAGCGTTAAACTCATGCTCTGCATACAAAATAAGTGACACATCCATCACCTTACGGTGCATCTCTGACGGGGTTTTACCGTGCAGTAGTTTGAGGAAATGACCGCCTAATGAGTCTTCATCGGTGGTGCAATCAATGTCTACACCGTCATGGCTATAACGATACCAATAACACATGATCGCTGGGAATGCGGCTAACAAGCGATTGGCGGCTTTATTCTGCTGAGTAAAATCGACTTCTGGCTCAAGGTTACCTAAAAACGAGCAACCGGTGCGCATTACATCCATTGGGTGCGCATCAGCAGGAATGAGTTTTAATACCGCTTTAAGGGCATCGGGTAAATCACGCTGCGCTGTTAATTCGGTTTTATAAGCAGCTAATTGCGCTTGGCTAGGCAGTTCGCCGTTAAATAATAAATAAGCGACTTCTTCAAAGGTAGCGTTATCAGCCAAATCAGAAACATCGTAACCGCAATACGTCAGGCCTGAACCTGATTTACCTACAGTACATAATTTTGTTTCGCCAGCACTCTGACCGCGTAATCCTGCGCCTGATAATTTCTTGTCTACCATAATATCTTCCTTTCTATGCTGTTCGCGATTTAGCGCTGCTAAATCGCGATTGTAGGGTATTTTTTATTTTAGTCGTAAACCTGTCAATCTGTTGTGCTGGGTGGTTATTTGTTTTTACCTTCGGCAAATAGACTGTCTAATTTTTGCTCATAATCGTGGTAACCTAAATAGTCATACAAATCCATCCGCGTTTGCATAGTATCAACCACGGCTTTTTGGTCACCATCGATTAAAATTGCACTGTAAACATTTTCAGCTGCTTTGTTCATCGCACGGAACGCGCTTAATGGGTATAACACCATAGATGCACCCCACTCGCCTAATTGTTGCTTATTCCATAATTCGGTTTGGCCGAACTCTGTAATATTGGCCAAAATAGGCACATCAAGTGCTTCAGCAAACGCGCGATAATGTTGTTCGGTTTTAATGGCCTCAGCAAAAATACCGTCAGCACCAGCAGCAACATAAGCTTTTGCACGTTCTATGGCGGCTTCGAGACCTTCTTGAGCAAATGAGTCAGTACGCGCCATAATGAAAAAATCTGGATCAATGCGGGCATCGACTGCCGCTTTAATCCGATCAACCATTTCTTCTACTGGCACAATTTCTTTATTAGGACGATGGCCGCAGCGCTTTTGTGCCACTTGATCTTCCATGTGCACAGCTGCTGCGCCGGCTTTTTCCATATCACGAATGGTTTTAGCAATATTAAATGCCCCGCCCCAACCGGTATCAATGTCCACCAGCAAAGGTAAGTCACAGGCAGACGTAATCCGCTGTACATCAACCAGCACATCATTTAGCGATGTCATGCCCAAATCGGGTAAACCATAAGAGGCGTTAGCCACGCCACCACCAGACAAATATATCGCTTGATGACCAATTTTTTTTGCCATCATGGCGGTATAAGCATTAATGGCACCAACAATTTGCAGTGGATTATTGTTGGCTAAGGCTTGACGAAATTTTTTACCTGCACTCATGATATTTTCCTCTTTGTAATTATGGCTGTGGGCGTAAAACGCTACACGCAAATCGCTACGATAATTTATGTTCGATACTGTTTTTAGAATACATAATATGGCGGCGCATCAGCATTTCGGCTAATTCTGCGTCACGATTGAAAATGGCCTGAACAATGTGTTTGTGTTCATCATAGGCGGTGGTCACTCTCGGACCGGCCATACTAAGTTGCACCCGGTACATGCGCACTAAATGATAAATGCCATCAAACAGCATTGAAATTAGGTGTTTATTTTTACTGCCTAAAATAATTCGATAATGAAAATCAACATCACCGGCTTCTTGATAATAAGACTCGCCCCCTTTGACCTCGTCAAAGTGGGATTGTAATAAATGGTTTAAATCGGTAATTTCGACATCGGTCATGTTCTTTGCCGCTAAACGTGCAGCCATGCCTTCAAGTGATTCACGCACTTGATACAGCTCTATCAACCCTTGTGGAGATAACGCCACAACACGAGCGCCTACGTTGGCTTTACGCTCAACAATATGACACGACTCTAAGCGGTTAATGGCTTCACGGATCACGGCTCTACTCACGGCGTACTTTGTCGACAATTCAGTTTCGCTCAATTTAGAGCCAGCCTGAATACGACCTTCGACTATATCGTCTCTAAGGGCTACGAAGGTCTTATCTGCAGAAGTAATCGGCTGGATCATATTTATACCTTGGATAATAAAAACAGACATTAAAAACAGCTATACAAAACAAGTTGTCGACAATATAGCACCTTTGTAACGTATAACAACCCTAAATGGTACTTTTTGTCGACAATTAATCTAATTAACCCTAAAGCGTTAGCCATTCCTAATTTATGATGTCACTCAATACACCTTACCTCACCCCATGCTAATATTAGCCGCCGAGGTATGACTCATCACACCATTGTGGTTCGATGCTCACTCAGCTATCTGTTACACCCTATGTTGCGTTACACTCAATGATATAAAGAGATTGATGTATCGATTAATAGAACGATAAATACAATAAGGGTCTCTTGATGAGCCAACACTTAGCTTGCCAACTTGAATTGATCCATTTGTTTGTCCATGTGGTCAATGCAGGTGGTTTTTCATCTGCTGCACAAGAGTTACAGTTGCCCATTGCCACTGTCAGCCGCAAGATAAGTAAATTGGAACAAAGCCTTAATACTCAGTTGATTATGCGCAGCACGCGAAAGCTGCGATTAACTGAAGAAGGCGGCGCGTTATTTGATCGTTACCATAATGTAGTGGCACAATTTGATCGTATTTGTGGTCAAACCATAAACGAGCCGCAAAGCACCCTACGGATATCTACGCCCGTCTCGATAACCTCGATGATATTAATTGAGGCCATCAACGACTTTTCGAAACAACATCCGCACATTCAACTGCACATCACCCAAAATAACAGCACCATTGATTTAATTGACGAAGGAGTCGACGTTGCCATTGTCGGTGGCGCACAACCAGACTCATCTTGGGTATCTACATCATTGGGGGTATTAAACTACGGCCTATATGCATCACCTGAATATGCTAAGCAACTCATTGAGCTGCACCATCCGCAGCAGCTAGTTGATTATCAGTTAATTAAAGTGTGGCCGCTGTTTAACTGGACCTTAAAACATCACAATGGTGAGCAGTATTATTACGATGGTCCCGCTAAATTAACCCTAGGGGATTTACACGGCGCAATACGGGCAGCTGTCGGTGATGGCGGGATTTTATATGGCCCTGAATTATTTGCGAAACAGCAATTATTGAACGGTGAACTCGTGCATGTATTACCACAATGGGCTGGTGAGCATCGTCGCATCAGTATTTTGTATCATCAACGTCGCCAACAACCATTAAAAGTGAAGTTGTTTATTGAGTTTATGCAGCAACGTGCAGCCACTATCTTCGACTTGTTCTAACTCGATTCGATTTTTGATACTTTAAATTTGCATGCGAAGTTGAAGTTGAAGTTGAAGTTGAATATTTTGCTTCAATAGCGGGCGTTTTCCTAACCTAAGCGATTCGAATTATATTGCTATAGGTTAGCGTGATGCCATCGACTGACACACTCAGTCAATGGCATCACTGGCAACTAACAGCTGGCGACTAATGACTAGCAACTAATGACTAGCACCTAATAACTCGTAACTAGTCACTAGCTACTAGTTACTAATGCCTAGTATAAGTACACATTTAAACTACAGGCGCCATGGGCCCCCACCACTAATGCTTGTTCAATGTCAGCGGTTTTAGACGGACCAGATATAAATAATCCTAACTCACCTTGTTGCAGCGATACTTGTTTAACCGCTTGATGCATATTGGCGACAATATTATCTTTCGATATGGCAAGAATAAGGTTTTCACAAATAAACGGCGTCACTCGATGACTGGGTTGATTGACCCAAATAGCCCCATTTTCGGCCACACCAAGATCGCCTGGAATAACCGCATAATCAATATCCGCCAGATCATGAGCGGTTGCAGGCACCTGACGATTGCCTTTAATCCCCTCCATCAACGAGATCACCTGCATATTTTGTGTTATCAGATCATCGACGGCCTGTTGTAGCAATACTAAGCCGCCTTCGCTGTGAAGCGTCCCTGCGACTGTCTTTAAACTTGCGCTAAATTGGCCAACAAGATCATCATTATTAGCAACTACATCAATGTCTGGCATGGCATGATTATCCAATGCCGATTTCGATAGTTCAGATAAAATACTATTTTTATTAGACATATTAACGGCTCCGATTCTTGTTATACCAGGTGGCAAAGCTTGACTCTGGCGCGACAGGTAATTCGCGATATTTCCCCCATGCACCGCTAAATGGCTTGAGTAAACTTCCCGGTAATACCCGCAATGCTAATCTTGCTGCTGACATAGAGGTATTCATTAAGGTTTCATTGCCCATAAAACGGCCAACTAACGGCATATAGCTACCTTTGCCATAAGGCAAGGTCTTGGCCTCCGCTTTTAAACGACGATGATGAGCAATAATTTTATCCAAAGGCACCATCGTTGGGCACACGTAAGTGCAACTGCCACATAACGTACATGCCCAAGGGATAGAATTGGTATCATCATGCTTGGCACCTACGGCAATACCAATAGGGCCTGGAATGGTGTAGTTATAGCTATAACCACCTGAACGGCGATATACAGGACAAGTGTTTAAGCAGCCACCGCAACGAATACATTTTAGCGACTCGGCTAAAATTTTATCCTTCATCATATCGCTTCGGCCATTATCAACAATGATCACGTGCATCTCACCGCCATCTTGTGGACCACGGTAAAACGATGAATAGGTGGTAATGGGTTGCCCTGTGGCATTTCGGGCCAGTGTCCTCAACAACACCCCTACAGAATCCATATTAGGAACCACTTTATCGATGCCCATTGAGTGCAATTGCAACTTAGGTAAGTTAGCGCCCATATCAGCGTTACCTTCGTTGGTACACACAACGATAGCACCTTGATCGGCAATGGCCATATTGACACCGGTCATGGCGGCGTCGGCAGTGAGGAATTTCTCTCTCAAATGCGCTCGAGCAGCACGGGTTAAATACAAAGGATCTGATTCACCGGCTTTAGTGCCTAACTGTTGGTGAAATAACTCACCCACTTCTTCTTTTTTCATGTGAATGGCTGGCACTACAATGTGCGATGGTGGCATATTGGCTAACTGAATAATGCGTTCACCTAAATCGGTATCAACCACTTCAATGCCATGGCGTTCTAAATACGGATTCATATGGCATTCTTCAGTTAACATCGACTTTGATTTAACCAGTTTCTTAACTTTATGTTGAGCTAAAATACCTTGGACAATTTCATTATGTTGCTGAGCATCTTTAGCCCAATGCACCTTAATACCATTGCTAAGGCATTGTTGTTCAAATTGTTCAAGGTAATCCGCTAAGTGGCTCAAGGTATGAAGTTTAAGTTGTGAGCCTAGCAGCCTTAATTGTTCCCATTCGGGTATACTGCCCGCGGCGCGATCACGTTTTTCACGTAATGCCCAAAGGGCTTTAGAATGCCAATCGACACGGGTTTCATCGCGGCAAAAAATTTCAGCTTTATGGGCATGCACCTTTGAACCGGATGCAGAATATAATTCAGTCATGGTCGCTCCTACAGTGCATCATTAATGATTTGGGCAATGTGACGGGTTTCTATCGGTAATTTTTGGCGACGGATCATGCCATCTAAATGCAACAAGCATGAGGGATCAAACCCCACCACATATTTAGCTCCCGTTGCCGCATGGGCTTGAGCTTTATCTTTACCCATCTTAGCGGAGACCGCCCCTTCATCTACGGCAAACGTGCCACCAAAGCCACAACATTCATCGATACGCGCCGGATAGACAATCTCGAGCCCAGCAATGTTGGCCAACACAGCTTCCACTTTATTAAAGCGTTTTTTACCCATTTGTTCTGTGGGCGTCGCCAAATTAAGCATACGGATCCCATGGCAGCTCATTTGAATACTAATTTTAGCCGCCACTGAACGCTTGAAGGTTTTAATCGGCGCGATGTCATGTAAAAATTCGGTCAACTCATAAAGCTTACTGATGACAGCTTGTGCCTCTTGGCTACCATCAAATTCGTGAAAGTTTTCTTTGGCTGCCACAAGGCAACTGGCAGCAGGACATACAATGGCATCACACTCAACACCTTTAAATGCATTGAGTAATTTAAGCGTGGTATTTTTGGCTTCATCAAAACAGCCTGAGTTTGTCATCGGTTGGCCGCAACAGGTTTGCCCTGGCGGAAAAATCACTTCATGGCCTAACTTTTCCAATAATGTCAGGGTTGCGATGGCCACATCGGGCATCATTTGATTCACTAAACAAGGTATAAATAGTGCTATTTTCATAAGGCGGTGTTATCCCCAAAAGCGTCATTAAACATGAGTCAAATCACATTGAGCTATTCAACATCATGACCAACAACTCATAATCGTAGGTACAATGTATTCCGATACCCTTATAAAATGTAGTGCTAATTTAACAAATATCGCTACAGACTTTTCCATTTTTGTAATATTGAATATCGGCGTTAAAATTAAGCCTAGTTTACGCGACACTATGACGCACTTAAATTTAGGCTTTATTGTTGATATGAATGATGATGAATCGAGAAAAAGTCATTGGTTAATTCAACAAAAATTATTAATAACAATAACGTTAATCCCAGCAGTTCACTTAACAAAATATTGATAAATAGCTAGCACCTTAGTGAGTATTTTCTGGATGCACCGACCCATTAAATTGAGTTGCTTACAGATTTCAATATCGTTTTTATTTGACTAAACCATCGATAAATTTATGAATATTCATTCACAGCAGATACTTAATCAGAGCATTTTATTTAGTCAGTGCACACCGTTTAGGCGCTATCATAATGAGACGCCTACCATGGCATAACTGGTATTTTTGCCACACATGAGCGGAATCAATATCAAGGCCATTACAACATCAACAGATTAGGTAATGTGAAAGGTTCACCTAATGTAAAGGGCCTCTCATATTAACTGCGACATGGTGTCGCAGTTTGGCACTATTTGATTGCCCTGCTTGGGTAGATTCAGCAGACTCAGTTGATGGGTGACGTCAGTGACATCTCCCCCGATTTAAATAACATATTTAACACTGATGTTATAACCTGTTTGATACGACACTTTGGCGTTGTTTGGTTGATGACTTTGAGTCGCAATCAAATGTCTACACTATGCTTGGTGACTTTACTCTGTATTTATTTACTATGGGAATGGGGATGGATGCAAATTAAAGGTATCGTTTTTAATCTGAATAAGATTATTGGGCCTCTATTAATATAGAGGCCTTTTTTTTATGGCTAACTGTCTGCAGATAATGAAGTTTGTCACTTTTATGGGGCTAAACGCGCGCTGGCGGAACAGACTAACTCATTTGCGTTCCAAAGCTTGTTAGCCAGTTTGCTTTACCATCTTGAACGCTACTTGATTTGAGTGAGTTCTATCATGCTAAAGCCTATTTCTCAATATTATAGGCCGATGATTACGTCATGCAGCAAAGTGTTTATGAACAGTCAATGTCGAGGATAGCAAACTAAGTTGACCACACCCCATTTTAGCCTATGGTAGAAATTTGTTAACAAACTGTATTTTATAGCATTATCCAATATTTTATTTTTGATATTGCACAATAACTCATCCTCTGCGGACATAAAATGTACGACGATTGCGAGTCTACGAAAATTAGCGCTATTAAGATTGACGTCAATCAAAGTGATCTTAGCTTAAGTTATGATATTGTTAATAGATTTACTTGTATGAGTTTTTATGGCGAAGAAATATGACTTTAAAATTGAAATAAAAAAACATTTTTGCCTATAAAAAATTTAATTTATTGTGTTAAATATGGATGCATCATATGGAAGCTGGCTCTCGTAGAATACAGTTTATTTCTATACCGGTAACGTTGCTCATCATGGCGATTGTTTACTACTCATTCAACACCGGACGCGATATAGCAGTACGCTACTCACCATTAGTTGATGCGGCGATGGAGATCAAACTTGAAGCGACCACGGCTCATTTGTGGTTTGAAGAGGCGATTAGTGGTGACCCAACTATTGATATCGAGGCGATATGGACTCATCTTGATCAGTCAGCATGGTATGCACAAGCAATGCTTGATGGTGGCGTAAATAATGAAAACACTTTCCTCGCACTTAACGATCCTCATTTACGACTGCAAATAGAAGACACAATTGTCGATCTTCAGCATTTCCGTCAAATTGCTCAACTACGCTGGAATGCACAATCAACATCCGGTATTGGTTCTAATATTGATCAACAGTTTGATCAAGCCTTTTTAGAACTTAATCTTGCTGTTGATCATGTTCAAACCACCTTACAGAAAATCATCATTAACGATCTGCAAACATTTAAACTCATGCAACAGTTGTTGATGGCCCTGACCCTTATCGTAGGGTTGGTTATACTTGGCTTATTGCTGCGCTACAACACTAGGATAAACAACCATATACTGGCGTTACATAAGCAAGAAGAAAGCCTGCGGATTACGTTAAACTCTATCGGTGATGCTGTGATTGTGACCGATACCCATGGCACTGTAACCTACATAAACCCAGTGGCGATTAAACTCACTGGCTATACCGCTGCTCAAGCGATAGGACAACCGTTAACGGCGGTTTTCAATATTATTCATGCTCTCACATTCGAACCGGTTAATAACCCAGTAAAAAAGGTACTCGAAACCGGTTTAATCGTCGGGCTAGCTAATCACACTATGCTTATTGCCAAAGATGGATCTGAATACCAAATTGCAGACTCAGGCGCCCCTATACGCAACCCTGCTGGTGACATTAGTGGCGTGGTACTGGTGTTTAGAGATGTCACCGAAGAACACACATTATTTTCAGAGTTAGAGTCTAGTCAGGCACTGATAAAAACATTGTTAAATACCGTCCCCGATATGATTTGGTTAAAAGATGCAAAAGGGGTTTATTTAGCCTGCAATTCAAAATTTGAACGGATGGTTGGCGCTCGAGAACATGAGATTGTGGGTAAGACGGATTATGACTTTGTAGACCATGAGCTTGCCAATTTTTTCCGCAACAATGATGACAAAGCTTTAATTGCCGGAGAAGCTACTGTCAATGAAGAGTCACTTACGTTTGCCGATGACGGTCACATTGAGCTTGTCGAAACCATAAAAACCCCGATGAGAGATAATAATGGTCACTTAATCGGCATATTAGGTGTTGCCAGAGATGTCACTAACTATAAAAAATCGTTGGCACAACTTAAAGAAAGTGAGACGAGGCTAATTGAGGCTCAAGTTTATGCACAAATAGGCTATTGGGAGTTGCTGGCAGATCAGCAAACAGCCATTTGGTCTGATCAAATGTACGCTTTATTTGGACTCGTCAAAACATCTAAAGCTGGGCCAGACACCATATGTGAAGTCATGAATAAAAGCGACTTTCCAACCTTTATTGCATCCGTTAAAGAATGCTTCTTTAGTGGCAAAGAACACCATGTCGAGTATCGGATCATAAGACCCAGTGATGGTGAGGAACGCTGGATAGAGTGTCGAGGTAAAGTGGTCACGGATAGTGATGGAAAACCGCAAAAAATATCAGGTTTTATCCAAGATATTACTGAGAGTAAAAAAGCCGAAGAGACTTTACGCCAAAGTGAAGCGACTATCCGAAACAAGCTAAAAGCGATATTAGAACCCGATGCTGATATTGATTCATTAGCACTATCCGATATCATTGATGCCGAGGCGCTGCAATCCCTGATGGATGATTTTTATGATCTTACCGGTATGTTAGGTGCGGTACTTGATATCAAAGGCAATATTTTAGTCGCCGTGGGCTGGCAAGATATCTGCACTCAATTTCACCGTTGTCATCCTGATACGCGAAAAAATTGTCTTGAGAGCGATTTGTTCCTCACACACGGTGTAGAGCATGGAACATTTAAGGAATACAACTGCAAGAACAATATGTTCGAAATGGTCACTCCTATCGTTATCGGAGGCAAGCATCTCGGCAATGTTTTCATTGGCCAGTTCTTTTATCAGGATGAGGTCCCTGATGTTGAGTTATTCCGAAAGCAAGCAAACAATTATGGCTTTGATGAACAAGAATACCTTGCTGCACTTGACAGAGTCCCCCGCTTCACCCGCAATGAGGTCACTCGAGGAATGCATTTCTATGCCAAACTTGCCGATATTATTTCAACATCAAGTTTCAGTGCGATTAAACAATCAAGGTTGCTTGCTGAGCAAAAAAAAGCCGAAGAAAAACTTCAATTATCCTCTAGGGTCTTTAGTGATACCCACGAAGGCATAATTATCACCGATGCCCAACAGCACATCGTTGATGTTAATCCTGCATTTAGTCAAATCACTGGTTATAGCCGTGAGGACATTATTGGCAAAACGCCAGAAATCTTGAGATCGGGTAAGCATAGTCCGCAATTTTATTCCGCGATGTGGCAAACCGTCTCGGAACATGGATACTGGCTAGGCGAAGTATGGAACAGGACAAAGCAGGGACAACTCTATGCTGAATTACTCACCATTTCATCATTAACAAATGACCACGATGAAGTGACTCACTATGTCGGGATGTTTTCTGATATTACCAGTAGCAAACGACAACAAGATCAACTCAATATGATGGCGCACTATGATGTACTCACTAAACTGCCTAATCGCGCTTTATTTGTAGATCGTTTTCAGCAATCCATTGCCCATAGTCTGCGAACAGGACACCAACTTGCGGTATGCTTCTTTGATTTAGATGATTTCAAACCGGTAAATGATAACTATGGTCATGAAGCGGGAGATCGTTTATTAATTGAAGTAGCAAACCGCATCACAGTTTGTATTAGAGAAGAAGATACAGTATCACGTCAAGGTGGCGATGAATTTGCAATATTACTTAATGATATTGAATTGGCATCACAATATGAAGCAACCATAAAGCGTATTCATCAAGCACTGGCGCAACCTTATTTTATTGATGATGTTCAACATCATATTACCGTCTCTAGTGGTGTAACCTTATACCCGTCAGATAATGCTGATATAGATACCTTACTACGCCACGCTGATCACGCGATGTATCAATCTAAATTGGCAGGTAAGGATCGTTCCCGATTATACAGTCCAGATTCAGACCAACGTATTATCCAAAAGAACCATCTCCTAGAAGAAATTGAACAAGCTTTAGGTAATCATGAATTTCAATTGTACTATCAGCCAAAAGTTAACATGGTTAGTGGCCATGTTTTTGGGGTTGAAGCCTTAATACGTTGGATCCATCCAGGAAAAGGACTCATTCCCCCATTAGACTTCTTACCCTTTATCGATGGTACGCCATTAGAGGTTAGGATTGGCGAATGGGTTATCAATGAGGCGCTACAGCAACTTGATGATTGGAAACTGCAAGTTATTAACCTTGAAGTCAGTGTCAATATCTCATCAAACCATCTACTCTCGCCCTCTTTTGTCGTCAATCTAGAAAAGAGTTTAGCTAAGTACCCCAGTAACAATTCTCAATATTTACAATTAGAGATATTGGAAAGTTCTGCTTTTGGCGATATCAATACCATTAATCATATTATCGAGACATGCCAAAACAGGCTAGGCGTCAGTTTTGCTTTGGATGATTTTGGTACCGGTTATTCATCGTTAACCCATTTAAGAAGTTTACCGGTGAATACAATTAAGATCGATCAACGTTTCGTTTTTGACATGTTGGATAATCCAAGTGACTACTCCATCATTGAGGGCGTCATTGCGTTAACGAAATCATTTAACCGCAATGTTATTGCTGAAGGTGTTGAAAGCACAGAACACGGTCTCATGCTACTACTAATGGGCTGTGAGCAAGCTCAAGGTTATGGGATAGCGAAACCAATGCCAGCTAAAGCTTTTTTACCATGGCTTAGCAACTATACTCCGAATAAAAACTGGCGTGTTAGTGGCAATAAGCATCGTAATAATACCGAAAACAGTTTGGCGATATTCACTATGCTTAATGCTCAGTGGAGAGAGACATTTAGACAAAAGATAGTATCGTCTCCAGATGACCATGCACTCTGGCCTATTCTTGATGTGCAGTCTTGTCAATGTGGCAACTGGATCCGTCGAGAAAAGCACAGGACATTATTTGAAACACAATACATACAGCGACTTGAACAAGCTCATAATAATATTCATTTTATTGCTCATGCAATACAGCATCAATATCAACAGGGCAATATTGACACTGCACGTAATAGCTTAGTCAATCTCGAATTAGCTTTTGATGATATAATTAGCGTACTAAGTTTGAGCTAATCAAAATTATGATTAAAATGATTCTATAACATAAAAAAGCGAACATTATGGTTCGATCTAGGCGTTACGCTATATAATGAGGGTCACAAATATTGTGGTACTCTCTTCATAAGGTTAAATGACCAAATGTATGCTTTGGATCGATAAAATCCATTATTGAGATCATTGCTATGACGACTACAGAAGTAGTTTAACGTGTCGATCTGCTCTGATATTTAACCACTAGTTCCGCTGTTAAAATCCCGATGTAGTAAATTTGTCGCAAAAACGGGAAGAAAACCATACATTCCCCTAATAGCAAGAGTCATTTTAAGATCTAAAGCACTAACCCACGTTTGTCCGTGCGAGTTAAAAACAATCAAAATTTATTGTCCGCAATACTAGGGGCTGTTGATCTTTCACATTGGCAGCCAAATTATAGAGCAAGCTAGAGCCAGCAGGCTTTCAAAATTAATTTTCAATTTATCATAGCGGGTAGCTATCGCTCTAAAATGCTTGAGCCGAGCAAAAGCATTTTCAACTAAATGCCGATATTTGTATAAACACCAATCGATATCGCCATTTCCTTGCTTCGAATTTTGTCTTCTAGGGATCACTGGCTTTGAACCACATTCACGCACTTTATCTCTAATCGCTTCACTGTCGTAGCCTTTGTCTGCAATAATAAAATGACTTTGTGGCAATAGTTCAATAAGGGCATTAGCTGCTTTGCTATCATGAACTTCTCCACCTGTAACAATGAATTCTATCGGTAAACCATAGCTATCTACCGCGAGATGGATTTTGCTTGTATTACCACCACGACTTAACCCAATTGCTTGATTTTCATCAGATGATGCACCTGAACTGTGTTGATGGGCTTTTACATAACTTCCATCAATAAATTCCCATTCAGTATCACTATTAGTCGATAATGTTTTGAACAGCCTAAGTAAAATACCTTTTCTTGACCACAGTAAAAATCGACGGTAAATGGTATTCCATAAGCCAAAATATTCAGGTAAATCTCGCCAAGGGCAGCCAACACGCAATCGGTAAAGGATACCTTCCATCGTAAATCGATGCTCTTGCTTGTTATAAACTCTATCATCAAGCAGAATAGCTTTTAGCTTCGACCACATCTCATCAGTGAGCATTAATCGGGGCATGGTAATCTCGTTGTATTTGTTTTTGGCGAAGTGAATTATACGAGATTACCTTCTTCGCACAAAATTCAAACAAAGATCAACAGCCCCTAACGATTATCTGCCGTCGGCTTTTTCAGCAATTTGCGTTGCAAGGTTCTGCGGTGCATGCCGAGTTGGCGGGCGGTTTCTGATACGTTGCCGTTGTTGTTGGCGAGAACTTGTTGAATGTGTTCCCATTCGACACGTTTGGGGGTTAAAGGCTGTTCCCCAATGGCATCATAAGTTGTTGTTTCTGCCGTGACTGATAATGCATTTAATAAGGTTTGGGTGTCGACGGGTTTGGCGAGGTAATTGTCTGCGCCAAGGCGGATGGCTTCTACGGCGGTGGCGATACTGGCAAAGCCGGTGAGCAATACCATGTGTACATGGGGTAAAAGTTGTCTTAACGGTTTAATCAACGATAAACCATTATGGTCGGCCAATTTCATGTCTAGCACGATATGGGTGGGGAAAAATTGCCTTGCCATTAATAAGCTGTCGCTGGCGTGATGGCAGGTTTTACACTCAAAACCCTGCTTGCCGAGGCGGCGGGCTAAAATGGCGGCTAGGGCTAAATCGTCTTCAATAATCAATAGCTTGTTCATGGTATTCTCAATTCAACTTCTATTTACTTCTATTCGCTTCTATTCGTTTAAAATAGCGTCAACTCGCTTTTTGTTCGTTCAGCGGCAAGGTCACAATGGCTTCGGTGCCGCATTCGGGATGAGGTTTAAGGTATAATTTACCGCCTAAACGCTCAAAGCTGGTGTGACTTAATAATACCGCGATGCCCATCCCTTTAGGACTTTTTACCATGTTACTGCCTAATGTTTGTAATAAATGAGTCGCAATCCCCACACCGTAATCACGAATAGTAATACTCAGTTGCTTGGGTTGTGACAAGCCAATATTTACATCTACGCGGGTCTGATGCTGATTATCTTCACTGGCCTGAATGCCATTTTGAATTAACGCCATTAATGCTGGTAACAAGCTCATGTCGGTCATCACTATACGTGACTCAACTTGTGGTGCTATGGATATATTCAGTTGCGCTTCTGGCATCAATAAACTTATCTGCTCGGTTAAGGTTGCCACTAACTCATCGACTCGCTGTTCTGCTAGTTTTTGCTCCCGTATCGATTCGGTCGCTAAACGTAAGTCAGCTAAGGTGACTTCGCAGCGATTCAGTGCGTGCTGCATTTCGGTGATCAATTCCAGTTGTTCAGCATCGTGCTGAGTATCAACTAACTCATCGGTGAGTAAACGTAATGTGGCTAACGGCGTCGCTAGTTGGTGAGCCATTTGCGCTGATGCGGTGCCTATGGCCAATATCTTTTCTTGGCGTAACTGGCCTTCTCGTAAATAGCGCAGCTCGGCATTTTTCTGTCTGATCCGTTTGGCAATAAAGCCGACGGTGACGGTTAACACTAATGCCGAAATCACAAAATTAAACCACATGCCTAAATAGTGCGATCCCATGTCCATACTTTGACTTGCGGGCATCGCCTGATTTGCTGGCATAACGTGGTCCATTGGTATTTGGCTTATGTCGTGTTCCATTACCGAGCCACTATTTTGTTCGGTGATATCAACAATCATCAAGCTATAAAATATCGTCGACACTATGGTTAAGCACCAAGGAGCCCATCGGGGTAAGGTAATGGCTGAAATCGCAATCGGTAATAGCAGTAATGAGACAAAGGCATTGGTTGCTCCGCCGGTGAAATATAACCACGTAGTCCAAAACAAGGTGTCTAATAATAAGGTTAAGAACAACAAACCATTGTTGTTCATGCTGAGTCGATGAAAGCGATAGCTAAAACCCACATAACAGGCTTCAAAAATTAACACGTAAGACAAGGTTACTGGAGGAGTTGTTAAACCAAATAAGTCGGTGGCAAACAAAATAAGACCAATTTTAAGCCCCCAATTAACCAATCGCAGTAAGGCTAATTGTTGCTGGCTGGCATTAAAAGGCAGATTCGCATTTGTCATACTATTATTTATCCTAATTTTTATGATGTATTAAGCTAAAGAACCCGCTTTCAAATATGAGTGCCTTACAACACGGCAATTATGGGGGTATTTTATCAAATATTTACCCTTGCAGTGCCAATATTAACGATATTAATTCAGCGAAACAGACTCACTTTTTAGTCAAAAATAAAGTTAACAAGTAACAAAAACGCCTCGCCTAGCATTAAATATGTAGCTACAATGCATATAAATTCACGCCATAAAATCAACCAACCGCATTATAACCCCTCTTTCACGGTTATTAACGCATTTGGACTTTGGCTGTGTTTGCATTTATAGGCCATTTTTTCTAAATGTAACCTTTTTAAATATCTAATAATAAAACGATAAAACCAAGGAAGTTGTTCAATGATTAACGACATTATATCGCTCGCCAACAATGTGCTGTGGGGCGAATACCAAGTACTCATTTATATCTTGGTATTCGCCGGAGTGTGGTTTTCATTGAAGTTAAGGTTTATTCAATTTCGCCATTTTGGCTATATGTTTAAGGTAATGAAAGGCAGTACCCAAAGTGACAGATCAGGCATTAGTTCTTATCAAGCCTTGTGTACAGGTTTGTCAGCCCGTGTCGGTACCGGTAATTTGGCCGGTGTCGCCATGGCCATATCATTAGGCGGCAGTGGCGCGGTCTTTTGGATGTGGGTTATCGCACTGCTGGGTATGGCGACCGGCTTTGCGGAAAGCATTTTAGGCCAGCTGTATAAAGTACGAGACGATCATAAAGAATACCGCGGAGGACCCGCCTATTATATCCGCGCAGGACTCAACAAACCTTGGTTAGCAGTATTATTCGCCCTGTGTTTGTTCCTCGGTTACGGCATTAGTTTTAGTGCCATGCAAGCCAACACCATTACCGACGCACTCAACCACACTTTCGAAATTTCGCCAGTATATTCTGGGGCAGTCATTACCTTCATTGCTGGCATCATTGTTATGGGAGGCCTTCGCAGCATTGCTCGGTTTGCAGAGTTCGTGGTGCCTTTTATGGGCCTGGCATTTATTTTGGCAGCGGTAACCGTCACCATCATTAATATCCAACAAGTTCCCGGAGTATTGATGGATATTATTAACTCTGCTTTTGGATTAAATGAAGCGGCGGCCGGCGCACTTGGTGCAGCCATTAAAAATGGTATCCAACGCGGTTTGTATTCTAACGAAGCCGGTGCGGGCAGTGTGCCACATGCCGCCGCAGGCGCGACGCCGGTGCCAAATCACCCGGTTGCGCAAGGTTACGTACAAATGCTGGGGGTGTTTATTGACACTATGGTGTTGTGTAGCTGTACCGCCATTGTAATTCTACTGGCTCAAGGCAGTATTGGCAGTGAAATGGAAGGTATTCGTATCACTCAAAACGCCATGACTTATCATATGGGCATTAGCGGCGATATGTTTGTTGCCATCATTATTACTCTATTCTCTTTTACTTCTGTAGTGGCTAACTACGCCTACGCCGAAAGTAATTTACATTTATTTAAACTCGACAACATCTATGGTCGCACCGGGTACACACTATTGTATTTAAGCATGGTTTATTGGGGAGCCAATGCCTCATTAAAAGAAGTGTGGAACATGGCCGACATGGCGCTGGGATTAATGACAGTAGTTAACATCAGTGCCATTATGCTGCTCACCCCGACCATCGTAAACTTAACCCGCGACTACCAAGTTAAGCTTAAAACCACTAATAAGCCTGAATTCAAGCTGGCCGATGTAGAGATTCAAGGTAAAACCGAAAAAGGGGTTTGGTCTTAGCCGTTCATTAAGGCAGTTTTTTACGATAGATTTCACTTTAGCGTCAATGTAGCGGTTAGTTTTCAAAGCGGAATTGAATAAATGAGTTCAATTCCGCTTTATCGTTTATAACAACTCATTACAGCCGTACTAACTATAACGCCACTATCAAAATGCCACCATTACATCACTACTAGTACAACGCCACCATTACATCACTACTAGTACAACGCCAATATCACAGCACCACTTATGCTTGCAGCTGTCTTTTTCCCTCAATTTTGAATTCAAATAATCTCACACAAATGCTGCATTGTTGTTTAATCGGCTTTATTGGTTTAAATATCAATAGTTCATATCACATCCATAATTAAGCATAATCAGCAACAATGGCCGTTATGGTTAAAAATAACCAAAAGATACTGGCCTTACCTCATCGAGTTAACGTAAAATAATAATCTAACTAAAGAGGGGCTAATGGCTAATATATCTAAATTTGATCGCGAAGACGTACTCAAAAAAGCAAAAAACCTGTTTTGGCAAAAGGGGTTTCTAGCCACTTCTACGCGAGAAATTCAAACTATCATGGACATGCGGCCGGGCAGCATTTATGCCGCATTCGGTAGTAAGGCTGATTTATATAATCAGACATTAATTCATTATGCACAAACGTCCGCTAGCAATTTAAATGATAAAATCGAGCAGAATGACCACGTATGGGACGGGTTGAAGCAGTATCTGCGCAGCTTAATGGCTCCTTGCAGTGAAACCGTACCCAGTGAATTATGTATGTTGATGCGCACGCTTTCAGAACTTGATGAGTCACATCAAGAAACCCTTAGCATCGCTCGTGATTTATTGACTCAAGTTGAGCATCGCTTTGTCAATATCATTGAGCAAGCTCAAAACGAAGGTGATTTGCCTGCTCAATTGGATAAACATAAGCTCGCGAAAAAGCTACAAGTGCATATTATCGGTTTACGCTCTTACCTAAAAGCCACCGGCGATACTGAAACAGTAAGCCAGCAACTCGAAGAGTTTTTTATTCAGATACAAAGTTAACAAAGCGCCTAAGGCGCTTTTTAAATAACGCAACGACAAAGTTTTGCACCTATTTTACTGCCAAGATTTATTTAGCGGTAAAATTAGGCCAGCGCATCGTAAAACCTCACATCAAATTGACCAATGCCATGATAGCCAATATTGATTTTTGTCGCTAATGGCACTTTTACCACACCGCAGTATGATCCGGTAATGATCGCTTGCCCTGCACTGAGATTAATGCCTAATTTTGCTAAGTAATTAATCAGCCAATACACAGGCATTTGTGGTAATTCACACGGATGGAACCCAGAAAACTGCTGCACCATTTGGGTCTTAAACTCGCTCACCACCACATCGATATGACTGGCTTTATACGCGACAGACTTATCTATTTTAGGGCCAATATACAGGCCTTGATTACTTAGTCCATCGGCAAGTTTTTGATAAAAACTCGGTTGACTCTCACGGCTAAATCGATTCTGGATCAGCTCTAATGCCATATGCGTAGCTGAAATCATTTGGTCAATTTCACTATGGCTGTATTGACGATAAGCTTCAATGTCTTGCCCTAGTATAAACGCTATTTCTGGCTCTATCAGCGCTGTCGCCTGCCCGTCTGTCACTCTGGGTATAATCGCGCAATCAATACTATGACTCACCGGACCTTGCAAAATGGGCGCTACAATTAATTGACCATTGGCTTGTGGAACTAAGCATTTCCACCCCGCAATGGTGCCATTAAGATTAATCATCAATTGTTGTACAGCAATTGATTCTTCAATACTTTGAGGAAGTACCGCTAGGTAGTTAGAGTCGGGATGAAGAGTATTTCGCTGAGCAAATAAATGCATAGCAAGTTTAATAAGAGCGGGGTTATCAGTCAAAATAGCATCATCAAAACAATCAAAATGCTACATTATCGTTTTTAGCGACTTGGATCGATAGATTTCGTCACCGTATAATAAAAAAAAACCGCTGCAACATAGTCAGCGGTTTAGTTTTACATCCAATGATTTGGCTACGTTAGCCTAAATATGATGCTTAAAGTAGATTACTTGCTCATCGCTCTTAACATCCATGCGGTTTTTTCATGTATCCGCATTCGATCGGACACTAATGCTGCCGTAGACTCATCCTCAGCGGCTTGGGCTAATTTGAGCACTTGTCGCGCGGTTTTGATCACTTGCTCGTGACCTTTGGTCAGTAAATCGACCATGTCAGCTGAACTCGGTACGCCTTCAATTTCTTTAATGGAGCTTAAACGGGCAAACTCTTTATAAGTTCCTGGTGCGGCCACGTCCAAGGTGCGAATACGTTCGGCAATATCATCAACCGCTAGCGCAAGTTCAGTGTAATGCTCTTCAAACATTAAGTGCAGTTCGCGAAAGTGGATCCCGGTGACATTCCAATGGAAATTATGGGTTTGCAAATATAATGTATAGGAATCGGCTAATAAACTTTTTAAGCCATCAGCAATTTTTAGTCGATCTTCTTTTTTTATACCAATATCGATGTCAGTCATTTTATTCCTCGTAAAGTAGAATTAATTAGTCATAACATTACAGCATTTGTATAAATGGTGATGACAAGCTAGCAAGATTAACAATAAATATGGTTTATTCTTAACATGTTGCTTACATTGTATCTCAGCGAGTCTTTATCGTCGTATTATGACACCAACGAAAACAGCACACGCTGTTAAAACAAATATTACACCACTAATAAAACGGGTCTCAATTCAAATAACATTTATTTAATAAATAAGTTTATTGAATGTCTACATAAATTAACGTAATAAACTCGGGTAAATTAATTGCGATTACGCTAACTCATCGTTAATGTTAGTGAGTATTCATACTAACATTACCACTTAATGGATCAACCGCTGGCCATTAAACTCTGTTAATACTTTTATATTAATAACTGTAACCAAACATTGAAGCGGATCTCATATTGATGCTCGAAGAGGAAACAACACAAAATACATATACATGACCACCACAAGATTAATCAGCAGTACAATCACACTGAGCAAGCTAAAGTGGCTCATCATTTCATAAAACTCAAAAGGTAAATATATTGCGCCGCTAAGCAGTGCAAACCATTGGGTCCAGCGCATGTTATGCCATAAACCATAGGCTTCAATAAAGCGCACCAAAGTATATGCCGCAGCGCCTAGTGCCAGTATCGTCAGGCTTGATTGCGACACTGAACCCACTGCTGAAATAAAAATACTAGGGTAATGACTAGCAGGGTTTAGGTGTAAATGAGTAACTAGCTCAATTGCCAGCGTTGACAAGTTTTGACCGGCATAGATATGTAGACCAATCGCGACCAGTAACGACAATAGACCTTTAGATGCTTCAAGTACCGCAACGGCACGTACACCTTTATTCGAGTGCTTCATTGTGTAGCGTTTCCAATTTCCGGTAAAGCAAGCCGGCTAATATTAGCTTGTGACAATGACGATGGCGATTAATATTTCCCCGACAAAAAAGCACTTCGGTTAACGTGTTTAGTCGTCAATACCGATTCATTTTTACAAGTAAGTAACGTAAACACCTCGTCCAACTTAAACGGTGAAGTTACTGATTTTGGGCTGATAAAAGCTCGATTTGTTGACGCTCATCATCGGTTAGTGCACCGTAATCTCTTGGGTATGGCCAGCCATAACCCCAGCGAAATTGGGTCGGTAAATAAGGTGTACCGCCAACGCGGACCCCGGCTAACATCAATAATGCCACTTCAGATTGGCCGACTTGAGCCACACAAATACGTAATGCCTTATCTGATGCCAAACGCTCATCAGATGTCCCCCCTTTCCAGTAGTCATAATCATGACGTTCGCAACAGGACAACCATAATTGTTGCTGTGCAAAAGTGCCATCAGGAAATGCACTGCAGCCATCACTGGTAAACGGCACGAGTGTGTCGGCTTGTAAAGGATTGCCTAGCATCGACATACTGGCGATAAACATGGCAGCGCAATTTAAGCGGTATTTTTTCACTATTAGCATCCAGCTTTTCATTATTCACGCATTATGATGCCACAGCAACGATGACAGTAATAGAATATAAACGTTGTTTCTTGATTAAATCTTCTTTTACATCAATGGGTAAATCTATATAAGGCCAGACTAATAAGCCAGATTAATGTGCCAGATTAGCAAACCATTTTTGGTACGGTTGATACACGTCGTAAAGCCAATTAAATATAAAGGTATAGATAAAAAGAAAAGCTAACAGGCCCGCCTCCAGCATTAAGGTATCGACAAGGGTTAACCCTAAATACCACGACACTGAGGGGATTGTGATTATAAGCATTCCTCCTTCAAAGCCGCAAACATGTACTCCCCTGATAAACATCGTGCGCGCGAGTCGTTCCGCACCAAACAAACGATCAAACCATAAGTTATAAACATAATTCCACAACACGGCAAACACCGACAGAGCGAAACTGACCAGTAACATATCAGCGCTATTTTGCTTCATCACTATCGCACTTATTGGCACAATAAAGGCCATGGCGATCAGTTCAAAAGACACGGCGTGAAACATTCTTTCTCTACTTTGCATTTATATCTCAATTGGGGGGTGACGTTTTAACTATTTTCATCCAATATAAAGATACATTAAAGTTAGTAAGTATCGGTAAAAGCGATATGTATAGTATTGAACAGCTTGAGGCCTTTGTGGCAACCGTAAAAACGGGGTCATTTTCATCTGCGGCAAGAGCGCTTAATAAAGCGCAATCAGTTATCAGTCAGCATGTGATAAACCTTGAAATAGACTGCAATAGCGAACTATTTGATCGCAGTGGACGTTATCCTCAATTGACACCAGCAGGAAAAAAACTGCTACCCCATGCCCAAGTATTACTGAGCCAACATCAACGCCTGCGCGATTGCGCCAAAAGCCTAGACCAACAAGCAATATCTGAGCTGACAATTGGTTTAGATGAAGGCATTCCGCTGCAAAAGCTGTCTAATATTATTAATGAGCTCGAAGCTCAATTTCCAACTATCACGCTTGAGTTTTTAACGGCATCGAGCATTGATATAATCGATATGATTGACACTGAGCGGGCTGTTACCGGAATTATTTTCAGCGAGTTAACGATCCCGACTCACATCGACTTTGAATCTATCGGGTCAATTAAGTTTGATATGTATGTGGCGAGTGTTCACCCTTTAGCACAACAGATATGTGATAACTTAGCCAACTTAAAATTGCATCGTCAACTCTTGATCCGTTCGCGGAATACTAAATCCAGTAGCTTTCAGACAGCAATTAGCCCAGATGCTTGGTACGCCGACAATTACTATATTTTGCTCGAACTTGCATTGCAGGGACATGGTTGGTGTTTACTACCCAATCATATTGCCAATAACTATGTTAATAGCGGTCAATTAGTATTATTACCGTCTGAATTTAAAGAGATTGGCTGGCAAGCTAATGTGGATGTTATACAGCACCATTGTTACAGTCACGAGCCGGTATTTAAGCAACTTAGACACTCGCTACGGCAATTACTGACGCCATAATTTACGTTGATAATAACTATTCTCCATGTCATATATCGAACCGGCTTTGACAAACGAACCTTGCTGAACAACATGTAAAAACATTCCCAATTGAGCGGTGACAAACACGGCTTATCCCAACCCATTTATGATTAACATCAAAAAAAGCGCTACTGATTCAGCCTTAGTCGTGTAGCAAAGAGTACACCCAGGCTAGTGATTATAGTGGGGTTAACTATTATTTTTAAAAAAATACAACAACTCAAACAGCAGACTTTATACTTTGTTTCACACCTAGTTTTTATACCGTTTACAGCTTGTAAAAGATACTGGCTCTATTTTGAGAATTATCAATTGTTGAGATATCATCCGCTGTACACTTTGGTTTAACATTCTGTATTGACGATATATAGTTAATTAACCGCACAAAAATATACAACCAAACAACGATTGTTCAAAGCCATTGAGCCTTAGGTGATTTCGGCATAAACTCTGATGATGTTGCCTGTAACATAGTTGATTAACACCACAAATAAACCTTGAATAACGGTTGTGGTAAAGCTTGTTCTACGAAGCGTTATTTCGCTTATATTACAGCATCAAATTCGTGATATTGTAGCCTATCGTATGCTAAATTATACGATACAGTTGATAGCTCTGATGCTGATAAATAGCCCGAGGAACCGATTTATGCTGATTGAACATGACATTACTGACGTTTGTGTTGGAATGTATGTGGTCGAAATCACCGAGCCCAAAGATACGTTTTCGCTAACTAAACCTGGTGTGCTTAACAATGCACGAGTTATCGAAGCACTAAAGCGAAAATCGGTTACTAAACTACTCATTGATACCAGTAAAACTGAAGTTATTATCAAAGAAGTCGAGCAAAAAATCAATGTGCTCAAGCCTCAACCGCCTCGTAAAGTCACGCCTGCACGCACCGATGTGAAAGCAAATTTCTTTAATCAAGAATTAGTTAAAGCTCGCCAAGTATTTAATGAATCAAAAAACATTCAAAAACAGTTATTCCATAATGCCCAACACGGTTTGCCATTAGAAATGGACCCGGTGCAGAAAATCACCTCCGAATCGACAGATTTGATTTTCAATAATCCCAATGCTTTGTCGTGTGTGATTAACATCCGCAATAAAGATGAATATTTACTTGAACATTCGGTGTCAGTATCGGTATTGATGACTATGTTTTCTGTATATAAAAAAATCGACAAAGATATTGTTAATCAATTAGCAGTCGGTGCATTTTTACATGATGTGGGTAAAATTATGGTCCCCGATCGCATTTTAAATAAGCCTGATAAACTGACAGATGAAGAGTTTCATATTATGAAAACTCACGCCAGCTATTCAATTGAAATCATGAAAAACACCCCAGGCATTAGCCCGCTAAGTTTAGAGGTGGCAACTTTACACCATGAAAAACTTAACGGACAAGGTTACCCATTTGGTGTGCCAGCAGAAAAAATTACCCTATACGGACGGATGATCAGTATTTGCGATATTTTCGATGCTCTCACCTCCAATCGTTGCTACAAACAAGGTTATGCACAAGTCAAATCCTTTAGTATTTTGCGGGCATTGGCTGAAAAAAATGAATTAGATAAAGACCTAGTCGATCAATTTATACGTTGTATGGGGGTTTACCCTGTCGGCTCAGTGGTTCAACTTGAGTCGAATAGACTTGCTATTGTTGAAAGTCATAATCCTAAAGACCCAATCCGCCCGCTTGTGAAACCGTTTTATCATTTAAAACCGGATCATTTCGAAGTCGGGCAAAAGATTGATTTGGCAACAGTGACTGACGACTTAATCGTAAAATGTGTTCGCGCCGATGATTTTAACCTAAACATGGAACAAATTATTCAATATTTAGCCCACGAAGGCTAGCCAGTAAACGTTGCAGGCTTTACCTGTCGCAGTTAATTGAACTATGGGGTTTAAACGCTCTCGTACTTCAAGCTCATCAATCACGAAGTGCGCTTTACCATCAGTGTGAAACTACCAATGCTCACGATGTACCTGGGCAAAATGTTTGGCAAGAAAATGGCTATTGGGTAAATTGTGCACCACAAACTGCGACTAAATTCAGTGTATACATTGCATCCTTACGCTGCAGCATTACCTTTACAAATCGCGGTATGCTCACAAGCCTCTGAAGATAAATCAACCCAAACCACCTATGTCACCGAACATCACTAAAGCTTTAGTCTATTTTGCCTAAAGAGGCATACTTACTCATTTTTAGGTAATAACGGGGTTTTTCAAGACAGTTGTCGCCTAAAGGTTTAATAAGCCAATAACACAGCAATGCACAGACAATATATAAGGCTAAAGCTGATGCTAAATATAAAATGAATAGATCAATTCATTGGTTAGATGTAACCACGTCGGAGTGCGGATTATATGGGCATTGACGTAACCTGTCGGGGTTAATAATCCACTCCATGACACTAAAACACACACCAACCACCATAATTGCTAACGGGCAGTTAACGACAAATAAGGGCTTAAATCCGGTGAATAATAGTAAGCATAATTCAATAATGAGCTCACTAACAGGCAGCTTAAATATCGATGTAGATGGGTGGTTAATGCGCGCCAAATAACGTCACTTGTAACAAACTCATGCCTGCGAAAAATAAAACAAATAGAACACACTCAATGACAGGTTTTCGATATGGTGACTTTCCTATGGCGCCATATACTTTAAGGCGCAGCGTAATATCACTAATAGCACGACCAAAGATAATAAATTGTACCAATGGCAGCTTATTCGCTCAAGCCACTGTTGCCACTACCCCCCTTGGTTTACTAATTAAAAAGTGTTTGAATGGCACTGCCAATAACAAAAAAGATGAAACACCAGCGCCATAAAGTTAACGAATCAACGTCTGTTCAGCTTTCATCTCTTCTCTAGTTCTTAAAAACGGTATGAGTATTAAAGGTAATATAACAATTACTGATTCTATAAAGAACATATTAGCATAGCCCATATGTTCTGAGACAATCCCCTGCCAATAGTTAGATACCATAATGGCTAGGTTTCCAAAGGCCATATAAACTGTAAATTGGGTTGCCGCTACCATAGGATTGGTTGCACCCATAAAATAAGCTATCGATACGGCAAAGCCCATACCAAAGATAAATCCATGCGCTGTAGCAATGGTGTAAAACTCATAAGTATGAATATCTTCTAAGCCAGCCATATATATTCTTGTACCTAAATATAGTCCGGGAAATATCAGTAGGAAATAGAAAGTAAACAACATCTTTCGCAAGCCAAAGATATCAGCCAAATATCCGCCGATGACACACCCAATGCCCGCAAAAATGGTATTGAGTAATGTTACCTGAGAAATTTCATTATTGCTAAGGCCTAGATCGACTTGAATAGTCTGCAAGGAAGCATAAGCCAAAGCCATGGTGCCAGTAGGAAGAAAAGCAAACAATAAGGCTAGGATCGGTATTCTACCCGAAAGCCAAAAACTATCGAAGACGGCTTTAATGAAGTAGATAAAACTAACGTATAATTCCAGGGCCAGATCGTGAACGTTATTTGAGCGATTTTAGAAGGATATTGACCTGATCACGTGCTTGTGATCTTATACTCCTTTTTCAGGAGTCAGATTATGTATATCGAATCATTCAAGCAGCATTTTAGTGCCATTGACGACCACCGCCAAAGTGCAAAAGTCACCTATCCCCTGTTCGATATACTGTTCGGTTCGCTGTGCGCTGTTATTGCGAGTTCCAATGGCTGGTTCGAGATCCGAGAATACATTCTTGGTCACCATTCTTGGTTCAAAAAACAAAAAATGTTCATCGATGGGATCCCTGCTGACGATACCATTGCTAGGATAGTTTCTATGATTGATCCTGATAGCTTTAATGCATGTTTTCTCGCATGGATGAAATCAGTTCACCAGCTGACTAATGGAGAAGTCATTGCGATTGATGGAAAGACGCTACGTGGGTCATATAATCGTGATGATCGAAGCAGCACTATCCACATGATAAGCGCTTATGCCTCAGCGAATAAGCTGGTACTGGGTCAATTAAAAGCAGAGCAAAAAAGTAATGAAATCACAGCCATTCCAACCTTATTGAAAATGCTAGACCTGCGCGGAGCACTAGTGACAATCGATGCTATGGGCTGTCAAACGGCTATTGCTACAACGATTGTCGACAAAGGTGGCGATTACCTATTGGCGGTAAAAAACAATCAAGGCAACTTAGCTAAAGCGGTAAATAAAGCGTTTAGTTCGCACCGTTCAGCTGGCTTAAGTGATGACCATGTCAATATAGAAACTGGTCATGGTCGTATTGAAAACCGAACCTGCTATGTGCTGAGTTCAGCTGCACTTGACGGTGATTTTACACATTGGGAAGCACTAAAATCCATCGTTATGGTTGAAAGCTTTAGGGCTGTTAAAGGTAAGGCGGCGAGCCTTGAGTATCGTTACTATATTAGTTCGAAAGTGTTATCAGCAGAGCAAGCTTTAAGTGCGACTCGCGAACATTGGGGGATCGAGTCAATGCACTGGGTTCTGGATGTCAGCATGAATGAAGATTCATGCCAGATCTACAAAAATAACGGCGCTGAAAATCTCGCTTACTTAAGGCACATGTCTCTAAACATGCTGCAAAAAGAACCGACAAAGTTGAGCATTGTTGGTAAACGAAAGCGTTGTTTAATGAATCCTGAATTTCTAGAGAAAGTATTAATCGCTGGATTATGCGTGCCGACTAAATAATGAACACTCATGCGGTCGCCCTGCGTATAATTCATGAAGAACTGATTTTTCTGTGACTATTTTTGCTTTTTGTATATGTAGATCTTTTACAAAAAACAAAATAAACAATAAATTCAGAAATAATAGTACGCTAATGACCATAAGAGCAACATCAAAACCCCAATAGCCATAGATGAAAATCGCACCACTACCACCAATCGCAATACCTAAATACTGGCCACCGAACATAATACCACTGGCTCGGCCCCGCTCATCAGGTTTCAAATTACTTATTGCTAATGCATCAATAGCCACATCCTGTGTGGCGGCAAAGATGTTGTGTAGAATAAATAGACTCACTAGTGCATCGAAATTTTCAACAACATCCAGTAACCCTGAGATCAATAACGTGATCAACATCATTATGGTACAGGCAACAATCCATGCTTTTCTACCGCCATAATGGGTGAACTTGATAATATCGACAAATGGGGCAACCGCCCATTTAAAGGTCCAAGGAAGAAAGAGTGCAGCGGTGAAAATCCCAATTACGTCTAGACCTAAACCAGACTGACGCATAATAGAGACGAGTGCAATACTGGTAAATCCAAATGGGATACCCTCAGAAATATACATCATACCAAAGGAAAACAATCGGCCTTTGGTCGTATTAAATAGATTACCTTGCATAAACATCCTAATTATTTTAATTAAATATATGATGCTGGTGCGGACGTAACACAAACGTCGGTGATATTTAGGTGTGTATATCAATCAATGACTTGTGATGTTTTAATGATTGAAAAATTACTAATAAACAATGTTATGAATACATATTGTAGTCTATTAAATGGCTAATTTTTCTAAAACACAGTGCTTCATTAATGGGTTAAGCCAAAACCGGTGCAGTAACACTTATTAAACGTGTTGGCAGTACGCTAGATTTGAACATTCAGTTTCACATGCTGTTTTAGAAGGTGCGCGGAGCGGAGATAAGCTAGGTAACACCCAAATTACGCACATTAAAGCGCCTACCCATAATGATATAGTCAATCAAATGCACACCATCAGTTGTCGCGTGAGCGGTATTTGTAAAAAGTAGGGTTATTAACCCAAAAGATGGAGAACACTTACCTAAACTTTGCAGAAGATGATGACGACGGCCTGTTAGCGTTTACAGGGGAAAACAGCCCAACTTACTATCTCAATAAAATATTGATTCCGACAATCAGACAAACCCTAGCTAACAGCAATCAATAAACGTGGTTAGCCTAACCATTGCTTAAACTGGTCCCAAATACCTAATGACGTGTCAGAAAATAAATCGATACCTAATGCTGACTTGATAATATAAAGCACCAGTAAACCAAGTAGCATCGAGGCAAATATAACTGTAAAAACTAACATTACCATGATCGCTAACGAGGCATTTTTTTCACGACGTGTGTAAGCACGTTTATTTCGTCCCAGTAGAAATACATAATAAAAACGCCACTTTATAAACGGAAATTTAAATGTTCCCCGATTATCAATAAAGTGGCTGCCCCATGTATTTGGACCTAACGCGCCTTTAATACCCTCGAGTTGTTTATCAGTATAAGATTGAACCAGTTGTGCTGGTAACCTCCCGAGTAACTTAGCGATTAAAGGATCTTGTCTAATATCCTTTTTATTGGGAGCCAGAGGGTCATCTTGCTCACTCGCTTGCCGCTGTGTCATACATGAGTCTCATATTGTTGCGATAGACTTAATCATAATCCCGTTAACGGTAAATGATGCGTTATTATCATTAGTTTAGTTATCAATGCCATTGATCTACGGCAGACCGCTAAGTCGAGAAAGCGTTGGTCATCACCAGTAAAATACATAAAGATGATCCCTGTGCCCTATCAACTCTCGTCATTCATTTCCCTTAACATTATGCCTAAACCCATGCGGTATAATCGATACAATATTGCCCACGGTACATTCAAGCTTAACGGGTTAATCACAGAGTAAAAAATATCATAATATTTCTGCATTAGGTGCCATTAAGCATTTTCTGTTTGTGCTACTTTATTGTATGAATATTTAATATTAAACAGCGAAGACCAATGAATACACTAACGCTCGAATATATCAATAGTATATTGCCGCCAAGGCCAGATGACAGTCATAAGATGACCTTTGGCCAGGTGCTGAATATTGCCGGTTCGATACATTATCGAGGGGCGGCATATCTTTCTAGTTTATCAGCGCTGCGGGTTGGTGCAGGTTACGTCACATTAGCCAGTAGCCCATCGGTCTGTGACAGTGTGAGCGCGCAAACCCCAAATGTAGTTACCTTGCCGCTACCACCTCGTCAAGCACAGCAAGCTATTGACATAAAACATATAAATACACAATCCATAGCCCCCCAAGCTGTTTTACAACTTCGGGATAAACTCGCACAAGCCAGTGTAATTTCAATAGGCAGTGGATTGAGCATTAGCCAAAGTACAGATCAATTGAACCGTTACCCTAACCCTATAAATGGCTTAATAGTCCCTGATGGTAATAGTGAATTTTTTTATGCCCTGCTAACAGAAATCCAAGCGAATACTCATCCGGTGATATTCGATGCGGATGCACTGAACTTTATGAGTCATTTACTTCACCATCCTACAAGCACCGCGCAAAAACCGATTAGTTTCACCAAAAATAGCATTATTACCCCACATCCAAAAGAGCTCTCACGGTTATTAAATGTAGATGTCAACATGATTCAAGCGCAACGGGTTCATTTTGCTAGCTTAGCGGCTAAACAATTAAATACGATCGTGGTGCTTAAAGGTAAGCACACCGTCATAAGCGATGGGGAGCACATTTTCATTAATCCTACTGGCAACAGCGCGCTAGCCAAAGCCGGTACTGGAGATGTCTTGACCGGTATGATTGCAGGATTTTGCGCCCAAGGCGTCAGCCCACTTAACGCTGCGTGCCTAGGGGTATATTTGCATGGTTTAGCAGGAGAGTTAGCCGCAAATGAATTAAGCCAATATGGGGTGCTTGCCAGTGATCTACTCGAGTACATACCTAAAGCCATCTTGCGAGTATTAAATGCCGGTCATTAAGGTTAATACGCCAATAACACACAATGGTTGTGTGTCTTAACAATAGCGAGCTTATGTGGGATGGGGAGTAAGCCGCAATTTACCCTGTTAACGTGACTCTGGGGTTGAATATAAAACGCTGATGCTAATCAACGTAATCGCAGTCAAATTAGGTTATTGATTGGCGGAAGGTTTATACGTATTAACCCGTTTTAATTAATTACTAACCTAGATATGTACTTGTTACCTTGCTGCAACCTCCGGATTAAGAGTCGCTTTATCTAAAATATTAGGATGATGAGCGAAAGACAGCAACCATAGTCAGCAACACTAGCCAGCAACCATGCCATCCATTTTTTAATCAATATCATAGCCTCTTTCAGCATTTATTGCGTGACTCAATCCTTACAGAAAGATCCGAAAATACGAATAGCACTGAGGATCGACTTGTGTTTTTTGTTAACACACCGACAGATAATCGACTTGTACCTATGATTTAAATCGACTAAGTTGCTGTTTGAGCCTATAGACTTCATGCTCCAATTGTTCTCTTTCATCGAGTAATTGCAAAATTAAGCCAATGCCCCCCCAATCCAGTGCAAGATCACGTTGAATTCGAGTGGCTTTTTTAACTTGATGTAAATTTTCCACGCTAAATTGCCATTGTTCTATCACCTCGCCTTGCAGTGGAATGGCTATACTATGCTCTACGAGCTCAAGTAATAATGTCGAGCTAATATCGCTGCATTCACACAGTTCATCGCTACTCAACCAACAATCTTGTTCGTTTATATTAATCTGCAGCATGGTTATTTACTCCAACTGGCACGAGGGTCGAATGTATTTTTTTCGGCTAGCTCAGTCCACAATGGCTTGCTTGTCTCATCTGGTGATGTCGGAACCACAATTTTAAGCACCGCAAATAAATCGCCCTGCACTTTTTTACTGAGTAAACCTTTGCCTTTTATGCGTAATCGCTGTCCTGACTGACTATTGGCGGGGATACTGAGTTGAATATTACCCGTTAACGTGGGCAATTTAAGCTTGGTACCCAACACGGCTTCCCAAGGTGCAATAGGCACAACAATACTCAAGTTTCGACCATCAACATCAAATAAAGGATGCGGCGCAAAACGAATTTGTAAATACAAATCGCCATTATCGGCTTTGGTCGGTCCCGGTCCACCTTGCCCTTTAAGGCGAATACGTTCGCCATTAATAACCCCGGCAGGAATTTTAACTTTTAGAGATTTGGGCTGATCAACAACATGACCTTGGGGATCACGTTGCTGTAAGGTAAACGCTACAGGCTTAAGAGTGTCGACCAAGGTTTCTTCAAGGAACATCGGGAACTCAATTTCGATATCTTGGCCTTTTGGCTGCTGAGCTTGGTGACTTCTTTGTTGCCCGCTATGCTCAAAGCCTGAATGCCTTCCACCAAACATTGAATTAAAAAAGTCCGCAAATTCTTGATCAGTTTGTGGATCACTTTGCTGTTGGCCCCAATCTTGACCTGCACCATTTGCACCACCTTGATTAGCATAGCGATGTTGGGTTCTATTTAGGTGATGATGGCGCAACTCGTCATATTCGGCACGCTTTTTAGTATTGTGTAATACCTCATAGGCTTCACTAATTTCTTTGAATTTTGCTTCTGCTTCAGGATGTTTGCTCACATCAGGATGGTACTGCACCGCGAGTTTTTTATACGTTTTTTTTATTACTTTATCATCCGCATCAGGTTCTACCCCTAATACAGTGTAATAGTCTTTAAAATTCATTTTATCCCCTAACAAAAAACAAGTTTGCAACGGATCATCAGACGGCTTGGAACTAATCAACATTAATAAGTTTAGGCCCAGAGAGAAAGAACACGCTTGATCTTGATCAACTCTATTACAATATCTCTAGTTTAGCTAATAAGCATCAAGTGATGACAAAAATAACTGTTAACTGAAAAGATATTGCATATTAAAGATCATATACAACTAATTATATTAATAATAAATTACCGGCGCCCTTGGCATTAATAGTCTAGGCGCTCACCTTCAATATCAAGCTTATTCAGTAAAGAAAACGGCAAACAATGCAGTTACAGCAATTAATGCCACCCTTTTTGTCATCACGGTTAAAGATATCAAGCGAGTAAGTAAAGATAAGCTTAAGGAACTGAGATCTGTCAGTCTAGTCGGATCAGGTAAAGGGTTCAGGTTATCTTCGCTACTAAATATTATAAGGTAAAAACAGATATGGAAAAATCACCTGTCTTGTTAATCAACTAAACAAGGCGAGTTAACACTAGCTTGGTTTTTAGTCTAAGCCCGATAATAGAACGCCCTATATTGTCGATTTTTTACATTGCTTTTATTTTTCAAATTCCTCGCAAGAAACGAATAATACAATAACATCTGCTTAAACAATCCTGACACAAGGGGCTTGCACAACCCAGGGCAACCGCATGAACGTTTTTTACTCATAAATTGTCCGATAAATATTCAATAATTGTCCGGCCGTTAGCCTGAAAACAAGAGCGGATTAATGCAATCGAGTGCACCTTCATCAAATAGGTGAATTATTAAGCACTCATGCGGTCGCCCTGTTGCACAACCCACTATGCCGACGTTGCTGATTAATTGGTATTAAGAGGCTGGAATGATAACAATAGCATTCTAACGCATTGCAATGAATTACAAGGTGTTAAACAGTCACCAAGCCTCATCATTATTGTACCCTTCCAGCGCTAGGCGTATCGGCTTAGGAGCAGTGATACCAATGCGCATATCTATTTGAGCAATCTAGAGGGTTAACATAAACGATAACGTCCTTGTTTTCATTCGTAATAGCCAGCTATTAGTTAATAAAATACCAAGCTGTCACTTATTATTTTGTGCAACTTTAGGCCATTTATTGATGCGAATTGGTATTAAATGCCTCCTTAACTGCCGGTGTAAATACAACATAAAAATTTATCAAAAATAAAGATTTTTGATAAAAAATATCTGCAAATAAAAAAACATAAACTAAACTTGAATTGTTTTATTTTGAAAACACATGGTTAATCAACATTATTAACTAACATTGGAAGTTTAAAACCGAATAAATAACAATCGGTTGGAGGTTGGGATGATCCATTCACGCAACAACAAAATTAAAAGGTTGGGTCTAATCCTCGCCGCTTCGTTGGGGTGCGCTGCAGTAAACTTGAGCGCAGCCGAAAAACCTAATATTTTAGTTATTTGGGGGGATGATATTGGCCAATCTAATATCAGTGCCTATACCTTTGGGTTAATGGGATACAAAACCCCGAATATCGACAGCATCGCCAAAGAAGGCATGATGTTTACCGATTATTATGCTGAACAATCATGCACCGCCGGACGTTCAACATTTATTACCGGGCAAAGTGTACTGCGTACTGGGTTAAGTAAAGTAGGATTACCCGGAGCCGATCTTGGATTACAAGCTGAAGATGCCACTATTGCTGAGATCCTCAAACCTATGGGTTATGCAACGGGTCAGTTTGGTAAAAATCATTTGGGTGATAAAGATGAATTTTTACCCACCGCACATGGTTTTGATGAATTTTTAGGTAACTTATACCATTTAAATGCCGAAGAAGAGCCTGAAAATATTGATTACCCTAAAGATCCGGCATTCCGTAAAAAATTTGGCCCTCGTGGTGTCATTAAATCCTTTGCTGATGGAAAAATCGAAGATACCGGCCCGCTAACGAAAAAAAGGATGGAAACCATAGATGATGAAACCGTGGCCGCGGCGATGGACTTTATGGAACGTACTGTAAAAACCGAAAAACCATTCTTTGTCTGGTGGAATGGTACCCGTATGCATTTTCGAACTCATATTAAACCTGAATTACAAGGTAGCTCGAATGTAAGTAATTATGCCGACGGAATGATTGAACATGATAAACACGTCGGCCAGCTATTGAAAAAAGTCGATGACCTGGGTATCAAAGATAACACCATTGTTTTTTACTCTACCGATAATGGCCCGCACATGAATACCTGGCCGGATGCCGGTTTAACACCTTTTAGAAGTGAGAAAAACACCAACTGGGAAGGCGCCTACCGTGTTCCAGCCATGGTGAGATGGCCTGGTAAGATCGAAGCAAGTTCAGTTTCGAACCAGATTATGCACCACATGGATTGGTTGCCGACCTTCGCAGCGATTGCTGGCGAAGACAAGGTGAAAGAAAAATTACTCAAAGGCTATAAAGCTAACGGTAAAACATTCAAAAATCATCTTGATGGTTATAACTTCTTGCCTTACCTGCTGGGTGAAGAAGACAAAGGCCGCCGTAAAGAGATCTTCTATTTCACCGATGATGGTGCTTTAGCCGCGCTGCGTTACAACAATTGGAAAGCCGTATTTTTGGAGCAAAGAGCTACCGGGACACTGCAGATTTGGGCAGAACCTTTTGTTGAATTGCGTGTGCCAAAATTATTCAATTTACGTATGGATCCCTATGAAACTGCAGATCTGACTTCTAATACCTACTATGACTGGGTGTTAGATCATGTTTATATGTTTGTCCCTGCACAGGCTTATGTCGGTGAATATCTTGCCACTTTTAAAGATTTTCCGCCTCGTCAAAAAGCCGCGAGTTTCAGCTTAGATCAGGTAATGGAAAAACTTCAACAGGGAGCCGGGAGTAGTCAGTAAATCCTCATCGAGGGTGCCTCAGCACCCTCTTTTTCACCCACGCCTAAGCTAATATCTGACTCACTACATTACCGGATCCAGACCCTAATACGATGAAATTTATACTATTTTCGGCACAAAGTCGATTTACTTCACGATTGATTAAACAAATTGCCGCTTTTTTTATTTATGATCATACAGTTACTGCTAATATTATTGAAAGTATTATGCTAATAATATTAAAATGAGGCAAAAATGGTTTTAAGAATAACACTCCTTGGACTGCTTTTTCTGTTTACACCCCAGCTCGTTGCCGCAGAGCAATATATCGGCAATAAAAGTTGTATCGATTGCCATCAAACTGAAGTGTCCAACTGGCAACAATCCCACCATGCAAAGGCAATGTTAGCCGCAACGGATGAAACGGTATTAGGTAACTTTAATAATGTAAAGTTTGAATCAGAAAATGCTTGGACTGTTTTTAACCGAGATGAGCAAGGATTTTATATACAAACAGGTAATAAAGGTGAAGACGGTAAACGTTATGCCGTGCCTTATGTATTTGGTTTTTATCCACTGCAACAGATATTAGTCGACATAGGCTCAGGTAAACTTCAGGCTTATACCGTCACTTGGGATTCGCGTTCATTGGCAGACGGCGGGCAGCGCTGGTATAACCTTTACAGTGACACACATATTCCGGATACGCCATTTGATTGGCAAGGCCAGTTTAATAATTGGAATACGCGCTGCGCCGAGTGTCATTCCACGGACTTAACACGGGGCTATGACGTTAACACCGACAGTTACAATACGACTTGGAGCGAAATCAATGTCAGCTGTGAAGCTTGTCATGGCCCAGCTTCACAACATCTTGCGTTAAAAAAATCTAAAAAAAATGCCGTCAATTCGGGGTTTGAAAAGCCACTGCAGAAACACAATGACTGGGTCTTTGCCGACGGTAAAACCACAGCGGTACGCTTGCAAAAAACCGACATTTCCTTAGACCACGGTCAAATGGATCAATGTGCGGCCTGTCACAGTCGGCGGGTAGCATTAACCGATGGTGCAGGGGTCGGGAATTTCAGCCAACACTATATTCCGCGCCTTGCCGTAACCGATCTTTATCATGTCGATGGGCAAATTCTCGATGAGGTCTATGTCTATGGTTCATTTAGTCAAAGTAAAATGGCCAGTGCCGGTGTGGTCTGCAGTAATTGTCATGAAGCCCATAGCGGAAAAATATTAAGCCAAGATAACACGCTCTGTTTACAGTGCCATTTACCCGCCGCTTTTGCGACACCCGAGCATACGTTACATGCTCAGGATTCCAAGGGCTCGCTCTGCATAGACTGCCATATGCCTACCAAACGATATATGGGCGTAGATGACAGACGTGACCACGCCTATCGCGTACCAAATCCTTGGGTGAACGAAATATTAGGCACCCCGGATGTTTGCCTAGGTTGTCATCAGGATAAGGATCCGCACTGGTCTCAAGCACAGCTACAGGATAAAAAAGGTCAGATTTTTGCAGATTTTTCAGATATCGGCCCCGCAATTTTGCTTAATCAGCAGGATCCGCACAAAGGACAAGCATTAATCGCTAAGCTGGTGGCAGATGAAAATCAGCCAGCCATGCGCCGTGCTGTCCTGTTAGGTTATCTGGATCTGCAGCAAACCGCTAACCTAGAGGTATTGAATAATGCGGCAAACGACCGGCAGAGTCTGGTTAAACTCGGCGTGATCCGTGCACTTGAATCTGCTCCCTACCCGATGCAGCTGCAGATCGGTTTTGGTCTGTTATATGATGAACACAAAAATGTCCGTTTACAGGCGATTAGATTATTAGCCCCGGCTTTGAGACAGAGTGTACCGGAAAAGGCGCAAAAACAGCTGCAAGAGGCCCTGATGGAAGCGGTAGTCACTTACCAGCAGCAGCCGGATCTGTTATCTGCACAACTAGCCCTAGCAGATCTAGCTTACAAAATTGGCGAGCTGCAGCAAGCACAAATCCAGTACCTTAATGCGCTTACATTACAACCGAGTTTTCTGCCCGCCAAATTGAATCTGGCCAGTATCTACCGTGAGACAAACCAGCTTGAAAAAGCCAAAGCCTTGTTACAGCAAATTTTAGCGTTTGAAGAAAACCATGCCATGGCATTACATAATTTAGGGCTAATCTTTGTTATCGAAAAACAATGGCCGCAGGCGCTGGATGCGTTGCAACGAGCAACACAAATCGAACCTGCCAACCTGAGATTTGCCTTTGTGTATATTTTGGGATTAGAAGCAAGCGGGAAAGTCGATGAAGCACTTAGCGAAGTGAATAAACTGCAGATAAAAACGCCCAACGATCCCGCATTGCAAGCGCTGAGCAAAAGGCTCAAGGAATATTAAGCCGTTAGCCATGTTCAGGCGTTAATTACCGACAAACGGCAGTCATACCTTTGGCTGTTCACCTTGTATGGCTGAGTGAATTTGGCGTTGAATTGGGTGTGATGTGTTTTGTGCTGCAGTCGGCGTCATCTTTGGTTACTTCCCTGCCCGTAAGGCCGCGCAACTAGACTCGATAGAAACCTTGCGTCATGAATAGACTGGTTGATGATCGCTGCTTTTTTCAACGAAATGAACAAAGGCTTTATGTTGTTTTTGTGGACTTATTTAGTAGATGTACTCCATGCTTGAAGCGTCCATTTTAGGTATCATGCATTGCTTATGTGCATCTTTTTTATGTCTACTATAGCAACTGGTATGGATACCCCCATCTAATAACAAATAATTCTCCTTTCGGGAAATATGAGACCCAGGCTTTAGCTGCAACTAAAGCTTTTTTTGTCGTCGTTCGATTCAGTGCAGGCAACTCTACAAACAAACCGATACCAACAACAAACGCGACAAAGGACTGTAAGCATTACCCTCGAATAGTCTACTGGGTCTTGTTAAATTTTGTTGCCTCCACTGTATATGGATTAATAAAATATGCTTAGGCCGCATTATGACGTTAAATGTGGAAGAATAGTGGGCAGATGACCTCGAATCGTGGCAATGTCCTGCTTAACTATGTCTTTGTCTATTTCTAGGGTAATAAGCTTAGCGACGTTGTCGCTCATTACCTTGCGTAAGTTACCAAGGAACTGAGGTTCAGCAACCACGATCAATTGGCTAAATTTTTGCGCATTATATTCAGCCTCAAGGTATCTACATATATCTCTAGCAAATTCTACCGCCTCATACTCTTTGGGCTCTGTTTTACCTCCCACAGCATGGTGACTAAACGTTGCACCACCAGCCTGACGTCCTGGTAGATCAGAGGTTAGCTTCTGTTCATGTTGTCTTGATTCGGGGTGGATCATGCTCTTAATCTCATTTAATGCAGATTTTGCTGTTTCGGCGTTAAATAGACGTGCATGAGCGCTATCTGCGACTAAAATCCAACTGCTCATGATTTATCTCCCATTAAGTTCATCATTAAGTTCATCATTAAGTTCATCATTAATAGATTGTCTTATTAAAAATAAGACAATCGAGTCACTTAATTATAGACAATATTCTTGTTAATTCTTTGGAATCGATTGCTATTATCTTGTATCTTTGAATTAACGTCTTTCTCAGCAGTAAAGTTTGCTGGTGCATATTTTGCCTATCTTTCAAAGACCACTACGGTGCACAAAATCCGTTGCAGCACTTGTTCGCTATCCTTTTTACGGTAGAACTCCATCTTAAAACCCTGCTGTTCAGTTTCTGATACCGTACAAATACACTGATATTGTTTGTCTCAATTAACGTGTAGATTAACGTGTAGGTAAATTTTTGTGAACAATCGTGTTTACGGTTCTCCAATACCTCCGCATTATCGGGTTATCATCACAGTAGGTTAGTTTACATAAATGGGAGATCTATCAAGATTATCATGTCATATATGAACAATTTACTTATCACCGCATAAACATAGCGTTCATTCACCAAGATGGTTGCCAGTAAAAAATTTATCCATTTTTGGCGATGTTCATAGTTAATATATAGGTGTAATTCTCCTGTCATATTATCAGCCCCCCAGAAATGCTTAAGTACAATACGCCAACACAGTGATAGTATGGTGTGTCATTTAAACTGACGATTGTTTATCTTGGTCTAACGATTATTTGTTACTGACAAGCAAATCAAGGTAACTAAAGACGAGACCAACAGTTAAATATTCAGCAAAAATTATGGCTGCTCATATTTTAGCTTTACTCGTATAATATCTAAATCGATATAAACAAAAGCTCCAGTCATCACCAACTAGCAGGCCTATTAATGTCAGCCGAACTACACGAAATTAAAAGCTTTATCGCTCAGTACGCCCCTTTTGATCAGCTTCCAGAACAAGTCATAATCGACATTGCGCAAAGTGTTGAGATTTCTTATTACCGTACCGATAGCATGATTATTAACTTTAATGACAAAATCAGTGAACTGTATATGATCCGCAGCGGGGTAGTAGAGTTATATCGCCGTAAAGGTGAACTGTACAATCGTCTAGATCAGGGACAGTTATTTGGCCAAATGGGCTTACTCACCAATAATAAAGTGCGTTTCCCAGCCAAAGCGGTAAAAGATACCTTGGTATACTGTATTCCAGAATCGGTATTCACTAACTTATGCGAGCTTTATGACGATTTTGCTGATTTTGTTGAAGTGGAAGATACTACCCGTTTAAAACAGGCGGTAAAAGGTAAAAGCGATGATGCTAATGCGCTGACCACTTCCAAAGTGAAAACATTATTGACGAGAGAAGCAGTCGTTATTTCCTGTAATAGCACTATTCAAGCGGCAGCTAAGATAATGGCCGAAGAAAATGTTTCTGCTGCATTAATAAATGATCCTGATATAGAAGACCCGCAGGATAGCAGTTTCGTTGGTATTATTACTGAACATGATCTCTGCGCTAACGTCATTGCAGCTGGGGTAAATGTTGATAATCCTATTTCACAAGTCATGTCGACCAATTTGATTTCACTGGATCATAACGCTTATATTTTTGAAGCAATGCTACTCATGCTGCGTTATAACATTCATCATCTACCTATTCTAAAAAATAAAAAGCCCATTGGTCTGATTGAAGTTGCAGATATTATCCGTTACGAATCGCAAAATAGTTTGTTATTTGTAAGCAGTATTTTTCAGCAGAAAAGTAGTGAGGATTTAGTGCTGCTTTCTGCACAGTTAAAAAACTGTTTTGTGCGCATGGTTAACGAAGATGCCAATTCACATATGGTCGGGCGGGCAATGTCTGAAATCGGTCGCAACTTTAAACAGCGTTTATTAGAACTTGCCGAAGAGATGTTCGGCCCCCCGCCGGTTCCCTACTGCTTTTTAGCATTGGGCTCTATGGCTCGTGATGAGCAACTGATGGTAACCGATCAAGATAATGCCATAATCCTTGATAATAGCTATCAAGTCGCGTTGCATGGTGCCTATTTTGAAAAGCTAGCCAATTTTGTTTGTGATGGTTTGGCTGCCTGCGGTTACAGTTACTGCACTGGTGATATTATGGCAAGCAACCCTGAGTTTCGCAAAACACGATCTCAGTGGGAAGATTGTTTCGGTGATTGGATAGATAATCCAAACCCTCAAGCTTTATTAAACTGCTCTATTTTCTTTGATCTTACGGGTGTCTATGGCCGAGTAAAATGGGCTGAGCAATTAAATGCATTTATCCTTCGCAAGACCAAGAAAAACAACCGATTTTTAGCCTGTTTGGCGCACAATGCCCTTAATCGTAAACCCCCTCTGGGATTTTTTAAAGATTTTGTGATGGAAAAAGATGGCCGCCATAATAACGCTATTAATTTAAAACGTCGTGGTACTGCACCATTGGCGGATCTGATCCGAGTGCATGCCTTGGCGATCGGCTCACAATCGCAAAACTCATTTCAACGCTTAGATGATATTATCGAAGCAGGTATTTTGCCTAAATCAAAGGGCGAAGATTTACAACATGCAATGGAGCTTATCTCTTTGGTACGATTGCGTCATCAGTCATCCGATATAGAGTCTGGGATTGAGCCTGATAATAATATTGAACCGGAAAGTATGTCTGATTTTGAAAGACGCAATCTTAAAGATGCTTTTTTAGTATTAAGCAATGCACAAAACTTTTTAAAATATCGCTATACTTCAAACAAACTTTAAAGGTTAACTCATGAACAATTTCAGTAACCAGGAGATTTTAAACTGGGCAGCCTTGCTAAAATTAAAAGCTAAAAACAGTAAAGATCCACGCTTGGTTGATTTTTATAATACCGGTACCTATAGCAATGAAACGCCGTTAAATGATATTGATTTTGTCGCGCTTGATTTTGAAACGACAGGCTTAGATTCACAGCAAAACGGCATCATTAGCATTGGTTTGGTACCCTTTAATTTACAGCGTATTTTTTGCCGCAAAGCAAAAGAATGGTATCTCAATCCACAGGATAAATTACAAGAAAACTCAATTATTATTCATGGTATCACCCACTCGGATTTACAAGATGCACCTGATCTGTTGCGTATTTTAGAGCAGCTTTTAGCTGAACTGGCAGGAAAAGTGGTGGTGGTACATTACCGGCATATTGAGCGTGATTTTCTTGATCACACTTTACGCTTGTTGATTAATGAAGGTATTATCTTTCCGGTTATAGATACCATGCAGATTGAGGCTAATTTGCAACGGGTTAATACGTCGGGCTTGCTTAATTTCTTTAAAAGAAAACGCCCAGAGTCCATTCGTCTTGCTAATAGTCGTGATCGCTACAACTTACCCGCTTACGCGCCTCACGATGCTTTAACCGATGCAATTGCCACCGCAGAATTACTGCAGGCTCAAATTAAATATCATTTTAGTCCCGACACTGCGATTAAAAAATTGTGGTTATAACGTCTCTGTGATGAGAGCACAATAAATACTAGACAAAAAAAAAGCCGATGATTCAATCATCGGCTTTTTTGTAGCAAGTAGAAACTAGCTTTTATTATGCTTTTCGGTACGCATACCCATCAACAAACTGACACACATTACCAATAAAATAATGGTAAAGGGTAGCGCCGTCGAAATGGCACCTGCTTGGAGTGCCTCAATCGCCTCAGTACCACCAACCCACAGTAGCACAGCGGCAATAGCGCCCTCGATTGATGCCCAAAAAATACGTTGCGGAACCGGCGCATCAATTTTACCACCGGCAGTAATACTGTCTATGACCAACGACCCTGAATCGGAAGAGGTAATAAAGAAAACCAGTACCAGTAGTACAGCTATCATTGATAAAATATTACCTAATGGCAGCGCATCAAACATCTGGAACATCGCAAGCGGAACGTCCGTTAACCCTTCACTACCTAATATGCCGACTTCATTGACAACTTGGTCAATAGCGACACCACCAAAGACAGACATCCATAAGATAGTCACTGATGTTGGTATAATCAATACTGCGGTAAGAAATTCACGTACCGTACGGCCGCGCGAAATACGAGCAATAAACATACCCACAAATGGAGACCATGAAATCCACCATGCCCAATAGAAGACGGTCCAGCCGTGCATCCAAGCTTCATCTTCACGGCCAATTGGATTACTCAAGGGGATAATATTCTTAACATAACCCATTATGGTGGTGGGAATAGTACCCATAGAAACAGCAGCGGTCACAAGTGCAACAAAAATAACTAAAACAGCAGCAAGTAACATATTGATATTACTAATTACTTTAACACCACCTTCAAGGCCGCGTACCACAGAGACAATCGCCAGCATAGTCACTACCACAATAATAATGATTTGCAAGGAGAGGTCTCCTTCAATGCCAAACACGTGCTGGAAACCACCCGCAGCTTGTTGGGCACCTAAACCTAAGGATGTTGCCAGACCAAATAATGTGGCTATCACAGCTACAATATCAATGATATGTCCCGGCCAACCCCAAGTGCGGTCGCCTAATATCGGATAAAAAGCAGACCGTATGGAAAGTGGTAAGCCTTTGTTGTAAGCAAAGAAAGATAACGATAAGGCAACTACGCCATAAACCGCCCAAGGGTGTAATCCCCAATGGAACATAGTTGCACCCAGTGCAAGTTCTGCTGCTGCCGGGGTATTGGCGACGACATTGAGTGGCGTTTCATACCAGCCAGTGTAATACGCTACGGGCTCAGCTACGCCCCAAAACATCAAACCAATGCCCATACCTGCAGCAAAAAGCATCGCTATCCAGGAAAGTCTTGAATGGTCGGCTTTTGCGCCGTCACCACCTAGGCGAATTTTACCAAAAGGTGAGACAATTAATGCCAGACAGAAGATCACAAAAATATTCATAGACCACATAAAGAGGCCGTCAAATGCACCTATAATCTGCCATTTTATACCATCTAAAAATTCTTTTGATGTTGCCGGGTCGATAATTAAAATAGCAATTAAAAAAGCCGCGATTAAGCCTGCACTCGTTCCAAATACAGGGTTATGTATATCAAAACCCCATTTTTGAATGTTATCTTGCCCGACAGTATAATCGGTATTATCTATACTGTATTTGTCCTTATTTATCTTCATAAATCCTCGATTAGAGCGGCCTTGCCCTGTTAATTTAACAGTCGATTTAACAGTCGATTGAATATTGTGGAAGGATGTTAACAAAATCAGGCGCTAATTTCAGGCTTATTTCAAAATAAAAAATAAACAGGCATCTATATTTCTTATCATTATAAGTGAAGAAAGGGAGCCAAATAAAATTAACCAATCGCTCATATTCACCCATTGCGTCGACAGCAAACAACGCCAGCCAGAGTTTTAACCCTGAATGTCTGGCTAATAAAAATATCCTTCAAAGCATTAAAGGCATTGGTAATATCACCGCGGTATCCATTATGAGTAACTTGTCAGCATTAGGTTAAATCAACAATAATGAAGCCAGCGCACCAAACCTATGTAAGTATAGCTATACCCACTTAAAGTCATCATTTAAAATTTTAAATTCAATAAAGTGTATGAGTCTTTCATTTCAGCATAACGCCTTTGCTTTGGCCCACGCTGACATTCTGAAACGGATTTTATTCGCCGTCGTTAATTAACTGACACCTCTTAACAAACAGAAACACGGCTTGCTAAATACTCTTGGTCACTTTTACAGCGTCTGCACTTTTTCGATGCCACGGTTTCAATAAAGTGACGTGTTCGCTGTGCAAATTGTTAGCTATAGCGGCATGCCCAACGTCATTGGCTATTTATATTATCGACTCATGCTGCGCTGCAGATCGACCATCGACTGCTGCCCTACTGTTATTAACCCGCTTTGAGGGCGATTAAGATCCACAACGAGCGCCACAAGCACTGCAAAAGCCAGTACCAAAGGGATCATTGCCACCAATCTTCGCTTGCCAGTAAGCCCAACCTCAGCACCCATAGCTATCATTGCGAGTGCGATGATGCCTATGAGCGCCATCCAGACACTGCTGGGGATTCGATTGCGCAGCCCAGCGGTCACTCGTTTTTGGTGCATATCGATTATGTCATTGATGGATTGGATCATTAGTGAGGTGTTTGTATTGGGCGATCTTTCGCTGCTGCAGACACCAGTGCCCACAGGTGGTCATGGATCTCAACGGATCCTGCCATGGCCGTGTCTAGGGTGCTGCCACTTGCGGCCTTTAGGCGAATGTCGACATATTCTCGCAACAGGTGTTTCACTTTTATTGCGTATTGCTTATCAAGCAAGTCAGCTCGCAGGTATGCCGTGCCAATTGAATTCGCTTCTTCGAGAACGCTCTGTTTTCTGAGATCGTGCTGATGAGAAGCGATAGAAAATGTGAAGGCGAGGACAAAAGCGAGCATGGCTAACAACCCCCCACCATTGAGCCTAACGAGCTCGGAGCCTCCTTGTCTTGACTCGTTCGCGCATGTGCCCCGAACTGATAGCCCACTTCGTTGAAAACCAACATGAGTATCGAGACACCAACATAGCCGCCAGCGATAGGAAAGGAGTCAAACAGGTTTAGATTCATTTAGTCCCCTGTGTTATTTGTTAGCTAACCAATGTTATGGACTCCCCTGACCAAATGGCACTATGTGCCATATTACAAGTGCAAACATTCAATCAAAGAGAGTCCGTACATTGTTAATTAAAGAGAGTCCGTACATTGTTAATTAAAGCCGTTGGTATCGATTTAGCAAATTAGTTTTTAGTCTTCACTGTGTGGACAAACACGGCAACAGCAAACTAAATAAAAAACAATCTATAAACAGATCTCCATCGCATCGTTATAAGTTAATAAAGGGAGTCAAATTAGAGTCGCCACAGGCTTATATTCATCCACAGCTGTGATGGTGAATATTCTGCAGGTAGGATATTAGATTTTATCTGATCGGGGGCTAGCGTTTTATGCCTTCAACTACTCAATCCGTTTATTAACGATTCATCGCTTTATAAACAACAATATATTGTCTGATTTAACCCCGACGAAGATCGCCACAAATACCAACAATAATTATCGCGGCCCCCTTTTTTGTGCTCCCCTCCAGTGGCTTTGGTCATAAAATGATTTTTTCACCTCATTGTCGACTATTTATTAATGTTGATAAGACACCGTTCCTTGATGTAATTCCGCACGGGAACATACATTGTGGAATTAATGTTCTATTTTCTTTGCCCATTTTTGCTATTATTCATCAACAGATGAATTAATGGAGTTTGAGATGGCAGATAAACCGGGAAGACCCAAAGGAGAGACCCAAACTCGCGCTGCACTCATCGACGCGGCACAAGGATGTTTTCTTCACAACAGCTATGATCGAGTGTCTATTCGCGAACTGGCTCGGCGTGCTGGTGTCGATGCCGCGATGATCCGTTACTACTTTGATTCCAAAGCAGGTTTATTTGAAACCATGGTGAGAGAAACGATTGCCCCCGTGGCCATTGTGTTTAAACATGATGTAAAAAATCAAAAAGACTCTCCAGAAGCACTAATGCGGGCTTATTATCGAATGATGGAAAGAACCCCTGCACTGCCTAGATTAATTTTCCAATCATTGAATCAACAGGATAGTGATGAAGCGTTCACCATTGTATCGAATGTAATTCATGAGATGATCGGTTATGCCGGAGACTGGATTAAGGAATTATCCGATCAACAAAAACTCAATCCACAGCTTGATCCCAAATGGGTACGTTTAAGTTTTATCAGCTTAATGGTCTTTCCACTGATTGCGCCCAAAGTATTACTCAAAGAATTGGATTTACCCCTTAGCGAGTCCATGTTAGACCAACTGCTTGCACACAATATGCTGGTGATGAATCAAGGATTATTCCAAGAGTCATCGATACGAGCTTCAGGATCAGGAGTTTAATGATGAAACGTCTGCTATTTTGGTTACCTATTATGCTTCTATTCGCGGGTTGTTCTGGGGAAGAAGGTAATCGCGCAATGGGGTTAGTTGAACGAGACCGAATGATGCTTTCTGCACCTGTTGCGGAACAGATCCGCTCGGTTTTGGTTGAAGAGGGACAAAAAGTGAACGCTGGAGACTTGTTGCTTCAACTTGATCCCCGGCATGCGCAATGGCTGATTGACCAGCGACAAGCAACCCTAGTCCAAGCACAAGCAAAGCTAAATCAACTGCAAACGGGCACTCGTTTAGAGCAGCTTGCTGCGGCCTATGCCGCGATGCTTGCAGTGCAAGCACAAGCGCAAGATGCAGAAAAAAGCTATCTGCGAATGAAAGATCTTTGGTTTAAAAAAATAGTGGCAAAAGCCGATTTTGATTCTGCCAAAGCAATAAGAGATCAAACGGCAGCGCAATTGACTCAAGCTAAGCAGCAATGGCTTGAGCTTAAAAATGGCACCCGCAGTGAAGAAGTGGCGCAGGCGCAAGCGCAAGCTGACGTAGCACAAGCTTCATTAGCCGATGCACAACAATCTTTAGCCGAGTTAAGCATACGAGCACCCAAAGCGGGAGTGGTAGATGTTTTACCTTGGAAGCTTGGCGACCGCGTCGCGGCCAACATTCAATTAGTGACACTGCTGGCCAGTGACCGACTTTATGCGCGGGTGTATTTGCCTGCCACTGCTTTGGGTAAAATTAGCCAAGGAGACACAGTAGCGGTATGGATTGATGGTCAAGAACAACCTGTCATGGGAACCGTGCGTAACATTCGAAGTACTCCAGCTTTTACGCCCTACTTCGCACTGAACGAGCGAGATCGTGCCCGGTTAATGTATTTAACTGAGATTGACTTACCGAGCGATCAAAACTTACCCATAGGGATTGGTGTCGAGGTTCGATTACCATGAAACAACCCGCATATGTGATCGAAACACAAGGATTAACCCGTCGATTTGGTGATTTAGTCGCGGTAGATCAACTGGATTTACAGGTTACGAAAGGCAGTATTTATGGTTTTCTTGGTCCCAATGGCTGTGGTAAGTCAACACTCATACGGATGTTAACTGGGTTATTAACACCCAGTGCAGGCAAGGCCACTATTTTAGGCTTACCACTGCAAGGTAATGAAGAGTCGCTCAAAAGCCGAATTGGCTATATGACGCAGAAATTTTCCTTGTATGACAATTTAACGGTATTGGAAAATATGCGCTTCGTTGCGGCCATCTATAGTGTTAAAGATAAAACCCGCGTGGCAAGCTTATTGGAACAATATGGCCTCGAGCCGCAACAAAAGCAGTTAGCCGGCACCATGAGCGGTGGACAAAAACAACGCTTGGCGCTGGCGTGCGCCACCATGCACCGCCCTGAACTGCTGTTTCTTGATGAACCTACTTCTGCTGTCGACCCGCAAAATCGACGGGACTTTTGGGAGCACCTGTTTGATCTTAGTGACAGTGGCACAACGATTTTGGTGTCGACGCACTATATGGATGAGGCAGAGCGCTGTCATCAATTGGCCATTTTAGAAAATGGCATCAAACGGGCAAATGGAACCCCGCGTGAGTTAATGCAATCAATGGGGGCCACGGTTATCGAAGTCAGTGGCGATAATATAAGGGAGTTAAAACAAAAACTAACTGCTGTGGACGCGGTTATTTCAGCATCCCAATCTGGTACTCGCTTAAGAGTACTGGTCAATGAGTCTATAACGGAGCCTTTGCAGTTTCTGAGCACTGTTTGTGATCAACATCAGCTTGAAATCGTTCGTCCGAGTCTTGAAGATGTATTTGTCACCAGTACCGGAGGTCGACATGTGGGGTAGATTAGTTGCCATTGTCTTCAAAGAAATGAAACAGCTGTCTCGAGATCGGATGACATTTGGCATGATTGTGATGATCCCATTACTGCAATTAATGTTATTTGGTTATGCCATCAATACCGATATTCGCCATGTGCCCGCTGGCATTATCGACATGAGTCAAACCACCTATAGCCGGGCAATCAAACAGACAGTAATTGCTACGCAAGCAGTTGACTTTAAACATCAATATTACTCTATCGATCAAGCTGAAAAAGCCATTACTAATGGCGAAGTCAAAGCCGTGCTTTATTTACCCGTCGATTTGCCTCAACGACTGTTAATTCACCCTGCATTTGATCCAAAACAGGGCTCATCGCAAATTACTCGACCCGTTGGACAATGGCTCTTGGACGGTTCCGATACCATGGTTGCCGCAACAATCCGATCGCTAAGAAAACTACCACTGGATGAAGTGGCTAACCGCTCAATCACAATGAGTGTACCGACATTTGAAGTGGTTGAATACTTTAATCCAGAGCAGCGATCAGTGGTCAATATTGTTCCCGGTTTACTGGCGGTGATCTTAACAATGACGATGATTATGTTCACCTCAGCGGCGATTGTTCGTGAGCAAGAGCTGGGAAATATGGAGTTTTTAATTGTAACGCCGGTTCGCCCACTGGAACTTATGCTGGGTAAAATCATTCCGTATATCTTGGTTGGACTCATCCAAGTGGCGATTATTCTCAGTGCTGGACACTGGATATTTTCAGTACCGGTCCGCGGCGGCTTAGATTCGTTACTACTCGCTTCTTTCTTGTTTATCTGCGCCAGTTTAGCATTGGGCTTGGTCATTAGTACCATTGCGAAAACCCAGCTTCAAGCGATGCAGTTAACCATTTTTGTGCTGATGCCATCAATTTTGTTATCTGGATTTATGTTCCCTTATGAAGCTATGCCCATTGGAGCCCAATGGGTAGCGGAAGCTCTGCCTGCAACCCATTTTATTCGTATGGTGCGAGGCATTGTGCTTAGAGAAGCCGAAGTCATGTCACTAGGCCAGGATGCACTGTGGTTACTCGGCTTTACCTGTATTGGGGTGTTGCTAGCGGCCAAGCGTTTTAATAAACATTTATAAATGGATTAAAGAAGCGGTGAGTGGTGAAACAACTAGGGAGTGTTTATCTTTGGGGCTCACATGTTGTTAAAATAAACCAAGGCTAATCGTGTTTCAAGGGTGACACCGAGTCATTTTAAGCTATTAGCTTGTAATAATTCCCCCTTGCTTATAAATATGTACAACCATTTAGCTGCATTTTTCGGGCGGAATGGGCCTGTAAATTATGTATTGGATTGGTGCTGCGTTATAGATTGCTGATGTAGAAAACCATACTTCATAAGCTCTGCCTTAGACAAAATGGCCACACATTGCAGCAAAATACTCCAAAATTCATCTCAAAAGATCAATAGCTCATAGTCTCTTGGCAAGTAGGTCTTTAGCAGCTGTTATTATACCTTTGTCTTAACGACTGACTATCACATAAGACGTTAACATGGCTAAACGTCTTAGCAAGTAGGTCTTCAACCGAGTCAAACTCATTGACAGTAGAAAGTAAAGACCCGCCCCTGACGAAACTGTTATGATGCAGCAACTTTTATGGCAGTCATTTTCTGGAGCGCCCTTGACACTGAATCAAATTAAACAAGCAATATACGCCCTTTATTTAACCAATAAGTTCGGTATTAAGCTAAAAGGTGATCACACACCCGATGACATGACGAGAATTCGGTTGGAGTATGCAGAAACGCTATTATCTCGCTTGAATATTAGTGTAGAGGTTGAAGGCATTGAGAAGGTTAATCAAGGTGGTCAATATCTTATCGTGTCGAATCATCGAAGTATTATCGATCCATTAATTGTCGAGATTGCTCTAAAGCATAAGGGAATTAACAGTTTATGGATTGCGAAGAAAGAACTTTATAATTCGTTTTTCTTTGGTATGTTTACCAGAAATGCTGGCACAGTATTGCTAGATAGAGAATCAAGTAAAATGAGTTCGTTTTTCACGGACATTAAAAACAAGGTTTCCAAAGGTTACTCTATTAGTGTGTTCGCTGAAGGTACGCGTAACAAGAGTGATGAAACATTGACTGAGTTTAAAGAAGGCGCTCAAATCATCGCGATGAAAAATAGATTGCCGATATTACCAGTATTTATAAAAACCAATGCCAATGAAGTCTTGGGTGAGTCGGTGAAAAATAATACTAAAGATTTAAAAATCATCATCAATATTGGTGACATGATTGATTATAAAGATCGTTCTAAAACACTGCAAGACTCGTATAAGTCGCGGTTTAATCTCCTCTAGCCGTTATGACGTTGACTGTACCCTCTGCACACGCCAATCTATTAAAGTGGTGAAGTTAACAAGCTCAGCGCCTTTGTAACTCAACCGAAAATAGATCGCATACGGTGGCTTACCTTCGCGCAGAACGAGGAATCGTATTTTATTTGGTCATCACGGTGCAATTTATTAAGCTATTAAACTAAAAAGTAAATATGAAAATTGTTATTCGGCATGATTAAAATGAGCAAGGCCTGATGAACGGATCATTGTAATGGCTAGCGTTAATGGCTAGCATTAATGGCTCACTCATTTAGCGTTTAATGCTCAGTATTTTTAAGCCACAATCACCCCGCTTTGCGACTTAAAAAAGATGCTCATGATCAAAAAAAGGCGAACACAAAGACTTGACCTTCAGCCATAGGCTGACCACTTGCGCTACAGTATCAAGAAGGGAGCCCTTCGGCGGGTCTTCGACCTTGCTACTTTCGCAGGTAAACCTTGAGCAACAACAAGATCAACATCGATATTCTTCAAATTGTGAACCCGCCCCCTCACCTGAATGTAATGGTCAAGATCACAGAGAACATTGTTAATTTTGTTTCGAGCGATTGTTGTGTTTTTTGCTATGACCATAAAACTGTTGCACCAGTTGTGTCGCGCCTTTCAAGTTCTGATCTACTTTGGCGGCGTCCGTCAATGCATGGGTTGGTTTAATTGGGTCTTAACGCACCATAAAAAATAATCTGCAATGCTCTGCAGCGTTGTCCTCGATTAGTTGATGACCCATTGACTGATCTTAGATTGGGTCAGTACAACATCTTCAGGCAGACTGGTCATACTAATGCCGCGACCTCGAGATATGTTTCCACTGAACGACAATTAGGTTAACACCAGCAACTGCGTGCAAAAAATGGTCCGCTGGCTTTGAATTTGCCTGCTTCTCGACATAAATAGTGCTCTTTTCTTTAATGGCTTTCAATCCATTGGGTAGTTCTAAAAAATGAGGCATTATCACTCTCTCTAATTGTACTTCCAATTATACTTACTATATTGTTCTGACCAACGAAAGCGGTTACTAGCAATGAATACGGCAAAGAAAAATCTTGCACTTTTAGTCTACCCGTTAAAAAAAGCCGTAGACACAAACCTAATCCATCAAAAATGAAATATTTACAACCACAGCAGTTTATAAAATTTTATTAAAGAGAAATTTAATTAAACTTTAGATTATAAACATCCTGAACCCTTTTTTATTTTACTTCTTGAAGTGCTTTTTTAGTAATCGGTAATATAAAGTGTTCGAGTACAACTCACTCCAAAAAATTAAACCTCGATGTTTTATTAGTGATTTATTATATAAACCACTCCATAGAAATATTAGTTCTTTTTACGTTTATTTTATCGTAAAAAATTGATAATAGTCTAGCCACGACATCGATTTCCACTCTATAATTCAATTTAAATAATAATATTAAAACCCTTAAAAACAGAAAGATATAGTGGTTTACATATATTTTTAGAGTAAATACACTAATTTGTGATTTAGATTATTGAAAATCGTTGATTATAGGAGTAAGTTACTCGCCACTTGATGGTTATTGTTGATACTTGAGATTAGTAATTTTTCACCATCTCAAAAAAATGTACCATTGCTTTTTGCTATAAATACTGCTCGACGTTATTCGAGTTAAGCGATTTTATGCAACTGCAGATAGTATCGATTTAATAAGAGAGATATTTAGCTTGCTAATGTTAAGGCCAATTAAATTTCCAGTTAATAAACCGAATGACGTTAAGTAGAAAACAACTCTGATTATTTTTAAATTATAAGGAAGTGAAATACTATGGGTTTTTTATATAATATGCCAAATATTGAAGGTTGGGGGATCGCGATTGCGGTTCTCTTTACCTTAATGGCTTTCAATGAATTTGCTCGTACTACCCGTTGGGGTGGGATCTCTATGTTTATAGTGCTTCCTATCATCTTGACCATCTTCATTTGGCCAACCACTGCAGCACCTGGTAATGAGTACGGTACAGGCAACTGGTTTAACTGGGTAAAAACCTACTCTTGTCTTGCTGGTGCAATTGGTTTTATGGCCATTCGCTTCATTCCTGGTCTTTCTAAAAATAAGTATGTGTTAATTTTCCCCGCGGCTATTCTTGCTCTTAATATCTTCGAAGCCTGTATTCGTGATTTCCAAGTCTATAGCTATGGTGCATGGGATGGCGAAATCATTAACCAACTTTGGATGATGTCAGGTTCATGGAACATCATGAATGGTATTGCAGGTCTACTTAACATTGTTGCTATTTGTGGTTGGGCTGGAATTATTATTTCAAAAGATAAGTCAAAAGATATGATCTGGCCTGATATGATCTGGCCTTGGATCATTGCTTATGATTTCTGGAATTTCGCTTACACTTATAATTGTATCTCGGATCACTCTTTCTACGCGGGTGTTGTACTGTTACTATCTTGTACTATCCCTGCATTCTTCATCAAGAAAGGTGCTTGGCTACAGCATCGCGCTTCAACATTAGCCTTGTGGATCATGTTTGTCATGTCTGTTCCTCAGTTCGCAGATAAAATTGCACCAGTTCCAACAACGCATGATCCAAAAGCATTCTTCATTGTAAGTTTGGTCGCACTACTGGCAAATGTTGCCCTTGTGGTATACCAGTTTAATAAGATCCGTAAACACAAACTGAATCCTTTAAAAGATGAAATATTCACAGATTCAAAAGACTATAAACTAGTTATTAAAGAAAATACTTAATTAAACTCTTTATAACAAAGACTCAGAGCCCTTCATGAATTTAATTCTTGAAGGGCTTTTTTGTAGCGATTCGATCATTAAAACTAGACGATATCTTTATTTGATAACTCAGTAATCAAATAAAGATATTTTAGCGGGGTATTGCGTCATATTGGTGTTTATTCACATTGTTCCAAAAATACGAGCTAACAGGTTATCTAACCGAGCCGGTTCATCATTGTCTAAAAATTTATGCCACATATGCAACCCCATCGGTGGGTCAAGGCAATAATGTGTTCACCGATGGCCTTAGGTATCTATTCTACAGTTCACTCTTGTCATTGCTTTGATGCGACTCATGTACCGCAACAAGCGGTTGTACTGCCTTGATATTTATAAACATAGGCGTTGACAGTCCAGCTACGCCTCTACTGAAATCCGTAGCAGTGGCCCTATAAACGTGGGACACCCATGCAGATTAGCCGTTGGAATGGGTGCCCATGTATTCCGACATTGGTAATCAGGCGCGCCTCTCTCTTATTCTATATAATTAGCCATACCAGACATAACCGTATCAACATATATCTTCTTTAGCTGTTCCGGTGTACTCGCATCACTAGAAAAACACAGGCGTATGACGGAGCTAAATAGAAGACTCATCAATAAAATAAATTGTTTTAACTGTATCTCATCCTTAGGACGGGCGACTTTGAGTACGCTTTGAAATATTTTGTCGGCTTTGACATTACTTTCTAAGGTCGCAAGATTAACAAGATCGGTATCAATCGACTCAAACCAAATTTGACGTAGTGCCGACTCATTTTTATGTAATAAATAAATATCATCAAAATTATTATTTAGCACCATCTCTAGGTCTTCAAGTGTTTTCAGAGCAATAACATGTTTATCCACGATAAGCTGGATTTTTTCCATAAAATGTTCAGCTAAAGAAAGAATGATTGCTTCTTTATCTGAAAAATATCGATAAATCGAAGCTGGGGATGTATTCGCACGTTTAGCTATATCGGTAATTTTAAGGTTACCGATATTTCTTTCTTCAATTAACCCCTTCACGGCTTCAAGGATTATTGCCACTCGTTCTTTACTACGATTTTGACTAGGATTTTTTCGGTTGGTGGCTTGTTTTAAATTCATCTGATTAAGCTCTTGCTCATAATATAGAATAAATAATTGGCTCAATATAGCATATTAAAAAATCAGATTCAGCTTGGTAATTATGTTGCGGCATTTGAGTAAAAGTGATCTTACAAGTATTAATTAGAGATCTAGAACACAAAATAAACAGAAGTAGAATTTATATTTTGACATTTAGTCGAGAACTCGAGATCATAAAAACGTGACGTTTAATCACGTTTTATGGTTTGGGGATATTGAGCTATTTGATTAACGACTAATTAATCATTTTCACTCATTAAATTACCAACAATAAGCAAAGATTTCACACTACCAACTGTGAATTGTAATGGTCGTTTTTATCCAAAAAGGAAGCTTTACTTTAGCTACACAAAATAAAGGAATATATATATGTTTTTTGAAACAATCCCTTGGCAATCTGCGCTTGTTGGTGTGGCAGTCACACTCGCGCTAATTGTGCTCAATGAAATATCTAGACGCAGTAAATGGGCTGCAATATGCTGTTTCATTGTCTTACCGATTATTTTAACCATCTTCGTATGGCCAACAACAGCTGCCGAAGGTACTACTGTAGGCAGTTGGTTTGCTTGGGTTAAAGTTTACTCTTGTCTTGCTGGTGTCATTGGTTTTATGGCTATCCGTTATATTAAAGGTGCAGTTAATAATAAATATTTGTTGTTTTTTCCTGCCTTTATTTTAGGTTTCAATATTTTTGAAGCTGTTATGCGTGAATTCCAGACTTCTGGTTTCAATGGTATGCACGATAGTATGCTTATTATTGGCGGCCAGTGGAACATCCTTAACGCTATTGCGGGTATCTTAAACATCGTTACAATCTGTGGTTGGGCTGGTATCTACATCAGTAAAAATAAATCTCAAGATATGATGTGGCCAGATATGCTTTGGTTCTGGATCATCGCGTATGACCTATGGAACTTTGCTTACGTGTACAACTGTGTACCAGATCATTCATTCTATGCCGGTATGTGTCTACTTCTTTCTTGTACTATTCCGGCCTTCTTTATCAAAAAAGGTGCATGGTTACAGCACAGAGCATCAACACTAGGTTTCTGGATGATGTTTGTAATGACGTTCCCTTCATTCGTAGATACTAGCGCATATGCGGTTAAATCTTCGCATAATACTGATGCAATGTGGTTAATTAGTATTATCAGTATTGCATTTAATCTCGGCGTATTTGTTTACCAGTTTGCTAAAATCCGTAAATTTAAACTGAGTCCTCTTAAAGACGAAATACACACAGATCTTAAAGTTTACCAAGATGTTGCAGCGGTAAATAACTAGATAGTAAATAGATTTTATTTGTTCTATAAATAAAAAAGCCTCTCGATTTTGAGGCTTTTTTGCATGCCAAAAATTTAAATGTGCCAACTAAAAATTGTTACTACGTAGAGCAGACCCAATTGATGACATCCGCATAGACAGTTTCTGTATTCTTCTCATTCAACATTTATTAACGCTCTTGTAGATATAAATGATGCGTTACCTTTTCGCAAAAAAGAAGAAAACCCAAGCGACCCATTTTAATGATGAATTAACAGAATGTTGTTCAACTTTGATTGCGATAGTATTTATCACTATTTAAATGTATAAATTGAACGGGAATTAGCGAAAAATTGAGCTTTAGATGAAAATCGATGAGCATTATGGCAGATTCAAACATCACAAGCGGTTTGATATTAATCAAGGATGAAATGGGATAATTGATGTTAAACGTTAAGCCTTAAACCTTAAGCACACCACTAGGCATTGGCAGATTGTTGCACCTTGTCGCCGTTTTAGCGCTAAATGCTCACTGTATTCTGTTTATTTTTAAGTGGCATAATTATTTTTCCACACAATAGAACTGTCATCAATGTTGCGCAAAACAAAAATGCCTGATTAAGTGGTTATCAATTATCGCCCCGTAATGTTAATGCGATGACCCTGCAATGTAGCGCCAACGGTTACGGCCATGTTTATCTATTGAATGGGAAAAAAGCGACTCATCTCCCCCGTCCGCTTGACCAGATAGAGAACACTAACCATATTCCACCAACGACAGCACTCAGAAATCCAAGTACGCCAAATAACGGCAAACCAAACAAGGTCGGGCCACCATCAACCGTCATCACAATAGAAGAGCCAATAATCATGGCCGCTACAACATTACCTATTGCCACTCGGCTAGCAGCACGGTCAAGTTGATTGCCAAAGGCTTTTAACCTCGTTACATCAACATGTAGCTGAAATCTCCCGCTACGCGCTGAGCGAAAAAGTTGCTGTAAATCATGCGGTAATCCGGTTAACAGTTCGGCGGTACCGACAATAGCTTGCCAACCTCTTTTGGCCATTGCATCTGGTGCATATCGGTCTAACATTAGCTGGTGTAATAATGGCTCTGCTTCAAAAACCATATCAAAGTCAGGATCTAACTGCAGGGCAACGCCTTCAAGCGTTATCAATGCTTTAATCAATATAATTAAATCAGGGGGTAAGTTAAGGCTATATTCTCTAAGTAATGACATCAGCTCAGTAAGCATCATGCCCAAATTGAAGTTCTTTAATGAAACGCCATGATATTTATCAACAAACTCTTCTACTTCAAAAGTAAGATTTTCACAATTTAATGGCGGATCTCCAGCCCAAGTCAGTAATACTTCAACAACTCTAGGCGCATCCAACTCAACCATGCTATGTAAAAGCTGTACCAATTGATGTCGGCGCTCGAAAGACAGTCGTCCAACCATACCAAAATCAATAAATGCAATTCTATTTTCCGGCAGATAAAAAATATTACCTTGATGGGGATCTCCATGATAAAAACCATCAATCAACATCATTTTTAACGCCGCTTGACCGCCATGCTTGGCTAACAATTTTCTATCTAACCCTGTTTTCTCCACAGCTTCGATATTTCGCCCAGAAATACCATCAATAAATTCTTGAACATTGACACGTTCACGGCACCACGGCCAATAAACTTTAGGAATAACGATTTTTGGATCATTATTGAAATTTTTGGCGATCCTTTCAGCATTACGACACTCGGCCAACAAATCCAATTCCCGCCGCAAAGAGTGGGTAAATTGACGTACCACCTCACGAGGTCTAAAACGCCGTAAAGATGTTGACTCGGACTCCATAACTTCAGCAATGCGGGCAAGTAAACGTAAATCGGCCTCCATTATCGGTCGGATACCCGGCCTGCGGACCTTAATAATGACCTCAGTGCCATCTTGTAATCGAGCTCGATGAACTTGCGCAATGGAGGCGGCAGCGAGAGGTTTAGGATCAAATTCGGCAAAAGCCTGTTGCGGGCTACATCCTAGGTCTTCGTGTAACTGTTTACAGATTAATTCAAATGATACCGGAGGAGCTTGATCCTGTAATTTTTCAAATTCAACAATCCACTCTGGAGAAAACAGATCTGAGCGTGTCGCAAGGATCTGTCCTAGTTTAATAAAGGTTGGCCCCATTTCAGCCAGGGCATGACAAAACCTGACTGGTGAATCTACATTGGTTATTTCCGAAGCATACTTCCAATGCAGTGCCTTACCTGCGCCATTAACCACATTCGCTAGGCCAAGTCTTCGCAGCACATCGCCGAAACCATAACGGATTAAGACCGATGCAAGCTCATTAAGTCGACCAATATCTCGCGCGGTACCTAACGTATCCCAAAGCATGGCGCACCTATTTATTCTTATTTGCAGTAGAATTGGATGTTAATTTATCATCCAAGGTTTGTGCAATCCCGTCAAGAAAACCTGCTACTAAAATCTCGGAACATTTACCATCGCCAGCGGTGTGACTATAGCTCCCTTGAAGTAAAAACGGCCAAAGCTGGTTTGGTTTTCGGTTTGAGAAGACCAATGCCAAAGGCGGCCATTGCCACTGCAATGATGGCATTGAGGTAGTTGAAAAAAGCATAGGGCGCGTAGTCAAGTACGTCTACCCCTAGAGTGGCGGTATAAAAGGCACCGGCCGTGGTCCACGGAATAAGGCCTGTGGTCATAGTGGCACCTTCTTCAACTGAGCGCGAAAGAATGGCAGCCTCTAAATTTTGTTGCTCATATTTGGGCTTAAACAGTTGGCAACTTAGAATAATCGAAATATAAGCCTCTCCCATAGCAATGTTACCTAAGAAGCCGGACATAATAGTTGTGGCAATAAGGGTGGCAGTGCGTTGCACTCTTTTTATGATACCGGCTAATAGTGCAGTGAGAAATCCCGCGCCGTGCAAAATTCCGCCTAGCGCGATAGCCATTAAAGCCAGCAGCAAGGTCCAGCTCATGCTGCTAATGCCGCCGCGACCAAGCAAAGCATCTAAACTGGGGATACCCGTTGATTCGGGCGTATTTTCCCACAGCGCATTAAGCACGGAGATAGCACTTTCTTGCTGATAAACAATCGCGATTAGCACGGCGAGTATAATACTGCATGACATAGTCACTTCTGCAGGCACTTTTCTAATGCTCAGTACAGCGAGTAAAATCAGTGGTAATAAGGTGATCAGCGGCGTAAGGCTATAATTGTTGGCTAGTGCCATTTGAATTGAGGTGACTTCTGTTAAGTCTATATTTTGCTCGCCATAGTTCAATCCGATCACTAAAAATATTAAGAAGGTGAGGATAAAGGTGGGCGTTGTGGTAAACAGCATGGAGTAAATGTGTCGATAAATATCGGTGCCAGCACTCATAGCGGCGAGGTTTGTGGTATCTGAAATCGGCGACATTTTATCACCGAAGGTTGCACCGCAGACAATCATACCTGCGACTAAAGGCAGGGGAATATTCATGGCAGAGCCGATGCCAATAAAAACCACGCCTAAGGTGCCGACGGTACCCCAAGATGTTCCGGTTGCTACCGACATCAAGGCGCACAGTAATAAACCGACGGCCAAAAACAAACTTGGACTCAGCCAGCTAAGGCCATAATAAATAAGCGTGGCGATGGTGCCACTGTGCATAAAACTAGCAATCACCATGCCGATCAATATAAATATATAAATGGCAGGCATGGCTCTGGTGAGGGCGCTAGTCATCAACTCGCGTATGTGTATATAGCCGTAGCCAAGACTAAAAGCGTTGAGTCCTATCCACAAAAGACACAGAAACATCAGTGTATGCAGACTGATCCCTAAACCAAAAAGTCCTCCTGCAATGGTGATGATAATCACGCTAAAACAGATAAGAGACTGCAAAAAACCAGGGCTACGGGGTAAGTTAGGAGTGATTACAGGCATTGGCACACAGTATGGTAACAATTGGGATGAAGTTGAGTATATCAGTACAGATAATTGGGTAAACTATAAACAAGCAGGATATGAAAAAAAATAAACCTTTCGTCTTTTATAAGCAATGGTTTAGCTACCAAGCAAAGGCCAACTCGAAAGATATATCATCACAGAGTGCTGCACATAATTATTTATAAGCTCATTTATAAGCTCATTTACAAGCTCATTTACAGGCACAATGGGTTACATCCTCTACATCCTCCACATACTCAAAAAAGCTGTTGCGCTTGTCGGGTTGAAAATTATGGTTGCGAAATAAATTTAGCCTATTGCCTTAAAAAAAACGTCTACTTTTGTATAAATGACGTACCTAGTATGACCACATACGTTTTTAATCAATATTCACATGGTAAAAATTATCCATTCGTTATCGATTCACAACCTATTGTTGCGGTATCTAATGCAGATACAAATTTTTTACCATGTGAAAGAGGCATTATCATGAATCACAACCCTTCTCAGCCACTTCGCGTTACCTGGGCACTTAAAACAAGCTTTATTGCTGATGCTTTGGCCATGCCAGTGCATTGGTATTATCAACCAATGGAAATAGAGCGTGCTTTTACTGGTGGTATTCAGCGCTTTGAGGCCGCCCCTGAGTTTCACCCTTCATCTATTATGTCCTTGCACTCCAAACATAAAGGGGGGCGACAGTCCAATGATCGATCGTCTAAAGGGCATTCAGCTAACGATCCGTCGCCGCAAGTGGTAGGCGATATTATTTTAAAAGATAAGGCGCAGTTTTGGGACAAACCGAATGTGCATTATCATCAAGGCATGCAGGCGGGCGAAAACACCCTCAACGCCCATTGCGCTCGTGTACTGATGCGCACCCTGGCGAGTTCGCCACAACCCTATGACCGACAAGCATTTGTTAATGCCTACATTGACTTTATGACAATGACTCCCGCCGCTCATCCCGATACTTATGCAGAATCCTACCATCGAGGATTTTTTGCTAACTTGGCGCAGGGACGCAAGCCTGAAAACTGTGGAATGATAACTCACGACACGGCATCCATCGGTGCATTGGTGACAATAGCGCCTTTGGTTTTTTCAGAACGACTTAAGGGCATAAGCGAAGCCGAGATAAAGATTGCCTGCCGAGCACATCTGGCCTTAACCCATCCTGATGAATCCTTAATGCAGGTGTGTGATCGCTACGTGCAACTCTTGTGTGGTCTGATGGATGGGCCTGATGAGGCAGGCGTTAAGGCACTTTTACTTGAAGCAAGTAAAGGCTTAACCAGTACTAATTTAGCCGGTCTGTTAAAACGTAACGTGCCCGACAATCAGGTCGTCGGCCAGATATTTTCAAGGGCATGTTATATTTCAGATTCTTGGCCTGTCGTCTTGTATCTAGCCTGTAAATACCAAAATGACCCTTGGCAAGCACTGCGAATCAATACTAACTTAGGCGGTGACAACGTACATCGCGGCATAGTGCTGGGAACCTTGCTTGGATTGCAAAGCGATATTGTGGCCACCAGCTGGTTTGAACAACTGGTAGACCACAAATTGATTGCTCAGGAAATTGAGGCGCTTATCAGCGTGGCAAGCGCTCCCAAACCGTAAGTTCAGACAAGGTATGCTGAAACTTGTGCTGAGTTTCACGGATCACAAACGGGACTTTGCGCGGCTCACCCACTAACATAAAGTGGCTTGATAGTTGCTCTTTCAAGCCATCTAATGTGCTGTAGTTTTCGCCATCTTTTTTGAAACCCCCAATCCATTCTTCCTTGGGTGTATGTTCTTCCAGCCACGTATAGGGCGATGCAATAATAAGCAAGCCGCCATCATTGATGCGCTGTGCCATATCCGCCAGAAAACGGCTCGGCTGGTAAAGCCTATCAATCAAATTAGCAGCTAAAACTAAATCATAAGCAGTGAATTGGGGTTTGAGATTACAGGCGTCGCCTTGATGAAATGCAACACGGTTTGCATAAGCTTCCAACCCTAGTTCTTGCAGGGTACGAGTATGGTAGCTAACTAATTCGCCTTCTTCGGCACGGGCGTAACGCACTGCGCCTTGCTGCGCCATTTTAGCCGCTAGGCGGGTAAAGTTTGCTGAGAAATCAATACCGTCTACTTCATCGAACTGACGGGCCAACTCAAAACTTGCTCGACCACACGCACAGCCTAAGTCAAGTGCTTTACCGGTGGTTTTGCCCTTCATTGCCTCAAGTGCAATATCAGCTAAGGCTTTAGGAAAATTGTCTACGCCATACCAGGTGTCACCAAAGTGAAACTCTGCATATTCTGACAGAAGCTGATCACTTTCATAGTAAGCCTTAGGAGACATTGCCTCAACTTCGGAGGCAATATAGCGAAATCCGGCGTGCTGCGAAAAGTGACGTCTAAACGCATAACGTGCACTAAGGCGCGCTTCGTTACCACTTGAAATCCATGAACCACCTTTGATTATATTGTGTTTACCATCAAAAGTTGGCGTGGTGAAATCGTCATACAGTGGGTGTACTTTAAAGTTATCGAAGGGATAAATAGGCGTTTCAGTCCATTGCCACACATTGCCCACCACATCAAACCAACTGCCATGTTGATAGCGCGTTACCGGGCAGCATGATGCAAAATGGTCAAGATGCAAGTTTGCATCGGCCGCGCTATTACTCAGCTCTTCAACGCCCGCTAGTGAGCATAGACGATGCCATTCGTCTTCCGTTGGCATCCGAATTTGTTGCCCAGTTTCTACGGTTTTCCATTCACAAAACGCTTTCGCTTCATGGTAGTTAACTTCAGCAGGCCAGTCCCAAGCCATATCAATTTCTTGTGTCATCAGGCGCAAACGCCAACCATTGTGCCAACGCCAAAATACCGGGTGTTTCGCCTCAGTAAACTGCCGCCAAGCCAGGCCTTCATCGCTCCAAAAACGATTTTGCTCATAACCACCGTCCTCAACAAACTCGAGGAACTCTTGATTGCTGACTAAATATTGGCTGGCTTTAAATTCGGCTACCTCTGCCTGATGTTGGCCATATTCGTTGTCCCATCCATAGAAGGCACTATCAAAAGATTTTCCAAGATTAACTGAGCCGGCAGTAACGCTTATCAGTTTGTTTTTTGGCGCTTGGCCAGTATCTTTGCAAGCTGGCCATTGAGGTAATGGCTGGACTTTGGCAAGTTCATGTTGGCGAATGAGAACAGACGACGTCTCAAGGTGAATACGCTCGTGCTCAATACCCATGACGATGGGCCACCAGGTATTTTCCCAATCAATGGGTAGGACAAGGTGCAAGGTATCAATTAATGTTAATACTGTGGCACGCACTTTAGCGCGGTAGTCTTTTACCGCAGAAACACTGGGCCAGTCATAATTGTCTTCAGACAGATCATCCCAGCTCATTTCATCAACACCCACCGCAAAAATTGATTCCATATGAGGATTAATCCGATCGGGTATCAGTTTTGCCAATAGTAGCTTGTTGATGAAAAAAGTGGCCGTATGCCCAAGATAGAAAATAAGCGGGTGGCGCAAGGGTATAGGTTTTTGATAGAAAACAGCATCATCGCGCAAACAATCGAACAGTTGCGTATAGGTATCGAAGGTATTAGTGAAGTAAAGCGCTATTTCTTTGCGCTTATCATCCACGGTGCCGCTGTTCAGTGTAGGAATTCGGCGCAATGATCCAGAGTCAACAAACGTTGCGGATCGTTTAGCCATTTCTTGTGCGTTTTGTATAGGTAAGGTCATCCTGAAACACGTTCCTTTGATTTTTATTCTATAGTCATACGATTTACTACTGGATAAAGGCTCAACTTTTTTACTTTATATTAATATTACCCGTAAAAAAACAGAAGTTTTGCCGGTGGTTAAACGTCTCAGCCCTGCAGTTTTTTAATGGCTTCGACTAAATAATCTCGTGAGCAACCGAAGTTCAAGCGAAAACAGTCTTTATCACCAAAATCTCTGCCCGCTGATGGACCAACACCTTTGGCTTCACACCAGGCTTGCGTATCGGTGACTTGCAAACCGCTGGCATCAACCCACAGCAAAAAAGTAGCCGCGGGTGAGATTGCTTTTAAACCTTCAATTTTGTTGATTTCAGTCACCAAATAATCGCGATTTTCAGTTAAATACGCCACTTGTTGTTGATGCCACTCATCGCAATGCCTGAAAGCTGCATTAGTAGCGGTAAGGCCTGTAACGGTTACCGATGGTAATCTGCCGCGGGCAGCATGGTTGAAGTCTGCTCTTAATTTTTCGTTTGGAATAATAGCGAAAGACGTACCTAATCCAGCAATATTGAAGGTTTTACTGGCGGCCATTAATGTCACTGAAGACTCAGCCAACTCTGGGTGCGCACTGGCCGGTAGATGTGGCACGTCATCTAAAATTAAATCGCAGTGTATTTCATCCGAGCACAGCATAACGCCATGTTTTCTGCATATTGCTGCAATTGTGTCTAACTCGTCTTGGTTTAAAACTGAGCCGAGCGGATTCATCGGATTACACATAATAAATAAGCTGGCTTTAGGATCCGCGGCAGCCGCTTCTAAGGCATTAAAATCGAGTGTCCAGCGACCTTCCACTTCTATCGAGCCGATACAAGTTCGGTTGAGATGATTAATTGCAGGTGCTGCCAATATCGGAGGATAATTGGGTGTTTGTACGATAATCGTATCCCCTGCTTGGCAATATGCTTGAATAGCCACATTAAATGCGGGCACCACACCCGGAGTCCACACTAGCCAACTAGGATCAATCTTCCAGTTATACTGACGTTGACACCACGCCACAACAGCCTCACTGGCATCGGTATCGTGAGCCGATAAGGTATAACCAAATAAGCCGTCATCAATGCGCTGATGTAAAGCAGATAAAATAGGCTCAGCACAGCGAAACTCAGTATCAGCAATCCACATAGGCAGTATATCGGTACCTTTGTATTTTTCCCATTTATGGGCTTTTGACGATGTGCGGTCTGGTTTATCGCTGAAGTTCATTGCGGGTCCTTTGATCGTTAATTTAGCAGTCTGCAGTAAATAGCCGATTTAGCCTGTTACTATTAACCTTTGGTTTAGGTTAAAACACAAGTCAACATAACCCAAGTACTTGTGGGAATAAAAATGCCCCCCCTTTTTATTCGCCCATTTTATTCGGTATACAAGTGATAACGCTAACGATGACACTCATGGTTAATTTTTATTGGATATTAATCTTGAGGAAGGATAGCTTGCTTTTATAAAGAGGAACTCTTGGGTTTAAAGTCCCAGAATACATAGCCAGCCATTTTTTGAAGTAGCAACATAACCCCTTTCTATTGGAGTTGCGATCACCTTTTATCATTTTCTCAACGAGCAAATTCAACAGGCTGATTTAACCAATGAGCACTCAATTGGCCAATCCATCAGTAATATGGTCGATTTAACACAGCAGAAAAGCTTGATATCAATCAAGCCTAAAAGCACAGAGCAACCGTTCTGTGCTACTTGCTAATATTCTCGTTTTATACAAAGGCATTAAAAAAAGATCGTTTATTAACTATCAAACAACCCCTATCGGCTTAAAATTGGAAATCAGCGCTGTACAGCAATCGATGTTATTTGATTAGGGAATGATGAAGTTTATTACCTAAAACCCCCCCTGAAAGTAAAAATACCAGGTAAATCCAACCGGATAGTGAAAGATTGGCAATAGGTGTGAATAAGGCGCCGACATTACAGCCGTTAGCAAAACGAGTACCGAAGCCCATCAGTAACCCCCCTAAAGCAAAAAGAGCAAATTGTTTCGCAGAATGATTGATTTTAAATGAGAATGAAAATTTACCCATCAGCAGCACCGCGATTAATGTCCCCACTATAAGAGCAAAATTCTGCACTGAAATACTATGCTCGAAAAACGGGGTAGTAAACAAACCGGCTGGTCGAGAAGTAAAGTCAGCAATATCATTTGCGCTCATGCCAAACACCATTAACACTTTACCAAACCAAATACCGAAGGGTGTTGATGCCCCCCATCCTGCACCCGTTGAGACCATCATAATACCGAAGATCAAGGATATCACTAGCGCCGCCGTTTTCATTTCCCATAGATTACCAATCCATCTATGGTAGGTTTCAACACTGAATAAAGTAAAGTGCTGCTGAGTGTGTTTTGGGTGCATTTCTTGACGTACAGTTTCAGCGTCAACACCTAAGAATGACCCTTTCGCATGACGGTAATTTTGATATTTTTTAGCGAAAATAACCACGATCAAAGCAAAAGCGATGCTCACTAGAATTGAAATAAAATAGCCGTTCAAAGGCCCCCAGGTAAACAGATCCGGCAGGTATACCCCTTTGCCAGCAAAACTACTGGAAGAGAATGATGTGGTTGTGATCCATGTTTGTGTCGCCTGCAATGGAAAACCAAAAAACACCCCGGCACCAAAAAAGAATAAGGTCGTCAAAGCACGCGGAATATCGCTCACCAATTCAACCATCACGCCCGTCGCACAGCAGCTTGAAAGGCTCATTCCAGCACCAAACATGACTCCCCCCAACACTAAGCCCAGGTTGATAGGATTAACCCATAAATTATAGCTGCCGGGGTTGGCATTCAGCAGTAAACCCGCATTAATAATGGCGGTAATAACGAACATAAACATTAATGTCTGCAGCAATTGCGTCGAACCACGGCGATACGCACGGTTAACACTACCGGCAAAACCTATAGACCCCTTTGTTAAGACAAAACCAAGGCTCAAACCGAACAATAAACGCAAAAATAGTGATGAACTGTCAAGGAAGACGGCTCCTAAAAGAAGAGAAGCGATGGCGATGACAATACCAAATGAAGCTTGTTTTTTATCCATGGTGATAATCCAGAAGAAATGAAAAGTAGGCATTCATACACTGCGGATTTTTTGAGTTGGTATGAAATGAAGCGCGGATTATTCTCTTACCGTGGATATATGTCCAACCCTTCTTTATAACTTATTGGTCTAAATTCATCGGTATCTTTATATTGGACAAAAAACCGGCTGCAACAAATCAATAATGGATAATTGAGATTTATTCAATGTGCTGTTTTTTTAATAAAAAATGCCCGTAAAGCGTAACCCTACGGGCTTAATGAAACATTATGAGTTTCTATGAAATAATCAGATGATGGTGACATCATTCCGCCCATATGAAGGACAAGATATTGATACTTAATGTTATAATTAACCTGTAAAATCAAGATACCCCGCTTTATACCCCTACTTATTCTCAGTAGTGCATAAAAAAACACTCTAAGATGTAAACGCCCCCTAAGTAGGTGGGAAACAAAAAGCAAGTCGCTATCCCAGTGGCACATTATCTGTAATAGCCAATATTCGCTCTATCAATCAGTGTCCAATATCGACACCATATATGACCATGTTAATTGCAGAGTTTGTTGAACTTAGCCGATGCCTAACTAAATTAATACATGGCATTGATACAATGAGATATTTAAAAGTAAAGTCGATTGAGCATCAATCATTCAACCTGTTGTAGTCTCATTTAACTCTGAGCTTCGATAGGAGAATTTTTGAAGCAGCAGTAAATTTACTAAAGCCATCTTCATTTTTTGTAAAGCTGCCGTATTTATCATGACTGCCAGAGCCTTTTCTTGCTTCGCCATATTTAGCGTAGGCAAATACAATTTCCTTTGATGCCAGCTCCCCTAAAGATGCTCTAAGACGAGTTACATCTCTATCCGTTATTCCATGCTCAAAAATGCCAGCTTCAAGCTTATCCAACTGAACTATTAGAACTTCTCTAACCGGAGAAATTGCATGATTAAACTCTTTGCGTTTATCTCGACCTAGAGATAATCGATGCCCAAGAACTAAGCCAACAAAAAGGCCAAGTAAACCAGTAAAAGCTTCTAGCACAGTGCCTCCAAGAACATAACGCGTATTATTAAAAATTCCGCTAAATACCCTTATGTATTTTTCAGAACTATCATCGCTATACAGCTTTAATTATTAATATTTTTAGTACGTTATCAGGTTAGTTATATTGAATCAATCAACTTTAAATTAGGGCAAAAACTAGAAATGAAACTATTCTAAATGAAACTATGCCACCCATTTTTTGAACAAATAACATAACTCGTTTTTATGGCTTTGGCGAGGGTTACGCTCGATGTACTCAACTCATCAATTTCAATCAACATGGCTAAAACATTAGCGTTAAATTAGTGGTTTATTCATCATTTGCAGAATTCGGCACAGCAGAAAAAATTGATAGTAGTCAAGTGTAAGGTGAATTGTTATTTGAGGGGGTATTATTACTTAAGCGCACAGCCAGCGCTGACAGTTGCAGCGCCTTGTCGTCGTTTTCGGTCTAAATGTTCACAGTATTCGGTTAAGGCGGGTAATGCTCCAACAGCACCTTTAAATAATACACCAAATTCAGTTGTGATTTTAAGCCAATTCTCTGCGGGAATGTTTAATCTATTCAGTATGTCCTGGCTGCTTGAGCTAATGGCGCCCCGCTTATCTTCTCGAATTATCCGACCGGTATCTTCAACCAGTACAATGTAGTCTTTGACGCTGAACATGAGCCCGTTAGGCATATTGAGTCTTTCATTACCCACAAACGGTATTAGTTCTGTTGGTTGCTCGCCATTCATTGCTGAATTTATTCGACGTTGAATACTGGTGTAATCTGAGGTTTCTGGGGTTGCGGCCATCATGGCACGAATTGGATTCAAATCAACATAGGCCATACAGGCTAGTGCTGCGGTTTCATCAAGTAGCGCTTGAGACTTAAAGCGTCCTTCCCAGAAGCGGCCTGAGCACTTATCTTCTTTGTTGGCCATTCTGGCGATTGGCTCACTCAGTGAACGCATAAACCAACTGATATCAATTAAGCGCCTACGGTATTCGGTAATGCATTCATTAACCGTTTGAAGTTCAAATTGGTTAAGGTCTTCCTCTTTAAGGTATTTGTGCGTGAGCAACGTGCCCTTAAAGCCTTTGTGCCACTGAATTAACACTTCTTTATCTGACCAGCATTTCGCTTTGTCTGCATCAACCTTTAACACCACATGTAAATGATTACTCATCACGGCATAAGCACAGATATCAATGGCAAAGATGGTCGCTAACTCAAGGATACGTGAATCGACCCACTCACGTCGATGCTCGAAATTCTCACCCGTTGAGTTATCAACCCCACATAAAAATGCCTTACGCACCACTCGTGAACAGCAGTGATAGTAAGGCGTATCTTCTAGGCTAATGATTGTCTGCCTTGGTCTGGCCATCTTTAATTACCATTTTCAAAGGGTAAATAAAGCGTAGTTAAGTGTTTGCTATTTGGCCAGTTGAAGTGGATGGCTATGTTAATTCTCAATCAACATGGCTAAAACATTAGCGTTATATGATCGATTTATCAGTCATCTACGCAATTCAGCACAGCAGAAAATCACGATATCAATCAAGGATAAGGAGAATTGTGGTTTTTGAGGAATTAATGCTTAAGCGCACAGCCAATGCTGGCATTTTGCAGCGCCTTATCTTTGTCGATTTTACTTTTGTCTTGGATTTTGTGGAGGGATAGCTTGCTTGTAATAAAGAGGAACCCGTGGGTTCAAAGTCCTATCTTTCGCCCAATAAAAAGGCCCGCTATAAATAGCGAGCCTTTTTATTTGAATGTGGCGGAGGGATAGGGATTTGAACCCAGACTCTCAAATTAAATAGTTAAAATAGTCGTTTAAATTCATTTGGTTGCAGAATTTTATATCTTCAAACCCTGCAATTGCTAACTAAGATTGACTTTATTCCTGAAGTTGAAAAAAGTCAATAATTATGAACTGATTTCATTAGGTTCAGATTTCACTGTTAAGCCCGCGACTTTATAAATATCAGGGTAGTAAAACCACTTCTAGCGGTAAATTAGCGCATCAAAAGCAACGATAAGAGTGAGAATGTTGTACAGAAAACTAAGGCCCAAAAGCCTTCGGTGAGCAGAGTATTATCTTGACACACCGGGAGCGTCCATATATGGCCATGTTATTCTTCTTATTCATCACAAAACTCTATAAAGATATAGGTAGCCATTCTCAACTCTGATAAATGCGTCGGATTTACTCAACTCGCTACTGAGGTCTTGACTAACATTCCCTGAAAGTTTGAATCTTGTGAATGAGTTGGCTTCGCATTTATTGAGTACGTCATTTAACTTGTTTAGTGCCTTTACGTAGGCTTTAGGCTCCCCTTCAAGAATGATGACACCTTCTATTTCTGGTGAGTGCTGAAGGTCAACAGCTAAAGGCAGAGTTGTTGCCTCAGAAGATTTTGCCGCAAAACGTTCTAAATCAACTTTACAATTCAATGTCATAAGCGCTGCTGACTTTATCGTCTCGGACTGAGCCTCGCGACACCCAAAAACAGACATAATTGTAATTAGAATAGCTATAAATTTCATATAAACCTCAACACGTTGTAATCGTATGAGCGCATACTACAGCGCCCTTATGGAGTTGATTGTCCAGTTTGAACTTCCCAGTGCGTCTTGGATTTGAATAGCGAGTTTGTCGGTTACCTATCGGCACAACCCTCGGAGTTAAGATGCGCTGACCAGCACTTCCATTTGCATCCGCAAAAATCAAGACTCTTTCAGTAACCTGAAATTTTTGAGAAACAATTTTATCTCTTATATATTCATTAAACATTTTACTGTTCAAAAACTTAGCAGACATATCGTGAGGCCCGTCCCTCCATGGTTTTTTGCTGTTCCATGGCAATCCTGGTGGGGAGTCGGAACTCGTATCGGTCAGAATACCAACATATGCATATTCTTCGCTTTCGTGTGTATGAGATCTAATTTCTGTTTTTCCGCTTTCGATTTTGCAATAGTTACCATTATCACAAATAGATGGGTCGTAATCTTGCTCTTGTAATCCTAAATCAGAAGGAGAGCAAGCACTACCGAAGCAGGCTGTTTCAGTACCATTTAACCCTGAACTATCTACATTAGTACCACTATCTCCTTTATGCAGGTTAACTGCCCCAGACACCTTACCAACTTGCGCGGTACCGCCACCATTACCGTCAAATGATATAGAAAAGTTCTTCTCGCCATTTGAAACTGAAGTTAATTTATAAGTTTCCCCATCAGCTGTCACATAGAGATTCCCACTTTCATCTTTCTCAAGCTTCTCAAACGCCTTACCTGATATAACCTCGTCTAATTCTTCAGATCTATACCCTGTTGGGTCAACCCCACTCATCGGGTTATTCAAAATATACGAATACGGGTTAGCGCTCTGGCTATTCTCTGGGAACTGCAAAAACGGGTCAACACTTAAAAAACGGCCGACGTTAAAATCGTATATCCGCCCGTTCATATGAATAAGCTCTTGATCAATCAAATGCTCATGGTCTGTGTAGCCCTTAGTGACACCTTGCCAGCTAGTACCAGATAATAACGAATTGCCTGATGCAATGTCTCTTGGGCGACCAAATACATCATAACCACGGTGTTGTAATACGGCACCGGTTTTGGCATCCATCAAGGTATCAACACTACCTAAGTGGTCGCGCAGAACATGCTGGAACGGTGATTGATTACCTAAGCTGCCCACATGGGCTTTCATCTTAATGGTGTGGTCACCAATGTAGGTTTTATCTACCGTACCGCTTAGGGTCACTTCACGCTCAAAACTGCCCACATAATACGTGGTCGATACCACACTACCGCTTTGCTGTTTAACCTGTTTATAGCGGTTACCATTCGCATTACGGGCAAAAAAGATGCCACCCATTTCTTGAATAAATAACATAACTCGTTTTCATGGCTTTGGCGAGGGTTACGCTCGATGTACTCAACTCACCAACTTTAATCAATATGGTTAAAAATTATCGTTAAATTAGTGCTTTATTCTTCTTTTGAAGAATTCGACACAGCAGAAAATCTTGATAGCAATCAAGTATAAGAAGAATTGTAATTTGATTGGGGATTATGACTTAAGCGCACAGCCAGCGTTGACAGTTTGCAGCGCCTTGTCGTCGTTTTCGGTCTAAATGCTCACAATATTCGGTTAAGGCAGGTAATGCTCCGACAGCTCCTTTAAATAATGTGCCGAACTCTGTGGTGATTTTAAGCCAATTCTCTGCTGGGATGTTGAGTCTATTCAGTATGTCCTGACTGCTTGAGCTAATGGCACCACGTTTATCTTCTCGAATAATCCGACCAGTATCTTCAACTAAGACGATGTAGTCTTTTACACTGAACATGAGCCCGTTAGGCATATTGAGTCGCTCATTACCCACAAACGGTAATAACTCAGGTGGTTGCTCGCCTTTCATTGCTGAATTTATACGGCGCTGAATACTGGTGTAATCTGAGGTTTCAGGTGTGGCGGCCATCTTCGCTCTAACAGGGTTTAAATCAACGTAGGCCATACAGGCTAATACTGCGGCTTCATCAAGCAGAGCTTGAGATTTGAAACGACCTTCCCAGAATCTACCTGTACACTTATCTTCTTTGTTGGCCATTCTGGCGATGGGCTCACTGAGTGAACGCATAAACCAACTGATATCAATTAAGCGTTTACGGTATTCGGTAATACATTCATTAACCGTTTGAGCTTCAAACTGGTTAAGGTCTTCCTCTTTTAGGTATTTGTGCGTGAGTAACGTGCCTTTAAAGCCTTTGTGCCACTGTATAAGCACTTCTTTATCTGACCACTGCTTTGCTTTGTCAGCATCGACTTTTATAACCACATGTAAGTGATTACTCATCACGGCATAAGCACAGATATCAATAGCAAAGATGGTCGCCAGCTCAAGAATGCGCGCATCTACCCACTCACGCCGATATTCAAAATTATCACCAGTGGCATTATCAATTCCACATAGAAATGCCTTACGTACCACACGAGAACAGCAGTGATAGTAAGGCGTATCTTCGTAAGCGGTCAATTAAGCGGTGGAGCCCGATATCATCAAGCTTTTAGATCGGCATGCCAAGGTAATAAATCACTTAAATCAGCAAATTTATCCCGTTGTGGCAGTTCCGTGAAAAGTTTTTGGAAGTAAAAGTACGGGTTAATATCGTTGGCACGGCAAGTCATCACCAAGCTATAAAGTGCAGCACTGGCTTTTGCACCATTTACCGATTGGCAGAACATCCAGTTTTTCCGCCCCGTCGTAAACGGCCTGATATCGCGTTCAGTGACATTATTATCAATGCCTAATTCACCTGATTCAAGGTAACGCCTCAGTTTTTCCCACTGATTCAATGTGTACTTGATTGCTACCCCAATTTTACTTTTGGGCAGGACTGTTTTCTCGCTTTTTTCTAACCATTCATGCAACGATGTTAAGATTGGCTCAGCCTTTTCCTGCCGGAGTGATTTTCGCTTATCGGGCGGTAATGTTTTTGCCCGCTTTTCTATTGCATACAGTTTTTGAATATAATTGATACCGACTGTTGCTTTGCCGGTTTTCTTCGGTTGCACCGCTAAGGCATCGTGGAATTTGCGTCTGGCGTGTGCCCAGCACCCGACTGGCATTATTCCTTCTATATTGTCGTAAACACTGTAACCATCACATTGTAAATATCCGGCATAATCTGCTAGAAATGCTTCTGGACAACTGCGTGCACGACTCGGTTGATAATCATAAATAACAACAGGGTTATCGCTAAATTCATTGCTGCGATAGACCCACATATAGGATTTAGTTGCTGCTTTTCTATCTGGTTCATCCAATACTTGCACCGTTGTTTCATCTGCGCACAGCGTTGATTGAGCGAGTAGATTAGCTTTCATCGCAGCAATTAACGGCCTAACTAATTCGGCACTGGCTATGCACCAATTGGCCAGTGTAGCGCGGCTAATATTTAAACCGCCACGGGCAAATATGTCGGTTAACCGATAAAGCGGTAGGGCATCACAGTATTTGGCGGTCACCACAGCCGCAAGCGCTTCAGGGCTGGCGATACTCTGGGGGATCGGCTGTGCAGGCTTAGGCGCGGTAATGACAGAGGTACTGGTTGATGTTGTTTCACATTCACGGCAAGCATACTTGGTTTGCCTGTGCTTAATGACGCTGATCTTCTCTGGAATAATGTTGACTTGTTCGCTTTCTTGCACACCGCATTCACGCATCATATGACCACAGCAATCGCACATAGGGCTGTCAAGAGTATAAGATCTTTCTTCACGTTCAAGGTGCTCAGGTAATCGTTTTCGACCCGTTTTACCTTGTTGTTTATTTTCATTTTTATTTGTGGATTGATCCTGCTCAGCTTCATTGAATGTGCCTTTCGGCATTTTCTCACTGCGTTGACCAAACTGCTTATTGCGGTTGAGTTGCAATTGTTCCAAAGCGATATTAAGGCGGTTTTCCAAGTCTTTATTTTTAGCATTGAGCACCTGATTTTCATGCTGCAACATTGCCAGCATTTTTTTTAGTTGTTCAATATTATCAGGCTGTTCAGTTGTCATTAATTAGCGTTCAAGACCAATAGATAGCGCTAGTTTGCCTGCTGTATTTGATCATGCAACCGCTATTTAGCGATCCAGTGATGATCACCTCACTGTCAGGCCATTTAAGGGTTTATGCCCATGGGATACTTCTAACGATAAGCCTGATAGTAACCAATTTAGCTGATGCTGGTTGATTGTCAGCGCGTCTTGTTCGTCGTTAGCGCCAGGCCACTTAAAGCGACCTTTTTCTAGCCGCCGATAGTAAAGCCAAAAACCATTAGTATCCCAAAATAAAATCTTAATTTTGTCCCGGTCGCGATTACAAAAAATAAACCAGGCTTGATTCAACGGATCCATTTCCAATACATCACTGACGATTAAAGATAAGCCATCAATGGCTTTACGCATGTCGGTATGGCCGGTAACAAGATAGATCTGCTTATGTGGTGTCATGCTGATAGCACGCGTAAAAATTGTTGTAATTTGCTTGGCGCTAATGAGGCTGGAAAAGAAAACAGATAGCCGTTGGGCAATGCCAGCGTGAGTGGCTGGTCAGGTTTAATTTCAGGAAAAATCAGCGGCACCACTTTTTGCTTAGTTGATGACGAATGCGGGTTAAGTTTTTTAGTCCACGCATAAAATGTAGATAGGGTTAAGTCATTGGTTTTACAAAATTCAGCTTTGGTTAATTTACTTTCAGTTTGCTGCTGAAAAATGCGTTGCCAGTATTGTATTTTATCGTTTTTTGACATGATTGTTTTCCTAGATTTAGTTAGGAAATAATCATGTCACATTTGAAGATTATTGGTATGTGCGGTTAATTGAGCGCTTACGTATCTTCTAGGCTAACGATAGTTTGTCTTGGTCTGGCCATCTTCTATTACCATTTGAAAAGGGTAATAAAGCCTAGTTCAGTGTTGAATATTTAGCCAGTTAGAATGGGTGGCCATGTTATTGTTCTATTTACAGGAGCAGGTGTATCTTCAAGGCTAACGATTGTCTGTCTTGGTCTGGCCATCCTTAATTACCGTTTGGAAAGGGTAAATAAAGCGTAGTTGAGCGCTCAATATTTAGCCAATAATCTTGGGTGTCTTAATTATTCACCAATATGACTAATTAATGAACACTCATGCGGTTGCCCTGGTATTATCTTGACTCACCGGGAGCGTCCATATATGGCCATGTTATTTGTTGGTCGTCTTAATTATTTTCAGTTAATGGATTAACCCTTAATCTTGATAATTTACTTATATTACCGAAAACCCCACTCTTTGAAGGTTTTTTCTGGCTATAAATACCAATTACTTGAACAGCCTTTTGATTAAGACTTTCTTTAGCAAAGTCAAATGCTTCTTTATCTACAACAACCTTTATTCTATCAAAAGAATTCTTATTCCCTCGGCTAATATCAACTGGATATAAATAGACTGAGTATTTACCACCATCAAAGTCACCCCAAACTTCTAACCATCCTTGAATCTGTATTTTTTTGCCATCCAAAACAGTCTCATTCGCAGCCAAAGTGTAGAAATTGACATCTTCATAATCAATTTCCTTTGTTGCTAACGTGTTGTTTGAAAAAATAATAAAATATACACATATTGAAAAAGACAACAATTTCATTATTAGCATTTTGTTCCACATATATTGACCTCAGCACCCTTAGAATATTTTTGTAAAACATATGATTTGAGTAAATAATTGTTTGCTCTGGACAAATACGCTGCTCTTGAATCACTCTGGTCTGCCCAGTCTGTATCAGCACCTATAGTAAAAGGTGCCGGATCAGGTCCGTGAGAATGCCATCTTCCAGATATATTTAATTTGGGATTGTTAACTGAACCTGATAAATCTACTTGATTTCTCATATGAGAGGTCACATCAATACCTAAATAATACTTATCAACAAGCTCTTCTCCCGTCCAATAGGAGTTCTTAAATATTTCAGCTCCAATTTCTGTGTCGTAATATATTGCTAATGAATTTACATTATTATGGTACCACACCCAAAAAAGATGCCACCCATTTCTTGAATCACACCAAAAAAAAACGATGCCACCCATTTTTGAAAACAAAAAAAACGATGCGACCCATTTTTGAACAAATAACATAACTCGTTTTCATAGCTTTGGCGAGGGTTACGATAGACGTGCTCAACTCACCTATTTCTATCGATATAACTAAAATATTATCGTTAAATTAGTGGTTTATTCATCATTTGCAGAATTCAGCACAGCAGAAAATCTTGATATCAATCAAGTATAAGGAAGATGGTAGTTTTTCAAGAATTAATGCTTAAGCGCACAGCCAGCGCTGACAATTTGCAGCGCCTTGTCGTCGTTTTCGCTCTAAATGCTCACAGTATTCGGTTAAGGCAGGTAATGCCCCAACGGCACCTTTAAATAATGCACCAAATTCAGTGGTGATTTTAAGCCAATTCTCTGCGGGGATGTTGAGTCTATTCAGTATGTCCTGACTGCTTGAGCCAATGGCACCACGTTTATCTTCTCGAATAATCCGACCGGTATCTTCAACCAATACTATGTAGTCTTTCACGCTGAACATGAGCCCGTTAGGCATATTGAGTCGCTCATTACCCACAAACGGTAATAACTCAGGTGGTTGCTCACCTTTCATTGCTGAATTGATACGGCGCTGAATACTGGTGTAATCTGAGGTTTCAGGGGTTGCAGCCATTTTGGCTCTAACAGGGTTTAAATCAACATAGGCCATACAGGCTAAAACTGCGGCTTCATCAAGCAAAGCCTGAGATTTAAACCTGCCTTCCCAGAATCTGCCTGTGCACTTATCTTCTTTATTGGCCATTCTGGCGATGGGCTCACTGAGTGAGCGTATAAACCAACTGATATCAATTAAGCGTTTACGGTATTCGGTAATGCATTCATTAACCGTTTGAAGTTCAAACTGGTTAAGGTCTTCCTCTTTAAGGTATTTGTGCGTGAGTAATGTACCTTTAAAGCCCTTGTGCCATTGAATTAGCACTTCTTTATCTGACCACTTTTTTGCTTTGTCAGCATCGACTTTTATAACCACATGTAAGTGATTACTCATCACGGCATAAGCACAAATATCAATGGCAAAGATGGTCGCTAACTCTAGAATGCGTGAATCAACCCACTCACGCCGATGCTCAAAGTTATCACCAGTAGATTTATCGATTCCACACAAAAAAGCCTTACGCACCACACGAGAACAGCAGTGGTAGTAAGGCGGTGTTTTTCAAGGTAGTTGGCACTCTTTACTTAAATTTTAAGCTGCATTTCTTGTTTCTGTTTCAGACTTCTTATCTGGGTTCAGTGTGACTTCACCTACAGCGTCACAATTCCTTATACCGTTTGGCCAGCGTTTAGGATTTCTTGACCTCGCTTCCTCTAGCACTATCTTACGCTTAGATAAAATAGTCCTGTCTTGCATCGCATGACGCTCACTCGGTGACACAAAATTGAGCTTGCTGTGTTTATGCTTAGTATTGTACCAAGTCACAAATACTTCTACCCATTCTCGTGCTTCGGTGATGCTTTTAAAGCCAGAGCTAGGCCATTCTGGCCGATACTTTAATGTTCTAAACAGCGACTCGGAGTAAGGGTTATCGTTACTGACACTCGGGCGGCTTAATGACGCGGTAACGCCTAACTCTTCAAGCTTGGCTTTCATTGTTAACGACTTCATCGGAGCACCATTATCTGAGTGCAATACCAGTGGCTTCTTAAAGCATTGCTCACGCAGCATATTGCGTTGCATTAACTCGGCCGCTAGCTCACCACATTCACGTTCATGGACTTCATAACCCACAACCTTACGGCTATAAATATCCTCAAACATATATAGATAATAAAAGCGTCCTTTGATGACCGAAGCTAAATAAGTGATATCCCAAGACCACACTTTGTTCGGCCCATCTGCAACATAAGCATCTGGTTTACTTCTTTTTGTTATGCTTTGGCTTCGTCCACGTCGATTTAATTGAGCATTGGCTTTTAACACTCGGTAAAAACTCGACTCTGAAGCGATATAGACCCCTTCATCAAGCAGCGTCGGCACGATTTGTGAGGGAGGTAGACTCGCAAACCTTGCCTCATTCGAGGTTGCCAGTATCAGCTTTTCCTCGTCATCACTAAGCTTGTTGGCTGGCTCCTGTCTTACCGCCGAGGGCCTTAAATCAGCTTGTACTTTTCCTGCTCGATACCAGCGCCGATACGTCCGCTTACTTAGCTCTGCTTCAGCGCAAGCCTTGTAAAGACGTGCACCGTGGGCATACGCTTCTTGTATTAAATTCACCAATGTTATGCGCTTAGGCAAAGGCGTTAACTCTCCTCGTTGTCGTCCTCCCAAAGCGCATTGAGCTTTTTTCTAAGCACCAGTAAAGCCGCTGTTTCTGCTAACGCCTTCTCTTTGTAGCGTAGCTCTCGTTGCAGGGATTTGATTTCTGCTTTGTCTGATTTGGCTTGCTGCTTAATCGTTTTGGCTTGAACTTCACTTGTCGTAAAGCCCCCTAAACAATCTTGTTTCCACTGCTGAACTTGTTCTCGAAACAAACCATTTTCTCGGCAATATTGGCTTACTTCAGCTTCAGACATTGGCGCTGTTTCAATGAGAACGGCAAACTTAGCTTCGGCCGACCAATCATTACTGGTCAATTTTTTACCTGGCACTGGGCGACCCTCTTTTTTAGCTTTATCGCGCCAATGATACAGGGTTTGGTAGGCGATCCCTTCACTACGTGCCACTTCCATGACGGTCATATTGTGGGGAGGCAATAACTTCTTTAAAACTGCTTCTTTACGTTCAGATGAATATCGTGCCATTGAGCTCTCATTGACCGCCCCCTCTATTTAATTATTGGATGATTTTAAGGGGTGACAACAATCCTGACACAGGGGGACCTTCACATCTTTACCATAACGGCTATATGTGATGTTGGGATTAGCGTGTCCGACGATTTGCGCCACGATATGCTCGCTGATATCCAGTTGCTTCATTTCATCGATAAACGTGTGTCTGAAGCCATATGACGTGGGACGCTGGTTAGCTTGCATGCCGATTTCAGTTTGAAGTTTGGCGAGCTGTTTACAGTAGGTTTTTGACCAATCTTCAATGATGCCAACAGGTTTATAGTCAAACAGCTGGGTATGAGTTGATTTTCTTTGCTCAACAAACGCAATGAAGCCTAGCTCAAGCAAGTATTTGTGAATGGGCACATAACGTTTGGCATTGAGGTTCTTTAATCGTTGCCCTGCGCCGCTGTCATCAACCCTAATGCAGTCAACTCCATCTACTTGCTTGATATCACTAGATAACAGCTGGCAAGCTTCAGATGGCCTTAAGCCGCCATAGAGCATCATGAGTGTGACCCACTTAAAATCAGCTGTTGAGTCATTGAATGCTGTCGAGCGGATTAATCTTTTTAGCTCAGGTGCTGTCCAGCGATTGCGGCCTTGATTGGGTTTTGCCTTAGGCTTTTGACCGACTGTGACGCTTTCAAAAGGGTTGAGACTGCTGTAGTTCATTAACTGGCACCATTTAAAAAACTGGAATACAGCAGCTAGGTATTCTTTATTGCTTTTGTAGCTTCGGCCTTGAGTCAGTAAAGTATCGCGATAGGTCATCGCATCAGCACTGGTGATATCGTGCACACATTTAACATCAGTTTTAAGCTTGGTTTTAAGAATGGATTTTGAAGATACGGTATCAATAAAATGCCGAGTACGCTGCTCAAGCTGCTTGATAGAGAGCGGCCTGATGGCTGATTTTTGTTTTGAGATAATAAATGCGCTTAATGCTTCGATTAACCCAATTACAGGCTTTGCTTGCGCCACAGCGGTAGTTTCACGATGCTGAGACAATTTAGTCTCTCTATTGGGGATAGCATGAGGTTTTTGCGTGATGTTGAACGTGATATCCGTTTCATTACCATCAAACTGAGCTCTGAGATGGTTAATGACCTCATCAACGTAGCGAATAAAGTCATTTATACGGGTTTGATGGTCAATAGACTTGATGATTTTTTTGAGTGCTCCGGCAACATCAATGTTACGGATGACCGCTTCTGCTCTGTCACGAGTCAGTAAGGAGACTTTTACGTCAAAGGGAAAGCCCTTGTCGCGTAAATATTTGGCTAAACAGATGCGCGTGAAGTATACGTTGTTGGGTGCTCGATAAAGATACATTGTCTGAGTCAATCCTTATGGAGAGCCGCTCAAACGCCAAAAACAAAAAAAGCCGTTGATAATCAACGGCTTTTCTCGTATTTAATGTGGCGGAGGGATAGGGATTTGAACCCTAGAACGGGATAAACCGTTGCCGGTTTTCAAGACCGGTGCATTCGACCACTCTGCCATCCCTCCGAGCGGGCGAATAATATGATAATGACCCTTTGGTGTAAAGGGTAAATTGCAAATAACCCGTTAAGTGTCTATTAAACACACAAATTAACTTATCATCTGCTGTTCGGTGATTCAAAATGTATTGCGCAGCTAATATTACTCAATGGTATTGACTCACTCAACACCAAAAGCACGCGACTGCGCTATCGGCTATTAAGCTGCGAATATAACAATGGGCTAAGCGAAAACATGATTAAACAGCCGATAACGGCAACTTTGCTTGATTTGATTAGGGTTAATGTTTACCTTTACTGCTAGTAATTTTGCCAATGCCAAGGATAGCGAGATGCTTTCAGAACAAGCATTCGAGATGATAGATATCGTGGCCCGTGTGGGTAGTTTTACCGCCGCAGCCAATAAATTGAATAAAGTGCCGTCTGCGGTGAGTTATGCAATTAAACAAATTGAAGATGACTTAGGGGTAATATTGTTTGAGCGTCGCCATCGCAGTGTCAGTTTGACGCCCGCTGGTGAACATTTTGTGGCCCAGTCGCGTGACATTATGACCAAGCTTAATAATATTAAACGTGATACACAAAAAGTGGCTAATGGCTGGCGCCCTTCGTTATCTATTGCGATTGACAATATGGTGCGTGCTGACAAAATCAGTGGCTTAATTGCTGATTTTTATCGCCACTTTACCGACATAGAATTGATTATCCGCTTAGAAGTCTATAATGGAGTGTGGGAGGCTTTGTCCAGCGGCAAAAGCGATATCGCCATTGGTGCAACGTCAAGCATTCCTGTTGGTGGTACATTTAAGTCCCGCCATATGGGGATGATTGAGTGGTCTTTTTTAGTCGGTAAAAACCACCCTTTAGCTATCGCAGAGCATGCATTAACCGATGAAGAGTTATTGCAATATCCGTCAATTTGCCTGCAAGATACCGCCCATAATATTGCCCATCGACCTAATTGGTTGCTGAATAATCAGCGCAGAATTGTGGTACCTGATTGGATCAGAGCGATTAATTGTTTTAGAGAAGGCTTAGGCGTGGGATATATGCCATACCATTTGGCCGATATCTTTATTAAAGCCGGCGCGCTCATAGAAAAACAACTCGCCACACCAAAGCAAGACACAGCCTGCTGTTTAGCCTGGAATAATGCCAACATGAGCCCAGCAATGCAGTGGGTATTAGATCACCTAGGTGATACCGAAAAACTAAAAAAAGAATGGCTTAGTTAATCCTGTTACGCCAAATATGTTTTTTGTAATAGCATTACTTATCAAACCGTATATGTTAAATTAGCAACTATTAAGATGATGTTAGTTATGAATTAATTTTGGTTTAATATACATTGCTTACGCTATACAAATAGATTTAGCTTCAGAGTGAGAAATATTTTTTCTCGTAGAGCGAATCATTGAGTTAACACCTGGAGACGATAATGAATCAACAATCAGTTATATCACCCAGTCTATCGACTACTGATGTCAATAAACTGTTAAAAAACACCTACATGCTTCTGGCGATGACATTAGCATTCTCTGCTGTCACTGCTGGTTTTGCCATGGCGATAAACCTTGGCCCAATGATGTCAATAGGCTTATCGCTTGGTAGCTTGGTATTGTTATTTGTAACACTCAAAAAAGCTGACAGTTCTGCAGGTATTTTTTGGGTGTTTGCTTTTACGGGTATGCAAGGTGCTTCACTAGGTTACATTCTTAATCATTATGCCGGAATGGCAAATGGTCCTGGCTTAATTATGCAGGCACTAGGCTTAACCTCTATCATTTTCGTGTCGCTTTCGGCATATGCGTTAACCACGAAGAAAGACTTTTCATTTATGCGCGGCTTCTTATTTGCGGGTTTATTAGTGATGATCGGTGCGATGGTCATTAATATATTCGTCGGTAGCTCAATATTATTTATGGCAATGAACGCAGGTATTGCGTTGCTAATGACCGGTTTCATTCTTTATGACACCAGTCGTATCGTGAATGGCGGCGAAACAAACTACGTTCGGGCGACTATTTCATTGTACTTAGATTTTTTGAACTTGTTCATAAGCCTACTACATTTAATGGGTATTGGCAGCGACGACTAATCGTCGATAGAGTTCACTAGCAAATTACGTTAAAATGACCCTACATTAGGGTCATTTTTTTTATCATGAGCAAATTCATCATTCAAGTAAATGGAAGCGTTTATGGCTCTACGGCCAGCTTTCGTGCATTAGCATTTTGCCAAAGCGCATTAGCCAATGGCCATCAAATCATTAATGTCTTTTTCTATCAAGATGGCGTAACTAACAGTAATGCCCTCACCTGTCCTGCTTCTGACGAAATTGATATGCATTCCAATTGGCAATCATTGTCATTAAAACATACGATACCGCTGACCAATTGTGTCTCTGCAGCTCTGCGGCGTGGCGTATTATCGCAACAAGATGCGACGGAAAATGGTAAACCACAATGGAATAGCAGCGACGCATTTACCATGGGCGGTTTAGGTGAATTAGTGGTGGGTATTGAGCAAGCAGATAGATTAATTAGTTTTTAAGGTATTAGTGGAATAGACAATGAAATCACTGGTGATTATTTTTAGGCATGCCCCTTTTGGCACCACAAGTACCCGTGAAGGGTTAGATTTTGCCATGCTCAGCGCAAGCTTTGAGCAACAAGTGAGTCTGGTATTTACCAATGAAGCGGTATTACATTTACTGGCAGGCCAAACCCCCGAACAAGCAGGCTCTAAAGATTATGTGTCGGCGTTTAAAGCGCTTTCTCTTTACGATATTGATACCGTATTGGTTTGTGCTGAATCAATGACCACATTAGGAGTACACCCCAATGACTTTAGTATTGCGGCCACAGTGGCAACTCCAGAGGTGATCACCAAAACCCTGCAAGCGGCTGATGAGGTGTTAGTATTTTGATATTACATCATATCCAAACATCAACAATGAGTGACGATGCCTTAAATACTTGCTTGCGGTATATTCACCCTACTGACAGTATTTTATTGTCTAGCGATGCGGTGAATTGTTTGTTACAAACCCAGTGGCAACAACGTTTAGCAAACATTAAGCTGTTTGTGCTGCAAGATGATCTTGTAGCAAGAGGCTTATTTGAACGCTTGATGATGTTAGCGAATAAGACTGCAAGCTCTTTTGATATTATTGATTATTCACAATTTGTTGAACAATCTTTGTTACACGATAAGGTCATCACGTGGTAAATTTTTTTGAATTTAATGGTCAGCAAATTGAAACCGATCATCAAGGCTATTTAAACAACATCAATGACTGGCAAGAATCCATGGCTGTTGTTATTGCTGCCACTGAGAATATTGAGTTGACCGAACAACACTGGGAAGTGATCCGTTTTGTACGTGATTTTTATCTTGAGTACAAAACCAGTCCAGCCATTCGAGTATTAGTTAAAGCTATTGGCCAACGTTTAGGCGCGGATAAAGGTAACTCTAAATATTTGTATACCTTGTTCCCGATTGGTCCCGCAAAACAAGCAACAAAAATTGCCGGTTTGCCAAAACCGGCAAAATGTTTATAGCAGAAAAGGCTTACAAAAAAGCCCGCTTAAGTCATCTTAAGCGGGCTTTTTAAATGGCTAACCTTAACTGAGGTTATTTTGGAAATATATTTTCTATCACTATAAATACTGCTTGAGCTAGTTCAACAATTACCAACAAAATAAAAAAGAAGATAACTGATAAATAGATAAGCCTACGATTATCACGCCGACTTGAACCCATTGCTGGTTGTACCAACCCTTATAAATATGTGACCAACTCAAACTGAGTGACACAATTTCCAATACAATGTAGGAGTAAAATATGTGCTGCGATACAGTAACGCCGTTAACTCGGTTTACGGATTGCGGGGTCACTCAACGCGCAAAAACATACAGGTCTTTTTAGAAGATGAATGTCTAAGCTCTATCTTGTACAAGACTAATGATTAAAATCCTAGCCGCGCCTAAGATTGAGTACGGCTAGGGAAAAGTGATATTAACCAATCACGCTTAAGCCACCCATGTATGGACGTAATACTTCAGGTATTGTGATGGTGCCATCTTGATTTTGATAGTTTTCAAGCACGGCCACTAACGTACGACCAACCGCCAAACCTGAGCCATTTAAGGTGTGCAATAAAGCCGGTTTGTTATCGACTTTGCTACGGTACCTGGCTTGCATTCTACGGGCTTGGAAATCTTTCATGTTCGAGCAAGATGAAATTTCACGGTAAGTATTTTGCGCCGGTAACCAGACTTCAATATCAAAGGTTTTGCTTGAACTAAAGCCCATATCACCAGTACATAACACCATGGTGCGGTACGGTAATGCTAGTAACTGTAATACTTTTTCAGCATTTGCGGTGATTTCGTCAAGCGCTTGCATTGAATTATCTGGATGAACAATTTGCACTAATTCTACTTTGTCGAATTGATGCTGACGGATTAATCCGCGGGTATCACGGCCGTAAGAGCCAGCTTCACTTCTGAAACATGAGGTTAATGCGGTCATTTTCATCGGCAGTTCACTTTCATCCACAATCATGTCGCGCACATAGTTGGTTAATGGCACTTCTGCAGTGGGGATAAGAGATAAACCTTGGCCTTCTTCTGTGGCCGGTTTAGTGTGGAATAAATCTTCACCAAATTTAGGTAACTGACCTGTACCTAATAAACTGTCTTCATTAACCAATAGCGGTACATATGTTTCGGTATAGCCGTGTTCAGTGGTGTGTAGGTCTAGCATAAACTGACCTAAAGCACGATTTAAACGGGCAATTTGGCCACGCATAATAATAAAACGTGAACCGGTAATTTTTACCGCACTTTTAAAATCTAATCCACCTAACGCTTCACCTAAATCAAGATGATCTTTGACTTCGAAATCGAATACTTTTGGGGTACCCCACCGGCGTACTTCTACATTGTCATTTTCATCAGCACCCACGGGAGCCGATTCGTCTGGCAAATTTGGCATGCTCATGGCGATGCTATTGATCTGTTGCAACAACTCAGCAAGCTCAGCCTTCTTTGCATCTAACTGCGCACCTAAATCACCCACTTGCGCCATAATGGAACTGGTGTCTTCGCCGCGCGCTTTAGCTTGACCAATCGACTTCGATATCGCATTACGCGAGGCTTGTAAGTCTTCGGTAGCCACTTGAAGCGATTTACGCTTTTCTTCAAGCTTGGTCAAATTATCGACTTCAAGAATAAAGCCACGAGTGGCTAAACGCTCGGCGGTGATGTCCAGTTCATTACGCAAAAATTTTGGATCTAGCATGTTGTCAGTTCTTTTTAGTTAAACGCGAGAAAATATAAGTTGTTGACCTAAATACACCATAAATAGACATAAGGAGACATTCAACAACACATTTAAAATAGCTTTATGCCATAAGCCTTCTTGCAGCAGCAGTAAGGTTTCATTCGAGAAAGTCGAAAACGTCGTTAACGCGCCCAATAGGCCAATGCCAATAAGCGCTTTAATTTCAGGGCTAATATGACTTAATTGCCCCATCGCATAAACGGCGCCCATTAAAAACGATCCCAATAGATTGACTAACAGTGTACCAAAAGGAAAACTGCTTCCAAATAGCTGGATCATAAAAATTGACAGAAGATAGCGTAAAACTGCACCAATTGACCCACCTAGTGCCACCAAGAACACATTAGTCATAGCGTTTGTCCTCGCTTTGTTGATCAAGTTGGTTTAACTGCGCTAATTTATCTTGAATGCGTTTTTCAAAACCTCTATTAGTAGGCTGATAAAATTGGCTATGTTGCAATGATTCAGGAAAGTAATTCTCCCCAGCAGCATAAGCACCCGGTTCATTATGAGCATAACGGTATTCTTTGCCAAAGCCGATTTCTTTCATCAATTTGGTCGGGGCATTGCGAAGGTGGTTCGGCACAGGCTCGTGTCCAGTTTGCTTAGCTAACTCACGCGCAGCGTTAAATGCGCTATAAACAGCATTACTTTTAGGCGCACTAGCTAAATACAACACCGCCTGAGCAATGGCGCGGTCACCTTCAGCGGGCCCAATACGGTGGTAACAATCCCATGCATTAAGTGCAACGGTCATGGCGACAGGATCGGCGTTACCAATGTCTTCAGAAGCAATGGCTAATAAACGTCGTGCAACATACAAGGCATCGCCGCCACCTTCTAAAATGCGGCAATACCAATACAAAGCGGCATCGGGAGATGATCCTCGCACCGACTTATGCACTGCAGAAATTAAATCGTAAAATTGATCGCCATTTTTATCGTAACCCGCAGCTTGATGCCCCGCGACTTGAGTGAGCATGTCGGTGGTAAATGCGCCACCATCACTGACTAAATCACTCATTAGCTCAAGTAAATTAAGGGCTTTTCGTGCATCGCCATCACTAATGTCGGCTAATTGCTTGGCCACATCTGCAGGTAATGTTAACTGGCGTTTGCCCAAACCCCGTTCTTCATCGGTTAATGCTTGGGTAACAATCAAACTTATTTCGTCTGGTGTGAGACGATTAATCAGGTAAACCCGCGCCCGGGATAATAAGGCATTATTGATTTCAAATGAGGGGTTTTCGGTGGTGGCGCCAATAAAAATGACCGTACCGTCTTCAATAAAAGGTAAAAATGCATCTTGCTGGCTTTTATTAAACCGGTGGACTTCATCGACAAACAATAAGGTACGTTGACCGCGGCTTTGGGCGATAGCCTTGGCTTGCTCTATGGCGGCCCGGATATCCTTTACGCCCGATGTCACCGCAGAAATACGTTCAACATGGGCGTTGGCATAATGGGCAATTAACTCTGCTAAGGTGGTTTTGCCTGTACCAGGCGGCCCCCACAGTAGCATCGAATGAGCTCGGTTAGCCTCTAACGCCCTACGCAGAGGCTGACCTTCACCTAATAAATGTGCCTGACCAATATATTCGCTAATTTCCCTTGGACGCATACGAGCTGCCAAGGGGCGAAAGTCTGGGGAAAAATCAAAACCTAAATTAGCCATCAAATAACTTAGTTAGTTTGCTTTAAACGTTGATCGTCTATATCAACGTTATCGGGCACGGCAAACTCAAATATATTGGCTTCATCAGGTTTCACCGTGCGTTGCTGAGTCAATGCAAATTGGCTTAGATTACCTTGCTCGTCAGTTAAGTTAAATTTAACTAATTGACTCGCTTCAAAACACACACTTACGGCGACAACATTACTGTTGAGTTTTTTAGGTTGGATATCAAAACAACTTGCTTTAGCGTTAACGGCACGCTTGGTGACTGAATATTTAGCCCATGTGGCTTCATCTCGATGAACCAACAAGGCCATAGGTGATGCATCAACCGCTTGAGCAACATCCATTACTGTGACTTCTTCAGCAAAGGGATTATAAATCCACAAGTTAACACCATCGGCCACAATCAGTGAATCATCAGGCTCAGTTAAATGCCAGTAAAATTGATTAGGGTACGCAAGCGCAAACACGCCGCTTCCACTTTGGATTGGTTTATTGTTAATGTCGGTCACTTGCTGGGAAAATGTCGCATGCAAGCTATCAATATTAGATAGCTTTTCGCGTAATTGGGTTGCGTCATCTGCCATCGCGGCAAAGCAACTTAAGCTCGTTGTCAATAATAGGCTTAATACTATAAAACGTTTATTCATCATCATTCCTATTATGTTCTTGGTGGCGGCGGAGCCAACACTTCACGATTACCGTTGTGGCCTTGAGCCGTCACAATACCTTGTCCTTCCATCATTTCAATAATCCGGGCGGCGCGGTTGTAACCAATTTTAAATTTACGTTGTACGCTCGAAATAGAACCTCGGCGTGTTTCGGTCACAAATGCCACCGCATCATCATATAATGCATCGAGCTCTTCTTCACTATCTGAGGTTTCACCGGGTAACAATACTTGCTCACCATCAGTGGCGCCATTAAGAATTTCTTCAATATATTGCGGCTTACCACGAGCACACCAGTCGGCAACCACTTTATGTACTTCATGGTCATCAATAAATGCACCGTGAACCCGATTTGGCAACCCCGTTCCTGGCGGTAAATATAACATATCACCCATGCCTAAGAGGGTTTCTGCACCCTGTTGATCAAGAATGGTACGAGAGTCAATACGTGATGATACTTGGAAGGCTATACGGGTCGGAATGTTAGCTTTAATCAAGCCGGTGATCACATCAACTGATGGACGCTGTGTCGCTAAAATTAAATGGATCCCTGCAGCACGAGCCTTTTGCGCAATACGCGCTATCAGTTCTTCTACTTTTTTACCGACAATCATGATCATGTCAGCAAATTCATCGACCACCACCACAATAGAGGGCAGCTTTTCTAACGGTGGCGCCTCGTCCTGCATACTTCCAGATGACTTCCATAATGGATCGGGAATGTACTCCCCTTTTGCCGCCGCATCTTTAATTTTGATGTTGTAACCTTTAAGGTTACGCACACCTAATGCTGACATTAACTTGTAACGACGTTCCATTTCACCCACACACCAACGCAATGCATTAGCCGCTTCCTTCATGTCGGTAACCACTTCACAGAGTAAATGCGGAATACCTTCATATACTGACAATTCGAGCATTTTAGGATCAATCATAATAAAGCGGACATCATCTGGGCCCGATTTATACAATAAACTGGTGATCATCGCATTCACACCTACTGACTTACCAGAACCTGTGGTTCCTGCAACCAATAGATGAGGCATCTTGCCTAAATCAACCACAACCGGCTCGCCAGCAATGTCTTGACCTAACACCATAGACAATGTCGATTTGCTATTTTTAAAGACCTCAGAATCAAGTACATCACGCATAAATACGGTTTCACGGAATTTATTAGGTAACTCTAAACCTACGTAAGCTTTGCCTGGAATAACTTCCACAACACGCACGTTTTCCGATAATAGTGAACGGGCTAAATCTTTTGATAGATTGGTAATTTTAGACGCTTTAACCCCTGGAGCTAATTCAAGTTCAAAGCGAGTGATCACAGGGCCTGGATAAACCCCCACTACATTAGCGATGATGTTAAAATCGGCCAGTTTTATTTCAACCAATCGTGCTACTTGTTGTAATTCTGCTTCACTGATTGGATTTTTCTTACGATCAGGGACGTCGAGTAAGGTAATACTCGGTAAAGGATCCATTTTTTGACGAGTTTGCTGAGGCCCTTGACCATCAATCATCACGACGCCATCAACAATTTTAGCTTCTTTTTTCGGTTTTTGTTGTGCGACTAATGCCGCTGCCGAATGAGGCTTATTAGCGACTTCCTTAGATGGCTCATCCTCCATATTCAGGTTATTGACTTCATCATCAATGTTGAAGTCAATATCATCTTTAGTCGCTACCCAAGGAGCAAAATGAGTATCGTCATTATCGACTTGCATCGACGGTTCTTGTCGAACATCAATATCAAGATCTTCATCATCAATGTCTGACACGGTAATATCTTCAGTGGGTTTAGCCTTACGACTAAAAAAGCTGCGTTTCTTTTCAACAACAGGTGGACTCACTGCTGCTGGCTTAACGTGAATAGGTGCTGGGATAGACTTCTTTGGTTGATCCTGTGATGGATCATTTTGTTGATCAATTTCATTGCGACGTTGGGTAAACTTATCAACTAATGACATAAAACCTTTAGTATCTTCGGTCTCACGTTCACGTTTTAATAATCGAGGCAGTGTCCATAATTTCTTTGCGCACCAAATAGAACCTAATCCGGTTAACTCAATAATAGTCAACCAACTAATCCCTGTTGCTAAGGTGAAACCGGCACCAATAAAACACATCAATAGCAATGTGGTACCTAGCTTATTAAAGTACGGCAGCATGGCTTGACCAATCACATCACCAGCAACGCCACCAGCGGAAAACACAAACATATCGTCGGCATTCATACTGACCAGTGCAGCCAAAGCCAGCAGCATCAAAATAAACCCGATAATTCTTAGTCCAACTGAAAAATAATCTATTTCGAACAATCGATGGGCACGATTAAAAATAAACCAACCTGTGGTGGCAATCATAATAGGAATTAAAAAGGCGATGAACCCAAAAAAATAAAACAACACGTCCGCAGTCCAAGCTCCGACAGCGCCGGTCCAGTTATGAATTTCACCTTGAAAATGCGACTGGCTCCAGCCTGGGTCACTTGGATTGAAACTGGATAACGCCAATAGAATATATGTTGCAACCATGCAACATAAAATAAGGCCACCTTCGAGCAATCGTTGAAGACCGCTGAGTGTTTTTAGACTATTTTCCTGAGTCAAACGAAAGCTTCCATAAAAAGTGAAAAATAAGGGTTAAGATAACAGAATATCACTGTATTTGCAGTGATTATGCACCTTGATTGAATCAAGCTCAATCGATTGTAATGCCGAATTAATCCTGAAACTGAAAAGCGATGGGGTTTAGTCTCAAGTTGATGATTTTATATTCGAAAATGTGTAGGTTGAATATCAAGGGTGACGTTCACCCCCCATAAGTGACGACAGATTTATCACTGAGACGCTAAAGATTTGGCTGCAAATGAAACGCTACTATTTAACCTAAGTTGTACAGTGCAACTTTATTGGTTTGCTTCACTTCTTCCATGACGACATAAGTACGAGTATCTGATATTGATGGCAGTTTCAATAAGGTTTCACCTAATAATCGTCTATATGCAGACATATCTGACACACGAGTCTTTAATAAGTAGTCAAAATCACCAGAGACTAAATGGCACTCTTGAATATCATCAAGTAATTGTACTGCACGATTAAAACGGTCAAAAATATCTGGAGTATCACGATTAAGGGTGATCTCAACAAACACTAATAAAGACGCACCGAGAAAATGCGGATTCACCAATGCGGTATACCCATTTATAAACCCCTGTTTTTCAAGCCTTTTAACTCTTTCCAAACAGGGTGTAGGACTTAACCCTACTCGTTTTGATAGCTCAACATTTGAAATGCGACCATCCAGTTGAAGTTCATTTAATATATTGCGATCAATACGGTCTAAATCATTCACTGAAAAGCTTTTACTATTTACCATATATTTAACCTTGTTTTGTCCTTAAAACAATATTTATATCTATTAAAGGAGCAACTTCAGCAGCATAATCTGCTTAAGCAGCACTATACTAGAGTCCCCTGGAATAAGCACGTTCAGGTCACAATTAATAACAACTAAACCCACTTAACGTGGGTTTTATGTCAATCGAGGCTCAAAGATGATTATTGGTGTTCCAACAGAAATCAAAAACCACGAATACCGTGTAGGCATGGTACCTTCAAGCGTACGCGAATTAACAATAAAAGGTCACGATGTTTTTGTTCAATCAGATGCGGGCGTTGGTATTGGATTTACCGATCAAGACTATACTGATGCAGGCGCCTCGATTTTAGCTACTGCAGCTGAAGTGTTTGCTAAATCAGACATGATTGTAAAAGTAAAAGAGCCACAAACAGTTGAACGTGCAATGCTACGTCACGACCAGATTTTGTTTACTTACCTTCACCTTGCACCTGATTTACCACAAACAGAAGAGCTAATGACCAGCGGTGCTGTTTGTATTGCTTACGAAACCGTAACCGATGATCGTGGCGGCTTACCTTTACTCGCACCAATGTCAGAAGTGGCTGGTCGTATGTCAATTCAAGCTGGAGCTCGCGCGCTTGAGAAATCATTGGGTGGCCGAGGCATGCTGTTAGGCGGTGTGCCTGGTGTTGAACCAGCAAAAGTGGTCATTATCGGCGGCGGTATGGTCGGTACTAACGCTGCGCAAATGGCCGTTGGTATGGGTGCTGATGTGGTGGTATTAGATCGCAGCATCGATGCTTTACGTCGTTTAAATATTCAGTTTGGTTCTGCGGTTAAAGCGGTTTACTCAACAGCTGATGCGATAGAACGTCATGTTTTAGAAGCTGATCTTGTAATTGGTGGTGTATTAGTACCGGGTGCTGCGGCGCCAAAATTAATCACTAAAGACATGGTCAAGCGTATGAAACCTGGTAGTGCAATTGTTGACGTCGCTATTGACCAAGGTGGCTGTGTAGAAACATCACACGCAACCACTCACCAAGATCCAACTTACATTGTTGATGATGTTGTCCATTATTGCGTGGCTAACATGCCTGGCGCGGTTGCACGTACTTCTACGTTTGCATTGAACAACGCAACCCTTCCTTACATTATTAAGTTAGCCAACCAAGGTTACAAACAAGCATTATTAAATGACAAACATTTATTAAACGGCTTAAATGTTATCCACGGTAAATTGGTTTGTAAAGAAGTGGCTGAAGCATTAAACCTTCAGTTCACTGAACCAAAAAGTATGCTTAACTAAGTTTACTTAATTCAATAAAAATGCCGCATTAACCAATGCGGCATTTTTTATCTCCAAGACTAACCTTATCAATATGGATTTAATCTATAACTTCACCCCCTTCTGTTCAAGGCGGTTGAGGTTTTATCCGATGATTATGATGCTGGAATCAATTCAGATTACTTGGCTAACAAATCAAAAAAGGCTTCTTGTGGCATAGGTTTATAAAAGTAATAACCTTGTACCGCTTCAATATCTTGTTGCTTAATATAATCAAGCTCAACTTGGGTTTCGACCCCTTCGACGACAATCGCCAGGTCTAACGCCCGGCTCATGCTAACAATCGCTTCAATGAGTGCTTTATGACGCGGACCCGATGATATTTTTTGAATAAATGATTTATCAATTTTTATTTGATCCACTGGGAAATTGGCCAAATAAGATAATGAGGAATACCCCGTACCAAAGTCGTCGACTGAAATTTGCATACCCCGATGTCTAAGCTCAGTCAGTAATTGATTAATAGTCTCTTGCTGCTTCATCATTAATGATTCAGTTATTTCAAGGGTAATCAATGAGTAAGGAAACTCATCCAAACCAAGCTTTTGTTGTATCACATCAAAATAGGCTAAAAACCGCTGCTGTAAATCCGGGGTCCAAAATTCTATGGTAGAAACATTAATGGATAGTGGAATGGCAAGATGACGTTTTTGCAATGCCACGACAGTGGTAAGCGCTTGCATTCTAACCCATTCACCGATTTGAACAATGAGGCCGGACTCTTCAGCAATAGGAATAAATTCATCTGGCGAAATAAATTGACCATCATGTACCCAACGCAATAATACTTCCGCTTTAATGATTTGACCACTAAATGGATTCACAATCGGTTGATAATATAGCTCGAATTCATCTTGGCTTAGTGCCGTTTTGAGGTATAAGTGAAGTTCAGCATTTCGTTCTGCATCTTTTTGTATTTGCTGATTAAAAAACTGCAGGCAATTACGCCCTTGGGCTTTAGCATTATACATGGCTTGAGTAGCGCAATTTAATATTTGTTCAACATTATCTGCATCATAAGGAAATCGAGCGAGACCAGTACTCATTGATAGCATCATATCTTGACTACCAACAATAAAATGTTTTTTCAGTTCATCAGTTAGATTATTAAACAAGCTAATCAATGACTCTGTAGACATTTTACCTGGCAAAACTAAGGCAAATTCATCGGCCGCAATACGTGCAATGAGAACATTCTCGGGGATAACACTCAATAAACGCTGGGCCACAAATTTTAGTACCAGATCACCGTTATCATGTCCGATCGTGTCGTTAATTTGCTTAAAATGATCGATGTCCATCAACATTAAATTAAATTCTTGCTTACAACCATTTACGTTGTTATTTGAATCTATCATGGTTTGTAACGTATTGAATAAATACTTTCGATTAGATAATCCGGTCAATTGATCATAGTTTGTTTGAAAATTAATTAATTTTTCAGCATTTTTACGAGCTGAAATATCAGTAATCAGCCATGCGAAACAATTTTGTTGAGTAAAGCTATCTCTAATAACCGTCACGGTAAGAGCAATATCAATAATATCATTATCGCTTTTAAGGCCTTTCAACTCCCCTTGCCAAGCCTGCCCTCGGTTTAAATTTTCAAATAAATCAGCAACCACATGATGCTGAGAATGGCTTAAAAAACGATGAACATCAAAGAGTTTCAGGTTTGAATAATAGGTAGATGTTAGCGATTTAAAAATGGGATTAACGGATAAGACTGAGTTGTCTTCAGTGGTGATCACAAGCGCGATGGGCAGGCTGTTAAAAATTTGCCGACTTAACCGTTCAATGTACATTCCACGACTTCGATCAATGGCTAAACTTGCCAAACGTGCCGCTTCTTGTATTAGGTATAAATCTTGCTCTGATGGCGATTTAACCGTGTCATAGTACATGGCGAAAGTGCCCAATACCTTTTGATTACTGTCTTTTATAGGCTCAGACCAACACGCTTTCAATCCCGCTTTTAATAGTAATGCTTTATAATCTTTCCAATTAGGATGATGCTCGATATCTTCAACAATGACACTTTCACACGTAAATGCTGCAGCCCCACAAGAACCAATATTGGGACCAATTTCGATGCCATTTATAGCATTATTATATTCTTCAGGAAGATTAGGAGCCGCACCCGATAATAGCCGTTTACCGTCATCACTGAGTAAAAGTACTGATGCCCGAGTTCCTATTTTTTGTGCTTCAATCAACAAGACTAAGTCATGAAGTATTTCGCCTAACGGAAGGCCCTGCAATACCATATCAAGTATTGTACTGTAGCGTTCAACACTTGATTCACGAAAAGAATGTTGGTTGATCTCTTCCATGAAGTGATTAATATCTGTCCCTATATCCATAACGCTCCATCATCACGGCAAATGCTTAAAAATACATTTTCTAATGTAACTATTAGATTATGCATTTATAAGAACTTTATCAACGATTTATTATGAATTTGTTAAAAAAGTGCCTTTTATCAGTAAATAATTATCCATAAAAAAAAACAGTGCAGAAGATTTGCACTGTTTTTTGTTATCTACCATCAATATGATGACTCTAAAAATCAATAGCCATGAATAACTATTCAGCTATACGTTCCATTTTAGCTAAATAGAAACCATCAAATCCACGTTCTGAAACCAAGATGTTTTCATCCTCGATAAGCGTAAACTGCGGGTTTTCAGCGAGAAACGCATCGATTTGATGACGGTTTTCTTCTGGCATAATAGAGCATGTCGCATAAATGAGCATTCCGCCAACTTTGACCATACGGCAGTAACTCTGCAAAATATGCTTTTGCAATTCAACCAGCACCGGCAAACGCTCCGGCGTATCACGCCATTTAGAATCAGGATTACGTTTTAACACCCCAAGTCCCGAACAAGGCACATCTAATAACACTCGATCGGCCGATAATTTCAGACGTTTAATGGTTTTAGAGCTAGCGATAATCCGCGTTTCAACATTATGTGCGCCAGCGCGTTTAGCCCGAGTTTTAAGGTTATCGAGTTTCCATTGCTCAACATCCATCGCAAGCAAACGACCTTTACCTTGCATTTGTGCTGCAATATGTAAGGTTTTACCACCCGCACCCGCACAAGCATCGACAACCCGCATTCCTGGTTTGGCACCCACAGCGTCAGCAACCAATTGTGAACCCGCATCTTGCTGTTCAAACCAGCCGTCTTTAAATGCATCGGTTCGAAATAGTGCTGAGTCTGATGTAACCTCAATAGCAGAAGCAACATCACTTACCACTACGGCAGTTACGCCTTCTTTTTTAAGTCTTTCAATAAGGGATTCGCGATTACATTTCAGTTCATTCACGCGTAAATAACGCTTTGGCTGCTCTGCTAGTGCTGCACGTTCAGCGGGCCATTTATCACCTAACTGTGCTTGACCTATGATTTCTAACCATTCTGGACAGCCATCCCATAGCACAGGGTCTGTTTTTGCTTGTTCAAGATTAGCACTAAATGCCGCCTGCTCAATTTGCAATGAATACTGCATTTTAGGTAAATCTAAGCCATGAAAAACATGCCAACCATTGAGTAATTTAGATCCTAAACGATCAAACTCTTCCGGTTTAATATCAACCAGAAAACAATATAAGTTTAAGCGACGTAAAATATCGCCAGTGACTTGCGTGATCCGTGCTTGCTCTGATGGGTTAAGGGTTAAACCAGAAAAATGCTCTGAATAGGCTCTATCTAATGGTTTTCCTCGGGTTAACACCATGGTTAGTACATTTAATACCAACTCTGATGAACTGCCTGACAACGGATAAGTCAACATGGGGGCTCTCTATCTAATATAACAATCAATTTAAAAACGTGCTGATCATAGGGATTAAAGCTGTTGATAGCAAGGCCATATCAGGCTTTACTCCTCACTTTGACAGCATAAACTAGCCAATCATTCTACGTTTATAGGTTTTTCTGTGAATGAGATTTTGTAACATCAAGCGCACTTAATACGCTGAATTTAACCCGTCCCCTTTCACAACTGCGTGATGTTATGTTCACTAATGCAAAGCATAAAAAAAGCGGCCCGAAAGCCGCTGATGATTAATCCTAAATATCGATTAGTCTTTTCCACTCAACCAGTCTGTATAAGACTGACCCTCAACCTGGGCAAACTCATCCATTCCTAGTAGTAAACCAAACCGACCTTGTTTAAAAGGGAGGTAAGTTGCATCCTTGAAAGGTATCGCCATCAATGTGCGGTAGTCAGGGTAATGCTTTGCTGCTGGCGGAATGGTTTTAGGCCAAACAGGATCTTGGGCGAAATTATAATGCCGATAAAAAGGCAAGCCGTCTTCTTCGCGTAAGGCATCCAATAAATAGCGTTTATTGCGTAATACCCGCTGGTTTTTCGACATCCTATTTCGTATGGAAGGGACTCCACCAAAAGCACATAAGGCTCTGGCTTGGCGGTATCGATTAACAACACCTTATACTGTAATTGGCACTGGTCGGTACCCACAAAATCGGCGCTACAGAGCAAGTCATATTGGTAGGCATACACCGGCTCATCAATATTAAAGCCCATTTCAGCCATAAAGTCGATTGTTAACATGGGGGTTAAACTCACCCTTTGTACTTGCTCTGCATGGTAAGGCGTGTCACTAAAACCCAAGCTTGTTAAACGCTGCCCAATAATGGCAAACACATCTTTAGCACTGCTAGGCAGCGGGCAGATAAAACTATCAAACCACACAGAGAGCTCTACTCTTTGATTTTCAGGATCGTCAAGAAGCACCTCATCATTCATGATAAAATCCAACCAAGCTAGATCGCTATCCTGCGATGCTAGTTGCCAAAAATCGGTTAGCTCTGGGAGTTGGAAGCCATACTCGCTACTATTTATTTAGTTATATATTTACTGACTCTTATTTAGCCACTCTATCTCTTAATTCTATAGACATATCAGGATCATTAATTGCATCAATAATATCTTGCGCCAATTTTGGATTGGTGGCCATGTTGAGTTCAGATTATCAGTCAAATATTCTGACGTTAAATTCAATTTTGATATTCACTGGGACATTTAGCTGAATCAGTAAAATCAGCAATCGAATTTACAAATAAAACTCCAATTTCCTCTATAAGCCAGTGCTCATTTTCAGCAACATATTTTATATTGAAGGATATTGGCATGTTCTCATTATCGAATCCATTAATAGATAAGCACCCGACTTTCTCATTTATTTTTTCAAAGTGTGATTTCTGCTTAAACATGTACTTTTTAAAGAGTAATTGTTCAGTTATTTCAGACTCATCTACGTTCAAATTTTTTATTAAATTTGAACTAAAAAAATCAGATTGCAACTTGTGTAGGTTATCAACACTCACAGATTGATCGTATCGATAATAGCTTGAATATAATAGTCCATTATTCATTTTTACTGCACATGCAGAAAAAAACAATAGCAAAAACAAAGTAATTGATCTCATATTATCTTCCCATTATGCTTTCTAATTCAGCTTCATAAGCCCTATTTCGACCTTTAAGAGCTCTCGCTGCTGAGCATAATAAACCTGAACATGAAGTGATAAGTTCTTCTAAATCAAAATCACCATTAACAGTTAAACTTATGACTGCTAAGTTTACTGTTGCACTATATCCAATATTCATTTCACCTTTATTTTCAAAGCTAATACTAATACGCTTGACCTTAATACCTATTTTCTCAAGAGTTGGTGTCCCGCTGAATGTTAATACACCAGCATTTCCGCTTAAGGTAGCCGTTCCACTCTGATCAACAGTAAGCTTAAAACTTCCTTTTTCAGCCATTATTTTTGTTGTTAAACCTTTATCTTTCGAATATGACGCTTCAATTAATTTAGCAACCGTAATTTTGACTTCAGCTCTAGTCATGCTCATAGTAAAAAACTCCTTTTAAGACACTATTTTTGTTTAGTGTTTATAGTTTCATCTTTAATGGTGTTAATGGTTAGGTAAAAAATCAACCTTAATGTGGATGAAGCTTTCTAATTTTACCCTATCGAAATAGCAAAACAATTATCAATTAGTATGTGATTATCTAAATATGCCGCTCGTTTTTGAAGTACTAATCCTAATTAAATGTTACCCCAATCCAATTCACGCTGTTTGAGCCAAGCAGCATCCTTGCTTAACCACACTTCTTTTGCTAATGCTAATTTTGCCATCTTATTTTACTCCTCAAGCGCTGGGATATTGTCGAGATCGGCGACACGCTGAATATCTTTTTTGTCATGTAAAAAATGCAATGCTAAAGATGCCATCTATGAATACTTGATAAAAGATTCGACATCTTTATCAAAACGGGTAACGTCCACGCTTTCAGGTTAATGGTAGTTAAAGCTGATAGCTGACAGCCGAACCGCGTGCAGCAATCTCCTTAAAAAGTAACCTAGTCTTCCATCCATTCAGGTAGAGGTAACTGCTTAAGCATTGTTTCTATTTCTTCCACCGCATCTTGTGGAATATAAAGCACGGTAAAGGCATCTTCACCATAAATGGTATACAGCCTTTGCGGGCAACGCTGCGCTGACAAGGCTAACATTTTATCGCCTACATCACTGGGCACCCAGTCTGAAGCGTATATATCGTTAATAACCAGCGTTATTTGCTCACCTGAGTCATCAAAAACAGCGGTGGCGGTTTGCCATTCATCGTCAGACTCTACACTGACAAGGGTGATGTCTTTGTCACTAATCAAGGATAAGTAATCATCGATAACATCTGCAAGGTAGTCACTTGGTGGGCAACCTTGTTCACCAAGGGCCATAGTGCCCGCAGGCGCTAAAGCAAACACCAGAAAATCATTAAGCTCAAATGAGTCATCAAACGCTCCTTCTGTTACATTTTCGTCATCCAATGCTAATTGATATTTATTAGCCCATGCCACAACATCCTGACTGCTTAACTTTGACATCTATTTTCCTTAATATTGCTATAAAATAGGCACTAACGCGTTACGTTTCCGCTTATCTCTCTTCAATAACGCTTATGGCACATGCTTAATCGCTGGGGCTGACAATCCATTCCCAACTGACCTTAATATGCGCTTTACGATTACCCGATGCGGTGCTCGACGCTTTCGCCCAATGGGATACTCGGTCCACTAACATATCGAGCATTGGCTCACATGCTAACTTCATGGCAGTAGACCCATGAATGGTTAACTGAATTTGCCCATTAAATTTTCTGTTTTTTTCTTTATTGGTCCAAATTTGTGAGCCATAGCGGGCGGCAATACGTTTGGTGTCAATTTCGGCAAAGCGAATTAAATCATCCACCCTGTTGTTTGAATGCTCATCGGCGTGTATCACTAACTGATAATACTCTGCCTTTTTATCAATCACATGGTGGAGGACTTCGCGCTCGGGGCCTTTTTCTATCTCAATGGTACAGTCGCTTGTGAGTGTCTTAGGGTCAATGACCATTACCCCTGAATCAACTAAATGAAACGCTTGGTCATCACTAAAAATGGAGATGTAACTTTTTCCATTAAGATGAAAGCATCCCGTAGCAGCGCGAAATTGATAGCCTTTTTTAAGCTGGTGTGGCCCGCTAAATAACCTACCATCCATTTGGTAGATGTGCAGTTGATTACCGCCATTACCGGTAAAATACAGATAATGACCGTCGGTCCATAAGCGGCTTTCACTGCGGGGTTGACCTAAAAAACCACCTGTTTCGCTAAAAACCGTCTCCATATCCATAATGTTATAGGGGCTAGCAAACTGCAGCGTGATAGCGCCGCTGGCGGCATCTAAGATAAAACCATGAAGGTCAGTACCCACAATGATTGAATTTTCGTGATGCATCACACTCATCACTGGGTTATCAAAAGTATGTGTCCATAGGGTATTGCCGCTGTCTAAGCACACCAGATTAACGGTATCGCCTGCCCAGGGTTGAAGGCTACTAGGCTCTTCGCGAAAAGACACATAAATTAAATAATTATCAGCAAAAAAACGACTGCGCTGAAAACCTGTAGCTTGAGAGTCATCACACTTTATTGTCCAGCGCTCAGACAGGTCATCTGAAAGCGCGATAATTTGACGAGACTCTTTTACATAAAGCCGCCCATTATGCTTAACGGCATAACCATCATAGTTAAAGATGCGCTCTTCTTGTGTCTTCTTGTTTATTACTTGCCAATAGATATCGTAATCATCATTCTCTATCAGGGTTATATCAAAATCGTTGGAAATAATTATATTAAAACCTTCTGATTCTCTTGCCAGTAACTCTGGTTTCTCAACCAATTTAAATTGATGATTTAAGTGATAACTCTTGTTATAACTTTGATGATCAGTACCAAAGTAAATGACCGGCACATCATCAAGCACATTGATAAAATAAGCACCAATGTCGTATTTTATTATTTTATATTCATCGACATAATTAATGATGCCACAATGTTGATTGGTATGAATATATATAACTGAGTCTGATTCATAAAATCTATTAGAAAACTCAAGGCTCGGAATTAAATTAATACTCATATTGCTTTTACCTCAACGATTTTAGACGTGTTTTCAGTTAATTCTTTAATAAACTTTTTCCATAACAAAAAAATCAGGCCAGCCATTATAAAACAATAACATAATGTACTTTCGAGATGTGCTCAAGCAAGATTGTGAAGGTTCGTTGCTAGAAGGCCGATATGTTATAAGTTTATGGCCGTAGATTGAAAAATGAACCAATTTCCTTCAATAATAGTGATTTTTAGCCACTATGATCCAACCCATTAGAGGATTAAGCTGATTTGGAAGACGTGGTTATTGAAAGGAGTTTTAGATTAGCCAGCTTTTAAATGCTGGCAACAACTGGCAAAGTGTCGTCGCCGTTTTTCTAGATGTTCACAATAGCTAGTGAGTTCTTGAAGTGTACCCACTGGCCCGTGAAATAGCTTTCCAAACTCAGTGGTGAGTTTGAGCCAATGATCCTGAGGGATATTCAATCTTGTGAGTAACTTAGCACTACTAACATTGATAGCGCCACGCTTGTCATCTCGAATAATACGTCCAGTATCATCGACCAGTTCAAGATAATCTTGTAGTGAAAATGCAATGCCTTTAGGTTGATTTTTACGTTCATTGCCAATGAAAGGCAGTAAATTTTTGGGTTGTTCGCCTTTCAAAGCAGCCTTAATTCGCAATTGAATGCTGGTATGGTCTGATTGCTCTGGGTTGTCAGCCATCTTGGCTCTGATAGGATTGAGGTCAACATATGCCATGCAGGCCAATACTGCTACTTCATCAAGCAGGGCCTGAGATTTAAACCTGCCCTCCCAGAAACGCCCTGTACAGTTATCTTCTTGATTTGCTTGTCTTGCTATTGGCTCATTAAGACAGCGCATGAACCAGGAGATATCACACAACCTGCTTCGATAAGTCGCGATGGTGTGTTTTAACCTGAGCACATCATGGGCTTCAACTAACTCACCTTTAACAAACTTTTGGGTTAGCTCATCACCTTTAAACAGCTTATGCCACTGCTCAAGTACTTCTCTGTCAGTCCAATGATTTGCGGTTTCGATATCGATACGTAACACCACGTGTAGATGGTTTGACATCACAGCAAAGGCGGCTACATCAATAGAGAAAACATCAATTAATTCACATAATAGTGATTCTACCCAACCACGTCGATGATCGTAATTTCGACCAGAAAATTTATCATCACCACACAGGAAAGCGCGCCGTACCACACGGCTACAGCAATGGTAAAATGGCGTGTCTTCAACACTAATCTGAGTTCTACGAGGGCGTGGCATAACAAGCTCCAACATCGATAACTTTCTTGAGTTTAGTAGAAGCTTCTAAATCACGCTATTTATCGTGGATGTCCTCATTTAGTTAAAGCAATGCCATAATGGCCATCCGCTAGCTACATTCGACCCCCCCCCATCCACCTTGTACAAAAGTGTACCTCTCAGCGCTAAATTACATCACTTATGAGTATTGATATAACATTGTTAAATCTTCATTATTTGCCATGAAATATCCTTCCATGAATTCATTATTTATGGATGATGTTTTAAAGCTTATCAATAGCGTTCAAATTAATGGAGTATGTAAATGGAATTAACAAACAAGTGGCAACTATCTATCGTTGCTATAGCACTTTCTTTTGTATTAACTGGCTGTGACTCATCTTCCGAGGATGAGGTGATTCAAAACATTGCACCGTTAATATCTGCTAGCGCTGTTGTCACTGCAATTGAAGATAGTGAATACCTGTATCAGCTAACCGTTACCGATCCAGACGATGCCAATGACGGTACGAATTTAACATTCACATTAACCAATCCGCCAGATGGCATGACCATTAACAATACAGGTCTAATTTCATGGACGCCGCTTGAAGGTGTATTAACGTCTGGCACTGTGAGTGTCACAGTCCGTGATGGCGGTGAAGATGAAGCGCAACAAGCTGTACAGGATTTTGATGTCATAGTGACCCCTGTCAACGATGCACCTTTTGTGTCTGCTATCGCAGCGCAAAGTATTGATTCTGGATCAACATTTACTTACCAATTATTAGTCTCTGATGTAGACGATACTGATACTGAAAATGACATTAGCTTTGAGCTAGTCGCCGGACCAACGGGTTTATCGATTAGTCCTTCAGGCTTAATGAGTTATACATCTTCCGTATTAGAAACAATATCAACCGACATTTCTGTACAAGTTACTGACGGTGGTGAAGATGGCGTTGCTCCAGTTCAAGTTAGTTTCAATTTAAATGAAAAGTATTTTTATACTATTTCTGGCACCACAATTAACTATTTTAATGGCGAAGTTATCCCGGATAGTGTTGTGAGTTTGTCTAATGGCAACCTAGTTGTTAATACGACAACCTCTGATGCAGAAGGATTATTCACATCTAAAATTCAAGATATCCAATTAAGTGACCGATTGACTCTTGTTGCCGATGCATCGGATTATTCAGAAGCTGCGTTGAGCATTTCAAGAAATGAGTTAACCCAAGAGCACAATTTACTATTACAACCAGTCCATGCATCTATTAGTTTTGATGCGACTCAAGTCTCTGAGCTAGCTGTTGATGGTAATGTGCTTGTTACCTTACCTGAAAACAGCCTTGTCGACTTGAACGGTAACCTTGTGTCCTCTGCAGTTGTAGCTGAACTAACGGTCATTAACCCGGCTATTGATATTGAAATGATGCCAGGTGATATGCTCACAACAAACAGTGCTAACGAAATTGTGCCAATAGAATCATTTGGTGCTATTACAGTCAGTTTTGTTGATAGTGCAGGTAACAAGCTACAACTCGCTCCAAACAAAGTCGCGCAGATTAAAATACCTGTTGCAGGTACTAATCCCCCCGCGACGATACCGCTTTATTATTTCGACACCACGTCAGGTTTATGGATTGAAGAAGGTGAAGCACTATTATTTTCAGTCAACGATGAATCATTTTATCAAGGTAATGTTAGTCATTTCACTACTTGGAATGCTGATATGATTTACGACACCATTATAGTAAATGGTTGTGTGGAAGACGAAGATGGTAATTTATTAAATGGTGCTCGCGTTATTTCAGACGGACGTGATTACTTGGGGCGCTCACTCACATTCTCTATCGATGATGGCACATTTAGCATCCCGGTTAAGAGTCATTCTACCGTTTTACTTGGTGCAACAATCGAATTTCAAAGCCGTACATCTATTATTAACACTTTTGAAGAGGACATCACCTTAGCTGAGTGTTTAGTGCTATCTGAAGCGTTAACCAAAATAACCTTGAACTGGGGTGAAGCACCCCGAGATTTAGACTCACATCTCTATATCACTGATGCTGAAGGTAATGAAAGCCATGTGTATTATGCCAATTCAGAAGTCACTATTAATGAAACCATCATCTATTTAGATGTTGATGATATAACAAGTTATGGGCCTGAAGTGATTTCTATTCCTCAATTTCCTGTTGAAGGTAGTTACGATTATTACGTAAAGAATTTTTCTGACTCACCAGACATTAACCCAGCGACAACACGCGTTGAATTTATATTTAATAATGAACAACATATATTTAGCCCTCCAACAGATGGTATTACAAAATGGTGGCATGTAGCTAAAATTGAAAAAGATGCTGATGGTCAGTTATTGTTCGCTGCCATCAATGAATGGAGCGAAGAACCGCAGTCGGTGACTGTGCAATCATCACAAAGACAGCAATCAGTTGTTCCAATCAAAAAAATTGAATCAATTGTTAAAGGCATGATTAATAGCAAGTATTACGATAATCATACCAAGTAAATAGCGAGAGGGATTAAGTTAACACTTAATCCCTTTTTTATTCATTATTTAGTTTGTTACTGTCTTTAATGAATTTATCCACTTTACCTTTCTCAAACCTCATCGCCTTCCTCAAACTAGCTTCATTTTTCTCGATTACCTATTCCTGCAGCACCATCAGGGTAATCGGCCGCCCTAGCGTCAAAAGACCATCGGGTACAACAAAATTTTTCTATATTCAGCTGGACGAGGTCTTTAAATAGCCATTTTATGAAGTAACAAGATAACCCCCTTTTTATTTGAGTTGCCAACACCTACGCTCAATTACTGATGAGATGATTTCAACCCAAAAGTCTATGCATTCGGCAATTAATCGCCATAAAATGACTTATAAGCTAAATCTATCACAGCAGAAAAGCTTGTTATTTATCAAGTAGTATATGGGGATGTGGGATTAAGAATACGTGCATCAACCCAGACCTAATTTGATGAGCGGCTCGAAGTAAGGTGTACTTGTGCATTGATTATAAATTTAATGGTTGAAGTAATTGTTTACGTTTTAAGCAATTTTCAACAGTGTCAATGTACCTCCATTCCTATAGATTAAAAGGTATTTGAAGATCGACAAACAACCACTAAAGAGACGAGGAGCATATACCTTGGTTGTAAATTAATACTCTTCTTTTATATGAGAAAGCAAGGTGGCGATATTACAATATGAATATCCGACGAGAGGCGTTTTAGTCACGTCCCTGTGTTGTGTTGTGTTGTGTTGTCTGATCGATAGATTTTTGAACTTATCTAAGCTCACTTGTGGGCGGTTTAACGGCGAGTATGTCGCAGGGGAGTTGATTAATCAGCAGTTCAGGAATATGGCCTTTAATTGAGTGGATTAACCCTGTGTGCTCGGCCGCTCCCATGATGACCATATTCACATCGAGTTGATGGGCCTTGATGGGAATAGCATCTTCAGGTAAGCCATGAGCTATGTGACAGTGATATTTTTCAGACAGTAAATCTGCCACTGCGTGATTAAGAATGCTTTGCTGGTTTGCTTGTTGTGACAACATTGAATGAGCATGGGCCCTATCTTCGGTTTCAAAGGCTATACTGTAATTGTCAGCCAAAAAACAATTAATGAAGTGTAAATCATTATTGATGCTGTCTGCTATACCTTTAGATTCATGAATAATGTGATGATTAAAAGCTTGATGGCAATCTTGAGTGTGATTAATGTCTAAGGCGGTCAGCACGTGCCCTTGGGTCTGCCATTGACTGCTATTAACAAACATTACGGGTACCAAGGTTTCTCTTAATAAGTGCCATTCGTCAGCAGAAATTAACTCAGAAATAATGGAGTGATAACGTTTATGAGGCAATACCACAAGATCATAATGTTCTTGTTTTAGTTGATTTAGCACTGCGCGATAAATGGTGCTCGATTGGCAACTGATTTGTTTGCTTGGGTATTTGAGAACTTGCTCTAATCCTTTGGTTGTCAATGTTCGTTTTGACTTAGGTTCAATTACACAGCTTCTTTCTAATAGACGTTTCAACAGGCTAGTTTGGGTAAGCTTTACGGTTAGCAATGTGAGTTTTGCGCGTGATCTACTGGCTAAGATAACGGCTTTGTGAAATGAGCTATTCAGTAGGTTTGGTGTTTCTGTAACAGCTAATATGTGCTCATATGGGTACATGGTAGCGGCCTCCATCGTAATGGTATTAGACCTGTACAATCCTAGTTTAACAGAGGCATTTTCGCCTCATACTTCAGTATTAGTGGATCTCACCCTGACACAGAAAGATTGATTGACACTAACTGAGGGGGCTTTATAGTGAATAGTTAAGCCATCGAACCGGAGTAAAATCAAACATCTACATAATTGTTGCGACCATATTTATTGTTACAATTTTTATCCCACCTTGACCATAAATATTTGCGCCGCAAATGAAGCCAGCCATTTTACTAACTCAATCAACTATCGCAATAAACCCATATTGCAAAATCTAGGCGATTGAGCATTTTCATCCAAGAGTTTGTTTACAAATGCAAACAAAACGACTTGTTAGATGTAAGCAGGACTGTGCGGATTAAATACCGCCTCAGCAGAGGCACTCAATGTGATATGACATCGCATCTGAGTATAAAGTGAGTGTTGTTACATTAGGCCTAAGGAGATCTAAGCCACATGTTGTCAGTGAATGATTTAGTGATTACAAATTTTATCTGCTGCTGTTGTAATACCACCTTCACTAGGGATGAACTTACCTTTGCCTTCTAAAAACTCAATAAGCATCTCAGCGTCCATCTCCGCTGCAGAGCAGGTATGATAACGAGTATCAGCACCAAAGTTAGTATGCATTAACGTTTTAAGCTCTTGCTTTGTTAACGCAGAGCCATGGGTTAGCATCAATTGCATAACTTGATGGCCGTGTACTGATCCAGACATTGTATCTCCAATTAAGGTGTAAATTTATTATACTTTATAGCTTATTTTTTTTTCATAAATACAGATCTCACCCACAAGATCCGAAAAAATATTTTTTTGATGCCCGGATTAAAAAATGATACGGCATACCCACTACATCTGTATAAACGATACCCGTAAAATAAAAAATTAATATTCAACTTAGCATAGCTTTGCGAATAAATATTCGATGAAATCAGCCGTCAGAGTGATGATAAATTTAGCGGCATCTGTTGATTTATTAACGGCCTTTTGCATGGCTTTCGCTTTCTTTTGAGCTTTTTTCGATCTCTGCAAGTGCTGAATAAATTGCTTGAAAGATAAGCCTGTCAGCCTCCACAGTGTCATTATCAGGAACATCCCAGGCCATAATTTCGCGATATTTTTCGACGACTTTACGAATATCTTCAGTGATATTGTCTTGGTAACGTTCAATTTCTATATTTTGTATATCAGACATATAAATACACCTTAACCATAATAAGTTAGAACACAGGAGCTTGAACCGGAACGATTAATATTTCACAACGACTATGATTTTGAACATAATGCGCCACTGAGCCCAATAACTTGTTTATGCCTTTTTTCTTTTTTGCCCCAAAAATGGCTAAATCAACATCTTGTGCTTCCAAAAAAGACACAACGCCATAATTTATCTCACCACAAATTACTTTGGTCTCTATGGGAAAATCGGTATCCAAATCGTTTACAAACGCTTTCATCTGAAACTGAGCAGCATCAATAGCTTTTTTGTTTTGATCTTTGATGATATCTAGATCAACAACGTTGTAGCCCACTGGATCGCCATAGAGTGTATAAGCGAGTACTTCTGGAACAACATTGAGTAATGTTAACGAAGCTTGATAGTAGTTAGCTAATTCTATTGCGCGTTTGCATGCATGCTTTGAATACAAGGAAAAATCCACCGCAACCACGATATTTTTATAGGGGTGTAATTGTTCCACCGCCTTTTCAAACTCTTGTTTTTCACGTAACCAGTCCCATGCTTGTTGCAGATTTTCTCTGTTAAAATAACGCACTTCACTAGATATTAAAAAAGGCTTCGCGATTAACGCCATCCAATGTTCCCAAGACTTATCGCCAACCATCGCAATGCGATCAAAATCACTAAGATGTTTCATACCAAACTTAACATCATCTATGGCGGCATCTAAATCCCAGCCGGAAAAATTATCAAACTCAAAAAGTAATGAGATTTTGCCTAATCGTTTAATTTGCGTTTCAAGTTGAGGTAAAAAATTCTGATAATCTGCATCAGTTAATTGTCCTGAAGCTCGTACAGCAATGATATTAGCATCAAATACAGGGATAAATTGCAACATAGGATTTTCCTTCTTTTGCGGATAGTTCACATCCAGAATCAGTTAAAACACACTACTCACTAACTTCATCTTAAAACCTTTTTTTATAGAGCTTATTGATCAATGACAACATTTCAGAATGAAACGTTTCATGATGTTACAATTTAGTGTATTGAATTTGCTCTTACCTTTCCTGATTATATACCAGCTTCAAAAACCTCACGGCCTTGGGTCTTGCCCTGTCTTTGCCATGAGCTCTTCGTGTTCATCATCACGCGCCTCATGGGCCAGGAAACTCGGAGGACCCATCTAAGCCATTGAAAGAATAATTAATTGCATTTTAATTTTAGCAACTCTATCAAGGCTTCAGCAAGTTCTTTTCCTAGAGTCTTATTTAAGCTAATTATAGCGCATGTTCAGCATTTATTTATGCCTGTTGCTGATGCTCAGAGAGATGTTCATCCGTTGTATATTCTTGTCGTTGTTATTTAATTTTTTTTCAAACCCATAAATTGAGCCATGTTTGAATCCATAATATTTGGTTAATCACATCAATGGTAAACCTAGAAAACGAAGCAAAACGAAGCAAAACGAAGCAAAACGAAGCAAAACGAAGCAAAACGACGAAGCCTAAAACACCCATCGCACTCATCCTATAAGATAACTTTTGATACTTTTATTTCGATAGCTTTTATCTTTATTCAAACGTACAAATTGAACGGGATTTATCAATAGGTTGGGCTCTGAAAAGTTTAATTTAAGCAATTAGGTAGATTCAAAGCAGCACAAACTGTTTGATAACAATAAAGGGGGGAGTAAGAGGTATTATTTGAAAATTAAGTTTTCAGCACCCAACCATCGTTGCCGGTTTGTTGAGCCTTATCGTGGTTTCCGCTCTCGATTTTCAAACAGTGATCAACATACGTCATACGCACTAATGCTGCAGCTTGGCGAGTAATGTTGGATTATTTTAATAGAAAATATCGGGATAATCTATTGTGGTGTTTTGGGTTTTATTAGCCTAGGGTAGAGATATTGTATTTGTTGTTTCAACATATAGCTGATTTTTAGCAACTGTTGAATGAATGTTAGGAAGTTCACATCATGCCCCATCCGCAGTTACTGCAACAACTTCAAGACGTTGTAGGTCAAAATCAAATCATTATAAATAAGCAAAAATCACGCCGATTTCGCTTTGGTTGGCGAACTGGCGGCGGTGATGCGCTTGCGGTGCTCAAACCGCAGTCTCTGCTGGTGTTATATAAGGCCTTGCAAGTGTGTGTTAACCACAAAGTTATTATTATTATGCAAGCGGCTAATACAGGGTTAACAGAGGGCTCCACACCCAGTGGTGATGATTATGACCGACCTATTATTATCATCAATACGTTGGCAATGGATCAAGTTTCTTTATTGGAACAAGGTCAACAGGTTTTAAGTTTTCCAGGGGCAACCTTGTTCAGCCTAGAGACGTTGCTAAAACCAATTAAGCGTACGCCTCATTCGGTGATTGGTTCTTCGTGTTTAGGAGCATCCGTGGTCGGTGGCATAGCCAATAATTCGGGCGGCGCGTTAGTCAAACGAGGTCCAGCGTATACTGAGATGGCGTTGTTTGCGCGGGTTGATGAACAGGGTGAACTACAACTGGTTAATCATTTAGGTATTGAGCTGGGTGAGACTCCTGAAGAGATATTAACCAATTTGATGACGGGTAATTTTGCTAAGGAAAACTTGGCGCCAAGCGATGCTCAGCGTTCAGATACAGAATATCAGCACCGTGTCCGTCAGGTAGATGAAAACAGCCCTAGCCGCTACAACGCCGATCCAAGGCGTTTATTTGAAGCCAGTGGCTGCGCAGGCAAGTTAGCTGTTTTTGCGGTCAGGTTAGATACTTTTGCCGTTGCTGAGCAAGAGCAAACATTTTATGTTGGCACTAACGATCCCTTAGTATTGGGCAGGCTCAGACGGGAAATTTTACAACAATATAAGCATTTACCAGAGGTGGGCGAATACTTACACAAAGATATTTTCGATATCTCTGCCCAGTATGGCAAAGACACATTTTTGAGTGTGAAACACTTAGGCACGGATCGTTTACCTAAGTTGTTTGCATTAAAAGGCCGAATAGATGCCGTGTGTAAATCGTTACCCTTTGTGTCTTCTCATTTAAGTGATTGGCTTATGCAACTTGCCAGTCGATTTTTTCCGCAACATTTACCGCCGCGTATTTTGCAATATCGAGCCAAATACGATCATCACTTAATTTTGAAAATGAGCGAGCAAGGTATTGCAGAAGCGAGAACTCATTTGACTGGCTTTTTTGCCGAGCAAGAAGGTGACTTTTTTGAATGTGATGCACAAGAAACACAAGCTGCCGTTTTAAACCGTTTTGCAGCCGCAGGTGCTGCTATGCGCTACCATACCTTATATCAAAAAGACGTAGGTGATTTATTGTCGTTAGATATAGCACTAAGACGGGATGATATTGACTGGTTAGAACAACTTCCGGAAGCATTGGAACAACAGCTTGAAATGAAGCTCTACTATGGGCACTTTTTCTGTCACGTTTTTCATCAGGATTACATTTTGAAAAAAGGTGCAGATCCTAAAGAAGTGAAGAAAAGCATGCTTGAATTGCTCAATAAACGCGGCGTTAAATACCCTGCTGAGCATAATGTGGGCCATTTGTATGAAGCAGAGCAAACTCTTAAAGACTTTTATTTAACTCTCGACCCAACCAATACATTCAACCCCGGTATTGGTAAAACTGAAAAAAACCAGCGTAATTGTAGTTGCCAACATTAATCTGTTGCCAAGATCCCGTTCCTTATGCAAAACAGCCCTCTACACAAAGGGGGCTGATATTTACCTAAGAATTGATGTCTGTTCACAGAGTCTAACTATTACAACGACTTTCGCATTGGAATACAATCCAAACGGATCCCCCGCGGTGAATGATAAGTTGACACTTCATCACCAACAAAACCACAGGCGCGATAAAATGATGCGGCATTTAGCGTGGATTCGAGTTGTAATAATTCAAGACCGTTCTCCAAGGCTCGGCATTCAAGAAATACCAACATTGACTTTGCAGCCCCTTGTCCAAAATTGTCAGGGTCGACAAAAATAGCGTCTATCATGCCCGTTTCAAGATTAACTTTACCGCATCCGATAACACGATCCTTGAATAGCGAAACATAGAAGTTCGCTACAATATCATTAATCAATGCCTCAGAGATGTCGCCTTGTGTCCATAATGCCAACTGCGATGAGCTGTAAAATCCGATGCATTTTTCAATAATAGCTCGGTTTCTCATGGTGTAAATAGATTGAACGTCAGACTCTAGCGCTTTCCTGATTATCATCGTAAATGACCTTGAATTAATGATCTCATGAATGTGATTTATTGACTTGATAACCGGCATCAATAATTGAATAAATCACATTCCAGCATTAACAACATAACGCTTAGCGCTTGTTTTAACAACTGTATTACTCATTAGAACTAGTCTGCGTTATCTAAAACTAAACCAATAGATTAATCGCGTTACAGCCAAGCTTAAAGCTGCAATAATAATGCTATGCGCAGTAACAGATTGATTATTCGACTACGTTATCCGCTTCATGTTTAATTTACTTCTAATAGGATTTACCGATGCGCGCTTTTGTAGTTCGAGCCAGAGCGGCTCCAGTTGATAGTCAGCAGTTTGTGGCGAGTATAGGCCAAGAGGCCCATACTGAAATTTTAGCCCATACCTTAATGAACACCATCTTTGTGGCCCAGTCTCATCGGGATGATGTTATTGTTTATTTAGTATTAGAAAGCACCCAAGATTTTTCTCGCACCATCTGTTTCCGTTCAGGTGAACTGGGTCATATAGGCGGCTTCCATGAGCAAAATTTAACCAATAAAATTGCCAAAGCCTTAACCGCGTCAAAGGGCATGACGAAAGAGCAATTGCGTGTGGTTGAGCCCGGCATTACGGTACGCACTGTGAGTTTTGAAAAGCTAGTGCAAGAGTTAGCCGAAGAATATCAACTGTATATGTTGGAGAAAAAAGGCACCCCAGTGCGTGACATAGAGTTTGCACATAATCCTTGTTTTCTACTCACCGATCATATTCCTATGCCTAAAAAGAGCTTTAATAGCTTAAAGCGACTCGGTACTCAACATATAAACTTAGGGCCAAAAATGCTATTCGCGTCTCAATGCGTGGTGTTAATCCATAATGAGTTAGATATACGGTTGTAAATCAATACGATTGGATCAAGGACCTGCAGTTGATGGATAATTTACGTCAATTAACGCTAAGCTTGTTGAGCTTACATAACAGACAAATCCTATCAATAAAGCTTAAACCTTAGTCTCCGTCGTCCTTGCTTTCTAATGGATGTCTTACCTTTTTGGCAATTTATTATGCCCTATTCCGCTACCTTGTGGATTGCCGCAGGTATGCGGTGACTTATGGCTTCCGACATCACTCAGTGGCATTACGATATGCTCATACCCGCTAATTTTTTCGTCAAGAATGCAAAATTAGATTTTGACGCCTCTCAAATAACCCGCCCAGGTCCCAAACAACACCGAAAGCCGACGAGATAAAACACTAAGTCGAAACGAGATTTGCGGCTGATGTTAAACGCTAACTTTTTAGAATGAGTCCGTGATGAAGTGGTTGATGTTCAAGACCCACACATTCGCAACCGTGTTATATTTATTGATGGCCAAACTCTTGAGCTAAACTGATGAGTTAAATGTTAATGTTGCGCAAAAGATAGCAGAAATGCGCCGGGTTATAATCTTTAGCGTAATGAAGGTTATGGTTTATTTATTGCTTGAAAATTCCACGCAAGTAGCGAGTTTGATAAGGGTTTATTATCCCTTGAGATAGCCAAGTGATCAGCCACGTTAACAACCTTTTTATCAGCTTGTACCATAATGCCGTTGTTGATCAAATCGGCATTAATGTTTAGGCTTAAATAAAATAAAATCTTGTTAATTCAAGGCTGTTTTGTTACAAATGCACTAGATTAAAAAAAATTAACGTTAAGGAATAACGAATGGATTGGTATGTAAAGGTTTTAAAACAGTATTTCGATTTTAGCGGCCGAGCACGTCGTAAAGAATACTGGATGTTTGCACTGATCAGCATGATCATTAGTATTGTGCTGACCTTATTGGATATGGGTGTGGGCTTATACAGTGAACTTTATGGTGCTGGATTATTGAGTTCTATTTATTCACTCGCCATCGTCATTCCAAGCATCGCAGTGAGTGTTCGTCGTCTTCACGATACTGACCATTCTGGTTGGTGGTTATTATTAATGTTTATCCCGCTGCTTGGTGCATTAATTCTGCTCGTCGTGATGTGCTTTAACAGTAAAGATGATAACGAATACGGCCCGAATCCAAAAGCAGAACCAAACCTTGGTGAGAGTGATGACTTAGCCGTTTAATCTTAAGTGATTCACTAACAGAGATTAGCATCACTCATTAAAAAAGAGCATGGTCATTGACTATGCTCTTTTGGTATCTGCAGCCAGCTTTATCACTATAAAACTAGGTTTTAGAGGGCATTAGCTTAGTCACACCATTGATCACTAATACCGCTAAACCACCAGCAACAACACCAAATAGTGCATTCAACACGCTTGGGGTTAATAACCCTAAAAAGCCACCTACAACACTCACTTGGCTTACCAGCGTTTCTGCATGCGCAATCCATTCAGATACCAGATGAATACCGTGAGTTAAAATACCGCCACCAACCATAAACATGGCAATAGTACCGACAAATGTGAGAATTTTCATTAAGTAAGGGGCTGCAGATACTAATCCTAATCCCAATTTATGCCCTATTCCACTGGGCTTACGTTGAGCAAGATACAAACCAAGGTCATCAATTTTAACAATCCCTGCCACTAGGCCGTATACGCCTATCGTAATCACAATGGCAATAACGCATAAGGTTAAAAATTGCCCCATTAGGTCCATGTGTGCAGCAACACCTAAACTAATTGCGATAATTTCAGCGGATAAGACAAAGTCGGTGCGAATCGCCCCTTTTATTTTTTCTTTTTCGAATGCTGCTAAGTCTTCGATATCAGCTTTTGCTTTGGCAACCACCGCATCGTCATCGACCACTGGTACACGCTTATGTGTTAGTGAATGATAGACCTTTTCAAAGCCCTCATAACATAAAAACAAACCACCAAACATCAATAAAGGAGTAATAGCCCATGGAATAAACGCACTGATCAGCATGGCCATCGGCACCAAAATGACTTTATTGCGAAACGACCCCATGGCGACGGCAAACACGACAGGAAGCTCTCGCTCAGAGGCAACACCCGATACTTGCTGCGCATTTAACGCTAAATCATCACCCAGAACACCAGCGGTTTTGCGTGCCGCCACTTTGCTCATTGCCGCTACATCATCCAAAATAGTGGCAATATCATCTAATAGGGTTAATAAACTGGCACCTGCCATAAAAAGACTTATCCTTTTAAATCAATCAGTTGGTTGATTTTTACTTATGTCATACATCGTTTAGAGTAAACACATGGGAACACTTAAACCCGTGATATTGACCTAGTGTTGATACTCAAAATACTACTCAGTACACGTTAAGTCAGTGAGTCGTCTTCTACCATCACACCACAAGAGCTATGTAACACTAAATGGTTTTTGATTAATCGCTGACAGGCCTCTTAACCACAAGTTAATAAGGCTAATATATGCCTATTTTGAGTACTTAAGTTACTGGCATTTTTATCAACGTTAGCATTAAGCTCTTTGGCAATAGCTTGAAATGGCTGACGCGTGTCTAAATTTACCAATGGACTATTCATTAACGCACCAGACACGGTCAACTAAAACACGCCATCACAGTAAGTTATATCAATAGAAGTGGCTTTAAATGCCATTTTTATAGCTAACCTTCTATGAATAGTGCATTTTGGTAAACAAAACAACCAAGATAAATAACTTAACATGGTTGTTTTCATTATATCCCTGACGTTATAACCCAAGCTCGCTGAGTAAGTCATCAGCATCGTCGACAACAAGGCCTTTTACATTGGGATCATTGAGTACATCTTGTGATTTATCTGATTTAGCTTGCGCTTTTTGACCGTGAGTTTCGATTAATGAGTCAAGATCAAATTCCTCATTCATTTCAAAGTCTGCAGATCGAAGAAACTCTGTTTTATCCATGGCAAATTCAAGATAAAAAATATGGTTATTTTCAGTCCTAAACGACACTCTTCTCGCGACGGCGTTATCGAGGTTAGTATCGACTGAAATCGTTAATTCTTTATTAATCGTCAACATTTTAGGCTGACTTTGGCTAATGGATGTTTGTAATTCTTTTGATATTTTACCAATAAAATCACCCAAAATCTGGTTCATTAATTCGCCCATTACATTGCTCACATCATCAGAAGTATGTGAAAACGCTAATTCCGTTTCAGGCATTCCCATGTTGAGCATATAACGGCGATAAATTTCAATAGCCGCTGCCGCAGAAAAGTTGATCACAACCAAGCCAGAAAAACCACCATCGAAAATAGAGAAACAACCCAAATCAGGTTTTAAGCGGGTGCGAGAAATACTTTGAATCATCCCAGCATGACTAATTTGGCTAGCACTCGTGCTAGAAAGAACATGAGACACTGAATGACAAAGCTTAAGTAGAATATCGTCATTGTTGACGATAGAAGATGAATTCATAGCATTAATACCTTTTCGTTAATTACACTAATCTTGCGGGTAAACCGTAAAAAAATCAAAATTAAAACAATTGCTTAGCACATTAATTAACCAAACAACGTTAATATTCAACTAACCAGTTGATAAAAAACAGCTTTAACCAATTCACTACCTTATGCTTACAAATATAAAATATGCAGTTTGTTCACAAAAACAATCTTTTACGCTTATTTTTTTTAATATTTTCATTATAATCCCATTACTTTGTATTGATAGTTTAAAATAGGACTGATAATGATTAGATTATTGAGACGCCTAACCATTTTAAAGCGATTATTTATTATGTTAGCTTTAGCCGCTTTAGGTACAGTGGTTTTCGGTTCTTTTTCCATTAATGAACAATACAATCATTTAATAGAGCAAAAGTTCAAACAGCTCACCGGACAAGTCAACCAATTAAGTAGCACGCTTGATGCCTTTAAGCTTGTTAATCCTGATGCAACGGTCGAATTATTAAGCCAGTTTGTTAGTGACATTAAGGTCTCTGAGCATCAAGCGTTTATTGTTGTCGATAATCAAAATAATATTATTGTTAATCCACTAAACCCAAGATCAATCAGTAAATCCATCAACAACTTGGCGGCAAATGATGCTTCAACGCCTTATCAACAGCTAATCACCACGGCAAAACAACACCAAACAGCCCAAGCAAAGTTTGCGGTTGTCGATCAACAAAATCAACCGCAAACGGTACTTGCCGCAGCACAATATTATCCAAAACTTGAATTAACGCTAATCACCCAAGCAAACGTCAACGATGTCAATAACAGTATGACAGGTATCATTATTGACTATTTCATTATTATGATGATGATTGCAGTGCCTATTTTTGCGTTCTTTTTATTGCTTAATCATTCCATTACCCAACCTCTTAACGTCACAATCGACGCGATGGAACAAATCGCCAAAGGTGAAGGCGATTTGACTCAACGCTTGTCGACAGAAGGCAATGATGAAGTCGCCAAACTAGCCGATGCGTTCAATCAATTTGTGATTAAAATAGCTAATATGGTTGCTAATTTACAACCTCTTGGGCATACCTTAAATAATGAAGCTGTGCATTTATTAGATACTGTAAAATTATCGAATCAAAGCGCGAACCAAGTGCACAGCGAAACTCAAAGTGTCGCCGCTGCGATTAACCAAATGCTATCGACGAGCCAAGAAATGGCTCGAAACACTCAAGATGCGGCAGACGGTGCCAGCAATGTGAAACATCAAGCCGAACAAAATCAACAATTGATGCAACAAACAGTTGAACAGACAGAAAGTTTAGTCGGTGAGCTACAACAAGCAGAAACGGTGTCGTTAACCCTCAGTCAATCATCTGCTGAGATTGGCAGCATCCTTGACGTGATAGGTAGCATTGCAGATCAAACTAATCTACTTGCACTGAATGCCGCCATTGAAGCTGCACGCGCAGGTGAACATGGCCGAGGTTTTGCTGTAGTCGCTGATGAAGTGCGTGCGTTGGCAAACAGGACTCAGTCTTCAACCAATGAAATCAATAAAATTATTAACCAGATCCAGACAGGTATTCAATCGGTTATTAACAGTATTACTAACACACAGCAACATTCTGCTCAGCTGCAATCAAAAGCTGTGCAATCAAGTGATGCGATTATCGCAATTTTAGCGCTTATCGAAAATATTAGTAGCATGACAGCGCAACTCGCCAGCGCCACAGAAGAACAAGCACTCGTCACCGAAGACATTAACATTAATGTCAGTACGATTTCTGAACTCACCGAACTATCGTTAACAGCTAACGAAACCCACAGTCAGGCAGCACAATCGTTGCAAACTATTAGTGTAGATATGAGTCAGACACTAGGACAATTTAAAATATAATTTAATTCGATCAACTCATTACACAAACAAAGGCTTTCCACGGTTGATATTATACCCATCAGCATGGAAAGCCTTAATGTTACTACCCTCACCCTCGCCGTCTTATCGACAAACAATATTGGCTTATAGCCATGGTCTATATCAACATCACAGCTCATTTCGAGTCGAACATCGCTTTTAGCTATTATGACTTTAGGGTATATTATGCCTATTAGATTAAATAGCTGAGTTCTACAAGGTATCATTTAACCAATAAGCTAGTGGATATTTCGACTAGCTTATTGAAATATTGATATTTAATCCGATGAGTATTTAGTTGTCATTCATTACAGAGTATGTTGTCTATGTATCAAAAAACGGTCACCATTGTTGCTCCTCACGGTATTCATACCCGCCCAGCGGCATTACTGGTTAAAGAGGCAAAAGAGTTTGATTGCGACGTCATAGTCGAATGCAATGGTAAGCAGGCCAGCGCCAAAAGTTTATTCAAGTTACAAACATTAGGTCTATACCAAGGTGTGTCAGTGACGGTATTTGCTTCCGGTGAACACGCCCAAGCAGCCGTTGACAAAATTGCCTCACTGCTGATGACTCTGAGTTAATTAGAGTTAATTAGAGTTAATTAGAGTTAATTAGAGTTAATTAGAGTTAATTAGAGTTAATTAGGACAACCATAGTTAATAGGACAGCGATATGTCAATCAACGGAATAGTAGTATCTGCAGGCATCGCTTTTGGTAAAGCACTGACTATCACCACTCAACTGCCACCACTGGATTTTAAACTTCTCTCTATTGAACAAATTGACCAGCAGCAACAACAGCTAACACAAGCCATTAATCACCTTATTGCTCATTTACAACACTGCCAACATCACCTGTACCCAGATGGTGATAATTTCCAACTTATTGATAGCGATATTATGTTGCTTGAAGATGAGGAACTACAACAGCAACTTCATCAACATATTCGTCAATTTAAAGTCGGTGCCGCCGTTGCTGTTGATCGCATTTTTAATCAACATGCAGCAGAAATGTCGGCATTAGATGACCCTTATTTGGCTAATCGCAGTGTTGATATTATGTGTTTGGCTAAGCGCTTAACCAGTGCGTTGCACGGGCACTTACAATGGGATTTATCGACCCTTGCCGAAGACACCATATTACTGGCTGATGATTTAACCCCTGCAGAATTTGCCATATTGCCACTAACTCACATCACCGGGCTGATCCTAGAGTCTGGAGGTCTAACAAGCCATACTGCTATTTTGGCTCGGGCAGCAGGGATACCTGCATTACTCAATTATCAATTTTCACAAACCAAAGACGTCATTGACGATGGCACTCAGCTTATTTTAGATGGTATGTCAGGTGAATTACATGTTGCCCCGTCAGCTGACGTTTTTGATCAATTAAAGCAGAAACAACAACAAGAATTGCTGCGTCGCCAAGCATTGATGATTTATAAAGATAAACCCAGTCAAACTCGCGACGGTCATAAGGTCACTTTGCTGGCCAATGTGGGCAACCTGAGTGAAATATCTCATGTCACCGATGTTGGAGCCCAAGGTATTGGCTTATTTCGTACCGAATTTTTACTGATGAATGCCAAAGCTCTGCCAGATGAACATCAACAATATAAACTTTATTGCGATGCCCTTCATAGCTTACAAGGTGAAGTGCTTACCATTCGAACGTTTGATATTGGCGCCGATAAAGAAATTCCTTTCTTGCCTCAAAACAACGAAGATAACCCTGCCCTTGGCATTCGTGGCATTCGCTATAGTTTGGCACACCCAGAGACCTTTATTACTCAAGTGAAAGCCGCCCTTCGCGCCGCTAATCATGGCCAAGTTCGATTAATGTTTCCGATGGTAAGCCAGGTAGAAGAACTTGACGCCGCCTTTTTGTTAATTGAACGCGCTAAATCCGAGTTGAACGAGCAAGAAAAAGGTTTTGGGGCTCTCAGCTACGGCATTGTGGTTGAAACCCCAGCAGCAGTTCTGAACCTGCCAAGTATGTTGCCATTACTCGATTTTGTCAGTATCGGCACCAATGACTTAACCCAATATACCTTAGCGGCCGATCGCACCAATCCGCATTTAGCTAAACAATACCCACCACTGTCACCGGCAGTAATACAACTTATTGCCTTAACGATTTCCCACTGTAAACACACTCATGTCAGTGTTTCATTGTGTGGTGAACTTGGCAGCGATCCACAAGTTCTGCCCTTATTGGTAGGACTTGGGCTTGATGAGTTGAGTATCAATCCTGCTAATTTATTAGACGTAAAAGTGGCATTGATTGAAGGTAACTACACCCATTTTGTTAACCATGCACAACACATCGCTTTGTTAACTCGCATTACTGATATTCGTGAAGCCATTAACGCTTTTTCACTCGATTGCGACCAATCACACGAATAAAGTAGGTAAAGCTGGCAGAGCCGTTTACACTTAACCGCATAAAAAAATGACTAACAGGGGCTTGTTCTTATGGGATTTTTAAGCCGAATACGGCGATTGATTTCTGGCCAACCACCATTGACGGGCGGTATAGCTATTTATGCACCAGTATCGGGTGATATTGTTGCAATTGAAAAAGTACCCGACGTGGTATTTGCTGAAAAAATTGTTGGCGATGGTATTGCTATCGACCCTAAGGGCGAATTTATGGTTGCCCCAATTGATGGCACCATTGGTAAAATTTTTGAAACCAATCATGCGTTCAGCATCGAGTCACCCCAGGGGCTAGAATTGTTTGTTCACTTTGGTGTTGGCACCGTTGAGCTCAAGGGTAATGGTTTTAAACGTTTAGCCGAAGAAGGTCAGCAAGTCAAAGCAGGTGAAGCCATTTTGGCTTTTGATCTGGCCTATTTGCGCGATAAAGTCGACAGTCTATTGACCCCTGTGGTGTTGGCCAATATGGAAGATATTAAGCAATTAGATAAAGCCCAAGGTAGTGTCATTGCCGGTAAAGATATTATTTTTACTGTGCAAATGTAACATCATGTTGGCCCGATCTATTTTAACGACATAGTTCACCGACATAGTTAACTGCCATAGTTAACCGATAATGCTAATGGTTATTGCTAATGGTTAGCGACACATTAATATGCAACCGCACGCTTAAATTAGCCTAGGTTGCAAATTATGAAATCGCCCCAAAACGCCGTCTTAGGCTTGTTCAAGCCGCTTCACAATGCCACAATGTTGTTAAATGCATTCACTGATATCCATCTTACATAAGGCACTTTTCAGGCTTATTTTGAAAGCCAAACCTTACTATTACAATCCAATCGACATTAATGGAGTATTCTTTTGACCTTATACGGCATAAAAAATTGCGATACTGTTCGTAAAGCGCGCAAATGGCTTGAAGCCGAAAAAATTGATTACACGTTTCACGATTTTCGGGAAGACGGTCTAAGTGAAACCACGGTAGCGCTGTGGGCTAATATCGTCGGTTGGGAAACCCTGTTTAATAAACGAAGTACCAGTTTTCGTGGCTTAAATGATGCCGAAAAAAACGATCTCACTCAAGACAAGGCTATCGCATTGATGGTGCAACACCCTACGCTGATCAAGCGCCCAGTTTTAGTTAACAAGGATAAATTGCTGATTGGCTTTAAAGCAGCAGAATATCAAATGTGGTTCGCATAATGAATAATGACGTAGTTGAATTAGCAAAAGATCTGATTTCACGCCCATCGGTAACGCCATTAGATGAAGGTTGCCAAACGTTGATGGCCAATCGTCTTGCCGCCATTGGCTTTAACATTGAGCCAATGGTATTTGAAGACACCACTAACATGTGGGCAAGACGTGGCAATAGCGACCCTGTTTTTTGCTTTGCTGGCCATACCGACGTGGTACCAACAGGCGATCTCAATCGTTGGCACACTCCACCGTTCGAACCCACCATTATTGATAATTATTTACATGGTCGCGGCGCTGCCGACATGAAAGGCTCATTGGCGGCGATGATTATTGCTACCGAACGATTTATCGCCAAACATCCAGATCACAATGGCTCTATTGCTTATTTAATTACCAGTGACGAAGAAGGTCCGTTTATTAACGGTACTACGCGCGTGATTGATACCCTCGAAGCCCGTAATGAAAAAATGACTTGGGCGTTAGTCGGCGAGCCCTCTTCAACGCATAAATTGGGTGATGTGGTCAAAAATGGTCGCCGAGGCAGCTTAACAGGCAACTTAACCGTCAATGGTATTCAAGGTCATGTAGCCTATCCACATTTAGCCGATAATCCTATTCATAAAGCGGTTCCTGCACTAACTGAACTCGCACAAATGCATTGGGACAATGGCAATGAGTTTTTCCCACCCACCAGTTTTCAAATCGCTAACATCAATGGCGGTACGGGCGCATCAAATGTGGTTCCAGGTGAGCTAGCCGTCATGTTTAACTTCCGTTACTCCACTGAGGTGACCGCAGAAGAGTTGATCCAACGGGTAGTGAGTATTCTTGATGCACATGGCTTAGATTATGATATCAACTGGATTTTTAATGGCTTACCGTTTTTAACCGGTGACGGTCCATTACTTGACGCTGCGCGTGAGGCAATTCGTGAAGTCACAGGTTATCAAACCGATCCACAAACCACAGGTGGTACTTCAGATGGACGTTTTATCGCCCCAACGGGCGCACAAGTGTTGGAATTAGGCCCCGTAAACGCCACTATTCATAAGGTCAACGAATGCGTAAATGTGGCCGACTTAGAGATATTGGCCAATTGTTATGAACGCATTTTGGAAAAACTACTGTGCAAATAAGTCCACGGCAGCCCTTGGTCGATATTGCTTGCGAGCAAGCGTCACTTTATGGTTTAGATGATGAAAATCTAGTTGCTATTGGGCAATATTTACTGGAACAGCGCACTGCAGCTGCATTTAACCAGCTGCAAAATGCGGCATCAGCGGCAGGGTTTGATTTGCAAATATGCTCGGCATATCGACCATTTGATCGCCAATTGAGTATTTGGAATGCAAAAGCTTGTGGCCAACGTCCTTTACTCGATAAAACCTCAAATCCCGTAGAGTTTACTACCCTCACGCCACAGCAACTAATTGATACTATTTTGATATGGTCTGCATTACCTGGTGCCTCGAGGCACCATTGGGGTACAGATATTGATGTATATGATGCCAATAGTATTACCCAGCAAGCGTTACAATTAATCACAGCAGAATACTCAGGCAATGGTCCTTGTGCTCCATTGCACCAGTGGCTCAATTTACACGCTGCTCAATTTGGGTTTTATTTCCCGTATCAGCCTCATTTAAGCGGTGTTAGCCCAGAGCCTTGGCATATAAGTTATTTCCCCGTTGCTAATGAATTGTTAGCGCAATTTAGCGCGGTTGAATTAGCAAAAGTGTTGTCTGCTGCAGAAATATCGTTAAAATCATCATTACTTGAACGACTAACCGAGTTAGTTAATCATTACGTTTTTTTTGTTGCGCCCTCTCCGGCTTAATGCCTGTGCGTACGTTCCCTTTGAATGAGTCTGTTATGTCCACTTTAATGCCCCATAAAATAATTGATAATCAGCCACTGTATTACTCGGATGAAGGCCATGGACCTGTGGTTATTTTTTGTCATGGCTTACTCGCAAACAGTCATATGTGGCGAGCACAGATCGATGAATTATCAACACAGTATCGTTGTATCGCCATCGACTTTTGGGGCCATGGTCAAACGACGACTATCCCAGAGACGACTCAAAATTTGCAAGATGTGGCCCAACATGTATTAACACTAATGGATATGCTCAATATTCATTCGGCCGCCATCATAGGCCATGGCAGTGGCGGCGCCATTGCGGCAGAACTGATTTTACATGCCCCAGTTCGTATTAATGGGCTGGTGATGTTAAACAGTTTTGTTGGATTTGAACCGCAAGTCAATTGCATTAAATATCAAGGGTTAATGGCTGAAATAGCCAACAAACAAGCAATATCATCGGAGCTTGCACAGACTATTAGCGGCTTATTTTTCAGTAAAGACATTGAGCAATTAATCACCCAAGATGCCACGCTTACGGCCGAGATAGAGCAATTCAGCACTGAATTAACCACTTATTCCAGCGCGCAAATTGCCGCGTTACTTAAATTTGCCAACATGGCCATCTTTAAACGCGATACCCTCGAATTTGTCGAATCGCTAACATTACCCACATTAGTGACGGTTGGATTAAGCGGCCATTTGCGTACCGCACTGGAAAGTTATTTAATGCATGACTCCATCGATGGCAGTCAATTAGTCCACATAGAACAAACGGGTCACTTAGCTAACATCGAAAAACCGACTATTTTTAATCAGCATCTTATTGATTTTTTGAGTAAAATTAATTTTAATTAATCACTTAAATGGATAGACCAGATCCACCGATATTGCTGATATAATCGAGACAAATGACATATAGTCTGTAATGCGTTACCGGCGAAAACGACCTAATTTGAGCACCAATGAAACTTCTTCAACCTTTATTTGAAAATAATCGCCGTTGGGCTGAACGGATCAACAAAGAAGATCCCACCTTTTTCGAAAAATTAGCAAAACAACAAAATCCTGAGTACCTGTGGATTGGTTGCTCTGACAGTCGAGTGCCTTCTAATCAAATTATCGACTTATTACCGGGTGAAGTATTCGTTCATCGTAATATCGCTAATATGGTGATCCACACTGATTTAAATTGTTTATCGGTGCTGCAATACGCTGTTGATGTGCTGAAAGTAAAGCACATTATGGTCGTTGGGCATTATGGCTGCGGTGGTGTGCGTGCGGCAATGAATCAAGAGCGATTGGGGCTGATTGACAATTGGCTTGGGCATTTGCGTGATATTCATCGTTTTCATTGTGCAGAACTTGAACCCATGACTGAGCAACGGCGTTTTGATCGTCTTTGCGAACTTAATGTTATAGAACAAGTGTCAAATGTCGTGTCGACCAACATAGTCCAAGAAGCATGGGATCGCGGTCAGGATGTAGCAGTACATGGTTGGATTTACGGGGTTAATAACGGATTACTCACCGATTTAGACGTGACCATTGACCGTCTTCATGGCCGAAATTTCGCATAACGGCTCCTTCTATCTGCTTTTACACTTTATCAATAGGTCGTTTATTTAGTAGGCCTTTGTTTATTGTTATTAAAAATATGCAATAAAAGTCGCGAACCACCACTGAAGGACGTTATAATCATCCCGTTTATTTAGCGCTACTATGCGCAGAATTTTTAGGAGATGATTTCCATGCCTGGTTTTGAATTATTTGGTCCTGAAGAAAAGCAGGAAGTTGCTGACGTGATGGAGAACGGTTTTACCTTCCGTTACAATTTTGACCATATGCGCAATGATCGCTGGAAAACCCGCGACATGGAGCAATTACTTTGCGAAAAGATGAACGTTAAACACGCTCATCTAGTATCAAGCGGTACCGCTGCATTACAAACGGCAATGGCAGCAGCGGGCATTGGTGCTGGCGATGAAGTCATTGTTCCTCCATTTACCTTTGTCGCCTCTGTTGAAGCCGTGTTTATGGCCGGTGCTGTACCCATTTTTGCTGAAATTGATGAAACATTGTGTTTATCTCCAGAAGGTATTGAAGCGGCAATCACACCACGTACCAAGGCGATTAACCTGGTTCACATGTGTGGTTCAATGGCTAAGATGGACGAAATCAAAGCAGTATGTAAAAAGCATAACTTGGTGATTTTAGAAGACGCGTGTCAAGCCATCGGTGGCAGTTATAAAGGCCAAGCATTAGGCACAATTGGTGATGTGGGTTGTTACTCTTTTGACTCAGTCAAAACCATTACCTGTGGTGAAGGTGGCGCGATTGTGACCAACAACAGCGAGATTTATAACCATTCACATATGTTTTCAGATCACGGTCATGACCATGTAGGCAATGATCGCGGTGCAGAATCGCACCCAATGATGGGGTTGAATTTCCGTATTTCTGAAATGAATGCGGCAATGGGTTTAGCACAGTTACGTAAGCTTGATAAAATCATTGCTATTCAACGTAAAAACAAGAAAACCATCAAAGATGCTATGGCTTCTATCGCAGAAATTACATTCCGTGAAATTCCTGATCCAGAAGGTGATTCAGCAGGCTTCTTAACATTTATGATGCCAACGGAAGCTCGCACTCAAGAAATTAATAAAAAGCTCGCAGCCAACAAAGTTGATGGTTGTTTTTACTGGTATGTTAACAATTGGCATTATCTTAAAAATTGGAAGCACATCCAAGAGCTTAACGCTCCTGCTGCGTTACCCATTATGTTAATAGCCGATCGCCCAGATTACACTAAGGTGCTAACGCCTAAGTCTGACGCTATCATCAGCCGCACCATTTCGATGCTGATAAAATTATCTTGGACCGATGAGCAAATTGCTGAGCGTATTGAGAATATTAAACGTGCTTTCGCCTAGCATTAATGTCTCTTGGTCAGTGATAGCTGAGAGCACTTTTTACAGAATTTATCTCAATGGAGACACTTGTAATGAGTTTTAAAAATTTTAAATGTGTACCAAAAATGATCTTTGGTCGTGGTTCATTTGTACAACTTGATGTTGTATTAGGTCAAGAACGACAAGACGTAAACGATTTTGTTGTTTTTCTTGTCGATGATGTCCACCAGGGCAAACCACTGGCTGACCGCGTGCCAACTAAAGCACACGACTTAGTTATCTACGTTAACGTAGATGATGAGCCAACCACAGAACAAGTTGATGGTTTAACGGCACAAGTTAAAGCATTTAACAGCCAATTACCTGTGAGCGTCGTCGGTTTAGGTGGCGGTTCAACCATGGATTTGGCTAAAGCGGTATCGTTAATGCTAACTAACCCTGGTAGTTCTTCTGAATACCAAGGCTGGGATTTGATTAAAAACCCTGCGATACATCATATTGGTATTCCAACGGTATCGGGTACTGGTGCTGAAGCGTCACGTACTGCGGTATTGTGCGGACCGGTACGTAAGCTAGGGTTAAACTCTGATTACACCGTATTTGATCAAATCATTATGGACTCTGAATTAATTGCAGGGGTTCCAACAGATCAGTGGTTCTATACCGGTATGGATTGCTTTATCCACTGCGTAGAGTCATTACAAGGTACTTATCTTAACGAGTTTGCTAAAGCCTTCGCTGAAAAATCGATGGATTTATGTCGTCAAGTGTTCTTAAACGACCACCCAGAAAAAGATGACAAATTAATGATGGCATCTTACATGGGCGGCATGAGCATTGCTTATAGCCAAGTAGGTGCATGTCATGCTGTATCTTACGGTCTCGGGTATGTGCTGGGTTATCACCATGGTATTGGTAACTGTTTAGCCTTTGATGTGTTAGAAGAGTTCTACCCTGAAGGCGTGACTGAGTTCCGTAAAATGATGAAAATTCACATCATCACTCTGCCGAAAAATATCTGTAAAGATTTACCAGATGAAACTATCGCTAAGATGGTTGCCGTCACCAAGAGCATGGGCCCACTTTGGGACAATGTGTACGGTAAAGGCTGGGAAGAAAAAGTTACTGATGAAATGCTAACGACGTTATTCCGTCGTATATAATAAACGATACATTTAGTCATAAAGGGCTCTTATGAGCCCTTTTATTTATTGTCTACACCATTGTCACAACCACAAGTAGGTCATATTAATGAACGTTACTCTATTAATCCCTGCACGTTATGGTTCAAGCCGTTTCCCGGGTAAACCACTCGCCCCGATTAATGGTAAACCCATGATCCAACACGTTTATGAACGAGCCTCATTAGCAAGAGGGGTAGATAATATTTATGTCGCTACTGATGACGACCGGATCAAAGACGCGGTTGAATCTTTTGGTGGTAAAGTGGTAATGACCAGCCCAGATGCGGCTTCAGGTACCGACCGTATTAACGATGCCATCGAGCAACTTGGTCTTAGTAATGACGATTTAGTGATTAACTTGCAAGGCGATCAGCCGCTGATTGATCCAATATCAATTGAACAAATCATTACGCTTTTTGAACGTCACCCTAATGAGTTTGACATGGCGACCTTAGGTTTTGAAATTGTCGATAAAGGTGAGTTAGACGATCCATTGCACGTTAAGATGGTATTCGATAATCACCATAATGCATTATATTTCTCACGAGCCCGCATTCCTTTTGGTCGAGATACTAACGACTACCCTGTTTACAAACATTTAGGTATTTATGCATACACTAAGCGTTTTGTGAATGCCTTTGCTAAGTTGCCTTTAGGTAAACTTGAAGACATCGAGAAATTAGAACAGTTACGCGCACTGGAATATGGTTACAAAATTAAAATCGCCATCAGTGCATTTGACTCACCAGAAGTTGATACCCCAGAAGATATTCGCAAGTGTGAGCTACGTTTGGCCGTCGACTAAGCAATAGATATGGATCTAGCCTGCGCTGGCTTAACAGCAAGGCTATAAAATATCAATATTAAACAGGAGTTTACAATGAGTTTAGAAGGCTATGAAGTATGGCTAATTATCATTTTAGTCCTAGGTGTTATCGCGAGTAATATTGCAGTGTTGAAATATTCGGCCAAATTTAAAATGCCTCAATTTGGTGAGCATAAAGGCAAAGAGCTTAACCCTGAGCAAAAAAATAGTTCAGAAGAACTTGATAAAGAATCTTCTACCAAAGAAGGCAAAGACAGTAAAGACAGTAAAGACAGTAAAGACAGTAAAGACAGTAAAGACAAAACACTATAGTGGCCGATTGTCGTATGCCTCAGCAAGCACTGTACAAATAGCATATTGTACATATAAACACTTATACATCTCACACCTAAACCACATAATAAAAAAGCTAACACCATAATAGGGTTAGCTTTAATTTTTATACAACGGGTTAGGCTACTGTATCAGGATTAATGCCCCCATTCGCAAGCGCTATTCAGAGTCGAACTTGACTCGTCGTTGCTCTTGGTTATTCGGCCAAGCATTTATCACCGCTTTCACTAACGACGCTAGCGGTATGGCAAAAAAGACTCCCCACACGCCCCATAAGCCACCAAATACCAACACAGCGGCAATAATCACTACCGGATGTAAATCCACTGCATCAGAAAACAATAGCGGTACCAGCACATTGCCGTCTAACGCCTGAATAATGCCATAGCCTAATATTAAGTATCCAAATTCAGCACTGAAACCCCATTGAAAAAAAGCCACTAACGCAATTGGTAATGTAACCAACGTGGCACCAACATACGGGATCAATACAGACAATCCAGTCAACACACCTAGTAACGTAGAATAACGCAGCCCCATGATGGCAAAAAAGATATAGCTGGCTACGCCTACAATGACAATTTCAATCACTTTACCACGAATATAGTTGAAGATTTGTTGGTCCATTTCAAACCATACTTTTCGCGCTAAACCGCGGTTAGTAGGGAAGAAACGTTTGCTACCTCTCAGCAAAAGGTCTTTGTCTTTTAAAAAGAAAAAAACCAATAATGGCACTAAAATGGCGTACACCATTAACACTAGTAATGACGCAGAATAACCCAGAATTTGTTTACCTAAATCAATAAGATGCTGTGTATCTAGCATTTTATTGATTTCTTCCATCATCGAATCAAGTTGCGATGCACTGACAAATTTAGGATAATCTGCACTAAACTCTCTAACGATTAGCATTCCCTTATCGATCATAGAGGGTAAATCAGTGACCAATGACACCCCTTGACGCCAAATACTGGGTACCAAACCTAACATCAAAATGAGCATCAAACTTAAAAAAACCACCAACACTATCGTTGCGGCGGCGGTTCGACTGATCCTCAGCCGCGACATTTGTGCCACCGGCCACTCAAGCAAAAAGGCTAACACCAAAGCAACGAGCAAGGGCGCAAGTAATCCGGCACCAAAGTACAATGCAAGACCTATCCCAATAATGATAAACATTAACGTTATGGCTTGTGGATCACTAAAACGGGTTTTGTACCAATCAGTTAAAAATTCCAGCATTGAAAAACCTTTTATATAAACAATATCAATTTGTTTTGGTGATGATAAATGACAAACAATGCGATTGATCTGCAATGATTTCAATACCAAAACCCATTTTTTTTATCAACAAGGGAACATCTCGGCGTGAACCAGGGTCAGACAAGAGTACATGTAATTTTTCATCCAGATCCATTTGCTTCAGTAAAAGTTTTACTTTTACCAAAGGATAAGGACAAACATAGGGTGTTAAATCAATTAAAATCATTATCAACTTGCTTTAAACAATCTAGGGCTATTATCCTAGTTTGGACAATAAACCACAAGCAATGTAAATTAAGCATTCTTGTTGGTTAAGATTAAATTTTCGATTCAATCATCATAAAGGTTCCGTTTGCGTAAATTATCATTATTGACCTTTTCAAAAACACTGGCCGCTAGTGCTATTAGCGTTTTGTTTGCTGCCAGTATTGGCCACAGCTTTGCCAATAACGATCTTCCTGATCTTGGCACCGCAGCGGTCAATACTTTTAGTTTAGAAAAAGAAACCGTTTACGGTGATGCCTATATGCGCGTTATACGTTCTTCGGCACCCGTGCTCAGTGACCCGGTGCTGAATCAATATTTATCAGAACTGGGAAATAAGCTGGTTGCTAATGCCACTGGAGTAAAAACACCCTTTTACTTTTTTTTACTGCGCAATGATGAAATCAACGCTTTTGCTTTTTTTGGTGGTCATGTTGGAGTACATAGCGGATTATTTTTAAATGCCGATACCGAAAGTGAATTAGCATCGGTATTAGCCCACGAAATTTCTCACGTCACCCAACGACATTTAGCTCGCTCACTTGAAGCACAAGAAAAGAGTTCGACGGCGACTATTGTGGGGATGTTAGGGGCTATTTTATTAACGATTGCCGCACCTCAAGCCGGTATGGCTGCGCTAGCAACAACTCAAGCATTAGCCACACAATCTAAAATTAACTATACTCGGTTACATGAAAAAGAAGCCGACCGTATTGGAATGCAAATTCTTGTAGATGCTGGATTTGATCCCAATGCTGCCGCTACATTTTTTGGTCAACTTGCTATTCGCTATCGCTTTACCACGACGCCACCGCAAATGTTACTGACACATCCGTTACCAGAATCACGTATTACCGAGGCGCGTAATCGCGCGGCTCAGTACCCTAAACATAATGTTCCTAATAGTTTAAACTTTCAGTTAGCTAAAGCCCGTATCCAAGTACGCTTTTCCAGTTTTAGTGATGATGCAGCGTTATCTTTGTTTGATCAACAACTAAAAAAGAACGAATACTCTTTTAAAGAGGCTGCACTCTATGGCAAAGCCTTAGCACTTTTCCGTTTAGAGAAATTTGATCAAGCTGAAGTCATTATTGATGGGTTACTTAAACAAGATGACAATAATCTGTTTTACATCGACACCAAAACAGACTTATTAGATCAGAAAAAAGATTTTGCGGGGGCGATAGCATTATTAGAAGCTCAACGGAAATTAAAACCGACCTCACAAGTGGTCAACGCTAACTTAGCCAATATTTATGTTCAGGCAGATCAGCCTAAAAAAGCTATCCCGCTGTTAGAAGAACTGATATTTTTCGATAAACAGAACATGTTGCCATATCAAATTATGGCTGATGCATACCGTAAGCTAGACAACAAAGCACTTGAGTATTACAGCAATGCTGAACTGATGGCCTTATCGGCGAACTATAAAGGTGCGATTGACCAACTCAATTATGCCTATCGCTATTCCGATGGCCAAACCTTACAACTGGCGCGAATTGAAGCGAGAATAAGGCAGTTTAGACAAGCGGATAGAGCTATGGAGGCATTAAAATAGCTGCGATAATCTAACCTTATAAGCAATTCTTTGATAGAATAATGACAAACAATAAACCCACTTATTGTTTGCCATTTTTTTAATGACGGACTATGACCATGACAACCACAAAAACGACGATACTACATAACCCGCGCTGTTCAAAAAGTCGTGAAACATTGGCATTGCTGCAAGCAAATAATGCCGATGTCACTGTTGTTGAATATTTAAAGACGCCACCCACTACCGCAGAAATCCATACAATATTACAGCAACTTGGCTTAACGGCTCGCCAACTTATGCGCACCAAAGAAGACGAATATAAAGCTCAGAATTTGGCGGATACATCGTTATCGGAAGCTCAACTTATCGCTGCAATGGTAGCAACACCTAAATTAATTGAGCGCCCTATTGTGTTAGCGAACAACAAAGCTGCCATTGGTCGTCCACCTGAAAATGTTTTGTCTATTCTTTAACGAGTAAAATAATGACTTCACAAACCTTGTTTCAACTAAGTCGAATTGGTTACCTTGCATTACTCTTGTTGCTCAGCGGCTGGTTTATTCAACAAGGTATAAATGGAACTTACTCGCTAGGATTCAGCTTAATATGGATTTTACCTTTATTGTTGCCGCTAAAAGGTATTTTAACGGGTAACCCATACACTTATGCATGGGCGAGTTTTATTCTGTGTTTGTATTTATTACATGGATTAACCCTAGCTTATGTCACCACTGACGCCCTTGTTTTTGCCCTAATTGAATCGGTGCTTATTTGCGTACTACTTGTCAGTTTTCCGTTTTATGCCCGCATACGTGGCCGAGAGTTGGGATTAGGGTTAAAGAAAAAATCTGAGCAACAATAACCAACCTTCATTTTTGTTGCCTCACTAAGCGCCTTCGGGCGCTTTTTTGTTAGTTGCATTTATACAAAACAGCATGCTACATTATTTTGCTAACAGGGTGTTATAAAAATGTATTTTTAAATAATAATAAAATAGACAGGGAGGTTTAATGAAGTTATCGCAAAATTTAGGGATCTACAGTCTTTTAGCCAGTGCCATACTAGTTAGCGCCTGCGGAGGAGATTCAGACAATAACAATCCAGGTGTACCTACCTCATCCACTTTCGAAATCTGCAGTGAAAATATTACTTATTCCATTGCCGACACAAACTCTCAACTGACTTTTATTCTTGAACACGATTATGCCAAAGACAAACCAGGTAGCATTATTGCCAGTATCAATGAACAAGACAGTATTGGAAAAACATTTTTGTGGCAGCAGATTTCAGGACCCAGTCTTGAACTTGCTGCAGTTAATAGCCAAGTATTAGCATTCACACCCACAAGTAACCAAGATTACGCTTTTAAAGTGACGGTCTCTGGCGATAACATCAACATTGAAGAAACGGTATCAATTACTGCCGATTCTAATGACAATCTTTTACGCATTAATAGCGATCATCAAATGGTGAATAGAACTGATGCGAGTTTGCGTATACAGAATATAAACGGCCAAGTACCTGAAAATATCAGTTGGTGCATGTATCCGAGTGCTAATAATAAAGCCTTTACCAACGTGGATTTAAGTGACATAAATAGGCCGTTTTTTGTTGCGCCAAACGTCGATACCGATCAACTATTCAGTCTTAAAGCTACTGCCACATTTGACGGCCAAACCATTAGTGATGACGTCAATTTACTCGTAACCAAAGAAAAAACCACCCCATCGGACGCCTACTTCAGCTACCCCATTGCACGAATGCACCCTTACAAGCCTGACTCACCATATGCAAACCAACTAATCTCTTGTGTTTACTCGAACCAATTCGTTGATCCATGCAACATCATTAATGAGTTGCCCTTTATTAGCCAAGATACCAATCTCGATCCTATCGATACGATTATGGACAGAGTGGTCGTGTCGCACGACTGGATGGGGGCAAACTTTGAAGCCTATTTACGTACACAAACTCATAATGATTTTGTAGAATTGTTGCAATCAGTGACTGCTGTCGTCATCAGTTACGATATCAGACCAGCCTTTTATACTGGTTTTATAGGAGCAATATATCTTGATCCTGAATACCTGTGGCTAACTTCTGCCCAGCGAGATACGATTAATGAAACGCCTGATTATCGCAGCAACTTTGGTGAAGACCTGAATTATTTATCTCCCTATCGTTATGTTAAAGATAATGCTTATGCAAGTGAATACATAGAAAAAGGTAATCGCATCAACCGCACGATTGACAGCATGTCTTATGATTTAGCTGATTTGCTCTATCATGAACTGGCTCACGCAAATGATTATTATCCACAAAGCATGCATGCAAATTTGCAAGGTCCAACCTTAGAAAATGATTTTAATCGTCGGTATGATGGTAAAGAGATGACATCAGACCAACTTAACATTCGCTATCCATTAACCAGTAATGAGATGTATGGTCTTGCAAAAGTAAATTATGCCGGTGAATCTGCAAATAACACCCAAAAAGCCTATACTCCAAGTGATGTAGCACTATTTTTCTCAAGTGACCTCGCCAACGATGATTATGCTTATTCGTCAAGACGAGAAGATGTTGCCATGCTATTTGAAGAAGTGATGATGAGCCATCGATATGGTATTTTGCGTGATATCGCCATTACTGACAAACCAGAAATTGAGACAAGCTCGACGATTGTGGTTGAATGGGGCCAACGTGGTCGAGTCGGTCAACCAGAGTTATACGATCGTGCTAGTTACGTCTTAAGCCAAATGTTACCTGAAATAGAGGTAAAACAAGTGATGGATGGTTTACCTGCGCCAGTAGCGTTAGTTAAAGGCCAAACCTGGGCACAAAACTTGCTACTAACAACTGATCCATCAAAATCTCCACAGAAAATCTCATCACAAACTGAACAAAATACTGTTGACACTAGGGGCTGTTGATCTTTCACATTGGCAGCCAAATTATAGAGCAAGCTAGAGCCAGCAGGCTTTCAAAATTAATTTTCAATTTATCATAGCGGGTAGCTATCGCTCTAAAATGCTTGAGCCGAGCAAAAGCATTTTCAACTAAATGCCGATATTTGTATAAACACCAATCGATATCGCCATTTCCTTGCTTCGAATTTTGTCTTCTAGGGATCACTGGCTTTGAACCACATTCACGCACTTTATCTCTAATCGCTTCACTGTCGTAGCCTTTGTCTGCAATAATAAAATGACTTTGTGGCAATAGTTCAATAAGGGCATTAGCTGCTTTGCTATCATGAACTTCTCCACCTGTAACAATGAATTCTATCGGTAAACCATAGCTATCTACCGCGAGATGGATTTTGCTTGTATTACCACCACGACTTAACCCAATTGCTTGATTTTCATCAGATGATGCACCTGAACTGTGTTGATGGGCTTTTACATAACTTCCATCAATAAATTCCCATTCAGTATCACTATTAGTCGATAATGTTTTGAACAGCCTAAGTAAAATACCTTTTCTTGACCACAGTAAAAATCGACGGTAAATGGTATTCCATAAGCCAAAATATTCAGGTAAATCTCGCCAAGGGCAGCCAACACGCAATCGGTAAAGGATACCTTCCATCGTAAATCGATGCTCTTGCTTGTTATAAACTCTATCATCAAGCAGAATAGCTTTTAGCTTCGACCACATCTCATCAGTGAGCATTAATCGGGGCATGGTAATCTCGTTGTATTTGTTTTTGGCGAAGTGAATTATACGAGATTACCTTCTTCGCACAAAATTCAAACAAAGATCAACAGCCCCTAGACCATTGCAATTTAGTGGCAGTGATCACGTGAAGCAATAAGCCATTGACTCACGCAATAAAAAACGCCAAATGAATGCATTTGGCGTTTTTTATTGTCTAATCGGATAGACTGATGGCGATAATTTTATGTCTAATGAATTAAACCCTAAGGCATTAAAGGCTCAGCATCTCTTTAATAAACGGGATGGTTAACTTACGTTGATGCACCATCGAAGCTTTATCTAATTTATCGAGTACATCAAACAAAGAACGTAAATCACGCGCCATTCGAGTCAGTAAAAATCGTCCTACGTCATCTGACAACTGCAGTCCTCGCATTGCCGCTCGGCGTTGCAAAGCAACTAGTTTTTCGTCGTCTGCCATCGGTTGAAGTTGATAAATTAAGCCCCACTGCATACGAGAAACCAGATCTGGCAACAAAAAACCCGTTTCAGAAGGTGAAGCTTTGCCGCTGACAATCAGGCGGCAATCTTGTTGTTCAGCAATACGATTATACAAATGAAAAATCGCTTCTTCCCATATAAGGTTACCCGCTATCGCTTCTATATCATCAATACAAATCAATTCAAGAGATTCTAGGCCCTCAAATAATGCCGGTGAAATGCTTGCGTGGATACCTAATGGAATATAGAGAGTGCGGCGTTCCGAGTCATTAGCATGGGCGCAGGCAGCATGCATTAAATGTGTTCGGCCTGATTTTTCAGGACCATAGACATATAAAGAAGAAGCCAACCTCCCCTCAGCACTGGCTTGAAGTTTTTGGATCAACTCGTCGTTACCCGAAGCCGGGTAATAACTTTGGAAGGTTTCATCGTCAGGTAAATAAACGGGTAAAGATAATTGTCTTGGTGAGTTTTGTGTCACTCAGATAGGTCTCAAAATCATAAACGAACTAACACTATTATATACCTAAGTCGCTCAATTATGCGAGTTTCAACGACAAACCTGCACATAACGAGTCTTGGTACAGTATTTAACCCTGCACTATTACAATGTACCGCGCACCAGTAATACTTATTAGCCCAACCATTGATAAATCAATTTAGGTTTGGTGTTGTCAGTCTTAGACTCATAAAATGACTCTACACTGCCCTTTGTATCTAATTGTGATAGCCGACTATCAATATTAAGCAGCCGCTGTAAATCGTCTACACTACTAAACAACGCTATCGAGTAAGTAGCAGAATCCCCCTTGAACTGGCTAAGCTTAATCGACTTTACTGCACTGAGCTGACGAAGGTAGGTCTCAACATGCACCACTTGAGTAATGTTATTTAACCCAGTAAAGCTGACTTGTGTTGCAACATCATTACCTGTAGAGGCGATTGCATACTGGCTAATATAATAATCGGCCAGAATGTTCATCATTTGTTTAGTCGCTTGTTTATAATCAGCAGCATTACCTTGTTGTGAAATTAATGCTTGTAACACGCCATTAGTTCTATTTTTATCAAATAATTTAAAGGAGAAATGGACATTACCGCCTTGAGTGTCCACATTCGCAACGGCAAAGTAATCCGCTTGATAACGCGCAGATGCATTGGCTAATACATCAGTAAACATCCCTCGTACATCAGTGATACTCACTTGCATAACATCATCCAAGTCCATAATCGGCAGCAATAATGGTATGCCTTTATTAGTAGACTCTTGAGCCAACTCAATACGAATATCTGCCGAAGAAGCATCAGCTAACACAGTCGGTTCATTGTTCTCATTGACAGACATCCATAACAGGGTCAAGGGTCGCTGACTACCCCAAACAGGTAAACCTGCTTGACGTAACGTTGAAATAATCCGTTGATGGTCAAAACTGGCCTTGAGCATTAGCTCGCCATTTTTCTCATAATAACCATATTGAGTCAAAATGACTTCTGGTGTATTAATTTGAGCCTTAACCAATGGATTTAACACCACGCTAGGCAGACCAGAATTTTTTATGAAAACGGCAGCTAATGCCTCTTTGAGGCCGTGATCTTTAACATCGTTTGCGCGTGAGCTTACCGCAATATCCGCTTCATCAAGCTTGCCGACTTCTGCAGCTTGCACGAGCGCGATTGAGGTAAGCGCAAACAGGGGTAACACAATGAGATTAATTAGTTTTTTCAGCATCTGATAACATAAACGCAGCAAATAAAAGTAGGCAAATTATATCATAATAAAATTTCATCGAGTAATAGATAACGAAAACTCTTTTTTGCACAAACATATTGAAAGGAAGTGATTGATCTTTTGAGATAAATTTTACAACAGTTTATGGCCGTTTTATCCAAGGCAACGTTTATGGTGTGTCGATGTTCGAGATGAATAAGTGATAATGCAGTAGAAAGAAGCCACAAACGCTGCCGGAGGGTTCGGCTAAACCGCGGTAATGATGTTAAGCAAGTGTCTTTGTAAGCTAGGGTCTTTGTTACAAGAGACAGGCTTACTTAGAGACTTTGTCTCTAACACTTGCGCCGCATCATTTTAAGCAAAGAGCTAACTCGCTTATCGCGAAAAAATTTTGACAGCTCGAGTTCAACAAGACCTGGGTATTGTAGCCATATCGAATAACAATAATCGCTACAGCGCCCTATAAGTTGTTATGCATATGATCGCTTTTATGTGACAATTCGCGCCGTTTAATCACACGCTAACTTTCTAATCAAAGATGGAGAAAAATATGAAACGCGTGTTAATTCCGCTACAAGGCGCACAAATGTTATTTGTCGCTTTTGGTGCACTAGTGCTAATGCCGTTATTAACGGGCCTAGACACAAGTGTTGCCTTGTTTACTGCCGGTTTCGGTACCCTACTGTTTCAATTAGTCACCAAACGTCAAGTCCCCGTCTTTCTCGCTTCTTCCTTTGCCTTTATCGCGCCGATTTTATATGGCGTACAAACATGGGGTATTCCTGCCACCATGGGCGGATTAATGGCTGCAGGTGGTATGTATATGCTACTTGGATTAACAGTAAAGTTACGTGGCACAAAATTTATTCATACTCTATTGCCTCCTGTTGTCGTTGGCCCAGTCATCATGATCATTGGTTTAGGCTTGGCACCGGTTGCGGTCAATATGGCGTTAGGCAAAAGCGGTGATGGCAGTCTCATCATCGTCGAGCCAAATATCGCATTAATCATTTCTCTTTCTGCATTAATGACGACTATCATAGTCGCGGTATTTGCCAAAGGGTTAGTCCGTTTAATGCCTATTCTCGCCGGTATTTTAGTGGGTTATTCTGTCAGCTTAGCTAATGGTATTGTCGACTTTACGCCTGTCAGTGAAGCGCCTTGGTTCGCGATGCCAAACTTTGTGGCCCCTGAGTTTAACTGGCACGCGATATTATTTATGATCCCAGTCGCTATTGCCCCCGCGGTAGAACATATTGGCGATATTTTAGCGATATCAAATGTCACTAGAAAAGACTTTTTCAAAAAGCCTGGTTTACATCGCACCCTAATCGGCGATGGCATTGCTACGATTGCTGCATCGGCACTGGGCGGTCCTCCTAATACAACATACAGCGAGGTCACCGGCGCAGTTACACTGACTAAAAGCTTTGACCCGCGCATTATGACTTGGACTGCTATCACCGCGATTACCTTAGCCTTTATCGGCAAACTGGGCGCTATGATGCAAACCATTCCCGTTCCGGTCATGGGTGGCATTATGTGCTTACTGTTTGGCTCTATTGCAGCGGTGGGATTAAATACATTAATTCGTAATCAAGTCGATTTATCAGAACCACGCAATCTGAGTATTGTCGGGGTAACATTAGTGTTTGGTATTGGCGGAATGGCTTTTGGTATTGGCTCGTTCAGTTTAACAGGTATCAGCTTGTGCGGTATCGTGGCTATTTTCATGAACCTGATTTTACCTGCCGTGAGAAAGCCACAAACAGACGAGTAATATCCTTTTACAGCATCGTTAAGTAAACACATATAAAATGTAAAATAAAAAAGCCCCAATAGCGATTAGCATTGGGGCTTTTTATTGAACGCTTAACGCACTCAATCAATAGCAATTATTCTGCAGAATCTTCTGTACGGAACTTATCAGCTGTCGCTTTGATGATTGGCTGAAGTTCACCTTTTTGGAACATTTCAGTGATGATGTCACAACCACCAATCAATTCGCCTTCAACCCATAATTGTGGGAATGTTGGCCAATTAGCAAATTTTGGTAATTCAGCACGAATATCTGGGTGCTGTAAAATATCTACGAAGGCAAATTGTTCACCACAGTTGATCATCACTTGAGCAACTTGAGATGAAAATCCACAGCTTGGTAGTTTAGGCGAACCTTTCATGTACACAATAATTGGGTTTTCGCTAATTTGCTGTTTAATCTTTTCTACAGTTTCCATTTGATTTCCTAATTACAACGACTGAACATATAGTGACTATTGTACGACACCTAGACAAAGAACAAAATGCCACAGTTTGTAGGGTTTTTTTAAAATCGATAAAATCGATTACTGCAATCCACATAATTCCCTAAACAATGATTCACATCACAAAAATAATCAGTACAATGGTTCTAAATGAATGTTACCTGATGGGTAAACAAAACGATAACCTGAATCCATGGAGAAATACTAATGGCTTTCGAACTACCAGCATTACCTTATGCAAAGAACGCACTTGAACCACACATTTCTCAAGAAACCATTGAGTTCCATTATGGTAAGCATCACAACACCTATGTGGTAAAACTAAACGGTTTAGTTGAAGGAACTGAATTTGCTGGCAAAACACTAGAAGAAGTTGTTAAAACTTCAACTGGTGGTATGTTCAACAACTCAGCTCAAGTTTGGAACCACACTTTTTACTGGAACTGCTTAGCACCTAACGCTGGCGGCGAAGCAACTGGCGATATCGCTGCTGCTATCAATGCTTCTTTTGGTTCTTTTGAAGAATTCAAAGCTAAATTTACCGATTCTGCAGTAAACAACTTCGGTAGCGCTTGGACATGGTTAGTGAAAAAAGCTGACGGTTCATTAGCGATTGTTAACACTAGCAATGCTGCTACTCCATTAACTGACGAATCAGTTACCATTCTATTAACGGTAGACGTATGGGAACATGCTTACTACGTTGATTACCGTAACGCACGTCCAGAGTATTTAGCTCACTTCTGGCAACTTGTTAACTGGGAATTTGTTAACAACAACTTTGCTGCTTAATGTTAATTAATAGCAAAAATCAAAGGAGCCGTTAAGGCTCCTTTTTTATGCATTAAAATCCACCAAAAGTACCACGACTCTGACAGCTTTATTTTTGCAACTATTGCAAATGCTACTGTTTGTCTTTGTTTTTATTTAATTTATTTTTCATTAAAACTTCGCCAAGTTATTTTTCCTGTCCTACACTTTAGTCGTAAAGCCTAATATTGCGCCACCGACTCATCACCACATTATAGACCATCGCGTTAATCACTCTGGCTTTTTAAGCAATACAACTGCACGTTTTTAAGGGGTTACTATGGGCATTTTTGAGCATTATCAACAACGTTATCAAAAAAAACGCGACGAAGAATATACCTTAGAGCAATTTCTCGCTATCTGTAAACAAGATAAAAGTGCCTTTGCATCTGCTGCTGAACGTTTATTAATGGCCATTGGTGAACCGCAGATCATCGACACAGCAAAAAATCCGATCTTAAGTCGAATATTTTCTAATCGTGTTATTGCAAGCTATCCATCGTTTAAAGATTTCTATGGCATGGAGGACGCGATTGAACAAATTGTGGCCTATTTAAAACATTCTGCTCAAGGCTTAGAAGAATCAAAACAAATATTGTATCTATTAGGCCCTGTCGGTGGCGGTAAATCATCGCTAGCCGAAAAACTCAAAGCATTGATGCAGCAAGTGCCCATTTATATATTAAGTGCCGATGGCATTCGCAGCCCTGTCAACGACCATCCTTTTTGCTTGTTTGACCCAGAAGAAGATAGCGAATTACTTAAAAACGAATACAACATTCCCAGCCGTTATATTAAAACAATTATGTCTCCTTGGGCGGTAAAACGTTTACATCAATATGGTGGTGATATTGCTAAATTTCGAGTGGTTAAAGTTTATCCGTCGATATTAGACCAAATTGGTATCGCCAAAACAGAACCCGGGGATGAAAACAATCAAGATATATCAGCACTAGTGGGTAAAGTTGATATTCGTCAGTTAGAACATTTCTCACAAGATGATGCCGATGCCTACGCCTACTCTGGAGCATTATGTCGAGCCAACCAAGGATTAATGGAGTTTGTCGAAATGTTTAAAGCGCCGATTAAGGTGCTCCATCCATTATTGACCGCTACACAGGAAGGCAATTATAACAGCACTGAAGGCTTGTCTGCGTTACCGTACAACGGCATTATTTTGGCCCATTCCAATGAATCCGAATGGTCGACGTTTAGAAACAATAAAAACAATGAGGCGTTTTTAGATCGCGTCTATATCGTTAAGGTGCCCTACTGCTTACGGGTTTCTGAAGAGATGGAAATTTATCAAAAATTGTTAGCCAACTCCGAATTATCAACTGCATCTTGCGCACCAGGCACACTTGAAACCCTGGCTCAATTTAGCGTGTTATCACGTTTGATCGCACCTGAAAACTCATCGATTTATTCAAAAATGCGCGTCTATAACGGTGAAAGCTTAAAAGACACCGATCCTAAAGCCAAATCCTACCAAGAATACCGAGATTACGCCGGCGTAGATGAAGGCATGCAAGGTTTATCGACTCGTTTCGCCTTTAAGATTTTATCAAGAGTATTCAATTTTGACAGTGCAGAAATAGCGGCCAATCCGGTTCATTTATTTTATGTACTCGAAAAGCAAATTGAACAAATGCAATTTCCCAATGACATTAGCGAAAAATATCTAGAGTTTCTGAAAGGTTATTTAATCCCTAAATATGTTGAATTTATTGGTAAAGAAATTCAAACCGCCTATCTTGAGTCTTATTCAGAATACGGACAAAACATTTTTGATCGCTATGTCACCTATGCAGATTTTTGGATCCAAGATCAAGAATATCGAGATCCTGAAACCGGACAATTATTTGATCGTGGAGCACTCAATGCTGAACTAGAGAAAATAGAAAAGCCAGCGGGGATAAGTAATCCAAAAGATTTCCGTAATGAGATTGTCAATTTTGTCTTACGTGCGAGAGCCAATAATGAAGGCAATAATCCGTTGTGGACCAGCTATGAAAAGCTGCGCATTGTCATAGAAAAGAAAATGTTTTCTAATACAGAAGATCTGTTACCGGTTATTTCATTTAACGGCAAAACATCCAATGATGATCAGCGTAAGCATGACGATTTTGTTAATCGCATGATGGAAAAAGGCTACACCAAAAAACAAGTCAGATTATTGTCAGAATGGTATTTACGAGTGCGGAAATCATCGTAAAAACCCAATATTGGCAGAGTAGATAGTCAATGACTCTGGCAGAAATATGACTTGGGAGAGGCGTATGGCTAATTTTATTGATAGACGACTCAACGCAAAAGGCAAGAGCACCGTTAATCGGCAGCGTTTTATTGAACGTTACAAAAAACAAATCAAAAAAGCCGTCGGTGATGCGGTAACACGTCGCAGTGTCACTGATATTGATAAAGGAGAAGAGATCAGTATTCCGACTCGAGATCTCAGTGAACCGCTGTTTAGACAAGGTCAAGGCGGGAAGCGTGATCGTGTTCACCCGGGTAATGATCAATTTAATCGCGGTGATCAAATTCAACGCCCTAAGGGCGGACAAGGAAATGGATCTGGACAGGGCGAAGCTTCAAACTCTGGTGAGGGAGATGACGATTTTGTGTTTCAAATATCAAAAGATGAATATTTGGAACTGTTATTTGAAGATTTAGAATTGCCCAACTTGCAAAAAAACCGCCTCAATAAACTGATAGAGTACCAAACTTACCGTGCAGGCTTCACCAATGATGGTGTACCAGCCAATATTAATATTGTCAGATCGATACGTTCATCACTTGCAAGGCGCATTGCCATGAGTGGTGGAAAAAAGAAAGCGCTCAAACAATTAGAAGCCGAATTAGCGTTACTTGAAGATACGCCAGGGGCCAAAGCTGAGATAATTTTAGCCATTAAAGAACAAATATCAGTACTCAAGCAGCAAATCGCTAAAGTGCCCTTTCTTGATACCTTTGATTTACGTTATAACAACTATGCCAAACGTGAAATCCCCTCCAGCCAAGCGGTAATGTTCTGTTTAATGGACGTATCTGGCTCTATGGATCAAACAACCAAGGATATGGCTAAGCGTTTTTATATTCTGCTGTACCTATTTCTTACTCGCAGTTATCAAAACCTCGAGGTGGTCTATATTCGCCACCATACACAAGCCAAAGAAGTTGATGAACACGAGTTTTTTTACTCACAAGAAACCGGTGGAACTATCGTATCAAGTGCGTTAAAACTGATGCACGAAATACAACAAGCACGTTACCCCGAAACTGAATGGAATATTTATGCTGCTCAAGCATCTGACGGCGATAATTGGTCTGATGACTCCCCAACTTGCCATGAAATACTGGCGAAACATATTTTACCAAAAGTGCGTTACTTCAGTTATATAGAGATAAGCCATCGAGCTCATCAGACGCTGTGGGACCAGTATGAACAACTACAACAGCAGTTTGATAACATTGCGGTACAGCATATTCACCAAGTTGAAGATATCTACCCTGTATTTCGCGAACTTTTTAAAAAACAAGCTATATAGGGGGCTATCATGGTTCAAAAAAAACGTAACCCGTTAGATGATGGACCCGAGTGGACATTTGATTTACTAAAACAATATCAACAAGAAATAGAAAAAGCAGCGGCTTTTTTTAAGCTTGATACTTACCCGAATCAAATTGAAATCATTACTGCAGAACAAATGATGGATGCATATGCAGGTATTGGGATGCCGATTGGTTATACTCATTGGTCATTTGGAAAACGTTTTATCCAAACAGAACAAGGCTACAAACGTGGTCAAATGGGCTTGGCGTATGAAATTGTTATCAATTCAGACCCCTGCATTGCCTATTTAATGGAAGAAAATACCATCACCATGCAAGCGTTAGTTATGGCTCATGCTTGTTATGGACATAATAGTTTTTTTAAAAATAACTATTTGTTTAACACTTGGACTGATGCAAGCTCTATTATCGATTACTTAGTATTTGCTAAAAATTATATCCGTGAATGTGAATTACGTTATGGTGTTGAACAAGTCGAACTGATCTTAGATTCTTGCCATGCATTAATGAATTACGGTGTTGACCGCTATAAGCGTCCTGCTGAAGTGTCATTTAAAGAAGAACAAGCAAGACAACAAGAGCGAGAGAATTATTTACAGAGCCAAGTAAATGACTTATGGCGAACGCTGCCGACATCACCACAAAAAGACAACCTTAAAACGACAGCCATTTTCCCCAGCGAACCCCAAGAGAATATTTTATATTTTATTGAAAAAAACGCGCCATTATTAGCCTCTTGGCAACGTGAATTAGTGCGCATTGTACGTAAAATGGCACAGTATTTTTATCCACAAAAGCAGACCCAAGTCATGAATGAAGGTTGGGCGACTTTTTGGCATTACACTATCCTGAATCACTTATATGATACAGGTAAAGTCACCGACCGTTTTATGCTCGAATTTTTACAAAATCACACCGCGGTAGTCGCACAACCGGCCTACAATAGTCCTTCTTACAACGGAATTAATCCTTATGCATTAGGGTTTGCAATGTTTATCGACATCAAACGAATTTGTGAAACGCCAACGGATGAGGATAAAAAGTGGTTCCCAGATATAGCAGGTAGCGATTGGCTCACTACGGTTCATTTTGCCATGGAGCACTTTAAAGATGAGAGTTTTATTAGCCAATATTTATCACCCAAAGTGATCCGTGACTTTAAATTATTTGGCGTTTTAGATGACCAAAAACGCAGTCAACTTTCAATATCAGCCATTCATGATGATCAAGGTTATCAAGACATTCGCAACATTTTATCGCAACAATATAACCTGTCGAATATAGAGCCCAATATTCAGGTGCAGAAAGTGCAAGTTGACGGTGATCGATCTATTATCTTACGGTACATTCCATTTGACAACATTCCGCTCGCAGACAACCATCAAGAGGTATTAAAACATTTGCATCGGTTATGGGGGTTTAACGTCACATTAGAACAAATTGATGACTCAGGCGACGTTAGCACACTCTCTACTTGCCCTGAAACAAAAGAGTACAGCATATCCACCTGACCTAACTAAGCACAGATATTGAGCCATAATTAACAGATAAAAAAACCAATCAATGTGATTGGTTTTTTTATATCTATGATTCGATATCCCAAGCGGATTAAGCAAGGATCATGATTCACAACTAACGTTAATTAGCTATTATCATGACCCATTTCAGCGGGCAAATCATCGCGCAGCTTTTGCCACATTTTGCCACTTTCAATACCATTAATACGCATTAGCGAAGGCACATCAGTATAATTTTTGTCTTTAGCTAGCGTTTCAAGTTTAAGATAAAAACGCATGGTTAATTCACGCGCTTCTTGGCTTGAAAAGTAATAGCGTCCAACACGATTGTAAAGGCCTTTGAATCCATTTAAAATCAAAACATACAATGGGTTGCCTGATGCAAAGGCTAATGTATGATGCAACTGATAATCAAATTCAGCATACGCTTCAGCCTCATTTTCTAAGCTGTGAATACCGGCCAAGACTTCAACCACTTTTTCGGGATTGTGACGGATTGATGCCCGAAAATATATGTTACTGACGTTACCACGAGCAGCCATTAGTTGATCGACTAATAATGGAAAACCATCAGGATTTAAATCAGCAATCGTCCCTAAAATATTCAACCCAGACGTTTCCCAAAAGTTATTCACTTGGGTAGGTTTACCATGTTGGATTTTCAACCAACCATCTCGAGCAAGACGTTGTAGCACTTCTCTTAACGTCGTGCGAGTAACACCGATAAGTTCAGAAAGCTCACGTTCAGCAGGTAAAATGGAACCAGGTGGAAATTTGTTTTCCCAAATGGAACGAACAATATATTTCTCGGCAAAACTTGCTGGCCCTTTGGCATTGATGATCATCAGCCTTCATATCCTATTGCTAAACAATGACGAAACTATTATTACTGATCATACCAGAGCGGTGGAAAATAAAAACCATTGTTTAATCACCACTCTCTTAACGATTGATTTTCGAACAACTCTAGTCTATTCAAATGTCATTAATTGAATGCACATCACATTAAACCACTGTAATCATGAACATATCAGCAATTTAAGTCATAAAACCAAACAGATTTAGTATATACTGATGTAGATATTTTATTATCTTTATGTTGTTTTTTTTACCAAATAACAACGTTACAATTCGATTTTTTTTAGGCTACACTATCGATAAAATAACAGCCATGCAGCGTTAGCCACATACATTCTTGTACTAACTCATTGTTTGCTATATCAAGATATCGTTATTAAACAGAAAATAATGGGTCATAATCCTCTATTTATCGAATGGCATTTTAACTCAATTAACCAAAAATTGATTTTTATCAAGTTTTCGAATGTGAGTTGCCTCTATTCTTCCGAATCTGTTAAACATAATGATGTGTTGTAAGCTATCAAATATGGTATCCATACCGTCACAATAACAATATCGGAGAGGCTACTATGCCTGTAACCAGAGGTAAGGCGTTGTTTGTCAATTTTTTAGGCAAATCACCTAAATGGTACAAATACGCAATTTTGGCGTTTTTAGTAATTAATCCCCTGCTGTTTTTTTATGTCAGTCCATTTTTCGCCGGCTGGGTTTTAGTGGTTGAATTTATTTTCACCCTTGCCATGGCGCTTAAATGTTATCCATTGCAACCCGGTGGTTTGTTAGCCATACAAGCCGTAATTATCGGTATGACATCTGCCTCACAGGTTCTTCATGAAATTGAAGCCAACTTAGAAGTTTTATTACTCTTGATCTTTATGGTCGCCGGTATTTACTTTATGAAACAGTTACTACTGTTCGTATTTACCAAAATGATCACAAAAGTGCGTTCTAAAATTATCGTGTCCTTGATGTTTTGTATTGCATCAGCTTTTTTGTCTGCGTTTTTAGATGCCTTAACGGTCATCGCGGTTATTATTGCTGTTGCAGTAGGTTTTTACTCTATCTATCACAAAGTCGCGTCAGGCAAGAGTTTTAGTGATGGTAACAGTGACGATGCTAGTCATGACCATACTTCTGAAACAACTGGACAGCTTGACCACGATGAATTGGAAGCGTTCCGAGCCTTTTTACGTAACTTATTAATGCACTCAGGTATTGGTACCGCGTTAGGTGGTGTATGTACCATGGTTGGTGAACCACAAAACTTGATCATTGCTGCGCAGGCCCATTGGCAATTTGGCGAATTCTTTCTACGAATGTCCCCAGTGACCATGCCTGTATTGGTTGCGGGTATATTGACTTGTTTTCTTGTCGAAAAATTCAAAGTTTTTGGTTATGGCGCTCAATTACCCGACGCTGTACACCGTATTTTATCTGATTATGCAGCCCATGAAGACTCGCACCGAACAGATCAAGATAAAATGAAACTGGTTGTCCAAGCCTTAATTGGTGTTTGGTTAATTGCAGGCTTGGCACTTCACTTAGCTTCTGTTGGCCTCATTGGTTTATCTGTTATTATTTTAACCACTGCATTTAATGGCGTTACTGATGAACATGCGCTCGGAAAAGCTTTTGAAGAAGCACTGCCTTTCACTGCATTATTAGCGGTATTTTTTGCCATTGTTGGTGTGATCATTGACCAGGATCTGTTTGCACCAGTTATCCAGTGGGCATTAGGTTATGAAGGAAATATGCAGTTAGTGATTTTCTACATTGCTAACGGCTTATTGTCTATGGTCAGTGATAACGTGTTTGTGGGTACTGTTTACATTAATGAAGTAAAAGCTGCATTGATGAGTGGCCAAATCACTCGAGACCAATTTGACTTGCTTGCGGTGGCGATTAATACCGGTACTAACCTGCCTTCAGTAGCAACGCCGAATGGACAAGCTGCATTCTTGTTCTTGTTAACGTCGGCTATAGCACCGTTAATTCGCTTGTCTTATGGCCGTATGGTATGGATGGCTTTACCTTATACCATTGTATTATCTATTGTCGGTGTATTGGCTATTGAAACCGGTTTCTTAGTCGATATGACTAATATGCTCTATGAAACTCAATTATTAATCCACCACTCAGCCAAAGACATCACTGGTGCTGCAATGGGTCATTAATTAAATCTCGTTATTGGACTTAGCAGTTAAATTATCTTAAAGTCTCTACAGTCTATTAGAACACCCTCATTTGAGGGTGTTTTTTTCTATCACAACGTTTATTAGGAACTGAAATTGTCGCAATTACAGCAGTTTTGTCGTAGCCGTATTTCTTGGGGTTTATTGTTATTATCCGCTATTGGGCTAGAGTTAGCGGCCCTATTTTTTCAATATGGCATGGATCTAGCGCCTTGTGTGATGTGCATTTACATCCGAGTTGCGGTACTCGGTATTTTTCTGGCTGGGCTTATAGGCATGCTACAACCTGAAGTGTGGTTTTTACGCCTAGTAGGTATGGTCGGTTGGGCAATCTCTGCTGTGTGGGGCTTACAATTAGCGTATGAATTAAATGATATGCAGGTTAATCCGTCACCTTTTGCTACTTGCTCTTTTTACCCTGAGTTCCCCAGCTTTATGCCATTGGACACATGGTTGCCTTCAGTATTCTCGCCGACAGGCATGTGCAGTGACTCACCATGGTCATGGCTTTCTGTTAGCATGGCCCAGTGGATGATGGTTGGTTTTGCTGTTTATTGTGTAATCTGGTTATTAATGTTGTTGCCGGCGCTTAAACCAGCAAGATAAACCAGCAAAAGTAAGCGTGAAGAGTAAATTAAGCATCAAAAGACCTCATTGAGGTCTTTTGGCTTTTATAGCCTTTGCTGGGCTTAAGATAGGGCGGATTAGGTTATAACCGGACTATTTCAGCTATTTATATCCCGAACAGGTGTTTTATTGCACTTATTATTCAATGTCCAATAATGGCCACAATACAATACAGTCTTCTAAATATTTCACTTTCATTTCATTGACGGTTTTGCCTTGTACCGAAATACCCGCGCTGTGCATGGCCTCTTTACTTCCTGTCAGCAACGGATGCCAACTCGGTAAACCTTTACCAAGATGCAAGCGACGGTATGCACAACTGTCAGGTAACCAAGTCAACTCAGCGATATTTTCTGGAGTAATAGCTGTACATTCAGGAACATAAGTAAAGCGATCAAGGTAACTACGGCAACCACAGGTGTCGTTGTCTAATAGATGGCATGCTGCCTTAGTGTAATAAAGTTCATCGGTATCATCATCGATGATTTTATTTAAACAGCATTTACCGCAGCCGTCACAAAGTGACTCCCATTGTTCGGGTGTCATGTTTTCTAAAGGTGTGGTTGTCCAAAACTGAGTCATCATTTTCTATCTATAGTAACTTTTTATCGAAATTTGACCGCATTTTACACCGAAAACACCTCAGTTTACTGTTTAATTCTCTCAGAGAGGTAAGTTATCGCTAAGGTATCGTACAAAGTGTCATTGAATTGATGCAATAAACGGAAGTTATCGTACACCAAATATAAGCGCCCTTTCGGTCCATCAGGCACAATTAATGACACATCCATGTCGTTTCGTTGCGGTAAGTCATTACCATTGAAGCGTCTGACACCGTAGGCTTGCCACTGTGGGAATGTGTGATGAGTGCTTAAACCATGCAAATTAGGATCTAACATCATGGTGGCTTTTACCTGTCGCCCCCATGTAGAATCATATTGCCACCCTTGTTGGTGCAACATATTCGCCGTTGATGCAAAGGCATCATCCATGCTGTTCCAGACATCGATTATACCGTTATTGTCGGCATCGACACCGTACTTTAGTAATTGGCTCGGCATTATTTGCATCTGTCCCATCGCCCCAGATGAGGAACTGAGCAATAAATCCTCAGTTATATTTGTCTGCTCGATTAACTTAAGCGCAGCAATAAATTCGTTAATGTAGAATGCTTCTTTATCACCTTTATATGCGAGTGAGGCTAATACAGATAGTCCAGGGAAACGACCCGGACGCTCTCCAAAACGAGAGTTCATGCCCCATAACGCCATAAGGAAACGAGGCTGAACTTGATAAGTTCGACTCAAGTCATTTATTTGGGGTTCATGCTGCTGAAACATCGCTCTAGCGGTGCTGACAGTAATTTCTGGAACAGCTTGGGGGATAAAGTACTCTAAGGATGTCGATGGTTGTAAGTCGGTGCTGAAATTGGCTTTTTTGAATATTTTAATATTAGCAATATAGCGTTCTGCTGTAAGTTGATTAACGCCAGCGGCTATCGACTTCTGTTGAAGCTGTAACAGGTAGTCAGTAAATTCACGATGGCTGTATTCAGCCATCAAGATATTAGAACAAAAGAAGTAAAAAAATACGCTTAAAATGATTTTTTGAATCATATTAGTCTTGATTACTCCTTTGAGAATGAGCTTATTTCTTAAGGGCTACTGTCTTAAGAGCTAATTCTTGTTTGTGTTGTTCGAGTAAATTAACTTGCGGTGGCGGTATTTGTAAGTAAAAGCCTTGTTCAGCCAATGCAGACTTCACTTTGTTAATATCAGCGATACCTAAGTGAGTTCGTTTAGATAATGGGACAATCATTACTAATGTAGGCGTGCCGAACATTTCCATTAACGACTCAGGAACCTCATCAAAAACATCACGTTTTTTAACAAAAAGGTAAGTATCTGCTCTTCGACCACTTTTATATACTGCACATATCATTTTAGTGTAAATTTCCAAAGGTTCAAACTTGATAGTCAACTGAGCACACTATAACATGGTGAGACAAGAAAATAATTGTAAATCAGTTTATCACTGAAGTATTGGAGAATCACGCCGAGATGGCTAAAGAAAATCTCGAATTAAAGGCCACGTCTTTTACATTGTCAGTGCTGCATATTAATCATAACGATCTCGATATCATAGCATCTGAATTAGACTCAAAATTGGCTCAAGCTCCTCAGTTCTTTTTGGGCGCACCCTTGGTATTAAATTTATCTGCCATTCAGCATTCCCACATAGATTTCAATGCGCTAAAACAATTATTAATTGACCGAAATCTTATTATTGTTGGCATTACCGACGCAAGCCCAGCGCAAATTGAACAAGCAAAGTGCATGGCTATTGCCGTGGTAAAGTCGGGCAAACAAGCCCGTAAAGCAGAGTTGCCTAAACGGGCAACCAAAATTATTAAGCAAAATGTGCGTTCTGGACAACAAATATACGCACAAAATGCTGATTTAATCATTTTTGGTGCGGTTGGTAATGGCGCAGAAGTCATTGCAGATGGTAGCATTCATATATATGGCGCTCTTCGTGGCAAGGCCATGGCTGGCGCAGCGGGAGATAATCAAAGTGTGATTATCGCTAACTCGTTAGAAGCAGAATTAGTATCGATTGCTGGACAGTATTGGTTGACTGAACATTTGCAACAATACGATCTAAGCCAAAGAGGCTGTGTTCGCCTTGATGGCGCATCCCTCACTGTTGAATCATTGCCCCAATAATCGGCAAATACAAGGACATAAAAATAAATGGCACAAATTATTGTTGTCACATCAGGTAAAGGCGGTGTGGGTAAAACAACATCCAGTGCAGCAATTGCCACCGGATTGGCCTTAAAAGGAAAAAAAACCGTTGTTATCGATTTTGATATCGGTTTACGCAACCTTGATTTGATAATGGGTTGTGAACGCAGAGTTGTATATGATTTTGTCAACGTTATCAATGGTGAAGCCAATTTAAACCAAGCATTAATTAAAGATAAACGCTGTGATAAACTGTTTATTTTACCCGCGTCTCAAACACGCGATAAAGATGCGCTAACGAAAGAAGGCGTGGGTCGAGTACTTGACAATTTAACAAAAGATTTCGATTATATTGTGTGTGATTCCCCTGCGGGGATTGAACAAGGTGCAATGATGGCACTTTACTTTGCTGACATTGCGATTGTGACCACCAATCCAGAGGTTAGCTCAGTACGTGACTCTGACCGTATTTTAGGTATGCTACAGAGTCGCTCACGTCGTGCTGAATTATCTCTGGAACCGATTAAAGAATATTTACTGTTAACTCGCTACTCTCCTGCCAGAGTCAGAACAGGTGAAATGCTCAGCGTTGAAGATGTGAAGGAAATCTTAGCCATTGAATTGCTAGGTGTGATCCCTGAATCTCAATCGGTACTGAAAGCATCAAACTCAGGAGTACCAGTCATTATTGATCAAGAAAGTGATGCAGGTTTAGCATACGGCGATACCGTTGCGCGCTTATTAGGTGACGATGTGCCGGTTCGATTTATCACAGAAGAAAAAAAGGGATTCCTTAAAAGGATATTTGGGAGCTAATTATGTCGATACTTGATTATTTTAGAAGCAGTAAAAAGCCCAATACCGCATCATTGGCAAAGGAACGATTACAAATTATTGTGGCTCATCAGCGTGGAGAACGCGGTATACCTGATTATTTTCCAAAGATGAAACAAGAAATCATCGAAGTTATCCGAAAATATGTCCAAATATCAGAAGACCAAGTGTCTGTGCAGTTAGACCAAAATGACGACAATTTATCGGTTTTAGAGCTTAACGTCACCTTACCTGATACTAAGTAACTATCACTGGTTGAGATTAAATCGCTAGGACAAAATAACAAAAAGGATACTTGCAGCAATGCAAGTATCCTTTTTAGTTTGATGATCTTATTGCATTAATTGAAACGTACTCGCGCTAGCAAATCACCGATCAACATTCCTCGCCAACCACTTAGTAGCAAAGGTGTTGAGGTCGTTTTATTATTGAAAAGCCATAACAAAAACTCATGAATATGGCGTTTAGAACCAACAAATTCTAATGCAACATTTTCTCGCTCACATAATTCAGTCAAGACGTTCTTAACCTCTTTAAAAGCTGATTTATAACCAGGTTTAAGCGCAACAATATCAACTTCTTCAGGTAGATTAACTAAATCTGCAGTCGCCATTACCGTTAATAAGTCTTTGCCATGAATACGTTTTTCTTGATCCGTTAAATCATTTAATTGAGCTAATTCTGCTAACGTGGTCGGTTGTTTTTTGGCTAATGCAATTAATGCATGATCTTTTACCACAAAACCGAGCGCAAGATTACGGCTTACCGCTTTGTTTAAGCGCCATTTAGCCAATACTTTTAAATAGGCTAATTGCTGACTCGATAGCTGAAAGGCATTTTTTACTTTAAGGTAAACGCTGTCGCCTTCTGGCAATGACAAACGCCCTTCAGTCATGCGCTGACCTTCTTCAAACAACCATTCAATACGATTGTTTGCCGCAAGTTTCTCTTGGAGCTGTGGATATAATTGATACAAATAAAACACATCATTGGCTGCATAGTGTAATTGTGCTTCAGTGAGTGGACGTTTCATCCAATCGGTACGTGACTCGCCTTTATCTATTTCAACTTGCAAGCATGCATCGACTAGTTTGGCATATCCTAAACCGTGGCCGAAACCGGCAAGACTAGCAGCTATTTGGCTATCAAATAATGGGCTAGGTTGGCATTCACCGTAATGAGCAAACACCTCAAGATCTTCACTGCATGAATGCACTAACTTAACAACATTCGGGTTAGTTAATAATTGCCAAAAAGGGCTTAAATCGGTAATCGCGACCGGATCAATTAATGCTAAGGTCTTGCCATCGTAGGCTTGAATAAGACCTAATTTAGCATAATAGGTTCGAGTGCGGACAAACTCAGTATCGAGCACCAATAAGGTGCTTTGTTGGTATTGTTCAACTAATGACAATAAGCTGGCATCATCATTGATATATTCAAACGTTAACAAAATAGGCTCCGCTAAAAAGAGATGTGGGCCATGGCAGTCAACTGAGAATAGCTAAGCATAAAAAAAGCCGGCTCAGTTGCCGGCTTTGATTTTACGCTTTGGTAACTTCATCTCGAAGTTGTCGGCGTAAAATTTTACCCACATTGGTTTTCGGTAATTCGTCTCTAAATTCTACCAGCTTAGGAACTTTATATCCCGTTAAATGATGACGGCAGTGCTTAATCAGCTCTTCTTCGGTTAATGATTTGTCTTTTGCGACCACAAAAATCTTTACTAACTCGCCACTGGCATCATTGGGAACGCCAACAGCAGCGACTTCAATCACTTTAGGGTGTAAGGCAACGACCTCCTCCACTTCATTCGGGAATACGTTAAAACCTGACACTAAAATCATGTCTTTTTTACGATCAACAATGAAAAAGAAACCTTTTTCATCCATGTAACCAATATCGCCTGTTGCTAACCAACCATCTTTATCAATTACAGTAGCTGTTTCTTCCGGACGGTGCCAATAGCCCAGCATGACTTGAGGGCCTTTAGCATATAACTCGCCAGTTTCGCCTTGAGCCAATACCTTTGAATCTTCATCCCTGATTTGAATAAAGGTCGATGGTGCAGGAAAACCAATCGATCCATTATAACCACTGAGGTTATATGGGCAGCAAGTCACTAAAGGCGATGCTTCTGTTAAACCATAACCTTCTAATAAACGTGTCTTAGTCAGATTTTGCCATTTATCGGCGACCGCGCGTTGTACGGCCATACCACCGCCAATCGACAGTTTTAAGCCAGAAAAATCAAGTTGGGTGAATTCTTCATTGTTCACCAAAGCATTGAATAAGGTATTAACACCGGTCAATACGGTAAACGGGTACTTTTTCAATTCAGCCACAAATGCGGGAAGATCGCGAGGATTGGTGATAAGTAAATTTTTGCTGCCTTTGTGCAAAAACAGCAAACAGTTAACCGTAAGGGCAAAAATATGGTACAGCGGCAAGGCTGTCACCACAAACTCAGTGCCATTATCAAGGGCTGGAGAGTAAGCACCATTGGCCTGTAAAACATTACTCACCACATTTTTATGGCTTAGCATTGCGCCTTTAGATACCCCGGTTGTGCCACCGGTATATTGTAAAAAGGCTAAATCAGCACCCGTAATATCCGCTTTAATATACTGCAGACGACGACCTTTTGATAAGGCATCGCGAAACGATAATGCATGAGGTAAATGGTATTTGGGTACTAATCTTTTAATGTATTTAACGACAAAATTCACTAAGGTGCGTTTCGGTGCACTAAGTTGATCACCAAGATTGGTAATAATGACCGATTCAATAGGTGTTTGAACGACAATCTTTTCTAAGGTATGAGCAAAATTTGACACCACTACAATAGCTTTCGCACCTGAATCGACTAGTTGATGCTTTAATTCCCGCGGAGTATAAAGTGGATTAACGTTAACCACCACCATACCCGCGCGTAAAACACCAAACAGAGCAATAGGATATTGCAACAAATTGGGCATCATCAGGGCAACACGATCACCTTTTTTTAAATGCAGTTCGTTTTGTAAATAAGCTGCAAAAGCTCGACTGCGTTCTTCGAGTTTACGGTATGTGATCGTCGCACCCATGTTAATAAAGGCAGGTTGGTCGGCATATTTTGCTACTGAATCTTCAAACATATGTACTAAGGAACTGAATTGAGATGGGTCAATTTCGGCCGGAACATGTTCAGGTAAATTATTAATCCAAGGCTGGTCCACAAGTGTCTCCTAATAATACCCACTGTGCTAAGACGTGCATACCCCGTCAGTGGTAAAATATTTTATTGTCTGCGTATCATTAATATTGTTATCGCAGGCTTTATTATGATGCTTATCGTGACCGAAATCATACAAGCGTTTTAATTTTCGACTATAGTCACATAAATAATCGAAAAATAATAGCGATTTCAACCAGTGTTAACGGCTATTTAGAATAAATGCTCCAATCGATTCGGCCACCTGTTGGGCATTTCCCATATGAAGGTGATGGTCTCCGGATAAATGTACTATTTCAATATGGGTAAACCATTTATTGGCTTGATCTGTTGATGCGGTTAATTGTTTATAGCCATCATGGCCAATAATCAGTAAAGAAGGCGTGTCACTGGTGGTCATCAGCGCATCTACCTGATCAAACGTAAATCGGTTCAGCGAATCTAACTTTAATCTAGGGTCACTGCGCCAATGATATTGTCCATCAGTGAGCGCCATATTACGCTTGGTGATCAGTGCACACCATGGCAATGCCAATCCAGTCAGTTGATGGCGAGCTTGAACCGCAACGTCCATAGAGGAATATGTCGGAGCGGGTCTGGCTAATTGACGATTAAAACGTTGTTGTTGCAGTAAACCTTTACGTAAGCGATCTTTAGCTTGGCTGGAAGACTCTGATAATGGTGCAAGTGCTTCTATTAATATAAGTTTATGGATGTTTTCAGCAAGACAAGCATTATAAGCTGACGCCACTATGCCGCCAAGCGAATGACCCAATAAAATAATCGGCCCGGTATCTTGTGCGATAGCATGGATCACGGCTTGCAGATCATAAATGTAATCGACCCAATGCAATGGATAGCGCCCTGGACGGTGATCTGATAATCCATGTCCAGGCCAATCAATGCACATTAGTTGAAATGTATCGAACAAACCTTGATCGGCAAAAGCCTGTGCTAAGGGAATAAAACTGTCTGCATTGTCAAGCCAGCCATGCAAAGCCAATATCATCGGCTTACTAGCATCACCATAGCGTTTCGCAGCAAGGGTTATATGAGCCAACGGCAATTGAATCTCGGCGACGTTAACGTTCAACATGATGGGCTCACTTTACAAAACGAATTGATCTAAATTGGGAGCGGAGACGGGGTCATGGCTTAATCATCTGCTTAACTATCCACTTACAGGTCAGCTTTTCACAGCAAACGTGCACTTTGTACCGCTAACATGCCGAATTACCATGACAATAGTGAATCTATTGCATGTACATTCAATATGACTCAAAGTGCTATTTTAGATGCGTTTACTATTTCGTGTTCAGATTATTTAGCCGCAGTTTTGGTAAACTTAAGTGTCATACGATCACTTTCACCAATATCAAGGTATTTTTGTTTATCTTGATCGCCCATCGCTAAACGGGGTGGTAATGTCCACACACCTTTGGGATAATCTTTGCTGTCTTTAGGATTGGCATTTAATTCTGAGTTCGCAGTCAGTTCAAAACCGTATTTATTGGCAAGTTCAACCATTTGATTTTGTTCCATATAACCACTTTCTGCAGCCATCCCCACGTTTGCTCTGTGCTCGACGACCCCTAATGAACCTCCGACTTTTAACACGTCATAAGCGGCTTTAAATACACCTTCTAACTCACCTTTCATGGCCCAATTATGCAAATTACGGAATGTTAATACGTGGTCTGCAGAGTTATCTTTGCCTAATGAAAATTTAGCCGGTGGATCGAGGGTTACAAACTGAACATTGCCAACGCTCGCTTTGTTGTCACTCACCCATTTTTCAAATTTAACACCGGCTGATTTATAATAAGCCGTCTGACGGTTATCTTCTGCAGGCTTAGTTTCAAAATTGGCGGCAACATATTGACCTTTTGAGGCTAAATAAGGCGCAAGAATTTCAGCATACCAACCACCACCCGGCCATAACTCAATAACCGTCTGTTCAGGCTTTACATCAAAAAAAGCTAATGTTTCTGCAGGATGACGATATTGATCACGCAGTTTATTTTCTGTAGACCGAAATTCGCTGGCCACCGCCTTAGCAAGCGCAGCATTGACCTGCGGCGCCGTCACTTTTTTATCGGGCATACTATCGGCTGCGTATATTGCGGTCGACATACCTAAACTTGATAAGCCAATTAAGGCTCCTAACATCATGTTACGTTTCATTTTGACACTCCCTTTTTTCGACCCACTTTACGCCAGCAGAGCCACAACATATAGCCACTAAATGCTAGCCATGACATTACCCACAACCATGCTGGTAGCCAAGTCATTTTAGCTAACAAAACCGCATCGCCTTGGCTGCTTAACCCCAATAACACCATTGGACTGGCCATGGCGTTTAAAATAATCATCAGGCCTAATATACGCAGCAAGGTGTTTAATAGGCTACTATTTTTTAATTTAAGTGGTAACAAAAAAAGTATTATCAAGACGCTAAGAATAATAATTGTTAACAGATCACGAGCCCAGAAAAGTAACGAAGCCGCCACTGTTATGGCTAACAGGGTGAGTGTAAACCGGATAGTCTGTTTTTGAGTAGCCATGAGGAAGATTGTATATCCCCACAATGCGGCACCAAAATAACCGGCATAAGCAATTAATATGCTACTGCCGCCTTGACTAAAACAAAGGCCTGCACCGTTTGGAAATAATTGAATATGACTGACCGAGCCACCCGTCATTAACGTCGCGATGCCATGAGATAATTCATGGAAATAGCTTTCAAACCATTTAAAAGGAATAGAGATATACGGAAATCGAGTTAATAAAAAAGCCAGCAGTAATTCAATCATAAAACGGCTGCGACTGGGTATTGCAGACCACGATACATTAGGCATATAAATCAATACCAACCATTTGTTGAATTTCGTCTCTTTTAACAAAATGCTGTGTAGACAAATATTGCGCTATGGCACCACGTTGACTATGGGTATCACGATCATATTCAACACGTGCCTGCTGTTTAGCCGACAAGGTTAAATCATCAACAATGACCAAGTTACGGGTTTCAATGCCTTTAACTTCACGGTCTGAAGCAAAAGGGTTGATAATAATAGGTTCGCGGGCCGCAATGATCGGTCGATTTCCGGCAACAGTTTGACTCAGACTGATAGGGCCTGATTGATTATTGACCATTAATAATGCTGCATTTATCGTCATTAACGATACCGTTTACCTATATTTGTCTCTTATACTTTATGTCAAATAACGCCGAATGGCTATTCTCGGCCAGGAAGTTTTTTCCATGTAACCGTATCACGAAGGTACACTGGCGAAAGTTCATCGACAGAGGTATGTAAACCTTGTTGGTAACCTTGCTGCGCAAGCACGATCATGGCTTTTGCATCTGGGTAAGTTGCTTGACTGCATGGAGTAATGTGCGGCGCAATATTCAATAATTGTGGATAGGCTTCAAATCCTGTGCCACAAACACTAATGGTTTGTTGAGTATCGAGTGTCAATTCAATCGCTTCTGGCGCGCTAACGTGTTCTTCACCCACTAAGGTGGCAATACCATCTTTGGCAATATATTGTCCCCAATACACTTCTTTCATGCGGGCATCAATACAACACAATACCTGTGAAGCTCCGAGCTCAATCGCCATTTGCGCCATGGCAGTAAGCGTAGAAATACCAATAACGGGTAAATCTAGCCCCAGTGCTAAACCTTGGGTCATGCTAGTACAAATACGAATACCGGTAAAGCTGCCGGGGCCGCGGCCATAAGCAATTAAATCAATATCGGCTAGTGTCACTTTAGCTTCAGCTAAGACGGCGTCGACCATAGGTAACAAACGTTGGCTATGTTCGCGCGGAGCATCTTCAATACGAGCATAAACGTCGCCGTTAATGGTTAATGCTACTGAGCAAGTTTCAGTGCAAGTATCAAGCGCGAGGATATGTAACTGCTTAGGCATTTTGATGGGTTACTCGGTAATCACGACAAATAAGCCCATTATGATAACTGATGGGCGATGTTTTAAAAAGCTTAAGGGATCTGTTTTAAAAATTGTAATGCGTGCTCTAAGTCGCGAGTTCGCTGCATTGGCGGCAATGAATTAATAAACGCTTGCCCATATGCGCGATTCACAATCCGATTATCGCACAAGATAAGCACACCACGATCTTTTTCATCACGGATTAATCTCCCTACGCCCTGCTTTAAACTGATCACCGCTTGCGGCAATGAAATAGTGGCAAAAGGATCGAGTCCTTGACGCTCAGCATTAGCCGCTCGAGCCTTGTATAATGCGTCATCTGGAGACACAAACGGTAATTTATCAATAATCACACAACTGAGTAATTTACCGCGAACATCCACTCCTTCCCAGAAACTGCTGGTTCCCAACAACACCGCATTACCGAGTTGTCGAAATTTATTCAATAAACTTTGTTTACTGGCCTGCCCTTGCACTAAAAGCGGATACTTGACTTTACCTTGCAACATTACGGCGACTTGTTGCAGCATATGATGACTGGTAAATAAAATAAATGTCCGTCCTTGTGCGGCATTAATGGCTTGAACACACACATCAACCAGTTGTTTTGCTGAATGTTGCGACTGCCCCACCTTGCCTAAATGACGAGGTACGCAAAATACGGCTTGATTGGGATAGTCAAATGGACTGTCTAAAATGAGTTGCTTTGAGTCAGCCAAGCCTAACTCTTTAGCAAAATGCGCTAAGCTGCGATTCACTTGCAATGTCGCGGAAGTAAATATCCAACGCGTATCCTTAACAAACAATTGCTGACATTGTTTGGCGACATTAATCGGGCTCATGCGAAGCATAATAAACCGAGGGCCAAGTTCTACGCTGTAAGCCGCTTGCAGGTCTTGGCACTCAAAATAATGACGTAATGTCTCAGCCAGCGCCTGTAATTGCTCAAAGGCAATATCGAGTTGATCATCTCGACCCAGATGATATTGCATATTATTGGCTAAATCGACAAGCGCCTGGTGTAAGCTCCAAGATGTGCTGGCAAGTGTTTTATGGGCAAGCACTTTGCGCCAATCAGAGACTTGATGTTCAAACATCAAGTTGTGCCATTCACTGAGGGCAATTAAGCCACGCTGAGCCAGTTGTTCAAGTTGAATGCTGTCGCGGATCACTTCTTTATGCAGTTTGATCACCGCATTGAGTCGTTTATCAATTTCGCGACTTGAAATGTGGCTGCCAAAGTAACTGATACAGATATCAGGCACTAAATGGGCTTCATCAAAGATGACAACATCTGGGTCCGGCAATAACTCCGCAAAACCAGAGTCCTTCAATAATCGGTCTGCAAAAAATAAATGATGATTGACCACTACCACTTTAGCGTCCATAGCTTTAATGCGTGCTTTACGGGTAAAACACACATCATAATGATCACATTTTTTACCGGTACAACTTTCTTTGGTGCTGACGACGGTGGGGATCACTTCAGAATGTTCAGCCACCGAGGTTAAATTGCCGATATCGCCATCTTTACTTAAATGTGCCCACTGGTTAATTTTTAATAAATCATCAATGTAAAATTCAGTAAACTTATTGGCCATTTGCATCTGTTTTTCAAGGCGTAATTGGCATAAATAATTATTACGCCCTTTGAGTAATGCAACAGGGACATGAATATCAAGCATGGTTAGCAATGCAGGTAAGTCTTTGAGAAATAACTGTTCTTGAAGATTTTTACTGCCAGTACTGATGACCACTTGCTTACCACTGAGCAAGGCAGGGATTAAATACGCGAAGGTTTTGCCCACGCCCGTACCCGCCTCTAAAATCAGATTATGCTTTTTAGCAATAGCCTCACTCACCGCAACCGCCATATCTGTTTGGGTCTGGCGATTGTGATAATGATGTACATGTTTTGCTAACGCACCGCGCTCGCTAAATTCGTGGGTAACGGATTGGGTAAGTGTCGAGCTCAAAGCATCCTCAAATTATCGCGCTAATGCTGATGTGATATGGTTTGGGCTATTATGCTTATAACAGCTTCATGTTCCAACTGTTTATCATCAAAAGTACAAAAGGATGTCGATGTAACAGCAATGACGACTGGATTCAATTATTGTAAACCGAGCATTAAAATATGCTGGAACCTGTGTGACTCAGCATTTATTCGAGCAACATAAAGGGATCATTGCTTTATGGTTATTGGGGGAAACTCGTTGGGAAGGATTATTTGCCTAGCATTCTCAAAGGAGAGTTGAAACACCCTTTTGGGGTCTGTCGCTTTACATTTTTCCGTCATACTGATGACTTTTCCTGCTGGCGATTGACCAAATAAATCAAACGAGAATGTCCAATCCGTCACCTTACGATCACTAGTAAAACGCCCGATGACAATCAACTGAGATGCGGTATCAGGATTGTGATAACCGTCGCCCAATGAAAACATAAGTCCTTTTATGGGCGTAAGCCTTTATTATCCTTTAATTGCACCTTTGCTAATGTTTGAGTCATGATTTCAACGCGATGGTGGTTAAATTCAGCAATCGATGATGTCATTAATGTCATCATCGACATGATCACATGCACTGAGGGTGCATTAACATTACAATAAAAGCCTGTCGGCGACTTATTCGTCCACCCTTTTATTATTTCAAATGGCACTCGATTGCGAAGGATCCGAACTGATGACCCTTAAGCTTTTAGATAAACATGAGGAAAGAAACGTTACTGGCAAGATTTCAATGTCTCTGTCCGCTAGAGTCAATAACAATCTAGCACAATGCCAAAGAGGCTATCGGCTTATTTACTGCCAATAGCCCCAAGCAACTTATCGCTACAGAGGCAAATTATATCCACTCGGCTATTTTATCTCTAGTGGGTTTACTGCCTTTATGAACCACTTTTTCATCTACCACCACCGCTGGCGTGCTCATAACGTCATAAGCCATGATTTGCGCCATCTCGGTCACTTTTTCGATTTTGATTGCGACACCCTTTTCATCTGCAACGGCTTGGACCAATTCGGCAGTTTCAAGGCATTTTTTACAACCAGAGCCTAATACTTTAATGATTTTCATTTTTATTCCTTAATAATTAATTTTTTAAATTGAAGATGACAAGGTTGGCGCTAGTGCATTAAAAATCCAACCGACCAGTGTAAACGCGACTAATAAAAGACAGAATAATATCGCCAGTAAGCGCCATTGCATAACTTGTTTTAGCAAAATAAATTCAGGAAAACTTGCCGCCACTGTACTCATACAAAATGCCAATGTGGTGCCTATAGGTAGACCATTGATAATCAGGCTTTCCATCACAGGAATAACCCCTGTCGCATTGGAATAAAGAGGAATACCCAGCAACACAGCGGCAGGAACAGACCACCATTGTCCGTCACCCAAATGCGCCGCAATCCAACCGTCGGGAACAAAACCATGTAATGCAGCACCTAAACCGACACCAATAATGACCCATTTCCATACCCGGCCAAAAATATCCAGCATCTCAGTTTTGGCAAATTGATGCCTTTGTGGCAAAGACAAGGGGTCTGCACTGACGCCATCATCAACCTTATCTTCGCCGCCCTTTTGTTGACCACGTTTTAACGCTTCTGCCGCAAACGATTGCAACCAACGTTCCGCTTTAATCGTGTCAAGAAATAACCCTCCTAACATGCCCACACTCATGCCGACGGCGACGTACAAAAGAGTAAACTTTATCCCCAATAAACTCATCAGCAGTAATATTGCCACTTCGTTGATTAAGGGCGAAGTGATCAAAAAACTCATGGTGATCCCCAAAGGGATCCCCGCAGACGTGAAGCCTAAAAACACCGGAATACTCGAACAGGAACAAAATGGGGTGACGACACCAAATCCAGCTCCCATCAAGTAACCTACGCCTCGATGTTTACCGGCTAAATAATCCCTGACTCGCTCCACATTTAACGACGCCCGCATTAGGGCAATGAGATAAATCATCACTAAGAGCAATGCAAAAATTTTAGTGACATCTTCAACAAAGAAATGCAGCGCATCACCGAGCTTTGTCTCTGCCGACAAGCCCAATACACTGTAAATAAGCCAAGATGCCAAATCAGAAAAGATTTGAAACATAAATAAAATACTCAAGAAATCGCTTAAGCTTAAGATAACTGATTTTTCAGATAAAATTTAAGACATAGATCTCGATTTTATCGAGACTGCATTAATGATCAACTCAGGTCACCCAATTTCAGTTAATGAGGCATTACTGAGTAAACATAACCACATTAGTATTTGCGAACAAATAACCGTGAGCGCTAAACAGCGATATGCAAAGCTGAAACAGAAATGGATCAAATTTCATTTCCTGATATGCCAATGAATAGCAACGAATTAGTTAGGCTACAGATCGTTATAAAAGATCATGAGCAGCTTGTCGTTGTTATACTTATTGAAATAAGATTGAATATTTTATAAAAATGTATCGACAACAAAGATCCTAATTGGGTTGTCTTAAACGTCAATAATGCACATGCAACTATCAAAAATTGAGGCTAAACAATGCAACGTAGACAATTTTTAAAAGTGGGTGTAGCGAGCGCAGCCATCGGCTTAGGGGGGGCGAGTGTGATGTGGTTAAACCAAGGCAAGGATACTAAGCTACTTAATTTAAACGCATTGTTATCGATCCTGAATAAAATGTCATTATTACCGCCAGAGCAATTAGCAAGCCTAAGTACTGGCCAATGGAACACTGCCCAGGTATTCAGCCACTGTGCCCAAAGTGTTGAGTTTTCGATGACCGGGTTTCCGCAACATAAATCTGCCGTATTTAAGCACACGGTTGGCACACTAGCGTTTGCGGTTTTTGCCACTAAAGGGGCGATGTCGCATAGCTTAAGTGAATCTATTCCCGCGGCACCAATACTAGATGAACATGTCGACGTTAACGTCGCCTTGAACCGTTTGATACAATCCTTAGGTGATTTTCAGCAATATGAGGGTGAACTCAAGCCACACTTTGCTTATGGCGCATTAACTAAATCAGAATACGAACTTGCCCATGTATTACATTTTTATAATCACCAGCAAACTTTTACCTAAGTCAGTTAGTCGTTAATCTTTGCTTGGGATAATAAACGGTTATCAAACAGCCTTTCCCTGTTAATTATCTTGTATTGACTTACGAACAAAACCAATGCCAACTTTGATATAATATTAGGTGTAATAGTATGATTCTAAATTACTTATTCTATCTCACATCCCCAGTTGAGATTCGTTAATTTAGAACGAGATAAGTATTAGCAGGTTAAATCAGCCTCCACGCGACATTGAGTGCAGCTTAGAGCGACCATTGTTTGCCATGCTATTAGTTTCACTTAACCGCAACGCCCAATTACCCTGATGTTGCTGCTCGCAGGCAGTTTCGGTATCAAAGCTAACATGCTGATTGATGTCTTTGAGGTTAATATCGTATTGAGCAAGGGTGCGTTGAATTAAGCTTAACAATATCGCTTTATCACCGCGTTGATTAAATTGCATTAGCTGTGATTCAGTATCAAATATGCAAATAATCCGTAAACCTTTAGGAAATATAGCATAATCAACCATATGGGTAATCCACGCAAAACCTGGATAGGCCGCTATTGCTTGTTGGCATACAGAGGTTAATCCCTCTCTTAATTGATTGTCTCTTTTTTTGTCAATTTTACGCATACTAAAAATGTTCTTCCTAAGTCAGTATAACTAACCTCATCTCGGGATAATAAGCGGTTATCAAACAGCCTTTTGTTTCTCTATCTGCCTTACATTAACGTTCAATAGGCCAGCTATTGACGCGTCAATACGCCTCGATAGCAACACAAAAGACCAGCTTGATATTGATGACTTAACGATAGACTGATTTTTATCCGTCTATCCCATCTCTATATCCCGAGTTGAGGCTAAGCTAATAAATCATCTTGTTAAAACATATTTAGCGCATTGTTTTTATGCAGATAAAATATCGGAAACAATGACACTACTTAACCTTATTATCTCAATCGGGGTTAATTATAACCCACTATTTTACTAGCAAGAGCATTGTTCAAGTTTAAGACAATGGCTAAGCAATAAAACGACTTTAGATTATCTCAACTTGCATTGACTCGATTTCCGCCAGCATTTTTTGCTCTATACATTGCTTGATCTGCATGTTGAATTAATTGCTGCTCATCATCACCGTTTTCAGGGTAACGAGCAACGCCAATACTCGGTGACAGTTGCAAATTAAGACTGTCAAATTGATAAGGTTTCTCAAGCTCAATACGTATGTTTTCAGCAATAACAAGCACATCATCAAATAAATCAATTCCATTTAACACAACTAGAAACTCATCCCCACCAAAGCGCCCAACCGTATCCGATTTACGGACACAATCGCGCAAACGTTGAGCTATATTCTTGAGTAGCTTGTCACCGACAAGATGACCATAACTATCATTTACATGCTTAAACCCATCAATATCGATAAATAACAAGGAAAGATCAGTGCCTTCGCGGCGCGCTAATCCAAGTGAAGTTTGTAAGCGCCCAAACAATAATGTCCTGTTCGGCAATTCTGTTAATGGATCATGTCCTGATATGTAATGCAGTTGCCGTTCCATTTGCTTGCGTTCAGTAATATCGTGAGCAATCGCGATTCTAAATTGGTGATACTCTGACCATCGAGCAGACCAAAGAATGTCGACGATTTCTCCATCCTTGCGGACCCAGCGATTTTCAAACCGAGGTTGAAGTTTCCCACTCATTAGTGTGTCAACAACGTTAAGCGTTCTTATGCCATCCTCGGGATAGACAAAGCCAATCATTGGTTTGCCTATCACTTCGTCAGGAGAATATCCAAAAATATCTTTAAACGCAGCACTGACAAACACAAAACAGCCTTTTCTATCAACGACACAAACTGCATCAAGCATTAAATCCATAACATCTCTAAGCGCCACTAAGTCAATGGTCTTCATACAGTGCATACCTCGAGAAGTTAGATTTATTGTTAAAGGCTAATATATGCCAGCTTATAAGCAGAGTAAAATAAACTCAACGACTTATGGGAATATCATTTATTCATATCGATGAGGAAAGGCCTGAGAATTAACCTTGTATTAGTTATAGTGTAGTTTATCCATTGAATGAACAAACAGCACAAGTGATTTATTCTATTAGCATTCTGCTCACGACCATAAAAACATCGCCTACAGACAAAGCGAAGCTCGAACGAGTCATACTGATGCGGATCGAGCGTTCAGCCTTGCTGAGGAAATAACCGATGCAGCGATGTCATTAGACTCTGTTATTCAAACCGTTAATGTTTAGGGTCAATATGATAGATGTGCAGCCCTCGAACGAATTAAATGCTTCAGTGGTAAGCAAAAAATATTACATTATCATTTAAGCCAAGGTACCATTCACTTTATAGAGTATAATTTATCCGTAATCCATGACCATGTTGTTGGCTTTATTGAGCATAAAAAAATAACAAAGCATAACTTATGCCATTAATATGCTCATTAAATAATATAAATGCTTTATCCGCGCTTGCAAACTAGCATAAATGCGGTTAAGTTAATTGCAAGTCGATACACACGACATTCAATGAGAGTATAATTCCTCATTAAACTAATTAAATAAGATTACATAAAGAGAATTACCATGAACATCCAAGTGACTACAATCCACCATCATCACCATATGCGGTAGCCTTCGGATGCTAACTGCCGAAGGACGATATCCTTCTGGTGGTGAACAATATTTCACATAAACCCCTGGAAGGAATTTCAGGGGTTTTTTGTTGTTCTAAATTTATATTTTTATTTAAGCTGTTAAATTTACACTATTTTATAGTTAATACATTAAGGAAGTATCACATGAGTGAATCAAAGCGTTTACGTATTGCCATCCAGAAATCAGGTCGTTTATCAAAAGAGTCTCAACAGTTATTGAAAAGCTGTGGCGTTAAATTTAACGTTAATGAGCAACGCCTGATTGCCCACGCTGACAACATGCCAATCGACTTATTACGTGTTCGTGATGATGATATTCCAGGCTTGGTAATGGATGGTGTTGTTGACCTCGGGATTATCGGTGAGAACGTGCTAGAAGAAGAGCAAATTGAGCGCCAACTAGCAAACAAACCCGCTGAATGTACTAAATTACGTGAATTAGATTTTGGTTCGTGCCGTCTATCATTAGCGGTACCCAATGAGTTTAAATACCAAGATGCTAACTCACTTGAAGGTCTGCGTATCGCCACTTCTTACCCCAACTTACTGCGCCGCTTTATGCAAGAAAAAGGCATTAACTACAGCGACTGTATGTTAAAAGGTTCAGTTGAAGTAGCACCACGAGCTGGATTATCTGACGGCATTTGTGATTTGGTGTCGACCGGAGCCACCCTTGAAGCTAACGGCTTGTATGAAACCGAAGTGATTTACCGCTCAAAGGCTTGCATCATTCAATCAAGTAAAACTCAATCTACTGAAAAACAGGCACTCATCAACAAAATCTTATCGCGTATTAATGGCGTTATCCGTGCCCGTGAAAGTAAGTACATCTTATTGCACGCCCCAATTGAAACCTTAGATCAAATCGTGGCCCTACTCCCAGGCGCAGAAAACCCAACAGTATTACCTCTTAATGACGACACTAATCGCGTTGCCATTCACGCAGTGAGTACAGAGGATTTATTCTGGGACACAATGGAAGAGCTAACGGCATTAGGTGCCAGCTCAATTCTAGTCATGCCTATTGAAAAAATGATGGGGTAACACAAATGCAAATTCTCGATTGGGCCTCTTTATCGACCAAGCAGCAACGACAAACCTTAGCACGGTCGCCATTGATTGGTGATGCCAGTGTAGAGCAAGGTGTTCGCGACATTATTGAGCAAGTTAACGCTCAAGGTGATAGCGCGTTATTGGCTTATAACAAAAAATTTGACGGTGTTGAACTGACAGAGTTAGCGTTATCAACTGACGCTATTGCCGCCGCTTGTGCGCGAGTGGGTGACGACGTTAAGCAAGCTGTAGCGCAAGCAGTCAATAACATTGAAACCTTTCACAAGGCGCAAGTGTTTCAGGGTGTAGATATTGAAACTCAAGCGGGAATTCGTTGCGAGCTTAGAAGCGAACCTATCGAGCGTGTCGGCTTATATATTCCTGGCGGCACAGCACCATTAATCTCAACGGTAATGATGCTCGCCCTGCCAGCAAGAATAGCCGGCTGTGGCAAACGCGTATTGGTCAGCCCACCGCCAATTAATGATGCGATTATTTATGCAGCCAATGTGTGCAGCATTACCGATATTTTCCAAGTCGGCGGCGCCCAAGCTATTGCGGCAATGGCGTTTGGTACTGAATCAGTACCAAACGTAGACAAAATATTTGGTCCAGGTAATCGCTATGTGACCGAAGCCAAGCGCTTAGTGTCACAAGACAGCCGTGTTAGCGTGTCTATTGACATGCCAGCAGGCCCGTCTGAAGTGCTAGTGATTGCCGACAAAGATGCTAATCCTGCTTTTGTGGCGTCCGATTTACTGTCGCAAGCTGAACACGGCGTTGATTCACAAGTGATGTTAGTCACTGACTCATTAACTCTTGCCGAAGATGTAAACCAAGCTTTAATTGAACAATTAGCCCAATTGAGTCGTAAAGACATCGCCGCGCAAGCACTAGAATGCAGCCGCAGTATTATTGTCAGTGATATGGGGCAAGCCACCAAGGTGTCTAACTTATATGGTCCAGAGCATTTAATTATTCAAACTGCAGCGCCTCGTGAAGTACTGAAACATGTGCGCGGTGCGGGGTCTGTGTTTTTAGGGGCTTACACACCAGAATCTGTCGGTGATTATGCCAGTGGCACCAACCACGTGTTACCGACATATGGTTATAGCCGTTCGGTATCCAGCTTGTCATTGGCCGATTTTAGCCGCCGCTTTACGGTGCAAGAACTCAGCAAGCAAGGACTACAATCCTTAGGCCAAAGTGTGATGGTATTAGCTGAAAATGAACTGTTAGATGCGCATAAAAATGCCATCGCCATTCGTTTAGCCAGTTTGCAGTAGTTGTTATTGTCTAAGCTTTGATCTAGAACAGAAGTGATGAATTAACACCTTTATAGCGAAGAAAGTAGAGAACACAGCCATGAGTCAGACCCAAGTAGCGCCTTTTGATCCAAACACGTTGGCCAGACCCGAGTTACTTACGTTAACACCGTATCAAAGTGCCAGACGTATCGGCGGCAGAGGGGATATTTGGATCAATGCCAACGAGTCGCCATTTAATAATAGCCCGCTTGATAAAGTGAATCGTTACCCAGAATGCCAGCCACCTGAACTCATCAATGCTTACAGCCGGTATTCTGGCGTAAAAGCAAGTAACATTATTGCCAGTCGTGGCGCTGATGAAGCGATTGAATTACTGATCCGCACCTTTTGTATTCCAGGTGTCGACACCATTGCTTGTTTTGGACCGACTTACGGCATGTACTCCATTAGCGCGGCGACCTTTAATGTTGGCGTCAACGCACTAAGCTTAACGGATAACTATCAGTTACCTCAAAATTGGCCAGCACAAATCGGCAATGCCAAAATTGTGTTTATTTGTAACCCAAATAACCCAACTGGCACTGTGATAGCGAAAGACAAAATTGAACAAGCAATTCAAGCGGCGCCAAATTCAATTGTGGTGGTAGACGAAGCCTATATTGAATTTTGCCCTGACTACAGCGTGGCCGATTTACTGGGTAAGTACCCTAACCTTGTCGTGCTGCGCACTCTATCAAAAGCGTTTGCCTTAGCGGGCGCCCGTTGTGGTTTTATGCTTGCCAGTGATGACATTATCGATTTAGTGATGCGAGTCATCGCCCCTTATCCGGTGCCATTGCCAGTATCAGACCTTGCGATAAAAGCCTTAAGCGCAACGGGTATCGACACTATGCAAGCCCAAGTGGCTAGCTTAGTTGAGCAAGGAAAACGCTTAAGCAATGCACTTACAGCCTATGGCGCCAAGGTGTTACCGGCAAACGGTAACTATGTGCTGGCTAAATTTGCCGATGTCAACGCTGCCGCTAAACGCTTAAGTGATTCAGGTGTAGTCGCCCGCGCCTATAAAGATCCGCGTCTTGCTGATGCCATTCGCTTTAGCTTTACCAATGAACAACAAACAAATTTAATTATCTCTTTGTTTACAAAAAACCTGTCTGAGTCGGTAGCAGAAGTGGGCCAAAAGTCGCTTCGATAGATAACCTGATGAACAGATTGATAGGCACATAGATTAACATTAATAGATTAAAACGAATAAAATTACACCCTATTGAAGGCATTGAACATGAAACAGAACATATTATTCATCGACCGTGATGGCACTTTAGTTGAAGAGCCGGCAATCGATAAACAACTCGATAGTTTGGCTAAATTGGTGTTTGAGCCACAAGTGATCCCAGCGCTGCTTAAATTACAAAATGCGGGTTTTCGCTTGGTGATGGTCAGCAATCAAGACGGTTTGGGTACCGATTCATTTCCAAAAGCTGACTTTGATGCTCCGCACAATATGATGATGCAAATATTTGCAAGCCAAGGGGTGAAGTTTGACGATGTGGTGATTTGCCCACACTTTAATGATGAAAATTGCAGCTGCCGCAAACCGAAACTGGGCCTTGTAAAAGACTACCTGACTCAAGGCAAAGTGGACTTTACCACTTCAGCGGTGATTGGCGATCGCGAAACCGACGTTGAGCTTGCCAATGCTATGGGTATTAAAAGCTATAAATACAATCGTCAAACGCTGAATTGGGATGACATTGCTAATGTATTGCTTAGCAAAGGCCGTATTGCAACTGTGGTACGCACCACCAAAGAAACAGACATCAAAGTCACCATTGACCTAGACAGTCAAACTAAGGGTAAGATTGAAACTGGCATTGGATTTTTTGACCACATGTTAGATCAAATTCAAACCCACGGTAATTTTAAAATGGACGTGCACGTTGATGGCGATTTAGACATCGACGATCACCACAGCGTGGAAGACACCGCCCTAGCCATTGGTGATGCTATTCGCCAGGCATTAGGCGACAAGCGCGGCATCGCCCGTTTCGGTTTCAGTTTACCCATGGATGAAGCCAGCGGCGAATGCCTAATGGACATTTCAGGTCGCCCATTTATTAAATTTAATGCTGATTTTGAGCGTGAAATGGTCGGCGAAATGGCCATTGAGATGGTGCCACACTTTTTCCGCTCGTTTGCCGATGGCCTGCGCTGCACCTTACACATTGGCTCCAAAGGCGATAACGATCACCACAAAGTAGAAGCACTGTTTAAGGTACTCGGTCGTACGCTTCGCCAAGCGGTGAAGGTCGAAGGTGACATACTGCCATCAAGCAAAGGCGTGCTGTAAGGAGTTCATATGACAGAACTATCGGTTTCATCAAGCACGTCTACTACGGCTTCGACAAGCATGGCCAATGACCTTACCGTTATTATAGATACCGGCTGCGCCAATTTAAGCTCAGTACGGTTTGCCTTTGAGCGTCTTAACGCTAATGTCATTGTCAGTGCTGACTTTGATGTTATTCGCAGCGCGGCACGAGTGGTATTGCCAGGTGTTGGCACCGCAGGTGCGGCCATGGACGCCTTAAAACAAAAAAACTTAGTCGAGCTGATTAAAAGCTTAACTCAACCTGTGATGGGCGTGTGTCTTGGCATGCAAATGCTGGCATCTTTATCGAATGAACATGGCGGTCGCAGCGAGCAAAGTATCACTTGCTTAGGCCTAGTACCCACTGACATCGGCGACTTAGACAGCAAAGGCTTGCCTTTACCTCACATGGGCTGGAATCAAATTGAGGTCAGCGATCATCCTTTGTTTGTTGGGATAGAAAATGGCAGCTACGTGTATTTTGTTCACAGCTACCGCGCGCCAATCAGTGAATACACTTTAGCCCGCAGCACCTATGGCGAATCATTCAGTGCCGCTATTGGTAAAGGTAACTTTTTTGGGGTGCAATTCCACCCAGAAAAGAGTGCCAAAGTGGGTGCAAAGATTTTACAAAACTTTTTAAATATGGGGACACCACAGTGATTATTCCTGCCATTGATTTAATTGACGGCCAAGTGGTGCGTTTATACCAAGGTGACTACGACAAGCAAACCACCTTTGACTTAAGCCCATTGGCGCAATTGCAGTCTTATCAAGCCCAAGGGGCAAAATTGTTGCATATTGTTGACTTAACGGGTGCAAAAGATCCTAATAATCGTCAAACCCAATTAATTACTGAACTTGCTGCGGGGCTTGATGTTGATATTCAAGTCGGCGGCGGTATTCGAACTGAAGAGCAAGTCGCGGAATTATTAGCTATCGGAGTTAAGCGCGTGGTCATTGGCTCGCTTGCCGTTAAAGAGCCTGAACGGGTTAAAAGCTGGCTAAACAAATACGGCCCTGAGGCAATTTGTTTAGCGCTAGATGTCAACATTAACGACGCCGGTGAAAAAATCGTTGCGGTATCGGGTTGGCAGTCTGGTGGCGGTAAGTCACTAGAATCACTGGTGGCTGAATTTGAAACTGTCGGCCTTAAACATGCTTTAGTGACCGATATTAGCCGTGATGGCACCCTAACTGGCGCTAACACTGAACTCTATACTGAACTTGCTTCCACGTATCCTGACATCCTTTGGCAAGCCTCTGGTGGTATTGCCACGCTAGACAATGTCGCCGCAGTACGCGACAGTAAAGCATCGGGGATTATTATCGGCAAAGCACTGCTAATTAACCAATTTACCGTTAAGGAGGCAATCCAATGTTGGCCAAACGCATAGTTCCTTGTCTTGATGTACGCGAAGGTAAAGTGGTTAAAGGAATACAATTTCGCAATCACGAAATTGTCGGTGACATAGTGCCGCTGGCGGCTCGTTACGCCCTTGAAGGTGCTGATGAATTAGTATTTTATGACATTACTGCCAGTGCTCACGATCGGGTGATTGATAAATCTTGGATCAGCCGCGTCGCGGAGCAAATTGATATCCCCTTTTGCGTCGCCGGTGGCATTAAAACCATCGAACAAGCACGTGAAAAATTGGCTTTTGGTGCCGATAAAATCTCGATAAACTCGCCAGCATTAAGTGACCCTAGCTTGATATCCCGTTTGCAAGACGAGTTTGGCCGCCAATGTATCGTTATTGGTATTGATTCATTTTATGATGCTGCCAGTGACAGCTATAAAGTCAAACAGTTTACCGGTGATCAAGCCGCCACTAAAGACACCCAATGGTATACTCAAGATTGGGTTGAAGAAGTGCAAAAGCGTGGCTGTGGTGAAATAGTACTTAACGTCATGAACCAAGACGGCGTGCGCGGCGGTTACGATATCAAGCAATTAAGCATGGTTAGGGCAATATGCGATGTACCGTTAATTGCTTCTGGCGGTGCTGGCACCATGGCGCACTTCAAAGAAGTGTTCGAACTTGCCAAGGTCGACGCTGCATTAGCGGCAAGCGTATTCCATAAAGGCATTATTGATATTGGTGAACTCAAGCAATATCTGCACGCCAATAGCATCGCAATTCGTTTATAATTTTGCAAAAAAAAGAGAACACCTATGACTGATATTGTATTTGATAGCACAAGCGTGGACTGGGACAAACAACAAGGCGCTACTTCGGGATTAGTTCCAGCGGTCGTGCAGCATCACCTGACCGGTAAAGTGCTTATGCTAGGTTACATGGATAAAGCCGCCTTAGCCAAAACCTTAGCCACTAACCAAGTCACCTTTTTTAGCCGCTCAAAACAGCGTTTGTGGACCAAAGGCGAAACCTCTGGCAACACACTTGATTTAATTGCTATCGATAAAGACTGCGATAATGACAGCTTTTTAGTACAAGTTATTCCTAACGGCCCGACTTGCCATACCGGCACAGAAAGCTGCTGGCCAGATGGCAACGCCCATCCTTTTATCGATAACCTGACTAAGCTGATTATTTCACGTAAAGGTCAAAGTGCTGATTCAAGCTACACAGCATCATTATTTGAACGTGGTACAAAGCGTATTGCACAAAAAGTCGGTGAAGAAGGCCTTGAAACCGCCCTTGCTGCAGCCACCCATGATAAAGAAGAGTTGGTCAATGAAGCGTCTGATTTAATGTATCACTTAATTGTGTTACTTGAAGATCAAGGCTTGTCGATGGCAGACATCAATAAAAACTTATTAGATCGTCACACCAAAGCCAACAAATCTGACACGAATAAGTAACGCTTTAGCTGGTTAAATTAATAATAAAAAAGACGCCACGGCGTCTTTTTTATTGATGCAAAAATCGGTGTTAATTAACTTTTATGACTTCGGTTAATCGTCAAATTACCATCAACATGTAAATCACGTTGTGGATAAGCAATCACCACATTATGCTCGTTAAATAGCTCGTACATTCTAAAACGAATTTCGCTACGACGGCGGCGGATATCAGTTTCTGACACTGCGCTGACCCAAAAAATTAAGTCAAAAATCAATGCATTGTCGCCAAAATCTTCAAATAAGACGGAGGGTTCAGGTTGCGGCAAAATATCATCTCGCTCACCAATAACTTGATAAATTAGCTCACGAACTTTAATCACATCCGAACCGTAAGCCACGCCAACACGAACAAATGTTCGGGCATTTTTATCAATCAAGGTCCAGTTAGTCACGGTGTTTTCGAGTAACAGACTGTTGGGCACTAGCATGTGCACTCCGTCATTACGGCGTATCAAGGTTGAGCGAGTGTTAATACACTCTACAACGCCTCGCGCCTCACCTACTTCTAAAAAATCACCAATGCGGATGGGACGTTCCCACATTAAAATCCAGCCACTGATAAAGTTATTAATAATGTTTTGCGCACCAAAACCCACACCAATCGCTATCGCACCTGACACAAATGCAAACGCAGTTAAGGGAATATTTAAAATTTCCATACAGGTAAAAATGAGTACTGCGATACTAATAATAAAATACATGCGAGTGAATAAATGGATCGCATCGGCACCAACATTACGACGTTTGAGTGCTTTAACAATCAAGCGCCCAACACGAGTGATAATAAACCAGGCTAAAAATATGTACAAAGGCACTTGTAACAACTGCAACAAAGTAATTGGGCTATCGTCGTAGGTAAATACCACCAAAGACAAGGCCGATAACAATTCGTTAAAATCCATATGAACCTCTTATTCTTGTGATTACATCAAGGTGATGGTTATAATTTAGTAAAACTCTTGCTCTCCTGGTGGACGAGTTTTGAGCAATTTCAAAAACCACATATATTGTTCTGGATAAGCATTAATCACTTGCTCAACCACTTTGTTTAACGCGATGGCTTCATTCTCTTTGCCAATCATCTCATCAGGATTAACCGCTGGCAGCACCGTCATAATAAATTGTTTAGCCTGCTGGTCGTAACCAATCTTAACGGGCATGACTTGTGCATTACCGGCTTGGGCTAAGCGACCGACAACCGGTAATGTGGCTTTAACTGTGCCCATAAAAGGCGCAAATATACTTTTTTCAGGCCCTAAATCTTCATCAGGCAAATAGAAAAAACTGTTGTCATTTTTTAACTCGGCCAATAAAGCTCTAATCCCTGCTTCACGCATATACACACGACCACCTTGACTACTGCGCATGCGATTACTAAACCAATTAAATAATCCATTGCGATGGGCTTTAGCCATGGTCACTAACGGAATTTCCATGTTAATTCGCAGACCTGCATATTCCATTGGCCAAACATGCGGCATGATAAAAATTATCGGTTGTTTTGCCTCTCGGGCAGCTTGCACATTTTTAATGCCATTAAGTTGAATGCGGCGTTTTAAGTGCGCTTTAGAACGAATAAGCAACTCAGCTTGCGACAATAAGGTAATGACAAATGTTTCAACATTCTGTTTGATTAACGCATCTACATCTGCAGGTGACTTATCAGGAAAACAGTGCGTAATATTCACCTTTGCGATCCGCAATGGTTTCTTGGCAACTTTCATTACTATTCGGGCAAATAATCTCGCAATGGGATCTCGAATGCTTGCAGGAAGTGCACCAAATAAAAACAGCACAGCAATGGCTAACCATGTCCCCCAGTGACGAGGATGTAATAGTGATTTATTAAAACGAGTATCAAAATATTTTGCTTGTCGTGCCAAAAGAAACTCCAAATAAACTGACCCTGATCCGCAGGGAATAATCATATTATAACAATGGCATTATACTAAGGATTAATGAGTGTGGAACAGTAATTATGCCCGACAACATCAAAACATCACTCTCTCTTAGTGCTATACCCATGTTTATAAAACTAGCTTGCTCACGATTTCTCTGACGGTAAGGATAATGTTATAGATCATGTGGATATAATGAAATGATAAAATAAATTTACCAAATTCAAAAACAAAAGAGCCACTCAATTAAGAGTGGCTCTTCGTAATACAGATCCGATCGGATTGGCGTATTAACTAGTGAACTACTTTTTACCCGAGTTTGCTGCTTCAACACGTGACTTTAACTTCTGTCCAGGACGGAAGGTAACAACACGGCGTGCAGAAATTGGAATATCTTCACCAGTTTTCGGGTTCCTTCCCGGTCTTTGATTCTTGTCCCTAAGGTCAAAGTTGCCAAAGCCAGATAACTTGACCTGCTCACCACTTTCGAGTGCTTCACGAATTTCTTCAAAAAAAGACTCGACCATCTCTTTAGCCACACGTTTGTTAATACCTAATGTTTCAAAAAGATGTTCTGCCATTTCGGCTTTGGTAAGTGCCATACTTTAATCCCTCAACGATGCGTTGAACTCGGTCTTTAGAGCCGATACCACTGCAACCATAGTTTCAGTAATATCTTTATCTTCAAGTGTACGAGTAGTGTCTTGTAATGTAAGTGCGATGGCGAGGCTCTTTTTGCCAGGCTCAACACCCTTACCTTGGTATACATCGAACAAGTTTAAGCCAACCAACTGATTTTCGCCAACTTTTCTTATCAAATTCATAACATCAGTTGCAGAAACGGCTTCATCTACTACTAACGCTATGTCACGACGGTTAGCAGGAAACTTAGATACAGCTTGGGCTAGCGGCAAACGGGCGTGCAATAATGCATCCAGTTCTAACTCGAAAATAATTGTTTTGCCATTGAGTCCAAAAGGCTTTTCCAACTTTGGATGGATAGCACCGATATGACCAATGACGCGATTATTTCGTAATATTTCAGCACATTGTCCTGGATGCAGCGCAGGATGTGTTGCCCCTCTAAAGCTAAATTCTGTAGAGGCAACTGTCAAGCCGATTATTGCTTCTAAATCACCTTTTAAATCAAAGAAGTCGACGATTGTAGACTCCATTGACCAATGCTCATCGTTTTGAACACCAGAAATGACCGCGCCCAGCATAGCTTGTTGACGAACACCAGAATCTGCTTGTGCATCAGGGATAAAGCGTAAACCCGTCTCAAATAAACGCACTCGATTTTGCTGACGGCTTTGGTTATAGCCTACGGCTGTCAATAATCCAGTAAACATTGATAAGCGCATGGCTGACATTTCGACTGAAATCGGGTTAGGCAACACCATGGCCTCTTCGCCAGGGTGAACAATATTTTGCATTTTTGGGTCAACAAAACTGTAGGTCACTGCTTCTTGGAAACCACGAGCAACAAATATACTGCGCACACGCTTAAGCGAAATATCAGCTTCTTGGTGATCAGGCATGCTTAACGCTGCCATTGGCGCAATATTAGGGATATTGTTATAACCATAAATACGCGCCACTTCTTCGATCAAATCTTCTTCAATCGCCATATCAAAACGATATGTTGCCGTGGTGACAATCCAATCATTGCCGTCAACGTTCACGCTAAAACCTAAACATTCAAGAATTTCCGTCACGTCAGTATCAGAAATAACATGCCCTAATGTTTTGTCTAACTTGCTACGACGCAAAGTGATAGTTGCTGCTACGGGTAAATGCTCAATCGATACCGCTTCAACAACTTGACCGGCTTCACCACCACAAATATCTAATACAAGGCGAGTAGCGCGGTCCATGACCTTATGTTGTAGCTCAGGGTCAACTCCACGCTCAAAACGATGTGAAGCGTCTGTGTGTAAGCCTAAACGACGTGATTTACCCATAATGGCCAATGGAGAGAAAAAAGCACACTCCAAAAGAATATCTTGGGTGTTTTCATTTACACCGGTACTTTCACCACCAAATACCCCCGCAAGCGCAACAGCTTGTTTGTCGTCGGCAATCACTAAGGTATCGCTTGGTACCGTAATTTCATTGCCATCAAGCAAGGTTAGCTTTTCAACACCATCAGCTAAACGCACGGTAATGCCGCCGTTTAAGGTATTTAAATCAAACGCATGCATTGGCTGACCAAATTCAATCAACACATAATTGGTAATATCAACAATGGGATCAATTGAACGAATACCACTGCGACGCAATTTTTCTTGCATCCATAATGGCGTGACGGCCTTAATATTGATGTTTTTGACTACGCGGCCTAAGTAACGAGGGCAAAGATTTGGCGCTACCACACTGATGCTAAACGGCGCATCTATCGTGGCGGTTACGGCTTGCCAAGAAGGCTCTATTACCGCTTGACGATTTAATACGCCCACTTCACGAGCAAGACCGGCCATGCCTAAACAATCGGCTCGGTTAGCGGTTAAGTCAACATCAATAATGGCATCATCTAATTGCAAATATTCACGCACATTCAGGCCTATAGGTGCATCTTGCGGTAATTCAATAATGCCATCGCTTTCGATGTCTATACCTAACTCGCCGTAAGAACACAACATGCCCATTGACGGTTGGCCGCGTAATTTGGCTTTTTTAATTTTAAAATCGCCTGGTAATACTGCGCCCACCATCGCTACTGCGACTTTTAAGCCTAAACGGCAGTTTGGTGCACCACAAACGATGTCGATAAGCTCATCGCCGCCAACATTGATTTTAGTGACGCGTAATTTGTCTGCATCTGGGTGTTGGCCACATTCAACCACTTCACCGATGACCACGCCGCTAAAATCGCCAGCGACGGCATCAATACCGTCAACTTCAAGACCAGCCATGGTGATTTGGTGTGATAATGCGTCACGACTTACTGATGGGTTAACCCACTCACGAAGCCAAGATTCACTGAATTTCATCTACTTTTTGCTCCGTTATTTGAATTGCTTAAGAAAACGTAAATCGTTTTCAAAGAAGGCACGTAAATCATTTACGCCATAGCGCAACATGGTTAAACGCTCAACACCCATACCAAAAGCAAAACCAGAGTATTTCTCAGGGTCAATACCCACACTGCGCAGTACATTTGGATGTACCATGCCGCAGCCTAATACTTCTAACCACTTACCGTTTTTACCCATAACATCCACTTCAGCAGAAGGTTCTGTAAATGGGAAGTAAGATGGGCGAAAACGTACTTCTAAATCTTGTTCAAAGAAGTTACGTAAAAAGTCATGCAAAATGCCTTTAAGTTCTGCAAAATTAACGTTTTCAGCAACCATTAACCCTTCAACTTGATGGAACATTGGCGTATGAGTTTGGTCGTAATCGTTACGATAAACACGGCCTGGAGAAATGATCCGAAGTGGCGGTTTTTCATGTTCCATGGTGCGAATTTGCACCCCAGATGTTTGCGTGCGTAACATCACTTTGGGGTTAAAGTAAAAAGTATCATGATCGGCACGAGCTGGATGATGCTCAGAAATATTTAGCGCATCGAAATTATGGAAATCATCTTCGATTTCAGGTCCTTGTTTAACAACAAAACCAAGCTCACCAAAGAAGGTTTCAATACGTTCGATAGTGCGCGTAACCGGATGTAAGCCGCCAATATCGAGCGTACGACCCGGAAGAGTGACATCAATATTTTCAGCAATTAATTTTGCTTCTAATTCAGATGCTTTCAATCCGTCGATACGCACAGTCAACTGTTGTTGAACGGCTTGCTTTGCTTGATTGACTGCGGCACCAAAGGCAGGCTTTTCTTCTGCGCTTAATGATCCCATCATTTTCATCATGTCAGTAATTTTACCTTTTTTACCAAGGTAATCGACACGGATATCATCCAATGTTTTTAGATCACAGGCCTTATCAATGACCTCTAAGGCTTGTTCTACGATCTCGGTTAACTGCTGCATGTTATCATCCACTGCATTTTTGCATTTAAATGCGATTGAGCGTCTAGTCGACTATACGAGTTCACCATAGTGGCAACCCAGTAAGTGACGACGCGGTAGTTTGACGCTTATTATGATAACTAAACAGTCAAGACTGGGGTTAAAATAAAAGATTGGAATTTTACGTTAGCAAGTACAACTTTACTAGTCATTATTGGTATTTTTAATAGCAAATAGTTGTATTTACCTACAATTAACCCACTTAGCCTGTAACCGTGGCAACAAGTGTTAACTCAGGAGTCTACCCAACCGAAATCGTCAGTCTGTTGATGATGGGGTCTGGTTAGCTTACAGCAAGGTTACCTGTCCCGATTTAGTGCGGTTGAACATGTCGCGGTCAAGGGTATTTACTCCTAAATCGGTCAGTAAAAAAGACGCAACCTGCGTGTTTTATGTGGTCACGGGTTAATGAGTTAAATCAGCGTTTACTATATCGATGACCGATGAAAACGAGGTTGCAGAGTCGCGTCAATACCAAAGCCATTACTGGCGGTGTTCAACTCAAACCAACGTACACCTTTCAATTTAGCCCCTCCGAGGCTAATAATCATTATACTTTATTAATACGAGCACAAAACAGACAAAAAAATACCGCTCATATTGAGCGGTATTGTTAACCGATTTTATTGACCGATATTGTTAACCGATATTATTGACCAATAATAAGGAATTAATGTTTTTTAAACGCATCAACCATATAGTGATCCTGTAACCAGTTTCGGCTAATTAATAATTTATAACCCATTTTGGTACGGTCTTTAGATCCATATCGACTAAGAACTCAGACTAGGTTCACCAACACTTAATCAAGCCATGTAACGCGCTTCAGTACCTTACGCATGACGAATTAACCATGTACCTCAAATGTTAGTCCACACCTTGTGTTCTTTCTCGACGCTAATATTGGCAGCATGTAATGAGCGTTCTACCGCACCCGAGTTAATGCGGGGTATACATCAATCCTGTTTGCTTAATACTCAACTAAAGGACCAAAGTACTTTTTTGTGATACATCCACAATGTAGTTATGCTTTAAAAAATTACGCCCAATGAGTAATTTGTATTTCATATGGCTACGGTCGCGTAAATTAACATAAATATGATGCAACTTATCCGAAAAACCGACATCGAGCTTCACCATGTAGCGGGTTTCAATGCCTTGTGAATTCTTCACCCTTAACGTACTGACAATTTCGGCTTGAATACGTTTTTTCTCACCACGTTCATTTTCTGTGGTGAATTCAACAATTTTACCGACATTACTTTTCATTTTTTTGAATGCGCCGCCAATGATTGTTAAATCTACCGCATGCAGAGAAGTCTTCCCCGCACCAGTATCAATGCGAGCATGATAGTGTAGTCCAGACTTAGCGACTGTCATGGTTTCAACTTGACTTAAAATGGTTTTATCACTCGCAAACACAGATATAGACAGCAAACACGACACAACAGAAATCACAATTTTTTTAAACATGATCGATCCCAAAAAAAACTAAACCAGTTAAATAACTGCCTGAACTAAGTCACTCAGCTCGGGATAATAAACGGTTATAAAACAGTTTTTTGTCCTGCTAACTGCATTGTATTGACTTGTAATAGGCTAGTTATTGACGCCGTAAGTCACAAGAGCTGCACCTTATTAGCAAATCAAATCACAAGTTCGATATTAAATAGCTCAAATATTCTGATTTTGGCATATTTATTCCATCTGTTAACCCGTGTTGATGTGATGGTCTCCTCCCAATACGGCATCGATGTGCCATGATTGAAGTTGTTACACACAATCAAAATGGGAGGAGACCAAAATGAAGATTACAACAATAGGGCTTGATATTGCAAAAAGATTTTTTCATGTTGTTTGCTGTAATAAGCAGGGTTGGTTAATTAACAAGAAAATGTTAACAAGAGCGCAAGTATTAGCTTTCTTTCAAACACACCCATCCTGTTTAGTTGCTTTAGAAGCCTGTGCAACGTCTCATTATTGGGCAAGAGAAATACAACAGTGTGGGCACCAGGTAAAACTTATTCCACCTCAACATGTAAAAGCCTTTTTAATTGGCAACAAAAATGACTATAACGACGCCTTAGCCATTGCTGTCGCGGCTAACCAGCCACATATTAAAAGTGTGGGAATAAAGTCGATAGAGCAACAAGATAATCAAGCACAGCATAAAGCACGCGAGTTGGCGGTTAGGCAAAGAACGGCATTATGCAACCAAATAAGAGGATTAATCGCTGAATACGGTATTGCGTTAACCCAAGGTGTAAACAATATACGTAAAAGTATCCCTCTCATGCTAGATGATGAGGCCTCGCCATTATCAGGGGCGTTTAAAGCCATACTTAGGCAGCTACAAAGCCAATTAACTGCATTAGATACGTGTATCGAAGCCTATAGCCAATTGATTGTTGAAGCAGTAAAGCGCAATGATATTTGTCAGCGAGTTCAAACCATACCAGGATTTGGCCCTATGGTATCGAGTGCTTATTTTAATGAAGTGGGTAATGGCAGTCACTATCGACGAGGCAGGGATGTTTCTGCTTCCTTAGGTATCGTTCCCCGCCAGCACAGTAGTGGGGGTAAAGAGACGTTGCTAGGCATAAGTAAGCGAGGGAATAGTTACTTACGGTGTCTGTTAATCCAAGGAGCAAAGGCTGTGGTATCAAGAGCTGGAACGAAAAAGGATAAATTAAGTCAATGGATAAACCGGCTTGTTCAAACTCGGGGGCATAACCGAGCCTGCGTTGCTTATGCCAACAAAATGGCGAGAATGGCTTGGGCTATTACCGTCTCAGGAGAAGATTATTCAGCAGAATAAGTAAACCGCTCTTCAAAGAATTGCGTGGGTAGAGCAAAACGATGACATAACAGGTAAAACCTGCATATTGAAAACCTGATAACCTCAAAGAGCGAAAAGCCCGACGAGCTGATAAGGACGATATGCGCGTAATACATCGAGGTCAGAAGCCAATAGCTTCATTAAAAGACCGTATATATGACAGCAATCCTGTCCCTGTTATCGATGAGTTATACCTTGCAATACGGGAGGAGACCATATATGAGGTTAAGTAGATTTATCGCAACAGATGAGCAACTTCTTGATCAAATAAATTTTTAATCAAACCTGAAAACTCAGTAATAAAGATACTTTGTTCGGGTGTGGCTTGATGATTAGCAACAGAGGCTAAAATCTCTTCTAAGTCGTATACTATTGCATCAATTTCACGGATCACTATATTACGCTGAGCAAATGATAATTGCGGGTTTTGACCACATACCATAATGATCTGAGCAGATAACTGATCTTCAAACAGTTCCATAACAGTTTCCGTTGTATTTACGGTATTTTCAGACGACTCAAACAGCCCTAAATGTTCAGTTAAATACTGAATTAAATGCATGTAGCCGTCTTTGTCGGTAACCATTGTGCCCCACCTTTCTTAAACACTACTTAGCCGAAAATGGCTCTCAATCTTGATGATTGAAAGTCATTAACAACCACAGGTAACTATTGCGCTAAGGTTAGCACAAATGACACTGGCACTGCCAAGCTGATACTCGGCAAACCCGCCATTTCTTTAAGTTTTTCGACACCCGACACAAGGCCAAATTCATTTGCTTGAATAATCACTGGCGCTAAACTTGAAATCACCATTTTCTTGTCAGATAATTTAGCCACTAACACTTCAAAACTTTTTTGTTGTTTCTGACCATGTAGTGAAATGGTTGCTTCAACTTGGGTCGTTAGCGTGTCACCGACTTTTAATCCTGCCAACAATTTGGGATTAACCACCGCATCCAAGGTTAACTTTGGAAACTGCGCAACTTCAAACAACACAGTCTGCATTCGCTGATCACGAATTTCTATTCCGGTATCAACACTGGTTAAATCAATCGATAAAGAAAATGCACCCGCATCCGTTAATTCACCTGCAACTTGTTTAAAATGATGTACTTCGGCAATATCGGCTTTCTTAATCGAAATAAAGCTCACCCGAGAATGATCTTGATTGACTTGCCAATCGCCTGCCATCACAGATGTACTCAGCAAGCTCGCGGCTAAAAAAGGTAACCATTTTTTCATCATAAAGTCCTTTGTATAGAAAGTCAGATTAAGTATAGAGTAATATTTCGTTATATCTTGCTGGGGATCAATTTAGCCAACCATTTATCTAACGCTTGTGCAAACGCATGCTTATCCGTTTGCGAAAAACTATTCGGGCCGCCAGTATGTATGCCACTGCTACGCATTTCTTCCATAAAATCACGCATAGTCAGTATCTGTTTGATATTCTCAGCGGTATACACGGTACCACGAGGGTTCAATACTAGTGCACCTTTATCAACCGCATCTGACGCGAGAGGAATATCAGCGGTGACCACTAAATCCCCTTTGACAACTTGTTCAACAATGTAGTTGTCTGCTTCATCAAAACCGGAACTCACTCGGATCATGCTAATTAACGGTGATCTTGGCACGTTAATCATTTGATTAGCCACTAACACCAATTGAATCGACTTACGCTCAGATGCCCGAAACAACATCTCTTTCACTGGATTGGGACAAGCATCAGCATCAACCCAGATTTTATTGGTTATCACCGCTAAAGGCTCCACTTCATTAACATTCATTAAGGTGCCAACCGATCAATATTCCAATCAGCATCGGTTTTGGTATAAATAAATCTGTCATGTAAACGATGCTCACCTCCTTGCCAGAACTCGATACTGCTTGGACGGACTAAATATCCGCCCCAAAACTTAGGTAATGGCACTTCACCCTGAGCATATTTGGCCTTCATTTCGGCAAATTTCCCTTCCAGTGCTTGCCGCGCAGAAATCTTGCTCGATTGTTTGGATACCCATGCGGCAATTTGACTGTCTTTGGGTCTGGACATGAAGTATTTAGCCACATCCAATATAGATAATGGTTCCGCTTGCCCTAATACTGCCACTTGGCGATCAAGAGCATGCCAAGGAAACAGTACACTGATTTTACTGTTAACGGCTAATTGTTTTGCTTTGCGACTTTCTAGATTGGTAAAAAACACAAACCCTTTATCGTCAAATTTCTTCAGCAACACAATACGTTGAAATGGCTGACCATCCTCATCAACCGTTGCGATAGACATGGCTGTCGGATCGGTAAGTTGTGCCTCTGTGGCCTGTTGCATCCATTGTTCAAACAGATCCATCGGGTTAGTAGGCAAATTGGCCCGTCTTAATCCACCTTGGGTGTATTCACGGCGAATATCACTTAAATCACTCATATTGGCTCCTCATTAACCTTGCGAGATCTATTCTACGCTGAGCAGGCACAAAAAAGCCAACGTCAGCACGTTGGCGAATGTGCTTAATGATAAAGTTGAAATTACTTTTTAATTAAGCCCTTACCTTCTGCCCAGACATGCAGCATTTCAAGGCCCAGAGTCGCTCCTGCAAGCGCAGAATTTCAGCCGAATCGTATGATGGCGCCACTTCAACAACCATACCAACAACCTTCATACCACGTAATCCACGAATAATTTTCATTGCTTTATCACTGGTTTATCCGCCACAAACAGGCGTGCCATTGCCCGGAGCATTAGCCGGGTCTACACAATCAATGTCGAACGTGATGTATAACGGCATATCAACGACGCGAGCACGCACTTGTTCAACAATGTGTTGCGCCGTTGCGGCATCAACCACCTCAAAGCCGTGGCCTTCTTTGTGGTATTCGGTACGAATACCACTTTGTATTGAATGCTCAACATCAATCAATCCTTCACGCGGTGCACACTAAATTTACCGATGCTTGGCGAATGGCATTAGGCCCCATACGACCACCTGAACGACCTGTTGTTGCCATATAAAAAGGTAAACCAATCACTACCACGTCGGCATCAGACTCCGTTGGTTTAACATTCAGTGGCTGGCGTAAATACCCGAATGCGTTTGAAGAAAGCAAATAATCAGGTTTTTCTGCAAAAGTAGTCATAGACTATCAAAAAGATGGCAAATGCCGATAATTACAATAATGTAGGGTTCAGTACTTCTAAGCAATCTTGCTGATAGTGGCTGAAGTGTATGTTAAAACCTTGTTCGATTGTCATTGCGCACTGGCTTAAACACAAGTACTTTAAAAACTGCTTATTGGCAATATTACTATTAAAACCAATAATGTCGCAGCTGTTTGGCTGCAATAATCTTACTAGCTCAGCAAAGATATCAACCTGAGTTGTGGTGAGATCAATGTTGGTTTCAACACTCACATAAGAACTATTTTCTTGTGGTGTAATGTGTATTGTAAAATATTCACAACCCCGAATACCGTTGATTGAATAGCCTAGCGGGCTGAATAAATACTGATCAATACTAAAACCATTAAATAATTGTTCCAGTTGCAGCATCAGCCCAATTTGAACCATTGATTGCTGATCACCCCGTAAATAATCCGCTATCGGACCCGAAATATGATACATCAGCAGTTCATTGGTGGTATCAAACCGACTGGCTTGATACTCTTTATCGGTAGTAAAAGTATAGTGATGATGGCTATCTAAATGACCCATTCGGTGGGCCTGCCCCGCAATAAAATGCCTTAACCTAAGCACATCGTCGCCAAAAGAACTTGCTTGTAAATGGGCATAGTATTCGTTTTTGCGCTGATAACAAACATATGCAATAGCTTGTTCACCTAAACGTTCAATGCAGTAGCATGCTGATTCTACTAGCGAGCTAGTGCCGCAAGTGAGCATAACGAGTCGATCATCCCAAACAAATAAACTCGATTCACTCAGTAAATAAGCATCGCAATATTCATTACTTATGCTAGATAAAATATCTGCATTTGAGGCAGCAACAAGCCCCACCCAAAATGTTCGATCTAATGACCGTAATTTAGGGGCTGATGCATTAACGATAATCTCTAACTTTTTCTCTGAACCTTCAAAAAACATCTTAGCAACTTAAAAGCCTAGCGACCTGCGGTAACTAGGCTTTTTGAATAACAAGTTAATGTAGTAAATAAGATTAAAAATCTTCTAGGTAAGTGTAGCCTTTAAGCCCTAACTGTAACTCTTCTAGGATACTGGCGCGCTCTTCTTCAACAATATGTTGATTCACAAGCTCTTCATAGGTGCGCATAAAGTCTACCGCATCTAAATTCACATAACGTAGCACATCAGCTACCGTGTCGCCTTGTAAAACAGACTCAATCTGGCTTGATCCACGCTCATCGATACGCACAACAGCTGAGTTGGTATCACCGAACAAGTTATGCATATCACCCAAGATTTCTTGGTATGCCCCCACCATGAAAAAACCAATCAGGTATGGGCTGTCTGCGCTCCACGCTGGGACGGGTAAAGTTGTTTCAATTCCCTGACCGTCAACGTATTGATCAACAATACCATCAGAGTCACAGGTAATATCTAACATTACCGCACGGCGCTCTGGTGCTTTATCTAAACCCGATAAAGGCAACACAGGGAACACTTGATCAATACCCCATGCATCAGGTAATGACTGGAATAATGAGAAGTTAACGAAAAACTTGTCTGCTAATTTTTCATTCAATTCGTCAATCACGGGACGGTGATAACGATTATTGTTACTTAATAATCCCTTCACTTCATGGCAAACACGTAAATTGGCTTGTTCTGCCCAAGCTCGGTCAGCCAAACTTAATTGACCCACAGCAAACAATGAGTGTGCTTCAGCAATATCACTTTGGCTATCATGATAAATTTCAATAATCGCACGCTGATCATATCGACCGCTGATTTCTAACCAAGATTGCCACATGTTGTGCAATAATTGCGGCGCCTCTTCACTTGGTTCTTGAATATTTTCTGGTTGATACGCTTCAGTACCAATCACATCAGTAATTAACACCGCATGATGCGCCGTTAAATGGCGACCAGATTCAGAAATAATACGCGGCATTGGTTGCTCGTACTCATTACATAAATCGGTTAATACGTTGACGATATTGTTAGCATACTCATTTAAACCATAGTTCATTGAGTTATTGCTTTGGCTTCGTGTACCATCGTAGTCAACCGCTAACCCGCCGCCCACATCGAAACAATCAATGCTGGCACCGAGTTGGCGCAATTCACAGTAAAAACGGCCTGCTTCGCTTACACCTTGGCGAATGTCACGAATATTGGCAATTTGCGAACCTAAATGGAAGTGTAATAACTGGAGAGAATCCAGCATATTAGCACTTTTTAATTCAGCAATAACTTTCAACACTTGTGCTGCAGACAAACCAAATTTGGACTTTTCGCCACCGCTGGCTTGCCATTTGCCTTTACCTTGAAAAGCCAAACGCACACGTAAACCTAAACGTGGAGTGATCCCTAGCTTTTCAGCTTCAGCCAATACCATTTTAAGTTCCGACATTTTTTCAAGCACGATATAGACTTTATGGCCTAGCTTTTCGCCGATTAATGCTAAGCGAATATATTCTTTATCTTTGTAACCGTTACATACAATAACTGAACTGGCTTTTTGCGCCATCGCAAGAACTGCCATTAACTCTGGCTTACTGCCGGCTTCAAGTCCCAACTGTGGAACTTCTTTCGATTTTTGGCTGGCTAGAATTTCTTCAACCACCGTTTTTTGTTGGTTTACTTTAATCGGATAAACTAACAAATAATCATTTTGATAATCGTATTTCTTAATTGCATCATTAAATGCTTCGCATAGACTTTCCACTCTATGGTGTAAAATCTGCGGGAAACGGACTAGTACCGGTAACGAAACGCCTGCTTCAACCATACTATTGGCTAATTCATTTAAGCCAACTTTATGATCCGGATTTTGTGGGTTAGGTGACACTGTCACTTCACCATCTTCACTAATACCATAAAAACCTTGGCTCCAGTGAATCACGTTATAACCAGAGCGAGCATCTTCGATAGACCAATCAGACATAATTATTTTCCGTATTTGTATCAACGTTAGCAGCGCCCCCATCGGTAGCCACTGCTTGTTAAATAATCCAGATAACGCCGTAACGTTAACTCAGAAATTAACAGGTTTACCAGCACTTTCATCATGGCTGTATAACCTGTGACAGACGAAATAAGCACACAGCTAACGAGTTTTAGACTGCGCCGTATTGTTATCGTCTTTAGCACCTTTTACTGTCGAACATCTTACGCAGATATTTGCAAAGCATGCAAATATTGGTTGCTGAGCATGGGCTGAAGACTGTAACAAGTATTTTACTCATTAAGGGGTTCATTAGTTCACTTTTCAGCTCATACTTAACACATTTTCGACCTTTTTAAAAACGGCGCAATTAAAACCTGCAATCATGTGTAATGCAAGTTAATTACCGATTAATTTTGATAATAATTTGCCAACAATTCCCATGGTAAACATCGACAAAGACAGTGATAACAGCAAATGATTTTAGATAGCGATTAATTCACACAACGTGAGCGAATTTTACGTGTATAATTAAGTGTTTTTATTAAGATCATCTTTTCATTTTTATTAAAGTAGAGTCATTCATGATACAGATCGGTAAACGTTATTCATTAGAAGTCGTTAAACAAGTTAATTTTGGGGTTTATCTAAATGCTCAAGAGCTTGGACAAGTCTTGCTTCCTAATAAATTTGTCCCTACCGGTTGTAATGTCGGGGATATGGTCGATGTGTTTCTTTACCTAGATTCTGAAGACATTGTGATTGCCACCACCCAAAAATCTCTGGCCCAAGTAGGTGAATATGCTTATTTAAAAGTGATTGCCACTGGGCCTTTCGGTGCATTTTTAGATTGGGGTTTAGACAAAGATTTATTATTACCCTTTGGTGAGCAACACAAACCGGCAGAAGAAGGCCACTCATACTTAGTCTATGTCCATGCCAACCATGCCGATGAACGCATTATGGCATCCTCTAAACTGGATAAGTTTGTCGACAAAACTGAAGCACACTACACCCAAGGCGAACAAGTTAACTTGATCATCGGCGGCACGACAGATTTAGGTTATAAAGCCATTATCAATCACCTGCATTGGGGCGTTATTTACCAAAATGAAGTGTTTCAAAAACTTCGCTTTGGACAAAAGGTCACTGGTTTTATTAAAACCATCCGCAGTGATGGCAAAATTGATCTTGTACTGCAAAAAGGTGATAAAGACGAGCTGGATAAAAATGCCCGTTTGATCATCAATAAACTGCGCAGCGCGAACGGTTTTTTACCCTTACATGACAAAACAGATGCTGATGTCATTTATGACAAACTCGGCATGAGTAAAAAAGCCTTTAAAAAATCCATTGGCGGCTTATTTAAAGCCGGTGAGATCACCATCGAAACTGACGGTATTCGGTTAACTGTGTGAACAATATTCGATTAACTTGAGTAAACTAGTCCAATCCTTTGAGAAAAAGCATGCCTCTGTTATAAAAGTAATAGAATCATGCTTTTCATTAAAAGGATACTGTGTATGGAATTAACCCAACTAGAAGCTAGAGTTATCGGATGCTTGCTCGAAAAAGAACTCACGACTCCTGATCAATATCCTCTGTCATTAAATTCACTCGCCTTAGCATGTAATCAAAAAAGCAGTCGCGAACCGGTTATGTCACTGAGCGAATCTCAAGTACAAACGATAATAGATGAACTTACCCAAAAACGCTTAATCAGCGAGCAATCGGGTTTTGGCAGCCGAGTCGTAAAATATAAGCATCGCTTTTGTAATACCGAATTCAGTGAATTACAGTTAACCAGTGCTGAAGTCGCATTAATCTGTGTGTTATTACTTCGTGGCCCACAAACACCAGGGGAACTAAAAACCCGTACCAACCGACTCCACGAATTTACTGATATGTCGCAAGTTGAGACCGCATTGCTGGCGTTAAGCCAACGGGAAAAACCGTCAGTAGTGCAACTCGCTCGAGAAGCTAATAAACGTGATTGCCGCTTCCTTGAGTGCTTTAGTGGCAACGTCGACGACTATCAAGTGAATAGTAGTCACGCCATTGAGGTTTCTACTCACACTCAGCACTCTTTACAACCAAACGATCGGGTCACAGAGCTTGAGCAAAGAGTTGATTTACTCGAGCAAAAAATCGCGCAATTAGAGACGCTATTAAACTAATTTATGCTTTCCATTAACGGGTTAAGCAAGGGAATAGATATGGACCGTACCACCTCTCCGTCGACACTTACTCATATTGGGTTATTAGCCAAATATGAACTCACCAAACGTTTTAGTAATAAAAGCGGCATGATTTCATTAATTGCCTTTATGTTAATTTGGGCCATTTTATTGCTTTATCCTATTAAGAGTGCGTCTGAATTTATCATGCTGCCCAGCTTTAAAAACGTTACCGAAGCACTGTTTGGGCCTGGGAGTTTACGTCATCTCTTCGAATGGCCTGTGGCAGAATTTGCCGTGTTCTGGTTGGCGGCACTCTATCTGTTTCCAATGTTTAGTATTTTTATAGCAGCTGATCAATTTAGTTCAGATAAACAACGTGGTAGCTTGCGATTTCTAACATTAAGAGTCAGTCGTACTAGTTTGTTTTTTGGTCGTTTCTTAGGTCAAATGCTTATTCAGTTTATGTTGATCATCTTAACGCTATTAGCGACCATAGCACTGGCATCATCTCGTGATATATCATTATTATTGCCATCAATAACAACCAGTCTTTTAGTGATGGTTAACCTAGTGATTATATTACTGCCTTATACTGCTGCCATGGCGGTGCTATCATTACAAGCAAACTCAGCCAGGCAAGCAAGTATTTTTGCGATCATCTTATGGGCTGTTGTATCGATTGTTATCGCCATAGTGAATATGAATTTTCCACAACTCAGCTGGTTAAATTGGTGTCTTCCTGGCTCGCAAATTGCGAGTTTGATCAACACCCAAGGATTAAGTTCATTGGCACTTGCTCCCATTCCTTTACTGCAAACTGCAGTTATTTTATTTGTCGGTAAAGTCTTGATGAGTCGGAGCGCACTATGAGTATTATTCAATGTGACAACCTTTCTAAACAATATGCCAATAAACTTGCACTCGATAACGTATCGTTAACCTTGACTGAAGGTGCTCCTATCGCATTAGTGGGTCCCAATGGTGCCGGTAAAACCACCCTATTCAGTTTATTGTGCGGTTATATTCAACCCACCACAGGTAGTATTAGGATTTTTGGTCATAAGCCTGGTAGCAAAGCGCTACAGGGGCTGTTATCGGCATTACCACAAGATGCCGCATTAGACCCTAATTTTACGATTGTGTCGCAACTGCAGTTTTTCGCTCAATTGCAAGGCATGACAGTCGCGGCTGCCAAGCAAGAAGCGTTAAGAGTGCTTACTCTTGTGGATTTAACCGATTCCGCTGATGCCAAACCTAAAAGCTTAAGCCACGGCATGGGTAAACGGGTATCAATTGCTCAAGCACTGATGGGTTCACCCAAAATTGTATTACTCGATGAGCCGACAGCCGGACTTGATCCTGCCAATGCGAAAAAAATTCGGCAGATTGTTAAAGACTTATCCGGTAAGACGACTTTTGTGATCAGTTCACATAATCTTGATGAGCTTGAAAAACTATGCGACCAAGTTGTCTATCTTGAACATGGAAAACTGCAACAATCCGTCTCTATAAACGCCAGTCAAGCCACAGACTTCCTCACACTTACCATGAAACAGTGCGACATGGACAGTCTACATCAGCAGTTATTAGGCCTTAACGACATTATTGAAGTAAGACGAATTAGTGATGAGCAGTATGTAATCGAGTATCAAAAACAATCAAGCTTTACCCTTGAAATGCAGTTATTTGAGCTATTTACCACCCATCAGTGGCAATATAAGGCATTGCTTAAAGGCAGAACCCTAGAGGAAACTTTGTTTTCTTAAGCCATCGTCATGGGTAAAACAACGCTTAAATACTGATGAGAAATGGATTAGCATTACCAAAAAGAGACTGAATAACCTGATGGCCCTAGTCAATGCCATTGCTTATTAATCTGTGATGACTCACCTAATTAATAAGCGATGGTATCCTTGTGCACATCAGTAATGCATCTGGTCAGCATAATGCAAAACGATTTACACTCCCATCACTGAACACTGTAAATTCATTAACAATATTACCGCTAAGCCACTGCACAGCAAGTTCTGTCACCGTTAAATCCCCAGAACTGTATTTACTCTAAAACGAAAAAAGTTCTCAAACAAATTATCTAAACAGCTACCCCCCTCACGGCAAGTGTTCTAAAACAATCAGTACTCTAACAACAAGTGCATTAAACTGAAAAGCCTCTTCACTCGCCCCCAATGAATATCATTAATGCAAATAACCTCAACGTGAGCAAGAAGTAACACTGCTCGATATAAGTCAAAATAGTTTCAACGATTTGATCTCAAACTTGCCCACTTTTTTTCGAGCAGAGCATTGCCCCCCCCCTCAATAGCCTATCCATTACAAGCCAATTACTACAGACGTCAAAGCCATTAGCAGGACAAGCTTTTTGACCACCGTTGACATATCCCACGCTAAGGTTAACTAGCTAACGGCCCCTTGCCGTCATGGCGCACGAACAATCGCCAATTCCCTTGGGTAGTTATGTTTATATCGCCAACACTCCCTAGGACAATCAAATAACGAGTGATGTTATTGAGTCGATGCTAATTGGAGGGAGCAATCGTGTTCAGTAATCTTGTTGTTCTACGGGAGTTCAAAGCGCTACAACGAAGGATAAGGCTTAAATGCCAATGTAGAGAGAAGGTAATAGGTTTCAGATTTACATCATGGCGCTGGCAAAAAAACCTCTTTAGACGCTAAATATATGCTAGTGAACCGATTAATCAAAAGTGTTATAAAAGCTTAGGGTCCATATATGGCATGGCTATTTTATGGAATAGTTATTTTGGCTACCTTGAACTAACAAGCGTAAGCGACGTAATATTTAATGTAATTGCTACGCTATTCATAAGGATATAAATGAGATTAATAACTTAGACAATGAGGTGAAACTGATGATTATATGATTTAGATGATTTAGATGATTTAGATGATTTAGATGATTTAGATGATTTAGATGATTTAGATGATTAGATGATTAGATGATGGCAACACACATAAAAAATGCAAAAAAAAACTGCAACAATAAATTGTTACAGTTTTAAAGTCCTAACATTTAGCTAAAGCTAAATATTAACCAACTACTGAAACGTTCTCAGCTTGAGGACCTTTCTGACCTTGAGTCACAGTGAAAGAAACTTTCTGACCTTCGTCAAGAGTTTTGAAACCGTCTGAATTGATAGCACGGAAGTGAACAAAAACGTCTGGACCAGACTCTTGCTCAATAAATCCGAAACCTTTATCAGAGTTAAACCACTTAACAACACCAGTAACTTGAGACATAATATATAAATCCTGTAGAAAAAAATAGTTAAAGCCTTAACGGCAGTAAAGCTGGAAAATGCCGGTATTACTTATGTTTACAGGACGAAACTGGTCGTATTGATAAATATAAGCCCAACCTTCAAGCTGAGTAGACTATAAACCATTCTCGAGATAAGTCAACAAACATCAATCAAAAGATAGTATTTAATTGGTGATATGACAAAATGGTTTATCTTTGAGCATCAGATAGTTATTTATATCAATGATCTGATTGTTTCTTGTTCCCGTTGATGAATTTCGATTTTAAAGTCTATCTCACACTCAAGCCCTTGCTCTATTATTTGAGACTTCTGTGAATCACTCAACTTCCAGGCGTAAGGTGTCATATTAAGAAAATGATCAATATCGTCTGCACGGGTTAGCGACAATGAGTAGCTCAACGCTTCGTGAGCTAAGTATGTAAAACCATCCAATACCAAGGGGCCTTGTGGGTGCAGCTTGGGCTCACTATAAATTTTCTGCTTTAAAGCATAATGATGTGTAGGACCAGGTGAAACCGTAATTAATATTCCACCCGGTTTTATCACTCGCTGTAACTCTTCAATCTTAGAGGGCGCATAAATACGGATCGCTAAATCAAAACTGTTATCTGCCAAAGGCATTTCAAACGCACTCGCCACACAAAAATGCAGATCCGAATAGCGTTTGGCTGCATAACGAATCGCAGATTTAGAAATATCTACCCCGAAAAGCTCACAATGGGATTGAGTGACAGATTGCAGCGCTTCAAACAATCGATGACTGTAATACCCTTCACCACAGCCTATATCGAGTATCTTATTAGCATCTGGAGCATATTCAAGCGCCAACTGGTTAACCTTGTCGCTTAAGGGCTGATAAAAGCCTTGATTAAGAAACTCTCTTCTAGCGAACATCATTTCTTTGTTATCACCAGGGTCTTTGGTTTTCTTTTTTTGTACAGGCAGTAAATTAACGTAACCTTCTTTGGCACAATCAAATTGATGACGTTGTTCACATTGCCAAGCATTTTGTTGTTTCACTAACGGGGCGCTGCAAATAGGGCAAATATAAGACATGGGTGGACTCTAGAGTTACTGAAAAATTAAAGATCGTCATCACACAGTTTAGTGACCATTTCCGACACATCTTTAGGGGCTAATAGTTCAAAACAATCTAATTTACGTTGTAATTGCTCATTATTATAAAGTTGTTCATTGGATGAACGCCCCAAATTAGGACGCTCTAATGACTGATGATAGGTTCGCAACAACCATTGGTGCTTATTTTGCAATAAATGATCAAGTTTTAATAGTTCAGTTGAGACACCAGGGTGGATTTTGCCCGACTCACCACTGAGGTAATCACGTAATTCTCGTCGGACTTGCTCTAATTCACTAATATGAACGGCCAGCATGTTAGAGGGCTCATTATAATCAAACTTACGCCCTAATATCGCTTTAGCCATAACGAGTGCTTGAGGTTCACTCAAAATCCGTAAGTCATTTTCTAAAGTCACCAGTTCAAAACGAGCTTCGGCTGATAACCTAAAATACATATCCTCATCAACGTTAATATTAATCGTCACTCCTCTTCTAAGTTGCTCGATACACACGCGAGGAGCCACTCCCATTGAAGGATATAATTTAATCCCCTGCCCCACGGATCGTCGTTGAGCTGGCGTTTGGATTAATGGCTGCGTATGCTCAAAAGCAAAAGTCAAAAACGGTTGGATACGTATAATTAGTGTCGCTTGGGTATGATTAACTTGGCTCACCACAAACTCAACCAAAGGATTACTCATCGTTGATAACACTAATAAATCACTCACACTTTCAGATAAGCGCAGTGTCAACGCAGTAGGTTGATTAATTTCGCAAACACTTGGTTGAGTAAAGAGATGGTGATCCATAGAATATTCCTTAATTACTTCGTTAAATTGTAACCAGCAAATCCCCATTAGTCACCAGTAAACAAGGCTATATTAGAAAATTTTTATTGAACTTTATCTCATTATCATTTTTTTATGCTGATAAATGTTAACATGGATTTAATCGCGAAAAGGATCTTATATTTACTATGGCTAACGCAATTCAACCCACTTTATTCTGGCACGATTATGAAACTTTTGGGGCAAATCCAAGCAAAGATCGCCCATCACAATTTGCGGGTATTCGAACCGATCTAGAGTTGAACATTATTGGTGAACCTGAAACCTTTTATTGCAAACTCGCGCCTGACTACTTACCGTCTCCCGAAGCCATATTAATTACCGGTATCACTCCGCAGCTTGCTAATCTTAAAGGCGAACCTGAAGCTGAGTTTATGAAACGTATCAATACGTTATTTAGCCAGCCTAACACCTGTGTCGTGGGCTATAATTCATTACGTTTTGATGATGAGGTCAGTCGTCATGGTTTCTATCGTAACTTTATCGATCCCTACGCACGAGAATGGCAAAACGGTAATTCGCGTTGGGATATTATTGATTTAGTTAGAGCTTGCTATGCATTTCGCCCTGACGGTATTAATTGGCCAAAGAAAGAAGATGGCTCACCCAGTTTTAAACTGGAGTTACTCACCCAAGCGAATGGCTTAAGTCATGAAAAAGCCCATGATGCCATGTCTGATGTTTACGCCACCATTGCAATGGCGAAACTGATAAAGCAGAAACAACCTAAACTGTACCAGTATTATTTTAATTTAAGACGTAAACAAGCGGTTGCTGACCACGTTGATGTATTAAAAATGCAACCTTTGGTTCATGTCAGCTCGAAAATTAGTGCGCTTCAAGGCTGTACTACGTTGATTGCACCCGTGGCGTATCATCCAACCAATAAAAATTCAGTGATCTGCATTAATTTGGCCATGGACATCTCACCTTTGATAGAGTTGTCCGCGCAAGAAATTAACCATCGTATGTACACTCCTCGTCAAGAATTATCAGAAAATGAGCTGCCAATACCGCTCAAGCAAATTCAGCTTAACAAATGCCCTTTTGTTGGTTCGCCAAAATTACTGGATGACGAGGTCGCGGAGAAATTACAGTTTGATAAAGCATTTGCACGTGAGCAATATAAACGCTTAAAAAACCATCCCGAATTACGTGAAAAGCTTAACCAAGTATTTGAACTTGAATCAAATCGCAAACCGATTACCGATCCTGATTTAATGCTTTATAGCGGTGGATTTTTTAGCCATGCAGATAAATCTAAAATTGACATTATTTGTCATACCGAACCTCGTAACCTAGCGGCGTTGGCATTGCAGTTTGATGATCCTCGTATCGATGAAATGTTGTTTCGTTTCCGGGCCCGTAACTACCCAGGAACATTAACAGACAGTGAAGCTCGTAAATGGCGAGATTTCTGTCAACAACGCTTATCTGATGCCGATTATGTGATTAAACTCGAGAACCTGGTCGAAGAAACCAGCGAGAATGAACACAAACAAAAGCTATTAAAAGCCCTATATCAATATTTACAATCATTATAGTGAATTTTCACTTTGCTCAATTTATTTCATTTAAGGATTAAGGGAATGCAAAATCGTTTTTTAAACAGCATTACTCAACTAGACAAGCCTTTGGCTACAGCACTTGTGCCATTATTACATGACCAATTTTGTGGTCATATTGATGCCAGCCAATTTGCAGGCCTTGTCAAGGCAAGCGGTAAACCAGAACAGCAAGTGCTCATGGACTTATTGCCCATTGCAGCAGCACTTGCAAACCCACCAATAAGCGAGTTTTACGTCGGCGCCATTGCAAAAGGAGCCAGTGGTGACTTGTACATGGGCGCCAATTTAGAATTACCCGGTGAAGCGTTATTCCACAGTGTACATGCAGAACAAAGTGCCATCAGTCATGCGTGGTTAAGTGGTGAAACAGAAGTTGTTGATATTATTGTTAATTTCAGCCCCTGTGGCCATTGCCGTCAATTTATGAACGAACTGGTCAATGGCAGTAAGATTAACATTCACCTACCAGAGCAAGAAACCCAAACGTTAGCCCATTATTTACCCTATGCTTTTGGACCGGCAGACTTAGATGTCACCATGCCACTATTAAGTAAACGTGAGCTAGAATTTAATTGTGATTCAGATGACCCAATGATCATCGAAGCCATTGACCAAATGGGGCTAAGTTATGCGCCATACACCAATAGCAATGCAGCTGTTGTGTTAGAAACCAACGATGGCGCCACTTTCTGCGGCCGCTATGCTGAAAGTGCGGCATTTAATCCATCAATGCAACCGATGCAAATGGCTTTATCCAATCTAATTCGCAACAATCGTCAATACAGTGAAATAAAGCGGGCAGTATTAGTGGAATCATCTGTAGGAAAGATTACCTTAGTCGGTGCCGCAATGGATGCCCTGCATGCCATTGCCCCAATTGAACTTCAACACATGGTTGTAGAACCTTTGCTGAAATAAATAACATCATATTGGTTATCTTAAAACGGTAATGACGATGTTTTGACAAAAAAAGGCGCTAATCAGCGCCTTTTTTATTAGGATTAACACTAGATTACACCTAGATTAATAATGTAATAGATTTTAACAAATTGATGTTAATACCATGCTAAGCTAATCAATTTGTGGGTATAACATTTAATAAGTCACTCTTTGTTAGTCACTAATTATTAGTCACTTACTGATGAATTGAATTGTTTACCCCCCATATGTTTTCATCTTAAGTTGCACTTGATAAACAATGTTTAATACCACTTACAAAGTGTTTGTCAGAAGCTAAGATAATGAATAGCATTGTTGTAATGAGTGATGTTATGAACCTCATACAACCAAATTATTATAACGAGCACCTTGTTACCATTGAACAAGCAAACGTAAAGCGAGTTACTATTGCGCATATCTAGCCTTAACAAGATCTTACTCTTTATCCTGTTTTGCACAGTCGCTTTAGTGTGGGCCATCATCGAAAATGCCAAGCCTCTTGCGGTCAAAATACTGAATAACTTATTGGCTGATAACCATATCGAAGTCCTTAACTTTGATGCGGAATATGTCTCATTCAATCATCTTTATATTCCTAGACTGGTATTGAAAATTGAAGACAGTCATATCGCGATTCAAGAGTTTAACCTTGAACTGCGAGACAGCCTGCAAATCCTTAAAAACCAACAAATCAGCGCTGACGATATTGTAAGTATCAAAACACAAAGTGTTTATGTTGATTTGGGTGACAGTTTTTTCATTCGTCAATCACAACAAACTGAAGAATCACCGGCTGCAATGCAACTCAACCTGGCTAAATTGCCGATGATTGAGTTAGGTGAAATTAACATTAAGCTTCCTGTGCTGGATAAAAATACCCCACAGCAACACACTTTAAAAATGGACCAGCTCACATTGACCCAAAAAGGTCAGCTAAATACTTTGTGGCGTTTTAATGACTTCCCGCTATTTAGTCTCAATGCCACCTTAGACAAACGTGTATGGCAATTTACCACCCTGGTTGATTTAGGCTTAAGCTATCAGGGGCTTGAGTCGTTAGAGCAATATTTAAGCTTATTAACCAGCAAAGCGCACTCACAACAAGCGCAAACCAATAATATGCTTCATGGTTTACACAAACAGTTGTCACAAATACTGCAACCCATTCGTCAGCAGCAAGTGACCATTGACGGCCTGTGGACTGCCAAGAGTAAAATAGATTTAATCAGCGGCGAGATGAGCAGTCAACAATCGATAGACGAGTTCTCCCTGCACTCTCCACTGTGGCCCAGTGTCTATTTTGCGCCGCAGCAACCGGTTAACGTCGTGCTTAATGTGGGTAACTACCCAATAACGGCATCATTAGACGACAACAAAACCACTGACACATTCGCGATAAAAATCGACATTGCCCCAATAAACTATCAACTGTCACCCTCTGAGCACGACAGAAACCAGTTAATTGCATTATTAGCCGATGATCATGCTAGTCAAATAGTTCACATCATTGAACAATTAACCCCTAAATCGGCTTCCCAGCCAGCCCACATTAATGTGCAGATGGCCTATCCTATTGAAGTTGTTCTTCCTCTGCAAAATGATGTGTTACCGCTGCAGATGTCAATCCCTGATCTGGCGGTCAGCATTGAAGGGTTATTGCTACAAAGCAAGCTGAAACTGGCACATACTATATTCAACAGCCATCAACAATTTCGCAGTGATGTCGACTGGGATCTAACCTTAGCGACGAGTAAAACGGCCAACAACAAGAGCGAACAACAACTAGTACAAAAATCTACCACCGACAAGGCTACGGTCATAAAACCAGTAACCGCCAGCGTAAATAAAAATGCATCCATACTAGTTGCCACGCCTGCGCCAAGTGCTATAGATATTAAAGCCTTATTCCCTGAGCTCCCCTTAGATCAGCTTTCGTTGTCAGATGCAAAAGTGCATTTAGTCGGTCAAATATCACAGCAACAACATCAATTAACACTGTCATTACACCCGAGCTCCAGCCTAGCCGTCAACCACACAAGCTTTTCGCGAAGCATATCCAGTGATAATGAACAACACACCAAACAGACCAAAAACACCTCGACACAATTGGGTTCATTCGGGTTTACTCTCAACGACACTTCGACCATGACATTCAAACAACCTAATACTCAAATCAACCTATCACCGTTTACCGTGCAAATTAGCCAACTTATCGCCCAACAAGCAATCCATTCGGACAAAAGTAAACTATCGACCACACAGGCCTCGGTGAGTAAAGCCGATATTAGTATCAACCAAGGTTTATCCCTAGCGTTAAATCAACATGATGCCATCGAAAAGTCGCTAGCACATTGGCTACAAATCCCGGCGACTAATGACATAAGCTGGCGCATCAATAAGCTCGACATAACAAAACAACTGGGCAAAAATCGCCGCCAACCTCTGCTTGCGCTGGATAAGCTTAACGTCACTCAGCAGCTTACCTTGTCCAAAGGATTACTGGTGGGTAGTGAGCAATGGCAACTCGATACACTTAACTTAAGCAGTTATCACTTACTCAAATTTGCCGATAAAAAAAGTCCATTATCATTAGCGGGTCAATGGACGTTTGATACCGACATTGAAGCAGCAATGAAGACATTACAAAAAGTCCAACCGTTACCCAGTGATTTGTCTATTCAAGGCCACAGTAAACTTGTAGCAGGCTTTGCATTAAGTGAAATAGACAACACCAGTCAGTTTGAAATGAAAATTCAACAGCAGTTATCATCCTTGTCAGGTCAATGGCAAGATAAATCATTTACCGGTGGAGACGTGTTTGCCCAATGCCAATATAACTGGCAACAAACTCACGATGGTCCTAATACTCCTGCTGCTGAAAAACACTTTGCCCACAGTCAATTAGTCTGCCCACAAACCGCAATCAGTTTACAGCAAGCTAAGCTTGGGTTATCGCTAACAAACTTGAATCTAAATGCCGATATCGAACTCAATAAAGATGGCAACAAAACGCCGACCAACTGGTTACAGCAAGTCACAGGGTTAAGCGAAACCAACATCAATCTTACCGCCAGCGGTGACATGCTTGATGGACGCTTTTTATTACCTGAGTTTGTGCTAAAACTACATGATAAATCTTATGGATACTTGTTATTACAAGGGCTCAGTTTAGAGACGTTTTTACAAGAACAACCGCAAGTGGGTGTTAAAGCCAATGGCTTATTTGATGGCGTATTACCTGCTGAGCTCGTTGACGGTAAAGTGACTATCGAAGGCGGGAAACTCGCCGCACGAGCACCTGGCGGATTAATTGAAGTTGCCGGAAATCCTGCAATGGATCAGCTAGAATTATCTCAACCTTATCTTGGATTAGTCTTTACCGCACTTGAGCATCTTAACTACAGTGAATTGGCGAGTACATTTGATATGACGCCAAGCGGAGAAGCGGTAATAAATATTGGTGTAAAAGGTAATAGCCGTGGAATTGAGCGCCCTGTTCATCTCAATTACACTCACCAAGAAAACTTAATTCAATTATACAAAAGTACCCAGATCAGCAATCAACTCCAAAACAAAATTGAAACAAAAGTCCAATAGCAGCATAAAAAGGATAGTCCACGTGAAATATTCATCGATATATTTAGTTAGTCTTAGCACCATAATGGCATCGTTATGGCTCTCAGCCTGTACGCCCACGGTAAAGATAGAACCACCCGATAAGCCTATTGTAATTAATTTAAATGTTAAAATTGAGCATGAAATTAAAATTAAAGTGGAAAAAGAGCTTAATAATCTACTTGAAAATGATGAGTTATTTTAAGCTGAGGTGATCAACATGAAATCGACATTCACTCTAGCAACTGCAATATGCTTAACCAGTCTATTATGGTGTGCCACCGCGTGGGCAATGACATTGCAAGAGGCCAAAACGGCCAGAATAGTGGGTGAGCAACCCAATGGTTATTTAGGCGTTGTCATTGAATCACCCGAAACGCAACAGCTAGTACTCACCATTAATGCCAAACGCAAACACTATTATCAAATCATCGCTAATCGCCATAATATTAGCCTTGATAAAGTCGCGACACTCGCGGCACAAAAAGCCATTGAAGCAGCCGAACCTGGGCATATGATCCAAACACCACAAGGGCTGTGGCTAAAAAAATAACCACGCGAGTTACCTCAACGTGGTTATGTCTTTTTACAAAAAATAAGCGGATTACATGGTCGCCATGGTCCAATAATCTAAGCGTTTTTGTGGGTTGGTTACAATCGATTTACAGCTATCTTTGTATTTTGACATCAATGCGCCTAAATTATTCGACCCAGCTAATTTATCAATTTGCTGTTGTTTAGCTTCGCTAACATCTGTTTCAACTTTTGCGGGTGCACGATACTTGCCCGCTATAGCGACAGCATCAATTGCAGATATTTTTAAACGATCTCCCACCGCTTTCATTTGTGGAGCGTTCATCGCACCAATCGCTTCTGAACTTATTTGATAATAAGCAGCACATTCTATTAACTCATCAGTAAATGCTTTTTCTGCAGCATCTTCTGCATATGCAGACATACTCACACACATAGCCGAAGCAGTAAAAATCCACATAGCAGATTTGTTCATGGTTGTTTCCCTTCATTTTTAGAAATTTGTAGATAATGTTAACGATTGATAATGCGCTAAACGAGAGCTTAAAAACTGTTCAACTTGAGGCCATTCCGTTTCAATAATCGAAAACACGACCGTGTCGCGAATGGTACCATCTGCTTGAATTTTATGATTTCGTAATATGCCATCTTGCTTGGCGCCCATCCGCGAAATAGCATTTCGAGAGGCATGATTATGCCAGTGAGTCCTAAATTCAACCGCAATGGCATCTAAGGTATTAAATGCATAACGCAGTAACAATAACTTGGATTCTGTATTAATAGCACTTCGTTGATAGGATTTAGCGTACCAAGTGTAGCCAATTTCAAGCCTACGATGGGGTTGTTCCCAATGACAAATACGAGTACTACCAATGATATTGCCTGATATTTTATCACGCACCGCAAACGCGACCGCTTCACCTCTTTTTTCACAGGCTAGAGCATACTCGACATACGCTTTCATACCCTCGAAATTGGGGATTTGTGTATACCATAATTTCCACAACTCACCATCGTTAGCCGCCAGAATTAAGCCTGGAACATGCTCTAAAGATAATGGCTCTAAGATGACATGTTCACCCATCAAGCAATCTTGCCTATTAATCCAGCTCAAATTAACGCTCCTTTCGTTAAAAGGTTACATTACCTTAACTGCATATAGATTTACAGTCAGTACCAACAATGTTTATATCCATCCCCAAAAAACATTGTTTTGGGTTTGTTGCTAAAATGCGAGCTAAAAGCGCTTGCTAAATGCGGCGTTCATCACAATAGAGTGATTAAAAACCGTGATTGGCGTTACTCACCCTAAACCATCCGGCAATACTATTACGGGTTTTCATTGTTGGCCTGACTTCATGGGGGAAGCGTTCACTTAAAAACAGTACTAAGGTACCAATATTCGGATTAACGACTTCTAGTGGTAAATCAGACTCATCATAAAGAATCAATTCACCGCCGTCGTTTTCTTGCCAATCAGGGTTTAAGAAAAATACTGTCGATAAAATACGATTTTGGCTGCCATGAAGTGAATCAAGGTGTTTTTTATAAAACGCACCCGGCTCATACACGGCATAGTGACTTTCAAAATCAAATAGTCCCATAAACAAACGTCGATTTAGGCCATCTTTCAATTGGTTCATAACCAATATATATTCTCGGTCAATATGATCTTGATTGTCCAGCCAGCTAATTTTATCGCAACGAACTTCAGTATTGATTTGCTGTTCTATACCTCGACCGATAGCCGCTTTTTTAAATTCAATATTTTGCTCAGCTTGCATTTTTTCAAGCAAGGCTAAACTTACATAATCAGGAATGATATCTGATAAAAGGATATACCCTTTATCGACTAACGCATCGGCGATCACATCCAGCATTGCTTCACTTATTTGCGAAACCATACATGCCACATCCAATAGAAAGACTACGCTTTTTACTTTACTCAAGGGCCCATAAATAAAATTAAGGCCATTATTTTCGAGGGGGCGTCATTACAAAGTATGATTACCATACCCTAGTTATTTTGGCGATGTTATAGAACAACATCGTCGTCGACACTATTTGTAAACATAAATAATTTGTAAAAAATTAAACAAAAAACCACAAGAGTATTTAACCCAAAAGGATAAATTTAATTGTGTGTCAATACGATCTCCGTTGATTCATCAGTATGACCACTATCGAGCTTTTGTGCTTCATTAGCCGCAATATGGCTTTGATGCATCTTCAATGCAAGATATAAATCAGACCGAATAGTGATCCCCTCATCCCCTGACACCATCTCTGTTTGTTCAAACCAACTCAATAATTGCCTTTTACGCCCAGCCAACACTAAACTAACCCCGCGCTTTTTGAGCAACACGTCAATATCGGATAACATTGCCATCACACTCAAATCTAAATGTGTAAAGCAAGGTACAGCATCGATAATCACGCAATCGACCGTTTCAAGCTGATTTTGTCGTGCAAAACGCTCCAATAAGCGACGCTTAAAATAAGTAGCATTAAAATAGGTTAGTGGAGAATTAAATCGATAAATAAATATCCCGGGGATGGGAGCCGCTTTATCACTGCTGTCTAGGCTACGGATAATGCCTTTAGAATCAAGTCCAAGCACTTGGTCTGTAGGCCGCATTACCGTGCGAAGGAACTGAAACAAGCCTAATAAAACCGCCAGAGTAATCCCAGGGATAACCCCAATAAAAAGTACCGCAAGGAAAGTCGTTAAGGCTAAATAAAATGCTTGGCGATCGCGTAAACGTAAACCCCAAATAGCGTTTAGATCAATGAGGTGTACTGACGCAATCACTAACACCACCCCCAATGCTGCGCTGGGAATAAATTCTAATGGCGCCGTTAAAAACACTGCAACAATGGCAATCAATACTGCGGCAATCACGGACACTAATTGGGTTTTACCGCCATTGGCATCGTTTACTGCGGTGCGGGAATCTGCACCACTCACGGCAAATCCTTGCGATAAAGCGGAAGCAAGATTGGCTAACCCTAGTGCTTTAAACTCTTTGTCAGCATCAATGTCGTAACCGTTTTTGGCCGCAAAACTGCGGGCTGTCAGCATCATACTCACAAAACTGACCATAGCTAAATTGAGTGCCGGCATAACTAACTCACGCACAATACCGAGATTAAATACTGGAGCTTGAAATGATGGCAAGCCTCCAGCCACGCTACCAATCACCGCAACATCATAATCGGTTAAATGAAAAAGCCACACCAATCCACCGCTCACAGCAATAGCAAACATTGATGCTGGCCATGTTGGTTTTAAGCGTTTCATCAAAAAATAAACTATCACAGTGAGAATGGCCATCAATAACGTCGGAACATGAGTTTGTGATAAATAACTCGGCGCACCGCCTAAACGCTCAAGTAAGTATTTTTCATCAAAGGTAAAGCCGAATATTTTTGAAAATTGCCCAACAATAATGGTAATCGCGACACCGTTTAGTAACCCCATTAATATCGGTTTTGACAAAAAGTCCGCTAGCACACCTAATTTAAACCGACTCGCAATCAAGCACCAAAACCCCGTCATCACGGTCATGGTCATGACTAATTGCCAATGCTTAAGACTATCCCCAGCCGCAAGAGGTGTGACAACAGCAGCAATAACCGCACATGTTGCGGCGTCAGGCCCAACGATAAGTTGTCTTGATGTGCCAAATAAGGCATAAATTAGCATAGGTAACACACATGAATACAAACCTACCGCAGCATTGACGCCCGTCAACTGCGCATATGCAATTGCCACGGGCAAAGCGACGGCGGCAACAGATAAGCCTGCGCGAACATCATCTTTAAGCCAGCTTCGCTCGTAACGAGAAAAAGTCTCTAAACCAGGCATAAATCCATATAACCGACTCAGTAGCACAGTAACCTCAATAAAAATAATGTAGGCATTTATCATAGTTTTATTTCAAATTAATTACGACATATTCACGAGTGATAAATAAATATTTTGTAAACTAAAAAACGCCAAGCGAATTAGGCTTGGCATTATGTACAACAAGTTAGTCAGTAAACTAAAATTCGGTTACTCACCAAAGTGAGTGATTGGACCCATTAGAGTGGCGGGGTAATGACCTAAATACTGCCCCTATGTATTCAAAAAAATTCCCTATTTGACTCTAATGCAAACACCATCCACCTATATTATTCATTACAAAATCAGCCTCAGTAAATGCCTAATAGCATGGTAGACTAATGTTGATTTAGCATTATCTGCAGCAACACCTAAAGTACACGAGGTTCACGTGGTATCGCCATCAAAGTTTAATTCATCTCCTGTATCAGCGGGTATCCCCCATTTAGCGATGCTAATCCCCATGCTTGCCGCCATTGTCGCCATTACACCTCTCGCTATCGACATGTACTTACCGGCAATGTCCACATTGGCATTAGGGTTTGATACCGACATCACCACGGTGCAACAATCACTCAGTATTTATTTGGCGGGCTATGCATTGGGCATGCTGATTTTTGGTCCACTGGCCGATAAAATTGGTCGTCGACCACTGGTTATTTTTGGGTTGTTAGGCTTCACATTGATAAGTTTGTTAATTGCACTGAGTACCAGTATTGAACAGTTTTTGATGCTGCGCTTTGCCCAAGCATTCATTGGCGCGGCGGCCACGGTTGTGGTTCCGGGCTATATTAAAGAAATTTATGGCGACAATACGGCCAAAGGTATGTCGTATGTCAGCCTCATCATGATGTTGGCACCATTACTCGCCCCGACGATGGGCAGTTTGATTATGGAACTCGGCGATTGGCACCTGATCTTTTTAAGTCAAAGTTGCTATGCCATTACGCTACTGGCTTTAGTGTTATTTAAACTTAAAATGCCCAGCGATAAGGACTTAGGCGGGCGCAGTCAAAAATCATTTTTACGCGCCTACTACACCGTATTTTCCCGTAGTGGGGTCAAACTGAATTTATCTAGCGGCGTATTAACCTCATTTGCCTTCTTTTGCTATTTAACCGCTTCGCCATTTATTTACATGGAAGTGTTTCATTTAGATAAATCGTTATTTGCTATTTTATTTAGCACCAATGTGGGCGCCTTGATGCTGGCTAACATTGTTAATTCCAGAATTGTGACTCGGTTCGGGTCAAAACGCATGTTGCATGTAGCCACCTTTTTTTGCTCCATTGCCGCAACAGGCTTGTTAGCGGTTAATTTACTGGAGTTAAGTTATCACTTTACCGTGCTGATGCTAATCCCATTAATGGGCTCCCTAGGTGTAATGTCGGTCAATGCTGACGCCATCGTATTAATGAAATTCAAGCAAGAAACTGGCACAGCAACAGCCGTTATCGGTACCCTCAGATTTGGTTTTGGTGCTGTCGCGGGGCCATTACTGGCGTATTTTTATGACGGTAGCGCAGTGCCTTTTTCGGCGTTGATGCTTAGTGCAGTATTATTAGTTGGGGTGTGCCAGTTTTTTCAAAGTACCTTACCGAAAAATGATGCCGGCTAACTAACACTGCGGTAAACAAGGATAAGGCCATTAATATCGATGGTCTTGTCCTTATGTGAACGCCAAAATATTGAACCCTACCCTTCACTTAAATCAGTCCCATGAATAGCTTATCTAACGCTACAAATCACTTATCAGAACGACTTACTAATACGGAAAATCTACCCGTTACTCTGTGGCCTTTTTGTTTAGCACATATTAGTGAATAAATAACAAACGAAATCGCTGAACTAATCAAGCTGGTAATAAAAAAGCCTACAAACATGTAACCCATTATCCAGGTGTCTAATGTTGATCCGTCAATACCCGGCTCTGCGCCAATTATAACCACGGCTCGAAGTAAAATCGTTATCACAATAGCAAAGGTAAAACTAATCAATGCGGCTATTTTCATGTAAGAATTGAAACTCAATTGAACTCGAGCTTCATATCCATAAACTTGATTAAATTTCTGCGATTCCATGTCCGCCCTCTTAGTAACATTGCCACCCCCCCCCCTTTCACAGCAGTTCAGAGGCAGAGTTCATTAACCGACCTCACCCTACATTTGCAGTTTATCTAGGGGCTGTTGATCTTTGTTTAAATTTTGTGCGAAGAAGGTAATCTCGTATAATTCACTTCGCCAAAAACAAATACAACGAGATTACCATGCCCCGATTAATGCTCACTGATGAGATGTGGTCGAAGCTAAAAGCTATTCTGCTTGATGATAGAGTTTATAACAAGCAAGAGCATCGATTTACGATGGAAGGTATCCTTTACCGATTGCGTGTTGGCTGCCCTTGGCGAGATTTACCTGAATATTTTGGCTTATGGAATACCATTTACCGTCGATTTTTACTGTGGTCAAGAAAAGGTATTTTACTTAGGCTGTTCAAAACATTATCGACTAATAGTGATACTGAATGGGAATTTATTGATGGAAGTTATGTAAAAGCCCATCAACACAGTTCAGGTGCATCATCTGATGAAAATCAAGCAATTGGGTTAAGTCGTGGTGGTAATACAAGCAAAATCCATCTCGCGGTAGATAGCTATGGTTTACCGATAGAATTCATTGTTACAGGTGGAGAAGTTCATGATAGCAAAGCAGCTAATGCCCTTATTGAACTATTGCCACAAAGTCATTTTATTATTGCAGACAAAGGCTACGACAGTGAAGCGATTAGAGATAAAGTGCGTGAATGTGGTTCAAAGCCAGTGATCCCTAGAAGACAAAATTCGAAGCAAGGAAATGGCGATATCGATTGGTGTTTATACAAATATCGGCATTTAGTTGAAAATGCTTTTGCTCGGCTCAAGCATTTTAGAGCGATAGCTACCCGCTATGATAAATTGAAAATTAATTTTGAAAGCCTGCTGGCTCTAGCTTGCTCTATAATTTGGCTGCCAATGTGAAAGATCAACAGCCCCTAGTCTGAAACCGTTAGATTTTGATTATAGGTCTTATGGCGCCTTGCGATTACTTGTACATCTTATATACCGCCCCCAAATAAGTTCATAAACATGAAACTATTTCAAGCTTGAAAAATAATTAACTAAAGTAGTTGCAGTAAAAATAAATTTACATAAGATGGAAGGAAGAGCTAAGTCAGTCTCTGATGGACAAGTTGTTGAATTTAACTGCTGTTAATTCAATCCTCGAGTTTGAATTACCCTTCAAACTTATTTATTCAAACGATTACCGTCGTTGTATACAAGATACTGTTTACCATACGGTAACTTAACAAGGATTTATTTCATGGAAAAGCTTTCTGGCGCGAATATGATCGTGCGCTCATTAATTGATGAAGGTGTCAGCCATATCTTCGGTTATCCCGGCGGTTCAGTATTAGACATCTACGATTCTCTGCATACAACATCTGGTATAGAACACATCTTAGTTCGTCATGAACAAGCTGCGGTGCATATGGCTGATGGCTATGCACGAGCCACGGGTAAAGTGGGCGTAGTGTTAGTGACTTCCGGTCCTGGTGCAACCAATGCCATCACAGGTATTGCCACCGCTTACATGGACTCCATTCCATTAGTGGTGTTGTCTGGTCAAGTGCCAAGTAATTTAATTGGTAATGACGCCTTCCAAGAATGCGACATGATTGGTATTTCACGCCCTATCGTAAAGCACAGTTTTTTAATAACCGATGCTAAAGACATTCCAGAAACGGTCAAAAAAGCCTTTTTCATTGCCGCGACAGGTCGTCCCGGACCAGTCGTTATTGACTTGCCAAAAGACTGCTTAAGCCCAGATATACTGCATGAATATGTTTACCCAGACAGCGTTAAAATGCGCTCGTACAATCCAACGACAGCAGGTCATAAAGGCCAAATTCGTCGAGGCTTGCAAGCTCTACTGGCCGCTAAAAAGCCGGTGTTATATGTCGGTGGTGGCGCGGTTATCTCAGGTTGTGATGCACAACTCCTTGCCCTTGCGGAACGCTTGAACATTCCCGTAGTCAGCACCCTAATGGGATTAGGCGCCTTTCCTGGCACCCATAAGCAGAGTTTAGGCATGCTAGGAATGCATGGTTTATATGAAGCCAATATGGCGATGCACAACACCGATTTAATTTTTGGTATTGGGGTCCGTTTCGATGACCGCACCACCAACAATGTTGAAAAATATTGCCCCAATGCAACCATTTTACACATCGATATTGATCCATCGTCTATTTCTAAAACCGTCAGAGTCGATATTCCAATTGTTGGCTCTGCCGATAATATTCTAGATGGTATGTTAGATCTACTTGATGAGTCTAAAGCCACTAATGATGTTGCCGCTATTACCGCATGGTGGGGCGATATCGAAATTTGGCGCTCACGTAAGAGTTTAGAGTTCGATCGTACAACCGATAGGATCAAGCCACAGCAAGTTATTGAAACATTGTACAAACTCACTAATGGTGACGCTTATGTGGCGTCTGATGTAGGTCAACATCAAATGTTTGCCGCCTTGTATTATCCTTTTGATAAACCCCGCCGTTGGATTAACTCAGGTGGATTAGGCACCATGGGCTTTGGTTTACCTGCGGCGATGGGCGTTAAGATGGCCTTCCCAGAGGCAACCGTAGTGTGTGTCACCGGTGATGGCTCTATCCAAATGAATATTCAGGAGCTTTCAACGGCACTACAATATGATACTCCTGTTAAAATCATCAACTTAAATAACCGTTTCCTTGGTATGGTAAAACAATGGCAAGACATGATTTACTCTGGTCGTCATTCCCATTCTTATATGGATTCTGTGCCTAATTTTGCCAAAATTGCAGAAGCCTATGGTCATGTTGGTATGAACATTAATCATCCAGATGAACTTGAGTCTAAGCTGGCTGAAGCGTTAGCGATGAAGGACAAATTAGTGTTTGTTGATATCAGCGTAGACGAGACCGAACACGTCTACCCTATGCTCATTCGCGGCGGTGCGATGAGCGACATGTGGCTAAGCAAAACGGAGAAAAGCTAATGCGTCGTATTATTTCTGTATTACTTGAAAACCAACCGGGCGCATTGTCACGAGTGGTGGGGTTATTTTCTCAGCGCGGTTACAACATTGAAAGCTTAACCGTTGCGCCCACTGAAGATATTACCTTGTCACGCTTAAATATTACCGTGATTGCCGATGCAAATATTCTTGAGCAAATTGAAAAACAATTGCATAAGCTTATCGATATTTTAAAAGTGGCTAACATTACTGAGTCGCCCCACATCGAACGTGAAATTGCCTTAGTTAAAGTTAAAGCTCAAGGCGATCAACGTGAAGAAGTTAAACGCACGGCGGATATTTTTCGCGGTCAAATCGTCGATGTCACCGCCAATATTTATACTATTCAAATGGTCGGAACCAGCGATAAAATTGATGCCTTTATCCATGCGATCACCGATATGACCAAGGTGATTGAAATATCACGTTCAGGTGTGGTCGGTTTAGCCCGGGGGGAAAAATCAATGAAAGCTTAATGGCAGCTTGGCTAATAGAAAAGCAGAGTCCTTTTGGGCGCTGCTTTTTTATTGACGATAAAGCGAAGTTACCGATAATATTTCACTGACTTCGCTTTAATTTGTACATTAACCTTCAATCAAACATTTGGCTTCAACGCTAAAGACTTTCATGCCTCTGAACGTCCAAAACCGTCAAACTTTCCAGTCTCCACTATCAGCAAGTCATTAACCGCATTATCGTTAGCTGTATAACGGTTTTGCCTCCAAGGGTTTAGCTTCAACAATATATCGATATTCAGCATTACCGCTGAGTTGATCAAATGGATAACAGGTTATCAAGGTTAAGTGACTATCTGGCGTGGGGGCAAGCACCTCAATGTCGGTTTCATGTACTACTTGTGTCGCGGTTATTTGATATAACACCCGTTCGCCAGCAGTACTATAAAGCTCAATAATATCGCCTACTTTAACGTATTGTAAACGCATAAAATGGCTGTCACGATGGCCCGCAATGATCATATGTCCCTGATCCCCCAACGCCGCGCCGCCTAACATCAACCCAGGACCAAAGGCTAAATTGCGCCCAGATGCCCCCGCTAACACATATAAGTCACTCCCCAATGGTTGTAAACCATCGGTTTGTTGTTGCAACACGCGCATTTTAGCCACCGGGTGGGTGTCAGCCCAAGACCAAGGTTTATGCGGTTGATTATCCACCAAGGTTTTTTCAAATGCTCGCTCAATCAAAAATTGGGCAAAATGGGCCTTAGCTTGCATATAACCTCCCTGTATCAATAGTCCACAACCCAACACACTTGTCAGCACAATAACAATCCAGTGCTTGGCCGGTGATATTGTTCGCTGCATATTCTACCTCCAACTTACTCATTTGATTCAATCACTAACAATTGGCCCGGTAAGCATTGTCTTAACCATAAATAGTGCAGTAATCCTAAGCTCAGCAGGCTAAAACCAATTAATAACCATAACCGACTGCTGGTCCCCGTTTGTGGCAACACTTGCGAAGAAGACGGTGCAGCTTGTAAACCATGGGGCATATGAGGCTGCAATTTGACATCAATGGGGCTATCAATCAATGGATTCACCGGAGTGACATCCACTGCGACTAAACTCGTTTGGCTGGTCACTAAGTGATACAAGATCCCTAATGCTTCCACTTGTTTATTGACGCGGTCGCGGCTGGCATTGTCTTTATAAAGCTCAAGTGATGTTATTTGCGCATTTGCCCATAACAAATCAATGCCCTTAGCAGCTTGGTTATTTTCAAAATCAAGCTGTTGCTGCCAATACTGGCCATTAATATTGCCCGACACTATGATGGGTTGCTGCTGATGTGATGCTGATTTAATGCTTACCCAAAGCGGTTCGTTTTGATATAAATCGCTAATCGTCGTCGGCCAATAATCTGGCACGCTGCCATCAAGGTAGTGCAAGCCAATATTGGTCAACACCGGCTGCTCAATTTTATTCAGCAATTGCTCAATTTTTTGCTGCACTTCTGACTCATCACCAATGTAGGTAAATGTGCCACGTCCCATAGTCGCGGCTCGGCGCATAAAATCTGAATTTGGCGCCGAGCCAATACCCACCGTGAATAAGCGGCTGTCACCCAATTGATCGTTAATAAGCTGATACAACTCATGTTCGTTGCCAACAGCACCGTCGGTCATAAAAATCACTTGGCGCAACATATCACTGCGTATATCGGTTTGATTAGAATCTTGCTGCACACTATCCACCAGCGCGGTTTGAAGTGCACTGCGCATTTCGGTGCCACCATCAGCCTCTAATGCATAAATAAACCGCTTGGCTCGATCAATATTACGACTATTGGCTGGCAATGGTGTCGCTGACAACATGCTCACGTCACTATTAAATTCGATAATATTAAAGGTGTCGATATCACGCAGCCCCGCAAGCGCAAATGGCAACGCTTGTTTGGCTTGAGTGATTGACTGACCTGACATTGAACCTGAGGTATCGATCACCAAAATCAGTTCTCGAGCAATAAGATGTTGCTCACTGACCTCGACACTGGGCGGCATTAACATCACCAGCGAGTACAAACTGTTGTCGACGGGATGGGATTGTCCTTGCAATGGATCGGTGCCATTAACCTTGTTGATTTCAAAATAGCTTTTAACATCGGCTTCAACATGGGTTTTACCGGTTTGATAAAAGGTTGCCGCTTGCGGTAATGCGCCAACATTGGCTTGCCATTGCAACACAAAATCGCGATCGGCAATTTGCTTACCAGTAAAACTCACACTGTATAGATGACCCTTGTTAGATTGTTTAATCGGATGATACAGACTGCTAAGGGATGTCAATTCAAAACCAGCATCAATGCTCACTTGCATATTGACCTGCGTATCGATCTGCGTGTTGGCCATTAATTCAGGCTGAGCTAGCGGCTCTACGCCATGATTATCTTGCGGGTTATAACGCGGGGTAATCGCTAATGGGAAACGTAAACTAAACACTCCATCGCTATATTCAATCTTTTGCTGATAACTGATCTCAACCACTAATTGTCCGTGCGGCGCTAAGTTAGCCACCTCTGATATAAACAAGTTACGTCGCTGTTGCTGTAACAAGCTAGCCTGTTTGCCTTGCTTTTTTGCGGTTTCAAAAGTGTGTAACGCTTGTTTTTTAGGTTGGATTTGTCCGTTAATGACTTTGTCACCGATGCGTAATGCCATGCTATCGACTGCTGCCGTTTCAGGTAACGGAAATAAATAGCGCCCATTAACCCATAGATCCGAGTCATTAATAAAAACTTGTTTAACCGTGACTCGATTAAGTAAGCCCGATACTTTCATACTGACTTGCGTGTCCAAAGCCAAGGCTTGTATCACCTGGCCTTGTTGAAAATACACTAAGCTGCCTTGGGTGATATCGTCATCTTGATATCCTGCCGGTGATGCATGCACAGTTGTAACACTGGCATTAACAACAATAAATAGACATAAGTACAGCAACTTACCGACATGATGTACAGACAAACGTGTTACAAAAAAAAACGGCTGCATAGCGGATCCTTACCCATAGGCTGCAACACCATTGTTTGCGCCTATGGGTCATATTCAAAACAACAAAGAAAATTGACTGGGTATTTAACTCGTGGTGAGTTTAATTCGCGGCTAATTCAGCACCCGGCGCCATTAACTTGATCGTGACGCGACGATCAAAAAAGTCATTTTCAAAATTTTGTTGTTGGTGCATTGGCAAACTAGCGCCATAAGCTTGTCCGTGCAGACGTTGCCGTTCAATGCCCTGTGCAACCAAATATTGAGTTACTTCAGCCAAACGCTGTTCAGACAAAGCTTGGTTAAAATCATTATCGCCACGGCGGTCGGCATAACCGGTTAAATCAATGGTCAGTTCTGGTGACAAGTTCATCATGTAAGCCACATTATCTAACTGCTGCTCGAATAACGGTTCAATATGGCTCGATCCTGTCTTAAACTGCACATGCATCCCAATAGTTAACTCATTAAGTGTTCGTTGTTGATTGGCTTTTTGTTCTGCTAAGCTCGACTGTAATTGATAGTATTTATCTGACACCTGCTCCAATGTTTGCTGTTTAGTGTTGAGTGCTATTAATTGCTCGTTGGTTTGAGCCAACTGTTGATTTTTCGCCACTAACTGTTGTTTTTGTTGGGCTAATTCGGCATCGTCTCCAACCGTTTTACCAATAAATGTGCCAGTTAATGCACCAATAAAGGCACCTACAGGGCCGCCAATCACAGCACCCAGTACAATCCCAGAACTTAACCCCACCAGTTCTTCAGTGTGTTCACGTTCAGCAGAAATGTCAGCGTCATTCGCCCAGCTCATATTTGAAACCATCATAGTGCTGATCATTGTTGCGGCAATAAGTTGCTTTTTCATAAAGAATCCCTTTTAGCGGTAGTTTAAAAATGAATGTCATCATCAATACATGAGTTAATGTGTGGCTGATTAACTCTATGTCGCTATTAAACACCCCATACATGGCTTTATTTGGGTTCAAAAATGGCAATGTGGCGATCAAATGTGGCAACAATATGGCAATTGCCGCTGACGGCTTTTTTGGTCGATAAAATCCTGTATAGTCAGCACTGTATCCATTTACCAGCTTATTGATTGAAATCAACTCATGAAACGAATTGCCATTGTTGAAGACGAAACCGCTATCCGCGAAAATTACAAAGATGTCCTGCAACTGCAAGGGTATAGCGTGCAAGCCTATGCAAATCGGCCAGCAGCCATGCTCGCCTTTAATGCACGTTTACCAGACTTAGCCATTATTGATATTGGTTTAGAGCATGAAATTGACGGCGGTTTTACCCTATGCCAAGCATTACGCGCGATGTCGAGCAGCTTACCGATTATCTTTTTAACCGCTAGAGACAGTGACTTTGACACCGTTTGCGGCCTACGTTTAGGCGCCGACGACTACTTATCAAAAGAGGTCAGCTTCCCTCATTTAATGGCCCGTATTGCAGCCCTATTTCGCCGTTCTGAATTGATCGGTTCAAGCCTAGTTGAAGACAACTTACTCGAGCGCGGTCACCTCACCATTGATGGCAACCGTATTCAGGTATATTGGAAGTCGCAACCGATAGAACTGACGGTCACCGAATTTTGGATGGTTCACGCAATGGCAAAACACCCAGGCCATGTGCGTAGCCGGCAAGATTTAATGCAAGAAGCCAAAATTTACGTCGACGACAGCACCATTACCTCACACGTTAAACGCATTCGAAAAAAGTTTATCGCCATCGACCCTGAGTTTGACTGTATCGATACCGTTTATGGCATGGGTTACCGCTGGGACAATATCTAACAGATGAATTTACCGATAGGGCTGCGTGCCAAAGTCGTCATTTTATCGCTGTTTTTACTCTGCCTACCATGGCTTGGGTATGAATATGTATGGGAAATGGAAAAGTACCTCCGTTATGGTCAAGAAAAAACACTCGAAGGCACCACCCAAGCCCTTGCGACTGCCCTGCATGAACGGCCTAAGTTATTTGACAACCAAGCCAGCTTTTTAAACCAAGTTGAAAAAGGTCGCGACTTATATGCCTACCCTCTCGCAGGTCCTATTCAACTCGATGGCAAACTAGCTGACTGGGATTTATATCAACATCGCACCCTTAACTACTCTGATGAACATGTTATTTATCAACATAATGAAGCCGACCCTATTGAGATTAATTTTACTCACATGGTGGGAAAATATGGCGGTTATCTCTATGGATTTTTTAACGTCAGTGACCAAAGCCTGATTTTTCGTAGTCGTAATAGTTTGCGGATTGATAGAAATGATCACTTAGTGATGGCAACTCAATCACCCGATGGTCAGTTCAGACGCTATATCATTGCCAATAGTAAAAGTGGTTGGCTAAGCGCATTTGAATTACCCGCCGATCCCAGCCAATCGATGCCCGTCAGCCCAGAAGTCCGCATTCAAGGCCAATGGCTAACAACAAACAAAGGTTACAATATCGAATTTAGACTGCCACTCGATATGGTTGGCAGTAAATTAGGGTTTGCGATTCATAATGTTAACGATGCTAACACCCGTCAACTGGTCAATGTTATTGGCACATCCGCCACCGATTCAGTCGCCAGTTTAGGCACGGTATTAGTGCCCTCTCCTGAAATTGAAAAAATCATTAAAGGCATGAGCCATAACAGCTCACGGATCTGGGTGGTCGACAATCATGGCCGCGTATTGGCAAAATCGGGCGATATTCGTTCATCATCTAACACCTGGGCCGATGACCTTAACGTCAATCAACCAGACTCACTTTGGCTGCATTTTAAACAGCAATACATATTGCCGCTTTACTACAAAATATTGACTCGTCCACCGCAAAATTTTATTGATTCACTGCAAGACTCAACCGAGCTCACTGGTAGCCACATTGAAAAAGCCTTAAGCGGTAAACAAGGCTCAACATGGCGCCTAACCCCAGACAATAAAGCCGTGGTACTGGCGGCGGCTAGTCCTATCTGGATTGACGATAAAGTGATGGGAGTGGTGATAGCAGAAGAAACCACACACGGTATTCGTAGTTTACGTAATCGCGCGCTGGAAAAGCTGTTTAACGTCATTTTGACCGTGATGAGTATGGGCACATTAGCCTTGTTTATCTTTGCCTCGAGCATTTCAAGCCGCATTCGTCGTCTGCGCGACCAGGCCGAATTAGCTATCGACAGCCAAGGCCGAGTAAGACAACAAATTGTGGCATCAAAGAACCGCGATGAAATTGGCGACTTGTCACGCAGCTTTTCAAGTATTGTCAGCCGCTTAGGTCAATACACTCATTATTTAGAAAACATGTCGTCACGCTTGTCACACGAACTGCGCACCCCCGTTGCCGTAGTACGTAGCTCGCTTGAACATTTAGGCTTGCAGCAACTTGACGAGCAATCACAAAAGTACGTTAATCGTGCGCAAGAAGGCGTGAGCCGATTGCACCTTATTTTAAATAATTTAAGTGAAGCAACCCGTCTAGAAGCCAGTTTAACTCAAGCAGAAAATTGTCGTTTTTCATTAAAAAAAGTCATCAGCGGTTGCATCCAAGGTTATCAGATCACTTACCCAGACCAACGCTTTAGCGTCCACATTGAAGATAAAGCCATGTTTTGCGATGGCGTAGCTGAATACATTGCCCAATTAATGGATAAACTGATCAACAACGCGATTGAGTTTCACCAACCCGATAGCGCCATCACCGTCAGTCTGAGCCAATATCAAAAACAAGCGATATTAAAAGTCAGTAATATTGGCCCTTTACTGCCCAAAGACATGAACAGCCAAATTTTTGAATCTATGGTGTCAATCAGGCCTCAAGGCATTAATGGCAAGCCCCATTTAGGCTTAGGACTGTATATTGCGAGATTGGTAACCGACTTCCATCATGGCACCATTAAAGCAACCAACATCATAGAGGATGGCATCGAAGGGGTCGAAATGTGCCTCAGTTTACCGCTAAGTGATGAAAAATAATCAACCTCAGCATTTAGGCGCTATTAAATGTGCTCGTTGGTGCTAGGATGACAATCAATCGCAAACCGCTCACCGCAGCGCATTTATCCATGTCATTGATATTTGGTTAATAAATATTAGCTAAAGCACATACCATAGACGCTGCTAAAAAATGGAAATAACGATATGAGTAAAGACGATAAATTAGCGACCAAAATTGTTAGCCTAGGTCGTGATAAAAAATTCACTAAAGGCATTATTAACCCACCGGTTTTTCGTGCCTCAACCGTGGTGTTCGACACTATGGACGAGATGCGCTTTGCGATTAAAAACAAAACCAATGGCGAAATGTTTTATGGTCGTCGTGGTACCCCAACCCACTTTTCGTTTCAACAAGCCATAAGCGAACTTGAAGGCGGCGCAGGCACCGCTTTGTACCCTTCTGGTACAGCCGCTATTAGCAGCGCATTATTATCATTCTTAAAAAGTGGCGACCACTTATTAATGGCTGACACGGCTTACGAACCCACTCGCGATTTATGCAACAAAATGCTGGCAGGGTTTGGCATCGAAACCACCTATTACGACCCCATGATTGGCGAAGGCATTAGTGATTTAATCCGCCCAAATACCAAAGTATTATTTCTAGAATCACCGGGCTCAATCACCATGGAAGTGCAAGATGTGCCTACGCTCAGCCGCATCGCCCACCAACATAATATTATTGTGATGCTAGACAATACCTGGGCATCACCGATTAACTCTCGCCCATTTGATATGGGTGTCGACATCTCCATTCAAGCAGCCACCAAGTATATTGTTGGCCATTCCGATGTGATGATGGGCACCGCCACAGCCAATGAACAATACTGGCCACAGCTACGTGAAAACAGTTATGTAATGGGCCAAACCACCTCACCTGATGACGTCTATTTAGCCGCTCGCGGTTTACGTACCTTAGGGGTTCGTATGGCACAGCATGATAAAAATGCCCTAAAAGTGGCAAACTGGTTGGCCTCTCGCCCAGAAGTGGATCACGTGCGTCACCCTGCGTTTGATACTTGTCCTGGCCACGCGTTTTTTAAGCGCGACTTTAGTGGTGGCAATGGCCTATTCTCATTTGTGCTAAAACAAGGCGACTTAGCGTCAGTGACTGCTTTTGTTGAAAATATGGACCATTTTAAAATGGGCTTTTCATGGGGCGGTTTCGAAAGCTTAATTTTAGGCATATTCGGCATTAACAAGATTCGCACCGCCACCCAATGGGATAGTAGCAAACCCTTGATAAGACTGCATATTGGGCTAGAAGATGCCGACGACTTGATTGCCGATTTAGACGCTGCATTTGACCGCTATAATGCAGTAATTAATCTGTAGCTTAAGTTTCGAGATAATAGTTTTGGGATGATAGCGTCGAGATAATAGCGTCGAGATAATAAGCGCTTATCAAACAGTCTATTATCCTGCTAACCTACTGTATTGATAGTGTATTGATAGTGTATAAATAACGACAACAATATCTTATGGAATGTGGGTGTTAAAGGAATTAAATGAATTTTATCAAATTAGTACTATTTAGTCTGTGTATTAGCATTGGCTACTATGCGTTGACTATATTGGCAATAGGCCAGTCCGCTGCCGGCAACTTATTATGGTGGTTAAATAGCAGTCAATATCCTACCGCAATGCACTTAGCGCAAAACTTTGTTGGCATTGGCCTAGCCGCGTTAATTCCAACCTTTGTGGTGCGCAGCTATGAGCCTGCAAGACAATGGATTGCCATCACAATTATGATTGTAGCCACGATGTTTTTGCACGGCAATAGCCATTACATGCCATGGGATCCTATGGGCATTGTAAGATTTGTTAACAACACACTGTTTTATGGTGATATCGGCGCCAAAGCATTGTTTTTCTATATCTTACTGCTGCCTATATTGTGGTTGTTATTGCTTAAGCGTATGGCGCGGATCTAGCCTCTGCCGAGTCAATACACAGTAACTAGCTGTAGCCGGTAAGTATGATCATTACTCTAGAGCCCTGAGTCGTTGCGATTCTGGGCTTTTTTATTGTCGGTTATCGATTGTTGATTGTTGATTGTCTGTATCGGGCTAAAAAAAACAGAATGACAATGTTTGCGCGCAATCGCTATAATTAGGTGTCAAAAACCTCTCACCCAATCACAGAACCAATCTCTGAACCCAATGTATAAGCAATAGCGACTCAACAGAACATGGTCATCATCAAGTGAAATATAATCCCCTCAGCTCGGTCTATTAAGCACCCAATAGTCATTTAGCCGAAGTGAATCAGTATGTGCAGTTCACCCAAAACCAATCTAGCTGCTGCTACGCCAAAAGTGCCCTTTCGCAGCTTTATGGCCAGCATGACATTAGCGCAGAGACAACATTTTGCACAAGTCGCTAACCGCGCCGATGACCGACGTCAAATAAGAGAAGATAGACTAAAAGGTCAACACAATATGCCAGAGGCTAAACCTGTAAACGTGACCGGACATAACAACAACTCATTCATCAATAAGTTGATTCACTTTTGTCAGCAACACTTAGTGGTGTGACGGCAAGCTTGCCGAGCTTTTTTTTGATGAAGATAGGATAAAAAAGATAAAGGAAGGGTGAAAATAAAGTTTTACTACATTACTCCTCTAATACTGAAATAAATATCCGCTCAGCATTCCACAGCTCGATTATTTTGCGCGTCTTCTTGGCATTCCAAAAACATTTACCAAATACAATAATCCCAGCGCCTTCCAGTTGCCTTGGTTCGGATATGTTAAAGTGGGATAATATTGTTGATTTATATTTAGACAAAGGTATGCCTACATCGTTGCAATCAGATGGGTTTAACCAATCAAGCTCTTTGTCTAGATGGGAAATGGTGCCCCAGTACATTTTAGGTTTAGCCTGTTTTACGCTGTCACTGGGTTCGGCATCGGCAAAGTTAACAAACAAATTTTTGGCTTTGAATGTATAACCAACATCAAGCTCAATCAAGGTACTAGACTGGGCTAAATCGCTACCCCGCATTAGGCTGTTGAGTATTTTCTCTAAGCCTAACCTCTTGATATTACTTTTCGGTTTTTCTTCAGCGTCTATTCGACTGCTAATGTCAGGCTTAGGATTTACTTTAGGATTAAGTACTGAGGCAGTGGTTTGCTCAGCGGTGCTTTTATTATAGGTGCTTAGCTTGTCTTTAGCTTTTTTGATCGACTTTGATAATAGGAAATCAATACTAATTACATCAGCGCCCGCAATAATTTGATTCACTTCAAGACTATGGCTAACTTCCCGCTCCCGCTGCGTTGATGGCGAGCCTTCATCGCATCCTACAATATGATATCGAGAACCAAAACACGCCGCTTTACCGTCTGAGCTTCTCTTACGATAATACGCTTTGCCTTTGCACTCAGGGCATTCTAAAAATTGCCTAAATTGTTCAATGTCAGTTTCAGGTAACGCCTGAAATTTCAAAATTGAGAAAGTGTGCCTTTCACCACCATAAGTACAAACTGCATCAATCATTTAATATCCACATTTCCTGTAATAAACTATCTATAAAAACTAGCTATAAAAAAACCTTTAAGCCCAACTGAACCATACCAAGTTATGAATAAAATGACTACTTTGCAATAGCGCTAACCGCTGTCGACAGACATGATCAATTAAATCACTTTTAAACGCGTTTTTTTGGAAATAAACGAGTTTAAACTAACCTTTTAACGTGATGATTTGTATTGGGAAAGCATGCCAATCTGATATGTACTAACCCTGTCAGTAACAGCAGATGAAATGTCATTACTTTTGTCAGTTTTGGGAAAAAGAGAGGCCTTTATGACTATCAGATTAAGGGCTGGAAATAAAGTCTACCCTGACCCTGAGGGATCCCCACGAATTTAACAGCATGTTTGTGGATCCTTGATTAAATCTTATAGCATCTTGATCCCTGTTAGCCAGTGAGACTTCAGCAGCTTCAAATGCCTATCTCTGTAGGCTCTTATTCCTATAAATTAGTTTGATAAAACATTACGATGTTTGATCGAATTCGCTTGGTATTACCTATGCTTATCAGCCGCTTTGACTGCCAATCCTAGCAAATACAACATAAATTGAAATAGACAGGCGATGAGTAGTAGAACGCTTAGTTTATGCATAATCCTTGAGCCACTCTCATTCATTTTTAGTGGGTGGCAGACTGCCAGCATGTGGGCAAAGACTTACCAGCGCTACAATATCTATCGCGCTAACTTTATCGCGGCGTACTTCCCGACAAAAAACATCATTAGTAATGTCGATGGACAAGTCAGCTTTGAGTATCAAGACATCAAACTAAGTCTACAAAAATACGCACGTTACCTACCACTGACTTTCTATGGTTAGTGCTCCAACCTACTTTACCTAAGGGATTACGACGAGTGCGGGACTATTGTTACAAACAGTGGATGGTTCAGAGGTATCGCCAAGAAGCTCAGGTTACAGATACAGCTTATGTTGGCGATTGCTGGTGCGACATTTCCAATATTGACCGAGGTAAAGCGCAGATTAGCGACACGCAGTTGTCCATGTTGCCATCAATCTATGCGCTTTATGGGCATACAAAACGACCAACACAGTTAATACCCATCACCTAACACTGAAAATGATGGCTTAGGAAATGACTTAACGGATACTAAGGATAAATTAGCTCAATACACTGATCTTTATATTCTTTAAATGATTAGCAATAGTGCTAAGGGGACGTGCTGGCTCAAGAAAAAAAGCCCAATAACTGTCACTTCAAACAGAACGTAATCTCGATCTGTTATTTACTTAATAAAGAGTAACATCGCAAGTGTTCGGGCTTGTTCAACACTTGCGATAAGGACACGGCTTCGCGCGGCCTATCCTTATTTGTATGAATCATTAATATAGTGGATAACTACATAAGATTGGCCACTTAACTACACGCCTCAAATTTACAGTGTAATATTGCTATAAAAGTGTAACTTTTTATTCAATTATACCTCTAGCCTTGAGTAAGGCCGTTTTGAAGTCATCCACCTGATCTTTTGCTAGCCCTGGAATCATTTCATCTTTTGGGCTGTTGCGCATTTTTAAGTGATAGATGAGAACATCATCCGTTAGTTTTTCGATAGCATCTTTATATCCAGCTTCTTTGGATAGTTTAATAATGAATTGCATTAAGCTCAGATCCGAATCTTTTTGCCATTCAGGATGCATTAACTCGATAAGTTCATCAACACGGTGACACTTCATAAGACTCTCCGTTTTTAATTCATTATCTAAAGTATCAAATTTCGAGAAAAACACCTAGGAAAGGTTTTGTAATAAATAACGACAGCCTATTAACAATTATGTTCTTGCTATTTATTGTTTAATAGCTTGTTCTGCAAGGATTAATAGACCAATAAGTAAATACATAGCCATATATGGCCATGTTTCAAATAGGAAACCAACGGCTGTTCCCTCTTGGAACTCCCAGCCGCACCGCAACATTTTCAAACAGCGAAAACGTCGCCACGGGGATTTATTAGCTTTTGACTTCATCTGTAACCGTCTTCGGCCTTATTCGAAAATGCTAACACTTCCGATGGTACATCCTGTACCGCGAAAGCTAGCGGGCATCTGATAGACGGGATGTCTGAATGCCTTGAAGCACATGGATGTGCGGGAAAGGCCATGGCCAGCTCACGCTATTTTCTTCAACGGCCTCAAGTTCAGAGTTGAGTTTCACCATTTTCAAGTAAGGCTAACTCGTTGTTGGACGTGCGACCTGAGGTCGTATGAAGCGCTGTTCACCGCGATAAGAGTGAACCATCTGTATCACCAGGTGCCCCTAAGACTCTGAATAAAGCAGCGAGTCTGACAATGTAACGATATTCGGCTTTTGCCGAATGGGAACAGAATCGTGAGAGGATGTTCTTCCTGATAACCACAAATCGGGTAAGTGCTAGGGTGTCAGTATGATGAACGTAAGTGAATCCATGTAAGGTGCGTTATACGAGAAACAGCGGAAGTGGTTTATACGCTGTGGCCAAAATGGCAATGAGAGTTGGAAAGAAATTGTCCAGTATTCTTTCGTGATCGATACGCTCTCCGCACTATAGTGGGCATCTAACCTGACGTTGCGTGACATACGGAACAGGGTAAGCCTGTATTGCTCCCTTTGGGAAAGTGGTCTGCGAAGACTGCCGATAGTAATGCAGGTAAAGGAGGCTAGAAAAAGCAAATGCCGCATTGTAATGATATGGATACAGGTTGTTATCTGGCGCGAAAGCGAGCTGACTTCTAGCTGGTCTCCCGTTGCAAGATGATTTGAAGAACTTTATTCAAGGAGAAACGCAAATGATGGCTTCAAACGAAGTTAGTGCCTCTTCTGACAGCACTCAATGGCAATCCATTAACTGGAAGGCTGTTAAGCAACATGTATTAAAGCTTCAAATGCGCATTGCAAAAGCAACCCGAGAAGGTAAACACGGTAAGTCGAAAGCATTGCAGTGGATACTCACCCACTCTACATCAGCAAAATTGCTTGCTGTTAAAAGAGTTTCTCAAAATAAAGGCAGCAAAACACCAGGAATTGACGGCATCATTTGGAACACTGATGCTCGTTGTATGACTGCGGTGAATCAACTGAGTCGAAAAGGCTATCATGCCAAACCGCTCAGGCGTATCTACATCCCCAAGAAAAACGGCAAACTCAGACCTTTAGGCATACCCTGCATGATAGATAGAGCGCAGCAAGCGCTTCATCTTCTCGCTTTGGAGCCTATTTCGGAAACGGTAGCCGACCTCAATAGCTATGGCTTTCGACCTAATCGAAGCGCAGCAGATGCAATTGCACAGTGCTTCAAATGTTTATGTATGAAGCGCTCTAGCCAATGGGTTCTTGAGGGTGACATCAAAGCCTGTTTCGATAAGATTGGTCATCAATGGCTTATCGACAACATTCAATTAGATAAACGAATGCTGAAACAATGGCTTGGATGTGGTTATATTGATAAAGGATTGTTCTATAAAACAGCTGAAGGAACACCACAAGGTGGGATAATCTCCCCAACGCTGATGTTGCTCACGCTGGCTGGGTTAGAACAGTTGGTTAAGTCTATTGCCTGTAAAACAGGGAATAGAGTCAACTTTATCGGATACGCAGACGATTTTGTCATCACAGGTTCTTCGCAAGAAGTCCTAGTTAATGAAATCAAGCCGCAACTCATTGGCTTTCTACAGGAAAGGGGCTTAACACTCTCTGATGAGAAAACACACATTACTCATATCAATGATGGTTTTGACTTTCTGGGATTCAATATCAGGAAGTACAAAGGCAAACTGCTCATTAAACCGAGCAAGAGCAACGTTCTATTATTTTTGAGCAATCTACGTGAATTCATCAGAAAACATCCCACAATACCTGTTAATGATTTAATCAAAATATTGAATCCGAAACTGAGAGGATGGGCGAACTATTATCGCCACAGTGTTGCAAAGCAAGTTTTCGGTTATGTAGGCCATCAACTTTTCTGGCTTTTATGGCGATGGGCGGTAAGGCGTCACCCCACGAAAAGCAAAGACTGGGTACGTCGAAAATACTACATGAATCGCATAGGTGGGTGGCAATTCCACGGCTGGCAGAAGATTGCCAACATGGACTGCCATTTTAATCTGGTTCAGATAGCTCAAACGCCGATAAAAAGACATGTGAAAATCAGGAGTGCAGCGACGCCTTACGACCCAGAATATGAAGTTTACTTAGGTAAGCGCAAGCGGGTAAAGGAAAGCAGAAACTCTTGGTTTGATCCTGTCTTGGCTGCTATATAGGGTGCTGGGTAACAGAACACGCCTTAGTGGAGGCTTGAGCCGTATGCAGTGAAAGTTGCATGTACGGTTCTTAGGAGGGCGGTACTTGGTAACAAGTGCCGCCTATCCGACAAAAGCTTCTTAGAGTTAATGTTCAAAACTCTATCGTTCACATTACGGTAAGTATGGCTAAGTTGCAAAATACCAGGAAGACAGTTGTGGTTAGCCTCTAATTAAGTAGCCAGCTTAACTAGACCACTTGTATGTTGAATCTTTGGATGATTTAACAAATTAGCACTCGATGGCCAATCCATCAGTAATATGGTCGATTTAAAAGAGCAGAAAAGCTTGATATCAATCAAGTGGAAGATGGTTTTGTGGGATTAAGTAATTGTTGCTTAGGCACACAACCAGCGTTGGCAGTTGGCTACGCCTTGTCGTCGTTTTCGGTCTAAATGTTCGCAATATTCTGTTAATGCAGGCAAAGCCCCTACCGCACCTTTGAATAATACCCCAAACTCTGTGGTGATTTTTAACCAGTTTTCAGCAGGAATATTCAGTCTATTAAGAATAGCTTGGCTACTTGCACAAATGGCACCCCGTTTATCCTCTCGAATAATTCGCCCGGTATCTTCCACCAACACAATATAGTCTTTAACACTGAACATCAGGCCTTTAGGCATGTTTAAACGCTCATTCCCCACAAAAGGCAATAACTCTGCTGGTTGTTCACCTTTTATTGCTGAGTTAATTCGGCGTTGAATGCTGGTGTAGTTTGAGGCTTCTGGTGTGGTGGCCATTTTGGCTCTAATAGGGTTTAAATCAACATAAGCCATACAGCTCAGAACGGCTGCTTCGCCGAGTAACGCCTGGGATTTAAAGCGCCCTTCCCAGAAGCGACCTGTACACTTATCTTCTTTATTGGCCATTCTAGCAATTGGCTCACTTAAAGAACGCATAAACCAACTGATATCAATTAAGCGTTTACGGTATTCAGTAATGCATTCATTAACCGTTTGAAGTTCAAATGAGTTAAGGTCTTCTTCTTTTAAGTATTTGTGCGTGAGTAACGTACCTTTAAAGCCTTTGTGCCATTGAGTGAGCACGTCTTTATCTGACCACTGTTTTACTTTGTCAGCATCGATTTTCAACACTACATGCAAATGGTTACTCATCACGACATAAGCACAGATATCAATAGCAAAGATGGTCGCTAACTCAAGAATGCGTGAATCAACCCACTCACGCCGATGCTCAAAGTTCTCACCAGTGGATTTATCAAAACCACATAAAAATGCCTTACGCACCACACGCGAACAACAGTGATAGTAAGGCGTATCTTCTAAACTCACGAGGGTTTGTCTTGGTCTGGCCATCTTCAAGTACCGTTTTTAAAAAGGTAAATAAAGCCTAGCTCACTGTTGAATATTTCGCCAATTAGAGTGGGTGGCCATATTTAACCACTGCCTAAATGGTCGCGCAGTACGTGCTGGAACGGTGATTGATTACCTAAGCTGCCCACATGGGCTTTCATCTTAATGGTGTGGTCACCAATGTAGGTTTTATCTACCGTACTGCTTAAGGTCACTTCACGCTCAAAACTGCCCACATAATACGTGGTCGATACCACACTACCACTTTGCTGTTTAACCTGTTTATAGCGGTTACCATTCGCATCGTAACTGAATGTACTTTTTACATTATTGCGGTCAACCGTTAACGGCTTGTTTTGGTCGTTATAGGTTAACGTTACGCCATCACCCGTGAGCCGGTTACCGTTATTGTCATAGGTAAAGGTTTTTGTACCACCACGGATAAACTGCCTAATGGCGTTAGGGCCTGCATTACCGCCAGCACCTTTGCCTACAATACCGTAAAGATACTGACTGCCGTAATCGCCTTTAACAAGGATATTACCTGCGGCGTCATAATCATAATTAACCGCAGCATAGGAGATACCTTTGTACGTTTTAGTTGAGTCATCAACCCGCATGAGCTCGTCATAGTTGTAGCTTTCTTTGAACTGGGTAATCACATTGTGTTGAAAGGCTAAGTTACCCATCCCATCATAATCATAATTTAAGTATTGCACCCCGATAGAGTCAACAATCTTGGGTGTCTTAATTATTATTTTATAATTTAAGTATTGCACCCCGATAGAGTCAACAATCTTGGGTGTCTTAATTATTATTTTGCACCTTTGGAGTGCTTAAAGGCGTTTGTGGTCCTTGCTACCCCTACCGGAAAGGATTGCAAAATAAAATAAGCAAAAACCTGCAACAATGACACTCATAGCACCTTTAGGAATTACTTCAGTTATTAGGAGAAGCAAAGGTGCTGTCGCGCCCAAATAACACAGCAGATAATAAGACTTTTTACCCTTGAATTTGGGTAGTATAAACCTAAGAGCTACTGCGGCAATAATCATCATTAGAAGTATCATATTTTCTCCTTTAGTTTTGCTTGAGCTTCATAAGCGTATCGGCCACTGTCGCCGTTGCTGTTGCAGCTTCCACAGTTAAGGCTGTAGTGGTTGCCTGTCTAAATGATGCCTCAGTCAGGGTTGGGTCTTTTCTCATTAGATGCCTCATGGGTTGCCCTAGCTCGTGAATCTTTGGTGCTGCCCTCATCAGCCCAACAGCCGACGTACCTATATCCAAACCGGCATTGATTAACGTGCCAGTGGTTTTACTTCCTGTAGCTCTTTGAAGTAGATTTTCTGATACAGACTGCTTGCCTGATAGCCCTGAGTATATATTGTCCCCACCTTTTGCTGCTATTACAGCACCCCCTGCACAAGCCAACCCTCCGCTTACATAGCAAATAGCACCGCCAAGAAAAACCTGACCTGCTCCACCTACGGTTTGACCTGTCCTCAATAAAACATTACCCCCCTCATCAGCGATGAAGTTAATTAACATTTCATTATCTTTGTATAAATCTGATGACTTAATCGTTTCGGTAGCTGAATTTAAGAAGCTGTTGAAACCATCTTCCGCTGAGGAGATGAGGGATTGATTTACATTGGTACTACTATTTCCTTTATGCAGGTTAACTGCCCCAGACACCTTACCAACTTGCGCGGTACCGCCACCATTACCGTCGAATGATATGGAAAAGTTCTTCTCGCCATTTGAAACTGAAGTTAATTTATAAGTTTCCCCATCAGCTGTCACATAGAGATTCCCACTTTCATCTTTCTCAAGCTTCTCAAACGCCTTACCTGATATAACCTCGTCTAATTCTTCAGATCTATACCCAGTCGGGTCAACCCCGCTCATCGGGTTATTCAAAATATACGAATACGGGTTAGCGCTTTGACTATTCTCTGGGAACTGCAAAAACGGGTCAACACTTAAAAAACGACCGATGTTAAAATCGTAAATCCGCCCGTTCATGTGAATGAGCTCTTGGTCAATCAAATGCTCATGGTCTGTGTAGCCCTTAGTGACACCTTGCCAATTAGTACCAGATAGTAACGCATTACCTGATGCAATGTCTCTTGGACGACCAAATACATCATAACCACGGTGCTGTAATACTGCTCCGGTTTTAGCATCCATCAAGGTATCAACACTGCCTAAATGGTCGCGCAGTACATGCTGGAACGGTGATTGATTACCTAAGCTGCCCACATGGGCTTTCATCTTAATGGTGTGGTCACCAATGTAGGTTTTATCTACCGTACTGCTTAGGGTCACTTCACGCTCAAAACTGCCCACATAATACGTGGTCGATACCACACTACCGCTTTGCTGTTTAACCTGTTTATAGCGATTACCATTCGCATCGTAACTGAATGTGCTTTTTACATTATTGCGGTCAACCGTTAACGGCTTGTTTTGGTCGTTATAGGTTAACGTTACGCCATCACCCGTGAGCCTGTTACCGTTATTGTCATAGGTAAAGGTTTTTGTACCACCACGGATAAACTGCCTAATGGCGTTAGGGCCTGCATTACCGCCAGCACCTTTGCCTACAATACCGTAAAGATACTGACTGCCGTAATCGCCTTTAACAAGGATATTACCTGCGGCGTCATAATCATAATTAACCGCAGCATAGGAGATACCTTTGTACGTTTTAGTTGAGTCATCAACCCGCATGAGCTCGTCATAGTTGTAGCTTTCTTTGAACTGGGTAATCACATTATGTTGAAAGGCTAAATTACCCATTCCATCATAATCATAATTTAAGTATTGCACCCCGATAGTACTGCACCCAGCAGAAGAACTGGTACAGATACTCGTCGGTGAACCGGCCAAATTACGGCTAAACTGTTGAACATAATGGTTACTGAACGTTTGTTGATTAATACTACCAAAGGCGCTGTACTCATCGATTATGCGCAGTGATTGCTCGGAACCATCAGTAAAACGTTGGTAGTCTTCGATTAAATAACCATTGTCGTCAAAACGATAAGCTACATGCTCGCCGCTAGGATACTGCATGGCTTTGATACGGCCAAATTGCGAGTCATAGGCATATTTTTCAGTGAAGCTTAAGCTACCAATAGCCGTAAGTGTTTGCTTAATGCGCCCAGCGGTATCATAGCTATGGGTTTGAATATGCCCATCGACTTTTGCTTGGTATAACTTACCGCTACCCACAACGTTATCATATACCCAACTTCTGGCTTGTTGCCCAGCCTGACTCGTTTGACGACCGGCTTTGTCATAGCTAAATGTGGTGGTGATATTGCGCGCATCTTTTTGGGTTATAAGCTCGCCATATTGATTATAAGTAAAGCTCCATATTCCCATGTTCGGGTCGTTAAACCATGCCTTGCTGCCTAAATCATCATAGCGGGCGGTTATTTGACTGCCCAGCACATCTTGGATTAATACAGGCAAACCTGCGGCATTATAGGCAAAATAGCTTTTATTACCTTTTGCATCTGTAGTGCTTAATAACTGGCCGAGGCTGTTATAGCTGCGACTCATCGACGCATTCAACCCACCTGTGACACGAATGTTTGTCGTTATACCGTCTAGGTAGTCATATTCTGACTGGTAGCTGACCATGCCGTCATTGTAAATCTTACGTGCGGGCCGCCCTAACGCATCATAACCTTGAAATTGTGTCGTATTTTGGGTGCCGTAATCCTCTGTTGGCTTAGTTTCACTAACAATATTCCCTCTTGCGTCATACGCGGTTTCGCTAGTGATTTCGCCTTCAAAACCATCTGATACCTGCTTTACAGGACGACCAAGGCTGTCTAAATAGGTAACGGCTTGTGGTTGACCATCAGCTTGCATGGTTTGCTTATAGGCATAGTTACCCGTTTCCCATTGTAGAGAAAGATAACTTGTGGGTTGAATAACAATATTGCCTTTGGTGACAGATGAGCTTTGCGGTACGCCAATAAAGTTAACTTGATTAGCTGTAGTCACCCCATTCATATCGACAGATGTCAGCATCTGACCGGTTAGTGGGTCATAGGTATTGGTTGTCACGGCAACGCCCGGCCATTGGGCATTAAAGGTTTTATAGACAAAATAACCATCATTAGTCATGGCGACTTGATTGTATCTATCACCCACACTCACTTTGCTTGCATTACCGTACTGGTCATAGTCGCTAAAAGTCGTAGTGGTGGCAACCCCTTTTAAAGTACCGGTGCCTTCAATTATGCTGCTGATCAACTCTTGTGTATTATCGTTATAAATGTGCGTCGTTTTTTGGCTTGTCGCTGTATTAGCAGGGTTTAAAATTACACTTTCATGAGCTACTGTATAGGCAACCGACTGGTTGGTTTCTGAGGCTGTAGGCATAGACCAACCCGCTAAATCGGTATAATCCTGTGTACTGCTTTTGTTATGTTCTATGGTGCTATCAACCGTTGTAGTTGACGATAACGTCGTTTGACAAAAACGGTTTTTTTCTTGCGAGTTTTTCACCGTCGTCACAATGGTGTTTGGGTCAATAGATTTCGTTACGCTCGTTGTATTTTTAGGATAGAAACACCAACTTTTGCCACCATTTTTATTAACAATTCCATTGAGATATTCCAATTCACTAGGGACAAGTTCAAATTTGTCATCACGTTTGTCAACTTGATATTCACTTAGTATATTTTGTTGACCGTCCTTAACGGTTTTTTTCAACACAGTCCCTGACCAAGGGAAGGTTTGTGAGAACATGGTTTCAGTCGTTAATGTATGCAGATTTTGAGCATCAGTATTGGTTTCAATAATGTCACTAAAACCCTGAAAACCTCGACCAGCTAAATGGAAGCGAGCATTTTTATAACTGTATTCCGTTTTGTTAACCCCATTTAAACCATTATCTTCTTTTAATGTAACAACAACTCGCATGGTATTAGTGAAATTTACGTAAGGATATTCGGTCGTCTCAGGCTGAGGGTAAATATTTTTAAGTTGCGTATAATCAAGCTGTAATTTTTCACCCATTCCCGTTTTGATACTCTTCACTACCGTGTCTTGAGTATTCACATGCGCAAACAGGGCAAATCCGACGGGATAAGAGCTAGGTTTACCGCCTTGTTTGGAGCCGTAAAACCAGGTGCGTTTTGTGGCGTCTGACTCAAATCCCATTCCTGAGATAAAATCAACTCTGCCGTCACCCGTTAAATCGATAGGGGACAGCGTAGCCAACGCACCATAAATAGGTAACTGGACATCAGTAAAAGATTTGCCATCAGGATTGGTGAGCAACACATTCCAATACCAGACATCATGGTCATAGAATTTAGGTGCATTTCCCCCATCAACGGCTCCACATGATTCATTAGAAGTCCAATTCCAACACTCATAGAGGTATTTTTTGCGAGAGTAATCAGGGTATAAAATATCTTGGCGACCATCGCCATTATAATCAATAAATTGAATGAAATTTTCGTGTACATAACCAGCAGAACCACCATAAGTTGGGTCCTTAGCAAAACTGCCGTTGCCGCCACTAAATGCAAGCTCTTTTATACCTGTATTTAGAGGTGCTTCAAATAAACCATTGCCTTTATTGAAAATGATATAGCGGGTGTAAAAGCTGTCGGTGCTGTTCACCTTATGCAACGTCAAGATATCGCTGAGTCCATCACCGTTTAAGTCCACCCACCGACTCGGTCTTGTGCGATGAACGATATCAACGTTGACGTTAAAAGTGATATTTTTCTCAATAAATGAGACCGTATTTGAGTCTGGGTTAAACCCAACCTTGTACCATTTTAATGACTTGTGAAATTGGCTTGGCGCCAAATCAACAACACCATCGCCATCCACATCCATCGGAATAAGCGGTTCTTTGGCCTCGGCAGTGAAAGTGCCTTTTTCGACAAAATCTGAACCTGAATCGCTGCGTAAATAGGCTTTGTAGGTGATAATATTATTACCTGAGCCAGTTTGCTTGTTGGTCGCCAGTAAAATATCTTTACGCCCATCGCCATTAATGTCGACGGCATGGCTTGTACAATATTTATCCCCAATGTCACGATAAATCGTGGCATAACAAGTCGCACTAACCCCTGATGTATACGAGCTTTTAAGGCTGCCATCAGCGTTAAAACTGCTAAAAACAAGCTTAGATGCACTATTGGTATAAACAAAATCGTCTGCACCATCTAAATCATAATCGATAGTGCCGCTTATGACATTTATGCTTTCTTCATTTGAACTAGGTAAATCATCACCATTCAAATCACCTGCCCATTGGCGGCTGCTAATGTCAGGCAAATCTTGATAAGTAATCTTATTTCCTGTGCGAGATAGATATATACCGTCTAATGGGACCGATAAATCGGTCACGCCGTCACCATCATAGTCAGCATCCTGCTTTACTTTTAATCCGATTGTATAATTATCTATAATATTGGCTAATGCATGATTAGTTTGTAAATTATGCTTATATTGACGGTAAAACCAACCAAACTCGGTTGTTAAACAATCGTTATTGCCTGTATCGCAATACTGTAAATTATCTAATATCGCTGCATCATTTAAAGAGGTAGTCGGGGTTTGATAATTCAATCTCCAAGTTGCTTTCTCTTGCCCTTCAATGTTCATTGAAATGCTCATCAACTGCCTGTCATTAACACTATAACCTCCCCATTGATAACTTTTAGAGCTAGGTATTTTTTTGTAATCAAAGTGAATATTTCGAGTCCCTAAAACACCTTCATAACCAGTGTAGAAAATATCAAGAAGATAGCGATTACCTGCAGAGGCTTCATCGTATTGATAACTAATTTCATTGCTGTGAGTATCGCGGGTGGTATCTTGCAGCCAAGTAGAAGCAAGGTTTAATCCTACGGGGACAATACGACTGTTACTTGATTGACCCAATAAATGTTGAGTACCATTCACTTCAGAAGCAACAAAGTAAACACTGCTGCTATTTAGTCCGCCACCTAATTGTTGCACAATAACAGAACCATCGCGCTCGGTTTGATAATAGGTGCCAGAGGTGCCGTATTGCCCAACAGAACCGCCATTAGTCGGAGATACTGCCACTAAGCGACTACCGTTGTAACAAATTTTATCGTCTACACTAAAAGTGCTATTAATCGTTGAGTCATCTAGATCATAAATATTAGAACAGCGGGAAATGCTAGAATTGGCTGATAAACTCCAGCCCATGCCGGCAATTCCTTCACCAGATTGACTGTTGTAGTTTAGCGATAAGCTAGGTTGAACGCCCTTACGACCTGGAGCAATAGTCAAAGGCACTGAATAAGAAAATGCACCGCCATCAACGCCGGCATTACCTTTTATTTCACCCACTAAGTCGCTTTGCTCTGGTGATACGGGACTGTTCGCTGCATCAGATATCTCATTAATATCAACTAACGCTACAGAAAGGACATTGAATGACGCTGTGCTTATCGATGAATATTGATTGGTTGAACTCTTAGCTCTAACGTTGACCTGATGTATTCCAATTGCCTGCATTCCAAAATCATAGTTGTAGGGTGAGCTTGTGTCGGGATACCAAGCGGAGTTATCTATTGAAAACTCTACTGCACTAATATCGCTATCATTATCAGATGCACTTGCCGTTACAAATAAAGATTGTGATTCATATAAGTCAGGAATTGGCGTTAAGCTGACAATAGGAAGATCATCGACGGCATTGACTGTCACAACGAATGCAACAGTACTGCTTAAACTGCCATCGGATACGGTAATACTAATAGTCGATTTTCCAGCTTGGTTCGCCACGGGTGTCACACTCACCGTACGGTTGGCACCACTGCCGCCCAATATCACATTGGCGGTCGGAACGAGTGCCGTATTGCTTGAACTGCGACTCACTGACAACGAACCTGCGGCCGTTTCAGCATCACCTATGGTAAAGGCAATAATGCCCGTATTGCTGTCTTCATTGATACTGCGGTTGCTGATATTGCTAATGGTGGGGGCGTCATTCACCGCATTGACTGTCACAACAAATGTGCGGGTGTAACTTAAACTGCCATCGGATACGGTAATAGTGATCGTTGCGCTACCGGATTGGTTCGCCGCGGGTATCACATTCACCGTTCGGTTGGCACCACTGCCGCCCGACCTATATGGATATTGGTAATGTCATTATGATGTCGGGAAAATCATTGACCATGTGCTTCAAGGCATCCTACCTATCAGAGTCAGGCTAGCTTCCGCGGTACAGATTGTTCATTAGCATCTGACCCATATGGATATGGGAAATATCATTATGATGTAAGGAACAGCGTTGACCATGCCGCCACAACGTTAGTGGCCGTAGGCCATAGCGTTAAACAACCCGTGGACTCGGTTAACACGATGACCGAATAAACGCTAAGCGGCAATCTATCGGCAACAAAAAGCTCACAAGGTGTTAAATCAAACTCTAAACAGCCCTTTTTTGGATTTAATCATTGTTTTCTCACCTGAATGAGCATTAGATATACAGAGGTTGTATTTGAAGGAAGAAATCATTGAATGAAAAATATTATTTGCGACATTGATGGTGTATTACTGCACGACAACAAGCTCATTCCCGGAAGTGACAAGTTTATTCACCGTGTGCTTGAACAAGGCAACCCGCTGGTCATCCTCACCAATTATCCGGTCCAAACCGGTAAAGACTTACAAAACCGTCTCGGCGCGGCAGGCATTAATGTGCCAGAAAGTTGCTTTTACACTTCAGCTATGGCCACTGCCGACTTTCTTAAACACCAAACCGGCAATAAAGCCTTTGTGATTGGCGAAGGTGCACTTACCCATGAGTTGTACAACGCAGGTTTCACCATAACCGATATTAACCCAGATTTTGTTATTGTCGGTGAAACCCGCGCTTACAACTGGGACATGATCCATAAAGCATCTCGCTTTGTTGCTGGCGGCGCACGCTTTATTGCCACCAATCCAGATACTCATGGCGCAGACTTTAGCCCTGCATGTGGCGCGTTATGCGCAGCGATTGAACGTATCACAGGTAAAATGCCATTTTATGTGGGTAAACCAAGCTCGTGGATTATTCGCTCAGCCTTGAATCATATTCAGGGGCACTCTGAAAACACCGTAATTATTGGCGACAACATGCAAACCGATATTCTCGCAGGCTTTCAAGCAGGACTTGAAACCATTTTGGTCACCAGTGGCGTGAGCCAAATGATTGATATTGACAAAGAACCTTTTAGACCTAATCACGTGTTTGCATGCGCGGCCGATATTGATGTCGTTTAATCGATATCTTTACTGAGTGACAGTTTGATTGTCTCGCCATTAAATTAATGCTCGATACTGATACGCGATACACTATTTTATCGCAAGGTAAACCCTTTAATATAGAATAGTACTCATATGATTGCGGGAGTAAAACGTCCAATATCGCTTAAGCACTATTGATTCACGTCAACAAGATCAAATAGTTAATAAGATAAGTGTCAACGACACAATTTACATTAGGTAACACAATTCCAAGCCAGCGACCTTGTTTTCAGGCACTGGCTTGCCCCATTATGCTTGTCTGAAATAACAATAAATAATAATAACAGGACATAGCATGAAACGATTGTTGCCTTTTTGCGCCATTGCCTTGCTGACAGCATGCAATAGTGACGATGCTAAACACGCTTCGACCGAACAAATTGCCCCAGCTAAAGTCACTGCTGTGACGTTTAATGAACAACGCTTTAGAACCGACATCGAAACATTATCGTCTGATAAGTTTGAAGGTCGGGCGCCCACCACCCAAGGTGAAAAACTTACCCTAGAATATTTATCCGCTGCCTTCACTCAAATGGGGCTTAAAGGCGCCTATAACGGCAGTTTTCTGCAACCAGTTCCAATGGTAAGCTACACCGCCAGCGAGCAACAACGAATTAATTTAGCTGGCATGGACATGCAGTATCGCCAAGATATTGTGCTAGGCAGTCGTCATGATAACCACCAAGTCAGTATTAAAGATGCGCCATTAGTGTTCGTCGGTTACGGTATTAATGCACCAGAATACGGCTGGAATGATTACCAAGACCTCGACATGAAAGGCAAAATTGCCATCATTTTAGTTAATGATCCAGGCTTTGCTCATCCTCAAGGGGCGAAGTTTAATGGTAAGGCGATGACTTACTATGGCCGTTGGACTTATAAGTTTGAAGAAGCCAGTCGCCAAGGAGCATTGGGCGCTATCATTATCCATGAGACTGAACCCGCTTCCTATCCCTGGTCGGTAGTCGAAAATAGCTGGATTGGAGCTCAACAAGACTTAGTCCTTAGCCAAGCAGAACAAGATCAACGGGTTCAAGTTGAAGGATGGTTAACCCTAGACAGTGCAACTGCCTTGTTTGACAAAGCCGGTCTATCATTAACATCGTTAATGGATCGCGCGGCCAACAGTTCACTCAATGTCAATTTAGCCCAAACTGCCAGCATTGAATTTGCTAACAAAACAGAGTATGCCGACAGTTATAATGTGGTTGCGACGTTAGCCGGCAGCACTCAGGCCAATCAGCATATTCTATTCACGGCCCACTGGGATCATCTCGGTAAAGATGACACCAAAGACGGTGACCAAATTTATAATGGCGCATTAGATAATTCCTCTGGCACTGCGGGTATTTTAGAAATTGCCCGCCAGTTTGCGCAGCAAGCCGAACAAGGTCATGGCTTAGCCCGCTCATTAACCTTTATTGCCACTACGGGTGAAGAACAAGGCTTATTAGGCTCTCGTTACTATGCTGCTAATCCTATTTATCCCATTGATAAAACGGTCGCTGTTTTTAACCTAGACAGCACCAATGTGTATGGCAAAACCAAAGACTACACCATAGTTGGCAAAGGTCAGTCTGAGTTAGAAAACTATTTAGACCGCGCTGCAGCTAAACAGGATCGGATTAGCAAGGGCGAACTTAACCCAGCATCAGGCGGATTTTTCCGTTCAGACCACTTCAGTTTTGCCAAATTAGGTGTACCGGCAGTATTTGCCGGTGGGGGTAACGAACCGCTTGATGAAGCAACAGCACAATACAAAACTGCAATGCTGGTGAAAATGAAAGGCTGCTATCATAACGTCTGCGACGATTATCGTCCTGAATGGGACTTATCCGGATCATTACAAGATTTAGGCGTGTATTACCAAGCCGCAGCTGAGCTAGGTAATAATCAAGATTGGCCAGGATACTTTGCCGGTTCTGAATTTAATCAATTACGTCCTGCAGATTAATACAACACCACCCTATTCCGTCCCCCAAAACAAGGATTGGCCCATCATGTATTTGATGGGCTTTTTTTATTGGTATTTGGTGCTATTAGCATTTATGTCATTAGTCTTTGAGTTAATCCTCTGGATAAACGGTACTCACACTTTACTCAATTCATTTAGCGCTTCGATGGCTAAAGCCGCCTTTTCTGTTTGCACAAAAATATGGTCATGATAATACGCGGCAATAACATTAGCGCTAATGCCTTTTTCGGTGAGTTTATTGGCCACTGCAGCCGTTAAACCGACGGCATCAAGGCTAGAGTGTACCGTTAAGGTAATGCCTTTAAATACTGATTCAAATGACAAACCGCCCTCAATAGCAGCCGCTTTGGTTAATACTAATGTCAGCCCTTCAGATTCGCGAAACGTCGCCAGTGGCGATAAAGTTTGGTAATCACCATATTGCCCCTGCACTGAGCAAAAAACATATTCGTCATCTAATAATACCGGTGATATCGATGCGAGTAGTGCCGTTAAATTTGTTTCACCTACCATTCTTTTTTCCTTAAATATTTTTCCGTTATAAAGCGATTTTATGAATCAAGGTATTCTTTTGCAAATAAAAAGGGGCTGCCTGACTAAAATGTCGCCTAACTTAAATGCAGCTTATGCCACCCAGCTACAACATAAGTGACCAAGGTAACCCTATCCAGTCTTAATATACTTAACAAGTTAAGCCTTGCTTGGTTGGCTATCACCGAGTGAACTGGAGCCCCAATATCGCGCATAAATAATCCTATTAAGCTTGGATATGGCTAACCAACAGCACAAAACGACTATTCAACCTTCTTTTTGCTCAAATAACGATCAGACGCACTGCCTTAGTGCAATTATCGTTTTAGTTGTATTTGATTATGAAATATCAAAATAAATCATCATAATCGCAGTAAAAATAAAGATATCTCATAAAAATAGAGGTTATTATTGATAATATTTAAATAAAAAGATATTTCGAAGAGATAAAATCATTAAAACAACCAATTTTATGATGTTATCTTAAAAAACAAACTTGGCAGTTAACCAAAATGCTGGCAAAGTAGTGGCAGAAAAAGATTAGCCAACGCTGCTGGAGCCGTATTATGTGTTCAATATTTTCGATTTTAGATATCAAAACTGATGCAAGCCAACTTCGTCATGTGGCCTTAGAAATGTCAAAATTACTGCGTCACCGCGGTCCAGATTGGTCTGGTATTTATGCTGATGAACATGCCATTTTAGCTCATGAACGTTTATCCATTGTTGACGTTGACCACGGAGCGCAACCGCTTATCAGCACTGATGGCAACTTAGTCTTAGCCGTAAACGGTGAAATTTATAACCACAAGCAATTAAAAGCTCAGCTTGGTGACAAATACCAATATAAAACTAACTCAGATTGTGAAGTGATTTTGTCACTTTACCAAGAATACGGTTGTGACTTTTTAGACAAACTGAACGGCATCTTTGCATTTGTACTGTACGACAAAGCCAAAGGCACTTACTTAATCGGCCGCGATCATATGGGTATAATCCCACTTTACACTGGCTTCGATGCATCGGGTAACTTCTATGTTGCCTCTGAAATGAAAGCATTAATGCCGGTATGTAAAACCGTTGCTGAGTTTTACCCTGGACAGTATTTATATTCTGCCGACGGTAAACCAACCCAGTATTATCAACGTGATTGGCGCGATTTTGATGCGGTTAAAGACAACCCAGCAAGCATTGAAGAGTTGCGTGAAGCATTAGAAGCCGCAGTAAAACGCCAATTAATGTCAGATGTACCTTACGGGGTATTATTGTCTGGTGGGTTAGATTCATCCGTGATCTCTGCCATTACCCAAACTTACGCCAAACATCGTATTGAAAACGACGGCGAAACTGGCGCATGGTGGCCACAGCTGCATTCATTTGCCGTAGGGTTAGCGGAATCTCCTGACTTAGTTGCCGCACAAAAAGTGGCTGACGCCATTGGCACCATTCATCATCCTATTGTCTATACCTTCCAAGAAGGCTTAGATGCGATTAAAGAAGTGATTTATCATCTCGAAACTTACGATGTCACCACTATTCGAGCAGCAACGCCAATGTATTTAATGGCGCGTAAAATTAAAGCCATGGGCATTAAAATGGTGCTGTCTGGCGAAGGTGCTGACGAGTTATTCGGTGGTTATCTGTATTTCCACAAAGCGCCTAACGCGCAAGCATTTCATGAAGAGTTAGTTCGTAAGCTAGATAAACTGCACTTATTTGACTGCTTGCGTGCCAACAAATCCATGGCGGCATGGGGACTTGAAGCTCGGGTGCCTTTCTTAGATAAAGAATTTATCGACGTGGCAATGCGCATTAATCCAGAAGCCAAAATGTCTAAAGATGGCCGCATCGAGAAGCATATTTTACGTCAGGCATTTGAGGATAAATTGCCAAAAGAAGTAGTATGGCGTCAAAAAGAGCAGTTCAGTGATGGCGTAGGTTACTCTTGGATTGATGGTCTAAAAGCACACGCAGCAGAAAACGTCGGCGACGTGCAATATGCTAACGCAAAGTTCCGTTTCCCATACAACACGCCAGAGTCAAAAGAAGCCTATTTTTACCGCAGCTTCTTTGAAGAGTTTTTCCCATTAGCCAGCGCAGCTGAAACAGTGCCCGGAGGAAAAACAGTGGCTTGTTCAACCCCTGAAGCACTATTGTGGGATGCAAGTTTGCAAGGACTTAACGACCCATCAGGCCGCGCAGTTAAAAACGTTCACGCTAGCGCATATTAATTTTTCCTCGATAGCTAAACACCACCCTATTGGGTGGTGTTTTTGTTTGCCTCCATCTTGTAAGATAATGACAACAGCGTCCAGAGGCATAATGCTTAGCGTATTAATTGAGCAACAATAAGGTTTCCCATGACAGATATCAGTATTTTCAATCTTGAAATGACCGACCCTAGTCAATTAAAGCCTAAAAATGATCCCAACGGATTAACCCTGGTTGAGGTAAAAATAAAACAATATCAATTTAATCGGTTTCTATATCAATTTGTCGGTGCAGGGTGGCAATGGACAGATAAACTGACCTTGACCGATAGCCAGTGGCAAGAATATAGCGAAGCGGACAATTTACATTTGTTTGTGGCCTATAAAGATGGCGCACCAGCGGGTTACGTTGAATTGCAGCAGCAAGAAGAAGCGACTGTAGAGATTATGTATTTTGGCTTAGGCGAACGCTTTATCGGTAAAGGATTTGGCGGCTATTTACTGACCCAAGCCATTGAGCAAGCTTGGTTGTTACCCAACACCCGCCGAGTTTGGGTACATACTTGCTCGTTAGATCACCCCAGCGCATTACAAAACTATCAAGCACGCGGATTCAGTTTATTTAGAACTGATACCGAACCAAGAATGAACCCAAACTCTGCGTAGCGAAAAAAGGTCATGGATAACTGTCGTACTAACGGTTTTTACACGCGATACTGCGTTGTTGTAATATTTCAAGTAACGCGCTTTTTTGTTGCTCGTTCATTGAGTGCCAAGCCAGAATTTCGTCGAGCGAGCGATGACACCCTAAACAGACATCCTGTGCATCTAAACAACATTGCCTCACGCAAGGTGAGGCAATTTGATTAACGTTACTCTGACCATACGCCATATTCATTACCATTGGTGTCAGAAAAATGAAAACGTCTACCCCCAGGAAAACTGAATACGGCTTTGGTTATCTGTCCACCAGCCTGAATAATTTGGGCTGCGGTCGCGCCTAAATCTTGGCTATAGAGCACAATTAACGGGCTGCCTTTAGCTAAGGTAAATTGACACTCAGCTCGATAAAAACCACCATCAATTCCGACCTTCAAAAAGCAGCTGTATTCAGGACCATAGTCTTGAAACTGCCAACCAAAAACCTGAGTAAAAAAGGCTTTGGTTGCAATGATGTCTTTCACGGGTATTTCTAAATAATTAATACTATGATGTTGACTCATGCTCACCTCTATTACTCAGGGCTAAAACTAAGAACTAATGCTAAGAACTAAGACTAATAACTATTACTAGGTACAATCACTCAGTACTCATATTAATACTATCACTCATATCCAGTACTCATACGATAGCGCAATACTATGGCTTACGGCATTAATATGATGATTGATTCGATAGCTAGATTATAGCTGTCGCCCTATTGTTGCACCAATGCCGCAACGGCACCAATAACACCGCCAAACACACCACCCCATACAACTAACCAACCTAAATGGGTTTTAATCATATCTTGGATGATTTGTTTAACTAATTCAGGCGTAAGTTCGTTTAAACGCTGTTCGACAATATTGGCCACCTTCGCTTGCATATCAGCGATGATATTTGGCTTTTCAAGTTCATTGACTAAAATCGCATTAAACTCTTCACTTTGAGCCAGTTCAACTAAAGACAGTTTCATTTTTTCAATAAAAGGCTCTTTTAGTGGGATCAACGCCTCTGTGCCACCAAACATTGCTATCATGGCACCAAATGATGACTTTTCGATGGTCGACACCAATGCATCGAATGACGGCGCCAAATCAATTTGTTCAATCACAGGTGTTAAATCAATACTGCTGGCACTGCTGGTTGTCAAAAAGCGATCGATATTCTCTTGGGTAAAAAATTGTTTCATCATTAAATGTTTAATGCCCAATTTAAACTCTTCGAAACGCGATGGAACCACTCCAGAGCCATACAAACCGGGGACCTTTTCAAACAACATATGGATCGCCAACCAATTTGTTAACGCACCCGATAATGCAAATAATCCTATCGTCAGCACAATCTGTTGTTCTAACACATACCCGACCAGCATAAGAATGGCCGCAATAAGGTTGGTTAATACACTCTTATTCAATCTCTGTTCCTTAACATCTACGATGAAAAAATAATAAAAAAACCTCAGTTATTTTACCAGAAAAATAACTGAGGTCTAAAATAACTAACGCTTATATTTTGATAGTTTGAGCCAGCAAGGTCAAACAGCCGTCAATCGAGTTCACATTGGTGATTTATGCTAAGAACCAACTGATTCCGACTCAACAATGCCCTCTATATCGTGGCGATTAATTAATAATACCCCGGTACTTTGCGCCAATGCTTGTGCTTTTTGATACATCTGACTGATAATATCAAGCTGCTGATCCTGTGGTGAGACAAACACATCCTCTAAATACCACACAGGCGCCAGTCGTAATGAAGAAAACGACGGATACAGTTGAATAAAACCCATCATTTTATCTTCTTTGAACGACACAAAAATCATCGAATCATTTTCAGCCAAGCGATGTTTCAAAAAAGCATGGCAGGCACGATAGTCTGAGGCTTGGTGTAATTGCTGCCGATATTGATCAAATAGCAGGCTCAGCGGTTCTAAATCTATGCTCGAAGCAAGACGAATTTGCATTTGTCATCCTTGAAAATTGAGGTTAAATCCGCGCATGGATACTGCAGATATTATGCTAAATAAATGATGCCATCACGCCATAAGGGCCAAGGATAACATCCCGCTATAACGACTTAACACTCCTAGTTAAAGTCAGATACGAAAATAAGTTAACAATAAGATAAAATAAAACCTATTAATTACATAAACTTAAATATAACGCTACCATCAATAAACCTAAATGTAAATTAATCAGTTTTGCGGCCAAAATAATGATTTGCAAAGATAGTTTTTTTGCTAAAATAGGTACCTGTTACCATTGTTTTTATCAAGACTACTTCATATGACCCCGTTTTTAGCTCAGTTGCGCTCAGCGGTTAAACCGCGCTCTCGTATTCAAAAATTAACCCTTTATGGATTAACAATTTACCTATTGTCTTGCGCTGTACTCGGTGGATTAATTCCGTATATTGCCAAACAACAAGCACCAGAGATATTAGCCGAGCAATTAGGTAGAGACGTTAGTCTACAAGACATTAGTATCAATCCTTTTACGCTAGAACTAACGGTATCGGGTTTGGTTATCAATGAAGCTAATAGTCAGCAAACCTTTGCATCACTAGCCACGCTGTATGGCAACATTCAATTGTGGCAATCCATCACATCTTGGACATTAGTGATTGAAGATATCCGTCTAGCACAACCCACTATCCGAGTGTCGCTTACTCAAACCGATGATCAACAGGTTGTATTTAACTTTAGTGATATTATCAAGCGCCTAGGTAAAGACACTCAATCAACACCAGCCAATACTGCACCGACAAGTCTACCGGCGATAAACATCGGTAAAATTGAGCTGCTACAAGGTGTGTTCACCTTAGATGACAACGTCACCGATACTCATATCAACTACCCAAATATCAATCTGTCATTGACACAATTTAGCAGCTTGAGTACCGCGTTAGAGGATAAACAAGACCAGGTTAATCGCTATAATCTGAGCATAGAAGATCAATTTAACGGCTCGGTGGCACTGCAAGGACAATTTCAATTATCGCCATTAGCAATACAAGGTGATCTCGACGCTGCTGGCGTTGATTTATCTCGTTATTGGACTTTTGTTGATCAACTGTTTGCGATTAACTTATCTGAAGGCATGCTCAGCGTAAACGGCCAGTACACTGTGACGTTACAAGATAAAAACTTAGCCCCAATAAGCCACATTAATGTCACCAAAGCGCAGATAGTGATTAACCGTTTTAAAGCGCTACATCAGCAAGATGAAAAAATCGCCATTGATGTGTTAGCGTTAAAAAATATCAATGTAGATAGCCAGAAAAAACTTGTTAGCATTGATGAGTTTCATACTGAAAATGGTAAAATCAAACTCAACATCACCCCTAAAGGAGCTGATTTAGTCGCGTTACTGTTACCTCAAAATACTCAACTTCTCGACGATGCTGCTTCGAGCCAAACTGATACTAATGACACCACAGATACCACAGAGGTTGCAAATGTCTCAAATATCACTGACGCCAGCATAGAGGCAGAGTCTGACATAACCACTGAACAAGTCACCCAAACACCTGACGCTATTGTGACCCAAGCACCGCAAACAAACGCAGGTTCACCCCGCCCGTCACAAACTGAAATGACAAGCCAAAATGTTGATCCTAATACTGCTGATAAGGTTGATTCTCCATGGTTAGTCAATTTACATAAAATCACTGTGGCACAGTACCAAGTAGACCTTGGGGAAGGCATTGCCAGTGATAACATCATCCTTTGGCAACTCGGTCCCATTGATGTCTCAACCGGCTTGGTAAAATCTGATTTATCCACCCCTATTGATTACCAATTCTCGACTGGCATCAATGCGCAAAGCCTATTAACGTCGACAGGGCAAGTCGATGCATTAGCACAAACGATTAATGCTGATATCGATTTTAGTAATATGTTGCTGTCACGCTTGCAACCCTATATCGCACCATACATTAATATCACAGTAGAAGACGGGGTATTTTCCACTAAAGGTAATTTACATGCCGATGCTAAAGATACCCTCACCTACACAGGCAGCGCTAACATCAACCAGCTGCACATTAACGATAATGTGCTAAATAAACCATTGCTGACATGGGAAACCATGGACATCAACCAGTTATCGTTTGATCGCCAACAAGCTATCATTGACATCGATGAAATAAACTTCGATAAACTCTTTAGTCGCATCATTATTTCACCCGATCGCGGCACTAATATCAGCCAGCTGATCCACACAAAAAAAGCCACAACCGATCCCGTGGAGATAAAGCAAGCTGTTGATAGCGTTGATCCGAGCAAATTGATAGTCGATCAGCGCAAAGCTGATGCCTCAACACTGAATTCATCAGCAGGCAGTGAACCGCCAATGACAGATTCACCGCAAATGCAATTCAACATTAATAAAATAGGCATTAAAGACAGCTCAGCTTTTTTTGCGGATAACTCATTAACACCTAATTTTGCTTCAGGCATAGAAATGCTCAATGGCCAAATTAGCCATCTTTCATCGAAACCACAGACCACGGCATCGGTTGATTTGGTGGGTAAAATCGATAGATATGCTCCGGTGACGTTAAAAGGTGAGATAAATCCGTTACTCGACCAACCGTATCTTGATCTTAACTTGAATTTTGACAACGTAGAGTTAACCTCGGTCAATCCCTATTCAAGTACTTATGCTGGCTATTACATAGATAAAGGCCAATTGTCATTAGACCTAAACTACCAACTTAAAAACACTGCATTAGTTGGCAGTAATCACGTCGTCATTGATCAACTTAAACTGGGCAAACCCAGCAATAGCAGTTTAGCAACCAGTCTACCGGTGACGTTGGCGGTGGCATTATTGCAAGATCGCCACGGTGTGATTGATTTGGGCGTTGATGTCTCAGGGGACCTTGATTCTCCCAACTTCAGCTTTGGAAGCATAATCGTGAATGCTTTGGGTAATATTATTACCAAAGCCGTGACCTCACCCTTTTCATTCTTAGCAGGCCTTGTGGATGGTGATGAGGAAATGGATAAAATCAGTTTTGATTACGGACTCAGCAGTCTTTCACTTAAACAAAAAAATACCCTCGACAAACTGGCTAAAGCATTAATAGACAGACCGCTGCTGAATCTCAATATTAAAGGCAGTATTGACTTAATTAACGATAAACAAGCGTTAGCTGAAATCAAACTGCATAAACAACTGGCTATAACAGCAGGGATAAAATTTAACGCGTTACCAAAAAGTTTATCTGCCAGCCAGTTCCCTGCAACAGGGCCATCAGCTGATGCACTGTATCAATTAGTTGAGCAAGAATTGTCGCAGCCACCATTAGCGATAAAACAATCTTTACAACAAGAAACTCCAGAGCTGACAGAAGTAGAGCTCGTTACTCGCTGGCACATTGGCTTATACAATATGCTTAAAAACCACCAGCAGATCACTACAGATGAATTTGGCCAATTAGCACAACAGCGGGCCAGCGCAGTTAAAGCGTATTTAATTGATCAAGCAGGCATTGATGCGGGAAAAGTTTTTGTACTAGAAAGCCGCATCAACACCGTAGAAGATGCCGCTGAAGCATTGCTTGAACTACAAGTAAATTAACCCGTCATAGCTATTAACGGCTCTCGACATCGGGTAGACTGCGCATACATTGTAAACGAGGAATAACAGGCGTTTGCAATCATGCCGTATCATTAATATTGTTAAGATTGAGGTTTTATATGTTTATCGTTCGCTGGATTTTAGGTCGAATTATTTTGTTGTTAAATTTTGTGTTTGCTCCTAAAAAGCGCCAACGTCCGCAAGATCAACAAGTCATTGTCGATCAACAGACTCAATCGCTGGCATTGTATCAATACGCCGCCTGCCCTTTTTGTGTCAAAGTTCGTCGTGAAATGCGTCGTCAAAACTTAACCATTAACTTAGTTGATGCCAAACAAGATGAGCACAAAAGCGTGCTAACCGAGCAAGGTGGCAAACTCAAAGTCCCTTGTCTACGTATCGAGCAAGATGGCAAAACCCAATGGCTATATGAATCAAAAGCCATTATGAGCTACCTCAACGAGCGTTTTGCGTAAACCACAATTCGTATTATTTCGCCACAGTTTAGCTTAATGCTGTGGCTAACAGATTGCTGTATATATTCTTTTGTTTTTTAGACCATTGTTGTATCAATAAATGGTTGATAATTATCTTCTGCAGCTTTTTCCAGATATCATTTAGGATAAAAAACTGATGAGGTTATGTGTGTCAAAAATCGGCTTAATCATTTGTAGCGCCATACTTCTAAGCGCCTGTAGCACCAGCGAACCAGACCCAATGGACTATGTTGGCCAGTTTCGCGACGCATTCAGCACGCAAATTAAAGGTAAAGGGATTAAGTTATTTGTCTATAAAGCCAAATTAGCTACCGCCCTTGATCGTAGCATTCCCGGTGATGCTCCTCGAGATAGAGTCATTCGCCGCAGTAAACAAGATGCCCAAAGCTATCAAATAGAACTACGTAAAGCTGAAAATCGCCTAGAACTGTGGCATCAACAAATCGATCTTGGCCTTAAAAAAACCATCGAAATGAACGGTTATTGTAAAGCCGGATTTATCGAATTAAGTCGTTATGTTGAAACTGAACGCGGTGAAATTCGTGGCGAATGTAACGATGGTGCTACCGCTGAAGATATCAAAAAATTCGGGGTTTAATGAGTAAACCCCGTTCGGGATACTAAACGGTTGTTAATCAGGTAAAATATTCTGATATTTACCGCTTTATCTCATCTTTTAACCCGAGTTGAGGTAATTTAGCTGATGATGTTTTACCTGACTTGAAAGACTAATACTGTCGCTGACGGATAAAACACTATATCCAGCTAAGCAATTAAGCTAAAATAGCATCCAAATTTTCTCGTGATGTTGCCGTTGGCTCTAAGACCAGTGTCATCACGCTTTGATAAGCTGTTTATCATCAAAAATGATATCAATAGCTTGTCGTTTACAAAGTAAGAAATCAGATGAATAGAAAGCAAGAGATGATCAAAAAGCTGGCTAAACGTGCCAAGGCTCGCCAAAACAAAGTGGTGCCGTCTAACCCTAGCAGCAAGGCTGTTGAGCGTTATATCTCTAAAGCTGAACGCGAAAAAATTGCGGTAACAGAAGCCGCAGAACAAGCCGCAGCAACAGAGACCAGCAACACTGAAACTGATAAAGACTAACGCCGCCTCACAAGGGTGTTAGTGACAAAAAGCCCCTATTATGTTGGCCTTAGCCAATATAATAGGGGCTTTTTATTGCCTGTTAAATAGGTATTCATGATGTGTTAAATGCTGATTAGATCAATTAGTTTTATCGGCGCTCGTTTTGTCAGTATTGGTTTCGTCAGCAATAGTGTCATCGGCATTATCTTGTTGCGCAAATTGCTTACAAAAGGGCTCTTCATCCAATTGGGCCATCTGAGTGCGTCCTGGCATAGGTGATGGTGCTGCAACCATATCAATGTTTATCGCATCGTCTTCTAACAGTTGTTGGTTGGCACCAGCCGGCAACAAACCTTGGCGACTAATTTTGTCGACTAATCGGTATGCACAGAAAATACCTATCACACCGAAGATAATCGCTCCAATAACCTGGCCAATTAATACCCCAAACACGCCGCCCCACTGCGCGCCAAAATAGACAAAGGGTATGGTGCCGACGGTTGCTTTACCGACGTTAAAAAAGGTGGAATATTTGGCCTTACCTAAATTATTAAATGAGGCGTTGGCAATAAACAGAATTCCCGAAAAGATAAAGAACACGGCAATGTACTGACAGAAAAATAAAATAAGCTCTGCCGCATCACCTTTCATAGCAAAGCTGCTAATAATGACATTGCGTAATAGATACAGTCCAAGTGACATCACCAGCACATAAACCACACAAAATTGAATCGCTTTGGTCAAACTCAATCTAACTCGCTCAATTTCATTGGCACCAAAGTTTTGCCCCACAATCGGTCCAACGGCCCCCGACAGTGCAAAAATCATCCCAAACGATACGGGGATCAAACGACCTAATACAGCCCAACCAGCCACATAGCTATCACCAAAATCGGCGATAGCTCGCGTTACCACCGCATTACCAATGGGGGTTGCCACATTGGTCAGCATTGCCGGTGCGGCAATTGAAAAAATAGTCCCGAGGTCTTGTTTAAACTCATCAAGCGAAAACCGACCTAACAGTTTATGTTTTATCACTACGCCGCGGGCGGAGATAATAAACACAACAATACGAGCCAATACCGAAGCCGCGGCCGCGCCTTCTATCCCCATTGATAAGGAAAAAATGAAGATAGGATCTAATATGGCATTTACACCACCACCGGCGAGCGTCGACATCATCGACAATTTGGCATCGCCCACCGCGCGTAATGCACCGCCAAGTGCCATTGCTAAGCAAATAAACGGTAATGATGGCACCAGAATATATAAATAGCTTTGCGCTAATTCCGCCGTGCGCCCTGTTGCACCCACCAAGGCTAACAGTTCTGGAATAAACGCAATCACTACCGCAGCCACCAGCACACTGGTGATTAACGTCACGATGGCACTGTTTAAAAACAATCGTTTAGCTAACTTAATATTTTTAGCACCCACTGCTTTTGACACTAATGCACCCAGAGCAATAGATAAGCCGATGCCTATTGATGTGGTAAAAAAAGAAATCGTGCTGGCATAACCTGCCGCAGCGGCAAGTTCAACTTCGCCGAGCAGACTTAAAAAGAAAATATCGAGTAAGTCGACCACAAACAGTGCCGAAATCCCTACTGCAGCAGTAGAGCTCATCACTAGGATATGGCGTAAAATCGAACCCTCAACAAATTTAGCAGTGGTCATTAGTATCCTTGAGTGTAAATATATATAAGCAAACCCAAGCTCGCTTTATGGCCGATAACCCTAGAGTTTTTCCAGTTCGCTACCACAATGATTACAATATTCAGCATCGTTATCGTGGCCTTTCTTGCCACAATTACTGCATTTACGTAAATCACGGGTTCTGACCATTTCATGTGTAATTTCAGCGGTTAAAATGCCTGTTGGAATGGCAATAATCGAATAACCAATGAGCATAGTCAGTGCCGCAATCGCCTGACCTAATGGTGTTTGTGGCGTAATGTCTCCATAACCAACCGTGGTAATGGTCACCACGGTCCAATACATGGACTGAGGTATTGAAGTAAAGCCATTATTTGGGCCTTCGACTACATACATAATCACACTTAATACCATGATAATCAGGCTTACTGCGAAAAAAAACATAAACACTTTTCGACTCGACTGCATCATGGCTTTGAGTAATATATGACCATCTCTTAAATATCGAAGTAACTTTAATACCCTAAACACACGAAATAAACGCAGTACCCTTAGCGCTAACGCCACATTGGCACCTGGGAAAATCAAGTCTAAATAACTGGGTAAAATGGACACTAAATCCACTACACCAAAAAAGCTGCGTGCATAGTGTAACCGATTAAGCGAACAATAGATCCTTAATATGTACTCAACGGTAAAGATTACCGTAAAGGTCCATTCAGCAATTTGAATATAGTCACCGTACGGCGAATTAACTCGTTCTATCGTATCGATAAAAATTAATAACACACTCAGTACAATACAGACCATAAGGGCAATATCGAAGCGTTTTCCTGCTAAGGTTTCGGTACCAAAAATCACACTTCTAAGGTATTGTTTCAGTGGGCTGTCGGGTTTTTCTTCGGTATTCATCTTAATATTCACTGTCTTGGGCAATAAATTGCAAATAAACTTGGTTAACTAATATCAATTAACCCTTGTAGTCGTTAAAATCTAACATTGACTGTCGGATGTTAACATTCGAAATAAGGTCATTTTACAATAAAAATTAAAAAGGTCATTGGTTTACGGAGTTTTCATGCGCGCGTTGTACATATTATTTATAGCCTTAATTTTCTGCCCGTTATTAGCGCTTGCTTCGACAAGCCAAACAACAGCAAAAGTGGATTTAGTTGTGGTCAATAAATCCGAATCTCGTTTATCTGTGATGCGTGACGGAAAAGTGGTTAAAAGTTACCTCATTGCCATGGGCGATGTGCCCAGTGGTCATAAGCTTAAAGAAGGTGATCAACGCACTCCACAAGGCCGTTACGTTTTAGATTATAAAAAATCTGATAGTGCATTTTATAAATCGATTCATATTTCGTATCCCAATGAAGAAGATAAATTAAGGGCTGACGCATTAGGGATCCGAGCCGGTGGCATGATCATGATCCACGGTGAAAACCCTCGTTCAACGTTGCCGCCAAAAGAAGCACAAAAGTACAACTGGACCAATGGTTGCATTGCCGTCACCAACAAAGAAATGGATGAATTATGGCAAATGATTGATGCCGGTACACCGATTGAAATATGGCCATAGGCTGATTTAATCTCAACCATACCATTTTTGCTTTGTTTTTTGGGTCACAAAATGAATTACCAACACCTACAACATACTTGGGTCGACTTTGGTCAGCGCATTACGGCATTTATTGATCAGTTAGGCCTAGAGAACTTATCACTATACTGCGATCATGCCGCCTTACGAGTGAACGACAACCACATGGCGCAGTTATTAGCTGATGAATTTAGCCAACATGGCAAAATAATCTCCAATAATATCATTAACGGTCGGCCTATTTTAATCATTAAATTAACCGAGCCATTAGTTATTGGCGCAATGCACATTCAATGTGTTGAACTGCCCTTCCCATCCGACAAAGCTTATCCAGTTGAAGGCTGGGAACATGTCGAGTTAGTGTTTCCGTCACAGGCACAAACCTGTGATGAACTAGTCGCAGAGCTTATCGAAAAAGTGCCACAACTGGCTGATATTATTGCGAGTAATGATTCAGAAAACAGTGACATTAAGGTAAAGCAAAGTTCGCCAAAAGGCGATAAAGAGCGCTTAGCCAACCCAACCATAGCGTTTAAGGCCAATGGCATTTGCGTTAAAGTACACCCGCACGATATTCAAAAGATTGTTGAAAGTGAACAAGCCTGCTAAGCATAGTACTAATAACGCTTTATCTGGAAACGGCAGCACTTCCGTTGATACGATCCGTCAATATATTCAAGAGCAAGGTTAGTTTATCGATTCATCCCCGCGACTTCGCTTCGCTCTGATCACGAGGTTTTCTCTACAGATTAGATAAAACAAGCCAAACATCGATATGCCAATGCCATAACTGAGTTTGGCTTGTTTAGATCAATGACAAGAAAATAAGTAAGCAACGAACAACAGCCAACGGTGTTGTTCGTTTGATCAACTTGATACATGCTTATTTCTTAGCCGTTAATAAAAATACCGCAAACTCTCCTTGTGACTTGTGCACTACACTAGCATCAACGACTTCAACCTCTCGAAAACAAGCTTGCTTTGCTGCAAGAGCAATCGCATCTCGGTCAAAACCGAAATGGTAGACACTAGTATCTTCTGTATGGAAACTTCCATCTTCCTTGTCAAGATCAGATATAGCGATTATTCCGCCATCATTTAGCAGAGAATAGAACTTAACGAACATTGCCCCAATATCTTTCACATGATGCATTGTCATTGAAGATATAATGCCATCAAATTTATCTGTGATATCTGTAGATTCTAAATCAATGGCCAATATATCAATTTCACAACTAAGACTGACTCGCTTCTTTTCAAGCTGATCATTCATCGATTTTGAAATGTCAATAGCAGTAATTTTTCGTACAGACGGCGCAATGCGCTCAAGTAGCAATCCGGTACCTGAGCCAAAATCCATTAAGTGCATTTGTCGATCAAGGCTTACATTTTTAATGACAGCATTGGCAATGTTTTCGACATTTGAAACTCTATTATCATCGCTATCGAAAATAACTGCTTTATGCTCGAAAAAATCTCTACTCATCTTTGCTTCCTACTTCGGTAAAACGTTGAGCTCAGCCGCGATGTTGGCTACTGGATTGTTGAGGTTATCTAGACTTGTTATCGCCAATGAAGAGCGAATATATTCGTGTGATATTGAATGTCTCAGAATGATTTCGAATGTCTATAAACTAATAACATCTTTTGAATCGTTTACAGGCTCGCATTAGCATGATGTCATTGCGTTTAAAGATAACTCGCTAGTCTTTTTACTAACGAGTTTACGTAATGACGCTATGGCGCAGCAAATCCTTTTGATGCCGCCAACAATCTTGGCCATGTTTTGAGTACTACATTGGTTCACAGCCCTACGTTCAAGCTCGTTTAGGTCTTCACCTTTTACTGAGCACTGCTTACCAAATACAAACATTTATCATGGCGTTGTCGGTTTAGGCTTTAATGGCATCAGCGACTAACTTCATAGTTGACTGAAGTGAACCTGTTGCACAGATAAATAAGCCATGATGACAGAATACGCCATCTGGGATCTGTGCCACTTTTGAAAACGCTTCATCACTCAAACCAGCCCATGATGTTGGAAAATCTTTACGGTTAGAGAATTCTCCAGGAGCTGATGGAACGGTGCGGGCGTACCATTTTTCACCATTTGGAAATATTGCATAAAGTATCGTTTCATTTCCATTGCTGTTAAACAGGTGTTCTATCCACTTACAATCTTCAGGCACAATGATATATGAACGTTTTTCATTGTGAGCCACGTTAAGAGCAAGTTCCACCCCTTCCCGACTATCAATCCAGTGCTTGGCTTGTGCGATGGCAGTCTGAAGCATTAAACGAGCGCGCACTACTTCGCCCTCAAAAACGTCGTCTGTTTTAGAGTGGTCCTGAGGGTTCATCATAGAAATTGACCCCGATAGTGAGATTTCGCGCACATCAGAAAAGTCTTCAATATGATGTGTTAATGTCACTCCATTATCAATTGCATCAAACTGTCTAATCAAACGTCGACTAATCCTATCGGCAATATCAGGACAGCCACAAATCTCAGTACCATAATGAGACCAAATAAGGCCGATAGATGACATTTTTAAACCATCATCGTATGTCGGACCGTTCTTAAAATGGTGGTCATATACCTTTTCATCGTGATTGTAGTAACCACCAACATCAACGAGGTAATCGCATTTTGCCCATACTTTGGGGTCACGTGAGCGATGTATTTCATACTCCGGATGCAACATCGACAACGCCGCAATGGCAAAAACATCATCGGCATGAAATGCCCCGCTGTGTGTTCCAAATATCTTCATCAAAATAATATATCCATTTACGTTATCACCAAAGCGCGCATTATTTATACGATACTTCAGTTAAGTGTTCGAAATTATAACGTTTCACTCATCAACAAGAAAACCCATTTCTGTAAAGAAAAAGTTTGTGCCGTATAGAAAGAGTAAAATCTATTTACGAAAAAATACTGCTTTGAACACAATCATTCATTCTGCTTCGTATACATCGCTTTTTTTATATCGGCTTTTACCAGATTGGCAGCAACAATCTAGCGTTGATACTATGGCTCCTTTGATGCAAGGGCATTTAAAAAGATAGTTTATTATCCATCAATCAAGCCCCGTTGTGGCGGTGTGCTATCTTCAGGTAAAAGCGACTTAGAAACCTACCATGCTAACATGCACATAAACAAAAATGACAAAGCCGCCTATCCTACAAAGGCAATAGAGTAAAAAGGAAATAGGTTCATTTGGCTATTTGGACTTGGAAACATAGCTAAATGTGAATAGCATAATAGTCATCCGCATTTCCCTTTGTTGACAAACCATCAAAAAAGTCAATTGTGTGAATTTTTTAGGGAGCTTATATAATACATGATCCGCGAATATTTACGTTTTATAAGCCACAGCTGGCCAATTCTCATTTTTGGCGTGATGACCGTTTTCATGGGCAACTTCGGTCAGTCGTTTTTCATTAGCTGGTTCGGAGACAGCTTTAAAGAAAGTCTTGGTCTATCAGCCACAAGCTATGGAACCGCCTACTCTATGGCAACACTTGCCAGTGGCCTACTTATCATGTGGATTGGTGGGAGTATTGACAAAGTCTCGTTAGAAAAGTTTATCCTATTCTGCACAATTGGACTTTCTCTGGCAGCGCTTACGCTCTGGCAGACCAATAACCTAACAACGCTTGTTGTCGGACTTTTTCTCCTGCGTTTTTTTGGTCAGGGACTTTTTCCACACACCGCCATAACCACAATGATGAAAAGGTTTTCTTTGAATCGTGGCAAAGGTGTAAGTGTAGCAACCACAGGGGTTCCCTTAGGTGAAATCATACTGCCTTCCATTGCAGTATTTTTTATTGCACAATTCGGGTGGCAACAAAGTTGGTTGATCATAGCAGTATCAGTCCCCTTACTTTATCTTCCTCTGGCACTTTTTCTTATTAAACGTGCGAGAAATCAAAAATATGCCGAACATGATCCAACTTTAGACTGTGAACCTTCTAAACCACTCAAAGAGGATGGATCGAGAAGAACATTACTTGCCGATTATCGTTTTTGGTTGGTACTACCCACAGTCCTTGCCGCACCATTCATCGTGACAGGAATATTTATTCATCAGGGATTTTTTCTTCCTCAGATGGGCTGGACACCCATGCTTTTTGCCAATTGCTTCGTCTTTTATGGGATTGCCCATTGGCTTTCATCAATGTATACGGGCGCATTGGTTGACAGATTCAGCGGGAGACAATTGTTAAAATATTACCCAATCCCAATGCTCATGGCTTTGTTGTTGGCCTCGCAACTAACAGGCAACTGGGTTGCTTACGCGCTACTTATTTTACTCGGCATCGCCATGGGCTCCGGTAGCCCAATCATTAATGCGCTTTGGGCTGAAGTCTATGGCACCAAGTATCTTGGGAGAATACGCGCACTCATGGTCTCTCTTGGTGTGATATCGACCTCGATTTCTCCGATTTTATTTGGTTATCTCATTGATAATGGGATCACAGGCTCTCAGCTTTTTTTCTGGCTCGCCGTGTACATATTACTGGCAATGTTTTTCGCTTTTTTTTCATACTCTCACGAGAAGAAACTGAAAATTTAATTATGTAACCAACAAATAGACACCAAAAACAGTAATCACAGCCCTACAATTGCCTAATGGAAACATGCTCTTTATGAAGAAAAAATGGCCACTACCTTAAAATTATTTTCACCCTAGTTCTATCTCGCGTTGTGCCACTTTGCGTATATGGACTCCACGAGTGTTAAACATAATGAATTAATGGCCATAGGGACTTATTCACTGCAAAATTCTATTAAGTGCGTGAACCATCCCACCTCGGATCAGCATTCCAATGTCAGTCCCTCCTGAGACATCATCTGTTGGATAGAGTCGCGTTGAAGCATGGCTTGCATGTGGCGGCGTAGGTTTGGCCAGTCTTGCGCTCGACTGCCATAGCGGCTGCTCCAGTAGGCCACCATAAACAAATGAAAGTCGGCGCCGCTTAGTCTGTCACCTAGAAGCCATGGGCCTTTATTGCCCAGATCATCGTTGAGGATGCTCCAGCAGCGGCTCAGGTCCTGGGTTGCTTTATCCACCACAGAGGGCAAATCGGTATCGCCAGTGACGTAGTGCTCCGGGTGGGCCCAGCGGTTAGCCGCTTCCTGCAAGGTGTTCGACATCCAAGTGAGGTATTGGTAATAATGCCCTCGTTGCGGCGAATGCAGTGCGGGGGCCAAACCGGCATTCGGGTGCTGGTCAAGCAGGTACATCAGAATCGCCGCCGATTCATAAATGATTTCGCCCCGGTGCTGTAATGTGGGCACCTTGCCGTTCGGGTTGATCGCCAGGTACTCCGGTGTACGTTGCATTCGTTTAGCCAAATCGATCTCGATCAACTCGTAGGCCACGCCCAACTCTTCCAGTACGGCGTGAGTGGCCATGTTGGCCCCACCGCGATCCCAATACAGTGTGTAAATAATATGTCTCCTGTTGTGCAACGAAATTAACCAACTATACCACTGGGAGGCGGTTTTTATACTTCACCTTGCCGTTGGCCACCGATAATCCTCTGCCTACATCGACAGTGACTGCATCTGAGAATAAAAAACGAAGACGCTTAATGCCCCGGGGCGCCTTAAAATAGCCTCTTTTGTTGGCCTTTACTTAACGACGCGCCAAAGCACCAATTGAGACAAGTATTGACGTCAAGCAATAGCCGATGGCTAGTGGGTTTAATGGAGGGCTGCATTCCCTTTTACCTAAAAAACATAAGCCACTAATTTTTATATTATTTTTTTATTATTTTTTGTCTAAAAAATTGACTTAATGTCGCTATGGTACAGCAGATCATTGCGATGCCAGCAACACTCTTAAGTCATCATTGTTGTGTCATTTCCATCTCAAATGTAATGGCTCTGACTTAAGCTAACCGTTACCCGTTTTTAAAATGGTGACCTTCAATTTAGCTTTTAGCTAAATTCTTATCAGCCCCAACCTATTTCCCATTAAGTAATGTTTCATTGCCGGTGAGCCGCGGCACATTTTCCCAAATGAATTCGATCTTTTTTTGTAGGTTTCGATCCATTTGTCTAGATAGGTTTCTTGCAACGCAGTTAATAATATGGCGGGAGATGCATTTAATTTGATGATTTAATCGCTTATTAAAAAGACGAGCAAACGGTAGGTCCATTCCATTATTGGTGCATATTCTTATGAGTTAAGGCTAACGAGTGCAATCCATACTCAAGGTAAATTGAGCGATACAATGCTTAAGCATAAGAGATCAGTGGTGGCATTGGACAAGCCAGAACATCGGCAAAAGCCCGTAATAATTCAACCTCAACCGGATCTATCTTTTGATCGCGCATGATGCAAACGGCACAGGCGTGCAATAACATCGGTTTGGCCATAGGAGTTAACTTTTCCAGTTTTTGTAGCGCTGTGTCCAGATCTGATAGCTTGACTGCATTTTCGTTAACTAATTTGAGCTCGCTCATTCCCAATGCTTCTACCGCGGTGATAAAAACGTCCTCTCTGACAACCTGTTCTTGCTGACCGGCATAGGTCAACACGGATAGCAGCAATGCAATTTCGGGCTTAAGTTGCTCGCTATCTACGCTAGCCAGTAGGCTGCGCGGATGTTTGAAGAAGTGAGCATCCAGATGAATGAACAGAATTTTACGTAAGGTCCACTCCTTTAAGACAAGTTTAAAATCCATGTCAATCAGAGCATCCATATTGACTCTGAAAATCTGGTACTGAGACAGTGATAACTGTTTGAGAGCTGGGATGGCAATATCAATTAATGGAAGCCGAGAGCCAGCCTCTAACCTATCTATTTCAGACAGCAGTTTACGGGTAAAAACGGCAACATTTGCGTCGGCATATTGGTGTAAATAAGCTAATTGTTTAAGCCGAATTTGCTGATCCTTATCCAATAGCAGGGCATAAACAACGGCCCGAGCCCCATAGGGTTCGCGAGCAGCATCCTTGATGACAGTGGGTAACTGCGCAATTAACGCCCGAACATAATCGACCGTTTCCCGCGTAGGATTGCCTATTTGACTAATACTATTGGCAAGATCAACTATGGACGCCCCGGCAGCAATTGTGCTCATTTTTTTCGCCAATTCTGGCTGAGCCTTGGATACTTTTCCATCGCCAGATTGCACACTTTGGTCTATTTCGAGCTTGTCGACAGTGGCAAATTTGCCATCCCAATGGGGATCAATGTGCAAGATACGCTTTGCCAGTGGTGGATGGGTAGCGGACAACGTTTGCATCAAACCTGAAACGCCTTGAGCAAAAAAAGCATGGCTGATTTCAGCTGCCCCGGGATCCTCTATCAAAGATCCAAACTCTAGCCCGCCGATGCGTTTCAATGCACCCGCAATGCCTTCTGGGTTACGGGTAAACTGAACCGCTGAGGCATCTGCTAGGTATTCTCTTTGTCGACTCACGGCCGCTTTTATTAAGCCGCCAAAAAAAGTCCCGGCAAAGCCGATGACAATGAGCCCAATCGCCAGTGCTAATATTCCTGCGGCCCCTTTACCATTGTCCCGTCCACGCCGAGAACGAGAAGTGGAATACAGTAAGTGGTAACCAATAATACCGAGGATCAGTATCCCGTTAAGAACACCGATCAAGCGGATATTTAGGCGCATATCACCGTTAAAAATATGGCTAAACTCATGAGCGATGACACCTTGAAGTTGATCGCGACTGAGGTGATCAATCGCTCCTTGAGTCACGCCAATAACGGCATCTTTGGGGGAGAAACCGGCGGCGAATGCATTGATACCGTTCTCGTCAGCCAACAAATATACCGGTGGTGCTGGCGTACCAGAAGCGATAGCCATTTCCTCTACCACATTTAATAATTTTCGTTGATTCAGAACCGTGGTATTTTGTGCGATTAATTGCCCTCCTAGCCCTTCGGCAACAACCTTGCCACCAGCCGACAAAGCCATGATTTTATAAAGACTGCCTCCCAAGACCACCAGAACGACTGCCGAACTGATAGTGGCAAAAGTGCGCCAATCCATTTGCTGCCAAAAAGACTGACCCGCTGACATTTGCTCGTTGTCGATAAAACCAAACGCCAACATAACCAGCAGATTAACCATCACGATCAGGATGATCACCGCCAAGCTAAACAGCAAAATCAGCTGAAAAGTGTTTTTACGTGCTCGGTCCTGGGATTCAAAAAAATTCATGTTGCATACCTAGGAAAATGACTAAAATGAGACTTTGGGTGCCGCCTGGATGGCCACAGTATCTTCAAACTCCAACAATGTTGCATCTTGCCCATGACCAAATCGCGCCGCAAAAAACACCTGAGGAAAAGTTTGTTTATAAGTATTATAAGCCATCACCTGATCGTTAAAGGCCTGCCTGGAAAAAGAGACCTTATTTTCCGTGGAGATAAGTTCCTCACTTAACTGCAGCATATTCTGATTGGCCTTAAGATCCGGATAGGCCTCCATCACCATGTTAAAGTTCATCATGGCCTCCCCCAGTTTACTTTCAGCGCCACTCAGTCCTTTTATGGCATCAGTGTTACTGGGATCGGCCGCCGCCTTTGACAACATATTCTGCGCCGTATTACGTGCCTCTACCACGGCTTCCAAGGTTTGCCGTTCATGTTTGATATAACCCTTGGCGGTCTCGACAAGATTAGGTATCAAGTCATATCGACGTTTTAATTGCACCTCGATCTGTGCGAAGGCATTTTTGTAGCGATTTTTCAGCGTAACCAGTTTATTAAATACCCCGGTCACATAAAAAAACACCAGTGCCACCAGAACCAGAATAACTATCAATGTGATTGACATATTTTTCACCTTTATCCAAATATTTACGCATCCTTTCGATGCTATTAGTGTTATGTACGCGTTGTAATTGAATTCATAAACACCAGGCTCATCTAAAAGCTTGTGCCAAATGGGCTATCACTAAAACCGAAATGAAAGACTCGAGTAACATTCAGACAATAGCCAAACCCATACATTAAGCACCTAATTACTAACATAAATCATCCAGTCTCAACAGTCGATAGGCATAGGCTGTCATTGTACAGCGACCTTTTCTAGCCTTGCTAGCCACTAACCCAAGCCATTCTTATAATCAATAACATAGCCTCTTTCAGCATTCATTACGATAGCCTTTAATTATACCAGTGCATAAATTAAGTACATTGCTCAGAAGAGTGAGCCCTAAGTAGTGAAAGGTATATGAAAATGAAGAAATTGGCTGATTTCAACAAGCAAAACATGCGTGATACCAATCAAGCTGAAAATGACTTGCAAGTAATTGCAAAGGTTAGGCTTTAACCACAATACCAACATTGGCGGTTTGCGGCATCTGACACCATTTTAGAAATATCTACAGTATTCGGTTTATGTGGGTAACGAACCGACAGCACCTTTGGGTAAATGACCAAAGCTGTTGGTAATGTTAAGTCCGTTCTTCGTAGGGATGTTGAGTCTGTCTTGAATGTGTTGGCTGCTTAAGCCAATCGAACCACTTTTTCTCCACGGATAATTCGGTCAGTACCTTCTACCAGCACACTCTAGTCTTTAACGCTGAAATAAGACCGTCCACGGGATAACTCACAACGTCGACTCACCGTGGCTTTGTTGGCAGCATCATAGTACCACTAGCTTAATGATGAATAAAACATACTGTAAATGCGTCCAAATATTCGGCCTTTCTGTAAAAAAAAATCGGCTCTTTGGCCATAATGAGAACGGCGCCTCTACGACTTAATCATCGATTGGAACTGGACTGATCCCAAAACCTTAACAAGCTGATCATTTATTACCTAAGCGAGGTGTCGTTCGCCGGACTGATACCTATGTCATACTCCAATATATATGTACTGACCTATAATTTCGAGTAAAAAACCTATTTTTCAATAATTTACATAGTTAACCCTGATAGAAAGACATTGAGAAAGTATGAGTTAACGTAACAGTAAGTATGAATGATTATCTCAAACTTCATACTTTAATTCATATTGTGTTAATCAGTATTATGGCTAACATTATTGCAACACTTTCATCTGTACCTATCTCAGGTAATCGATGTAAAAGTAATCTGTAATCTAATGTAATGGGGACATTAATATGAATGTAAATGGGAGGAATATGCTTTTTTTTGTAAAATATACAACCGCATTCCTCGTTTTACACTTCTCTTACAGCCTAACAACTACACAGGCCAACGAATCACTGACTCTGGCACTTTCAGGTGTTATTGAAGATAGGTGTGTAATAGCAATACCCACCAGCTCCACTTTCGATTTTAGCCAGCAGTTAGTCCACTCCACAACGATAGCAATTGACTGCAATCAAGCGATGTTGGTTGCCCTACGCTCAGAGAATGGTGGGCTTAAGCTAAGCCAAGCGGAGGCTGAAAATGATGTGGTTGCGGCCTATGATATTGAGCTAAAAATAGAATCTATTCAGTTTAGATTAACGGCTAATAGTATTGATATTCAACAAGAACGGCGATTTAGTGCTGGCGAGGATATTCCGTTTGCGACTTCAGCAAGCTTAGATATTACACTGCCTGAGGCACTGGTACATGCCGGAAAATACAGCGATACCCTGCATATTGAGGTTTATCCCAATTTTACTCAGCAGGGTATTTAATGAGATTTTCTCCCCAATGGAGAAAAGTTGCCGACCAGTTGGCAAGAACTGGTCGGCTAGTAAAAAACCAATCTGAAATATTACAAGGAGTTTTACCATGAGAAAGATTACTTTAGTTGCAGCATCTTTAACAGCACTTTTCGCAAGTACAGCAAATGCCGGTGATGTTCAGTTAGTCGGTTATGTGCCCGCGGTTTGTGAGGTTTCAGGTCTAAATACCCAATTAAGAGATTTTGGTAACGTCTCGGGATCTGCCAATGCAGCAAATATTGGATTAACTGTTGAATGTAATGATGCTGACGGTGCAACGATACAAATGATCAGTGCTGAAGGTGGCCTTGAGTCAGATGATGCAGAGGATCAATCGCTTCCATATACCGCCACTTTGGCAATTGGTGCTTATCCAGATTTAGTTCTTAATGCGCCAGGCGGTGTTGGAACTAATGGTGCCAACGTCGATGCTTCATATTCAGCTACTGGATTGCTCGGTGGCGCTGCTGGTGTATTGTCGTTTATGACACCTGGTGGGGCAACTTGGTCTGGTGGTTATTCAGATACCTTAACAGTACAAATTGATGCGGCAAACTAATTTAGGTTAAGTAAATAAAACATGAGGGAGTATTACTCTCTCATGTTTCATTATCTTTTTGGGAAGTGACAGATGATAAAAAATAATAAAAAAATATCATGCCTATTAGCGCTGGCATGCCTTATTGGTGCCCTTGGTGTAACTAAGGTATATGCCTATAAAGTTCAGCCTATGGTGGCCGAAATGGAGCCTGTTGGCAGAAATGCCCAATTAACCTTGCGGGTTGAAAATAACGACAGCGAACCACTTACACTTGAAATGGTACCGCTTAAGGTGCTAATTAACAGTTCAGGCAATATTGAATATATTCCAGCTGATGATGATTTATTAATTATTCCGGTTACAACAGTATTGCAAGCTGGGCGTTCACAAGCTGTGATGGTGCGTTATTTAGGCGAACCTGATATTTCCCAGTCGCAAGCGTACAGCATAGGTTTTCGACAATTGCCCGTTACCGTGTCAGGGCAGAGTGCCACAAAATTGAGTCTAGCGGTCAATTTTAATACTTTGGTCAATGTAGTGCCGGCCAATGCTAAAGCCATTCTGGCCGTCGAAAATATCAGTTTTAAAGATAATAATTGGCAGGTAACGATTAATAATTCAGGTAACCGTTATGTGCGTCTTAGTAATACTCAATGGCGTGTCAGCGATGGTGTAAAGTCACTGCAGTTAACTAAAGAACAGCTTTCCGAATTAGTCTCCGGCAGTTTGATTTTACCGAACTCCTCTCGTACCTTAACCATGCAGCCAATTGAAACCTTGAGTATGGACAAACTTAATATTGAAATTGAAATGGTGAAATAGCGATTTTGATTTTATGGGATATCTATTATTGTAGTGGTGATGCTTAACGCTTGTTTAGACAATAGAATAACCTTAGCGTTACAGGGAGTTGTATGCACAGAAATTCACTAGGCTTGCATGCCGTGGTTGGTTGTTGCTTTATATTTACGCTTACACTGTCAATGGCAAAGGCTGTATATGGGATGGAAATATCTCCCATGGTTACCGCGCTTTCTATTGATAGCCGGCCTAATTATCAGCAAATTTTAATTAAAAATAATTCTAATGTTACATTGCCGGTTGAAATCGATGTTAATCGGATCCAGTTTAATCCGTTCGCCGTTGGTTCCAGTTATACCGTTGTACCTGAAACAACCCCTGATTTATTAGTATTCCCTCCCGCCATCGTGTTGGCCCCCGGGGCGGTGCAGTCGGTTCGCGTACAGTGGTTAGGACAAAAATCCCTGCCTGAGTCCCAAAGTTATTTTATTCGTTTTAGCCAACCTCAGTTGTCAGACGACAATACCAACAAGAGTGGGGTTAAGATCTTCGTCCATTTTAACGCGGCAGTACATGTGTCAGCCATTGGTATGAAGCCTCTGCTAGTGATAAAGCGCAATTCGATAACCCAGCAAGCTGCCAACGGCGAAAAGGAAAATCCCTCTCAAGATAAACAGGCAAAGGCCTCGGCTTTATTGCAATTCAGCATTGACAACCAAGGAGGAAAGTACGCCGATCTAAATGACTATCGCTTGATTATTACCCGGGTCGACGGTACCGAACTTACTATACAAGGGGAGGCGTTGGTCGCCGAGCAAACTAATACATTTTTCCCACCCAATTCGAAGCGCAATCTGTCTATTCACCTTGATAGGCCTTTATCCGTAGGATTTAGTTTAGCTCTAACCCCCATAGAGCGAGAACCCTAATGGCCAGGTTATGTAAACTATTGCTATTACTGAGCTTGTTGCCGCTTTCAGGTTTGGCGAACGAGGAGATAAAGTTAAACCCCACTGGGCGAGACATTCGTTTGCAGTGCCTATTGCGATTGCAAGATAGTGCGATTGGTGACGTCGAATTAATTATCACCGCAGATCAAAATATTGAACTCCCTGCAAAATCAACCTTGGCCTTACTTGCGGATACTATAGTGCCGGAAGTCCTCGAGGCATTAGCTGGGTACCAACATGATGATGTATTAAACCAAGCCGATTTTTCTCAGGTGGGGCTTAATTTGACTTTTGATATGTCGAGTTTAGAGCTGATCATGCAAGCTCCCATTGAGGCGCTTAAAGTAAGCGGTTTATCGTTTGCAGCTAAAAAAAATACCCGGCGTTATATCGACGCTTCAACGTTAAGCGGATATACCAACCTTTACTTATCGTCATCAAATACGGAAAATATAAGTGAAGAAAGTCAAGGTTTCACCGATTTCAACCATCTTATTGAGGCGGGGCTTAATTACCGCCATGCCTTATTAGAGTATGAAGCTGTCTATAATAAATTAGATGGTAAGTCAGGGGTGTATTCTCGCCAAGGTACTCGGCTTAATATTGACTTCCCCAACCAAGGTACTCGTATGGTGTTGGGGGATTTTTATAGCCGTCCCAGCGGTTTTCAAAATGGGGTCGATTTTCTTGGATTCGGAGTTTCTCGTGACTTTTCGCTTATTCCAACCCGTAATGTGAGGCCAACCGCTGCACGTCAATTTACCTTAGAGCGTACTTCCGAAGTCGATGTCCTGATTGATGGCGTGGTGGTCAAAAGACTAAGTTTAGGGGCGGGCTCCTATAATCTCGAGGATATTCCATTAGCAGAGGGGGTAAGTGATGTCGAGTTGCTGATAACCGATCGCAATGGTCGCCAAGAGCGAATTAACTTTAGTATCGCTACGGGTATGGACTTATTAAAACCCGGTGAATTTGAATATGCATTTAGCTCGGGAGTGAGTAGCGAATTAGTTGCAGATAAACTCAAATATGATAACGATGCATTTATTGTCGGTGGTATGTTTGAGTATGGCGTGTCGCCATCTCTGACCCTCGGCGTTAACCTGCAGGCGGCACAAGAGTTATATCAGCTAGGGCAGCGCAGTTTATTTGCTACGCCATTAGGTATTTTTGATTTAAATGTCGCTTATAGCCATCAAGATGTTGTCGGTGAAGGCGTGGCTGCCAGCCTAGGTTTCGATGTTGATTTTGCTGATGATCCTAATAACACTCAGCTCAGTTTCTTTCATGAGTATTTTTCGCAGTCATTTAGTCGAGTTGATGATTTCTTTTCGCAACAAAATATTTCTGCAATTAATCCAATAAACTTAATGCCTACGCTCAATATTAACAGGAACTTCTTTACCGGGCGTTATAGTCAATCGATCACCCAGGCTTTGCGTGTCAGTCTGACCGTTAACTATGTTGATTCATATCAGGAACAAGGTGACTATTGGACAATCAGCCCTGCACTCTCCGGCGATTTATTTGATACTCCTGCCAGTTGGAGTATTAGATTAACCCACAAAGATCGCCAGGATGATGCTAATGAATTTAATGCATTATTTACCTTAAGTTGGCCATTTGGGGGATATTCTCGCGTAATCAGCAGCTATAGTAGTGATATGGAAGATTTGCAAACTGAATATAGTTACCTTAAAGGCATAGGTAAAACGGGTGGCGTCAATATGTTTATTGGTGGTCAGCGCACGAGTGATACCGATGCCAACCTTGAAGCCGGTATAGATTACTCTGCAAATCGATATAATCTTAACCTACAGCATACTAGTCGCGTTAATGATTTAAGTAATAATGAGAGCAGCCATTTCAGCCGCGCAGAACTGGCTTCAGCATTGGTATTTTCTGGTGCAAACGTTGCGATTAGTCGTCCGGTTGGCGATAGCTTTGCCATTATACAACCCTACTCTAATCTGGCTAATAATCGCATTGATGTAGATATTTCAGATGAAGGTTCAAGGGTTTATACCGATGGGTTAGGCGCCATGGTTGTGCCAGATCTACCGGCTTATAGTGAGCAACTTATTTCCTATGAGGTGACTGATTTACCCCCTGGCTACGATTTAGGTGATGGGGTATTTGCGCTTAACCCAGGTTATAAACAAGGTTATTCGCTTAAGGTAGGGTCTGATGCCATTATCACAGCTATGGGCTCCTTATTTGATAAACAAACCGGTGAGCCTATTAGTTTATTAGCCGGACAAGCAATATCGCAAACGGATGAAAATTTTGAGGCTTTAGATTTTTTCACTAACCGCAGCGGTCGCTTTGCCATTAGTGGCCTTAAGCCTGGTAGTTACTTACTTAAGTTAAATAGCAAAAACGTACGAACATATCAGCTAGTCATAAGCGATGATAGCAAGGCTTTATTACGCTTAGGTAATCTTTATGTTGATTAACGCAGGGTGTATAGAGCACCAATATATCTGGAGTCCATATGACACTAACTAACCTTATCGAAGTGATCATGCCAAGGCTGAAACTGGCTTGCTGCGTGACGGCCATGTTTCTTGCTTCCTGTATTTATTCTGCTAGTGCTTTTGCGGCTTGTGAAGCAAGGGTACAAAGTGTCAGTTTAATGAGTTCAGGCGCACAAAATCAATATGATGTCTTTACCACAAGTCCATTTGGGTTAATGCAATACTACGAGGTGAAAGTGAGTTTTAGTGATCCTAACGAAGATTGTGCCTTAAGTTTAATGATTTCGACTATCGAGCAAGGCTATCAACTCTCGGGGCAAAGCGGAAATTCATTGACATTTTCCCCCTATCTTCAAACGTCAGGCAGTTTTATTCAAAATAGACACTGGTTTGCCGAGGTATCACCACAACAGTCCATTTTTCGATTTCAATTACGTTTCCCTGCGCAGCAATTTGGTTCAGAAGGAGACTATACCAATCAATTACTCGTGCAGCTTATTCCAAATCCTGAACAGTCTACAACTGTATTAGATGAACGTAATCAATTGATCTCTGCACGCATTCCTCCTGTTGCAAGCATCAGTTTCTATGGATTATCGCAACGACTTTATCCATTAGACCTTGGTCGCCTGACAACAGGAAAAAGGCTGAATATCGATCCTAATTTATTTATTCGAAGTACTGCTGGCTATGAAATTAGTTTCCGTTCAGATAATCAAGGTAAGCTTAGGCATCAAAGTAAACAAGAGCGTTGGGATATCGATTACATATTTAGTGTGGCTGACAGTGTCATTGATTTTACGGTAACGGGCAATCAGCTGGTTGTTAATGCGCCACAGAACCATAATGGGCAGAGGATACCTATGACTATCCAAATTGGTGAAACAGAAAATCGACCAGGGGGAATCTATGAAGATGAAATTCATATTGATATCAGTGCATCTGGTCTGGGAAGTTTTTAGTTTTGGTCGCTGTTAATGTTAGTTTAACCTAGTTTTTTATTTAAAATAAAAAATGCGACCATGATCAGTAAAAAGATCCCAGCTTAACACTTCAGTGAGGTTATTTATTGTCGTATCTTTGCAATTTTTTAAATGCAGATGGGTTATCCTTTGCCCAATTCGCTGCCTGGGTACGATTTTTAACTTCCGTTTTCTTAAATACTTTATAAAGATGTGATTTGACCGTGTGCTCACTCACAAATAGTGCATTGGCAATATCAATGTTGGATTTACATTCAGTCACTAATCTAAGTACATCGCACTCACGGCGAGTGAGGGAGACCATAGGTTGTTCAGGATGTATATCTTCTTTTCGGTAGTGTTGCAGTAACTGGCACATCATAGTTCTTGGTAACCAATATTCACCGGCGAGAATTTTTCGCATCCCCTGTAGCAATAAAACCAGTGAAGATGATTGTGGAAAAATACCGCAACAATTTGGCCAATCGAGTAAGTCTTGTTTATCGAATTTTTTAGAAGTATTGAGTAAAACGATATGCACTTGAGAAAGATTCGTATCAAACTGGATTTGCCAACAACGATCGTCAATATTGGGTAGGTTAGCCACATCAACAAGTAATAATGGATTTAATGCTCTATCGAGGTTCTCCAGTTCCATTTCATTACTAATAAATCGGGTCTCACAATCTAGACTCGTCTTTAAAAGATCAGCAAAGGCTCTACTCTGAATGGTCAACTTCGTGACTAAAACCAATGTAAGTTTAAGCATAATGAATAATTTCCTTATAACACAGTTGTGGTGCACACATCGCAGTATTTTACTGTTAGCACATACACTGGACTTTAAGCATTTAAATATTCCAGAACTGACCACAAACCATTGTTTATATTATTATTTAACACTCAACCTCGACAGATATTTGCCGTGATAAATGTTATCCCTCCATAAACCTTCTGTTGATTAATTTCCTAGTAGCGATTTAATAGCCACTCAAACCAAGATTGCATTACTTTGGCCATTTATAGCTGGGATAATTGCATTTTAAACCGCCGCTGAGCGACACGGTCGATATCACGCTTTATCGGCAAACTCAGCAGGCTCTCCCAGATCAACCCCTCGACTAAAAGTGGCTGACGCGTAACAACTTTTTTCGGTATCCTATCACTTTTAAATTCATTGAATAACAGTTCAATTTGCCAGCGACTAGGGTAAAGCTTGATCACTTCTTGGCGACTAAACTTATTGTGCGGAAGTTAGTCATCCACCATAGATAACACTTTTATTTCTTAAGCAAAAATAATTCCATGCGACGTTGGTATCATCGCCAGTTAACATCAATCTCCGGACGCTGTGTTAGCGTTCCACAGCGTGGGTATATTCAACCGATTATCATCAATAAATTGTCTTGGCTGTTGTCTTGCAATGATAATTCCCATGACTATTGTGCTTGTAATTAGTTTCACCCCCGCTAAATCTACTTATTCCAATAGTTTTTTATCCTAGCGCTAGAGATCGTGTCTATGTACGCTAGCAAAAAAATGACACGTTTCTAGAAAAGAATAGCACATTCCCTAAGATTGAGCCTTTTTAGTAAATCATCCTTAGAATCCAATAAAAACCATCGCACTTTGTATGAGACTTGCCAGCACTTAACATGTTAAATGAAAATGAGGAATATCATCACCTCACATTATCGAGCAACTCTACTCCTTGCTGACCAAGCTTAACAAATTAGCCAAGCTATTACTTTAATCAATAACATAGCCTCTTTCAGCATTTATTGCGATACATTTTAGGACTATTCAGGTACTCAATTGGGGGGCTTTTTCAATAGCGTGAGCTCTAGATAATTAACATTACATAATGAATTCTGAGCAATGTTTCAGGTTTACATCAGAAAAGCGGCCTGCTTACTCACGGTTATTACCATAAGGAGTCTCGTCTAGCTCACTATCATGTGTCTTGGTCTAGCCATGATTCATTACCGCCAAGCAAGTAAGGGTGACCAAAGACTAGGCGGCCAGTGATCAGGTCTTTATTAGACTCTTGAGAGGACACTACCTTGAACGTGTCATTTTGACACGTGGGTGTTATTAAGACACCTTTTAGAGTTGTTAATATGACAACGACTAAACTTTAATTTAAATAATTACCCAATTAATCAGTTACTTAACTAGTTGGCATGCAGTCTGCATTAAAATATTTAACTTTATGAATTTGTAACTTTTCAATTTAATACAGGTGTAAATATGACAATTCACATTAAAAATAATATCGACTGGGTTGGCCAACGTGATTGGGAAATATTGGATTTTCATGGCACTGAATATAAAACAACCAAAGGGACGAGTTATAACAGTTACCTTATCCGTGAGCAAAAAAATGTCTTAATCGATACCGTTGATCATCGCTTCAGCCTGCAGTTTATTCAAAATCTTGAGATGGAAATTGACCTAGATAAGATTGATTACATTGTTATTAATCATGCTGAAGAAGATCATTCAGGCGCGTTAGCGGCTCTGATGGCTAAAATCCCTAATACCCCGATTTACTGTACCGAAAATGCTATCGATTCCATTACTGGCTTACATCATCATCCAGAGTGGCATTTCAATATTGTCAAAACCGGCGACACGCTAGATATCGGTAACGGCAAGCAGTTGGTGTTTATTGAAACGCCTATGCTGCATTGGCCAGACAGTATGATGACCTATCTAACCGAGGATGCCGTATTGTTTAGTAACGATGCATTCGGTCAACATTACTGCGATGAGCATCTGTTTAACGATGAGGTTGATCAGATTGAATTGATGGACCAATGTTTACGTTATTACTCCAATATTTTAACTCCGTTTAGCTCACTGGTTACCGCTAAAATTAACGAGGTGCTGAGCTTTAATCTGCCAGTTGATATTATTGCCACCGCCCATGGCGTAGTGTGGCGCGATGACCCTACCCAGATTATTCATCAATATCTGCAATGGGCAGATAATTATCAGGAAGACAGGATCACTATTTTTTATGATTCAATGTCTAATAATACCCGCATGATGGCTGATGCCATTGCTCAGGGGATCCACGATGTTGATCCTGGGGTGTCAGTTAAAGTCTTTAATGTGGCCCGCCATGATAAAAATGACATCTTAGCCAATGTGTTCCGCTCTAAAGGCATATTAGTGGGTTCATCTACCATGAATAATGTGATGATGCCGAAAGTCGCTGGGATGCTAGAAGAGATCACCGGCCTGCGTTTTAAAGATAAAAAAGCCGGTGCCTTTGGCAGCTACGGTTGGAACGGCGGTGCGGTCGATCGTATTCACACCCGTCTTACCGATGCCGGATTTGATACGATTGTGGGCCTAAAAGCAAAATGGCGACCTGATGGTAAAGCCATGCGCGAATGCCGCGACCATGGGCGACAGATTGCCAAAAACTGGGCATGGCATGATCTTAGTAATGTTAAATCCATTTCACCAGCATCCCTAGCCAAAAACAATCAAGCCACTGCCACCGCTAAGCCAGCAACTAAGTCTCGGGAAAGTAAACCTGAATGCGGGGCTGCTTCGGCAATTGATGATTCACAAAATATGTTATGCACTGTGTGTAACTGGGTTTATGAGCCAGTATTGGGCGAACCTAATCAAGATGTTGAACCAGGAACACCGTGGAGCGAAGTACCAGATGTCTTTCTCTGTCCAGATTGCGGCCTTGGCAAAGAGGTATTTATCCCTATTGAAGCAAGGAAAGTATCATGAGTGCACCCATCATCATTATTGGTAGCGGCTTTGGCTCATATCAGTTAATCAAAACCATTAGGCGCACAGATCAGCACATACCTATAACTGTTTTTACCCTCGATGAGGGCCACGATTATAATAAGCCTGATTTGAGCCATGTATTTAGTAATCAACAAAGCAGTGCGGATTTAATTCGCCTCAGTGCGCAGGAATTTGCCTCTGAGAATAATATTACTCTGCATGCTTTTACTCAGGTTGACTGCATTGATAGCGATCAACAGGCGGTATTTGTTAAAGGTGTCGCCTACCCTTACACAAAATTGGTGCTGGCAACGGGGGCAAAAACATTTGTTCCACCGATGCTTGGTAATGCAACCGACAAGGTGATCACCTTAAATAGTTTGCGCGAGTTTGAAACTGCGCAGCTGCAGCTACAGAATGCGCAGCGGATTTTAGTGATTGGCGCCGGCATTATCGGTACTGAAATAGCAATGGATCTTAACCGTTGCGGTAAAAGCGTAGTAGTTGTAGATCCAAGCAACGGCCTTATGGCAACGATGCTGCCAGATATAGTCGCCAGTGTATTACAAAAGAAGATGACCGAAACAGGTGTTGAATTTGAGTTTGGCCGCACCATTAGCTCCTTAAACCAAACCGGATCAGGAATTTGTGCCACACTCAGCTCGGGTAAAACACATATTGTTGATTGTGTCATTTCAGCGGCGGGGTTAAAGGCTAATGTGGGTTTAGCTCAAAAGTCGGGATTCAAGGTCAACAACGGCTTGGTGGTTAATCAGCAGCTGCAAACCTCAGTTAATAATGTGTATGCCTTGGGAGACTGCGCCGAGATAAACGGCAAGGTGATGTCCTACCTGCAGCCGATTATGTTAAGCGCCAATGCGTTAGCGAAAACCTTATTAGGCCAACCGACAGATTTGAAACTGCCTGCTATGCTGGTCAAAGTTAAAACGCCGCAAATGCCTATCCAATTAGGCGGTAATACCGTCATAGATGTTGCATCCTGGCAGGTTGATATTGATGCTTTAGGTTGCTCAGTAAAAGCGTATAACGAGCAAAAAGAGATCATCGGCTTTGTGGTAACAGAAGGACACATGAAAAACACCTTTCCACTGCTGAGAGCCTTGCCAGCTAATCTTTAGTATTTAGTATTTAGTATTTAGTATTTAAACCAGTAGGCTCAACTAAGCCTGCTAATGTATCAATTTAGGAGAGAATGATGTCTCATCAACGTATTCCAGCAAACTGGACCATTCAACGCTCTACCCCATTTTTCACCACTAAAAATGTGCCTGATGCGCTACTTAACCACCACAATACCGCTGAAGGTGTCTTCGGCCAATTATGTGTGATGGAAGGTGTAGTCACGTATTTTGGTTTTGCAGACAGCGAAGCGACTGAGCCAGAAGTGAAAGTAGTGATTAATGCTGGCCAGTTTGCCACCAGCCCGCCAGAGTACTGGCACCGCATTGAATTAAGCCCTGATGCACAATTCAATATTAATTTTTGGTCCGATAAGGATAAAACTGGTCAAGCTATGTTTAATAAGAAGTAATAAGATAAATTACCCCGCGACTTCGCTTCGCTCTGATCACGGGGTTTTCTCTACAGATTAGATAAAGCAGTGACACAACACTTTTTTACTCGAAAAACGACTTAAAGATAAGATTCAGATGTACCAAAATGAAGAGAATAGCAGGGAGAGCATAATGTAATATTATGCTCTTACCGTGATAACGTGAGCAAAAAATGACACACCATGGGTAAACTTTGTAGGCGTTCCCTATTGAGATTTAAACGTGAACGATTTAAAACGCTGTGTTTTCTACATTCGAATTTTTAATTTTACTTAATTTTTATTAATACGTTAATAATTTAACCATAGTGAGCACTGTTCGCAAAAAAACCAAAAAACCAAAAAACCAAAATCACCATAAGCTATGTGGTTTAACTTTCGCCTAATCTAAACTGTGCCAACAAAGGATGATGATCCGATGTTTGGGTGGTGATCACCCTTGCAGACTCTAACGTCAGTCCCCGGAAATAAAGGTGGTCAATGGGGTAGCCCATCACAGTTGTTCGGGTGTCTTCTGCTGGTGTTACCTCTTTCAACCCTAATGCCTTTGTCGTCTGAGCTAGCATGGACAATCTAGCGGAGCGCCATGTATTTAAATCACCACCGAAAATGATTGGGCCTTTGTGGGCTCTCAATGCCGGTAACAGCTGCTGTAACTGCTCAGTGTAACTATCTAGAGCGTATTCAAAGTTAATACTGTGTAGATTTGCCACTAGCAAGGTTTCACCATTGGACAAGGGGAAGTAACTTAACAGACTCGACTTGGGAAATTGAATTAGGGGTTCGGCCGTCAAATATCCACAACTTTGACTCGCTGCAACTTCAGACATATTCATTACACCAAGCGGTATATCACCTTGACGAAAGGCTTGTACCATCGCCAATTGCTGCTGGTTTTGTTGGCGCCACTGTTGAAAATTGTCAGATAACTTAACCTCTTGCAGCAACAATAATTGATTCTGCTTGGCCAGTTGGCTTAACAGCGTTTGCCAGCCTGCATTTTGCTGTTTATAGATATTCCAGCTCGCGACAGCCAGTTGACCATCCATATCCAAATTGGCTTTAGGTATGGCATCAACACATTGAGCAGCAAACGACTCTTGCTCACTATTAATCACCTGAGGTTTAGTCGCAAACTGAATAAACAATGGCACAACCACTACTGTCGTCATTATTAATATGACGATAACAAGACTCCCCCATCGAGCAAGCCCTAGCAGCTTGTGCTTTGGTTGCAATCTTGGTATTGATGTTGGCTTTGAGCGAAAAATGCCGATTGACGATACCTCTATTCATTTTACGGGTGATGTTTGAACGTTATGCTTGAGCTTGGTTAACACCCGTTTGATTAAGACTAGCACCTTTATAATAAAACAAACTGTTTGATATACCCAGCCGTACAGATGGTAGATGGTAGATGGTAGATCAAATAGTTTGAAACCTGATATGATAAATATATCTTTTTCTGCATGATTGATCCACTGGCTTGCTATGGTTGAGCTTTACAAAGTATTAACGTTAATCAGCGTGTTAGCCTATTGGCTGATCATTGCCGGGATCACCACTCGTATTGTCTATAAACGGCGCTCTGTGGGCGTATCCTTAGCTTGGATGATGCTAATCTATGTGGTCCCCATCATAGGCATTGTGCTTTATTTTCTCGTTGGCGAGCTGAACCTTGGTAAGAAGCGCGCAGCCAGAGCCAAAGAAATGTATATCCCCTATCGGAAATGGCTTAGCCGGCTTTTCACTACCCAGCAATATCGTCCGCAAAATTTAAATGATTACACCATTACCATAAGCCAATTATGCGAAAAACGCCTCGGGATCCCGACATTATCCAATAATCAACTCACGCTTAAATCATCACCCGACACAATTTTAACTACCCTGATCCAAGATATCCAACAAGCACAGACGTCGGTTCATGTAGAGTTCTATATTTGGCATCCCGGCGGACTTGCTGACCAAGTTGCCCAAGTCCTTATCCAAGCCGCTCAACGTGATGTGGCAGTAAAAATCTTATTAGATGCAGCAGGAAGCCGAACATTTTTTAACAGCAAGTGGCCAAAATTGATGCGCGATGCAGGCATAATTATTATTTCGGCGCTATCCGTTTCTCTTGTACGTATGTTATTCCGCCGGCTCGACATCCGACTTCACCGTAAAATAGTCGTGATAGACAACCAAATCGGTTATACCGGTTCAATGAATCTCATTGATCCCAAGTTTTTTAATCAAAGTGCCGGAGTGGGTGAGTGGATAGATGTTATGGTCAGGATCACCGGCTCCAATGTGCCAGTGCTTAATTGTATTTTCGCGTGGGATTGGGAAACCGAAACCGACCAAAGAATGTTACCTGAGCCTCCAAAATGTTATCCCCATGAAGATAAAGCATCCGACATGGTTCAAGTCATCCCTTCTGGACCTGGCATGCCTGAGGACATGATCCAGCAGGTTTTATTGCTGAGTATCTATCAAGCGAAACACAGCATCACCATCACCAGCCCTTATTTTGTGCCCAGTGAAAACCTACTCTTTGCGTTGACTGCTGCATCCTTGCGTGGTGTGCAGGTTAATTTAATCATACCCGACAAAAACGACTCACTGATGGTGGAATGGGCAAGCAGGCCTTTCTTTGGTGAATTACTTAATGCGGGCGTAAATATTCATCGTTTTGCTGGCGGCTTACTGCACACAAAATCAGTCGTAATTGATCTGCACCATAGTCTAATCGGTACTGTTAACCTTGATATGCGCAGCCTGTGGCTTAACTTCGAAGTCACTCTTTCTGTAGACAATGTAGAATTTACTCAGTCCCTCAGTCAAGTCCAACATCAATATATGGCTAACTCGATAAAAATGGATGCTCGTCAGTGGCGCAAAAGACCTTTGATCAAACGATTAGTGGAACAGTTTTTTTACTTATTCAGCCCACTGCTTTAACGATAAAACAAGCAATGCGGCTTACTCGAGGCCGCATTGCCAGTTCTAGCTTTCAACAATAGTAACTTAACAAATATCACCCGTATCAATCACAGGTTTAACGACTGCTGCACCGATAATGAGCAATATTAAAAAGGGCACTGCATGGCACAAAATCATCGGGTACTTGGCAACTAAAGCCCTTGTTGGGATGAAAAAGTAAGGGTCCACTTTACCTAATAACTTATAGGCAGGCATCAATATTGGCTTAAACCAAGTTTGAAAATAATAGCCACTAACAGCCACTATCTGTACTTCAATAAGTAATAACAATAAATCAAGCCCAACAGCATCAACAAGCACAGCTAAAGACACTAACTCTGGGTTAAGTAACAAGACACAGATAACCGATATTGTGAATATCTTCCAAATCCAATTTTTGATGTTCATAAATCTTCCATGATTAAGCAAATTAAAACTTAAAATGTAAAATGTAAATCAATACTTTAAATGCAAATCAATATTTTAAATGTAGTCTACCACCCCTAAAATTACCGGCTGACTCGCTAGCTAAACATAAGTGCAAATTATTGTATTGATTTAATTTTATGCTATTTGAATCGCTGATTAACAAGTTGCTACATTGCACTGAATACTATGTCACCATAATAAGATTCGGCTTGTTTGCCGCTATTATCGGTATCGGTCATAATCGCGATAATGTCTATGTATTTATACGCTTTCTGGTTCGCTTGCTCACTGCCTTTATCACCAAAAATATCAATCAAGTCTTGGTATACATTGCGTTTTTCTTGATACCACTGACCCTTTTGCGCTTCTTTTCCTCGAACAGACATCATTTTGACACTTGAGCCAGCAAACGCATTATCCCAAACCAAGTCTTTATCTTGATTACTCGACCAAACATAGTTTAATGATTTGGTTTTCCACACCATAAAACCACCATCGATAACCACGTAAATTCGAGCGACAAAGTCATCGCCTTTTTTACTGCGCTCATCTAACTGCAGCAGCGTTTTTTCGACTAACCAACTCCAGTTTAGGTAAGGCGTTGCAGTAAGATCAATTTGCTGTTCTAACACTAACCCTGATGCGGCATTATGACTGAGTGCTTTTAGCGCCAAGCGCCCTTTATATTCATCTATGGTGTAAATTGATTCACCTGAGAATTCTTTGGGTTCCCAGCTATCAATCCCCTTGTCACTCAATGAGGTCAGGTTAGTAGCAGCGGTCACATTCAAGCAAACGATTATGCTAAAAAGTAAAATAGTCCATCGAAGCATGTGGTCCTCCTATCACTACACTAAGTGGTATAACGCCGAACACTGATACATTTATCAGTGAGTTTGATCTAAGTCATAATGATAACTAAAGACGACCAAGTCACATTTATAATCAATAACATAGTCTCTTTCAGCATCCATTGCGATAGTCTTTGTTTATTCAGGCACATACATAGAGCTCATTTCTCAGTAAATTGAGCCCTAGATAATTAACCATGACCACTATGGCTGAAGTAAACCAACAAAAGAGGCCGATTTACTCATACACATATTCATATTCAGAACAATACTCATAAGGCGTGTTGTCATGGTTATGCTATAGCAGTTTGCGTTTTTGAGTACTTATACCCAAGCCACTTCAACATGCTCTTTTCAGCGCTCCCGAAGGATAACTGGACAAGACAGTGATTGAAGAGACTGTATCGCAAGAGCCTAGATCGCTACGCTGCTAGGACGCTGCGCGGCGAGATCCTATAAAATCTTAGCAGCGAAGCTGTCGCTAGCCCTGATATGACAAGCCAAGGGCCTAGGTGCCAGACCGCTCTATCCGTGAGCGCAGCGACCCTAGAACCTAGCAGACCGAAGGCTGCCCTATTCCTAGCACCTTGAACTCGGTCTCTTCTGGACATACACAACCCTGCATTTCGAGGTCGTTTGGGTATATGTTAGCTTGCTATAGCTTTTTAATAAGGCCAACAACAAATAACAAGATGACAGCACCCGCCGTTGCGGTAATAATTGAACCCAGTAGCCCTCCCATAGAAATGCCTAGTAAACTAAATACAAACCCCCCGACCACTGCCCCTACAATACCGACTACGATATTACCGAGTAGACCAAAGCCCATCCCTTTCATTAACGTCCCAGCCAACCAGCCGGCTAATGCGCCAATGGCTAACGTAATCAATAAGCCTGTTATATCCATAATTCACTCCTGTTAATAACCCATGTTGATATTTTTTTACAATCTAACACTTCCAACACAGAGGCAGCGTTACTGAGTCCCTGAGTTAACTTATTGACCACCTCTTTTACCTGAAGTCGCAGGCTATGGCGGCAACGTCAGTTTTGAAGGCTTATTCCTTGGCATAGGTGCTCCATCACACCATCAGCCGAATGGATAAATGACGTTTAAAAATTTATCCTCTATTGTCCAGCGATCAAATACTATGATCCACTCTCAGCTACGACCTTCACGCCCCCCTTATATTGGAAAAGCAAAGAGGAAGAATTTTTCTCGCTTTGTGTCATTTTTACGCTTAACCAAGTCACCCATTTTCATTTTATAAAAAAGCTTACTGAACAAGACCAAAGTGACACATTTCTATTGAGTATTGTAGATACCCCTCCATCATCGCATCAACTTTAGCAGTATCAATTAGCATTTAACAGTCCCCAAAAACTTGCTATGTGGCTGGTGATGAACAAAGTCATAGGATCATCAAGCCTGTTCCCCTGGTGGTTAATTGTTAGAGTATCAGAATAACTGGGGCAACAGCCTGGAATAGGCTTTTCTAGGGAGATATTTGATCAAAAAAACCAAGCTAAACAACTCTGATTACAAGCAGTGTCATGTCCCTGTGTCGATTATGTCTAATAATTCCAGTGAATAATTCAGTGTGCACTACACTTAGTTGACCTTTTAGCTAATCTTTGACCAAAAGTTAAAGTAAGTAAGTATAAGGGATAGCAATATGTCAGACACTTTTACGAAAGGTATGGCTCGAAATATATACTATGGCGGCAGTGTGTTTTTTCTACTATTGTTTGCCGGCCTCGCTATGCATACCACCAGAGAAATGCCCAAATCTGATCATCGAGAGAACCTCACCCAAGCCGTTGTAAACGGTAAAGCCGTATGGGAAGACAACAACTGTATTGGTTGCCATACACTCATTGGTGAAGGCGCTTATTATGCGCCAGAGTTGGGAAATGTTTTTTATCGCCGCGGTGGCGGTGATCTCGATGCATTTAAAGGCTTTATGCAAGGTTGGATGAAAATTCAACCTCTCGGTATCCCTGGACGTCGACAAATGCCTCAATTTAACTTAACGGAACAACAGGTTAACGATTTGGCAGAGTTCTTGAAATTCACCGCTGAAATAGATGTTAACAGCTGGCCACCGAACATTGAGGGTTAAGCAATGAGCACTTTAAAATTTCAATCTCAATCAGTTGCGACACCTTACTTTATATTTGCGCTTATTTTGTTTACCGGACAAATTCTATTTGGCTTGGTGATGGGCTTGCAATATGTCGTAGGAGATTTTCTCGCGGGGATCATTCCCTTTAACGTTGCTCGAATGGTGCATACTAACTTACTCATCGTTTGGCTATTATTTGGCTTTATGGGTGCCGCTTATTTCCTTGTTCCCGAAGAGTCTGAAACCGAATTGTATAGCCCTAAACTCGCTATCCTGCTTTTCTGGGTATTTGCAGTTGCTGCCACACTCACAGTGTTGGGTTATTTGTTGGTGCCCTATTCAAGATTGGCTGAGATCACGGGAAATGAGTATTTCCCGACGATGGGGCGGGAGTTCTTAGAGCAGCCCACAATTACTAAAATTGGCATTGTTATCGTCTGTCTCGGTTTTCTGTTCAATATCGGCATGACCATGTTGCGCGGCCGAAAAACGGTGATAAACATGGTACTGCTCACCGGGCTAATTGGTCTGGCTGTCTTTTTCCTGTTTTCTTTCTACAATCCGTCCAACATTGCTATGGATAAATTCTATTGGTGGTTTGTGGTCCACCTCTGGGTGGAAGGCGTGTGGGAATTAATTATGGGTGCGATCCTCGCCTTTATACTGATCAAGATCACTGGTGTTGACCGGGAAATTATTGAGAAATGGCTGTATGTAATTGTGGCGATGGCATTGATCTCCGGACTACTGGGAACTGGGCATCACTTTTTTTGGTTAGCCACCCCAGAATACTGGCAATGGGTGGGTTCGGTATTCTCCGCGTTAGAACCTTTACCTTTCTTTGCCATGGTGCTGTATGCATTCAACATGGTCAATAACCGCCGCCGAGAACATCCAAACAAAGCCGCCACGCTGTGGGCGTTAGGAACGGCAGTGATGGCATTTCTGGGCGCTGGTGTGTGGGGATTTTTACATACATTGGCACCGGTTAATTTCTACACTCACGGTACCCAAATCACTGCGGCACATGCCCATATGGCGTTTTACGGTGCCTATGCAATGATAGTACTCACCATTATTTCCTATGCTATGCCGAAGTTACGCGGTATCGGCGAAGCATCGAGTAAAAAAGCGCAAGTACTTGAAATGTGGGGATTCTGGCTAATGACGGTTGCCATGGTCTTCATTACGCTGTTCTTAACTGGAGCTGGGGTATTGCAGGTCTGGTTACAACGTCTACCTGAAGGCGGCGAAGCACTCAGCTTTATGGAAACCCAAGATAAATTATCAATTTTCTATTGGGCACGAGAAGCGACGGGGGTCATATTTTTGATCGGCTTAATAACCTATATGTGTAACTTTATTGTCGATAGAAAGGTCGCTAAATAGCGAACTGAACAATGGACTGCTTTAATCGAATAGAGTTATCGCGGAGTCGTTATTGCCGCTAGTTCCCCCCTATTTTTATCACCATGGAGGCACATAAACTAAAATGGAAGAATGGGTGGGAAGTATTTGGCATAAGTTCATTGTGCAAAAGAGCAACACTGAATTTGATCATGCCCGAGTTCAATTTGATGATATCAAGAAATCCGTTGGGGTGATTTTTCGCGCACTAGGAGGCTCACCGACAAAACGCGTCGAAGCCGCAGTGCCGCGTGATTATTATGCTCATAGAAATTTTATCGATAAAATTTCTGGCGCCAAACAACAAGTCAGCCTTGCTTGGCAAGACGAAACCAGCCTTCGTCTGCCGCAATCCATCGCTATTTTTGATACACCACAACTCAATAAAGAACTCTACCTCTGGCTTGCTGCCCTTGCCCCGCATTACCCAGAGCAGTTCACCCACTGGGCCAGAGACAATCAAGCTGTCGTAGCCAAAGTACTCAATAAATGCCCCGCTCTAAGGCCTCGTTATCAACGACTGGTGACAGCAATACTCAAGCAACGAGTTCCTGTTGAAGCATTGCCTAAATCCTTACAACCGCTCGAACGGGCAGTGATCCAAGCAATAACCCACCCTGGATCTATTATTGAATTTCCGGTTGCACACTATGCACCTCAAGCCATTTATATCTGGTTGTACCCCAATGAGAACGTCAAAGATAACCCCTTTAGCGCGGCAGATATTGATTGCCAAGAAGAGCAAGGTTCATCCGCGGCAACTAAGCAGCAAAGCGTACAGGCTAGAAAAAAATCACAGCGAATAGAAGAAGATGACACCAAAGACAGTCTGATGGTTTTTCGCTTAGAAAACTTGTTCTCGTGGAGCGAGTTTTCTAGGGTGAATCGCGCAGAGGACGACACCGAAGACGATGATGCCCAAAGAGTGGCTGAAGACCTTGATATTATTACGGTGGCAAAGGGCTCAAAGCAAAAAACCGCCAAGCTTAAAATAGATCTCGACTTACCTTCTGCAATTGAGGATGACTTGCCCTTAGGGAAAGGCATTACGCTGCCAGAGTGGAATTACAAATCGAATCAACTGGTGGCTGAGCGTTGTCTATTACAACCTATGTTGCCCCGCGACAGTAAGCCGCAGCCATTGCCGCGGTCATTAGACTCAGCTGCCAAAAAGATCCGCCAACAATTCCAGCAACTGCAAAGTATTAAAAACTGGCAAAAATCTCAGCCGAGCGGAGATGAAATTGATTTAACCGCTTGGTTGGATTTCCATATTGAAAGTCAGACCTCTATGGCGCAAGAAACTGGACTCTACGTTAGGTTTCAGAACTGCCAGCGTGACATAAGCTGCTTGTTACTCTCGGATCTGTCTATGTCGACAGATGCCTACATCAATAACCAACTTAGGGTCATTGATGTCATCAAGGACAGCATGCTGCTATTCAGTGAAGCTTTGGCGGCTGTGGGCGATCCATTTGCGCTGTATGGTTTCTCATCGGTAAAGCGCCATCACGTTAGGTTTACACTATTAAAGAACTTTGCCGAACCCTACAATGATCATATACGTGGCAGGATCCTAAGTTTGCGGCCAGGCTTTTATACCCGAATGGGTGCCGCCATCCGCCAAGCGAGCAATATTTTGGCGGAACAAACACACCACCGAAAGTTGCTGCTTATTTTGACTGATGGCAAGCCGAATGATATCGATAATTACGAAGGTCGATATGGCATTGAAGATACCAAGCAAGCGATTATCGCTGCCCGCCGCCTTGGACTCATTCCATTTTGTATCACCATAGATCAAAAGGCTGACCAATACCTGCCTTATATTTTTGGCCATAATGGCTTCAGCGTTATCTTTGACCCAAGCCAGTTACCGACAAAATTGCCACACTTATATCATCAGCTCACCCAATCTTCTTACTAGACTTTATTAAGCAAAGGAGACCTAAATGATTGAAAAAGTTCCCTGTTTGTATTGCCAGACTGAAAATACACTTGATAGTAAAACGGCGAGGTATTTGACCGACCCCGTTCCTGTCTGTTGCCACTGTGGTATGGCTTTACCAAAAGCGCACCCTAGTAGCCGTGTCTATAAAACCAGAGTTTTTTTATGGGCCTTTGTATTCATTGCGTTATTTTGCTTACTGATGATCATTTATTTACCCAGATAACCGCAGGCAGGTATGTAAACATGAAACTAAATAAATACGATCAAAAACAAATAAAACAAGCGTCTGCAATCGCCTTGTGGTCTCTGCTCAATCTCACCTTTTTACCCCTGCTATCGTTTATCGTGCTGCTTAGCAAAATCAATCAATTTGCTTCCGACTCGTTTTCCGCTTATCACCTCAATTTTGCCATCAAGCTTAATTTAGCCGCTGCAACGGCATTAATACTGGTAAGTGCACTGATGATTTTATTTGGAGGCTTCAATTCGGGCATGACTTGGGTATTTGTGATTACCTATTTTATTTCTGTGCATGCCTTCTTTATTTTGATTGCGGTATGGATGTTAGTGCGGGCGTGGGCGGGTAATAAAATGGGCTACAAACAAGTTTAGTTGTTCATGTTATGGCGAAAAGACATCAATAAGTAATGCAAATATTATTAAATAACTTATTAAAAACTCATTAATCATATGGTTAATTATATTAATATGAGATTCAAGAGTGAACCACTGGGCACTCAAAATAAATAGTAAATCAATCCAATACCTATCGGGAGCAAGGTAACATAAGCCCGTAATAAGTTGCGCCACAATGCTGGCGCCGGTTTCAATTCCATATAGACATCAACAATCAGTAGTCCCTTTATCAAGGTCACCAGCAGAATGCTAGCTAACACAATATCTTCTACACCTTGCAACCAGGCATTACTTGCGCCCAGCGCAACACTGCCCACATAAGCAGAAGCGGCAGTCAGGATAATCAGATAGAGATATACCCGAAGAATGAGACCTTGATGATTGTTCATATTTTGCAGCCTCACATTAGCCTAGTTATGATTAGTTATGATTAATTAATGACGTACAACAGCGGGAAAATAATGATCCACACGAGGTCTACCATATGCCAATAGCAAGCTCCTGACTCAAAACCCGAAAGGCTCTTACCCTGATAGGCTCCTCTTGTTGTTTTGTATGCCATGGAGCCCAAGATAATCATTCCGAGAATGACGTGCATAAAGTGGAATGCTGTGATAAAAAAATACAAGGTAAAATAGGTATTGGTCGACAAACCAAATCCTTGTTGGATCAGCTCGTTATACTCCCATGACTTCACCGCTAAATAGACTCCCGCCGTGAGTAACGCACCGCCCAATAGCGCCGCAGCATAATCTTGGCGTGAATGCTTTACCGCATTTAAGCTGAGGGCGACCAAACAACTACTGGAAATTAACGCAATGGTGTTAATCCCACCGGCGACGGGATGCAGGTAGGTTTGTCCCTGTTGAAACATATCGGGATACAGCTGCCGTGTTACTGCAAAACCAATAATAAAAATAGCGAATACCGTTAGCTCTGCCAAAATGAAAAACCACATTGCCAAATCACCCGGCAAATGTGGCCGCTGGCTTGATGTCACACCCGCGACATCACCGGTTGGTACCTGATTGGATCCGGTATTGACCATATTATGACTTTTCATCTGCAAGGGCATTAACAATCAAAATACAGTCGAGCGACATCCATGAGCGCTTCAACGGTACTGAGATCATCAGACAATGGCTCCGCAAGGCAACTGCGACACGCGGCCAGTGGCGACATACCACTGGATATCATTCGCGCCGCATAAATTAATAAGCGCGTAGAAGCCACTTCATCTAAGTCACAGTCCAGTCTGCGCAGTGACCCGGCCAATTCAATCAACTTACCCGCTAAATCTTGATCTATTTGACATTCCGTCATCAGTATTTGGATCTCGAGCTGAGGATTTGGATAGCCAAGCCGCAATGCGACAAAGCGCTGCCGAGTACTCGCCTTCATTCCTTTAAGAATATTTTGATAACCAGGGTTATAGGACACCACCAGCATAAAACCTTGTGCTGCAGCGAGTTCTTCTCCGGTTCGTTCGATCGGTAATATGCGACGATCATCGGCAAGTGGGTGCAATACCACTGTGGTATCTTTACGTGCCTCGACGATTTCATCGAGATAACAAATACCGCCTTCTCTCACCGCCCTCGTTAACGGTCCGTCTTGCCAATAGGTACCCTTTGGACCAATCAAATGACGTCCCACTAAATCCGCGGCAGTTAAGTCATCATGACATGCCACAGTGTATAAAGGTCTGCCTAGTTTCTCCGCCATATAAGCCACAAAGCGCGTTTTACCACAGCCCGTAGGCCCTTTAATTAACAATGGCAGTTGATGAGAAAACGCGTACTCGAACAGTTGTATTTCGTTGTCTTGCTGCTGATAAAATATCTGTTCATTAATAGCAATTGCAGTGGTAGTTGATAAGGTCATATGGGTCCCTAGTATTCGACACTACTCGAAAAGAAAGCTATTTAAATATAGCATTTATTAACATTTTGGCTGAAAAACTCCCATCGCTGTTGGTTAATAACAAAGTTGATTCATAATAAAGTCGTCACCATAATCAAGGATGGGAAGAAAATAAGATAAGCTCGCATCAATAATCGCAAGTATCGATGGGCATGACGCAATTCCATAAAATGATCGATGATCATTAATCCCTTACACATCACGGTCAATGCAACCAAGATGCTAACCAGCGCTGAAGAGTTAAATTTTTCACCCAAAAACGTATTAAATAGCGTTATTCCAATCAACGCCCACCAGCAATACTCCATTTTTCCAAAAGATTTCATCATGGCCTACCTTAGAACATACAAGAGTGGAAAAATAAGGATCCACATCAAATCAATCATGTGCCAGTACATGGCTAATGCTTCTAGACCTGAATGTTGTTTCGCTGAATAGGCTCCTCTACGCACACGAAAAATCACCCATAAAACCGCGCATGCAGCCCAACCCACATGGAGGAAATGATTAAAAGTCATATAGTAATAAACAGTAAAAAACTCACTGCTACTGGTTCGAAAACCCTGCTGATGATTCCAATAGAATTCGCCGGATTTCACCAATAGGTACAAGCAACCACAAGCCAGAGTGAGCCACAGATAGACTTCACACTTGGCTCGATTGTCTAACCGAATATTGATCATGGCTTTTGCAATGAAGTAACTGCTTGAAAGTAATATCAATGTGTTTGTTACCCCCGCGAGGGTACTTACACTTTGGGGGCCTTGAGAAAAAGCTTCTGGGTAATGGTATTTGGCAATAAAATAAGCGACGAAAAAAATACCAAATTCAGTGAGTTCAGATAGGATCCCCACCCATATCGGAATATTACCGGGGATTCGACCAGCCCGCAGCTCACTCCAGGAACTAGGGAAAATGCCCAAAGGTGCTTTGGGGGGCTCACTATTCATCGGGTAATGATCATCATAAGCCCTTTTGGCCAATGGTTGTCGGTTTACCTAAGTTTAGTTCAATAATACACAACAGGCGTGAAATCCCTTTTCTTGACAGGGCTTACCCAAGACATAAATATAATCTAGCCATATAGCATGTTGTTAATGACAGGACAACGATTGGGGCAGTTAAACGACATCCTGATAGTGACGAAAATAAAGGCCTAAAAATGGTCGCTTAATTAACCAATCGGCGCAATAAATGTTAAAAACACCCTTTAACCTGTCCAGTAGCGATGATGAGCTTTCGCCAATCGCAGCCTGAATGGCATATGACATCGATAGATAATTTCATTTTAGAGCTAAATCACGTAAACTATGCGCTGTTTTTTAAGTCTCTTTTTTAGGTAAATCATGATCCGTTTAAACCAAGTACAATTGCCTCTCGACCATAATGAAGATGCGCTGCAAGATGTGGTATTGCAAAAGCTATCTATCTCCGCGGAGCAGCTGGTTGACATACATGTGTTTAAACGTGGCTACGATGCCCGTAAAAAGAATTTAATTTGGTTAATTTATACATTGGATGTGACATTAACCAATGTAGACGAAGTGGCGTTATTGGCGTCGCTTGTTGATGATCACAACATCCGTGTTTCACCAGATACCGATTATAAGTATGTTGCTTGTGCTCCAGAAGGGTTAACGGAGCGCCCATTGGTGATAGGTATGGGACCATGTGGCTTGTTTGTCGGACTTATATTGGCGCAAATGGGTTTTAAGCCCATTATTTTAGAGCGCGGTAAATCAGTGCACGAACGCGCTAAAGATACCTTCCGTTTTTGGCGTACCAGTGAGCTAAACACCGAATCCAATGTGCAATTTGGTGAAGGTGGTGCGGGCACATTCTCTGATGGTAAGTTATACAGTCAAGTCAAAGACCCTGGTTTTAAAGGCTTAAAAGTAAAACAAGAATTTGTTGCCGCGGGCGCACCGGCTGAAATCATTTATGTCAGCAAACCACACATTGGTACCTTTAAACTGGTGACTATGGTGGAGAAAATGCGTAGTGAGATCATCCGATTAGGCGGTGAAGTTCGCTTTGAAACCCGTGTCGATGAAATCAATATTAGCGACCGTCAGGTGACGGGTGTCACACTTAGAAATGGCGAAGTCCTGCATTCTACACATGTCATTGCTGCGATTGGCCACAGTGCCCGTGATACATTCCAAATGTTGCATGATAAAGGCGTGTATATGCAGGCGCAGTCATTTTCGATTGGTTTTCGTATTGAACACAAACAAGACATGATAGATAAAGACCGCTTTGGCAGTAACGCGGGCCACCCAATGTTAGGTGCTGCAGATTACAAGTTGGTCCATCATTGTAAAAGTGGTCGCAGTGTGTACAGCTTTTGTATGTGCCCTGGTGGTGTGGTTGTGGCGGCAACGTCAGAAGAGCATGCGGTAGTCACTAACGGTATGAGCCAATATTCGCGAAGTGAACGTAATGCTAACAGTGCCATTGTGGTGGGGATAGACCCAAGTGATTTTGATAACGATCCACTGCAAGGGATCGCGCTGCAACGTAAATTGGAACGCAATGCCTATGTTATGGGCGGCAGTAATTATGATGCACCTGCGCAAATGGTAGGCGACTTTTTAGCCGCGGGGGTGGGTAAACCGTTTGAAAATGTTGAGCCATCTTATAAACCCAATGTAAAAATGACTGATTTAAGCGATGCATTACCCCAATTCGCCATCGATGCGATCCGCGAAGCCATTCCCGCATTCGGTAAGAAAATTCGAGGTTTTGACAGTAAAGATGCCATGTTAACGGGCGTTGAAACGCGTACCTCTTCACCAGTGCAAATTAAACGTGGCGCAGATTATCAAAGTCTTAATACCAAAGGTTTGTACCCTGCAGGTGAAGGTGCCGGTTATGCAGGCGGCATTTTATCGGCGGGTATCGACGGCATCAGTATTGCCGAAGCCGTTGCATTAGACATGCTAAAACAGATAGCCAACCGTTAATGTCGTCTTAAATTAACAGCGCAACAACGCCACATATGGATAATCGCTTAATTGCCACTGCCGCAAGTGCTGAAATGTCCGCGCAGATTTAATGTTAATATCACTGGAAAACTCCCGCGTTTTGGCCCCGCCCCGCGAGTGATTTTCCTGTTGATGTTCCAGTTGATGTTATGTTTGTTTATGGCTGCCATCACACATTGGCTGAGTTCTTGTTGATTTACAGCCACAAAAGAACACTTTATCAGACTCTTTGGCAGTAAATTTTACTGGTGTAAATTCAGAACCTTTATGAGAACCATCACAAAAAGGCTGTTTTTTGCTTTCCCCACATGAACACCAAAAATAATTTTTACCCGCTTCTACCTCGACTGCATAGGGGGTATCTGAAGCACGTATTGGTTTACTCATAATATATTCTCCATAACTAGCTAATAAACATAACAGCGAAACTAACAACTAAACTATAGAACGAAACTAAGCCACCCATTCTTATAATCAACAACATAGCTGCTTTCATCATTCATTGCGATAGCCTTTGATTATTCCAGCACATAAATTAGCAACATTGCTAATAAGATTGAGCCGTATGACCTGGTCAACTGTAATCGAAATAATCCCGATAACCTCAATGTAGATCCATGCTTAAACATCTTCAGTTGTAGTCTTATTCTCATTATATTGACCATAAACCTTAACCGTCCCATTTCACTCTTCTGACAACACCAGCGACCTAGTGGCTCAGTCTCTTTGTGTTCTTACTATATGCATGACATTGCGATCGGCACCCTGACTTGACTGAGCTTTGTACGTCGGCAGCTATTGGCTGGGAAAACGTCTCATGCGAACAAATGAATGTGACACCCACGATTACTGTTAGTCAAATTTTACTTGTTGTTAAGCAGTCCGATCGATTGGGTGATTGACACCATCGCCGGTGACCACGTTACCTAAATCAAATGGATTGACGCCGTCTAAACAGCCAATGTTAAAGCCATATTCGCTCGGGTTTGAGCGTCGTTGATGATGAGTATAGATACCACAGTGAGAACAGAAGAAGTGTTTCGCGGTGTTGGTATTAAATTGATATAGCTTAAGCACATCTTGGCCTTTTACCACTCGAATTCCATCGAGTTTAACCGAAGCAACAATGGCACCTTTTCTACGACAAATTGAACAATCACAGCGTCTCGGGTTTTCGATGCCGTTTGGTAAAGTGAGTTCAAGTTCAACCGCACCACAATGACATATCGCTTTGTGTTTCAGTTCAATGTTGGTATTGCCAACTCGTTTGATCATGCCAAGACCCTTTGTGCTTTATAATGTAACCATTGACTCGTGCTATCTATGTCGTTAACTCGAGGTAACATTAAAATATCACCAGAGTGGTTCATTTAAACCGAAAATCGCGCCCGCTATAGTTCAAAAAATGTAAACATAAACAAACTCTTCCAACTTAATCGCATTACCGGAACGATAAAATATAAGCTAAAAACTATTTTGCCGCTTTCTCCGCTGCCAACACACTGGCCATTGACGGCACTATTGACACTGGATCTAGGCGCATTTGGAACCAATTTAAGCGCCAATCTAAATGCGGACCTGTAACGCGACCGGTTGCACCAATTTCAGCAACTTTATCGCCCTGCACAACTTTGTCACCGACGGTTAAATACAATTTACTTAAGTGCAAAAATGTTGAATTAATCCCATAACCGTGATCGATAATCACAGTGCCACCAGAATAGAACATATCAGGCTCGGCTAAGGTAATAACGCCGTCTGCTGGCGCGACGACGACCGTGCCTGTTGGACGTGCAACATCAACACCAAAATGTGGGTTACCGGGAACGTCGTTATATACCCGTTGGCTGCCATAAACGCCTGAAATTCTGCCCGTAACTGGCCAAATAAAGGGCTGCATAAATGCCTGTTGCTGACTGAATAAGCCTCTGGCGGCGCGAGTCTGTTTGGCATCTTTAGCCGCCCTTTTTTGGGCGACAGGATCGGGTTTCATTATTTTTTGGCTAATGCCAGTGACCCGATCAATTTTGTACTGCCTCGCGGCAATTTTTAGCGGTTTAATTTCGGTTAATCCGTCTGGGTAAATGACTTTAAACACTTGCTCTGCTTTCGCGTCTCTATCAAACCCAATGGCAAATTGACCATTTGGGGTGATTTTTACCGGTTGGCCATTAAGTAAAATTTTACTGCCTGCTGGCACGGCGCCACGCACTAGTGCACCTTGTTCAAACTGACCTTGAAACGTCACCGCTGCAGCAGCGTTAGTACTGAGTCCGCATAGACTGATCACCAGCATTGCGGCCGTTGAAATCGATTGTAAAAGTGTCTTTTTTAATAACATAATCGAAATGTATTCCTTGTTAATTGCGACAAAAAACATAAAAAAAGGGCTACCGTATGGCAGCCCATTAATAATACTTGATTAACCTCTTACTGCAATGGCTCCTTTGCCAATACCTTCGAAAGCGATGACTTTAAAATGACTTTCGGGCTCTTTACTCGACAATGTTTTAGCCATGTATTCAGCCAATAACTCGACGGTGGTGTCATGGGGAATTAAGTCACAACAATGCTTAGGTATCGCTAATTGAAAATCACCTTGAGGGGCAACATAGTGAAAACCAAAATGCGTTTCGTCGCTGACTTTCGTTTGCTTAGACAAATGAAGTGTTTTGATAGACACTAAGTCTTCTTCGGTGCCAAGGTAAATATCTTGCCAACGTTCAGCCCAATAGTGGTCCCATTTAGGTGTCGCGATGCCATTTTCAAATACCGTTACCGGGCTCCGATGACCATGAGCAATACGCTGACAATTACCGTCATGTTTACGTAGACCATGACTGTAATGATAAAACGGTGTATCAAGTGCTTCGTGGCGTAATGTCAGGCTGATACCTTGGACATTTTCAGGCAACACTTCACGTAAGGCTTTTTTCAAAAAGTCATTAACACTTTCATAGTCGATAACTTCGGTTGGGATCAGTGCAAAAGCTTGTGATGGACACGCCAGGTGGATATCACCTTTTTGGCTGCTAAAGTCCATCCATACTCGGTCGCCCTTTTGCTGCCAGCGCACTTCGCTGCAAGCAGTAGGGATTAACAAACGATGATCGGCAACATCATCGATGGTGTTTTTGATGGTACGCTTGACTTTGGCAAAGTCGAGCACCATATTTTGCTCATCTAAGCCGCCATCTAATAGCACATCGACAATCCAGCTTTCACCTACCATGCCGCGAATGGGGCAAAGATAAGAAAAATCAATAACAGTTAAATCTTTTACAAACAGTTGCATTAATGCTCCTAGGCAGAAAAACAGTCCACCTCAGTATAAATGTATTCCAAATAGCACATGCCAGTGGAAGCACTATCTTACCTGATCCACCTTGGTCCGACTATCAACTCTTAGTCTACAACCAATTGCGCTAATACCAATAGTTAAATACCGATAGTTAAATACCGATGCTCTACTGCCGATCGTCTAAATCAATGTCTCGTCAGTGTGTTCGATGTCAAAATGAGACCCAAATGAGATCAAAATGAGACCGCATTGATACCACATTGATACCGCGAATTATTTCAATGCCATGTCAAACAAAAGCGAAGCGATGAGCGAGCAAATATCCTTGTAGATATAATAAATAAAAGTAAGTCGACTCAATAATATTTAATAACCAGATGACTACCGAAGAAGCGGAAAGTGGAGCGTTAATGATCTCAGTTAAGCATTTGCTAAACCGAGATAACTGATGAATAAGGCGTTGTAGCGCACAGATAGTACCAAGTGATGATAGCTCTTAACGGACCAACATAAATAGCACCAGTAAACTAAGCGTCATAAGTGAAGGCATACCACTGTTGCTTGTCAAAGCCCACCGCTATGGGCATGGCGGATAGAGATGTTCGAAAAAACGGGGCAGATTGAGGGCGTTTTATGTCGACAATACCAGGCCGTTTATCAATAAGGTGAGCAGCTAACAAGCTATATTCATCATAGCCAAACGGACTTACCACACGCTCTGCATGCCTCGAGCCAGCCACATGCGCTGGTATTATTTACCAGCTCATTCCACCTTATAGCCTACCCCATAAATTGAATGTAATAGTTCTTTTTGTTGACTAGCTTGGGCCAACTTATGTCGTAGATTTTTGACATGACTATCTATGGTACGCGAGCTGACAATACGATCGTCAACATAGCAAACTTGCATTAGGCTGTCGCGAGAGTGCACTACACCGGGTCTTTTTAGCAAAGTGTGCAGTAATCTAAATTCAACCGGTGTTAATTCAATCTCTTGTTGGTCGACCTGACATTTAAAACGTTCGATGTTGATCTGCAGATATTTATAACGAATAATCTGTTCACTTTGACTGCCATGGGTATTTTCAACTCGTCTTAAAATCGTTTTGACCCGAGCGACGACTTCCCTAGCCGAAAATGGTTTACACACATAATCGTCTGCTCCAATATCTAAGCCCATTAAGCGGTCAATTTCATCTACCCGCGCCGTTAACATTAATACTGGCAGCATTGAAAATTGCCTCAACTCACGGCAAATGGTTAAACCGTCTTTATAGGGCAACATCAGATCTAAAATCATAAAGTCAATTTGTTGAGACTTAACCGTTTCAATCACTTCACGACCATCGTGTTGTACCAAGGTGTTAAAACCTTCAAGGGCTAAAAAGTCAACTAAAATCTGCGCTATTTTAGGCTCGTCCTCCACCACTAATATGGTTAATGGTTGTTGATGAACATGTCCACTCATAATGATTCCCTGTGCATAGGTAATAGTACTTCAATACAAAGTCCACCCTGTGGTGATGGGATGGCCTTAATGGTGCCATCATGCGCTTCGACAATATTCTTACAGATGGTTAAACCAAGACCTGCACCACTACCACGGCGTGTGCGGGCACTGTCTTGGCGATATAATGGCTCAAACAGGTGTTCACACTCTTCAATGCTGGCACTGGGCTTGGTGTCATTAATAGTTAATCTCATCGTTTTATTTTGTTGTGATAATCGCACATCAATTACCCCTGGACTGTCTGTGTAAGCCATAGAATTCATTAATAAATTAATAAATAGCTGTTCAAGACGAAGCATATCGGCAGATAAATACACCTCAGGCTGGAGCTTACTTTGTAGCGTTAGGCCTTTATCTTGTAGGCTGGTAGCCATACTATTAAGCGTGCTGTGTAGTGATTCACTGACGTTCACCCGCTGGAAATGATAACGTAATCCACCAACATCAGATAAAGATAGTTCATACAAATCATCGACTAAGTGCTTCATACGCAGCACTTCTTGTTCAAGTGAGATTAACTGAATGTGATTAAATGTTCTGATCCCCGCTTTAATCGCATCAATTTCACCGCATAAAATACTCAAAGGGGTACGCAATTCGTGCGAAATGTCCGCTAACCAACGATTTTTGGCACTACGATTTTTAGATAATGTCAGCGCCAGATGATCAATATTGGCCATTAGTTGGCCTAATTCATCGGTGCGCTGAGGCGATAAACGTTGATCATAATTACCCTGAGATAAATATGACACGCCCAGCATAACTTGCTTTACCGGAATAAGCAGAAAACGAGATAACCACCAAGCAATCGCACTCGCAAGCAGTAAACACAATAAACCAATTCCCATACTGGTCCAGCGTTGTTGCTGAGAAAATGCCGTAGCCGAAGAAGATTCAATGTCTCTAATAGGGCTGCTGTATAAATAACCGACGACCTGATCATCAAATATTAGCGGTAAGCTAATGAGAACGTCCGCATGGTCAATGTCGGCGCCGACGATAAATTGTTGCGCTGCTGAATATAACCCTGTCGGTGGACCAGAAGGTGGTGAAGCAAACGGAGGCCGTCGTCTAGGAGGACCTAATTGTGATCCCGGTCCCAGAGGAGGATTATCACCAATCGGTTTTGGGGGGGGCATTGCGCTGCCGTCTGGACGATATTTTTGTGGACGTGGCGCATGAAGCGCAATGGCTTGTGTTAATGCTTTTTGATTAATAGACTTCCACACTCGTGTAGATTGTTGCTCTGTCATTACTGATGGATCAGTTTGTGATACCGGATTAGCCGCATAAAGTGCCAATAGTTCATTCGATAAATACTGTAAACGCTCTTGTTCTAATCCGTTGATGTAGTCTAAAAAACCTTGGTCAAAACTCCACCTCGCTAATGATAACGTGGCGATAAGTACAATACTGGTAAGGCCAACGAAGGCTAAGAAAAGCTTTTGAGATATTTTCATAAAAGACATTATAACCAGCTATATACGCACAAACTAGTCGCGATAAATAACTGATAAAAATCTCCTCCAATTCTGCACAATTACTCCACATTGTTAGGTTATATTGCCATGAGTTACCTAACCAAGGAGTGTCACCATGACTCTTAAGCCAATCAGTATTGGTCTACTTAGCTTTATGTTATTAGTATCTGTCGGTGCTAATGCTAACCCACATGATAGAAAACCACCTAAAGAAGCTGTTGAAGCGTGTGCTAACAGTGCTGAAAATGATCAGGTTAGTTTTGACACCCCCCGTGGCGACACCCTTGAAGCAAGCTGTCAAATTATCGATGGCGAGCTTGTCGCTGTACCCGCCAATGGTCCTGACGATATGAAACAACCGCCAAAACAACGCAAATAACACTCGTGTGGTTAAGGGGTATTCTTGCCTAAAATAATTAATAATCAATGCTTAAGGAGTAAATATGCAAGTGACTAGTGGTAACAATTCGATGCAAATGACATCGGCCGAGAACACCCAAAGACCTCCGCGTCCTGATGGTCCGCCACCACCAAAAGGCGGTGTACCGCCTGGGTTAGATACAGCGGTGTCGACCTTGTCTGATGATCAACAGCAATTAACAACTGACATGTTGTCATCATTGACCGACGAGCAACAAGAGTCGTTGAAGTCTATGTTGGATGAATTAAAACCACTTACAGAAGGCTTATCTGACGAGGACATCGGCAGTATTTTCTTTGAGGCGTTGAGCAGTATTTATAATGGTGATAACACCGAAACGGCTAACAGTAATTCAACCTCTGTGAACGTAGATATTTACGCTTAATACAGTACTAAAAAGTCGTAATGGTGATATAAAAGCAGCTTACATATTGTGTAAGCTGCTATTTTATTTACTTTAAGTTAATTTCAGTGGGCAGGTTAATGCTGTTACGGATCATAGGTAAAAACTCGTTAAGATCTTGTGGCAATTGCGGTTTGCTGTACAAATATCCTTGAGCAAAATCACAGCCATTGAGCCGCAGAAAATCTGCTTGATCGACGGTTTCGACTCCTTCAGCAATAATCTGCAAATTCAGTGCATGCCCAAGTGCAATAACAGCCTTTGCAATGACGGTGTTATTAGCATCATGAGGGATATCACGCACAAACGACTGATCGATTTTCAACGTATCAATCGGTAACTTTTTCAGATAATTGAGTGAAGAATAACCGGTACCAAAGTCATCGATGCTCAAGGCAATTCCCATAGCACCTAATAATTTCAAATCATGAATAATCGCATCGGGATCGATCATCATACAAGACTCGGTTACTTCTAATTCCAAATGTTTGGCAGGTAATCCGGTTTCTAATAAAATGGAGCGCACTTTATCGACAAAATCATTTCTTTGCAGCTGTAAGCTAGCCACATTAACTGAAATACGCTCAAACATTTTACCTTGAGTTAGCCATTCAACCCCTTGCAGGCAGGCTGCCTTTAATACCCATAAACCAATATCCCAAATCAAGCCAATCTTCTCAGCTAATGGAATAAACTCTGCCGGAGAAATATTGCCAAAGACAGGGTCATGCCAACGAATTAGCGCTTCAAAGCCACTGGGTGTCAGATCAGACAGTTTCAACTTCGGCTGATAAACTAAATAAAAATCTTCATTCACCAGCGCTTGGTGCAATGCTGTTTGCAGTTTTAATTGCGCCACAGCCTGTTTGGTCATTGACTCAGTATAAAAGGCATAATTGTTTCGCCCATCTAATTTTGCACGGTGCATTGCTGCATCAGCATTACGCAATAAGCTGTCATGATCATCACCATCACTTGGATATATCGCCACCCCCATACTGGCAGTAAGACGTACAGATTGGGAATTATCGAGAATAAATGGCTGTTCAAACACACTTCGAATACGGTCTACCGAAGAAGTAACAGAATCAGTGCCCGTGATGCTAGGCAACATAACCACAAACTCATCGCCACTTAAGCGTGCTAATGCGTCAAAATCAGATAATGCATAAGATAAACGATTGGCCAATTCAACTAAAACTTCATCGCCAATAACATGACCTAAACTGTCATTAATGTGCTTAAAAAAATCGATATCTAAAAACACAATAGCCAACTGTTTTTTGGCCCTGTGAGAGTGATTAACCTCTTGCTCTAGCAGTGACATAAATTGCATCCGATTAGGCAATTGTGTCAGGGGGTCAAAATAAGCTAAGTTTTTGAGTTTTTCTTCATTTTGTTTCTGTGCTGAAATATCGGCAAACACTGCAACGTAATACTGAATGATATTTTGTTTATCAAATACCGCACTGATGGTAATAGCTTGCGGAAAAATAGCCCCATATTTACGACGATTCCAAATTTCACCATGCCATTTACCTTGAACAAGCAAGGTATTCCACAAACGTTCAAAGAAGCTTTTTGGGTGACGTCCCGAACTGAGTATTCTAGGGTTTTGACCTATTACCTCTTCACGGCTATAACCGGTGATATCAGTAAACGCTTGGTTAATTTCAGTAATATTACCATCACGGTCAGTTATAACGACTCCCTCGACCGCATTTTGAAACACGTTTGCAGCTAACGTTAACTGTTCTTCTGCCTCTTTATGTTTGGCTATATTACGAGTCATGCCGATGACACCGACCAAATGGCCTTGGGCATTAAGGATCGGAGCCTTGATGGTTTCGAGCCACACTTTGTTAAAATTAATGTCGAATTCTTCGCATTCAGAAACCACTACCGTTGCGCCGTTATTAATGGCTAATTTATCGCCCTCAATAAATTCTTCGGCGGTGCGTTGGTCAAAAAGATCAACGTCAGTTTTACCGACAATTTGTTCTTTAGATTTTCGCCAAGCTCGTTCAACACTTTTATTACAGGCAACATATTGCCCGCTAGCATCCTTAACCCAAACATGTTCATCAAAAGCATCAATAAAAGACTGTAAATCAACACCTGGGGACACTGACTCTGTGATATTTAAATCAACGGTTAAGGAGCTTATATAATAGCGAATGGCATTAGTTAACATATCCGCTATGCGCGCTTGCATCGCAGATAAAGGTTGAAATAAAGTCGCCTGAGTCGGTTCGATGTTATTGGCACTAAAGCTGATCACACCGATGATATGACCTTGAGGTGAACGAATAAGCTGATGATAAACACTAGTGTGTTGGCCTACTTCTTTTACGCTATTAGGGGGTGTTGCTTTAAGATGTTGTAACACGCTAGCGTTATGTTGTCGCTGAGTCATTTCATCAATATTTTGACTTGTACAAATAGCTTCAATACTGTTATCAGAATTGACATGGTAAAACATGATTGTAAGACGAAACTCGGCAGAAATATCATTTATTTCTAGCTGCCATTCTCTTAATTGCGCTGGAGAAATAGCTTTTTTCAGCATACCACCTTCCTGAATAGTGCTTATTGAGTAAGCTTTGATAAGCCAAATCTTATGGGTACTATTATGAGTATTCTTATTAGCATTAGTGCCAAGTCAGATTATATCAGAATCGGCCTTATTAGCTGTAATTAAACAACCAATGCAATCGATTCGAGCGATTAATACTATAAGGACACTATAATTACCTGATTAACAACTCAGATTCAATCATAATATTACACAAAAACAAAAAAGGAGCCAAAAGACTCCTTTGTGGGATTCGTTACCGTCAGTGCGACGGTAAACTCCTGAATGCTAGCTATTTTTTAAAGCAGCAATGCGCTTTTCTAATGGCGGATGGCTCATCAATAACTCAGCCATTGAACGTTTGCCATTGATACCAAAGGCTGACATTTGTGCTGGCATAGCGCCAGATTCAGGCCCTTGACGTAAACGTTCTAATGCGGCAATCATTTTATTTTTGCCTGCTAAACGCGCGGCGCCTTCATCAGCCTTAAACTCACGAATACGTGAAAAGTAAGCTACGATAATCGATGCCAAAATACCGAATAGCATATCAAGTACAAATACTACAGCCATGTAGGCGAACATACCTAGGCCTTGACCTTCTTCGTCATTACTGGAAACAAAATTATTAATAATGCCAGCAACGACACGTGCTGCAAAAATAACAAAAGTATTCACCACACCTTGAATTAAGGTTAAGGTCACCATGTCACCGTTGGCCACGTGGCTCACTTCATGAGCGAGAACGCCTTCAATTTCGTCTTGGGTCATGCCATAAAGCAAACCAGAACTCACAGCAACTAAGGCGTTATTTTTACTTGGACCCGTTGCAAATGCGTTCATCTCTGGTGACTGGTAAATTGCCACTTCAGGCATCTTAATTCCAGATTTTTCAGCTTGGCGTGCAACCGTTTCAACTAACCAACGTTCCATACTGTCACGTGGTTGAGTAATAACTTCACAACCCATGGTTTTCTTCGCCATCCATTTTGAAATAGCTAAACTGATAAACGCACCACCAAAACCAAAAATGGCAGCAAATACTAACAGTCCACCCATCGTTGAGGTATTAACACCAAGAATAGACATTACAATTGAGGCAACCAGTAAGATGGCAAAGTTGGTTGCGATCAACAAAAATATACGCTTCATTTAAGCTCCTGTATGGCGAAAGTGCCGATTTTCAGTTGTTACTAAAGACATAATATGTCAATAAATCTAAAATTCAAGCTTAGTTATATTAAAAAATATTTATCCTTCTTATATAGGCGGATTAATCATACTCTTGAATCTCTAGCGAGCAGATTTTAGGCAGATATTATTAAACCAAACTGAATAAAAACGACAAAAACCAACTAATTGTCGGTAATGATTAATTTTTGATAAACTATCAAAAACAAAATACCAAAGGACATTTTATGACCATTAATGCACTAATGTTGAGTGCTTCACGTGTCGGTGATTCAGCTTATTTAACCCATACTCTCGAACTCATCCGCCCATTAACTCAACCTGGGCAGCAATGGCTGTTTATTCCCTATGCTGGCGTCAGTGTAAGTTACGATGACTATTTAATTAAAGTACAAACTGCGCTTGAACCACTGCCCATTATCATTACTAGCATTCATCAATTTTCCGATCCCAAACAAGCGATTAAAAATGCAGCGGGTATTTTGGTTGGTGGCGGAAATACATTCCAATTGCTCAACGAACTGTATCGTTATGACTTGGTGCATTTAATCCGTGAACAAGTAGAAAATGGCATGCCGTATGTTGGTTGGAGCGCAGGTTCAAACATTACCGGTGCTAGCATTCGTACCACTAATGATATGCCAATTACTGAGCCTCCCTCTTTTACAGCCTTAGGCATTCTTCCGTTTCAATTAAATCCGCATTACACCAATTACCAAATGCCGGGGCACAATGGTGAAACACGCGCACAACGGCTATTAGAGTTTACGATGGTAGACCCATTAACGTCGGTGATAGCTATTCAGGAAGGCAGTGCATTGTGGCGTAGAGGGGAGACATTGCAACTGATTGGCGATGAAGTAGCTTACTTATTCCATGGCAAGCAACAAGAAGTTGAGATAGCCGTTAACAGTGACTTATCACACTTCCTTTAATCAGCGTATTGTTAATAAGAATATCGGATTTTAGCTTGTTGCAATCGGCTTTAACCTAAATTATTGGGCTTACTCTAATAAGCCCAATGGTGCAGTATATCGGCTACTCACTATCGTACTGATTTCGCTCACTGGGTATATCCGTTGAGTATTCAACAAATTCTACTTCAAATCCATTCGGATCAATAAAGTAACGGCTTTTGTAAAAAGGGTCATGTCCACCCATAATGGCTACTTCAAAACCCACCAGTGCTAATCTTGCCACTAACGCATCAATGTTATCCACTGCATAAGCAAAATGAGCTAAGCCCAATGCATTGCTTTTAAGGTCGCGCACCTCACCCGTACCAGAATCATTAAATGATAAATAATGAAAATCATCGCCAAAGTGAAGCCATTTCCGTGGTGTGCCATGCCAAATCGACTCTCCGCCACCACGAACCCGCCAATGGGGAAATGCCGCCTGATAAAATACTAATGTTTCATCTAAGTCATGCACCACTAAATTTAAATGTTCTAATCTCATCACTTATCTCCTTATTATTGATACAGCACAGCTTAATACCTCAAGTTAACTTGAGGTAAAGGATTAGATTTGCCAAAATGATAAAAAATTTGGAGTGCTAATGTCAGTAGAAACAGAATTAAGTGTGGGCCAAGTTGCAAAACGCTGCGGGATCAACATCTCGGCGATTCATTTTTACGAGCAAAAAGGTCTTATCAGCAGTTGGCGAAACCAAGGTAATCAACGCCGTTATGCACGAGAAGTTATCAGGCGGATTTCGCTCATCAAAGCTGCGCAGCAATTAGGGATCTCGTTAGATGAAATACACCTCGCCTTTACCAGTCTCCCTAATGGTAGAACCGCCACTAAAGAAGATTGGGCCGATTTATCAAATGCCTGGAAAAAGACGCTAACTCAGCGGATTGCTAAGATGCAAAAGTTGAAAGACTCATTAGAAGCTTGTATCGGCTGCGGTTGTTTATCGATGAAACACTGTCCACTGTATAACCCAGAAGATATTCTAGTCGAGCAAGGTCCAGGTCCGGTGCTGTTAAATAAAAATTAAGCACAAAAAAGCCTAGTTTAAAAACTAGGCGTAAGCAAAAACGCTAAATAGGGGGGGGGAGATAAACTACAAGGTTAACAATGTAGGTTAAGTGGCAGTTAACACTTAGCCCACCAATCATATCAGCCTAACAATATTGGCCTAACCAAGGGAGTTGGTTGAAACAATATCAATTTTACGTGGTTTCATTGCTTCTGGAATCTCACGAACTAAATCAATATTTAACAAACCATGTTCTAATTCCGCACCCACTACGCGAACATGATCAGCTAATTGGAAGCTGCGCTCAAAGCCTCGCTCAGCGATACCTTGATGCAAATATTTGCGATCATCACTTTTGGCTGTCTTATTGCCTTTTACTATCAGTTTTTCGCCTTCACTCATGATATCTAATTCTGGCATCGAAAAACCTGCAACGGCCATGGTAATTCGGTAACTATTTTCACCTAAAAGCTCAATATTATAAGGAGGATAACCACAGTTGGCATTATTCGCTGCAGCGTGTTCAGCAAGTTGTGCTAAACGGTCAAAGCCAATCGCACTTCGGTAAAGAGGAGTTAAATCTGGAGAAAGATTAAAATTACGCATGTTCATACCCTTGTCTAAAGCAATATGTAAAAAATAACCACTGTCTATGTCAGTGGCGTACAGTTTTCACAGCCCTTACGGCACTGTGCTAGCAAGTTTACTGAAACCTCTATCGAGCATTTCGTTAATCATTCCTGCTACAGAGTTAGATATATGGACCGCCTGTATGATATCAAGTGCTTCAAGTAAATAAATCACTTATTAATAGCGATTACTTATAAATACTAATTAGAATCAGTAACTCATATAGAGTTAAATTAATGAGATAAACAATTCCGTGATATTAATTCCACAGTGATGACTTTTGTTACTGGTAATTTTGGCCTAAGTTGTCACAATAATGGGCAACGAATAAAAACAAATAAGGACATTTTATGAACCCAGCAACAATGGCATTACTGATCCCAATCTTGGCTATTTTAGGCAGCTTTATTGTTAGTATAATGAAACTTAGAGAACGCCAAGTACGTGCGACAACAGAACAAGCAACTAATAATAAAGCATTGCATGATGAAATAAGCTCCCTACGCCAACGCATTGAAGTACTTGAAAGGGTTGTTACCGAAGATGCATACGACTTAAAACAAAAAATTAATAACGCATAAGGTGATTGAGTACTGTTAAGTACAACTAATATTCAAAGCATAAAGCCACCGCAGTGGATGGCTTTACTGTCTTGAGCACGGGGAAAGTCAAACCAGTTCCAAAATCCTTTATCTCAGCGAAAATCGGTGGTTATAGCGACCAATGGCCACTTGGTCAAAATCTCAGATACACTGCGATCATATTTTGCTGAGTCAGCGCACGTTAACAGCAGATATATCATTAACATCTCAAATCGCAGACGTAAAAAAGCCCACTATGTAATAGCGGGCTGTTTCACTACTCTTTCGAGTAAATTAGGCGCCTGGAAATGACCTACTCTTTTATCCCCGAAGGGGACGCATGGGCATATTCGACAAACTGCTGTCATGTTTTGCCAATAACAAACTCTAAACCATAAATTGCAGCGAAGCTGTTAAATTGCAGACGTAAAAAAGCCCGCTATATAATAGCGGGCTGTTTCACTACTCTTTCGAGTAAATTAGGCGCCTGGAAATGACCTACTCTTTTATCCCCGAAGGGGACGCATGGGCATATTCGACAAACTGCTGTCATGTTTTGCCAATAACAAACTCTAAACCATAAATTGCAGCGAAGCTGTTAAAATGCAGACGTAAAAAAGCCCGCTATATAATAGCGGGCTGTTTCACTACTCTTTCGAGTAAATTAGGCGCCTGGAAATGACCTACTCTCGCATGGGGAGACCCCAAACTACCATCGGCGCGATTGCGTTTCACTTCTGAGTTCGGAATGGGATCAGGTGGTGCCACAATGCTATGGTTTCCAGACAAATTTGCATATCTACCGCCTTTAAGGCCGTAAATAATAATTCGGAAAGCTGATTTTTTTGAGTCTACAAAACACTGTTTAAGCGCTCTATTCTAACACTAAGGTCAGTAAAACCCATCTGGGTTGTATGGTTAAGCCTCACGGGTCATTAGTACAAGTTAGCTCAACGCCTCACAACGCTTACACACCTTGCCTATCAACGTAGTAGTCTCCTACGGCCCTTTAGAGAGCTTAAAGCTCTAGGGATGACTCATCTTAGGGCTCGCTTCCCGCTTAGATGCTTTCAGCGGTTATCGATCCCGAACGTAGCTACCGGGCAATGCCATTGGCATGACAACCCGAACACCAGCGGTTCGTCCACTCCGGTCCTCTCGTACTAGGAGCAGCTCCCTTCAATCATCCAACGCCCACGGCAGATAGGGACCGAACTGTCTCACGACGTTCTGAACCCAGCTCGCGTACCACTTTAAATGGCGAACAGCCATACCCTTGGGACCGACTTCAGCCCCAGGATGTGATGAGCCGACATCGAGGTGCCAAACACCGCCGTCGATATGAACTCTTGGGCGGTATCAGCCTGTTATCCCCGGAGTACCTTTTATCCGTTGAGCGATGGCCCTTCCATTCAGAACCACCGGATCACTATGACCTACTTTCGTACCTGCTCGACGTGTATGTCTCGCAGTTAAGCTGGCTTATGCCATTGCACTAACCGTACGATGTCCGACCGTACTTAGCCAACCTTCGTGCTCCTCCGTTACTCTTTGGGAGGAGACCGCCCCAGTCAAACTACCCACCAGGCACTGTCCCGAACCCCGATTAGGGGCCGCGGTTAGAACATCAAAACTACAAGGGTGGTATTTCAAGATTGACTCCACTCAGACTAGCGTCCAAGCTTCAAAGTCTCCCACCTATCCTACACATGTAGGTTCAATGTTCAGTGCCAAGCTATAGTAAAGGTTCACGGGGTCTTTCCGTCTAGCCGCGGGTATACGGCATCTTCACCGCAATTTCAACTTCACTGAGTCTCGGCTGGAGACAGCGTGGCCATCATTACGCCATTCGTGCAGGTCGGAACTTACCCGACAAGGAATTTCGCTACCTTAGGACCGTTATAGTTACGGCCGCCGTTTACCGGGGCTTCGATCATGAGCTTCTCCGAAGATAACCCAATCAATTAACCTTCCGGCACCGGGCAGGCGTCATACCGTATACGTCATCTTGCGATTTTGCACAGTACTGTGTTTTTGATAAACAGTTGCAGCCACCTGGTATCTGCGACTGCCAACAGCTTAAGGAGCAAGTCCTATCACCGTCGGCAGCGTACCTTCTCCCGAAGTTACGGTACCATTTTGCCTAGTTCCTTCAGCCGAGTTCTCTCAAGCGCCTTGGTATTCTCTACCCGACCACCTGTGTCGGTTTGGGGTACGATCCCCACTAACCTGAAGCTTAGAAGATTTTCCTGGAAGTATGGCATCAACTACTTCATCACCTTAGTGACTCGTCATCAGTCCTCAGTCTTGCAATTAAATGCGTATTCCCGGATTTGCCTAAGAATACAACCTACCACCTTAAACGCGGACTACCAACGCCGCGCTAGCCTAGCCTTCTCCGTCTCTCCATCGCAGTTAGTGAAGGTACAGAAATATTAATCTGTTTCCCATCGATTACGCCTTTCGGCCTCACCTTAGGGGTCGACTCACCCTGCCCCGATTAACGTTGGACAGGAACCCTTGGTCTTTCGGCGAGGGAGTTTTTCACTCCCTTTATCGTTACTCATGTCAGCATTCGCACTTCTGATACGTCCAGTGTGGGTTACCCCTTCACCTTCAACCGCTTACAGAACGCTCCTCTACCGCGCACTTCTAATGAAATGCACCCGTAGCTTCGGTGGTATGTTTAGCCCCGTTAAATCTTCCGCGCAGGCCGACTCGACTAGTGAGCTATTACGCTTTCTTTAAATGATGGCTGCTTCTAAGCCAACATCCTAGCTGTCTGAGCCTTCCCACATCGTTTCCCACTTAACATACACTTTGGGACCTTAGCTGACGGTCTGGGTTGTTTCCCTTTTGACAACGGACGTTAGCACCCGCTGTCTGTCTCCCGAGTAGTACTCATTGGTATTCGGAGTTTGCAAAGGGTTGGTAAGTCGGGATGACCCCCTAGCCTTAACAGTGCTCTACCCCCAATGGTATTCGCTCGAGGCGCTACCTAAATAGCTTTCGAGGAGAACCAGATATCTCCGAGTTTGATTGGCCTTTCACCCCCAGCCACAAGTCATCCGCTCATTTTTCAACATAAGTCGGTTCGGTCCTCCAGTTGATGTTACTCAACCTTCAACCTGCCCATGGCTAGATCACTCGGTTTCGGGTCTACACCTTGCAACTAAACGCGCAGTTAACACTCGGTTTCCCTACGGCTCCGCTATTCGCTTAACCTCGCTACAAAATGTAAGTCGCTGACCCATTATACAAAAGGTACGCAGTCACGGTCTCAAGAACCGCTCCCACTGCTTGTACGTACACGGTTTCAGGTTCTATTTCACTCCCCTCACAGGGGTTCTTTTCGCCTTTCCCTCACGGTACTGGTTCACTATCGGTCAGTCAGGAGTATTTAGCCTTGGAGGATGGTCCCCCCATATTCAAACAGGATGTCACGTGTCCCGCCTTACTCGTTTTCATCTACGGTTAGTTTTCATGTACGGGGCTATCACCCTGTGCCGCTGTGCTTTCCAACACATTCCACTAACACCCCATAGACTTAAGGGCTAATCCCCGTTCGCTCGCCGCTACTAGGGGAATCTCGGTTGATTTCTTTTCCTCTGGGTACTTAGATGTTTCAGTTCCCCAGGTTCGCCTCATAACGCTATGTATTCACGTTATGATGACCACTTATGTGGCCGGGTTTCCCCATTCGGATATCGTTAGCTCAAATGCTTATTACTAGCTCGCCAACGCTTTTCGCAAGTTATTACGTCCTTCATCGCCTCTGACTGCCAAGGCATCCACCGTATACGCTTGGTCACTTAACCATACAACCCAAATGAGTTTCACTTGCGTGAACCTCTGAGTCATATCATGACCAGCTGGTTTTTACTTGTCTCACCTCCGGGTAGGAAGTGGACTCGCCTTAGTTTTTTAGAATATTCAAGACACTTAAACAGTGTGTTGAGAACTCAAGATACTAATGCTTTCGCATCAGTATTATTTTTCGCACTAACGTAATCACACAAACGACAACGAATCATCATCTATGCGCCTTTAGTTAGTACTATCAGCTTTCCAAATTGTTAAAGAGCGGGCTTAAAAAAGCCAAAGATAAAGTTTCATTTATCTTTGGCATCTCTAACCTATGCATATGTTTATCATCATGATAAGTGTAAATGGTGGAGCTATGCGGGATCGAACCGCAGACCTCCTGCGTGCAAGGCAGGCGCTCTCCCAGCTGAGCTATAGCCCCATTTACATGCAGTTGAGATAAATACCAAGTATCCAATCATAAGATTGGCGAAGCCAAATCGAATTTTAGCAAGTTAATTCAATGCGACGTTTAGTTCACTAAACGAGTATTTAATTAGCGCAGATAAAATGAAGATTTGGTGGGTCAGAGTGGACTTGAACCACCGACCTCACCCTTATCAGGGGTGCGCTCTAACCAGCTGAGCTACAGACCCATTCTTTTTGGTCTTTTAATCCTTACTCAGCGTTACTTTCTTCGTTTCTCAGTCATGTGCTAAAAGCACACTCCCTGCAAAACTCATCAAGTGCCTTGATTAAGAATCAAAATCCTCAAAAATACCTTTCGATATCTTTCTCTTTCTTTCTATCAAGTAATCTGTGTGAACACTCACATGCATTGCTGCACTTTTAGGTATTGAGTTAGTCGTATAGGTAAGGAGGTGATCCAGCCCCAGGTTCCCCTAGGGCTACCTTGTTACGACTTCACCCCAGTCATGAACCACAAAGTGGTGAGCGTTCTCCCGAAGGTTAAACTACCCACTTCTTTTGCAGCCCACTCCCATGGTGTGACGGGCGGTGTGTACAAGGCCCGGGAACGTATTCACCGTGGCATTCTGATCCACGATTACTAGCGATTCCGACTTCACGGAGTCGAGTTGCAGACTCCGATCCGGACTACGACAAGCTTTGTGAGATTAGCTCCACCTCGCGGCTTTGCAACCCTCTGTACTTGCCATTGTAGCACGTGTGTAGCCCTACTCGTAAGGGCCATGATGACTTGACGTCGTCCCCACCTTCCTCCGGTTTATCACCGGCAGTCTCCCTAGAGTTCCCGCCATTACGCGCTGGCAAATAAGGATAGGGGTTGCGCTCGTTGCGGGACTTAACCCAACATTTCACAACACGAGCTGACGACAGCCATGCAGCACCTGTCTCACAGTTCCCGAAGGCACAAGTCCATCTCTGGTCTCTTCTGTGGATGTCAAGAGTAGGTAAGGTTCTTCGCGTTGCATCGAATTAAACCACATGCTCCACCGCTTGTGCGGGCCCCCGTCAATTCATTTGAGTTTTAACCTTGCGGCCGTACTCCCCAGGCGGTCTACTTAATGCGTTAGCTTGGGAGCCCAGTGACTAAGTCACCAAACTCCGAGTAGACATCGTTTACGGCGTGGACTACCAGGGTATCTAATCCTGTTTGCTCCCCACGCTTTCGTGCATGAGCGTCAGTCTTTGTCCAGGGGGCCGCCTTCGCCACCGGTATTCCTCCAGATATCTACGCATTTCACCGCTACACCTGGAATTCTACCCCCCTCTACAAGACTCTAGTTCGCCAGTTCCAAATGCAATTCCCAGGTTGAGCCCGGGGATTTCACATCTGGCTTAACAAACCGCCTGCGCACGCTTTACGCCCAGTAATTCCGATTAACGCTCGGACCCTCCGTATTACCGCGGCTGCTGGCACGGAGTTAGCCGGTCCTTCTTCTGTAGGTAACGTCACAGTAACGGGCTATTAACACGCTACCTTTCCTCCCTACTGAAAGTGCTTTACAACCCGAAGGCCTTCTTCACACACGCGGCATGGCTGCATCAGGGTTTCCCCCATTGTGCAATATTCCCCACTGCTGCCTCCCGTAGGAGTCTGGGCCGTGTCTCAGTCCCAGTGTGGCTGATCATCCTCTCAGAACAGCTAGGGATCGTCGCCTTGGTGAGCCATTACCTCACCAACTAGCTAATCCCACCTAGGTTCATCCTGTCGCGGAAGGCCCGAAGGTCCCCTCCTTTCCCCCGTAGGGCGTATGCGGTATTAGCAGTCGTTTCCAACTGTTATCCCCCTCGACTGGGCAGATCCCTAGGCATTACTCACCCGTCCGCCGCTCGTCACCTCAGAAGCAAGCTCCCTTGTGTTACCGCTCGACTTGCATGTGTTAGGCCTGCCGCCAGCGTTCAATCTGAGCCATGATCAAACTCTTCAATTAAAGTTTTTTGAAAACCCCACTCTTACAAGTAAGAACGAAGCTTTCGGCTCAATGAATTCTGATTGCTTAACCAACCGAAGTTGCTTAAGTCTTTGTACATATTACTATGAACATTCATCGTTGCATTGAGTTGAAATTTTTTGATTATCAAAAACAGTAAACTGTTTTAAATAATTTCGAATAACTCAATACCTGTGAATGTCCACACAGATTACTTGATAAATTGTTAAAGAGCGGACCTGGTAACTAGCGTAAGACGCTGCGTTCCGTGTCAGTGGGGTGTATTATAGGGAAAACTTTTTATAGCGCAAGGGCTTTCTACGGTTTTTATGACTATTACGACCCAACTGCACACTATTTAAACTTAAAGTCATATTTATTGATGTTTTTGCTGACTTTATAACCAAAAAAGCCTCGCTACAGCGAACATTAAATTTATTTTTCTTACCTATATAAGGCTTATTATGCGGCTTATGGTGGTTTAAGTGGGTAATTTAGCTTGTTTAGAGCAAAAAATTACTGAAACGACGTTAATTTGATGTTAACTCCGTAGCGACTTTTAGTAGTACCAACGATTTCGCGTTAATGGATGACATACCTTTATTTGGCTTAGGGGTTTGTTAGCAACAAAAATAAGCTGACTAGTATATAAAGGAAGATAAAGTCTAAAACGAAGTAAATGGTTACACTGAAAATCTCTGTTCATATATAAGTGGGTGAAAGCTTATATATGAACAGTTGAAATGATAGCTTTGAATTCGCGATTCTATTATTTTGCGAGTAATTGACTTAGCAGACTCGGAACGTCAGCGATACTGTCAACCACGGCACTGGCAAGTTCAACTCCGGCTTCGTCTACTACTTTACCTGAACGAACCAAAATGGCAGTCTTAATGCCAGCCGCTCTTGCGGCCCGAATGTCATCGGCTTTATCACCTACCATGACAGACTGGCTTAAATCTATTTTTAAAAACTGCGCTGCATCTACCAGCATACCCGGCTTAGGTTTTCGGCAATCACAATCTTGCTTATATTCGCCTAGGCCTTTTTCTGGATGATGCGGGCAATAATAGATACCATCAAGTTCGACACCTTTATCGGCAAAGTTCCAATCCATCCATTCAGTTAAATCATGGAAATCGTCTTCACTGTACATGCCACGAGCAATACCAGATTGGTTAGTGACGACTACTAATAGGTAACCCATTTGCTTTAACGCTAAGCATGCCTCAAACACACCATCGATATATTCAAAATCATCCACAATATGAACATAACCATTGTCTTTATTGATCACGCCATCGCGATCGAGAAATACTGCTTTATTCAACCTAACACTCCTTAAACTCTATACTGTTGTGATTATCCCATTGAGATGAATTGGGTGCTAGTCAATCTGCATATTTTTGTAAATTTGTTTATTTAGCGACTTTTATAGCCTTGATTTTCATAATTGCAGAGGTTTAACTTTATAAAACGGCGCCTAAGCGTTACTCTTGCTCGAAGAATTTAGTGATAAACTATTAGAGTACATGAGCAATATAACTCCTATTATTCATAAAACCCGCACGCAACTTGTTGTTGAAGTGCTCAGAGAACGGATCCTTTCTGGTGATATACAAGGAGGGGAACCCCTTAGGCAGTCTGCGATTGCAGATCAATTAAACGTAAGTCGCATTCCTGTACGAGAAGCGTTAGTACAATTAGAAGCTGAAGGCCTGATCAATTTCGAACCGCATAAAGGAGCCACAGCAACTCTTTTATCTGTTGAACAAGTCACTGAATTATTTGAATTACGCGCTATGATCGAATCAGATTTATTGGCTAAGGCCATTCCTAACTTAACTGACGATGATCTTGGTGAAGCTGAAGTCGTTCTCGCTCAACTTGAATTAGCATTTAAACTCAAAGAGTCAGTGGCCAGTTGGAGTGAGCTTAATACTCGGTTCCATACTCGTTTATATCAAGCCGCTAATCGCCCTCATACAATGGAAGTGGTTAACGGGTTAAACACCAATTGTGATCGCTATATTCGTTTACAGTTGTTGTTTACTGGCGGGATCCCTATTGCAGAAAGAGAGCATAGAGTGTTACTCGAATTGTGTAAGGATCGAGACATAGAGAAGGCAACTATTTTATTGCGTGAGCATATCTTGCATGCCTCAGCGTTGATAACGAAACTGGTAGAACAAAAAATTAAGTCATAAAAATAATAATAAATCTTAGCCATGAGCATTTAGCATCACAACTTAGTATCAAAAAATTAATATCAAGCTATTGATATTGTAAATAATTTTAATTAACTATTGAAACGTATTGAGAGAATTTCTTATGCATTATGCACACATTACCGGTTGGGGTAAGTCTGTTCCACCCGCAACATTAACCAATGAAGATTTAGCCACGTTCATGGACACAACGGATGAATGGATTAAAACACGCACTGGGATCAGTAAGCGTAACATTAGTCACGTTAATACTTCTGAAATGGCATCTGTTGCGGCTAAGCATGCTCTTGCTGCTGCTGGGATTGATGGCAGTGAATTAGATTTAATTATTTTAGCTACCGCCAGCCCTGATACCTTGATCCCCAATATTGCATCAACGGTACAGGCCGATATTGGCGCTACATGTGGTGCATTTGACATTAACGCTGCTTGCAGTGGTTTTTTGTATGGCGTTGGGTTAGCCAGTTCAATGATCAAAAGCGGTCAAAGTAAAAAAATTCTTATTATTGGCGCTGAACGTTTATCTTTTTACCTAGATTGGTCTCGTCGTGAAACAGCGGTGCTCTTTGGTGACGGTGCTGGTGCTGTGGTACTTGAAGCCAGTGATCAACCCGGTGGTGTATTAGGTTATGAGTTAAATAACGATCCTGAAGGTCGCGACATTTTAAAATCCAGTTTTGGCACCCAAATGGACAGATTTGATAATGACTCATTAGACTTTTATATCCACATTAACGGTCAAGAGGTGTTTAAACGAGCTATTCATGGCATGGGTAATCTCAGTAATAAAGTCTTGGAAAAATGTGGTATTGATATCAATGATGTTGATTTTGTCATACCACACCAAGCCAATGAACGAATCATTGATACCTTAGTGAGCCGGATGAAAATCCCTAAAGAAAAAGCTTTCATCAACATTGCTGATTACGGTAATACTTCAGCAGCTACAATCCCGATTGCCATCTGTGATGCGTTGTCTCAAGGGAGAATTGAAGCCAATCAAACAATTTTGTCATGTGCGTTTGGGGCCGGATTAACCTCGGCAGCTATGCTACTAAAGTGGGGAGAAAGAACAACCCCTATTACAATTAGCGATGCTAAACTACCTGACTGTGATAAAACCGCATTGGAACTAATCCAACCTGCTGTGGATTATTTTTTCACAAAAGCTGAAAAGTAACCTTATCGCATAGCTTAAAAAAACCAGCTTATTAGCTGGTTTTTTTATTGATGCTATTTCACTATCACCGGGCAATCTCGATGATTTCACTTATCGATAAACGTTGTACATCCCCCATAGCCGCAACTTGTGCCAACAATAATTCCGCACACGATAATGCATCGATTAATGCATTATGAGCAGCATAGACGGGTAACCCATAGCGCGCTCTGCTGGCACCTAAACGCAATGATCCTTCTTTGAGTACTTGGTGATGCATTAAACAACGTTTTCGCTCGATAGCTAAGGTATCGATATACACCATGGGTATCGATTGCCCAAAACAACGTTGTAATTTATTTTGAATAAAATGAATATCTAACGGGGCGTGATGAGCGACTAAAATATGCCCCTGAGTCTGGGCAAGAAACCAGTTCAACGCCTCTTCAATTGATAATGCCATGTGTAATTGATTGTCGACGATCCCATGCACCGTTGCACTTGCCCCCACGCTGCCATCAATGGCAATCATAATATGCTGGGCGCGATTAAGCGGAATTTGGCCATCAACGATGGGCACTAAACCGATGCTGATCACTTGGTCGATCTCAGGATCAAGCCCTGTCATTTCAAGATCAATCGCCATCAAAGGAGCATCTCGATATAATTGCGACAATGCCGGAGTAATCTCATCGATATAGGTCTTCAATTGTAGCGGTAATGTGGTCAATTTTTTGCGCCAAAGTATGGCTTTTATCCACCACAAATTGGCCATTAAAAACTCCTCATAAATTTAAGCTTTAACCCCGTTTGAGCATCATGGACCACCTTAAAGGCATCTCGAAGCTGATGGCGCATTAATGAAGAAAGATGTTGTGGTTTTAAAAAATTATTCACCTGCAAATTGTGAGTCACCTGGTAACCTTGATTTGCTAAGCGCATGTGGGCGATAAACTCATGGGCATCCGCCAAGTTAAGTGCATCTTTACGATTAATAATATTAGCGTCCATTAACGCTCTAATACGTTTAGCAGTATTAACCTCCTTGATGCCGGCACTTAAAGCATACACTCTGGCAATGTCATTAATTAACGCACTGCCTTTATGTTTTAAATCCATGCCTTTCACTTCACTGCCATCACGTTCAAGGACAAATTTCCTAAAAAAGCCTAATGGTGGCGATTCTGCCAGCGAATTACCCGCCATCCCTGCCAAAAAAATATCGTTATCTTGAGTTGAAGCAAGCACCGAATCTTGTAATTCGCTAAACAAGGTTATAGGACCAAATACTGGGCGCATATCGAAAAAGATGCTCGCGTGCATTAAGGCTTTTGGCTCTGGCGTATTAACCCATTGCGAAAAAAGCCCTTTCCATTTTACCAATGACAATCGCCATTTAGGGTTTTGCGCCATAATGTCACCTGGGCAATAAATATAACCACATTGATCTAAGCCTTTACACACAGCTTTTGTTAAAGCTTCAAAATAGGCAGCTGCAAACTCATCGGGTTCGTGTGCCAACAATAAGCCATTATCTTGATCAGAACAGGCAACCTGGTCTTGGCGGCCTTGTGAACCAAAAGCCAACCAGCAAAAAGCCATCGGAGCCTGACCTAGAAGTAGTTGATTTAGTTCGATGATCCGGCGAGTTAATGCATCGGTTACCGAGGTGAGCACCCGACCAATTTCTTCAGCTCTGGCATCGGCACTAATTAAATTTTGTAATAGTAGCGGGATCTGCTTACTGACTTGAATAAGATTTTCTATGCTGCCTTGTCGCCCTATCTCGCCGATCAAAAGCAGAGGCTGTGAGCTTTGCGAACGCAATATATCTGTGCTGGTGATAATGCCTACTGCAAGGCTGCCATCAACTACCGGTAAGTGATGAATATTATGCTCACTCATCGCGAGCATGGCCTCAAACACTAATGCATTGGCATGGGTTGTCACCGGGTTGACTGTCATGGCTTGACTCACCAGCGTATTCACATCTAACCCTTCTGCAATAATCCGATTACGTAAATCTCTGTCGGTCAAAATACCGGTTAATTTTTGATTATCGATAACTAACACTGATGACACTCGATGTTCTCGCATCAGTTTGGCAGCATCGATCACACTCGCATGAGCGTCAATGATGATGGGCTTAGATGACATGATGGAAGTAATACGACTAGTTGTGGTTAAGTCTTTGGTGGTAAATTTAGCTTCATTGCGTAAACGTTTAGCAAAAGCGCGGGTAAAAAATTGATCAAATCCTCTATGTTGAGCTCGTAGTTGGCCAAACACAGTTTGCGGTACATGGTAGACTAAACCGTCTTCAAGGATCGCGACTTTATTGACTACCTTCTCACCCGATAATAAGGTGGAAAAACCAAAGCACTCCCCTTCACCTATTCGATCGACCAACACACCTTCGGGATCGCGCACTTCAAAAGCACCGCTACGAACAAGGTATAATTTGGGATTGTCTTTATCGAACTCAACAAATGCTGATGCCTTAGTGTAATACCCAATGGTAATCATTTTAGCGCAGTATTGGATGATCTCTTTTGGAAGAGTATCAAAAGGAGAATGGAGCGCTAAAAACTGTTCGACGGGTTGTAATTCACTGGCATCCATTAATCATTTCCCTATTGTGCATGGGTCAACAGTCTCACTATAGCAAAGCATTTCACTTAACGGCTATAGGACTTAAGACCAACAAAAAGAGCGCCTAAGCGCTCTTTGTAAACTGTGATAATTAAAGCTGATTAGTGATTTTGCGCTTCACCAGACCCTTTAGGGAAACGGATTGACTCCACCATCGCCACTATCTCGTCAGGAATTTTAGCGGTTACTTTACAGACCGCAAAGGCTATCGAAAAGTTAACAATCATTCCGACCATACCAATACCTTCTGGCGAGATACCAAATAACCAGTTTTCGGACGAATTGGCTGCCGGATTAATAAACTTGAAGTAAGCAATATAACTCGCAGTAAATAATAACCCGATCACCATACCCGAAATAGCCCCTTCTTTATTCATGGTTTTGGAGAAAATACCCATGATAATGGCTGGGAATAACGACGCAGCGGCGAGACCAAATGCAATAGCTACTACAGCCGCAACAAAACCTGGTGGGTTTATGCCAAAGTAGCCCGCCATAACAACCCCTAAGGCAGCGGCTATTCGCGCATACATTAACTCTTTCTTATCCGAAATATCCGGCATTAGATTTTTCTTGAGTAAATCGTGCGAAACAGACGTTGAAATCACCAGTAGTAAACCCGCTGATGTTGACAATGCTGCCGCTAAACCACCCGCGGCAACTAATGCGATAACCCATGCAGGAAGATTAGCGATTTCAGGCGTTGCCAGAACCATAATATCTCGGTCAATGGTCATCTCATTTTTTTCACCATTGGTGTAGAAAATGTTGCCATCGTTGTTCTTATCGTCCCACGTGATTAAACCGGTTTTTTCCCAGTTCTTAATCCACTCAGGTGCTGTTTCATAAGGTACACCGGTAGATTCTGGTCCATTAATGGTTTCAATCATATTAACGCGTGAGAATGCCGATAATGCCGGAATAGTAGTATACATAATCGCGATAAACACGAGTGCCCAACCCGCTGAGATACGTGCATCTTTTACTCTAGGAACCGTAAAGAAACGTACAATCACATGCGGCAAGCCTGCTGTACCAAACATCAATGCTCCAGTAATAAAGAACACATCGATCATGGATTTAGAACCTTCGGTATATTGAGAGAAGCCCAGTTCAGCAGACAGTCCATCAAGTTTATCGAGTAAATATACCCCAGTACCATTACCTGCAGCGTCCACTAACTCGGCCCCAAAACCAATCTGCGGAAAAATATGACCTGTCATCATTACCGAGATAAAAATAGCGGGCACCATGAAGGCAAAAATAAGCACACAATATTGCGCTACCTGAGTGTAAGTAATCCCTTTCATGCCGCCAAGTACAGCATAAAAGAATACGACCGCCATCCCGATATACACACCGGTTTCTACCTCTACTTCCAAGAAGCGAGAGAACACTACGCCTACCCCCCGCATTTGACCTGCAATGTAGGTAAAGCAAATGAAAATGGCACAAATAACCGCAACAGTTCGAGCTGTTTGAGAGTAATAACGATCACCGATGAAGTCTGGAACGGTAAATTTACCAAACTTGCGTAAATAAGGTGCCATACACAAGGCTAATAGAACGTAACCCCCCGTCCAGCCCATTAGATATACTGAACCATCATAACCCGTAAAAGACACAATACCGGCCAATGAAATAAACGATGCAGCTGACATCCAGTCCGCTGCGGTTGCCATACCGTTCATAACAGGGTGAACACCACCACCTGCAACATAAAACTCTTTGGTTGAACCCGCTCGGGACATAATAGCTATCCCGATGTACAGCGTAAAAGTCGCGCCGACAATAATATATGTTAGTGTTTGAACATCCATTTTTAGTGCCCCTTAGTCTTCGTGAACATTGTATTTTTTGTCTAACGCATTAGCTTTCGCTACGTAAACAAAAATCAGCGCCACGAATACATACATTGCACCCTGCTGCGCAAACCAGAAACCCAGTTTGAATCCCATGAAGGTAATTTCGTTAAGTACATCTACTAATATGATACCGCAGCCAAATGATACTGCAGCCCAGATGGCAAGCAAGCTAAGTACCAAGCGTAAATTCTCACGCCAGTAACCCGCTGCCTTTTCGTTATTTTCAAAACTCATTGCGACTCCCCTATGTTATTTTTTGTAAAGCCATTGTTAATTTAGCAACTTAGGGGGGGTCTACAATCAAGACCTTAGTCGTATCTCACGAACAAGCTACTGTTGCAAGCTATTAAATCACTTACTAATCATAGTTATACAGTAAAAAAACAAATAAAAGCCTCGATTGCCCATTCCATCGAGTTAGACCAAGGTCGAACAAAATTACCGCACAAAGAGACTTAAATGACGATCAATTAAAACAAAACGAGGCATTTACTAATAAAAAAGTCATCGTTTTCGTTGAAATATATTCGATTTCTTGAGATAAGTACTCGTATATCAACGAATCTTTTGATAATAAGAATAATAAGGATATTTTTTTGACGTTACCACGCATTAACCAACAGCACCTTTTATTCGCGATTATCTTGGGAGTAGTCGGACTGCTGATCAATTGTTTCCCAATTCAATTTTTTGCCAATGTGCAATTTGTACTAGGTAATACGATGACAGTCATTGCTGCCGTTTTATTAGGACCTTGGTACGCATTTGTAACAGCAATGATGGCATCAACAGGATTAATGCTGGTATGGGATAGTCCCCATGTGTATTTATTTTTTGGATTAGAAGCACTATTTTTAGGCTATGCGAGACGCCGTGATATCTATGCTTTATATGCCGACGCCGCTTATTGGTTATTAATTGGCGCACCAATGGTGTATTTATATGCGGTTTTGTTGATGGATATTCCACCATCTCACTTAGGCTTTATCATTTCAAAGCAAGGGATCAACGGACTCATTTATACCAGTCTTGCATCACTGCTGATTTTAGCTATTCCAAAGCTATGGTTTTTAAAAGATAAAGTAAAAGACCGCCATCGCAGACAATTAAGCGCGCAACTGACCTATTTTTTCACGTTGATGGTCACGTTAACATTACTGTTTTCGGCGTTAATCTTTAATTTTTATTCTTTAGAGCGTCAACAAGTCATGTTAAAACAAAATATGACAGAAGCGGTTGTGCATATCTCTACCGCGGCACAGAATCATATCGAAAACCATAAGGCCGTGATCCAAAATACCGCCAATCAATTAAATTTAATGGCCGATACGCCTGAGCAATGGCAAGCTATTTTATCGAGTTTGCATCAAAGCTACCCAAGCTTTATTAGCATGCTAATTGCCGATCCTGCCGCTAACATTGTCAACGCTAGCCCATTGTCAAGACTGCTCTCAATCCAAAAACAACAACAAAGCATCAATATTAAAGACCGCGAATATTTTATTGAATCGTTTTACAATCACCGCTTTTTTGTATCATCCGCCTTTCTGGGTCGCGGCTTTGGCAATGATGCCATTATTGCCATGAGTGCACCGTTTTATCTCGATGAGCAACACACAAAAATAGCAGGGATTATAGAAGGCTCGCTTGATTTGAGCCACTTTTCATATATTGATCAAGTCAATAAATACAGCACTGATGAATCTGTAGTGATGGTTGATGAGCAAAATCAAATTATTTACGCTTCAGAAAAGCTTGCTTTTAAACCACTATCACAATTTAATTTTGTCATAAACAAAGGTGTGTATCGCGCCAACCTTGACCTTATCAATATTCACAATACGACCTCAATTGTGCCTGAGTATATTTATACTCACCATGAATTGAATAATGGTTGGACTGTTTATATTTTAAAAGAGTTCTCACCATTACTAAAGTTGGCCGAAGAACAAATGTTTAGTAGTTTTATTCTGTTGCTGATTTCATTAGTGTGTACGTTTTATATATCAACAAAGCTGAGTACGTTATTGACCGTGCCATTAGAAGCAGTAGCCAATCAATTTAGTCAGCCCGATACAGGAAAAGCATCAACTATTGACGAAAATTCACCTAAAGAAGTGTTCAGCTTGTATCAACGCTTAGTGACCAGTAAACAACAACTGGTTGCTCATCAATTGGAGTTAGAACAGACCGTTGCTAACCGTACTGCAGAATTAGAAAAAGCCAACATAAAGCTAACTGAACTGGTTGATCGTGATCCTTTAACAGGCTTATATAATCGCCGTTATGCTGAACGTAAATTTGGTGAGCTATTGGATTTTTGTTTACGCAGTGAACAAGCTATTACCGTTGTCTTGCTTGACTTGGATTTATTCAAAAGAGTTAATGATAACTATGGGCATTTGGCTGGAGATGAGTGCTTACGAAACGTATCTCAATTAATGCAGACATATTTTAAACGTGACATTGATATTGTGGCCCGCTATGGCGGAGAAGAATTTCTACTGATTTTGCCTTTGTCCAACGCCTTACATATTGAACAACATCTCAATGGCTTTAGAGAAGCATTGTCACAATTAAATATCACCTCACCCGAAGATAAACAATCATTCAAAGTGACAGTTAGTATTGGCGCGATTACAGCAAATGCGGACTATAACGTGCAACTCGATAAGTGGATTAAAGTTGCAGATGATAATCTCTATCAAGCAAAACAGCAGGGACGAAACCGGACAATAATTAATATCATTTCTGACTAAACTTTAGCGGTTTATTATCCAATGATGACTCAGATTGATGTCCTTGAGTAAACGCATCAATTCGAGTCATCATATAAGGATAAAATGGATTCCATTTCTGACGTAACATGTCGTCGGCTGTCATACTAAAAATGCCCCGTTCACCTTGATAAATTGCTCTGCCTATTTGGATTTTATCAGGATTATTGCCAGATTGAGGCCCATAAAGCGTATCTTCAATCGGAAAGTTTAACGCCACATGAGATAATGAAAACACATCTTTAGGCCAAGTTAAATTTAACGCTAATACATCATTAGTTATCGATTTATCGGCTAACTCCCTTACCTGAACATGATGATCACGTTGCGGGTCATTTTCAAGCAAACTTAGGCGATAGGGTAACGGCTTAGACAGCCAAAAAGGGGCAAAAGATGCCAGTGGGTCTTGGAAAAGTAATTGGTTGTTGCTCCGAGTACGGTTGACGTCAAATAACACCAATTGATGGTTTTTGTTTGCCGGTAACCTTTGATATAACAAATCAACCACAGCAAGCGAAGATACCGTATCATCGACAACTGACTGAAACGTTAACATCGCCGGAATAGCATCTAACTGCTGCACCGATAATGACTCTAATAAGGTCTGATTACGCTGGGTTAACTGATACACAACATCACCAGCATTAACGGCAAACGATTGATATTTGAACGGATCATATTCTGTTTGAATGCTGTTCCAATACAGTTTATCTTGCCCAAGTAATTTCCCCAGTTTTGCTTGCCAGTAAGCACCTGCAGCAATAGGTGTAAGACCAATTGCTGGCGATAACATGATCATGCCATCAAAGCTCGTAGACTTATCCAAGCTGATATTCTCAAGTTCATGGTTTAACGCCAATGCAGCCCCAGTTGAAAAACCCACCACATAAATGGGTTTACCCGGCAGTTGTGTAGATAAGTGTGCCACGGCAAGTGACACCGCCCCAGCAAGATCAGGCCAGGTAATGTCGGTTAACCCAGACGGAATGGTACCGTGGCCGGGCAAACGCAATCCTAAAACATATGCCTGTTGCTTATAATGCTGTGCTAAATGCGACATCATATAGGGTGAATCAGACATGCCATGTAACAATAATAGGCCAAACTCTGCTTGTGGGTTTTTCCATTCAAATGAGCGATTCCAATTTTGCTGCCATAACCTAGGATCAGACAGACTATGGCGCTCATAACGATTAATAGGAGACGCTATTTCAGGCTGATACTGACGATAAACTTGCTGTTCTACTTCAGCAAATAGTTTATCTTCTAATAGTAAATATTGATTAAAATCAGTTAAGCCTGACTGCTGATGATATTCAGAGGTTAGGTGTGTAGTGTGCCACAATGATAAATTAGGCCGAGCATTAAGCATCCAAACGGCTGCGATAATTAACGCTAAAGCAATCCCCAAAGCAGCATAAAATGCGGCAAACAAAAAATGTTTAGTCGACCCAATTACAATAGCGCGCATAGTAAACCTTATTGAAAATAAATATCAAATGAACAACAATATAGCTTAACATTTACCGTCAAACCGCCAAACAATAGCCATCCTTAACTATAGTGGAAATGATATGTCATCAGCTTTATTTAGCCATATATGGGGGCCCATGAATCCCGATATCATTTTTTATTTACCTACGCCTCCAGCCTTACCGGAACATTGGCAAGCCACTCACGTTGATGCAGTAACACAACTCGTCGCATTGAATGGAAATCACTGGCGAAAAATTGTCACCATTATGGCTAAAATTTGCTGTTTAGAGCACGATATCAATGCTAACAAAGGGGCTTGTTGGAAGTTGATCCGCGACAATCTGTTTAGTGAATCTGCTGAACGGCATCAACCAAAAACCGACAAGAACATCAACAGTGACATTAAAACATCACGCTTACGTTGCCAATTACGTATTGTTAAAGCAGATGTTCATTATAGCGACGACTTAAAGCTGCCTTCTGTATGTTGGCATATTATATGTGGTAAAGAAGCCCAGCTACGAATGGGGATAACGGATCCTCGGCAATATTCATCACTGGATGACCAGCAAAAAATACAGCGCCAGCCCCCAGTGTTAATGACACCATATTTAGATTATCGACAATATTCTAATGCGCTCATTGAACTGACACGACAACACATCGCCGCTACAAAACATTAGCGATTAGTCGTAAATAGTCGCAATAGGCTCACGCTTATGTTGGGTACGTTTATAGATACTAACGAGTTTATCTTCAACTGATTGGGCAACGTCTTTACCTTCTAAGAAGTCATCAATTTGATCATAAGTCAGTCCTAAAGCGGCTTCATCCTCAAGTTGAGGTTTATTGTCTTCTAGATCAGCCGTAGCGGCTTTGTTAACTAATAGATCAGGTGCACCCAAATAAGCCGCTAACTGGCGTACCTGACGTTTATTTAGCCCAAACAACGGGGCTAAATCGCACGCGCCATCTCCCCACTTAGTATAAAAACCGGTAATATTTTCAGCACTGTGATCGGTGCCAACAACTAAACCACCTACTAACCCTGCAATATCATACTGGACTATCATGCGCATTCTAGCTTTGACATTACCTTTAAGAAAATCAATTTTGGCAGCATCTGTTGATGCTAAACCCGCCGCGGTGAGACCGGCTAGTGTGGCATTATGGATGCCAACAACCCCATCATGGACATTCACTGTCACCAGTTGTGAAGGCTGAATAAACTGACAGGCTTGTTGGGCTTCAGCTTCATCTTTTTGCACATGGTAAGGCAAGCGAACGCCAATGAACTGGTACTCGTCACTGACCTTTTCTTGATTAAGGCTATCCACTGCCAGCTGGCACAAACGCCCTGCAAGGGATGAGTCAACACCGCCGCTAATACCCAAAACTAAAGTACGACTGTTAGCTTCTATTAATTTTGCCTTGATAAAAGCAATTCTACGCTGGGTCTCAAACTCTGGCTCAATAGCCTTAAGTACATGCATCTCTTTTAAGATTTGTCCTTTCACGTGGCGCTCCTAATTGCTTATTAATAAACTAGATGTCGATATCTATTCTATAAAAATTAACACAAAAAAAAACGATAATGATGCATCATTATCGTTTTTTTTATCGACGACAGATCATCGTTCCCAATAAGACTCTTCTAGACTGTCTTCTCGCTCAGGCAAACCATGGGACAAACGTGGACTATGCTGAGCTAACACCTCGTATGCAACACGATTAGCGTATTTACACACTTGTGAAAATGATGAATAACATATGCCGTCTCGTTTATGTTTACTCGAGCCAGGTATATTGGTTTTATGGAAAGTATTGGCTGATAAATCATGAAGCAGCGCAGACAACGCACCATCGCCAGCACCATTGGTATTGCGAATTAATTCCGGCCCACCCATATAAGGTGCAATATGTGCGTATACTTTTATCGGCGTGTCACAATCTGCTTGTAATTTCGGTCGCGAAAACTCATAACGATTGAACTCGGGAATGGCTCCAGGTAATAAGGTATGACTGGTTTCGCGTTTTTCATTATCCTCAGTATAACCTGCGGTATAAAGTCCTATCTCCCCCGCCGTGGTTAACACCATGTCACACCATTCAAGAGCGGCTTCGCTGGCAAGTAATGGGTCTTTAAAACCGGTTAACGCTTCGCCTTCGTCTTCATTCATGGCTAAAATAGTGACATGTTCATTAATAAAATTTTGCCACCACTTTGGCTCTTCTTGAATTAAAAACCGCGTGCCTAAGGTTAACACGACTGGCACATCTGCCTCTTTGGCGTAATTAATCGCCGTCATTGCGGCATCAGTAATACCGTCACCGTCACTGGCACGCATTAAATATGCCGTGATGACTAATGCTGAACTGCCCTGCACCACCTCTTTATCGATATACTCTGGTGTTAGCTTATCCATGCATCCTTTACTAATCGCAAACGTGCGCTCACCACTGTCGGAAATCAGCGTAAAACAACGACCAATAGGACCGTCGACAGGTTGTAAGAAGTTGAGGTCGACCTTTGATGAGGTATGACATAAATAGCGATAAGCGTAGCTACCTACCATAATATGTTGGCTCATAACCCCAAAAAGCACTGAGCGGTCATCGGCTAAAATAGAATAATTGTGTACTGTGTTACCAATGGTGCCACCAGCAAACTCATCACTGATGATCTCATTGGACTTAAGTTCATTATACAAATGATGGGCTTGCTCATCGTTAATGAGCGTTGAGTTGCCTTTAGGTAAACCGTAACGCTGAAGTAATTCATCATCAACTTTGGCTTCGATATCCACCAGCGTCTGGTCAATCCCACAAATATAAGTAGAAAAAGGTTGAGGCTGCTGCGTAAGTTGAGCTAATAAAGGATCACGACTGTTTACAGGGAAATAGTGCTTGGACTTACGTTGACCAGGGAACTTCATATTGGACTCTCATAGCTTGGCATCCATGCAAGTGTGAAATTAATGATTACTGACACCCATTGAATTTTTAATGAGTTGTCATCCGCGAAAATGGCGGCAAATTTTATCATAGGTAAGCGTTAATTCTATATCACTTTTATCATTTTCACGGCCTAAATAACCTTAACTCGGGATAAGAGATGGATAGAGAGCTAAAATGCACAGTGTTTTGAGCGATTTTATTTAAAACGTGCCTTTTTTTACTAGCAAGGGCAATCTGCGCGTCAATAGCAGGCCTATTGTAAGTCAATGCAGCGTCGGTATTGCCAGGACAAAGAGCTGTTTGATAACCGTTTCCCACCCCGTTCAGAGGTAAACAGAAAGACGTAGATGTCCAATATCTGTCTATCATTACGTTTTCGAGTAATTAGCTTGTCCATTAAGCAATAAAAAAGCCTGCAATGCAGGCTTTTTATTGAGGCGTTAATTAGCGATTATTTTAGAATATTGGCCAATTGCTCACTAACTTTAGCAACAGATTGAGTACCGTCAAACTTGTTGTACTGAGTTTTACCTTCTGCTGCCACTTTGCCATAGTAATCGACTAATGGTTTAGTTTGCTCATGGTAAATACCTAAGCGTTTGCGTACGGTGCTTTCTTCATCATCTGGACGGATAGATAAATCTTCGCCAGTGACATCATCTTTACCTGCCACTTTAGGTGGATTGAATACCATGTGGTAAACGCGACCAGAACCAGAATGGACACGACGTCCGCTCATACGCTTAACGATTTCTTCGTCTGGCACATCAATCTCAATCACATGATCGATTTCAATTCCGTTTTCAGCCATTGCATCGGCTTGTGGGATCGTACGAGGAAAACCGTCTAATAAAAAACCTTTTTCACAGTCATCTTGGGTAATACGCTCTTTCACTAAACCAATGATAAGATCGTCAGAAACTAATTGACCTGCATCCATTACTTTCTTAGCTTCTAAACCTAATGCCGTGCCAGCTTTTACTGCTGCACGCAACATATCACCGGTTGAGATTTGTGGGATACCGTACTGCTCCATAATGAACTGAGCTTGGGTACCTTTACCAGCACCTGGGGCACCCAATAAAATAATGCGCATCTCAAAAGTCCTCTTTTAAGTTTGTGTTCTTTTTAGGGCGGCGATTTTCGCACATTTACCACACTATTAATAGCGCTTTTGTTATAACATTAGACCTAAATCTAATAAGGATTGTAACAAAATGGCTGCAATTGTTTAATACAATAAAGTATACAATTTACGCCGATATAAATTGGCTAACGCATTGCCTTGGCCAATCGCAGTTAAAATGTCCATGAAGACTTGTTTAACGTTACCCTCTGCAGCGCTCATGTCTTTTTGTAAAATAGCGAACAATAATTCGAGTGCTTCTTCATTACGATGGGCAACATTTAATGCTTTGGCTAAGATTAACACCGCATCAATATTGTCAGGTTGGTCGGCAACATTCTGTTGCAGTTGACGAATTTCAGGCGTATCTGCCGCATCTTCCGCTAACGCTAATTTGGCGACTAAATTGTGATAGTAACTATCTTGATCAGCTAAACCTATACGGGCTAGCAACACTTTTGCTTCCGCTAATAAACCTTGCTGTAACGCCACATCTATCATCACCAATGCAACTTCAGCTGGCTGATGCGCATCGTTATAAATGATTGTTAATTGGTCTGCTATTTTGCCCAAGTCTTGCGACGATAACTCGCCTTGGGCTAATTTTTGCTTAACCTCATCAAACGCTTGTATCCACATCGGCGGTAAATGTTTGTCGAGTATGTCGCAAATTTGTTGTTGGCTTTGTTGCCCAGCAAAACCATCAATCGGTCTGCCTTTATCTAAAATTAATGTGGTCGGTACATCTTGAATTTGGAAATAGTTAGCAATTTCTAACTCTGTTTCACAATCCACTTTGGCTAAAATAAATCGTCCAGCTTGTGCCGTTACCAGTTGTTCCAGCGTTTGTAACATCTGTACACTTTCGGGCTGTTGTTGAGTCCAAAATGCCAATACCACCATTTTTTGCATTGAGGTATCAACAACTTGCTGAATATTATCTTTAGTAAGATCGATGAGGTAGTCCATATTGCCTCCGCGGTATGACAAAAACAAAAGCGGACTTATTGTCCGCTTTTACTGCTTAAATCGAAGTTATTTTACACTCGCCAATAACATTTGATTGGTCAGTTTAATAAACGCTGATGGATCGGCCAGACTGCCTTTTTCTGATAACAACGCTTGTTGTAATAACAAGTTAGCCCAATCAGCAAACAGTTTTTCGTCAGCTTCGTTACTAAGATGTTCAACCAAAGGATGGGTTGGATTAATCTCAAATGTTGGCTTAGAATCTGGCACTGGCTGACCTGCAGCTTGCATCAGTTTAATCATCTGAGTCGACATTTCACCTTCACCGGCTACCACACATGCTGGCGTGTCAGTTAGGCGTGATGTAACACGAACTGCCGATACGCGGTCAGCAAGTGCAGCTTTAACTCGTTCAACAAGTGCTTTTGATTCTTCAGCAACTTTGTCATGAGCTTCTTTATCGGCCGCATCTTCAAGCTCGCCTAATTCTAAATCACCTTGGGTGACAGAATGTAACTTCTTCTCTTTGAATTCAGTTAGGTGGTTCACTAACCATTCATCGATACGCTCTGACATTAATAATACTTCAATGCCTTTTTTGCGCAGTAATTCAAGATGAGGACTATTTGCTGCGGCTTCATGGCTGTCGGCAACAATATAGTAAATCTTGTCTTGGCCTTCCTTCATGCGCTCAATATAAGCAGCTAATGACACCGTTGTGGCGGCCGAATTATCATCAGTAGAAGCAAAACGCAATAGTCCTGCAATGCGCTCTTTGTTAGCAAAGTCTTCTGCTGGGCCTTCTTTTAATACTTGACCAAACTCAGCCCAAAAAGACTGGTATTGTTCAGGCTCATCTTTAGCCAGTTTTTCAAGCATACCTAACACACGTTTGGTGATCCCCACTCGCATTGCTGTAGTTACTTGATTATCTTGTAAAATTTCTCGAGATACGTTTAGCGGCAAGTCATTTGAATCGATTAACCCGCGAACGAAACGTAAGTAAGAAGGCAAAAACTGCTCGGCTTCATCCATAATAAACACACGCTGAACAAACAGCTTCAAGCCATGTTTATGGTCACGATTCCACATATCCCACGGCGCTTTGGCTGGGATATACAACAAGCTGGTGTATTCTTGTTTGCCTTCGACACGATTGTGAGACCATTTTAATGCCTCGCTGTAATCGTGAGAAATATGTTTATAAAATTCTTGGTATTCTTCTTCTGTGATATCTGACTTATTACGAGTCCAAAGCGCGGTGGCTTTGTTCATCACTTTCCACTCACCTTCGGTTGCCGCTACTTTCTCGCCATCAGGGCCATCAGACTCTGGTGTACCTTCATTCCACATTTGTACCGGAACAGAGATATGATCAGAATACTTAGTGATAATTGATCGTAGACGATAATCGTCAGCAAACTCGGTTTCTTCATCACGTAAATGCAGGACAATTTCAGTACCACGTTCATTTTTAGTAATACTGTCTACACTAAATGAACCTTCACCTTCTGACTCCCACAATACGCCTTCATTAGCCGCATGACCGGCAGCACGAGTTCGCACAGTGACTTTTTTGGACACGATGAAAGCAGAATAGAAGCCCACACCAAACTGACCAATTAATTGTGTGTCTTTTGACGCTTCGCCAGAAAGGTTACTGAAAAACTCTTTAGTGCCCGATTTGGCGATAGTGCCTAAGTGTTCAATGACGCTATCACGGGTCATACCAATACCATTATCGGTAATGGTTACTGTGCCTTTTTCTTTATTGGCACTAACACGGACGCGTAAATCACCGTTACCTTCATATAAGGCATCATCGGTTAAGGCTAAATAGCGGAGTTTATCTGCTGCATCGGCCGCATTTGAGACTAGCTCACGTAAGAAAATCTCTTTATTTGAATACAGAGAGTGGATCATCAATTGCAGAAGTTGTTTTACTTCGGTTTGAAAGCCATGAGTTTCTTGTTGTGACATGAATATTTCCCTTGGTGTTACGTTGAAACAATCACGAGTCGATTAATCTACTCGCCTTAAAAATCGGTGTTAACCAAGAGATGGGGGAACGTTACAATATTTTCAAGGGGCAACACCGCCTTGTTGAATAATAAATCATCCGATAGGCTCAAATCAGGCCAATATGGCGAATAATGTCCGCCCCTATTACCCCATTAATCACCCTTGATGGATGAAATAATGCCAGCAAACCTGATTAATGATCCGCTGGCACAGTGGTTTTCAATGAGTAAGCCGCTTTTTTACAGCGGAATACGACCATTAAATGACAAGGCTAAGGTGGTGCTATCAACATATTCAAGCTCACCACCGACAGGAACGCCATGAGCGATACGGCTAATCACCACATTGTGTCTCCTAGCCATATCCGCAATAAAGTGTGCGGTAGCATCTCCCTCAACGGTAGGGTTTGTGGCAAGAATAAGCTCGCTCACTTCATCAGAGATTAAATGGCGCTCAAGTAAGGCCAGACCCAGTTCTTCAGGACCAACACCGTCTAATGGCGACAAGTGCCCTAACAATACAAAATAGCGACCATTGAAATGTCCACCCGCCTCAATGGCAAGCACATCGGCAGGGGTTTCGACCACGCAAATAATCCCTGCATTAATACGCCGATGGCTACTGCATATGGGGCATAAATCTTGTTCGGTAAATGTACGGCAACTTTGACAGTGGCCGACTTCAGACATGGCTTTTTGTAACGAATCGGCAAGCTTAAGGCCCACTTTACGTTCACGCTCAAGCAATTGAAACGCCATACGCTGTGCCGACTTAGGTCCGACGCCTGGCAAAGCGCGTAAAGATTGAATTAATTCATCGACCAAAGGACTAAATTTCATAAATTGCCAATACCTTAATAACTAAACTCATTGTGATGTTATTGGTGAAACCCTTTTTGTGATCAGCCAAGCCAATCTGCGATAGCACCAATGCAGTGCGATTATTATCTGTGCTGCGCTCGAATGCAAAGATTAATGCTTTTTAGAATAAATGAAGCCAACAATCGAGCCATTACAAAGTGTTTTTATTTAATGCTTTAACCAAATGCCCAGAGTCATCGTTACATCGAAGATATGTAAAGAGCTCAATTAATACTTCTTCTACTAGGCTTGTTAATAATGATGAACACCGAAGCGGTTTCAAACAACCTCTGTTTATACTGCAGTAAAAATCTAAGTAACCGACCGAATTACAACAATATTCATTCATTTCATTAACGGGCTCACATAATCAGAAAAGAAGTTAATCTATTTTTGAGAGCTATCACTTTTCTGTTTAAACCATCTGATATTCTATCATCGTATCCCCGATATGTTCTGTGGTTCCAAGGACGATATTCACGACGATATTGAAAACATCTCAAGGTGAAGCGTTTTCAAATTGAAGTGACTCCAGAGTAAGGACTCAAAATGTACGATATTTTACCCGTATTAGGTAGCGGACTGGTTATTTGCGGAGCGCTATTACTGGCAATGGCCATCGGACCAGTATGGACGCTATTTCGCCAGCTACCAATAGGTGGATTACGCTATAGTTGGGGGTTTCTGATTCTGCTGATCCTGTTTTTTATCGCAGGTTATGTCGTATACGCAAAATTTAGCTTAGTTAAATCTTATCAACCACTCGATCTCGTCGTGCCGATTATATTTTTTTGCGGAGCTATTTTTGTATTTGTTGTTTGTAGCCTGTCACTCAAAACGACCAGCGACATCATGCAGTTGTATGCCCTCAAGCAGGAAAACATCACCGACTCACTAATGGGGATCTTCAACCGTCGTTACTTAGACCGTCGCCTTAAAGAGGAGACACAAAGGGCCCAAAGTTACTCTAAGCCTCTGTCTATCTTTATGATCGATATCGATCATTTCAAAATCATTAATGATAACTATGGTCATCAGATTGGAGACTTAGTACTGAAAAATATCGCCCAAAATATCAAAGAGTCATTAAGAGAGTCGGATGTACTTGCCCGATATGGTGGTGAAGAGTTTGTGGTCATTCTTCCTCGAACTCAAATTTCTACATCCTATAAACTGGCTGAACGACTCAGGCAGGTTGTGGAGAACACTCAGTTGCCACTGCCTGAAGAGCCTGGCATAGATATGCTTTCAATTGGGGTTACTGTGAGTGTTGGTGTCGCAGGACTAACGTCTGAGTGTAAAGACTACCTGTGTCTGATTAAAAATGCAGATAGAGCACTCTATCAGGCAAAACAAAATGGCCGCAACCAAGTAGTAATGGGGTAAAAATAGAAGCAGAGCAGCAATAAACTATACCCTAAACTATGACCTAAACTATGCCCTGTTGCCGATAAAACCCTATCGTGAGGTCTAATGATAGCGCTCAACTAAAAACAGACACTTTTTAAGCTAGTTTACTTTCAAAAATTGATTGGTGATATATAACCTAAAATGAACGACTTGGTTCACTGATGTAATAACTGACATAAACCCAAGTCGCACATTGCACTAGGTTTTTTGGCTAACGTTAATATTGATACATGCATTCTGAGGTTAACGCTCTAAAGACACGCTTGGTCAGTTAACTAACGCTCAGCATTCTAACCGTTTGCTTTTTGATTCATGTGTATTCGGCTTTTTTAATAACCTTATCCTCGAAATAGTTTTCAGCAATGCATCATGACACTGGGGGTGACTATCAAGTACAAGGTTATGTCATTATTGAATAATAAGCTCTGGCGAATGCAGTTTATGGCTAACAATAAAAATGCGCAGATTAAATCGGCATTTCAATTTCGTCTGGCAAATGGTTGATTGTATATTACTAGCATTAACATACTATTTTATTTAATCTTTTAACCTCTTTCTATTTTTAGGGTTATTTTATGTCATAAAAATTAATCCTAAAATTTCCAATATAGTTCCTAAATAGTTCCTAACTAACTTTGTCTATAGAGTGCACCGAATTTTCTAATAAAAAAATCGTAGTTTATAACCCAGCATACAAATTCAAAATCCGAACTTAAATGAACAGAAAATCAATGTTAAATAGCGGCCAGAATTGACGTCATAAAATGCAGCTGCGTTAACGACGAGTCATGCTTTAAAACAGTCTACATTTAAGCGTTAACTTTATTTCACCTGAAAAACGTTGATACCAAAACAGACGTTATAAGATTTTAGTATAAGGACTGTTCATTTAGATTATAAGAAGTAAGCGTCATTAAATACTAATGTCATCGGCCTAATTCAACGTGACTAAAAATATCGCCACGCTAATGCTAAGGACGGAAATATTCTAAGCAATAGGAATAAGTTCATCTATACTTCAACACGAGCTTTAGTGTTTTTCATTCTAAAATTCATTAAAGGTCTTAATTATCATACTGCTAATATTAATATCCGACTAATGAGAGACGTTAATTCCACTTCTTGAAAATGGAGAGCCTCAACCTCCATGGAAATATAGCAACAGTCATGATAGATGAGTTAACAAATAGCAAAGGAGATACAATAATGAAAAAACTATTCATTGCACTAATTGGATTGTTAGTTATCACTGGCACATTTATTCAAACAGCGATGGCGACCGAGCAAGAGGTCAAAAAGACTATCATGGACGATAATGCTTATGTAAAAAAGAATCTCAAGGGGCTTGAAGGCACCTATTCGAACGAAGGCGCTATAGAGTTCTGGTCTAGTGGCGGACTGATCCAAACAATCAAAGCCGATGGACGGCTAGAAGAATATGACGCGTTCAATATCGATGTTAAACATATTCAAGTTACCATTTTGGTACCAGATAAAATTGCATTGGCCCATTATTATTCGGAGGGTTCTATGACTCCAAAAGGAAGTCCTGCTGTGGCAAATTATAGAACCCGAGTTAGCCAAGTATATACTAAGGAGGCTGGAAAATGGAAAGTACGGTCGTCACATTGGTCACCCATTATTGGTGGCTCTGGTACGAGTCAGACCGCACTAGTTGAATAAACCAACCTTTTTAAAAAATACGAAACCCCAAATTTTTCTTATAAACAATAAAAGAACCGTGATGGGATCCTTAATAAAGGACAGCAGGTATTCCATTACGTACTTCAGCATAATAGTCAGTTTATTATTAAATTATTGACGTTAAATAACTTTGGACATGGTTTCTTGGTCGCATAAATCATGCTCAACGGCTAAGAATGTTATAGTTCGTTGCTGGAAAAAACCTGTAAAAATTGCATCAATATTGCATCAAGAATTGGGTATGACTAGCTACATTTCTGTAGCAACTGTCCTGAACAACACCGTTATTCAGACCATGTTATTACACCAAACGAAAAAAGGGGATGTATCAACTACATCCCCATATGGCAAATTTACTACGCTTTATTTGGATTAATGAGGTATTTTTCACCGGTTTTTTTGGCGGTGTACTGCAAAATAATCGCCGGAGTCATGGCTTGTTCAAAACTTAATTCATCAGTAAATGCACTGGCAAAGGTGGTTTTGATTTCATTGGCCACTTGTTTTTGCAGCTGACCGATTTGCTGAGGTTGCAGCTTACCCAAGAATCTCATCAATAACCACCCTCCTATGCTCCATGTCATCCCGTATGCGCGGTTCAAGATGGTAGGAGAAAAGTCCAGACCACCGTATATATAAACTTGTTTATTAGATTCAGAGCCATAGGTATTAAAACCTACTGCGTCTTTACTGCCCGATTGTTCCATGGCGGTCAGTATATCGCTCACTACGTCGCCCCCACCTATGGCATCAAAGGCTAAGGTAGCACCGGTTTCATCTATGGCTTTATATAAGTCAGCCTTGAAAGTGTCACTGGACGAATCACAAATATACTTGGCACCAATCGCCTTGAGTATGTCCACCTGTTGCTGCTTTCTAACAATATTGACTAAAGGGACGTCTTGAGCCAGACAAATTTTATTTAGCATCTGTCCTAAACTCGATGCAGCGGCGGTGTGCACTAATGCCGTATGGCCTTCCATACGCATGGTTTCTACCATACCCAAGGCGGTAAGTGGGTTTACAAAAGAGGAAGCGGCATCATTGGCTGAGGTGCCCTCGTTGTGCACAATACAAGCTTGGGCTGGCACACAACAATATTGCGCATAAGCACCACCCGATAAAATGGCTACGGTTTTGCCCATTAACGCTTGTGCTGCTTCACTATTACCTGCAGCCACTACGGTTCCGGCTCCTTCATTACCAATGGGGAGAACCTGATCTAAGCGAGATTTAATACGGGGTAACATGCCAGGATAAAGAGGTGCATTAAGAGTTGATTTATCACCACTGAGCTGTGCAGCGGCTAAATTTGAAGGGCCAAACATAGGCCACATATCGGAAGGGTTAATAGGTGCCGCCTCTATACGCACTATTACTTCATGTGGTTTAGGGGCCGGCACATCAACATCCTTTAAGGACATTTCAAGTTGTCCATCTGAGGAGATAAGGGTAAATAGTTGTTTTGATGTTGTCATTATCGATTGCTCTCTTTCTGGTGTAAAAAGGTAAGTTCAAGTCTAGCCGTATGGTGTAAATATATTGAAATTTTGCTTTAAATATCAAAAAATCGCTATTACATCGATGGTTAAAACGGTACAGACGATTGGTTTTGCAGCATAGTCGTCTTGATGAAGTGTATACTCAGGGTCGATTAGTGGCTCATTCACTAACCCCCCCTAGGGTATTAGGCCGAAGAGTAAGTATTACTGAGCTTAATATAAGAAATCGTTCAGATTACGTATAACAGGTTATTGATACCGAGGGGATATATACCAATCCACTTCTTTATCTGAATTGGTATGACTTTTTTTATTAAGATGATATGAATATTACAATGGCTTCATCTAGTAAATATTTAGATATGAAACGTTATTAGTGAGGGCTTATTTAGCAGCCGCTTTTTGCAAAATGCCGATAAATTCTGGGAAGGACTCTTCAGCTTGAGTATCGACTATTTTTGAAATCGGTTCGTTGCTCATAGTGTTCCACCACGCTTGTAGTTTTGGTGTTTTTTCCATAAAGTCTACTTCAAAGATTTTTTTCCCTACCATTACACCTGTCTTAAGACTGTATCGAACGACAAGATCTGTTTGCGTACACTTTTCACCCATCAAATAAGGGCCAAAGGCGGCCATGCTCTCTAGGCATGCAAAGGCCTTTATCAGTATGGGTAACATAACAGCACGGTTTGATTCTGATTTTGGCGCACCCATGAGTAATTCGGGTAAAAACCGTCTTGCGGATAGCTCCACATACAATTCGGCAATGCGCATCAATTCAAAGCCTTTTGCCCTTTGGAATGCATCGCTGGGCAGGATTGGCTTGTCTGGGTAATGATGCTCAATATACTCAAGGATGGCCGCAGTTTCTGATAGAAAACCGTGTTCAGTGCCAATACACGGCACTTTGCCCATAGGGCTTTTTTCCAAATATGAGGGATGGCCTGGATAAGTGCGCTCTTCATTAAAATCAATGCCTTTTAATAACAAGGCATGTTTTATCAAACCGTAATAGTTACTTGCGGGAAAGCCATATAAAGTGAGCATATTGTCATATTCCATAATTAAAGTGTCGATTAGCTTCTCATAAGGAATGTTAGAAATATAGGGTGTTAGTGAAATGGGCCGAGTTGACAATGTCCTAAGCAAAAAAGCCAGTTGGGGTCAGGTTGACATTAAATACCAATGATCACCTTTGGTGGCATAACCTTTACGTTTTTCAAGGCTGTGACAGCATGGATGTTGCACCCGTTATAAGTTGGTTTAGTGCGGATCAGCCATCTGATAATGCCTTTAAACATCAACGCGTAAAGACTTACATGCTTTCAGTTATGGTGAAACGCATCACCTAAAATATAAAAACAAATAAGTTGAGCGAAGACGAGTATTGCTAAGTCGTGAAATAAACCATATACGCGACCTGAGTTAAATACTGTCCCAAAAAATGGCTAGTACTGTTCCTACTTGGCTTGCGGATCAGATGGGGCATAGTGATAGGGAGGACTCAACAATCTATGGCAAATGGATCGCGGGTGAACGACCTGACCATAAAACTAAGAAAACTGAGAAAACTGAGAAAACTAAGAAGGCTAAGAAGGCTAAGAATGAAGACCCCAAATTCCTTTATAATTCCTAATGTAATTCCCAAGAAATGATAACAAGGGAATTACACGAGGAAAAGTCAGCATCTTAGCTTCTAGAAAGGCATTTTCATCCCTGGTGGTAATTGCATACCGCCAGTCACTTCGGCCATTTTAGTCTTTTGATTTTCTTCAATGCGACGAGCTGCATCGTTACACGCTGCAGCGATAAGATCTTCTAGCATCTCTTTATCGTCTTCCATCAAGCTTGGATCAATTTCAACTGTACGCACATTGTGGTTACCTGTCATGGTTACTTTAACCAAGCCAGCACCCGCTTCACCTGTCATTTCTGTGCGAGCAATTTCTTCCTGCATTTGAGCCATTTTGTCTTGCATCATTTGGGCTTGTTTCATTAAATTGCCCATACCGCCTTTTCCACCAAACATAGTCGTATCTCTCTCTAATTAAGGTTGTTAGCAAGTCGTCATAGTGACGCTAATCTTACTGAAATAAAATCGATTGGCAATCTAGCAAATACACTTTTGAGATGAAGATATATTCATTTTAAGCTAAATCACCGTATTTGTTCATTTATAAAGCGTTAATTTGTGTAATATCCTGCGCAATTTGTCCTAGCTGTTCCAACGGATATTCAATACTGTCACTGTCTAATTGAGCCGATAAGCGTTGAACCATCCACTGAACGTTATCATCAAGCAAAATAGACTGTTGAGCCTGTGCGATAAGTTCACGATGAAAACGTTTACGTAACTCAAGGGGCGTTTCTCGTTTAGGCACAATCCCAATCTGGATCTGTACTTGAGTCGGTTGCCCAAGGTATTGAGATAACGCGTCTTGCAGTTGATCAATAGCTGTCTGGGCAGACAAATGTTTTTGATCGGGTTTCAACACCAATATCATAGGATTTGACAATGCCGAACACACAGAGTTCACCCCTAATTGCCGAACCCTACCGCCAACAGACACATTAGTCATCACTTTATACCAATGTAAATCAATCTCGTTTCCTTGAATACTGTGTGGCTCAAATTGGGCTTTTACATCTATGGGCGTCGCATCAGTAGGACCTCGAACGACAGACTCTGCGCTAATGTTGAGCGATTGGGCTGTCAATGAGCTCGTTTTATGTGCGTGATTATGTGCGTGAGCAGCTTGCTGATGACTGGCCGTGTCTGTCGGTTGAATAGTGGCTTCAGTGACGGGCTTAATCGCATCATGAACATCTGCAAATGCATTGATTGGCTCACCCTCTTCGGGCGCGACCCAAGGAGCCCTATCATAATCTGCCACTACTGGAGAATTGATTGTTTCGGCAGTAGATAACGCTTCAAAAGCTTTAGGATCAGTTTCAGTCACTGCAGGCGACTCATTGGCGCTGACAACCGATGTCACTGCAGGTTTGTTCACTCTTGAAGTGGTTATTTTTGTCGATTCTTTTTTTGCCAGTTCATCTTTATGTTGTAACACCCCGACATCGGCAATAAGTGAATCACGACTGGCTAACACTTCGTCAAGAAAATCGTCTACATTATCCTCAGAATCAGTGAGGTTTGGGCGAGTATTATCACTGACATGATTAGCCGTTTTCGGTTCAGACCTTGAGTCAGTAACATCATCAACATTGTTAGCTTCAGTTGTTCCATTTAAAGCCGAAAAAGCCCCCTCTTCGTCATGATCAAATGGTTGATATTCCATGGACATATCATCAGACACGTCATAATCCATAAAAGCATACGCGTTGAGCGGAATATCATCCGCATTACCACTCAATTGACTATTTTCTACAACATTGCTGTCTGCAGTACTCTGCGCTAATTGATGTTTTTCAACCCGCTCTTCAGACGCAGCAATATCCCTTTTCAGCGGTGCTGTTGTGATTTGAGTCGTCGTTTCAGCATCAGCACGAATATCGCCATTGTCTGATGCCGCAGTATGAATAATATCGGCAGCAGTCTTATCAGCTGTCATATGGCTAACGTCACGCTTGACGACGTGGTTGGTAACATTACCAATCGGCATATCGCTTTTGGGTGGCAATGGATTAAACCCCAAACTTTGCGCTTGGTCCAACAACAAAGCTTGCTCAGCCACCAGTGAAGATGCGACTGGCTCATCGTCGATAGCATCAGCAACGTCCACCTCCGTGGTCGCTGCAGTTTCATCCTGAATAGATAATGCTGTTGTCGGTAAAACAATGTCTTTTTGCGGCTGAAGATCAGACTTTGGGCCTGTTTCAATGACCTCTTGCGTTGGAGATGATGAACCGTCAATAACGCTTAAATCAATGTTAGCCGGCGTCGTTGTTAGCCAGCGTTTTACTTGTTTTTCGGGGGTAAACGCTACTGCGCGAAGTAACGCCATTTCCAAGCCCGATTTAGGATCGGGGGCAAAGGCTAAATCTTTACGACCGTTAAGCAACATTTGGTAATAAAGCTGTACTTGTTCAGGCGCTAATTGCTGTGAGAATGCTAGAATTTGTTCACTAAACAGCGATTGTTGCGCTGCAGCGGGGGCAAACTGAGTTAAGGTGATTTGATGCAATAACTCTAATAAACTGCGCAATACTTCTTCAGCATCGGCACCGAATGCCAACACTTTTGCTACCGTTTGCATTAATGGCCCAACATCGGCATCACACAAGGCTTTTAATAAGGCCAGCACATGTTGTTCATCAATACTGCCCAACATGGTTTGCACTTGTGTCAGCATCACTTGGCCACTGCCAAACGCTATCGCTTGGTCAGTTAAACTGAGCGCATCACGCATACTGCCATTGGCCGCTTTGGCTAATAAGCTCAGCGCTTGTGGCTCAAAAGGTAATTGTTCTTGGGTGATCACATACTCGAGTTGCTTGCTAATTTCGTCTTGCGACAAACTTTTTAGATTAAACTGTAAGCAACGAGATAATACAGTAACAGGCAGTTTATGCGGATCGGTAGTCGCTAGCAAAAACTTAACGTGCTCAGGAGGCTCTTCTAACGTCTTTAGCAATGCATTAAAACTGCTACGCGACAGCATGTGTACTTCATCGATTAAGTACACTTTAAAACGCCCACGGGAAGGACGGTATTGCACATTATCAAGGAGTTCACGAGTATCATCGACTTTAGTACGCGATGCCGCATCGACTTCAATTAAATCAACAAATCGACCTTGAGCAATTTCAATGCAGCTAGAACATTCACCACAAGGATTAGCAGTAACGCCGGTTTCACAATTGAGACCTTTAGCAAATAAACGCGCCAAACTGGTTTTACCCACACCGCGTGTTCCGGTAAAGAGGTAAGCGTGATGTAAACGTTGCTGGCTCAATGCATTAGTTAATGCCATTAATACATGGGATTGACCAACCATTTGTTCAAATTTAGCAGGACGCCATTTGCGGGCGAGTACTTGGTAAGACATGAAATTCCCCACACAGAGCTATCGGGACTCAATCCCTTTAAAGGGATTAACAATAACATGCCAAGGGCTGGCATGCTATTGTTGAGCAAGTATTTGATAGAGCACAATGCAGTTAACTGCCTAATAAAAAAGCAGTTTATATTGCTTTGATTACTCGCCGTCAAACTCGCATAAACTTAATACTTTAATTCCCATACCTTGTAAGCGTTTCTCGCCACCAATTTCTGGTAATGAGATAACAAAGGCAGCATGGCTCACTTCTCCGCCTAATTGACGAATAAGTTTTACTGTAGCTTCAATCGTGCCACCGGTTGCTAACAAATCATCGATAACCAATACTTTGTCATTGGCATTAATGGCATCGGTGTGAATTTCTAAGGTATCTTTACCATATTCTAATTCATAGGTTTGGCTAATGGTTTCGCGAGGTAATTTACCTGGCTTACGTACCGGCACAAAACCAACACCTAGCTCTAATGCCAACGGCGCACCAAATAAGAAGCCACGCGCTTCGGTGCCGACAACTTTAGTAAAGCCTTTTGATTGGTAATGAGCAACTAAAATCGCAATAGTGGCTTTATAGGCGTCTGCGTTTTCTAATAAACTAGTCACATCGCGGAACATAATGCCTGGTGTAGGGTAATCAGGAATGGTTTTAATGCTCTGCTTAATAAGCGCTAAACTGTCTTGGTTCATCATAATTAGTTAACTCTGTATAAAAGTGATTACGCAATAAAAAAGTCCACGTAAATGGTGGACTCTGATAAAAATACTAAGCAGATTTTATGCCCGTTTAATCTCAGTTGCAACAGGCTTATATTAACTGGCTATTTATTATTCTAACTCTGGGATCCGCCACAAGAAAAATAATAAAACAAGCATCATGCACAACAACATAATCTTCACCCATACTATCGGCACAATAATAATACTAATCATAAAACTTAGGCCGCTCATTAGCATGGCTTTTCGCTTTAGTGATCGACTTAATGCCCGCTTTGATTGCCACTGATGAATACCTTCAGCAAACCAAGGATGAGTAATTAGCCAATAATGAAGACGCTCACTGGAACGCGCAAAACAAAACGCAGCCAGTAAAATAAATGGCACCGTAGGCAACAAAGGCAGCGCAATACCAATGATGCCTAACACTAGACTGCACAAACCAATAATAAGAAAAAATCCGCGTTTAACCGCCATAAGCGTCCTCATACAAGCAAAAAACCACTCTAACAGAGTGGTTTAATAAGACAATATCATCGCAGGTTAACCTGAAGTAAACGTTAAATTAATCCTGTTACAGTCAACCATGAAAGACTTGCGGGTAATATAGGAATTAACAAAACTAAAATAAAACCAATAAGATAAAAGATGTTAAACGGGTCTTTGAACGGCTGACTCATGATTATTCCTACATTGAAGATGTTGTTACTGCAATTACTGGCATCTTTCACTCGTTATGTTAAGTCAACATTTAGGTTAACTTTGCGGACAACGGATGTGATGCAAGTCGCAAAAAGTGGCCTATCTTAGACCTATCCTCACAAAATAAAAACCTTAAATATACTAAGTCTATTATGCCTCAATTGATGAAATAACAATGCCCTTTTGTGCCAATTGTTGCAATAGAGGTAAACAGCCAGATAACAGAGTTTCACTGGGCATTTGTGGGTAATGTTCGTTTAACCAACTAATAATGGCATCTACCGTTACACCTTGTTGAGAAAGGCTCATTTGTTCAATGTAAGCCAGCACTTGAGCGCTTAACGGTGTCAGTTGCAAAAAAGCGACTTCATCACCTGCATCTCTAAATACACAAAAAAACTGCGCTTGCGGTGTCGGTTCAATGGGTTGGTAGTCAAGGCTAATATGTTGAACATCAAAGGCATATTGCGCCACCTTGGCACAGGCCGCTAGGCACAAGCTATGCTGGCTTAGTTCGCCGGTATTGATCAATTGAGACGTGGGCGTATCAGGCGCTACAGCTACACACAACTCTAGCCATTCATAATGTGCTAACGGCAACATAAAAACAGGATCATCTTCTGTTATATGATATTCGTGTTGTAAAAAGGATAAAAACTCGCCCGCAATTTCAACAAATATTGGCGTTTGACAATCATGCTTCACAAAAAATTGCTGCACTAATGTCTGCCATTGCTCATCCTGATACAAACTTTTAAGCACCGGAAAAGCACTCGACACGAAACCGACAATGTTATTAAAAAATAGCTCTCGGTAAACTTGCATTCGCCGCAGCTCTATTCCTTCCGGTAAGGGTAAACTGGGATTACGGATATAATCCATAAATTGCTGTTGGATCGCGATAAAACTCATTATACCTTCCTCACGAATGACTGCTGAGCTAAAGCATCTTGTTGGTATTGATGGATCTGATTGATCTCGTTCAGCAAAACTTTGGTTTTAGGAATATTAAAATCGCGTTCGAGTAATGTTGGATGCACACCGTGTAATTGATAGCATTGCTGTAATAATGCCCATACAGGATCAATAATATCCGCACCATGGGTATCGATCATTAAATCGATGTCTTGTTGGTAATGTCCTGCTATATGTAAATATTCAATACGCTCGGTCGGCATGGCAGCCAAAAAGGCATGGGCATCATATTGATGGTTAATTGAGTTAACATAAATGTTATTAACATCGAGTAGCAGTTTACAGTCCGCTTCTTGTAAGACTGCATTCACAAAATCGACCTCACTCATTTGTGCACCAGGTGCCGCATAAAAAGAAACATTCTCTAAAATAAACGGACGCTCGAGTATGTCTTCGACTTGCTTTATCCGCTTAGCGGTATGGATGACTGCATCATCAGTAAATGGGATCGGCATCAAATCATACATATGGCCAGTACCAGAGCAATAACTTAAATGCTCTGAATACACTTCAATATTATGCTCATCCAAAAAGCGTTTTATATTGTGTACAAATTGACTATCTAGCGCTTCAGGACTACCAATTGATAACGAAAGTCCATGGCAGAAAAAAGCATATTGTTCAGTTAATTGCTTAAACTGACGTCCAAACTTGCCACCGAGCGTCATCCAGTTTTCAGGTGCGACTTCAAAAAACTCGATTGCAGTTGGCACATGCCGACAAAACTCATCCAGCATTTCGCGACGAAGCCCTAACCCGACATTGGCTAAGCCATCAGCATGATTTGTCGACATAATGCGTGTCCTTGAATTAATGAGTAATGCTAAAAATGAGTTAAAAAACAGATAAAACTAAGGCCTGAAATTCAGGCCTTAGTCTCTCAGATAAGTACAGGCTTTATCAAATAAACACAGCTAATTATTTCTGACCGCCGCACTTACCTTCTACGGTTTTTGCTGCAGAGTTCATCTTGTCGCCGCCACATTTGCCTTCAACGGCTTTTTCCGCTGACATTTTCATGTCACCGCCGCACTTGCCTTCGCCACATTTGCCTTCAGCAGCTTTTTCAGCTGACTTTTTCATATCACCGCCGCACTTGCCTTCACCGCATTTGCCTTCTCCGCCATCAAGCTGATAACCAGAAGTTAATTGTTGAAAACCAAATGGGTTAGCTTCTACTTGAGCGCTAAAGCCAGCCGTTATCACAACAGTACCAAGTGCAACCGCTAAAGTCGTTTGTTTGATTGAATTCATAATACTTATCTTCCTTATTTCTTATTTGTATAGGGTGACCAACATCATTGCCGGCTTGCTTAAAGAGACCTGCAGTGAGTAAAGTTTATTGCAAAAAAACTAAAAAATGTGGAAAACATCCATTTATTTACCACAAATAATTGCTAGGCGACCTAAAAATAGACTTCCAAAAAAGTTAACATAAACACTACAACAGTGCTATCAATCTGATTCTTAATAATAATTTATTCAATACCTCGACAAAAATATGCGTATAGTCATTTAGTGCTGCTATCAGATAATAAACACGTTAAAATAGCGGACTTTTGACTTCAGCAAGGTGTACTGTGCGCGTTATTTTAGCTCCAATGGAAGGTGTGGTTGATGACCATATGCGTGAAATTTTATCTGCCATCAATCCATTTGACCTGGTTGTGACTGAATTTGTCAGGGTAGTAAACATACTATTGCCTGAAAAAGTCTTCTATAAATTGTGTCCTGAATTACATCATCAAGGCTTAACGGCATCTGGCACGCCAGTACGTGTTCAGTTGTTAGGACAAGAACCTGAGTGGATGGCACAAAATGCCATCAGAGCCATAGAGCTAGGGTCAAATGGCGTCGATGCAAACTTTGGTTGTCCAGCCAAAACCGTTAATAAAAGTAAAGGCGGCGCCGTTTTATTGCAATATCCAGAAAACATTTACAATATCGTCAAAGCCATGCGCGACGCTGTACCGTCTGAACACCCTGTTACCGCTAAAATCCGTTTAGGTTATGAAGACAAGTCGTTATTTATGGAGAATGCTTTAGCCGTATATGAAGCTGGCGCAACAGAGCTAGCGATCCACGCTCGCAGTAAAACCGACGGCTATAGGCCACCAGCTTATTGGGAGTACATTACTGAAGTCAGAAAACGCTTACCCATTCCCGTTATTGCTAACGGAGAGATCTGGAACGCAGCAGATGCACAACGCTGTATGGATGTCACTGGTTGTGACAGTGTGATGATTGGCCGCGGCGCAATATCCCTACCTAACCTCGGGGATACCATTAAAACCGGTGCAAGCCCTTTTAGCTGGCAACAAACATTAAGCTTGTTAATGGCATATACCGACAAGGAGCTGAGTGGCCGCAAATCAGATTACTATCCCTCACGAATTAAACAGTGGTTTAGTTACTTAAACCGCCAATATCCCGAAGCGGATGCCTTATTTAGAGAACTGCGGGTGTTTAAAACTACGGAAGAGATTGTTAAGGTTTTACAGCATGCTCATCGGACACTTATTTAATCCTCCCTCTTTGTGAATATTACTAACCTAAACTCCTATTGATCTTTATCAAATGAGTCATCAATAGTTTTAGTTACATAGAGGTTGCCTTGAAGCGTATTCAACAAAGCATGGCAAGTATTGAACAGCAAAGAGCTAACAGATCTAAGTTAATCGCTGACGAATAAGCATTGGTATTGTCTTACCGCTATGCGTGGATGATCAATATGTCAATTCGGCATACCTAATCTGGATTGTCTAAACCAAAAACAACACGTGCAATGTCACAAAATGAATCAATAGTAAATTATTATTCATGTCTTTATCGCAAAAATCTAATCGAGAATTGATCTTAGTCATAACGTCTGAAATTTTTGTGCATAGAATAGAATTTATACATTGGCATAGTCAATTAAGGTTATCTCAGTTGCACAACATTCAGGACATACAGCAAAGACTACAACAACTCGAAAATATTTTGAGGCGTGAGTTAATGCTACATATAAAGGATTTATCAAAAACAACTGAAGTAGCCCATATATCAATGGATACCTCCCTTGGGCAAGTTATTGATTACCTGTCAAAAGTAAAACTCGTTGACACAGAAATATTCACCAAGCTAATGAAGCTTGATGCCGCACATTGCCAGCTTGAGCTTGGTCTTTATGGACTCTGCTCTGATTGTGAAATGGACATAGAACCACCACGCTTAATCGCCGATCCAACGGAACAGCGTTGTACTCATTGTGAACAAAGATACCGTCGCGAACATCGACATGAGTTACGCTTAAATCACTAGCAATCTTTAACTAACCACCACAAAATTGTTTAATCTTAACAATATCTAGCGATAACAATATCCAGTATTAAAATATCCAGCATATAACAATATCTAGCATTAAATGGGTGCCATAAAAAAGACCTACACCTCTGTGTAGGTCTTTTCGCTATAGAAAATAAAAATCAATCACACTTTCTAATGTCTAACAGCACCGTTATCTTAGAACTTAACCGTTACACCGCCGTAGTATTGACGACCGATAGTGTCATACACTTCTGGTACCGTACCACCATCACTTCCATTAGATACGCCTGAAGGCTCTTCGTCAGTGATGTTTTTCACACCCGCACTGAAGGTAATCATGTCCGTAACATAATAAGTACCCGCTACGTTGTGGTACAAAATCGCATCCACTTTTTCACCAGTCCCTAAGTCGTCCATTTCACCGATATAACGGTTGAAATAGTTAACACTCCAGCTGTCTTGACCCGCTTGAATACTGAAGTTGTTACGAACTTCAGCATACGCACCAAAGTTACCGTCAATCTTGTTGGTGTAATCATTGTCTTCTTGTTCGAAGTTCAATAAGTAGGTGGTGTCATTACTGATCTTCCAATCTAAAGTTAAGCCTTCAAAATGATACGCTAAGTTGAAGTCTACACCGCTAGTATCTTGGCTACCTACGTTTGTTAACGAGTTAGTTACGTTAGACAGATCACCGTTTTCACCGATGTTAAAGGTTTCACAGGCAGCTGCAGAGGCGTTAGCAAAACACTCATTTAAGCCAGCTTGAACGTCTAAACGAGTGATCGCGTCGGTCACTTTAAAGCGCCAGTAATCAAGGGTTAATGATAGACCGTCAACATAGCTTGGTGAGTAAACTAAACCAGCTGTATAAGAATCTGACTCTTCAGCCTTTAGCTCATCATCGGAAGTGTAACGAACCAAGATCTGTGGATCTTGAGCGTTTTCCCATGGGTCATCTAAGTAATCGAAAGAACCTGTGTCACCACCGAATAGTTCACTGATACTAGGCGCACGGAAACCTGTTGCCGCGACACCTCGGAGCATTAAATCATCAGTGGCTTCATAGGTTAAGCCTACTTTCCACGTTGACGCTTTACCAAATGTTGAGTAATCGTCATAACGCAGGGCAAATTCACCGGTTAATTTTTCAGTGAAAGGCACGCTGACTTCTTCAAACACAGACATGACATTGTAATTACCATCTGTCGCATCTTGTTGTGCAGCAGTGCTGTCACCCGCAACAGTCACTGGATCTGGATTGTAAAAGCCGCTTTCATAATGGTATTCAGCACCAATAGCAAATGCGACAGCACCAGCACTTAGGTCAAATAATTCACCATTTAAGCCAGCAGAAACAACGTGTTGTTCGTTACCGCCATCAGAATTTTCGGTAAAACTAATGTCATTAACAATTGCACCTGTTAATGGATCACCACTGAACCATGCATCTTGGTTAGCATAAACCGATTGCTTAAGATTGGTGGCATTGATTAAGTTTTCAACTTGAGAATCCGCTTTATTTTTACCATAGGTGTAAGCGATATCCCAGTTCATACCCGTATTGATATCAAAGTCACCGGCAAGGCCTGCAGAAAGGCGAAATGTGTCAGTGTCTTGAGAATAAATACGAGGACCTGCATCAGTTGTACGACGACGATAGTTAACTCGTCCAGTATCATCAGCTTCGATGCCACCATCAGTCATGGCTTGATCAAGGGGAATACATGCCGCACCAGCAGTCACACCTGGAGCATCACAAACGTTTAGCATAACATCGGCAGGTTGTGCCGCCATTTGTTGGTTAGACTGACGCTTAGTGTAAAGAACATCGCCTGTTAGGACTAAATTATTGTCGAGTTCTTGAACCATGTTAGCAAATAAACTGTAACGCTCGTTTGGTGTTTGGAAATAGCTGCTTGTGGAGTAGTCATAACCAGTTGAACGATCAACCCAGTTCCCTGCATCATCACGTACTTTACCGCCTAATGAACCCGTTGGTAAAAATGAGCTATAACCAGGGGTTGTCCAATCACGATCGGATTGAATTATGCTTTCACGCTTTGAATACGCAGCACCAATAGTGTAGTTACCATCGTCAGTGTTAAAGCCATATAAACCACTGATCTCGCCAGTCTCACCATCGCTTTCGCTAGTCGTGCTTCCATTAACATCTAATTGAAAACCTTCAAAATCTTTTTTGGTGATGATGTTAACGACACCGGCAATCGCATCAGAGCCGTATACCGCTGAAGCACCATCTTTTAAGATTTCAACACGAGAGATCATCGCCACAGGGATAGAGTTCAAATCGACAGAGCTGTCCGCGCCAGAACCAGAGTTCACCATGCGACGGCCATTTAATAACACTAACGTACGTTGTGAACCCATACCGCGTAAGTCAACTTGTGCCACACCGTCGGCGCCATTGTTGGTGCTAGAACCAACTGCTGCACCCGCCATTGATGTTTGAGCTTGAAGTAGTTGGTCAACTGAAGTGAAACCTTCGGCGCGAATGGCTTCGGCTGAAATGATGGTTACTGGAGAAGCCGTTTCCATATCTTGACGTTGAATACGAGAACCCGTTACTTCGATTCTTTCCACTTTCTGTTCATCGGCTGCCAATGCGACTGAAGAAAATAAGCCTGTAGTGGCGACACTTGTTGCGGCCACAGCTAATAAACTGCGGCGAATAGCCTTAGCCGTTAATGTTATTGAACTCATGAATAAACTCCCTATAACTTGAATATAACTTGGAATAAAATAAAACAAGTCATTATATTTTTAATTATGAATAATTGGTCATTCCCAATCATTGAAAAACATTATTAATGAATAAAAATCCTTTAGTCAATATGGACAACATGTGAACAACATCACATTTAACATCTGGATTGATAATTAATTTGACTTAAACTTATTCGCTCAATAATCAATGACTTAAAAAATTTAACTATCTTTACTAAGATTATTAATATTTTAAAACGTAAAAAGAAAACAAATAAAATACGCAAAAAAAACAACCAAACACACAGAATAAAACACAACGCAAACTTAATTAACAACTACCACACAATTACCCATAAAATGCATCAACAATTAAATGGTAATATTTAAAAAATAAATTACTGATTGTCGTAAAAATAATCAGAATGACATTTCAAAATTACTGAGTATTTATTCAAAAAAATAACTCATTCGTCTTTTTTAGCCGATCTTTATTCAAATAACGATAATGCTTGCCTTGTAATGACTGTCATTTAGGCCTACACAACAACCGATTCGCTTACGTTATGTACAGAGGAGATCACACTTGAGAGGAACACAAAACCGATACACGAAGCTCATCAGTACTCAACATCTGAGTACAAATGTTAACTAAATGTTATCTTGTTAGCTGCCATTATTCACCTACACTATATTGTGAATTGGGCCACATTGAACATTAAATAACAGGATTGACTAACCATTCAGCAACGTAAATAGCTAAGCTATCAAAGCACAAAAAACAAGCAAGGAGATAATGCTCCTTTTTGATTAACTGACAGCACAATTAAGAGTGCACACTTTATCTGCGCTGAAGCAGTAAGCAATTTCAAATGCTGCTGATTCAACTGCATCAGAACCGTGAACGGCGTTAACGTCGATACTTGCAGCATATTTCCACGTAATGTGCCACGTAAAGTGCCACGAGCAGCCTCAGCGGGATGAGTTGCCCCTATGATTTCACGATTAGCTAGAGCAGCGTTTTCGCCGGCTAACACTTGAACCATTTCCGGACCCAAAATCATCAATAAAATTAAGACGCAGAGGTGCTTTTTAGTAACTTGAGATAAATATTTATCAGCTTTGTTCTGATTGTGATATGAACATAGAACCACCAAACTTAATTGCCGGCCCAATAGAACAATGTTGTACTGATTAATCTTAAGCAAAAATACCTTCTCAAACATCGACATGAGTTACACCTAAACCATTAGAGCCGTGTCTTAGCCATTCCATTTACTTATGTCTTATTCAATGCAAAACAAAAAGCCGGCTAATAATTAGCCGGCTTTTTACATTAACAATAAATGTTAAATTAGAACTTCACGCTTGCACGAACGAAGAAGTAACGACCTAATACGTCATAAGTATATGGATCGGTATTTGAATCTAAGTTACCGGTGTAATAAGGAGGCTCTTTATCAAAGAGGTTGTTCACACCACCAGATAAACGAACCGTACTGGTTAGATCATAAGAACCTGAAAGGTCATGATAAACAATGCTATCTACAGAAGGTGCATAACAAGCAGAGGTATCATCTTTACAAGCAAATGAATCCATACCATCAATATAACGAATTTCGTATGTCGCACTCCAATCATCACCACTTGCCGTTAGATCAAGGTTGGTTTTGATTTTAGCAAAGCCACCTGCGTTACCCGTTACAAAGCCACGGTAATCGACTGCATTACCATCTGGGTCAAATTCTTCATAGGTTTCTAAAATCGACGTATCTAGGTTTGCTTTCCAGCTTAACCCTACTGCCTCGAAGGCATACGCTACGTTGATATCATAACCAGACGTGTTGGTTGCACCAACGTTTTGTAAACCGTTATCAAACTTAATACGACCTGTCGCGTCGATTTCAATATTTGAAGCTTGGCATAATGCAGTATCGGTATTAATGGTTACTCCACTTGCGTCTAAACATTGATTAGCCACATAATTAGAATCAACTGCGGTAATCGTGTTCGTGATAGCAATATCGTAATAATCAAACGTTAACGATAGCCCATCGACAAAGCTAGGTGAATACACCAAACCAGCAGTGGTAATATCTGCTTCTTCTGGCGTTAACAACTCATTACCCCCCACAGTCACTTCTGCTTGGCTTTGCTCTGAAGCAGGGTGAACTATTTGATTAAATGATGGCGATTTACCACCAAATAACTCATCTACAGTAGGAGCGCGGAACGCAGTTGAACGGCCACCACGGAACATTAAATCATCTGTCATGCGCCATGTTAAGCCTAACTTCCAAGTAGTGTCATCACCAAAAGTATTGTAATCGAAATAACGCATTGCAGCGCTCAAATCAACTTGTTGTGCAAAAGGTAAATCGCTTAACAATGGAATCGCCAATTCTGCATATACTTCGTTTACACTAAAATCACCCGCTGTAGCTTCAACGCGAGGGTCATTAGCAAGACCTTGCGCCGTTAATGAATCAGGGGTGAAATGAGCGGACTCTTTACGGTTCTCATAACCAGCAGCAAACCCTAGAATACCAGCAGGTAAATCAACGATATCACCGGTAAGTGTTGCCGCAATAATATCTAATTCACTACCACCACTGTTAACTTCAGTATAGACGAACGGTTCAATGCTCTCACCTTTCCAAGATGACTCTAAAAACGGATCAAAAGTGCCCGCTAATACAGCATCGTTAATAGAACCTATGTTATGCAGATTTGCAAGGGTATCGACTGAATCGTTTTTACCTTTGTTGTATGAAGCATCCCAAGTCCAACCGTTGTCGAACATGCCTTCTAAACCGATAACGACACGAACCGTATCAACTACTTGACTAAAGTCACGGGTACCAGATTCAACCATACGACGGCCATAACTCAGTTCTTCACCATCTTGAACCCAAGGAAGTAAGTCATCAGTCATGAAACCACCAGCAGACTTAGGCTTGTATGCCCATGCAGCGCTGTTCCAAATAGGTTGTGGTGCCATTTGCTGTTCTGACCAACGCTTAGAATACATAGCTTCAGAGAAGAACGTAATATTGTCAGACAAATCATATGAGCCAGCAAAACTTAAGTTAATGCGTTCCATTGGCGTAGACAAATAGCTGTCTTTGGCATAGTTATATTTGTCATCACTAGTAAAATCATGGAAAGCGCCATCACGACCACTTACATCAGCTTCAGATTTACCATCAAAATACTCAAACTCTGGCTCACCCTTGTCATCAGCTACATACTGACCGTAATATCCTGAGTCACCAACAGCATAAGCATCGTCTGCGCCTGAAGGAGTGATGTTAAAGTTCTGATCACCCCAAACATGACCTCCTTGACTATATGAGCTACCACCACAATATAATGTTTTGCTACCTGCCGCGCCGGTTTCAGAGATTGGGCAATCTGAAAAATCACGGTCTGCTTGGCTTGCATCACCACGTTTAGTGTACTGCGCGTTAATAACCACATTACCTTTATCAAACGTGTTACCAAGAGTAAAATCTATGCTCGTTTCGTCTGCGTCGCCTTGACCACTCATACCGGTTTGAGCATTCATTTCAAAACCGTCGAAATCACGTTTTAAAATAATGTTTACTACGCCAGCAATGGCATCGGTACCGTAAACAGCTGAAGCGCCATCTTTTAATACTTCAACACGTTGGATCATTGATACTGGAATAGTATTCAAATCCACTGTGGACGCGGGCCCCGTTCCAGAAGCAATCATACGGCGGCCGTTGACTAATACGAGTGTACGACTCGTTCCTAAACCACGAAGGTTAATACTAGAGTTACCTTGAGAGCCATTGTTCACGGCAGCGTTAGTCATCGCGCCACCGGTAGAGGTCATTTGTTGTAAAACATCATCAATAGATGTTGCGCCAGAAGACACAATTGATGACGCATCAATGACACTAACCGGACTCGCAGTTTCCATATCGGCACGCTTAATACGTGACCCCGTTACTGCAATTCTTTCCACTTTCTGAACTTGTTCTTCTGCTGAAACCACAGCTGAAGAGAATAAACTTGTTGTAACGACACTGGTTGTTGCAACAGCCAGTAGACTACGACGAATAGCCTTAGCAGTTAATGTTACTGAACTCATGAATAACTTCCCTATAACTTATATAAAATGAATACAAGTAATTTATAATTTTTATATTTATATTAAACAATTGATTGAATTTAACAAAACCAATTATCGAGAAGCATTATTAATGAATTAAAAACCTTTAGTCAACACGGGCAACAAGTGAACAACATTAAGTTTAACAATTGGCCCAATCAATAGTTTGACTTTTGCTTTAATGATAATAACCAGTAAGTTAACTTGTAATATATGTTTATTAATATTATAAATATTAATAAACATATGACAACTAACAAGATGAAGTCAAGAACAAAACAAATTGTAAAACCAAATTAAACATAACCCACCCATATTTAACCGTATTGCAACGCAAAATAGGAAGATGTATTAATAAAATAAATTTTAATATTTAAAAAAACCTTATTGATTGCCGTAAAAACAACCAGAATGACATTTCGAAATTATTGATTATTTATTCAAAAAATAACTCAATAGCAATCATTTAAGGGTTTTTATTCAAGAAAGTGATAATACTAGGCTAACAACATAGGGTGACATGCGTAAATAACAATCAATTTAATGAACGGTATTGGATTTAGCTCACGGGGTATTTAGACTGAGAACTGCATCATATTTAATAGATTTTAATACCACACTTTGCAACATAAATGTTAATAAAAAGTGTTTTCACTTATAACTATTCATCAATAACACGAGAAAAATATTGCCCCATTCTGTTAATAATACCCTTGACCAATCATAAGGAATATTAACAGCATGTTTACACTATATCTCACACACCCTAGCGTTCTGCTACTTTGATCTAAATAGGAATAATGCCAGTTTTACGGTGTGATGATCAAAAAGAACAAAACTCTGCACTGATAATATAGTGAAAAAATTGGTATAAATTAGATATAGGAATTAATAAAGATAAAAATAGATATTAGCGAAGCGAACACAAAAAAGGAGCCTAAGCTCCTTTTATGATCAACTTACAGCAACAATTAACGAGTGCGTGGGCACACTTCATCTGCGCTGAAGAAGTAAGCAATTTCACGAGCTGCTGATTCAACAGCATCTGAACCGTGAACAGCATTTTCGTCGATGCTGGCAGCGTAATCACCACGTAATGTGCCACGAGCAGCTTCAGCTGGGTTAGTTGCGCCCATGATTTCACGGTTAGCTAGAACAGCGTTTTCGCCTTCTAACACTTGAACCATTACAGGACCAGAAGTCATGAAAGAAACTAAAGCGCCAAAGAAAGGACGTGCGCTGTGTTCAGCGTAGAAACCTTCAGCTTGTTCTTTAGATAGGTGTACCATTTTAGACGCGATGATCTTAAGACCAGCCGTTTCAAAACGGTTATAAATTGCGCCAATGTGGTTGTTAGCAACTGCATCTGGCTTGATAATAGAAAATGTGCGTTCGATCGCCATAACGAGCTTCCTTAATGTGAGCAAGTATAAAAAATTTTGCAAATTATACGTAATTTAAGAGTATATTCCTAGCCTTATCCGCTTTCTCAGTGATATTTCATCACTCGATTGGGTCATTTATATTAACATGGCGCAATTTATGCTCATAGGTGAACATTAATCTTAATCTGCAAGTTTTTAGACAGTATTACGATGTCCACAGAGTGCTCAACAAAGTGCTCAAAAATAAGCATTTCGCATATATACGCTAAGTTTATGTAAAATGAATATCGGCAATAACCACCGATAAAAAAAGAGCCAATCTTAGTAGATTGACTCTTTTTTTGTGATCAATTACCCGCTATAAATAGGGCTGTTGATGGGTTAACACTCCGGCAAAGACTACCCTTCGCTGACCATATTGACCGTGTATTTCGGGATATCAATAATCATATCGCAATCCACAACTTTAGCTTGGCAAGATAAACGACTTTCAGGTTCTAATCCCCATGCTTTATCAAGCATGTCATCTTCTAACTCATCACTTTCGTCAAGCTGGTCAAAGCCATCGCGAACAATGACATGGCATGTAGTACAAGCACATGATTTTTCGCACGCATGTTCAATATGAATACCGTTACGTAAGGCTACGTTTAAAATGGTCTCACCGACTTCGGCTTCAAGTACTGCGCCGTCTGGACAAAGTTCTTGATGGGGTAAAAATACTAACTGTGGCATCATTTCACCTATATGTTGTCGACCGACTGCCCTTTTAGCGCCGCTCTAATAGAATTATCCATACGTCTTGACGCAAAATCTTGGGTTTTGTCATCGAGATTTGCAATCGCTTTTTCAATGGCATCAATATCGTCTTGTTGTGCTACTGTATCAAGTTGTGCCATCGCAACCACTAACTGTTCGCGTTCTTGCTCATCTAGTAAAGCAGCATCTTTAGCCAAAGCAGCATTAAGTGATTCAATCACCCGCGCCGCTTCCACTTTTTGCTCTGCCAGCATACGACGAGTAATGTCTTCTTTAGCATACTTCATCGAATCTTTAAGCATGGTCGCTATTTCAGTATCCGATAAACCAAATGATGGTTTCACTTGGATAGAAGTATTAACTCCGGTGGATTTCTCCATCGCGGTCACGCTGAGCAAGCCATCAGCATCCACTTGGTATGTCACTCGGATATGCGCAGCACCTGCCGCTAATGGCGGAATACCGTGTAGGGTAAAGCGCGCCAAAGAACGGCAGTCATCAACAAGCTCGCGTTCGCCCTGCACCACATGGAATACCATTGCCGTTTGGCCATCTTTAAAGGTGGTAAACTCCTGCGCACGTGCAACGGGGATGGTGGTATTACGAGTGACCACTTTTTCAACCAAGCCGCCCATGGTTTCAACGCCCAGCGATAATGGGATCACATCTAACAGTAACAAGTCTGATTCGGGCTTATTACCAACAAGAATATCAGCCTGAATAGCTGCACCTATGGCAACAACACGATCAGGATCAATTGAGGTCAATGGTGTTTTTTTAAAGAAAGCTTCAACTTGTTCACGCACTAAAGGCACGCGAGTTGAACCACCCACCATGACGGTTTCAATGACTTCATCCACACTCACGTCAGCATCGCGCAAAGTACGGCGGCAGCTACCTATGGTTTTTTTCACCAACGTGCCAATTAACGTGTTAAATAAGCTTTTATCCACAATGCAGGTTAATGTTTTTTCGCCAATAGTGACCAAGGCTTCAACGCTTTCACTGTCGGTCAACGCTTCTTTAACTCGGCGAGCTTCAATGAGTAATTGACGCGCTAATTGACTGCCTGGCTCGGTTATTTGCCACTCTTGTTGTAAATGACTCACTAATAAATGATCAAAATCATCACCACCTAGAGCTGAATCACCGCCAGTGGCTAACACTTCAAATACACCACGACTTAAACGAAGAACAGAGATATCAAAAGTGCCTCCGCCTAAATCGTAAATGGCAATCACGCCTTCTTGCTTTGAATCTAGCCCATAAGCAATGGCAGCGGCTGTCGGTTCATTCAGTAAACGTAATACTTTAACACCCAACAACTCTACCGCATCTTTGGTACCTTGGCGCTGTGCATCATCAAAATATGCCGGCACGGTAATGACCAAGCCTTCTAATTCGCCACCTAATGTCGTTTCTGCTCGCGCAATAAGCGGTTTTAAAATTTCGGCAGACACTTGGATCGGATTAACATGCCCCATAGGAGTAGAAAACACCGGTAAGCCGTTTTCACTTGCGTGTAATGCGTAAGGTAATCGATGTACACCAGACTGAATATCAGTAAGGCTACGTCCCATAAAACGCTTAATAGAAATGATAGTATTTTGTGGATCTAAAGCCGATTGTTCTTGAGCCTCATAGCCCACTAACACACGGGTATCAGCATAATGCACCACAGAAGGCAACGAATGACGTCCTTGCTCATCAGGCAAGGTCAATGCTTGAGCACTTCTTACCGCAGCAACAAGTGAGTTGGTGGTACCTAGATCAATCCCAACCGCAAGACGATGCTGGTGCGGTGCGGCGCTTTGGCCAGGTTCTGCAATTTGCAACAGTGCCATAGTGTTCCAACTTGTTATGTTATCGATTAGTCGAGCTAATCATAAATAAGGTTTAGAATTTTGGGGAATTCAGTCGAGCAAGCCATCTTCAATCCGGGCTAACTCATCATGTAATTTTGCCATAAACTTTAGCTTACGAATTTGATCTGCCGCTAATAATGCATCTGCATTATCATCACTGACCAATAACGTCGCTAATTTAGCAGAGAGGACAGACTCAAACTCACCAAACGATTCATACAGTTCATCAATTGATGGCTGCGGGTCACTGTTATGCGCGATGTCTTCAAGCGCTTCACGCCACTCCATTTGCTGCATCAAAAATGCACCATCTTTCAATGTGGTGGTTTCGTGACTTAATTCAATTCCGCGTAAGCTCAACATGTGTTCAGCACGGCGTAAGGGATTTTTTAACGTTTGATAACCATCATTAACTTGTGCTGTACGCTGAACTGACAAGCGCTTTTGTTGCTCGGTATCATTAGCGAATTTATCGGGATGGACCGCCCGTTGCAGTTCGCGGTAGCGCTCTGCAAGTAAGGCGGTATCGATATCAAAGGCAGGTACAACATTAAACAGATCGAAATAATTCATGGGCAGATATCATGCTTACTGTTTGATATAAACGGCTTAATAGGTAAATAATCGTTAAACGGTGAAACTTTCACCACAACCACATTCACCCTTTGCGTTAGGATTATTGAACTGAAAACCTTCATTTAGGCCTTCTTTGACAAAATCAAGTTCAATACCTTGCAAATAAATAAAGCTTTTAGCATCGATGATGATATTCACACCCTCGATATTATAAAGTTCATCATCGTCATTGAGTTCGTCAACGAACTCAATGACGTATGCCATACCTGAACAACCTGATGTTCTCAACCCAAGGCGCAAGCCAAGGCCTTCCCCGCGATTAGCAAGAAACGATCTAACTCGATCAGCAGCAGCGGGGGTCATTGAAATTGCCATCTTAACTCCAGGTATTACTTAGCTTGTTTGCTTTTATACTCTTCAATTGCTGCTTTAATGGCATCTTCTGCCAAAATTGAGCAATGAATTTTAACCGGCGGCAATGCTAACTCTTCAGCGATGTCGGCATTTTTAATGGTCGCGGCTTCATCAACACTTTTACCTTTAACCCATTCTGTTACTAATGAGCTAGATGCAATTGCGCTGCCGCACCCATATGTTTTGAATTTTGCATCTTCAATAATGCCGTCTGCATTAATTTTAAGTTGCAACTTCATTACATCACCACAGGCTGGCGCACCAACCATACCCGTTACTATTGATGGATCGTTCTTATCAAATGAACCTACGTTACGTGGGTTTTCATAATGATCGATTACTTTTTCGCTATAAGCCATGATAGTACTCCAAAATCTGTGTCGTTATTAGTTTACGATTAATGGTATTACGCTCATTTAATGAGATTAAATTAGTGTTGTGCCCATTGAACTTGGTCCAAATCGATACCATCTTTGAACATCTCCCATAACGGAGACATTTCGCGTAACTTATCAATAGATTCATTTATCGTTTTAATAGAGTGGTCAATTTCTTCATCGGTAGTAAAGCGACCAATAGAGAAACGAATTGAGCTATGTGCCATTTCATCATTTAAACCCAATGCACGTAATACGTAGCTTGGCTCTAAACTTGCTGAAGTACAGGCTGAACCTGAAGAAACCGCTAAGTCTTTTAAGGCCATCATTAACGACTCGCCTTCAACAAAGTTGAAACTTACGTTAAAAATACCACTGTAGCGTTGTTCCATATCACCGTTGATATAGGTTTCTTCGATATGTTTAATACCGTTCCACAACTTGTCACGAAGATGGGTAATACGTGCGCTATCAGCGGCCATGTCTTGTTTAGCAACAGCGGCTGCCTCACCTAAGCCTACGATTTGATGCGTTGCTAATGTGCCACTACGCATACCGCGTTCGTGTCCACCACCGTGCATTTGCGATTCAAGACGAATACGTGGCTTACGGCGAACATAAAGTGCACCGATACCTTTTGGTCCATACATTTTATGGCCAGAAATCGAAATTAAATCTACTTTGGTCGTTTGCACGTCAATCGGAAGTTTACCCGCACTTTGCGCAGCATCCATGTGGAAAAAGATACCTTTTGAACGGCATAATTCACCAATGGCATCGATATCATGTATGACACCAATTTCGTTGTTAACATGCATAATACTGACTAAAATTGTGTCATCGCGCATCGCCGCTGCTAAACGTTCCATTGGGATAATGCCGTTAGCATCGGGAACAAGATAACTGACTTCATAACCTTCACGTTCTAACTGTCTGCAAGTATCTAAGGTTGCTTTATGTTCAGTTTTACTAGTGATGATGTGCTTGCCCTTTTTATGATAAAAGTGGGCAATACCTTTAATCGCAAGGTTACTCGATTCTGTCGCACCTGAGGTAAACACAATTTCACGATGATCAGCATTGATTAAATCAGCAATTTGATTACGGGCGACATCAACCGCCTCTTCAGCTTGCCAACCATAACGATGTGAACGCGATGCTGGATTACCAAACACACCGTCCATTGTCATGTGTTGCATCATTTTTTCTGCGACACGCGGATCGACAGGGGTTGTGGCGGCATAATCTAAATAGATAGGAAGCTTCATAATACACTCCGTACTCAGCAGTCTCAGATGAGGCTACATACAACGTACAAATAATAATGATTTATCAATCAACATAGGGAGTTACAAACTCAATCTATGTTCCTTTTGTATTTCGTCTTGCTTTAACGAGATAAATTGAACGTCTCGTTTTTGCATTAAACCCGCAAGCGAAATACTGTCTAAAAACTCTGAAATTTGTTTACTTAAGTCACCCCATAAAGAATGGGTTAGGCAACGAGTACCACTTTGGCAGTTACCTTTTCCTTGACAACGAGTGGCGTCTACAGATTCATCAACAGCATGCACGACCATACCAATTGAGATATCGTTGGCTTCTAGACCTAGACGATAACCACCACCGGGCCCACGAAAACTCGACACCAAACCATGTTTACGTAACTTTGCGAAGAGTTGTTCAAGATAAGACAAAGAGATACCTTGTCTTTCAGAAATATCGGCTAAAGGCACGGGGCCAGTAGCAGAGTGAATCGCAACATCCAGCATAGCTGTCACTGCATAGCGACCTTTTGATGTAAGTTTCATAACTTGTACTGCTCCCAAAAAGTATGCAGTAATTTGAACATACCCGAGTAATTTAGTCAAGTATTAATCCTACTAAAACACTCGGGTATTAATATGACTAACGCACTCGGATATCATGGCATTTCTTATCACAAAAAGTTCCATATTTTCGCAGAAGGTATTTAACCTTTTTATCTTGGAAGATTCAATGCCGATAAGGCAATTAATCGCATTATCGGCCAATTGTTTGACATGAATCTACAATGACTTAATGATTTTTAAATACTCGGGTCGAACTTATCAATATCTTGTTTACGATTTGTGGCAGCTTCTCGAGAAACGTCATCGAACGCATCAACGTTTAATTCTGGCAACTTTTTAGTACACACTTCACCACCCATAAGTTGAATGGCATTACACAGTTCTTCTACTTTAGAGTCCATTAAATGCATGTGGTCAAGCATTTGCCCTATGGCATTAGCCACTGGGTCGGGGTTATCGGGTGATACTGCGTACGCATCAAAGCCGTACTTTTTAGCTATTTCGGTGCGACGTTCAGTTTTTTCTGTTGACTGGTTGGTCGGTGAAGACACCACTCGCCCGGGTATGCCCACAACAGTATGATCACTGGCGACATCCTTAACAACGACAGAATTTGAACCAACACGAGCACCATCATGCATAGTGATAGGTCCAAGGACTTTGGCCCCTGCACCAATAACCACATTATTGCCTAAGGTGGGATGACGTTTACCTGGCTGCCAGGTGGTCCCTCCCAAAGTAACGCTATGATAAAGCGTACAATCATCACCAATTTCAGCTGTTTCACCGATAACGACACCCATGCCATGGTCAATAAAGAAACGGCGACCAATCGTCGCTCCTGGATGAATTTCAACACCCGTTAACCAACGGGAAAATGTCGATAAACACCTAGCGGTAAAGCGCCAGTTGGCGATCCACAGTTTATGACTAATACGGTGGATCCAAATAGCATGCATACCGGGATAATTAAATATTATCTCTAAGGTACTGTTTGCGGCAGGATCTCGATGATAAATCGATTCAATATCTTCTTTTAGCCTAGCGATGACGACCATGATGTGTTCCTTTACTGCTTAATCTTATTTATCCACTTTCTTATCAATAGAAGTCAAAATACCCCGTAGAATATTCATCTCTGGTGCTTCAATACGCGCACGAGTGTATAAACGACGTAGTTTAGTCATAACTTGTCCAGGATGATTTTTAATCACAAAACCAGTTTTAGACAACGTTGACTCTAAATGGACGAAGAAACGTTCCAGATCAGAGGTTAATGGATATTCATCCGTCACTGCTGGAGTTTCAGTTTGCGCTAGGTGCGCGACTCGGGTTTCATAACAAATAATTTGTACTGCTTGCGCTAAGTTTAACGAGCTATATTCTGGGTTTGCTGGAATAGCCACGTGATAAGTACATTTTTGTAACTCTTCATTACTTAAGCCATGATTTTCACGGCCAAATACAATGGCAACAGGGCCATTTAAGCTTTCTTGATTCAGTTTTAAACCGGCTTCACGAGGATCAAGCATCGGCCAATCAAGGGTACGACTGCGCGCGCTAGTGGCAATCACTAAGCTACAATCGGCTATTGCTTCTTCTAACGAATCAACTCGAGTCAGGTTTTTAAGAATATCTGACGCACCTGCAGCCAGCGCTATCGATTGTCCATCAGGCTCAGCTCTCGGCTCTGCAAGATATAAATTTGATAAGCCCATGGTTTTCATTGCTCTAGCAGTAGAGCCAATATTACCAGGGTGCGAGGTACCAACTAAAACAACACGAATATTACTGAGCATGTAGCACTTTCTTTTAGCTAAAAATATTATCCACATATTAACACAATCGTTAAAAATTACGTTATATGAAAATCTGCATTTGATATAACTGTCAAATTAAGTATAATGCGGGCGCTATTTTACTCGTTCTTTAACATCCAGGGGATTGCAATGCATCCGATGCTGACTATTGCCACGCGCGCCGCACGCGCCGCAGGCCAAACTATTATGCGCGCCTATACTGAGCTTGATCGTGTTGAGGTAAGCAGTAAAGGTATTAATGATTTTGTGACTAGTGTGGACAAGGAAGCAGAAGCAACTATTACTTATCAAATTCGTAAATCTTATCCAGACCACACCGTCATTGGTGAGGAAAACGGTGAAAACCGTGGTGAAAACAAAGACTATGTTTGGATAGTTGATCCTTTGGATGGCACTAACAACTTCGTTCGTGGTATTCCTCACTTTGCGGTATCTATCGCAGTTCAATATAAAGGCAAAATTGAAGTTGCCGTTATTTACGATCCTGTCCGTGAAGAATTATTTTCAGCGGTTCGCGGCAAAGGCGCTAAGCTCAATGATTTCCGTATGCGTGTAACCAATGTCAATGATTTAAGCAATACGATGATCGGCACCGGTTTTCCATTTAAAGCACGCCAACACACAGAAAGCTATATGGCTATTCTGAGTGAAGTGTTCCCATTGTGTGCAGATATTCGTCGTGGCGGTTCAGCTGCGTTAGATTTAGCCTACGTTGCTGCAGGCCGTTTAGACGGTTTCTTTGAAATTGGCTTAAAGCCATGGGATATCGCTGCAGGCGACTTAATTTGTCGTGAAGCAGGCGGTACCGTTACCGACTTCATGGGTGCGCATAACTACATGATTTCAGGCAATATTGTTGCTGGTAGCCCGAAAGTGACGACTCAACTGGTTAAAACCATGCGTCCTTTACTAAATGAAGGCTTAAAACGTTAATCGTTAGCCATATATTATTGTATAGATCCTTAGCAATAATCGATTTAAACCGCTAAAGCACAGCTATAGCGGTTTTTTTATGTCTGTCATATAGAGCCCCTGCAATACTTGTAACACTTCTTGTTTTATCCCAGTCAATCTTAAAATGAGTCATACCAATCATATGGTGTACTTGATCAGTTCAGTACGGCTAACGTTTTTTAAGACAGAACTTATTAAAAAGCCATGATATATCTTGCAAAATAGAGCAACAATGCTGGGAAATCATCCCAAATTCGTCAATAATAGTATCTTGATTTTGTTAATGTAGAAGATTATGCGACAACTGCGAAACTTAGGCCTAAAATCCTTAAAAAGTATCGAATATTTAGTGTTATTTATTATTGCACTGGCGACCGTATTTGCCATTGGTGAAGAAATTCTTCATATGTTTGACATTAGAACCGTGGAACTAGCTGACTTACTCCTACTATTCATATATCTTGAAGTATTAGCTATGGTGGTCAATTATATCGAATCAGGTAAATTACCTATCCGTATGCCGCTTTATATTGCGATTGTCGCCTTGGCTCGGTATTTAATTTTAGACATGAAGGGCATGGAAGATTGGCGTATTTTAGCGATTTCGCTTTCGACCATTTTACTGGCGAGCACCGTTATCGTGATCCGCTGGGGCCAATTGAAAATGCCTTACCCTAAAAACCAAGACTACGATAATTAATCATCTTAACGGTTCAGCCAAATAAAGCCGAGTATCGATTACTCGGCATGTTGACCAAAGTTTGGTTTTGCTTAACAAAGTAACTATGCTAAAAGTTAACAGTAGAACGTTAAAAGCTGAAATTATAGAATAAAACCAGAAAATTGTTAGATTAATAGATATTAAGTATTGTTGGTAATGAACCGTCACAAAGCAACAGATATAGATGCTGACAGATTAACCATTTCAAGGAGATACATAATGGGGCAAGAGCCAACAGGGTTCGAAGAAAAACGCAGTTCTTTACGTTTAGATATGGAAGCTGAGCGGATCCGTCTAGATTGGATTAATGCACAAGGCGAATCATGTATAGACCATGGTATCTGTATTGACCTCGCCCGCAAAGGAGTCTTATTTGACTTCAAAGCCAGTTTTAAAGTCGGTGATTTGATCGCATTAACGTTCAATGAAAATACCAATAAACAAAATACGATTAAAGGCCAAGTCTGTCGCTGTACCGAATGCTCGCCTTACAGTTACCATATTGCTTTACAGCTTATTTAATTGATTATTTTATGCAGTACCCTATGGCGGCTCTGTACTCAAAATAAAATACCAATCAATATTTTCGGTGCAACAAGGCGCCTAGCATCAAGGATCACAACATGATATTGCTCGTCGGCGGAGAAAAAGGTGGCAGTGGAAAAAGCTGTTTAGCACAAAATATTGCCGTACACATTAGTCAAAAATACGATGCCAATGTGCTAATGGTTGACTGCGACCCGCAACGAACCACATCAGACTGGATCCAAGCTCGCAATAATGACCCCAGCCTAAAAGCCATCAATTGTATTCAGCTTTATGGCAAAATCCGTAATGATCTGCTGAGTTTAAATGAACGGTTTGACTATGTCATTGTTGATTGTGGCGGCCAAGATAACCTTGCAATGCGAGCGGCCATGTCTGTAGCAACCTATGTTGTGATCCCGCTTCGTCCAAAGCGTCGCGATCTTAAAACCTTACCTCATATGGAAGACATGCTCAGTACCTGTAAGATGGTCAATCCCAAAATGATTGCAGCCATTGTGATAACGCAATGCCCTGCACTGCCATCTCAAGGTAAACGTATTTTAGAAGCGAAGGAAGTCGTGGAGTCTTTTGGTTTACGTGCACTCAACTCAGTGACGTTTAGTCGTAATATCTATGATGATAGTGAAGAAAGTGGCTCTTCTGTCCTAGAAATCGATCCTAGCGGTAAAGCTGCTGATGAAATTAGAGCCATTGCCGATGAACTGTTTGCCATTCCGCCAGAAAATAGCTATGAGTTTAACTGATCTTAAGCGCAAGAAAACTAAAGATACCCGAGTCAAGGTATCTGTTGACGACTTTATTGAAGATGCTAATAATTATGCGTTGGGTTTAGGGGCGTCTCATGACCAGCCCGTTATCACCTCAACGACTCAAGACTTTCTAAAAGGGCTCGATAAAAAAAGTACTAAAATTTATCGTCATGCCACTTTTACATTAACCGAAAAAAGTATTTCACAATTAGATGAGATAGCCAAAAGCAACAAAGTGGCTAAATCAAAAATACTCAGAATACTCATTGATGATTTTTATCAGCAAAGTAACACCAAGCAATCTGATTTATTAAGAAAAACATCACGCTAACGATAGGACTTTTCGATGAGTATTATCAACAGATATGTTGGCAAGCACGATGTCCAATGATGTGATCAAATACCCATAACATTGACCTTTAATGGTTTCAACGTGTGGGCGCAGATATACTTGATTAGCACAGACAATTCATCATTGAAGACGAGTCATTATTAGAGATCGGACCCGATAATAAGCTGCGCACAGAGATACGTTATCTCTAATCTCTATTCGGTCATAGCCTTGAGTTGATAATCAATTACTGCTGATGCCTTTTAATATCATGCTAAAATTAAAGTAGTATTATTTATATTGCACTCATATTTGTGGCAACGAGACGCCACTAGCGACCCCCAGCTAACCAGTAATGGCTCTCTTATCAGAGCAAAAAAATAATATATTTAGCCACCAAAATCTGACTGCCTTTAATGAATCCATAAGAGAAAATATGCCGTTAATATTACTGCTAACACAACAGATGTGTGTTTATTTAGTTCTCGTTTACTTAGTCAGTAAAACGCCGTTATTTAAATTTTTTGCAGAAACATCAAAACGCTTACCTCATAAAATCTTTATCTACCTTGTGTTCTCCAGCTTTTGCATTATGGCAACTTACTTTGGTGAGCAAACATCAGGAGCCATTGCCAATACTCGGGCGATGGGGGCTGTATTAGGCGGATTGCTAGGTGGTCCAGTCACTGGTTTGTTGGTTGGGCTAACGGGTGGATTACACCGTTATTCTATGGGGGGATTTACCGATATTGCCTGCGCGATATCGACCACCTTAGAAGGCTTATCTGCTGGGATGATCAGCTATTATTTAAAAAAAGCCGGTAAACCTGAATTGGCTTATCAGCCTATTATCGTATTTGGGGTGACGTTTATGGCTGAAATAATGCAGATGTCAATTATTTTACTGGTCGCAAAACCCTTTGACCAAGCTTGGGAATTGGTCAAGCTAATCGCTCCACCTATGCTACTGATTAACTCCCTAGGCGCGGCGATGTTTATGAGTATTGTTCGCGACCAAAAAGCCATGTTTGATAAACTCTCATCCAGTTTTTCGACCAACGCGCTCAAAATAGCTGAACGCAGTGTCGGATTATTGTCCAAGGGCTTTGATTTGGAGTCGAGTAAAAAGGTTGCCCAAATCGTCATAGAAGAAACCCAAGTCGGGGCTGTCGCCATTACAGACAGACATAAATTACTCGCCTTTATTGGTATTGGGGCTGATCATCATATTCCTAATACGCCAATTTCATCCCAAATCACCCTTGATGCCATTGCACACAATCGGGTGATGTTTGCCGATGGTGTCGACACTAGCTATGCTTGCTCCATAGCCGCTAATTGCAGTTTAGGTTCAAGTCTAGTCATACCACTGCTCAGTAACGATGAGGTCATTGGCACCATTAAGTTATACGAACCTAAAAATAAGCTCTTTTTAAACATTAATCGCACCTTAGGCGAAGGGATTGCAAGGTTACTGTCAAACCAAATTCTCTACGGGCGATTTGAACAACAGAAAAGTTTATTGATGCAAGCAGAAATTAAATTGTTACAAGCGCAAGTTAATCCGCACTTTTTATTTAATGCGCTCAATACTATCAGCGCCATTATTAAACGTGACCCACAAATGTCGAAGCAATTATTACAGCAATTATCCCAGTTTTTGCGCATCAACTTAACTCGCACCACCGGGCTGGTGACCATGGCTGATGAACTTGAGCATATTGATGCTTACCTCTCCATAGAGCGGGCTCGTTTTATTGATAAACTGCAGGTTACCATTGATATTCCGGCAATTTACCATCATCTAAAAATGCCCGCGTTTACCTTACAACCTTTGATTGAGAATGCGGTTAAACATGGAACATCGCGCTTACTTGATGCGGGCATTATTAATGTAAAAGCCACACCCGATGGCGAAGACTTATTACTCAGCGTGACCGACAATGCAGGTTTATACCAACCATCCACTAACACTGAGGGTTTAGGGATGAATTTAGTCCACAAACGGATCCAAAATTTATTTGGTGACCAATACGGGATTGAGGTCGAGTGTAAAACCGATCTATTCACTTGCATCAGTGTGCGTTTACCTCTGGAGGAGATAGACCAATGATCTCCTGTTTAATCATTGATGATGAACCTTTTGCTCGTCAAGAAATCGCCGATTTATTGGCACTACAAGCAGATATTCAGGTGTTGGGGCAATGCAGCAATGCGATTGAAGCACTGCAACAAATCAACCAATTAAAACCCGCATTAATTTTTGTCGACATTCAAATGCCGCGTATTAACGGCATGGAACTGATTGCCATGCTTAGCCCAGAAAATATGCCTAGAGTCGTCTTTGTCACTGCTTATGATGAATATGCCGTTAAAGCATTTGACAACAATGCCTTTGATTATTTACTCAAACCCATTGATGAAAAACGCTTTAACCAAACACTCAATCGAGTCAGAGCCGATCTGTCACCACAAATGATGCACCCTATGATCCCAACTCAGTTAGCCCATTTACCCTGTTACAGCGGTAATAAACTCAAAGTAGTCGCAACGGCTGATGTTGAATATATTTTTAGTGATGTCGGTGGGATCCATGTGTGCTCAAATAAAAATTATTGTCACACCCAATTAACCTTGAAAGTGTTGCAAGAAAAAACCCCGTTAATCCGCTGCCATAAACAATATTTATTATCTCCCAACGCTATTTCTGAAATAGAACTCATTGATTCAGGTGCAGAAGTCACTACCCGTAGTGGTGCAAAAGTGCCCGTTTCACGCCGTTATTTAAAAGAGCTTAAATTATTACTGGGCTACCAATAACCAACTCATCTCGCCGCTTAGTCTGCCTATTTACCGCTTAGGCACCCGATCCGACCACTTAATTAACTGTCACCCTTTTTTGATAAAAACTGCTTTACAGTGATATCACTTAAAAATGGGGAGATAACAAAATGACGTGGTTTTTACTCTGTGTGGGCCTGCTAATCGGCGGCTACTTTATTTATGGGGCCTTTGTCGAAAAAGTATTCGGCATCAATACCCAGCGACAAACACCTGCTTTCACCCAAACAGACGGCGTCGACTTCGTGCCAATGTCCAAAGGTAAAGTGTATTTAATTCAACTGCTAAATATTGCCGGTGTGGGGCCAATTTTTGGTCCTATTTTAGGCGCATTATATGGCCCAGCCGCTATGTTGTGGATTGTATTTGGTTGTATTTTTGCCGGTGCGGTTCACGATTACTTCTCGGGAATGCTATCGGTACGCAATAACGGTCAGTCAGTACCCAGCTTAGCAGGTAAATACCTAGGTAAAAACGCCAAGCACTTTATGAACTTGTTTGCCATTATCTTATTATTGTTAGTCGGCGTGGTATTCATCTCTGCACCTGCTGGCTTACTGAGCAAACTGACTGGTTTAGATGTTACCCTCTTTGTTGGTATTATTTTTGTCTATTATTTAATTGCCACCATCGTTCCTATCGACAAGATCATTGGTCGCTTATACCCATTCTTTGGCGCATTACTGGTATTTATGTCAGTGGGACTTATCATAGCGTTAGCCATGTCAAGCGAACACACCATGTTAGCGGGTTTTGAAATGGGTGACTTCGTTACTAATTTAAACCCTAACGACATGCCATTATGGCCTGCCTTGTTCATCACCATTGCTTGTGGTGCCGTATCTGGTTTCCATGCTACACAATCACCATTAATGGCACGTTGTGTTGAAAATGAGTCAAATGGCCGCTTTGTGTTTTTTGGTGCCATGATTGGCGAAGGTATTATTGCGCTAATTTGGTGTGCCATTGCATTATCATTCTTTGGTGGTGTAGAAGGATTAAATGCCGGTATGGCAGGCAACCCAGCTAACGTAGTGTACGAAGCCTCTAACGGATTATTGGGCACATTTGGTGGCTTCTTAGCTATCTTGGGTGTCATTGTATTACCTATCACCTCTGGCGATACTGCATTTCGTTCAGCTCGCTTAATCTTGGCTGAATTCTTTAACATTAAACAAATCGAGTTACCTAAGCGCCTTATGCTTGCAGTGCCCCTTTTTGTTGTAGGTGCGGTGCTAACTCAAGTCGATTTCGGGGTGATTTGGCGCTACTTTGGTGTCGCAAACCAAACTACCGCAGTGATGATGTTATGGACTGCAGCAGCTTATTTACTGCGCCATAATAAATTTCATTGGATTTGTACTGTACCGGCGATGTTTATGACTTGTGTGGTGATTAGTTTCATACTCAACTCATCAACATTAGGCGCAGGTTTACCGATGACAGTGTCAACGATTGCAGGTTTAGTCTCCACAGCAATAATCACTGCGATGGTGATCATAAAAACCAAAGGCAAAGGCGATGTTGATACGGACAATGATATTGACGATGATGATAAAGTTGAACTAGCCAACGAGCTATAACATTCAGTATGGTTAAATAAATGGCAGCCTTGGCTGCCATTTTTACGTTGATATCACTTTGGCGACAATGTGGGTATAATATTGCAAACTTAATTAGCTCGCACAATCCATGACCCAAGCAAACAATCCGCTTCACGGCATTAAACTAGAAACTATCGTTACTGAACTCGTTGAAAAGTACGGGTGGGAAGAATTAGGATCTAGGATAAATATTCAGTGTTTCAAAGATAATCCGAGTGTAAAATCAAGCTTGAAGTTTCTGCGTAAAACGCCTTGGGCGCGTGATAAAGTTGAATACTTATATCTTAAGGCCAACAAACTGCCCTTGCCGCCACCTAAAGACGATAACCGCGGTTCTTTTGCGGCTAAAACGCGGCCTGCGAAGGTAAAAACACCGTCAGCTAAACCCGTCTCAAATAAAACGGTTGCCGCTAAAGCTAAAGCTGACTCTGACTCTGACACAGCAAGTACAGAATCAACAACACCAGTCAATGCCGATATTTGGGGAGCAAGCTCAAATTAGCTTATCAATGGCTAAACTCTGCCAGGGCTTATAGCGGAAATTCGAAAATTAATCGCCAAACTTTAAGCCCGCCACCCACTTGATAACTGAACCCAAAATGTTCGATTTTTACGCTGTCTAAGCCTATCGCACTGAAGCTGATGGGTTTTGAAAAGGCTAATGTCGTGCCGATTTCATAAGTGTATGAGGTTAAAACATCATTACCAACTGGGGTGACGAATTTTAGTTTGTCAAAATACCAATGTGCGGCAATAAAAAATCTCGGCGCCACAAGGGTATCTTGCCACTGCCAATCATAATTAACCCCAAAGTCGATACCGGTTTTAAATACCGAATAGCCTTCTGTGCTGTCATTTTGATTACTTTGATAGCCGGCATAATACACTCGGTTTACCCATACAGGGGTGAATAAAGGCGCATCAAGTTTATAGAGGGCCGATATGCCTGTGGAAAAAATCCCGACATGGCTGTAAGTCGAAAAATTATGCCCATAGCCTAAATCAACATAACTCTCCAATGTTAGCTGATCATCCACCAGCCAATGATATTCAAGCCCTGGCGTTAAAGTAATAGTGCCCACATTGTTAGGAAAACTGCCTTGAGGTAAGTCATTAAATGAATAATCAAAAAAACCAAACGATGCCGTAAAACGTAACTTCAACACGTAATCATCTGCTGAATCAAGTTCGAATCCCATCGGGATATTGGCAACAGCAGCACTTTGGCCAGAGGTACGATAAATACCACTGCCTAAGTAATTGGCAAATGCATAATGAGAAGCATCTGGTTCAGAGATCAATTCAGGCGATGTAGCGGGAGATAATTCAGATGCTTGGCTAATATTACTGCCAAGAATGAGTAATACCGTCACGGATATGACGCGAGAAAAAGGATACAAAAAACGCGTATAACTAAACGATGATGAACCAATGAGTGGTATGATCTGCCTTTGTTTCATCATCATCTAAACTTTATGTTGTCAGGCTATTCATCGTGGAAGTAGTGCTCCGACATCATATGACCCATTTCAGTTGACTTGGTCTTTAAATATGATTCGTTGTAACGATTTTTACCTACTTGTAATGGGATACGTTCGACCACTTCAATGCCAACATTTTGCATTGCCATGACTTTACGCGGATTATTGGTCATCAACTTCACTTTAGTGACCCCAATTTTCTCTAGCATAGGCAAAATCATGTCGTACTTGCGCATATCCGCTTCAAAACCTAAACGCAAATTAGCTTCTACCGTATTGGCGCCAGCATCTTGCAGCTCATAAGCACGAATTTTATTGAGCAAACCAATCCCACGTCCTTCTTGACGTAAGTACAACAAAAAGCCTTGGCCTTTCTCAGCAATGCTTTGCATTGCTGCTTGTAATTGAAATCCACAATCACAACGTAAACTAAATAATGCATCACCGGTCAAACATTCTGAATGAATACGACCTAGCATAGGTTGAGTGGGATCCAGTTGACCGAATGTCAACGCAACGTGTTCTTTACCCGTGGCGGTCTCTTCAAAACCGTGCATAGCAAAAACCCCCCAAGGAGTGGGTAACTTAGATGTTGCGATATACTTTATCGACATGAATTAACCTTACGACAACTAACTGTAAAAGAAAATATTAGAACTTAGCAGGAGCAAAACCTGTTACATCTTTAATGCCCATTTCACGGCCTAATGCCGTTAAAGGATGCACAACCACTAAGCCTTTAACTGATTTATTTAACTTGCCCATATCAGCTTGTTCTGCTTTGGTTAGCGTGCGCTTAAAGCCTAGCGCTTTCAACGCTGTACCTTCTTGGCTAAACTGACGTGTTTGTTGGCCTTTAATATTTGCGATTCGCTTAGTAACGGTTGCCACTTCTTTCTTAAACTGCAGGACAATCGCGGCATCACCACGTGCTTCAGCCGCGGCTAATTTGCGACGAAACTTGTCTAATTTATCATTCCAAGTCTGCAGCTCTTGCTTTAAATTCATTTGATTACCTTCAATGCTTTACTGTGTTAATGATTCATTTTCGCTTATGCGTTTATCACAACACCGTTTCGGAGGCAGATTATATACCCAAAACCCCCTAAGATGCGAATAGCAAACGCTTGATATATGAATGTACCAGCAAACTTTTTCACCCCATACAAATAATCAAGATATTATTACATTACAACAAACAATCAACACTATTGGACTGTGCACATTTTGCATGACTTACGTAATGTGTTTTATGCCATCGTATATACCTAATCGCCCCATGGTTTATGCCCTTCGCTGCCAAGTTAGTGATCCGCATTTCTCACTCATATTGATTAATTGATCCGCAACCAAATCACCTATATCCCCTTTTTACGACATTTGAGATAAATCACTATTGCAATACTTATGATAATCATTATCATTCGCACTATTGTAAATAAAGGTGCCTGTTATGACGTTACTCCGTTTATCTCTCCTTGCCATTGCCTGTCAAGGTGTACTGTTTCCCGTTTATGCTCTCGCACAAACTCCCATTAGCCAGCCTAAAGCAGGAACACAGGCATCAACTGATAAGGCCAATACATCATCCCCAACTGATTATGAACGTATTACTGTTTACGGCAGACAAAACCACGTGGTGATGAACTCAGGACTGGCGACCAAATCGAATATGTCACTGATGGAAACCCCCGCAGCGGTGGTTATTGTTGATGAGGCATTAATTGACTCGCAAGGCATCACTAATATGCAAGAGTTGGTGCGTAACATCAGCGGAGTGACTCAAGCGGGCAATAATTATGGTATTGGCGACAACTTAGTGGTGCGCGGATTAGGTGCCAACTATACCTATGATGGTATGTATGGCGGCGCAGGTTTAGGTAACACCTTTAACCCAACACGTTCGCTGACCAACGTCAGCTCAGTCGAGGTGCTCAAAGGGCCTGCAACAGGACTTTATGGCATGGGCAGCGCAGGCGGCGTCATTAATCTTATTGAGAAAAAGCCAGCATTTGACGGTAAACAGTTGTTTGAAGCAGAAGTGGGTCAATGGGACACTTATTCATTGATGGCCGACAGCACAGGCGCAATAACCGACGATATGGCTTATCGAGTGGTGGCTAAAAGTGCCCGCAGTGATGGCTATCGCGATTTGGGTACCGACAGAGATGAAGTTTATGGCTCACTAAAGTTTGTATTAGACGACAACCAAAATCTGATGCTATCTGCTGCTTACATTAACGATGCCATTCCGGTTGACTCGATTGGCCATCCTATCCGTATTTATAATGCCGCTTCTGTCGATGGTAAAACTGCAGCTGACGTTAGCTGGCAAGATCTGGTTAACGACCCAAGCAGCAAAGGTTTACAACTTAGCGATGAGCAGCGCCAACAACTGGCTGACTCGTTAAGTGCCAGTGACGGACAAACGCCATATGAGTTTGGTCCCAATGGGCTTATTTCACCGATGGCGAAAGACAACCAAGGTGAAGAGTTGCGCTTTAAACTCACCCATAATATTTACCTCACCGATAACTTATTCTTAAACCAACAGCTGCAATATCGTAATTACGAAACGGCTTTTGCTCGTCAAACGGGTGCTTATAACTATGTATATTGGCAACGAAATGGAGTGATTAACCAAAATCCTCGTGCGCCGCTTGTTGAAAATGATGTGTTATATCCCTACGCAGCACGTCGTCAGGAATACCGCAAAGTGTCCGCAGACGAAAAGTCATGGCAGTATTTTGCCGACTTACGTTATGACTTTGACATTGGCAACATTAGTAACGAATTACTGGTCAATGTTAACGTTGAAGACCGCGATATCCGCTTTAAGCAGTATTCGATTTACGACGCCGACTATACCTTGAAAGACCCCAACGGCAATCAATCCTATCAAGGCTCTCTACCTTTTATTTATGATATCCGTAACCCAAATTGGGGTGAAGGAGAATTTGAAGATTACGACCCATTATTAACCAGTAACTACAATAAATCTGTCACTGCATGGGGTTTGGGCGTACAACATGTGGGTTACTTAGGGGGCGGCTTTACCAGCCGTATTGGCGTTGCCTTTAATGAGATTAAACAAAGCTATGAACACTTAGGTGTTGATGCCCGCTACAGCAGTAGCCTAGCCGATCCTCAGCCAGAAGCCGACACCACAGATAACGGTGTAACCTACAATTTAGGCTTAACCTTTATGCCTACTGCCGATATCTCTATATTTGTTAATCACTCTAAAGGCCGAACAGCATACCGTGTGTTAGGCGACGTAAAAGGTAATGAAGCTGACCGCGAAGATTCGCAATCAATCAGTAATGATTTGGGTATTCGCGCCAAAGCATTTGATGACCAATTATTGGCATCATTAGTATTGTTTAAAACCTCACGCACCAATCTGGCTTATACCAACCCAAATTACGACAGTAGCGCGGTCACGCCTGATATTGACCCATACTTTTATGATGGCAGCGAAGATACCAAAGGGGTAGAACTGGATCTGAATGCTTATTTAAGTGACCAGTGGAAAGTGAACCTTAACGCGGTTTACCAAGATGCCAGAGACAATCAAAATCCCAATAGTAGTGATTATGGCCAACGCCAAAAAGGTGTGCCTTATGTAACCGCGGGGGCTTGGGTAACTTATGCAGCAGAATTGGGCTTATCAGCGCCACTATCATTAAGCCTAGGAGCCAAATATGTGGATGAGCGTAGTACACACTCAAGTTCGTTTGGCATACCTGACGGCTACGTACCAAGTTACACCGTAATCGATTCAGCCATTAGTTATGATGTTGAGCGTTATAAAGTTCAATTGAACATTAATAACATCTTTAATGAAACTTATTACGATAAAGCCATGTTCTTAGGCGGATTGCCCGGCGAAGAGCGCAACGCGAAGTTAACGGTAACCTATCGAATTTAATGCAATAGTGGTTTGGGTTCGGTTTGATCAAAATCGAATGACAACATGGTGTAAAGCACTGCCTTTTGCAGTGCTTTTTTATCCCTGTTTGATAAGGATAATTGACTATCTAGGCTACATGTAGGATAACCGAGACATTAATTCAAGCGGTTACCTTAGGATATTATTTGATGGCTAATACCATTTTTACCCCATACACCTTGACCAATGGCGCAATTATTCCTAATCGGTTGGTCAAAGCCGCCATGGAAGAAAATCTTGCTAATGCCCTGCAACAACCTGATCACGCATTGTTCAGCTTATATGATGCTTGGGCAAAAGGCGGCGTTGGATTAATGATCACCGGCAACGTCATGATTGATCCCTTAGCCATGACCGGCCCTGGCGGCGTGGTATTAACCTCTAGCAGCGCACTTGCCCCCTTCACTCAATGGGCCAAAACGGCTAAACAACATAGTGCCAGAGTATGGATGCAGATCAATCATCCCGGCAGACAGGTGTTTAAAACCATGGGCGGTAAGAATATTGCCCCATCAGCTATCGCACTCGATCTAGGTAAACATTCATCAATGTTTTCTGAGCCTAAAGCCATGACTACTGCAGATATTGACGACGTTATCCAACGTTTTGTTACCACAGCCAGCATGGCTCAACAAGCGGGGTTTGATGGCGTACAAATTCATGCCGCACACGGATATTTACTGGCACAATTTTTATCGCCATTAACCAACAGGCGCAATGATGAATGGGGCGGAAGTCTTCATAATCGTGCCAAACTATTAATGGAAGTGGTCAAGCAAGTTAGGCTGAGATGTGGTGCCGGTTTTGACATTGCGGTAAAACTCAATTCAGCCGATTTTCAACGGGGTGGCTTTGATATCGACGATGCCGAAAAAGTCATTACTATGCTGGCGCAGCATCAAGTAGAAATGGTGGAATTATCAGGCGGCAGCTATGAAGCACCCGCTATGCAAGGTCGCAGTGCCGATGAACGCACCTTAGCTCGAGAAGCTTACTTTTTAAGTTTAACCGCGCAGTTGGTCCAGCGCAGCCCTATACCTTTAATGTTAACAGGGGGGATTTATCGCCTGCCAGTGGCACAACAAGTCATTGATACCGGCTTTGCCTTATGCGGTATTGCCAGCGCCCTCGCCTTTTATCCCAACTTAGCCAATAAGTGGCGAACACAGCCCGAGTTTATCCCGTCTATTCCAATGGTTAATTGGCAAAGTAAGCCCTTAGCTGGGCTGGCAACTATGGCTATCATTAAACGCCAACTTCGCCGCATAAGCCAAGGGAAACCACCACAAACCAATGATTCCCCCTTGTGGAGTTTAGTGGTCGATCAATTTAGAACGAAACAACGCACTAAGAGTTATCGACATGCTTTAGGCATCACGAACGCTTAAAACACTCATGCTTAACACCGTCTAGATTCAAACACTATCTGTTAAAACGATAAACCTGTTGATTGCTGCTACCGCGCCACAATAGCGCGGGATCAGCTTTATCTTGTTCAAACTTACCGTCAATCATTACATCCACCAAGTTCACCACGGTTTGTTGCTGCTCACTTAGATCAGCAAGTTGGTAACCGGTCCATAACCAAATATCTTTCTCGGGACATTCATCCTTTACCCGCATCACCAATTTCAATATCGCTTCAAGGTTAGCGGGATGCAGCGGATCACCACCGCTTAACGATAAGCCGCGACGGAAAATACGACTGTCGGTTAAATCATTAAGAATCTGATCTTCTAACGCTTGGCTAAATACATGCCCAGCATCGACACGCCAAGTGCTTTGGTTATAGCATCCCTTACAAGCATGCTCGCAACCGCTGACAAATAACGTGCAGCGATTGCCCTCGCCGTTGATCACATCAATACTATGATAAGCACTATAATACATTATAAATGCTTCACTCTGCGCTTCACTTCTTCTTGCTTACCAAAGTTAAACGGCCGTGAATCTGGGCTGCCCAAATAGCCACAAACTCGTCGAATCACAGACACTCGACTAGGTTCGTGATTACCGCATTTGGGGCAAACAAAGCCCTTGCTGGTACAATTGAACTCACCGATATAGCCACAATCGTAACACTCATCAATCGGAGTGTTGGTGCCGTAATATGGCACCCGACTGTAGCTGTAATCCCAAACATTTTCGAGCGCTTCAATATTGTGCTGCATGTTAGGGTATTCGCCGTAGCAAATAAATCCACCATTGGCGATAGCCGGATAAGGTTGTTCAAAATCAATCTTATCGTATGGATTCACTTGCTTTTCAACATCTAAATGGAAACTATTCGTGTAATAGCCTTTATCTGTCACCCCTGCCACCACACCGAACTGAGTCGTATCAAGCTGGCAAAAACGGCTACATAAATTTTCACTAGGAGTACTGTACAAACTAAAACCATAACCCGTTTCTTGCTTCCAAGATTCAGTGGCTTGCTTCAAATGATTAATGATCGCAACAGCTTTCTCACGTAATTGAGCGTTATCAAACACATGTTCAGCATTGCCATACAAGGCATTAATGGTTTCGTGTAGGCCAATAAAGCCTAACGAAATTGACGCACGACCATTTTTAAAGATCTCGCTAACATCATCATCGGCATTTAAGCGCACGCCACACGCCCCTTCCATATAAAGAATTGGTGCCACTCGCGCTTTAACCCCGGTTAACCGAGCAATGCGAGTATCTAACGCTTTGCGTGCAATCAGTAGTCGCTGGTCGAGTAATTGATAAAAACGCTGTTCATCTTGACCTGCTTCCAACGCAATACGCGGTAAGTTAAGGCTAACAACACCTAAATTATTGCGTCCTTCATGTACCAATTGGCCATCTTCTTCATAAGTGCCCAAAAATGAACGACAACCCATCGGAGTTTTAAATGAACCAGTGACTTTCACCACTTGATCATAATTTAAAATATCAGGGTACATGCGCATAGTTGAACAGGTTAATGCCATCTTTTTAATGTCGTAATTGACGTCAGCCGCTTTATGATTCACGCCATCTTTAATCGCAAACACCAATTTAGGGAATACTGCCGTTTTACGGTTTTTACCTAAGCCAGCCATGCGCACAGTTAACATAGATTGCTGAATTAAACGAGATTCCCACGATATCCCCAATCCAAAGCCAAAGGTAACAAAGGGCGTTTGTCCATTGGCGGTATGTAAGGTGTTGACTTCATATTCAAGCGATTGAAACGCGTCATGACACTCTTTTTCGGTTTGAGTCATCGCATAATCTTCCACGTCGGCCACTTGCCATTTTTTAGCGACGCTAAGGTGCTTTTGATAACTAATTTGTACAAACTCAGCTAACACTTCATCAATACGGTTAATCGTTGTGCCACCATAAATATGGCTCGCCACCTGTGCAATAATTTGCGCCGTCACAGCCGTTGCGGTCGAAATCGATTTAGGCGGTTCTATTTCAGCATTGCCCATTTTAAAGCCATGAGTCAGCATGCCGGCTAAATCGATTAACATGCAGTTAAACATCGGGAAAAATGGTGCGTAGTCTAAGTCGTGATAGTGGATTTCGCCCTTTTCATGTGCTTCGACAACATCTTTAGGTAATAAGTGAGTTTTGGCGTAATGCTTGGCAACAATCCCGGCAAGTAAGTCACGTTGAGTGGGGATCACTTTGGCATCTTTATTGGCGTTTTCGTTTAAAATGGCACTGTCTGATTGCTCAACCAAGCCGCGAATAGCACAATTTAATTTACTTTGAGTTTCACGATGGGTATCGCGATCATGGCGATACTCAATGTAATGACGTGCCACCGATTTATACGGCCCAGACATTAATAAGTTTTCGACTGCATGTTGTAGTTCGTGAATATCAACTTCGGTTTTCGCAGCCATTTGCTGTTCAACCGTTTGCGCTAACTGCTGCGCATATTGATGATCTGCTTGACCTGCAGACTCCATTGCTGCTACTACAGCCTCTTTGATCCGACATCCATCAAAGGCGGTTCGACATCCATCTCTTTTCACGACTACAAGCATACGACCATCCTTACAAGCACTATATATAGAACTTTAATTTACAAAAAACACAATATAGAGTGTATTAGACACATTAACGCTGAGCGTTACTTTGATCCAGATCATAATTCTCAGCACTACTTAATATTGAAAAACATCTTGCTTTCAGCAAAAGATATTGTAGGAATGTTCACTGATCCGTCGGATAAAAATACAAGGGGAGAGATGGTAAATTGTTTCACAATATGGAGTGTTTTCGTAAATCAATATTGCCATATTCAAACACCGCTAGCGCGGTACTCAACAAGCTAACATAACGCTTAAGCGCGCTACGCTGTCATCGAACACCATTCTAGTCGTCATATCAACAAACTAAGTGACTTGCCAATGACTCTTTATTAAAGGAGCATTGAACATAATGATGACAACAACCCAACTTGGACAATACCGTTATTGCATAAACATTAATCGAGCGGTATCGAACTCGTGCATCCGTAATGGGCACATGACTCATATTCGACACCGCATAAGTGTTAATTTAAGGTCGCTTCAATTAAATGTTGAATATCTTTTACTGCCTGCTCACCCGCTTTAATGGCTTCTTTTGCACGATGAAATTCCATTGTGCCAATGTCATTAACATAAGGCACAATACAAATATCTGGTGGCTCGCCCATTAAACGCGAGCGTTTATGGCGTTGTTCTAAAATATCCATTGATTGTGACATAACGGCCAACATACCTGGATGGGATTTTGAACTGCCTATAGCAAGCTTGTCAGTTAAGACACTCATGTAGTCTTTGCCTTTGCCCCATAAATCCATAAAACCTGATTCAAGCTCTGCCTTTTCATCAATCGTCTCTGACTTACTCGCTTTTCGGCTTTTTACTTGCTCTGGGGCCTTATGAAGTTGATCACGGCGATGACCGTTTAAATCCACTGCAATAACCACATCAACCCCCATCGAACGGGCTAATGACACAGGTACCGGATTGACCACGGCGCCGTCAACAACCCAGCGATGACCTTGCTGTACTGGGGGTAAAAAGCCGGGCATAGAACATGAGGCGCGAACCGCATGGCGTAAGTCACCTTCTTTAAACCAAATCTCTTGTCCAGAATATAAATCGGTAGCCACTGCAGCAAAAGGACGTTTTAACTGTTCAATGTTGATATCGCCAATGCGATTAGCTAAGACATCAAATACTTTCTCGCCGCTAATTAAGCCGCCTTTACGCCAGCCTAAGTCCATTAATCCGAGTACGTCCCAACTCGAAAAACCACTCACCCAGGTTTCAAGTTCACCCAAATGATTATTCGCATAGGCCGCGCCCACTAATGCACCCACTGAACAACCCGCAACTTTGTCAGGGTAAATATCTAACTTGGCTAAACCATTCAATACCCCAATATGTGCCCAACCTTTCGCGGCTCCACTGCCTAGGGCTAATCCCACGGTGAGCTTTGTCATCTTTTTTCCTTCCATGCTCAGCATATTAATCTTTACGAAAAGGTTCGGCAGAATCGACCAATAGCGATGCCGAACGAGGGCAATAATATAAAGCTAAAAAATAGCATAACTAAAGCGACTCTTGTTGGCTATAGCAAGGTGAAACAGCTATAATCACCGGCTTACATTTTTTAGGGGATTTACCTTTGCAATTTACCGATTTTTCGTTGGACAAGCGCCTGCTTGACAGTTTAAAGCACCTTGGCATTTCTACGCCTACCGATGTTCAAGCGCAAGCACTTCCCATTGCCTTATCAGGTAAAGATTTAATGGCATCGTCTAAAACGGGCTCAGGTAAAACCTTAGCGTTTTTACTGCCAGCAATGCAACGGGTAATCTCTTCAAGAGCATTGTCGAAAAAAGATCCTCGGGTACTCATCTTATTACCGACACGTGAATTAGCCCAGCAAGTTTATGGCCAATTACGCTTATTAGTCGCCAATACTCAATATAAGGCCATTAGCGTACTCGGTGGTGAGAACTTTAATGACCAAGCCAAAGCCTTGTCGAGAGATCCTCACTTTATTGTCGCCACGCCTGGACGTATTGCGGACCACTTACAACAGCGTCACTTGTATTTAAATGGCCTAGAATTGTTGGTTCTTGACGAGGCTGACCGTATGCTCGATTTAGGTTTTGCTCCGCAGTTAAAAGCGATTAATGATGCAGCCGATCATAAACGTCGCCAAACCTTGATGTTTTCAGCTACGTTAGATCATGACAGCATTAATGACATTGCCGCAACGCTACTCAAAACACCGAGTCATGTATCGATTGGTGAGTCTTACACAGAACATAAAGACATTGAGCAGCGTATTATTTTGGTGGATCATTTAGACCATAAGCAAGCCTTGCTGCAGCACATTTTAACTCAAGAGCAACACAAGCAAGTAATTGTATTTACGGCAACACGTTCAGACACAGACCGTATAGCCACTTTATTAGCATCACAAGGCTTTACCACCTCTGCGCTCAGTGGTGATTTAAAGCAATCGGCTCGTAACCAGATTATGGATCAATTTGCTCGAGGCCAATCACAGATATTAGTGACCACAGATGTAGCATCACGCGGCCTTGATTTAATCAACGTATCGTTAGTGATTAACTTTGATATGCCAAAGTTTGCTGAAGAATACGTCCATCGTATTGGTCGTACTGGCCGAGCGGGCGCTAAAGGCGATGCGGTCTCATTTGTGGGTCCTAAAGATTGGGACAGCTTTAAAAAAGTACAACTGTTTTTACGTAAAAACTTTGAGCCCACTGTGATTGAAGGCTTAAAAGCTAAGTTTACCGGCCTAAAAGATAAGCCTCAAGCAGGTAAAGCAGCGGTTAGTACCAAAGGTGTTGAAGTCAGTAAAAGAGCCAGCGCCACTAAAAAACCTAAAGCGGCACCCAAGAGTGATAAACGCTTTATTACTGGCGTCGATGTCGGTGATGCGCCAGTACGCCGTAAAGTAAAACCGATTCAAGTTATTGAAGACGACGGCACAACAGAAGACTAAATCGCTCTCAAACTGCGATAACAAATGATGGATGTAGGGTAATCGTTACCCTACACAAATGAACGATAACGACAATGCCAACGGCACTCTCGTATGAATAAACCAGTAAGGATTAACATGAAAATTTGTGGTGTTGAATTAAAAGGCGGCGAAGCCATTATCTGTTTACTGACCTATGAAGGCGAAACGTTTAACGTGCCAGCATGTCGTAAAGTCTCATTCAGTATTTCACAATCGGCAAGCACTGAATCAATTCGTGAATTCAACTTTGCGTTTCAAAAATTAATCGCCGATTATAAAGTCGATGAGATAGCCATTATTGAACGTGAACAAAAAGGTAAATTTGCAGGCAGTGCCACCAGCTTTAAACTGGAAGCAGCCATTCAATTAAGTGATATCCCTGTTACGCTTATTTCTCCTTTGATCGTTAAAGAGCAATTAAAGCGTAACCCACCACAAGTTGACTTTGAATCATTAGATCTAAAACGCGTCCAGCTTAATGCATTTGACGTTGCTTATGTTCAGCATAACCGACTCATCTTCGGTAAAGTGTAATCCACTGCTGCCACCGTTCTATATTGGCGTTACCGATACCGACACAGATAGCGGTAACGTCAAAAACAATCAGTTGACCTATGTCAGACAATAAAGCGCCCAAAGCCCCACCTAAAATGCCCGTCAAATCGGCAAGCCAAGCATTAAAACCCAAAACCGATATAAGCCTGTTGATCACTAGCGCCGACATTAAAAAACAGCAAAATGAGCAAAGTGCGTTACGGTATTTAAACGGTTACCAGCCTGACGTGGTTGATAAAATTCGCCAATTGGTTGATGCAAACGCATTAGGCACCCACTTTTTAACCCGTTACCCGAAAGTACACGACGTTCGCACAGACAAAGCCTTGTATGATATGGCAATAGCATTAAAAAATACGTATATGCGTCAATCAGATCCATTAGCCAAAGTCATTTTTGATGACAAGATTAGCTTAAGCCATCACGCGCTAGGTTTGCATTCATTTGTTAATCGCCGTCAAGGTAATAAAGTCAAAGCCAAAAATGAAATTCGAATTACCTCGCGCTTAAAGCACATTCCGTTTGAGCTATTGCAAATGGTGGTAGTGCACGAATTGGCTCACCTGCGGGAGAAAGAGCACAACAAAGCGTTTTATCAACTGTGCACCTTCATGCTCGCGGATTACCATCAGTTAGAATTTGATATGCGAGTCTGGTTAGTAGCCGAAGAAGTGGGCCAATCGCCTTACGCGAAATAATCGATGAGCTTTTAGCTCAACTTTTTGCTTTTAAAAAGTTGCCCAGAAATTGAGCTCAGACATCATCCAATTAGATTGTGTTGTAACTCATTTCTGGACGAAAATAAGTTACTGCATAGATACAACTGTTTTCACTTCGCATGAGTAAAAGTATTAGATTTTGCGCCCTCTTGTTTAGGCGCTTATTAGCTACACATTTACTGGAATACTGATTTGTTATTTGAGTAAAAGCGATAATAAGCAGAGTGCAAAGGTGTTTCTTGTGTTTCACACCAGTACACCTCTATTAAAGAACTCATTGTTTTTAAGTCACTTACTTGTCCATAAAAATTTACGTAGGGCGTTTTTACTTTTTTTTCAACGAATAACTCAATTGCTTGCTGTGCTCTCTTCTGAGCATGTGAGTGTAAAACTAATTTAGCTTCACGTCCTACAGACGTAGCATCTCCACAAGTAATAACTTCTGAACTATATGCAATACCAGAACAGAATAAAGCAAATAAAATTGAAATATACTTCATCGTTTTCCTGTATCGCTAACACGCAATAAACGGCGAGAAACAGTTTGCTAAAATGGAGCGGAATGAGCCAACTGTTAAGAGTCCGACTTAAAAACCCTTGTTATCATTCGTCTTGCGAGCTGCTCTCTTGGGACTAAAGAACCCACAAGCCTCCCGAGTAGCAGTCGTTGGTTGATCCCAAGAGCCACATAAATCTTTTTGATTTTCTGGCGTTCTTGTAAACTGTCTACATTGCCCACATCGATGCATTGGTAGCTCCACTAAATAAAAATAACTTTATGCAAATCAAAATAATTCACCTTTTATTGGCTCCTAACAACTTATTGAACGGCTCGTCAAATAAAGTCTGCCGCTTAAGTTATTGATTAATAGCATCCTACAATTGTTATATCTTTGATGTAAAGCGACAAATTATTCGCCAAATACATCGCCACCCGTTTTTGAAGAAAAGGTTAGTGGCCATGTTATCTGGCAGTTTTTTGATTTATCTATGGGAAATGACAAAAGGCTAGACATCCAACCCTTTGTTAGCCAAATAAATTAATAAGTGAATATCCCACCATTTTAACGAAAGAGAACACTGTAATGACTGATATCGTGATATTTTTCAGTTTACAGTTATTGATGGATAACCGCCCTCTTCGTTCACGTTATTCCCATTCGCCTAATATTTTATTGAGTAACACATTTAATGCTGTTTTTTCATTTTTAGATAAAAAAGCCATTTTTTCTTGCTCTTGTTGATGTAATTCAACAATTACTTTGCCAATTAAAGATTTACCCTTCTCGGTTAGTTGAACTAACTTTCCACGTTTATCTTGTGGGTTATCTACACGCTCGATAAAACCTGCATTAGTGATCCGATTTAACAATTTAGTCAAACCTCCGGAGCTAAACAACATAGAATGAGATAATGCTGTGGCTGATAAACAGTGCGGTGGTGGTTCTTTTCTCAATGTTTCTAATGCACTAAAATCAGCCGATTGGAGGCCATAACGTTCAACTACTTTAGTTAAATTCTGCTGTAAATGTTGGTGAATTCGATGAATTTTTAATATTTCAGGTGAAATATTTTGATTGGATTCCGGCCAATTCTCTGCTGTTTTTGTCAGTATGCTAGTAATTGATTTTTGTTTGCTCATAATCTCATTCCTTGTTAATGAAGACAATATAACTTGCTAGAAAGCTAAAATACAACTACTATCTTCCTTTCTGGAAAGCAAGTTAGGCTGTTATGAGTAAGTTTATTTCTACACCATTATTATTTTTATTGGCGGGTATCTCCGCATTAACACCTTTTGCAACAGACGGGTATTTATCCGCTCTTCCGGTCATGGCTGAAGATCTCAATACGGATATATCATTGATAGCGGTGACGGTTAGTTTGTATATCTTTGGCCTCGCTATTGGTCAATTGATTGGCGGACCATTATCAGACAGATTCGGTCGCAAGCCTGTCATTATCACAGGTTTGGCCATATTTTCCATTGCGAGTTTTTTTATTCCCTATGGCCATTCAATAGAAATGCTTTGGGGATTGCGTATGATCCAAGCTATCGGCGGTGGTATTGCCGTTGTCGGTGTTCCTGCCATTATAAGAGACAACACGTCAGGAAAAGATTCTGCTCGGTTATTTTCATTAATTATGTTGATTACTATGCTGGCTCCTTCAATTGCGCCTTCCGTGGGAACTGTCATTTTAAAGACCCTGGACTGGGGCTGGATTTTTACTTCATTAGCATTGCTCGGTCTTATAGTGACCATATCGGTCATCGTCATCATGCCCAAAGAAACTAAAACTAAACAAAGGGTTAAAAATCGTGGTTACCTTAGTGTGTTTAGAGAACGTCGTGCATTAGGTTATTTATTAGCTCAAGGTTTTGGCTTCTCTGTCTTAATTACTTTTTTGACTAATGCTCCTTTTGCCTACATGGAGCAATTCCATGTTGATGAGGCGTTTTTCTCTGGATTATTGATCCTTAATGTTGCTGGGGTTGCTGTTATAAATCGTCTTAACCATTTTTTATTACAGCGGATTGAGCCGAATCAATTATTGAAAATATTTTTAAGTATTCAGATGCTTGGTGTGTTGATATTGGTGGTTGCAACCGCCTTTTTCCCTAACATTTTGTGGCTAACTGTATTTGGTTTTGTTGCGACAACAGCAACAATAGGAGGAATAATGCCCAATTCAAGTGCCTGTTTTATGAATTATTTTGGTAAAAATGCAGGGATTGCAGCGGCAACCTTAGGTGCGACTCAATATCTTGTTGGGGCAGCAGTGAGCGCTCTAGCAGCAATATTGAGTGATGATTCCCTATGGCCGATTGTGCTTATAATGACGACCGCCACGATCATTGCACTTTGTGGTGCGCTCTACCGACCACAAGCTCAGGCTGAAGATAACGTTCAAAACCTCAGCCATGCTGGTTAAGTTATTTTTTCTGAGTGAAATACATTGAAATACATTGAAATACATAGCTGAAATACATAGCGGCCCATTTTTTGAAATAACAAATAACCCCTTTCTATTTGAGTTGCGATCACCTTGTATAATTTTATCATCGAGCAAATTCAACAGGATGGTTTAACAAATTAGCACTCGATGGCCAATTCATCAGTAATATGGTCGATTTAACACAGCAGGATAGCTTGATATCAATCAAGCCTAAAGTGATGTTATGGGATTAAAAAGTTAGCGTTTAGGCACACGACCAGCGCTGGTAGTTTGCTGCGCCTTGGCGTCATTTTCGGTCTAAATGTACATATACAACACTTAACTTGAGGCCGTTGAAGACTCTTTACAAAAGACTGCGTGAGCCTGAAGGCCTTTCTCGCACATCCATGTGCTTCAAGGCATCCTGCCTATCAGATCCCCATAGGAAGCTATAGCATTTTCACTCTTTACTGCAAGATGAGCCGAAGCAGGCTTCAAATGAAGTTAAAAACTGGATCAATCCCCATAGCGACCTTTTCGCAGCGGTTATTTAATCTATTGGAAAAATGTTGCGGGGCGGCTGGGCGGCTGGGCCAATTATTTTATAAAGAATAAAGAGACAATAGCCGTTGGTTTCCTCTTGGTCTGATGTGGCGAAGCGCCACGATGTTAGTGGCCGCAGGCCATAAATAATAGATCAAAAAAACTGACTCGCAACCATGACTAGGAGAATGAAAAACTAAAATACCAACACAACATGGATACCCGCAAGCCATAAAAAATGCAGCCCTTAGGCTGCATTTTTTATGGCTATCACAACTACACTCGGTGTAATAAGCCTCAGCTAATTAACCCAAATCCATCATCATGCTTCGGCTACGTACCAAAGCTTGAAAGGCGTGTAATTGCTTTTTAGGTAAGACTTTAGCTTCTGCGATGTCGGCTTTCATTGCGTCTACCGGACGACCATTCACAATATACTCATAATGTAAGTGTGGACCCGTTGACGCACCCGTATTACCTGATAATGCAATCACCTGCCCTCGTTTTACACGTTGGCCTCGTTTAACTAAAAATTTCGACAGATGCAGGTAACGAGTACGCACTTTATTGTTATGTTCAATCACAATATAGTTACCCGCGAAAGCATGCTTCTTAACCAGCGTCACCACACCATCACCCGGAGCCACCACTTGAGTACCAATAGGGGTAGCAAAGTCGGTACCATTATGTGGCCGAATCCGACCCGTAATCGGGTGTTTGCGGTTGGGGTTGAACCGAGAACTTAACCGCACAGTTCTATTTAATGGGATACGTTGGAAAGCAGGCGTTAAACTTTGACCTTTAATATCGTAATAGTTGCCATCAGCATTTTGAAACGCGGTAATGTCCCGACGCCCGGTATTAATACGAATGCCTTCAATCGATGTGATACCTGTTGGTTCACCTTCAACAAATTGATCGTTGACTAAAACCGAAAATGTATCACCTGCACGTAACTCACGTGAAAAGTTTAATTTTGACTTTAACAGTGATTCGACTTTCTGAATCTCGGCAGCACTTAGGCCTGCATTTTTAGCCGATACATAAAAAGAGCCGTTAATTTCACCGCCCACAATGCGGTTTTGCCATATGCCATCGATATTAATGTCATTTACGGCGTAAGTTCCGTCTTTAAAACGAGTAAATACCACTTGATGAGCAGGGTTAAAATACAGCTCTAATTTATCAAGTTCACCATCGGCATTATCCCAAAATTGGATGCGGTTACCCGGTAACAGGGTATCTAAAGCTAAAACTTCTAAATCAGCCTCAAGCACTTTATACATGGTTCGTTGGTCAATACCGGCTAATTCAAACAAACGACTTAAGGTATCACCACTTTCAATCACCCGATTTAAAATAGGTGTTGCAGGCTTAACGATCGTCAAAGCTGTATCTTGCTGAGCTATGTGTGGCAATAATGAATCAATATCAATGGCCACAGGAATACGTTGTGATGAAAACTCTTGTTGTGTTGGCCATAAAAGCGCAGCGCCTACAGCAAATACACTTACTAACAAGACTTTCTTGTGCAGGTTTGTCACGTTTGGTAAGTTCAATTGACTTGCGGCTAGCCGCTGGAAGTCCATAACTTTACTTATTAGCAATATCTAATCCACCCTAAAAGACGACTCTTTATATTTATTTTATTTTACTGCACATTGTTATTGCGACACAGAGGCTAACGTCAGTTAACGCTATGTCATTATCTCATTTTTATAATGAAAATAACCCTACACTTGATACTACGCCATCCGGTAAAAACGGTTTAACATACCGACTTTTGCACTCAAATTACATTCCAACACTCTTTTATATCAAAAAACAATCATATTACAAATATAAAATATTATTTATTTAACCTTTAATTTGAACTCGATTGCAGTAATCACTGGAGTTTGAGGCAGATCACCCTGCATTAATCGCAAATTCATTCTGTAATTTGCTAATACCAAGACCGTTCATTTTATTCACTTTTATCTGTACATCGATCCGCTCTTTCATGGCTTCAATATGGCTAATGACGCCTATCATTTTGCCCGATGCATTTAAATTATCTAATGCATCTAATGCAGTATCTAATGTCTGGCTGTCCAAGGTACCAAAGCCCTCATCTAAAAAGAGTGAGTCAATGCTCGTTTTATGACTTACTAGATCAGATAACGCCAACGCAAGGGCTAAGCTAACTAAAAAGCTCTCACCACCAGACAGTGTACGGGTATCGCGCACTGTGTCACCTTGCCAGGTATCGAGCACTTGTAATTCTAATGCATCTGACTCTTTGCGTTCGAGTAAGTAACGGCCTTGTAAGCGTTCAAGCTGTCGATTCGCTAATGCGACTAAATGATCTAATGTAAGCCCTTGGGCAAATTTACGGAACTTATCGCCTTTTTGTGAGCCTATTAGTGCATGCAAATAAGCGAGGTCGTCGTAAACTTGCTGCTGTTGTGCCTGCTCTTTTAGCAATTGTTGCTGCCCTTCGCGCTTACTTGCATCTAGCTCTAGCTCATGGGTTAACCGCCAAAGCGTCTGCGTTAATTGTTGATGCTCAGAATCGAGGGCTTGATGCCGTTGGAGCATGACGGCTTGTTGGGTTAAATCATAGTTATGTTGTTGACCAAGCAGAGCAAGCTCCGCTTGCAACGCAATGGCTTGCTCAACTAAGGTATTTGCCTTAACAATGTCATTGTCTAACTGTTGTTTAAGCTGTTGCAACCTGTGACGCTCATCAGCACAGAGTAATGCTTGCTCGAAAGCTTGTTGGTCGGAAAATGGGCTCGCTTGTAGAGCACTATTCCATTGGCTTTGTAATTGCTGCCATTCTTGATTAACTTGTGTTGCCTGAACTTGCATGGATTGCTGCTGTGCACTTAAGCTGGCAAGGTGCTTATCTGCTATTTGTAATTGCTGCTGTACTAACTCAAATTGTTGTTGTGCTTGATCTAACACCGTTTGACTGCGTTGTTTTTCATCCTCAATGACTTTATCAGCAAAGACCTCGTTACGTTGACCTAACACAGTACTGAGCTGCGTCTGTACCTTATCAACTTGTTCACTGATCGCGGTTAACTTGGCGGTCTGCTCGTCCGCTTGCTGATGATTGGCCATGAGCTTTTCAGCTGTGATACTCAATTGCTGCTGATTGTCGACAGCCTGCTGCTGCGCTTGAGTCCAACACTCGAGTTGTTGTTGTAACTCGTTGAGCCATATAACGGCATTCACTATTGTTGGCGGCGTTAACCCTGAAGCAGTAATTTGTGTTTCAAGCGCATTGATTAATGCAGTTTGCTGCGCAGTGACGGCCTCAATGTGCTGTTGATGGTTGAGTAAACCTTGCTGCAAGTTATCAAGCTGTTGTTGTAATAACCCTTGCTGATTGATCTGCTTAACGAGCGCTTGCTGTGCTTGAATCACATACTGTTGGTGTTGATGTAACGTTTTTTGACATTGGCTAAGCTCAGTAATGGTGACAGCCAATTGCTGTTGTTTGGTTTCGGTTTGGGCAATGTAATCGGTTAATGCTTGTTCTTGCTGCAAATCCAACTCAAGAGAGATTGATAATGTCTCAGTTTGCTGCCGCCACTGCTGCGCAATGGTTTGAATATCTGTGTGAATTTGACTTAGCTGTTGTTGTAAATTGTCATCGTTAACTTGTAACGCCGTTTGCTGATGGTTAAGTTGCTCACCTTGCTGTTTAATCACATCAAGTTCAGCTTGTAACTGTTGCGCCCTTTGCTCGGTAACCGACACATTCAGCGCTTCATAGCGCTCAACTAGCGGATGATCGGTCGAGCCGCACAAGGCGCAAGGCTCACCCGCTTTTAGTTTGGCGCGCTCGATGGTTAAATTGGCAATTTGTTGCTCTTGCTGTAGCAACATTTGAACATCTTTAACTTGCTGATTTTTATCACTCCACTGAGTTCTCACCACAGTAAGAGACTGTAGCAGTGCCTGCAACTCAGTCTTAAATTGCGCCGATTGACGGGTTAACTGCTGACATTGCTGTTGCTGGCGTGCAAACTGGCTAAACAACTGGGTTAATTGATAACGCCCAGATTGCTGCTGAACAACTTGCTGATAATCATCATTAATTTTCGTTTCGTCTTGTCCAGCCAACAGCGTAATTAATGCTTTTTGGCTGTCATCTTGCTGCGCTGTCGCCTGAGTTAGCTCCGCTTGAGCCTGTTGTATTTGCGGCGCGAGCGCAGTGAGTGTGTCTTGAGTTTGTTTTATGCCGGCTTGTTGCTGAGTACATTGGTTATGAATTTGGCTACGTTGGTCACTTAGTTGCACAACTTGTGTGTATTGGGTTTGCCAAGCGGCAAACTTTTTAGCCACTTCTTGACCTTGAGGCAAACTATCAAGTTGATGATCAATTTGCTGCTTCGCCGCTGTCAGCGCCTGTTGCTGGGTCAATAACAGTTGTTGTTGCTCGCGGCCCTTTTGTTGCTGTTCATATGTTTGTTGATGGGTTAATTTGACCTGAGATAACTGATAACTGTGCTGATTAATTTGTTGATCCAGCGGCAGTACTTGCTCATCGATCAACGACAGCAGTGTTTTATGCGCCTGATTAACTTGCTTAACCTGTTGCTGGCCCTGTGTGTGCTGGTGTTTATGGGTTTGCAGTGCCGTTTCAGCTTGCTCGGTTTGTTGGCTTAATTGACGGATCTGTGCGGTTAACTCTTGGACTTTTTTGTGCGCTTTTTGCTGTTGCTCAAATAATGGCAAAATGTGTTGTGCCGGCTCGCTATGCTGCAATTGTATTAACGCTTCACTATGTTGCTGCTGGCACGTTAGCGCGTCTTGCTGTTCGCCCTGAACCTTTACCAATGCCTGCTGTGCTTGCTCAGAATTAGTGGCCCAAGTGATAAATTGGCTTAACTGAGTCAGTTGTAATTGTTGCTGCACCAATGTTTGTTTAAATTGTTCAATTTGTTTATTTTGTTGATCGACTTGTTGTTCATCAAACAACTCGACACTGCCCAGTTTGGCCTCGAGTAATTTCACATTAGTCTTGGCTTCACTAAAGTGCTGATGAACCCGCTCAGAAATAAGCCCGTAAATTTCAGTACCGGTGAGCTCTTCAAGTAATTCCGCTCGGTCATTGGCATCGGCATTCAAAAAAGCGGCAAACTGCCCTTGAGATAACATCATCGATTTAGTGAAGCGAGCAAAGTCGAGCCCGGTGATCTGTTCAATGAGTTCCGTTTTGCGCTTTATTTGACTGGCAAGAATTTTACCGTCACTCAGTTGTGCCAGTTCCACTTGAGCATCTTGCAAGTTACCGTCGGCTTTGTCGCGCGAGCGACGTTGGCTCCAAAAGGCGCGGTAGGCAATGCCTTTCACTTCAAATTCGACTTCGGCTAAACACTCTGCGGTGCCGCGAGTCATTAACTCGTTAGTGGTTTTAGAGATATTATTTAACCGCGGCGTTCGGTGGTAAAGCGCTAAGCAAATGGCATCGAGTATCGTGGTTTTGCCTGAACCCGTTGGGCCTGTGATGGCAAATAGTCCGTTTTCAGCAAAAGGCGATTGGGTAAAGTCGATTTTCCACTCGTTTTTAAGCGAGTTAATATTTTTAAAACGAAGGCTTAAAATTTTCATGACTGTTCACCGTCTGTAGCACTTTTTGTTGCAACCTCTGTTTTACCATGATGGGTCATCGTTTCTTGCAGAACATGGCTCGCGGCGGTTTCTTGGGTGTTTCGCTCTGACTCCACCTCGGCAACTATTTGGCTAAAGCGCTGCTTAATTCGGCCTAATTGTGCCTGTTGGGGATCGCTGTCAAATTGCTCTTGGGCTAAACGGCGCGCAAACACTTCCTCGACACTCAACTCGGATAAGGTTTCATTATCAAGCTTTTTAATGTGTTGCTGTCGTTGACTACGGGCACGCTTTAATTGCAATACCTCAACCGCCTTGTCTTGAGTCATGTCAGCAATACGAGACTGTAGATCAGACAAATAGTCTTGCTGCGATACTTCAATGCTTAACCAAGTGGTTTTTGTCGCGGCTGTTTGAGAAGAAAATGCATTTATCTGCTGCTCAATGCTATCTAAATCACCTTTTAGCACCTGCATGGGCTGAAAAATAGGCACCATTAATGGCGTGACGAGGGATAATTGAGCATCAGTAAATTCAACCAAAAACACTGATTTATTACTGGTGTTATTGGTCGATAGTTCATCAAAACTTAATGCTATCGGTGAGCCGCTGTAACGAATATGCGCAGATTTCGCCACCACTTGTGGGCGATGAATATGGCCTAATGCAATGTAGTCTGCCGCGGGGAAATGTGCCGCATTAAAGGCATCTAAACTGCCAATATAGATATCACGTACTGATTCTGAAGTGCTGGCTCCTACCGTGGTTAAATGACCTGTCGCCACAATGGGTACCTGCGTGGTAAATGTGCTATTGAGCTGCTTAGCTTGCTCAAAACAACGCTGATATAACGCACTAATGGCATCACCCAGTTTGCGTTGCTTATCCATTGAAGACTCACCAGATTCACTTAACACTACATCACGTGGGCGTAAAAAAGGTAACCCACATAAAATAGCCCCAATTTCACCTTGGCGGGTTTTAAGTGCAAATACATGCTCTTCAAAATGTTCTAATGCACCAGGGATCACGATAGTATTAAGGCAAGCCAGTAGATGTTTAGATTCATTCAAGGTCGAAACAGAATCGTGATTACCGCCCAGTAAAATCAGCTGGCAACCCGTTTGTTGAATTTGAACAATAAATTGATTGTACAGTGCTCTGGCATAACTTGGCGGAGTGCCAGTATCGAAAATATCGCCAGCAACAATAATGGCATCAACTTGATGGAGGCTTATTTGCTCAAGTAACCATGTCATAAAGGCTTGGTGCTCGGCTGCGCGGCTTTTGCCATAAAAATATTGGCCAAGATGCCAATCTGATGTGTGAATGATGCGCATAACATCCCTTTAAATATAAACAAACATGAACGTCAAATAATGATGGCGTGAATAAGCCCAAATTATCGATACTATGACCACATGTAGATCACATGTATTGCGACCACAATAATTTCCCGCTCATACCTAATGACATCACCACCACCAAAGGTTTAATAATTTTAACCCCTTTAGTGACCACTAAACGTGAGCCTAACGTTGCGCCAACCGCTTGGCCAACGAGCATAATTAATCCCAGCACGACCGCCACTTGCCCCCCGATAAGAAAGAAAATTAGCGAGGCGATGTTAGTCGCAAAGTTTAATAATTTAGCATGAGCAGTTGCTTTGGCTAAACCAAACCCAGCCAATGAGACAAACGCTAACGCAAAGAAACTCCCAGTACCGGGACCGAAAAAACCATCATAAAACCCAACGACTAATGCCGCAGTGAAGGCAAAAACACTCGGAGTAAGAATTTGCTGGCGATCTTGCTCGCTAATTTTTTTAGAGAATAAAAAATAACAGCCAATCGCTAAAATCAAAAATGGTAGCACCACTTCCAGTAGTTTTGCATCGATCATTTGTACTAATATTGTGCCGATAGAGGCACCGATAAATGCGCATAACAATGACAGTTTTATGCTAGGCAAATCAACCATTCCTTTGCGCACAAAATATAAACTCGCAAAAAAACTACCACCACATGCTTGCAGTTTATTGGTACCCAATGCGGCCGCAGGCGGCAATCCCGCCCACATTAATGCCGGTATAGTCAGTAACCCTCCGCCACCGGCAATCGCGTCAATAAAACCCGCAACCAAAGCAACAAAAAATAAAATAACCGCGAGCTGGAGCGTGAGTTCAAACATTACGTTTCTCGTTATTAGCAACAAGGGTGAAGTCGGTAAGACATAAGACGAGGCGTTATTAGACAATCTTTATCGTCAAAATACAAAGCGTTCCGAGATATTTATTCAATTTTACTTAACTAATAGCGACTCTGGAAAATAAATGATTATTAAATAGCTCAATGTTTGACTATTCACCTTCCATTGATAGTCGTTGATGCAACACAAGCACTTTGCGGTTCACTTATGCATTGGTATAGTAGCCAACCTAATGTAAATTTGGCTGAAGGTTTTATTATGATTGTTATTACGGGCGCGAGCAGCGGCTTAGGCGCTGCACTGACTCAACAATATGCAGCAGAAGATCATACCCTGTTGATCACTGGTCGCAGTGAGCAAAAATTAGCGGATGTAATGGCCAGCTTGACTCCTCTTGAGCAAGTTAAGGTGCAGACTCACGCAGCAGACTTATGTGTGGCAGAAGAGGTCAGTGATTTATTTTCGCGTTTATCAACGCCACCAAGCAGCGTGATCCATTGTGCTGGTAGTGGTTATTTTGGCCCAATTGAACAGCAAACGCCGCAAGCTATTAATCAGTTGATCAACAACAACCTAACTTCAAGCATTCTGGTATTACGAGAGTTGGTAAGTCGTTATCGCGATCACAAGGTCACGGTTATCGTGGTGATGTCGACCGCAGCGCAAGCAGGTAAAGCCAATGAGTCAACCTATTGTGCAGTAAAATGGGCGGTTAAAGGCTTAGTTGAATCGTTGCGATTAGAATTAAAAGATAGCCCGATGAAATTAATTGCGGTATATCCAGGAGGAATGGCAACAGACTTTTGGCAAACTAGTGGCAAAGACATTAATACCTCAAGCTTTATGACCGCAACAGAAGCCGCCGCCATGCTCAAACAAGCCTTAATAGCGACAGAACATGGTTATGTCTCTGACATCACCATTAACCGAGGTTAATATTCCGTTAATTAGTTAACCTAAAGTAGAACGAACGGTTTATTATCCCAAGTTAACTGCTAGTGATGTTTTTGAGTTTGGGTTTATTTGGGTAAAAATGGTTTGGTTGACCAATACCAGCAATATATCCACCCTGCGGGCGCAAAAATAACGTTTAACACTATGGCGTAAAAACCAACTAACGGTAAATTAGGGGTTTTACCTTTGGCAAACTTTAAGGTAAAGAACACCACAACCAAGGTTAAAACGAAAATAATTTGACCAATCAATGTGGCATTTAAATTCATGATGTTACCCTTTTAACCATCAAGCCCGTTATGCTGAAATAGCAACGACGTTGCTGATGATACCTCATATTAGATTATTGATAAGGCTACTACAATGTGTAAAAAAGTCGTCGTAATACTGCTGTCGATAAGCCTTGTTCTGGGCTTGTCAGCTTGCGCTGAATTAAAACACACTGGCAAAGAAATTGGTCACACCACCAAAAAAGTGACCACTGCAATCGGTCACGGGACCCGCGATACCGTCAAGGCCATTGGTCACGGAACCAAAGAAGTCATTAATGACATAAAAGAAGATGACTAAACCCTGTCGCTTTATATCATCAAAAAGCCGTTAATGCTGGGCATTAACGGCTTTTTGATTCATTGAATGATTCATTGAATGATTCATTCAATAAATCAATCTTTAGTGATGGCGATGTTAGTGCTTGCAATGCTCGCTGTGCACATGGTCATCATCAGTAAATTCACTATCGCTAGCTTGGTTTTGCATTACGCCCCAACCATCAGAAATACCGTCAAACTCTTGCGCAAAGCTATTTAACTCAGTTTCTTTGGCAACAAGTGCTGCGTAATCAGGTACCATTTGCAGGCAAACAATCACTTCCCACTTAGTGCTTTCTTCATCAAAGTTAACCTCAAGCTCACCTTGCATGTCGGTTTGACTTAATGCTTCTAACGCCGATTCGGCATCACGTTGGTCATCAAACACTAAGAAGAAATCTACTTCTATTGATTGAGTAAGGTCAATACCGGCATCAGCCATTGCAGCCAACATTTGGCCATTATCATCGTCTGGGAATTGCATTTATCAATCCTTAGTCTGCAGGAACAATTTCAATTGTCGCGTCATTGAACGAAATTATATCGCCAACAACACACTTTTTACGTTTACGAGTATCAACGTCACCATTGACGGTAACTTGACCTTCAGTAATGACATGCTTTGCTTCGCCACCGCCGTTCACTAAACCGAGTACTTTTAGTACTTTGTACAGTTCTACGAATTCATCACCTTGAAGTAATGCAAACGCTTGAGTTTGAGTCGTCACAATAATCGCCTTTTAATCAAAATATGCTGGCTATTATAGCCTATGCCAGTTTAGCAAGCATCAAGCATTTTGAATGGGCTACTAAACGCATATTGAAACCCTAATTGATGACTGATTAATTGACCGTCGATAATTTTGCTTGGCTGTTGCTGCTGATTAAACTGCGGGGCAATTAATCCAAGATGCTCGGCGGCGGCAGCATAAAACGCTCCACGAGTAGGATGTTCATTTGCTGTGAGATTATAAATCGGTAACGTATCCGTACGAGAAAGGATCAAGCTAACGGCTGCAATACAGTCATCTAAATGCACTAGGTTAACCGCTACATTAGCGCCGCTAACATCGGTTTTACCCGCAAAAAAACGTCCCGGATGACGCTTAGGTCCAACTAAGCCTGAAAATCGCACAACACAGCTATTTGCCATTGCTGAAAATATGGCTTCAGCTTGCAATAAGGTGTGACTGGTATCATTAAATGCGCCAGCATCTTGTTCGGTTACCGTTTGATTTAGCGACGGATAGACCCCAGTGGAACTGATAAAAATAACTTTTTGATATTGGCGTTCACCCATCAAATTTTTCAACTGGGTTAAATAGCCAAGATAGTCAGTTTCACCTCGTCGCAGTCCTGGCGGTAAGTTAATCACAATGGCGTCAGCATCGAATAAAGTCGCCTTTTTTACCTGGGTAGTCACATTCGCCAAATCTAATTGATAAGCCTCAATACCAGCTTGCTGTAATTGAGCTAAATCATCAGGATGACGTTTTGACGCTTTAACCTGAAAACCTTGTTTCATTAATTGTGTGGCGAGCGGAAAACCAAACCAACCGCATCCGATAAGGGTAATTGTGTTCATCTATCCTCAATATTACTTCGTTAAGTCTTAATGATTGAAGTTATTGAAGTAAAAGCTGATTGGACTATTAACTTGCAATGTTTTCATTGCCCCATCAGATAAGTCATCTAACTTTACAACTTCTTTCACTTGGACATCTTCATTAATTAAAAATCGAAAGCTAGGCTCTGCACCGCTGACATTACAAGACCACACATGTGGCTGCTTGACATCGGCGGTAGTCATCATCACCTTCGCGATGCTGTCGTCAGTTAAGCGCACTATAGTGCCAGGTGGATAGATACCTAAAATTTTGACTAACACCGAAATCAAATTATCACTGTGTTTACTACTGTGAGTTTTAAATAAAATACCCAGTGCAATTTGCGGAGTCTGGTATTGGTGTAATAAGGTTTCATAGTCATTGGCTAATGACACTATTTGGGTGGTGAGTAAAATGTTGGCTTCAGTCAAATGATGAGGATAACCACTGCCATCAATAAACTCGTGATGATGCAACACAATGTCTAACATAGCGTCAGGAAATAACCCCGTCCGCTTAAGCATCTCATGGCCAAAATTAGGGTGCATTTTTAAAAAATTACTTTCATGATCGCTTAACTCACCACGCTTACGCCTGATAACATCAGGCACTTTGAGTTTACCGATATCGTGAAACAAGCTGCCTAATGCAACGTCACGGACATCTTTTTTAGGCAGTGATAATGTGTGGCCAATCATCATAGAAATAACCGCGACTGAAATACCATGTTGAGTCACACTCACATCCGTCTCACCACTGCTCACTAAGGTTAAGTGAGGGGTTTCGCTTTCATACAAATGTTCAACTAAATCTTCGACTAACGTAGCAGTTTCACGATAAGCGCCTTCGGGATCACTCACTATTTTACCAAATCCCGTTCTGATATCATTAACTGATTTCAAAAATCGCTGTTGACTGACTCGGATACTTTTTTTAGCCAATGGTCGATAATCAATGTCTTGATTAACGACTTTTTCGGGCTGTTCAATTTCAACAGGAACATCAATTTTAGGCAGTAAGTCATGCCCATCAACCAGGTACACAAATGACACATCGAGACCTTTGATCATCTCGATTTGAATTTGTTGTTCAATCTTAACTTTACTGCGAAAAAAAGGATGGCTTGTCCATGACAAAGGCAGCTTAACGGTTAACCCGATAACCATTTGCGATACAGGTATTTGTGTTAATTCGACTTTAGCCAAAGTATTGATCCTTTTCACATTCGCCACGTTATAGCTAAGATGATAATGTCATTCTTACACTAACATTTTCAGTAATAGAGTTATGTGTATCAAGGCCTTACATCTTTACCTTTTGGATCACAGTTAATATAGAGCATTTATACCAAGCCGTACATTGTTTAGTATGTTACTTGATCTCGTCATCAGATGAGGTTTCAACTTTTACTGCGGTATCATCTGCTGTCCAGTCGGCAAAGTAGTAATATAACCTCTTTGATTTAAACACATAAATGACTGACCAAAATAGAAAAAGTGCATCAATCGAATAGCTAATTTTAAACAAATAGTCATCGTGCACCATCCGCTGAAATAAAAATAGTCCATCAACAATGAGTAATCCCCATAACAACCAACCACTATATCGAAATAAAGGCATTAATATCGGCCAACTGCGTTTACGCTCGGCAATAATAAGTCCATAAATCAACACCGCACCGACACCGGTAATTAAGGCCAATATAAAATCGCTTTTTTCAGGATAAAACAACCGAACTAAACCTGATCGATCATTAAACTGGGTCAAGGATGCAATAAAAATACACCAGCCACGGGCTAAGAAAACCAAGATCAAATATAAAAACAAGGGTGGTTTTATGTGGCCGCGATCATCAAGCCAAGTAATATTACTAAAATTCACAATAAACTCTTATCGGCGGCCACAAGTATAAATTAAGCATCAATATCATCAGCATTAGTTGGATGCATTCAGTAAATCCAGCAAACCTTGTTCATCTATCACAGTAACACCCAACGCCTCTGCTTTTGCGAGCTTAGAGCCAGCAGCCTCACCCGCGACAACACAATCGGTATTTTTAGATACACTGCCGGCTACTTTTGCCCCTAATGCCTGTAAGCGTGCTTTGGCGTCATTGCGATTAAGTTGCGTCAATGTACCGGTTAACACCCAAGTTTGACCTTTTAGGCTCAATTGCGACTCATCAGCTTTTTCTATTACAGGCCAAGTAATTCCGGCGTTAAGCAGCTGCTCAATCACTTCAATGTTATGGGACTGAGCAAAAAATTGACGGATATGTTTTGCCACAATTTCACCCACATCTGCCACTTCAAGTAATTGCTCGACACTGGCATCGCAGATCAGCTCAAAATCGGCAAAGTGTTGTGCTAAGTTGGCAGCAGTAGCCTCGCCAACTTCACGAATGCCTAAACTATATAAAAAACGCGCCAACGTGGTCGTTTTAGCCTCTTTAATAGCAGCGACAATATTAGTCGCTGACTTCATTGCCATGCGATCTAACATAGTGACAGTCGAAGGCGTTAGCTTAAATAAGTCTGCAGGGGTTTTAACCAATTCTTTATCGATCAGTTGTTCGACAATTTTGTCACCCATGCCGTCAATATTTAATGCTTTACGGGAGGCAAAATGTTTAATGGCCTCTTTACGCTGAGCTTCACAAAATAATCCTCCACTGCAACGCGCTGTGGCTTCGCCCTCTAAACGCTCAACAGTACTTTGGCAAACAGGGCAGTGATCGGGAAAGATTATATCTTGAGCCTCATCGAGACGTTTTTCTGGAACAATCGCGACAATTTGCGGGATCACATCACCGGCGCGACGAATAATCACGGTGTCGCCAATCTTAACGCCTAAACGGGCAATTTCATCAGCATTGTGCAAGGTGGCATTAGACACAGTTACGCCACCGACAAATACAGGTTTGAGACGGGCAACCGGAGTGACAGCGCCCGTTCTACCTACCTGAAAATCAACCGACTCTAACAGGGTCATTTCTTCTTGTGCTGGGAATTTGTATGCGATGGCCCATCGAGGTGCTTTGGCTACAAAGCCCAGAGTCAGCTGCTTAGCAATGTCATTGACCTTAATCACCACACCATCAATTTCATAGGCAAGCGCACTGCGCCTGGCCATAATATCAGCATAATACGCGTATACTTTATCGACTGAATCAGCCACTTTTACTTCACTGCTGACCGGGACGCCCCATTGTTTTAATTGAGACAACTGGCCAAAATGGCTTGTTTGCATCGGTTGTGATTCACCTTCCACCACGCCTAATGCATAAGCATAAAATCCTAGTGCGCGTGCAGCGGTAATTTTACTGTCTAATTGGCGTAAACTGCCTGCCGCGGCGTTACGCGGATTAACAAATACTTTGTCGCCTTTACCGATTTGACGCTGGTTTAACGCCTCAAATGCCGCTTTGGGCATAAACACTTCACCACGAACTTCAACTAAATCCGGAAATCCTTCACCACGTAATTTAAGTGGGATGGATCTAATTGTGCGCACATTTTCAGTAATATCTTCACCCACACTACCATCACCTCGTGTTGCTGCGCGTTCAAGAACGCCCAAACGATAGGTAATACTCACCGCGAGACCATCGAGTTTAGGTTCGCAAACATACTCAGTGCTATCGACTTTATCGATAATACGCTTGTTAAATGCCGCAAAATCAACTTGCTCAAACGCATTGTCGAGGCTTAACATCGGTTTAAGGTGGGTAATTTGGGAAAATTTTTGTAAGGCCATCCCACCGACTCGTTGGGTCGGTGAATCTATGGCTTTACATTGCGGATAGTCACGCTCTAACTCAGTTAAGCGTTTAATTAATCTATCGTATTCAGCATCGGGTATCGACGGAGCATCATCAACGTAATAGCGAATATTATGTTGATTAATAGTGTGAGTCAGTTGATCCATTTCAGTTTGAATAGCGTGCATTGTGGTATCCGTCATACGAGTTGTAACCGTGATATTCTTGATAAAGAGTAAAGGCATAAAACAATTAAGGCCGCTGCTGCGGCCTTAATAAAAATATCTACCTACGCCGCATTCAGTCGTCGTAGATAATCTTTTTTGGTCTCATCTGACCAAGGTTGACGTTGTCCGTCTAATAATTGGGCACCGAGATCATCGGCAATTTGATAGGCCGAGTTCAGCATTATGGTAAAGTTCATTAACGGATCACCATAACAAGGTAATGTCATAAATAACACCACGCCTTGAGTGACAAACTGCTCCATTTGATCTGGGTCAAAGATGCCAGGTTTTAACATGTTAGCGAGTGAAAACAGCACCTTGCCCGTGCCGGCATTATCAATGTGGCGATGAAAAATATCCATCTCACCGAATTTAAAATTAAGCGATAACAAGCTTGGCAGTAATTCTGCTCCCTGAATTTGCTCACCTTCTTTAGCAACAATATGCAGCACTAATACATCGGTAGGCTCAGCAAGTTCATTAACAGGCGCATCCGCAGGCGGATTAATGTTAACGCTAGGGTCAACTTCAGTATCAACTTCAGCATCAACTTTAGGCACTGCAGCTTGCCCCGTTGGCTTAATCGGATCCGGTTTGGTTACAGTAGGCTTACCTGTGTAGCTTTCTAACTTGGCCGTACTGGTTGAAGGATTAAATATCTTTTTAGGGGTGTTCATTGACACGTTTGCAGTGGGTTCGGGTTGAACCTCATCGTCAACAAATAACGCTTGTTGAGTGGGGTGCGCCGCTTTAGGTTCAACATGGGCAGGCTTAGACTTTTTAGGATCAGGCTGACGCAACGAGTCACGTAGTGGAGTGTCCGATAACCTAGCCTCGCTCGGATTGGATTTTTGGCTTAACTGGGTCTTAAGTATCGGCTTAACAACGGGTTCTTCAATGTCATCTGATTTGCGCACGCGCACTTTACCAATACCATCTGCGTCAAAACCTTCAGAGTCTGTACGTTCAGCTTGGTCTTTATAAAATCCAGCCATCGGACTTTGCTTCATTGATTTAGGTTGTTGTTTACGAATCGACCAAAAACCGTGCACTAACACCGCAATAATTGCGATTGCGCCTAATACGAACAACACAAGTTGTAAATCTTTCATTAGATTCCCTGTCTTCCTAATTTATACCGCGTCAGCCATGGCGACGGCGGCTTCAATGTCCACTGCGACTATCCTTGAAACGCCAGGTTCATGCATAGTAACGCCAATAAGTTGATCAGCCATTTCCATTGTTATTTTATTATGACTGATATAAATAAATTGCACACTTTGTGACATTTCTTTCAGTAAGCGACAAAAACGTTCGACGTTGGCGTCATCCAAAGGTGCATCGACTTCATCGAGCATACAAAAAGGTGCTGGATTCAGTCTAAAAATAGCAAAGACTAATGATAATGCGGTTAACGCTTTTTCTCCACCACTTAGTAAATGTATGGTGCTATTCTTCTTACCTGGCGGCTGTGCCATGATAGTAACACCCGTTTCGAGCAGGTCATCACCGGTTAATGCCAAATAAGCCTTTCCCCCGCCAAATACCTTTGGAAATAGTAGCCCTAAGTCATGGTTTACCGTTTCGAATGTGGCCTTAAAACGGCTTCGGGTTTCTTTGTCTATCTTACGGATAGCGTCTTCTAAGATCGCTAACCCTTTATTTAAGTCGTCGTCTTGACTGTCTAAATAGGCTTTTCGTTCTCGTTGCGATTCAAATTCTTCAATGGCGGCAAGGTTGATGGCACCTAAACGTAAAATGTTTTGTTTTACTTTTTCAAGCTGTTGCGCCCAAACATCAACAGATGCATGTTCAGGGATTTCGACAATGACTTGTTGTAGCTGAATTTGCTGTTCTTGCAGCAATTGCAGCTGCGCATTCGCCTGCCCTTTTAAGCCCTCACGACGTAACTTTAACGTGCTTATCGCTTGAGTCAAGTCTTGTAACACTACAAGCTGTTGTTTTTGCATCAATACTAAACTGTCTAAGCTAGTTTGAAGCTCTGCTTGTTGGGAACGATTTTGTTGTAATTGTCGCTGCAGGGCTTGCTGTTGCTCAAGAGCTTGTGCCAGTTGTGTTGATAATTGGCTTAAATGATGTTGACCTCGTTGTTGCTGATTGTCGAGCAGCATTTGTTGTAGCTGAGATAATTGGCTTGCTAATTCTGTCTGTTTTTCATGTTGTTGCTTTAATTTCTGCTCGCTTAATGCATGTTGGGTGGCATGTTGTTGCACTTGTGTTTGCTGCTGCTTAACACGATTAGCAGCATCACCGCGAATGGCTTTGGTTTCACGTAACTGAGCTTGACTCGTTTGCCAAGCTTGCTGGGCAACGTCGTGTTGATTCATCGCCAGTAACAATGCATCTTCTTGGGTCGAGACGTGTTCTTCAAAGACCTCTACTTGCATTTTTTTATCGCATATTTGCTGTTCGAGCTTGGCGATTGATTGACTGCATTGTTGTTGTTTATCGCGTTTTTCAACCATTTGCTGAGTTAAACTGGTCACTAACGAGTGCAGTTTTGTTTGTTGGATCTGTAACTGATGACAGCTTTGTTGGCATTGACTCAGTGCCACCTGAGTTGACGTGGCGATATGGGTTAACGATGTTAACGCTTGTTGAGACGATGACAGCTGCTGTTCAAGCACGGCTGATTGCTGGCTTAAGCTTAATCGTTCTTGGCTTAGGACAATCGCCGATTGCCCAGACTGAGTAGGGTTAAGTACAAAACCATGGCCAATCAACAAGCCTTCTTGGGTGGCAATATATTGATCAGGTTGCAATGTCGGCAATATCGTTTTTGCTTCACGGACACTCGACGCCCACACCACTTTTTGTAACCACGGCGCTAAATTTACCGGGGTCGTTAATGCGGGATAAACCACTTGATGTTGCTGTTCAAAACCTACTAATGGTTCTGTAACACTTAACAAGGATGTTTGGTCCAGCGCTAAAACAGGTAATTGACTTAATCCTTGTAAGACGTTGTCGACGGCTTTTTCCCAACCTGGCACCACCTCAATCACTTGCCATAATTGTTGGCCATCATCTTGGGTATGATCCGCAAGCAGCTCATCAATAAATTGCAATCGTGAATGATGATGAGTCACCGATTGCTTTAGTGTTTGATAAGTATCGCTAGCTTGAGTCACGCCCTGCTGCTGCTCGATTAATGAGAGTTCAAGCTGACTGTGTTGCAGCTGTTTATCATTGAGTTGTTGTTCAATACTGGCTAATTCTGTGGCACTGCTTTGCAACTGTTGTTGCCCATCTTGTTGGGTTAACGCCGCCAGTTCAAGCTGTGATTGTGATAAATGCTGCTGGTCTTGAAGTAAACTTTGCTGCTGGTGACTGAGGGTTGATTGGCTCAGGGCTAACTGCATTTTATTGGCGGCTAAGGTTTCGGCATACTGGGTTAACTGACGTTGCTGAGCATCAAACGTCTCTTCAATAGCAAAGACTTGCTCATCGATCTGCTCAAGCGCCTGACTCGCCTGTTCATAAGCGGGTTGATGAGTATTAACTTGCTCAACCAATCGCTGATGAACATGGTTCATATCGACAATCTTATCGTCAGCTTGTTGGATCTGCTGCTGTAATAGTTGAATTTGTTGCTGCAACTGGGTGTCTTGTTGCTGCTGATGTGCAAGCTGTTGCTCAAGTTTGCTCATGGTATTACCGGTTTGGTAATACTGTTCCACCAGTTTATGTTCGCCGTCACTGAGTTCTGCCAATTGCTGTTTCAGCTCGATAACACTGGTATCTGCTTGCTGCGCGGTCTTTGCTAACGCTTCAGCCTTGAGCTCACGTTCAGCGGTTTCGGCATCGAGTCTGTCGGTTTGCAGCGACAGTTGTTGGTATCGCATAACCAATAGTTGGCTATGTAACTGGCGTTCACTATTTTTTAATTCTCGATACTGCAGAGCCGCTGTTGCTTGTTGCGATAATTTGTCTAACTGGGTACCGAGCTCAACCCGGATATCATTTAAACGTTCGAGGTTTTCACGGGTATGACGAATACGGTTTTCGGTTTCACGACGGCGCTCTTTATAACGAGAAATGCCCGCAGCCTCTTCAATAAACACTCTTAACTCTTGAGGTTTAGATTCGATTAAGCGTGAAATGGTACCTTGCTCGATAATGGCATAGCTACGCGGCCCAAGGCCAGTGCCCATAAATAAGTCGGTAATGTCTTTTCGACGACATTTTTGGCCATTTAAAAAATAATTTGATTCACTATCACGATTAACTTGTCGTTTAACCGAAATTTCTTGATAACTGGCGTACTGGCCAGTGAGCCTTCCCTGAATGTTCTCGAACACCAGTTCGACACCCGCAACAGAAATAGGCTTACGTGCCGATGAGCCGTTAAAAATCACATCGGTCATAGAATCGCCACGTAGTTGCTTTGCCGAACTTTCACCCAGCACCCAGCGCACGGCATCAATCACATTGGATTTTCCGCAGCCATTAGGGCCGATAATTGCCGACAAGGCATTATCAAATGGGATTTTAGTTGGGTCTATAAACGACTTAAATCCAGCAAGTTTTATGTGTTTTAATTTCATGTTGCCAGTTCAGGTACGCTATAAATGGAAAAAGCAGTTCACTTTAGCAATTGAGATCCATTTTGTAACGATTTTTATCCTTTAGACACCGTTTATCACTTGTTTTATTGCGCTAGGCTGGTCAAAATCAATTATATAAGTCACAAAATAGGCAGTCTTAATGGTCAGCAATTCGAAAATCGGTAACAAGAGTGGTGTAAATTATTTTATCCAAGGGTTTCAACTAATTAAACAACCGGGATTACGCTCATTTGTTTTTATTCCACTGATGATCAATTTAGTCTTATTTGCCTCCGCGATGTATTTTGCGCTAGGACAATTAACAGAGCTATTTACATGGATGGATAATCAACTTCCAGAATATCTAAGCTGGTTGAATTTTCTGTTGTGGCCATTAGCGGTATTAACGATGTTAGTGGTGATGTCATTTCTATTTAGCTCAGTGATGAACTGGATTGCGGCACCTTTTAATGGCTTATTGGCCGAAAAGGTAGAACAACATCTCACAGGAAAAAGCTTAAATACCGGTAACTCCGTCGATATGATTAAAGATTTACCGCGTATTTTTGGCCGAGAATGGATAAAACTTAAATACTACTTGCCACGAGCATTATTGTTTTTAGTCTTATTTTGGTTACCTATTGTCGGTCAAACCGCAGCACCCATATTATGGTTTATATTTACAGCATGGATGATGGCGATTCAATATTGCGACTTTCCATTTGATAATCATAAAGTCAGTTTTGATGACATGAAATTTGCTCTGAGAAATACCAAGGGGTCTAGTTTTAGCTTCGGTGCTACTGTGACACTGTTTTCAATGATCCCCATTGTTAACTTTGTCGTCATGCCCGTCGCCATTTGTGGTGCAACCGCAATGTGGGTCGATAAATATCGAGAGGCTTATAAAAATAACGCTATCGCCCCAGACTAATCCATAGAGGGCGAATCTATAAAAAAATAGCCCAAAGCGTCATCACCTAGATTGCACAGCCTAAGCCCAATGCCTAGCATCGGGCTTTTTCATTATATCCCCCGCACTAATTTAACATTCCGAGACAATTTTACGATACTTTAATACCCGTTGGACCTAGGTGTTAATGTCTTTTCTACGCCACTTTTTGCGATAACTGTCTGCAATAATAAGGGCAATAATAAAAATGAAAAAGAGTTGCCAACAATAATAGTGATCAACGATTTAATTCCAGCTAACGACTTACTCCAGATAAACGACCTTACACTGGCTTTAGTATTGAGCCGTTTTCCTCTTTACCGCGTTGCCAGCTTCTAACCAGCCGTTTTATTTCACATACTCACCATCGATGAAGACATTGAATTTGATGGTGACGTTAATGGATCCGTATGGCAGCAAGCCTTAAATAACCTCAATGGTGGATAATAAAGGTTATCAAACAACGCTTTGTTCAATAATCGTTATTGTCTCGACGGACCGTATGCCAACTATTGATCCGTCAATTGGCCTTGTTAGCAAAACACGGGGCAAGTTTGATATTGCAGACTTGAAATAAACTCGTTGTTAACGATTTATCTCATCTTTTATCAGACTTGAAGCTAAATACAAAAAGGCCGTTGATGCTTAAGCATCAACGGCCTTTTTGTGTTTCTCTGATTAAAAATAGCTTATTGAGAAACAACTGTCATGTTTAGCTTTAGACAAATATTCATCCGCGCGCTGTTATTCATCCGCTCATCCGCGCGAAGCAATGTGCGTGCAAATGTTTCATTACTCATGATAGACACGCCACAGTTAAATGAAATAAACACATCTCCAGCACAATTCCCCATGGGATTGTTGCCACATTGCGGTCTACATTTATTGACCTATGTGCTTGCTTTAATGGTCTCTAAACCTTTAAAAACAATAACTATGCCTTATTGATTATTCCTAACACTACCAAAACACTCGACATATCAGGTGATATCCACATAGAATCCAAAATCCTCAACAAGCATATGCGTTAATATTTTGGTTATAGTGGTGCTATCGTCTTCAATCAACACTCACAATATATTCAGCTTTATTATCTAGAACTCGAGTCAATTAACACTTCTCAAGTACAATACTACCTATAGAGTAGCCTGCACCAAATGAGCACAACAAGCCCAGATCACCCGTTTTAAAATCTTGATTGAATTTATGAAAAGCAATAACCGATCCCGCAGAAGCGGTGTTGGCATACTCGTCCAATATGATAGGCGCTTGAGTGGGCTCAACATTATCACCAAGAAGCTTCTTCACCACAAATAAATTCATGTTTATATTGGCCTGATGAAGCCATAGACGCTTAAATTCTTCAGGTTTTATTTGCTCGTCGCTAAATTGGGCATCTAAATGTTGGTAAATCATCGGCAATAATTCTTTAAATACTTTGCGGCCTTGTTGATGAAACAATTTATCAGCTGTGGTCGCATTTTCAGGATCGCAGCGATTAACAAAACCAAAATTACTGCGGATATTGCTGGAATAATCCGTTGCACAACGGGTAGACAATACGCTAAAGGCATGAGTAGATGTCGATAATTCATCGCGTTCAACCACCACCGCGGTGGCAACATCACCGAAAATAAAATGACTGTCACGATCACGGAAATTGATTTGCGGTGATGTTAATTCAGGATTGATTACCAGTACCCGATTAGCGGTTCCGCCTCGAATTGCATCAACGGCATTCACAATCGCAAAAGTAGCAGATGAACAAGCCACTAACATATCGTAAGCAAACCCTTTGGTGCCCATGGCTTGCTGGATCTCAATCGCAATGGCCGGATAGGCTCGCTGAGTATAAGCACAGGCAACAATCACTAAGTCGATATCTTCAGCCGTTAAGTTTGCTTGTTGTAATGCTTGTTTCGCGGCTTCAATGCCCATTTCTGCTTGCATAGACAAGGATTCAGAAGGCTTATCAGCAATTAACGGCATCATGATGTTGGTATCGAGAATACCTTCTTTTACCATGACATAACGGCTTTTGATCCCAGAGGCCTTTTCGATAAACTGACTTGAAGAATACGCCAAGGCTAGCACTTTTCCAGCCTCAATATCTGCGGCATGCTGTTGATTAAACTGGTCAACATAACTGTTGTAACTGTTAACTAATTCGTCGTTAGATACACTGTAAGGTGGTGTATATAAACCACTTCCTGAAATCACAACTTTATTCATTTTACTCTACCATTTTTAGTGAATGAGTTAGCGAAAGCTCATCTGCGCCAGACACATCGACATCAATAAATCGATCTGTTTTATTGAAGGTTTGACAAGCACTTATCAATATCATGACTCGTCAATTGGGTGGCACGACATAGAAACATTTTGCTGATTAACGCCATTCTAGTATTTTATAATTTATTCTTGGCATACTAAATTAAATTTCTCTAATGGTCAGACCATTAAAGGAGGCTAATTCGACTCAAAAGGCTATTAAAGCGCCGCAAACAGGATATTTAGAATAAATAGGCTACCATTAATAACTAAAAAGAATAAGGCAGAACAAACTTTCACTTCTAAATCCTGCTGAGCAGATTATGATTAGATAATGCAAACATAGGAGCAAATAATCCATGAGCAAAATTTTCGAAGATAATTCATATACTGTGGGCAACACACCGCTGGTTCGTTTAAATCGCGTCAGCAATGGCAGGGTGTTAGCCAAAGTAGAAGCTCGTAATCCAAGCTTCAGCGTTAAATGCCGTATTGGCGCTAACATGATTTGGGATGCAGAAAAAAAAGGTCTATTAACCAAAGATATTGAGTTAGTTGAACCTACATCGGGTAACACAGGTATTGCACTTGCTTATGTTGCTGCTGCACGTGGTTACAAATTAACCTTAACCATGCCAAATACCATGAGCTTAGAACGTCGTAAACTGCTTAAAGCTTTAGGTGCAAACTTAATCTTGACTGATGGCGCCAAAGGTATGAAAGGTGCCATTAATAAGGCTGAAGAAATTCGCCAATCGGCACCTGAAAAATACTTGGTTCTTGGTCAATTTGATAATCCTGCTAACCCTGAAATCCACGAAAAAACCACAGGTCCAGAAATCTGGAATGATACCGATGGTGAAGTGGATGTATTTGTCGCCGGTGTCGGTACTGGTGGAACATTAACCGGTGTAAGCCGTTATTTAAAAGCACAAGGCAAGACTATTACGTCTGTGGCGGTTGAACCGGTTGACTCACCTGTAATTGCTCAAGCATTAGCTGGACAACCTATCCAACCTGGTCCTCATAAAATCCAAGGTATTGGTGCAGGCTTTATTCCAGGCAACTTAGACCTATCCATTATTGACCGCGTTGAAGCCGTCACTAATGATGAGTCAATTGAGATGGCTCGTCGGTTAATGAAAGAAGAAGGCATCTTAGTCGGTATCTCTTCTGGTGCCGCTGTTGTTGCCGCGAACCGTATCGCTGCATTACCCGAGTTTGCAGACAAAACTATTGTGGTTATATTGCCTTCTGCTGCAGAACGTTATTTATCGACTGTATTATTTGCTGGTGAATTTAACGACAGTGAAAACGTGCAGTAATGTCAGTTGTTTGAATAATCGTTGCTTAACGGATCAATCTAATAACAATGATTATTGATTCTTTACATTATTAGTATTTAGTCGATGCCAGCATATTGCTGGCATTTTTATTTCAGCAATTCACGTTATAAACCGAGTGTGTTGCGAAAAGTGGAATAAATCAAACGATTTATTCCGTTAAGTCAAGAGTCTCCGGGTTATATAAAAAATCACAAAAAACATATAAATATTCACACTGTAAAGAGAAATTCACGGCCAATAAAATTAAAACTTATTGTTTGTAACATAATGCTAATATTCTCCAATTACACATAAATAGATTTTAAATAGGTTAAAACGGTGATTTACTTCAAAAAAAATCATAGATTAAATTTTTTCATCTAAAAATTAAAAATAATTTACAAACAAATTATTAACAATTTCATTTTTACCTACTTAAATACAAATCAAAAAACCTACAATCCTAAAACAAAGTCGCACCAATAATGAGCACGCCATTAACAACTTGGAAGATTACCTTTTAATTTCACACACATGTTGCCGCTTGTTATTCTTATTGTTAATAATGTGACTATTAATTGTAACCACCAACTCGATACTCACTCGGCTAAACCAATATTGTTTTTTTATTTAGGTATGGTTATATCAATAGTGGTGTAACTTTGTTTCATTTTTATATTAAAAATGATCTGAATGATTACCTCATAATAAAAACATTTCTGGGAGTGATAAAATGCAAGTTAATTCACATTTAGCCAAAGCAATTCGCTTTGCGCTAATCAGTGGCGTTGCTGTTTCAGCAGCGACCACATTCAATACCTATGCTGAAGACGTTGCTAATACAGCGTCGCCTGTAGAAAGGATTTCAGTAACCGGTTCACGTATTATTCGCGAAGGCGCTGTTGCACCAACACCGGTAACCGTCATTACCGGCGACGAATTATTATCAACGGGTGTGACCAATATTGGCGAAGCCTTAAACCAGTTACCTGCGCTAGGTAATACTTATTCGCTCGCCAATTCTGGCCGCTTTATCGGTACTTCTGGGCTTAACTTGCTCGATTTAAGGAGCATGGGTACCGCCAGAACACTTGTGCTGGTGAACGGTAAGCGTCATGTATCAAGTTCTGCGGGTACTTCATCTGTCGACATCAATACCATCCCAAGTGTATGGATCGATAAAGTTGAAGTGATTACCGGTGGTGCATCAGCCATTTATGGTGCCGATGCGGTAACGGGTGTGGTTAACTTTATTTTAAAGAAAAATGTTAATGGCTTAGACGTATCCGCCACCAAAGGTTGGGCGGATGATAGTGGCCATAACAAAGATCGTTTTTCATTATCTTATGGTACTAATTTTGCCCAAAACGATGGTAATGTTGCCTTTGCCGTTGAATACAGTGCCCAAGAGCAATTGAGAGCGTTTGACCGTGATCAGACGTCGACTGCTTTTACGAGCCTAGCAAATTCAGATCGTATTACCGATAACAATGACCCTAGCGATCCAGACAAGATCTGGACACCTAATGCGGGACACTACACCATTAGTAATGCGGGTAACGTTAATTTAGATGGTTGGAAGAGCTTTAATCCAGATGGTTCTCTAACAAATGTTTATTCAGGTCAAAATGTTGATGGCATTCGTTGTGCTGATTGTGATTTCACTAATTTAAACCAATTTGTTGAATTACAGCCAGAATTTGAACGTTATAACATTAACTTTAAAACTAACTATCAGTTAAATGATAACCATAACGTCTATTTTGAAGCTAAATACGTTAACAGCCAATCCACCGATGAAGGTCAACCTGCATTCTTCTTCGGTAACCCGGTTAACGATGTCCAAATTGATAATGCTTTTATCAATCCGGAACTGGTTGCGTTAATGAAAGCAAACAAAGATAGCGATGGTAATGCTGCCCCATTAGACTCGATTAATGTTCGCCGCTTTATGACTGATTTAGGTGTGCGTATTGAAGATGACACCCGTGAAACTCAACGCTATGTATTCGGCCTTGAAGGCTTAGTCTTTGATGATTGGGATTACGATGTTTATGCCATTTATGGTCAAACCGATCTAGAACGAGTTAATAAAAACAACCTAGTCTATGACAACTACAGCAACGCCCTTGATTCCGTGCTCGAAAACGGTGTTGCGGTATGTCGAGATCAAACGGCTAGAGATGAAGGCTGTGTCCCAGTCAACATCTTTGGTTTTGGCGCGCCAAGTCAAGATGCTATCGATTATATTAATACCACGTCAACAGGTACATCGATTATTAAGCAAACCGTATTAGGTGGGACATTAACAAACTCATACTTATTTGAACTACCAGCGGGTTATGTTGGTTTATCTACTGGTGTTGAATACCGTAAAGAAGAAAGTGAAGTCTTTGAACCTGACAATGCCGAAGGTACTTTCTTTAATGCATTAGGCGAAGATAAAGGTGATTTTGATGTCAACGAAATCTTTGCTGAAGTCACGCTTCCTTTGCTCGCCGATTTACCTATGGTTCGCCAGTTAGACCTAGATCTTGCAGTGCGCTATGCTGATTACAGCACCATTGGTAATGCGACAACGTGGAAAACAGGTTTAAGCTGGGAAGTCGATGATCAACTCAGACTTCGTACCACATACTCAGAAGCCATTCGCGCCCCCAACATCAGTGAGCTTTATGGCTCAGCAAGCCAAAATTTCTTCAACGTGAATGATTCTTGCCGTGCTAAAAACTTAAATGACCTAGCCGATCCAACCCTACGCCAAGCCAATTGTACAGCATTGGGGATCCCAGCTGGTTTTGATGCTGACTACGACGATAAAACCCTTGAAGGGTTAAGTGGTGGTAACCGCGAGCTAAAGGCCGAAGAGTCAAAAAGTTATACTTTAGGGGTTGTTTATCAACCTGATTATATCGATGGGTTATCAATCACCACTGATTATTGGAATATCGAGATCGAAAACGCCATCAGCGCCGTTGGTGCTCAGGATATTATCGATCGATGCGTTGATTCGCCATCAGGTGTGGATAACGAATACTGTAGTTTGATTACTCGTGACGCAACCAGTCACGAAATTACTCAAATTAGACAATTCTCGTTAAATATTGCCTCGCTTGAAGCGGCTGGTATCGACTTTGATATTGGCTATATCTTTGAAGCCTTTAATGGTGATGTTCGCACGAACCTGATTGCGACTCGTCTCCTAAAACGTAAAGATTTCTCATTCCAAGATGAGCCTGATACATTTGAGGAACTTGCAGGCACGGCAGGCTATGCTGAATGGCAAGCAAACTGGAGTCTAGGTTACTCAATTAATAGCTGGGATGTTAACTGGAGAACGCGCTATGTTGAAGGTGTGAGCCTTTATACCGATAAAGAATTAGCATTAAACGCCAATCCTAACAGCAACATGGAATTTAGCGATTACTTTATCAGTGATGTCGCAGTTACCTATAACTTTGACTCGGGTATCAAGTTGAAATTTGGTATCGACAACCTGTTTAACCGTGACTTACCTTACGGCTATACTGGTACAGATACTACCAGCTCAGCTTACGATAACGTCGGCCGTTTCTTCCATACGACCGCGACCTATAAGTTCTAAGCGGTAGGTTGATTGGTTGGTTAAAAACGGCATCTTAAGATGCCGTTTTTTATCTACTCATTATCTCAATAGTATGCGCAAAAAAGAAACCGCAAAGTGGCCAACACACCTGGCATCAGTATTGGCATTGATAACGGCTGAAATAACGACTAACACAATCATCAGTCACACAATTGATATTAGCGATTCAAATTTATCCGCTCAATTTACGATGATAATTATTTATACCCAAGTTTGGATAATACACTGCCATCAAGCAATCCTTTGTCTTACTAAGCTCCTTGTATTGACTTGCCATAGTGCCACTATGAACACGGCTATTAACACGGCTATTAACACGGCTATTAACACGGCTATTAACACATTAATACGCCTTATTAACAAAACAAATGCTACTCTTTTACCTCTTTATCTCATCCCTTAATCCGAGCTGAGGTTACATAATTTAATTAATACCTAATATTGTTAATAATCCTAAGCACAATGAGTTTTTTTTCGACCAATAACACAGTATTCTTGTATCAAGCCCACAAATTATGAAGCAGTACCTATACCTGCAATCAAAAATAGCAGATCATACTCATATTGTTTTATATATTGTTTTTCCACAGATAAGGTATTTCATGCATTATACGCTTAAGCAAATAGCCGTTTTCGATGCCGTCGCAAGTTTAGAGAGTGTCAGCGCTGCGGCCAAAAAACTGTCAATGAGCCAATCAGCGGTTAGCATGTCGTTAAGCCAGCTCGAACACTTATTAGACCGGCCATTATTTATTCGCCAAGGTAATCGACTTATTTTGAGTCATTGGGGCCGATGGTTACGCCCTAAAGCTCAAAAACTACTGCAAGATGCCCATCGAATTGAATCTGGACTTCATGAACAGCACATCATCAGCGGTACAGTAAAATTATGCTCTAGCCAAACGGCCGCGGAGCATTTACTCCCCGCTCTTATTAGTAAAATTGATAATGATTTTCCCGAACTTAGAATCGAAATTGCAGTCGAAAATAGCGATAAAGTGGCTCAAGAGGTCCTCGACTATCAATTTGATTTAGGCGTGATTGAAGGCCGCAATGACGATAGTCGATTACATCAAGAACCTTGGATTGATGATCACCTTGTGGTTATCGCCTCACCGAATCATCCGTTCGCGCAAAACGAACGCACTAGTATTGCCCAATTAGAACAAGCCAAATGGGTGCTAAGAGAGCCAGGGGCTGGCACGCGACGTATTTTTGATGCAGCAATCCACGGCTTAATCGTTAAATTAAATGTCTGGAAAGAATATGAGCATGTCGGGCTATTAAAGGCTTTAGTCAAGAATGGGGTTTATTTAAGCTGCTTGCCCTATTTAGATGTAGAAAAAGACGTGGCCAAAGGAGAATTAGTCATGCTGACCACGCCAGAGTTAAACTTAAACCGCCATTTATCGTTTATTTGGCGTCAAGATACCGGTGAAAACCCACTACGAGATTGTCTCATTGCAGAAGCAAAGCGTGTCTCTCACAGTTAACGACCCATCGATACATCTACGTGTCGATCAATAGACTTCAGCAATCGAGTTACTAACCGCTAGATTGCTTTTTTCCTCAGTTGCCAAATCAAACTTCGACACCGCAAAGTTGTTCATTTTATTGGATGATTTATGCTGATATTGGGGTGTTAGCCTAACGATTCCTCAACCGCTATTAAATCATTTTCACCTGTTATTGCTAAGGACTGAGCCGCAGCGGATTGAGCTGCCGATAGAGCTCTGCATGACTCAAGCCGCACTTATTACCAGCAAATGAACGCGCTGTTAAATCAAGCTTATGTTTGTGTTTACAAACACAGTAAATGCCGCTACTTAATGTGTGACTTGGTACTGGGTAATATTTGTTACCATCCCCATTAGATTATTATTAACCATAGGGCCATAAAACGCCTGTATCCCTTTGACATTCAAATTATCAAACACCACGATATCACTGGCCTTAGCCATAGTTAGATACTTGGTTGGCGATCCCTAAGCGTTGTGGAAGATTTCCCCGTAAAGAGGATGGAGACGGTCTTTAGTTTTGTACTCGCGGTTTGAACCCTTCTTTTTGCGGCTCAACTGGACTTAAATTTGGTTACTTTTTTTGACGACGTCTTTAGCAACTTAGCATTGATAACCAATACAGAATTTTAGCCGACAACAATATTAACGATTAATGCCGTAGCAACAACCGGAGACAGTCGTTATTTTGCCGTCTTACATTCAGCTTCTTGCACCAATGAAACATGCCATTTATCGTGGCTCAATGGCACCGTTATCGTCTTAATGCCATTCTTTAGATTGCGGTGCTGGTTTATCAATACGTTGCCCTCTTAGGGAATACTGATTTACCTATTCTCAATACAATTACAATTACAATGAGAATTAGAATGGCAACATCTGCAGTTAACATAAATTGCGGTTGCAGCCATGGCGCCTTTTGCACTGAAATGTTCTATATTTATAATCATGATCAAGATGGTGACGCCTGCAAATACCTTTTTTTTAGGCGACCTCAGGATACCGCCATCAACAATTAAGTAGAATTGAACCAGACTGATACTATGTATCAATATTATTGATTTGGATTGATATTTTAAAGGCTGTCTTGCTGGAATAGCTGACTATTATGCCAATTTTCCGTTCTAACTTTGCCATCAACTTGTTAACCAGCTCTCACTTCCAGCAAACAAAACAGTAACTTTCTTGAAACCTGAGTGATGCAACCTCATCGCTATGCTAAAATCACTAAGGTAAATTGGTATGACCAAAGCAAGGCCGAAATAAGGACGTCACTGTAATGCCTCGCGACAAAGGTATTGCAGCTGAACAAAGTGATATGAGCCAATTTAGGCTCGCTGGCAAGCTGCTCTCATAGACATCGCCGTCACTTCAAAGGAACACACTCAAACTTCATCATTTGATGGACTAACCTGTTCTTTTCGGAGAATGAGAAATTATGTCAGAAACTGTCAGCAATTCAGAAAAAAAAGCTCAAGAAGCTAGCTATAGCGAGCTTCATCGCCCCGCGAGCGAATTTGAAAGTCGCGATGCCTATTTAGAAAACGAACTCAAAATAATGAAGCCAAGACGCTGGAGACTCAATCTTCCTGGGCGTGATTTTCGCTTTGAATGGGAAGACTTAGTTCCAGCCATTGCAGGAACAATTGGGATTACTGTGATGTATTCCGCAGTAATGGCTGCTTGGGCTGCAGGCCTAAGTGATAAATGGGACCACGTGAGTCTTGGGGCTGAATTTGCTATCCAAATAGTCCGTGTAGAAATGCTAATACCAGCACTACTATTTTGTATCATTAGCTCTGGTTTTATTAATCCAAGAGCCAATCTCGGTGGCAACCATGGGCCGATGATCCCGTTAATTGGTACCATCGCACTCGCCGGTGCTCATCCCTTAGCATTGGCAATCCTCATTGGCATATTTGGCTTATTATTAAGTTATTTCAAAGGTGGCTCTAAACTGGTTAACCTCACCAGTAGCGGCGTGGCTGGCGGCTTATTAGTGTTCCTAGGGTTTATGGGTGCAAAAAGTCAGATAGGCTCGTTATTTACTTGGGCAGGAGGACTTCAAGCCAAGCATGGCCTTGACTACTCACTCGGTTATGTCGCATTTGCCATATTATTAGTTAACGTGATTATCTATGCCGCACTAGCTAAATACGGTAAACGTTGGTTAGCCATTCCTTTGTGTTCTATTGCGGCTGTCGCATTGTCATTTGGTCTCGGCGCGGGTTTAGATCTGCAATTTACCACAGCTCCTGGCATTCCCAATCTCAATCCTGTTTATTGGTGGGGCTCAACTGATCAAGGTTGGCAGTTAGGTTTACCTAATATGGCGCATTTTATTGCATCATTACCGTTCGCCATTCTTGCTGTTGCCATGTGGTCGCCTGATTTCCTTGGTCATCGTATTTTCCAAGAATTAAATTATCCAAAAGGGGCTGAAAAGGTACTGATGGATGTCGATGACACCATGGCTACTTGTTCAGTAAGACAGATCGTTGGCACCGCAGTCGGAGGCGGTAACATTACCTCTTCTTGGGGAACTTACATGATCCCTGCCGCCATTGCCAAACGCCCTATTCCTGCTGGAGCAATCTTACTCGGTATCATGTGTATTGTTGTTGCTATCTTGGGTTACCCAATGGATATAACCGTATGGCGCCCTGTAATGGCGATTGCACTGCTAGTGGGTGTATTCCTACCGTTACTTGAAGCAGGCTTGCAGATGGTTAAAGACACCACGAGTAGCCAAGCTGCAGGTATCTGTATTTTTGCTTCATTTGTGGCCAATCCAGTATTAGCGTGGGCATTGACTATGCTGCTTGATAATAATGGCTTAATTGGTGATAAAGAGCGTCCTAAAACCTTATCATTTGCCGACCGTATCGTCATCCCGAGTCTTGCATTTGTTATTTGTTTAGCGGCCATGTTAGCAGTAGGCATGATCGAAGGGATACCTGGGTTCTTATAATCCCGTCATGCTCAGCAATACCAAAATATAAAGGCGAGATTGACAAGGGTTTCGCCTTTCTATTTGCTGACAATTCTATGTTCAACTCTTAATTCTAGATAGATTTGTTAGACAGCTAACACTTTTAGAATTTAAATATCAATTTTACCGATATGGTCAATCAGCTGTGCTATTATTAACCCATGGATAAATGGTCTTACCAATTATACATTAGCTGAAACAATATCGATTAGCGTCATTACAAAAGTCAGGCAGAACATTTCTGACACCAATGTCGCAGAACATGTTAACGGCTCAATCTAGCGAATGCGCCTAGACGACAGAATGTAAACACTTACGGATAACATCACCTTGTACTATTTGAGATGATGCCCGTAGAAAATCAACCAGAGGGTTAAATAAATGACAGATAAAACCGAACTATTTGCCAACGCGTGGGAAGGTTTCGTAGCTGGCGATTGGAAAACAGAAGTTAACGTACGTGACTTTATTCAACAAAATTACACACCATATGAGGGTGACGAATCATTCTTAGCTGGTGCAACTGCTGCAACATTAACTTTGTGGGACAAAGTAATGGAAGGCATCAAAATTGAGAACCAAACTCATGCTCCTGTCGATTTCGATACAGAGGTGGTCTCGACTATCACGTCTCATGATGCTGGTTATATCAATAAAGATCTAGAAACCATCGTTGGTTTACAAACAGAAAAGCCGCTAAAACGTTCGATGTTGCCTAATGGCGGTATTCGCATGGTTGAAGGTTCATGTAAAGCTTATGGCCGTGAACTCAACAAAGATGTTAATTACGTTTATTCTGAATTACGTAAAACCCATAACCAAGGTGTGTTTGATGTTTATACCAAAGAAATTATGGCTTGTCGTAAATCAGGCGTATTAACCGGTTTACCTGATGCTTATGGTCGTGGTCGTATTATCGGAGATTACCGCCGCATTGCTTTGTACGGTATTGATTACCTAATGCAAGATAAGTTTGCCCAATTCAGTTCACTGCAAGCGCAGTTTGAAGCCGGCGAAGATTTATCAAGTGTGATCCAATTACGTGAAGAAATTGCTGAGCAACATCGTGCTTTAGGCCAAATGAAAGTTATGGCGGCCAAATACGGTTGTGATATTTCTGTACCGGCTCAAAATGCCAAAGAAGCGATCCAATGGACTTACTTTGGTTACCTTGCTGCAGTAAAAAGTCAAAATGGCGCAGCAATGTCACTCGGTCGTACCTCAACTTTCATTGATGCCTACATTGAGCGTGACATTAAAAATGGTGTCCTTAATGAGCAGCAAGCCCAGGAAATGGTTGACCATTTCGTAATGAAATTGCGTATGGTTCGTTTCTTACGTACACCTGAATACGATGAATTATTCTCTGGTGATCCAATTTGGGCCACAGAATCTATCGCAGGTATGGGTCTTGATGGTCGCACACTGGTCACCAAATCTAGTTTCCGCTTCTTACATACCTTGTACAACATGGGCGCAAGCCCTGAGCCAAACATTACCGTGTTATGGTCAACGCAATTACCACAAGGTTTTAAAAGTTACTGCGCCAAAGTGTCTATTGATACCAGTTCAATTCAATATGAAAACGATGATTTAATGCGCCCAGACTTTGAGTCAGACGATTACGCCATCGCCTGTTGTGTTAGCCCAATGATTTTGGGTAAGCATATGCAGTTCTTCGGTGCTCGCGCTAACTTAGCCAAAACCATGTTATATGCTATTAACGGTGGTGTTGACGAAAAACTTAAAACTCAAATCGCGCCAAAATCTGACAAAATCACTGCCGAAGTACTTGATTTTGATGATGTAATGTCACGCTTTGACATCTCAATGGACTGGCTTGCAACACAATATGTGTCTGCACTTAACGCGATTCACTATATGCATGACAAATACTCTTATGAGTCAGCGTTGATGGCATTACATGACCGTGATGTGCGCCGCACAATGGCCTGTGGTATTGCTGGTTTATCGATTGCCGCCGATTCATTGTCAGCGATTAAGTACGCTCAAGTTAAGCCTATCCGCGACGAAGATGGTATTGCTGTTGATTTTGATATTCAAGGTGATTATCCAAAATTTGGTAATAATGATCCTCGTGTTGATGATATAGCTTGCGATTTAGTTGAACGTTTTATGGCGAAAATTCGCACTAAAACAATGTATCGTAATGCGATCCCAACACAATCAATCTTAACCATCACCTCAAACGTGGTTTATGGTAAGAAAACCGGTAACACTCCTGACGGTCGTCGTGCTGGTGCGCCATTTGCTCCAGGCGCAAACCCAATGCATGGCCGTGATGAAAATGGTGCGATTGCTTCATTAACATCGGTTGCTAAACTGCCATTTGCCCACGCACAAGATGGTGTTTCTTATACTTTCTCTATCGTGCCAAATGCATTAGGTAAAGATGATACGGGTCGTCGTACTAACTTAGCGTCACTGATGGATGGCTACTTCTTAAGCAAGCCAAATCGTGAAGGTGGTCAACACTTAAACGTTAACGTGATGAACCGTGAAATGTTAGAAGATGCTATTGTTAATCCGGATAAATATCCACAATTAACCATACGTGTATCGGGTTATGCTGTTCGCTTTAATGCGCTCACCCCAGAGCAGCAGCAAGATGTTATCACTCGTACATTTACAAAAAGTATGTAGTCTCTGCTAAAATTGGCTGTATCGATGGGTGATTTCTTATCGATACAGCCTTTTTTATAGACATTTAAGGAACAACAATGACGTTAGGTCGCATACATTCAGTTGAATCATTCGGAACCGTTGACGGTCCTGGGATCCGCTATATCGCTTTTATGCAGGGGTGCCTTATGCGCTGCCAATATTGCCATAATCGTGATACGTGGGATTTGGACGGCGGCAAAGAAACTTCTGTTGCTGAAATAATGGACCAAGTCATTGCTTATAAACCATTTTTAGAAGCCAGTGGTGGTGGTATTACTGCTAGTGGTGGTGAGGCTATTTTACAAGCTCAATTTGTGAGTGAATTATTTAAAGCCTGTAAAGCTGAAGGGGTACACACCTGTTTAGACACCAACGGTTTTGTGCGTAAATATGAACCTGTGATTGATGAGTTGCTCGACAATACAGACTTAGTATTACTTGATATCAAACAAATGGACGATACCAAGCACATCGAGCTGACAAAAGTCAGTAACCATCGAACACTACAATTTGCCCAATACCTTGCTAAACGAAATATCAAAACCTGGATCCGTTACGTGGTCGTCGCCGGATTTACTGAAGACGTTGAGTCAGCCATTGCATTAGCTGAGTTCATTAAACCAATGAATAACGTTGAAAAAGTTGAGTTATTGCCGTATCACCCTTTAGGGCAGCATAAATGGCAAGCCTTTGGCGAAACATACACCATGGCAGATGTTTCACCGCCGAGTACCGAAACAATGCAGAAAATTCAGCAGGTATTTTTAGATCGAGACATTAACGCGACATTTTAGTCACAATAAAAAAATAGACTTAAATTAGCAGAGACTTATAAAAAAGAGCGATTACAGTTCATCCCAATAACTTTGATCTAAGCGTTCAAAAGCCAATTTCAAAATGGCAGCCATATCTGAATAACAGGCTGTCGAGCCTAATGGTTGGCAATAGATACCCATCTCAGACAATGTTGAACTGAGTTGATTGCTCCAATCGAATAACGATAAAGGCAATGGATGGCGTGCTCGCCACCCTAACCATAATAAGCCTTGTAATGGCAGGCTGATAAAAAACAGTAACATCGTTAATGCTTGCGGTAAATAATCCCAGCCCAATACATAGAGTTGGCTGGCCGCAACCACCAATGCCAATATCGGCATTGCGATAATAGCTAATTGAGTCGCTTTGACGACACGGTACTCTGGGAAATAAAACCCAAGTTGCCTAACCATTGGCCAGGTCTTCATATAACGTTGACCGTCACCAAGTAATTTAACCAAATTCATGTTCAATATACGGCTACCTTTACAGCTTAGGACATGAGTATAACGATAACATAATACAGTGTCATGCCCAAAATGCACTGGCCGATTTGCCACTATAATGATTTAACTTACAGTCGCAAATCACAACAAGAACAGCGAAGTATGGCGTTTATGAATGATCATAAACCTTAATCAAAATGGAATTTTCCTTTTTCATTTAGTTTCATTGACTTAAAAGGCGTTAACATGTCAGACAAATTAGTACTCGTGCTCAACTGCGGTAGCTCATCATTAAAATTTGCCATCATTGATGCTCAATCAGGCGATGATAAAATTTCTGGTCTAGCAGAATGTTTTGGTTTAGAAGATTCACGCATTAAGTGGAAATTTAATGGCAACAAACATGAAGCCAGTTTAGGTGCCTTTACGGCACATCGCGAAGCGGTAGAATTTATCGTTAATAACATCTTGGCAGAACACCCAGAACTTGCGGCTAAAATTAAAGCCGTTGGCCACCGTATCGTCCATGGTGGTGAAAAGTTTACCCGCTCTGTTATTGTTACCCCTGAAGTCATTCAAGGTATTGAAGATTGTGCGTCGTTAGCTCCACTGCATAATCCGGCGCATTTAATTGGTATTCGTGCTGCAATAGCGTCTTTTCCTAACTTGCCACAAGTGACTGTATTTGATACCGCATTTCACCAAACCATGCCCGAAAAAGCTTATATTTATGCCCTACCTTACAAATTGTATCGTGAACATAGTATTCGCCGTTATGGCATGCACGGTACGAGTAATTTATATGTCTGTCGCGAGGCGGCCAAAGTATTAGGCAAAGACACAAAAGACATCAACGTTATTTGTGCACATTTAGGCAATGGCGCATCGGTAACAGCCATTAAAGGCGGCATAAGTGTTGACACGTCTATGGGCTTAACCCCACTAGAAGGGTTAGTCATGGGCACACGTTGTGGTGATTTAGATCCATCGATTATTTTTCATCTCGTTAATCAACTTAATTATACCATTGATGAAGTTAATAACCTGCTGAATAAGCAAAGTGGTTTGCTCGGTATTTCAGAATTGACCAATGATTGTCGTGGTATTGAAGAAGGTTATCATGACAACCATAAAGGGGCCACGTTAGCCCTAGATATTTTCTGTTACCGTTTAGCTAAATATATCGCCTCTTACACTGTGCCACTAGGCCGTTTAGACGCCATTATCTTTACCGGTGGCATTGGCGAGAACTCAAAACTTATTCGCGAAAGAGTTCTTAATTTATTAGAAATATTTAACTTCAAAGTCGACGACGACTTGAATACAGCGGCTCGTTTTGGCCAACAAGGTATCATTACCAAAGAAGGCAGCCCTATTGCCATGGTCATACCGACAAATGAAGAGTGGGTCATTGCTGAAGATGCAATCAAGTTGGTCACAGCTAAATAAGCCCCTATTCGGTCTTATACTCGGTTAATTAACATGAACAATACGCACACAAGAGGTCGTTATGTCTCGTAATATTTTACTTATTCCAATCGGTATTGGAGTAGGATTAACATCACTTAGCTTAGGTATGGTTCGCGCCCTAGAACGTAAAGGCGTTAAAGTACAATTCTTTAAACCTATTGCACAGATCCGCTCGGGTGATACAGGTCCTGAACGTTCAACCACCATTTTAAGTACCTCACCAACGGTCAATCCGTTAGAGCCATTTTCAATGGAACACGCTGAAGCCTTAATCCGCACAGAGCAAGTTGATGTCTTAATGGAACAAATTATTGCCCGCACTGCAGAATGCGCCAGCAATACTGAAATCTTAGTCGTTGAAGGCTTGGTGCCGACACGTAGCCACCCTTTTGCTGATGACATTAACTACGAAATAGCTAAAGCACTAGATGCTGATGTTATTTTCATCGCAACACCAGGGGTTGATACGCCTAATGGGTTAATGAATCGATTAGAAATCACCTATAACTCTTGGGGCGGACAAAAAAACAAGCGCATAATTGGCGCCATCATTAATAAAATTGGTGCGCCAGTTGATAATGAAGGTCGTACTCGTCCTGATTTATCTGAAGTGTTTGTTAATAAGCAAATTAACGCCACTGATAGCGCGGACATGTTCCAACTACCCAGTAAAAGTCCACTGCGCATTTTAGGTAGAGTGCCATACAATTTAGAGTTAATTGCACCGCGCGCATCTGATTTAGCAAAACACTTAAATGCTAAAATCATTAATGCCGGTGAAATGAATACTCGCCGTATGCGCCGGGTTACATTTTGTGCTCGCAGTCTTCCAAACTTGGTTACTCACATCAAAACCAATTCACTTTTAGTGACTTCAGGTGATCGCTCTGACGTCATCGCATCAGCTTGTTTAGCGGCGATGAACGGCGTTAAAATTGGCGCACTATTGCTTACTGGTGGCTACCAGCCTGAGCCAGAAATTATGAAGTTGTGTGAGCAAGCATTTGAAACCGGCTTGCCAGTGTTCTTAATTGAATCAAACACATGGGAAACGTCACTCAATATCCAACGTTTTGACCATGAAGTGCCTGTGGATGATGCGGTTCGCGTTGACAAAGTACAAGAATACGTTGCAGGCCATATCGACCAAACTTGGATTGAAAGCATCACTCAAGACTCTCCTCGAGAACACCGCTTATCACCGCCAGCATTCCGTTATAAGTTAACCGAACTGGCCCGTGCAGCACGTAAAACCATCGTGCTACCCGAAGGTGAAGAACCGAGAACCGTTAAAGCGGCAGCTATTTGTGCAGAACGTGGTATTGCTCGTTGCGTATTATTAGGTAACCGTGAAGAGATCTTGCGTGTCGCATTACAACAAGATGTCATTTTAGGTGAAGGCATCGAGATCATTGAGCCTGTTAGTGTGCGTGACAAATATGTTGAACCTATGCTCGAATTACGTCGCAGCAAAGGATTAACAGAAGTGGTAGCCCGAGAGCAACTAGAAGACAACATGGTGCTTGGAACCATGATGCTGGCACAAGATGAAGTTGATGGTATTGTGTCTGGTGCGGTTCATACTACTGCACAAACTATTCGCCCACCACTGCAATTAATTAAAACCGCACCAGGTTCTAGCTTGGTATCGTCGATTTTCTTTATGCTGATGCCAGATCAAGTACTCGTGTATGGTGATTGTGCCATTAATCCAGATCCAAATCCTGAGCAGTTAGCCGAAATCGCGATTCAGTCAGCGGAATCAGCTAAAGCCTTTGGGATTGAACCTCGTGTCGCGATGATCTGTTACTCAACAGGTACCTCTGGCACCGGGTTGGGTGTTGATAAAGTGCGTGAAGCCACTCGAATTGCCAAAGAAAAACGTCCCGATTTAATCATCGATGGTCCGTTGCAATACGATGCAGCCGTTATGCCTAACGTCGCTCAATCTAAAGCGCCTAACAGCCCAGTTGCGGGTAAAGCGACCGTATTTGTATTCCCAGACTTAAATACGGGTAACACAACATACAAAGCAGTACAGCGTAGTGCTGATTTAATCAGTATCGGTCCGATGCTTCAAGGTATGCGTAAACCGGTTAACGATTTATCACGTGGCGCATTAGTCGATGATATTGTTTACACTATTGCATTAACCGCCATTCAAGCAGCACAAAACAGTGCCAAATAAATTGCGGTATATCGGCTTAACACCGAGGTAATTCGCAATAATTTACCACTAAAAAAGCACTGATAATTATCAGTGCTTTTTTGTGTCTGATTATCTTTAATTCGTTTGTTCGTTTGTCATAGTCTACATAAATATGCCCACGAACCTATTCGCTATAGAAACAATAATAAATCCATTTGTTGCACAAACAAAAACGCTACCCAATCGGGTAGCGTTAATGAATAGAGTGATGAAGCAACTAAAGCTAAAGGTTATTTCTTAGCTTTTTTCTTAGCTGATTCACTGACCCATTTACCGTTTATAAATTTAGAAGACCAGCCGGTCGCTTTGCCATCAACTTCAGTAGCAACATGCTGCTCCTTCGTCTTACGGCTAAATTTAACCGAGGCTTTGTTACCTTCATCATCTTCCACTGGTGCGTCAGCAAGATACTGATATTTAGGCCATAACAAATCACGATACTGAACTAACTCTTCCACTAGAGGCGCACGTGTTTCACGGGATTTAGGGAAAGTACTCGCCGCTAAAAATATTCCAGCAGCACCATCACGAAGCACAAAATGGGCATCGGATTTAGTACATTTTAATTCAGGTAGAAAAATTGGGTCTTCTTTTGGTGGCGCCGCTTCGCCGCTTCTCAGCAACTTACGGGTGTTCTTACACTCCGTATTGGTACAACCAAAATACTTACCAAATCGACCGTTTTTAAGTTCCATATTATTGCTGCAGCGATCGCATTCAATGATCGGACCTTCATAACCTTTAATCTTAAATTGTCCGGCTTCCACTTCGTAGCCATCACATGACGGGTTATTACCACAGACATGTAATTTACGGGTCTCGTCAATGAGATAACTGTCCATCGCTGTGCCACACTTCCCACAACGATGTTTAGCTCGTAGCGCTTCAGTTTCAGCATCTTCATTGTCACTAACCGCTTCTTCACCTGGGGTTAAGTTAAGCGTAGTCTTACAACGTTCTTTCGGCGGTAACTCATAACCAGAACAACCTAGGAAGACCCCTGTTGAACCCGTTCTGATCCCCATTGCACGGCCACAGGTTGGACACTTAATGTCGTCTGTCAGTACCATTTCATTGGGGCGCATGCCGCCTTCATCTGGATCTAACTCGGCCAACAATAATTGCTTGGTAAAGTCGCCATAAAACCCATCGAGTACTTTTTTCCAGTCCAGTTTACCTTGAGCAACATCATCTAATGTCTGCTCCATACTGGCGGTAAAATCGTAACTCATTAACTCTTTGAAACTGCCCACTAAGCGTTCGCTAACAATCTCACCCATTTTTTCAGCAAAGAAACGGCGATTATCAACTTTGACATAACCACGATCCTGAATGGTTGAAATAATCGTCGCATACGTCGATGGACGACCAATACCTCGTTTTTCAAGCTCTTTAACTAAAGAGGCTTCGCTATATCGAGGCGCTGGCTTAGTAAAATGCTGTTTTGGCGACAGGGTTTCAAGCACTAACTTGTCACCTTTTTCAACCACTGGCAGCGTTTTGTCTTCTTCGTTTTTCTTACCCATCTGCGGTTGAACCCGAGTCCAACCATCAAAGCGTAAGGTACGGCCACTGGCTTTTAATTCGTAATCACCCGCGGTTACCGTTAAACGTGTCGCATCATATTGTGCCGGTGTCATTTGACAAGACACGAATTGACGCCAAATAAGCTCATACAAACGCTGAGCGTCTCTTTCCATATCGGTTAAAGATGCTGACTGCACAGCCACGTTTGACGGTCTAATAGCCTCATGCGCCTCTTGAGCGCCCTCTTTACTACCATAACGAATAGGTTCTGCAGGTAAATACTTGTCACCAAACTCAGAACCAATCATTTCACGTAAGTTTTCAACCGCTTCTTTACTCAAATTAGTTGAATCGGTACGCATATAGGTAATATGACCCGCTTCATACAAGCGCTGAGCCATCATCATGGTTTTCTTCACACCAAAACTAAGACGAGTACTGGCAGCTTGCTGCAATGTAGAGGTGATATAAGGTGCTGAAGGCTTGCTTGAAGTGGCTTTATCTTCACGGGCAGTAACAACAAACGTTGCATCACCTAGTGCATCAACCGCCACTTGCGCTTGCGCTTTACTAATCGGCTCAAATGCAGCAGATTGATATTTCATCACCTGCATTTTTAAGCTAGCTGCGGTAGGGGTATTTAACTCAGCATGGATATCCCAAAACTCTTCTGGAACAAACGCTTTAATTTCACCTTCTCGCTCGACTACAAGGCGAACAGCAACCGATTGCACCCGTCCCGCAGATAAACCACGAGCGACTTTTTTCCATAATAATGGTGACACCATAAAGCCGACAACACGGTCTAAAAAGCGACGCGCTTGCTGGGCATTGACCATATTGGTATCAAGCACAGTCGGTTTACTAAACGCATCTTGAATCGCAGTTTTAGTAATTTCGTTAAACACAACCCGCTGATACCGTGAAGCGTCACCACCAATAATTTCCTGTAAATGCCAGGCAATGGCTTCACCCTCACGGTCCAAATCCGTTGCGAGATAGATTTTATCAGCAGTTTCTGCTAACGCTTTTAGGTCTTTCACGACTTTTTCTTTGCCAGGCAATATTTGATATTTGGCTGCCCAGCCTTTATCGGGATTCACACCCATTCGCGCCACAAGCGCTTGTTTGTCTCTGATCAGCTTATATTGAGCTTTTTCTTCAGGAGGTAATTTTCTAACTTCTGCAGCGGTTTTAGTCGCAGTTGTACCGTCAGAAGTAGACGAAGTTGGTAAGTCACGGATATGACCTACACTCGACTTCACGATGAAGTCTTTACCAAGATATTTATTAATTGTCTTGGCTTTAGCCGGCGATTCGACAATAACTAGCGATTTACCCATAGTTTTATTTGCGCCAAAAAGTCTCGAGAAAAAGAAAATTGATTCCATATATAGAGGGTTGAGACAAGATTTTCAAGTTAATCCCTCTTTTACACGGCTAGTAAGTCATTTTTTAATCAAAAATAAAAAATGTAAAAATAATATGCGTTTTTTAAACGTAATTTGTCACTTAATGATACTTACGAGCACCTTCAGTGCATTTTTAGTCATTCATACACATTTGTACAAATTAACCACACCTTGTTAACCCTTATAGCTCCAGTATACTGGCTTCAATTAGCGTTAACTGACATGAACAATCACGTTCCTTTTTTATAAGTAACACAAATATGCGCAACTACAATAATAATTATTCACTAAAATTTTCAAGGATCACGAATGAAGCATTTTGAAGCGAACTTTGATGGCTTGGTAGGACCAACCCATAACTATGCCGGATTATCGTTTGGTAATGTGGCCTCATTTAGTAATGCGGCCCAAACCTCAAATCCTAAAGCGGCAGCTAAACAAGGTTTGCAAAAAGCTAAGTCATTAGCAGATTTAGGTATGGTGCAAGGCGTATTAGCCCCACAAGAGCGCCCAGACCTTTACACATTGCGTCGAATTGGTTTTTCTGGGTCTGACGCTGAGGTTTTACAAAAAGCTGCTCAGCAAGCACCTGCGCTACTTAATGCTTGCTGCAGTGCTTCGAGCATGTGGACCGCTAATGCCGCGACAGTGTCACCCAGTGCAGACACTCGTGATGGAAAAGTACATTTTACACCGGCTAACTTGGTCGATAAATTACACCGTAGCATTGAACCTATCACCACAGGGCACATTCTACAGGCAACATTCAATAATGATCGCCATTTCAAACATCATCAGCATTTACCCGAACACGCAAGTTTTGGTGATGAAGGCGCTGCAAATCATACCCGTTTGTGTTCTGAATACGGTCATAGCGGAGTAGAACTTTTTGTTTACGGCCAGTCAGCCACTCACACTAACGCTCCAAAACCTACAAAATATCCTGCTCGACAGACATTAGAGGCTTCTCAGGCAGTAGCACGTTTACACCAACTTGAAGATGAAAGCTGCGTATTTATGCAGCAAAACCCTGATGTGATTGACCAAGGCGTGTTCCACAATGACGTCATTTCAGTGGGTAACAAAAATGTGCTTTTCTACCACGAACAAGCGTTTTTAAATACCGAAGTAAAGTTCGATGAAATTCGCCGAAAAATGAACTCTGACATGCATTTTGTCAAAGTCACCACAGAGCAAGTATCAATTGATGATGCCGTTCGTAGTTACTTATTTAATACCCAAATCATCACCCTACCTTCAGGTGAAATGGCCATTATTGCACCCACAAATTGCCAAGAAAACCCTGCAGTATTTGCTTATTTAAATGAACTCGTGACCTTAGGTACGCCGATCAAACAAGTGCGCTATTTTGATGTAAAACAAAGCATGCAAAACGGGGGGGGGCCAGCCTGTTTACGTTTACGAGTGGCGATGAACGAACAAGAAGTCGCCGCGGTTAACCAAAACACATTAATGAATGACGGTTTATTTACTCGCTTAAATACATGGGTTGATAGACATTATCGTGATCAACTGACCGTTAGCGATCTAGCCGATCCGCAATTGATTATGGAATCGCGCACCGCATTAGATCAACTCACACAAATCTTGAAGTTAGGCAGTGTTTATCAGTTCCAACGATAAAACACCTCCTCATTAAAAACAAAAAAGAGCCATAAATTTGGCTCTTTTTATCGTCATCTATATCGATTGTTAATGAACCTATTACTCGGCGCAGTATGAAAAGTAACTGCATAAAGCTGCTAACACTTGCCGTAATCTGTTGAGTCTCTATTCAGCAGACTTTAGCAACCGGTGTACAACCCAGGGTGATTAATGATGATGCCTCGGTTCAAAGTATTGCTGCCAAACAGGCCTATTTTATGTCGCTGTTAGCTCTTGCCTGAGATAAAAGCGCAGATCATTACCGTCGCGATAAAATGCAAGTCGCCATGATCAACCTACCCCAGCGCCGCGCATTTAAAATGTGAGCCGATAATAATATATGCTCGATGGAGTGTGAAGTATGAACAGCAAGAGCGGGAAGACCTACTGCAAGTTGCCTATATACTTGTCTTAAAGGCGATTAGTTGGTATCGAATTGGTATTATTCGTCACGCAATCAACACCAATTTAATCCGCTAACAACACGAGAAAGCATGACAACATCATTATTGTTCAAGGTTTAGACTGATCAGGCACGAGCATTTTACATCGCTATCGCTTTAACCATACCCTGTAACTGATCGCAGCTTAATCACCATGCTACTGAATGATCGATTTAACGATGACCCGGTTTTATTGATAAATCTTGGCGCAATTCCCTCGCGACGATAAGACGATATGACGATAAGTCGGTATTTGAAAAAACATTCTGCTCAACTGCTTAGCGCCTATCTATTAAGCATACATAAGGTCATTTAAATAAGCTTAACGTGTCACAGAGTCAAATACACAGCAAGAATAGCTTGCTCACTAAGCTGCTTAGCGGAATTTACATCCTCTTGCAAAATAGCCTAGCGCAATAGTTTATAATCCACTCCATCACTGTCCTTAATTAATGCGAATGGCAATGACATCATGCTACAATCGGCCATCATTACGGTGGCAACATAACACCAACATTATGCAATAGTATTTTCCTAGCCTGAGATTTTTTATGAAACAACTGTTAGATTTTTTACCACTGGTCATTTTTTTTGCAGTCTACAAGTTGTATGACATCTATGCCGCAACGGCTGTACTGATTGCGGCAAGCGCGATCCAACTCGTCATCACTTACCTATTGTATAAACACATCGAAAAAATGCTTCTAGCTACCTTTGCCATGATCACTGTGTTTGGTTCACTTACGCTATTTTTTCACGATGATGCCTTTATTAAATGGAAAGTAACCATTGTTTATGCTTTGTTTGCTATAGGATTAATTGCCTCTCAAATGATGGGCAAACCTGCGCTAAAGAGCATGTTAGGCAAAGAAATGAAAGTTGACGATAAAATATGGACACAAATAACATGGTATTGGGTCAGTTTTTTTGTAGTATGTGGCATCGCCAATATCTATGTTGCGTTTAGCCTACCGCTAGAAATGTGGGTAAACTTCAAAGTATTTGGCCTAACCGCCCTCACCTTAATTAACACGGTTGTCACGGTATTGTACTTATATAAACATATGCAAGAAGACACCACTCAACCCAATGATGACCAATAACTTATTTTATAACAACGATTAAAGGAAGTAGTGATATGTGGTATATGATTTCATCTCAAGACGTGGAAAATAGTTTAGAAAAGCGTTTATCCGTCCGCACCGAACATTTAGCCCGCTTACAAGCGCTCGCCGATGAAGGCCGTTTATTAACCGCCGGCCCCCATCCTGCCATTGATAATGAAAATCCGGGGGAAGCCGGTTTCACAGGATCATTAGTTGTTGCTGATTTCCCTTCATTGGAAGATGCACAAGCTTGGGCTGATGTGGATCCTTATATTGGTGCTGGCGTGTACAAAAGCGTTATCGTTAAGCCATTTAAGCGAGTGCTTCCTTAATGAAAATAGTGTCTTTTAATATCAATGGTATACGTGCGCGCTTGCATCAATTGCAAGCCCTAATCGACAGTCATTCTCCTGATATTATTGGCTTACAAGAAACCAAAGTTCATGACGAAGCGTTTCCTGTCGCTGATGTAGAAGCCATGGGGTATCAGGTGCATTTTCACGGCGGTAAAGCCCATTATGGTGTGGCCATGCTATCAAAAGCCGAACCTATTGAAATCATTAAGGGTTTTGAAACTGATGCTGAAGATGCTCAACGCCGATTGATTATTGGTAAATTTACCCAAGCTAACGGTCGTATATTAACGGTCTTCAATGGATACTTCCCACAAGGTGAAAGTATCCATCACGAAACTAAATATCCAGCTAAGCGTAAGTTTTATCAAGACTTGATGTTACATTTAGAAAAACATCATAACCCAAGTGAAGACATCGCGATTATTGGCGACATTAATATCTCGCCAACCGATTTAGACATCGGCATCGGAGAAGTGAACGCCAAGCGTTGGTTAAAAACCGGTAAATGCAGTTTTCAACCTGAAGAGCGTGAATGGTTAGCACGTCTACAGCAATGGGGCTTTATTGACAGCTTCCGTCAATTACACCCAAGTCGCACGGAACGTTACTCGTGGTTCGATTACCGCAGTAAAGGCTTTGTTGATAATCGTGGCCTTCGGATCGACGTCATATTAGTGACCGAATCATTAGTACCACGCTTAATTGAATCTGATGTTGATTATGATTTACGGGCTATCGAAAAACCGTCAGATCATGCTCCTATTTGGAGTGATTTTAACTAAAAGCGGATAGGTAAAAACAAATAGCCTACCAACTAAATCGCTTCGCTACTCGAAACGATAAAAGCTATGAGCGTGTCTCGCTTATAGCTACTTTTTACCAGTACTGCTCCCCTCAGAACCGACTCACCTCAACAGGCTAATGCTAACCCTTGGTAACGAGCCGCCTTCACGGGTCTAGCATATTGGTACTATATTTTTCACTTATTCACTTATTCACAATAAGTTTCGACTCGACACTTGCATTTACACTTAACAGAATCAATAATTTAGATAGGATATCCTCTAAAAGGTCAATTTGAATCGATAAGATTGTACTCAAATTGAATAAACCCTAGCCAACTAAGTGAGTATTGATAAGCAAACGTGAATAATTTGCCTTCTTGGTTATCATCACCACCAAGTCTTGTGTCATTGTCGGTAACCAAAAATCCTCAACAGGTAAATTATAATGTGCTGCGAATAATCTTTACTGAGTAAGATATCGCTCGATTGAAAATCCTTTTCCACCACAGATAGCCATCCGTGGTGTTCATTAAGCGGGTTGCTTAGATAAATTGACGGGGTAAACTGACACCATGAGGCAAATGCCAGTTTGCTTCAACATGACTAATACAAGTCAACAAACTCAAAAACCACCACTCAAAAACTATTACTTAAACACTAGGGGCTGTTGATCTTTGTTTGAATTTTGTGCGAAGAAGGTAATCTCGTATAATTCACTTCGCCAAAAACAAATACAACGAGATTACCATGCCCCGATTAATGCTCACTGATGAGATGTGGTCGAAGCTAAAAGCTATTCTGCTTGATGATAGAGTTTATAACAAGCAAGAGCATCGATTTACGATGGAAGGTATCCTTTACCGATTGCGTGTTGGCTGCCCTTGGCGAGATTTACCTGAATATTTTGGCTTATGGAATACCATTTACCGTCGATTTTTACTGTGGTCAAGAAAAGGTATTTTACTTAGGCTGTTCAAAACATTATCGACTAATAGTGATACTGAATGGGAATTTATTGATGGAAGTTATGTAAAAGCCCATCAACACAGTTCAGGTGCATCATCTGATGAAAATCAAGCAATTGGGTTAAGTCGTGGTGGTAATACAAGCAAAATCCATCTCGCGGTAGATAGCTATGGTTTACCGATAGAATTCATTGTTACAGGTGGAGAAGTTCATGATAGCAAAGCAGCTAATGCCCTTATTGAACTATTGCCACAAAGTCATTTTATTATTGCAGACAAAGGCTACGACAGTGAAGCGATTAGAGATAAAGTGCGTGAATGTGGTTCAAAGCCAGTGATCCCTAGAAGACAAAATTCGAAGCAAGGAAATGGCGATATCGATTGGTGTTTATACAAATATCGGCATTTAGTTGAAAATGCTTTTGCTCGGCTCAAGCATTTTAGAGCGATAGCTACCCGCTATGATAAATTGAAAATTAATTTTGAAAGCCTGCTGGCTCTAGCTTGCTCTATAATTTGGCTGCCAATGTGAAAGATCAACAGCCCCTAATACTAAAAAATCATACTCAAAAACTAGTACTTAAAAACCACCACTCAAAAACTGGGTAAGATAACAAATACCTAGGTGTTTTATGTCAGCTAATCAAAAAATATCCATGATCTTGGATTTGATAAACAGTCCGTCAAAACTAGATTTTATATTGACTTAAAATCGACGCTAATCCCTTAGACGATTGATTCAAATCGTTAGCTAATGCGCCTGCTTTTTTGGAAGTACTGCGAATAGTGTCCGATTGCTGCCGAATTTGATTGAGCTGTGAGCCAATATCTCCGGCAGACACACTTTGTTGTTCGGCAGATGCCGCTATTTGGCTGCTCATATCAAACACAGCATTGATAGACTGTGCCATATGAGTAATATCATCACCGACGGCTTTAATACTCGTACTACCTTGATCTGCTTCTTCAACAATCACATTAGTAATACTGGTCAGTTTTTTAGAGCCTTGTTGTAAGTCTTCAATCATGTTTTGAATTTCAACGGTCGCTTTTTGGGTCCGTCCTGCGAGGGTACGCACTTCATCCGCGACTACCGCAAAACCGCGACCTTGTTCACCTGCACGCGCCGCTTCAATGGCTGCATTTAATGCCAATAAATTGGTTTGCTTTGAAATACTTTCAATAGTGGTAACGGCAGCATTAATTTGGGTCGCATCGCGGGAGAGTTGATCTACCGATGAAAATGCTTCGGCAATACGCTCAGACAAATAACTAATACGTTTAACCGCATCATTAATCTTACTTTGGCTTTGATCCATTTGTTTAGCATTTTGCTTGGTATTTAATGACGTATCACTTGCGTGATGTGACACATCTGCAATGGCTGCTGTCATTTGATCCATGGCGTGTGCCACCGAGTCTAAGAAGTGATGCTGCTGATCAATTAACTCATCATTGGTGCTGGCTTGGTGAGTAAACTCATTGGCAGCAACCGCCAATGTTTCAGCATTACTGCGGATCGCCCGCACCATTTCACTCATGTTATCAGCACAGCGATCAATTTCGGTGGCGATTAAGCTAAAGTCATCAGTGCCAAAAAAGTGTAATCTCAACGTTAAATCACCATCGGCTAGACGTTTTATTGCCATGTACATGTCCCATAAGCCTCCGCCTAATGAGGTTGAGATCCAGTAACTCAATTGGAATAAGGGCAATAAACCAACCAGTGCCATTATCAACATAAAACTCGTTTGGCTTAACGGCTCTTGTTCCCACTGTTGAACATTTTGACTCGCGGTTAAAAACTGATTACCAACGCTCGCAGATGCCGTCACTAGATCACCGCGACGAAAAGTATTGTCGCCACCAGATAGCTGTAATTGATTATCTTGTGCAAATTGCTCAAGGGCATCATTGTCTAAGTCTTGGTTATTGGCTACAGAGGCATAACTGGCAACACTTGCTTTAACGCGCTGTAACGATGTTTGCTCTATTAAGTCCTGAGTTTGTTGGTAATTCATTAGTGCGACAACACTGGTGATCAATGCAACCAGTGAGCAAACAACCCAAAATTTTCCATTAAGGCTAAATTTAATCAAAATTGCATCTATTTTTCTAAACTGGATTTGCTTCATATATAAGCTTCCTAAGGCAATTTACCACTATCTCAACAAACGAGAATAAGATTAAAAACGAAAATTACATTACACAAAAGTAAATTAATCAATAATATAGACGAGCCTAGTTAATCCGAGTTGAGGTTGGTCATTCACATTCACTCGCTATTCAACTTAACCTAATATCAACTATTGTTGCCCCAACATAATAATAATGCCCAAGTGCGAACATACTTGGGCATAGGCTAATATATTATCGGCTTAAGATGGGTAAACTTAAATACCATAGCTCAGGTAAATGGCTACACCGATAAATGTTTATTAAGCGGTAAATCGCGATATCTTACTCCCGTGGCAGCAAAAATGGCATTGGTTAAACTCGGTGCCACTGGCGGCACCCCTGGTTCGCCAACACCAGCAGGTTTTGCCGTAGACTCGATTATATAAGTCTCAATATCTGGACATTGCGGTAAACGTAATAACGGATAGTCATGAAAATTAGATTGTTCAACTTTGCCATCTTTAAAGGTTATTTCGCCCATGGTCGCTAAGCTTAATCCAAAAATGATAGCGCCTTCTAGTTGTGATTTCACCCGATCTGGATTTATCACTCTACCGGCATCAATCACCGCTATGGAGTTCAATACTTTAAGCTGTTTATCCACCACTTCAACTAAAGTTGCGACCGCAACATAACTGACAAAACTGCGATGAACAGCCATACCCCAACCTTGATTTTTAGCCGCTTTCGGCGCATCAGCCATTACCGCTTCTAACTTATCCAACACAGTATGATAACGACCCACGTCCACCGGGTGATCAGCTAACTCTTCACCGTAATTTCCATAGGTGAAATTTTGATTTTCAAACGCTTCTAGCCTAGCGTCACCCAATAAATCACGCCACATTTGCACACAGGGTTTATTGGCATTTACCGCTATTTCGTCGACAAAACTACCAATACCAAAAGCATGTTGAATATTGCAGACTGATCGCATCCAACCAATTCGTGTGTGCGCCGGTGCTTTAACCGCTTCAAGTTGAATATGTTTAAGGGCTAGCGGCACATCACTAAAGCCTAAATCCAGTTCGCCAGCTGAAGGATATTCAACCCCTTCAGCAAATGTTGAGCTGATTGACGGAAAGCCAGTACGCGCTAACAATGCGGTTGGCATCTTATTGCTGTCGAGTGAGACTTGGTACATTTGCGCACTGATCGCATGGTAATAGCCATTTTGAATTTCGTCTTCACGGCTCCAACATACTTTGACTGGTTTATTGAGCTTTTGCGATAAAATTGCCGCTTCAACACTAAAATCAGGCTTAGATTTACGCCCAAAGCCACCGCCCAATAACGTCACGTTAACAGTAACTTGATCTTCTTTAAGCCCGAGTGCGCCGGCTACATGTTGCTGAGTACTTTGTGGTGTTTGACTCGAGGCCCACAACTCGCAACCATCAGCAGTCACACTCGCCGTTGCCACTGGCGGCTCCATCATTGCATGGGCTAAATACGGTACGGTGTAAACGGCCTTAACCGTTGATGCTTGTGGCCAATCAGTGACTGACTCACCTAATTGGCGCATCACTTTACCCGGCAGGTTAACGCGCTCAACCAAACCTTGCAGGTAGGTGTCTGAATTATGGCTATCATTAATCGATTTAGACCAGGTGATGACTAATGCTTTACGCGCTTCAATCGCACTCCAGCTGTTAGTTGCAATCACAGCAACACCGCCTAAAGCCTGAAATAATGGCGCCCCTTTAGGTACAGGCAAGGTAATAATATCGACTACACCGGCTATCTTACGGGCTTTAGTCTCATCAACGCTAACCACATCACTGCCCAACACTGGCGGACGAGTGATACTGGCATATAACATTCCATCGAGTTTAATGTCATAACCGTATATTGCTTTGCCTGTTAGCATCGCATCCATGTCGACAATGGTGTGCGATTGACCAATATGGGTAAATTCACTTTCAGGCTTGAGCACCACCGAATCTAATTCTGGCATCGGTAATGTCGACGCCGTGATCGCTAACTCGCCGTAATTAAGGCTTTTGTTACTGCCCCTATGATGGACTTTATGCGCCTTAGCGTACACCTCGGTCACCGGAACTTGCCACACTTGAGCCGCGGCTTGTTCGAGCATGGTTCTAGCCGTTGCGCCCATTTGGCGCATACGATGATAGTGCTTACGAATACTGCGGCTACCATCAGTGTTTTGGCTGCCATAGCGTTTATCTGCTAAGCCTTGAACCACGACAACATTGTCCCAATCAGCCTCCAATTCGTCGGCTAAAATTTGCGGTATGCCAGTTCGGATCCCTTGTCCCATCTCAGAGCGATGACAAGTCAAGTACACCTTATTGTCTTCACCAATGGCGACAAACAAGTTCATCAGCGCTTGCTTATCTTGAGCTAAGGCCATTGGACTCCAGCCTAAACCCGTGGCCCCTAATGCGAGTCCGCCACCGACCGCGCCAAATAACTTTAATACGTTACGGCGGCTAATATTTTCAATCGCTTTGAATGTGGTCATGATCACGCCTCCGAAGCCGATTGAATCGCAGCTTTTATCCGTGGATAAGTGCCACAACGACAGATATTGCCCGACATCGCATCAGCAATTTGGGTTTCAGTGGGTTTAGGCGTGGTGGTTAATAATGCTGCGGCAGACATTAATTGTCCCGCCTGACAATAGCCACATTGCGGTACATTATGTTCTAACCAAGCTTGCTTTAGCTTTTCAGCCTCAAGACCTTCAATAGTGGTCACCTGCTTGCCTTGTACTTGCTTTAAGCTGGTTAAACAGCCGCGCATCGGGCTGCCGTCAACATGAATAGTGCATGCACCACATAGCCCAGCTCCACAACCAAATTTTGTCCCAGTCAGGCCAAGGATGTCACGCAATGCCCATAGCACAGGCATATTAGGGTCGGCATCAAGGGTAAAATCCTTTCCATTTACCATCAATTTTTGTGTTGGGGTTGTCATAATCACTCCTTAATTAGGGTCTATTGATCTTTTGTGGTTAACGTTTGTTCGACACAAACAGGCTAGCTCTTTTTGTGAATGTATGATGCGCCCAATGCTTAGAGACAAAGTCTCTAAGCTGGCTAATACCTTGCAACAAAGACCCATGTTTACATAACATGTTTACAAATCGTGTTTACAAAATAAGTGCAGCCGTTTAGCCGGATCTTTCAGGGTACATTGGTTGCTTATTTCTACTTCGTAATCGTTTGTGCAGCTAAAATAACGACCCGCTATTCGCTCTGACTTGGATAACATCGCCACAAACGGCTACAAGATTCATCTTAAAAGATCAGCCGGCACTGTCCAACCAACGTGCTAAGTCAGCCGGTGTATCAATATCAAATTGGGCTTGTTCCATATGAATAATATTCAAGCTATTATTTTTATCATGCTGTTTTAAAATACTTTTTGCACCTTTATCGCCATCAATCGACAACAGAGCATTAATATCCTTAGCTAAAAAGATAGCTGGAACGCCGACACTGTGCCGGTAAAAAGCACTGCTGGTTAAGTTATTGTGCCTATATGCTTGGATCAATTGCAGATAATCATCGCCTTGCAGTGCGACTTGGTCGGCTAACACAATTAACAACGCATCCGCCTGTTGGCTTTGAGCATAGCGCGCGGCGAGTTTCACCGAACTGGACAAACCTAATTGCCAATCATGGTTGATAAGTCGATGATGCTTGGCGGTAATAGCTAACACTTCATCTGTTTGATGCGCACCTAACATCACCACCGCTGGGGCAATGCCCGCTGTTTGGGTGACGTGATCGAGTGTTTGCAGGCAATATGCGAGTAAGCTTTGTTCACCTTGCACTTTGGCGACAATTTTAGCGCCGTTAAAACGACTACTTGCACCCGCGGCTAAGATCACCGTAATAATTTTTGGCATTATCAATGGCGCATTCTCTAGGTTGTTATTACAGCATTACCGTATCAAGACTGGTTAACTTACTTTGATAAAGCACGCCATGGCATTGGGATAAGATACTCAGTCCAACCGAACCAGACAGCTCGCCACCTAGCGCTAACCCTGCTGGCGCCGAAAAATAGCCACTAAAGTCGTCAACCGTTAACTCAGCCATGTTCAACACTTTGTCACGACGATGAGTTGGACCTAATAACGAAATATAAGCCAACGGTATGGTTTGGAGTACCTGTAATGTTTTAGCATCGATTTGTAAATTATGACTCATCACAAAAGCGGCATCTAAACTGGCCAAAAGTGTTTTTGACACTGCTGCCGTCGGTTTTTTAATAATCTGACATCCTGGGAAATCATAAGTACGCGCATAGGCGGTACGTTCATCAAACACACTGACTTTCCAGCCTAGTGTTTGCGCCATTTGTGTAATCGGTTGTGCATCTAAACCGCCACCAAAAATACCAATATGTACTGGCGGTCTAAGCGGAATATGCAACACAGAGCTAGCTTGATCGATCACGGTGCGGGTTTTACTATTGAGAGTGATCGACGCAGGTCGCTCAGCATCTTGCTCAACAAAGTGACCTGCCAATTGTTGGGCCGGCGTACCATCCGCCACGATATCAAGTTGATATTCACCTGCATCACCACGCATTAAAGCGTCATGAACACGAACTAAACCAAGATAATTGTTCGATTTATTTAACGACACCATCATAATATTAACGATACCACCACAACCCAGCTGATAACTGGTATCAGACTCATCGGTTGCGTCATAGGTTAACTGAATAACTTGCTGGGTTTGAATTGCACGCTGGGCGTGACGACGTAGATCCGCTTCAAGGCATCCACCACTTAACATCCCCAAGCTTTTACCCATTGGATGAAATAGCATTATGGCGCCAGGTTTACGGTAAGAAGAGCCTTGCACTTGAGTAAGAACGGCGACTACCCAGTCTTCTTGATAAGAAGGTAACCAGGTATCGAGTAAATCAACGAGGTGTTGAACCATTTGAACTGTCCATCATAGGTAAACGCAGTCTATTAAGCTAACAGACTCGCTATACAATGCAAAGAATCAATGGTTTCAACTTATTAATAAATAACCTCAATGATCTGATTACATAACAAATTATTAATCAAATAACTGATCGGCAACAAAAGGGTTATGTTGTCGTTCATCGGCAAACGTCGACATGGGTCCATGGCCAGGAATAAAACTCACATTATCCCCTAATGGCCACAATTTGGTGGTAATAGAGTGAAGTAAGTCCTGATGGTTAGATTGCGGAAAATCAGTACGACCAATAGAGCCTCGAAAAAGCACATCCCCCACCCATGCTAAGTTAGCGGTCTTGTTATAAAAAATGATGTGTCCAGGGGTATGCCCGGGGCAATGCAATACTTGTAAATGCTGCTCACCGACACTCACGTCATCATTTTCATTAAGATATTGGGTGGGTTTAAAGGCTTCAACACGCGGAAAACCAAAGTTCTGACTTTGTTTCACTAAATTTTCTAACCAAAATTTATCGTCAATGTGCGGACCTACGATCGGGATCGCTAATCTTTCTGCTAATGCCGCTGCGCCGCCAACATGATCAATATGACCATGGGTTAATAATATTTTTTCAACACTCAAGCCTAACTTGTCCACTTCAGCTAAAATTCGTTCAATGTTGCCACCCGGATCGACCACGGCAGCTTTCAAGGTTTTTTCGCACCATATGACACTACAATTTTGCTGAAAAGGCGTTACAGGGATGATTTGATATTTCATCGACAACCTCGTCCTTAATAATTATTAAGATAATTATCGGTTAATTTTATCTAGGCAGATTGGGTCTAGATAGCTATTAAACTTAATCTCCATCAAGTTACTGATTGTTAATATACAAGATGACTCATAAAATATGTGTGATTCGCATCGACATAAGCGTCTTTAATACCATACTAATTAGCTCACATTTACGGTGCGATTGTCGTCAATGACAAATCAAGATTGGATAGTATTAGTATCGCCATTAATCACCACTGAATAGGCATTTTATGCACATCGACCTTACTTTATCAGACATTATTGCCCGTAAGCACTTTTTCTCGGTGCCGTTAGACTACCAACAAAGTCCCAGTAAACAGATTACTGTTTTTGCCCGTGAAATTGTCAGTGTTGAAAATCAACATAAACAGCTGCCTTATTTGGTGTTTTTTCAAGGTGGACCGGGGTTTGGCGCCGTAAGACCGATTAGCAACAACGGCTGGATAAAACGAGCCTTAACTGAATATAGAGTGCTATTACTTGACCAGCGAGGCACAGGATTATCAAGCCCAGTCAATGCCACCAGCTTAAGTTATATGAGTGCCACAGACCAAGCTGACTATCTAAGCCATTTTCGCGCCGATAACATCATCCGCGATGCAGAATATATTCGAGCCAAACTATCACCAGACGAACCTTGGAGTATTTTAGGCCAAAGCTTTGGTGGTTTTTGTGTCCTGCATTATGTGTCTGCCGCGCCAGAAGGCCTAAAAGAGGCTTACATTACTGGCGGTATTCCTTCGCTAACCCGCCCTGCTGATGACGTTTACAAAGCGACATATCAGCGTGTTATTACCAAAAATAATGACTTTTTTAATCGTTTTAGTGACGCTCGAATGCTGGTCGATAACTTAGCAAAGCACCTATATGAAAACAAAGTGTACTTAGCTACAGGTGAGCAGTTGACGGTAGAAATGCTTCAGCTACTAGGCGTTAATATAGGCATGGAACAAGGGCCCGAAGCCGTTTACTACTTGCTTGAACAAGCTTTAATTGACACGCCTCACGGTATTGATCTCAACCCGCTATTTTTACATCAATTTAGCCAATTCCTTAGTTACAATACCAATCCTATTTTTGCCTTAATGCACGAATCTATTTATTGTCAAAATAATGCTTCATCGTGGGCAGCTCATAGAGTACGGGCCCAGTTTAATCAATTCAATTACCGTCCAGATAAACCCTTGCTGTTTACTGGTGAAATGATCTACCCCTGGATGTTTGCCCAACTCGAAGCATTGATACCATTACAAGCTGCTGCAGACTTAATCGCCGCAAAAAAAGACTGGCCAGCATTATATGATCTTGAAAAATTGGCCAATAATAAAGTCCCGGTTGCGGCCGCTATTTACAGCAACGACATGTATGTTGAAATGCAATACAGCTTAGAAACAGCCAAACAAGTCAATAACCTCAAATATTGGCTTACTTCAGAATACGAACACAACGGCATCCGCATGGATGGCGAACGCATTTTAGATAAGCTAATGAGTCTTAATCGTGGTCATTGCTTACGCTAAAAGTGCTGGCGTTAAACGTGGCTTTTCTAAAAAAATTGAAAAAAAAAGCTTAAACATTAGATGTTTAAGCCGTTTTATATTATTTTATACAAATGAATACTTGCAGCAAAACAATCAATTACAATACTTGTAATACTTGCTCTGCTGCTAAACGAGACTTAGGCAACTTGGCATTATAGTCTTCATCTGAATGGTGATAACCAAACGCTAATGCTACATCACATACATAACCGTCAAGTTCTTTGGCAAATATTTGGCCAATCATCTCACTGTCAACGCCTTCCATCGGAGTAGAGTCGATGCCAAGACGTGCTAAAGAATGCATAGTGTTACCTAAGGCTAAATAGGTTTGTGACTTAGTCCAAGCCGCATTGTTACCCGCTTCATCAGTATTTAAGTCAACAAATGCATATCCACCAAACGCAGCTTCACGATCTTCAGCCTTAGTACGACCATCTACAATGCCTTGGTCAACCACTTTGGCATAGTCTTCACGAGTATACTTAGGGTTGTAAGCAAACAATACAATATGAGATGCCGCGTTAATGTGTGGTTGATTGAACTGAAATTTATTGGCAAAGGTGTCATGCATACGTTGCTTAGCTTGATCGCTTTCAATCACGATAAATTTCCATGGTTGAGAGTTTATCGATGAAGGCGACAGTCTCATTGCCTCATAAATCACCGCTAAATCTTCTTTTGGTACGCGCTTAGTCGCATCATAGCGTTTGGCTGTATAACGTTTTTCTAAATCAGTAATAATAGCGTTGGTCATGTCAGACTCCATATGGATTTGAAACAATCATTAAAAAGGTTGGCGATTAACAACACATAAAATGGTTATTAATTAACCTGCCAAGTTAATCACAATAAAATAGTGTGATTAACAAAATAAATTTAACTTGAAAATAAATAACAAATACAATTAATTAACAATAATATTTGCGTAGAAATATTAATATCTTGTTATTGTGCTAATAAATAATTTTTCAAGGTTATGAGTTAAATAAAATCATTATCGCCATTTAATTGAGCAGCCCATACTGGCCGTTTGTTGCTTAGGCCCTTTACCAATAGCGGCAATCAGTTGCATAGCATTAAGTAGTTCGGGCTCTCGATTAGGATCATTGTGCAAACGCGCATCGTCTAAGCGGCCACGATATTGCAATTCACCAAGGTGATTAAACCCAAAAAAGTCAGGGGTGCACACTGCGCCATACTGCTTACCGACTTGTTGATCTTCATCAACTAAATACGGAAATTTAAATCCATACTGCTCAGCAAAGCGCAACATGTTCTGCGGCGAATCTGCTTCAACATGCTGATAATCATTAGACATTACCGCTAATACATTAATACCTTCGGCCATAAGCTGCTCTGTGTCCTCGGCTAAACGAGTTGCAATGGCTTTAACATAGGGACAATGATTACAAATAAACATAATCAACAAGCCCTTTTTACCTAAGTTTTCACTCATGGAAAAAACGTCACCGTTAGCATTTTTAAGCTTAAAATCAGGTGCTTGCCAGCCAAAATCACAAATGGGTGTATCGAGTAACATCGTTAACCTCATCTCGGAATAATAAACGGTTATCAAATAGTAATATTGATTAGCAATGTTGTTGAACCGCGTTAATATCGCCATCATATACGATACTTTAGCTGCCATATACAGCATAATAATTGAAACATTATCAATTATTATTTGACAATTAAACGAGAAAATAAAAACAGCCAACAATTGTCAGCTGATTAACGTTAACCTCTTAGCCATAAAGCATTAAGCTTCAGTCACCACTGTACGATAACCACCTTGGTGTTTATCGACGATAAACTCAATAAAGTGCTTAATACTATCGAGGCTATCCTCTTGATAATGTGACACATACAACAATTGACTTAAATGCCCTTTCGCAATGAGTTCAAGGGCGTTTTTAATCAATCTACGCCCCAGATAATCTAAGCCTTGATAAGGCTCGTCGAGGATCAATAAGGTGGGTTGTTTCACAATGGCGCGGGCAATGAGTAATAACCGTTGCTGGCCATACTCTAATTGTCGAAAAGCGGATTTACTCAAATGGCTCATGTGTAAAATCGCCAACCATTCTGTTGCGATGGCCACTTGTTGTTTCGACGGTTGTTGATACAAACCAATGGAGTCATAAAAGCCCGATACAATCACATCAAGTGCACTGCAATTAACCCGATACTGTAAATGTAAGGCAGATGACACCATACCGATGTGTTTTTTTATCTCCCAGATGCTCTCGCCGGAACCTCTTTTTTTACCAAAAATATCAATGTCGTTGCTGTAGCATTGAGGATGGTCGCCGAAAATAAGCCCCAGCAGAGTACTTTTACCGCAGCCATTAGGGCCTTTTACTTGCCAATGCACGCCATTATCGATACGCCAGTTAACACCCGAAAAAATCACTTTGTCGCTGTAAGCAACTCGTCCATTGTTTAACTGAAAAACCGGGTTCGCAAATAATGGCTTATGTCTGTGGCGACGAATAAGCGCCAACATATCATCGCTTTGTTGGCCCGCTTGCGCGGTTAATTGGGCGATAACAGGATGATTATCCCACTCTGACTGAGTCATTACGCTGTCTAATGTGCCATGACTAAACAGGGCAACATGCTCAATCCATTTAGGCATATCTTCTTCACGCGACACAATCACCAGCATTTGTATCGTTTGTGATAATTGCTGTAAATATTCAGTAAGAGTCTGTCTGTGCGCAACATCAAGCCCTGCATAAGGTTCGTCGAGCACTAAAAATGGCACTTGGGTTGCGACAGCACGGGCAAGCATAACTCTACGACCTTCACCCGTAGACAATTGAGTAAAAGGACTTAAGCTTAAATGAGTCAAATCTAATTGCTGCAGCAATTGATGGGTTAAACCATTGTCATGGCATTGACTAAAAATAACCCCAAATACGGTCGTTTTAGGATCGGTGTATCCCAGTGACTCACTGTCATCTTGCTCTAAAATATCTTCAAGCAATGATTGCTGTTCAAGCAATGACACTAATGCCACACAAGATGGCGCGACACCGGTAATATCGCCACTATATGTTAAGATCGGCGCATCAATTTGCCGAGTTAATAACTGGCCAAGCAACGCGCCGACATCACCTTCGGTGCTAAATACACCCCAAGATTGTTGTGGTTCAATCACCCATTGATCAATGTCGACAGTGACACTCGATGAACGGCACTGCAACTGCGTAAATCTGATTTCCATCTTGCCACTTATCCTAATCTTTAAAGCGATTCATCACTTGAGTGTCTCATAAGATGCTAAAAAAAATCGACAAAAAAGCAGAACATTCTATGTTCTGCTTTAGGATGCCACTCAATTGAATGGCCAACTCGAATACAACTAGCCGATAACGGTCATTTCATTCAAAATAAATTCATCGACAGCATCCTGGGTTGCAGCCACAAAATCGGCTAAATGCTGATTTTCCATATGCACACGCCATAATTCACGGGTCTGCCAAGTCTCATAAAACATAAAGTGGGCTGAGTTTTCATTGTCTCGGTGTAAGTCATAATTAATACACCCTTCTTCAGCGCGTGTGACTTCAATCAGCTTCAGTAATTCAGTTTTTACTAACTCAATTTTGTCCGCTTTTGCTTTAATGTTGGCTACAATCGTTAAATGTGACATGTTTATTCCTGTTCGATAATATAAGTACTTAACATTATTAAATAATACAATTAAAGGTATTAATTAAAACCCTTCTAAAACAATTTTACCAATGGCACGGCCTGCTTCTAACGCCTCATGTGCAGCACGAAGATTTGCAGCATTTATTGCGCCCATGTGCTGGCCTAACGTAGTTTGAATATAACCTTGGTCGACAAGATCGGCTACTCGGTTAAGTAAACGTCCCTGCTCATCCATATCTACTGCGTTAAACATCGAGCGAGCAAACATAAACTCCCAATGTAATGACAAACTCTTGAGTTTTAACTTAGTGATATCTAACCCTTCTGGATCATCAATCATGGCAATTTTACCAAAGGGTGCTAGCAACTGAGTGTAAGCCTCAAAATAGGCATCTGTGCTGTTTAAACTGGCCACATGGGTGACAGACCCTATGTTTAATCCATCAATTTGAGCGGGTAACGGTTTGGTGTGATCAACCACATGATCAGCGCCTAACTTTTTCACCCATTCGCTTGAACTTTCACGCGATGCTGTGGCGATAATGGTTGCACCTGTCAAGGTTTTTGCTAACTGAATAAAGATAGAACCCACACCACCCGCAGCGCCTACGACCAAAATGACTTCGTTTGATTTTTCAGTTGAATGGGGTGCTTGTTGCTTAATACATAAATGTTCAAACAGTAATTCCCAAGCCGTGATCGCCGTTAACGGTAATGCTGCGGCTTCGGCATCGGATAAACTTTTAGGTTTAATGCCCACTAAACGCTCATCCACTAATTGGTATTCAGCATTGCTACCCTGACGCGTAATATCGCCAGCATAATAAACCTGATCGCCAGGATTAAATGGGCTCACACTTTCACCTGTCGCAATCACTTCACCAACGGCGTCCCAACCGATCACTTTTACTTCACCCGCAACAGGCGCCATGTTCAAGCGGACTTTATAGTCTGCTGGGTTAACGGCGATGGCTTTTACTTTGATTAATAAATCACGGCCTATTGCGATAGGTTGAGGTAACTCGACATCAATTAACGACTCAGGGTGAGTAACGGCTAATGATTGTGTGTATCCGATGGCTTTCATAATCTGCTTCCTATAGTAAACGGTATCAATGGGATTACTTTTCAATGAAGCTATATTAGCCCTTGTTTTACTCCGCATAAACAGCATAATAATTGAAACATTATCAAATATTATTAGACAATATGTTATTAGAAGATCTGCAGGTTATTTTGAAAGTGGCTGAGTTTCGCAGCATTACCGCCGCAGCAACCAATCTTGATATGCGCACAGCAACCGCCAGCGCCGCAGTTAAACGAGTCGAAAGTTCGCTAGGTGTTGAGTTGTTCATTCGCACTACAAGGCAGCTAAGGTTATCCAATGCTGGGGAAAAATACATTCCTCAATGTGAGCAAGCACTATTAATGCTCGAACAAGCCAAACAAAATATGAAAGGCGAATTAGACATCATCGACGGGGATTTACGAATTGCATTGTCATCGGATTTGGGCCGCAATCTGGTTATGCCATGGATAGATGAGTTTATGGCCACTCACTCAAAAGTCAGTTTACGCGCCAATATTAATGACAGTAACTTGGACTTTTACCGCGACTCCGTCGATTTAGCCTTGCGCTATGGTTCGCCAAATGACGCTAATCTTTACGGGTTTAAAATCTGTAATGTCCCCAGATTATTGTGTGCATCTAAAGCTTACCTAGCAAAACATGGCATGCCAAAACACCCACAAGACCTCGCCTCCCACAATGGACTGTTATATCAACTCAATAATATTACTTACGATGTGTGGGAGTTTTATCGCGGTGATGAACAGTATAAAATCAAAATGAAAGGCAACCGAGTGTCTAACGATGGTGAACTGGTTCATCGATGGTGCGTATCGGGTAAAGGCATTGGGCTTAAATCTTGCCTTGATATATCAAGCGATTTACTCGCCGAAAACGTGGTACATATTTTACCCGAATACCAAACCAAAGCGACCGAACTCTGGCTGATATTCCCCAGTAGACAGTCTATTACTCCCGCAGCCCGATTACTGCGTGACACCTTAAAACAAAAGACCCGCAATATTTTACTGCAACTGATTGAGAAAGGCATAGTAGATAAAAGCGTGTTGAATTGATAAGCCTATCGGGGATAACAAGCGGTAACAGCAGGAAGTGCGATGAAATGCGGTGGTAAGAGATAACGAGCGATATCGAGCGATTCAGGATATTGGCCGATTCCGTCTTTTCTCAGTTATATCTCAATGAAATAAGACACATTCTTTGTCATCATCTAACAACGATATATATTTAATACCTTAAACTCACTTTTGGACAAAAGTGTATTTAAGGTATTGATTAACTCAGCTTACTTGGTATTAGTTTAGCTTGATTTATAACGTAGCTTTATTTGAACTTATTGCCTGCAGCATGCTGATGTGCAGATGATTAAGCGAGACGCCGGCTCTTGATTTTAAATCAGCATCCCTGTGGGCTTATCCAAAACATCCCTGTTTTGGATACTCGCTGACTCATCTACACCTTTAATTTAACTCTCTTCGATTTAGCCGCATTGTAATGATCAAGTTTTTTCTGTAGCGATTTTCATCGCTTGCTACCCTCTTAGCTTATGACGTTGTTTGTATAGCCTCTAGCCGCGAAGCGACCTAGCGCCTAGACTTTTGACTTAACAAAAAAGCGCAGCGTTCGCTTGTCACCGTTAGTTATCGCTTTTCACCACTTGTTACCCTCTTAGCTTTTCGCTTTAGCTTTCTTTTTATAAGGCTTTTTAAAACTGCGTTTCGGTGTGGTACTGGCGACACCTTGTAATGCTGATGGTAACTGGCTGGATGCTTGGGTTATTAAACCATCTAACTGGCTGAGTAATGGCTGCATAAACGCATCGTACTTCAGTCGTTTTTGGCTGATGGCATCAAGGCTGTTTTCCCATAATGCGGTCATGTCAGGTGTAGTTGCTGATTCTGGTAAGCTGCGGATCAAGCCAGTGCCAACCTGAGTGGCCAATATCGATTTACCTTGACGAATAAGGTATCCACGCTTAAATAATAATTCAATAATCCCAGCACGAGTTGCTTCGGTGCCTAGGCCGTCGGTTTCTTTGAGGATTTTCTTAATTTCACTATCAGTAACATAACGACTAATTCCGGTCATGGCGCCTAATAATGTGGCATCGGTAAAATGCTTCGGCGCTTGAGTCGTTTTCTCCAATAATTCACCACGCAGACAATGCAACACCTGCCCGTTAACCAATGGCGGTAGCGACTGAACGGCATCGTCGTTATCGTCTTCACTGTGAGTTGAACCAGTATTCGCTTGACTGTTATTAGCTTGATTTGCTGTGGCTGCCCGTTTAAAGAGCTGTTTCCAGCCTAAGCTTTTGTCTTGACGCGCTTTAGTGGTAAACAAGCCACCAGCAATCGTCACTTCAACTGCGGTTTCTGCATAAATATAAGCGGGATAAAACTGGGCTAAATATTGCCGCGCAACATGTTGGTACAACTTTGCCTCATTACCTGATAATGCAGCTAAGTTAGCCACTTTCTCGGTAGGCACAATGGCATGGTGAGCATCCACTTTACTGTCATCCCACGCTTTAGATTTAAGCTTGGCATTAGGTGAGTCGCAACCATCAACCAAGGCAGAAACGCCTTTGAGCACAGCATCCAATACTTTCGGTGCCAAAGTATGCTGCTCTTTAGGTAAATAGCGACTGTCTGAGCGCGGATAAGTAATCAATTTATGTTTTTCATACAAACTTTGGCAGGTATCAAGCACCTCTTTCGCCGATAGCCCAAAGCGTTTTGCGGCATCGATTTGCAGTGCTGATAAACTATAAGGTAATGGCGGGTTTTGGCGCTTATCTTTGGCTTCAAGTTTTGTCACTTCAGCGGGTTTACCATTAATGCGGGCAACCACATTTTCGGCTAAGCCTTTAGCTAATACCCGTCCATCTTCGTCCATATAGGGCTGGCAAGCCTCACTAGGCTTCCATTTAGCACTAAAACCTTGTTGCTGATCGGTCAGCAAATGCGCTAACACTTCATAAAAAGGTTTTGGGGTAAATGCAGTAATTTCTTCGTCGCGGCGTACGACTAACCCAAGCAAAGGCGTTTGTACTCGGCCAACTGATAATACCCCCTGATAACCGACCTTACGCCCTTGAATGGTATATGCGCGGGTCATGTTCATGCCATACAGCCAATCAGCACGGCTGCGGGCTAATGCAGAAGTCGATAAAGGAATAAACTCACGATTGCTGCGTAACTGCCCTAGCGCACGTTTGACCGCTTGGGGGTTTAAGTCGCTGATTAACAGCCGCTGTACCTGGTTAAGCTTGTCACCCTTTACGCCCAAATAAGAAATCACTTCATCGACCAGCAACTGCCCTTCTCTATCTGGATCGCCAGCATTAATTATCGATGATGCTTGCTTTACCAGTTTACGCAACACCGTAAGTTGACTGCGCGTTTTGGGTTTGGGCTGCAACTTCCACGTTTGCGGGACAATTGGCAAATGCTCGAGTTTCCACGACTTAAATGCATCATCGTACGCATCAGGCTCGGCTTGCTCTAATAAATGGCCAATACACCATGACACGCAATCACCATTGGCGGCAGTGATATAGCCATCACCTTTTTTATGTGGCTTTGGCAACACATCGGCAATCGCACGACCTAGACTGGGTTTTTCAGCAATATATAAAATCATAATCCACTGTTGGGGCGTTAGCGTTCAATATGACAAACCGAACTGCGCCACTTAACTGTATAAATTTACAGTATAGATTAGCGTTAAATACGCCAAGCTGCAAATATGAAATAATTAACCCCTTATCGGCGTAAATCATTACAATAAAAGCATAACAGCGAAAAGCCTAGAAGCTAGAGCGGACTGCGTCCTGCTAGATCGCTTCGCTGCTATAAAAGCATAACAGCGAAGAACCTAAACCCTAGAACGGACTGCGTCCTGCTAGTTCGCTTCGCGGCTATAAAAGCATAACAGCGAAGAACCTAGATCCTAGAACGGACTCCGTCCTGCTAGATCGCTTCGCTGCTATAACAGCATAACAGCGAAGAACCTAGACCCTAGAACGGACTGCGTCCTGCTAGATCGCTTCGCTGCTATAACAGCATAAAAGCGAAGAACCTAGACCCTAGAACGGACTGCGTCCTGCTAGTTCGCTTCGCGGCTATCAAAGCATAATAGCGAAGAACCTAGACCCAAGAGCGGACTGCGTCCTGCTAGATCGCTTCGCTGCTATAAAAGCATAACAGCAAAAAGCCTAGACCCTAGAACGGACTGCGTCCTGCTAGTTCGCTTGATATCGATCTTTATCGCTCGTCATCGCTTGTTATCGCTCTTATAGCCTCTAGCAGCGAAGCGTCCTAGTATCTAGGCATCTAGGCGCAGCGTTCGCTTGTTATCACTCTTATAGCCTCTAGCCGCGAAGCGTCCTAGCCTCTAGGCCTTAAAGCAAAAAAAACCAGCATCAATATGCTGGTTTTTTATCACTAACAAACAGTGGTTAACTTATGGATGACACTCATTGTGCATTTCTAAATTAGTGCCTATGTCCTTTGAGCGATTTGCTTTGGCATCATCGTTACGTAGTTGGGTTAAATGATCCAAGTAAGCTTGATCAACGTCATTGGTAATATAATGACCGTCGAACACTGATGTTTCAAAACGCTTAATCTCTGGATTTTCCATTCTTACTGCTTCAATTAAGTCGCTCAAGTCTTGGAAAATAATGCCATCGGCACCAATGATTTTGGCAATTTCGTCAGCATCACGACCATGAGCAATCAACTCATTAGAGGTCGGCATATCAATTCCGTACACGTTAGGAAAACGGATTTCAGGGGCTGCTGAAGCAAAATACACTTTCTTTGCCCCGGCTTCACGCGCCATTTCAATGATCTGCTCAGACGTGGTGCCACGAACGATTGAATCATCAACCAGTAATACGTTTTTACCTTTGAACTCAGTATTAATTGCGTTCAATTTACGACGTACTGATTTTTTACGTTCTTGCTGACCTGGCATGATAAACGTACGACCAATATAACGGTTTTTAACAAAACCTTGACGGTACGGTAAATCCATACAACGAGCAATTTCTAATGCGATATCGCACGATGTCTCTGGAATAGGAATAACGACATCAATGTCATGGTCTTCCCATTCTTTCTTAATTTTTTCGCCTAACTTAGCGCCCATGTTTACGCGACTGGCATACACAGAGATTTTGTCGATGCTCGAATCTGGACGAGCAAAATAAACGAATTCAAAAATACACGGAGCATAGCTTGGGTCTACAGCACATTGACGGGTAAATAACTGGCCATCAAGTGAAATATAAACAGCCTCACCAGGTGCTACGTCACGCATCACTTCAAAACCGACGGCATCCAAAGCAACACTTTCTGAAGCAACCATATACTCAGTACCAGTTGCTGTTTCATGCTTACCCAGTACCAAAGGACGAATACCAAATGGATCGCGGAACGCTACTAGGCCTTGGCCGATGATCATTGCCACTACCGCATAAGCACCACGGGTTTGCGCATGCACTTTGGCAACCGCATCAAACACTTCATCGGCACTTAAGGTTAAACTGCGCGTCTCTTGTAACTCATCGGCTAACAGGTTTAACAAGATTTCGGAGTCAGAGGTGGTGTTAACATGACGACGTTTTCTGACGAGGCTTTCCGCCAGATCAAGCGTATTGGTCAAGTTACCGTTATGCGCTAACGAAATACCAAATGGCGAGTTAACATAAAACGGTTGCGCCTCTGATGCACTCGAGCTGCCCGCGGTTGGATAACGAACATGTCCAATACCGGCATTACCTTGTAAACGCTGCATATGTTTAGGTTCAAACACATCTTTGACTAAGCCGTTTGCTTTACGTAAACGAAACGCATTCATGTCAACAGTCACAATACCTGCTGCGTCTTGACCACGATGTTGAAGCACAGTCAGCGCATCATAAATGGTCTGATTAACTGTTGATTTTCCTACTATTCCGACGATACCACACATGGGTAAGGTTCCTCACTGTAAAGTGTTTTATGATTATATTTTGGGTACAAAGCTTGAGGTATTTTCGACATAGTCAAAAAACCACTGAATAACCACGCCAAATTCAGGTACAAGTACAGAATCCTGCCACCATTTCGTGTCAGGGAATGCCGTAAAAGCATCCATAAAAAACAGTAATGCGCTAACAATTAACGCGCCACGAATGGCACCAAAACACAGGCCTAAAACACGGTCTGTGCCCGATAAGCCTGTTTTGGCCACTAACTGGCCTAACAAATAATTAACGAGTGCCCCTAGGATCAGGGTAATGATAAAAAGAATGGCAATCGCGACACCGTTTCTGACTAACTCGTCCTGCATTTGGGTTAAATGAGCAGCAAGATCAAGATAAAACTGGCTAGCAATAAAGAAAGCGGCAAACCAAACCACAAGAGACATGGCTTCTTTGGCAAATCCGCGGATCAAACTAATAATAGTTGATAACCCGATGACAATAATAATTGCGTAATCAATCCAAACCATGGAGATGGGGATCCGGTATAGGGTTCAAGACGGCGAGATTCTAACAGAGACAGAGATGTTTCTCACCTCTGATTGCACAAATTATTCTTGCGTGATTAAGAACAATCAAATTGTAAATATTAATCACCCAAGCATAATACCGTCTGAATAGGTTATTGTTCCTGTGGATTATAGGCTACGATTTTGCCTTTTAATCCGGTTAATTTGAATATAGGTTGCTGACGAGCTTTAAGTTTTTCTTCTGACACTTCAGGGCCTACAAATACTCGGGTTAATTTTCCTTCAACAGGTACTTTAGGCAGTGTATAAGCATTAAATCCTGCCTTACGTAGTTGAATAATTAAGGCTTTTACATTGGTAATATTATTAAAACCGCCTAATTGCAACGTAAAACCAGCCGTAACGGGTGATTTAGTTTTATTAGCAACGGGTGTTTCAGGCTTTTTTACTGCCGCAGTGGTTGCCGCTGACGGTTTAACCACTTGATTCACTTTTTTAGTTGGTTCTGCTTCACCTAATTCAACAATATCGTTACTGAGATCTTGAGGTTCAGCAATCGTTAACACTTGGAATTCTTCCGCGGGTTCGGCGATGTTGGCAGAACTGGCTCGATTTGAAGCACTTGATTGAACGGGACGTAAAGGAATTTCAGTGAACTCCTCAACCACCTGAGGTTTTTTACCGTCTAATAAATCGGGTAAAAAAATCACACCTAAGGCCACTAAGACGATGGTACCCACTAAACGATTTTGAAATTGACGATTCAAAGCTAATTCCCTTTTTTAACAAAACGACGTTAATGATGGCTTCTAAAACCGACGTCTAACATAAATAGTGTTTATAAAGATTTAAACCCTGCAACAGTATAAAAAGAGCCAAATATAATGACCACATCATCAGCCTCTACCGTCGCTTGTATAGCTTGCCATGCGCTGGCGATGTCAGTAAATTCACTGGCATGCTGACGACAACGCTCATTGGGCAATGCTTGACGCAGTGCTTGCGCTGTTGCGCCCCGTGGATTATCTAAACCAACAAAATACCAATGACGGATTTGTTCAGCCAATGTCGCCAATACCGACTTGATGTCTTTATCTTTAAGCATGCCACATAAGGCTACAATACGACGACCTTGGTACGCCTGCAATTGCTGTGCTAAATATCGTGCAGCATGGGGATTATGCGCTACATCTACTAGTACTAATGGTTGCTCACTCACCTGCTCTAATCGTCCAGCTAGTTGAGCTTGTTGTAATCCTTGGTTGATGTGTTGCTGGCTTATTTGCGGCCAAATATAACTTAGCAGCGCCACAACACTAGCAGCATTAGCTAGCGGTAACCTTGGCACAGCCAAACCAATATAAGATTGCTGCGCGGATTCAAAATGCCATAATGTAGGTGGGTTCTGGTCTTTATGGTAATGAAACTCATAACCAACACGATAAAGTGTTGTTCCAATCTGCTGAGCATAATCGGTCACGCTCAATGGTAAATCGGGTTCACCACAAATGGCGAGACAACCTGAGCGGAACACGCCGGCTTTTTCTCTGCCAACCAGTTCTCGGGTATCGCCTAAATATTCTTGGTGATCAAGATCGATAGAGGTCAAGATAGTGGCTGTGGAATCGATAATATTAGTGGCATCTAGACGGCCACCTAAGCCCACTTCAAGAATAATCACATCAAGCTTAGCAGCTTTGAATAAGTATAAACCCGCTAACGTCGCATATTCAAAAAAGGTTAATGAAATATCACCTCGTGCCATCTCTATGGCACTAAAAGCTCCAATAAGAGAGGCATCACTGGCATCTTGTTGATTGATCTGCACCCGTTCATTGTAATGCAGCAAATGCGGTGAACTGTAGACGCCAACTGATAAGTTTGCTTGACGTAATATTGAGGCGAGCATCGCACAGGTCGTGCCTTTACCATTGGTACCGGCGACTGTAATCACTTTAGCTGGAGCTAAATCAATCACATTGAGTCGCTCGGCGACAGCACTGACTCGCGTTAAGCCCATGTCGATTTCGCTAGGATGAATTGCCAGCAAATAATCCAGCCATTGATTTAAGCTTGATTGTTGATTGGGTACAGTAATTTCAGACGCAATTGACATAATTCAATACCATTTAATTTATGCAAACCTTACCAGACGTGGCGAAAACATAACATTAGTTTTACATCCCAATAAATATGACTGAAAAACACTTTAATCGAGCATAAACAATGGACCGAGTGCTAACCTAGGCAATTGATGCTGCTCAGGGTAAGTCACATCGACCAAATACAATCCGTTGGGCTTAGCTGTCGCTGCCGCCTGAGTGCGATTTTTCAATGCCAAGAGTTCTGTTATCCACTCGATAGATTGATTACCTAAACCGATTTGAAGTAATGAACCGACAATATTACGCACCATATGATGTAAAAATGCATTGGCTTGAATATCCACCAACACATACATGCCTTGACGAGTCACATTAACTTGATGCACATCTCGACAGGGTGTTTTAGCTTGACAATGCAACGCTCTAAAACTGGTAAAATCGTGTTTGCCTACGAGAAGCTGTGCGGCTTGATGCATCAAGGTTTCATCTATATCGCCGTGATAATGGCTCACACCAGAAGCTAAAATACCAGGGCGCAATTGATGATTATAAATAACATAGCGATAACGTCTGGCCGTGGCACTATAACGGGCATGAAAACTGTCATCCACTTCTTTCATCCATCGCACGGCTATACTGTCGGGTAAATTAGCATTCACGCCTAGTGTCCACGCCGTCATTGGACGTTGAACATTGGTGTCAAAATGAACCACCTGTCCAGTAGCATGCACGCCAGTATCAGTTCGCCCGGCACACAATACTTTAATGGGCTCATTTGCCACGTAACTTAAGGCTTTTTCAAGCTGGGCTTGCACTGAATCGACATCGAGTTGGCGCTGCCACCCACAAAAACCACTACCATCATATTCAATACCTAACGCGACCCGCATGCCTATATCCTCTACTCAATAATGGCGCGCAGTTTACCACAAAAAAACGGCGCATGTATCTGCGCCGTTTGCATTTATATGGTTAACATAGGGCTATTTATTTTACCTATACCACATGAATTGACCGAGTTAATTATCCGAGTTAATTAAAGCTTTTAATTAAATTTTTGGCTTCTAATTGTTGACGTTCATTGCCATCCATTTGCACTTCTTTTAATAATGCTCGGGCACTGTCTTGATCTTCAATTTCAATATATGCTCTGGCTAAATCAAGTTTGGCATTAACGGAGTTTTCTTCATCATCAACATCAACCATGTCTGCATTGCTTATTAACGAATTGACTGAACCCATATTAACATTAACGTCTTTATACTGATCGGTTTTATCGTCATCTTCATCAGCATCGTTTAACAATTTATCGATGTCGATATAGCTATTTTCACGCTCAAAACGCGTTACCTCATCATTACTGGCTTTATATTCAGCTGATTGGCTACGTTCTTTTTGATCAAGTGCCGCCAACGCTTCATCTACCGTTAAATTGTCATCGCTAAGGATATATTCGTCTTCAGAGGTATAGTCGTCAACGTTGTCATCCTCTTTTAATGACTGTGAAAATGCGGCCAGTAAATCATCATCACTGACCTCAGATTCATCGACTTCTTTCTCGTCAGCGGCAGACTCGGCAGCTTTAAGTAAATCACTTTCCCAATCTAATAATTCAGGCTTAGGTTTGTTGGATTTTAGGTCATTAAAGAAGCCGGAATCTTTATTGGTTTTATTTTGCGCAGTAGACGAAGAAGTGTCTTTATCATCTATTTCGGCTAACAAAGCATCAAGGGCCTCTTCCGCTTCAGTTTCTGGAGTAGGAGAAGATGCTGCTGTGGATCCTTGCTCTGACTTAACATCATGACGACTAGTTAATGCTAGCGCGGCTTCAAGTTGAGCATCAAATAAGGTGTTATCTTGGTCTTTACTATCGGCTTGTGTATCAACGTCAGACAGAGCATCTTTGTCCGCATCAATATCGTCTGCATTATCTGTTTTAGCTAAATCGACATCACTAAGATATTCATCAAACTCATCAAACAACTCAGTATCATCAATCTTGTCATTGATAGATTGTTCGCTGTTTGTATCAGTTGATGGTGTATCGCCGGCTTTTGTATCTTCTTTAAAGCTTGCCAATAAAGCATTAATATCATCATCGAGTGACTCATCATCGTCCAATATTAATGCTTCACTGGACGTATCGTCATCTAACTCCGCGGCAATCTGAGCTTGTACCGCTGCGTTTTCGTGATCATATGTCTCTGACTCAACCACAGGTTCGTTAAGACTGGCTAACAATGCATCGATGTCTTCGTCACTTGTTTCATTATCATCAGTAGAATCGGCGACATCTTCATCACTTAATTCAGCTGCAATTTGGGCTGCTAAATCATCACTTTCCGAGTTTCCCTGCTCATCTATTGGTAATTCATCGCTATTTTCGGCCATTGCGGATTCAATAACAGGCTCATTCAAGCTAGCCAATAATGCATCAACATCCTCATTATTAGGCTCTTCATTTTGGCCAATTTCATTCACATCATCTTCGCCGCTTGAGTCTGCCGATGTCTCTGGAGCTTTGACAGCCGCAGCAACATCATCTGACTCTGCCGGCATATCAAACTCGGCGAGTAATGAATCGATATCATCTTCAGTTGAGTCTGCTGATGAGCCGGCTGATGTCTCTGGCGCTTTGACAGCCGCAGCAACATCATCTGACTCTGCCGGCATATCAAACTCGGCGAGTAATGAATCGATATCATCTTCAGTTGACTCTTCAGTTGAGCCTACTGATGTCTCTGGCGCGTTGACAGCCGCGGCAACATCGTCTGACTCTGCCGGCATATCAAAATCGGCGAGTAATGAATCGATATCATCTTCAGTTGAATTTTCAGTTGACTCTTCAGTTGAATCTGCTGATGTCTCTGTCGCGTTAACATCCGCAGCAACATCATCTGACTCTGCCGGCATATCAAACTCAGCTAGTAATGAATCGATGTCATCTTCAGTTGAATTTTCAGTTGAGCCGGCTGATGTCTCTGGCGCTTTGACAGCCGCGGCAACATCATCTGACTCTGCCGGCATATCAAACTCGGCTAGTAATGAATCGATATCATCTTCAGTTGAATTTTCAGTTGAGCCGGCTGATGTCTCTGGCGCTTTGACAGCCGCAGCAACATCATCTGACTCTGCCGGCATATCAAACTCGGCTAGTAATGAATCGATATCATCTTCAGTTGACTCTTCAGTTGAGCTGGCTGATGTCTCTGGCGCTTTGACAACCGCGGCAACATCATCTGACTCTGGCGGCATATCAAACTCGGCTAATAATGAATCGATATCATCTTCAGTTGACTCTTCAGTTGAGCTGGCTGATGTCTCTGGCGCTTTGACAACCGCGGCAACATCATCTGACTCTGGCGGCATATCAAACTCGGCTAATAATGAATCTATATCATCTTCTGCAGAATTTTCAGTTGAATCGGCTGATGTCTCTGGGGTTTTGACAGCCGCAGCAGCAACATCATCTGACTCTGGCGGCATATCAAACTCGGCTAATAATGAATCTATATCATCTTCTGCAGATGCATCTAGATCATCAGTTTTATCTTTCGCCGCTCCTTCTGTATCTAAACCCACCAATAGATTGTTGAGATCATCGTCATCTTCAAGAGGTTCTAGATCAGAATCTTGATCCTCCATGGCCTCAGCCCATAAATCATCTAATGAAGTCCCATCTTCATCTTCTAATTCTTTTTCGCTAATGAACATATCAGATGCCATATCCATCTCGATATCACCGCTCATTTGGATTTCTGGCTGTAAATCAACACTGTCTGAATCCAATAAATCATCAATTGACTCTTCATCATTTGAATCTAAATGGATCACCATATCGTCAGAGTCATCATTGGCTATTGCGGTAGTTGACTCTTTTCCTGGCTGGGTTTCAGTTTTTATTTCAGCCTGTTGAGTTTTTTTATTACGGCGACTGAGAAGCCAAAAAATAATGCAAAATATCGCTATAAGAGGTATCGATGCTGCAAGGATCAACAAAATAGTGTTGTCCATTAAGCTGCGCCAAAAGTCAGCGGGTTCTTCTACTGCGGGTTCAATATTTTCAGTTTGGTCTACAAGTTTTTTATTTTCTAGCGTTAGACCTTCATATTTATCGCGTAATAGCTGTAAATCTTCTTCAAGCGAAGCAATATTTAATGACATTTGTTCAATTTTGTTTTTCAACACTTGATTGTCATTGTTGCTGATCATTAATTCATCTTGTGAGCGCGCCAACTCATCTGTAAGCATTAACGTTTTTGCATTGGCTTTATCTAGCGTGCTATTGAGATCCTTGACCACAACGGCATTAGCCTCAGTAATCGCTTTGGTTTGTAGCGTTACAGCTGGTGTTTGTTTGGCTATTTGCAACGATTTTGCTGCAGAGGGCTGATTAATAACAGTACGAGGCTGAGTTTGTTTGCTAACACGGCGATCATCTTGCTCAGCACGGCGTTTAGCAACCTCATTGGGAATGGCGGCTATCACATCTGCAGAAGGGACCAGTAATATCATCCCTCGCTCTAATGTATTGTAATTATTACCGCTAAAAGCGTGTGGATTAGCGTCAAATAACGCGGCCATCACCTGATAAACACTGACATTATTACTAGGCCTGACTTTTTGCGCAATACTCCAAAACGTATCTCTTGATGTCGTCGGACCATATTGCCGTTTAGCTTGTTGTTTAACCTCGCCATTGGGCCCAGTAATTTTGAGTGTTTCTGCCTGTGCAGATCCAATAAGTTGTACACTGGTTAAGCCAACGGCTGTGCAGGCAATCAAACCCACAATATATGAAGTACGCAAAGTCATCCAATCCTTCCCTTTTAGCGCTATTGAGTTACCGGTTTGGCAACAGGCTTGAGGCAATTTTTATCGTTAGTATTATGGTCGTTAACTATATCTGATCACATCCATGATGAGCCAATTTTGCAGGCGATTTCAATGCTATTGATGTTAAAAATGATATGTTTACGACTATAAACTAGATTTACCGGACCTGCTACTATTGGGGTCAGTTAAACGAAAAAAGCCTGCTCATTGCAGGCTTTTTAAACTAAATCGCGTTGTTGATAAAAACATTACTCATTATTAAAGTGTAATTAGTAATAATCTCTAATCAAAATCTCGGCAATTTGCACACTGTTTAACGCTGCACCTTTACGAATGTTATCGGCAGTAACCCATAAATTTATACCGTGAGAGTGCGAAATATCTTTACGAACACGACCAACATAAACAGCATCATTACCTGCTGCATCAGTAACAACGGTTGGATATTCATCATCATTTTCAAATAACACAATACCTGGAGCATCACGTAAAACGGCTTTAACATCTTCAGCATCAACAGGTTGACGCGTTTCAATATGTATAGCCTCTGAATGACCATAAAAAACAGGCACACGAACCGCAGTAGGGTTAACGACAATTTCATCGTCGCCAAAAATCTTTTGCGTTTCCCACACCATTTTCATTTCTTCTTTGGTGTAGCCATTGTCCATAAACATATCAATTTGTGGTAAAACATTAAATGCTATCTGCTTTGGATAAACCGACGGCTCTGAAGGTAAACCTTGGAGTAATTTTGCACATTGATCCGCTAACTCTTCAATCGCTTTTTTACCTGTTCCTGACACAGACTGATATGTCGCCACGTTAATACGTGAAATACCAAAAGCATCATAAATTGGCTTAAGTGCAACTAACATCTGAATAGTTGAACAATTAGGATTGGCAATAATATTGCGATTGCGGAAATCCGCAATGGCTTCAGGGTTAACTTCAGGCACCACGAGCGGCACATCAACATCATTGCGAAAATGTGAGGTGTTGTCGATAACGACACAACCCGCTTCACCCGCAATAGGCGCCCATTTTGCAGACACATCGCCACCAGCAGAAAAGAAACCTATTTGTGCTTGCGTCCAATCAAACGTTTCTACATCAAGAATTTCAACTTGTTTACCGTGAAAACTGACCGTTTCGCCAGCACTGCGACTGCTCGCTAATGGAAACAACTTAGCAACCGGGAAATTACGCTGCTCGAGGATCTCAATCATAGTTTGACCCACTGCGCCCGATGCACCTAAAACGACTACATTAAATTCCTGAGACATAATTAACGCCCGACTCCTATTATTCAGTTTGAATGATCAATTTACCTTAGTTTGCTTATGCTTTACTAGGGTTAATCTGCTAAAAAGCCTACTTTGAAGTGATTATTTCTCAACTGGCTAGAAATACTGTTTTTTGCCCTCAATATGTTCCTCTATAGGTCATATCGGTCCTAGGTCATTAATTAAAGCCTAAAGCGCTGAGCATCGATTGATTAATCCCATCATCAGATAAAGTTTGCGTAGATTGAGTTAACGAGATGGCGCTATATTCTCGACGGTAAGTATGATTTTTACGCATTAAATCAAATCCGGCCGTCGTTGCAAAACAACCTCTAAAGGTTACATCATCATCACGTAAGTCATAGACTAAACGTGATAATTTCAGCAATTGGCTTTCGGTTAAATCACCTTGACTCACAATTTGATTAAATTGAAAGGTCGGTAGCAAACTCGCCAAGGATTTGTCCACCGGTAAACCGAGTAATTCACACCACTTTTGATACAATATAAAGGTGCCTCGAGCTTTGCCTTCAAGGCTATAACCGGCAATATGCGGCGTAGCAAACTCTGCCAAGGCGACTAATTCGGCCATAGGGTTAGGTTCGCCTTCCCATACGTCGAGCACAAGTTTGATATCGTCACGTTGTTGTTTAAATTTGATCAACGCTCGGTTATCAATGACCTCGCCTCGACAGCAATTTAATAACCATGTATTGGGTTTCAACTGATTGAGTCGAGTGTCATCAAATAAATACCAGGTTTTATGCTCACCCTGTTTGGTAATAGGCACATGCAAACTAATAATATCTGCATGTTCAATCAGAGTGTCTAGTGACACAAATTCACGTGTATCACCTTGTTCGGCCTTAATAGGGTCGCACAACAACACTTTTAAACCATAAGCTTGCAAACAGTTCGCGGCTGCAGTGCCGGTATTTCCTGCACCCACAATGCCCACAACTTTACCTGCTAATGACCCACCGAGACGCTGAGCCAACTCCAGCATCGCAATAAAGGCATACTCACCTACTGCCTTCGCATTACATCCTGGCGCATTAGTAAAAAAGATATTGCGCTCTACAAGATAATCAACATCTACATGATCAGTGCCAATCGTCGCACTACCCACAAATTTAAGCTTATGCGCTTGTTCAATTAACGCTGCATTCACTTTGGTCACCGAACGCACCAGCAACACATCGGCATCCTGCACTTGAACAGCGCTTAACGTTCGGCCATTTACGTATTCAATTTCCCCTAAGTCACCAAACAAGGCATCGACATAAGGCATGTTTTCATCGGCAATTATTTTCATTTTGTTATCTTATTTACTGCGAATTTAACGACATCACATTACGATTTTTTATGGAAGTATCTTATACCAAATGCCCCCACCTCGTCATTCCTAAGATTTTTTATTGGGGATCCAGCTTTTGATTTTGCTTGTAAGCCTAGGTACTAGAGCGGACTGCGTCCTGCTAGTTCGCTTCGCGGCTATAAAAGCGAAGCCAATACCTGATGCGTCTTTACGCTGCCCTTTCCGTAAGCACAGCGTCCGCTTATTATCGCTTATCATCGCTCTTCAGCTTTGCTTGTATAGCCTCTCGCCGCGAAGCGAACTAGCATCTAGGCATTTAGCCCTTTAAGCGCAGCGTTAGCCTGTTATTTTTCGTCGCTTGTCATCGCTCTTCAGCTTTGCTTGTATAGCCTCTAGCCGCGAAGCGAACTAGCATCTAGGCATTTAGTTTAAAAGGCAAAAACAAAAAAACCAGCACTGTTTCCAATGCTGGCTTTCATATCATTCACAAGTTAGCCCACAAATAACGTTTTACGCTTTATATTTACGCATCACTAATGTTGCGTTAGTGCCACCAAAACCAAAGCTGTTACTCATCATGGTGTTCAATTCCGCTTGGCGCATTTCACGCACCACTGGCATGCCAGCAGCATTCTCATCAAGGTTGTCGATGTTAATGCTTGGCGCAATAAAGCCGTCTTCCATCATAATTAAGCTGTAAATCGCTTCATGAACACCAGCCGCACCTAAAGCATGACCTGTCAGTGATTTAGTTGACGCGATTGGAGGCATATTATCGCCAAACACTTCACGTAATGCTTCAAGTTCGCGCATGTCACCTACTGGTGTAGAAGTGCCATGAGTGTTGATGTAATCAATTGGTGTATCCACATCAGCTAACGCCATCTGCATACAACGCACTGCACCTTCACCAGATGGGGCAACCATGTCATAGCCATCTGAAGATGCGCCATAACCCACAATTTCTGCGTAAATTTTAGCACCACGCGCTAGCGCATGCTCTAATTCTTCAACAACAACAATCCCGCCGCCGCCAGAAATAACAAAACCATCACGGTCTGCATCATAGGTACGTGACGCTTTTTCAGGCGTGTCATTGTACTTAGTCGATAATGCACCCATAGCATCAAAGCCCATGGTTAATGTCCAATCAACTTCTTCAGCACCACCAGCAAACACCATATCTTGCTTACCCATCTGGATAAGTTCAACGGCATGGCCAATACAATGGGCCGAAGTGGCACACGCGGAACTGATAGAATAACTCATGCCTTTAATTTTAAATGGTGTTGCTAAACAAGCGCTTGCGGTGCTAGACATAATGCGTGGCACAATATAAGGACCCACGCGCTTAACGCCTTTTTCACGCAATGTATCAGCAGCCTGAACTTGGTTTTTTGATGACGCACCACCCGTACCAGCAATCAAACCGACACGAAAATTAGAATATTGTTCTTCTGTCAAATTAGCATCAGCAATTGCTTCCTGCATAGCAATGTAAGCATATGCTGCAGCATCGCCCATAAAGCGAAGAGCTTTACGATCAATATAATCAGCGGGGTTCATTTTGATGTCGCCCCAAACTTTACTGCGTAATTGCATTTCTTCAAACTGCGCCGAGTGGGTAATACCGCTGCGACCCGCTTTCAATGACTCAGTCACTTCTTGCTTGTTATTACCGATACTTGAAACGACACCCATTCCGGTGATCACGACTCTTTTCATTTTTTTGCTATCCATTTGGTACATGTCGGTACTTAATTGCGGCAATCATAGCTGCTTTAAAGTAATTAAGTGGTCAGCTTTCCATAAATACAGGTAAAATAATGCCAAGTTATCGGCCCTGAGTAAAATATTTTGTATAAAACATCTTTATTATCTGTATCCCCAAATTTACACAACTTTTACATTTGTGATTTATTGGGCGATAAAGTCAATCAAAATAGCCGATATCCCCAACTCGCTAAACAGTATATAGACACAGTATTGCAAAGCGGTGACGGTAATAGAGCCGCCACGAATACTCAACCACGTTTATTAACGCTAGGCCAACTCGGTTTTGGAGATGGCCATGAAATAATACTCTTATTAGCAGCATTACAAGCGACTAACCTGCAAAATCCTTTGAAAAAGCATCAAACTCGAGTTCATATCAGTGTGTTTGAACATTGTCCAATAAACCGAAAGCAACTTGAACTCCAGTGGCAACAGCAAGGACTACTTCATTCGGATCATCATTTATTCGATTTTGCTCAAGCGTTACTTAATTGTGAAATAGCGGCCATCGAAGGTTGCCAACGACTGAGTCTACTCCAAAACACATTCATTATTGACCTATATCAAGGTTCGCCTATAGCACAAGCCAAAACCATTGCTACGCCGAATCAACAAAGGATAGCACATTGGTTTGCCCTTCCCCATACGAGCCAGGTCAGCTATTCGGATCATTATTTCAGTCAGCATTTGCTGTGGCAATATGGCCGGATCAGTGCTGATAATGCAACATTTTTAGCCGCTAGCTCAAATGATGACGATGTCACCCCTACCATCAAAAAGCAATTAGCACTTTGTGGATTTTTACATACTACTTCATCTCAATCAACTGATGACATCGCTATCGCGGAACGTAACGCACTAAGACAACAAATACGCCAACAGTTTGCTTATAACCCAATGCCATCTCTAGATTCTAACGACCAAACCCCTATAGCTATTATAGGTGGAGGTATTGCTTCTGCAAGTCTTGCCTTGTCGTTGGCTGAACGCGGAAAAGATGTAGTAATTTATTGTAAAGATGACACATTAGGGCAAGGTGCGTCAGGCAACAAACAAGGTGCCATTTATCCTTTACTGACTCCCGAAAATGACTCGCTAAGTCAATTTTTTCAACAAGCATTTCTATACAGTCGACGTCGTATCCAAGCATTAATTGATGATGGATATTATATTGGACATGACTGGTGTGGCGTATTACACACGGGTTTTGATCTACGCAGCCAAACAAGATTAGATAAAATTATTCATGGTCAAGCGTGGCCAAGTGAGATTGCTTTTGCCGTAAATCCAATCCAAGCTACACAGCTTGCTAAAGTAGATATCAATAAATCTGGTTTTTATTATCCATTAGGTGGCTGGGCTTGCCCGTTTGAATTAGCACAAGCCAGCATTGCCAAAGCACAAACATTAACCAAGGTTCGCATTCTCTATAATAGCGACATTCACTCACTTGAATCACACTCATCTGGCTGGCAACTGTTTAGTGCCGAAAACAAACACATCGCAACACACGATCAGGTAATCATCGCCTCAGGAGAGCAACTGACTCGCTACAAACAGACAAAAAACCTTCAGATTACCGGTTTTAGAGGTCAAGTGAGTCATGTCCCATCTCAAGGTGAACTGGCGCAGCTTAATACTGTAATCTGCGCTAATGGCTATTTGACGCCACAACATAATCAACTGCATTGCGTCGGCGCGAGTTATGTAAAAAACCCACAGCATCTTGATTTTTGCCCATTAGAGCAGCATGAAAACAGCCTTAAAATGCAACAGAGCTTTCCTAATTCGAACTGGCCTCACGATATTAATGTTTCAAACAATGATGCCAGGATCGGCGTAAGGATGGTCAGTCGCGACCACTTTCCCGTGATGGGATGTGCACCTGATGTTGAAGAATTGTTTGCGCGGTATGCCGTCCAGAAGCTATCCAAAGATAAACCCAGTCAATGGCAACGATACTGGCAAACTACACCTGCACCGATTTATGATGGCTTATATGTACTCGGCGGACTAGGCTCTCGCGGCCTAAGCTCAGGCCCACTTGTTGCCGAGTGCCTCGCTGCAAACTTATGTGGAGAACTGTCTCCCTTAAGTTCAGATTTGCAGGCACGACTTAGTCCAAATAGAATATGGCTGCGTAAGCTGCTTAAAGGCAAAGCGTTGATGTAAAGGAGAAAGTCAAAACTAAGAATGGCTCCCTAATACAAGCATTTGAGGATGATGGCAATAAGCGGAAGATTGAACGGTAAACAAAATAGAATAAGCTAACGCTTATGTTAGGGTAAAAGCAACCAAATTCGCCATTGCGATAATGCTTTTCAGCCGAAAGTAAACATATTTGACAGTTAAGTAACAATGAAGCAGATGAGTCTTGCGGCAGGCTATACTTATTAATTTGATTTACGTTTTGAGTACAAAACACCATTAAATAAAAGTTTCAGGATCTGACTGTTTTTCACAAAAATGTTATGAAACAGATAAGAGATAAAGAAAACACCGATTATCATTAGTATGTACTCCTGAATGGGTTCAAAAGCTAACCGTTCAAAAACAAAAACATATAACAAAATAATTAGAGGTTGATGAAGTATGTAGACGGTATAACTTGAATCAGAAAAGTTCCTTATAACTTTGGAACGCCTAGAACCAACAACATATAATATTGACAGAATAGACAACATTAGACTTCCAGAAGACAGGCGATCTAAGACTTTATTAATAACCTCCCCAGCGAATATATTGAAATACGATATCAAAAAGAAAGCAGTAAATATCAAAAAAGATAATAAAAAATATTTAACACATAAAAAAGATGAAAACAACGCCTTGTTGATAAAACAAAAACACCCAATAACAAAATAACTGTAATAATAGAAAAGATTATGAAATGTAATAAACAAAACCGTTCCATCAAATGTTAACTTAGCCACAGCCAAACCAGTAATAGCAACAGAAGGAATACCCAAGTAAATCATAAACAGTAAAAAAACTGGGGACATTTCTTTACTAGAAAGAATGAATTTACATAAAGGAAGCGAAATAATAAAGTAAACGATTAAATTACCTAAGAACCAAAGATGGCCTAACCATTGGCCCTTTAACAAGTAATCAATGCTATCCCAATCGTATGACTTATTATAGCTGTAATAATTCATGATAGGGTTTAATAACAACCCACAAAACAACAGCGGCAACAGCGCTCTTAAAACTCTATCTTTGGCGAAACCATCCCTGCCTTTACTAAAAATTAACATATAAAAGAACCCAGATATTAGATAAAAAGCCTCCATTCTAAAAATTTGAATAAAATCTGAGATATATTTAATAAACCAAGATGTTTCATTAGAGAGAACCCTCCAATCCTGATCAATGCCATAAATAAGTCCTACATGATAAAAAAGCCCCAGTACCATCAATACCGCTCTACAAAAGTCAAGCCCATGTAGCCGATGAAGATTTCCATTCATATTACACTCACTGAAAACGATTTAATAAAATAATTTTACTTATAGAAAATAAAAAGAGTGAAAACAAGCGAAAGCCCCAGGTAGAAACCTATGAGGATGATGACAAAACATGAAGACTGAGCTGACACTATCCGGACCGAGCCTAGTTTTATCGATACTCTTCTAATAAATCAGCAAGTTCTTTCTTAAAATCGCTGCCCAATTTAGGATCACGCAAACCATATTCAACAAAAGCTTTCATATAACCCAGTTTGTCGCCACAGTCATGTGACTTACCTGTCATATTAAAAGCTTCAACGGTATCAGACTCAATCAGCATATCAATGGCATCGGTTAGCTGGATTTCATCACCCGCACCAGGAAGTGTTTTCGCGAGTAAGGCCCAAATCTTTTCCGACAACACATAACGGCCAACAACGGCCAAATTAGACGGCGCGGTGCCTAACTCAGGCTTTTCTACCATGTTGAATATTTTAGTCGAGTCACCAGGGTTAATAGTTTCGCCGCCGCAATCGGCAATTCCATACTTATGGACTTGATCATCAGGAACAGGTGCGACCATAATTTGACTAGCAAGAGATTCGCGATAACGAATTAGCATCGACGCTAAATTTTCAGTGCGTTGATCTGCTGAGTACGAATCTAAAATTACGTCAGGTAACACAACGGCGAATGGATTATCACCAATACACGGCTTAGCACATAAAATGGCATGCCCAAGACCTTTAGCTTCGCCTTGGCGTACATGCATAATAGTGACATTTTTAGGACAAATAGCTTGTACTTCATGCAACAACTGACGCTTAACGCGTTTTTCTAACGTTGATTCAAGTTCATAAGATTTATCAAAGTGGTTTTCGATAGCATTTTTACTGGCATGAGTCACCAGTACGATTTCTTTAATACCGGCGCTAACACATTCATCAACGATATATTGAATCAATGGTTTATCCACCAAAGGTAGCATTTCTTTTGGGATGGCTTTGGTGGCTGGCAGCATACGCGTACCTAAACCGGCAACAGGAATAACAACTTTCATAAATATCCTTATTTAGCTAACATTAAGACTAAAATGGTTAACATTTAAATAGTAAAACTAAAATGGATCCGGCGTCGGATGAGAACGTATCTTGTAAGAAGGCAAATAACGCACCAACCAGCATAAGGTTAGGATGGTTAAAAACAATAAGGTATTCGAGGGAGATTGCAGGCTAAAATCGACAGAAATATGCAGTAGCATATGCACAATGGCCATAGCACATCCAAAGGCTACCCCCTTATACAGTTTGTTGTTACGAAGGTACATGGTCCGGCATGCTAACCAAAACGAATACAAGATCCAAAAACCTAAAATGGCTGTCATTACAACCCCGTACTCAATCACAAACTGAACATATTCATTATGAGCGTGGTCATAAAAACCAGAATAAAACTGCGGTTGCTGTTGGGGGAATACGGTATAGAAACTGCCGCCACCCGTACCGGTAAATAAGTGCTGTTTAATAATCGGTAGACTATCAATTACCACTTCATCTCGGGTTTCGGCACTAAACGAGGTTTCGTTTAAACGTTGTTTTACCTTATCGACACCAAAAATTGAGCCTACAATCAATAAATCTAAAATAAAAAGACTAACAACTAAAGGTTTAAATAACGTTGGCGGACGACGGTAAATAAACAAAGACAACAACGACACCACAGCCAAAGCGGTAAAAAATCCGGCGTTGCCCATACGCGAACGGCTTAAGATTAAGCCAATCACCATGATCACGATCGCCAAGCGTAAAATAAGTTTCCGACTAAATAGTGTTGATAGTAAATCTATTAACATTCCGCGCAAATCGAACTCTGTCTTGCTGGTTTTTAGCTCTGATAACAGCCAACCAAACGCAATAGAAAGGCATAACGCTAAATAATTAGCAAAATGGTTTTGGTATACAAACGATCCCTTGGCCCTGTCACCGTCATGATAGCCAAAAATTGGTGATACATCTAACTGCAATAAATTCAGTAAGGTGCCATAAAAAGCCTGTATACAACCAGAAACAATAATCGCAATGAGTAACCAACGCAACGCCTGTGCCTGCTGACAATACTGACTTAGTAATAAAATGAATAGGGTAAAGCAAAAGGTTTTTAGTAGTTGCTGGGTGGTTTGATAGGCATCTACCGTATCAATAGCAGGTATCCAATTAAGCAGTTGCAAACACAAATACGCCAACATTAATCCTGTTGGAATTAAAAGATGTTTTTGCCAACGATAGCGTAGCAATAAGTCATTATGTATAAAGCAATAAACTATATGAGCGATTGCGAATAACACAATACCAAACTCTAATATTGCTAATGACCAAATTCGATTGCTGCCTAGCGGGATCGGCATCCATATAATTAATCCGCATAACCCTAACAATATCACACGCTGAAATGGCCCAAAAGACGCTGTTACTTTATTTTCCTGAATATTCATTAAGACATATATCCTGTTTAATCCATTGTTCATCATTGGCGCTAAAAGCAGGAATTGAATATTTAAAATAGGTACATATTAATGGGGTTAATTGATATTGCTTAGTCAATTTTTTTAAATCATTACGCATTAACCAATTTGCACTTGCGGCATTTTTAGCGGTAGTAAACACTAACTTTTTTTGGTTCACTGTTAAGTTAGGCCAATATGCAAAGCCGATTGCCAACACTTGATGCATGACTTCTGGAGTATAAGGCCCATAATGTAAGGCTTGTTCTAAATACGGCCAAGCTTGAACAATATCATCCTGTATAAAAGCCAAATTGTAAGCATAGTCGCTATATGCATTTGGCCAATTGGGTCGCTGCACAATCGCATCTAAATATAGTTGATTAAATACCGAATTATTCGATTGCGCTAGCTTCGAAAAGATACCCCACTCCATGACCTTGGCTAAGGTTAGTAGATAATGGGGATTTTTGCTGTCAAGACTAAATGCGTAATTTGCTGCCAATAAGGCATTAGTATATTGTATTAATGTTGGTTTGCTGCTTTGTTGCCATTGGTCAATATAATACCGAGACTTAAAGTGATATGCGTTAGCGAATCCTTTTTGTAGCAGTATAGGTAATAACCCTAGTAACGCAACAATAATAAGTGAGTATATTATACGTCTTGTAGACAAGGTTATTTTATTCATCAATTATCTCGGCGCATTAAATAACGAGCAGGAAATACTGTGTGGTATCAATGTCGTCATTGAATAAGCATAATCTTCATCAACTAACGCACTTATTACATCATAGGCTAACGCCAGCTTAGGAGGCCGACGTTTTAATGAATGACAATCGGACGCAACGATAGAATATATTCGTTGCTGCATAAAATATTCGCTCAATTGCTGTGGGGCTGGTCCCATATCCCCCAATAACGATGCTGCGGTTAATTGAAATAAGCAACCAGCTTGCACAAAAGGAGTGATCCGCTCAGGATGGGTTTGTAACTCGCGGTTACGCTCTGGGTGAGCAATCATGGGTAATACATTTTTTGCTAATAGCCAACTAATCAGCTTGTCTGTACCCGGTGGAATATGGCTGCTAGGCAGTTCTAGCAGCAACACATCTTTTTGCTGATAACAGCCTAAAAAAGGTAATTGCTGTTGCTCAATAAACAGCATAATTTCTGGCGAAATTCTTACTTCTGCGGCGGCGCGAACTTGTATTTCTAAATTTGTTAACGCCAACGCATCACACAATACACCATAGGCTGCGTTAATTGATTGTAGATTATTATCATAAATACCTAAATGAATATGAGGGGTCGCCACCATACGCGAGATCCCTTGCTCCACTGCTAGCGTAACTAAACCAATGGCTTCATCAATTGATTTAGCCCCATCATCAATATTGGGTAATATATGGCAATGCATATCAATCATGCCTTAGTGTTTTCCTTATGGTTGGCAGCAGGCTGTTTAATTGAAGAGTCTGCACCATAGGCTTGGTAGTAACCATAATCACCCTGATACCGTTGGGCATTTTTGGTATCAAAATAATTTAATACCACGCCAAACACTTTGCTCCGGGCTTGATTTAACTTTGCTAAGGTTAACTTAATGATTTCACTGCGAGTATGACCGGTTTTAACCACTAAGACCGTCGCATCGCATAATGAGGTAATAATCAGCGCATCACTCACCGCATGAACCGGCGGTGTATCAATAATAATTTTACCGTATTGTGTCTTTAACACAGTCAACAATTCAGCAAACTGACTAGAGGTTAATAACTCTTGAGGATTTAACGGCACCGCGCCTGCGGGCATTACATCTACGTTGGGTTTGACCTCTTTGACGATACAGTTATGTATACTATCGGTACCCGATAACACATTGGCAAGCCCTGGCTGATAAGTGGCTAAACCAAAGCGCATTCCTAAGCTAGCTTTACGCAAGTCGGCATCAATAATTAACACTTTTTCCATGGTTGCGTAGGCAAATGCTATATTCATTGACGTAGAAGTTTTCCCCTCATTAGGCGTCGAGGATGTCACTTCTATGGTCGACAATTCACTGCCCATAGCCATAAGCGACATCGAAGTTCTGATGGTCCTCACGGCTTCTGCATGCAAGCGTAACTTAGGATTGTAGAAAGCAAAGTTAATATCGTCATAACTGGTGCCTCTTTTGGCTTTAGGCACATAACCTAATGCCCGTTGCGATAATAACTTTTCAACATCATCACTGGTTTTTATGGTGTCGTTTAATGTATCCAGCAACAACACCAACACCATGGAGAAACCCAAGCTGGCAATAAATGCCAAAATAATGATCATTTTCTTTTTAGGTTTTTCAGGTATTAACGGCACAACCGCGCGATCAGTAAAACGTGCTACCGGTGAGTCAAAGTCGCTGGTCACTTCGGTTTCTTTTTGGCGAGCTAAAAAGCTGTCAAATAACTGTCTATTGGTATCTACTTCACGTAGTAAGCGCTGATAATCAGTGTCTTTGGTACTTAAGTTTTGATAAGCGCCTTTGGCTTGGCTAAATTGTGCTTCTAATGCTCTCAAGTTTTGCACCGCGGTTTGGGCTTCGTCTTCAATCCCTTGTACTAAACGGCTTACTTGCTTAAGTAGGTTTTGTTGCACCGCAGTTAATTCAGCCTGTGCGGCAATCATTTTGGGGTGCTTGGGGCCATAAACTTGCTGTAGTTCAGACACTTTTCGCTCAACTAACACCACCTCGCGCTTTACGTTTTGTACCGACTGATGCGACGTCACCTCAGGTAAGCTTTCTAGGCGGCTAATGTCAGTGGCACCATAACGTCTCACTACTGCCATAAAGCTGTCAGCTTCGGCTTTACGCGATCTCGCTACGGTAATTTCATCACTTAAACGCTCTAGCTCTTTGGCATCTAATGCCGTAACCCCTTCTACGTCAATTAGGCCATTTTCAACCTTAAATAGCTCTAATTTATATTCAGACTTATCCAGATTTAGGCGTAAATCTTCTAAACGGCCACCTAACCACACATTGGCCTTTTGGGTCATGCCCATTTTGGCTTCTAACTGGCTTATAATGTAAGTATCACCCACAGCATTTGCTACCTGTGCGGCAAGCTGCGGATCTGAGTTTTCATAACTAATTTTTACTATTTGCGTTTTACGCACCGGGGAAATACTAATATTTTGGGCGAAGGTATTAATTAATAAATGTTTGGCAATATCTTGGTTAATTTGGCTATCAACTATAGCGAATTCTTGAGGGATAAAATTTAACTTTGATATAAGCTGTGACTTAAGCTCAGCAAACCAACTTGGCGGCTGGTTAAAAACCGGGTGGTTTATTAAATCCAGATGGTTAAATACCCGCTCGGCAATACTGCGCGATTTAATAATCTCAAACTGAGTTAAATAATATTCTTGCTGACCAGAATTAATACCATACACTTCATCGATTTTAATCGCTTTAGCTTGCTCAGATTCAATCAGTAACATCGATGAAGCCTTGTAAATCGGCGTCATGCTATACACCACAAACACGGTTAATGCAGTCACTAATAACGCAAATGTAAAAATGCGCCACTTAAAAAGCAATATAGGTAGAAGCAGTTTTTTAACATCGATAAGTTGATCAATTTGCATTGCTGCAGGGCTAATTACATTGCCAGGGGAAGCACTTTGGCGTCTTTCTTGGAAGATCATTAAAAAAATCTCTGTTCAATAGTAATGGTGTCGCCGGCTAGAATCGGACTATTAATATTGCCGCGTTCAGACTCGACTTTGCTTCCCTCACGGGATATGGCAATTTTATCTTCCGAGGCTCTTTCGGTTAAACCACCTGCTAAGGCAATTGCTTGGTTAACCGTCATCCCAGGTTGATAAGGGTAACCACCAGGCTGTTTAACTTCACCATGGATATAAAATGGTCGGTATTCGACCATGCCGACAAACACACTTGGCTCAACAAAATAATCGCCTTTTAACCCCTTGTACACCAACTGCTCAACCTGTTTAATCGTGAAGCCATTTAATTTCAAAGCGCCCAAAAAAGGGTAATTAATGGTGCCACTATTGGTTATTTTGGTTTCTAGGGTTAAGGCGTCTTCACCATAAACTTTAATCACAATGGTATCCCCTGCACCTAAACGGTAATTTTGGGTTTCAGCACTGGCCAACATAGGTTTTATCAGCAGAAACAGTGCCATAACACAGAGACATAAATGAGCTACATACTTCATGGGATTCCTATAGGGTCATTTCTGCATTAATGAAATAGACGTTGCGATCAAACGTATATTGTCGATCAGTAGAATCAACTTGAGCAATATTGACACCAGTTTCTAAAGTTAACCAACGGTTAACACTATAATTAACGGCAAATTGGTAAACTTTACTTTTGTCTTCGCGTTCAATACCAGTGTAATTATCGTTGACATGGCTAAAGCCAATTTTCGATCTGAATAACTCACTCCATTCATGATTCCACTTCACGCCATAGCTGGTTACCCTTACATAATCTCCTAAACCATTTGGATCGCGACTTTCGCGTCCCGTGGTGAAGTCAAATGCCGAATAAGTAAGAGGTTTCCAGGTAACTTTAGCATCCCAAGATAAGCCGCTAAAATCTTCCCGGTTTTCATTATCAAAACTTTTTTGCTGATAACCTACTTTTATACTGCCCTCTGTCGCAGCGGTAGCCTCCCACTCGACTCCCAGTCTTGCTGTATTCGTTTTACTGTCACGGTCACCTGTTGGATCAATCAAATCGTAGGTAGTGTCAACACTTTGCAAATCAATAAAAATACTGGTTGCTGAATGGGTATCATAATAAAGTGTAGTCCCTAAAGTAGTGTTTTCATAATTACGATATTGGGTAACTGTTTCAAAATTACTGTATTCCTTGCTAAAGTATTTAGCATTAACTCTTACCCTTGCTGGAGTCGTCTTTGCTCCATATTCATAATAGCCACCCGCACTGAGCACATCATAAGTATTAGGTTCATCTTGGCTGTTACCGCTATTACCCTCAAAAATACCTGTACCACGGTCTTCATGACCAGCAATGTACATTGCTTCAAGATTAAAACGATTTGATTGGTTTAGCTCAACCTCAGAACGCGCCCGAAGTAACACATCTAAATAATTGTCATCACTACTATCGAAATAATCAGCATATTCAATCCCAGCCTCTAAGGTATGGATATTGTTACCATCCAATAGCTGGGCTTGCACTGCTGGGGTAACCGTTAAAATCCAGCTGTCTTGAGTATCAGTTGTAGCACTACTGATATTATCATCATATTTCAGGCCGCTATTTAATCCTGGGATAAAATCAATTCCCGATTCAGTTTGAATCATGCCAGCGTTTTCATCTACGGCAAAAGCTGGGTTAACAAGTACTATTGAAGTAACAACCGTGGCAATGCAACTTAATTTAAATGGTATTTTCATAACTTATATCCTTATAAAATAAATAGATGATTAACAGGGGAAAATGAAAAGGCTCTCATCTAGCCTGTCGATTTCAGTTTTAAACTTCTAACTAAATTGTTAATCTTTCGGCGCTCTTCTAATGGATAATCGAAAGATACCATCTAAGAACTTAGATGCTGGCTCAGATGCATTATGCAATGGCATATGATGTAGTCATCTCCGTATGCTTGTATCGGAGATCCAGCGTTTAATTTAACGTCTTATACAAGCAACAAATTACAGCTTTAAAGAGTTAGCGGAATGACGAAAATAGTAGACTTATAGAGTCATTAATAAACGTTTTTACCAACAAAGCCCGTAAAGAAGGTCAAAAAGACAATTCTTACATCCCACCACAATGACCAATTACGGATATAGGCAAGATCAAATTCAACTCGTTTCTCCATCTTTTCTAAAGTATCGGTTTCACCACGCCAGCCATTAACTTGCGCCCAACCGGTAATCCCAGGCAATACCTTATGACGTAACATGTAGTAACTCACTAACTTACGATATTCTTCATTGTGTGAAACAGCATGTGGCCTAGGACCCACTACCGACATTTCGCCTCTTAATACATTAAAGAACTGAGGTAATTCATCTAAAGACGTTTTACGAATAAATGCACCAACACGGGTAATGCGTACATCGCCTTTACGTGCTTGAGTCACTGTTTCATCATTTTCAGTCACTGTCATCGATCGAAACTTCCACACTTTAATTTTTCGACCATCTAAACCATATCGATCTTGCTTAAATAGAATCGTTCCAGGAGAGGACATATATACTGCAATTGCGACGGCAATTAACACCGGTGATATAACAATGATGGCGCATATACTGAATACAAGATCAAAACTACGTTTATAAAAACGTTTCATACCATGAACAGGTGACTCAAATACACTAATAGTATCGACCTCACCGACACTGCCAATATGAGCATGCATTAGATTTTTCAATAAGAAATCGGGCGTAATCAGTACATCTACAGTGCTGTCACCTAAGGTAAGAATAATCCCCGCAATGCGTTTTTCGGCTAACATAGGCAAGCAAACATATAACTTTTGTATTTCCCCAGTGCGAGCAAGTTCGACAGCATCGTTTATAGAACCGGTAAGTAAAGATGCATCTAAATTTTCAATTCTGCTTGGTTCTCGATCATCGAAGAAACCAACACATTCAAAACCTAATTCATCATGTTTGATGATTTCGTCATATAAATTTTTACCGGTTTCAGTTAATCCCACAATGGCGATTTTCTGGACGCTATAACCTTTTAAACGACGGACACGCTTAACCTCACGAACACAATAACGCCAACTGACTAATGCAAATACCGACAACAGATACCAAGCGGCCATGGTGAAGCGAGAATAAACTTCACTGTATTTAAATAAAAATAAGACTAAGGTCATTAATAAGAATGCTATGGTAACGTTAAAAAAAATCAACCAACACATGGTTGAAAAACGACCCAAGCGCCAAGATCTATATAGCCCAAGTGACTCCCCGATATAACTATAAAAAAACAGTACACCACTTAACACCAACAAATAATCTTTATTAAATGTAATGCTATAACCGTGCATAATAATTAATAATGCACAATAAATAATGCAAATATCGATGATCCGTAACAAAAAATTATAACGGGCACCGACGAACTGAAATTTTGAAGACCGATCCATTTCATTCACCTAATTAGCTGTAAAAATTAATTATTGATAGCTGTGTTAATACTTTGTTAACTAATTTTTTGGCCTCAATTATTGAAACACTCTCGGCATAACATCTAAACTCAGGAGCATTTCCGGACGGACGTAAATGTATAATATTGCCATTAACAAAGATAAAGCGGAGTCCATCAATAACATTGACGCTCGACAATTCATCCCCCAAAAGGCCCAGTTGCCCTAACAGCACTTGCGAATTTTCTTGACCTATTGCAATGATTTTCTTACTGCGCTCTGTAGCAAACTCCGTCAAACGATCACTATGAGTATAACGTTGAGGTAAATCTGTCACTAAAGCGGCAACCGAACGAGAGCTTGATATTGCATGATATAACACCATCAACACAGGTAAAATCGCATCTCTCGTGGGTAGAGCTGCCAATGTGTTGCCCTCAACTTCAATCGTGGACCCCAATAAAAATCCGCCATTTGCTTCAAAACCCGCGACACACTTATAAAAATGGTTAAGTTCCTCAAAAGCCGCAATAACATAAGGTGAACCAATTTGAGTCCGAATAACGAACTGGAAAAAACCACTTTGTTCAATTGCAGTATTGCAGCTCACAGGCACTGCTAACGCTTCAATATTTAATGCTTTAGCACACAGTAATCCTAATATGTCACCACGCAACCAATGACCATTTTCATCAGCTAACATTGGTCGATCACCGTCACCGTCAGTCGAAAACAATGCATCTAGCTGATATCGCTGTGTCCATTCAATCGCTTTTTGGCAATCGGCTTCGGATACAGCTTCAGTATCGATTGCAACAAAAGTATCACTGCGACCAATTAAAATGATTTCAGCACCTAACTGTTGGAATAACTGCGGATATAAATCTCTCCCTGCGCTGGAATGTTGATAAATACCAATACGTTTACCTGATAACCAAGGTCTGCTAAATAAGCTGCTATAACGAGTAATATAGTCATTACTAGCAGTATCATCGACACTAAGCTTTTGAAGCTGCTGGATCGGTTCATAGGTAAATTCGCCATTAATAATAGCTATTTCGTCTGATTTATTGATTTCTCCGTCGGGGCGATAAAACTTAAGTCCGTTTCGATCAAAAGGAATATGACTGCCCGTTACCATAATACAAGGAATACCTTGTGCCATCGCAGAACTCGCTAACGCAGGAGTAGGAACCACGCCATAGAAAACAACATCTACATCACATTGCGCTGCTGCAGTTGCACATGCCTGAGCCATAGCCAAACTACTAGGTCGATTATCAATAGCAATCGCTATCATAGAGAAACTAAAAGAAGCTTTCATTACATGAATAAAAGACACCGTAAAAGCGCCGCACACATTGGAGGTAAAATCGCTGACTAATCCCCTTGCACCACTGGTGCCAAAACCAATATTGCTTATGGCGATAATGTTTCTTGAATCAAGCATTGGTTATGCCTTTGGTATCAACGCGTCCATAACGATCATCAAAACGAACAATATCGTCTTCACCTAAATAAGAACCCGACTGCACTTCAATCAGTTCTAATGGCACTTTCCCGGGATTCTCTAAAGCATGGATTGCACCTACTGGAATATAAGTAGATTGATTTTCTGTTAACAGTAATTCATTTTCGCCATTAGTCACTTTGGCAGTACCTGTAACGACGATCCAATGTTCTGCACGATGATGATGCATTTGAACCGATAATTTAGCGCCAGGCTTAACAGTAATTCGCTTAACTTGAAAACGACCTCCGTGGTCAATAGAATCGTATTTTCCCCATGGTCTATAAACTTCGCGGTGATGTTGCCATTCGTTTCGGTTCTCAGATTTTAACTGCTCGACCACTTGCTTAACTTGTTGAACTTCTGACTGCTTAGCAATCAAAATGGCATCTTTTGTTTCAACCACCACCACATCGTCTAAGCCGATAACGGTCACTAGTTTTTCAGTTGCGTTAACATAAGTATTTTGAGTATTGATACCAATCACATCTCCTTTAAAGACATTGCCATACTCATCTTTATCTTCAATTTCCCAGAGCGCAGTCCAACTACCTACATCACTCCAACCACAATCCATGGGTACAACAACCGCATGCCTAGTTTTCTCCATTACAGCATAGTCGATAGAATCATCTGGACATGCTTCAAAAGCTGAATTATCGATTCGAATAAAATCAGCATCATGAGTGGTATTAGTCATCGCTGCTTCACAAGCGGAAAAAATATCAGGACTATGCAAAGCAAGCTCTTGTAAATAAGCACTTGCTTTGAATAAGAACATGCCGCTATTCCAATAATATTGCCCTGTGGCAATATAATCTTGTGCGGTTGACAAATTTGGTTTTTCAACGAAATGAGCTACATTAAAACCGAATTCATTGGCTAATATGTCACCACGCTGAATATAACCATATCCGGTTTCGGGAGACGTTGGCACTATTCCAAAGGTAACTAACTTGTTCTGCTCAGCTAAAGAAACAGCTTGCTTAACTGTTTCACAAAAAGCCGACTCATTTTTAATGACATGATCCGCAGCAAGCACTAACAATATTGGGTCATCACCGTCTTGAACCGCTAACATCGCAGCAAGCGCAATGGCAGGCGCAGTGTTACGTCCTACAGGTTCTAAAATTATACCGCTATTGTTTATATTTTTTAAACGAAACTGTTCAGCTACAGAAAAGCGGTGTTCTTCATTACAGATCACTAATGCGGGGGAGTGAGCAATACCTTGTAAACGATTTGCCGTCGTTTGCAACATTGAATGATTACCCAATAACGTTAGGAACTGTTTGGGAAATTGTTGTCGAGATAAAGGCCACAAACGAGATCCCGAACCTCCAGCCATAATTATTGGTAAAATCATATTAAAAACCTTTAATTAAATTTAAGACATAATAATTTATAATAATCTACAAATTACGATAACTTATTTTATTTAACAAACTAGTCTGTCAAATAAAGATAAGATTAAATCAAACTGTCATCATCTAATAGACACTAAGAGTAGAGATACCGTTTTAACATTAAGATAGAGAAAACATACCCTAAAGAACGCATTAGACAGATAATTATCACTAATAAGATTGCGTTCATAAATAAGTAAGGACTACTATAAAACAGAAACAACACCAATAAAACAGTAAAAAATAACACCAACAAGATACGATTTAAAACCCTAATAATTCTAATAAAATCATGTGACGAAGTGAATATCACTTATGTAAAAAAAAACCTAACAATAATGCAAAGTTAACATAGCTACACAAAATCCAACAAAATTACATTAGATTATCAAATCATCTATGTATCAAGTACAACTCAGAAGCTAATTTTTATTTTTTATATAGCTTACAAAAATTGGAAATATTTTTACGCCGTCAATAATATAACGTTTAAACAATCTTTTCGGAGACTGGGATAACCTATAAAGCCACTCTAAAGATAAGTTTTGCAGAAAAACAGGTGCTCGTTTTTCTTCACCACTTAAAAACAAAAAAGATGCACCAACACATAAAGCCACACCAGTAGCACCTGATTCTTTTAATTTAGTAGATAATATTTCTTGTCTAGGGGACCCTACACAAATAAAAATTAATTTTGCCGGATTATCTAAAACAAAATTAACACATATATCAACTTCGTCGTCATTATCAATAAAACCCATAGGTGGATTATAATGATTCACTGAAGCCAATCTATACTTGTCAGTAACAAATCTGATTGTTGCATCGGAACAACCAATAACCGTTATGGGATATTCTTTACTTGATATACTTTCTACTATTCTTTTAGTTAGATCACTCCCTGGTATCACATTACCAATATCAACACGTGCAACTTTAGATAACAAATTTAGAACTCTGCTATCATTTACCGTTATATCAGCCTGTTCATATACTTTTTTAAAATCAGAATTTGAATTTAACCTGACTACATGGTCAACATTAGGAGTGACTACTGTAACGTATTTTTCATTGACGTTTAAAATAAGAGCAGTCAAACTTTCAATAGAAAACCTATTAAAATTAACACCTAAAAAACTTACCTTAGTTAAAGTTTCCATTTAACTTTTCCCAACGAAAAAATCAGACATTTTTATTTTCCCAAATAATAAGAAAACAAAACCAACTAAAACTTTTCTTAATGTAATTAAAAATAACGAAACCGAACGTAAACAATGATTTTTCAGAACACCGAAGGAACCTTTGTAATATCTATACTTAAACTCAGCGACAGGATCTCTATGCCCAATTGCATCAGAGTTACTAAATAAAATATTTTTAGATAAAAGCATCGCTCTTATAGCGAAATCAGTATCTTCCCCACCATTATTAATACTGCCAACACCGAAACTCTCATTAAATAACTTCAGTTTCATCACAATATCACTTTTATATATAGTCGTGTTTGAAGAAGCATTTTTAACTAACTTATAGGTACTATGGCTCTCTGTTGAATTTGGAATATCTACAGGATCTGAGCAAAACTTTGTATAAAACAACTGTACATCATCATTCTTTATTAACTTATCGAACCAGCCCCAAAACTCGGTTGGGTACCAACAGTCGTCATCAGGAAAAGAAATATAATCATAATCATCTAACTCATTATAAAATTGGTTTATCAAAAAATTCCTGGCCTTTGATAATGAAATTATTTTTTTGCTATAATAGTACTTAGATAAATAATTGCTTGAACTATTAAGAATCAACTTATTCTCTAGGTGGAAATTCTGAAATAGAACTGCGTGGACGAAGGTCACTTCATTATTTTGCGAAAACAAACTATTAGTTAATCTCAGAAAATCTGAATAATTATCTTCATTGTATATACATGTAGTTAATAGCAAAATTCTCATAAATTAATTCCTAAATAAAAAGCTGGAGAGTCAAAAACAAAATCCATAAACTGACCATAGTAAGAATAAGACGTATAAGTAAGTTTTAGATTAAAATACAAAAATGATAGGGCGAAAGAAACAATAAAAATAAAAAAATCTGAATATCGATAAGCTGACAGCTTTGAACTAATAAAATTAAGAAAAATAAAATAAACCAACCATTTAAAAGAGTCGTAAAACGTCAAGAACCTTAATGGTAGAAATAAACTCGCGTGCGAAAAAAGTAAGGCGACAAAGAATAACAATAAGAACCTGTATATATTCCTATGTCTAGAATCATAAAGAAAAACAACTATTGCACTCAAAGTAAAAAGGGAAAAGTCAATTAACTTAACTATAGCCCCTCGAGACTGGTCTTCTAATTCCTCATAATTACCACTTAGGCTAAAATATGCTAATACATAAATAAATGATAAAATACTGGTAAACAAAAAAACTAATTTGTATGAAATATAATTTAGATTATATAGACAAAACAAAAATATTATGGCGACAATCAATACCGTTGAATTATGAGTTAACACTGAAACGACTGCAAATAAGAAACAAAGCTTTGGTTTTTTTATATACATAAAATAAAATGATAAAACCACTAACGAACTAGCTACTTGCTGCCGAATTAAATTATATGCATTACCAAAGTCATAAAAAACTAACATTTGAAATAAAACTAATGAAAAACAAATCAAAACCGAAACTCGTTCAATTTTGCAAATTTGTATAATGACAAAAGTGGGTATTAGGTAAATAAAGCAATGGACCCAAAAAATATAAAATGGATAATAACCATTAGTAAGTTTACTCGATATATAGACCAATAAATGATAGAAGGGTTCGGTAGGTTTTAGAGAAATATTTGCTAGATCATCCTCAAAAGCACTAGTAAATCCTAATTGATAATCAGCAAAGTTTTTAAAGTAAGAGTAATACCAGGCTAAATCGTTACCAATATGAAAAAAATCTCTGTTGAAATTTATAACAATAAAAAATAAAGTGAGAGAAATGGGAATTGTTTTTAAAAATTTATAGTCATTTGTATAAACAACTAAAAAAGTACAACATATAAAAGATAAAAAGGGTGTGACAAAAGAGAATAAAAATATAAATATATAAAAAAGATACAAATTCAAATCACTAATATCATCATTAAAATTAGCGAGTTCAAAATCATTATTATTTGATAAATTGCTCACTTAACTTTTACCCTTTAACCTATAAGCCACTCTTTTTATAATAAAAGGTAAGCCATCAATAGTTCTTAAGGCATAAAGAAATGATTTAAAAGTAACGAATAGACTACTCTCATCTTTGTTAATCGAGTAAAACAAACGTTTAGTGCCTATAAACCTTTTTATAAAAGTATTTAACCTTGGCATCACAATATAATAAAAACATAATAAGCTCTTCCTATCTGTAATAATACTTTTCAACCTAGCGTAGTCATCTCTTTCTAATTCAAGATTTTCGAGTAATTGATATTCATATTCAAATCTAAGCTTAACGGTCTGATAAGAACAAGTTTTATTAGAAATCCTGTATTCATCGTGATCTACGTGTATGAACGTAGGTTTGTTAAAATAAAATACATTTAAGTCATTTAAGTGTATTTTTAGTATTAGCACATGATCTTGATATTTTTTACAATTATCAAATCCGCCTATAAGCAACAAAGCTTCTTTTCTTGCCATGACCATCGGCGTGTAACAATTTCCATCTTCAAGTAAATCATATGATGTCACGCCTCTAAATTGACAGAAGTCTAACTGATAATTTTTACCATTAAATTTAGAGAACATATCGCTACAACAGACGTCACATTCAGTCTGCTGAGTAAAAAAATCAAGCTTATCTAAAGTTTCTTCAATTAAAAGCATATCATCGTCATCAAGAAAAGTAACAACTGATGTATTAGCAATTTCAATCCCTTTATTACGAGCTATACAAGCACCTGAGTTTATCTCTAATGCGTAATAAAGTAAGTTATTTGAAAATTCAGAAGAAATACTATCAATTAATTTCTTGGTTACAATTTGGTTAGTAGTATTTAGACCATTATCATCAATAACGACAATAAATATTCTTGGATGCATACAAGAGTATATTGATTGTAAAATCTTATCAGCTCTTCCATATGTGGGTATTACAACTGTTAATTTGTTCAAAAAACCACCTTGAAATAAAATTTACTTTCCCAATACAAAATATTTAACGTGAGTATTACTACTAAATATTTTATCAGTCACAATCGGACCTAAAACACCTAACACAAGTCCAATAAGGAATATTATTTCCATATCAAAAAAACCTATTTTATTTAAAATAATACGTGATGAAGCTGTAAAGAAAACATGAAAAAGATAAATAGAAAAAGAATACAAACCAATATATGCAAGTATTCTAACTCTTAACTTTAGTAAAAAAAGAAAAATACATGACATAAAACCTACAATAATTGTCTCAGCTCTACCATCGAAATCAATAAAGATTTTAAATATAAATACAAATGAAACAACCAATAATAACAAATACAATTTATGACTAAAAGATTGATATCGTGTAGTCATCATTCCATACAAAAAAAATGGCAATAAATAAACAAAACCTGAAAGTGAGAAGTAATTAACCTCAACGCCATACAAGTAAATTGATATGCAAATTAAGATTAAAAAACATGATATAAAGAAGTTATCAAAAGCCTTATAATACTCCAATAAAACTACAAAACAAAAAACTAAGAATATTGCTTCTAAGAACCAATAATGGCCTACTGGAATGATATGAATAAATTTTAAATCAATATCACCACCGTTTGTCCCTGGAATGTAATACTGTAAAAGCGCAAATAGCGTTCCAACTGTCAAAAGAGGATAAAGCAGTCTGCTGGTTTTCTTTTTTATAAAAACAAAATAATCAGACCTTATTGGCCGAAAGCCATATAAAACCCCAGATATAAAAGCAAACAAAGGCATTCGAATATAAACAAATAAATCATTAATTTCTCTGAGTAAACCTGTACTTATTTTCATTCCTTGCATCGGTGTTGAACCAATAACATGATAGCTGACTAATAATATACATGCGATACCTCTTAGTGTATCTATTTGCATTTTTCTATTATCTATCACAAACTAACCTTAATTTAATTAAAAATATAAACCACCCTATAAACTAAATTAAGCTTTAAACATTAATGATATTATTTACGCTCATTAAAAAAGCTCAAGTTAGTCGCCACTTTCTGATAGAATAAAGACATCACCTAGCAAATAATTAACAATTAAAAACTTATAACTTCAATGACAACCATTCACAAAATACAGGTTAGCACTTGCAGTTATTCTAATTAATTACTTATTTTAATATTTAAAATACTATGAGTATGGATGAAAGTTATTAATAACAATTTAAGGATAATAAATAAAAATTCTACTTAACAACCATAAAAAACATTAAAGCAACACCTATGAGTGTGGTCAATATTCTTTTTAAAGTGTGCCAAGCTCCTGATGGCAGCAAATATTTACCCATAATATAATAACATTGTATATAATTTACGAATGAACTAAATACGATTGCCCAGCTTAGCAATTCTAAATCGTTCATCAAAACACCAATGACTATCCCAGTTACATTTGTACAAAAAGCAAATAACCCACATTTAAGCATCAAATCAGTTCTACCTGCTGCTTGATAGAAACCGCCACTTGTACTCATAACTATTTGAATTGGAATTGATACGGATAATATTTCTAATAACGGAGTTACTCCATACCACTGCTCACCAAGCAAAATATAAACTATTTCTTCAGATAAAAAACAAATAACAACACCGACGAACAAACCTATTATTGAAATAACAATTATGAATTTATTGTGAAGCGTTTCAAATTTATAAAGATCATTTTTCAACTCCATCATAACAGGCTGTATTGCAGGTGACATAGCAAATGTGAGCAACAACAAAGGATAACGCATTAATTGATAAGCTTTATCATAAATACCTAAGCTAACTGTTCCTAAATACTTACCAACAAGAATATTATCTAAATTTCTTGAAAAATAATTTAAGAAATTAAATCCCGCCTGATGTTTTGAAAAAGCTAGTATTTTGTATGTATGCGATAACTCTTTACCAAACCACGGCATACCTATTTCTGTATTTTTTGAACCTAGAACAACTAAGATGTACTTTATAAATGCTACTGTTAAAGGTTTTAATGATAATGCCCATATAGGCTCTAAATAATACAGTGATACCAATACGACAACAATTGAAATCACTTCAGCTATAGCTTCACATCTAGCTATAGATATAAATTTTTTATCACGATTGAATGATGCTAAAGGAACAATAATAGCTGTATTAAAGATAATACTTATTGCGACAGGAATAACTAAATATTGATATATTTCATTATTATAAAACCATGAAATCAATGGTGATGCCGCAAAAAACAATATCGACACAAAAACACCTAAAATCCAAGTAAAGCTGTATATACCATCACGCATTTCTTTTGGGATTTTAGCTTCATTAACCAATGCAGGCCCAAAACCCATCTCACTGACTAAAGCAAAAAATACTGAAAACACTTGAATAATAGCAAATATACCAAACGTTTCAGGGCTGAACATTCTAGCTAATATCATCATCGATAATAACTGTACAGCATAAACTAAATATCTCCCCGTCATACTATGTAATATTGATTTTATTAACTTTTTATCTATCGTAACCTCAGGCATTTATTACTCTTTTATTATTTTTAAGAACAAAATTCAAATAATAAGTAGCTAACAATCTCAATTAAATAGCGAGTTGACAACATAATATACTTGCAGATTAAAATTAAAAATTTATTAGTTCGATATTCAGTTCAATTCTGTGTTGTATAATTACTTGCTAATTGACCAAGTGAAAACATGTGTTTTTTATAGCTTACAGCAATAACCCATTAATATTTTTATTTGTAAATTACGTTCGTTAGCTATAAGGGCATGTTGAGTTCACTTTTGTATACCGCATTAACCATGCTGTCATACTTGCTTAACTTGAATTATTGTCAATTCTGTTAATATGATTGAGGTATTTAAACGGCTCGACATTCTACTCATTGCTTTCATAACATATTGTGAAGACTAATATTGACTTTCCTGTAAGTGAAAAAATAACCTTAGACTATAAAAAGCGCTATTTCAAAAGTAGCCAAAATATTCTCTCGTATCGATGGCTAATGACGGCATCTGGTGACTATTTCATTGTGATAAACAGCGGTAAATTTTGCCTATTTGGAAATTACCTATTGATATAGCCTATAAATCCACTGATCACCATCAGCTGTTAGATAACAGCTCTAGCCTCCAATCATGTTTAATCGCGAAAGATTTGGACGATATGTTGTCCTGGCAGCTTGTTTATTTTAGCCTTTGCAATACGATCTGTATTATAGGGCTGTACTGCCAGAATAACTTACCGTATTCACATTATAAATATAACAGTAAGACTATTTGACTTTAGTAAAAAACCTCTTTCTCGGCAATTGGATGACGCCAAACATCTATAATGAGTATCGCAGTTATGTTACTCATTATTGAGTGAACATTTGCTAAAATATTGATTTTATTTATTTTAATAGCACTTAGAACTTAGAACTTAGAACTTAGAACTTAAATGAATTATACAATGTACGTAGCACCTGTATTTTTGAAAGTTTGTATCTAACTTTAGAAAATAAGTAACTTTTATTTTTAAACCGACTCAAACCTCCAGGGGATATCATAATATTCTCGTCCACACAAAAAACAAACTTATTAGAACGATTTGCAATTTCAATTGCTTGATTGATATCGCTCTCTACAAAAAGAGAAGAATCACTGTTTTTATAGAAATTAGCTTTATGCGAATAATAATCCGATTGAGCTAGTCGGTCTGCTTTTCCAGGCAAATCTAACATAATCAATTTATTAAATTTAACACCATTTTTAGATAACCAAACCTCTGTTTGTGTACGATACTTTTCTAATCTATTAGTTACTAGATAATCAATTTTCTCAGTAGGAATAAATCGTGGCTTTGCATTACATAAAAATTGCACATATTTATCACCATCATCATTTTCTTCATTTGATGGGTCATAACAAAGTACACCATCAATATCAAAACACGAATTAGAAACTACTGGATGGTGATAAATATTCCATTCAAAAACACGAGGTGGCTCAACCTCAGTAAGAACAATATCTACATTTTCATGGTTTTTATGGCTAGAATATACCGCGGCAGTAGTTATCAACCCTTGAAATTTCGTTGGAATTTGTTTTAAAGAATTCAACATTGAATTTCCAGACAAAATACTATCATCAATAAGTAAAATATTTTTTGCATCATGTGAATTTACGATGTCCGTCCCTACATCACGAGTTATACCCTTGCAAAGCTTTTCATTTCTAATAAATGCAGGTAGATCTATACAATTAACATTAAGTAGCAATGAAACCATATAAGATGGAACCATTCCACTCCTTGGGATACCAACAATCAAATCAAAATTCTGAGTGTTGATCTTGTAAATATTATCACTAATATCTCTACTTAAATCACTATATGATTTATATTTCATTAATCCCTCAACAATCAAAACAAAGTCAAATTTTATTTAATTAAGCTAAATACTTATCGATCAATATATTATTTTGACTTTACAAGATAATTTAAAATCCGAGTAGAACCTATTGATTTACAAAGCTGATATTAACACTGCACGTGCCAATTAATCATATATTTATCCGATATAATTTCAATCATTCCCAAACAGGTCTCTGGTATACACTTTATCGGCTACATCACTTAACTCATCTGCAGCTCTATTAGATACAATCACATCCGCATCTGCTTTAAACTGTTCGAGATCACGATAGACTGTCGAATGATAGAATTCATCTTGCACTAATACGGGTTCGTAAATTATAACTTCAACACCTTTGGCTTTAATGCGCTTCATTACCCCTTGAATACTTGAAGCCCTGAAGTTGTCTGATCCTGACTTCATTATTAAACGATAAATACCCACTTTTTTAGGATTACGCTTTAAAATTGACTCGGCAATAAAATCTTTACGGGTAGTATTGGCGTCGACGATTGCGCCAATAAGATTGTTGGGGACATCTGAATAATTTGCTCTAAGTTGCTTGGTGTCTTTAGGTAAGCAATAGCCACCATAACCAAAAGAAGGGTTGTTATAGTGATTACCAATCCGTGGGTCTAAGCACACACCATCGATAATTTGTTTACTGTCCAGGCAACGTGACTCCGCATAAGTGTCTAACTCATTAAAGTATGCAACACGCAATGCGAGATAAGTATTAGAAAAAAGTTTCACCGCTTCGGCTTCACTTGAGTGAGTAAATAAAACTTGAATATCTTTTTTAATTGCACCTTGCAACAGTAAGTTAGCAAAAATTCGCGCGCGCTCGCTTTGCTCACCCACAATGATACGTGATGGATACAAATTGTCGTGTAGTGCCTTACCCTCTCTTAGGAACTCAGGCGAGAACATAATGTTATTGGATGCAAACTCTTGCTTAATCCGTTCGGTATAACCTACAGGAACAGTAGATTTGATCACCATTATGGCATTCGGGTTAATGCTAATGATATCTTTAATCACAGATTCAACTGACGATGTATTAAAATAGTTCGCCACAGGGTCGTAATCAGTAGGTGTGGCAATGATGACAAAATCTGCTTGTTGATAAGCAGTGACTTTGTCTTGCGTTGCCGTAAAGTTAAGCTTTTTGTTAGCTAAAAAGTCTTCTATTTCTGTGTCGACAATCGGTGATATTTTATCATTAAGTTGGTTAATTTTTTCTTTAACGATATCGACAGCTACTACCTCATTATGTTGCGCCAGAAGCATGGCATTTGATAAGCCTACGTAACCAGTACCTGCGATTGCAATTTTCATATAGACAAACATCCTGTTGATCTTAAATATCTTTTTTATTCGAAACATCCAGAGCATATTGTTAAGTACATGCACTTATGAATCTCGTTAATAGTCAAAGGCAAACATTTAGAGCTGAGGTCGCCAACATAAATATTTAAAGATGACAGCGAAGAGTAAAACCGGCTCCTGCTATTTCATCAATCCATTGGAGCTTCTAATTTGTTGTTCCGGTAATATTGTTAATCCTGAATCGCCCTTTGAATAAAATGACAACAAAGTCTTCAACGAAAAACATGTGAAGATGACGGCGTAAGATTTTAACGGATAGTAAAAAAAGACACGCTACCGCCACTAGATTGCAGCTTCCAGATTGCTGTGACACCTTTCAAGTTTTTGATTATGTGACTTTTATCTTTAATAATGAAAAAGTAAAATGAATCCTTTTTATGTCCTGTATACACAATATAGTTGATGGTGAGTTTTAGGCATTATCGATACCTAAATAAAATCAGCCACCAACAATCATTTTCAAGTGAATTAACAACACGTATGACACCTAAAGTGATGTAGTGGGATGCAGCGAAACAATAATGATATGAGATCACATCGGTAAACTAATGAAACAAATCATCTGATGATTGGCTTCAACACAGTTATCATTTGCGTCATGCCTTGTTTAAAATTTCCCTTTCTACTTTCTGTTTTACGTAAATATTGTTTCGTTCAGTATTAACTATAGTTTATACGTTAACTTAATGACTTTTTTTTGACGGTTTTTAACATTTAGCTGTTATTTTGACACTTTTTTGTTACATTTAAAATCAAACGCCATCAACTTACTACTTTTGTTCTAGTAATTCTGGAAGACATTTGCTAAAAAGACTCAGTTTATTGGCTTTTACATTGCACAATCAGATTACAGTTTGCATTCACATTTCCAGTGTGGTTTTGCACCCGTATGTAGCTTAACTAAATAAGATGCTTTGTTTTTGTGCATCATAAAAAATCTTATTCTAGCCATTTAGCTTAATGGTTAGTTAATTGATAGCAAAGTAGTAACAATACCGAATAAAAATAAACCCTTGTTTTAATTGATAAAAAATTATTCTAGAGCGTTGATAATTTAACATTTCCGTCTGATCTGCTATCCCTTTCAATTAATAGTTTAGCTGAGAATACTAGCCACACTCATGTGCTAACCTAAAAAGCTCATCATTTACATTTTTATAACAATAAGCGTGCCATTATATTGACACTATCAAAATTCAATCCTTTTAATGAGTAGATTAGGTCGTTATTTTGAACGGCGTTTTTTGTCGTACTTTCGAAGTATGCCTGCTGTTAATGTTGTGTCTTTATGCTCTCGTTTTGAAATTTCATCATCATTGCATTGTCGTTTAAGCAAAAACTGACTTATGATATTTCTGATTTACAACATTTTGCTAACATCATTACCCTGTAATCACTAACCATAACTGCAGTGGGATTTGCGTATTAAATTCGTGTTGTGTTGCATCGATAGATACCGCCATTGGCTTCTAATCTCAGTGGTATCTTCGGCTGTCTGCATTGCCACAATAACGGATGATTTATTTACTGAGGATTTTTTTAAACTTATCGAGCTGCGCTATAGTTCGGACAGCGTTGAGGACTTTAGTGACTGGCGTGACACTATTAATAAAGGCACTACGTTAGGTGATTATGAGCGCTTGCATTTAGCCAACCAGTTTGCTAATCGGCGGATCCGTTTTGTGAGTGACAGTGACCATTGGCATAAAAGTGATTATTGGGCTACCCCGCTTGAATCATTAGGGACTAAAGGTGGTGATTGTGAAGACTTTGCTATTTTTAAATATTTTACCTTAAAGGCCATGGGTGTGGATGAAAATAAAATGCGCTTGAGGTATGTAAGAGCACTGTTGATTAACGAACCCCATATGGTGCTGATTTATTTTGAAAACCCTAAGGCGATGCCTTTGGTGCTAGATAATTTAAAAACTACCATTTTACCTGCCGACCAACGCCGAGATTTAAAACCTGTATATTCATTTAATGGCCAAGGATTATGGTTAGCAAAGGCGCAAGGTCTTAGTACAGCCAAGCCCAACAGCGGCGGGACAAAAAATTGGACTGATTTAGTCAATCGAATTGAAAACGGCGAATAAACTGAACAAAAGGAACCGGAGTGAGCCATGTTTAAACAAGGGATGTCTTTAAGGTTACAGCTATATTTACTCATAGGCTGTTTGTCTATATTTAGTTTTAGCACAGCGATATATCACAATGTGTCGAATATGCGCAGTTATTTAAACGAGCAACTGAGTTCCCATGCGCAAGGGGCTGCACACAGCTTAGGGTTATCTATGTCACCTTATATGGATGAAGAAGGCTTGGTGATGGCTCAAACCATGACCAACGCCATTTTTGATTCAGGTTATTATCAACATATTTCTTTTACTGATATTGATGGGGTAAAACAGTTTGAGCGGGTCAACCCTGAAAGTAACTTCGCTGTACCTGATTGGTTTATTAGCGGGTTTACCCTGCATCCTCCAGTGATGACCAGTGAAGTCAGTGATGGTTGGCGCATTGCTGGCATACTAGAAGTACAGTCACATGCGGGAACATCGTATTATGCACTTTGGGATCATGCGGTTAGCACATTTAACGTGACACTAGTGCAACTGTTAGTTGCATTTTTGTTGGTATATTTTATTTTAAAAGCAGTGTTAACCCCCTTGAGCAGTATTGTTCAACAAGCCGAGTCGGTTATTCAAAAACGTTTTAGCTTAAATACTGTACGCCCTTTTACCTCTGAATTACGTACTGTTGTTAATGCAATTAACCGCATGGTTGAAAACATTCAACGATCATTTAACGAGCAAACTCAATTGGCTGAAACCTTGTCTAAAGAAGTGTATATCGACCCACACACAGGCTTACCTAATCGCCGAGCATTATTGAAAAAGTTTGAGTCTATTCAGGCTGAGTATGAACGGCATGGGGATCGTTTTTATTTAGGTTTGGTGTCGATGACATCATTACAAGTCATTAATGACAAAGAAGGCTACGGCTGTGGCGATGCATACATTTTACAAGGTGCTACTGTACTAAGTAAGCAAATTGAACAAATGCATGAATCGCAGTTGTATCGTATCTCTGGATCTGAATTTGCCTTTATATCATTGTTAACTGAAGAATCGGTGAAGGTAATCGACACCCAATTTGCTAACTCATTAACTATTGAGAATGGAGAATATTTTAAAAATGGCTTTGCTAAGCACGCTCTCACCCGAGTTAATCACCATGAGTCGTTTACGGATGCAGTTAAGCGATTAGATAATCAATTGGTGCATAATCAGTATTCAGAAGCAGTAAACGGGTTAGTAGACCCTGAGTCGATATATAAAAATCACTCCCGAGAAGAATGGGTGTCTATTTTAACGCGGTTCACTGAATACTTTAAAAACGAAATTAGTCACTGTGATCCAAAAGACTTTTCCATTAAATGTATTCCGTTTGATAAGATTTTTGACTTAATGCTACAACCTGTGGTGGATAATAAACAGACGATATTGTATGTTGAATCGTTTGTTCGCTTCAAAATAAAAGGTGAAACCCTATCGACGTTAGATGTCTTTGCGATGGCAGAACGGCTGGGGGTGATACAAGAGCTTGAGCAAGCTGTCATTTGTTTCATTTTTTACAAATTACAACATATAGAGCATACCCAAGTGGCGATCAATATTAGTAAGCGTGCAATGCATAACCCAGTATTTACCGACTGGTTATTTGATTTATACCAGAAATTGCATAAAACCCTTCCACCACTTTTGTATGAATTTAATGAATCTGCAGCAATGCTTTCTTTAGCCTCAACAGAATTGTTTATTCGCCGAGCAAAACAATCAAATATTGATATTGTTATCGAACGGTTTGGCTCAAATTTAAGTTCATTTTGTTACATCCGTAACTTAGACATTGATTTTGTTAAGATTGATGCTAGCTACGTTCACGATATTGCCGAAGCTGACACACGTTTTTTTGTACAAACCTTGACCCAAATTTGTCATGGTATTGGCATAAAAATCATTGCACCACAGGTTGAATCAGCCACTATAGGTGCTTATTTTACCCTGATGAACATCGATGGCCTACAAGGCAATGGATTGTATGCTGTACAAAATTTGAGTACAATCATTCCTGCTAATACACCCCAGAGTTGGACGTGCACTTTGCATCTAAACGACTTTAGCAATTCACTAGACAACGAGGCAGAATAATGAATAAGAATAAATTACCCATTTTATTAATGTCAGCATTATTGACGACAGGTATATCTGCAGGTGCAATCGCTAAAGACACCTTGTCTGCAAGTGCAATAGCTGATGAGACGTTGATGGCAGGTGAAAAGGCTGAAGAGACTTTAACTGCTAGCAATCAAAATGCACCCATATCAGCGCAAGCACAGCAATTAGCGACTGCAATTCAAGCCGCTAACGGCGATGTAGAACTCATCAAAAAAGCATTAAAAGCGGCTGTAGCAGCGGGCATGAATCCAGATGAGATTTTAGCCATTGCACTTGCCAACGGTGTTGACCCTGCCATTGTGTCTGAAGCAGTTGAAGATACTCAAACTGCAGGTGGTGGTGGATTTGGTGCTGCACCTGCGCCAGCGGGTCCAGGCTTTGGTGGTGGTTCAGGCGGCGGTGCTGGAACAATCTCTAGTAACTAATATTTAGTCTTCTTACCGTTAAATGAACAATAAAAACTCGTGACTGTAAGCTCAAAAAAACAGTGCTAAACGCACTGTTTTTTTATGTCTATAATTCGTCATCCACAAGAGCTGAAGTCCCAGCTCAAAAACGTTACCAGGACGGATCCCGCTGTTATAGCAGCGCAGCGATCTAGCAGGACGAAGTCCGCCCTAGTCTCTAGGCTTTAATCGCTTGCGATCGTTCTTCAAAGATCTTCAGCTATGACTGCCCGTCTTCACTCTAATGCTTGTTCAATATCTGCAATCAGGTCTTGAACATTCTCTAGGCCAACTGAGATGCGCAGTAAGTTGTCGGTGATGCCTGCGGCGAGTCTGGCTTCTGGGCTGTAAGGTGAGTGGGTCATTGAAGCGGGATGTTGAATAAGTGATTCGGCATCACCAAGACTTACAGCGATAGTGAACAGCTTGAGACGATTAACGAAGTTCATCGCATCTTGCTTATCCCCTTTTAGCTCAAATGCAATGACCCCACCAGCACGCTTCATTTGATTGCCGATGAAACGATGGCCTTGGTGGTGTTCTAAACCTGGGTAAAACACTTGGCTAAATTTTGGATGTTTATCTAAATATTCAGCTAACACTTCGGCATTGTCGCAGTGGCGTGCTAAGCGGACATCTAAGGTTTTTAAGCCGCGTAAAATAAGCCAAGCATCATGTGGGGATATAACCCCACCAAAATCTTTCAATATTTCATATTTTAATCTGTGCATGTGCTCTGCATTGCCGCACACAATACCTGCAATCACGTCGCCGTGGCCATTAAGATACTTGGTGGCACTGTGGATCACCATATCGATACCCATTGCCAGCGGTTGCTGCAATAAGGGCGTCATAAAGGTGTTATCGACGATTGAAACTAGCTTATGAGCCTTAGCGACTTTTGCTATGGCTGCTATGTCGAATACTTGTAGATGTGGATTGACTGGGGTTTCGCAAAATATCACTTTGGTATTGGGCTTAATAGCAGCTTCGATTGCAGCAATATCGGTAAAATCGACCAATGTGGTGGTAACGCCTAAACGGGTTAATTGGGTGGTCATTAACGCAAAAGTGCAACCATATACCGCTTTTGATGCCACTAAGTGATCGCCTGCATGTAAATGGGTTAACAATGCACTGGATACGGCTGCCATGCCAGATGCCGTGGCGGCAGCATCTTCAGCGCCTTCGAGTAGCGCCATTTTACGCTCTAACTCTGCAGTGGTCGGGTTTCCTAAACGAGTATAAATATAGCCAGGCTCTTCTCCGGCAAAACGCGCTCCGCCCTGTTCTACGTTATCAAATACAAAGGTGGCGGTTTGATATAGTGGTGTGGTGAGTGAGCCAAAGGCTTCACGCTGATGGCCGCCATGAATGGCTAAGGTCGCTAAATTCCATGTGATGTGCTTGTTATCTTGCATTGCTTCTCCCTGCACCACTTTGTTATGAGTTGTTACCCTCTGTGGGGTGATTTTATGGTGGTCGGGATTTAAGATACAGCGGAATAAAATTTAACCAAGTGATTGTTAAAAAATAACTAAAGTAATTGATGTAAAAACAATGTTACAAACAATTGTTTACATCATTTTTTTAGAGACAGTAGTGAAGACAAATTTTGTGTTATCTACTCGTGTGACTAAGTTAAGTCATTAACTTAGGTCGTTAATATTAGCCATTAGCAAAGACAGTTAATAAAAGCGGTTAAAGTCTATTGCTAACTTAAGTCGCTACCTTAAGTCGCTATCTTAAACCCTAATCGTTAACGGCTAACTTGAATAACTAATGCAAACCGCTAGCTTAAACAGCTAATCAGCACAATTAGCGTGAAAGCGATAACTTCAGCTTTTGCATACCTTGTTCGATACTCATAAGCGGTTGATAGCCTAAGTCTTGTTGAGCTGCGCTAATATCAAAGTAATGACTGGTCGATAATTGCCTTGCTACAAAGCGAGTCATGATGGGTTCTTGCTGTATATTGAGCCAGCCGTAAAGTGTTTCAAGTACCACGCCTGCGGCATAAGCAACACCTGCGGGTACTCGCTTAGTCACTGGCGGTAAGTCTGCACAGGCTAAGATTTTATTGAGCATAGCGGCCATCGTTATAGGCTTATCATTACTTAAAAAATAGGCTTTACCTGCGCACTTAGCCGCGGCCACTAAATCCACTGCAGCCAAAATATGGGCGTAGGCAGCATTGTCGATATATATGGTATCGACCAGTTTATCTTGATATCCCACCAGCTTTAGGCGCCCTGCTTTGGCACGCTCTACCACTCTAGGGACAAGGTGTGGGTCGTTTGGCCCCCAAATTAAATGCGGCCTTAAGGCTGTGGTTCGAAGCGAAGCAGTATTAGCTGCAAGGATATTTTTTTCGGCAATGGCTTTAGACTCACCATAATAATTAAGGTATTGACTGGCGTAAGGGGCTGATTCGTTAATGCCATTTTCATCTGCACCGGCAAACGTCACACTTGGGGTGCTGGTATAAATAAGGTTATGAATATCAAGCGCTTTACAAGCGTTAACAATATTAGTCGCGCCATCAACATTGGGAGAATAAAAACTTTGTTTGCTGCCCCACACGCCGGCTTTTGATGCGACATGGAACACCAGATCACATCCAGTCATAGCCTGCTTGACGCTGTCATAGTCACTAATGTCGCCTTGACGCATATCGACGCCCAGTTCGACAAGCTTGGGATAATGACTTCTGGCAAAGCCAACGACCTCAATACCGGCTGCCAATAAACGCTGACAAATAGCACAACCTAAAAAGCCACCTGCGCCGGTAACAAATACTTTACTAACCGATAGCGCTAATTGCTTCAGTGCGGTTTGCTCTAGGGGGTGTAAATCTGTCAGCGTCATTATTATTGCCTTATAATTACCTTAGTCTCACTTAAGAACGACTTTATTCTTGCCATTGCTTTTGGGCCCATACAGCGAGTTTTTCTCTGAAAATTTTAGCATTATGGCGCACATCGACCGGGAAATCGGGATGAATTAAAAAGCGCCCGATACCTTGAGTATGTGGGTGCTGTTCAGCTAATTGGGTTAACTCTTGAAATAGCGCTTTAGAGGTTGAGCAAACAATACCTTTATGTAATTCGATACACATAACCGGCACTATATCACCGCCCACATCCACGCCAACAATGGCAGAACGTTTAACTTGCAGATGGGTATTAAATACTCGCTCGCACGGCAGTGTATAAAAGCGTTTTAGCCGTTGCTTACCGCGAGTGGCATCAACAATATGACCTTTACGACCGCACATCCACAGTAAGCCATTATCATCAAGATACCCCACATCACCCATGCGATGTTTAACGTGATCACCGTGGTGAATTTTAACGAGTTGGGTGGCTTGCTCACGCTGATAATAAGCCTGGCTGACCATAGGACCGCTCACCACAATTTCGCCAATCTCATTAGCGCCAAGCTTATTCACATCAGCCCATTGTGGTTTTGCCACGTCAGTAACGGCAATAATATCCACACTCACCGACGATATCGGCTTACCAACACAAATACCTTTACCTTGATCGGTTAAGTCACTGGTAGCAAACAACGCATGGCTGCCAATCATACTAATAGGCAATGATTCAGTCGCACCGTAAGAATTGAGCACTTCAACTTGTGAATTGAGCATCTGACTAAAACATTTAATTGAGCTGATGGTCGCCGGCGCGCCAGCTGATATAACTCGCTTAACGCTAGTGAGTTTATGTTGGGTTTGTTCGCCTGCTTGGCCTAAACGTTCCAACAAGGCGGGATTAACAAACATATTAGTGCATTGATATTGCTCGATAGCAGCAAACAAATTAGCCGGATTGGCGCTGATGGGTTTACTGGCATCCATGTCGGGTACAATTGATGCCATGCCAAGTGCCGGGCCAAACAAGGAAAACAGCGGGAATGTGGCTAAGTCACGTTCGCCTGGAATAATACCATAATCGTGTTTTAGCGCACTAATTTGCGCTTCAAACATCCCATGGCTGTATACCACGCCTTTTGGGGTACCTGTGCTACCACTGGTAAATAAAATGGCTGCCATATCATCATGGTGAAGCAATGCCATATCAAGAGGTTGAGCCACATTACGGCCAAATTCAATAATCGTTTCAAGGCTCGTGGCATTGGCTAACCAACGCTGTAAACCTGAGCCGCCCACATTAATAACGTGTTTGACACTGCCTTTACCCCAACCAAGAATGCGCCTTGCGATGTGGGCCTTAGGTATACCGATAAAGGCGTCAGGTTGTGATTCTTCGAAACATTGCTTAAGGTTTTTTACGCCCATACCTGGGTCGACTAAAATCGGAATAATACCGGCTTTAAATAAACCAAAGGTTAATGAGAAAAATTCGATACTTGGCGTCACCATCAACACGGCTTTCATGCCACGCGTAATGCCGTACTGAATTAGCCCTTTAGCAATCATATCAGATTGCTGATGCAAGCTAGCAAAATCGATTTCTTGGTAATCAAATTGGCCTTGCTTTGCCTGCTGAACGGCCACGGCAAGAGAATCTGGAGTATGCTGAGCAGCATATTGTAAGTGCTGGCAAATATTGGCGTTAGCGTGCTTGTCTTTGAAGTTCGTCATGATTAACCATTATTGGCTCAGGTTGAAATGAACAAAAAGGCTCAAAAGAGCCTTTTATTTACTTTTATTAAACCTAGCACATTAGCTTAATTTGTCGCGATGAAATCTTTAATTAAGCCAATCACTTCGTCGCTGGCATCTTCAAGAATGTAATGACCACAATCGGCAAACTCGTGCACTGTGGCATGAGGCATTCGCAGTCGCCATTCCTCTAAAAAATACTTATCAAATACAAAATCTTGTAAACCAAAGCAAATAAGCGTTGGCACGTTAGCAAACTGGCTTAAGCTATCGCCAATGCTAGTGATTAAGTCGTAATTACGATCGCCAGGCTTAAGTGGAATATCTTGCACGAAGCGCAATGTCGAAATACGGTTTTTCCAAGAATTAAATGGCGCAACATAGGCTTCGCGGACATCTTTAGCCATCGGCTTACGTTTAACGCCAACATACGACGCCGCAGATGAAAATGCATTCAAACCGCGCACTAACAAGGTGCCAAGTAAAGTGTCGCGGCAAACCCATAATGCCCAAGGAAACGGTTTGGTTTTAGGTAAATGAAACGCTGCAGTGTTTAAACACACAATGCGCTTGATGCGCTCAGGGTGGCGCGCCGCAAAGCCCATACCAATCATGCCGCCCCAGTCGTGAACCACTAGCGTAATATTTTGTTTTACATCAAGGCTGTCGAGCAAGGCTTCTAAATCATCAATACGGTTAACTAAGGTGTAATCGTATAGTGGATCATCCGGTTTATCTGATAAGCCACAACCAATATGGTCTGGCACAATACATTGGTGCTGACCGCTCAGTGCGCTGACTAAATTACGGTAGTAGTAACTCCAACTAGGATTACCGTGCACCATCACCACGGGCTCGCCTTGGCCTTCGTTTATGTAGTGCAATTTATTGCCGTTACGATCTAAAAAGTGACTTTTAAATGGCAGCAAGTTGTCTAGCATGATGCATCCTGTTAATGATTTTTATAATGAAATTCAAAAAACTTAGCGCAGCCAATGGCTTACCACTTAATTCCTAGCATCATGCAGTTTAAACCACTGCCAATCCCTAAAAAGCTGACTTGGTCGCCAACACGTAAAAAACCTTCATCATGTGCAATGGCAGCCGTAACAGGCAATGATACCGAGCCCATGTTGCCCAATGTTTGATAGGTGGGATATTCTTTTATGTGGGGGATATTTAATGCATTTAGCACTTGCCGACGGTTAGAGGCACCCACTTGGTGACAAATGACTTTATCGACCCGTTCGACGACCCAATCTCGTTGTTCTAAAAAATGCTCCCAAGTGTGCTTGGCAAGCTCTACTCCTTCTTTGAGTAAAGTCACGGCATCGGTACGCATAAACTCGCGATACAATAAGTGCCCAGCTTCTTGTAAGCCCCATTGACACAATTGGTGATGTTCTGGTGCAGACAAATGACTTGCACCCAACAGCTGATGTTGACGAGTGGTTTTAAGCGGCAAAGTCCCATCGGTTAAAATCACCGCTACAGCGCCTGAACCACCGGTTAATGTGGCCAATGACTGAGCAAAATTTTGCATGGTCGGCTCGGCTAGCATGTGGTCAATGGTTGCATCCACAATGTCTCGAGCCGATTCGCACGACACAACCATACCCGCTTTGATTTGACCAAGCTCGATTCGGTTGGCTATATCTAAAATACCCGACAACACCCCTAAACAGGCATTACTGATGTCATAAATTGCCGTGTCTTTTGACACGCCAAGTTCAGCAGCAATACGGCAAGCGGTCGCAGGTTCGTGTTGATCGCGGCACACCCCCGTGTAAACCACGGCACCTAAGTCGCTGACATCAATACCGGTTTCATTTAAGGCTTTTTGCGCAGCGGCAATGGCACCGTCAGATAAACGATGACCTTTTGGCCACCAGCGACGCTCGGTAATCCCGGTTAATGCGGCAAGTTGCCCCATAGGAATACGAAACTTTTGATATAGCGGTGCCAAACGAGATTCTAAATCGCTACTCGACACTACTTGCGGTGCTAGCTCATAAGCCAGACTATTGATAAAGACGCGTGAATATTTCATTAAACCGTATAATTCGCTTCGCTCTAGCAAGCCAAAAAGGCACTAGAATAGTTGATATTCGTTATTAACCCGCCATTTGAACAAGAATGGCTTAATTATTCAATCAAAAACAGCAAGCCAATGCGGTAATTTGGATGATTTTTTATGGTTAACTCTATTGTTTAATTAACCAGTTTGTTAATTCTTACAGTTTTAATAAAAATAAACCAGTGTAAACAATGGCTTAATTTGTAAATCTGTGACCAAGACTACTATTCGATTATTTTAATTGCTTGGATCAAGGCATTTCGTGGCGTAACACTGTTTGCACAAAATTCAGTCAGCGCAACTTGATATCCCTGCTCTTGTAAAAAACAGACACGATCGAGCAATAGCCAATGCTCTATCGTGCGGCGAAATAAATGTGCCACTAAAGCGATCCGCTTGGTGAGACGTTGTCGCTCAATCCCAAGGTGAAAATAATGGCTCAAATTAATAGCATTAGGTAGTAATAATTTCTTTTGATTTGCAGCCCATTGGCAAAAGTCGCTAAAACTGCCGCTAAGCTGACTTTGTTTAATGGTCGGCACCGGCAAATAAGCATCTATGCCCCGAATATCACGCTGCAGGCTGTCAAAACCCAAACGCCATGCCACTTCTTGATGGCGCGATACTTGTTGCTTGGTGCTGGCAATCACACTTTGCTGTGACGGTAGTTGTAAATTATGACGCGACAAGCGTAACTCACTGACCTTTGCTAAGGCCGATAGCGGTTGATAATGTGAATGCTCAATTAAATGATAACAACAGGGTGAAATAGAAATCACCCGCGTACCTGCCGATGCTGCTAGTTTGAGTAAACGAATGTGTAAATCACCACAAGCGTGCAATGCAATGGCATGTTGATCAATTAACAATAGCGGTTTACTCGGGTCGATTGGCGCAAAAGCATCGGCACAAATAAAGGTTTGTGGTAATTGCCATTGTTTGGCAATAAATTGGCCTTGTCTGCATAAACTCGCTTGCCACTCAAGACTTGTCACCTCAATGTGTTGCTGCTTAGCCACCAAGCGGCCCAAATGTCCTTTACCTGCGCACCACTCTAAGATAGGTAACCTAGGTAACTTGGAGTGATGCTGTGGATCAACTTGATTCGCAAACATGATGATTTGTTGCCACTTTCGGCCTTTAATATGGGCACTGAAATGGGCTAAATCATTATTCTGGCCTTTGCTATGTGGCTGTTCACCGCTAGGCAAAGATTGAGAGTTTATTGGGTCAATAGCACTTGTAGGCGAAGTGATGACTAACAAGCTTAATTGACTAATTAATTCATCAACCTGTGGAAGTTTGCTCTGTTTAATGTCGCTAATCAAGCTTGGCAATAACATTTCGACAAGCTGTTGCTGATCCATATCAAGGATATCTATTTCAGTATCATCAAGCTGCCACACCTTTTGAGCTAAATGTGGATATTCCTGCTGCCAAGGTAAGTGGTTACACTCAAATGCAACGAGCTGCCACAAGGGTTTTAGGGCATTCAAAAGTGAGTCGACTGCGTTAAAGGTGTGTTGATAATCGATTGCTGACATATCGTTGCTTATTGTTAACCTTCACTCATTGAAATGATAGAATGCGGGTCTTTAGATACTCGTATTGGAATTGTAAACTATGCACTCACCTTGTGTCGCCCGCTGCGGCTTAAATGATGACAATTATTGTATGGGCTGTTTTCGCCACGTCGATGAGATTGTGATTTGGTCACAAGCAAGTGATGCGCAGAAAAAGCAGATTGGGGATAGCCTAGCCGCCAGAAAACAACAGTTTTTGGGTGACAGCAACAAGCAAACTTTATCACGGGCTAAATGGTTGGAAGCTGAAAAGCGCTTAAATGAAAACGTTGAGATAAAGCACGGTGACTAGCGGTGACAGGCGATTACGAGCGATACAAGCCTAGATGCTAGGATGGACTGCGTCCAGCTAGTGCGCTTCGCTTCTATAACAGCGTTAAAGCGACCAGCTGATCCCTGCTCAGAAGTATTACCACAACGGAACCAGCCTCTAGCCTTCTGTCTTTTGAATTTGATTGTATAGCATCTCGCCGCGAAGTGTCCTAGCGTCTAGGCGGTTGCAAGTGATGGCGAGCGGTGACAGGCGATTACGAGCGATACAAGCCTAGATGCTAGGATGGACTGCGTCCAGCTAGTGCGCTTCGCTTCTATAACAGCGGTAAAGCCTCAAGCAGATTTCTGCTCAAAAGTATTACCATGATAGAACAAAACCCCTAAGCTTCTATCTTTTGAATTTGATTGTATAGCATCTCGCAGCGAAGCGTCCTAGCATCTAGGCGGTTGCAAGTAATAGCGAGCGGTAACAGGCGATTACGAGCGATAACAAGCCTAGAGTCTAGGATGGACTGCGTCCAGCTAGTGCGCTTCGCTTCTATAACAGCGTTAAAGCGACCAGCTGATCCCTGCTCAGAAGTATTACCACGGCGGAATCAGCCTCTAGCCTTCTGTCTTTCGAATTTATAGTATCTCGCAGCAAAGCGTCCTAGCTTTTGACTTTGCCTGTATAGCATCTCGCCGCAAAGCGGACTAGCTTCTAGGCTGTTTCTCGCCCGTTATCGATTTTCATCAATCTATCCAGCTTTTGACTTTGCCTGTATAGCATCTCGCCGCGTAGCGAACTCGCTCCTAGGCTGTTTATCGCCCGTTATCGATTTTCATCAATCTAGCCAGCTTTTGACTTTGCTTGTATAGCCTCTCGCAGCGCAGCGTCCTAGCTCCTAGGCGGTTTCTCGCTTGTCATCGCTTGTTACCGCTTGTCATCGTTCTTACCGCTTCTACCGTCTCAGCTCTACTTCTTCATCATTGCTTTTAAATCTGCAAATGGATTGAACGTAGCAGCGTCTTGTTTGGATTCTTTAGTACTGCCGTAACGGATCAGCTCTTCAAAACGCGAATGTTCATTGTCGTGACAATACAGGCACAATAACTCCCAGTTCGTCCCATCTGATGGATTATTATCGTGGTTGTGATCGCGATGATGAACCGTTAACTCAGATAAATTTTTATGGGTGAATTCGCGAGTGCAGCGACCGCATACCCAAGGGTATAACTTAAGCGCTTGTTCTCGATACCCTTTCTCACGAGAGGCTTTATAATCCCTAGCTTCAGCTAATACTTTATCTAATTTACTTTCGTTGGCCGACATTGATTTATCACTCATATAAAGAATTACCTCAAGGATAATCACTGTTATCGCTTTGGGCAATTGTTTGGTCGATCTTATTTTACGATTATTCTGCTAATGGTACAGATTAACAATAGCAACGCTTAAACCTAGCTGCCAGTTCGCTCTCGCACCGAGTCTTTCATCGCTTTTTTTCCGTAGGCGCAGCATTCGCTGTTATCGACTGTTGTCAGCTTTTATCGCAACTACCGGCGGTTACCCGCTTTACCTAGTTCTTGGCAACATTACTGTTGGTTATGCCGGCGGTTAAATTAAAGCGCATGGCATCTTCGAAGGACCAATCAACGATAATTAAGTCTTGGCGTTTAACTAAACTGGTCACGCCTGCCACTTGGTAACTTAATTGAAATAATACTGGCACCCAATCACCTTCAGGTAACGCATCAGCAAGTGGCTGTGGTACCGATTCGCTCATGATAAACCCGACGACAAAGCCGCCGTTAGCTTGTTTGACTAATACAGTTTTTTGAGTTTTCGGCTGACCGTCACGATTCATCAAACTCGCGATGTCGCGAATACTACCGTAGACAGATTTAAACAGTGGAAACTTCATCAGTTGGCTTTCAATCCAACCATACACCCACGCAATGGGGCTAACTGAAAATAGCAGTCCGGCAATAAACACTAAACTTGCGACCAAACAAAAACCGGCACCAACAAAAACAGATTCTACCCCCACAATATTGAGCAATAATTTACCTAAGCCATCGAGTGAGATGAACAATGACCAAAATAGCCAAATGGACAGCACCATAGGCAATAAATTAGTTAAACCACGAGCAAGGGTGTTTTTCATAAAAAGATTCTTCAACAATAGAGCAAATTAGCTAGCCAGCAAAGATAACAAATATCCATCAAAACCCCTAAACAAAAACGCCCTAATTTGGGCTGTTTATTAAATAAACAGTACAAATTAGGGCGTTTTAAAAGCCGTTATCTTTTATAGTTCTTTTTCCATTTCTTCATAAGAAATATGACGAACGTCTTTGCCTTTAACATAGTAAATCACGTATTCACAAATATTCTTACAACGGTCACCTACACGCTCAACCGCACGCGCAGCCCATAATACGTCTAACACATCAGGGATTGAGCGAGGGTCTTCCATCATATAAGTCATTAATTGACGGATGATACCTTCATACTCTTTGTCTATTTTCGCATCTTGTTTATGCAACTCAAACGCTTCATCGGCATCCATACGTGCTAATGCATCTAAGGTTGAGTGCAACATGCGGGTGGCGTGACGGCCCATGTTTTCAATACTGACCAATAGGGGTTGTTGACTGTTAGCGCGCTTTTCTACCGCCGCTTTGGCGATACGTACACAAGCATCACCTATACGTTCCAGATCAGTAATGGTTTTCGAAATGGCAATGATTAAACGCAAATCACTGGCGGCTGGTTGGCGTTTTGCAATAATACGAGTGCACTCTTCATCAATAGCGACTTCCATACCATTGACTTTGTGATCGCCTTCGATCACCTGTTGAGCTAATTCTGAGTCAAGCGTTGCTAACGCATCCAATGCTTGTTCAAGCTGGCGTTCAACTAAACCGCCCATAGCCAATACCCGATTCCGAATGTCATCAAGTTCGGCATTAAACTGGCCTGATATATGTTTACTTAAATTCATTTTTTCCATGATACCCACCTAATTTATATCTGTTAATTAAAAGCTTTTTTAACAAAGATCAACCGTAACGGCCGGTAATATAATCTTCAGTTTTACGCTTTTTGGGGGTCGTGAAAATGGTATTAGTATTAGCATATTCAACCAATTCGCCCATGTACATAAAGGCCGTTTGATCTGACACCCGTGCTGCTTGTTGCATGTTATGTGTCACAATAACAACGGTATATTTTTCCTTTAATTCTGTAATCAACTCTTCAATAATTAAGGTTGACATTGGATCCAGCGCCGACGTTGGCTCATCGAGTAATAAGACTTCTGGCTCAATGGCTATGGCACGTGCAATCACTAGACGTTGTTGCTGACCACCCGATAATCCGAATGCATTGTCGTGTAGACGGTCTTTCACTTCGTCCCAAATAGCTGCGCCACGCAATGAACGTTCAGCCGCTTCATCTAATTCACGACGGTTACTCAATCCTTGTAAACGTAAGCCATAGACCACGTTTTCATAGATTGACTTAGGAAACGGATTAGGACGCTGAAAGACCATACCTACGTTACGACGTAATGCTGCTACATCGACTTTCTTATCATAAATATTTTGACCATAAAGCAAGATTTCACCGTCAATTTTGCAACTATCAACCAAATCATTCATACGGTTAATACAACGCAAAAGAGTTGATTTACCACAGCCACTTGGGCCAATAAATGCGGTAACTTGTTTTTTAGGGATCTTCATCGAGACATCAAATAATGCTTGTTTATCACCGTAACGTAAATCAAGATTACGGATCTCAAGGGCGGTATCCTGTGCCGGTAAGTTAACTAAATCAACGGCTTCTGTTTGCATTGCTGAACTATCAATTGAAATCATTTTTATCTTTCCTCAGGATATCGCTAATTAATGTTCTAGCGAACGGAATTTTTCACGTAAATGGTTGCGCACGCTAATAGCGGTTAAATTAAGGGCAACAATTACAGATACTAATAAGAACGAAGTTGCATACACTAAGGGACGTGCAGCCTCAACGTTAGGGCTTTGGAAGCCTACATCGTAAATATGGAAACCTAAGTGCATAAACTTACGTTCTAAATGCACAAACGGGAAATTCATATCAATCGGTAATGTTGGCGCTAATTTTACCACACCAACCAACATTAACGGCGCCACTTCACCGGCAGCACGTGCTACAGCTAAAATCAAACCAGTCATAATCGCTGGGCTCGCCATTGGGATGACAATACGCCATAAGGTTTCGGCTTTGGTGGCACCTAAAGCCAAACTGCCTTGACGAACCGCACTTGGAATCCGGCTTAAGCCTTCTTCAGTTGATACAATCACCACTGGCAAGGTTAAAATAGCTAAGGTCAATGCAGACCAAAGTACCCCTGGAGAGCCAAATGTTGGTGAAGGCAATGCTTCTGGAAAAAATAATTGGTCAATTGAGCCACCCATCATGTAGACAAAGAAGCCTAAACCAAAGACACCGTAAACAATTGACGGTACACCGGCCAAATTGATAACCGCAATGCGGATCAGCTTGGTAATAGGGCCTTTCTTAGCATATTCATGAAGGTAAATCGCGGCAATGACTCCAAATGGCGTTACAATAACCGCCATTAGCATCACCATAAAAACGGTACCAAAAATAGCGGGGAACACCCCACCCTCAGTATTGGCTTCGCGGGGATCGTCACTGACAAAGCGGCCAATACCAACAAACCAGTGGCCAACTTTACTGAGCAAGCTCATGTGATTGACATAGCTGACGTCTAAAATAGAGTCCAGTTGCAAGGTGACTTCAACGCCACGCATATCTTTGACGACAACAGAATCACGGGCGGCTTTAGCGCGTAAGGCAAACAAGTCTTTTTCAAGGACTAAGTAGTTTTGGTGAAGCTGTTCAACTTGCGCTTCCACCTCAGCTTTAAGCTCATCAGTTAATTCACCCTCTAGCTCATAACCACGCTCTTTTAAACGTAGACGCTCCATTTGATAATTAATTGAGCCAATGTCACTTTTTTGCAACGCTAATGCTTCATCAGCAATTGCAACCGCACGATCTATATGACCCATCAATGACGTTTCAATCGCAGCTTCATCATTGAGCGCTAAACGCTTACCGTCTTCAATAACCGCAACGGGGTAACCGTAAAAATTACCATTTTGTGTGCGCTCAAGCTTAGCAACATCTGCAGGCATTGAACGGCTAACGATATCTGTTGCTAAAATCCAACGAAAATCTAATCCCACAAACTCACGGTTACCTGTTTTAACCAAGTAACGCGTCACAAACTCACCAGGGTGCTTGGTAAATTTATGACCTGCTGAAATTAACCGTTCCGTAGGCACTTCTTCGCGGTTATAAATTTCACCAATAAGGGTGCTTTTAACGCCATTATTGTTTTCAAGTTGCCATTGGTAAACATCAGCAGGCCAGAAGTAACTCAAGCCACGCCACGCAATTAACAGTAATAAGCCTAGAACGGCAATTAAACTGATACTAACGGCACCACCGGTCATCCAAATCCACGGTGAACCTGATTTAAACCACTTACCCATTACACAAACCTCTCAAGGCGATTGGCGAAATAATCATTAATTGAGTCATCATCTTTCCTTACAGTGAGCTATAACGTTCGCGTAAACGTTGGCGAACAACTTCTGCAATGGTATTAAAGAAGAAGGTGAACACGAACAATACAAAGGCGGCTAAGAACAATACACGGTAATGCGTACTGCCAATGGCCGACTCCGGCATTTCTACGGCAATGTTTGCCGCTAAGGTACGCATACCCTCAAACACACTCCACTCAAGGATTGCGGTATTACCGGTTGCCATTAACACAATCATGGTTTCACCCACTGCACGGCCTAAGCCCATCATGATGGCCGAGAAAATACCCGGACTGGCGGTAAGCAATACCACCTTGGTCAGGGTTTGCCAGTTTGTTGCACCCAATGCCAAACTGCCGTTTGACAAATGACGTGGTACGGAGAAAATAGCATCTTCAGCAATCGAAAATATTGTTGGAATAACCGCAAAACCCATGGCAATCCCCACAACAAGCGCATTACGTTGGTCAAAGGTAATGCCTAAATCGTTGGTAATAAACTGGCGAGTATTACCGTCAAATAATGCCACTTCAATGACAGGGCTAATCGTAAATGAGAACCAACCGACAAATATAATCACTGGCAATAACATCAGTTCTTGATATGTTTCTGGTAGGCGATGCTTCCACGTTTGTGGCAATTTACTCCAAGCAAATGCTGTGATGAGTATTGATATGGGCATTGACAACAACAACACCACTATGCCGGGTAAGTTATCTTCAATCAGTGGCGCTAGCCATAATCCTGCCAAGAAACCCAAAATAACCGTGGGTAATGCCTCCATAATTTCAATGGTAGGCTTTACCACGTTGCGGACTTTTGGCGTCATAAAGTAAGCGGTATAAATGGCACCGGCAATCGCTAATGGCGCCGCAAACAACATGGCGTAAAAAGCGGCTTTCATGGTACCAAATGCTAACGGCATTAAACTCAACTTAGCTTCAAAGTCGTCAGAACCAGACGTCGATTGCCATACATATTGTGGTTCAGGGTAACTTTCGTACCACACTTTCTCCCACAGCGCGCTCCATGATATTTCTGGGTGGCTGTTTTCAACAGAGAAAAGGTTAAGTTTGTTATCGGCTTCAATCACCAAGGCATTTGAACGCGGGCTAAAGCTCATTTCCCCAGGGTTAGTTAACTGAAACTTCTCGTCGAATAACTCTCGTTCACTGGTAGTATAAAGCAGGGTTAACTCACCTTCAGGGCTTAAGACTGCAAAGCTTTTACGATAAAACTCTGTCGCCATAACACTCACTGGAGCAATATCATCAAACTCACGAATTTGCTCATATAAACGCCCTTTTTCGCTATTTACTTGGAAGTACTGACTCACAATGCCACTGTCATAACTGACTAAAATCGAGCTGGCACCCGCAAGCAAATTCACTTGCTTAACATCAGCATTAACTTTTTTTACATCAACGACTTGAAGCAACTCTACAGAGTGTGCATTACGAGTGTTGTAAATAAATAGTTTGTTATTCGCGCTCAAAATAAGCTGACGATGATCTGGAGTCATTAATACTGATACGACATCGTTTGGCGCATCTTCAATAAAGACTTCAACCGATGACCATTCAACTTCTTCAGTCATCATGTTTTCTTCGCCTTCTTGGCGATTTAGCTTCCAAGCACCATTTTTGTCTTGATAAGCAAAGCTCATGCGACTATCGCTATAATCAAACACCAGATTATACACAGCACCATCGCGATTAATGGTTAATGGCGCTTCCCCCATTGGATAACGTAAAGAAGGGGTAATCAGACGTTGATTGTCTGGGTAGGTCAAACCAAACTCAATCCCGACAACAATCACTTGACCGTTGCTTAGCCCTAATGCGAAGCGTTGCTCGCTTGGACTTGATTTGGTACTGCTAGTTACCGTTGCACCTTGAGGAAGTTTAGGAGTAAAAGACGAAATTAATTCACCGCTCGCGGCTGAATAAAAATCAACAGTACCCAATTTGGTCACCCGATATAGCACTTCGTTTTGTTCATCACTGCCGACCATTAAGGTTTTAGCATCAGCATGTTGATAGCTGACACTCGTAACAGGTTCTATATCTGCACCATCAAAAATGGGCTTGATGACATACAGCAAATAGAAAAATATTAATAACAAAGTGACAAACACTAAGGTGCCACCGATGGTTACCCCAATCTCAGCTGCTTTATCCTTAAATGCTCTGCGGGTTGCATGTCTATCAACGAGTAGACTTTTTTCAGCAGAACCAGGTTGATTGACCTGACTTTCCATTAAGAACCTCTAATAATTAATCGATGCCATAATTAGCGCTTTGATTGTGCAGTCTACTATGCTAACAATAAATATTTATGACTAAATAACTGTCTATTAGTTATCCATTAGTCTCTAAATAAATTGTAGTAACACAACAGTAAACCTGTTGTAAGACAGCAATAAAAACATAACACAACCTTAAGTGGCTGAGATTATATGACGTAAAGATGACAGTTGTGTTACAGACATTATTTATAGGAGAAATATCGAATGATGCGTTATATTATTACTCTTCAAGCACCTGATAGAAAAGGCTTAGTAGAACAAATAGCCAATGTAGTAAGCCGACATAATGGCAACTGGCTAGACTCGGAAATGCGCCATATAGACGGCGTTTTTGCCGCGATATTACAATTAGAAGTCCCAGCACTAAAATGGGATGCATTAGTTGACGCCTTAGAATGCATTGACGGCTTAGCCTTAACCTTTGCTAAAACCACCTTAAGCACGAAACCGATTAAGCATCTGTATTACAACTTAATCGCATACGATCGCCCCGGGATTGTGTTGCACATCTCTAATAAAATGAATGCGTTAGGCGTAAACATTGAACAGTTTAGTAGCCAATACGAAACGGCCAGCCACACAGGCATTGCGTTATTTAGAGCGACAATGGCATTTGGCTTAACCGACCCCGCTCAAGAGGAGCAAATCACGGCATCACTTTATGAAATGGGTGATGATGTTGTATTAGATAAGCTCAGTAAATTAGCATAAGTTGAATTTAACGTTTAAGGCAAAAACAAACGAGGCAAATTAAGGCTAAAATCCGTTTTCATCATCTGCTAAACTGCCACATAATAATGACGATAAATGGATTAACCATGTTTGGAACGCTATCAAAACTAAAAACCCACCTCAATGATGATCATGAGGTGGAGTATCATTTACCTGTCGGAGAAGCGCGTTTAGCGCTTAACCCGCTTATTGGTAAGTCATTAACCATGACTCATACGGGTAATATTTTTTGCAGCAACTGCGGTAAAAAAACCAAGAAAAGTTATTCTCAGGGCCATTGTTATGTATGCATGACAAAACTGGCCAGTTGCGACCTGTGTATAATGAAACCAGAAACATGCCACTTTGATCAAGGCACTTGCCGCGAACCAGAATGGGGCATGTCAAATTGCTTTGTGCCACATTATGTCTATTTGTCTAATACTTCAGGCATTAAAGTAGGTATTACCCGCCATACTCAAATCCCAACCCGTTGGATAGATCAAGGCGCGACTCAAGGCTTACCTATTTTTAAAGTGTCTACCCGTAAAATGTCGGGCTTAATTGAAGTTGAACTGGCAAAATTCATTAATGATAAAACCCATTGGCAAGCGATGCTAAAAGGTCATAATGATGATGTCGATTTGGTAGAGCAAGCTGCGCAGCTTATCCCGTTAATTGAAGATAAACTGCAAGCCCTCGCGGCCGAACATCAAGATATTGTCATTGAACGCCTAGACGCTAATATTCAGGCCATAAGTTATCCGATCACGCAATTCCCAGTTAAAGTAAAGTCGCATAATTTCGATAAAATTGCTGAAGTTAGCGGTATTTTACAAGGCATTAAAGGCCAATATCTTATTTTTGATACAGGGGTGATTAATATCCGTAAATTTTCATCTTACGAAGTAGATGTCAGTTATTAACCTACCTGGTTATTATCGAAATGCTCAAGTAACGAGCTCAGAGAGAAACTCTGGCCTTGTTGCTTGATAGTAACGATCTACGATTACACTGAGTCACTAATAATTTACTTAACTTATAACAACAGCTTAATGAATAAATAGCCGTTGTGTTAATATTAAAACGATATATTTAAGCAAGCGTTAAAAAAATCATTATGGTGAATCATTCATTTCCCCTAGAATTCGACTTATCAAAATAGCTTATTAATCCACTACAGAGACCCTTTCATGGAGTTAGTATTCGCCATTGCGTTATTTGCTTTTTCTGCCGGCATTACTCCTGGCCCGAACAACATTATGTTAATGACCTCTGGAGTGAACTTTGGTATTAAGCGAAGTATTCCTCACTTAATGGGTATAAGCTTAGGTTTTCCGACCATGATATTGGCCGTCGGGCTTGGATTAAGCGCAATATTTAAAGCTTATCCCTTCATCCATATTGTGATTAAAGTGATTGGTATCAGCTACCTACTTTACCTATCATGGCTCATTGCCAATAGCAGCAGTAAAATGGAAGGCAAACCGGTGAGTAAACCGTTTAGTTTTTTGCAAGCGGCTGCGTTTCAATGGGTGAATCCAAAAGGTTGGATCATGGCTGTCGGCGCCATTGCAACATTTACCTCAGTGCAGCAAGAGCTCAATGGCCAAGTGATTACCATTGCCAGCGTATTTTTGTGTGTGGCATTTCCCTGTGCAATTGTCTGGCTTGGATTTGGGGTGGCGCTAAAACGGCTACTTAAAAATGAGCGCCAACAACGTATTTTTAATGTCACAATGGCTTTATTATTAGTAGCATCGATTATCCCAATGATGTTGCCACCCACAACTCACTGAACCATTAAATAGGGTTAAAAGGTTACGTAATGGAACCACATGAATGCCTCACTCACACTGAAAAATGGGTGAAAGATGTCATTATGAAATACAACATTTGCCCGTTTGCCCGTCGAGAGGTGGAACGTGCCAGCATTCGTTATGTTGCCATTGAAGAAACTAAAGTAGCAAAAGTGCTTAATGCGTTAATACAAGAATGCCAATACTTGGACAATCATCCTCAAACTGAAACCACACTGTTTATTCTGCCTCGTGGGTTTGAAGGTTTCTACCCTTATTTAGACATAGTCGATTATGCAAATGATGAATTGATTGAGCAAGGTTATGAAGGCATTTACCAACTCGCCAGTTTTCACCCAGACTATTGCTTTGAAGGTGAACCCCAAGACAGTCCGGCTAATTTTACCAATCGTTCTCCCTACCCTTGCCTGCATATTATCCGTGAAGCCAGTATGGAAATAGCGTTAGCAAGTTATACCGACCCCGAATCCATTCCTGAGCGGAATATTGCTTTTGCAGAGCGTAAAGGCAGCGATTTTTTTGTGGCCTTATTGCAAAACTGCACCAAGTAGCCTTGGTACTCAGGTAAGAGCGATGCTGGGGTGACAAGCAATTAAAGCCTAGAGGCTAGAGCGGACTTCGTCCTGCTAGATCGCTGCGCTACTATACAAGCAAGTAACAGCTAGATGAAACGATCTAGCATCTAGGTCCATTCAATCTTTCCGCTTTTCTAGCCTCTAGCAGCGAAGCGTTCTAGCCTCTAGTAGCGAAGCTATTTAACATCTAGGTTCTTATCGTTCTTTCCCATTGTTGTCGTTATTGAGACAAAATTCACTGATCAATTTTGGCCATTCATTGACATCATCTATCGAGTGAGCAATGTGTAACGTCGAATGTGGTAATATTTTATGCAACTCAATGGCGGTCTCAATGGGGTGAGCCTTATCACCCTCCCAGGCTAAAATCAGGGTTGGCATAGTCAATGTGGCAATGTGTTGTTTATTTGGCAGATCATTGAGGGCGGCTGCGCGAAACAGTCGGTCAAGCGTTTGACGTGTCATCAATTTTAATCCGTCTAACGTGCCCAGCACACTGTGTTCGTGGCCATTAATCAGCCAACTTGGTAGCATTTTTCCCCAATGTTTGGCGTTTATCCTGGCTAACCCTTTACCGCCAAAAATACGCGCTGCTTTGGCCATTTTAGGGTAAATATCCACTTGTGCCGCCCGTGCATCCCATGCTGTGGGCGGGTTCATCAGGATCAATCCTTTTACTTTTTCTGGATACTTCAATGCAGCATATAAGCTCGTGACACTGCCCATTGATTGACCGCCTAAAATAAGCTCTGATGGCGCGCTTAAATGCGTGGCGATGCTTATCATGTCATTCGCCAGTTCTGGCCATAAATAGTCTTCAACGCACTTACCGGCTGAAGACAAGCCATGACCAACGGCGTCATAACGAATAAGCTGTAACTTTTTGGGAAATCGATGCCAGGCATATAAACCAATCGCATCTTCACTTTGAATGCTGCCGGTTGAGCCATGGGCCCAAATAAGGGTCTGTCCCATACCGCTAATGGAACAATTAAACTGATTAATATTAAATTGCTCTGTCATGGCCTATCGCGCTCCTAATGAGTCAACTTATCCTTTTACAATTTCAATCAGTCTATTGATAAATAGAATAACTGCATCTGTGGTATCAAACCGAAATGCTAGACCATAGTGAATTTCATTTAAGCCTTTGTTTCGACGGGTTGGAAATCGGGTCATTTGCGCATTATGGTAATAATCATATTTTGCGTGTACGCCATCTATGGTCGCCAATTCTGTCGAAAAAATTTCAAATGCCGGACGGATAATCAGTAATGGCGTTTGTCCTTCCACATGCAAATAAACCGGTTCTTTTAACTCAGGGAGCATGTATTCGGTAACATTCTTAATATTAAAATTAGTACGACATTTGAGTTCATTCAAGGTTGATGCGGCTTGTTCGAGGGTGATGCTCATAAAATAGATGCCTGTGCTGGGTAATACCATTGATTTATAACACTAGAGTATATGACTTAGGCAGGTAAATAAAAACAAAAAGCCCCGAACATTTGTTCAGGGCTAATGATGTTAATTCGTTAGTATTGGCTATAAACGATACTGGCTATAAAACCACAATTAAGCGTCGATACCTTTACTCGCCAATAACTCGTCGTAAGTGCCTTTGAAATCATTAATACCCTTGTCGGTGATTTCAATAATACGTGTGGCCAATGATGATACAAATGCACGGTCATGGGAGACGAAAATCAATGTGCCTTCGTACTTTTCAAGCGCATTATTTAATGACTCGATTGATTCCATATCCATGTGGTTGGTTGGTTCATCGAGTAACAAAATATTGGCTTTTTGCATGATAAGTTTACCGAAATACATACGGCCTTTTTCACCACCGGACAACACTTTAACGGATTTTTTAATGTCATCTGCGCCAAACAACATACGGCCTAAAATACCGCGAACAGATTGATCGTCATCGTTTTCTTTACGCCATTGACTCATCCATTCAAATAAAGTCATGTCATTAGTAAAATCAGCTTCATGATCCTGGGCGTAGTAACCAAGATTGGCATTTTCAGACCAATTAATAGTCCCTTCGTCTTGTGGAATATCGTGCACTAAAGTACGTAGTAAGGTGGTTTTACCAATACCGTTCTGACCCAAAATAGCAATACGTTCACCCACTTCAACCATTAAGTTCAGTTTGCTAAATAAGGGTTTGTCGTAACCTTTAGTTAAATTTTCGACGACCAGTGCATTTCGAAACAATTTCTTGTCTTGCTCGAAACGAATAAAGGGGTTGACGCGACTTGATGCTTTAATGTCATCAAGTTTAATTTTATCAATTTGCTTAGCGCGTGATGTGGCTTGTTTCGCTTTCGATGCGTTAGCCGAGAAGCGTGCTACGAAGGTTTGTAATTCAGCAATTTGCGCTTTTTTCTTCGCGTTGTCATTCATTAAACGTTCACGTGATTGCTGTGCAGCCATCATGTATTCGTCGTAGTTACCAGGGAACACTCGCAGTTCACCGTAATCTAAGTCAGCCATGTGGGTACACACTGAGTTTAAAAAGTAACGGTCATGGGAAATAATAATCATGGTGCTGTTACGTTGGTTCAACATGTCTTGTAACCAGCGAATAGTATCGATGTCCAAGTTGTTGGTCGGTTCGTCAAGTAACAATAAATCTGGATTTGAGAATAATGCTTGCGCCAATAACACCCGCAATTTGAAACCAGGAGCGATTTCGCTCATTAACCCAAAATGTTGCTCAGTGGCAATACCCACACCAAGCAATAAATCGCCTGCACGAGCGTCCGAGGTATACCCATCCATCTCAGCAAATTCCATCTCAAGCTCAGACACTTTGATACCGTCTTCTTCACTCATTTCAGGTAAAGAATAAATACGGTCACGCTCTTGCTTCACTTTCCACAACTCTCTGTGGCCCATGATCACAGTATCAATGACTGAAAAACTTTCGTAAGCAAACTGGTCTTGGTTTAATTTACCCATGCGCTCGTTAACATCTATCGAGACGTTACCGCTTGAAGGCTCTAAATCACCGGCAAGGATTTTCATAAAGGTGGATTTACCACAACCATTCGCGCCAATTAAACCGTAGCGATTACCGCCACCAAATTTAACTGATAGGTTTTCAAACAGTGGCTTTGCGCCAAACTGCATCGTGATGTTAGCTGTTGTAATCAAAATGAAATTCCAAATCGTGTTGTGTGTTAAAGCCCATATCAAATTATCGTGTAATCGTTTGAGTTGACGTCTAGACGACCCAAGCAAGCAAAAAATGATATTGAAACTGGCATACGGCAAAGCCGAGGTAAATACGAAGCGCAATATTGTAAGGATTTTCGGGCTATTTATCAACCTAAAATGGACCGATATCGATAACAACACAAAAGCAAACACTAACCCGGCGTTGACGGTAAAAGCTTCAACAGCCTAGAGGCTATAAAATCTATAGCAAGAGCCTAGAGCGCTGCACTGCTAGGACGCTGCGCGGCTAGATGCTATAAAAGCAAACAGCACAGCGAAACGACTCTAGCAGGAAGAAGTCCGCCCTAATCTCTAGGCACTGCCAGCTTGTCATCGATTGTCATCGCCGGCTATCGCTTGTCATCCCGCTCTTCTCCGCTTTTATAGCAGCGCAGCGATCTAGCAGGACGCAGTCCGCCCTAGTCTCTAGGCTTTGACCGCTTGTCATCGCTTGTCATCGCTTGCCATCGTTTTTAAAGCTTCAAATAACCAACAATATAATCCAATCCACCAATGATGGCAGCGACTTGAGCGTCGTTACATTCTTGAACGGTGACAAGTGGGCTATCGGGATAGACTTCGGTGGTGGTGTTAAAGTGATTGACTGTAATGCCGGCGCATAAACTGAGTTTTTTAACCGGATAGTTAACCACCCCAAATTGTTCAATCGGCACTTCGATAAGTTGGTTTTTATCATCTGCTGGAGCAATATGAGTCACTTTTAAGACCGAGTCGATAACCGCTTTTTGAAATGCGGGTGTTGGGTTGTCACTGTCACCGACAAGGTAGAAACCGTCAGGAATAATACCTTTGTCGTATTCAACACCATCGCGAGCAGATAATACCGGTCTGAACTCCAGCTCGTCAGTATCGGTAGTTTCATGTAGGTCAATATGCGCATAAATATCGCCCAGTGTTGCGACAAATGCCATCAGTGCAGCAGACTCTTCTGCTGGGCTATTAGGATAAAAAGAACGATTAGGGTCGATGGCTTTAGGATTCCAACGATTAATAGTTTCATAACCCCAAGGACTGATGCAAGGCGCTACGACTACATTGAAATATTGAGCATAGTGTTGTGCTTTCGTGGCTAAGAATTGAATCGCACCTTGTACACCGCTGGTTTCATATCCATGCACACCACCCGTCACGAGAATGGTTTTTTTATTGCTATCCCACTGCTGAGATTTAAACGCAAACAGTGGGTATTTGTCGGCATCATAAGATAACGCGCCGTATTGTACTTGTTCAAACTGAGCGGCCAGCGGGGTTAATTTACTCACCACTTCATCTTGATATGAACGTTTTATCGTCACTTGTGCTAACCATTGGCTTTTGTCAGCATCGGTCCACTTTTGCCCTGGAGTACCAATAGGATACGCTGTTGAATTGCTCATATAACCTCGTTAATCGTTTGTTTTATTGAGTTAATCTATTAAATTTTGATTTGTTTTGGCTTAGCTAAAATGACTAATGCTATGCCTAAAAAAATGATGCAGGCTGAGATACTAAGATGAATACTGATCGTTTCACCTAAAAACAACACGCCACCTAAGGCTGCAATGACGGGAACGGTCAGCTGTAATACCGCGGCATGGGTTGATGTTAACCCACGTAATGCTTGATACCATAATGCATACCCGACACCGGATGCCGCCCCGCCTGACAAGATGGCCAGTAGGATCCCTAATGGTGATAATATGAAGTGGCTCATTGGTTCGGTAACGGCAAACACGGACAGCAACCATACTGCGCCTATCATCACCATAACCAACGGCAAGGTCCGAATAAAATTATATCCAGTGTCGAATAGCGGTTGGCGAGACTGTTTACCCAATAAAGTGTAGCCCCCCCATGCACAGCCACTGATGGCCATTAACACTAAGCCGGTGAGTGAGGGAGCACTAACCCCAGGTAACACTAAATAGCCAAAGCCAGCAAAAGCCAATAATGCCCCAATGAACTCGAGTAACGTCAGTCGTTGACCTTGAATATGGCTGATGACCATCATGCTAATTTGCACTGCGGCAAACAAAATCAACGCACCAGTAGCGGTGTCGAGCAGTACATAAGCGTATGAAAACGCCACAGCATAGATAAACAGTAATCCCGCAGCAAACAAGCTACCTCGGCGAGTGGAGTTATTAGTGTCGGTTTTACTTGGTCGCAATAACATTAATAACCACAACACCAAGGCACCTGTGGTCAAACGAATGGCCGTAAAACTGCTTGGGTCAATTAATGGCGTTGTTTGCTGGGTCGATGATAACGCCATGCGGCACAATACTGAGTTAGCCGCAAATGCAACCAAGGCTATCATGGTATACAGGGGAATAGAAAACCGCGATAAAAACGCTGATAGAGCAGACATAAACGGGGCTACTTAGCGTTGTTTTTAAAGGTGAATTTATTGACAAACCATTGTATTACAGCCACTTGCTGCACATGTGTTAAACCAAAGTAGACGCAAATCCAAGGTGAGATAAGTAAAAACCACGGTAAAGCAGCCGTTGAACGATCGGAAAAGAATAAATACAAAAAACCGCCATAGATGATTATCACCCCTAGCACTCCAACAATTAACATGATTTTTTTGATCAGAAATTCTAATTTGGCCACGTAATAGCATCCCTAAAGAGTGAAAAAATAACGCCAAGCTAATACGAATAGTATTAGCTTGGCGTGACAGCATCATAACAAACTTAAAGCAGATATCATCGCTTATAAACGAATACCACCATCAATTTCGAACACTCGGCCATTCACATAATCATTTTCAATGATAAAACGCACCGTTGAAGCAATTTCTTCTGGCTGACCTAAACGGCCAACTGGAACCATTTTTTCAAGGCGTTCTAACGCTTCTGGTTTCATGGCGGCGGTCATTTCAGTAGCAATAACACCTGGGGCAACGGCGGCACTGCGAATGTTATAGCGCGCGAGTTCTTTGGCCCAGCCTACGGACATGGCTGCTACGCCAGCTTTAGACGCCGAATAATTAGACTGCCCCATATTACCGGATTTAGCTAAGCTAGAAATATTAATGATCACCCCAGCTTGGCCCGTTTCAATCATGGCTGCAGCCGCTTCGCGACCACACAAAAAAGTGCCGGTTAAGTTTACGTTGATCACCGATTGAAATTGCTGATACGACATGCGGTCGATCACTTTGCCTTCTTTGGCTTTGACCATTAACCCGTCACGTAAAATACCGGCGTTGTTAATTAACACATTCACTTGACCAAAATCTTCAACAATATATTTAAAGCCAGCGACGACATCTTCTTCATCAGTAATGTCTAAGGCGTAGCCTTGTACTTCAGTTGTTGAACCTAAATCAGCACAGGCTTCTTCAAGCTTGGTTTGATCAACATCGATAAGCGCCAATTTAGCCCCTCGAGCAGCTAAATCGTGCGCCATTGCCAGACCTAGTCCACCTGCTCCGCCAGTAATGACGACAACCTTATCTTTTAATTCCATCAACTGAATCCTTTATTTTTTCTTTGAAAATTGTTCAAAAATACTCGAAAAATCGCGACGACCATGGCCTTGACGAGCATGATTAACATATAAGCTACGAGCCAGAGAACTCATTGGTGTGCTTGAATTAGAGGCGACTGCCGCTTCTTGCGACAAGCCTAAATCTTTGACCATCAAGTCAACCATAAAGCCACCTTGATAATCGTTAGACGACGGTACGTTTTCCATCACATCAGGGCATGGATTATACTTTTCTAAGGTCCAGTTACCGCCACTGCTGACTTTCATGATATCAGATAGCACTTTAGGATCTAAGCCATTATCCAAACCTAATTGTAATGACTCACTGGTACCGACCATTAACACAGACAACAGCATGTTATTACAAATTTTGGCAATTTGACCTGCCCCTACCGCGCCAGCATGGAAAATATTGCCGCCCATAACCGTCAACACCGTTTGCGCTTGTTGATAAGCTTGGTCAGTCCCGCCACAGATAAAGGTTAAGGTGCCTGCTGCAGCGCCTGCCGTGCCGCCAGAGACTGGTGCATCCATAAACTCAATCCCTTTCTCGGCGGCTTTAGCACCCACTAAACGGGCACTATCGGCATCGATGGTAGAGCAATCAATTAATAATGCCTGTTTTGACACCACCTCTAGTAGGCCTTTATTGTTGTCATCACCTAAATACAAACTGCGCACATGCTTACCTGCAGGTAGCATGGTAATCACAAAATCGGCCGATGCCGCTGCACCACACGCCGTTTTGGCGCTTAATGCACCTTGTGCAGTTAAGGCTTCTACTGCCGCCGGATTTAAGTCAAACACCTTAACGGTTAAGCCGGCTTTAACTAAGTTGGCCGCCATTGGGCCGCCCATGTTACCTAAACCAATAAATGCTACTGTTGCCATATTGCTCATCCTTTTTAATTAAAGCTTGCTAATGGGTGTTTATCTGCAGCCCAAGGCGATGCAACTAACTGGGCAATCTTGTTTGCTTCCACAGCCTCTACATCAGTAAACAACCATTGTGGGCTTCGGTCTTTATCTATCAATAATGCTCGAATGCCTTCGCAAAAATCACCCATGGAGCAACAATTAACGCTCACGCCTAACTCCCATTTAAAGCATTCTGCCAAGCTAAGATCGGTACCCAATGCTGCCTGAGCAAAAATTAAATGCCAACTAATCGGGCTGCCAGCTAATGCGGTTTTTTGTGCTCGTTTAAGCCAATCAAGTTCAGTATTTAGGGTTGATAATTGGTGATGTACATCAAGAATGTCACCGGCCATTAATAAATCGATTTGGCTTTGAAATTGTTGCAAAGCACTGGTTGGCAGCGATGCTAAATGCGGCTGAGTCATGCCAGTGAGCAAGTCACTCAATAAGTGATGATTCTGCTCACTATCTTGACTCCAAGCCAGTTCAGCCATGGCATCGAAAAATGGCTCTTTTTCATCGCTATTAAGATAATGATTACCCAAGCCAACATACAGCGCATCTGCTGCCCCCATGTTGTAAGCCGTTAAGCCCAAAAACAGCCCAGTTTTACCCGGCATACGATTTAAAAAGTAGCTAGCGCCTACATCAGGGTATAGCCCAATGGTGACTTCTGGCATCGCAATACGGCTGCGTTCAGTGACAACTCGATGACTTCCACCCGCCATTAATCCTAACCCGCCGCCCATCACAATACCGTCGCCCCACACCAATACGGGTTTACCGAATTGATGCAGTAAATAATCAAGCTGATATTCTTGGGTAAAAAAATCACCGGCTTCTGCGGTCAAGTTATTCGGGTTTGCCACTGCAGCATGATAAATCGCTCGCACATCCCCCCCCGCGCAGAAGGCTTTGTCGCCTGCACCATCCATTACCACACAAGCAATACTATCGTCCTGCTGCCACTGAGTTAGCTGCGCTTGCATGGCTTGCAACATGTCGAGATTCAATGCATTAAGCGCTTTTTCGATATTGAGCGTGACCACACCAATTGATTGGCCTGATAGCGTCCCTAATGTTTGAAATATTACATCTTGAGTCATTAGCCGTTCTTCCATTTTGGGGTGCGTTTTTGAAAAAAGGCATTCACACCTTCAGTTTGATCTTCAGTATCAAATAAACCAATAAACCGCTCACGCTCAAGCGGCAGCGCTTGTGTACGCGCCATTGTGCGCCCAGCTTGAATAAGAGGTTTACATACGTTAACACTGCAAGGTGACTGTCTAGCTACTTTAGCTGCCAGAGCAACAGCGGCATTCAATGCTTGACCTTTTTCGACCATTTCTTCAACTAAACCGATTTTCTCTGCTTTAGTGGCATCAATAAGTTCACCACACAAAATCATCCGCTTAGCCCAACCTTCGCCAACTAATGCGGTTAAGTTTTGGGTTCCACCGGCGCAAGGCGATAATCCTACTGATGCTTCAGGCAATGCCATTTTCGCTTGCGCTTCAGCGATACGTAAGTCGCAAGCTAACGCCACTTCTAATCCACCGCTAATGGCAAAACCATTAATGGCAGCAATCGACACACCGCGAAACGCACTTAAGGCTTCAAACGCTTCACCAAAATGTTCCGCCATGGAAGCTGCATTGACTTTATCGCCGTCGGCAAACAAATTTAAATCTGCACCTGCTGAAAAAAAATTTATCCCCTTGACCTGTGATCACCAAAGCATAAATAGTTTTGTTTTAGTTTAGCTTAAGCACTGTGTGTTTCAGCGCTTGTAAACTGTCAGCGGTCCAAGTATTGGCTGGCGGATTATTCAGGGTCAAAATAGCCGTGTGGCCTATAATATGTTCAAGAATATCGGGTTGTGTAGTCATAACCTTATGTCCTTATGCTAGAAAATCAGTTGTGGATCATTCAGTTGTAGAATAGTCAGTAGTGAACCTGTTTGTTACAGGATAGGATGAGCATCGCTGGCTAACAAACGACGGGCAATAATTAAGCGCATTATCTCATTGGTGCCCTCTAAAATTTGGTGCACGCGTACATCGCGGAAATGACGTTCTAATGGATATTCGCGGATGTAACCGTAACCACCATGAATTTGCAACGCACTGTCACATACTTGAAAACCGACATCGGTGGCAAAGCGTTTTGCCATGGCACAATAGGCGCTGGCTTCAGGGTCTTGGGTATCTAATTTAAATGCCGCTAAACGCACCATTTGACGCGCAGCAACCAGTTCAGTCGCCATATCTGCAAGTTTAAACTGCAATGCTTGAAAAGCCGCTAATGGCTTACCAAACTGTTTACGCTCATTCATGTATTGGGTGGCGTGGGTTAATGCCGCTTGAGCGGTACCAATTGAACAGGTGGCAATGTTAATCCGTCCGCCGTCTAAGCCTTTCATCGCAAACGTAAAGCCTTGGCCTTCTTCACCGAGTAAATTGGCCGCTGGCACACGTACGTTTTCAAAACTTATCATTTTTGTTGGCTGAGCGTTCCAGCCCATTTTATCTTCTGCTTTACCATAGGTTACTCCAGCGGCATCAGCTGGTACCGCAATGGCTGAAATGCCTTTAGGGCCTGGCTCACCAGTGCGGCACATCACCACCAAAAGCTCGGTTTCTCCGGCGCCTGAAATAAACATTTTCGATCCTGTGATCAGGTAATCATCACCGTCACGCACGGCTTTAGTTTGCAGTGATGCAGCATCACTGCCAGCGCCAGACTCAGTTAAACAGTATGAAGCCAATAATTGTCCGGTAGTTAAGCCTTCAGACCACTGTTGACGTAGGGTTTCAGTGCCCCAAGTAGTGACCATCCAAGTGGCCATATTATGAATGGTTAACATCGCCGTAGTGGTGGTACAGCCATGGGCTAATTCTTCAAAAATAATCGAGGCGTCTAAGCGAGATAAGCCCATGCCACCTTCAGATTCAGGCGAATACAATGAACAAAACCCTAGCTCGCCGGCTTTTTGAATCACGTCTTTAGGAAAATGATGCTCTTCGTCCCACTTGGCGGCGAATGGCGCGAGTTGTTCTGCGGCAAATTGACGGGCTAAATCAGCAAACTGACGCTGATCTTCATTTAAATTAAAATCCATGCTGGACTCCTGTTATTGTCTTGGATGACTCTTGGGTCATTTGATCTTTTGCCCGCCTGCAGCTTAAGCTGCTTAACCATTATAGTGTCTGGTCTTGCTACACCATCATAAAATGGCGCGAGTCAACATTGTCTTGTTGTGTTGGCAGATAAATGTTGCCGCGATAAATCAATAAACTATCGCGACAAATGGATACTAACCCCAGTGGAGCTTATTTGAGATCAATGCTCATGTTAGGGCCGCTAACGGCTTCTGCATCAAACCAGCGCGAGGTAATGGTTTTAGTTTCGGTGCAAAAACGCACAGCTTGTTTGCCATAAGCGTGTTGATCACCATAGAAACTGCCTTTCCAACCGGTAAATGAAAAGAAGGGTAATGGCACTGGAATTGGCACGTTAATGCCCACTTGGCCAACTTCAATTTCGTGTTGATATTTACGGGCCGCGCCGCCCGAGGCGGTAAAGATTGAGGTACCATTGCCATAAGGGCTATTGTTCACCAGCTCGATAGCATCGTCTAAATTTTCGGCTTCCATACAACACAGGACGGGGCCAAATATTTCTTCTTTGTAAATGCTCATGTCGGTGGTGACATTGGTAAACATGGTTGGGCCAACCCAGTTACCTGACTCATACCCTGCAACCGTAAAGTCACTACCATCGAGTAAACATTCAGCGCCTTCGGCTTTACCTTGGGCAATTAATTTCAGCACCCGTACTTTAGCTGCTGGGCTAATGACAGGGCCATAGGCTGCGTCTTTGTCATCCCATAAACCCGGACGGACCTTGGCTAACGCTTGTTTTAATTCTGGGATCCACTCTTTGGCTTTACCGACAAAAATCGCTACTGAAATCGCCATACAACGCTGACCAGCTGCGCCAACAGAGGCGCCAACCATGTTATTGATCACTTGCTGCTTGTTCGCATCAGGCATGATCACGCAGTGGTTTTTAGCCCCCGCGAAGGCTTGCACGCGTTTTAGGTTGTCAGTACCGGTTTTATAAATATATTGGCCAACCCCCACTGAGCCCACAAACGAAATCGCTTTAATGACTGGGTCTCTTAGCAAAATGTCGACTGCTGTCTTGTCGCCATGGATAAGTTGTAATACGCCTTTTGGCGCACCAGCTTCAACAAACAATTCCACTAAACGTTGTGGCGTCATAGGATCTTGTTCAGATGGTTTTAAAATAAAGGTATTACCACAAGCAATCGATAACGGGAACATCCATAACGGGATCATTGCGGGAAAGTTAAACGGGGTAATACCGGCGCATACACCCAAGGGTTGAGTGTAGCTATAGGTATCGATATTACGGGCGACGTTTTCAACGGTTTCGCCCATCATTAATGTTGCAACACCACAAGCATGTTCGGCCACTTCAATACCGCGCCATACATCACCTTTAGCATCTTCAAAGGTTTTACCTGTCTCTTGAGCCAAAATCGTCGCCAATTCGTCGTGATGTTCTTTAAGTAAATGTTGGTAACGCAACATGACCCGCGCACGTTCAGACACGGGGACTTCTTTCCAGGTTTTAAACGCTTCTTTGGCACTGTGAATGGCCTGCTCTACTTCGGCAGTAGTAGCGCAGTTAATTTTTGCGATAACCGTATTGTTGGCTGGGTTGGTGACGTCAATATTGCGATCGCCGCAACCATGAGTGAATTCGCCATCAATATAATGCTTAACTTGTGTGATCATGTTGCTTTCCTCGATCCTTGAATATCTTGTGAGTGAATAACATCACTCGTATTGAGTTACTGCACAGGTAATGCGGATTATTATGGTTGTCAGTATCACATTTAATGTGGCTGCGTTTGCTTCTACCTGTGCGGTAGTGTTGTTGAACTAATGCCTTGTTGAGCTTAGCTAATGTTGATTTTTACACTTCTATAGCCATGGCGGTGGCTTCACCGCCACCAATGCATAACGATGCCACACCACGTTTTAAGCCACGAGCTTTTAAGGCATAAATCAGTGTGACTAATAAACGCGCACCAGAACAACCAATAGGATGGCCTAACGCACAGGCACCGCCATTAACGTTGACTTTGTTGGCATCTAAGCCTAGTTCTGAAATCGCTAACATGCTCACCATGGCAAAAGCTTCGTTGATTTCATATAAATCGACATCGCCTTTATTCCACTGCACTTTTTCGAACAATTTTTGCATCGCGCCTACAGGTGCGGTGGTAAACATTGATGGTTCTTGTGAATGAGTGGTGTGGCCTTTGATGGTGGCTAATACGTTTAAGCCAAGTTGTTGTGCTTTGTCTCGGGTCATCAACATTAATGCTGCTGCGCCATCTGATATTGAACTTGAATTGGCTGCGGTGATGGTGCCGTCTTTGGTAAAAGCGGCACGCAGTGTTGGGATTTTTTCTGGCCGCGCGTTACCGGGCTGCTCGTCAGTATCAACGGTGACATCGCCGCGGCGAGTGCTGATATGAACGGGTACCACTTCGTCTTTAAATGCGCCTGACTGAATCGCACGATTGGCTTTTTCTAGTGAAGCCAAGGCAAACGCGTCCATTTGTTGGCGAGTTAAGCCAAAGTCGTCGGCCGTTTTTTGCGCAAACGTGCCCATAGCGCCGCCAGTGTAAGCATCTTCAAGACCGTCTAAAAACATGTGGTCGATGACTTTACCGTGGCCCATACGCATCCCACTGCGCGCTTTGTCGAGTAAGTATGGTGCCTGGCTCATGTTTTCCATGCCTCCCGCAATAACCACATTATTGCTACCCGCTTTAATTAAATCGTGGGCTAACATGACCGCTTTCATGCCTGAACCACAGACTTTATTGACCGTAGTTGCGCCTACGCTAAAAGGTAAACCAGCCCCCAGAGTGGCTTGGCGAGCGGGCGCCTGTCCAAGACCTGCTGGTAATACACAACCCATTAATACTTCGTCGACGCTATTGTCACTCACACCCGTTTGGGCTAATAAGCCTTTAATCGCGGTAGCAGCTAATACCGGAGATGCCACTTCAGATAACGCCCCTTGAAACCCACCCATTGGTGTACGCTTCGCAGCAACAATAACGATATCTTGACCTGTTTGCTCTGTACTCATAACCACTCCAATTTACTGCGCGTAAAAATTAACATCAATAATATGAATATCACTCTGACGTTGACGCGAACGTAAAGCAAGTAAAAAATGGTCTAAACTGTGATGTTAATCTCACTGAGTTGTCATTGAAGATTTACACTTGATAAAAACAGATCGGAATTGATAACTAATTAACTGTTTGTAATAGCGTTATTAGCTATAGGTGTTACTGAGGATAACTGAATTAAACTTTAGTCTATGAGGTATATCTATAAGGTAAGTCTACCGGAAGAAATGGAGCTCGGTAGGCTTTTAGTCATCGAACTTCAGCCAAAATCGACATTCACTCGAGTCACAATTATCTGAATGTCAGAGAAACAAAAGGCTACTACACGTTATCGCGTAATAGCCCCAATGTAAGTAACCCCATCTTCAAACCCGAGTTAAGGTTAAGTAAATTGGTTAGTTAGTTGATCAATATATCACTAGGTTATTTTTTATTTTCCCATGGCGTTTTGGCATTCATGTCTGATAAATCATAAGGCGTTAACTGATAAACGTAATAGTTAAGCCAATTACTGACTAATAAACTGCCATGGCTATGCCAACGGACAATAGGATCTTGATTGGGATCATCTTGACGGTAATAATTTTTGGGAATATCAGGGTTAAGTCCCTGGCCCACATCGCGGACATATTCTTCGTTTAACGTGTCTTTTTGATACTCAGGATGGCCCATAACAAACACATTATGGTTATCGCGACTGAGCACAATATAGGCCCCAGCTTCATCAGATTCTGCCAACACTTCTAAATCAGGATGTTGGCGAACTTGTTCGATGTCCATTTCAGCAAATCGTGAATGCGGCGCAAAAAATTCATCATCAAAACCACGTAATAATGGATGCGGGTCGCTGGTTCGGCGATGATTAAATACCCCTGTACGTTTGTTCGCTAATAACCGACGGTGCAAATCATATAGATGATAAAAACCAGCATGAGCAGCCCAACACAGAAATAATACTGATGTCACATGTTGTTGAGACCAATCAATAATCTCGCGAATATGGTCCCAATATTCAACATCTTTAAAATCAATTTGCCCTAGCGGCGCGCCCGTAATAATCAAGCCATCGTAATTGTTATGTCTGATGTCTTCAAAATCACGATAAAAAGTATTCATGTGGTCCACTGAAGTGTGCTTCGATTCTTTATCATGAATGCGTAATAAATCAACCCCAACCTGCAATGGTGTGTTACCCAGTAAACGTAATAGTTGGGTTTCTGTTTCGATTTTATTAGGCATTAAATTCAAGATTAATACCCGCATTGGACGAATGTCCTGATTGGCTGCACGGGTTTCTGACATCACAAAGATATTTTCTGACTCTAAAATACTTGCCGCTGGCAGGTTATCTGGAATTCGAACCGGCATACTTGTTACCTTTTGTGTGGATTAAACAAATTATCTTGCGTTTGTAACCATAAGCATCTTACTTAACAATGAGCTTGTCGTAACGATCATATCGTCGCTTAACCGACTTACATAGAATGTGCAGACATAATTAACGTATTTAACCCTGCATTTATTACCGATTGAGATCACAAAACCGATATAAATTTTTGCCTAAAAAACCGCCCAAACATCTGCATTATCATCGTCACATTATGTTAAAAAAATAATGATCTACCTGTCTATAAGGCTTGTAGCATGCTCGACTACCCTATCATGGCCGTGAGTACCAAGCGCTCACGGTTAACAGCTTTTATCATACACAAGGATGTCTAGAAGTCTACACGTCTTAGTCGAAAAATTTTCCTGCTTGTTATCAATAACTGATATTCCTATTATAAGGCACCATATTACGATGATGTTTACTATGTTGACAACGACGTCTACCGCGACAGCAATGATTATTGGTGCCAGTTCGCAATTAAGCCAAGCGCTTGCACGGCAGCTATCTGAACAAAACGTATCCCTAGTACTTTTTGTACCAGAAGCTGATCAGCTAACTGAATTTTGCCAAACCTTACCTGGGGAAGTGACTGTATACCCTTTAAGTATTGGCCAACCTGAACGGTTAATTGAGCAGCTCACCACGGCATGGGAGCAACACAATGGCGCTCATCTAGTGATAGTGAATACGGGTGTGAATCACTACGATGCCACGCTACCTTGGCCGATTGAACAACATATTATTGATGTGAATGTCAGAGGATTTGCCGCCATCAGTAACTGTATTTTTAAATTAATGTGCCAACAAGGTTATGGTCAACTCGCCGCTATTAACTCTATTGCCGGCCAGCGCGGTGGACCAAATGTGGCTTACCATGCATCTAAAGCGTTTGCGGTTAATTATCTACAAGGTTTGTGCATGCATGCGCAACGATTGAAATTGCCCATTACCATCAGCGATATTCAATTAGGGTTATTTGACAAGGCTATGTTACTCAACACTGCATTTTTATTGTCGCCGATAGACAAGGTTGCCAAACAAATATTAACCGCCCTTAAAAAAGGTAAACGGCGAGTATATGTCACTAAACGTTGGCGTGTTGTTGCGTGGATGAATCGATTATTACCTGAATATATTTATAATACCCGTCATTGGAAACCGCGTAAAAAAACCAAGTAATTCATACCAATAAAAACAGGAACATATTAGTTCCTGTTTTTTTATACTCTTACTTTAGCTTCACTTAACTTACTTTAGCTACACTTATTTTGCTTTATTTTTGCTTATTCTTGCTTATTTATTACTGTCGCTTAATAAGTATAACCCACACTTATCATATAAACCCATGGATCAATATCGGTCTCCACTACCACATGATCCGCGCCTAAATCAAAGCTCACGTCGGTTGAGATTTGTGCATACCACACGGACGCATTAACTAACCATCTTTTGTCAATTTGATAATCAAGTCCAACTTGACCTGCCAAGCCCCAAGAGTTAGATAAACTTAAATTATTTAAACCAAGATCTTTCGCTTCTTGAGTAAATTCATTGTCATAGAAATTAGTAAAGTTAACCCCTAAACCAATATAAGGACGCAAAGCCGATTGTGGATCACCAAAGTAATATTGTGCTACCAGTGTCGGAGGCAATTGCTTAGAGTCAGCTATTTTACCTAATTCGCCCAGTGACACATCGTGGCTAAAAGGCGATGCGGCCAATAATTCAATACCAACATTATCAGTTAACATATAACCAAAATTTAGCCCTAACTGCACATCACTATCAACGCCAAATTCAGCAATATTGGCCACTACAGGGCTCGACTCATTAGGGGCTACCATCGCCACACCAGCCCGAACAATAATGTCACCGGCTTGATGGGCTGCGGCGCCAAATGATAAACCAGCAGTTAATAAAGAAACGGCAACTAAACTTAGGGTAATTTTCTTATTCATTTTTTAACACTCCTTGGTAATGACAACCGGATGCAAATCAATTGCATCCTCAACATTCGCAGTCAACCTACCTAAGTCATTGATGAATAACATTGATCTAGATCAGTTAAAACAGAATACCTCTAAAGTGGTAGTGCTTTGTTCAAATATACTTGATTTGGATCACAAGTTTCACAAAGTGGATCTGCATCTGAATCTCATATTAAGGAAAAGTGCGAGGCAAGAACGGGGTGTTGAGTGATAAATAGCCGTGACTGAAGATAACTTAATCGTTAAGCTCAGATCGTGATATTAAATGGTCTCTAACAGCTATTTCCCCTCGTTGAGCTTCGTTAACTTAGGGTATTGGGTTAGCCAGTTTTTTTGAACTAGTCTGGATTCAAAAACACTAATATCACGCTTGGGGTTGGCACATAACGTGAGAGCAAAAAGACCTTCTAATCCAAAAACAGCATCCACGCTTATCTCATGCTCATTGATTGAAATAGAAGGCGAGCTTAGGGTTAACGCTGTGGAGTTATCGACATTAACATTGACTAACTTAACACCCACAGCAGTTTGTTTTTCAGGCCAATAAGACATGGCGTCAAGGCACGAGGAATAAGCAGGATCGCCATGTTTAACATGCATTCTGGCTTGATTTTTAACTGACCAGGGTAAATCTGCTCGCTGCCTAAGTTCGGCTTCAATGGCGCGGTCTCGCTCCACTGACACATTGATATCACACCAATATATAACATCAATATCATTTAACGGCTGCGGCTTAAACTTGTGTAATTTATCCCATACCAAATTACGCACAAAGCCTGCAGCGATATACCAATCTGTAATATAAAGTGGTTGTAACACCGCACGGCAAATGTGCAAGGCATGCAGACGCTGAGCATCATCTTGCAACCATGTCGATAACTGCCCAGCTAAGTCATCTGGCTTCAATGGATGTAACGTTCGCTGACTAGCTGGCATCATGCTGTTGCTCTGGTGCTGCATCAGCAAAGGCCGCTAATTGTTGGCACTCATCCCAAATGCTGACAATATTTGGATATGCTGCAAGGTCAAGATTAAAGCGCTTGGCATTATATACTTGTGGGATCAGACAAATATCGGCCAGTGAAGGCTTATCACCAAAACAGAAACGTCCGCAGTGGTGACTTAGTTGTACTTCTAACGCAGTAAAACCAAGGTGGATCCAATGATGATACCAGCGCATTTTATCGGCTTCTGACACACCCATTTCATTGACTAAATATTGTAATACTCGCAAGTTATCTAAAGGGTGAATTTCACATGCAATCGCTTGGGCCATACTGCGCACAATGGCACGATCTTCAATATTGGTTGGAAGCAAGTTATGTTGCGGATACTTGTCTTCAAGAAACTCGATAATGGCCAGTGATTGTGACAATGTCAGTTCACCTTGCTCACCGTTATCAACCAATACCGGCACTAAATGCTGCGGATTGAGTTGATGATATATTGCAGAGTTTTGTTCACCGCCATTATTCACTAAATGCACCGAAATATGCTCTGCCGTTAACTGTTTTAAATTTAACGCAATCCGCACCCGATAAGCCGCACTTGAACGCCAATAGCCGTAGAGTTTCATGTCAATATCCCTGTTGTTTTATGATTAAAAAAGGCAATAACGATTTATCGCTATTGCCTTTTTATGTCGATTTATATCACTGCAATAATCTTAGGCTTTGTACTCAACCACTTTTTGATCAATAGAGCCAAAAATACTCACACCGTTGTCATCAAACATTTCAATACGAACGCTGTCGCCAAAGTGCATAAAGGATGTTGATGCTTTACCATCGGCAATAATTTCAAGCATACGCTTTTCCGCCAAACAGCTTGAACCCGCACTGCGATCATAATTTGAAATGGTGCCAGAACCAATAATAGCCCCGCTACCTAATGGACGCGTTTTAGCCACGTGTTCCACTAACTGACTAAAGTTAAAGGTCATATCAACACCCGCATTGGGGCGGCCAAACAATTCACCATTTAAGTGGGTGACCAATGGTAAATGTACTTTACTGTCTTGCCATTTATCAGCTAATTCATCTGGGGTAATAGCAATAGGCGAAAATGCACTTGATGGCTTAGATTGGAAAAAACCAAACCCTTTACCTAACTCGCCGGGGATCAAGTTGCGCAGTGATACGTCGTTGACTAACATCAATAATTTGATGTGTTTAGTGGCATTTTCGCTGCTAACACCCATGGCAACATCATCGGTAATGATGGCGATTTCTGATTCAAAATCAATTCCATACTCTTCACTTGTCACTTCGATATTGGCTTTAGGGGCAATGAAACAGTCTGAACCGCCCTGATAGACTAAAGGATCCGTCCAAAATGATGCTGGCATTTCAGCGCCACGTGCTTTACGCACCAGTTCAACGTGATTCACATAGGCACTACCATCGGCCCACTGGTATGCACGAGGTAACGGAGATAAACAACGTGCTTCATCAAAATCGGCTGCATTGTCCATTTGGCCATCGTTAAGCGCTTCATAAAGTTCATTTAATTGTGGATACAATAAATCCCAAGCATCAAGTAATTGCTGCATTGTATGGGCAATAGCAGGTACAGCGACCGCTTTGGTTAAATCTCTACTGACTAACATCAATTGGCCGTCGCGACGTCCGTTGTGATAACTTGCAAGTTTCATTATGGCTCCTAAATACTGGATGAACGTGGCGGATAATCCACACTACACGCTCAATTTGATCATACAAATAACCCATCACAGCAAAAAAGCCTATAGCGTATGCTAAATCACATTTTGCTGGCATTAATGGATATTTGTAAATTATTGGTTACTTTAATATAAAATAATCGAAAACACTGATTTACAGCGTTAAGGTGACTAAAATGCCATCAAAATAGTTGGCATTAAATCGTTACATTACTTTTTTTTACTAATACTGTAATCGCGTAATTTATTGGCAATGGCGGTATGCGATACCCCAAGTTTTTTTGCTAATTGGCGTGTACTTGGGTACGCAGGGTATAACCGACGCAATAAACCTGCTTCGTATTCTTTCATGGCTTGGTCTAGGGTGCCTTCAAATTCCTCATCGAAGTAACCAAAGCCTTCAGCATAGGATGGTAATTTAAGCTGCTCGACCGTCAATTCAGTTGAACCGTCCCACATCGACACCGCTCTAAAAATCGCATTTTTCAATTGACGTACATTACCCGGCCACGCATAGGTAAACAGGTAATCACGACAGCTTGCCGAAATACGCCTTAAGGGACTCGATAACTGCTGACTATAATGTTCTAGAAACATTTCAGTTAACGGGATCACATCCACACGGCGCTCACGCAGTGATGGCATGTGATAACTGAGTACATGAATACGATAATATAAATCTTCTCGAAATTCGCCGGTTTGGCAAAGTTCAGCTAAATGTTTTTGGGTTGAACAGATAATCCGCACATCAGCGCGCACTTCTTCATCACCGCCAATCCGCCTAAAGGTTCCGTCTTGCAATAAACGCAGTAATTTGACTTGCGCCGCTTTGGACATCTCAGCAATTTCATCAAGAAACACAGTCCCGCCTTTGGCTTCTTCAAATAGACCGCGTTTAACGACAGTGCCATTACTGACAAAGCCAAATAATTCTTCTTCTGCAACGCTATCAGGCAGCGCGGCACAATTAATGGCAATGAAAGGATGTTCACGGCGCATGCTAGCATCATGACTAGCACGAGCCATTAGCTCTTTACCTGTGCCGGTTTCACCGGTGATCAGCAAGGGGGCATCTAGTTGCGCCATCCGTTTTGCTTGCTTGAGTATCTCTTTCATTTTGTCACTAACGGCTAATACGTTATCAAACCCAGTAGTCTGATTTTGCAGTGCATTAAACTGTTTACCCACTCGGGCTGGCGATTTCAGCGAGATAACCGCACCGGCTAAAATCGTTTTGTCATTATCATCAGGCAAGAAAATTGGCAGCATTTCGGCTAGATATTCACTGCCATTAATTTGCACCCGAGTCGCCTGAGCCAATACCGGCGTTTCGCTCATCCAACGGGCAACGTTAAACCCTTGTACCCAATGATTAAGTGACTCACCCACTACCTCATGTTCACCCATACCGAGCGTCAATAACGCTGACTCATTAGCAATGCGGATCCGACCTTTAGCATCGGTTGAAAAGACTGAATCAGGTAAGGTTTTAAGTAAGGTTTTTAGAGCGTAATGCTCTTGCTCTGATGGCATAAATGACACAGTACGAACATCATTTACACTTTCAACCTTGCGGATTTGCGGCATTAACTCGCGCAGTGTTTCAAAACTAATCTCAGCAAATTGCAGAAATAAGAAACCCCGATTACTGGCATCAATAGCCATTAAGTTAATGCCGTGATTTTCAAGCACGACGAGGATGTCTTTCGCTAAACCCACGCGATCAATACAGCTGACTTCCAAACGCATAATGTAACGATTCCCTATTTATTTAAGGTTTGTTTCGGAAATTTGGCATAACGTTAGAGGGATATGGCTTCGGTGGCAAGTGAAGTTTACAGCAGAATTGTAACAGAGCAATTATTTCAGCATATTACGTTAACGTAATATACTGAAATCGATGGTGATCGTCATTAATCTACAGCAACTGGTCGCTCTTGGCTGCCATAATAAAATCATTCTTATGGAGCCCTTTAATGGAATGTGACCACCAGGTCACCGTCACTTTACCCCATTCAGTTAAGATCCCAGGGTGGTGAAATTCAGCCTCAGCTAAATCGGCCAATTTATTGGTAAAAGCCATGGCCAATTTAAAGTTTTTGAATTTATATACCCGCTCCAGCTGCATAATACCGTCACGAACTTCCACGCCCCAATCGGGGATCATACCGATAAGCTCAGCTAATTCAGCATCGGTCACTTTAGGTGCATCCGCTTGGCATGCTTCACATTTCATCTCAGTTAATGCGTTCATTTACACTCCTTGACTTAATTAAATGGTTATCTTGCTTGCAGGCTGACGAGTCAAATGATGCTTACCTCAGCTGCAGTTAATCATTAGCTTGCTTTCACTTTAGGGGCAAACTTAGGCTCAAACATGCCTAATTGACGCGCTTTGGTTACCATTGCCATAATATCCATACGCGCAACTTCATCAAGGTAGTCAATATTTTCAATCACGTAATAAATAGGCTGCATAATATCTATACGATAGGGTGTGCGTAATACATCCAGTAGATCAAAAGGTTTACGTTCTGGTGCATCACTTAGCGCATACAGGGTTTCTCCTGGTGAACTTAAAATACCGCCACCATAGATGGCTAAAGGCTCATTTTTCGCTTGAACCAAACCAAACTCAATAGTGAACCAATATAATCGTGCTAAAAAGACCCTTTCTTCTTTTGACGCAGCAAGCCCTAATTGACCATACATATGCGAGAAATGAGCAAATGATGGGTTGGTTAATAATGGGCAATGACCAAATATCTCATGAAAAATATCGGGTTCTTGTAAATAATCAAACTCTTCTTTGCTACGAATAAACGTTGCTACCGGAAATTCTTTATTGGCCAATAATTCAAAGAAACGTCCAAATGGAATTAATGCGGGCACGGCTGCCGTTTTCCAGCCTGTGGCGTCTATTAACACTTTATCAATTTCAGGTAACTGTGGAATACGATCAATAGACATGCCTAATGCATCTAACCCTTGTAGGTAAGCATGACAGGCTTTGCCCGGCATATTGGCCACTTGGCGTTGATACAATTGTTGCCATAATTGATTCTCATGTTCTGAATAATCTATGTAACCCTGGGCATCAGGTTGATGTGCAATATACTTTGTTGCTGTACTCATAAGCTCCACTTTACGTCAACTTCAGTTATTACATAGTGTGCCATGGTTAACGTTTTGTTAACTCCCTCACCATTTTTTGTCGCTGGGATATGTTGCTTGAAATGTAAACAAATGGGTACAGGCACGATTAAAGGGTGTTTTATATGACGATTGCTTAATTATCCAACACTGATAGGAACAAGCTGTCATGCGGTTTATAAGCCGACCCGTAATGATTTCAACATGACGGCTATAATTTAAATGGCTATTGAACTGTGATAATTTACAATAACCATTGAACTTGACTCATTTATTCACAGGACGATTTATCTATGGCAATTTTAGTAACCGGTGGCGCTGGCTATATTGGTACTCACACAGTAGTAGAGCTATTAAATGCCGGACAGGAAGTAATTATTGTTGATAATTTATCAAATTCAAGTGTTGAAGCCTTAGCCCGTGTTCATACTATTACGGGTAAAGATGTCACTTTTTATCAAGGTGATATTTTAAACAAAGCCTTACTGCAAAAAGTTTTTACTGACCACAGTATTGAGTCTGTCATTCATTTTGCGGGATTAAAAGCCGTCGGTGAGTCAGTAGAAAAACCGTTGAAGTATTACGAAAATAACGTTACTGGCACCATCATCTTATGCCAAGTGATGGCAGAAAATAACGTTAAGAACTTAGTCTTTAGCTCATCGGCCACGGTTTACGGCGACCCTGCTAGCCTGCCCATAAAAGAAGACTTCCCAACAGGCGCAACCAACCCTTACGGCCAATCTAAATTAATGGTTGAGTATATTTTAGCTGACTTACACAACTCGGATAACAGTTGGAATATCGCCCGTTTACGTTACTTCAATCCTGTTGGCGCTCACGAAAGTGGCCTGATTGGTGAAGATCCTAACGATATTCCTAACAACTTAATGCCCTTTATTGCCCAGGTTGCTGTTGGTAAACGTGAAAAATTAAGCGTCTTTGGCGATGACTACAATACTCCAGATGGCACAGGCGTGCGTGATTATATTCATGTTGTTGATTTAGCCATGGGTCACTTACAAGCATTGAAAAAGCTGCAAACCAAACCTGGATTAGTGACTTATAATCTCGGTACAGGCATAGGCTACAGTGTATTAGACATGGTCAAGGCGTTTGAGAAAGCCTGTGGTAAAACCATTGCTTATCAAATCAGTCCTCGCCGTCCAGGTGATATTGCAGCCTGCTATGCAGACCCTAGTTTTGCCGCGACAGAGCTTAACTGGCGTGCAAGCCACTCAGTAGAGGACATGGCCAATAGCAGTTGGAAGTGGCAATCAACTAATCCTGATGGTTATAAATTGCCAAGCACTTAACAATTTTTTGCTGCAGCTAATGCTAATATTGGCTGCAGCAAGTCCGTTTCGGTCTAATTGGGATAATAATGAGTCAAAGCATCGATCAAAGTCGTCGGAATCTATTTAGTCGCAGAAAAACTAATGTTATCCGTCCGCCTTGGATAAAAACAGACCAACTGTTTACCGACAATTGTACCCGCTGCGATAAATGCATTACCGCATGCGAAACAAGTATTATCAAACAAGGCGATGGTGGCTTTCCTGAAATAGATTTTAGCCTTGGTGAATGCACGTTTTGCCAGAAATGTGTTGATGCATGTCCAGAACCAGTGTTTGAACGCGCTCAATCCTTACCTTGGTCAATTACCGCCAGCATAAAAGAGAATTGCTTAACCTATGAAGGCGTCTGGTGCCAGAGCTGTAAAGATGCCTGCGATCCGCGCGCAATTAGCTTTATCATGGCGGTAGGACAAGTGCCTAAACCCGTTATAGATACTGACGCCTGTAACGGTTGCGGTGCTTGCGTGTCCCCTTGCCCTGCGGATGCGATAATTATCGGCCACCCAAGCTAATTTTTCTCCCAAAGCGTAGAAAGATATTAAGTATTCGGTCAGCGATTTTGGTTTTGTTCATTAGCCTTTAGCGCTATATTACCCTCTCAACGTAGACATAAGAGCACTAAGATGTTTGGTCAAAAAAAACCTGCTAACTCACTAAGCTTTATCGCGCAAGAATGCCATTTAACCGGTAAACTCATTTTCAGCGGTGATGTGCTCATTGCGGGCCATGTCAGTGGCGATATCAAAGCACAAGGCAATGTGACCATTGAACCGAGCGGCACCGTCGATGGTGATGTCTTATGTCGCGAGTTGATGATTGCTGGGCAATTAACTGGCAAGGCACGCTGTAAAAAAATAACGCTTCATGATCAAGGTATTTTTGAAGGTGATGCATATTGTGAAAACATTGAAATTTTAGATGTTGGTCAGTTTTTAGGTTATCGTCACCGCGATCCTCTCACAACCGCCTAACGAGTGGCTTCGGCAGGCATTTTACTTGCAGCTTTAACTTGCACAATAATAGGGCCAACGGTTATCAATATTATGTCAGCTAACTTGCGATGGTTTGTCTAAAGAGGCCATCGATAATGTGGTGAATTACCAATAGTTAAGGAGGCTGCCTGTTAATGAGCTGGCACAATATTAACCACATCCACGATAAACTTCGTTTGATGAAGTGAGCTTAGTCAGTTGCCCTTGTAACCCAATAACATATTTTCGATAAAAATCCGTCCAGTTCATCACTTAACGCCCAAACCAATGCCTATTGATCATCACTGGTTTGAGCTTGTTGTTGCCATTGACGCAACAACGCCACAAATTCTTTAGGGTCTCGGTCTAAACTATCAATCGATAAATACACATGGTAACCCAACTGTTCATTCAACGTTTGACAACGATGGCCAAACATAGCCAGTACCCCACGATAACGTTCACCGTTAACCACTAACGGAGTGAACTCAGCACCTAAATAGCCTTCTAAACTTTGTAAGTCTTCATCCTGGGTGGCCGCTGTCATTAATAGTGGCCGCTGCTCGGTCAGTAATCCGGTGGCCAAGCGCAGTGAAATACAATCTAAAACGGGATTAATGTGTTTAAGCTTGACGCCAATATAAGGCAGTTCAATTAACTCCATGTTTTGATTTACTCGCACATTATCAAGTCGTTGAATATTGTGCCATTCAATAAACACTTGTCCGCGGCGATGAAAAAATGCTACGCCTGCTGTGGTTAGCTTAAAACTGACGGCTGGCTGGTACACTTTGGAGACACCTAAAACCAGCGCAACTGAACCCAAGGCAAAGCACAGCATACCGGGCACAAAAAAGCCTTTAAACCCGATAAAAATAATTAAGCTAGTTACTAAACTCACCGCCCCAACAACGGTGAGTGTAATGCCATTACGTTTAATAAAAGGGCTGATTAATAACTCGTCAGTGACCACGATTTCTCCTTTAAACTAATTGTGATAGAAGTCTATTTTATGGCTAATAGGTTTGTGCCTAATAGTTTTTAATTATGTGAATTAGCTTATCTCTTTGATCTGCAACCACAACATGCCGACATATTCATGGATAGCTTTTTGAGATGCTAATAACTGATCTGCACCTAAGCGCCACCGATAACTTTGCCTAGCAATAAAGTCACTGGGCGCAGGCTGTGGTTGCATATCCAGTGAGGTAAATATTTGCATAGATCTAGGCATATGCGTAGCCGACGTCACTAACCTAAACGGTCTATAGCCAACAATATTCTTAAGTGCATAAGCTTCTTCAATGGTATCTTTAGGTTGATTAAATACGACTATATTGGCTGTTGGGATCCCTAATTCTTCTGCGGCTTGTGCCATAATCGTCGCATGGGCTGTGGGCTGGTTTCCACCACTCCAACCACTGACAACTAAGGTACAATGTTGACCGAGACCAAACTGACGAATGCCTTCGGTTAATCGAGCCAGTGCCGTCGACGATAGTTGCTGTACTGCGGTATGGCCATATTGCTCACGATTACCCGATCCCAATACCATCACAACACAAGTGCCAGTAATCGGTTGATGATTAACTTGATACTGTGATTCTAATGAATCCGCTAAAAAATAACTCACTTGAGATTGGCTTGTTAATGCTAGCACCAATATAGAGGTGATCAAGGTGACTCGGCCAAATCGCAGTAGCGTGGCCCGTTGGGTTCGCCACAAGATGGCAGCAATAACAAGTAACATTATGCTAAAGGGGATCGGCATCACTAATTGCGATAAGATTTTTTTAAGCCAAAACATCGGTATATCACTTGATCAATTAACACTGCGGCTAGTTTATCGTTATCAGCTTCGAATACAAACCATATAGAGTAAACAAAAACGGCACTTGTTAAGTGCCGTTTGGTATAAGGAGCAGATTAACGCTCAATGATATGAATTAAGACTCGTTCTCACAGAAATGAACTGAAGCTACGTCTGGTCTTTGCCCCACAGCCATGCTGCACCGCGAACGCCTGAAGAAGCACCAAATTTATTCTTAACGACTTGGGTTCCGCATTCACGGCCAACAACATATTTCGGTAACACTTTAGGTAGTTCGGTATAAATGGCATCGATATTAGAGACGCCGCCACCGAGTACAATCATGTCTGGGTCCATCATATTAATCACATGCGCGAGAGAACGCGCCAAGCGATCGATATAACGCTCAAATGCAGCTGTTGCCAATGGATCACCCTGTTGCATTATTTCAGCAATTTGAATGCCACTGGTTGCTTCACCGCCTACGGCGCGAAAATCACGCACAAAGCCAGTACCCGAAATAAAGGTTTCAATACAGTCACGATTACCACAAAAACAGCTGGTGGTATTAAACTCATCGGCCGTCATCCAAGGTAGAGGATTATGTCCCCATTCGCCGCCAATGCCATTACCACCGCCATGTACACGGCCGTTAATGGCAATGCCTGCACCACAACCTGTACCGATAATGCCACCAAAAACAACACCTTTACCGGCGGCAGCGCCGTCAACCGCTTCTGATACCGCAAAACAGTTTGCATCATTGGCAACACGCACTTCGCGGTGCAGCACTTCACTTAAGTCTTTGTCTAAAGGATGACCGTTAATCCAGGTTGAATTTGAGTTTTTTACCAAGCCGGTAAACGGTGACACGACCCCTGGGATCCCAACACCTACAGAACCTATTTGTCCTGTGGCCGATTCAGCATCGGCAACTAAACTCACAATGGCTTCAATAGTTCCAGGGTAGTTTTTGGGAGTAGAAATGCGCTTCCTGAAAATTTCAGCACCATCTTCGGCTAACGCCACTATTTCAATTTTGGTACCACCGAGATCGACGCCCATGCGCATCATAACTTGTCACTCCATTTGCTGATTATTAATTGGGACTCCATATTTGACCAACAAAGGCTGAAAACGATTCCAGCTACTTGCGGGCAAACCATGCCGATGATGCGGCAATAAAATACGGATTTAAAATATTTTCTTTCTGGTTATATTGCAGTGGTGTTAGTGCCGGATATTCAACAACCCGTCCACCCGCACTTTCCAATACCGCTTGCGCTGCTGCAGTATCCCATTCACTGGTTAGGCCTAGTCTCGGATAAACATCGGCTTGGCCTTCGGCCACCATACAAAACTTCAATGAGCTACCAACACTCAGCATCTGATGCTCACCAATATGTTGTAAATAGGCTGCAACATCTGGGCTAACATGGGAACGACTGCCGACTACAATTGGCGGCGATTGCACTGCTCGGTCATGAATATCTAATATCGATAACTGCCCGTTATGCTCAAGCCAAGCACCTTGGCCAACAATGCCGCTATAACATTTACCTAATACTGGCGCATAAACTACGCCGGCTATCGCTTGTCCTTGGTGGATCAGCGCAATATTGACAGTAAATTCACCATTGCGTTTAATAAACTCTTTAGTGCCATCCAGTGGATCAATCAACCAATAGGTTTGCCAGGTTTGTCGTTCTGCCCAACTAATATCAGCATCTTCTTCACTCATCACAGCAATATCTGCAAAATGCTGTTTAAGGCCGGCAACAATCACATTGTGGCTAGCGATGTCAGCCGCGGTAACCGGGCTATCATCTTGTTTAACTTCAATCTGTAAATCAGTTTGAGCATAAACTTGCATAATGACTTCGCCAGCTTGTTTGGCGAGAGTTACTATTTGCTGTAAGTCTGTTTTTGAAAATACAATGTTAGACAAATCAATTCCTTATCAAATTCATATCACGTTAGAGATCAACACACTATCGATACGACATTATGCCATTATTAACATCATAGATTGATAACCATTTGATTGCACTTCAATCAAAAATAACTAAGCACCGGTTTTCAACAACTAAGTATGATTGTTGAGTAACTGTATATTGACTCCGCTTGATACTAAGCCAAGCGTCGTCACACTCAAGCAATACAGTCCATTTTTGCATTTCTATTCAACCGCTAGATATCGCTATGTCATCGTCTCGCATTCGCCAGTCAATATTAAAGCGCTATTATCACCTTTATTCTAATTATGATTAGCTAGGCTTATCAGTAATAAAATACCCATAACACATTAATAATAAATACTTTACTGGCATTGAATGGTATTGCCGCCTTGCTTGGCTTGGATGACAACATCGCTAAAGCTCAATTCAACTTTCGCTTCCGTGGCCAGATAAAAAGGCGACACAAGTTTAGCAAAATCCATTGGCTCACCAGCGAAGCAATTGAGCGATACACTGATGGCTTGCCATTCGCCTAATTTAGCATTGACCAGCTTGGCAATATCCACTTGTTGACGGCAATCACCTTCACACGCCAACCCTAACCACAACGGCTTTTGTACTGGTTGCAGCACTTTAATGCTCAGTGATAACGCTGAATCACCTTTGCTGTAGGCTCTAAAGTCGCGCGGAAAATTACTGATTAAACCAACAGTCCCTTGTTCACTACCATTAAAAGACACTAAGCGTGCATCTTCTTGCACTACGCGATCCATAGTACGGATATTCAGTGCACTATTGTTTGCCACGCTGCTTGATAAGCCCTGTCGCTCATTATTGGTTGCTATGTACATTGACCAAGGAGATTTCACTGCTCGTTCAAATAAAGCTAAGTCTTCAAGTGTTTGAGTTGCTGAAAAATTATCTTCTGATAACTGATCTAAGGTTACCGCATCGGTTGACGCTGACTGATAGGTTAACCCATAGCCGTAAGGAATAAGCGGTTGATAGTCAGCTTGGGCTTGGGCGCTGTTATCTTGCGCTAATGGCACGTTAACTTGAGTTTGCTGTGGCGAAGATGGCCATGAGAATGACAATTTACCGACAAAATCATAAGCAACACTACCATCTGGCTTAGTGAACAACACGTCTGCTATGCCTTGGCCTTCAGATCCTGGAAGCCACGCGGCAACAAACGCATCTGACTGGTTAAATTCAGAGTTAACCCACATTGGGCGACCGCTGATAAATACTGATACAACCGGGATCCCCTGTGCTTTGAGCTTTTTCAATAACGCCAAATCACGCTTATCGCCACGTTGATATTCTAGATTATCAATATCGCCGTTACCTTCTGCATAGGGCTCTTCTCCAAACACCACTATTGCAACATCAGGTTTTTGCTGCGGGTCAAATTCACCGGCAACACTCAATGTGGCTTTACCACCAGCTTGAGTTACCAATTTATCAATGCCTGCGTAAATTGATGTAGCACCAGGAAAGTCACTATTTTGGTTATCAGTGCCCTGCCACGTAATGGTCCAGCCACCGGATTGTTTACCGATATTATCAGCAGCATCACCTGCCACCAACACCTTAACGTTCGGCTTTAGCGGCAATAATGATTGATTATTTTTAAGCAGCACTAATGATTCTCGTACCGCTTGGCGAGCTACTTCACGGTGACTTGCTTGACCAATTAATTCTGTTTTACCCGATAACGGACGATTGACAGGGCTAGGTTTTTCAAACAAACCCGCACGAAACTTGACTCGCAAAATACGGCTTACCGCATCGTCTATCCGCGCTTGACTAATCTCGCCGCGGTTAACTTGGGCGATAGTATTTTCATATAATGGTTTCCAAGCTGCAGTTGGCACCATAAAGATGTCTAACCCAGCATTGACGGCTTGCGCACAAGACTCATTAGTACAGCCTGCAACTTGTCCGTGACCGTTCCAATCACCTACCACAAAACCATCGAAATTTAATTTATCTTTAAGTACATCTGTTAATAGATATTTATTGCCATGATTTTTAACCCCATGCCAGCTATTAAATGATGCCATAACACTTTGTGATCCAGCATTGAGTCCACCCACATAGCCTTGTGCATGTATGTCATATAAGTCTTGTTCACTGGCCAGGTTTTCGCCCTGGTCTATGCCTTTTTCAGTTCCTCCATCACCTAAAAAGTGTTTTACCGTTGAAATAACATGTTGATCAGATAAAAAATCGCCTTTCACTGAGCCTTGTAGGCCTTCGACAATGGCATAAGCATAGGTTTTTACAATCTGTGGGTCCTCAGAATAACCTTCGTAAGTCCGGCCCCAGCAATCGTCACGCACCACCGCAACGGTGGGAGCAAATACCCAATCAATCCCCGTTACCATGACTTCTTTGGCTGTAATCGCAGCAATTTTTTCAATTAATTTAGGGTTATTGGCGGCGCCCAAACCAATATTATGCGGAAATAAGGTCGCGCCAATAACATTGTTATGACCGTGTACGGCATCGGTGCCCCACATGGTTGGAATATTAATGCCGTCGACGCTGTCATCAATTGATGCTTGATAAAATGATTCAGCTAACGCAATCCAATCTGCTGGAGTCGCGTGCTTGTCATTATTAGGATAAGCACCGCCACCATTAAGATATGATCCAAAACCATATTTACGCATATCTTCAACGGTAATATCACGGATCTCTGGCTGGATCATCTGGGCCACTTTTTGTTCAAGCGTCATCTTGGCCACTAATGCATCAATATTGGCTTCTAATGCTGGATCTTTTGCTATGGCTGGGGTTAATTGAGGCCAAATAGCTAATGACTTTGATGCGGTGTTCTCAGCGGTAACATTAATAACAGCGGCTTCTGTAGCAAGCTTATTTGTGGGTTGACTGTCGTTGCACCCGCTGAGGCTAAACAAAATACCTAAGGCAATCAAGCTGGTTTTTGTCGACGTTATGGCTATCGAGACACGCTGTAATTGAGTCTGTTTCATTGTATTTCCCTTACGCCATTTCTGTTGACACGGGGCGTTTTGCATCACACCCTATCAACCCGTAATAACCAATAAAGCCGTAACATAAAAGAGGCACAATAAACGCTAATTGAATGCCAATACTGTCCGCTAACATACCTTGAAATAACGGCAATACCGCGCCACCCACAATGGCTAAGCATAAAATGCCCGAACCTTGGCTAGTGTGTTGTTTTAAATCATGTAACGCTAAGCTGAAAATAGTGGGGAACATAATTGAGTTGCATAATCCGACTAGCAATAACGCCCACATGGCAACGGTGCCAGCACTTAACATGGCTGCAGCAACCAAAATACAAGCACATACCGCGTTAAACGCTAGCACCTTACCCGCTTTAATTTTTTGCATCACAGCAGCGCCAATAAAGCGCCCTACCATCGCACCACCAAAGTAGTAAGCAATATAATGTGCTGCCTGCGATTCAGACACCCCGCCAATATGATCTTGAGTTAAAAAACTGATCAAAAAACTGCCAATACCGACCTCAGCACCAACATAAACAAAAATACCTACCGCACCCAATACCAGATGTGGATATTGCCATGCGCTGCCTTTGACTGCTGCACTAGACTGAGTGTCTCGTTTACCCAGTAAAGGCAGTTTTAGCAAAATAAAAATGAATGCCAATACAAACAACGCACCCGCTAAAATAAGATAAGGCGTTTGTACTGCACTGGCTTGTTGCTGAACAGATAGCTGGCCAATCACTTCGCCAACTTCTGTGATTTTATCGTCGTGCTCCACCGTCGACAAAATTAACCAACTACCGAAAAATGGCGCAACGGTAGTGCCTAATGAATTAAATGCTTGGGTTAACGTTAACCGAGATGATGCCGTTTCAGCAGGGCCTAACGCACTGACATAAGGATTGGCTGACACTTGCAAAATAGTAATACCTGATGCTAATACAAAAAAAGCAAACAAGAACATATTGTAAGAGCCATAACTAGCCGATGGGTAAAACAGTAAACAGCCAATACAGGCAATAATTAATCCGGTAATAATACCTTTCTGATAACCAATCTTACCCACTAGCGCACCCGCCGGGATCGACACAATAAAGTAGGCCCCAAAAAAGCAAAACTGCACCAGCATCGCTTGGGTGTAATTAAGGTCAAACATATTTTTTAAGTAAGGGATTAAAATGTCATTGAGGCAGGTTAGAAAGCCCCACATAAAAAATAACGATGTTAACGCCACTAACGCAAAGCGAAAGTTCCCCTGCTGATGGGTTGAATTAATCTGAGTTAATTCTGATTGAAGCTGCGAAGTCGCCATGACATTCCCTTATTGTTGTTAATCGTTATGTTGGGTTGCAGTACCTTACGTCAGTGACAATATCACCAAAAATAATCTCCATATCGTCAGGTCAACACCGACAATGTTGCATTTGGTTCATTGATAATAATTAGCCGAATCAATTATTGACCTTTGGATAATTAATCACTAATCTCAATGTAAGCGCTTTCATTTTTAACATATCGATAACTGATGTCAACGATTTTTAAACGCTAGAGCATAATTTTTACTGTGTAGTTAACACGTCACAATGGCTTTTCTCGGGGTGTTTCAATCTAATACGTTATTAATAAAAATAGACAAAATTAATCAATACTAAGTGAATAAATATATGAAAATTATGTTACCAGCCGATTCCAAAATGCATTCAAAAGCGTTCACCTTTGGTGTGGCGACTGCTTCTTTTCAAATTGAAGGCGCAGTGGCATCACGCCTCCCTTGTATATGGGATACATTTTGTGCCACTAAAGGTAAAATTCGTGATAACTCTAACGGTGAGCAAGCTTGCGAGCACGTTAAATTATGGCGTGAAGACATTGATTTAATTGAATCATTAGGGGTTGATGCCTACCGTTTATCAATTTCCTGGCCTCGGGTTATGCACCAAGATGGCAGCCTTAACCCACAAGGTGTTCAGTTTTATACCGACTTACTTGATGAATTAATCCGTCGCGGTATTAAACCTTTTGTCACCTTATATCACTGGGATTTACCGCAACATATTGAAGATAATGGTGGTTGGTTAAATCGTCAAACGGCCTATCAGTTTGCGGACTACGCCGACAAAATCACTCAAGCGTTCGGTGACAGAGTGTATTCCTATGCCACCTTTAACGAACCTTTTTGCAGCTCTTACTTAGGCTATGAAATTGGCGTTCATGCACCTGGATTAGCGAAAAAGGCTTATGGTCGCCAATCGGCGCATCATTTATTACTGGCACATGGCCTAGCCATGAAGGTACTGCAAAAAAACAGCCCAACTAGCCAAAATGGTATTGTGCTTAACTTTACCCCTTGTTATAGCGCAACCGACAGCGTTGCAGACGTACAAGCCGCCGACAAAGCCGACCAATACTTTAATCAATGGTACATAAAACCGTTATTTGACCGGTGCTACCCAGACATCATCAATGATTTTGCCGCAGAAGATGTACCCATTATTGAAGACGGTGATTTTGATATTATCGCCCAACCCATCGATTTTTTAGGGATTAACTTCTATACCCGCGCGGTTTATAAAGCCGATGCGGAAAATGGCTTTAGCCAAGTAGACATGGTTGGCAAACCTAAAACCGATATGGGCTGGGAAATTTATCCGCAAGCCTTTACTGATTTGCTAACCTCATTACATGCGCTTTATCCATTACCACCGATATACATTACTGAAAATGGTGCGGCAATGAACGATAAACTGCTAGATGGCAAGGTAGATGATGTTGACAGAGTCAAATATTATGACGCCCACTTAAATGCAGTAAACAAGGCCATTGAACAAGGTGTTAATGTTGTGGGCTACTTTGCTTGGAGTTTGATGGATAATTTTGAGTGGGCAGAAGGTTATTTAAAACGCTTCGGTATTGTCTATGTCGATTATGCTAACCAACAGCGCACCTTAAAAACCAGTGCACACGCATATCGAGACTTTATTAGCGCAAGAAAATAACTAAACATAAAATGGAGATTAAGTCGTTATCTAAATGACTTAATCTTATTCAAACAGTTGCATCATTTTAAAATATAAAATAATAATTGAGGCATGTATGATCAGTATAAGAGAAAAAGTAGCCTACGGACTTGGGGACACCGCCAGTAACATTGTATTCCAAACGGTAATGCTATTTTTAACCTTTTTCTACACCGATATTTTCGGTATTTCACCTGCATTTGTTGGCACCATGTTTTTAGCCGTTCGCTTAATTGATGCCATTACCGATCCATTAATGGGTGCATTAACTGACCGAACCCATACTCGTTGGGGAAAATTTAGACCCTACCTATTATGGTTTGCCCTGCCCTTTGGAATAATCAGCGTACTTGCCTTTACCACCCCAGATTTGTCTGAAGATGGCAAAATAATTTATGCCTTCGTAACCTACACGGCATTAATGATGGTTTATACCGCCATTAACATTCCTTACTGTGCCTTAGGCGGGGTATTGACTGCCGACCCTAAAGAACGGGTATCAGTGCAATCATATCGTTTTGTGTTTGCGATGCTGGGCGGATTATTGGTGTCTGGCCTAACCTTGCCATTGGTGGAGTTTTTAGGTAAAGGCGATCAAGCAAAAGGCTACCAACTGACCATAGCTGCCATGAGTATTTTGGGGGTAGCGATGTTTTTGGTCTGCTTTTGGGGCACCAAAGAACGCCTACATCCGCCCGTTGATCAGCAATCAAGCTTTAAAAAAGACTTTACTGACATGCTCCAGAATGACCAATGGCGTGTGTTAGCCATAGCGGCAGTATGCTTATTATCAGGAATGGTATTGCGCACCAGTTTAGCGATTTACTACGTTAAATATTTCTTAAATATGCCAGATTCCATCACACTGTTTATTACCCTTGGAATGGTCGGTAACATTTTTGGCTGCATTTTGGCTGAGCCGTTAGCGAAGCGTTTTTGTAAAGTAAAAGCCTACATCACCTTGCAGCTGATCGCGGCAGCAATGTGTGTCATCAGCTACTTTGTTGCAAGTGACCAAGTGGTGTTAGCTTTTGCGATGTTTATTGTGTGGGGGTTTACCTTCAACATGGCTACCCCGTTACTCTGGGCCAAAATGGCTGATGTAGTCGATTACGGTCAATATAAAAACGGCGTGCGTATTACTGGGATGATTTATTCATCGGTGATTTTCTTTATCAAACTTGGGGTCGCTATTGGTGGCGCTGCCGCGGGTTGGTTACTGGCTGGTTATGGTTATCAGGCTGATGTTATCCAAACAGAGCATACCCAACAAGGGATATTATTATCATTCACCATTTACCCTGCTATTGGTTCATTACTGGTGGCTTTTGTCATGCGTTGGTACACCTTAGATAATCAAAAAGTGGACCAAATTCACTTAGAATTAAATAGAGAAGCGAAATAAAAGCATGTTAGTCTTGGAACCATGTGATCCAAGCTGGCTGGATACCAATCGTATTAAATATTTGCTCATTAGCGGAAACTCAAAGCGCTGTCAGCAAGGAGAACGATTGACGTCATACTCGCGCTCTGGCGAAAGCGTTCAGCGCAGCATAAAGCACGCTAAAACCCGCCCTACGGGAGGCACTTAAGTATTCCATTTCTGTGTTGCATTGATGTAAAACGGCATAACCATTTTTATATCAATGTGCCTTGAATTTAAATGCTTGAGCGGCTCTGATCTGACTAAATATTTAATTTGATTGGTATAAATACAATAATATGGCAACAATTTACGATGTATCCGTGATGGCAGGTGTGTCTCTGGCGACAGTGTCCAGAGTGATGAACGACAACACCAAAGTCAGTGATAAAACGAAGCAAAAAGTACTCGATGCAATGGCGGCGCTGGGCTATCGCCCAAACACTATTGCCCAATCATTAGCCTCAAACTGTTCCAATAGTGTCGGAGTGTTAGTGTCACAACTTGATGGCCCTTATTATGGCCCAATGATGACAGAAATCGAAACAGCCCTTCGCACTGCCAATAAACATGTCATTATTGCCGCCGGTCACAGTGATGAAAAACAAGAAAAAGAAGCGGTTGAGTTTTTATTAAGTCGCGGCTGTGATGCGTTGATTTTAGACATTGAAGCCGTATCTGATGAGTACCTGATTAAGCTAAGCAAAGCATCAACGCCAGTGGTCTTTATTAACCGCTATATTGAATCAATTAAAGAGCGTTGTGTTTATTTAGAAAATGAACTTGGTGGTTATATGGCGACTCAATATATCCTGTCGCTTGGGCATAAAGATGTCGCCTATATTTCTGGGCCATTATACAAACTCGATGCCAGAGATCGTCTTAAAGGGCATAAACGAGCCCTGCAAGAATACCAAGTACCATTCGACCCAGAATTGTGCTTTGAAGGTAACTTCCGCGAATTTGGCGGTAGTGATGCAATGGAATATTTACTGTCACGCAATAAACCCATCACTGCGGTGGTATGTGCTAGCGATCAAATGGCCTCTGGGGCAATATCGGTGTGTTTAGAGCGAGGTTTGCGCGTACCGGACGATATTTCATTTATCGGCTACGATAATATTCCATTTCCACAATACATCTCACCTAAGCTATCGACCGTTAATAACCCAATCCATGAAATGGGTAAAATGGCTGCTCGTTGGGTATTACAGCAAGTGTATAACGATAAAGACGTCACGGTTGAGAGCTCGTTTCAACCTGAGTTATTTATCCGTGATTCGGCTAAAGCGATTTCAACAAACCACGATAATTAACTTTCATTTTCAAGAGCTGTCGACAATATGCGCTGCTATCAAGGGTTGTAATGCCCTTAATGTCAATGTTGCTGATACCTTTTCAAGTTGATCCGCCATCTTACCAATCGTATTTACTATCTGCTCATGTAGCGACTCAAGCGTTCTTCTTTTGCGTTGCATTAATGCGCCATAAATTGAAAAACTTGAGCCACTCTAAGCTATTCTGATAATGAAACAGATTGATATCATAAGCTCAATCTGTTTCAAGCATGATTAACCACCACCCCTGTGCCAGCATCCCTTCGATAGAATGTAGTTTACAAAATGTGCTGCTGATCTTGTGATTTATCAGATAACTTATTACTAATTTCATTCACAAATCGCTTAACAAAAGAAAGCGCTTACATTTTTGCGTGCGTATTTTAATAAAAATTAAACTGTTTACAAACAACAATTAAAAATAATATTAATAAAAAACCTTACACAGAAGTTAACGAAATGTAATAATTAAAACTTGTTTTTGTTGACGGCGGTCACGTTTTGCACTAGTTTTATGTAAGCGCTTACATTAGCAGTTTTATAACACAACTATTTATAAATAATGATTACCGCGTGGATAGAGAATTAAAAAAACGACTTGCGCCTAACCCGCAATATTGAGAGAAGTAGAATCTAGTCAATGGGGATTTCCTAGATGAAAACAACAACATTTACCAAAACCAAGCTTGCTACCAGTTTATCGCTAGTGCTTGGTGTTAGCAGTATGCTACCGGCCTATGCTGCTGATGAAGCCAGTGAAGAAAACATAGAAGTGTTACAGGTCACAGGTATTCGTGGCAGTTTAATTAAATCAATGGATGTCAAACGTTCTTCAAATGGAGTCGTAGACTCTATTTCTGCAGAAGATATTGGTAAGTTTCCTGACACCAACTTAGCTGAATCGTTACAGCGTATCACTGGGGTGTCGATTGATCGTGAAAACGGTGAAGGCAGTAAAGTCACGGTGCGTGGTTTTGGCCCTGACTATAATTTGATCACCCTCAATGGTCGTCAAATGCCTGTTACCACTGGCTCGCGTTCATTTGACTTTGCTAACATTGCATCAGAAAGTATCAGCGGTGTTGAAGTTTATAAAACCAGCTTAGCGTCAAACTCAACCGGTGGTATTGGTTCAACTATCAATATTTTAACCCACAAGCCATTTAGTTCGCCGGGGTTAAAAGCCTCATTTGGTGTAAAAGCGGTTGATGATCAATCAACAGATAATGGCTCAGTTACTCCTGAGTTATCAGGTTTATACTCAAACACGTTTGCTGATGATAAATTTGGTATTTCGCTATCGGCCAGTTATCAAGAACGTGAAAGTGGTAACCAGCAAGCGCAAGTCGGTACAGGCTGGCGCAGCTTTCCCGGTACGACAGACAACAGTGAATGGGGCGGCGTTGCAAAAGACGACACCCAAGTTAATCGCCCTGGTGATGACGACATTTACTCAGTACCACAAACCACCATTTATCGTTTTGAAGAACAGCAACGTACTCGAACTAATGGCCAGTTAGTCTTACAGTACAGCCCCATTGATACCATCGTCGCGAGTTTAGATTACACCTACATGCGTAACGATATCGACACCCAATCTAACGACGTATCAGCTTGGTTTAACTTTGTACCATCTGAAAACGTGTGGAGTGATGGCCCGATTGCATCACCACTCATTTATTCTGAAACTTATGACGCACCTGCTGACTTATCAATGGCAGCAGGCGATTATGGCGTACGTAACGAAAGTGGATCATTAGGTTTTAACATTGAGTGGCAAGCGACAGATAGCTTAAAACTGACATTCGATGCGCACAACTCAACGGCTGAAAATAAACCTAATAATCTTTACGGTTCAAGTAACAGCTTAAGTACCGCAGCTTTTGTGCGTACGAGTGCAGCTACTGACTTTAGTGGTGATTTACCTATCCTGGCAGTTGGTGGTGGTAATGCCGTCACCCCTGCAGATATGCTTCTTACCGGTTCTGTGTTCACTAACGAGCGTAATAAGTCTGAAATTGATCAATATCAGTTTGACGGTGAATATATCTTTGACGACGTGGGTAGCATTGACTTTGGTATTGAGTTGACCAATGTCAATAATCACTCTAAATCCGTTAACGTGCAACGTAACGATTGGGGGGGCGTGGGATCGGCGGGTGACTTTGAAGACGCTTGGTTCCCAGCAGATACGATTCAAGACAAATTTGATGCCACAGGCGGTGATTTCTCGCTTACTGATGGTAACTTCGATATTTTAAATACCATTTTCATGTGGGACTTTCATTCTGTTCGTGACTTCGCGGCAGCAAATTATGCCTCTTCGGTAAGTGGTGACTGTGGAAATGGCTTCTGTCCATCAACTAATTATGCGGCTGAAACTGACCGTTTTACGGAAGAAGAATCACAAGCCGTTTACCTACAGTACAACTACGATAACGAAATTGCCGGCATGCCGTATGACGTGCATTTTGGCTTACGTTATGAGCAAACTGACGTTACCTCAACAGCTGCAGTAGCGGGCTATGATGGCGCAGATTGGATTGCCGAAACTGAAATTGCATTAACACCTACTGGTGAGCAAGTATTTGAAACTAAATCAGGTGATTACGACTACATTCTGCCAAGTTTCAACTTCAATATTGAAGTGGTAGAAGATGTGATGCTACGTGCGGCTTACAGCGAAACGATTGGTCGCCCTAATTACACTGACATTCAAGGTGGTACTGTATTAGCCACGCTCGCTAACCGTACTAATGGTGGTGCTTCAGCGGGTAATCCAACATTACTGCCGTTAGAGTCGCAAAATATCGACTTCTCAGCAGAGTGGTATTACGCCCCATCAAGCTATGTGTCTGTGGGTTATTTCCGCAAAGATACTGAAAACTTCATCAGCAATGGCATCGTTAAAAGCACTAACGGCATTTATAACCCTGCATCAGGTGATTTATATAAAGCAGCAGTAGCAGCAACGGGTACAACCGAAGCAGGCGAAGTTCGTGACTATATTTTCAATAACTTTGCTGATAATGCCGCCGTAGATGTTGCCAATCAAACCATCAGTGGCAGTGCGGCTAATAATGATGAATTATTAAGCTTTAACGTCGACACCCCATCCAACAGCTCACGTAAGTCAGTGATTGATGGTTGGGAATTAGCAGTACAGCACTTCTTTGGTGAAACTGGTTTTGGTGTAATTGCTAACTATACCTTGGTTGATAGTGACGAGGCATACAACAATTACTCATTAGCAGATCAATCTGCAATCATCGGCATCAGTGATACCGCTAACGCCGTACTAGTGTACGAAAACTATGGTTTCCAAGCACGTGTGGCGTACAACTGGCGTGACGAGTTCTTAAACTCGCGTAGTCAAGATACGGGGGCTAACCCTAAGTACACTGAAGCCTACTCACAAATCGATTTGTCTGTTAGCTACGACATCGAATCTGTAGAAGGCTTAACCGTGTTCTTCGAGGGACTTAACATTACTGAAGAGTACACCCGTGTTCACGGACGTGCTGGCGAGCAAGTGTTAAACCTAACCGAAACCGGCGCACGTTATAGCTTAGGCGCTCGTTATACTTTCTAAGCCCATAACGTTAGTAACATTGAGCTTAGTGATATTGCGCTAAGTCGTATTTAGCTAAGGGACATTTAGCTAAAGAGCATCGCGCTAAAAGACATTCCGCCTAATACCCTTGGCGTTAGGCGGAAAATGTTAAAACGTTTTATTTTTAGGTCATTGAGGTGCACAGACTTTGTCACCTCTTTTTATTGCAACACCTTAAGTAACAAGGACGTTACTATTTTTATTTCAGCCTAAGCTCTCAACAAGCTTTTGAGCAGAGATTGAAAAACCAATACTTGAAAGTGGTTACATTTTATTGAATTCTACTTATGATATGACTTGAACATCATAAAATCTGCAACACAAATAACGATAATAATAACAACAATATTAATAACGATAGTGCCAAAGGCGTAGGTAGAGATTATGCAAAACGCAATCACCGAAATAGTCATTGTTGGAGGCGGTACAGCCGGTTGGATAACCGCTGGATTACTGGCTGCTGAGCATAATGTTGATAATGGTGTCCTAGCCCACTCGCCCAAGCTCAACATTACCTTAATAGAATCTCCCGACGTCGCCACAATCGGTGTTGGTGAAGGCACTTGGCCTTCGATGCGTTCAACCTTGAGTAAAATTGGCATCGATGAAAACGAGTTTATTCGTCGTTGCGACGCCAGCTTTAAACAAGGTTCACGATTTATTCATTGGCGCCGTGATCCTGCTAGCCATAACGCCCAAGTAGGTAATCCAGCTCAATCAGACAGTTACTTGCATCCCTTTAGCTTACCCCACGGCCATCAAGAGCTCGACTTATGTCCATTTTGGTTGTCCCATGCAGACCAAGTCAGCTTTGCCGAAGCCGTCAGTAGTCAAGAGGTTCTAACTCAACTGGGGTTAGCGCCAAAATCCATTTCATCGGCGCAGTATCATTTTCAAAATAATTATGGCTACCATCTTAATGCCGGAAAATTCAGCCAACTGTTGACCGAACATTGCACCCAAAAACTTGGGATAAGCCATATTCGCGATCATGTCAGTCATATTGTTAACCATGATAATGGTGATATCGCCAAACTGGTCACCCTAGAAAATGGCGAGATTAGTGGTCAATTATTTATCGACTGCAGTGGCACTAAGTCACTGTTGTTGGGTGAGCATTTACACGTGCCGTTTTTATGCCAAAAAGCGGTATTATTTAATGACACCGCCCTTGCGGTACAAGTACCTTATTCAGGAGATGGCAGTCCTATAGCGTCTTGTACTCATTCAACCGCGCAACAAAACGGTTGGATTTGGGACATAGGCCTACCTACACGCAAAGGCGTGGGGTATGTGTATTCATCAAGCCATACCAATGACGCTGACGCCGAGAGAACACTGTTTACCTATTTGGGGGACGCAGCCACTATCGATAAACTTCAACCGCGTAAATTATCCTTCAATCCCGGTTATCGAGCCAAGTGTTGGCAAAACAATTGTATTGCCATTGGCATGGCAGCAGGGTTTATTGAACCATTAGAAGCCTCAGCATTGGCGTTAATTGAATGGACAGCCTCAACCTTAGCGCAGCAATTACCCCCCAACCGTCAAGTGATGGATACCATCGCAGCAAGGGTGAACGATCGCTACCAATTACACTGGCAACAAATCATCGACTTTTTGAAACTGCATTATGTAATAAGCCAACGTGAAGTTGATGGCTATTGGCGCGACCATCGCGATAACCAATCGATACCCGACAGTTTACAAGCCAAACTTGAATTATGGCGCTACCAAGTACCAAGCCAGTATGATATTAGTTATAAAGAAGCTTTATTTCCGGCCGCCAGTTTTCAATATGTCTTGTATGGCATGGGTTTTCAAACTCAGTTACCCACTCATGTTAAACCGTCAATGCAACAACTGGCACAGCAACTTTTTAACGACAACCAGCAACGCACTCAAGCATTAAGTAAAAGCTTACCCAGCAATCGCGCTTTACTGGAAAAAGTGGCCCAATACGGGTTTCCTAAACTGTAATACACTTTAGCTGAGCAAGCTGGGCTGCTAGTATTAAAGCGGTTAGCATTGAAAACCACTAGAACTATAGATCACCTACAATAATCATAACAACACAATGTATTTGAACGAATAAGATAGGACATCAATATGAGCCAACATGTATTACTTAACAGTATCGATCATAAAGATCTAAAGGTTATCACCAACCGCTCTGCCGCATTAGGCGACAACCTTTGGTACAGCGTGACCTTTCCACAAGAATTTCGCAGCGTTCAAGCTCATTATCCTATTTTTTTCCATAAGGACGCGGCAACTGGCCAGTTTTACTCTGTGGCATTGTTTGGTTTTCAGCAGGATGAGAATCTGTTTTTATCTGACGCTGGTTGGAATGCATCGTATATCCCCCTTAGCGTTCGCCGCCAGCCGTTTTTGATTGGCCAACAAACCGTACAAGAAGATGGCATTGAACGTCAGCAACGCGTTATTCACCTCGATGTAGAGCACCCAAGAGTTGGCCGAACCGAAGGTGAAGCGTTGTTTTTACCCTATGGCGGTAACACACCACTATTAGATGAAATGGGTGAAATGCTTGAAGCTATTCACCACGGGATCATCGACAGTAATCGCTTTATCGATATCTTAATTCAACATGAGTTGCTCGAATCTTTCACCTTAGACATCGAATTAGATAATGGCCAAAAACATCAAATGATTGGCTTTTATACCATTAATGAAAATACCCTAGCCGGATTATCAGCTGAAACACTGGGCACATTACACCAGCAAGGTTACTTGCAAGCCATTTACATGACATTAGCTTCACACAGTAAAGTTCGCGAGCTTCTTAACCTTAAAAACGCCCAAGGTTAATTGATTATGGTGATGCCCAACGCTGATCCAACTCGATCTGAGCCAGCGCTACCGGATCTTAAACAAACTGACTCGATACAAACTGTCGACAGCGTTAGCGATTGGACCTTAGATAACGTACTGGCTCATATTGAACATGCAGATACACCTATGGTGTTTAAAGGCTTATGCCGTCACTGGCCTTTAGTGCAAGCAGGTCTTGAGTCTGCTGATAAAGCGATGGATTATCTGCGTCAATTTTATCAGGGATCAGCCGTTACCGCGTATTATTTACCCCAAGATCAACATGGGCGAGTGTTTTATAATCAGCAAGTTAATGGCTTTAATTACCAAGCGGGCCGCCTTGATTTCAACCAATTATTAAGTCGCATACAACAAGAGAATGCGAGTAAAGCACCTGCTGGAATTTACATGGGCTCAACTGACATTCACCAATGTTTGCCTGGGCTTGGTGAACAAAACAGTTTAGATTTATCGCCCACACAAGCATTAACCAGTATTTGGCTTGGCAACCAAACCAAAGTTGCCGCGCATTTTGACTTCCCCCTCAACCTGGCTTGTAACGCTGTCGGAAAACGCACCTTTACCTTATTTCCGCCCGAGCAAATCAGTAATTTATATGTTGGGCCAATGGAGTTCGCCCCTGGCGGACAAGACATCAGCATGGTCGATTTTGCCGCCCCTGACTTTGCGCGTTTCCCAAAATTTAAGCAGGCACTTGCGGCATCCTTTACCGCTGAACTGAGTCCTGGTGATGTGCTGTTTATCCCCAGTATGTGGTGGCACCATGTCCGTGGCGTTGAAGACTTTAACGTACTCATTACCCATTGGTGGCGCGACACACCGGGCCATTTAGGGCGACCGAACAATGCCCTGCTCCACAGCATGTTAAGCCTGCGCTCATTACCGAAAGCACAACGCCAAGCATGGAAAGCACTGTTTGAGCATTACATTTTCGATCATGACGATGTTGATGACAGCCACATTCCAGACAATGCTAAAGGCATGTTAACCAAGCCATTAGATGAACTAAACGCCCGTAAATTACGCGCAGACTTAATTAACAAATTAAAACGATAATGCTAAATGCAAGAGACTAAGACATTAAACAGGATGCCCAAGATGAATAAATCAGTTAAAAAAGTGGTCATAGCCGGTGGTGGTACAGCAGGTTGGATGGCCGCGGCCGCCTTTAGCAAACTATTGGGCAAAAACCTTGATATTGTCTTAGTCGAATCCGATGAAATTGGCACTGTCGGTGTGGGCGAAGCCACCATTCCCACTCTGCACGTGTTTCATCGCTTACTGGGATTAAAAGAGCAAGATGTGATGGCCGCCACCAACGCCACCTTTAAACTCGGGATTCAATTTGAAAACTGGCATGACGTCAATAAAGACTATTTGCACTCATTTGGTTTTTTAGGCAAAGACTGCTGGGCCTGTGGTTTTCAACACTTTTGGCTTAAAGGTCAACAAAAAAACATCGTCAGCGAGATTGGTGACTATTGCACTGAACATTTAGCCGCTCGTGAGGGCCGTTTTGCGGTGCTACCAAACCAAGATTACAACCATGCCTACCATATGGATGCGAGCCTTTACGCTAAGTTTCTGCGAAAATTTGCAGAGCATCATGGCATGACCCGTATTGAAGGCAAAATTGCCGATGTGTTGCAGCATGAAGACAGCGGTAATATTCGCGCATTACAACTTGAAAATGGCGAGCTCATCGAAGGTGATTTATTTATCGATTGCACCGGTTTTAAAGCCTTATTAATCGAGCAAACCTTAAATACTGGCTTTGAAGATTGGAGCCATTGGCTCCCGTGCGACAGTGCGATTGCAGTCCAAACAGAGGCGGTGCAAAAACCGATCCCTTACACACGTTCCATTGCCCGAGAGTCTGGCTGGCAGTGGCGCATTCCGTTGCAAACTCGTACCGGTAATGGCTTAGTATTTTGCAGCAAATATATCTCTGACGCCGATGCCACCGAATTGTTACTCAACAATATTGAAGGTAAGCCTATCAATCAACCTCGGGTGATTAAATTCAAAACCGGCACTCGTCGTCAGCATTGGAATAAAAACTGTATTGCAGTTGGCTTATCAGCCGGATTTTTAGAGCCGTTAGAATCCACCAGCATTCATATGATCCAACGCAGCATAGTGCGCTTATTGCAGCTGTTTCCGTCTCATGGGGTTATTCAAGCTGACGTAGATGAATTTAACCAACAAACCAAGATTGAAATCGACAACATTCGCGACTTTATTATTCTGCACTATAAAGTGACCGACCGTGAAGACAGCCGTTTTTGGCGTTATTGCAAAAACATGCCGATCCCAGCCTCATTACAACATCGTATCGACATGTTTAGCCAGTCTGGTAAAGTCTACAAATACGGTAACGAACTCTTTGGTGAGAGCTCGTGGATCCAAGTGATGATGGGCCAAGGTTTACAGCCTAAAGAATATCATCCGATTGTCGACATGATGGAAGACGCGGAATTGGCTAGCTTTTTAAACAGCATCAAAGCCACGGTGAAACGTAAAGTCGATACCTTACCTGCCCATCATGACTTTGTGCAGCATTACTGTAAATCGACGGCGATGCAAGGCTAGAGCGGATGTCAGCATCTGAAGCCTCAAAGCCGATCGTTGAGGTCAATAATATTGCACCACAAGTGCATTTTATTGGCCAACAACAAACGCCGGTGATAGTGATTGATAACTTTGCAGGAGACATCTCCAAGCTGGTTGATATTGCTATCAACGATAGCCAATTTAATCAAGATCAAGGCTCGTATTATCCAGGGCAACGCACATCGTTGCCAAGGCAATATGTCATCGACGTTATCAATGCGGTGTTTCAGTTGATTTATGATGTTTATCACATTCCAACTCAGTTACGTTTAAAGCCGCAACAGTGCGTCTATTCACTCATCGATACACAGCCACAAACCCTAGCACCGCTGCAATGCTTGCCCCATTTTGACACCCCAAGCCCGCATTACTTCGCCATTTTACATTATCTTAATGATGGCCCACATGGCGACACGGGGTTTTTTAAGCATAATTTGACCGATTATGAGCGGATCACCGCGGAAAACATCGACCATTATTTTACCAAAGCGCAACCTTTTCTAGATGCTAAAACACAAACAACACCCAGTTACTTTGTTGCCAGCGATGAGCATTACCGCTTGTATCATCAAATAGAATATCGCCCTAATCGCTTAGTTATTTACCCCGGCAATTTGCTTCATTCAACCTTGGTTAATCCACTCACCGACATAGATGCTAACCCCAGTTCAGGGCGACTCACCGCCAATATTTTTATTCAGTTTGCATAACCTCAGCGCAGAATAATATTTGGAATAATGTCCTGTTATCAAACAGTTCTTTATCCCGCTGGCGGCGTAGTATTGACTTGCTGTGACTCATTTTATGGTGTTTTGTGGAGCGGTTAACGCATCATCTCGCAAAATAATTTCATTTAAATGAGCGTGATATAAATCGCCATCACCATTTTGGACGTTGAAAGCTGGATGTTGAAAGCTGGATGTTGAAAGCTAAATATTGAAAGCCGGATTTTGGACGCTGGAACATAAAGTGGCAAACGGCGCGGTTACATTGTTGGCTGAGCGGCGGGATCGACTCAAGTTGATTTTTGACTCTGAGTTGCATTTGCGAAGGCGATAATGGCTAACTCTGGGCAAAGGCGATTAATGCGAGTTAACCGTTAGCGCCAACAGGACTAAATATACCCAGCGCCGTTTTTATTGTTAGTGAGCGTTTTTATTATGTAGAAGTTAAACGGCACTCAATATTGCGAAGATTTACCACTGAATTTTATTTGCCATTGATTTAGGGGTTGCTCGTGCCATTAGGGATTAGCGCCAATAAATGTCATCAATAACTGACTAAGCTGATGTGCTTCAGTTAGGTTTTTCGACTCAGTCAGTATATGTATGACACATTCAGCAGTACATAATCCGCCTTCAATTTGATTGCGTCTTAACGGATATATCGACTTGGACGTGCCCACCAAGGACACTTTAGCGAGTGCTTTTAAATAAGGGCTTTGATTAAACATCTTGCGCGCTTCTTGCCATGTTGCATCAATGATGACTAAATACTCATATGACGGTTGATGTAACGGCTGATCTACCCGCGAAGGTACCTCAACATTAGCCAATGTGTCAGCACTTGGAAACACTAAGCCCACTTTACCGGCTTCTATCGCACTCAATAATGCAGCATCTGGCTGTTTACGATGCCACTCAACCACACGAACACGTTCGCCCAGCACTTTTGTTACCAACTGCCCAGTATTATTGGCTCGCAACACTTCTCGAGGATGGGTCAACAAAATGATATTCACAACAATACTTAATCCACACAATGATCTAAGCCAGAAATGTAACACACTCATGCAAAAACGATAACGATAACGATACCCAAACGACCTCGAAAGGCAGTATTGAGCATGTCGACAGGATAGATCCCTAGGAATAGAGCGCCTATAGCGGCTAGAGCGACCTTCGGTTTGCTAGGTTCTAGTGACAGCTTCGCTGCTAAGATTTTATAGCCTCTAGCCGCGCAGCGTCCTAGCATCTAGGCCTTTTGCTTCGCTTTTAGCCTATATCTTAACGTTAGATGTATACCGTCAGCACAAGGTTCCATTGTGACCTTAGCTTTAGTACCTTAAAAGCAACAATTTAGGATATAATCCCATCCCTTAACCCAAGTTGAAGTGAGTTAATGATATTCCAGCAAGTTATCGGGCTATTTTTCACCATGCTCATTTTAGCGATGGTCCCCGGTCCGGCGGTTTTTGCGGTGGTGTCGCGCTCATTCTCAAATGGGTTTACACATGGGGCTGCGATGACCTTTGGGGTGCTGCTCGGAGATTTTCTGTATATCCTGTTAGCACTGTTTGGTTTATCGGCGATTGCTCACGCTATGGGGCCAGCGTTCGAGCTGATAAAATACGCCAGTGCGCTGTATTTATGCTGGCTTGGGGTCAGCATGTTGCGCACTACAGCAAACGGCGTGCAATTAGCCGCCGCGCCGAAAGTCAATCTGGCCAAAAATTTATTAACCAGTATTATAATCGCCTTAGGCAACCCTAAAGCATTGATATTTTATGTCAGTTTTTTCCCTGCTTTTGTGCCGATGAACCAAGTAGACTTTACCGATGTCATTATCATACTAACCATTGCAGCCCTCTCTTTTGGTTCAGTTAATCTCACTTATGCTTATTTGGCATCAAGTGCAAAACAGGTATTTACCTCCCCTAAGGCGGCAACGATAATGAATCGTACTGCAGGCAGTATTATGTTGATTGCTGGCATATTGATAGCCATAAATATATAGGATGTTGCAATGACCGCGCTACGCTTTGCCCCATTGACGTTAATCAATGGATTAACCTTAAAAAACCGTGTTGTGGTGCCACCAATGGCATCGCAAACCGCAGACAATAATGGCTTGGCCACCGAGCAAACCCTAACTCATTATCAAAACCTAGCCCAATCGGGTGCTGGGCTGGTGATGGTTGAATACAGCCACGTCAATCTTGCTGGTCGCAGTGAATCGAATCAATTAGGCGCTCATGATGATGCCTGCATTGCGGGACTTAGCATCATCGCTAGCGCGTTACACCATGCAGGCGCGACAACAGGTCTACAAATTACCCATTGTGGCGGTAAAGACAGTGCAGGAATTAGCTCAGATGTGATGGGCCCTTCAGGCATTACAGTGCCAGCCTATGACCGCGTATTGCCGACACCAAGAGCAATGACACTCGATGACATAGCACAATGGCAGCAAGACTTTGTGAGTGCCGCTATTCGTGCCGATAAAGCGGGTTTTGATTTAGTCGAAATTCATTGTGCCCATGGCTACGGCATTAATCAGTGGTTATCGCCATTGACCAATCAACGTGATGATCAATATGGTGGTAGCCTTGAAAACCGAACTCGAATTTTGCTAGAAATTGTCCGCGCAATAAAACAAGCCACGCCAAGATTGGCTGTGATGACGCGGATCCCTGGTCAAGATGGCTATCCAGGTGGATTATCCCATACGGATATGGGTCAAGTCGCTCAGTGGTTAGTGGGTGCTGGGGTTGAAATTTTGAATGTATCATCGGGAATTGGTGGTTGGAATCGGCCTAAAGATAAACGTGGCGAAGGTTTTTTAGTTGACGATGCCGCGCCGCTTAAAGGCAAAACCTCAGCTGCCGTCATTGGCGTAGGCGGTATTGAAACGGTTGATTATATTGAGACCATACTCGCCACAAAACAAGTTGATCTTGTTGCCGTTGGTCGCGCTATTTTGGCCGGACCCGGTGAATTTGCCGCGCGGGTGATGGTGACCGAATTAGCCTTGAGTTAACGCGAAAGACGATTAATCTTTAATGAGATCAGCATCGACATTACTGCCGGCGACACTGTCGGCGACACTGTCGGCATTAATTTTAATAATCCCCTTAAAAATCAGCGGGTAGCGTCTTACTCGCAGCGCAATATTATCATCACTCATCACTTGGCGATACAAGAGTTCGATGTCGTTATCGTCTTCAAACACCAACAATAAACGATCAATTGCCGTGTGCAGACCTTTTTTCAGATATGGCTGTGCTTGAAACTGAGCAATATTGTACCTAACAATGGCTATCTTTTCAGGGTGACGCCGAAGCTCGGCAAACACTTGCTCAAAATACGTCATATGCTGAGCAGGTGTTGTGTGATTTGAGCGCCGTTGTCTTGGCGCTGATGAGCCTCGCTTAAAGTATACTGGCGGCAATAGCGTTACCTCATCAAGCCTTAAACTTATACAATTAGCATAGACTCAATAGCAGCAAACTAGCTTAATAGAGCCATTAAATCGTCGGCATTACCTTGCCATGGACCTTGAGTGCCATCGGATAAAATACTGTCAGCTAAACCTTGTTTGTGCTGCTGCATTTCCTGGATTTTTTCTTCCACTGTGCCTTGGGCAATCAGTTTATAAACAAACACCGGATTTACCTGACCAATACGATGAGCGCGATCGGTGGCTTGTCTTTCAGCAGCGGGGTTCCACCAAGGATCGAAGTGGATCACGGTATCGGCAGCGGTTAAATTCAACCCGGTTCCGCCGGCTTTTAAACTGATTAAAAACACCGTGTTATCACCCTCTTGAAACGCATCAATTTGGGTTTGGCGATCACGAGTTTGGCCGGTCAATTTGCTATAACTAATGGACAATCGTTTTAACTCATCTTCAATGAGCGCTAACATGCCGGTAAATTGACTGAAGATAAGAATTTTACGACCCTCTTCAATCATTTCTGGTAGGGTTTGTATTAACCACGTCATTTTAGCGTTATCTTTGACTTGTTGCGCTTGTTCAAGTTTAACTAAACGGGGATCGCAGCAGGCCTGACGTAACTTCAGCAAAGCATCTAAAAACTCAATATGACTGCTTGATACGCCTTTTTTGGCAAACAACTCACGCAGCTTTTTCTCCATCACTAAGCGGATAGACTCGTACAAATTACGTTGGTCTTTTTCCAGTTCCAAGGTTTGAATTATCACGGTTTTTTCGGGTAATTCTGATACCACTTCTTTTTTTGTACGGCGCAGCATAAACGGCGCAATACGTTTACTCAGAAGCACTGATTTCTCAACATCGGCTTGCTTTTCAATCGGGCCACGGAACTGTTTATTAAAGTAGGTGTGCTGCCCTAATAAGCCTGGCAGACAAAAATCCATCAATGACTTCAATTCGCCTAAATGGTTTTCAAGCGGCGTGCCTGACAAACATAAACGGAAGCGGCCTCTAAGGGTTTTAATGACTTGGCTGACTTTGGCTTGAGCATTTTTAATCTGTTGTGCTTCGTCCAAAATAATATGGTCGAACACATATTCACTGTAAATGGATTCATCACGCAGCATTAATGGATACGTAGTTACCACCACATCAAACTCGCTAATGTGATCTAATAATGGCTGGCGTTTGTTACCGTGGATCACCACCACATTCAACGACGGAGCAAATTTATTGGCTTCTTTTAACCAGTTGCCGACTAAGCTAGTGGGACAAACAATTAAACTGGTGCGATGCTCGGTGGCCTCTTGCTTAGCTTTAAGTAAAAAAGCCAAAGCTTGAACCGTTTTGCCTAAGCCCATGTCATCGGCCAAAATACCACCTAATTGATATTCTTTAAGAAAACACAACCAATCATAACCCTGCTTTTGATAATCACGTAACGTCGCATTTAAGCCATCGGGTAACGCAATCGGGATCACCCCTTTAAACTCTGCCAGTTTAGTGGCTAAATTGCGCACTCGCTCGCCATTAAGTAACCGTACATCGCTGGCCGATAAATCATTCAAAATATGGGCACGGTTACGTGGTATCGCGATAACATCGCCAGAATTACGATGAAATAGTTCTTGGATAATGCTGATCAGTGGCTTAATGGTTTTGGCTTTAATTTTAATAAATCCGCCATTCGGGCCGGGTAAAATTAATTCATCATCATCGGCTGGCTCACCATTTTGTTGCAACCAACGAGCCACTAAGGCCAATAACGGCACACTTTGACCATCGATATCGGCGCTGAGTGATAATGAAAACCACCCTGACTCATCATCGTCGACTAAGTCGACATCTAACTGCGCATCGGTGATTTGTAAGTCAAAGTCATCATCAAACTGAATCTCCATGCCTAATGCACTTAATGCATCAAAACCATCACTGGTTAACTCAGACCATTCGAAGATTGACTCAGGTAGTAAGCCAACACTGACATAATAGGGTTGCTGTGAACTGGCCAGCACAGGATCAGGTTCAAGGGTAATCAAGCCGATATCAGTTAATGACTGCAGCGCGGTTAACTCTTGATCTACATGCCGATGCACTTGATATTGCACCTGATTTTTTTTAACTAGACTAATACGTTCAGGTTTAGTTGAGGCATTAAAGATTATGTCACCGTAACAATGATCAACCCGAATAACCGGTTGCATAATCTGACTACTGCTAAAAAACTCACGAGTAAAGGTTAAGCGAGTATTCAGAGGTTCAGTAATCTCACAAAAATCAATTTCACTTGGCACTGGTACCGTTTTAGGTGAAAAGTGCTGTAGCATTTTATGGCTAATGGCATCCACTTGAGCAAGAGGAACTGGCGGCATATGTTGCAGCAAACTCAACTTTTTAATCGGTAAATCAGTGTCTATTTTGCCTAAGCGCAGATAGTCTAATTCAACATACAATGGTGGCTCGGTAGCAATAAATTCCCAGTTATCCAACCCAGGCATGCGCATTTGCATTTGGGTGTGTTTTTTATCAAGTTCGCACCAAATAAACTCTGGCGTAATGGATTTAGCCCACGTCAATGGAGTACGATTTTCTTCCCAAAAACACACTTCGGCAGCGAGCATTTTCGTGACCGCTAAAAATGAAATTTCGCCTTCGATGTAAATTTTAGAACCATGGTTATTTGACGACAACAACAAGCTAATAATTTGTTTATCTTCAGGATCAATCCACCACGGAATACTATAACGGATATCGGTCAGAGCCAGCTTACCGCCTTTATTATATTGACCTTTTTTATTTAATTTACTGCGTTTAAATTCAACAAAAATACCGTGAGGATCACTGGACAGCACATAGATAATGCGGTCTTTGTCTTCTTGATCGTCATCATCAAACTCAGCAACTGTTTTTTGCTCGTCAAGTTGGCGCAGCCATTGGTTAATACGTTGCTCTTCAACCGGTTTTTTATCAACCAGTGCCAGCATCGCCGCGGCAACATGTTTACAGTTGGTTCTGACAGGACAAGTACAATGAGATCGCATCACAATCTTGTGATTAACATTCACAAGGGTAATTTCTTGCCGATACGGTTCTGCAGCAGATCCTTCAACATAAGCTTCAATGTCATGGTTATCACTGCTAGCAGTCACTTCGAGCACTCGGCCTTGGATCAAATAGTTTTGAGCTTTTTGAATTTGCGTGGCCGAAAACAGTTTCGCAATCATCTCTAATGAAAGCTTAATGGGGAGATTAAACAGTTTCGCCGACATCAATATACCTAATAAAACCGCAGCAAAATAAACCGTGGCTGCTGATAAAAAAGTTAACTTGTCATTCTATGGGAGAAAGCGCGCAATATCTAGGGTTTGCTGAACTATTGAACATAAATCTTGCTCAAATTGATTATATTATTGCAATTGCGCAGCTAAGGCTTCGCCAAAGCACAACAAAGGTTGAAAAGTGCTTTTGATACGAGATTAAACAGAAAAAAGTTTACCCTTATCAGATGAGTGTCATCCATAGGTGACTATGGTCATCACTATCATTAATAGAAAAGGCGAGAGTACAAACAAAATTTTTGAGCGAGATAATTGTTGTCTTAACTGCTCCAAAGCGGGATCTTGCAGCAACAACACGTTACCGGAATGAAAAGACTCCATCAGCTGAATTTGAGTGTCCTTGTGCACTGGGTCCATTTTGCTGCTCATTTGATCACAATGTGCATACTCTTCAGGATAGTGATGTTGAATATATTGGCAAATATTTTGGGTAATAACATTCAATTTATATACAAAAAAACTCATTATTATCAATGATAAAATAACCCAAGTAATCACAATCATTATGACGCCTCTGTTTGTACATCGTAATACGTTCAACAATCTCATTGGATCAATCACGCTAAAATAGTAGCTCCCGTTTGAAGGTGGCTATAAAAAATTCATGCCTCCTAAAAGCGTTCAACGGACCATTGTATGGCCATAATGCCGATCGCAACCGATCCAAGCTGCATGCCCCAGTTTCTATACCAGAGTGAATGGCGAACAAATATTAACAAGGGCAGCACCAAAGCCAAAATGGCCAACTGACCTATTTCTACGCCGACATTAAAGGCTAAAATAGCCAATAGTTTTTGATTTTCAGGCAGCCCAAGTTCACCTAATACTCCAGCAAACCCCATGCCGTGCAATAAGCCAAAAACAAACGTTATCCACCCTAAGCGCAATACTATTGGCCAAACATTATTTAGTGCCGCAAATAGCACTGATAATGCAATGCCAAGTTCAACCCAATGGCTACTAAAATTCAATATACCCAGTGCAGTTGCCGTCAATGTGACCGAATGGGCTAAGGTAAAGGCAGTGATAATCCATGCGGTGTCTTTAAATATTTGCTTTGGATTATCAATAGAATGCCATTCTCGCTGTTCACGGACCAATACGCAAGTTAACAATAACGCCAGTAAAAATAAAACATGATCCGTGCCTTTCCAGATATGAATAACGCCTTGATAAACATATTCAGCAAAGGTATCACTGGCCTGACTTTCGCCTAAGTTAATCAATATTATCGGGTTATCCTTGCTGATCACTCGAGCGTATTGATGATCGGGCGCCCCAATGGTGGTGATAACGTTATGATCGGTATCTATGTTAAAAAAAGCTTGATAATTAATGGTTAACACACCAAGGCTATCGCACTCAGCCTGAAATGATCCCAGCAGATAGTCTTCGCTAGCGTGCTGAACAATTTGTTCCATTGGGTCAAAGCTAAGCGGGCAATCTTGTTGTCGACTGATCGCTAAAGATGATTGTAAATAATCAATTATCGCCACCTGATGAGCTTGTAACTCTGCCAAAGTAAGTTCACCATCTTGATTATCATCAATAGGGACAACTTGGTTAATGTCAAACAAACGTACTTGCCAAGCACCCTTAATTTGCCCTTGCTTATCCAAGTCGACAGACAAATAACTGGTGCTCATTTGATGGGCTAAACAGCCATGACTGAGCAGCAACAATAACAATAATAAACAGCCTTTAAACATAGAAAAAAATCGGGTGAATACCTTCACTACTTTATCCTTAACTTGCTACATTGTTGACAGAGAGATTGCGACTGACTGGAACTCACTTTTTAGCATTTTTAGTGCGACTCAACAATGCCTTAGCCTGCTCTAAACGTATTCTCTTATTGACTTGACGTGCTACCTGCCAGTTTATTTTGGCCAAGTAAAGTAATTTTTTGGGCTGTACATCAACCTTTAGATACTATGTTGTCTGCTCAAATGCCAGGTGTTTTGTGCTATCACTAGGCGCAGCAACTAGCACATTGGAGCCACTTAAACAAAGTGAACGACTCATACGCCACTGAGTGTCGAACAGCGGATGTTCTCGATGAATATGATAAAAAAACACCATTACATTGAAGTATAGTGTTTATCTCTATCGTACTGCAGGTAAAACCAATGAATAACTAACCTCAACTCGCTATAAGTGATGGGGTAAATCGACAACAATAAATTGATTCAAATCTGCAATATCAAACTTGCTATTTGTTTTGCTAACAAGGCGTATTCAGGTAGTGAGTCGCTGCATCAATAGCGGGTCTACTGTCAGTCAAGCAAGTCAATGCAACACAGTTAGCAGGACCGCTAGCAGGACCGCTAGCAGGACAAAGGATTGTTTGATAACCACTGATTATCCCAAGATGAGGTTAGCTATCCCTGTAGCAAATACTCTTCGGCTTTTTCGATACTGCGTGGTTTACCCACCAGCATTAAAATATCGTTACGCCTTATTATCCAATCCGGTGGTGGAGGATCGATCTCCTCCCCTTTACGCCGCACGGCACGAAGTTCAACATCCAAGGCTTGCCATGGAATGTCAGCAACGGTTTTACCGACCGCACTGGCTCCAGATGCCAGCGACACTGCATGGAGTAAATCCAAGGTGAAATCGGTTTCTGTGCCAGAAAAGAAACCGTGTAAATATTGATAATGGTTACGACGCTCAGATTCTAAGCGTTTAATTATTCGCGGTAATGGTACGCCACATTTGTACAGCACCTGTGAAACCAGCATCAAACTTCCTTCAAGTGACTCTGGGATAACTTGGGTTGCACCAGCTTCTTTAAGCTCATGTAAGTTTGCATCATCACGAGTGCGCACCAATATTTTTACATCGGGAGCAAGCTTACGCGCCACCGCTAAACACTCTTCAGACTGCCTTGGCTCACAAAATGTCACCACCACTAAACTGGCTTGTCGTATGCCTATTTTTTTCAATAGTGCCATTTTGCAGGCATCACCAAAATGAATATTTTCACCTGCCGCTCTGGCTTCAGAGACCCGGGTGGGATCTAAATCAAGCACCATGTAAGGCACAGCTTCAGTTTTCAAAAAGCGGGCAATCGTTTGTCCTACGCGGCCATAACCTAAAATCAGTACCACATCACTTTCATCAGAATGAGGCAATACAATCTCTATCGGATCTTGTTTAGATGGCTGCTTATTACCGCTGACCTTTTTGGCAATATCAACGCTATGGCGGATCAGCCAAGGTGCCATCGACATAGAAATCACCGCCACGGCCACTAACACAGTGCTCACTTCAGTGTCGAGCAATTGATAATTTACCGCCAATGCCAGTAACACAAAACTAAACTCACCCACTTGACCTAAACTAATGGCGGTACTAAGGGCAATTTTAACATTTTCACCCACTAGCCTTAGTAGTCCATAGATAATCAATATTTTGCTCAACACCACACCGACCAAAATCAATATTACTTGCCACCAATATTGCATCACCAGATTGAAATCCAGCAGCATGCCGATAGAGATAAAAAATAAACCCATTAATAAATCACGAAATGGCCTAATGTCGGCTTCTAACTGGCGTCGATATTGGCTTTCGCCAAGTAACATACCTGCAATAAACGCCCCTAATGCCATCGATAATCCAAGCCATTGCGTAAAAGCACCTGTCACCAAGGCCACAACTAAGGTTGATAACACAAATAACTCATTTGAACGTGAGCGTGCCACTTCGTCAAAAATTCGTGGCAATATCCATTTACCGAATGACATCAAGCCTAAAAAGGCCAAAATACCGGTGAGCAATCCCCATGCGATACTATTGAAGCTCATTTCGGTACCGCCATTGGCTAATAACGGCATTAAAATCAATAGAGGCACCACAGCTAAGTCTTGAAATAACAACACGCTGACCGACAGCTCGCCGTGCCTGCGCCTTAACCAGTTTTGTTCATTAAGCAACTTCAACACAATGGCCGTTGACGACAAGGCAATGGCAGAGCCAATGACTACCGCTGCCACTAAGTTTTGCCCAACTAACATGGCAATACCGCCCGCAACAAAAGCCGTTACCAGCATTTGGGTACTACCCAAACCAAAAACCGTTCGGCGCATCGCCCACAACCTAGGGACAGAAAACTCCAGTCCAAGAGTGAACATGAGTAGCACCACGCCTAACTCTGCTACGGACTGCATTTGTAACTGAGTAAACCAATGAAAACCACTGGGACCACTGACCACTCCCGTTAGCAAATAAGCTAAAATGGCGGGTAAACCCAGTCGACGTAACAATGCAATCGCCACAATCGCAATCACAAGCATCGACAAAATATGGATAAAAATGCTGTGTTCCATTCTGGCTTTGGCTCCTCGTCAAAAAACTGTCGAAAGGGGGTTGAACATTTTGTTAGCCCTACAATAAAACAACAACCAACTAATAACTATAGAAAAATTTTCATAGGCACGATTATTGCTAACAATACGGTAATTAGTTGTAACGTACTGGAAGAAATACAATGGATTTTTCAATAGCAACAGAATTATATCCTGATGATTACTGGTACCGTTCAGACGCTTACTTGAATATAGAGCCTGAGTTAGACCTTGTTCAAGTGATTCAACAACTACATGGAAGTTTAGATCCTCGGACAGTTTTTGCCTGTTTTGGCAAGATCCTAGGACAATATTTGCCGGTTAAAGGACTGCAGTTGATCCTAGATAAACAAAAATTTGTTTGGGGACGTCACTACGGTATTGAATTGAAACGGACTATCAACGATAACCAAGATACCTTTACTATAGCGTATCAATTGTCTGCGCCACTGAGTTCGTCGCAAAAGAAAACCTTGGGACAACTAGAGAGTATATTAATTCAACCGTTGAATAATGCGTTGAAGTATCAAAGCATGTCTAATCAAGCCATGTTTGACGCACTAACAGACCTAGGTAATCGTTATTATTATCGCCAAGCTATCGACATCGCATTAGCACGAGCTAATCGCCAACAAGGTAAAGTGTCATTAATTGTATTAGATTTAGATAAATTTAAACAACTTAACGATGCATATGGCCATAAAGTGGGTGACTACGTATTAGTGGGTTTTGCTGCGTTAATTAATCAAGCCATTCGTAATACTGACCAAGCCTTTAGAATTGGCGGTGACGAATTTGTAATTATTACCCAAGGGGATGTTAATGCGGCGGCAATAGTATGCCAACGTATTATTGATATGATGCCGAGACATTCTGAGCTCACCGAATATAACATTCAGTGCAGTTTAGGCATTGCGGAGTCGTTACCGCAGCAACATGCAGAAAATATATATGAGCGCGCCGATAAAGCAATGTATTGCGCAAAAGCCGCTGGCAGAAACTGCTTCCGAATTAGCGCTAATTAGCGCTACCTTATCCCCACGCCATACTGACAACTAATTGCCGAAAAAAAAGCCCTTCTTTAGGGGCTTCTTGGTTGATCACTTTATCTTAATTACATCCCTCGAAGCTGAATACGCCTTAAAAATTCCGTCATCACCCGATCGTAAACTAAATCACCTAAAAACAAATCCTCTACCCCATGATCAATACTGGGATTGTCGTTCACTTCAATCACATAAGCTTTACCGTCAATTTCTTTTAAATCGACGCCATACAATCCCGCACCAATTAAATTAGACGCTTTGACTGCGGCATCGACAATATTTTGCGGCACCATTTTTAAATCGATACAGTCAAAATCACCACTGCTGACACGGCCACTCTGGTGATGTTGATATATCTGCCAATGACCGCGGCTCATAAAATAACGACAGGCGTAAATAGGTTGACGATTTAACACCCCAATCCGCCAATCATAATCGGTTGGCATAAACGCTTGCGCTAAAATTAGCGCACTGTGCTCAAAGATTATCGCTGCTTGTTCAAGCAAGGTTTCACGGTCGTTAACTTTAACCACCCCGAGCGAAAATGCGCCATCGGGTACTTTAAGCACAATAGGCAATCCTATGGTGCTAATGACATTTTCTGCCCAGTTTTTATCTGATGCTTTAAAGATTAAACTTTTGGGTACAGGCACTTTATGTTTGTTTAATAGCTCAGTTAAAAACACCTTATTAGTACACTTCATAATGGATTCAGGATCGTCCATTACCACTAGCCCCAGCTGCTCTGCCGCCTTAGCAAACCGGTATGTAAAATTACTGATATTAGTGGTTGAACGGATAAATAAGCCATCAAACTCGCTTAGCCGAGCGAGATCATGAGAACTAATTTGGACTAAATCCATACCAATACGATTAGCCGACTTAGTAAAGAGTTTCAGTGCCGCTTTATCTGATGGCGGCATTTTCTCATGTTCATCCACCAACATGGCAATTTCATAACGATAGCGCTTTGACGGTTTCGGTAAACGCCACACTTTTTGTGAAAACACTTCGAGGTACTTAGCAAATAAATCTTGTTCTGGCTCGGTTAAATCTTGAAATGCAGCAGGCTCAATCGCATCCACTTGCCATTTACCCGCCATTTTTAATAAACGTACTTGTAATACGGGAACGGTAAAACGTTCAAAAATTTTACGGGCAAGCTTATCAAGTGACGGATTATCGCAATAACCAAAATACAGCTTCATGGTGATTTCGTTCAGCGTATCTGACAGTTTATCTAAACCGACTTGCGGTAAACTAAAAAAACGGTCCTGAGATAAATCATTAATGGTCATTACCCTAGGGATCACTCTGTGACCGCGAGCTTCAGCCATTAGCGAGCAGTAATAGCCCGTGCTTAAATAATCATAACTGCGGCACAAGTTAATCACTTGCATGGCACTCTTATCTGAAAATGCCCCCATTTCTAAATAATCATGAACCGTGACCATATTGTCACTGGGTAAATAGGGACGCCAATCATTAACATCGTCGGTGACAATTAAAAACTGAGCCATAAATATCTATTGCCTCTTGTGCGGTTTAGCGCGAAAATTAACCCACTATCATGTTTGCCAACTCGAGCCGACTCATGCTGCTTCGTCAAGCTATCCCCAGCGATTTACCCCAACTTAACCATATCGAACACAATGCTTTTAGCGGCGATAAAATCAGTTCTCGGCAGATGAAACGCTTTGTTAATTCGCCACTAGACAGCTTATTAGTGGCCGACATAGACGGCACACTTGCAGGCTATGCACTCGTGTTGTTTCATCGTGGCACGCGACTAGCTCGACTTTATTCTATTGCCGTTACTGCCGAGTTTAGAGGCCGCAACATTGCCTTTGAGCTGGTCACACAATGTGAACACACTGTCATCGAGCGAGGCTTCATTACATTACGCCTAGAAGTGCGAAACGACAATATAGCGGCCAAAAATCTTTATCTGAAAATGGGCTATAAGGTGCTAAAAACCTTAGTGCATTATTATGACGACTTAGCTGATGGTGTGCGCATGCACAAACGCTTAGACCCACCAGGGCCAAGCAAAGTTATCAAAATTCCTTTGTACGTACAAACCACGCCATTTACTTGTGGCGCGGCTTGTTTAATGATGGCCATGAGTGCCGTAAAGCCACAATATAATCCAAGTCGAGTTGATGAGCTGAGCATCTGGCGCGAAGCCACCACTATTTTTATGACCAGCGGTCATGGCGGTTGCAGTGTTCATGGTTTAGCCTTAGCGGCCATTAAACGCGGATTACAGATTGAGATGTACAGCCAATCAACGTCGGTGCCGTTTATTGATAGTGTTCGTGACAGTAATAAAAAAGCCGTTATCACCATTGTGCATGACGACTTTTGTCAGCAATTGTCAGAGCAAGACATTGAAATACATGACGCATCGCCGACACTGGCACAACTTCGCCACTGGATAGACAGCGGCTATGGGGTGTTATTAATGATAAGTACTTATCGATTCAATGGTGAAAAAGGCCCCCACTGGGTGGTATTGAGCGGCTATAACGAGCAGTTTATGTTTATCCATGACCCGTTTGTTGAAGCGCAAAAAGACGCCATTAATGCGGCTTATGTACCGATTAGTCAATCTGAGCTGGCGCAGGTGATGCAGTATGGCAAGCAGAAACAAGTGTCGTGTTTAGTGGTTAAGTCCGCATCCTAGCGCGGTGATTTATAGCCTGCGGCCACTAACGGCATGGCACTTCGCCCACACCAGACCAAGAGGAAACTAGCGCCTGTTCCCTCTTTACTCTTGATAAAAAAATTAGCCACGATAAGTCGCCCGGCTACATTTTTCAAAGCCATATTCACAATCATAGCGAAAAGGTCGCCATAGGGATTAATCCAGCATTTGACTGCAATTTAGACGGCTTCGGCTCATCTTATTATAAAGCCAGAAAGTCTTAGAGCATACGGGGTCATGAAATGTTATAAAATGACCGGTAAATACCATTTATCGAGATTATCCAAACCAACTAATCGTGAATGTATTGATAATATTTAAGATAGCTTTGACTTGCCACAACAGATAAAACGCAAATACATTAAAAATAATACAATTAAATCAATAACATATTTTGTTAATGACGATATTAACAATAACTTAAGGGGTCGACTTTATCGGGCTTAGTTCAATAATCTGATAAACTAAGCCGTGGCGTATAGCCAAAAGAAGCTTCGATAGAATTTACCCCTCATTGGATCCGCTCGACTCAAAGATGTATGATAGGGAGATATGATGAAAAGGAATTTCAATGAAAAACCTACCCACTACTCGATATCTATTGATCCAAATCTGTTCTGTAGCCCAGATCCAGCATCAAAAAACGCCAGTTTCCCATTGCATAAGCCATAAAGCAGACCCATTAATTTAGACTAGGCGTCGGTCAAGTCCAACAAGCGATTTGTGCCTTGCAAACAGCACAAATACTACAACGTTATACCTAAGGATAATTTGTGAATAATAATCAATTTTCTGACAGTTGTTACCTTTGTCATTCGGATTCAAATTACATGAAAACGGACCATGAAAACAAACGGCATTATTTATGCTCAAATGAAAACTGTGGTGAGTATGAAATCTCGTTAAGTGCGATGGAGAACTTAATTGATAATAATGATTTTAAATCTCAATTATTACCATTAGCTAAAAGGTGTAAAGGTACAGACCGTTTATTAGAAATCACCGTACGTGGTTCAGCTATAGAAGCAAAAACCAAATCGAGAGCTGAGGATGTCATATAGGGGGAGTTATTATTCAGGATAAGTGGGGGCTGATCAGTGGGGGCAGTGTAAACTGTATTTTTCGCCCTTCATCTGACAGCAAAAAAACCTCATTTTCGCCATATTGACAGAAAATAACGACATTTCCCCTGCTGTTACTGACCGCGTTAGTAACGACCAGATTGGCATGCTTTGGCTAATGCAAATCGTCATTTAAAGCGCTTTAGAGCTAACACCTTGGAGTCCAAAGACAAGAGATAAAATGCGCTAAATTTATTGTCCTATAGCATCATTAACTGACGCTTTGGACTGTTCAAATAATAGATTTAATGGCTCAAAAAAGGAGGCTTTCGCCTCCTCTTTTTATCAAATAATATTGCGACTATTTACCGTCTTGAGCGCGACGTTTTTTAAAGTCTGACTCTTCGAGCCATTTTGGCCAGTCATTGTTATTGGCTAGCTGTGCAATAATATCACTTATTAAGGCTAAGTCTTGCTCAACCCCACCCAGATCCCAATTGGCATCATAGTCGTCTGCAGCTTGATGGTATTTATGGGCAATATAATCTGGATCGGTATCGCCTAAACTCATAAACATCAACCCAGGCACACCTTGCTGAGCTAAGGCGAAGTGATCTGAACGGAACATCAAGCCATTTTGCGGCCGAGGATCGGCTTTAACCGTGCGACCTTGTGCTTTGGCAGCATTATCTAGATAGGTTTCTAACTGCGATACGCCTTGGCCATAACGCAAAATATAATCCACGCCTTTACCGACATTCATGCCATCAATGTTTAAAAACGCCACTAATTGCTTAGTTGGCACCGGCGGATTGGCAGCAAAGTATTGCGCGCCAATAAGACCGGTTTCTTCGGCGGTAAACGCAGCAAATAAAATAGATCGTTTTGGCGCTTTGCTTTGCTCTTTAAAATGACGAGCAAGTTGTAACACGCCTGCGACACCAGAGGCATTGTCGACCGCACCGTTATAAATGCGAGTCTGGCCATCTTGAACTGTTTTACCCAAGTGATCCCAATGCGCATGCATCACCAACCATTCATCGGCTTGGCTGGTGCCAGGTAATAGCCCCGCTACGTTATAGGATGTGGCTAATTCGATAGTATTTTTTACCGCTAAATTAGCGTTAAGCTTGAGCGGAATAGACTTAAATCCAGCGTTGGCTGCAGTCAGTTTTAGCTTATCAAAATCAAGCCCCGCAGCGTTAAACACTTTTTGGGCGACATTATGTTGAACCCAACCCATCACGCCAATATGTGATTGATTTTTATTATTATCGACTAATGTGAACTTGGTATTGGTATTGCTGTTTTCGACCACATTCCAACCGTAAGCGGCGGGTGCAGTTTCGTGGACAATAAATACCGCTTTAGCCCCCTGCCTTGCCGCTTCTTCGTATTTGTAAGTCCAACGACCATAATAGGTCATGGCATTACCTTTAAAAATGTCAGGATCTTGCGTAGCAAAACCAGGATCATTCACTAGCACAATGACGGTTTTGCCTTTTACATCAATGTTAGCGTAATCATTCCACTGATATTCAGGGGCATTAATGCCGTAACCAACAAACACCACGTCGCTATTATCTAACGCAACTTGAGGCAAAACTTGCTCAGTGCGCGCGGTGAAATCAGTGCCATTATTAAAAACCAAATCGCCAATGTTAAACTGCATGGTTTGGTCAGCAGTAATTTTTGCCATCGGCACAGCTTGACGGTAACTGTCACCAAAGCCCGGCTTAAGACCCATGGCCTTGTATGCATGCTCTACATACTCCACCGTCAACTTCTCACCATGTGACAAGGGCCCACGACCTTCAAATTTATCGCTGGCGAGGGTTTGCACATCTTGACGATAGGTTTTTTGATCAAATTGAAATGGCGCAGCATTCACGCTTGGCAACAAAAAAACACCAAACACGGCCAATAAACGAAAAGTATTCACGGACAACGTCCCCTGTTGAGTATTGAGAAAAATCATTGTAACAGCAATAAAGCACTCACTGCGTGATAAAAAAGCGAACACTTCGCGGCTAGGATCGCTTCGCTGCTAGAGCGGACTGCGTCCTGTATTGCGCGGTTCAGCCCCGTGGATACGGGAAACACACGCCCTTTTTTCTTTGATGCAGACAACAAACCGGTTCAGCCCCGTGGATACGGGGAACACTTCTATACCCGCCATTTTTACGTCTTTATGTCCGGTTCAGCCCCGTGGATACGGGGAACACATTTATCGATGGCGTTCTGGTTGCAGGTAATGCGGTTCAGCCCCGTGGATACGGGGAACACTGTTAATGATGAATGGGGCGTTAAGCGCACTACGGTTCAGCCCCGTGGATACGGGGAACACATTTCAGGTATGAACCCAATGCAAATGGTTGGCGGTTCAGCCCCGTGGATACGGGGAACACTTTAAAACTACGGGCTCAGAAATGTCGAGCGCCGGTTCAGCCCCGTGGATACGGGGAACACCTAAACTCATGCTGCCACCTCCATGAAACATTCGGTTCAGCCCCGTGGATACGGGGAACACTATTAAGTGGGTAGACTCAAACCCCGCAAGTGCGGTTCAGCCCCGTGGATACGGGGAACACCTCAATTAATAAGGTTTTAATTATGAAAGCTACGGTTCAGCCCCGTGGATACGGGGAACACATCAAAATCATTACCAAATTCGTGCACACAATCGGTTCAGCCCCGTGGATACGGGGAACACATCAAAATCATTACCAAATTCGTGCACACAATCGGTTCAGCCCCGTGGATACGGGGAACACCTCAGTTGGTACTGTTGTAATTGGCGTAGTTGCGGTTCAGCCCCGTGGATACGGGGAACACGTTTGTGTGCATCATTTTCTCAAATAAGTTGGCGGTTCAGCCCCGTGGATACGGGGAACACGCCTTACGTGAGATTTGCTCACCTTGCACAACCGGTTCAGCCCCGTGGATACGGGGAACACTGGGTATCGTTTTAAATGGCTTTCTGAATGTGCGGTTCAGCCCCGTGGATACGGGGAACACAACTAATTCTGATGGTTTTGCTCAAATGCAAACGGTTCAGCCCCGTGGATACGGGGAACACGACTTGTATGTCGTGAATTGACCTTCTGATAACGGTTCAGCCCCGTGGATACGGGGAACACACATACGTGCCGCCATATCTACCAGCAGACTGCGGTTCAGCCCCGTGGATACGGGGAACACCCGCGACTAATAGATAAGGCGCACGAATTAGGCGGTTCAGCCCCGTGGATACGGGGAACACTTAATTGTAGGTATATCAGTGAGTACACTTGGCGGTTCAGCCCCGTGGATACGGGGAACACATCTCAACCAATGTGATCAACATGTAAGTAATCGGTTCAGCCCCGTGGATACGGGGAACACAGATGTAAATCTTATTAGTAAAGATGTGTTTGCGGTTCAGCCCCGTGGATACGGGGAACACGTCTTGGCTGGCGTCGGTTGCGGTATCTAATGCGGTTCAGCCCCGTGGATACGGGGAACACTGTCCGGTCATACAAAAACAATGCGGTCACGGCGGTTCAGCCCCGTGGATACGGGGAACACCACAACATTGACGCCCATATCTTCTAAAAAGGCGGTTCAGCCCCGTGGATACGGGGAACACAATTGCGTTAAATGGCTATAAGGTTGTGCTTTCGGTTCAGCCCCGTGGATACGGGGAATACTGCGAATATAGCACCAACATTAAATACCTCCGCGGTTCAGCCCCGTGGATACGGGGAACACTTGCCGGTGCGTTGGCAAAATTCGTTATCAAACGGTTCAGCCCCGTGGATACGGGGAACACGGAAAAAACGCCCATTCCCTCGCTAGTCAAATCGGTTCAGCCCCGTGGATACGGGGAACACAAACGGGTTAATTCTACTCGCAACCGTTTCAACGGTTCAGCCCCGTGGATACGGGGAACACTTTGAGCCACCACTTATAGATTCAATTTTTTGCGGTTCAGCCCCGTGGATACGGGGAACACAGGAAACACTAGCCGAGATATTGAACAAAACGCGGTTCAGCCCCGTGGATACGGGGAACACCGACTCAACTAGGTTAACATGCCCTCCGTCGCCGGTTCAGCCCCGTGGATACGGGGAACACTACCTCTGAAACAATAGCGGCAGTTTTACGTCCGGTTCAGCCCCGTGGATACGGGGAACACTACCTCTGAAACAATAGCGGCAGTTTTACGTCCGGTTCAGCCCCGTGGATACGGGGAACACGCTAATGATGCAATATCATTAACGATAGCGAACGGTTCAGCCCCGTGGATACGGGGAACACTGCCACTGCCCTTTAATCGGGGACATTTCAGGCGGTTCAGCCCCGTGGATACGGGGAACACGTCTTCTGTCGACAAATCGTGTTCTGCACATGCGGTTCAGCCCCGTGGATACGGGGAACACTGACTTGTGTGCATCGACTAAGTCGCTCATATCGGTTCAGCCCCGTGGATACGGGGAACACTAGCGTTATTGTTCTTGATGCTATTTTTTGCACGGTTCAGCCCCGTGGATACGGGGAACACAATCATGAGTATTTATAAAGATATAAAGCAGGCGGTTCAGCCCCGTGGATACGGGGAACACATTTGAATAGGAGCAACACCGGTACGTTCAAACGGTTCAGCCCCGTGGATACGGGGAACACTTCAAATGGGTTTTTTCCGTTTATTAAAATTTCGGTTCAGCCCCGTGGATACGGGGAACACTCGCTTCGCTTGGTTGTTATCTCGCCCGTTTCCGGTTCAGCCTGTAATGGTCAAGTATTTCTGGAGAGATTTTAAGCCGCTTTTTTTAACTCATTATATTTCTGATGTGGCGTCTTATAATCTATTGCCGAATGTCTGCGTTTGTAATTGTAGAACTGAATATATTGCTCAACCACGCTCACTACTGCGCTGTGATTGGTAAAAGCTAAACGGTTTAATCTTTCAGTCTTTAAACTCCTAAAAAATCGTTCCATCACCGCATTATCCCAACAATTTCCTCTACGACTCATACTTTGTTCAATGCCTAAGTGCTTTAGCTTTTCTCTGAACACCTTAGCTGAGTACTGACAACCCTGGTCTGAGTGAAACATCAACTCCTGTGTATTTGGCCTCTGACGTTGTATCGCGTTATTTAATGCCGCTGTCGCTAACGCTGCATTGGGTTGGCTTGATAAGGCATACCCAACGATTTCTTTGGTCCCTAAATCAAGTACACAGGCTAAATAACTCCACCCCTGATGTGATTTTATATAGGTAATATCACCCACCCAATGGGTATTATAAGTCGTAGGGTTAAACTGTCGTCTAAGCAAATTAGGTGCGTAAACTTGCTCCTCACCTTGATTTGGATAGTAATGCTTTTTCTTTGGCTTAATCGCTATTAATCCCAATTTTTTCATTACGCTAGCTATGGCGTAAACCCCAACCTTACAATTTAAATCTAATAAATCAGCCTGTATTCGACGTTTGCCATACGTCGAGTGTGACTCAGAGAAAGCTTGCTCTATCAATTGTATCTGAGCCTGTTTTTCAACGCTTTTTGGGATCGGTTTGTAATAGAGACTACTACAACTGATCTCGAATACTCGGCATAATTCACTCATTTTAAAGCCTGGGTTTGCTTTCTTTACTTCGCGCATCATTTTAAGTTTTGATTGTCTCGAATGAAGAAAGCTGCAGCCTTTTTTAAGATATCATTATCCCTCATGGCTTGTTTTAGTTGGGCTTCTAGAAGCTGTATTCTTCGTTGTTCTTCAGTTAATGCTTTGACATTTTTCGGTGTTTTACCGGCTAATTCAGCCTGGTACTGCACTTTCCATCTAGACACCGCAGATTTACCTGCACCTGACATATCTTCAATTTGCTTGTTCGTGTAACCCTGTTCGACCATCAGCTTGGCATATTCTAATTTTTGAAGAGGGCTGACAGTGATTTTAGTTTTTCTAATCATAATAAATACCTTTAAGATTTTGCTTATTTTAAGCTATAAATCTCTACAGTTTCATTAGACCATTACAAACCCGTGGATACGGGGAACACTGGGTTGTCTCGGTGCCGATTGGGTATGGCGGCGGTTCAGCCCCGTGGATACGGGGAACACAATCGATGCCAAATCACGTAATACCTGCCATGCGGTTCAGCCCCGTGGATACGGGGAACACTCATCGGTATCACCATCTTCTAAATGTTCAGGCGGTTCAGCCCCGTGGATACGGGGAACACCCTACATCATCACAAGAACGATGACCATATGCCGGTTCAGCCCCGTGGATACGGGGAACACTAGCTGCTTTAGGTTTTGGTGTTGGCCGTTTGCGGTTCAGCCCCGTGGATACGGGGAACACGTGCGTAAGCCTTTCCGTGCTTTTTCTCAATCCGGTTCAGCCCCGTGGATACGGGGAACACACTATTACAAGCACGACGCTGCGATAAAATTGCGGTTCAGCCCCGTGGATACGGGGAACACAGATTCAAATCTTATTAGGGGCTGTTGATCTTTGTTTGAATTTTGTGCGAAGAAGGTAATCTCGTATAATTCACTTCGCCAAAAACAAATACAACGAGATTACCATGCCCCGATTAATGCTCACTGATGAGATGTGGTCGAAGCTAAAAGCTATTCTGCTTGATGATAGAGTTTATAACAAGCAAGAGCATCGATTTACGATGGAAGGTATCCTTTACCGATTGCGTGTTGGCTGCCCTTGGCGAGATTTACCTGAATATTTTGGCTTATGGAATACCATTTACCGTCGATTTTTACTGTGGTCAAGAAAAGGTATTTTACTTAGGCTGTTCAAAACATTATCGACTAATAGTGATACTGAATGGGAATTTATTGATGGAAGTTATGTAAAAGCCCATCAACACAGTTCAGGTGCATCATCTGATGAAAATCAAGCAATTGGGTTAAGTCGTGGTGGTAATACAAGCAAAATCCATCTCGCGGTAGATAGCTATGGTTTACCGATAGAATTCATTGTTACAGGTGGAGAAGTTCATGATAGCAAAGCAGCTAATGCCCTTATTGAACTATTGCCACAAAGTCATTTTATTATTGCAGACAAAGGCTACGACAGTGAAGCGATTAGAGATAAAGTGCGTGAATGTGGTTCAAAGCCAGTGATCCCTAGAAGACAAAATTCGAAGCAAGGAAATGGCGATATCGATTGGTGTTTATACAAATATCGGCATTTAGTTGAAAATGCTTTTGCTCGGCTCAAGCATTTTAGAGCGATAGCTACCCGCTATGATAAATTGAAAATTAATTTTGAAAGCCTGCTGGCTCTAGCTTGCTCTATAATTTGGCTGCCAATGTGAAAGATCAACAGCCCCTAGTAAAGATGTGTTTGCGGTTCAGCCCCGTGGATACGGGGAACACACAACGTGATAACCAACACCATCGCCTAGGGGCGGTTCAGCCCCGTGGATACGGGGAACACTTTGTTTCGATAACTAATAATATCAAGCCTAGCGGTTCAGCCCCGTGGATACGGGGAACACTCTTACGGGGGTTACTTCTACAATTACACTTACGGTTCAGCCCCGTGGATACGGGGAACACATTAGGGCGTGGCATAAATGAGTTTGAATAACCGGTTCAGCCCCGTGGATACGGGGAACACGCCTGTACGGTCTTCCCAATAGAATTCGATTTCGGTTCAGCCCCGTGGATACGGGGAACACTTTACAATTGACACAATTAACCCCCTGCCGAACGGTTCAGCCCCGTGGATACGGGGAACACTACCTCTTAGGCATTTGATACAATTTCGGGTGCGGTTCAGCCCCGTGGATACGGGGAACACCCAACTCCATACCTTTCTAGTACACACCACACCGGTTCAGCCCCGTGGATACGGGGAACACTCTAATAGCATATAATTGTTTTTATTGAATAAAAACACTCATACTAAATCTACCAAATTTTTAAAGAACTTAACACTTATTTTTCTGTACCATTTTCACTGCTAATTGGCGTGAATTTGACGAGCCTTATCCCATCTAAATCAATGGGCATACGTGCATTTTTCCCATAGGTAATAAAATCAAAACCTGATTCAGTGTTTGTCCCCCACGCCATGACCACATTCCCCTGTGCTGCAAGTTCGGTAACTTGGTGCCAAATCATCTCTCTAATTTTTCTGCCTACGTCGCCAACATAAACACCAGCACGAATTTCTAAAAGCCAGACAGCTAAACGACCTCTTAATCTCGGTGGTACAGCTTCAGTTACAACAACACATATACTCATCTTCAAACCTAACTTGTACGATGACCTGAATCACCAATAGATTCAGGTTCTGGCAAAGCGGGTGGCTGGGCATCTTCATAAGGTTTTGGCGGTGTGATCTCGCCGGCGCTTAAAATCTCTTCAATAAGCGGAATTAGTCGTTGTAAAGTTTTATCTTTTCGAAATGCTTCCCTACATGCAATACGCACTTCTCGGTCGGGCTGTTTAGGGTGATTACTTGCCACCTTAAATGCCGCAGGCACAACGGTATCAAACTTAATGATGTCAGCTATATCATATACAAACGAAAGAGGTTTACCTGAATGTAAAAAACCAATAGCTGGAGCATAACCCGCAGCTAAAATTGCAGCTTCTGTTACGCCATATAAACACGATGTTGCAGAACTTATACATTGATTAATTACATCTCCTGCCTGCCAATCTTTTGGGTTATAACGTCTTCCGCGCCATTCAATATTATACATGCCTATGCACTTGGCTCAGTAAGAATGTATTGGCGTGTGAATTATTGCCAAATTTAACAATCTGTTAGGTATTTCTCTTTCCATTTTTCTACGATTGAACCGATAACAGAACTCACTCAGGTATTCTTGCAGGTACTTTCCTGAAACACCATGAAATGTCCCAAGTAAAAATGCCTTTAAGTTACCAATGGCAATATGAACCCAAGGCAGCCATTCATCAACAAGCTCACTGGGGGTAACCCTCGCTTCATGTTGTTGAGTCTTATCTATAATGTTCAACGCAGGTAAGCCGTCTGTATGCACTTTTTGCTGTCTCGTTAAGTGTTTGGCAACGAACTTTTCAACACTATCATGGCAAACGCTATTCACAGCCTGCATAGCAATAAATCCAGCTCTTTTTCCTTTGCTTTCAACGGCAACTAAAACAGGTGTTTTACCTTCTGCTCCACGTCCACGCTTGCCCTTCCTTCTGCCACCCACTAACGCATCATCAATTTCAATGACCCCTGACAGTCTATATAAGCTGTCTCTATGGCCCATAGCTGTTCTCAGCTTACTTAATATCAAACGTGCCGTTCGCCAATTAACTTCAATGTGCTTACTCAGTCTTAATGCTGAAATACTGCCCTTATCTGAGCCTAAAAAGTAGATAGCCCAAAACCACTTAGTGATAGGAATACGGCTACCGTGGAATAATGTGTCTGCTGTGACCGATGTTTGTTTATGACATTGACTGCATTCATATACATTGCGGGTTGTAAGCTCATAGGCATGCTCACAAGAGCATCTAGGGCAAACAAAACCATTAGGCCATCTCATTTTCTTAATGTGATTTAAGCAATCAGTTTCAGAGCTGAATTCACGTTGCCATTCAAAAAACTCGTTTCAGGCATTTTCATAGCAGATCTCACTTCTAGTCTTGATTTATACTATAAGAATAGGCCAAAACTGAGTCAGATGCATAGGCATGATATTATATTGCTTAGCGAGTAGCTCATAGGTTTTACGAACACGAGCCCCTTCAATCCCTCGAAGCTGATCAACACTTCTTCGTTCTGGTGCAGCTTCGCCAAAACGCAGCTCAAACATTTTACGAACCACTTTTAAGCGAAGTGCTTCATCGAGGGCTAGCTTGGCTTGATATAATAACTTGTCTGACCGAGCGCCTCCGGGCTGACCAACAGAATAAAGTCTTACCCCAGCCTCTTCGACCCAAATTAGCAGCGTACCGGTTGTTGCTGCGAGTTTTACTGCTGCGTGGCTTATCCGTGTGCCGGGCTCAAGTAAAATACACACTACAGAGCCTACAGGTATATGCATACGCTCGCCGTTCACCTCATCAATGACAACAAATGCACCATCACGAACATCTATCCGGCCCATGGCTACAAAAATCATCGAGTTTCGGTCTTTGATTGGGATAGGTTTTAACGGAAGAAAAGCCATTATCTCAAGTCGCTTTGATGAAAAATATAAATATCTGTGTCTATTGAAGCTTCGCTTACGACCATAACAGTTCCTTTGTTTTTTTGTGAAATAGTGTCAATTTAGTTAGCTTTATAAAGTACATACTCTCCTTTAACTAACGCTTTAAATAATGGTAAATCATGTTGATACTTGCGTTGAACTGATTTAAAAACAGCTTTTGCTTCGCTATTTAGCGCGGTTGCCGCATCCTTTCTTAGTTGAGCAGCTTCTTTTCGATCGACATCTAACAGAATTTGCTGGATGATTTGCTGAGCATTTGAGGTAAATCGTTGCATTGCTTGTTCTTTGATCCCACCAACAAAGTTTTTATCGTAACCCACACCAAACATTTTATTAAATGATTGAGATAGCTTGTCTTTTTGCTCGAGACCAACATCTATAACTTGTGAAATCCGTCTATTGTTTTTCGATAATGAGGCAGGCATTGAATATAAATCATAGACACGCCCAGTTATTGAACCTTGATCTGCGATATTACCTCCAATTAGAATATTTGCTTTCCCTTGCGCTAATTCATTTTGAAATTGATTAAAAACAAAAGCTGGTTTAACTGTCGCTTTATCTGTTTCTTTACCAACTATATAAGACGTTAGCTCCTGCCAAGATTGCCAATTTTGATCTCTTGCGCAAACAGCATATGTACCATCTTCTTTTTCTGTTCTTGGTGTATAAGGATGTAACCACCAACCGGCTCCATTATCGCGGCCATTTTTAGTTGAACCATATGCACCAGTAAACTTTACCCGTTGAAAGACTCTAACTACTTGCTCTGTTTTATTACCACAAATATGACAATAGCCCGCGCTATCCTCCATCTGAAAATTGACATGGTAAGCAAGTGCAAACAATCCTCTTTCAAGCCCAATGTTTTGTGCTTGATAAATTGCGCCTGTGGGAGGTAAATCCCACATATAGCGAGTTTCTGCTGTGTCATTAAGTACAGTGCATTTATGATAAAAATCAGAAGCGATAGCATTTAATAGTAAAGTTTCTTTAAGTGTTGCCCCTGCTATTAATGTTGTTATTGAACCTCCACCTCTTATCCCTGTCGCACCTGTTGGCCCAAAACATTCACCTTTAATATTCATGTGTAAATTATAATTAAGGACATGAGTGCAATCAGAACAAGACTGACTTACATCTTCTGAGTCAGAAAAGAGTCCCAAAGCATTTGCTGAACTTCCACATTCAATTCCAGAAACTAACTTAGTAATAGGTCCATCAGCGATTTTAGATTTAGCCGGAAAAGGTGCACGCATAAAGCTTGTATCTTCAAACCACTTCGTTTCAATATTAGCTAACGCTTGCTGATATTGTTCTGTAGTCACACCATTCGCTAAGTAGTCTTTCAACTGGGCGATTGTAGGCTTTAATACCACTGTTGTAAGTGATGCCAACATTTGCAGCATTGCTAGCTGAGTTTCATCAAAAAAATACTGTAATTGATAATCTTTTTCTGAGGTTAAAATCTCTTGTAATGAGACTTTACCGTCAGTTGTTGAGATAAAAGGATCTTTAAGCAAGTTCATCAGCGATCTCCTCTGAGTTTTGGATCATCTGTCCACTCACATAAACCGTTCGTATAGCGTATTTTCTAAAAACAGGGGTTAATTTATCCCTAACTTGTAATGTCGCGACATGATTTTCACCTTGTACGTCACTGAATATTTGTCCTCTTTCAGCTCGTTTTTTTAACGCCTCTACAGGGTTATTATGATCCACCAGTACTTCAAACAGAGGCCTAGTCAATGGGCATGATTTACGCCCCTGAAATAAGGTAAATTTTGGCGATTTAACAGCAATACATAATCGTTTTACTAATTCATCACTAGCAGTAATGGCAAATGTATGTTCACTGTCGCACCAGTATTCACGATATGTGGGTTTAACTCCTTTTTGAATTTTCCCCATTGGGCTGCGAAAATTTTGTACAGTGTGATAGTCCATTATTTTTTCACCGGCATTATTTACTTGAACGGCAATCTGCACATTTTCTGATAACTCAAAAAGCGTACTTTGTTCTTTACGTGTAATACCAAGCGCCGCAGCAAGCAAGCCGATAACAGCTGAGCGAGTTGGAAAGTGATTTGCCCTGCGATGAATATCAAAAGTTTGCAAGCCATAAGCTGAAAAACCTTCGGTTTTTAAGATTAACGTTTTCATACTAAACACCTTTTATAATTGATATATAAATAAATTAATAAAAGTTTTTAAAATGATAAATCACTAATTCTGCTTACTTTCTCAATCTTTTTGCTATTAACAGTATTAGTTAAATCAAATGCTTTAGCTTTTGATTGTAATTCGTAACCATCTACTAAATTTTCATAATGAGTGACTAAGCTTTGTATTGAAGCTTCCATTACTTCACCAGTATTAGGGATCGGTTTTCTGAAGGCATTAGCTAGCGACAACGGCTGATTTGAGCTAGTGCATAAAACAAAATCCGCTTTATTATGGGCTGCAAATGTTTTTTGCTTTGCCGATGGAGATACTTGCGCAAAACAATTGATAATGGTGTTGATTATATGAGTCGTTTCTGCGATAGATTTTTGTATATTTTTAGCCAATAAATCTACATCAATTGATGCATAACGGTAAAAAACTCCAGAGCTAAATTCATTTGTTCCAATATGTCCTGATCCTTGCTCAGCTAAATCATCACAAGCTGTAAACCAATCAACTTCAATATCTGCGTTATGTGTTGTTAAACTATGTGCAACACTCATTGCTGCCTCTACATTACGTCCTGGACAACTAGCATCCATCCGTCCAGATAATGCAACATCGATAGTTGGTAACTGCACTATTTTTTTCAAATCTTTTAATTCAGTTCCGGCTTGTACCATATTGATGGCTTCACGGATAGCACCGAGCGAATATGGCTGTACAGCATCAAAGTAACGATGTTTTTGCTTGGTTTCTTTATCTATTTCTGTTTTAATTTTAGAGCCCATGTTTTCTAAAACATCTTCAATTACTTTAGCATCAAATTCAGGTAGGTTCTCAATACATAATGTTAATAGTTCATCAAATCGATTCGTTCTAATTGATAATTCTTCAACATTAGCTTTATATAAATCGCTTTGGCGAATAGCACGTTTTAAACACTGACTTGAAATACGACTGCGTGTAGTACCACCAAATACAGCCGTTTTTTGTAAGCCTGAATCATCGCGATTCATCATAGAAGATGGATGAGAAATTAATGCATGAATATTGATAAAAGTAGTCATTGTGTTGCCCTTAAATTGAAAGTTAGTTACTTATTTGAATAAATGAATCCTATTTTTCTTGCTCACTTAAGATGAATTCTTTTAACAGGTCACGTCGTGCTTGTTCACCCCAATATTGAGCTAGTTTCCCTAGGCTAGATAAACTTACATTTTTACAACGAATGAGCTGCCTCTTTAAGTATTCAATGGCATTGTCACCGCTACGTGTAATTTGAATAATTTGGGTTTCTTTAACACCGGCATTTAAAAGTGCAACGGCTACAGAATCAGATTCCGCCTCATCTGTAATAGCAATAGAGACTAGCAAGAATAAGATACGCTGGGTTTGTGAATTATCTTTCGTCCCTGAAAATTTCAGAACACGAAAATATGCGGGACTATCAGCCAATTTCCTTAAGTTGCACCTTTTAAGATCAGCTTGATCACCCTTGGATAGATTCATATATGCGGTGTAGATTCTCTTGTACATAAGTAATCCCTTAAGTTAACTCGCTTTAGCCAAAGACAAGAGCCCTGCACCAGCATGTTTCTGACGACCAATCCCCATCACCAAGGCTTGATATATTTGTTCTGCATTTGTGATTTGTAAAATGCCTTCAAAACACACATAACGGCTACTAAAACATTTTCTACTTTTAACTAATATATTATCCATCGACGTTACATTGACATTGGCGCCTTTTAACTTTCGTTGTAGCCATGCAACTTGATCATCTTTATCATGAATTTCAATCACTCGTTTACCTTGGCTAATGCATTTTGTTGGATATACTAGTATTTTAAACTTATAGAAATCTTCATTTTCTAACTGAGGATTAAATGATTTTGTTTGCAATACCTCAGCATTTTGGCTGCTATTAGGCTGCGTGCTTGACTGCAACAACACTGTGACCTTACCTGTATCCGATTGATTTTCTACACGAAACAAATGATCTCGTTTTCGCTCAAGTGAACTTGGAAATAAACTCCAAATTGCCTGATGTTGTAGATAACTATCATTGGTATTCAATGCCACCATTGAGATATACATATAGTTTCCTTTTAACTTAGTTTTTACTATTAAAACTAGGTAATACGACACCTAATTCACCATAATCGATATCTTTATTAACAACAGATTTAATACAATAGAAATCAGTATCTTGTTTTCCCTTGACATGCTTTTTAGCTAGAGCAACAGTGCTGCGTTCTCTATCTTGCTGCTCTTTATAATCCCCACCATGAAACAGCCCTCCTAGTTCATTCATAAGCACAACTGTTGCGGTCATTTCACCTTCGCGCGTTAATAGCGCACAACGAGGATCAACATCGCTCAAAGGTTTAGAGTCAAGTACGCTGTACATTTTCGCGGTGTAAGCCGAACCATCTTGCTCCATTTGATATTTATCGTATAAATCATTTAATTCTGAGTTTTCGTCTGGGTAGGGTTCCTCAGCATGAACGTATTCAATGGCATGACGATAGCAGTCTGGAAAAGTTAATTTTTCTCTTTGTAGCAAATATTGCTCAGTGCGATAAAGTACACGAACATTACGATATACGTAGCCACTTCCCTGATAATGATGACTCCAATTACTAACCGATTGACTTGGTAGTAACGTTATAAATAGAGGATGTTTAATTCTGTCACTGCGTGAGTAAAGCGAGGTATTAATGCGATCATGCCGCCATAGTCGACCCATTCGTTGCATCAGGAATTCGATAGGCGCTATTTGGCTAACCATGATGTCAAAATCCAAATCCAAAGACTGTTCAACAACTTGAGTTGCTACTAATATTCGCCCTTTACGAGGTGCATTCTTTCCATAGATTTGTAGTACTTCGTTTTCAATCCTCTCTCTATCTGCATAAGAATAGCGAGCGTGAAATAGATCAACGTTAGTATCTTGTTCGGTTTGCAAATGTTTTAGCTGAACAAACAAATTTTGTGCATCTGCGACGGTATTGCAAATAATACCCACCACAGCACCCGCTTTTGCATGCTCTAATAAAATGGCTTGCTGATCTGGGGTTGGCAATAAATCATTCGACAACCAATTTTTAAGAGTGACCACTTTATTTTTAGCCGGCATTTCAACTGAATACTCTTGCGTATTACCTTCTAAATCAACATGAGTAACTAGTGGGTACGCTGTGCGCTTGGCTTTACCGGAATAGTGTTTAAGTAATTTGTTTTTCAATGAAATTGATAACGTAGCAGATAATAAAATAACGTTAGAATACGCTTGATGCTGCCCCTTAATTACTTGTTCTATTAGTGCATACATATACGCATCGAAACTATGAATCTCATCCAGTATCAATACTGATTTTCTTGTGCCAAATGAGCGAATAAATTGATGTTTAATCCCAAGAACGCCCATTAAAACTTGGTCTACAGTTGCTACCGACATTGACCCGAGAAATGCCCGCTTATTTGATTGATGTAAAAAGCCATTTTCATCTGGAAATAGATATTTCGATTTCCCATGGGCAAGCGTTATTGCACTATCAGGAAAAAGCTTAGTCGCCGCGTCCCCTATACGATTAAATAACCCATTGGCAGTTGCTTGTGTTGGAAGACCAAAAACAATGCCATCAGCAAGATCTTTTTCTATCAACATAGATGCATAAGCCAAGGCAAACTCAGTTTTCCCCGACCCAGTGTCTGATTCAACTATTGTTAAGCCTGTTTTTAACGGAAGTGTAGGTAATAAAGTTTGAATACCACGAGGTAAATAAGGCTGAAATAGAAAATCAAAGCCTGAACCATTCAGTTTATTCAACATACCTGAATCAAGTAAGGCTGCTTTTGCCCTAGGTAATGTTTGCTGGTAGTACATATTTAAATCAGCTGTTGGTTCTGTAGTAAAATTGGTGATTGAGGAACCAATCCAGTCTGCCACACTGCATAATCCTGCAAGCATCGGAATCTCACCAACATCAGGAATAGAAGTTAAACCTGTAAATTCTAGGCTAAATTCAATCCACTTTTTACGAGCTAATTTATCTAAATTAATAAGTTCTTTATCAGCATCTGGTTCTAATAAGTTTCGATCTATCGATGTATCGCAATAACCATGATGTCCAGCAACGGCTTTCATTGCTTTATCATGACCATAGGTTTGAATAAAATGCAGATAACCATGCGAGCCATGCGAATACTTCTCAGATTCGACTTCATATTCATTGCCTTGAAGTGTAATACGTACTTCTTCTACAAAGTTCTGAAAGCGCGCATCAAACTTACCTAGATCATGTAATAACACATAAAATAAAACTATTGATCGCGCTTCAGTTTCATCTAACTTTAACTGCATAGATATTTGTTTAAGTAATACTTTCGATTCTGAAAGCCAAACCTCAACTACTGCCGCCACATCTAGGCAATGATATGGTAATAGATGATATTTCTCTACAGGGTTTGATTTGTCACACTTACCCCAATATTTAAAGTATGTATCATCTACCATATTCACCTCTTTTTGCTAAGTCCATGCACTGTATACCTTTATTATTAGATCATCTACACTGGTTATTTACACAGGTAAAGTCAGTTAACCATTGATTATCACTCTATTGTTGTTTTACTTCTGTTTTAGACGTGGGTATTAAAACAGCCATGGTTTAATGTCATCTCGATTTACGAGTACCAGTTGTTGTACTTCTGGGGTGCCATCGAGCATTTTGGTATTGACTTGTAATTCATGCAGCAAGTATTGAGCTAAAGCAGCTCGAGTAGACATGACTAATTGGCCACCTTCCATTTGGTAGTCATTAGCCAGGACGGCTTGTTTTGCTGGGCTTAATCGGGGATCGGGTTGAAGGATCAAATTGACCTGTGTATGCCAGGCAAGATCTTGTTGTGGATCTATGGTTGAAGCATCTATTAACTCTGCTTCACCTCTAAAGCGACTTAATACTAGGTCTCTAAAGTTTTGTGATTTTTCGCAATAACCTCTTATGTGCCAACGAGAACCGGTATTCACGAAAGTATGAGGGTGAAATATTCTGCCGTCATTTTCAGGATTTGCAAGTGAAACATAATCAACTTCTATACGTTGTTTATGTCGTATAGCAGATATCAATACTCGGATTATGTTATGTGAGACTTTTCTTGGCGGCAGGACTAAGCAAGATACATTATCGGCAAATGAGCTGTGAGTTGTAATATCTTTGGTGGCAAACCAATGTAAATAAATATTGATGTTAGGGGTGATGTAATAAGCAATAAAGGTATCGGCAGAGTAATAGGTGCCACTGATCTTGGTGGTGTTATTTGGGTAATGGCTTGTGTAAGTTTTTAAGTCAGTATTGGCTTGTTGTCGAGTAATTGAAAACTGCTGCTCAAGCGTTTTACAATTAATACAACCTTCCCACCATAAGATGAGTTCTATAAAATATTGCCTAACGTGTGACAAGTCCTTTGCCATGATCGATCCTATATAATTTACAGTACAGCATGCAATTGTTAATTCATTGCACTTATAAGATCAACTTAAATTTTGCAAATATATGATCTAAGTAGATAATATTTAAGTTTCTACCGTTACCCCAGCATTCACTTTTATAGCATACTCGCTCTTAGGCCTTGCCGTGAGCGAAGCGTTCGCTTGTTATCGTTCTTTATCGCTCTTTATCATTTTTTAGCGCTTTAATCGCTTGTCATCGTGATCTACCGTTCTTCCAGCTTTTATAGCATCTAGCCGCGGAGCGTACTCGCTCTTAGGCCTTGCCGTGAGCGAAGCGTTCGCTTTCACCTCTTGTTATCGCTTGTTATCGTTTTTTAGCGCTTTAATCGCTTGTCATCGTGATCTACCGTTCTTCCCAGCTTTTATAGTATCTAGCCGCGGAGCATACTCGCTCTTAGGCCTTGCCGTGAGCGAAGCGTTCGCTTTCACCTCTTGTTATCGCTTGTTATCGTTTTTTATCGCTCTTTATCGCTCTTTATCGCTCTTTATCATTTTTTAGCGCTTTGTATCAAAAAACTAATCCCTTGTTCACCGGTTTGCGCTACATAACGTTTATCTATCCATAAGCCGATGGCGGCGACTAAGACTTCATCATAAAAAATTAGTGGGATTTGTTGGCGACGCCAAGGTGGAATATGGCATTCTTGCCATAGCTTTTTTAACTCACGCGGTTTTTGACGTTGTGACGAGGCAAATTGCGGCTGGCACTTAATAGAGCCGACGCCGCCGTAGCGAAGGGTCACTTTGCTATTAGCTGGCGGTAAAACTAATAAAGGCTTATCAACCCTTGTTTGTTGGTTTAAATGATATCGATGCTGGCCTACATCCATCAGCATATCGGCCACATCGCCATTTAATAGGCTATTAAAATCAGCGCTGAGTTGGGTGGACGCTAATGGTTCAAGCTCACTATTGTTAAGCGCGTATGCCACGCCTGCAAACCGTTTAACTTGATAGTCGCCCCATTGAATCGACATATTGGCATCATCTTTTGCCGCTAGCAGTTGTGACAGTATCTGTTGTAATTGCGCTTGCGAAGGTAAACTGACGCCACAATGGATGAGATAACCGCGAAACAGTAATGCTTGCCATGCGCCACTTAATTGACCAAACCCAGTGAGCTTAAACCCAGTTGATTCGGTCATTAGTGCATTTGTATCGCTTGGCACTATTAGCCAGTCGGGTAAGCGATGACTCACTTCATCATCTATAACATCTTGCTGCTCAGCACATAATGCCGCACTTCTGGCTGCAGTAGCTGCAATACTGGGCCAGCGCTGCTTTAAGCGTGGAATAATATCGAGTCGTAAAAAGTTACGATCATAGCTGTCGTCTTGATTACTTTCATCTTCGATATGGATTAAACGGTATTGAAGTGCAAATTGCTCTATTTGATCACGGCTGATCTCTAATAACGGTCTGACTAACCAAGCTTGTTGGTATGCTTGTATCGCGCCCATTGCCGCCAACCCTTTTGGCCCTTGGCCGCGTTTTAACGCCAATAATAGGGTTTCGAGTTGATCGTCTTGGTGATGGGCGGTCAGTAAAATATCACCCGGATTGAGGTAGCGGTCAAAAGCGTGGTAACGGGCCTCGCGTGCTTGTGCTTCTAAGCTTTGTCTTGGGCCTTTATCAACCTTGACTCGCTCAATTTGCAGCGGTAATTGGTAATGCCCTGCTCGCGTTATACAGTGTTGTACCCAAGTGTCTGCATTGGCGCTGAGTCCATGATGCACATGAATAAGTAAGCAGGCTATGTGCGGGTATTTTTGCGCAAACGCACTGAGTCCATACGCTAATACTTCAGAATCAACCCCACCACTGTAAGCCAACACGACCTTAGGCGTATGTTCATGTTGCGATGCTGTCACCTGAACAAGCGGCATTACCGCTTGTTCAAGTAAATGGAGCAATTGTTCTACCGTCATTTGTTCTGAGGCCGAGAGTTTTACGGTCATGGTATGCGCCTAGTTAAATACGATTTTAACATTAGTCGAGCCGAGCATACTTTCAAGCGCTAATATCAACTCGTCACTGGGATTGACTCGCCAATCATCACCTAAGGTAATTTTACCGCTGGCTTGGGGTTGCGCATAATCAATAGTCACAGGCACCACGCCATTTCGCCAAGGGGTTAAGGTTTGCTCAAAGGTTTCTAGCCATTCAGATGTCACTTGCGATGCGTCAACCTTGATTTCAACAGCTTTAGCAAAATGACTGCGTGCTTCGCCGATTTCGATAATGTTACGGGCATTCATGCGATTGCCACCAGAGAAGTCATCGAAACTGACATCGCCTTCACAAATTAAAATACGATCTTTTTCAATCAGCTGGCCAAATTTTTCAAACGGTTCGGTAAATAACATCACTTCTAAGCGGGCACTTTTATCATCTAAGGTGACCAGACCCATTTTAGACCCCCGCTTAGTGAGCAACACCCGCGTAGCGACCACTAACCCTGCCACTTTAACGGTTTTACCGCGCTCTGTTGGGTGAATATCTTTTAAGCGGCCGCTGGTGTATTGCTTAAGCTCTTTTAAATATTGATTTATCGGGTGACCCGTTAGGTATAAGCCTAATGTTTCGCGCTCACCATCAAGCCAAATTTTATCAGGCCAAGGCGTGCACTCAACAAAGTTTTGTTTGCTGTCTTCAGGTTCGCTATTCAATAAACCGAACATGTCATTCTGGCCAATGGCTTCGGCTTTGGCATGTTGCGCCGCGGCGCTGATGGCTTGTGGCAAGGTCGCCATCATTGATGCGCGATGTGGGCCAAGGTGGTCTAATGCCCCCGCAAAGATCAGTTTTTCAATCACTCGCTTATTGAGTTTTTTTAAATCAATTCGAGCACAGAAATCAAAAAGATCGCTGAACGGTCCATTTTTACGGGCGTCTAAAATAGAGTCTACTGGGCCTTCACCGACCCCTTTAATCGCGCCAATACCGTAAACAATATTCAGATCATCATCGACGGTAAACTTAAATAAGCCTTTGTTCACATCGGGTGGAATTAACGGCAAGCCCATGCGCTCACATTCATCCACTAAGGTCACAATTTTGTCGGTGTTGTCCATGTCGGCAGACATTACCGCTGCCATAAATTGAGCTGGATAATGGGTTTTAAGCCACAAGGTTTGGTAGGAGACTAACGCATAAGCGGCAGAGTGAGATTTGTTAAAACCGTAGCCCGCAAATTTTTCGACCAAGTCGAAGATTTTCATCGACAGGTCGCCGTCTATCCCGTTATTAATGGCCCCTTCTTTAAACGTGCCACGTTGCTTGGCCATTTCTTCAGGTTTTTTCTTACCCATTGCACGACGCAGCATATCCGCGCCGCCTAAGGTATAACCCGACAATACCTGAGCAATCTGCATCACCTGCTCTTGGTACAAAATAATGCCATAAGTCGGTGCTAGCAGCTCTTTTAAAGACTCATGCTGATAATCAGCATCTGGGTATGAGACTTCCTCACGTCCATGCTTACGTTCGATAAAATTATCTACCATGCCTGACTGCAGAGGACCTGGGCGGAACAAAGCCACCAGTGCGATCATGTCCTCAAAACAGTCGGGTTTCAGACGCTTAATCAAGTCTTTCATGCCGCGAGATTCCAGCTGGAATACGGCCGTTGTTTCGTAACGCTGTAACAGTTTAAAACAGGCAGGATCATCCAATGGGATCGCGTCGATACGGATATTATCGAGGCCTTTTTGCTTTTGCACTCGGTTAACCATTTTGAGTGCCCAGTCGATAATCGTTAGGGTACGCAGCCCCAAGAAATCGAACTTAACCAGACCAGCCGTTTCTACATCGTTTTTATCAAATTGAGTCACCGGGTTTAAGCCTTCGGCATCGCAATATAATGGTGCGAAATCAGTAATTCGAGTGGGGGCAATAACCACCCCGCCCGCATGCTTACCGGCGTTACGAGTCACCCCTTCTAAGCGACGACACATGTCGATAAGCTCTTTTACATCTTCATCACCATCATAGGCTTCAGGAAGCGATGGCTCGACTTCAAAGGCTTTAGCCAGTGTCATTCCAGGTTCTGCAGGGATCATTTTGGTTAGACGTTCAACAAAACCGTATGGATGACCTAACACGCGGCCAACATCTCGAACAACCGCTTTGGCCGCCATAGTACCAAAGGTAATAATCTGCGATACCGCTTCTCGACCATATAACTCGGCAACGTGGTCAATGACCTCGTCACGACGATCCATACAAAAGTCGACATCAAAATCGGGCATCGAGACTCGTTCAGGGTTCAAAAAACGCTCGAACAGTAAGTCGTATTCCAGTGGATCTAAGTCAGTAATCTTTAGTGCATAAGCCACTAACGATCCGGCTCCAGAACCACGACCAGGTCCAACCGGAATGTCATTGTCTTTGCCCCATTGAATAAACTCCATCACAATAAGGAAGTAACCTGGAAAACCCATTTGGTTAATCACTTTCAGCTCAATTTCGAGACGTTCATCATACCCGCCACGGTTTTCGGCGCGAACGAGTGGATCGGCAAATAGAAATTCGAGACGTTCTTCTAGGCCTTTTTGTGACACATTAACCAAGAAATCTTCAATGGATAAGTCACCCGTAGGGAAATTGGGCAGAAAATATTCGTTTAATAGAATGGTGACATTGCAGCGTTTGGCAATTTCAACGCTATTTTGGATCGCCGACGGAATATCGGCAAACAGCGCGATCATCTCATCTTCGGTGCGCAGGTATTGTTGATCGCTATAGGTTTTGGGACGGCGTGGATCGACTAAGGTAAAACCATCATGAATAGCCACCCGAATTTCATGGGCCTCAAAATCGTCTTGCTTTAAAAAAACCACTTGGTTAGTGGCGACAACAGGCAAGCCTTTTGATGATGCTAACCCAACCGCCATGTGTAAATAGCGTTCTTCATCTGCACGGCCTGTGCGGATAAGCTCGATATAATAACGGTCTTCAAAATGCTGCTGATAAAATTCAATTAATGAGTCAACTTGGTTTTGATTGCCTTTTAATAATGCCTTACCCACGTCGCCATCTCTGGCACCGGAGATAATAATCAAGCCAGTGTTAAATTTAATCAGCCAGTCTTGGTCTATCACCACTCGATTTTGGACATGACCGCGAAGATAGGCCTCACTGATCAATTGCGTCAGATTTTGGTAGCCTTCATTGTTCATCGCGATAATGGTTAAGGCACAAAATTCTTTTTCAAAACCTGGGGTTTGCACCCAAAAGTCGGCACCAATAATAGGTTTAACACCGGCGCCATGACAAGCACTGTAGAACTTTACCAAACCACAAAAGTTGTTTTGATCGGTTAACGCTATCGCTGCCATACCCTGATTTTCAGCAGCAGCAATAATCGGTTTCACTTTGGCAACGCCATCTGACATTGAATAATCACTGTGGACGCGCAAATGAACAAAACGAGGATCGGACATAGATTATTTTTTCTTCGAAAAAGATGAATGTAATAACACGAAAAAGCGGGATTTAGACTACCAAACTAAGCGACTTTCTCCAACGATTTAGTCGGTTAATCTGGGTATTATCAAAATGTATCCTGAAGCAAAATGCGCTGGGCGACAGGTTTAAAACTCTTACGATGTTCCGCTAACACGCCATACAAGGCTAATGCTTCAAAGTGCGCTTTGGTCGGATAACCTTTATGCTTAGCAAAACCATACTGTGGGTGCTGACTGTCTAAGGTGTCCATCTCTGCATCACGAGTGACTTTGGCAATAATGGATGCTGCACTGATGGCGGCCACTAATCCGTCACCTTTTATGATTGCATGACTGGCTATACCAAAATCGGGCACCCGATTACCATCGACTAATACTCGTTCTGGTTGAAGGCTTAAGCCAGCAACGGCGCGCTGCATTGCCAGCATGGTGGCATGTAAAATATTCAGCTGATCAATTTCAACAGGGCTTGCACGGCCGACACTGACACATAATGCGTTTTCCATAATCACTTGATATAAAGCATTACGGCGTTTCTCACTCAGTTTTTTTGAATCATTGAGTCCAACAATGGGGTTACTTGGATCTAAGATCACAGCAGCCGTTACCACATCGCCAACCAATGGACCACGTCCTACCTCGTCAACACCGGCAACCAGCCCTTGTGAAATGATGGCCACTTGCTCAGGGGTAATATTTTTTATCACAACCGGTAATGTCAACATGTTAGCTTATCCTAGTCAGGTTACTGCGTTTGCAATAATGCCACCACGGCATCGGCAGCTCGCTCGCTGGCGTTACACTTAAGTAATTGATGCAACTGTTCGAACTTTGTATTAAGTGGCGTAAAATCTTGGTTGAGTTGCTTGATCACCTCATCTGCAATCAACTGCGGCTGGCAATTAGCTTGCATACATTCTGGTACTATCGTTTCGTTTGCCAATAAGTTGGGCAGCGAATAGTTGGTGATACTCATCATACGGATGCCAATCGCGTAGGTAATGGGGCTAACACGATAAGCCACCACCATTGGGCGTTTAACCAACATAGCCTCTAGAGTCGCAGTGCCAGAAGCCAATAAAATACAATCAGCGGCAGCCATCACCTCACGAGATTGACCTTCGATAATGGTGACTTCTAAATCGGGAGCAAACTGCGCAAGCGCAGCAATAAATTGTTGCCGACGAGCATCATTAACCACTGGAGTGACAAATTTGATGTCTGGATAGGCTTGTTTTACGAGCTGAGCGGCTTTGACAAACGGTTCAGCTAATTGCTTTAGCTCACCGCCTCTGGAACCCGGCAGCACAGCTAGGTATTCAGCATTGGGATCTAATCCTAATAGCTGCCGTGCGGCCAGCTTATCACTGTGCATCGGAATATCGTCCGCAAGTGTATGGCCAACAAAGGTACAAGGCACTTGATGCTTGTCATAAAAGGCCTTTTCAAACGGCAATAACGACAACACCATATGCGTGGCTTTGGCGATTTTAAATATCCGTTTTGGTCGCCAAGCCCACACTGATGGACTGACGTAATGCACGGTTTTAATCCCTTTGGCTTTTAATTTAAGCTCTAGGCCAATATTAAAATCGGGCGCATCAATGCCAATAAAGCAGTCTGGGGCTAATTCAGTAATGTGTTTCACGAGACTTGAGCGAATATGAAGCAGTCGAGGTAAATGTGATAACACTTCGACTAAGCCCATGATCGACAGTTCTTCCATTGGGAATAGACTTTCAAACCCAAGAGCTTGCATACGAGGGCCACCAATGCCAATAAAACGCGCATCAGGATAGCGTTGCTTGAGTGAATGAACTAAACCGGCACCTAAAATATCGCCGGAGAGTTCTCCGGCGACAATGGCAAATACTTTTGGGGAAGAGTTGGTCATCGTTTCCGTCTATCGAATGATGCCGCGAGCGGAGTGATTTACAAAATCCACGAACGCTTTTACATTTACGTCCTTTTCAGCAGACTCAGCCAATTCGGCATTGGCTTCTTCAATGGTTAAGCTCTTACGAAATACTGCTTTATACGCATTAAAGATTGCCCGCTGGCTTTCTTTGGTAAAACCACGGCGTTTTAGGCCTTCTAAATTTAATCCACGAGGTACAGCAGGAGAACCTGCTGCCATCACAAATGGCGGTACGTCTTGTAAAATAAGTGACGCTCCAGCGGTAAAAGCATGGTCACCGATATGTACAAACTGGTGCACACCGGTCATGCCACCCAAAATAACCCAATCGCCAACGTGCACATGACCCGCAATTGACGCATTATTAGCCATAATAACGTTATCACCAACAACACAGTCATGGGCAATATGTACATACGCCATTAACAGGTTATTAGACCCTATGCGGGTTTCACCCTTATCTTGGGTGGTACCACGGTGAATAGTGACCGACTCACGAATAATGTTATTGTCACCGATAATTAAGCGCGTTTGTTCGCCGGCATACTTTTTGTCTTGACACTCTTCGCCAACCGAAGCGAATTGAAAAATACGATTACCTTTACCGATAACCGTTGGCCCCTTAACCACAACATGCGAATTTATCCATGTGTCGTCGCCGATTTCAACATTCTCACCAATATAGGTCCAAGGACCAATAGTGACATTGTTACCAATTTTGGCTGTTGGGTGAACAAATGCTAATTTATCTATCACTTCTTAATCTCTCTGCGTGCGCACATAATTTCAGCTGAACAAACCAGTTCACCATCAACCAAGGCTTGACCAATAAACACACCAATACCACGACGCTCTTTAATCATTTTAACGTGAAAATGTATTTGATCGCCCGGCTCAACAACACGTTTAAAACGTGCTTTATCAATACCGGCAAAATAATACAATACTTCTGGCGACGGCTCAGTGCTCATGGTTTTAAAAGCAAGTAAACCCGTTGCTTGTGCCATGGCTTCTAAAATAAGCACACCTGGCATAACGGGTTGTATAGGGAAATGTCCCTGAAAAAATGGCTCATTAATCGTGACATTCTTAATCGCATGTAATTGCTCACCCACGGTAAAATCCAATACACGATCAATCAACAAAAATGGATATCTATGAGGTAGATATTTAAGTATCTCTTTAATATCCATGGTGTTTAATTGATTTGACACACTACATTCCTTTAATAAGGCCGAATTACAATTATTCTGTGCCCTTAGCACTTTTCTCGAGGGTTTTCACGCGGTTAAATAGTTCATCTAATTGACGAAAGCGCACCGTGTTCCGACGCCACAGTTTGTTTTCCATTGCGACAGTCGCGGACGAATACACACCTTTATCGCGAATGATGCTAGTCACATTGGTTCCTCCGCTAACATGTACACCGTCAGCGATACTGAGATGTCCAGCAACAGCACTACCACCACCAATAATGCAGTATTTACCTATGGTAGAACTCCCTGCAATTATAGACCCACCTGCAATTGCGGTGTTTTGCCCAATGATGACATTATGGGCAATTTGAATTTGATTGTCGATGATCACACCATCGTGTATCTCGGTGTGCGACAGCGCGCCACGATCAACACTGGTGCATGCACCTATTTCGACATAATTACCTATGCGCACGCCACCTGTTTGGGGGATTTTAATCCAATTACCGCGCTCATTTGCATACCCAAATCCATCCGAACCAATAACAGAACCGGAATGAATGATGCAATTGTGGCCAATATGTACATTATGATAAACGGTAACATTCGCCCAAAGGCGTGAATCTGAACCAATAATACTGGCTTCACCTACGACGCAACCTGGACCAATCTGAACATTTTCACCCAAAATAACCTTGGCGCCAATCACCGCATTTGCACCGATAGCCACACCGTCACCTAAATTGGCTGATGCATCTATTTGGGCCGAAGGATGAATACCAGGCGTTTCTTTTGGGGTGGTATCAAGTAATTGCGCTACTCGAGCAAACCCCACGTAAGGATCGCTAACAATCAGGGCGTTACCATGATAACCACTTGCTTCTTTTTCGCTTAGCAATACCGCACTAGCTTGAGTTGCCTCAAGCTGAGCACGGTATTTACTATTGGCTAAAAAAGAGAGTTGACCTTGGATTGCATGTTCAAGGGTGGCTACACTAGTAATTTCCAGTGATCCATCACCTTTAACCGTTGCGCCCAATAATTGGCTAAGCTCTTTTAAAGTCACTTTCTGCATACTTATTATTTGCCTTTGCTTAAGGCTTCTACCACTTTGCTGCTAATGTCAGCTTCTGGCTTAACAAAAATAACTGCGCCACGTTGCAGCACCATGTCGTATTTTTCTTTATCAGCAATGGTATTAATGGCTTTTTGAACTAGAACTAATAGCTTGTTTTGCTCTTCACCTTGACGACGACGCATGTCTTCGTCTAATGCTTTGCCTTTTAATTGGAATTCAGATTTTAATGATTCCATTTTACGGACTAAATCAGTCTTTTGTGTGTCGCTCATTAAGGCGCCGTCACGTTGTTGCTTTTCGACCAAAGAACGCATTTCCTCCTGCATTTTTTGGACTTCAGCAACACGATCACCAAACTCAGCTTTTAATGATTTAGAAATTTGTTCGCGCTGTGGCAGCTGTTCAAACACCTCACCCATATCAACCACCGCGAGTTTTTCCGCTTGGGCTAGCATAGGGGTAGCAAATAATGCCAATGTAATTAATGCGCGATTTACCATCTTTTTCAAAGTAGACTCCTTGTTAAAATTGTCGTTATCAGCTAAACATGCCGAGTGTATTTGTTTTAGAACGTTTTGCCAATATTGAATGAGAAAATCTCTGTCTCATCATCTTCATACTCTTTGAGTGGCCAAGCTAAACTGAATACCATAGGACCCATTGGCGATAACCACTGTACGCTCATACCCCACGAGGCACGTATGCGCTCAGGATCACTATAATCTTCTAACTTAATAAACTGATCCGCTGGCAGAGTGCGATACGAATCATAATCGAACTCGGTATCCCATACGTTACCGGCATCGACGAAGAAACTGGTCCGCACTGAGTTAGTGTATGCTTCATCGAGGAACGGCGTCGGCACGATCATTTCAAAGCTGGCTGTCGCAATCGCATTACCACCAATCGAGCGACCTTGGCTCACCTGAATCGTATTAGGATCACCCGGCAAACTACAACCATCACCAGAAACGTCCGGAGCACATTGTTCACTACCACGATATAAATAGAACGAACGTGGACCGACTGAGTTCGACTTAAAGCCACGTAACGAGCTGCTACCACCAGAGTAATAGTTTTCCCAGAACGGTAAGATTTGATCGTTGTCGTTAAATTGACCATAACCGTTTGAATAACCTAAACGGGCGCGAGCCAAAAATACAAACCCATGTTGAGGTGTCAGCGGGAAGTAGAAATTGGTGTCAAAATCCGTTTTAAAGTACTGCAAATCAGAACCCGGCACGGTCATTTTACCGCTTAAACGTTGCGATGAACCGTCTGTCGGGAACGTACCACGGTTAAGTGTGCTGCGATACCAACCGGCATTCAATTCAAAGTTATCAAAGCTTAAGTCTGAGTTTGCATCATCCGTTTCACGATACACATTATAGAAACGCAATGCTTGTTCATAAGCCGATATTTCTGAAATAGTATTATGACGATAACCAATACCACCGTTTAAACGGTTGGATTCATTAATCGGAAATCCTGAGTTTAATGCAACACCATAAGATTGATTCTTATAGCGCTCAAGGTTAGCCTCGTTGGCATCAAATTCGTTCCAATACACACTGCCGCCTAAACTCACACCATCTTTAGTAAAGTATGGATTGGTGAAAGACAAGTTAGCACTGCGCGAGTATTTATTAGTATTGATACTAATACCCGCTTGGTTACCTGTACCAAGGAAGTTATTTTGTTCAACCCCAAACTGCAAGCTCACACCTGATTCAGTACCATAACCCACACCGGCGTTAAACGAACCTGATGGCTGCTCTTTTACTGCGATGGCCACATCGACTAAATCGTCACTGCCTGGCACTTGAATTGTTTCGGCATCAACGGTTTCAAAATAACCTAAACGGTTAAGGCGAAGTTTAGACTGCTCAATCTGAGCAGAATTCAACCACGCCCCTTCCATTTGACGTAATTCGCGACGCAGTACTTCGTCTTTGGTTACCGTGTTACCGGTAAAGTTAATTGAGCGAACATAAACACGCTTACCTGGCTTGATATTGATGTTGAGTACCACTTCTTTGGATTCATCATCAATTTCAGGATAGGTTTTCACTTCAGGATAAGCATAACCAAAACGGCCAAGATATTTACTGTACATTTCTTCGGTGAATGTTACATCGGCACCGTTGTACATATTGCCTGCTTTGATTGGTAAAATACCTTTCATTAACGCTTCGCGGCCCATAAGGTCACCAATTAAGTTAACTTCTTTTACCTTGTACGTTTCGCCTTCATCCACATTAATAGTGATGTACAAACCTTTACGGTCCGGTGTCATCGCCACTTGTGTTGAGGTGACTTCAAAACGAATATAGCCTTGATTATGGTAATAGGTTTTGATTGTTTCTAAGTCAGCTTGTAGCTTTTGCTTTTGGTAGCGACGCTCACCAAATAAATCCCACCATGCCACATAGTCTTTAAGCTCAATCATGCTGATGAGCTCAGAGTCAGAAAACACTGTGTTACCTACCACGTTAATTTGGCGAATTTCAGCCGCTAAACCTTCGGTAAACTTAAATTTAAGCTCAACACGGTTACGAGGTAAGTTGATGATTTGCGCTTCAACTTTGGCGCCGTATTTGCCCACACCGTAATAGAAATCTTGCAAGCCTTTTTCAATGCCTGACAACATGGTTCTATCAAGTGATTCGCCCGCTTTAACACCAGAACCGTCAAGACTTTCTTGTAACTGTTCGTCTTTGATATCTTTATTACCTTCAAACGAGATAATACTGATAGTAGGACGCTCTTTAACCGTGACAAAAAGTATACCGTCTTCATGACTGACACTGATGTTTTCAAAATTGGTTGAACCGTAAAGGCTCTTAATCGCTTGCTGTAATTTAACTTCATCTACCGTGTCACCTACTTTCACAGGTAAACTCAATAGTGCTGCACCGAGAGCAACTCGTTGCAGACCTTCTACTTGGATGTCGGTCACTTCAAAAGGTTGGAAAGACTCTGCCCAACCATTCCCTGAAAAAGACGCGCCGACGAATAACATCGAGGCAAAAATTTTATTAAATCTCATAGAGCACTTCTAATTATTAGTCTGTCCTTGCTCAGAGTCGGGCAAAATCGTTGAATAAGGCTACACCCATCAACATTAGCAGCAAAGCTGCGCCAAACCTGAAACCTATTTCCTGCACCTTTTCGGGTACAGGCTTACCAGTAATCACTTCTATAAAGTAATACAGCAAGTGTCCACCATCGAGCACTGGCAGAGGCATTAAGTTAATAATGCCTAAGTTAACGCTGATGAGCGCAATAAAACCTAGAAAGTACACTAAGCCGTAACTTGCACTGGCGCCTGCGCCTTGTGCAATCGAAATAGGACCACTAAGATTTTTCACCGATACATCGCCGGTAAATAATTTCCCGATCATCTTAAAGCTGACGACAACGAGTTGCCACGTTTTGTCAGCTGCAGCAATAACCGAATCTACTATGCCATACTCAAGCTCAAAGCGCATATTATCAGGCCATTGGTCTTGGGTTGGGCTAATTCCAACAATCCCGATAGTCTCACCGTCAGGATTTTGTTGTGCTTTTGGCACAACATTAACATTGATGAGTTCACCTTGACGTATCAATGTCATATTAATATTTTTGTTAGCAGAGCTTTGTACCACATCAACAAACGTATTCCAATCGCTGTATGGCGTGTCATTAATGTTGACTAATTTATCGCCAACTTTAATACCTGCTTGCTCTGCCGCACTGTTTTTACTGACTGCGGCAATGGTTGGATCGATCCCAGGGCGAAAAATACCCAAACCTAATGAGGTTATAGGAGATTCTTTTTCGGGATCAAATGCCCACTGGCGGGTATCAAGTTTTACGGTGCGAGCCGGCATATCCATGCCTGATAATTCAGATAGTGGCGCCAAGGTTAACTCAATACTGTCGTCACCAATATGACCGACTAAGGCTAAGTTAACCTCTTGCCAAGTGCGTACCTTGCGTCCTGATACTGCCATAATCTGTTGCGGCTCAACCAAGCGAATAACACTGGCAGGGCTATCTAACTTGGTACTGTCAATGACCGGTTTTATCGACGGAGTACCAATAAGGTACATGACATATAGGGCCAAAATAGCAAAAATAAAGTTAGCAATGGGGCCTGCTGACACAATCGCAATACGCTGCCACACTGTTTTACGGTTAAACGCTTGATCAAGTAGATGTTCAGGCACCTCTTCAACGCGCTCATCGAGCATTTTGACATAGCCACCGAGTGGGATCATGGCGACAACATATTCAGTGCCATCTTTACCCACTTTGCGCCAAATCGCTTTGCCAAAACCAATAGAGAAGCGCTCGACTTTAACACCACAGCGACGGGCAACCCAAAAGTGGCCATATTCGTGTGCGGTAATCAAAATACCTAAAGCGACAATAAAAGAACCTAAGCTCCAAAAAAAATCTATCATTATTCCTCTGAACTAATTAAGTGCTTTAATGGCAGACATTGCTGTCGTGCGTGTTTGTGCATCTAACTGTAAAATATCGTCAATACTGGCTAAGCGAGTTTGTTGTACCTGGTCTAAACAACGTGCGTTTATAGTTGCAATATCAGTAAAACGGATCTGACCCTTTAAGAAAGCATCAACGGCAACTTCGTTAGCAGCATTTAATACTGTGGTGGCTTCTTGCCCTTGTTCACAGGCTTGCATGGCTAAACGCAAACAGGGAAAACGACTGAAGTCAGGTTCACAAAAGCTTAATTGTCCGACTTTGAAAAAGTCTAAAGGTTCAACGCCAGCGTCAATTCTTTGCGGATAGCTCATAGAATGAGCAATGGGTGTACGCATATCGGGGTTACCCATTTGCGCAATAACAGAGCCATCTCGGTACTGCACCATTGAATGAATCACGCTTTGCGGGTGAATGACCACTTTGAGTTGTTCAGCCTGCGTGTTAAATAGCCAGCGGGCTTCGATAAACTCTAAACCTTTATTCATCATAGTGGCTGAATCAACAGAGATTTTAGGTCCCATAGACCAATTAGGGTGATTACACGCCTGAGCAGGCGTCATCGCACTCAGGGTGGTTAAATCAGTGTTTAAAAACGGCCCACCAGAACCGGTTAATAAAATATGTGAGATGCCATTGGCAGTCAGATCGCAATAGCCTAACTGGGCTTGTACATTAGTCGGTAAACATTGAAAAATCGCATTATGCTCGCTGTCGACAGGTAAAACGGTTGCTCCCGATGCTCTAGCCGTGTGCATAAATAACTCACCCGACATCACTAATGCTTCTTTGTTGGCTAACAACACCCGTTTACCCGCTTTAACGGCATCAAATGTCGGCACTAAACCAGCAGCACCAACAATGGCCGCCATAACGGTATCAGTGCGACTGTCTGTCACTAACGCGTTCAGAGCCTCAGCCCCTGTCGTCACTTGAGTAATGCAGTTTTTAGGTAATAATGCTTTCAGCTGCATAGCAGCGCTCTCGGCCACCATATGAGCATATTCAGGCTGATGGGTGATGCACAAGGCCAGCATTTTATTAACACTGGCATTGGCCACTAATCCATGGACATGAAAATCGGTAGGGTTATTTACAATCACGCTTAAAGTGCTTGCACCTATTGAGCCTGTTGCCCCTAAAATCACTATATTCTGCATTGGTATTACATCCACAGGGTGATATAGATAAAGGTAAATACTGGCAGTGCTGCGGTTAAACTGTCGATACGATCCAAAACACCACCGTGACCAGGTAAAATAGAGCCTGAATCTTTAATGTTAGCAGCACGTTTAAACATGCTTTCAGACAAATCGCCAAAAGCAGATGCCAGCGCAGTGACTAACGTGACCACAATGAGCAAGCCTAACTCTTGTTCTGGCGCGACATACATAATACCCGCAACCACAACCATAGTGGTAATTAAGCCACCCACTAAGCCCTCAAGTGTTTTAGCTGGGCTCACACTCGGCATCAATTTATGCTTACCTAACTTACGGCCAGCAAAATAAGCCCCCGTATCCGTAGCCCAAACCACTAGCATGACAAGAAACACTAATGCACCACCATAATAGGGGTGAACGTTGCTGCTTAATGATTTAAGCGCGATCAAAGAGGCAAAACACGGTATGAGTGTTAACTGGCCAAACATGGATTTCAACATTGGGCTGTCTTTCCATATTTTGGCACTTTTAGGAAAACTAAACACCAATACGCTGCTGACTATCCACCAAAATACACCGATAGTGATAATGGCAAGGTACATAGGGTGTAATTGCCCTTTAAACCACAACACATCAATGGGTACAGCTAAATTAAGCGCTATGAGTAAAAGACCGAGTGTCGCGGTAAAAGACCACTGGGTGACATTACAGCTTGGGTCAATAAAACTGCCCCACTCTTTTGCTGCAATTAAAAACACTGGCACTAACACCCAAGCAAACACATTTGCTGATAGTAAAAATATAGCCCCGAGTACAATTGGGATTAACCACAATGCTGTTATTATTCGTTGTTTTAGCAAGAAACTAATCCTCTTAAGATTTATATTGCGCGTATCTCTTCAATTTGACTCCCGGTCAAACCAAAACGGCGCTGCCGACGGGCAAAAATGGCAATGGCATTTCGAAATGCTTGCTCATCAAAGTCAGGCCATAGAGTGTCAGTAAACACAAACTCGGCATAGGCGGCCTGCCATAATACAAAATTACTAATGCGGTAGTCACCGCCAGTTCGGATCATTAAATCAACTTCGCTCTGACTTTGCATGCACAAATGTTCATTTAATGCTTCTTCAGTCATCTGACTGCTGCTGATTTCACCACTTTCAACTTTTTCGGCTAATTTTTGTGCTGCTTGCAAGATATCCCAACGTCCGCCATAGTTCGCCGCCACATTTAATATCAAACCGGTATTGGCAGCCGTTTTGTCTTGAGCCGACGCAATTTGCTTTTGCAAGCGAGGCGAAAAGCGACTGATATCACCAATAATATTGAGCTTAACTTGGTTTTTGTCGAGTAATTTTAATTCACGTTGTAACACTGTAAAAAACAGTTCCATTAGCAAACTGACTTCTTTATCTGGTCGGCGCCAATTTTCACTGGAAAATGCAAACAAGGTTAATGATTCAATACCAAGTTGACTTGCAGTACTTACCGCACGACGCACCGCTTTAACACCCGCTTTATGACCAAAAACCCGCGCTTTACCCTGCAGTTGTGCCCAGCGGCCATTGCCGTCCATAATAATCGCAACATGCTTAGGCAGAGATTGTTTTACCGCATCAGATAATTGTCCTGGCAGCAATTGCGAAGTCATTAACTCCGAATCGGCTTTAGGGTCTGATTCAAACTCAACTGTAGAAGACATCTACGACAATCCTTTATAAAAACAAACGCCGTGTAGTATACCCTTACACGGCGTGTTAACTCTAGCGTCTAAATTGACAGATTATACTTCCATCAACTCTTTTTCTTTCGTTGCTAGAATTTGATCAATATTTTTGATAGATGAATCAGTGTGCTTTTGCACTTCATCTTCACTACGACGAACATCATCTTCAGTACAGTCTTTGGCTTTTTCAAGCTTCTTGACTTCACTGATCGCATCACGACGCACGTTACGAATAGCAATACGGCCGTTTTCTGCTTCGTTACGGACCACTTTGATGAAGTCTTTACGACGTTCTTCAGTTAACGAAGGTAACGGAATACGTAGCGTTGCACCGGCAGTCATCGGGTTTAAGCCCAAATCAGAGCTCATGATTGCTTTTTCTACCGATTGAACTATCGATCTATCGAACACGTTTACAGTTAATGTACGAGAGTCTTCTACACCCACGTTAGCCACTTGATTAAGGGGTGACGTAGAGCCATAGCAAGAAACCTGAATAGAATCTAATAAACTTGGGTGTGCACGACCGGTGCGAACTTTCGCCATTTGGTTTTTAGTAGACTCAACGCATTTACTCATACGCTCACGCGCATCTAACATAATAGTATCAATCACAATAATTTCCTTTTTGTCACAAATTCATCTGTGTCTGAGCATTAGCCTAAGAATGACACATGCAATAAAACGGCTCAAACATTTAAATTATATAATGTAATATTTTTTGTGTCTGTGATTAAGCAGGTTTTTTACTGCTAATAATCGTACCTTCTTGTTCACCCATAATCACCCGGCGAAGTGCACCTGGCTTATTCATATTGAAGACAAGAATAGGCATATTATGATCACGCGCCATAGTAAATGCAGCAAGATCCATTACTTTTAATTCTGATTCAAGGACTTCCGCAAAAGTAAGCGTTTCATATTTAACCGCTTCAGGGTTTTTCATCGGGTCTGCAGAGTATACACCATCTACTTTAGTACCTTTTAGTACCACTTCAGCTTCAATCTCAATACCACGTAGACATGCTGCAGAATCCGTTGTACAAAATGGATTACCGGTACCCGCGGCAAAAATCACCACTCGACCAGACTTTAATAAACTAATTGCTTCTGTCCAGGTGTAGTCATCGCATACACCTTTGAGCGGGATAGCAGACATAAGGCGGGCATTAACATATGCACGGTGCAAGGCATCACGCATGGCTAAGCCATTCATTACGGTTGCTAACATACCCATGTGATCGCCCACTACGCGGTTCATGCCTGCTTTTGCTAAGCCTTCGCCACGAAATAGATTACCACCACCAATAACCACACCAACTTGAATTCCAAGTTCAACAAGCTCTTTCACTTCTTGTGCCATACGATCAAGTACTTTTGGGTCAATGCCGAAGCCTTCTTCACCCATTAATGCTTCACCGCTTAATTTAAGCAGAATGCGTCTAAACGCCGGTTTTGGATTGGTGCTCATAATTTTCATCCTGATCATAACAAAACCGCAGCGGTTGCTGCGGTCTTAGGGTATTTAGATAAAAGCGATTACGCTTTTTTAGTCGCTGCAATTTGTGCAGCTACTTCAGCAGCAAAATCTTCTGCTTTTTTCTCGATACCTTCACCCACTTCTAAACGAACGAAATTGGTTATTTTAGCGCCTTTCGATTTAAGAATTTCGCCAACCGTTTTCTTAGGTTCCATGATGAAAGCTTGACCAGTAAGAGATATCTCACCAGTGAACTTCTTCATACGACCGAAAACCATCTTCTCAGCGATTTCAGCAGGCTTGCCTTCATTCATCGCGATTTCGATTTGAAGCGCTTGCTCTTTTGCTACAAGTTCAGCAGGAACATCTTCAGGGTTAACGAAATCTGGCTTAGAAGCAGCAACGTGCATTGCGATGTGCTTTAGCGTTTCTTCATCAGCTTCGCCGGCTACAACAACACCAATACGATCACCGTGACGGTAAGATGCTAGGTTTGCACCTTCGATATACTCAACGCGACGAACGTTGATGTTTTCACCGATTTTAGTTACTAGCGCAACACGCGTTTCTTCAAACTGTGTTTTTAAGTCTTCGATAGTAACTTTAGATGCAGCAGCAACGTCTAACACTGAGTTAGCGAATGCTAGGAAGTTTGAATCTTTTGCAACGAAATCAGTTTGGCAGTTAACTTCTAATAGTGCAGCGAAACCGTCGCCATTCTTGATTAGAATTGTACCGTCAGCAGCGATGTTACCTGATTTTTTAGCAGCCTTCGCGGCGCCGCTTTTACGCATGTTATCAATTGCTAGTTCGATGTCACCGTCAGTTTCAGTCAGTGCATTCTTACAGTCCATCATGCCAGCGCCAGTGCGGTCACGAAGTTCTTTAACTTGGGCAGCAGTAATTGCCATTGTTAAATCCTCTAATTTAATTCGACTAATATTGCATTTATAAAACAGGGGCCGATTGGCCCCTGCTCACCAATTATCTTATTGGCAAATAAGGGGGATGGAAACCATCACGCCTTATTAAACAGCTTCTACGAAACCGTCTTGCTCTGCTTGTACCGCTAAATCTTGACCACGGCCAGCATTAGCAGCTTCAGCAACAGTAGAAGTGTACAAACGGATAGCACGCATCGCATCGTCGTTACCTGGAACGACATAGTTAACACCATCTGGTGCAGAGTTAGTATCAACAACTGCAACAACTGGGATACCTAGGTTGTTTGCTTCTTTAATAGCGATATGCTCATGGTCAGCACCGATAACGAATAATACGTCAGGTAAACCGCCCATGTTCTTGATTCCGCCTAAAGACTTTTCTAACTTGTCTAATTCGCGAGTACGCATTAGCGCTTCTTTCTTAGTTAACTTGTCGAAAGTACCGTCTACAGACTGACTTTCTAGCTCTTTAAGACGCTTGATTGACTGACGAACAGTTTTCCAGTTAGTTAGCATGCCGCCTAACCAACGGTGATCAACATAGTACTGATCACAAGAAAGTGCAGATGCTTTGATAGCTTCGCCAGCAGCGCGCTTAGTACCTACGAATAATACTTTACCTTTCTTAGAAGCAATGTTGCTAATGAAAGCTAAAGCTTCGTTGAACATTGGCACGGTATGCTCAAGGTTGATGATGTGTACACCATTACGAGCGCCGAAGATGAAAGGCTTCATCTTAGGATTCCAGTAACGAGTTTGGTGACCGAAGTGAACACCAGCTTGTAGCATGTCGCGCATTGAAACAGTAGTCATTGTATATACCTTAATGTAAGGGGTTAGACCTCCACGCATCCCATGTCTCGACTTTCTAACTTCCGTTAAGAATGAGAAAGCACCCCGAAAAATGTGTCGATACGTGTGTGATTTAGTATTTAAGTTAATTGCCATGTATAATGACCGCAATATTTTACGATTTGCCGAACAAGATGTATATCTAGCTTAAAAAAGCCGCGATTGACATCATATTAACTCGAACCGTACAACAACGATTTTACACATAACGGCGCGCTTTATACCATAAACGGCATGTAAATACAACTTTTTGCCGTAAAACCTTGGATAAAACATGCCTATTTTGACCGTCAAAGGATAGAGAGTTTTCATGAGTATTGTGATCAAAAATGCAGACGAAATAATAAAGATGCGTGCAGCGGGTAAATTAGCGGCGCAAGTATTAGAAATAGTGGCCCCACATGTTAAGGCAGGAGTGACCACAAATGAATTAAATGAGATTTGTGCTCAATATACCGAAGAACAAGGGGCTATTTCTGCGCCATTGAATTACCACGGATTTCCGAAGTCTATTTGTACCTCGGTTAACGAAGTCGTCTGCCACGGTATCCCTTGTGAATACGTCTTAAAAGATGGCGATATGATCAACCTTGATATTACTGTCATCAAAGACGGTTATCATGGTGATAGCTCAAAAATGTTTTTAATCGGCGAAGTGTCAGCAAAAGACAAACGTTTGAGTCGCATTGCCCAAGAAAGCTTGTATTTAGCCATTCGTAAAGTACGACCTGGTTTAAAATTAGGTGAAATTGGCACAACCATCGAAAAATTCATTAAGACAAGCAAAACAGGGCTTGATAAGTACTCCATCGTACAAGATTATTGTGGTCACGGTATTGGCACAGGGTTCCACGAAGAACCTCAAGTTGTTCATTATAAGAATAATGATAAAATCGTGCTAAGACCGGGTATGTGCTTTACGATCGAGCCAATGATCAATGCTGGTCGTCATACTACAGTATTGGATAAAAATGATAATTGGACGGTCACGACCTCTGATGGTAAGAATTCAGCACAGTGGGAACATACACTGTTAGTGACCCAAACCGGTGTAGAAGTGTTAACTTTGCGTGAAGAAGAAGACTTCCCACGGATCATTAACCACTAAAGACTTAAATTAGTAAGGACATCAATGAATACTGCGCTGGCCGCCAAAAACGCATTAATTGACTTAAACCAGCGCTTAGTTGAGCAATACACAGCAAAACATCCTATTGTTGATATTGTTAAACACCGTTGTCAATTTGTTGATGCTTTACTAATGCAAGCTTGGCAAGATTTCTCATTAAATAATGGTCATCTTGCCCTCGTTGCCGTTGGCGGCTATGGCCGTGGTGAGCTGCATCCACATTCAGACATTGACTTACTGTTTTTAGTTGACGATGAACAACTATCGCCAGAGATTGAAAACCAGCTGAGTCAACTTATTACTTATCTTTGGGATACTGGGCTTGAGATAGGCCACAGTGTTCGCACTATCTCGCAAACCATTGAGCAAGGCAAAGCAGACATCACCATTGCGACCAATCTGATCGAAGCCAGATTACTCACCGGCAGTGAATTCCTATTTGACGTGTTATATGACGCCGTCCGTCAACAAGACTTTTGGCCCTCTTATGACTTTTATAACGCCAAGAAAGATGAACAAACCGCGCGCCACAGTAAAGCCAGTGCCTTTGATTTAGAACCTAACATTAAAACCTGCCCTGGCGGATTACGCGATATTCAGACCATAGCATGGGTCGCGATGCGCCATTTTGATGCTGCTAAATTAGAAGATTTAGTCGAGCACGATTTTCTAGCGCCAGCCGAATTAGCTGAATTACTGGAATGCCAAAATTTTCTGTGGGAAATCCGTTTTGCACTCCACATCACCGCTAATCGTAACGAAAACCGTTTATTGTTCGATTTACAACGACAAATCGCCAGTTTATTAGGTTACGAAGATGCAACCCAATTAGCCGTCGAGCAGATGATGAAACGCTACTATCGCACGGTGCGCCGCGTGATGGAGCTTAATCAGATGCTGCTGCAATTGTTTAAGCGCGCCACATTAGGTCACACTCAAGCGTTAGAAATACAGCCCATTAGTGAGGTTTATCAACGTCGAGGTCGTTATATCGAAGTGTTGGATGACGATTTGTTTAGCTGTCATAACGAAGAAATATTACGTTTATTTCTACTGGTGGCTAAAAATTCCAATATCCAAGAAATCTATGCGCCCACGTTAAGATTATTGCGTAATACTCGTAGATCACTAACATCACCCTTACAGGAAAACCCCGCGTGTCGAAAAGTGTTTATGGAGATCCTAAAACATCCACGAGGTATTGCTGCATTTTCATTAATGCACCAACACGGTATTTTATCGTCTTACTTACCGGCTTGGCGCAAGATTGAAGGCCAGATGCAATTTGATTTATTTCATGCCTATACCGTTGATGAACACACCCATAGATTACTGCTCAATATTGACCGATTTTCACACGTTGAACAAAAAGATGAATTCCCACTGGGCGCCATCTTAATTAATCAATTACCGAAAAGAGGTTTATTGGTACTCGGGGCAATTTTTCATGATATTGCCAAAGGCCGTGGCGGCGATCACAGCAAATTAGGCTCAAAAGATGCCATCGATTTCTGTAAATTACATGGCATGAATGACCATGACGGACGTTTAGTGGCATGGTTAGTTGAAAATCACCTCGTGATGTCGATCACAGCTCAACGCAGAGATATTTCCGATCCAGAAGTGGTTGCACTGTTTGCTGAAAAAGTCCGCGACGCAGCGCATTTAAGTTATTTATATTGCCTCACTGTCGCCGACATCTGTGCCACCAATGAGAAAACGTGGAATAATTGGAAAGGATCATTGCTGCGCGATTTGTATTTTTCAACCCAAAGAGTATTAGCTCGGGGTAAAGAAAAACCAGTCGATGTTAAAGCGCGAGTTAAAGAGATCCAAGCCAAAGCTAAAAAAGAACTTATTCGTCGTGGCCTAAAAGAAAAAGACATGGATGCACTCTGGACACGTTTCAAAGCAGAATACTTTTTACGCCATCAACCGACTCAAGTGGCTTGGCACGCAGAAGCCATTTTAAAACATCATCACGACGAGCCATTAGTGTTAATGTCAAAGCATACCACTCGAGGTGGTACAGAACTCTTTGTCTACAGCAAAGATAAACCCAAACTTTTTGCCACCGTGATGACGGTTTTAGACAATAAAAATATCAATGTTCATGACGCTAACATCATGACATCAAAAGATGATTATGCACTCGACACCTTTGTGATTTTAGAACAAGATGGCGAACCGATTATCCAATTATCGCGCATTCAAAGTATCCGTAAAGCACTCGAAAAAGCCTTGGCTACTGAAAACCCAAAACTGCCGAAGTTTAGAAAATTAGCCCGGATCATGAAACCTTTTAATGTTGCCACTCATGTGAGTTTCTTACCCAGTGCTCGCCATGGTACAAGTATGATGGAATTAATCACCTTAGACACGCCTGGCCTATTGGCCAAAGTCGGTGACATTCTCTATCGTTGTAATGTGACACTATTGGCGGCTAAAATTACCACTATTGGTGAACGTGCAGAAGACTTTTTTATTTTACAAAACCAAAGTGCTTCAGCCCTAGATGAGCAACAACAACAGCAATTGTCTGCTGCGCTAACACTTGCACTAAAATCATCTAACTAATTTTTAACCTTACTATTATGCTACTAATCATTTAATACCGGGAGAAAACAATGGAGGCTTTACGCCAACGCATTGAAACAGCATTCGAAACACGTCAAAACATCTCACCATCTAACGTAGAACCAAGTGTTCGCGCCGATGTTGAAACCGTGATCAATATGCTCGATAAAGGCCAAGTTCGTGTTGCAGAAAAAATTGCTGGTGAATGGCATGTCCACCAATGGCTCAAAAAAGCCGTACTACTGTCTTTTCGCATCTTTGATAACAGCGTGATTGACGGTGGTGACACCAAGTATTTCGACAAAGTCCCGCAGAAATTTGCCGATTATGACGAAGCTCGTTTTAAAGCAGAAGGGATCCGTGTTGTGCCACCCGCAACCGTTCGTAAAGGCTCATTTATCGGTAAAAATACTGTATTAATGCCATCTTACGTTAACTTAGGCGCTTATGTTGATGAAGGCACTATGGTTGATACATGGGCAACGGTTGGTTCCTGCGCACAGATTGGTAAAAACGTTCACTTATCTGGTGGGGTTGGGATCGGTGGTGTATTAGAGCCGTTACAAGCTGGCCCAACCATCATTGAAGACAACTGCTTTATTGGCGCTCGCAGCGAAATCGTTGAGGGTGTGGTGGTTGAAGAAGGTAGCGTGATTTCAATGGGCGTTTACATTGGTCAAAGCACCCGAATTTTTGATCGCGAAACCGGCCAAGTGCATTATGGTCGCATTCCAGCAGGATCGGTTGTGGTATCAGGTAACTTGCCATCGGCTTGTGGCACTTACAGCTTATATGCGGCGATTATTGTTAAAAAGGTCGATGCGAAAACCCGTGGTAAAGTCGGGATCAATGAACTATTACGGATCGTTGATTAATTGATCTTTGATGAAATAATAAGGCTCAATGAATTATTGAGCCTTTTCATACAATTAGCTTTTATTCACTAGAAAAAACATGATAATAAAAAATAAGCCCTTTTCTTTCAACTAGTTATGTGGCGACACTCTGAATGCGACACGATTTGTTACTCCCAGTTACATTTTGTCGAACTGAGGGGGGTTTGTTACACAAAGTGACACCAATTACACTTCATTTCTAGGTGAAAATGGCCTTTACTTTAAAGGTTAGGTAAAGGAGTCACTATGAAAACTATTATCGTACTTACAGCCTTATCCTTATCACTTTGGTCAATGAACAGCCAAGCTGCTATGGATCCCAATGTAGAAAACACCTTAATTGCCGTCTGTAAAGCTGGCGCTAGCAATAAGGTATTCCAATTTAATGACACAATGAAAAGCTATCGTATCAATAAGGCTAGGATCTTTCCTCGCCTCGTTTGTAACGGCGAAAGTTTTCATCAATTTACCCTTAGTCGCAATGCCGATAAAACAGCCCGTTTAATTGCGCCCTATGCCGAAGCTCATGTCAGCATTCGTGACTTAGCTTATCTAGGTGAGACCCAGCCTTTATATGATGTTCGCTATTAACAATAATACTTGTAATAACCCTTAACCACCTAACAATGAAGACAATCCGTATTAACCCATATACACCTAAGCCAATATTTACCCCTATAAATCACCAAGCTAAATTCATAATCTATAGCGCCGCAGGGATGCGGCTCTAGGCGCTAAAATGCATCTAAAAATGAGTCTATCAACATTAATAAGCGTTAAATGACCATTAATAAGAGAGTTGCAATGCCTCCCCCCTGAAGCCTAGTCAAACATCGAGTACCGTCATTGCAACGCAATGAATTTTTAGTCTATTTTTAAATACTAATCCTAAAAAGCGATTGTTTGAGTCGGTAAATCATCTTGGTTAAAAATGTTATTGCTGCAATGCTATGATTTAGATGCTGTGCTTTAAAACACTTTATTTTAAAATACTACGGTCTTATTACCGTACACCACAACTTGCTCGTTGAGAACTAATTGCAATGCTTTGCTTAATACACTTTTTTCAACATCACGGCCATTATGAGCTAACTCTTCAGCGCTAAAGCTGTGGTCAACCGAAATCACATCTTGTTTAATAATAGGCCCTTCATCAAGATTGTTATTCACGAAATGAGCGGTGGCACCGATGATTTTAACACCGCGATCCCAGGCTTGTTTGTAAGGTGATGCACCAATAAAAGCCGGCAGAAACGAATGATGAATATTAATAATTTTATCTGGAAATGCTGACACAAACTCAGGCGTTAGCACTCGCATATATTTAGCTAACACTAAAAAGTCGGTATCATAAGGTTTAATCACCGCTAACATCGCCTGCTCATGTTCCTGGCGATTTAAGCCTTCATGGCTAACATAATGAAATGGAATATTAAACTTTTCAGTTAATTGTTGCAGCACATCATAATTACCCACTACAGCAGCAATCTCAACATCTAAGCCGCCGTAATAAGACTTCATTAAAATATCACCTAAACAATGCGCTTCTTTGGTCACCATGATAACAATGCGCTTTTTACCCGTATCGACTAGCCTCATGCGATTTTGAGCAGGCAAGACATCACGTAATTCAGTTAATAGGCGCTCATCATCAAACAGGCCTTCAAGCTCTGCGCGCATAAAAAAGCGACCTTGAGTATGGTCAACGAATTCGGTGTTTTTAATAATATTTAATTGATGAGCGAAACAAACGTTGGTGATTTTGGCAATTAACCCCTGAGCATCAGCACAATCGGTTATCAACACTTTTCGCTGTAATTTGGCTGGATTAATAATGGTTTTATCTTGATGGCTCACGCGTACAACTCCTGTTAAATGACGGCCTAACAGTGTGCCATTGAAATACAAATTTGGGGGATGTTTTTAATGGGAATGACTCATAAAAGATAAAAAAGGTTTGTTTAAAAACAAAAACCTCAAAAATGCACTACAAGTGAATCAAAAATGCTACAACCATCCGAGCTAACGTCGAGAGTCTAGATATTTTTGCAGTAATTTACGCAGTGTTTCAGCCTTGGTGCCATAGACCACTTGTACGCCTTTGCCCATGACCACCACGCCTTTGGCCCCTAAACGCATTAATCTCGCTTTATCGATTAAATCAGCTTGATTAACACTAATACGTAAGCGGGTTAAACACGCATTAATCTCAACAATATTCTCGCGACCACCTAAGGCTGAAATCATCGCGCGTAAACTCTCTTTTGGCTCTGCAGGGTGATGACTTGGCTCTATTCGTCCTGGTGTTTTTAAATTAAAGGCTAAAATACTGGCCCTGAAGATAGCGTAATAGATTAATGCTGTCAGCGGCCCAAGCAACCAGATCCAATGGGTATTGGCAGAGCGAGAAAACAATAAACTAAAATCGACTAAGCCATGGGAAAACACAATGCTGTGATGTACTTCGAGTAAAATACACACGCTATAAGCAATACCGGTCAGTAATGCATGCACAATAAAGAGAATGGGCGCGACAAACATAAAGGCAAATTCTATTGGCTCGGTCACTCCAGTCAACCAACTTGCCGTAGCCGCAGATAACATAATCCCTGCAACCCGATTGCGCTGAGGTTTATCTGCGCAACGCCAAATAGCTAGCGCTGCAGCAGGTAAGCCCCACATTTTAATTAAGTAACCTCCGGCGAGATTTCCCGCCAACGGATCACCGGCTAAATAACGAGCCACCTCACCTTTTACCACGGTGCCTTGGTTAATGTACTGTCCTACTTCAAGATAAAATGGCGCATTCCAAATATGATGTAATCCGAGTGGAATTAATAAACGTTCAACGGTGCCATAAACACCAAACGCAATGGCGGGATCTTGGTATACAGACCAATCAGAAAGATTTTCAATAACATGCGACAAAGGCGGCCAGACATGGACCAGCAAATAGGCCAGCACCATAGACAGAGGAATAACAATTATGGGTGCACTACGACGGCCTTCAAAAAATGAAAAAATAGCCGGTAATTTAACATGTTGACTGATTCTAACCGCTAGGCAAGTGATTGCCCCAACTAACATTCCACCCGCAATACCGGTATCAATAGTTTGCATGCCCCACAGTGGCCGTGAGACTAAACCATATATGTCGGTCAGGGCACCCATGGTGGATAAAAACACCCCAAAACCAAACACGGCAGAAAATGCGGCAATGCCTTGATCTCGACAAAATCCGATGGCCACCGCGACACTAAATAATAAAGGCATCATAGTAAATACCAGATTACCTACTGCAAACAACACAGTATTTAATTCTGGCGGAATAAATGACAATGGATTGACAGTTAAGCCTAGCATTACCCCTGCTGCAGGCAAGATCGCAATCGGGATCAATAGCGCCTGGCTTAGGCGCTGGGCAAACTTAAACCACTGCTGGGTAATAAAATTTACACTACGTTTTCCGATGTGACGGCGTTGTGCCAACTGGCTATCCATTTTTTAGCTTCTGTTTCTGGTTCCATCGTTTCACAGGCATCAATCTCTAATCGTTCAGTAAGCGGTGTGGCTCCTAGCTCTGTTAACAATTGATCAAATTGCTTAATAGCCCCGCAAAAAGTGTCATAACTTGAATCACCTAATCCTATTAGGCTGTATTGCAATAATGGTAAATACGGTGCACTGGATTTAAGCTCGTTAAACCAAGGAAAAATATCTTCAGGTACCTCCCCTTCGCCAGTGGTTGAAGACACGATAATCAATAGCTCATCTTGAGGAGGTACAAAACCAGATAATTCATTAGGTTGCCAAAGTTTAGTGGTAAAACCTAACGTTGCAATTGCCTTAGTCACTGTTTCAGCTGTAAATTGTGCACTACCATAAACGGTACCAAAAACAACGTTGACCTTTTTCATGGTATACTTTCCCCTTAAATGAAATGCGATATAAAATACCTTGAGTCTTAATAACTTACCTTACTGTATTCTTTTGGTCTCTCGCAAGTGTCTTTTATAGTATGTTGTTTAATTGGACCGCCCAACGCAGGTTGGTTTAATATAAAGCAACGCAGTAACGGAACCAAGACGATGCGACAACTGAGCAGAAAGCGAAAATTAAAACTCCAACACAAATTCGCCCACATTCGCCGCAACTATTATTTCCACATGGAGCAAAAGCAACACGAGAGCTTACCGCCCATCGCGGAATTTGAAAAACTCAAAGCCTTGCTGGCTGATCGAATGAATTAGCTTAATAAGATACTTGGTATCGATGATAATTGATCATCACCCCAGCCAAACTCGCTGAAAATATCTAACCACTCAGACTCTAGTTCCGTCTCTATGTGCATTGCTTGCTGCGTTACAGGATGCACAAACTGTAAGCTTTTGGCTATGAGCCATAGGCGATTAACATGGAAGTGCTCACGAAAAAACTTATTTTGCTTGCCATCGCCATGGGTGGTATCACCGACTATTGGATGACGTAAGTGCGCCATATGGCGACGTAACTGATGCTTTCGCCCTGTGTGGGGACTGAGTCTTACCAATCCGTAACGACTAGTTGGATAGCGACCTGAACTAAAAGGTATTTCGGTATTCAATAATGGTTGATAATCCGTCACCGCTTCTTGTGCCGCTTTATTGGGATCAACATGCTTATCGCCCAAATCATCAAACTCTTGTTTAAGGGCATAATCTAAGATACCAGACTCATGCATGTTGCCACGAACGATGGCTAAGTATTGCTTCTTAATACTGTGATCGGCAAATTGTTCACACAACAGCCGGGCCACCTCACTGGATTTAGCAAACAGCAACACTCCAGATGTAGGTCGATCAAGGCGGTGCACCGGAAAAACATGGCACCCCACCAAATCACGGGTCATCTGCATCGCAAAAAAGCGCTCTCTACGGGCTAAATAACTGCGATGAACTAATAAACCCGCCGGTTTATGTATCGCTACAATATGCTCGTCTTCAAATAATATATCGATATGAGGAGGCGGTAAGTCGTCATCGTGTTCGGTGTCTGCAGCAGAGGCATCATCAATGTCGTCTGAGCTTCTTTGATCACATAAGTCATCATTATCCAATGAGTATTCAACATCGTTATCTTTTGAGATCATGTTTATCACTTTCTTATTTTGTATTGGCCAAATGTGATGACGTTTATGGGTAGTTCGCTTAACGCTGACTTAGCAAGGCGTCAAATTGTTGTAGCTGGGTAATCATAACACTACCATGGGGCTTACTTTGCCACACATGTTCAGCCATTGGAGCCAAGGCCATATTGGTTGGCAAAGGTTGTCGCAGCACAATAAGCTCAGTCATTTTGGGAATGAAAATAAACTGCAGCCATTGCTCAAATGCCATTACATCGCAGCAAAATGGCGCCGTGCTGGTCATAGCAGATACAGATGGTGAAATATCAGACCAAAGCTGAAAATCCTTAAGCAATTGTTCTAATTTAATTAAATGATTTTTACTGGTTAAATAAAGCATAAAAGTGAACAACAACATCAAGGCTAAGTCGGAATATGATATCATTTAGTCAATTGAATACCCATCCAACTTCTTTGATTTAGTGACAACACCATGACCGAAATAACCACCTTAAGCCAGTTTCTAACGACCGCAAATACTCAATTCCAAATATATGATTTAGGTCGCCGGGTGCAACATATCGATATGGTCGCCTTTCAGCAAATTGACTCTTTACTGGCGCCATATCCTTATCCCATTCAAGGTCATGCGCAGTTTGCTATCGTATTTTGGCAACAACAGCAATTACCTTATATTTGGTTTGTAAAATTACCGTTAGATGAGCAAGGCCTATTATCACCGGCGCCGCGGACTCAGTTTATTAAGATGATCTTAGAAGCGCTAGGGCGTAATCCAACCCAAGAATTAACGGATGAGCAGCAAGAGCAATTAGCCAATCATCCTTTTAGCTTTAAGCCTAATCAGCACAAATTGGCATTATTTAATGCATTAGTCAGGCTTCAACTTGGCCAAGCTGCATCGAGCCAATATGAATTTGCCGCACAATATTTGTCTGGTCAAGCAGCACAAGACACTTGGCCACAACTGGGTTTACAAGGTTTAGCCGATATTTGCGTTCGCGCACATCAATTTAACCATCTTAATGACATGATTAACGCACTTGATCATGCTCCAATGGAAGTGCAAGCCGCACTTTGCCAATGCTTAGAACACATTAATATTGGTAAACGCCTTGCAGAGCATTTATTTAACCAATTAGAACAAGCTGAAGATCATATAAAAGTTATGTATTTAGCGGCATTGGCGTCTGATGTTCAATACAGTATGACAGCGATTAATCAGTTAAATGACCAACGAGGGTTAGACAACAACACGCTAATAACCATTGCGGCACGTAATTGGTTAGCCTTAAAAGATGATGCCATTCGTAAACACTATTTGGAAGCGCTAGCAAAACAGCCACAGCCCTTCTTTAATCAAGTTTTTGCTGATATCGTGGCAATACCTAGCTTGCGTCAAGGATTATTAGCCGACTTAAGGCATCCAGACAGAAGCGTTCAATTAGCAACCGCTATTGGCGGATTATTTAGAGCAACCAGCCTATGATGAGTGATTTTTTATTAATTGTTGCTTTAGTCGTGGTAGCGGCTTTTTTTTGGCAGCTAAGACAAATGGCAGAGTTAAGCAGGACCCTTACAGAACAAGCCTGTAAAAAACAAAATGTACAATTGCTCGCTATTGCAATGGTGTCAGCCCGTCCAAGCATCGGTGGCAGTACCGGTATCTGTTGGAAAGCAACATTTATGTTCGAATTTAGTACCGATGGCCTCAACCAATATCAAGGCCATATTTTAATGCATGGTAATCGTGTAAAAAAAATCGAATGGCCCATTTTTCCAGAACCAGAATGGATGGATGCCCCTATGGCCAGTGGTAAATTTGGCGGATGCGGCAGCAGTAAAAGTTGCGGTTCAGGCAAATGCAACTAGTGAGTCAAATGAGTAAGGTTCATTTAAGCATTATAAGGGCACGTCAAGCCGCTTTTACCGAGTAAGCTCACCTCTTCCCGAGTTGAGGTTCATTTATCGCTATTTTGCCATTCATGAGCAAAATAGCGTTTTTATTGTCGACCCGATTTACCGACAAAGGAAATGCATTATCGATCTCGCCATTAGGCTTTAGGCTTATCAATCACTTTATAATCGAGATAAGTCACCGTTTGGATGCTATCAAGAGATTTAAAAATTGCCGCAGTACCGTTAATGATGGTTGATGTATGTTCAGGCATCACTAAACCTTCAAAAACACCAAATACCAACTCTAATTCAAATTTAGTCAGCGTGACGGTAAATGCCGGATTCAACTCATCGGTATTGCTGATCAAAATTTTTCTTAACTGCTTAGACGCTTTATCTAAATAAAGCACGCCAGTTAGGGCTTCATTATCGAGTTCTTCAATATTGGGTACAAATTTAAACACTAGGTTGGAGTCATCATCACCAACAAATACAAGTGTGGTTACATCAATAAGATCAGAAAATGCCACTTCATGACTGTTTTCATCTTTGTCTTGATTAAGATCTTGTTGATGTTGTTGATATTTGTCTACACGTTTTTTATCCGGTGTTTCACCATTTTCAGACACTAACGTCCATCGTTGTGTTTCAGGCTGTGAAGCATCAAATTGCTCTATCCGTGTTAAGTCAGGCATCACCGTATGCTGTGCGTATTGCCAACGTACATTTGAGTCATCGGTATTATGATTAATATCGCTTAATGCCTGCTCAACCCATTGTTGCTCCTCTGGAGTCACCTCGGCATTAGCGCTATAGCAAATAAAACCAAGACTCATCGCCATCACTAATTTAAACAGCTTCATGTTTTCTCCTTAGTCAAACCCAATATCAACCTAACGTCATGCTTAAGTTCAAACATCATAGTGTTTACAATTTGACAACATAACAACGATAAGTTCCAGTCATCACGGAAAAAAAGCAAAAGAAAGGCCGCGACAGTAACTGCCGCGGCCTCTTGATCTCTTGTTAAGCTTTCCAGCTATAAATGTGCTCCCTGCACCATCCATACGTATCGCTTGCTTCCTGCTCTATCCTTGTTCAATCCTTGATGTTCCATGTACAATAAAGTACTTTCCCTCTTACTCGATTATCCTTTTACCGAGCCTGCTCCATCCTAAGCGTGTCCTTATATCATCCATGAAATTCTTACTCTATCCTGTCGCAAATCATTTGCGTACAATCTGGCATCCATTGCACACTATCATCCTGATAATGTTATAAAACCCGCTTAATCCGCTATTGCGTCCATTGAGCAAGCCTAACGTTTCATCCTGAAACTTAATACCGTCCATTATATCCATATACTCATGGTCTTCCACGACCGCTTTACTACCTTGTAATGTCCCTTCCCTAGGAACGAGATAAATAATAATTCATTTACCTAGACGTAAACAGGTACCTGTAAATGATTAAAATATTTCACAGACAACATAAATTAAAATAATGAACAAAATCAATAAATTAAATTTTCAGCAGACATATAAGCTATCAATTAGGTGGTTCGGCTCACACACTTTGTGAGATATATCTCACAAGGCGGCAGGCAAAAAAGGTAAACATCTAGTTAACGATTACTATTAACTAAACATCCTAAACCAGCAAACAGCTCAAACCCTGGCTTAAATCCGCTATTTTGCTTAACCTTAATCCATATAACCGAAGGAGAGTTGGTATTGATGAGTGCGGCAAACCAGCAAATCACGAGAGCAACCGTAATACGCTAATAACGGGTATACCCAAGCCACTTCAAGATGCTCGTTTCAAAGCTGTCGTAGGGTAACGGATCAAGGCAGTGATTGAAGATGATGGTGACTCCCTTTTAATATCACGATTCCTAGATCTTAAGTCCTAGATCCTAGAATCGAAGCGTCCTCGAAGGACAGCGTCCGCCCTAGAATCTAACACAAGGATAATTTCGCGGGCCTATTTTCGACAAGTCATGCTTGGACAAAAATAAATTAAACGAAGATCCTCACTCGAGAAATGTTGCTGAGAAAAATATGCTTAACGCTGCAAATCATCGACAGCTAAAAGCGGTGTGGCTGCAGTGAAAGCCGCACCGTTTTTTTAATCATCCGAGTGAATTTGCTTTGTTAGGTTCTAACTTGCCTTTCCCGCTTCTGTTGCTTCAGGAACCTCAACAAGACTCCCCGTTTTACAATCATAAATATAACCATAAATAGGGATATCACTTGGCACCATTGAATTATTTCTAATTCTTTCTACATCAGATAACACGCTTTTAGCTTGATCACTAATAGTCAGCCACTCAATAAACTTGCCGTCTGTAGTGCCACCACCAGCATGACTATCATGCCAGCCTGATCCGTCAACACTTGATGTTTTTAGACTTGCAGACAACAAATCAGCCATTATCTCATTATTAAATGTTTCCATTCCGCAATCTGTATGATGAATAACAAACCATTCTTTTGTGCCAAGTAATTTGTAAGAAATGACTAATGAACGGATAGCATCATCACTTGCTCTGCCGCCTGCGTTACGAATTACATGGGCATCACCTTCGGCAAGACCTGCATATTTAGCAGGATCTAAACGTGCGTCCATACATGTCAGGATGGCAAACTGCCTGCCAGGAGGCATTGGCAAATTGCCTTTATCCCCAAAACCAGCTACATAATCAGCATTTGCTGATGTTATTTCTTGTACTATTTTACTCACCTTTGTTCTCCTTTGTGGTGAAGCGTATTTTATTGTGCGTCCACTACATCGCAATTATGAATGTCGCGGTTATTATCTCAATTCTGGGGTAATTACACAGAATCTGTTACAGACTGATATAAGCAATGACATAAACTAACCAACTATCAATCGACCCCATAGGTGTTTGACTAACATCAATCAGATTAATGTGTCGCTTTATCTCCCCAAATGTCTGTTAACCTTTGGTCTCGACCACAATTCCAGCGATAAGCATGATACCGAATGGGACTGTTCTTATAGTAATCCTGATGGTAACTTTCATCGCCCTTAATTGGGTAAAAAATAGAAGCATTTAAGATTGGCGTAATAACGTTATTATTGGGAAATTGCTTTTCAATGTCCCTTTTAGACTGTTGGGCAATTTCCCTTTCTTTATCGTTTGCCACGAAAATCGCGCTTAAATAGCTTGTACCTTTATCACAAAATTGCCCCTTTGCATCAAAGGGATCTATGTTAACCCAGTAATAATCTAACAACTCTTTGTAACTCACCTTGCTAGGATCATAGGTTATTTGAACCGCTTCAAAATGACCGTCATGGTTGCCATTGTATGTGGGGTCTTTTAAGATTCCGCCTGTGAATCCTGAGATCACATCGGTTACGCCATCAAGTTTTTCAAAGTCTGATTCCATACACCAGAAACATCCTCCGGCCAAAATGGTTTTATCTGCAGTGGCATTAGCAGCATAAAACAATAAACTTGCTGCTAATATTATTAACACTAGTGTGTTTTTCATAATACCCTCCATTATTTTTCCGAGTTTATTGATGTGTTTGTATCTAAGATATTTACATTACGAAGTTAATGATTTAGAGGTTCACTATGCCCGAGAGTCGTGATGATTACCTCGGATTTGTTGTCTATTTTTACATAATAGATAGTTTTACTGCTAAATCAGCGTTGTTAACGCAATAGGTTAATCATTGAATTATTATTTAGGTAAGGGTCACGCGCGTCAGAATGCTCAAGATGACGAATTCAGGGTATCAATATAGAAATAGGCATACTCACTGTATGAATTAGGTCATAGGGCAAACATAAGACTCCACAAGGATAGATAAATATTCATCGTAATGAGTGCGCTATTAAGCTGCATGCCTATATGATGACATCCTAAATCAGTTTACACTTTGGGACTTATTATGAATCTTAGATTTGTTATTTACACAACCTTATTCACAGGATCCAAATGCCATAAACTTTTCGCCAAAAAGCAAAAAGGCACAACCTTAAGTTATAAGGTTGTGCCCATTAAACGCTTTTGTCAGCAATCCGGCTGAAAGTTTGCTCCCTGCACCATCCATGTAATTATGCTTCCTGCAGTCCTTTTCCCTGTTCTCATTTCCTTGTCTATTTGTGTATAACAAAAGACTCATGAGTGTCATTCCATTGAACAGCCGGTCCATTGGCTGAGCGTTAAATCCATATCAATCCGTTGAATCATCCATACTGCTTCCTGCAGTCCTGTCCCTTTACCCTTGTGTCGACTTTTTACTGTCTACACTCTTCCTTGATCCGGCTATCCATCTGCCGAGTTTATGCCCTAATCCGTGAGCATGTCCTTCCTAGTCTCATCCTTGAAATTCTTAAGCATCATTCGTTTTATTTCTCATCCTAAGAAAAGCAACTCATGACTCGCTTTCGATAACAATATTCTAACCACATAAAACGCCATGAAAAAGACACACGACATTTAACAAACAAATTAGCAACATCTAAAAAAGCATAAAAAGTTATAAGAAGCTGATTTTGTAGGATTAAAAATAATTGATGACGTTAAACACTGACAACTTAAAATAGGATCCCCTACAGACTTGTAGGATATGGCTTACAGAAGTGTGAGCAAGTTATTACTATCGGATTTTTTTACGCCATAAACGCATTAACATTTGACCAAACATGACCCAATCACCCCACAAGCTGTATAACGGGTAAGTGAATGTAGCTGGCCGATTTTTTTCAAACATAAAATGCCCTAACCATGCAAAACCATACCCAACTACAGGCACCCACAACAGCTGCCACCAATGCTGGTTAATCAAGGTATTAACAACAATCACCAAAATAATGCTACTGCCAATGTAATGCAGTCTTCGACAAACAGGATCTTGATGTTGCGACAGATAAAATGGGTAAAACTCTGCAAATGAAGAATAACGTTTAGGTTGCATTACTCACTCCTTTTTAATCACCAGCTAATCATATGCTCTGTTAATATTAGATTATGTAGTCTTGAGTTATACCTTGTTGTAAAATAATATTTCACCCTCGACATTGCCAACGTTAACGGTGGCAATACTAGTAAACCCTTGTTGTACTAATGCTTTATGATGTGAAGGATTACTGACAAATACCCCGACCCCATCGAGCCTACGTTGTTCATCACACCAACTCAATACCGCTTGAATGAGTTTGGCACCATAACCTTTATGCTGCTCATTAGGTGATAAGGCAATAAATTGTAAAATTCCGCATTTTTGAGAAGGAAGATGTTCTAAAATACAGGTTTCTTTTTGCATTAATCCCTGAGTTGATTTCCAGCCAGTCCCTAACATCATTTTGAAACGCCAATGCCAATAACGTCCCTCGCCCAGCGGCACTTGTTGAGTAATAACACACGCAACACCGATTAAACGGTCACCGTCAAATAGGCCAATCAAAGGTTGTTCTTGTTGCCATAATTCATTTAACTCTTCACGAATAGCGGCACGAAGTTTTTGTTCATATTGTTGAGTATCTTGTTGGCCGAGTACCTCGATAAAATAAGGGTCATCATGATAAGCATTATAGAGAATGGAAGCTGCAACCCGTATGTCTTCAGCGGTTAAATACACTGCACGTAGGGTTTCCAAGGTGTTATTGTCCATTATTATTCCTTGTTGATTAACTCTCTGAACTTAATTTAACAAGTTTGAAACAATCTACAAGTTTTGTTTATGCGTTTGACCTACAAAACGGTTATATACGACAGTTGTTTGCATTTTTTGTCATCAAGATTGATACTGAATTTATCGACTTAACCATTACAAGGAATGCATCAAATGGACACAACATTAAATGATCTAAGTCACTTATTTAAGCAATTAGGTTTGCCTCATCATCAAGAGGGGATCGATGACTTTGTTATCCAAAATAAACTTGATAAGCACACATTAATCACTGATGCTAATTGCTGGAACCCAGCTCAAAAAGCATTTTTAAAAGAGGCATTATTAGAAGACGCCCAATGGTCAGAAGTGATTGACCAATTGGACGTGATGATGCGAGCTGAAGCGTAATTGATTGTTAATGTCAGATGACGTGACTCAATGACTAAATTTGTTTATAGGCGGCGTCACCCCAGCCCACTAAAACGTCGTCTCGGAACACAATTGGCGTGCATTCGTCTTTAGTTGTTTTACCATCACCTTCAGCCCATTGGGTGCGATAGAACAACACTTTGATAGACTGCTCGGCGCGGTCCTGAGTCGGCTTAGCATAAGCTTCGCTGAAATCTGCTATGCCCATCAGGGTTGTCACTTGATCACTGCTCATTCCCATAGACAATTTGGTAATTAGTTGACGATTTTCATCCTGTTGCTCTTGCCAATAGTCAGCACTTTTACCCGATTCATGACCACCAACACTGATCACACAACCACTTAACATCAGTGATGTTGCGCCAATTAATCCTGCTGCGATAAGTTTTAATTTCATGTTGCGTCCTTTTTGTTAAAATATAATCCGAATTGTATTTACATAGTCTTTAAGCCAAAATCGTGCCACAATTAATATATTGATTTATATGGGTTTATTTTTAATATCACATGCGTTAGTTAATCTCACTATAAAACATTAAGGAATTTCACCAACAATGAGTCCAATTGAACAGGTGCTTGCAGCAGCTAAATCGATTGCCAACAATGGACATACTCCCAGTTTAGCGCTGATAAAAAGTCGCTTAGGTAATCGAATTTCAATGCCAATCCTGATCCAAGGTTTACAGCAATTTAAAGCGTTACCTAAATCTGAATGGCAGCACATAGCAGAATTAACGGACATGCAATCAATGGCAGATGTGCCAACTGATGAGCAACCCGATCCTATCGCTCAAGTCACCCAACAGGTTATCGCCATGCAACAACAGATTAATCAGCTGAGCCAACGAGTCGCTGAGCTAGAACGCCAATTAGCAAACCAGGTCGTCCAAAGCAATATAATTAATAATAAGGTCGACCAATAAATGTTTGTCTTCGAACTGCGTTTTGAATGTTTTGCCGACACCACCATTGAGGCGGCAGAAAAAGCCATTAATGCGTTTCTTGAAGCTCTTCGGGCTAATGGACAAATTCTTGGACGTGAATTTGCGGTCGCCTTTAATGACGGCGAATTTAGGGCTCGTTTGTTATTACCCGAAAAAACCAGTCTGGCTAATCGCTATAATAGCCCTTGGGTAAAAGTGACATTAGCAGGCTTGACGGCAGCCAAACTATTGGCGCCTAGAGAAAAATTCATCGGCCAAGACATCAACTCTGAAGCCAGTAATACCGACGCCCCGTCATGGCAGGTGTTGTATACCAGTTATGTGCATATGTGTTCACCGCTTCGCAATGGCGATAATCTGCTGCCAATACCTTTATATCAACTGCCAGCAACTTTTAATGGCGATCATAAACGCATCATAAAATGGCAAACAGAATGGCAAGCGTGTGATGAACTGCAAATGGCAGCAGCTACAAAAGCTGAGTTTGCAGCATTAGATGAAATAACTCGGACAGACAGTGACCTATTTAGACGCGGTTGGGATTTACGTGGCAGGATAGAATATTTAACTAACATCCCCACCTATTATTACTTATACCGTGTGGGTGGCGAGTCATTAGAAAGCGAAATGAACAGGGAGTGTCCACGTTGTGGCTCACAGGCTTGGAAGCTGGAACAACCGCTTTTAGATCTATTCCATTTTCGCTGTGAACCCTGCCGCATAGTGTCGAATTTATCTTGGGATCATCAATAAGCAGATTAAAACACTCAGTAACCACATCATTCAAAGACTGAACGATGTGTTTTGCTGCCATTTCAAAGTGTATATATTATTGTTTACCGCGTAACGATTGCCACATGGTTTTGATCCGCTGCAAGATACCCGGATGATCGGCAACAATCTCAGTTTCTTCAATCGGTTTAACCGGCGGTTTTATCAGTGGAGATAGTTGCTGCAGAAATTCAGTTAATGACGGCGCAATTTGAGTGCTTTGTTTCTGGCCTGGTATTTCGATCCATACACTGCCATCATCGTTGTTTACCGTTAGCATTTGATCATCATCACCTGTTACACCAATAAACCAAGTAGATGGTTGTTTAAGCTTTTGTTTCATGATCAAATGGCCAATTACATTTTGTTGCAAATTCTCAAAGTCGGCTTGATTCCACGCTTGAATTAATTCACCGTCGCCAAACGAGGCCGTAAACGGTAATGGTGCTGAAAAATATTGGCCATAAAATGCATGAATATCTTGGTGTAACTGAATATTTAATGCATGCTCCACATTGCTAAAATCAGCTGCATTATCCCGTTTAACAGGCTGCCAGAACACTATTTCATCGCGATTTGCATCAAACGTTCCTTGAATACATATTGAGTCTTCGCCCAAAGGATAATAGCGCGGAAATTCAGATAAAGTATCTTGATAAGATTTAAGATAGTTTTTTATAAAGCAATCTAATGCAGATGAACAAGACACTTAAGCCACTCGTAGTTTATAATAAAACCATATTTTGACACGGAATCCGATTAGATGACACACAATCACGACCCTTATAGTGATGCAGCAGCATTAAAAGGCTTAACATTAGGCCAAGCAACTGCTTATCAAGCTGAGTATGACGCGTCACTGCTGCAAGGGGTTCCACGTAAACTTAACCGAGATGCTATTGAATTAAGTGGTCAACTCCCTTTTCACGGTACCGATATTTGGACCGGATATGAATTGTCTTGGCTTAATGCTAAAGGCAAGCCTGTTGTTGCCATTTTGGAAGTTCAGTTAGATATCAACAGTGTCAATTTGATTGAATCTAAATCTTTTAAACTGTACTTAAATAGTTTTAACCAAACTAAGTTTGACAGTGTCGAAGCCGTACAAGAAACCTTAAGCCGCGATTTAGCCGCTTGTGCCCAAGGTGATATGACCGTAAAAGTCATCGAACCTAAGCATTTTAATCTTGAACGTATTATTGATTTACCGGGTACTTGTATTGATGACTTGGATATTGAAGTCGACGAATACGCATTTAATCCAGATCATTTAATCGGTGGTACAGATCCTGACAAAAACGTGGCGGAAACACTAAATTCAAATTTATTGAAGTCTAATTGTTTAATCACCTCACAGCCTGACTGGGGCAGTGTGATGATCCGTTATCAAGGCCCTAAAATTGATCGTGAAAAACTGCTGCGCTATTTAATCTCTTTCCGCCAGCACAATGAATTTCACGAGCAATGCGTTGAGCGTATCTTTGTCGACTTAAAAAAATACTGCCAGTGCACTAAGTTAACCGTTTATGCGCGTTATACCCGTCGCGGTGGCTTAGACATCAACCCATATCGCAGTGACTTTGAAAACCCACCAGAATCAAACCGCCTTGCGAGACAATAATCGCCGTAGCGGTTATCAGTATTCGCTAAAAACCAATCTCACTGAGGTTGGTTTTTTTGTAAGTGATGAGTGAATGATAATAGAGTTAAGCGTTTTTAGCTTTATGGCAATATATCAGCGAGGCTTAATTGATAACATAATGGTGTATCAAAAATCGCAAGCGGGTTGGGTGTAGTTGTCGCCATCAATTGATTCGCCAAACCTAAGGTAACGGCAAAACGGTATGTTTGATCAAGTCGTCCCATCACCGTCTGCCAAGTTATCTTTGTCGCAACATCTTGAGGATTAGTAAAATGCAGCTTAACGGCTTGGCATAATGCTATTAATTGACTCTGATTATCAAGCATTTGTTTATCAACTGAGAGTAAATCAATACTGCGCGGTGTTGCCTGACTAAAATCAACCGCAAACGATTTAAGCGACAATGCCAGCCCCAAGCCGCGTGCTTTTATGTAAGACTCTTTCACCGCCCATAAATCAAAAAAACGTTGCCGCTGTAATGATGGTGGTAATTGCAACAAAGCATCAGTTTCAGCTTGGGTGAAATAATGATTTAAAATAGGCACAATATCTGTACTGCCTCGTTCACGTTCAATATCAACCCCAAAACTCACATCGGAGTCGGCTTTAAACGCTTGTCCACCTGTAACCACGCCAATCATCAACCACTCGCCGCTGTGGCTTATATTAAAATGTAGCCCAGTTTGAGCCAATAAATCATCGCTAAGCGCTGGTTTACCTTTGTCACCATAACGAAAACGCCACTCGTGGGGTTTTCGCTCACTATGCAGTGATAATACCGCCCTAAGCGCGATACGAACTTGCAACGCATTATGACGCGCCGACACGCTTTTATAGCGGCCAACCTTGGCGACTTCATCAGCACTTAACCAACCTAAGGCTAAACCTGCATCATAATCTGCAGTTGAAAACCCACCATCAAGTCGCACAAAGTAAATATGCGGCTTAGCAAGCGAGTCTAATTGGGATATCGAAAAAGTGGCAGGCATTAAAGCAAACAAAACTCAGTTAAATGGCGATACGGCTAAATTACCTTAATAAGCCCTCTTCAGCGAGGAATTTGTCAATAATCGCGATGATTCTCAATTGACGCGAAAAATAGTATTAGCATTAACATAATGCTAATTTCCATGGGTAACCCCCAGACTTCACGCCTAAGGTGAATGCTAATAATCTCATACGAAGATTATGTGCTTACCCACATTCTAAGCAGTCTGTCCTCCGAGTAAAATCATTGTTAGTAGAGGATAACTACTAGACGATAGCTAATAATTCATTACGAATAAATTATTGATCTACTTTACAATATACCAATAAACCTAATCAATTTTATGAGCAAATAAAGGGTGATATTAATCCATCCGTTATAATACAAAAAGTCAGCGTTGAGTTAGCATGTTAAACCACAATAGAACATTGAACCACCAACAAGCGATTCGATTAATAATCATATATAACAGTAGCATAAGCATGGACGATATTGTTTTACCTACATAATGGATAATAGAATATCACAAGACACCCGTTTCAAATTACGAGCTTTGTATCTATAAAGAGGGCTTTTAAGCGACACGTTACGTGTTTTTAGTCTCGGGTGATTGTATCGGAGTGAAACCTCAGGTAATCTGCTTTGTGCTAAAAAAAGCATAAATGGATATTTAGACTAATTTTTATCTTCTTTAAGTATGACTTAAGTAAGTATGGGTAAGTTTAAATGCGCTAAAGTCTCAATAGATTATTTGGAATCCCTGTCTAGATGACAAAAAAGATAACTACACATCCAGAGTCGAGTCTATTTGAGGGTAAGCCTGGTAAAAAAACGGTTAATCACCGTAACGCGACGACAACGCCGGAGATGCGTCAATTTATTCAGCAATCCGATTACAGCGTCAGCCAATTATCAAAAATCCTCAATATCAGCGAAGCCACCGTGCGTAAGTGGCGTAAACGTGACTCAATTGATAACACCCCAAACACCCCGCACAAACTCAACACGACACTATCCCCAATGGAAGAGTACGTGATGCTGGGCCTGCGTTATCAATTAAAGATGCCCTTAGACAGGTTATTAAAAGTCACCCAACAATTTATCAACCCCAATGTCTCTCGCTCCGGCCTTGCCCGCTGCTTAAAACGCTTTGGGGTGTCAAAACTCGACGAATTTGATAGCCCTTTTGTGCCAGAAAAATTCTTCAATCAGCTGCCGATCACTCAGGGCGCAAATATTCAAACCTATACCGTTAACCCGCAGACTTTAGCTGACACCTTGGCCCTACCGAGTCCAGATCCGGACAACGTAGTACAAGTGGTGTCGTTAAGTATTCCGCCTCAACTAACAGAACAACATGCCTATTCCGTTCTGCTTGGGGTCGATTTTAAGTCTGACTGGGTTTACCTCGATATTTACCAAGACAGCCATACCCAGGCGAGTAATCGCTATATTACGCATGTCTTAAAGCACGGACCGTTTCATTTACGTAAGTTATTGGTTCGCAACTATCACACTTTTCTTGCTCGATTTCCTGGAGCAGGTCAGCCAGCCGCAGTATCCACTAGCACCACTCATGCAGCTGGATCCCAACACCAGATAACTGAACCTCAGTTATCAAACGGAGACTCATATGAGCCAATCCAGTAATATAGATAAGCGTTTAAACAAACGCTTAAAAGACATGCCTGTCGCCATTGTCGGCATGGCCAGTATTTTTGCAAACTCACGCTATTTAAACAAATTTTGGGATTTAATCAGCGAAAAAATTGATGCCATTATCGACGTTCCAGAAACCCATTGGAATGCTGAAGATTACTACAATGCCGATAAATCAATGGCCGATAAAACTTACTGTAAACGCGGTGGTTTTTTACCTGAAGTCGATTTCAATCCAATGGAATTTGGCCTGCCACCTAACATCCTCGAACTAACAGACACCTCGCAACTATTATCGTTAGTGGTTGCCAAAGAAGTGCTAGCGGATGCTGGTATTGATGCACAGTACGATACCGATCGCATCGGTATTACACTGGGCGTCGGCGGTGGTCAAAAGCTCAATCATAGCCTAAGTGGTCGTTTGCAATACCCTATACTCAAAAAAGTATTTAAAAATAGCGGTCTAAGCGACGAAGACACCGATATGTTGATCAAAAAGTTTCAGGATCAATATATTCACTGGGAAGAGAACTCATTTCCAGGATCCCTCGGCAATGTGATTGCTGGTCGTATCGCTAACCGCTTTGATTTAGGCGGCATGAATTGTGTTGTTGACGCCGCTTGTGCGGGATCGTTGGCGGCTATGCGTATGGCCATCACTGAGTTAGTTGAAGGTCGCAGTGACATGATGCTCACCGGTGGCGTGTGTACCGACAACTCTCCATCAATGTACATGAGCTTTTCAAAAACACCGGCATTTACCACTAATGACACCATTCAACCTTTCGATATTGATTCAAAAGGCATGATGATTGGTGAAGGTATTGGCATGATGGCGCTTAAACGCCTTGATGATGCTGAACGCGATGGTGACCGCATTTATGCTGTTATCAAAGGCGTTGGCTCGTCATCTGATGGTAAATTTAAAAGTATTTATGCACCTCGCCCAGAAGGCCAAGCTAAAGCATTAAGACGTGCTTATGATGATGCCGGTTTTGCACCGAACACTGTTGGCTTAATTGAAGCCCACGGTACCGGTACTGCAGCTGGCGATGTGGCAGAATTTAATGGCCTGAAATCGGTGTTTACTGAAGATAATGATACCCAACAGCACATTGCCCTTGGGTCGGTTAAATCACAAGTAGGTCACACTAAATCGACAGCAGGAACCGCTGGGGTCATTAAAGTCGCGCTGGCGCTGCATCATAAAGTATTGCCTCCGACCATTAACGTCAGTAAGCCGAATCCAAAATTAAACATTCAGGACTCGCCATTTTATTTAAACACTGAAACCCGTCCATGGTTGCCAAGAGCAGACAATACCCCGCGTCGCGCCGGTATTAGTGCCTTTGGTTTTGGCGGCACTAACTTCCACATTGTGTTGGAAGAGTATCGTCAAGAACATGTTCGAGGTGATAAGTATCGTCAACGTTCAGTGCCACAAACGCTGTTAATCCATGGGCAAAACAAAGCCGCATTACAGGCTCAATTAACGGCACTTCAAGCTGAAGTTAATGGCGTTGATACCACACAGCAAAATCGTCAAGAAATTGTGTTAGCCGACTTAGGCAAACGATTTGCCTTAAATACCATCGCCCCAAATGCGGCACGCATAGGCTTAGTCGTTGCTTCATTAGCAGACTTAACCGTTCAGCTAACGCAAGCGCAAGCGCAGTTAAGCTCAAATACTGCAGACAGCTGGCAATTACCTTCAGGCACAAGTTATCGCGCGCAAGCATTGATCCATCCTGAATCGGCAAGCCATAAAGTGGCGGCATTATTTGCCGGACAAGGGGCACAGTATCTAAACATGGGTGCAGATTTAGCCTGTTTGTATCCAGAAATGCGTCAACAACTGATGCAGGCCGATAAGGTATTTGCCCAACATAAGCAAACACAATTGTCACAAGTTATGTACCCAAATCCTGCTTTTGAAGCCGACGATATTGCCGCACAACACGCAGCATTAACCAATACAGCTAATGCCCAAAGTGCTATTGGTGCGGTGAGCATGGGCCAATATGCATTATTGACTCAAGCAGGTTTTACCGCCGACATGGTTGCTGGTCATAGTTTTGGTGAATTGTCAGCATTATGTGCTGCAGGCGTTATTAGCCAAGCTGATTATTATCAATTGGCCTTTGCTCGTGGCCAAGCAATGGCTGCCACGCCTAAAGATCAAGACGCTGGGGTCATGTACGCGATTATTGTTCCGGCTCAATCGGTTGAGCAAGGCACAGAACAAGTTGAAAAGTGCATCAGTGCATTCGAAGGCGTCAAGGTGGCTAATTACAATGCACCGACCCAACTTGTTATTGCAGGGCCAACAGCATCATGCACCTTAGCGGCACAAGCTATCACCACCGAGCTGGGCTTTAAAGCGATTGCCCTGCCCGTTTCTGGCGCGTTCCACACCCCATTGGTGGCACATGCTCAGCAACCCTTTGCAGCCGCAATCGGCAAGGTCAAATTTGCCAAGCCCAAATTGAGTCTTTATGCCAACGGCACCGGCAAAGCATATCCTAATGATCCCAAAGCAATCAAGGCGGCATTGACTGATCATATGCTGCAATCGGTTCGTTTTAGCGAGCAATTAACAGCTATGTACGACGCTGGCGCACGGGTATTTGTTGAGTTTGGTCCGAAAAACATTCTCCAAAAACTGGTTGAGGCAACATTAGGCAATAAAGCTGAGCCTGTGAGTGTGGTTAGCTTAAATCCCAATCCAAAGGGCAGCAGTGATACCCAACTGCGTCAAGCTGCTTGCCAGCTTGCAGTGTTAGGTATGACGTTAACTGAGGTTGACCCATATCAAGCGCCTATCGCTGAGCTTGCAAAAGTCTCACCGATGAACGTCAAGTTAACTGCCAGCAATTATATTAGTCCCAACACCCAAGCCAAAATGAACAAGTCACTTCAAACTGGCACAGTTACCAGCCAGACAGTGGAAGTGCCAGTCGAGAAAGTAGTGGAAAAAATTGTGGAAAAAGAAGTCATTAAAACTGAATATATTGAAGTGCCAGCAACATCCGCACCAGCATCTGCAGTAGCTGCACCTTTAGCTGCAGCAGCTCCTATAGCTAAAGCTCAACCGGTTCGCTCAAATGTGTCAGCGTCTGCCGATAGTATCGGTGCATTTTTTGCTGCGCAGCAACAAACAGCTGAATTACATCAGCAGTTTTTAGCTATCCCACAGCAATATGGTGATACCTTTGTTCACCTGATGACAGCCCAAGCACAAATGGCGTCATCGGGATTAGCCATTCCAGAAAGCTTGCAACGTTCGATGGAGATGTTCCACCAGCATCAAGCACAAACATTGCAAAGTCATACGCAATTCTTAACACTGCAAGCACAAGCAAGCCAAGCTGCATTAGCCATGTTGCAAGGGCAAACGCCAGCGGCTATGCCTGCATCAGTATCTGCTGCATCAGTACAACCTGCTTTTGTGCAGTCAAACCACATAGCTCAAGCAGCAATACCTTCGCCAGTGGTAGCACCTGTTGCTCCAGCTTCAGCTCAGGTTCAAACAGCTCAAGCGGCTCAAGCGGTTCAATCTCAACCGACAGCCAGTATACCTGTTCAAGCTCCTGTGGCTCAGCAAGTTAGCTCAGCAGCGGTTTCTGTACCAACAGCCGGACTAACACAGCAACAAGTGTTAGACACTATGCTCAATGTGGTCGCCGACAAAACCGGTTACCCAACTGAAATGCTCGAGCTTGGTATGGATATGGAAGCCGATTTAGGTATCGACTCCATTAAGCGCGTTGAAATTTTAGGCACAGTGCAAGAAGAGCTTCCAGGCTTACCGGAACTGAGCCCAGAAGATTTAGCCGAATGTCGCACCTTGGGTGAAATCGTTAGCTACATGCAAACCAAATTGCCTGCTGCTAACGCGGTTGCTGTCGCGTCAACGGGATCAACCTCGGTAGAAACTGCTGCACCGGCATCAACTGACTTAACAGCTGAAAACGTCCAGCGTACTATGCTCAATGTGGTTGCCGACAAAACTGGTTACCCAACCGAAATGCTTGAACTTGGCATGGACATGGAAGCCGATTTAGGTATCGACTCCATTAAGCGCGTCGAAATTTTAGGCACAGTACAAGATGAACTTCCAGGTTTACCAGAACTGAGCCCAGAAGATTTAGCCGAGTGCCGCACCTTGGGCGAAATCGTTAGCTACATGCAAACTAAATTGCCAGCTGCCAGCACAGTAGCTCCAGCATCAATTGCATCTGCGCCAGCAGCAGGTTTAAACGCAGAAAGCGTTCAGCGCACCATGTTAGCTGTGGTTGCCGACAAAACCGGTTACCCAACTGAAATGCTTGAACTTGGCATGGACATGGAAGCAGACCTTGGTATCGACTCGATTAAGCGCGTCGAAATTCTAGGCACAGTACAAGATGAGCTACCAGGCTTACCTGAGCTGAACCCAGAAGATTTAGCCGAGTGTCGCACCTTGGGCGAAATCGTCAGCTATATGCAAACCAAACTGCCTGCGGCCAGCACAGTCGCTCCAGTAGCAACGGTATCTTCATCAGCACCTGCAACAACGGGCTTGAGTGCTGATACTGTATTAAGCACCATGATGTCAGTGGTAGCCGACAAAACCGGTTACCCAGCTGAAATGCTTGAACTGAGCATGGATATGGAAGCCGACCTCGGCATCGATTCCATCAAGCGGGTTGAAATTCTAGGTACAGTGCAAGACGAACTACCCGGTTTACCAGAACTGAACCCAGAAGATTTAGCCGAGTGTCGCACCTTAGGTGAAATTGTCAGCTACATGCAGACTAAACTGCCTGCAGCCAACACGGTTACTGCAGCATCAACAGGATCAACATCGGTAACAGCAGGGTCTATCACTGCTGCACCTGAATCAACCAGCTTAAGCGCAGAAAACGTCCAGCGTACGATGTTAAGCGTGGTCGCCGACAAAACCGGTTACCCTGCTGAAATGCTTGAACTGAGTATGGACATGGAAGCCGATTTAGGTATCGACTCCATTAAGCGCGTCGAGATTTTAGGCACAGTGCAAGATGAGCTGCCAGGCTTACCAGAACTGAACCCTGAAGATTTAGCCGAGTGTCGCACCTTAGGTGAAATTGTCAGCTACATGCAGACCAAGCTGCCTGCTGCTGGCATAGTTGCCGAAGTAGTAACCCCAGCATTAAGCGCAAACAAGCTTGAATTAGACACCACAACATTACCTCCACATAGCGAGGTAGCGCTAAAAAAGTTACCAGCGACGGATAAACTCCTAGATTGTTTTTCAACAGCAACTTGTATTGTCATCACAGACGATGGCCACAACGCAGGTTTACTGGCTGAAAAGCTCAATGCAAAGGGATTAACCGTCGCCGTTATTCGTCACCCACAAACCATCAGTGTGGCGCATTCGCCATTAAGCAGTGATATTAAAAGCTACACCTTGAATAGCATTGATGATGCACAAATTGCCAAGGTCATTGCCGATATTAAGGCCGACATTGGTGCTGAACAGGCCATTGCGGGCTTTGTTCATTTGCAGCCGCAAGCCACAGCCAACAGCAGCGAATTAATGTCGTGCACGGTTGCCGCTAAAGCTGCGGTCGACAATGCATTTTTATGGGCCAAGCATCTGCACCCAGAATTCGCTAAGCCAACATCTTCACGCTTATGCTACTTTACTGTGAGTCGTTTAGACGGTGGGTTTGGCTACTTAGATAATAGCCAATTAGCGACAGCAGAACTTAATCAAGCAGCCTTGTCTGGGCTTAGCAAAACCTTAAGCCATGAGTGGCCACAGGTGTTTTGCCGCGCCTTAGACATTGCTAATAACCTTGATGCAAGCGCCTTTGCTGATGCTATCGTAGCAGAGTTGTTTGATATCGATGGTGCCAATGCAAGCGAAGATCGCATTAACGAAGTGGGGATCAGTCAGCAAGGCCGAGTGACATTAGTTGCAGCCAATGCCAGCGAGCAATTTGCGCCAGCAACACTTGATAGTAATGACACTATTTTGGTCACCGGCGGCGCAAAAGGCGTAACGTTTGAATGCGCCCTCACCTTAGCCAAACAGTGCCAATCACATTTTGTGTTAGCAGGTCGCAGCCAACATTTTGCTAGCGACTTACCGGTTTGGGCTCAAGGCAAGCAAGCCTCTGAGTTAAAAGCCGCTGCCATTGCTTATATTCAATCGCAAGGTAATAAACCCACGCCAAAACAGATAGATGCGCTAGTGTGGCCGATAAGCAGCAGCCTAGAAATCGATCGTGCGTTAGCCGCTTTTGGCAAGGTCGGTGCCAGTGCCCAATATGTATCGATGGATGTCAGCGATGCCACAGCGGTAGCTGCTAGCCTTAAAAACCTGACTAATGCTAAGGGCGACTCATTAACCATTAATGGCATTATCCACGGTGCCGGTGTGTTAGCCGACAAGCATATACAAGACAAAACCTTGGATGAGCTTAACCGCGTCTACCACACCAAAGTGACTGGGCTTGCGAGCATCCTTAACGCACTCGACCCACAACAGATTAAGCTTATTGCACTGTTTTCATCGGCTGCCGCTTTTTACGGTAATAGCGGTCAGAGTGATTATGCTATGTCCAATGAAATCCTCAATAAAACCGCCCTGAAACTGGCGCACACTTTACCGCAAGCTAAAGTGATGAGTTTTAACTGGGGCCCTTGGGATGGCGGTATGGTCAGTTCAGCATTAAAGAAAATGTTTGTTGAACGTGGCGTTTACGTTATTCCGCTACAAACGGGTGCCGAGTTATTTGCCCACAGTTTATTAAGCCAACAAGGGGCGCAACTGCTCATTGGCTCTGATATGCAAGGCTCGTCAGAACAGGATAATGCTGCAAAAAAGCCTAATGCGGACGCTTTGCTTATCGCCAAGGGTTCGCTGAAATTTGCTACTAAAGCATTTACGACTAAGACATCTGAGACTAAGACACCGGCTACTGATATTATCAGTCAGACGGTGACTCGAGTCTTAACTCCGGCTGAAATGCCTTTTGTTAGCGACCATTGTATTGCGGGCAATCCGGTATTGCCGACAGTATGCGCCATGCAATGGATGCGTGATGCGGCAGAAATTTTATGTCATGTGCCAGTCAGTATTGCTGAATACAAATTGCTTAAAGGGGTTATTTTTGACACCAATGAGCCACATTTGTTGCAACTTGAGCTAAGCCAAACGGAGGCTGAGATCAGCGCGCAGATCTCCTCTCGTCTGCTCAATGAGCCAAGTGCAGCCATGAAACCGCAATACCAAGCGACATTGGTGATCAATAGTGCCATTTTGGCAACTGAGATCACCAAGCCAGCGATTGATACAGCGAGTCTGACAAAGTGGTCGCACATGGTGCCATTGAACTCAGGGGCTGAACTGTATCAAAACGGAACCTTGTTTCATGGCCCGCGTTTGCAAGGGATAAATCAGGTGCTAGCATTTGATGATGCTCAGCTACTGTGCCGAGTGCAATTGCCGCAGATTAATGCCGCAGACTGCCAAGGTTTTATCCCGTCATCGGCATTAGGTGGCAGCCAAATTTTCGCTGAAGATTTGCTGCTACAAGCCATGCTGGTATGGGCGAGACTGAAATACGGTGCCGCAAGTTTACCTTCATCAACCGGTGAATGTGTCACCGCTTGGCCATTTGCTAATGGTGATAAAGGTTATATTCAACTGAATGTGGTTAAACACAGTGGCAGAATGCTAATCGCTAACGTGAGTTTATATCATCAAGATGGCCGCCTGAGTTGCCAAATGCTTAACGCTAAAGTGACCATTAGCAAAAGTTTGAATGGGGCATTTATTGCACATCAAGCTGCTGGTGCTGAACTTTCTCACCACAGCAAGGAAACAGTGTGACGGCATCAAGCAACATAACGCAAAGCAGTATTAGTGAGCGTATTGCGGAGCAACAAACCAAGCCAATGCGCTTGGCATTGTTGCTAAGCAAGCCTGATGTTGACTCGGTAAATGAGCACTTCATTGCCATTGACACTCAACGTGTCGATGGCTTTGAATTGGCGTTATTACACAGCGTTGAGACACTATCATCCACCCGCAATGACATGGTCAATATTGGCGATCGATTGTGGATAATGCCGGGGCTGATTGCCGCTAAACACGGCGTGCATGCTCATGCTTATATCAACGGCATTGCAGTTGGCGACAATCAAGTTGAAGCGGTAACACTCGCCCTTGCCCATGCAAAACGTCTGCATGCTCAGCCGCAGATTGTCGCGCTAGATGGCAGTTTAGATGTTAGTGCTAATGTTAGTACTACTTCCAGTGCTGATGCTAATGCTGGTACTCATGCCAGCACTCATGCACAAACAACGCTGACGGCAATGGTAACCCTGGTCGAGTCTATCGCCAGTCGCTGTATACCATCCAAAGACAACAGCAACAGTCAATATTGGTTTAGCACACTGCACCAAAGTCGGGTGGCGGCCTTATGTTATCCAGCGGCCGCCGGTGTTCAGGCAATGATCCTAACCCAAGGACGTGCGCTAATCGCCGCCAAGGCATTGATCAATACTCAGCGTTTATGGTTGCCACTCTGCGCAGCTTCATTAACGCAATTACGCACTAAGCTGATGGACTTTTCTACGCAGTTAAACTCAACTGCTGACGACCTTAGCCTACTCAAGCTTATCAACACCACATTGGTAGATTATCAAACGGATGCGCCCCTAGCCTTGGTATTAATGGCAGCGGACCGCAGTGGATTGGTGCAAGAAGTCAACGCGATGATGTCAAAGATGTCGGCTAATGGCGATCTTGCCCAAAGCTCAAATGCAGCCATAGAATATAAAACCCCTGCCGGCAGTTGCTTTTACTCAGCGCCCCTTGGTCATCATGGCTTAAGTTTTGTTTATCCCGGCGTAGGCACCGTCTATCCAAACATGCTTAGTCAATTGGGACTGGTTTTCCCGGATTTATATGCCGAACTTGAAAACCAAGGTGACATGCAATCGATGTTACAAACTGAATATCTCTATGGCGCAGATAACAGCCGTGCAGCACAGATGAGTCTGAGTCAATTGGCGATTGCCGGCGTTGGAGCCAGTTATGTATTAACTAAACTGTTGCAGCAAGAGTTTGCCATTGAGCCCCGCTTTGCTTTGGGTTACTCCATGGGTGAAGCGGCCATGTGGGCCAGTTTAAACGTATGGCAGGCACCGCATCGCATGATTGCCGCGACGCAAAACAGCAGTATTTTTAGCCAAGATATTTCTGGCGAGCTCCGCTGTGTTCGCCAGCAATGGCAATTAGCCGATGACGAAACCATTGTGTGGAACAGCTTTGTCACTCGTGCGAGCATCGATGAACTCACGCCCCATTTAGCGGATCATCCGCGGGCTTATATTGCCATTATCCAAGGTGATACCTGCGTTATCGCTGGCTGTGAATCCAGTTGTAAAGCCTTGTTAAAACAAGCGGGTAAACGCGGCATTGCGGCTAATCGCGTCACCGCTATGCACACACCTGCGGCACTGAATATTACCACGTCTGTTAGCCAGTTTTATCAGCAACCGCTTGTGGAGAATTTACCCCACCAATTACAGTTTATCTCAGCCGCCGAGGCAGATCCGGTTGCGTTAACCTCACACGCCATTGCCCAATCGATAGCCGATACCTTTTGTCATCAATTGGACTTTACTCAATTGATCCATAAAGCTCGCCACCATGGCTGTCGTTTGTTTGTTGAAGTCGGTGCAGATCGTCAAATAACCACTTTAATTGATAAAATCAATGCTCAGAGTAGCGATTCGTCTCCAGCGAAGGTCCATGCAAAAGTCAATGCGATGGCTGTTAATGCAAAAGGCGGCGACGATATTAGCAGTTTACTTAAATGTCTGGGGCAATTAATCACTCATCGAGTGCCGATGTCATTAAGCCCCTTTATCCGCAGCCTTAACGATACGATTAACACATTATCCCAGCAGGCGGCGTTAGCCGACGGCTCATCTCTCATTCGTAATAGTGAAACATCATTAGAAGGAGAACCTCATTGAGTTCTCAAGCGATCCCTAAAATAGCCATTGTTGGCTTAGCCAATCAGTATCCAGATGCGGATACCCCTGCATCGTTTTGGCAAAATTTATTAGACAAAAAAGACTCACGCAGCCAAATCAGTGCCAACAAACTCAATGCTTCACCGAGTGACTACTTGGGCGTTCAAGGCGAGTCAGACCGGTTTTATTGCGATAAAGGCGGTTATATCCAAGGATTTAGCTTTAATCCAAACGGATATCGTATTGCGAGTGACGCCTTTGATGGTTTAGATGAAAGCTTTTTGTGGGCAACCGACACTGCGCGTAATGCTTTAACGGATGCGGGTATTGATCTAGACAATAGCTTGCTCAAACGCACAGGTATTGTCATGGGAACCTTATCATTTCCTACGGCAAAATCTAACGAGCTATTTGTGCCGCTTTATCATAGTGCGGTAGAAAAAGCCCTACAAACCAAACTACAACAGCCAAACTTCAGCCTGCATTCTTTTAATGAGCGTTATGATAAGCACTTTGATCAGCAATCTGTTGACCAGCAGCCACAAACTAATGCACATGCGACAGCTCAGACCGTTAATTTGCGTAATGGTGCCATTGCCCATAACGCCTCAAAAATCGTTGCCGATGCTCTGGGGTTAGGTGGTACGCAGCTCAGTTTAGATGCGGCATGTGCCAGCTCGGTTTACGCCTTAAAACTGGCGTGCGATTACTTGCATACTGGCAAAGCAGACATGATGCTTGCCGGCGCAGTGTCAGGTGCCGATCCCTTCTTTATCAATATGGGATTTTCGATATTTCACGCCTATCCCGACCACGGCATTTCAGCTCCGTTTGATCAAAACAGTAAAGGCTTGTTCGCTGGCGAAGGTGCTGGGGTATTAGTGCTTAAACGTCTTGAAGATGCTGAGCGTGATGGCGACCATATTTACGCTTTAGTCAGTGGGATCGGCTTATCAAACGACGGTAAAGGCCAGTTTGTGTTAAGCCCAAACAGTAAAGGCCAAGTACAAGCATTTGAACGTGCTTATCGCGATGCAGCGGCAATAGACCCAAGTATTACCCCCGCCAGTATTGAAGTGATTGAATGTCACGCAACCGGTACGCCATTAGGTGACAAAGTTGAACTCACCTCAATGGAGCGGTTTTTTGAAGATAAGCTTCAAGGCAGCGCGACACCACTGATTGGTTCAGCAAAATCCAATTTAGGCCATTTACTCACCGCCGCAGGCATGCCCGGGATCATGAAAATGATTTTTGCGATGCGCCAAGGCGTGTTGCCACCCAGTATTAATATTAGTGCGCCTATCGCCTCGCCTAATGGATTATTTGGTCAAGCAACCTTACCAAACGTGGTGTTGCCTTGGCCCGATAAAGCAGGCAATAAAGCCCGCCATGCGGGGGTATCGGTATTTGGTTTTGGTGGCTGTAATGCCCATTTACTGATTGAGTCATATCAAGCTCCGGCTCAAGCCGTCGCTACCAAGGCTTTGCTCAATAATAGCCAATCTAATAACAGTGCATTAGTCAATGCAGAAACGCCGATGCACATTACCGGTATGGCCGCGCATTTTGGCCAATGCAGCAGTATCGATGCACTGGCTGATAACATCATCGCCAAGCAAGCACTGTTTATCCCATTGCCAAAAAAGCGCTGGAAAGGCTTAGACAAACACCCAGAGTTATTGGCCCAATATGGCATTAATCAAGTACCACAAGGCGCGTATATTGATCAATTCGATTTTGATTTCTTACGTTTTAAAGTGCCGCCTAATGAAGATGACCGGCTGATCTCTCAACAGCTGCTGTTAATCAAAATAGCCAATGAAGCCATTGTCGATGCCAAGCTAACACCAGGCAGCAAAGTCGCCGTGTTAGTCGCCATGGAAACCGAACTTGAGTTACACCAATTTCGCGGACGAGTTAACTTACACAGCCAAATAGCTCAAAGCCTTAATGCCCAAGGGATCCAGTTATCCAGTGCGGAATATAACAGCTTAGAAGCGATTGCAATGGACAGTGTGTTAGATGCAGCCAAGCTTAACCAGTACACCAGCTTTATTGGCAATATTATGGCGTCGCGGATCGCCTCATTGTGGGATTTCAATGGTCCAGCGTTTACCATTTCAGCGGGCGAGCAGTCAGTTAATCGCTGTATTGATGTGGCACAAAACTTGTTTGCCCTTGGCTCGTTACAAGAGCCTTTAGATGCAATCGTTATTGCCGCCGTGGATCTGTCTGGCAGTATTGAAAACATGTTGTTCAATACCGCTAAACTTAATGCCAAAGGCTTGGGTTCAACTGATTGGCTAGTAGGCGAAGGGGCTGGCGCGCTAGTGCTGCAACAAACCAATGCCGAACACACTACCCTTCACAGCTATGCCAGTATCGACAGCATTGATTTTGATCCATTGTCGCAAGAGCCCGCCACCATTGCGGCAGACCTTATCGAGTTAAACCAAGCGCCGGAATGCTTATTCTCAGAGCAAGGCCAGCAGTTTGCCCAAGGGATAGCGGATGCATCGACAGCCGCTAATTCAGCGACGCTAATCTGTAAAGCCCATGACATTCTCGGTCATACATTTGCCGCCTCTGGCATGGCCAGTGTGCTGCACGCTTTAGTGCAAACACGTCACATCAATAAAACCGCTATCAATGCCAGTGTCTTCACCAATAGTGAAAAACAATACTCGCAAGTGAATTTGTCGGTTTCGGCGGCGCAACAACAAGCATTGCACGCTCGACTGAGCAATAATTTAACTCAACAATTAGCCACGGGCAGTAAGGTAAGTTTAATTAAGCAAGTCAGTTTAGGCGGTCGCGATATTTACCAACACATTATCGACAGCCCACTTGATGCGCTCGACAGTATTATCAATCAATGTGCTGATATCGCCCCAACGGTGTTCAACACCATTGAAAGTAAGCAACCAACTATTCGTGATAATAGCCTTCTTAGCGTCAATAATAGCGAGAATATCGCCGAGCCTCTTATGTCAGAAAATATGCCCGATAAAACGATTCCAAAGCAACCAAGGGTTGCCTGTATGACAAATCATACGATTCCACCTGCACATTTAACGGCATTTCAACAAAATCAGTGGTTAGCACAACAAGCGCATTTAGCTTATTTAGCCAGCCGAGATGCAGGCTTGAAAGTGGCCGACAGTTTATTACGATCTCAATTGGCCGGTTTTACCGCCCAGCCAGCGCCTCTGGCTTCAGTTGCTTCACAGCCTGTTGTAAATATTGACGTTAACGCCTCAACAGCTATGCCTGCGCAGTTAATCCAGCCCAATCATGCCTTCGTACCTGCTTACACCGCGCCGACGCCGGCAGACAAACCATGTATTTGGAACTACGCTGATTTAGTCGAGTATGCTGAAGGTGATATTGCCAAGGTATTTGGTCCAGATTACGCCATTATCGACAGTTATTCTCGCCGAGTAAGACTGCCAACCACCGACTATTTATTGGTGTCGCGCGTCACTAAACTTGATGCGACCATAAATCAATACCAACCCTGTTCAATGACCACAGAATACGACATCCCGGTTGATGCGCCCTACTTAGTCGATGGTCAAATCCCTTGGGCTGTAGCCGTTGAATCAGGTCAGTGCGATTTAATGTTGATCAGTTATTTAGGCATCGATTTTGAAAACAAGGGTGAGCGGGTTTATCGATTACTTGATTGCACCCTGACCTTCTTAGCTGATTTACCTCGCGGCGGCGATACCCTGCGTTACGACATTAAAATCAACAACTTTGCCAGCAATGGCGACACGCTATTATTCTTCTTCTCGTACGAATGCTTTGTTGGCGACAAGATGATCCTCAAAATGGATGGCGGCTGCGCAGGCTTCTTTACCGACCAAGAACTGGCCGATGGGAAAGGGGTGATCCATACCGAAGAGGAAATCAAACTTCGTCAACAAGTACTTAATAATCCGAATAAACCAACCTTTACACCATTACTGCATTGTAACCAAACGGCGTTTGACTATGGCCAAATTCATCATTTATTAACCGCTGATATTGGCAGCTGTTTTGGCGGTGAACATGTTGGTCACCAACTGCAAAATGGGCTGCAAAAATCGCTTTGTTTTGCCTCAGAAAAGTTCTTAATGATTGAGCGTGTTAGCCAGCTTCAAGTGCACGGTGGCGCGTGGGGCTTAGGCTTACTTGAAGGTCATAAACACATTGCGCCAGATCACTGGTATTTCCCGTGTCATTTCCAAGGCGACCAAGTCATGGCTGGCTCGTTAATGGCAGAAGGTTGTGGTCAATTACTGCAATTCTTTATGGTCCACATTGGGATGCACACTCTGGTTGACAATGGTCGCTTCCAGCCACTGGAAAATGCCTCACAAAAAGTGCGTTGTCGTGGCCAAGTGTTACCACAAACCGCTGAGCTGACTTATCGCATGGAGGTCACCGAAATAGGTGTTCATCCTCGTCCCTACGCCAAAGCTAATATTGATATTTTGCTCAATGGCAAGGTGGTGGTTGATTTCCAAAATCTTGGGGTGATGATTAAAGAAGAAGCTGAATGCACTCGTTACCCGCTTCTGTCGTTAGATACAGCAGGCACTAGCCCTGCTGTAAATTCAAACGCTAGCAGCAAACATATTGCCAACAAAGCCCCATTAATGGCGCAAGTTCCAGATTTAAATGCCCCAAGTAACAAGGGCGTTATTCCACTTAAACACGTTGAGGCGCCACAAGTAAGCGCCGATTCAAAGTATGCCAACCGCGTACCCGATACCGTGCCATTTACGCCATACCATATGTTCGAATTTGCCACTGGCGATATCGAAAAATGCTTCGGGCCTGACTTTAGTATCTACCGCGGACTGATCCCACCGCGCACGCCTTGTGGCGATTTACAGTTAACCACTCGCGTGGTTGACATTAACGGTAAGCGCGGCGAACTGAAAAAGCCATCGTCTTGTATCGCTGAATACGAAGTGCCGGCAGATGCCTGGTACTTTGCTAACAACAGCCACCAGACGGTAATGCCTTATTCGGTATTAATGGAGATTTCATTACAACCTAATGGCTTTATTTCCGGCTACATGGGCACCACTCTTGGTTTTCCTGGGCAAGAACTGTTTTTCCGCAACTTAGATGGTCACGGCACCCTGCTGCGCGAAGTCGATTTACGCGGCAAAACTATCGTCAATGACTCACGTTTGCTGTCTACTGTCATCGCTGGCAGTAATATTATTCAAAGCTTCACGTTTGAGCTAAGCGTCGATAACGAGCCGTTTTACACCGGCAGCGCAGTATTTGGCTACTTTAAAGGTGACGCACTTAAAAATCAGCTCGGCATAGATAATGGCAAAATAACCCAGCCATGGCACCTCGACAATAATGTGGCTGCAGATGTCAGCGTCAACTTACTGGATAAGCAGTCGCGATTATTCAATGCTCCTGCCCACCAGCCACATTATCGTTTAGCCGGTGGCCAACTTAACTTTATCGACACGGCTGAAATGGTGCTTAAAGGCGGTAAATATGGTAACGGTTATTTGTCGGCATCTCGCACGATTGATCCAAGTGATTGGTTCTTCCAATTCCATTTCCATCAAGATCCGGTAATGCCAGGTTCATTAGGCGTTGAAGCTATCATCGAGTTAATGCAAACTTACGCCATCAGTACAGACTTAGGTAAAGGTTTCACTAACCCGAAATTTGGGCAGATATTATCTGATATAAAATGGAAATATCGCGGTCAGATTAATCCATTAAACAAACAAATGTCGCTCGATGTTCATATCAGTGCCATTAAAGATGAACACGGTAAACGCATCATTATTGGTGATGCCAATTTAAGTAAAGATGGCCTGCGTATTTACGAAGTCAAAGATATCGCAATTTGTATTGAAGAAGCTTAGCCGCTCGCTTTTCAAGGAAATAAAAATAATGTCAACTCAATTACAACACGAAAAGCTTTCACCTTGGCCATGGCAAGTTAGCTTGCAAAACAGCTGTTTTGATCACGCTGGGATGAACAAAAAGCTCAAAGATTTATCGCAACCATGTTATGTGGTTAACGATACACAGCAAGGCTTAGGTGTGGCGCAACAGGCTCAAGTGGTAACCGATGCCGTAGCAGCCCATGCGCTACCTGTCAGCGCCTTTGCACCAGCCCTTGGCACCCAAAGTTTAGGCGACAGTAATTTCCGCCGCGTGCATGGGGTAAAATACGCCTATTATGCTGGCGCCATGGCGAATGGTATTTCCTCTGAAGAGCTGGTTATCGCATTAGGCCAAGCCGGTATTTTATGCTCATTTGGCGCTGCGGGGTTAATTCCATCACGAGTTGAACAAGCCATTAAGCGCATTCAAACGGCGCTGCCTAATGGCCCTTATGCGTTTAATTTAATTCACAGCCCGAGTGAGCCCGCACTAGAGCGTGGCAGTGTCGAGCTATTTTTGAAGCATAAAGTACGTACCGTCGAAGCATCTGCATTTTTGGGGTTAACCCCTCAAATTGTCTATTACCGCGCAGCAGGCTTAAGCCGTGACGTTCACGGTGATATTCAAATCGACAATAAAGTGATCGCTAAAATCAGCCGTACTGAAGTAGCGATTAAGTTTATGCAACCCGCGCCAGTAAAAATGCTCCAACAACTGGTTGATGACGGTTTGATTACACCTGAACAAATGGCATTAGCGCAATTAGTGCCAATGGCAGATGATATTACCGCAGAAGCCGACTCTGGTGGCCATACCGACAATCGTCCATTAGTCACCTTACTGCCGACTATTTTGGCACTAAAAGATCAAGTGCAAGCGCAGTACAATTACAAAACGCCTCTTCGCGTCGGTGCCGGTGGTGGTGTGGGCACCCCTGATGCTGCATTGGCGACATTTCATATGGGCGCAGCTTATATTGTTACCGGCTCCATCAACCAAGCCTGCGTGGAAGCCGGCGCCAGCGAACATACGCGTAAATTACTGGCCACCACAGAAATGGCCGATGTGACGATGGCGCCAGCCGCCGATATGTTCGAAATGGGCGTTAAGTTACAAGTGGTCAAACGCGGCACATTATTTCCCATGCGCGCCAACAAACTATACGAAATTTATACTCGCTATGACTCAATCGAAGCCATACCAAGCGACGAGCGTGAAAAACTTGAAAAACAAGTATTTCGCTCAAGCCTTGATGATATTTGGGCCGGCACTGTGGCACATTTTAATGAACGAGATCCCAAACAGATTGAACGCGCTAAAGACAATCCAAAACGTAAAATGGCATTGATTTTCCGTTGGTATTTAGGCTTATCAAGTCGCTGGTCAAACACGGGTGAAGTGGGTCGCGAGATGGATTATCAAATTTGGGCCGGTCCTTCGCTTGGAGCATTCAATGCGTGGGCTAAAGGCAGCTATTTAGATGATTACACTCAACGTCACGCCGTCGATTTGGCCAAGCATTTAATGCACGGTGCAGCCTATTTAGCTCGAGTGAATTTATTAACGGCACAAGGTGTTAGCCTTCCCGTAGCATTACAGCGCTGGCGCCCAGTAGACCAAATTAAATAATAGGCTTATCACGCTTCACCGCGAGATAAGTGATAAAGATAGGAACTAACATGAGCGATATCCAAAAACTCGATTTTTCGGCGGTTAACGACCCGACACTTGTGTCGTTTAACCAGCAAAAAAACCTGATTAAGCGCATGCTAAAAGGCAATAGTGCGACTTGCACCGACTGCAATAAACCGCTAACACTTCTATTGCCGCCTAATACCAAAAAGGCACCAAAAAATAATAAAGCCCCAGGGATTTATTGCGCTAAAGGCTGCACGGACATCGAGCTAGACATGGAAGCTGTGGCGCTAATGAAATAGCGTTGATGACATAGCGTTAATGACATAATGCTACCGAAATGGCCCAAACCCTCTTTAACTAAAGAGGGTTTGGGCCATTTTTTATCTGTAAGTCAATTACTTGCCAGTTTGCGCCGCAATGTAATACAAGCCAGAGTGATGACCGGTCGTTGTTCTACATGAGTAAGCGATAACAAAAAAAAGAAATCACAAACGCAGTCAGCGTAAAAAGCCCTGTTTAATCTCTGCTCGGGATAATAAACGGTTATGAAATAGACTCAATATTCTGCTTTTGACTAACGTATCCCACCCCTAAACCAAGTTGGGGTTATTTAGCTTGCCAGCGCGCCACAATATCAGCGGCGCCAGAGGATTGCGCAATGGTGTTGTCTCCGACTAAAGCGGTTTTAAAATCACTAAATGGCATATTAGCCCACATGCTAAGCTCAAATTGGCTATTGGCTGCCACCTCACCTACACCTTTAGGTGTTCCTGTCATCACAATGTCACCATCGTTTAAGGTCATAAATTCACGAATGGCGTTAACAATAGCTTGTGGTTGATACATCATTAATTGCTGATGCCCCAATTGAGTCACAACGTTATCAATCGTTAACTGAAAACACCCATTATGCATACCTTGAGTAATTGGAATAAAGTCACTAAACAGGGCCGAACCATCAAAGGCTTTAGCTCGCTCCCAGGGTAGGCCTTGTTTTTTTAACTTAGCTTGCAGTTGCCGCTTAGTCATATCAAGCCCAACTCCAACGGCACTAAACTGGCCATTACTTACCATAAAACACAACTCGGCTTCATAATGTAAAGGCTCATCCAAATGGCTCCGTAACGTGGTGGTAATAGCTGAATTAGGCTTAAGAAACACCACCATATCATCAGGTATTTCGTTGCCTAGTTCGTGAATATGTTCTGCATAATTACGCCCAATACAAATAATTTTTGATGGGATGATATGTAAAACTTGGCCATTAACTTGTGTTAGCGTTACTGATTGTCGATCCACATTAACCTCGAATGATTAGACATATTGAGAACAATTAACCGCTTTAGCAACAAAAGCATCACGACGTTAACACATCAAGCCTAGTATGATCGCTTGTCTATTAATATGTCACTTCAATTAAGGATAATAGACGGTTATCAACAAACGGTTATCAACCAGCCCATTGTTCCGCTATCGAAGTGGTATCGAAGTGCTATCGACTGACAATAGGCCCGCGATTGACGCTTCAATACGCCTTAATAGCAAAAAACCGTGGCAGGTTTGATAATATGACTAACTTTAAATAAACCCCTGTTTACGCCAATACAGGTAAAGGCTGATATTACAGGCCTGAAATACCCCCCCAGTTTAACGATTTAGTCACTCTCTTATTGCGAGTTGAAGTTATGTAAATAACCTCTCTATATTAGCGCCTCTATTTCAATCAACGAGCACCAAATTTTGGTAAGCCCCTTGATCACAATAGTAAATATCACTATAAAAACAATGATATATTTATATAATTGTATTTACATTTTTTTAACAACGAACTAGTCTAGGTCTGTTGTACACAGACAATAAACCTGTTTCATTAACGATTAATACAGTAAGAATGACTGTCAGAAAAATAATAATAAGAGAGACTAAATGACAATGTTCGAATTGACAATTAAACAAAAAATAGCGTTAGGATTTGCCTCTATTGGCTTATTACTGCTTGTTGGAAGTAGTTTTTTTTATCATTCTCTCGATCAAATTCAAACAGCAAATACTAATATTGAAACCTTAGCGGTACCCGTTCAAAATAAATCAAATGCATTGCAAATTACCTTATTAAAAATGGCAAAAACAGATAGCTTAGCTTATTCACAAACCGGTAATGACAGTATCAATCTCAGCTTCAAACAATTTAATCTATTACAGCAAGAATTCAATAACGTATTAACGACACTATTAGTCAAAGTAGCGGATCATCCCACTATGCACCAGTCGTTAATTCAAGCAAAAAGCTCCTATCAGCAGTACGTAAAACAATCGCGCACCATGTTCAGCACTAAACTCGAAATAGAGCAAACCCGCACTCACTTCACTACCTTAAAGCAAGATTTTGATAATGCGCGTATAAACGCCAGTAACAATATGATTGATTTGGAACTTATCGAAGCGCCAGTTGATGAAGCACCGTTATTAGCAGAAGTCATTGGCGGCGGAGTGCGTATCGACGACATGTTGTTCGCACTTGGCAATACCATAACGGAACTCGGTCGATTAACTTCTGCCGATACGATTAATATTCATAAACAAGATGTTTCGATGTTATTAGTTAATATTACGGTTAATGGCAACTACTTAACCCAACAAGCTGACCCCTTGGGTGCAACGTCGCTATTTGCCGATTTTGACACCAACTTACGAGCCATTAAACAGTTCACAGATGAACCGGGCACCTTGTATCTCGCGCAACACAATGTCGTCAATAAGCAACGCTTAGCAGAGCAAAGTCATCTACAAGCCAACATTTTTTTTGATGCTACGAATCATCAGTTAGATCAATTAGTGACACTCGCGAACGAAAGATTCAACCAGTTACAAATGGTGGCCATAGATGAAGTGAATACAGCACAAACATTGGCTATTTCAATGGCGGTGATATTTGTATTAATGGCGATCTTTATCTATTACTTCACGTCAAAAGCCATGTTAGGCCCTCTGCAAGTCATTAACCGAGCATTATCACGGATCGCCAGCGGTGATTTATCGGGGCGATTAACCAAGACAAATAATGATGAATTTGGAGCCTTGATGGATAACATCAATAAACTTTCTGACGACCTGACTCATTTATTACAAGCCATTAGTCGTGATGCGCATTTGCTCGATGAATCCGCTATTCGCTCACAAGAGCAAAGCGAAAAAATATCCCATTCAGCCTCAGGACAAATTAATAATATTAGCCAGGCAAAGCTGCTCGCCGAACAAATACATCACAGTTCTACTCAGGTCAGTGAGCAAGCCGCGGAATCTGAACAACATGTCAAATTAGCCTCTTTGCAAGGGGTACAAATAAAAAGTATTGCTAATAATAATCGCCTCCGCATTGAGACCTTATCAACCAGCTTGCATGACTCAGTTAAGATCATGACAAAACTTAATCAACACAGCGATAATATTGGTGGAATTTTAACGACCATCAGTGCTATTGCCGATCAAACTAATTTGTTAGCCTTAAATGCGGCTATTGAGGCGGCAAGAGCGGGTGAACATGGGCGTGGCTTTGCCGTCGTTGCCGACGAGGTACGATCATTAGCGTCTAGAACGCAATTATCAACCGCCAAAATTCAAACCATGATTAACGCTCTACAACAAGAAACAACGAATGCCGTCAATGCCATCTCACAAGGACAAATGCAAGCCAGTGAATGTGTTGAACAAAGTCAGTCGTTACACGATGCTATTAAACAAATAGAAACAGCATTGAGTACCATTAATGGCATGAGCCAAAGTATTACTCATTCGGCCAATGAACAAGTAAACCATAGCCAATTAATAGAACAAACAATGACTCAAACGGCAGATTCAGCCCAACAAAATGCACAAGAATCAACATCAATGACCAATCGAAGCCAACAATTAAATCAATTAGCCCGCTCGCTTACCACCTCCGTTGAACGTTTTAAGCTATAACCATAACGATGATCATTGATGGAATGATTATTGGGTCATTTATGCGGGGTCAGCAATATCAATAATGTGCTGATTAATATTCTCTGCCAGCGTACTGCGCTACTAGGACGCTGCGCTACTAGGACGCTGCGCTGCTAGATGCTATAAAATCATAGCAGCGAAGCGATACTAGCAGGACGTAGTCCGCCCTAGCAGCGAAGCGATACTAGCAGGACGTAGTCCGCCCTAGCAGCGAAGCGATACTAGCAGGACGTAGTCCGCCCTAGCAGCGAAGCGATACTAGCAGGACGTAGTCCGCCCTAGCAGCGAAGCGATACTAGCAGGACGTAGTCCGCCCTAGCAGCGAAGCGATACTAGCAGGACGTAGTCCGCCCTAGCAGCGAAGCGATACTAGCAGGACGCAGTCCGCCCTAGCAGCGAAGCGATACTAGCAGGACGCAGTCCGCCCTAGCAGCGAAGCGACCCTAGCAAGACGCAGTCCACCCTGCTGTTTATTAGGCATATTCTTGCATAAAATCGTCAAGATTATCGTTGATGATTTCTATTTCATCGCTGCTAAATTGCGCGATATGAAACAAGGCTTCGCCTTCATTCGTAACTGGAATATTACTGTTGCCCACAATAATGCCGTCTGTTGGCGCCAGCAGTTGCGATGGCGATCCTCCAAATGGATTAACGATAGTGGCTAGTACCTGGCCTTTAGCCACACGTTCACCTAACTTCAGTTTGATATTCACCAATCCATCAGATTCACTGCGCACCCAATAACTGCGGCTTGCATTGACACTGGTGATTTTGGTTTTGGTTTTAATTTTACCTTTGGTCATGTTTAAATATCGGATCACATTGATAACACCATTGAGACCAGACTTAATCGACATATCACTGAAACGTAGCGCTTCACCCGCCTCATATAAAATACAAGGAATGTTCAAGCTATTAGCATAAGCACGCATTGAGCCTTCACGCGCTTTTGAGGACATAATGACTGGCGCCCCAAAAGCATTTGCCATATCGAGCATCACTTCATCGTCTGTGTCACAGCGGATCTGTGGCAAATTCTCTCGATAGATAGCACCAGTATGCAAATCAATAATATGGGTCGCTCTTTCAACCAAAGAATGAGCAAACAAATACGCTAAACGACTCGCCAACGCACCTTTAGCAGAGCCCGGAAAACAGCGATTTAAATCGCGGCGATCCGGTAGATAACGAGATTGTTGAATAAAACCAAATACGTTAACTATGGGCACAATTAACAAGGTTCCGGTTAAGGTTTTAGCATTAACACGACCGAGCAAACGTCGACATATTTCAATACCATTTAACTCATCACCATGGATCGCTGCGCAAACCAATAAAACAGGTCCCGCTTTAGTGCCGTGAATAACTTCAACGTGCAGATCCATCGGGGTATCGTTATACAGTTTTGCTGCGGGCAATTTGACACTTTTTTGAGTGCCTGCCAGTACGCTAACATCACCAATAACAAATGGTTCGTGCTTTCTTGGCATTAACCAGCTCCTTTCGTTTTCGGGCTAGTCGATTTAACGTTTTTCTCAATAAACTGAATTATTTTTTCCGCAACATCAATCCCGGTGGCTTTCTCAATACCTTCAAGACCCGGTGATGAGTTAACTTCCATCACTAATGGACCGTGTTTAGAACGTAAAATGTCGACACCCGCTACATTGAGTCCCATTGTTTTAGCCGCACGCAATGCCGTTGAACGTTCTTCAGGGGTTAATTTGACAATGCTAGCAGAACCACCACGGTGTAAATTAGACCTAAACTCACCCGCTAATGCTTGGCGTTTCATCGCGGCAATCACTTTGTCACCAATCACGAAACAACGAATATCTGCGCCACCCGCTTCGGCAATATATTCTTGCACCATGATGTTGGCTTTTAAGCCCATGAATGCTTCAATAACCGATTCGGCCGCTTTACGGGTTTCAGCCAAAACAACCCCAATGCCTTGAGTACCTTCAAGTAGCTTGATCACACAAGGGGCACCACCGACCATATCCAATAAATCAGGAATGTCGGCAGGTTTGCTGGCAAAGCCTGTCACGGGTAAACCGATGTTCTTACGTGACAATAGTTGTAATGAGCGTAATTTATCCCGTGAACGAGTAATGGCAACTGACTCGTTTAGTGGATGCGTTCCCATCATCTCAAACTGGCGCAATACCGCTGTGCCATAAAAGGTGACCGATGCGCCAATGCGCGGAATCACCACATCAAATTTTGGCAACTCTTCACCACGGACATGAATACTGGGTGCGTTCATGTTGATATTCATATAACACTTTAATGGGTCAACAATGTTTATGACATGACCACGAGCTTCTGCAGCTTCTTTTAACCGACGGGTTGAGTATAAATTTTTGTTTCTGGACATAATAGCAATATGCATTTGTTATTCTCCTGCTAGAAATGACTCTGCTGAATTAACCAAAAAGCGCCCTTGTAATGCTCGGCGTCCCAATAACATTCTAAATTTCATGTGATCTCTATTGGTTAAGGTCAGTTCGATATCAAAAAGTTGTTCTCCGATAATAATCGGTGTTTTTATCACGTAGCGTTTTGTTACATGACCACCGGAGTCACTGACATCTCGGCGATCAAATACAGTAAATTCACAGATAATTTCACGATCTGAATCTTGATCTGGATGAAGCCAGACTCGAACCCATTTTTGGTTGTTTTTTTGAAACGGTTTTATTTTGAACGCATGTAAACAAGATGTTTTTGCGCCAGTATCCACTTTGATTTTGACTCTTTCGTTGCCAATATCAGGAAAAGTACCCCATTCACGCCAACCCACAATACCGAGGGAATGTTCAGTCATGGTCTATCCTTGCTTGTAGAGGAATATTCATTCCAAATGTATAATCTTTCAATAGAATCGATACGTAGCGCGTCTACAACTCGCCTGTTTATTGCACGCTTTAATTTTTAACACCACGCAAACCCGCTAAGTTATTTGCAAAACAACCCTACTTTAGCCAATTTTAACACCAAGGCTTTATTTATATCAAACTAACATTAACCAAATAAGCAAAAAAAATCTCTATGTCAGTAAGTTACAACAATATCCCGCCCACTTCCAAACCACTAAAAAAGCACATCAACTCTAGCTTTAAACATGAAAAATACAATTGAAAAATAAATTTGTTCGAATAACACTCACAATATTAATGAGTTAAAAATGCGATGGCTATTTAACTCTACATAAACATTGATTAACATGTAGGCAAATTATCACATCATTATCAGCATCGCTATTGTTAAAAGGTTATGCCATGTTTACTCAACTCAGTTTCAACTTTTTAAACCAACTCAGCACTAACAACGATAGAGAATGGTTTAAAACCAATCAACAGCAATATGAAGATCAAGTCAGAACACCTGCATTACAATTTATTGAAGCGATGCAAGGACCCATTTTGACCATATCACCACGATTTACCGCAGTAGCCAAAAAAGTCGGCGGCAGTTTAATGCGTCCGCAACGCGATAGTCGTTTTAGTAAAAATAAAACCCCTTATAAAACCAATGTAGGCATTCAGTTTAGACACTTTCAGGCAAAAGATGTGCATGCCCCAGGTTTTTATGTCCATATCGCCAATGATGAATGCTTTATTGCCGCTGGGATTTGGCATCCAGAATCAAAAGTACTCAATGCTATTCGTCATTGTATTGATGAAAACCCCAACGGCTATCAAAAAGCATTAGCACAATTATCTCGAGCAGGATTTGAATTATCAGGCGACAGTTTAATACGCCCGCCGCGAGGATTTGCTAAAGACCACGCCATGATCGAAGAGCTAAAACGCAAAGATTTTATTGCCATTAAATCGGTAAGTATAGAACAAGTTTGTCGCAATGATTTTGTCGATTATTGTGCGCAACAATATCAGCATACACTGGCATTGATGGCCTATTTATGTTTTGCATTAGATCTCGACTTTTGATCCCAAAGAAACATTACGACGCTATCATGATGGTGACGTCACTAGGGCGTGTTGATCTTGGAAGATGAATGGTAACCACCAAAGAAGACGGCTCCGATTAACACGGCTAATTAACACGGCTAATGAACAACGCTTTTCAATACGACACTCATGGCATCACCCCACTAAAGTCGGGTTGCGTGATAAATAGTGGCTCACATGTTAGCTGTTTTATTTCATCATTAGAGTTTTAAGTCATCATTTAGATGAGCCGTGTTAAACTAGCAAAAAATAATTTAGTACAGCAAGTTGTTATTTGCTGTCCGGAAACATCAGGTCAATTCATGAGCCATAATATTCCCGCCATGTCTAACGCAACAACATCTGGCGAGACACATGCGCAAGAAATCGCGGCGACAACATCAGCCCAAAAACGTGCCCTAAGCTACTCGACAACCATTGAGAAACTTTTTAATCAGGTCATGAGTACCAAGATGCCTGCAGATAGAATTATCGGCCAATATTTTCGTGATCATAAAAAGCATGGTTCCAAAGATAGACGCGTGATCCGTGAAACTTTATTTGGTCTCTTTCGATGGTGGGGCTGGTTAAGCCAATTAGATTCAAGTCAAAAGCACACGACTTGGTTTCAACAACTAAGTACTTGTGCGATGTTAGAACAGCATAAGTGGAATGACATCACTCAAGCTTGGAATGATTTTGCTGATTGGCCTCAAGCCCGCGCCGATAAGACTCTGCTGGAAAATAATGCATCATTAAATGGTAAATTAACTGCCTTTATTGCATTAAGTGGCATCGAAACCAGTCAAATAAGCCAATTATTACCACAATGGTTTTGGCAACGTTGTCCTATAGATGCGACTGAACAATATGCGGTTGTAAACGCCATGAGCAGCCGACCGCCTATCTGGGCTCGAGCGCAAACATTATCAACAGAAAAGGTGATTGAGTCTCTTCGCCAAACGGGTGTTGAAGCAAAAGCGAGCGGTTACTTTTCTGATGCCATAAGTTTGGGCCATAAGAGTATTAACCTAAATGAAATGGATGCTTATAAACAAGGTTATATTGAAATTCAGGATTTAGCCTCCCAAGTCATTGGCCAAATTTGTCAGCCAAACAACCATGAACTGTGGTGGGATGCTTGCAGTGGCGCTGGCGGTAAAAGCCTGCAGTTATATTCATTAATGTCGCAGCAAAGCTCAGCCTTTACGGGCAGTATTACCGCATCAGATATTCGCCATAAACCGTTGGAAGAGCTGCGTAAACGTGCCAAACGAGCAGGCTTTGATCATATTAATGTCGCACCTTGGAAGGGTGACATATTACCGGTCGACGCCAATGCTTTTGACGGTGTGTTAGTCGATGCCCCATGTAGCTGCACGGGGACTTGGCGTCGAAATCCAGATATGCGATGGCTTGATGATGTTAGCGCTATCACAGACAAACCAAAACTACAGTTAGCGATTTTACGTCGCAGCGCTGCGGCAGTAAAAGCAGGTGGCAAGTTGGTTTATGCAACGTGCTCCTTATCACCGAGCGAAAATGAACAAATTGTAAAAGACTTCTTATCTGCAACATCAGAATTTGAACTTGAACCGGTCACACATCCTTTTACTGGACAGCTATGTGATATGTTAACCATTTGGCCTCAGCAAGCTGACAGTGATGGTATGTTTGTCGCCAAGATGCGTCGACGTAACGCTTAAGCCACTAAAAAGAATGATCCACTAAAAAGCCATCATATCGATGGCTTTTATATTATTGCGGCACAGACGAACACTGTTGGGCTATTTTCTGTGTAGACGAAGTATTAATTCAGCTTCTGCTTTAGGTAATTCGCACTCTTGCATTAGCTCTTCAATTCCCGCACCTAGACCGACCATTTTGACAGCTCGTGAATATAATTTGGTTTGAGGATCTTGTTGACTCGCTTCTTCGATCATATCAAACTGCTTAGCGAGTTTTTGTTCTAACTCGACCACACGCCTACCCACACCAATAGTGCCACTGCGTAACTCATGTAATTCCCTTTTAACGGCTTCACGCTGACGATCACTTTCTTTAACTAATACGGTAAGTGCGGCGACTTTAGATTTTAATTTACTCGACTGCTTAAATAAATAAAGAAGCAGACCAAGACATGCAATCACGTACACTAAAGCTGCAATTAGAAATTCATCACCCATTAATATACCTATGCTGCTGTTACTCAAAAGCAAAGAGCCAACAGTGACTCGGTTGGCTTTCTTAATAAGACCGCGACTAGATTTGTGTTAACTCTACCCACTCTTCATCAGACAATAACTTATCCAAATCAACTAAAATCAATAGCTCATTCTCGCGATTACTCACGCCTTGAATAAATTTAGCACTTTCTTCGGTGCCCACATTAGGTGCGTTGTCAATTTCAGAACGACGTAAATAAACCACTTCTGCAACGCTATCAACCAAAATACCAATGACTTGTTTTTCAGCCTCAATAATCACAATACGAGTTGAATCGTCGATTTCAGCAGACTGCAAACCAAAACGTGAACGAGTATCAATAACCGTTACTACGTTACCGCGTAGGTTGATAATCCCCAATACATAATAAGGTGCGCCTGGCACAGGAGCAATTTCGGTATAGCGTAATACTTCTTGAACTTGCATTACGTTAATACCGTAGGTTTCATTATCTAGCTTAAATGTTACCCATTGTAATACTGCATCGTCTTTACTTGCAGCAACCGCTGCTACACTTCTAGAATCGCTCATTGTTAACCTCGGTCAATCGAATCCTGACAACCTAAACCTGCATCAAGCATTTTAATTAATGCTTGAACATTTAAAATGCCACACATTTGTTGTTTTACTACCCCAGCAAGCCACGGACGCTTACCCGGTTTTTCACGCCAATTGACGTGTGATTTATCTATTTTAACAGCGTTAACTAGCGACTCGCACGTTAACCCCCATTGACTATCTTCAAGCATCACAAGAAATTGATAATCGACTGTTTGTGCTAATTCTTGCGAATATTTGTCAGGCATAACCCAAGCACACGTATCAACCACATTTACGTTGCTGTCACGATGGGTTTGCACCCCCATAAACCAAGATGGCCGACCAATAAGATGATTTATCTTATCAATTTTAATAATCCCACCTAAGCTAACAAGTGGAACCGCCAGCGTTAATCCTGCTATCTTAAAGAATAACACTTGAAATTCATCATCAAGTACTTCTTGTAAATCATGGGTAATACTAGGCGGTTGATCCCCGACCTGAGTTTGTGGCCCTGTATGATCTTGCGCCGCAGAATGCTCTACCCACTGATCTTGCTTAATGATAACGTCTTTTATATCAGCATGTGAACTTTCGTTATTGTTTATATCGACTAACGACTTGATTTCTTTATCCGTTAGTTCTGTTTGTTGTGTTTCTGTATTATTCACAACCGTTTTAGGCTCAATATGAGTAATGGCCTGTCGAACACGCTCTGTACTGGCTTTAATCTGTTGCGATAAATCGGTTTCTGCTCTAGGTTTAGATACTGCAGATAATAATTTTTCAAGCGCGAGCTTATCGACACTGGTAGTCGGCTCTGCATATTGCCGTTGGTTAGCAATAACAGATGAAGCCTTAGACAATATTTGTTGTGAATAATGAGCAGATATAGGTGCGGCTGGTGTGACTGTTCCAGTCGGCTTTTCCTCGGTAATATTTGACACGTTATGGCCAATGTCATTAACTGGATCCACAGCAATACGTGGTTTTACCTCAAGGCTTTGTGCAGGAATCGATTTAGGCTGTTCCTGTAATAAAAGACTGAAATAATCAAAAACAGTTTCATCAACCGATTTTGACATGGGTAAACTCCTGAGAAAATAAAAAATCCAGCAGGCGATTATATGCTTTTACACCTCGGCTACTGGCTGAATAATGCGAACCGGGTAAATGAGCCAAGCTTGCGTCTCTAAATTTAGTATCAACCGGTATCACGTCATTAGGCCAAAGTGTTGGACCATATTTATCCTGCAAAAATTGTAATGCTATAGGGGAAGCTTTAGTGCGCTTGTCATACATAGTCGGTAATACGGTAAAGCTATAACGGGTTTTCTTAGAGCGGCCCATAATTTCCATGGTTTTCACCATACGCTCGAGTCCTTTTATAGCCAAAAACTCAGTCTGGACAGGAATAATAATGTGATGACTCGCGGCTAATGCATTCACCATTAACACCCCTAACACTGGCGGACAATCGATAATAGCCACATCATATGTATCTTCAAGCAATGCCAATAAGTTGCGCAGCACTAACCCCATGCCTTCTTGATGGCCTAATGACCGATCAAGTGTTGCTAACGCCATATTAGCCGGAATAATATCGAGGCCCTGTATTTGAGTAGGAATCACATTTTGTAAAATAAACTCTTTAGTCAGTTTCTGATGATTCAAAAAAACATCATAAAGCGAACAAGGCACTTCGTCTGAATCAATACCTAAGTAATAGCCCAATGAAGCGTGAGGATCAGTGTCAATCATCAGCACTCGTTGGCCACGCTTAACCAGTGCTCCGGCTAAACTGGCTACAGTGGTGGTTTTACCTACGCCACCTTTTTGGTTAGCTACCGTCCATATTTTCAAAAAAGCCTCTCAGGTCATTATAATGATGCTGTTATGGAATACTGACTAGTGTTTGTCTTGTTTATCATCGCGGGTTGTTACACGGATCCCACCGTTAGGTAAACGGATAACCTTAACCCCTTGATCATTTTCTGACATAACGACCTCTTGATCCTTCCATTTAGCAGGAGTATCAATATCGTACTTAACCTGATCAACTTCAATCAGCTGACCACCATCTAAAGCACCCGGCCCAAACAACGCACTTTGCGCGAGTTCCTTGCCAGCCGACGCTATAATTGCTTGAGTTTGTTCAGGATGCATAGTTAGCCAATCAGCAATATTCGCTGCTTGATCTTCTGGTACCATCAACAACACTTGAGATGCGGTTAAACGGGCGACATCTTGTTGTAATGAAGCCACTTTTTGATGGGCATCAACATATAAACCTGCTAATACGAAGATCATTATGAAGGATAAAAACAACCCTAGCATTTGCTTAGTCTTTAACGAGTACTCAGGCTTAGCCACGACTAGACTCTTTTAAAATGGCTTCAGCCATATTGTCTAATGAAATAGAGTGAGTCGCGATACCTGTTGAGAACACCGCTTGAGGCATACCGTATACCACACAGCTTGCTTCATCTTGTGCCCAAATAGTGGCACCAATAGACTTTAACATTCTGGCCCCTTCTCTACCGTCAGCCCCCATACCCGTTAACACAACAGCCAAAACATCACCGCCAAAAGCTTTAGATGCTGAAGCAAAAGTAATATCAACGGACGGTTTATAATTCATTTCATGGGTTCCAGAGACGATTTTCAACCTGCCAGTCGAACCATTTCGCTCAATCATCAGTTGCATGCCTCCGGGTGCTAAATAAGCACAGCCAGGACGCATAACATCGCCATTTGCGGCTTCTTTCACATCAATTTTGCACAAGGTATTTAAGCGTGCCGCAAAGGCTGGGGTAAACGCCGCAGGCATGTGCTGGATCAACACAATAGGATGAGGATAATTGGCTGGAAATGCCGTTAACACCTTCTGTAATGCGACCGGCCCACCGGTTGATGTCCCAATCAATAATGCTCTATATTGCTTACCGCTGGCTCGAATAGACGATACTGAAGACGTTGTTGGATTGGCGGTTTGGCGATCAGCGGGTGCACTCGGTGCACTCGATAGACTGGAACGGGCTGCAACTGGTGCGGCATGTGGGGGCAAACGACTACTTAATGGTCGATGAGAGGTATGGGTATCTGCGGCAGTCGTCGTTGCTCTTCGAGGTTGCGGTAATGATGTAGTCGATAACGAGCTGGAACGATACATCCTGCGTCGACCTAATGCTTTAATTCGTTGTTGTAACAACAGTATCGCATCGTCTTTATTCGTCGCAATATCCTCAAAGCGTTTTGGCAGAAAATCCAATGCCCCAGCGTCTAACGCATCCAGTGTCGCTTTAGCGCCATCATGAGTTAATGATGAAAACATCAAAATAGGGGTAGGATTATTCGCCATGATTTCACGAACAGCCGTTATCCCATCCATCACAGGCATCTCAATGTCCATCGTAATGACTTGAGGCTTTAATTTTGCAGCCATCTCAACAGCTTCTTTACCATTAACAGCAACGGCAACAACTTCGAGATCAGGATCTTGATTGACAATCTCACTGACTCGACGTCGAAAAAAGCTAGAATCATCTACAACTAGTACTTTTATGGCCATTTAATTCCTTAAATAATGGAACTTTTATTATTACTTTTTACTTTTAGCGTAGTGTTTTAGCAGCCCTGGCACATCTAAAATAAGTGCAATGCCACCATCAGATGTAATTGTCGCACCCGCCATTCCAGGCGTACCTTGTAACATACTGCCAAGTGGCTTAATAACAACTTCTTCTTGTCCAATCAATGCATCAACAACGAAGCCAATCTGCATGGTACCAAGCTGAACAATCACAACATGACCATGCTTCTTATCACCATGCTTAAAGGTTGATTTTTTGCTGTGTAACCATTTTTCTAGATAAAATAATGGCACGGCCTTATTACGGAAAATAACCGTCAATTGACCATCAACAATATTGGTTTTTGTTATATCTAAATTAAAGATTTCATTCACACTCGTTAACGGCAGTGCAAAGACTTGATTGGACACTTCAATCATCAATGTCGGCATAATCGCCAAGGTTAATGGCACTTTGATTTCAAGTATGGTGCCCTTACCTTTCATCGAATCAATATAAACCGTACCGTTAAGTTGGTTGATGCGGGTTTTCACCACATCCATACCCACTCCACGGCCTGAAATATCTGAAACTTCAACTTTGGTTGAAAAGCCTGGAGCAAAAATCAGGTTATAAGCTTCGTTATCGGTCATTCTCGCGGCGGCATCTTCATCTAACACACCACGACTTATCGCAATCTGTTTTAGCTTCTCAGGGTCCATTCCCGCGCCATCATCCTCAATTTTAAGTAGGATGTGGTCACCTTCTTGGCTAGCCGATAAGGTAATCGTGCCCGTTCGAGATTTGCCACTTGCTTCACGAGTAATCGGCATTTCGATACCGTGATCGACTGAGTTTCGCACCAAGTGGACCAAAGGATCGGCTAACGCCTCAACTAAATTTTTATCAAGATCGGTATCTTCACCAATCATGACTAAATTAATTTCTTTATTTAAGGTGCGGGCCATATCTCGAACAACACGAGGGAATCGGCCAAACACTTTCTTGATAGGCTGCATGCGGGTCTTCATCACTGCGCCTTGCAAATCAGCAGTGACTAAATCAAGGTTAGCAAGAGCCTTAGACATTTCCTCATCTTCACGATTAATGCCTAAACTAACCAGTCGGTTACGAACTAAGACCAACTCACCAACCATATTCATGATGTCGTCTAATCGAGCGGTATCAACACGAACGGTTGTCTCACCTTGCGGAACAGAAGGCGCTTTAGGAGCAACTGCCGGGGCAGATGCCGCTACCGGTTTAACAACTGGCGTTGCCGTCGATTTTACCACTGGGGGAGCGACCACTTTATTAGACTCTACAGCGGTAGTTGATTGTGGTTTAACTACCGGCGCGGTACCTTTACCGTGTAATTCATCTAAAAGACGTTCAAATTCATCGTCAGTGAATTCATCAGAATCAACAAGAGGTTCAGCAACAGGCGGGGTAGCTGGCTTAGCTGAAACTACCGCTTCTGATTTAGCTTTAAACGAGCCTGAACCATGTAATTCATCTAACAATGCTTCAAATTCATCATCAGTAATGTCGTCACTACTATTGGTTACCGCAGACGTTGAATCGATATTGGCTTTTTTACTATCAGAAGCTTTAGATGAAGCAGGGCTTTTGCCTGTACCATGTAAAGCATCAAGTAAAGCTTCAAATTCAGACTCATCAATTTCATCAATACTGCCTGAGCCGGATATTTGCGCTGAGGGCGTACTCATTTCTTCGATGGATTCAGGCTGGTTAAACTCAACAACATTTTCAATTGGTTCTGGCTCTCCTGCCGTCATTTCTGAAGGTAATGGCGCACCTGAACTTAATAATTTGAGTTTAGCGAGTAACGCAGGATCAGCGGAGTCTTGTTGCTGTCCCTGCTGAGTTTGAGCAAACATGGTATTAATCGCATCAACCGCTTGCAAAATAATATCCATTAACTCTGAATTTACGCCGCGTTTGCGGGTGCGTAAAAGGTCGAAGGTATTTTCAGCTTCATGACAAACATCAACCATTGGACCCAGACTTAAAAAACCAGCCCCACCTTTAACGGTGTGAAATCCACGGAAAATAGCATTAAGTAAATCACTGTCATCAGGATTATTTTCAAGAGTAACGAGCTGCTCCTGTAGAAGCTCTAAAATCTCACCAGCTTCAATTAAAAAGTCCTGGAGTATCTCTTCATCAACATCAAAAGACATTAAATTGACTCCTAATTAGAAACCCAGACTTGAAAGCAGATCATCTACTTCATCTTGACCAGTTACCACATCTTCACGCCGTTCAGCATGCATAATGGGACCTTCTGCTTCTATTTTATTATCGTTTATAGTAGGCAATAATTCGCTAGCATTATCACCAAACACCGTTAGCATTGAAACCAAATTAGTTTCTACTTCACGAACTAAATCAATCACTCGACGGATCATTTGGCCTGTCAAATCTTGAAAGTCTTGTGCCATTAAAATTTGATTTAACAGCTCGCGAAGGCGATTAGAGTCATGCTCGCTATGCGACATAAACTGTTGAACATCATGACAAAGTGACTTAAATTCACCTAATTCTATATCACGACGCATCAATTTATCCCACATGGGCGTCACTGATTGTATATTGCTAATGATGGTATCGGCCAAAGGAAGACATTCTTCAACTGCATCCATGGTTTTATTTGCAGCTTGTTCTGTCATATCGATAACATAGTTCAACCTTTCTCTAGCATCCGGTATTTCGGTATTCGCTAATTCAGATAAACGGTTATCAACTTGGAAATCTTTTAGTGCACTGTGGAGTTGTCGAGTTAACTTACCGACTTCTTCAAAAAGCTCACGCTGTAATGGCGTTGCAAGCTCTCTGATGTAATCATCAGCTTCTGCTTGATTACCCGAGGTAAGCAATTCAACAAGTTCTTGGGCTTGTTCAAGAGTGACCAAGCCAGATATTGATGCCTGCATGACTTATCCTTGCTTATGCGAGTCGTTCAAAGATTTTATCTAACTTTTCTTTTAACGTAGCGGCGGTGAAAGGTTTTACTACATAACCATTTACACCTGCTTGCGCTGCAGCAATAATTTGTTCACGCTTAGCTTCAGCGGTTACCATCAATACAGGTAAATGCTTTAACGAATCATCAGCACGAATGGCTCTAAGTAAATCAATACCTTGCATTCCAGGCATGTTCCAGTCTGTTACTACAAAATCAAAATCGCCTTTTTGTAACATTGGTAGGGCTGTTGAGCCATCATCTGCTTCTTGAGTATTATTATATCCCAAGTCTCGCAACAAGTTCTTAATGATACGCCTCATTGTTGAAAAATCGTCAACAATAAGAATCTTCATATTCTTGTCCAAGGTTTCCTCCGGTGAGCTGACTCTCGTTCGCTCTATATAAGTTATTATTCTTGTGTCCAATGCTTGAGTTTGGCTTTTAACCTGAGCATTGCCTGACTTAATATCTGGCTTACTCGCGATTCGCTAACGTCAAGGATTGCACCAATTTCTTTTAAATTTAATGCTTCGTCATAATATAACGACAGCACTAACGCATCTCTTTCTGACAATGTCTTAATTGCTTCAACCAAAGCAGATTGAAATTGAATTTCAGCAAGCGAGTCAAAGGTTTCATCTGGCGATTCGTTGTCTGTGATTAACACATCTTGCGCAACACCAAGATCTTCTATACCGATGATTTTACCAACAGAAACATCATTTAAGATGTGATGGTATTCATCAAGCGACATATCAAGTTTTTCAGCAATTTCAGTATCGTGAGCATCACGTCCAAGTTTCTGCCCTAATTCATCAACCACTTGTGCAACCCGGCGATTATTACGATGAACTGAGCGTGGAACCCAGTCACCTCGGCGAATTTCATCTATCATTGCACCACGAATTCGGATACCAGCAAAGGTTTCAAATTTGGCCCCTTTACTATCATCAAATTTTGATGAGGCCTCAAGCAACCCCATCATCCCAGCTTGTAATAAGTCATCAAGTTGCACCGATGCTGGTAATCTTGCCAGCATATGATGAGCAATTTTTTTTACCAGCGGTGCATACTGTTCAACAATAGATGTTTTGTTATCGAACTGAGTATACGCTGCGGCTTTATTCACCCGTTCTTCCTTCTTGTATCGGTTTACGTTGTACAAGACGTTCAACAAAGAATTCTAAATGGCCGCCGGGCTGTTGTGGCACCGGCCAAGTCATAATTTTATTGGCTAATCCATGGTAAGCAATAGCTGAAGGAGATTTAGGATACGCTTCAACAACTAACTTTTGCTTACGAACCGCTTTACGTAAATTCTCATCAAAGGGTATTGATGCAACCAACTCTAAAGCAACATCTAAAAATCTATCGGTCACTTTACTCAGTTTTGCAAATAATTCCATACCTTCTCGCAAACTACGCACCATATTTGCCACAATTTTGAAGTGGAACACACCATGTTCACGACTTAAAATTTTAATCAGCGCATAAGCATCGGTAATCGATGTCGGCTCGTCGCAAACAACAATTAATACATCCTGTGATGCACGAGAAAAACTCAGCACCATATCTGATATTCCGGCTGCAGTATCAACAATTAAAATATCGAACTGAGTACGCATTTCACTAAATGCACGGATAAGTCCAGCATGTTGTGCTTGCGTCAATTCTACCATCGCTTGAGAACCTGACGTAGCAGGAACAATACCGATCCCTTTAGGTCCGCGCACAATGATGTCATCTAATTCGGCATCACCGGACAAAACATGAGATAAATTTTTCTCAGCCCGTATCCCCAGCATGACATCGACGTTGGCTAACCCTAAATCGGCATCAAGTACTAATACGCGTTTGCCTTTTTCAGCTAATGCAACGGCGGTATTAATTGACACACTGGTTTTGCCCACTCCGCCTTTACCACCGGATACGGCAATTACTTTAACTTTATCGTTATTTGGTTGATTCATCATACGTAAACCACTTGCTTGATCCCGTGTCATAACTTTACTCAAATGCATAGGCGTTGTCATTAGACCACGCTGTGTCTTGTGACGATTGTTGTTCTGTTTCATTTAATGCCGCCAGAGCCTGCTTAGCCAACTCTAGGGTATCAGCCACTTTCATGTCCTCAGGAACACGTTGGCCGTCAGTAACATAGCTCAATGGTAACTCATTTTGAATCAATACGCTCAAAGCACCTGCAATTGATATTGATTCATCTAACTTGGTTAAAATCGCACCCGCTAATGGGATCCGTTTAAAATGCTCAACCGCATCTTGCAATACGCGACGTTGACCGGTCGCCGACAAGACTAAGTAGCTCCTAATTGGAATTCTACTATTGGCTGTTAAATTATCTAATTGCTGATATAAACGCATATCTCGCTGCCCCATACCCGCCGTATCAATTAACACTAACTTACGATTTCTAAACTGATAAAGAATTTGTTCTAATTCAGTTAAATCATGAGCTTGTTTAACCGGACAGCCCATTATTTTGCCATAAGTGGCTAATTGCTCATAGGCGCCAATACGGTAATGATCTGTGGTAATCAATGCTACCTGCTCTGGTCCATGATGGGCGGCAAATCGGGCGGCAATTTTAGCTAAAGAAGTCGTTTTACCAACACCCGTAGGACCCACAAATGCCACAACACCACCCCGTTTGACAATATCATCGCCTTGGTTGTCGAGTAAGTTGGCTAAACTTTGCGGTAATGCGCGCACTAAATCTGCTGGGGTGTAATGTTGGCTTAATCCCGCTAGTTTAGCAGCTACTGCCGGAGAAAACTCTGCGGCAATCAATTTACTTTCAAGCATTGCTCCCACAGGATCGGTGCGCTTTTTTTGGTCTTTCATTAACGATGAAACTTGATGAGTTAATAAGCTACGTAATGAAGCCATTTCTTCACGCAGATCATCCATATCGCCTGAGTGGTTTTTATTATTTTTTGTTGGTTTGTCAGAGACGGATTGCGGTGGCAAGTTCGACGCGGGTTTAGCCGACTTTGCACCTTGTAATTGGCGAGCCCATTCAGGTAACTCTGGCTCGTCTTGTTGCACGGACATTTGTTGTGTCATGCGATTGTGTTGTTTTTCAAGTAATGCCTGTAACGAATCTGCTGCCGCAGGAGGATTGACCTTCGATTGGGCTTTTATGGCAGGTTTAGCGCCTAAAGACACCTTGTCTTCGCTCACATCCATAAAACCCGTGGTCGGCGCTTGTGAAGCGATAGCGGCTTTAGGTTCGTCATAATCTACAGCAGCGACAATCTCGATTCCGCCAGTGACTTTTTTATTCGACATAATGACAGCGTCAGAACCCAACATTTCTTTTACTTGAGCCAATGCCGCGCGCATATCTTTGGCAAAAAATCGTTTAATTTTCACTTATGCACCTCTATAAACTGACGTTATCACTATTGGCCTACAGCAGAAACAATTCTAATTTGTTTCTCGTCCGGTATTTCTTGGTAAGAAATCACGCGTAAATTGGGAATAGTGTATTTAACAAATCGTGACAGCGTTGACCTGAGCATGCCAGATGTCAATAAAATGGCTGGTTGTCCTACCATTTCTTGCTTCTGTGCAGCGTCTAATAATGACTGTTGCATACGCTCTGCAAGACCCGGTTCAATATTAGGACCTTCACCGCCGGTCGCCTGCATAGACTTATGCAACATCTGTTCCAACTCTGGCGCCAATGTAATGACGGGGATTTCAAGTTCTGGTCCAGAGATTTCTTGCACTATCATACGTTTTAGCGCAATCCGCACTGCTGCGGTTAATACTTCGGTGTCATTACTCTTGGTGCCGTATTCTAACAAGGTTTGCACTATGGTGCGTAAATCACGTACCGATACCCCTTCATTGAGTAGGTTTTGCATCACTTTAACCACAGATCCCAGCGGCATAATATCGGGAACAAAACCATCGACTAATTTAGGTGAGTTTTTGCCCAACATGTCTATTAACTGCTGCACTTCTTCATAACCTAACAGCTTGGCCGCATTATTACTGAGTAATTGGCTGATATGTGTCGCCACAACCGTTGCGGTATCGACGACGGTATAGCCTAATGTTTGTGCCTGTTCACGTTGCTCTGGGGCTATCCATACCGCCTCTAAACCAAAAGCGGGGTCGTGAGTTTCAATGCCATCAAGCTTACCGTAAACTTGGCCTGGATTAATCGCTAACTCGCAATCATGTCTCACTTCTGCCTCACCGACCACCACGCCCATTAACGAAATGCGATACGCATTAGGGGATAAATCCAAATTGTCACGAATATGCACCGCTGGCACTAAAAAACCTAACTCTTGTGACAATTTCTTACGTACGCCTTTGATCCTGCCTAATAATTCACCACCTTGAGACTTGTCGACTAATGGAATTAGGCGATAACCAACCTCAAGCCCTATGGTATCAACATGGCGTACATCGTCCCAACTTAACTCTTTAGGTTCTTTATTCTTAGTCTCAACCGGCCCTTTTGTGGCTAAGGTAAGTGCAGCTTGTTTATTGTCAACATTACGCTTGTAAACAAAGTACGCGGCAGCTGCGGTAATGGCTGCGAAAGTCAAAAACGCAAAATGAGGCATACCTGGCACAACACCCATGACAAATAATAATCCAGCAGCAATGGCTAATGATTTATGACTGTCAAACATCTGACTGAACATCATTTGGCCCATATCGCCTGACTCGTTTTGACGAGTCACCAATAAAGCCGCGGCAATGGATAATAATAAACCGGGGATCTGCGCGACTAAACCATCACCAATGGTTAATAACGTATAAATTTCTACGGCGCTAGAAAAATCGAGATCGTGCTGCACAATACCAATAATAAAGCCACCTAAGATATTGATGACTAAGATCATAATACCGGCGATAGCATCACCTTTTACAAATTTTGACGCCCCGTCCATCGCACCATAAAAGTCAGCTTCTCGGGTCACTTCTTCACGGCGAATACCGGCTTGTTCTTGGGTCAGCGTACCGGCATTTAAATCGGCATCAATGGCCATTTGCTTACCTGGCATGGCATCTAAGGTAAAGCGAGCGCTTACCTCAGAAATACGCCCCGCACCTTTGGTCACTACCGCAAAGTTAATGATGATCAAGATAAGGAATACCACTAAACCGACAGCATAGTTACCCCCAATCACCACTGAGCCGAACGCTTCGATCACTTTACCAGCGGCATCACCACCATTATGGCCTTCGAGCAATACAATCCGGGTAGAGGCAACGTTAAGGGCAAGCCTTAATAACGTAGCCACCAGTAATACGGTAGGAAATGCAGCAAAATCAAGAGGTCTATCCGTATAAATGGCAACGAGTAGTACGACTAAAGCTAAAGCAATATTGAATGAAAATAGGATGTCGAGCAAAAAAGCTGGAATGGGCAACACCACCATTCCAAGCGCCGCGAGCACGATTAAAGGCGTACCAATGCCCTTAAATGTCGACGGTCTTATTTGTTTAAATTGCCCGAAAGCGGCTTTTGCATCCATTGAGGTCAACCCTTCATGTAGTCTATTGCGAAATAATGTACTGTTATTTGACGCTAATAGACTGACGAAGCAAAAACTAAGCCAAAACTAAGACAGAGGGAGTCATTTAACGACATAAGCGAATTGAGTGGCGATTAATGCTTCAAATCATCAGGAATGGGCTGACTAAGTGGGATAGCTTTAGGACGACGACCTTTACCTTTTTGATATTGCCTAAGCTGAAATACATAGGCAAGTACTTGTGCGACCGCGGTAAATAAGCCTTCTGGCACTTGTTGATCAATCTTAGTGGTGTGGTAAATAGCACGAGCTAATGGCGGGGCCGATACAATAGCAACATTATGTTCGCGAGCAATTTCACGTATTCTAAAGGCAACGTCATCGACACCTTTGGCGATTAAAAATGGCGCAGAAGAGCGACTTACATCGTATTTTACCGCCACAGCATAATGCTCTGGGTTAACCACAATCACATCAGCGTTAGGCACTTCGGTCATCATACGCCGTTGCGCCATCTCCTGCTGCATTTGTCTAATTTTGCCTTTAACTTCAGGCTTACCTTCAGAATCTTTATACTCATCTTTAATTTCTTGCTTGGTCATTTTTAATTGTTTCTTGTGATTCCAAATTTGAAATGGCACATCAATAATAACAATCAATAACATCGAACTGCACAGTACGATAAACATCCAAATGAGCAACTCTAAAGAATGATAGACATTGCCAGGTAAGTGATCGCTAGACAGGGTCAAAATATCAATGAAATAAAATCTTAGTAGGAAGTAAGCGGATAATGCCACCACCGCAAATTTAGCAATACCTTTAGTCAGTTCAACCAATGCTTGGGTACCAAACATACGCTTAAAACCGTTCATGGGGTTTAACTTACTGCCTTTAGGCATAAAGGCTTTGACTGAAAAAGAGATCCCACCTAAAACAATATTGCCCAAAAAAGCCACAAATGCCAGTAAAGCAATAAAGCTAATTAACGGCCCAGCAAGCTCGTTCCCCACTACGCCCCATACACGAAACATGGAGTTGGTATCAAAAATTTGGTCGCGTTCCATGGTAAATAGTTGTTTCATTATGGTATGGATACCTTTGGCAATAGCCGGTCCTGTCATCGAAAATCCAACCGATGCGGCCAATAATACTGCTGCGGTACCTAATTCTTTAGAACGGGCGACTTGGCCTTTTTCACGGGCTTGTTCAAGTCGCTTCTCGGTGGGTTCTTCATCGCGTTCTTGACTACTGTCATTTTCTGCCATCTGTGCCCCCTAAAATACCACTGAGCCATCACGTTGACATTCAAGCTGCAGCACATCACACATAAGTAGTTGCGCAGCCGACCAAACTTCATCAAAATGCGCCATAATCGGTCCCAATGTTAACCACAAAATCAGCAAACCACAGACCATGGTAACTGGGAAACCAATAGAGAAAATATTCAACTGCGGCGATGCGCGAGTCATTACACCAAAGGATAAGTTAATTAATAACAAGGCAGTAATAGCTGAGATTGACATTGTCAGCGCAGCGCCAAACATGAAACCGCCCCAATCGGCAAGGGCGCGATAATTGGCGATTGATATACCTTGATTTGATATCGGAATGGTTTCAAAACTCGCCACCAGCATCCGAAACATCAATAAATGGCCGTCAACAGCCAAAAAGATAAGCGTTGCCAATAACAAAAATAAGTTACCCACTACGGGTGTTTGCGCCCCAGAACCAGGATCAACCATTGAAGCAAAACCTAAACTGGTCTGCATACCAATAATTTGCCCTGTTAACACAAAGGTTTGCATGGCCATTAAGGTCACAAAACCCATTGTCACCCCAATTAATATTTGCTGAACAATCACAAAAACGGAACTTAATGCCAGTAATTCGACATTTACAACTGGGGGTAAAATAGGTGCAACAGCCACGGTAATGGCCACGGATAACAAGAGTCGAACCCTAGCCGGCGTGGTATTTGCGCCAAAGACCACCATCACCATGAGCATGGATGAAATACGAAAAAACGGCAAAAGATAAGCAGCAATTGTTTGACTGATTTCATCAAACAAAATATCCATAACTTACCCTATCACTTGTGGAATGAGATTCACCATCTCGAAAAAGAAATCCATCATGGTTTGCACCAGCCAATGGCCTAAGTACATCAACGCGAATAACGTCATCATTAAACGCGGTAAAAAGCTTAAGGTTTGCTCGTTAATGGAGGTCGCGGCCTGAAACACCGCCACAATTAAACCGACAAATAAGCCGGGCAAAATAATCGCTGCCACGATCAGTACGATAACGGACAATGCTTCTCGAAAAACATCAACTAGCGATTCTGGAGACATAACTTTAGCGCCTTATATTCCAAAGCTGTTCGCTAAAGTCCCCATGACAAGACCCCAACCATCAACGAGTACAAACAACATAATTTTAAACGGTAATGACACGATCATCGGTGACAACATCATCATACCCATAGCCATCAAAATACTGGCGACAACCAAATCGAGGACTAAAAAGGGCACAAACAACATAAAACCTATTTGAAATGCCGTTTTAAGCTCGCTGGTGATAAATGCAGGGATCACCACACTAATAGGCGTTTGTTCTGGAGATTGAATATCTTTATATCCGGATATTTCGATGAAGGTTTGTAAATCGGTGGTCCTAACTTGCGACAGCATAAATGATTTAATAGGCTCTTTTCCAACATCATAAGCCTGAGTTAATGTTAACGTTTCATTAATATAAGGCTCTACAGCTTCAGCATAAATTTTATCGAATACCGGCGCCATAATAAAGAAAGTCATAAACAAACTAATCCCAATCAGCACTTGATTCGACGGTGTTTGCTGTAACCCTAAAGCTTGTCTTAATATCGATAACACCACAATAATACGGGTAAAGGAGGTGAGCATTATCACCATCGCAGGGATAAAACTCATTGCTGTCATTAGCAATAAAATCTGCATGGTTACCGAATATTCAGTTGTTCCATCTGCAGCTGTGGTGACCGTTAACGCAGGTAACACCCCGTCTTGTGCCATTGCTGAGGGCGATAAAACCAATGCCACTAGCGCCATTACCGCCAACACCAACACGCTTGTGTACTTATTCATTATTGCTGTTCCTTGGCTTGTTTTAGGCGACTGGCAAACGAAGAAATAGGAACATCGACGGAGGTGGCTAACTTATCAATAATATTAATTTGTTGCGAGGTCACACCAAGAAGATATTGTTGGCCGTTGACCTCCACCAGTACGACTTTCTCACGCTGGCCTATAGGGGTAACGGCAATTGTTTTAATCACACCGCCATTTGAAGGCACTAATTTAAGCCGTTTGACAATGTAAGCTAACAAAAAGATAAGCGCTAATACGGCAATTAACCCACCAACCATATTGGCTAATGTTGCGGCATTAGACACTTCAGAGGGATGAGCTAACGGGTTATTCGTTAGAGTGCTAGACACTTCAGGGGCGCTCAATGCCTCACTCATGACGCTGAGCATTAGTATCACATTAGCCACTGCTATTCCTTGTAATGTGTAACCAAATCAGCAAAGATCAACACTATCCCAACCTTTGCTATATTATTGTTTTATTTAGTTAATCGAGTTATTTAAGTTTTTTGATCCGTTCTGTCTGGCTAATAACATCCGTCAAACGGATACCAAACTTATCATTAACGACCACCACTTCACCATGGGCAATCAAGGTTCCATTGACCATCACGTCCAGTGGCTCACCCGCTACACGGTCAAGTTCGACCACCGAACCTTGATTCAGCTGAAGTAGATTACGGATGCTGATAAAACTGCGTCCCACTTCCATAGAAATGGTCACCGGAATATCTAATATGCCATCTAACTTTGCCGCTTCTTCTTTAGAAATAGGTTTGGAATCATCGACTAACTCATCAAGCTCAACTTGTTCCGCTTCTTCTATAGCCTGCTCAGCCATTGCGGCAGCCCAGTCATCGCCTGTATCTTCTGTGCTCATTTACTTCACCTTATAACTCTGAAATATCACGCGACTTGCCTTTGCGAGTCACTAATTGCAGCTCTGTTTTAACCGTTTCTGGCCGTGGGATTTTTTCACTGATTTTTACCGCTAAATTATCGCGCGATTTACCCATTTTACAACGATAAGTCGGCAAATCCTCAATTTTCATCATAATGTGTTCAGGTAATTCAATCGGGATTATATCGCCCGCTTTAAAGCCCATAACATCGCGTAATGTCACTTCATGTTCAACAACATTGACATCAATGCCCACTTTCACGTCCATGATTTCATCACGTAATGCTTGCGACCAGCGCATATCCGTATCTTGTTTATCACTTTGAACACCGGCATCGAGTAATTCACGGATTGGCTCAATCATTGAATACGGCATTGTGATATGAAAATCACCGCCACCACCGTCAACTTCGATGTGAAATGAGTTAATCACCACCACTTCGGTCGGACTGACAATGTTCGCCATCGCAGGGTTCACTTCAGAGTCGAGGTATTCAAACTCCACATCCATTACCGGCGACCATGCTTCTTTGTAATCTTCAAAAATGATTTTGAGCAATAACTGTACAATTCGACGTTCTGTTGGGGTAAATTCACGGCCTTCAATTTTGGCATGAAAACGACCATCGCCACCAAAGAAGTTATCGACAAGAATAAAGACTAATCTTGCTTCCATGGTGATTAACGCGGTGCCTTTAAGTGGACTAAAACGCACCATATTTAAACTGGTTGGCACAAATAGAGTATGCACGTACTCGCCAAACTTAAGCATTTGTACGCCATTGATCGACACTTCGGCCGCACGGCGCATCATGTTAAACATACTGATGCGTAAATGTCGTGCAAATCGTTCATTAACGATTTCAAGCGTAGGCATACGGCCACGCACAATTCGGTCTTGAGATGAGAAATCATAAGACTGCGCATCAGCACTATTTTGTTCTATTTCATCATCATCGACATCATCAACACCATGTAATAGCGCATCAATTTCATCTTGGCTTAATAAATCACTCACATCATCGCCTTAGCAGTTAATGTTTTTTTGGTTATTGGTTATTGCATTACAAAGCCAGTAAACAGGACTTTTTCAACGACTGTCCCCCCTGTTACTGGTTGCAATGTATTTTGAACATTAAGTAACGCTAACTGACGTAACTCATCTTTACCGGCTTGGGTACTCAGTTTTTGCACATCTGCGGCACTAAAAGTGGTTAATAATGCATCCTCAATCAATGGGATATGTTTTTTTATAAGCACGCTATCATCTTCGCCACGCACCATTAATTGGACTTTAATTTCAACCAGCCTCGCGCGATCAACACCCGGTAAATTAAACAGAAAAGGTCTTGGCATGCCAACATATTCAGCTCCTGCACTTACTGTTGGTGCTTTTGTTTCAGTAGCGGTATCTGCGGGAGAGGCAGGCTCGCTTGAACCCATAAAAAACCACAATCCGCCCCCAATGAGCAAAACCAACACTAAACCAATACCACCAAAGATGATCAGCTTATTGGATTTGTTACCGCCTTCTGGGACTTCGTTTAATTCTAATTCTTGTTCAGCCATCATGGTCCCAAATCAACATTGTGATTAACATTATAATTAACATTATAATTAACATTATAATTAACATTATAATTAACATTATAATTTAGCTAAATAACTCGCTATTGTTACGAAGTCATATTGTTGCCATAGGTTACCTGCTTAAGCATAATAATCTATAGCTGAATGTAAACTCCTTGATGGATTTGTCAGCAAGCTGACCTCTTGTGTTGAAATTTCATCCAATTGGCGGCCTTCCCCACTATGATCTCCTGATTGTTCATGCTGCTGTTCGCTACCGCCATCGCCTTGGGACACATGACTGTCGGTCAATTGTAATCCTTCTTGCGCAAGCATCTCACGTAATCGTGGCATAGCTTGCTCAACGATATCTCGGGTTTGCGACTGGGCAACATGAAACTGCACTTGAGTTTGATCGCCTTGGATTTGAATTTTAATCGTTAAATGTCCAAGTTCGGCTGGATCAAGCCGAATTTCAGCTTGTTGAACACCATTACTTACCATAGTGATTAACTGCTGTTTCATCACCGGAGAAAAACGCTGGATCATCTCTTGCATCTGAGCGCCAGCTTCTCCTTGCGGTCTTATCGATAACTGGAATTGCGGCACATCACTTTTATTGACCGAGGTAAAGCTATTATGATTTTGTAAGGTCTTATTATCAGTTTCACTGACATCAGCCACAGCATCTAAGCCAAAATTAGCTGGGGTTAAGTGGGTTGAAGGCTCACCGGAGGCGCGCTTTATCGCTAAGGAGTCTAATACCACTGAAAAATCAGCTTTTGCCAGTACTTTGGCATTATCAGTATCTACTTGAACATTGCTATTAATGCGATCGTTATCACCTAAAATAGTCTTGGGATCGACGTTCATCGCTGAAGTCGCTTCAACTGAAGCGGCAGAGCGACTAAGCCCAGAGCTAAAAGGACCCGTCATATCTGATTTAACGGCTGCAGAATTAAGTGCAGAGTTAACATCGGTAGCACTCGCTTTACCTTGAATCACCACGCTGGTGGCGACTGATTTATCAATTTGGTTTTGTTGTTCACTATTAAGCTTTCTGTCTATATCAGCCTCCACCATAGCTAAAATAGACTCATCAATAACCGGTGCTTGTAGATTAAAATCACTAATTAATACGTTTAAAGCTTGAGGGTCTAACGCTTGTAAATCTTTTACCGATAAATCAGCAAATGCCATTAAGTTGTCTAGTTCTTCAGCGCTAAGCTGAGAAAGAGCCTCTTTGGCATTGATAGAATCTGCCGGTAAATCAATAGTATCAGTAAATAACTCACTAACACCGACATCATTATTGGTCTTTTCAACAACAGCACTGTTTGGCGCTTCTGCCGAAAATGTTGTGTCAAAATAAACCTCAGATTGTTCGACATGTGGTAATTCTTTTCCGCCAGAGGAATGACGTTTATTGATTGAATCCGCCATATTAAGTTGAGCAAAAATCATTTCAACATCAGCATTTTCGTCTGTAGACAGCTCACTTGCGATGCCAGCATTTGCTTTCCCCGCTTCAGCATCAAACGACACCTGCGCCGTATTAGCGTTACGCCGTAAAATAAGACCGGATTCGCTCGCTTGATTAAAAGCAGATAAAAATGTTTTATTTTCAACACCTTGCACGTTTACTTTCGTGCTCGCATCGGCAGGTTTACTGCTATTGCCAAGTAAGATATTGTTCATCTGCTGCATAATCTGCTCCACTCAATTAAACAAGGTTAGGTGATATATCGTCTAAAAACAGCTAGGTCATCACCCTCTATACGACACATATTTGTCTGTTCAATTATATGTATAAGGTGATTGCAAAAGCCTCGTAATAAGCTCGCCACCGTCGCTTCACTGACGATTTTTATTTCAATTAATAATATTAAGCAATTTAAGTGCCAACACATGGTGGTTCGATGATCTTTGCATAATAGACAACCAAGCAAAACATCAGCGAACCAGCAAGCGCATCATGATATTTTGATGTGAGCAGATCGCGACTTGTCAAACTTGCCATTTCTTGCAACTAAGGCGTCTTCACGAGTTAATAGGAGCGTCAATAGTGAGTCTATTGCAAGTCGATAAATGGTCATTAACAAGGTCATTAGCAAGGTCATTAGCAAGGTCATTAGCAAGGTCATTAGCAAGGTCATTAGCAAGGTCATTAGCAAGGTCATTAGCAAGGTCATTAGCAAGGTCATTAGCAAGGTCATTAGCAAGTCGATAAATGGTCATTAACAAGATTGTTAGCAAGATCATTAGCAAGGTCATTAGCAAGGTCATTAGCAAGGTCATTAGCAAGGTCATTAGCAAGTCGATAAATGGTCATTAACAAGATTGTTAGCAAGGTCATTAGCAAGACAAAGGGTTATTTAAGTTTTCGGCGAAAATACTGTTGCATCGCAAATTCATCTGAGTTTTTTTGTTCAAGTTTAGCTTCTATTGCCATAGCCTTCTTGGCTTTTTGCTTTAATAACATGTCGACCGCTTTACGTTTTTGTTGTGTTTCTTGCCAATGAACTTGACGATAGCCAACTTGTTTTTCGGCATCTTGAACCGCGCCAACCTGCTGTGTTATTGCATTATCTACTTGACGAATAAATTGATGGAATTGATGGTATTGGTTTGCGCGTAACGTGGTTCCTGTGTGTCCTTCCATCTGTTTCATATAATCTAAGCGATAGTTGTTTAATGCATCCAGCTGACCTTGGCGTTTTTGCTTCTCAAATTGAGCCGACTTAAGCTGTAAAGCAGCTTGATCTTCGGCAGAAGTGGCTAACTTCAATACCGTCAATAGTGGATCAGTTCGAGTCATTTACGTTATCCCTGACACTGCGCGGCTATTTGAGTCAACATGACTCGACTCTCTTCAAACGTCACTGGTTCTTTAAATCCCTGACGCAAAAAGGCATTCATTGCAGGTTGTAAGCGGATCGCATTATCAATCCTAGGATCGCTGCCCTGAGAGTAGGCACCAATTGAAATAAGGTCTCGATTCTGTTGATACAGAGAATACATCTGTTTAACTCTGCGCATGGCTTCTAGGTGTTCATCACTGATCACCATGGGTGCTACGCGGCTAATCGATGCTTCCACATCGATGGCAGGATAATGACCCGAATCGGCAAGTTGACGAGATAACACAATGTGGCCATCTAAAATAGCGCGAGAAGCATCAGCAATGGGATCTTGTTGATCATCACCTTCAGTTAAAACAGTGTAAAAAGCCGTAATAGAACCTTGCCCAGCACCGCCATTACCCGCCCGTTCAACCAAACGCGGTAACTTAGCGAATACGGAAGGGGGATATCCTTTGGTTGCTGGCGGCTCTCCTACCGCAAGAGCCACTTCGCGTTGTGCTTGTGCATAACGCGTCAAACTGTCCATTAGCAACAAAACATCGTAACCTAAATCTCTGAAATACTCAGCAATACGAGTGGATGTTTCACAAGCCCGTAAGCGCATTAAGGGAGACGTATCTGCCGGTGCGGCCACAACAACTGCGCGCGCACGACCTTCTTTACCCAAAATTTCTTCAATAAATTCTTTAACTTCACGACCACGTTCGCCCACTAAACCCACCACAATAATGTCGGCTTTAGAACCTCGCGTCATCATGCCAAGCAGCACACTTTTACCCACACCAGAACCGGCAAACAAGCCCATACGCTGGCCTTTACCGACCGTTAACATCGAATTGATTGCACGAACGCCGACATCTAAAGGTTCGGTAATCGCTCGTCGAGATAATGGGTTAATATAAGGGCCATGACGTGAAGCATATTGATCAGTATTAAGCGGTCCTAAACCGTCTAATGGCAAGCCACTACCGTCTAACACTCTGCCTAATAATGATAAGCCAACATTTAATCCAGATTGTTCACCTAACGGCTTAACGCGCGCGCCGGGCAACACCCCTCTGAGTTCTTCAATAGGCATTAAGTACAGTAATGTGTCATCAAACCCGATAACCTCTGCCACCAAATCACCCACCATGGTTTCGATAGAGCATAAACTACCAATAGGTGCACGACATCCGGTCGCCTCGAGCGTTAAACCAACAACCCTAACTAACTGCCCGCTTGCCACTGGTCGCAGCGGTAATACGTGTTTATGATGCACAGCAAATTTGTTAAGTAGTCGATGTTGACGAGTGCTCATCGGTATTTCCTTGGGATAGGTCTTTCGTCTGTTGCGAAGTATCATCCGCTTTATCTGTTGGGACAGTATCAGCTTGTACACTTGTGTCGAGCGTTGCACTTGTCTGTGGATCCACAATGGGATCCGGCGCATCAATGTGTTGAGTCACCGGTTCAGCATCCGTATCAACAGTATGACTTTGGCTATTCTGGTCATTATCAGCACGGTTTGTACTGTCGATGGTGTCGGTAAGCTCAGGGGGTTGTTGATGTTCACTCAAATTATCGACTGAAGTGGTTTGATATTGTGGATGAGTTGCTTTTTGTTGTTGCACATTCTTAGCTAACTGATTCGACTGGGCGTCTAATTCACTAAACACTTGGTTAATACGTTGCTCAACACGTAAATCGACAGATGAACGCACACTTTCAATGATACAGTCACCATTTGATAATGACGGATCGATATCAATTTGCCACTGATTTTTGTCCAGTTGTTCCGCACTGTAACATTGGTTAACGATTTCAGCATCGGCTTGATTCAAGCGCAATTTAACCCGTTGTTCTTTCAGTGGCAGCGCATCAACACCTTGACGTAATGCCAATAATATATGTTCTGGATGCGTCTTAAGTTCATGGCCAATCACCGACTTGGCTAAGCTTATTGTCATTGCCAACAGTTCAGCTTCAATTTCGTTATCTAATATAGAGAGTGGCCGCTCAAATTGGTTAATAATTTGATTAAGTTGCTCAACAAGTTCATTAACTTTCGTTTGCCCGGCCTCCAATCCTTGCTGCTCGCCTTGAGCGAACCCTTGTTGGTGACCTTGCTCCAGTCCCTCTAAGCGCCCTTGCTCTAATCCTTGTTGATGGCCTTCTTGTTTGCCTTGCTCAAGCCCTTCTTGCTCCGCGGCTGCGCGAATGTCTTCAATTTGCGCCATGGTCGGTGGTGCCATGGACTTCTCGGCACCAGCAACTGGAGTAGGCGTGTGCGCCTCAGAAAACTTACCAAACATGTTTGACGGTTCTAAACTACTATCTTTAGTCATATCAGGTAATTGCCAATGCCTAAATGCTTGCTCATCATCCGTATTGAGCGTATTTTTAGGCGATTTTGATTCTGGCATAATTCATCACTTATGTTGTTGAAAACATTGTTCAAAAGCAAGGTTCAAGGACCTAGGGCGGACTGCGTCCTTCGAGGGCGCTTCGCTGCTAGATTCTATAAAATCTTAGTAGCGAAGCGTCCTAGCAGCAAAGCGTCCTAGCAGCGAAGCGTCCTAGCAGCAAAGCGTCCTAGCAGCAAAGCGTCCTAGCAGCAAAGCGTCCTAGCAGCAAAGCGTCCTAGCAGCAAAGCGTCCTAGCAGCAAAGCGTCCTAGCAGCGAAGCGTCCTAGCAGCGAAGCGTCCTAGCAGCGAAGCAGCGCTCTCGGTAATGGCTTGGATATAGATACTGAGTTATAAGAACTCGTCGCCACCAGTTCCGCCTAACATGATTTCACCGCTGTCACTGAGGCGCCGAGCAATAGCCAGAATCTCTTTTTGTGCCACTTCTACTTCACTAATACGAATTGGCCCCATGGCTTCTAAGTCGTCACGAAGTAATTCTGCTGCACGTTTAGACATATTACCCAGAATTTTCTCTTTCAAACCTTCATCAGCACCTTTAAGTGCTTTCATCAGAATATCTTGCTGCACTTCACGTAACAAGGCTTGAACGCCACGGTCATCAACGTCAATTAAGTTCTCAAATACAAACATCATGTCTTGTATTTGTTGCGCCATTTCTTCGTCAGACTCACGCATGGTTTCCATTATCTGGCTCTCAACACCCGTATCGAGATAGTTCATAATATTGGCAGCCGCTTTTAGGCCGCCCATTTTGGCTGCTTGCGTTCCACCTTGACCCGCGAATTGTTTTTCCATAATGTCATTCAACTCTTGCAAAGCCGCTGGCTGAACCTCTTCAAGGTTAGCAATACGCATCATCAAATCTAAACGGGTATTTTCTGGAAACTGGCTAAAAATCTCAGCGGCTTGATCTGGGTCTAAATATGACAACACAATGGTTTGAATTTGCGGATGTTCGTTTTGGATAATCGTCGCCACTTGGCGGGCATCCATCCATTTTAACGAATCAAGCCCTTTAGCCCCGCTGCCCATGATAATTTGTTCAATCAAGTTGCCCGCTTTATCTTCACCTAACGCCGCGGTTAACGCTTTACGGACGAATTCTTCGCTGTTAAAGCCAATTGACGAGAATTTTTGGATATCATCTAAGAATAACTTGTGAACCCCAATGACTTTATCTTGACCAAACTCATCCATCGCCGCCATCGCCATACCCACTTTTTGCACCTGCTTAGGTTCTAAGTGTTTTAAAATTGACGCCGCATCCGCTTCATTCAAACTGAGCAGTAAAATGGCAGTTTTCTCAACACCAGTAACCGAATCCAGGTCAAATCCCGTAGCTTTTTCTGCTTTTTCTACGCTTTCTTTTTTTTCATTAGCCATTGTCTTGTAACCAGTTCTTAATTACTTGCGTGGAAAGCTCTGGCTCATTGGCCACGATTGCTCTAATTGCTTTAATCATATCATCATCTTTATGCAGATTAGGTATATGAATTGACCCATCATCGGCATAACTGTATTCCGCCTCTTTAGTATTAAGCATACCTAAGGTATCGGCTGCATACTGATCTTCAATTTCAGCTAATTCATGTCCAGGATGAACATCATCGGGCATCTTAATCCCATTAGGATTGGTTAGCTTCTTCAGCATAGGTCGAACCACGGCCAGAATGAGCACTAAAATAACAATCGCACCTAAAGCCAGTCTAATCGCACGCCAAAACCAAGGCTGCTCCCACATATCCGGTTCTGGTAACGCTTCAATTAACTGATCCATAAAGGGAACCGTTACCACTTCAAGCACATCACCGCGTTGGGTGCTAAAGCCTACCGCGCCTTCTAAAAGACGACGAATATTGGTTAATTCTTGTTCTGTTCTCGGCACGCGAGTGACCTGACCATTGTCGTCCATTTGCCCAGGTTTAAAGTTAATCGCAACTGACACACTGACGCGGCGAACCACACCAATTTGCTGACGAGTGTGACTAATCGTGGTGTCTAACTCATAATTACGCGTGGCTTCTTTTGAAAAATTACCTGACACAGTTGAGCTTGTCGCCTCACCCGCCACTTGCGGAATATCGGACTCCGTCGGCGGTTGATTGCTTAACGCACCAGGAATACCGCCAGAGCTTTGACCCGATGAGTTTCGCTCAATGGTCATTTCGCTGCGAACAGCGGGTAAGTCAGGAGAATAGCGCTTTGCAGTTTGCTCTACTGCGGTAAAGTTCATATTGACATCGACTTGAGAAGTAAAGTTCTCAGGTCCTAAAATAGGCATCAATATTGATTCAATTTTTTTACGGTATTCTGCTTCTTGTTGTTGCACGAGATCTTGTTCACGACGGGCTCGAGCAGAGGTACCATCTTGACTACCAGAATTCAGTAAACGACCATTTGAGTCCGTCACCGTCACGCGAGAAGGCACCAGTCCTTGCACCGCCGAGCCAACAATATCAACAATCGCATCGATCTCTTCTTGGCCTAATCCACCACGACGAACGCTCACCACCACGGTTGCACTTGGTTTAGAGGCATTACGAGCAAAAACGTTTTGTTTTGGTAGCGCTAGAATAACTTTGGCACGACTAATACTTTTTAATTCTTCGATAGCCCGAGCCAAGTTTAATTCTTGGCTGAGTTTTAAGCGAGCTTGCTCCATGCGTTGGCTGACACCAAATCCGCTATCTTGGCTTAAGTAATCATTAGCTTGGGTGTTACTTTGAACACCTGCTCGGCTGAGTAATAACTTAACATCTTGATATTTGTCTTCAGGCACTTTCACCACATCGACATTTATTTGATAATCGATTTGATTTTTATCAAGTACATCCAAGACTTGGATCATCTCAGTTGTTTCCATTTTACCCAGTGGACGATACTCAGGCTCTTGGGCCCACATCATCACAAAAACAGCCATAGCAAGACATATCGCTAATGCCAAGATCATGATCACTTGGCGCATCATATCGGCGCCACCAATGCCGCCAAGAAGCCCAGACGGGTTCTCTTGTCGTACGCCGGTATCAGCGGTTGAATTTGAACCTACCATTAAGTCTGTGCTCACAATACTTACCTGCTATATCTGATGTTGTTATTTTATTTGATCTGCGACTAAACAGGCATATTCATGATTTCTTTATAAGCATCGACAAGTTTATTACGTACCTGCACCGTTGCTTCAAAGGCAACGCCAGCTTTTTCACGCGCAATAACCGTATCAGACAAGCTAACCGTGGTGTCACCCATATCTAAACGCGAGGCTAAACTTGACGAGGCTTGTTGTAGTTCATTGACGCTACCCACCGCCTGAGACAGCAACTGGCTGAAATCAGCACCGGTAGTGTTATTGACTTGCTGGGATAAATTAGGACGAATTGATGAACCAATAGAAGGGGCTATTTCGCCACGAAGTGACTGCATTTCTTGCATTAATGGATTTGCGCTAATCTGCACGATGTAACTCCCTTTCGTCGACTTTTTGACGACAACAATAACTGATAATAATTTATAGCAATTTAGATGCCAATATTACAATTAGTAGGCGATAGGTATAAAACAATTAGAAAACAATTAGAAAATAGGCAGGCAAAAGGCAACAATAGGCAGGCAAAAGTAACCTATTTACCATATAAAATAGGTCACTTTTTGTCTTAATTATAAAATAAAACTTTAAAATCAATCAATTAAATAAGCTTGAACAAATAATCAATTAGCACAGGCATTGGCACTAAGCAGGTAATTGGATCCCCATATCGCGCATTTTTGCCATTTTATAACGTAACGTACGAGCACTGATCCCGAGTTTTTCAGCGACCATTTTCCGACTACCCTGACATTGATTTAGGGTTTCTAAAATAATCACATGCTCTTGGGCTTTTAATTCGCCACCTAAGCCTTCTAATTCGGCAGACTTATCAGTGTCAACATATTCTGGTGCCACTAACGCCACATCGCCAGAGTCTAAAATAATATCATTAACGCCAATATCATCATTAACCCGCAATATCAGTGCCCGTTGAATAACATTGTCTAACTCTCGCACATTACCCGGCCAGCGATGGGTTAATAAACGCCGAGTAGCACCGTCATCCAGCTGTGGCACTGAGGTCATATTAAGTGCTTTAGCATGTTTAATAATTAAATGCCGCGCCAGCGGTAAAATATCGGCAGGGCGTTGATGCAGCGCAGGCCACGTTAACGGGAATACATTAATTCGGTAATATAAATCTTCTCTAAACTCACCCGAGGTGGCCAGCGCTTTAAGATCGCGGTTTGAGGTTGCCAGTACGCGAACATTCAGTTTAATGGTTTTACGGCCACCTAAACGCTCAACCTCACGTTCTTGTAACACCCGCAATAACTTAGCTTGTAACCCCAGCTCCATCTCAGATATTTCATCAAGTAATATGGTGCCACCTTGGGCTTGTTCAAACTTACCAGGGCATGCCTGATAAGCCCCAGTAAACGCGCCTTTTTCATAACCAAACAAGGTCGCTTCTAACATATTCTCGGGTATTGCAGCGCAATTAATCGCAATAAACGGCTGGTCATGGCGTTGGCTATGTTGGTGAATATAGCGCGCCAGCACTTCTTTACCTGAGCCACTCGGCCCCATGATCATTACCGATGCATCAGATACTGCCACACGCTGAGCCAGCGACAACAAGGCTAAACTTTTCTCATCGGCAACCACAGGCTTATCGTGGTTTTGCTTTAAGGGTAAATAGCGTGACACCTGATTCAACAACACTTCAGGCGCAAATGGTTTAGCAAGGTAATCCACCGCGCCTAATTTCATTGCACTAACCGCACTGTTAATAGTGGCATAAGCGGTCATTAATAATACCGGCAGTTTAGGTTGGTGCTGCTGCAAATAACCCAGCAACCCCATGCCACCAATACCGTCCATTTGCACATCGCTAATCACCATATCAAAATGGGTTACTTTTAAGGCCAAAATAGCCTCTTCAGCACTGCCAACATCAACACAGTCGTAATGGGCGAGCATTAGCGTATCGAGTAATGCCTCACGTAAATCAGCATCATCTTCAACTAATAAAATATTGGCTTCAGCCACGCATCACCTCCTGATCACTTGCTTTGCTAATGTGCGGAAAGCTCAATCGAATATGACAACCCATTCCAGGTTTACACGACAACTGTATTTGTCCGCCATGGTTATGCACTACCGACTGAACAACCGCTAAGCCCAATCCTGTACCTTGACTTTTAGTGGTAAAAAAAGGTTCAAGTATTTGTTGTTGCATTGACGGTTCGAGCCCTTTGCCATTATCGATAACATCGAGTAATAGTCCATCAGCGGTTTCACTGGCGCTGACTTTTATTTTTGTTGCGCCCGCTTCAATGCTATTCATCACCAAATTGTTCACTGCTGAACTGAGTGCATTAGCATTGGCAAGCATCAATGAATTTGAGGTGTCTTCAGCCACAAGCTGACAGTGTTTTTTATCTGCAATAGGCTCGCAATTGGCCATAACCTGTCCAATAATCTCATCCATTGTAACCGATTCAGCCATTCCCTCTTGACGTCCCTTTGCCATGAGTAACATGTCATTTACTTGACGCTCTAGCTCATTTAATCGGTCAACCAATTTAGATTGAAACTTACTTCGTGCTGAGTCTGATAATTTGGAACTGCCAAGATTAGAGGCATACAGCAAAGCCGCAGATAATGGGGTGCGCACCTGATGTGCTAATGTCGCCACCATTTTGCCTAACGCCGATAAACGTTGTAAATGAGATAAGTTTTTCTGCAATAAGCGGGTTTCGGTTAGATCGGTTAATACAATCAACTGCCCCGGCTCTGGCGCTAATGGGGTAATGGCTAATTTTACCCTGCGACCATTTTTAAGCGACACTTCATGGCCGTCATCATCTTGTGGCGCAAATGCACGATGGATAATATCAAACCAACGCGAACCTTGCAGCGGTCGCCCGAGAAGTTCGGTTGCAACAGGATTAGCAAGCGTTACCACGCCGTCGCCATCAATGATCACCACGCCAGATGGCATGGCTTGAAGAATATGCGCCATTTGATTAGACATATTAGCGGCCTTACTAGAATAAGGGCTGATAACAGGAGTAGCAATAGCCGCGCTAGAATGGGCAACGCCTTTACGAAGCACACTAGTTTTTCGTTGTAGCACTGAATAAGCGCCAATAGCAGACGATTGAATCTCTGCATCAGTTGTGATGCTAGACGAAGCTGACGCAGACAATCCAAAATCTGGATTATCTGTATGTGTTAACGCTCGTGCTGAATACATGGTCGCTCCGTCAAAAGAATAACATTTAACTAGCTTAATGCATTTACTGTGCCAAACAATTTATTTGCTGATTACTGATAAATAGTGTGTGAATACTGAAAAAATCTGAACTGACATTAACCTAACAATAAAACCTAACAATAAAAACAAAAAAACACACTCAATGGTGTGTTTTTATGATTTAGGTCAATGGTATAGTGTTGGTAATTGTTTTTAGCTATGGTTTTTAGCTATGGTTTTTAGTTATGGTTTTCAGCTATGGTTCTCAGCTATCGTTTCTAGTAATAGCGTTTAATAATAGCGTTTCTAGAAATAGCGTTTAGTTAGTCTTTACCTAAACCATATTTACGCATTTTTTCAACTAATGTGGTACGACGAATACCCAACATTTCAGCCGCTCTTGCTACAACACTGTCTTGCTGCTCAAGTGCTTGACGGATCATGTCAATTTCTAATTCCGCCAGTAAGTCTTTTAAATTAACCCCTTCAGGCGGCAATTCACTCGGAAACCGCGTTTCAGGTATTTCTACAGGCTCTTCATCACTGAATATCGACGCTAACGCATCCCGCTCTAACTGCTCTTCACTGACTTCTACACAGTATTCTGGTACATCAATATAACGATACTTATGCGGTAAATCGTTAACATCGACCAATCCGCCAGGAAACAAAATCGTTAACCGCTCAATCAAGTTCGATAATTCACGCACATTACCAGACCAATTATGTTCTTTTAGCGATTCAATGGCTCGTTGGGTGAAACGAACCTTACCACGCCCCTCATTAAATACTCGACTGACTAACTCATGAAGTAATAAGGGCACATCATCACGTCGCTCGCTTAGTGCAGGCATCTCAATTGGGAACACATTGAGTCGATAATATAAATCTTCACGAAATGAGTTGTCTATAATCATGGTTTCAAGATCGCGATGCGTCGCCGCAATAATGCGAACATCAGCGGCAATCGTTTTGCTACCACCCACACGTTCAAAAACGCGCTCTTGTAATACCCGTAATAATTTCACTTGCATTTGCAGTGGCATATCACCTACTTCATCTAGAAATAGCGTGCCACCTTCAGCTAATTCAAAACGGCCTTTACGGGCTGATATAGCACCTGTAAAAGAGCCCTTTTCATGGCCGAATAATTCGCTTTCAAGTAACTCAGCAGGGATAGCACCACAATTAACCGGAATAAATGGCCCATCACGTCGTTCAGATAAATAATGGATATTACGCGCCACCACTTCTTTACCTGTACCCGATTGACCCAGCACGATGACGGTCGCATCAGAACTTGACACCTGGTTAATCAAATGGCGAACTTTAGCAATGCCTTCACTGCGGCCCACTAAGCTGCGAAATAACTTGGTTTGATTACCACTGGTTAAGGTGTGTTGTCTTTTTGCTTGGCCAAACACTTGACAGAAATGCAGCAGCTCAGTCAATTGTGGATAATTTATCGGTTCTTCGATAGTCCCGAGCAGATTTGATAAACTTGCATCGGTATCACCCAGTAACAACATAGGTTGCCAAGGCACAATGGCGGCAATATTTTTGATCCTGTCTGAGACAATGTCATCCGTCAAAATAACAACGGCGCGATAGCGAGATTGCTCGATTAAGGTTGTAAAAGATTCATTAGAGACAATTTCACACTGCTCGCCTAAAAATTCGAAAATGCAGCACAAACGAGTCACGCGCTCTGATGGGGTACCGACAATTAAAATACTTTGTTCTATTTGCATCATTCAGAAGGCCAAAAGCTCTTGTTATAGGTATTTATTCGGGATGATTATGCCGCACACAGCAACAAAAACCAAAGTACATTGTTGCCATAAATACTGACAACAATACTGGCAAAAATTACAACACTGGGGCTATTCTAGCATTTTTCCTAAAACAGGATCGTTAATCTGTTAAATACAGTTAAGAAAAACGAACTCGGTCATAAATATTGTATTATCAGCTCAGCATAAGCAAGCATCAGTGACATTTTATCTACAACAGATAGCATTTTCAGCTAAGAGTGATGATTTTTTAGCCAAAATTAATTTTAGACCACGTTAAAATAACCAATATGATAAACATAAACCCACTAAACGTTAACGCGTTCATTTTTCCCACACAACAAAAAAGACGCTAAGCGTCTTTTTTAGTTTGATGCAGCATTATAGCCATTTTTAACTGGCTTCAGAGGTTAACTCATGCATGTCTTGCGGAATGGCATCCCAGCCTTCTTTAATTGTTCTGAGTAAAGCAGAAACCTCTTCGAGCATATCCACATCATTAGCCACATTAGCCTCAGATAATCGTCTCAACATATATTCATAAAGTGAGTCTAGATTAGCAGATATTTCGGTGCCAGCATCCATATCTAAGCTACCACTCAGTCCAGCAATAATACTAATTGCTTTACCGATATTTTCTCCTTTTTGCGCATGACTTTTCTGCTGAATGGCATATTTAGCTTGTGCAATACGCTGCAATGCGCCTTCAAACATCATTTGTATAATGCGATGCGGTGAAGCCACCGCAATTTCGCTTTCTAGCGAAACTTTTCGATATGACCGTAGCGAGCTTCTCATAAATACCTACCTATCTGAATCTATACTTTTATAAACATCAAGTTGACGTTGGTTTTTCTTTCCTAGATGTATCTCAGAATGCAAACTATTCATGACTAACTTTGCTTTCACCTCAAGACTCAATGTCAGCTCTAATTGGTGTTCCAAATAATCTCTTTGCGTAAACGAATAGTCGGCAATCAAAACATTCAATAAGTTTTGACGCTTAACAACCAATTCTTGCAAATTTAATACCAACTCATCAAACTCTTCTAGGTCATTTTTGCTTTTTAACCTGTTCAATACCGTCTTGCATTGTTCGCTAATGGCATCCAAATTATCAATTAACACTTGTTGTTCTGTGGTCGTCATATAATTGTCAACTCGCTGTTCTCTTTTAAACAGATTGATTAAACCGGTAGCATTCGATTAAACATTGGATTAATCATTTTGTCTCACAAGCCCAGGGAGAGAATCCAATCGCGATTGTAAATTGTCACTTTGGGTGCTCAATTGACCGACAATCAAATCCATATAGTTATACTGTTTAAATAAGCGGTCTTCAAATGCTGACATTTTTCGGGCAAATGCTTCTCGCTGATCGCTCAAGCGATCTAAGCGATTATCAAGGGAGGTATCACGGCTATCAATAATAGATCCAGTGCCAACATACGAATCAAGGTAACCGTCTAACTTTGCCGCCACCCCGGTATCTTCAGTGGTAAACATTTCTTTAATGCCAGCAACATTATTTTTCAACGCTTCGGTTAAAATATCATCATTAATTTCTAAAGTGCCGCTGCGCGTCGTGGTAATGCCGATGGAGGCCAGAGACAAATTACCATTAGAGGTAGAAAATGCCGATGAAATCACCCCTCTTAACTGGCTTTGGATCCCGCGAGGCAAGGAGTCTCCTTGTAAAGCTGCCGCTTGCTCGGTAGCGGCATTATAACTGGTCAAATCAGCAATAGTTTTTGACATGGCATTATATGACTCAACAAATGCTTTTATACCTGTTTTGACTGAACTGGTGCTTTGGGCAACCGTCAATGTGGTTAACTTAGCAATATCGGCATCTTTTAGATTAAGGGTCACCCCATCAATCGCATTATCAACGGTATTACTACTGGAGGTGAGTTTTAAGCCATCGATATAGATAATCGAATCTTTAGCGGGTTGTAGTTCGGTCATGACAAAAGTATCGGCAAGCACTGTGCCCGCGCCAGTATCGGTTGCGGTGACACTCATATTATTAGCGGTGCCGGTTTTGTTAGAGGTGAGGACTAACTGGGCGCCGGCATCACTGTTCACTATGGTGGCGGTCACGCCAACATTGTCGTCAGCAGCATTTATTTTAGTCACCAGCGATTGCAGGGTATCGTCTGTGGTCACCGCAATATCAAAGCTTTCACCATCAACGGCAAAGTTTAACGAGCCTTCATCTAAAGGCGCAGTTACATCAGTTACGGCTAAAGAGCCAACTTTTTGACTTTGGGCTAGTTGCTCAACGGCAACATTATAGCTGCCTGACACAGCATCATTACTCACAGAGGCACTTAAATAAGTACTTTGTGAAAGTTTCACGCTCTGACTGTCGAATGAATCTGTTTTGGACAGAAAACTTAAGCTATCTTGAAATTCCGACAACACGCTTTTTAATGAGCCCAAGGCTGATATTTCAGCAGTAATGGCACCCTCTGTGGAGTCAAATCGTGCCACCTTAGGAGCCTGCTCTGAGGTAACTAAAGCGGATACAATACCGTTAATGTCAAGACCCGATCCCAGTCCAACCGATGTTAACCCCATATTTACCTCAATTTATCTCATAAAAAGCGTAGTCAAATTTTCAAGTTAATTAGCGAATAAGCGAATTAGCTATCATTTAGGCTTGAGTTTTCAGCAACAAGCCCTTTACATCTTGCAATTTTTGCGCCAACTCCAAAGCTTCTTCGCTGGGAATTTGGCGTATAATGTCACCGGTGTCAATATCCATCACTTTAACAATCGCGGAGCCGGAATCTTCGTCAACCGAAAATGCGAGGCCTTTATTCATTAATGTCACCACCTCAGACAACTGCTCAACCACTTCAGCCAATACTTCAGCCTCGGATTGTTGGTCTTTATCCGCAACGGATTGTTCAGTTTCAATTACCGTTTCAGTTTCCGCCTTGGCCAGCGCCACTTTGTCGGCTTCTGCAACATAAGTGTTTTTTTCAACCGTTAACGGCGCAGCAACACTTGTATCAGAGGTATCAGATGTAGCATCTAATCCGGTTTCATGTCTATTGAGTGCAACTACAGGCCTATTTGTTGCAGAGGGGCTTACAGGTGAATGTGTAATACCCAGTAAATTATTATCCATAACATCCTCTCTCATCATTGTACTCCCTCTAACGTGTTTCACGTTGGGACTACTTGGTCAACAAAGCAACATTACCCCTTCACAAGAGTTACCACCCTATATAGCTCTATTAATTTATGTGCATATGTAATTTATATGCGTAAGTAACAAAAAGGAAGATCCAACAGTGTGAATCTTCCTTTTCCATTTGACGCTATGTTACTGATCCACTCAGTCAATTACTATCAAGCTGCTATTCACTCACTGAGTGATTAAAGTAGCGACAATGCCACTTGTGGTAACTGATTCGCCTGCGCAAGCATTGAAGATGAGGCTTGCGATAGAATTTGCTGCTTACTGAGTTCAGCACTTTCTGAGGCAAAGTCGACATCTTGAATACGGCTACGTGCGTCAGACACGTTATTTTGAATACTACTTAAGTTATTAAGAGTAAAGTCCATGCGGTTTTGCACAGCACCTAACTCGGCGCGCTGACTATCAATCCCAGCAATGGCGCCATCAATAATGTCAATGGCACTTTGCGCGCCGGATGCAGTACCAATATCAACCGTGCTAACACCCGCAAATACACCTGCCGCTTCACCGGTTATTTCAGCTGGACCAGCTGTACCTGTTAGCGTAAAGCTGTCAGCTGAACTTAATGTAATGGCACCTGCCGCGGTTGCTACAACACCGGCGGTGGTTACGTCAGTAGCTGCTGATGCTGTACCGTCTGCAGCAACGTTCTTTAACTCCAATGCACCTGATGTATTTGATGCCAGCGATGTAAAGTTAATATCGGCACCGGTAGAACTGGTGATAGTCAGGGTACCGTTATCCAAATTTGCAGTTACGCCAGTATCACCAGAGGTATCATTTATCGCGGTTGCAAGTGCTTCATTAGAGCTAATACCGGTTAAATCTAAAGAAGCTGTTTTCCCTGCACCACCATCAACATTCATGATTAACGAAGTATCAAATGAAGCAGTTAAATTAGCCTGAACATTGGTTTGAGCAGAAGCGGTTACGCCCGTTCCGGCTTGGTTGATTTTGGCAACCAGCTCAGTGGCAGTATCTTCATCTACTGACGTTATTTTCGTAGCGCTAGTACCTTGAGTAATAGTTAACTCTTCACCCGTTGAACCATTGGTGCCAGCCGCGGCGGCAACAAGCCCTCCACCAAATAGACTACCTTTTGCATCACTTTGATATGCCCCAATACTGGTGGCAGATACCGATTTTAGTGACACATTAATGGTTTGGTTGGCTTCAGAACCGACTTGAAATGCTTGCGTACCATAAGAGCCATCGAGTAAGTTTTGGCCACCAAATGAGGTAGTTTCAGCAATACGGGTTAACTCAGCTTGTAATGAATTCACTTCTTTTTGCATAGCTGCACGGTCATCAGATGAGTTTGAACCGTTGGCAGACTGCAAAGACAAGTCACGCATCCGCTGTAAAATGTTGGTTGACTCACCCATGGCACCTTCGGCGGTTTGTGCAATCGAAATACCATCGTTAGCGTTACGCATGGCCACACCAATACCATTAATTTGGCTGGTCATACGATTGGCAATTTGCATACCGGCAGCATCATCTTTGGCGCTGTTGATGCGTAGACCTGAAGCAAGGCGTTCCATCGATGTAGAAGTAGCACTTTGCGCTTGATTTAAATTGCCCTGGGCTTTCATTGAAGTGACGTTAGTATTTACTGAAATAGCCATGATTTAATTCCTCGTATTCCTGACTGTAGACATTGCCTGTCTGTATTAAGCCAGGCGGATCATATTGGTTACACTTATGCTAACGGCAATAAACGGAGGAACTTTAGTTTTTTTGACAACATTTTTATTTTACAGTAACAAAAAGAAAATAGGCCCCTTAACAAAGGGGCCTATTTAACTATAGAAAATACTATTTTACTCATTAACCACCGAGTAAAGATAACGCGACCTGTGGCAATTGATTGGCCTGCGCCAACATAGACGATGAGGCTTGCGATAGAATTTGCTGCTTACTGAGTTCAGCACTTTCTGAAGCAAAGTCAACATCTTGAATACGACTACGCGCATCGGTGACGTTATTTTGAATACTACTCAGATTGTTAATGGTAAAGTCCATTCGGTTTTGCACTGCACCTAAGCCAGCACGAGAACTGTCAATCCCGGCAATGGCGCCATCAATGATGTCAATGGCACTTTGCGCGCCGGATGCAGTACCTATATTAACTGTGCTAACACCCGCAAATACACCTGCCGCTTCACCGGTTATTTCAGCTGGACCCGCTGTACCTGTTAGCGTAAAGCTGTCAGCTGAACTTAATGTAATGGCACCTGCCGCGGTTGCTACAACACCGGCGGTGGTTACGTCAGTAGCTGCTGATGCTGTACCGTCTGCAGCAACGTTCTTTAACTCCAATGCACCTGTTGTATTTGATGCCAGCGATGTGAAGTTAATATCGGCACCGGTAGAACTGGTGATAGTCAGGGTACCGTTATCCAAATTTGCAGTTACGCCAGTATCACCAGAGGTATCATTTATCGCGGTTGCAAGGTCAGCGTTAGAGCTAATACCGGTTAAATTTAAAGACGCTGTTTTCCCGCTACCACCATCAACATTCATGATTAACGAAGTATCAAATGCAGCAGTTAAATTAGCTTGGACTGTCGTTTCAGCAGAAGCGGTTACGCCCGTTCCGGCTTGGTTAATTTTGGAGACCAACTCAGTGGCAGTATCTTCATCTACTGACACTATATTCGTAGTGCTAGTACCTTGAGTAATGGTTAACGTTTCACCCGTTGAACCATTTGTGCCAGCCGCGGCGGCAACAAGCCCTCCACCAAATAGACTACCTGCAGCGTTACTTTGATACGCCCCAATACTGGTGGCAGATACCGATTTCAGTGACACATCAATGGTTTGATTGGCATCAGAACCGACCTGAAATGACTGAGTACCATAAGAACCATCGAGTAAATTCTGGCCACCAAATGAGGTAGTTTCAGCAATACGGGTTAACTCAGCTTGTAATGAATTCACTTCTTTTTGCATAGCTGCACGGTCATCAGATGAGTTTGAACCGTTGGCAGATTGCAATGATAAGTCACGCATCCGTTGCAATATATTGGTCGACTCATTCATGGCGCCTTCAGCAGTTTGTGCAATCGAAATACCATCGTTGGCATTACGAATGGCGACGCCAATACCGTTAATCTGACTGGTCATACGATTGGCGATTTGCATACCAGCAGCATCATCTTTAGCGCTGTTGATGCGCAGACCTGACGCTAAACGCTCCATGGAGGTTGAAGTAGCGGTTTGCGCTTTATTTAAATTGCCCTGGGCTTTCATGGATGTAACGTTGGTATTAACTGAAATAGCCATAATATTGAATCCTCTTCTTAGTTGAACGCCAAGACTCGGAGCTTGGCTAAACGGTTAATCATGCAAACTGTTTAAGGTGTATGAACTTATCGATAGATACTGACTTAAGGCCAAGCAAAACTGACCAAGCATAAGAACCTATCTACATTATGTTTATATATAATCAAATAAACTGGTCGAGCTGATTTTACTGAACACACTCGATACGGCATTGAGCGCTAATTGTTGCTTTTCAAATTCGGTAATGGCCGAGGCAAGATCTAAATCTTCTAGTCTTGATAATGCCGAGGTGTTAATCAATTTTTCATCAGTATGATTGTCGCTATACTGTTGCAGCGCTTTAAGGCTGTTGCCCGTAACGCTGCGTTGCTGACTCATTTGATTGACGCCACTATCAATGTTATTCAATAGTTGTGCCAACTCTGATTTACCGGCAGGGGTTTGGGCGTCATCGCCGCTTTCAAATAATGCGATAGCCTTGCTGAAGGTCTCGAAAATACTGACTTGTGGCTGTTCTTTAATGCTGAAACTATCGTTTGCTTTAGGCTCGCCGTCTATTTTGACTGCCATGCCGTTAACGCTGACCGGCACAGATGCATCAAAAGCCGTTACCGTAGTAACCGGGGGGGCCGCGCTGTCGGTTACTGAAACATTAAGCCCGCCTGCACCGTCGTCGGCGAAGCTAAAGCTATAAGAACCAGTAGTATAGGTTGTCGAGTCAGTAACCTTGGCGCTAGTTACGACAAAATCACCTTGCTGGGTTGACGAATAATTGACGCCGTAATCGCCCATGGCATTGGCGGCGTTCATAAATGCCGCATCGCCTGACACATTGGTATTAACTTGCACCCCTGCGGCAATATTGCTTTTACGAGTACCTGAGTCACCGCTGTACACCACTTGATCGTTATTATCCAAAGCAAACGGCGTACTGTTGGTTTTATTACCGGCAAAGATATAATTACCTGATTCATCTTTGGTGTTGGCAATGGACATTAATTGCTCAAGACTTTGACGCATGTCATCGGCAATCACTTGCCGCTCGGCAGTCGTCATGCTGCCGTTGGCGCCGCGGAGCACTAACTCTTTCATGCTGCCAGCCAAGGTATCGGCTTGGCCTAACTGGCTTTCGGCTTGTTGAATATGACTGGTGGCGTAATCAATGTTTTTTACAAACTGGTCTACCAAAGCATTTTTTTGCTTTAAGTTATCAATACCAATGGCAGCGACAGGGTCATCGCCGGCGGTGTTAACCCTTTTGCCGCTGGAAATTTGCGCCATGATGGTGTTGGTGGCAGATTGTTTTTCTAAAATGCTATTGGTGTTTTGTTGAAACATTTGTCCGGTAGAAATTCTCATGATTTATCTCCTAGCGAACCGAGCTGAATAAAGTATCGAAAATGGTTTGGGCTGTTGTCATAATTCTGGCGGAGGCTTGATAAGATTGTTGGAAGCGCATTAAGTTTGCGGCTTCTTCATCAAGGTTGACACCTGACTCACTTTGAACACGGTTGCTAGCTTGTTGATATATGGCCGTGGCGGAGCTAACGCGCACTTCAGCAGATTTAGTTTGGCTGCCGATATCGAGTTTAGTATTTTCAAATACGCTGGTTAATGTGCCCGTGCCGTTATTCATTAGTTTGCTATTTGATAAGCTCGCCATTGCTACCGCATTGCTGTTGTCACCTTCGGCCAATGACAAATCAAACGTAAAGCTGTCGGCGGTAGCGGTACCATTACGGGTAATATCGAAATCCATACCAAAAGCGTTGATATTGTTATTTGTGATAGCGCCTGTGCCTAATGAGGCACCAGCGGCATTAAAAGATTCATATGTGTTCGCAGCAGTATCAAGTTGGAAGGTAATAGATGATCCGATACCTTGAAAGCCACCAGCAGATGAATCCATGCTATTTAAGCTAATGGCCGTGTTACCTGAGTTAGCAGTGGCCGATGTTAAGGTCGGCCCTGCGGCGGCAATGCCTTTAGGGTCGGTCATCACCACTTTTAAGCCTGCAGCGCCACCCGCAGTTGGGCGAATTTCAAACTTGTCGCCATCGGCCATTGCGCCACTGGCAATGTTAATGCTAAAACCTGCACCGCCAGTAAGTTGACTGCCTGATAATACCAACGGTGACACTTTGCCGGTTTGAGTATCTTTCAGTTGGTAGTTATTTGTTGCCGAGATAAAGCTCAACTCATAACTGCCACCCGATAACGCGCCAACATCATCAATATTGACTGACACTCCTGTTGCAGTGCCTTTATTGGTTGAAAACGCCCCTACCCGGCTTAATGCCATTAACGGATCGTTAATATCAGTAAAAATGTTACTGCCAACCTCACCATTTAAATCAATTCCTTTTGATTGCATTCCATTAAAGGTGTCTGCCACCCCAAGTGCTAATTGGCCAAGTTCAGTACTGGCGGGTATTAAGGTGTCGTCCCGAAAAGAAAATAATGCGCCTAATTGGCCGCCCAATTTAGACGGATCGACATTAAGGGTTTTATCGCCAATGGAGGCATTAATGCGCGGCTCATTGGGATAAGGGTCGCCGGCACTCATGCCCATCGACATTGACACTTCACCCGACACCAACATCATTGAGCCGCCAAGCATAATGGACTTGGCACCTGTGTCTAACGGGATCACATTGACCTGGGCATATTCGCTCAGTTCTAGAATGAGAGCACCTTGCTTGTCTAGCACTTGGCTGTCTTGATCTTGAGATTTCATCAACTCTACATTGAGGCTGCCTAGCTCTTTACCAATCTCATTAATACGAGTAGTAATGGCTTCAATTTGGCTATTGGTTTGTTTCACCTGGCCATCAAGTTGTGATTGCATTTGATTTAGGCCATTGGCCAACTGCTGCGCCGAACTAAGGCTGCTACTGCGAATACCAAGGTCGCTGGGTAAATCGGCGACACTATTAATGCTGGCAAAAAAGTTATTCAAATTTTCGGGCACCATTTGGCCCACTTGAGCATAAATTTGGTCTAGTTCGCTTAACTTACTGTAAGAGGTTTCAGCCGCGCTCATACTAGTTTGGCCAATCCGTAACTCACGTGCGGCAAATTCGTTATAAACACGTTTAACATCGGACACATACGTGCCGGTGCCATAAAAATTATTGCCCAAGTGTTGAGATTGTGATGACGCCTGAGTCGCGACTTGCCTGTTATAACCTTCAGTATTGGCATTAGCGATGTTATTACTGGTGACGCCTAATTGTGCTTGGGATGCTTGAATACCTGTGCGAGCGATATTGAGTAAGTCAATCGACATTATTGAGTCTCCACAGGTAATACAGATTTAAGGCCTTCTTTTACCGACTTCATCACATTGATGACTTTATCGGCATATTGAGGGTCGGTGGCGTAGCCGGCTTTTTGCAACGCTTTAATAAATTGAGTCGGCTCAGCGGCCACTTTGCGCGCATCTTGATAACGATCGCCTTGGCTAATAAACGACACAAAGTCATTAAAGCTCTGCTCAAGGTTGTCATACATTCTGAAATCCGCTTTTTGTTGCACCGCAATGCCCTTTTCAAATTCCAATGTATTGACTGAGGTTTTCTCACCTTGCCAACGTTTGTCTGCTTTGATATTAAATAAGTTATGACTCATGGTGCCGTCGTTACGACGTACCACTTTTTGGCCCCAACCCGTTTCTAACGCGGATTGAGCAATTAACACTTCTGCAGAGGTTCCCAAAGATTTAGCCGCTTTTTCAGCGTGGGGATATAACACTGAGATAAAATGCTCAGGGCTGGTAAATTGACTCACCATAATGCCTTTATCTTTTGGCACAGTAACATCTGCCTGCGGCAAACCTTTGCCTGCTTGCGCTGCTTGACTGGCTAATTGTTCACCGCGTAACACACTCGCTAATTGCTCACGGTCTAACACACTGGATAACGGTTTAGCCTCTAACGCATTAGAAAGCTGGGTCGACATAGGTCGCATAGATTCGGCGTTATCTATAACAGAATGGGCAATAACAGAATGGCCGATAATAGAATGCGATGCTGCTATTTGATCTTTTGGCGCAATGGCATCAAGGGTGTCGTTATCTAATGCCGTTGGCGGCGCTGCAAACATACTCGGATTAACTTTATAATCGCTATTGCCACGCAATACCGATGCTGGCGTAACGGCGCTATCTTCAGGGTCTAGTTGCTGCATCATCATCTCAGCTAGCCCTAACATGCCTTTATTTGATAGATCGACCGACATTTGCTCATCGCGCATTTTTTCAAAAAACGCGGTGGTTTCACTGTTCATTGGACTGTCTGACTTAAACGCGGCATTGGCATCTCGCATGCTTTTCATTAGCATTTGAATAAAAATACCTTCAAATTGCTTAGCCGCTTCTTTAAGTGCCCCCTTCTCGTCTTTCTGGGCCTGGACGCGAAGTGAATCTAGTCCTCCTAGATCCAAAAAGTTCGATGAAGCTGACAACTTATCCATAGTCATTCCGACAATTATTAGATGATGATAAGTTCACCATGCAAAGCGCCTGCCATTTTTAACGCTTCGAGTATGGCAAGGACATCAGATGGGGCTGCGCCCACTAAATTCACGGCTCTGACGAGTTCATCAAGTGTGGTGCCTGGGTTAAACATAAACATGCGACGATCTTTTTCTGACACGTCAATCGTACTGTTGGCGGTAACAACCGTATCCCCGCCCGCTAATGCGTTAGGTTGTGACACTTGGGTGGCTTCGGCAATGGTGACTGTTAATCCGCCGTGGGTCACCGCGGCTGGCAATAACTTAACGTTTTGGCCAACCACTATGGTGCCAGTACGTGAGTTAACAATCACTTTGGCAGATTCTTCTGCCGGTATAACGTCGATGTTTTCTAATACCGATAAAAATGACACTCGCTGTGATGCATCCCGTGGCGCACTCACTTGAATAGAGGTGGCATCAATGGCCTTGGCCATATCGGGGCCGAGTAAATTATTAATCGCATCTGCGGTGCGTTTAGCGGTAGAAAAATCAGCACGACGTAAATTGAAGGTAAGGTAATCACCGCTGGCAAAGGGACTGACCACGCTGCGCTCGACAATGGCACCACTGGGAATGCGGCCGACCGTTGGGGTATTTTGGATCACCAATGAGCCATCAAGCCCTTCAGCGCTAAAACCACTGACAATTAAGCTGCCCTGAGCAATGGCATAGACATTGTCGTCCACCCCTTTTAGGAAGGTTTGTAATAAGGTGCCGCCACGTAAACTTTTTGCTTGGCCTAAACTGGACACAGTAATGTCAAGTTTTTGACCCGGTTTAATAAAGGCTGGCATTTCTGCATGCACCGCAACGACAGCGATGTTTTTTGAGCTAGCACGAACCGAATCAGGTAAATTGATGCCGAAGTTTTTCAGCATGGTGCTAAATGTTTGTTCGGTATAACGGGTACTTTCCCCCGTACCAGGCAAACCGACCACCAGCCCATAACCGACTAATTGGTTACTTCGCACCCCTTGAATACTGGCGATGTCTTTAATCCGCTCTGCATGTACAGAGGCGGTTAACATCAATATCGACGCGACTAACGATACAGTCGCAACAATCAGTTTAGTTTTCATCCATTACTCCTTAAAAAGGCCACCACTCACTCATAAAGAATGAACTCAGCCAACCGACTTTTTGGGCATCAGCAAACGTACCTGTGCCGCTATACTGAATGCGAGCGTTAGCCACTCGTGTCGAATCGATAGTATTATCTGGGTTAATGTCTTCGCTGCGGATCATCCCTGTGATGCGAATAAATTCATCACCGTTATTGATCGAAATCCATTTTTCGCCACGGATCACTAAGTTGCCGTTACTGAGCACCTGAATGACATTGGCTGAAATACTGCCATTTAAACTGTTTGATTGGTCAGCATCAGACTCGCGCTTGGTATTCATGCTGTCGCCGTAACCCAAATCAATTGGGACGCCGCTTATGGAAATGTTTTTGCCGCCGGCATATATTGGTTCAACGCTTAAATCAGTGTCTTTTTTGATTTCGTTATTGGCGCTTTTCGATGCTTGGGTTGATTCTTTTAAGGTCACCGTAATAATGTCACCGACGCGATGAGCACGAATATCGGAATACAAGCTTGATGCTTGGCTATCAAGATAAATAGATCCCGTTGCCGCCACTTGTGTCGGTATCGTATCTGGGTATACCGGCGCATAAAATGGGTCATCTTCAATGGGTTTCTTGGGCGTAGAACTACAGCCAATTAATAACACCACTGACGCTAACGCAATGTATTTAATCATCTTAACGCCTTAGAGATTCTGATTAATATAAGACAGCATTTGATCAACCGCCGAGATCACTTTGGAGTTCATCTCGTAAATACGTTGTCCTTGAATAAGGTTGACCAATTCCTCAGTCACATTCACGTTAGAGGTTTCCAGTGCCCCTTGGCGAATAGAACCTAAACCGTCTTGGGATGCCGTACCTTGGATAGGCGTGCCACTGGCACCCGTTTCGGTATACAAGTTTTGTCCTAAGGGATCTAAACCTGACGGATTAATAAAATCGGTCATGGTTAACTGGCCAATCACCTGACTAGCAGCAGTACCTGGCGTTTGCACAGACACTTCACCCGATGCGGATACGGTAATACTGGAGGAATCATCGGGAATAGTGATCGGCGGCTGAACCACATAGCCTGAACCTGGGGTAACAATCTGACCGGTATCATCCAAGCTAAACTGACCATTACGGGTATAAGCAGCAGTACCATCTGGCATTTGCACTTCAAAAAAGCCTGAACCTTCAATCATTAAATCTAATGAGTTATCGGTGGTGAGCATGTTGCCTTGGGTAAACATTTTTTGGGTAGCAACCACCTTAGTACCAGCACCAATATTTAAGCCATTGGGTAACTTGCTGTTGTCTGAGCTAATGCCACCGGCTTGATTAACGGTTTGATAAAGTAGGTCTTCAAATACCGCACGGCTTTTCTTAAATCCGACAGTACTGGCGTTAGCCACGTTATTAGAAATAACCGCAATGTTGGTTTGCTGGGCATCTACACCTGTTTTACTTATCCATAACGCTGGATGCATAATAATTACTCCTAACTAGATTCTCATCAAAGAAGCTGACGCCTTATCAATTTCTTCAGCGTTCTTCATCATTTTGACTTGCATTTCATATCGACGTTGAATATCGATCATGGCGACCATTTCTTGCACTGAATTGACATTACTGCCTTCAACTGCGCCACTGACAACTTCAACCCCGGGGTCCTTTGGCGCATCGCCACCGGCAATAAGGCGGAACAAACCATCTTCGCCGCGCATCATGTTCTCGTTACCAGGATTAACTAATTTAATCCTCGCCACTTCTTCGACCACTTCGGCCGTCGCCCCTTGAGGCCTAACTGAAATAATACCGTTGGCCGAAATTTCTACTTTCTCAATTGGGATAGGCAACACAATAGGACCGGAATTGCCCATCACTGGACGATTGCTGCTATTTAACAGCAAACCGGTACTGTCAAATTTCAAACTGCCTGCACGGGTGTAAGCTTCTGAACCGTCAGCCGCTTGTACGGCAACCCAGCCATCGCCTTTAACTGCGATATCAAGGTCGCGACCAGTGGTTTGAATGGGACCGCCGTTAAAGTTACTGCCGGGGCTTTCCATCATCGCAAATACTCGCGTAGGCAAGCCTTCACCAAAGGCCTGCATTGAACGGGCTTGGACCATGTCTGCTTTAAATCCATCAGTATTGGCGTTGGCAAGATTGTTAGCACTTACTGCTAAGGCATTCATACCTTGCTTTGCGCCACTCATGGCAATATAAAGAAATTTGTCCATTTGTTGCTCCGTCAAACTTTCTGCAAAAACAATTTATATACACAGAATAAGCAAGCATCATGCCAATGAGTTTTAAGGCGGATTATGGAGATGTAATAGATTGAATAGATTGAATCAGTTAAGAATTAACATTAACGAATAACTCATGAGTGTCAAAAAAGCATCAAATAACACCAGGGGATAATAACGAGGACTAATAATGAGGACTAATAATGAAGGGGTAAAGGCAAGGTGTTGCCGTAAACGGCAACACCTATCATGGCGTGTGGTTAACTTAGCGGATCTGTAATATGGTTTGGTTTAAGGTATTGTTCACTTCAAGGGTACGCGAGTTAGCTTGGAAGTTACGCTGAGCCGAGATTAAATCCACCAGCTCGGTGGTTAACTCAACGTTTGACTGTTCAAGCGCAGAAGATTTTATATCACCAAAGGTACCACTATTGGCCTCTCCCGCTAATGCTGCACCTGATTCGATACTGGCTTTCCAAGACGTGTTACCCACTTGAGTGAGTCCTTGCTCATTGGCAAAACGCACTAATGCCACCCGTGATAATGGCACCGTTGAGCCATTACTGTAGCTTGCGGTCACTAAACCATCAGCGCCAATACCTACGTTAGTCAATCGGCCAACGGTAATACCATCTTGGGCTAATTTAGTCACTTCAAACGGAGAAGCATACTGGGTTGGATTATCAAACTTTATATTAAGAGTTTGAGTACCATCGGCCTCAGGGCCTAAAGTATTTGCACCCGCAGTGCCTAATGACTCAGTGGTAATCGAAGCGGGGTTGCTGCTTATATTCGCACCTACTGAGTTAAAGGTAAGCACTGCACCTGACCATGTTCCTACTCCATCCGGGTTAGTCGCTTCTGCCAATGCATTACCATCTTTGTTACCATCATCATCAGTATCTGTTTCATAACTGCCAGCAACAGTCGTGTCAACAGGCTTTCCATCAACCGCATAAAAGGCCACCCAATTACTTTCGCCAGTATATGACCCCTGCTCAGGCTTAATAAAGTAACTGGTCATAATATGTGACTCACCTAGCGAATCATAAATCGTCACCGAGGTGGAATTATTAAAGGTGTCAGAATCTTTAGGATTAAAGTTAGCTGGGTCTAATGCTGTCTCACCCACATTAAGATTCATCTGTATTTCAACTGTTGACGATTTTACTGGGCTGCCCGCTTTATCTGGGATCTCAATGGGTTTGGTGGTGGTTAAGCTCACCGACGTTGAATTACCATCTGCATCCACGGGAAAACCTTGTAAAAAGTTACCTGCTGAGTCAACCATGTAATTGCCTGAATCAACTTTAAATGCACCCGCGCGAGTAAATGATTGATCTTTAGTGCCTAATTCTGACGAGGTAACAAAGAAACCCCCACCACTTATCGCCATATCTAGCGAGTTACTGGTAAATTGCAAGCTACCTTGATGAAACTGTTGCGCAACTTGTGAGGTGGTGGCACCGCCGCCCACTGCGGTTTTACCGTTGGAAAAAATAGAATTAGCATACACGTCGGCAAACTCTGTTCGAGACTCTTTAAAGCCAATAGTATTCACGTTGGCGATGTTATTCGCGGTGGTATTTAAGTCTTTTTGCGCGGCAGCAATACCACTCAGTGCGATATTAAATGACATGTTTCACCTCTCACAATTAATTCATTTATGATGACAGCCAACTGTTTGTTGATGGCCGTATTATGTTTCAGATACTGCGAGTACGTCAGATAACTTAATTCCACCTACTCCACGCAAATTCAAAATAGCGCCTGTCGCCACAGTGCCCAATGACACACTGGTAACATGGGCATAAGTCGATACGGCTAAATCTTCCGACGTTCCGTCCACTTTACCGCTAGCCTTAATGGCGTAATTACCGGCTTCTGCGGGTTGGCCATCTGAATCTAAACCATCCCACGTCACATCAACATTGCCGCCTTTACTGCCATCAATATTAAAGCTCTTAATCAGCTGACCCGACTCATCTTCAATTCTGACCGAAATAGATTCGATGGTTGATGGCGTACTGATCACCCCTTTAATTTCCGAGTTTTCAGTAGAAATAGCCCCAGTATCAGAAGGAATAAGCACTTTACGGCCCACTAAACCAGAAGCTTGCAATGCTTGGCTAGAACTCATCACAGTATTGAGGTTAAGAATTTCATCATTAAGATTTGAAATACCATCGACTGTGGAAAATGATGCCATTTGGGCAATCATTTGATCATTATCAACCGGTTTAAAGGGATCTTGCATCGACAACTGTTGACTGAGTAAAGCAAAGAAATCATCTTGCTTTAACATCTGATCTTTTGCTTCAGGTATCGCACTTTCTTCAGGTAAGCGAATTCCGTCAAGAAAAGGATTACCTTTGGTCGTGGTGGTCGTATTTGCCTGCACAGAATTTTTGGTTGTAGCACTTGTGTTTGAAGCACTACTGGACTGTTGCGGTAAAGACTGACTGTAAGAGTTAACGAGGCTCATTGTTACCTCCTTGAATAATCATGCTATTTACCCATCCTTAACGTCTGTTGCAACATAGACTTAGTTGCATCAGCCACCTGAACGTTCATTTGATAAGAGCGTGATGCAGAAATCATATCGGCCATTTCTTCCATCACATTGACATTAGGTTTGTAAATAAAACCATCACCATCCGCCATTGGATGGTCTGGCGAGTATTCTTTTAATAATGGTTTGTTACTTTCGACAATGCCTTTAACGCTGACGCCAGGCGAACTGTCTTGCTGGCTATTGGCTTTTAGCATTTCGGCCTCAAAAACAGGATGACGTGCACGATAGGTTTTATCGACACTGCTTGACACCGAATCAGCATTGGCAATATTACTGGCGGTTGTATTCAAACGCACTGACTGCGCTGACATACCCGAACCAGACACATTGAAAATATTAAATAAACTCATGGTTAGTCACCTCTCAATGCTTTGCGCATGCCAGTAAATTTGCTCTCAAGAAAGCCTAATGACATTTGATATTCGAGCGAATTTTGCATAAATGCTGCTTGTTCTTTCTGGGTATCGACGGTATTACCATCGCCAGTATCGGCCTGATTTGGCATTCGATATTGAACATGTTGTTGACTTAACGCCGTTAAATCAAAATGTTTGTCTGTGGTTTGACTCATACTCAAGCCTTGTTGATGCGAGCTTGCCGATTTCATGGCGGCAGCAAAATTAACATCTTGAGCTTTATAATGAGGAGTATTGGCATTGGCGATATTACTTGAAATTACTTCTGCTCTTTGAGCTCGAATGCCCAAAGAATATTGGTGAACACCTAATGCATTATCGAAATTAATCGCCATAAAATTGCCTCCATCAGCTAACTGATAGTAATAAAGCAAGGGTTATGCCAACAATTTAATTTTTAAACGAATAAAAGACAAAAACAAACATGCCGACGAATGCCGGCATGATAAATAGCTTAACTTGTTATTTTATCTATATTTTCTTTTGGTAATAAATACCAGGATTACAGCGAACCATAGTAAACTCATCACTTAAGCCTGCTAGAGATTCTGACGCACCCAAGAATAAAATACCTTTGGGATTAAGTGCGGCAGCAAATTGCCGCAAAATTTTAGTCTTTGCCTCTGGCCCAAAATAAATCAATACATTACGGCAAAAAATAATATCGTACTTACCTAATAAGCTATAACTTTCAAGTAAATTATGTGCTCTAAAGTTAACTAAACGCTTAACATTATCTTTCACTGTCATGTTGCCCGACGGTAAAGCATCAAAAAACTGACGTTTACGCTCTTCAGACAAGCCACGAGCCAGCGCTAAACCATCATATTCAGCATTCTTACAGCGCTCTAACATTGATGGTGACAAGTCCGTTGCCTGAATCGTCGCGCCGCCCGGTAAAGCACCGGGTTTACGCTGTTGATATTCCAACACTGTCATCGACAAAGAGTAAGGTTCTTGCCCAGAAGAACATGCCGCAGACCATATTTTTAACGGTCTGCCAAGCTTACTGTATTCAGGCAATAGAGTATTATTAAGTAATTCAAACGGATAACGGTCTCGAAACCATAAGGTTTCATTGGTGGTCATTGCATCTATCACTTCAGCACGCAGCTGACGTTCTATCGGTTTCATCGACTTTTTAACCACCTCAGACAAAGAAGGTAAATTATGCTTCCCCATCAACGGCGCTAAACGACTGCGGACTAAATATTGTTTATTCTCACCTAACACAATACCGCTATGCTGCTCTAAAAACAGCCTAAATTGATTGTACTCTGCTTCAGCAAGTGATTTATCTGTCACATTAACTTCCTAATATGTGGCCAATGAGCTAAGCCTCTAATATTGTTCAATATTAGAGGCTTATAAACTCAAATGTTTGTTAACCGCTGAGGCTAATTCATCGGGGTTAAACTTAGCAATAAAATCGTTAGCACCTACTTTTTCTACCATTGCTTGGTTAAACACACCACTTAATGATGTGTGTAGAACTACTTTTATGTTCTTTAATTTTGGATCATCACGAATTTCAGCAGTTAAAGTATAACCGTCCATTTCTGGCATTTCGATATCTGAAATAATCAGCGGGATCTCAACTGAGACATCATCCATTTCAGCGGCAATATTTTTCAGCATGATCAACGCTTCTTTACCATCTTTAGCGGTATCGATTTGCAGATTTAACGACTCTAACGAACGAATAATTTGTTTGCGTGCCACCGTAGAATCATCAATAACCATAATATGATAATGCTGTTCTTTATCGATAGTTAACGTCTCACTGACTTCTTTACTGATAGAGGTCTTAACAGGTGAAATTTCATCAAGAATTTTTTCAACATCCAAAATTTCAACCAGCTCACCTTCAATCTCAGTCACAGCCGTTAAATATGAAGAACGTCCTGAACCTTGGGGCGGCGGCAAAATAGATTCCCAATTCATATTGATGATACGCTCAACAGAACTGACCAAAAAGCCTTGAACACTGCGGTTATATTCGGAAATGATAACAAAGCAATTTTCAGTTGATGTCAGTGGACGCCCACCGGTTGCTGCACTTAAATCGATAATAGAAATGGTTTCCCCACGAATATGCGCAACACCTTTAACATAGGGGTTTAGCTTAGGTAGCCTTGTCAGTGGAGGACATTGTAATACCTCTTTTACTTTAAATACGTTAATACCAAAGCGTTGACGACCGTTAAGCTTAAACAGTAACAGCTCTAATCTGTTTTGTCCGACAAGCTGGGTACGTTTATTTACTGATTCTAAAATGCTCGACATAACACAGCCTTGTAGTTAACTGTTACTCAAAAGGATAAAATTGTTGGTTAACATTATAGTGAACCTTGGTTTAATATAATACGCTTGCTAGCTATTTTAACCTCAACCTGGATAAGAGAGGGGATAAATCGTTAAAAATGGGTTTATTTCAAGTCTGCAATATCAAACATGCCATGTGTTTTGCTAATAAAGGTGCACTCACATGTTAACAATAGTGTTAGTCGCCGCGCCAATAGCGGGCCTATTGTGAGTCGATACAAGGTGAATAGCCGAACAAAGGGCCATTTGATAACCGTTACTGTCTCTAATTTACCCCCAATTTACCCCCAATTGAGGTTTTCATCAGACGAACATGACACATTCTGGGCAAACCATCAGCAGCCTAGCAAATACCTATCAAATTATTGAATTAAAAGTGGGCATGCAACTTGCTTTAACTTTTACTAAGTTAACACTTACAGTGAACTGACACTTTTTTGACGAAAGGGAAATGTTATTATCATGCCCTCACCTCATTTTTAGCTTATTGCGTATGCAGAGATTACTCGCATATTTTTCGTTCTCCAAAGTATAGGTGCATTCTGGCAACACAAGCTAGGATCTTCATTATGAAAGTATTTTTTTTATGTTTTTTGTGCTCAATGACGCTTTCTTTGCCAGCATTTGCTAGCGAAGAGATAGTAACACCTAAACTATCGGCCATTTATACGTTAGCTAAAGAGGTGGTCGCAAAAAAAATTGATGCCGACGCCAACGCTAAGGTGCAAATTACCCCACAAAATCTTGAAGGTCGTCTTAGTCCACCGCGCTGCTATCCACCGATTAATGCCGAACTCGCCAGTGAAAGAGCCATTAGTCGAAATAACATGGTAAAACTAAGTTGTATCAGCCCAGACTATGACTATCCATGGCAAATGTATCTCTCTGTTCGAGTTGAAATACAATACCCTGTCGTGGTGGCTAACCAGCTACTGTCTCCAGACCAAATTATTGCTCCACATCACTTAAACATCATGTATGTTGACCAATATAGTTTAAGAGGCCACTTTTTTTCTGATACCCACACATTAATCGGTTCGCGAGTGAAACGTCGCGTGGCAAAAGACTCACCTGTATTGAGTAATAACCTGTGTTTTGTGTGCAAAGGTGACTCGGTTTCCATCTACGCTAGAACCGCTAATGTTCAAATAAAAACCCTTGGTGAAGCACTGCGTGACGGCAATCTTGATGACGTCATCAGGGTGAAAAACAGTAACACGAGTAAACAATTTGATGCGGTGGTGGTTGGGGTTGGCGAAGTTGAAGTAAGAATGTAAACTAGGACTAAAGTTTTTTCCAACAGTGCCGATAATCTGTTTGAAGAACCTAATACATTACGCTGGAGCCTCCAATGGCAATTGACATTAAGCATAACACTGCGGCTAATACCCAAATGCGCACTGCACGTGACACGCAGTCTGCTAAGCAATCTAATACTGCTGTGGCTCAAAAATCCGCGGCACCGGTTAAAGCCGATTCCGTTAGCATCACCGCTCAAGCTCACCAGCTTCAGAGCGCGCAAGCAAAAATGGAAGCGACACCTGAAGTTGACCAAAAAAAGGTCGCAGAAATTAAGCTCGCTATCTCTGAAGGACGCTATAAAGTCGACCCAGAAAAGCTTGCTGCGAATATTGCCAGCTTTGAAGCAGAGCTAAGCAGTCTATCGTTTGACAAAGAGTAGCCGTTAAACGTTACTCTTTAATTTGTTTTAACGACACACAGATAATAGGTGCTAACTTGCATCATAGATAAGTGTCAGTTAACAAAACCAATGAGTAATTTATGACAGAGCTAAATGAAGAGCTAAATAAACAACCAAGCGAACAACCAAACGATGAGCTACGTGCACTGTTAGAGACCCAAAATCAGACCTTAGCACAGCTAAAACTGCTTATTGTTGAAGAAAAAGCCGCATTAACAAACCAAGATGCCGACAAACTACTGACGCTTTCCAAAGACAAAACCCAGTGCTTAATCAATATGAAAGCGACTGACGAAAAACTGGCTCAACACCCCCAGCACGCCCTGCTTACCACAGCTCCTGGACTGGTACAAAAAGTCGCCCAGGCCAAATCTATTCTCGCAGAATGCAAAGACATTAATAGCCAGAATGCCAGCTTAATTGAACACAATATCGCCAGCCTAAATCGATTTGCCCAAGCATTGCAAGCCAGCCGTAATGCATCAAGTTTAACCTACAATGACAAAGGCAAAACCTCCACCATTTCAACACTCGGTAATGATTTTACAGCCTAATAAAGCCTAGAGAGCAACAGCCTAGAGCGCTGCTAGGACGCTTCGCGGCTAGAGGCTATAAAATCTGAGCAACAGCCTAGAGCGCTTCGCTGCTAGGACGCTTCGCGGCTAGAGACTATAAAATCTGAGCCGCATCCGATAACAAGCGAATAAACGGAAAAAATAAAGCGGAAGGCATAGAGGCTATAAAGTCTTAACAGCGAAGCTGTTCTTAGCAGGACGTAGTCCGCCCTAGCAGCGAAGCGACCCTAGCTGGACGTAGTCCGCCCTAGCAGCGAAGCGACCCTAGCTGGACGTAGTCCGCCCTAGCAGCGAAGCGACCCTAGCAGGACGTAGTCCGCCCTAGCAGCGAAGCGATACTAGCAGGACGTAGTCCGCCCTAGCAGCGAAGCGATACTAGCAGGACGTAGTCCGCCCTAGAACCTAGCAGGTGAGTTACTGAGCTAGCATTGCCTGGCGTAAACTTTGTTGCGCAGACTCTTCACCTAACCAAATGTTAAGTAATACCTGACGAAAAGCCTCTCCAGCAATATCACCTTGAACTTGACCATTTTTAATGCTGCTCACGCCCTTGCCTTTTTGGGTCACAAAAGTAAATTGATCCCCGTCGACAACGTCGTAAGCAAATTGTTGAGTGAAATGTTCAATCTCTTTGGCAATAAAATGGGTGTCATTGTCGGTAGCAGTCTCAAAACCTTTCGTAATGCCGTCACGCATTCTCTCTGAGGTGGCCATCGAAGAAGTAATGGTTAATTGGATTACCGCTATAGGCTGAGCGAGCACATCTTCAAGCGTATAAACTTTGGTAGGTAAGTACAAACTGGCTACATAAATATCCATAAAAAATTTACTGCGCACGCCCGCACCATTTAATATTAATGGTTGCTCTGCAACATTCATTTGCTCAGCAACATCAACATCGGCAATCATTCTTGCTTGCACCAACAACGGCAGCGTCAACACTAAACAGCCAATTAAAGCTAATAACTTCATCTAAACTCTCTAAAAAAAAACAATATAAATAACCACTGTATAAACCATTACAACATGAACGACTGCAATATCAGCCATTCATCCCATTAATTTGCTCAATTATTAGCTCAATTATTAGCTTAAGTACGCTTAGATTAACGACTCATAAACTAACCACGAACGCCTAACTTATATTGGCCATTTTGTTGAAACATCAACGCTTGCTTGTGCTTTGGCGCCATTAAAATAGGACCATCATCAAAAAATAAAAAACTCTTCCAATTGCGCACGAACACACACCAGCGCGTTTCAATGATTTGGTACTTTTCATAGCAAAAATATACAACCGTATCATCAGGCCATTGAATATGTTTAGTAATCGCTTCAGGCATCGCAATATCATCAGAGTCCCACGCCGATTGCCAATGATCCGTTGCAGTCCAAGCATCTTGCTTTGCTGGCCAATCACCTTTCTCGAATAGTTCCGCACGGCTGCTTTTATTGCTTATCCACTTATCCCACACTTCCATGGCACTTTTATCGGTCAGTGGTTTAATCAAGGCCTTATCATCATCTGACACAGGCAAATCTTTATGGTTAAAAATCCACTTACGCTTATAAAGATCAAACGGAATATATGAATATGACAAACAATTGCTCCTAGCAACTAAAAATGAAACGCAATTATAGCGCTAAAGCGGATCAGACTGCGATAGCAACAGAGATAAATGATCTGCCAATTTACCAAAAAAAATTATCAAAAAAGATAATCAAAAAAAATGCCAATCGAAAAGATAATCAAAAAATTAATCAAGGATCATAGCCGCCATAACCAACACGTGGCGAAAGGTAAACGCGATGTATTTCCCAGTCGGCACAGCCAATCAGCTAACCTAATAGCAATAGCAAAAGGAATCGATAACGCGGATAAAGGCCGCGGTGGCATTGCATCACCAAACGCGCAGCGCGCTGTTGTTATACAGCGCGGCACTGAAAAATCTTTTTAAGCCGCCAGTGTCAGGATTGTAGTCACCATTGATGATTACGGTGCACCATAGCAAGCTAGTGTGTTATGCATGGCGGTAATACAATACTTCATGATGTCAATCACCAGCAAATCGTGAGGTCATAATCACCTGTCGATAGACAGAGATTTAAGCAAGAGTCAGTATCACAGCAAACAAACACCTATGCCCTCTTAGATATTGAACATGTTAGAGCTGCGTTGGGGATGACTACGGCGCATTTGTTAGGGACTGATGCGCAAGTGTCTAAGATTGACAGAATAGAGCAGCGCTCGGCAGATGAGAGTCGAGAGCCAGTAGAAAGCACGAGCAGTTTTAACTTAAGTCTTTGATTGTTGGAGTGTCACCATGTTCCATTACAGAACCTATGCCATTATCACTAGCAGTGATATCCGAATACATTTTGCTAGTGCCAATGATTTGATGATTAGCCGCTTTGAGATGGAAATAGGGCTTAGCATTTTTAGCGGTTACTTTGGAAAATTTTGATTCATCTTGGGAATTATTTTGAACTGACCCGATACCATTGCTTGCACCACTTTTTGCACTGTATAGCTCACTAGTAAGAAGACCTCTACATTTCCAGCCTTCAGAACAAACTTAAATTGATCATTGCTGCTTTTGCTTAACTCATACCATCCAGACATAAATTAACTCCTTTATAGTTATGATAACGAGCAAACCTAGACTCTTTTTAACACCAATATGATTTTAGCCCTTCACTTAATAATAGCTTTATTAATTTCGGTGTATTTTTATTTTAGCACTGGTATTCAAGCCCAAATCAAAATTATATTTTTACTTTTTATCATTACCTTAAGCTAATTTACTGTTCAGGGAAGTATATAAACAACTTTTAACCAGCATGTTGTTATTCGGGCCATTGTTATCAGTAATGGGAGTCGTTATTGGTGTAATGTGTGGGATGAACTAACGATAACGTGCTTAACACCCAGGGTAACCGCACGAGTGCTTGTTTTTTGAACGCTACGTTTAACCTGCAAACAAAAAACAAAAAATCATCCAAGCTATGAAGACTTTATGAACCATAATAATTCATTAAATAAACTAATTCTGTTCAAAAAACGTTCGCGATCTCGCCCTGGCTTAACACCGTCTCCAAGTTTAATGAGTTTATTGAACGGCAATGAATTTTTTATATGAGGTCATAGGATAAGATTTAACACATGTTAATGTCTTAGAGTGTACTTAGCGTCTCTTGTAAGCTGTCGTTTTTGGCATGCCCATTGAGCAATGTTGTCATGTTTTAGTTTTAATAGAAAATGATTAACAATGCAGCTCAATGTCCATGATCGGATACAAACTATCGAAAAAGCGAAGCTTTAAAGAATACTTTAATAAACAGGGTGTTAGCATAAGTATTTAACTTTTAGCCACTTCAGTTCGGCCTGTTTCTAACACTTTCTTAAGTAGGATGTTTTCATCCATGTCCTTTTTCTTCCCTTAGATGCAACGCGACCTTTTAGAGGTTATTTCCTGAGCACATTAAGTGCTATCTGACGTAGTATTCCTATATTTTTTACACTATGACCTTTGTAAATTTAGAGTGCGTCTTCATTCATGGTCAGATCTAGCACCCAATGCAAGCTATTTTATACAACCCAATGTTGACGAACGGCTTCGGGAAACTTGTCTTCAATCAGCTTTGCTGAACTAATGTTATAATGGTATTCCAAGCTAGCTTCTTGTCCTTTTTCTTGACGATAACTCATGCTTATCTCAATCGTTTTTAATCTAGCCCAATCAGAAAAATCCTTGTTGAGTTGTTAGCCAATAAAACCTGACTACTTCTGGCTTCGATCCTCCCACGATTATTCTCTATCTTTAGGTTGGATGGCTCAGTACTTCAAAAATATTTAAACATCTCCGTTATCACTTTATTGAAAGATTTTTGATTACCTTTCACAGCAAGAAAATAGGCGCATTTTTGAGTAATGATTGTTTTAGTTCTTTCTTTTTAGCAACCCATCGCATCAATAGAAACGAGAGCACCTTTAATATCATGTAACTTAAGAAATTAGGGGGATTACGCTAATTTCAATAGATTTTTTTTCGGTCCTTAATCTAATATGTTATTTTGAACAAAATAGAACTTTCTTGGGGAAGCTAAAAATGAGTATAAAGAGTAATATGGCCAGAGCCGAGGCATTATTTCGTCAAAAAGAGTATGCTGAGTCACTCTCCTTGTGTACAAAAATTATTGAGAAAAAACCAAAACTGGCTAATGCCATCCATTTAACTGCCTTGAATTATTATGCACTTGGACAATTTGCACCTGCGATAGCAGAATTTCAAAAAGCCATTGCGATTAACAGCCAGCTTTCATCATTCCATAGTAACTTAGGCAATGTTTATCTAGACCAAGAGAGTTTTGTTGAAGCGAGTCGGTGTTTCGAAAAAGCACTTAATCTTGAACCACTTTTACCTGAACCTAACTACAATCTTGCTATCTGTCTGCACAACCAGCGCAACTACTCATTAGCAGAAAACTTTTGCAAGAAAGCCATCCTGCAAGATGCCACAAATTCTGACTTCTACCTTCATTTAGGTGTCATCTACTATGATCAAGGTCAGTTTGACAATGCCGCTAAGGCGCTAGTTAAAGCACTTGAAGTAGAGAATAAGCACAAGAAAGGAAGAACACACCTCGACGCCTATTGGCAATTATTCAGCTTACATCTCAGTCAACACCGCTACCAAGATGCACTTGAAGTTGCCGATCTTGGCATACAAAGCCAGCAACTTTCAGAGCAACAACTCTGCACTTTGCTCATCGGCAAGGCCATCATCTATTTTCTATTTAACCATTTAGATGAAGCCAAGCACACATTACAGCTGAGCGAAATCATTCATCAGTTTCCCTCACAGCCAAAATACTTGAAAAATTTCAGTGTATTTCACCATTACATTAAAAATCTTATAGCACTGTATGAGAGCGGCGAATATAAAGATTGTTATAACCTTGTTAACGACGCCACAAAAATGTACTTCATCTCTGAAAGTCATGGATTCGCGCCCAACCGAACATCAATTCAATACAAAGACCAAAACTATGAAGTCAATTCTCTTTTCATAATGGGCGCTAAGGTTATTCACTTTGTTACCGAGGAAGAAAATAAATACCAAGTGAGTCTTGTATCATTACTACAAGACCTTGCTCCAGGTTCCAAAGTGGTGGTTGCATTTGGGGAAATTGATTGCCGACCGGACGAAGGAATTTACAGCTATAGTTTGAAATCAAAACGAGATTACAAGGACGTGATTGATGATATGCTGTCAAAATATGTGAATGCACTAAAAAATCTTGCAGACTCTTTTGACATTGAAATTATTCTCTACGGCGTACCAGCTCCACACCCTCAAAGCATTGAGATATTACCGCCGTCTGAGCAACAACGGTTCAAAGATATCGTTGCTTACTATAACCTTGCGCTTGCAAATGCATGTCAGTCTTTAAACATCAAGCTACTCGACGTATATGCGCTAACGAACAAGGATGGACAAAGTAACCTACAGCACCATATCGATAACTATCATCTATCGCCTAAAACGGTACCTACACTGTTCAATCTACAGAGTCAATAATCTTGAATTGTTTTAATCAATAGGCCGTTGCTGTGAAGTATAAGAAAGAAGCAATACAACATCATCGGTATTTACAAAAGATTCGAAGATATCACTCATATATATCATTTCTTAATATACATACTCATAAACTATGAAGAATGGACGTTAATATCTATGATTTGAATCAAACAGTTGAAAAGGAGTTTTTATAAAAAGCTAAAAATAAAATTCTAAAAAAGGGTGTTCCTATGGCGGTATAGTATTTTCATATTCAGTAAACTACTGATAAACAAGAGTGGAAAGCCTTATATGGTCTCCCCACAGGTGAGCTATGGCGAGATTAACCAGAATTGACCAAAGTTAACCAATCTATATATATCAACACCTTATATCATTATTTCGTTTTTTGACATTAACCAAAATTACTGTAAATTAGTCTAAATTAACCCCCGCGGTGGCACAGGGGCGGCACAGGGAAAGACTTTTTTTGAGGCTAAGTGATTATGAGTGTTGATATTCCTTTTACAAAACGTAGTTTAGAACAGCTCGAGAACCCCCTCAAACGCTACCGAATTCACGATTCTGGCCAAAAAAGCTCGGTTAAAGGCTTGATTTTAGATATTTTGCCATCAGGGAAAAAGATTTTTCGTTTTCGCCGCAAGCACTTAGGTCGTGATGTAACAGTCTCCCTAGGAAATTTCCCTACTATCACTATCGAGAATGCTAGAAAACTGGCACTCAAACATGCTTCTGACCTGTCTCAAGGTCAAAACCCTAACGAAGTAAAACGCGAGAAAAAACAGCAAGCTGATCGTGAACGAGCATTGTCTATGTCAGTGCAACAACTGTTTGATGCGTTCGAAGTTGAGTTTGAATTAAAGATTAAGTCTGGTCAGCGGCGTATAAAGTCTTTGCAAGATATCCGCTCACTTTGGCGCAGTCATTTACAAAAGCTTGTCGGTCATTTGGCTATAGATAATATCTCAGTCCAAGAAGCTAATAATTTACTCAAATTGATTCTAACCAAAAATTCGGTTGCGGTACGCAATAAAAGTTTGTCGTTAATAAAGTCGATGTATGCTGATCAAGACATCAACCCGTTTATAAAGATAAAAAAGCTGGCAGATACCAAGCGTGAGCGAATTCTTAGTCAATTGGAAGTCAAGGAATTACTAGACGCCCTCAAATTCGAAGAGCCAATTTATAGCGATGTAGTCATGGCGCTATTGTTGACAGGTCAGCGTAAAAGCTGTGTTTTTAGCATGGAGTGGAAAGAGATAGATCATCAGCGCGGCATTTGGCTTATTCCAACTTCTAAGATGAAAATCAAAAAGCCTCATGCAGTGCCATTAACGATTGAGATGATGGATATTCTAAAACGTAGAAGCATTGAAGCTAAACAAGGCGAGAAATATGTTTTTCCTGCTAATCGTAGTCAAAGTGGCCACATTACCGAAAAGTCTGGCAAAGGCAGCTTCTGGTGGCGTATAACCGAACGTGCTGGTTTGCGTAGTGAGACAAAAGGCGAGAGTGTCACCATTCACGATTTAAGACGAACCATAGCCAGTTGGAGTGTAATGCGAGGTGGTAACATTCAAATCACTAGTAAACTATTAGGCCACAGTGATATCAGCATCACCGCCAGCACCTATGCCCATTTAGATGTTGAGCAAGTGAGGGCAGAGCTTGGCATTACTACGGCGCAGTTGTTGGGGACTGACATGCAAGAGTCGAAAGTGGATAGGTTAGTGAAGGAAGTAGAACAGCTTTCAGAGGAGGAGAGGCGAGAGCTGTTAACCAGACTAAATCCATATACTGTATAAGTTGATTCAACAATCAACGTCATCAAAAATACAGCGTTGACTTACAACATTAGAACCTAAATTTTCATTTCTGGAAGCTTCATGGTAGCTATATGGTTCATCAGCAAATTTACTTTCAACATCAGATTTACATTCGTTGAGAAATAGATCGGCCTCTTCTAACAAAAGCAAACTATCTTCATCTAAAAACTGATCTTTGTATGATTTAATTGCTGACTCTAGATCTGAAAAGTAATCATCTGGCTCTTCACCGCTCCAATCTTGGAAGTAATTATCAACTTCATTGAAGAGCTTAGGAATTGACTCGTCTTTAATTCTTTCAAAAACAGTTTTTCTCTCATTTTCTGTCAACAATGAATTGATTTTACTTTTAAAAATACCTGAATCAAATTGCTGTATCGCAATCAAGGACATTTGTTTTGCAGCTGCTAGTCTAAGCTCCTCTTTTAGCAACCCCAAGGAATTTAATTTTAATAATACTTTCAAGTCACTACAGTGGCTTAAGCTAGAGTATACCATTAATTTATCTACATATTTGGGGGTTGTTATTACTAACTCTTGAAGGAAGTTGAAATCACACTTTTCTGATAAGAAATAGGATAATCTAATGTTGTTAATAAAGATTTTTCTATCTAGTTTTATCATGCGAGATATTAAACCAGTATAGTAATCTTTAGGTACAATAATCTTTACGCCTTCAATGTTGGTAATACCACAGCTAACTTCACTAAAAACTTTTAATAAATCGGCTCCTAAAAGATATTCATTTAAGAACTCTCTGTCAGAAGAAAACTTGTTAGCTAAAGCATCTTGTATTGTAGGGTGTTTGAACTTCCAATAGTATTGATTTTCTTTCATGTATTCAGTTGTAAAGCTTCCTTTAAGAAACTTAAATGCTTTAGCAGTATTATGAAAAGAACTTCCTAGTCTATTGATATAATCTGGATCTACTGCATTAAGTTTCATGGGAGTTTCAACCTCGCCACCATTCATGAACAATACAGTCAAAGCGGCCTTACTGTGAACATCAAGATTATTTATTGTATCAGCTAAAAAATCCATAGGATTACTGATGAATCTAGTAATGCTCAAAGTATCTAAACTCAAATTTGATGTAAAATGTTTGTCACCTAATCTTCGTGCTACTTCAGGAGAAAAATAATTACTCTCTACTATCATCTTCAAAAATGGTTTTAGCTTAGTTTTATATATTTTACTTTGATTCCCAAGTTTAATATGGTTGTATAATATTTGTTCTCGTTCATCTCTAGATATATTCTCTACGTAGATTGTAACCTGTGAGTTTCTTAATACGGGAGCTGCATGTTCTTTAAGATGTTCTTTTGCTTCTCTATATATGTATGTTCTAGATGTGAATATTATCTTTGTCCCTTTTTTTATCGCCGTGTTTAAATGGCTAAGAGTCGTATTCCAGTTATTAGCTTTAGAAAATTCTAACTGTGTTGCACCAAAAACATCATCCACCCAAAAAACCTGATTTATCTCGTGTGGGTTCCAATGTTTTTTAAACTCTTCAGGTGAATTTATTTTAATTGCTCTTGATTGCCATCTATCAATAGAAGAAAGAATAAGCGATGCTGCAATGGTTGACTTACCTGAAGCTGGATCTCCTAACAATAATACAAAATTATTTTCAGTTAATGCATTTACACTTTTTCTATATGCATCTGTAATAACAAATTTTGCAATTTCGCCTCCCATCGAAGACAAAATTTCATTTGCTTGAGCATATACCCTTTCATCAACAATCTGAGATAAATCTCCTAATCCATAAACCCTAGGTACTAGCATTCTGAGCGTTGGTGATTCTGTAATTTTCTGACTCAGCCATTGTCCAGTAAATACTCTACAAATTTTAACTCCATTAATGGCTTGAAAAGCTGCAATTATTTTAGTTTCAGCATCAGCTGAAACTTTAGCATTTGTAAAAATCAAGTAATTATCGCATAGTCCCTTATTTGCTAAGGTCTCTACCTTACTCAATTCATCTTTAACATGACTAAGGCTAAAGTTTGCATCTGGCTTGATGGTATGTTTGCACTGGACTGTATATGAACCACTAAAACTCTCATTCTCAACATTATTCCAAATGCCATAGAATGCTAAATCTCTACCGCCATCATTAACTTCTGAAAAACTCTGAACTGTTTGCCCTAACAAATTGGATAATACAGTTGAACATAATTGTTGAAATGCCTTCCAACCAATCGTATGCAGTTCGTACGTAATATCAGAGGCTTGTACAGTTGACATATTTATTACCTCAAAGTTTTTCATTAATGCTTTTTATGCCATTGTATAGTTTTATTAACTGGTTGGCTGACATATCCAAAATTGGCTCATACATGAATGAGTTTAAATGTATGTTTTCTGGAGTTATAATATTTACTTGCTCTAACAGCTGAATTGACTCTATTTCATCAACATGGTCTTTTACGAATTTGTTAAATAACTCTGCTGTTTGATTTGTTTCAATTGAGCCTACAAACTCTTCATTGTTTATCTTAATAATCATATAATTTTCTGCTAAGAGTCTAATTGCAATAGCAATGATAATCTTATGCTCCAATTCAGCACTATCATTTTCTGTATCAACTATAAGTTGGCTTTCTTGTAGAAGTAAATCATAAACTGTTTGGTTTGGGTTTTGAAGTTCAACAGCACTTTTGTCTGCAAAAATATTCTGGTAGATAGATTGCAAATCAATAACTTTAATGTCACTTGTTTCTGGTTTGAGGTGAAGCAATGCTGTTAACTTCTCGTAGCAGCCTTGGTTTCCACAATATTCAGCAAGGTTTCTAGCGAAAGGAATGCAGGCTAATACACACTTTGGGTCTCGATGTAACTGACTTTTCCAATACTTTAATACGTCTTTTTGATATTTTTCCCGAGCAAGCTGGATGCCTTCTGTATTTTTAGTTGTAAATAAACGTTTTTCACCATAAATTCCAACGCGACTACAAATCGTACGATGAAAATCGAAGTTATGAGTTAAGAATAAGATATTGAATTTTTCGAGGTCAGCAAGTTCTTTAAGATATTCAATAATTGCGTATTTGTTCTTGTAGTCAAAGGAATCAGCTATGTCATCAATGATTAGAAGAACATCTACAGGGTGAGTTTTTCTAGCTTCAATCTCAAATAGAATATTTAAAAGATATAATGCTCTACGCTCTCCTTGGCTGAGGACGTCTAGTAGCTGTTTTTCATTGACGCGCTTTTGTTCTCGCCCATCATCAAAGTTAAAAGCGATTGATGGTACTGCGCTATGCAGGATTACATCTTCTTGATTTTCAACTGAAACTTTAAATGGAACGTTAAAGCGTTGATTAAATATGTGTACAACTCTTTCCCAAGACGTTTTTTCTGTATTAGCTTGAGTTGTTATGCCTAAAATTATTTCTTGATTGGTAGCGTATGTCTCAAGTAACTCTTTACACTGTTCAATTTGAGAGGCTACGTAAGACTGCCATAATTTTTTCTGTAAGGCCTTGTAGTCTGCAAGCTCAGGTATAATACCTTTATTATCATCGAGATAGGCTCTAAAGCGTTTTGTGTCAGCATTTCCACCTAGCTTCTTATCGACTGCTTCAAACTTTTTAGATAACTCGACATCACCAAGAACCTTTTCTTGCTCGTTATTGATAAGATCTTGCAATTGAGCATGAGAGTTTAATTCTTGTTTTTCACCATTTACATTAAGGTTTACGGTGTGTGAAGCACTAAAAAAACCAGTATCATTTAGACTCTTAGATATTGTATGAGCATTTTGGTGATTAAATTCTTTCGACAAAATGGGTGAGTTCTCAACTAGCTTGTCATAGGTTTCTATATAGTCGTTGAGTTCGGTACTGATAGTGCCTGATTTTAATAGAGTTAGCGTTTTATCATTAAATAATTCTTGGTACTTTATGTCACTGTAGTGGGGAGTAGTATCAGTGCAAAGCTCTTCAATCAACTGATATATTTCTTTTTCTTGTCTTCCAAAGTCCTGACAAAGCATAGAAAGGGCTGATTGTTTACGTCCTGAAATACCAGAGAGTTTACGGATTGCGATTTCCAAGTCGCTTTTTTTTGTTTCGATTACTTTTACCGCACTCTCATATTGTTCTTTCAATGTATCGTTGACTAACAGAAGAGACATTTGCTTTGAACTATAGCTTTCTTCATAAGGCTTGATAACTAGTATATCATCAGGAACAATGGCTTGTTCGTCAGCAAGTATTTCGACTTTAGTTTCTCTATCTGGAAAAATAATATCTTGGCTTGATTTTCCATTGGCGAGATCATCGAATGTTCTTGCAAGTGAGCTTTTCATAAAGCCATTAGGTGCATAAATAGAGTAAACACCTTTATTTTTATGTTCGATTTTTAAATTAAAATCATATTCCAATTTTCTAATGCCGTAACAATTTTCCAAACGAACACTTAGACTATCCATTACTTGCTCCAAATTAATATTTTATTTTATTGGTTCCTGAGCACGCCTTCTCTTTTTGCTTAATAACTTCTTCACTACTATTTTGCATTGCTTTCAGGATCATCAAATTACACTCTTTTTGCTTTAACTCTTGCGCAGTTTTATGTTCTGGCTCATTAATGTAAGCAATCATCGGTTTGTAGCTAAGAGAAGCATTACAGTACATGTTGGATTGCTTTCTGCCTTTCTGGTTTAAGTTATCCTTGCTCGAAAGCTGAGTGCACAGTTCCGTAAACATAGCTTTGGCCTGCTGAGTGCATTTCGATAATTTGAACGAATATTGCTCAAAATCGGCACAAACGCTTTTTAGTCGTATCTTCCATAGCTGGTGCTGAAAGCGAATTTCAGTGCCGTGATAGATTAGGCTTTTGGTGGTAACGGTAGTGTTCATCGAATCCAGATAGTGATCAGCTATGTTGTTGGTAGCTGCTTGAATGTATACAGCGAATAGCTGTGATAGTGGATCCATTACTCGTCCTTAAGTATATGTTGCATATATATTTATAGAGTCGATACTACTCTTTTAAATGAGCGATTAATAGCCAGTGAATATCAAAACATTCTTAGTGTTTCTCTATAAAGATGATCAATCTCAATTTGTTTGCAAATGGGATTGCTCACATCAACATCTAATCGCTGTTTGCCTCATATAATGTTTAGACAAATCTATTTCGTTCATCCTCGGAGGATTATCTTTATCTTCAGGCCGAAGGTTGATAGTGATCGAATTCGGAATACTCTCCGATTTTGTCACTAGGGTTGTACAGTTATTGACAGAACTCCAAGTTAACTGCGTTTGGTGCTTAGCTAATGTGATAGTCCATTCATGTACACGAGTGATGATCTCAACACCTAAAGCCACAATGCCTTTTAACTGCACGATAAGCTCGTCACCGTATCGATTAGCTTTATAGATACTAGGTTCAATATAATCTTGAGCTGAATTACGGGAATGCTTAGATAATACCTCGCTTCTATCAATATCTGTGCCCGCATTGATTTCCGCATTAGCATCTTGGGATTTTTCTGGATTTCCAGAAATCACATTAGTGTTCAAACCCTGATGAAACGTAGCATTTCCGGCATTTGTAACAGTTACATCTAACGGGTTTAAAACAGATTGAACGTCTGCATCCTTAGTCTTTTCATAGGCATTGCGGCAATTATCATCAGAGATTTGGTGTGAACGCTTTTGTTTTTTATGTTCGTACAGCGGTCTAATTAGCTGATCTTCTCGCTTACAAAAAACGCCCCCCATTAGCTCAGTGTAACGACCCCAATCGGAGTCATCTGCTGCTTGCCTAATATCTTCCACCCATTCAAGACTTTCATCAGTTATTTTACTTAACCGTCTTAATTCACGCCAAGGCGTTACACCTACCCCACCAATTTGTTGAAACTGGCGAATGCCCCAACAAGAAGCCCATACTCGAATACGTGTGGCTGCGGTGACAGACTCAGTACCATAAAGGTCATGTTCAATCCCCTCGCCGTCTATCCCTTTAGCGACATATTTAGCAATATATCCCGTTGCAGAGCCTTTCTTCGGATCAATATATTCAACCTTAAAACGACGCTCTTTTGCACCTTGCTCATCACCATCTTCTTGTAAGCAATATTCTTGAAATGTTTTCACTAATGCTTCTTGCTGCTCGGTCTGAACAAATAACAACAAATGCCAATGCGGTGTGCCGTCATGGTGTGGTTCGGCCACTCTAAAACCAAACGGAGTAATTTTGTCACGGTTAAGTGATGCTCTAATACGCTGAAAAGTTCGGTTTAGGTAATCTTGACCATCTAAAGGTGTTTCGCCTTGCCACTTAGGGTTTTCGGCACCAGATTTAGCAAAGCAACGGTGATATTTAGACGGTGTGGTCATTGTCAGAAATACAGCAGCGTAGCCCATTTTTGTCGAGTAATCTTCAAAACCACGAATACGAACCATCAATTCAGCTTTACGGATTTTGGGATTAGACACATTAAGGTCTGATAATTCGGCAAGGCTAACACTGAAATCAAGCTCATTCGTCGCTAAGGTATTTTCCAGTAATTCACGATTACTTTGCCATTGAGACTTATAATTTTCGACGGTTATGTTACTGGCATAAATACCACGATGACGACTCACTTGGTTTAACAGCCGTGAAATAGTTTCGATTTGCCTATTGTGAAGTCGTCTTAGTTTTGGTTTCCACCATGACTCATCACAAGCACGTTTGATCACACCCATGACTTTTGAATACTCTTCATTGGTCAGGCAATCATGCTCAAGGTTATTTAACGCGGTATCCGTTAACGGGTGCGGCTTTATTTGATAGCAAGTAACATAACGCAATATTGCAGAGTAAGTTTTGAACAAACTTTGTGAATTAACCCGTGATGCTATTTTTGCACATTGCCGAGCATGGTGTTTAGACATTGCCTTAAAATCACGATCATCAACACTAACACAACTCATTCGGTTACTGCTGTGGCCTAATACTTTGCTAATTGCAGTAGTTGTCCTCAATAGGTACAAATTTGCTTCTATGTGATTAGAAAAACGTTCGTAACGATGCATAAGTGCATTTTTATGAATTTGTGGTAAGCCATATAATCGCCTAACAATAAAATGTGCATTATCCAGCTCTACTCTAGTCATTAGATTGACCTCTACGCAGCTTTAACCACTCAACCCCACGTTGACTTATAGAGCAACATTGCCATTTTAGGCCAGCAATATAACGGGTTCTTTCAATTAAAAAGCCATTAGCCTTTAACTTAAACAATGTTCGTTTTTGAAAATGTCCTGTATATGAGTCATAACCGACCATCTTTCCTAGGTCGGGACAAATCTCAATACAGATTTCAATATGGTTATCTTGCGTTAACCACTCAATGAATATGACTTGTTCATCAGTAAAGGCGGCCATTATTTGCCACCTTCGTTTATAGTTGAAGTTTGCGTTACGTTAACGAGTTCAGGGGTCGTTAACGGGTACATGGCAGTATTTTCCTCATCGGTACTTGTTAACGGGTCGTCATCGTTAAAAACCTTGAACATACTGTTGGTTGCTTCAATCGTTGCACAGAGATAAGAAAGCTGTGCAACTATGATGAGGCTTGCAATACTGAAGCTAAAAAAATTACAGAGTATGCTCATAAATCCTCCCGTTAACGAAATTTTCAATATCGCTTTGACGGTACATCACACGACGACCAACTTTGATAAAGCTGAGAGGATAGCGGCCAGTACAGCGCCAGACGGATAAGGTTCCTATGGTGACTCCTAAAAAGTCAGAAACCTGAGAGGGGGTAAGTAGTGAATTCATGTTAACTCCGATTAGTTTGTGTTTGTCGGAGTGAACAATATGATCAGAAGGTTGGTGTGTATTCACGTTACAGGGTGTAAAAGTACCTCCACAGAGTGTGGAGGTGTAATTAAGTAGGTTTTATGAGGCTTTTAAATCATTTAAGTTGAAATGTGGATTAGAAAGATGAGTAAATTATCGGTTTTAGTTAGACACGGCTAATCGTGCCGTTTTCTCATATTTTCTAATCCACGTTTCGATGGTTCTTGGTGCTTGATAATCACTTGTAAAACGGTATCCGATAGATTCGCCGTACTCAGCAATACGAGAAACGGTTATTTGCGAGGCTTGATGTGGGTTTTTGAAGTCACCTTCAAGGTACAGCTTAATTGCGAAGGCTTTAACTTTGTCTGACTTTTCAAATCGCTTGTTTCTACCTGACTTACCAGCTGTTGAAGAGGCTTCAATATGGCCTATAGCTTTCAGAACTTTTTCCCTCATAGAAACCATTTCAGATTCTTGATGTGTTATCAGTTCTTTAATTAGATTATCTGCAAAAATATTGGCTTGGTCAGGTAAACCAGCTAGTTGACAAGCTAGAATACTTTTGAAAATACCAAAAAGATTTTCAGTTAACTCAGTTGGCAGTTTACCTAAGAGTTTTGATTTAATGGCTATAAAATTTGGAGTAATTAATTCATTAGCATTAGGGATAAAAATGTTAGCAATTTCTTTTAGTGAATTAGCATTAGTCACCATTTTTGCTTTTTCTGGTTGATTAACACCTCCCAATAAATTAAGAAAAAACTTAATTAAACTACTCCATAAATTACACCCAACTTTTTGGATAACATCTAAAACAGTTAACCCATTAGGGTCTTTAGCAAATGCCTTAATTATTTCATCTTCTGTTGCGTTTTTGGGTGCTATAGAGTCGTATGCCTTGACAGCATTTATAAAATCCATAAGAGAAGTGACTATTGTTTCAAGCTCTATAGGTAAACTGTCTTGTTCAAGATCTGCTGCAAAGTCGTTAGACGAAGAGCTTGTCAGCATCTCGACTAAAGAGTGTCTGTCTATTGGTAGGGGAAAAGATGGATTTTCTTGGCTCATTACAGACGACTTCTATTTAATCTATAAATAGGGAAATCTATTATAAATAGAGCGAAAAGTCTACAACTGAGGTTAACTGAGTGAAATGGACATTATTCGAAATGGTTATAACAAAAAGTGCTAAAAAAGCACATTCCTGTGGTGGCACAGGGGCGGCACAGGATTTGAGAAAATCTGTAACCTATTGAATTTAAAACACAAATAGCTCTACTTGGTCTCCCCACAGGGACTCGAACCCCGATCGGCCGCTTAGGAGGCGGCTGCTCTATCCTGTTGAGCTATAGAGAGACTCAGTGATTATACTGAGTTTAGAGTCGAATTAAACCTTTTAAATTTAATTGCTTGATTAATAACCAACTAATTCTTAACCATCCCTTTTGTTCTGGTCTATTTATTCAGCATCTATTTGTTAACGAGCTATTTATTAACGAGCTATGTCTTAACTCTCTATTTATTAAAAGTCTCTTTGTTAAAAGTCACTTCTCTTAGACTTTAATGCTTATTGGCCTAATTCTTAATGGCAATGTCATTCAGTTGAATGTTATCTGCACTGTCTATGCCCTCAAGCATTGCCGTTGAACTGTCTTCGGTGACTTGTTCGATGACCACAGTGGCACGACTTTTAGTGGCGATGGCGCGCATAGAATTAAATCTATCTGGGATATTTTTTTGCAGTACGATTTGGAATTTATCACCCATTTTAACGCCGTTTTTTCGTCCTAAATTAATGATAATGCGGTCCCCTTGCCTGGCGACAATTTGGCCTAATAATGGCCGACAGTTTAATTGTTTATCCAGTGATATCACGCTTTGTTGAAAAATATCACTGATAGCCTGACCATAAGATGAACGCCAAAAACGTTGGTTAGCAGGTGATACTGTTTCTTGTCTTTCAAATTCCCAAGGCGCTGATGTTGCGAAAGACTCTGTCCATACCTTTTCACCACTGATGCCATGGTAAAGGGTTAATTTAAAGATAAATTGCCTTAGCGGATCATCATCGATCAACCCCATATAACTGCTTTGCACGGGCTCGGTGGAGATATCAATAATTTCGGGTTGCAGCACATATTGGCTGTCGGTGATTTCACCTAACCAACTGGGTATGCGATAACCTTTAAAGTTAACCAACTGATTGGTGTTATCAATTTTTTCATCGGCATGTAATCGTACAAAACTGTATCGCGATTGCGCGTTGATAACCTTGCCTAATTGTTCGGTGATCCGTTGCTCAAAGTGTGCTAATTGGCCATAACGTAGCTGTTCGCGCTCTTGCAAATAGGATTGCGGCAACATAATGGCGGCTTTGAGGGATTGGCTTTTACATTGTCCATCGAATGCTTGTTCACTGAGATCAAGCTGTAAAACCACTGTAATCATGTGTTCACTGATCATTTCACTCATTAATTCAACGTTATTAGCCGATCCCATGCGCTGAATTTGAAAGCTATCTTGAGTGAGTCGCCCTTGATTGACTTGTTGTTCGCTGGAAAAGTTAACCCCGGCTTTTAAACTGGCATAGTTTAATGCCTGACTGATGGCCTCTTCGCGGGCTTTATCAATATCGCCATTAACAATTTTAGCCTTGCCAGTAACTTCCATTTGCTCTGCCAATACCGACGGAGAAACACACAAGGCACTCAGCCATAGCATGGCTATTGCAGCAAGATGACTGAAGCTTTTAATTCGGTTAACAGGGCGGTGTCGGATCAACATACTTTGTCCTAATGTCAAAAAATCGTCAATTTTGCACAATTGTGTAAATTAAGCTTACTCTATGTTTATTTAAAGCAAGAATTATGCCGACTACCTATATTGGTGGGTATTCTCTATGTTGTTCAATTACAGTAAAGCTTTTAGCGCATTTGCCGATATAAGGGTACAAATAATAAAGAGTAAACAATTGACCTTAGTTATCGATGACAAAGGCGATTAAATGACTCATTTATATTAAGACTTGCAGCATGATTTGTTAGAGGAATTATTATGATTAACAGGCTTTTTATCCCCACTGTCATGCTGGCGTCGTTATCGTTAGCGGCATGTACCCAAACGCCTAATGCTGCCAGTAACCTTGCCTTTAGTAACAATGGTAACTATATCAAAGTGGCTGATGAAGATGAGGTTTATCGGGATAAGCTCACTTATGATATTCAAGCCGCAGGATTATCACCTAAAGGCCAGGTGAATGTATGGGCAGAAAAACTGGTCAACGAATTAGTGTTACAAAATGACGTATTACGCCCTGATCAACCACTGTTAATTACCACGCCGGTAATGACCAGCGATTTAAATGTAACCAATGAGTTAGCATTACAGTTACAGCAAGGATTACTCACAGCGTTTCACGCTCATGAATTTAATTTAGTCGATTTAAACGTGGCGACTAATTTACGCGCAACCGAACAAGGCGAGTTTATGCTGAGCCGAAATTGGGAGCTATTGCGAACAGATTTGCCCGTGTCACACGTATTAGTGTCAACCATGACCCTAACACCTGAAGGGATTGTATTTAACGCCCGAGTGGTAAATATAACCAATAATAGGGTCCTTTCTGCGGTGCAGTCATTTGTGACGGCATCGAGCTTGTCAGGTTATTTGCAGCCTTCTGAAATAATCGAGTCGCGCGATGGTTTGCTGTATCGCCACCAAAAACGAGGCGACAGTCGTTACACCGTATTAGGAGATAAGCAATGAAATCTATGATGTTAGTTATGTTATTGCTGCTAACGGGCTGTATGAGCCATGGTAAAAATGTTCAGTTGGAAAACCCCGCGCCGGCTGCGTTTCCAACCTTAACCGCTATTGGGTATGCACCACTGGCAACGCAGCCCAGCAAGGAGCCATCACACCGTATTTTAATGGCGATGCAGGCATCAAAAATTGCCGCCTACCGTGAGTTAGCGGAACAAGTTTATGGCCAACAAATATCTGCTAGCAGTAACGTTAGTGAGTGGTTATTAACTGATGACAAGGTTAAGTCCAGTGTTAGCGGCATTATCCGCGGCGCAAAGGTGGTAAAGACCTACCCTGCAGGTGAATTTTATGTCACTGAACTCGAACTGGATTTTAAACAAGTATGGCAATTGTACGCGCAACAAAATCGCCCTACACGCTTGAAAAATGTGACTTACTTTTAAGGTTCAGCTTCAAGCTTAAGATCCAAGATTTAGACTTCGGACTTTAGCGTTAAGCGTTATTAGTTATGATAGGTAACTAGTGATTGTTGATTGACAGACATTAAGCCAAAATCGTCTACGAAATAGTAATAAAAATGCCGCTGATATTCGATATCAGCGGCATTTTTTGTTTTTATGTTTGAGCCGACTTTGCGAGGTTTTTAACACCACAATGAAGATTTAATCTGTCTTTTAGCGAGTGTGGTTGGAATTAAAATTTAACCCCGAACACTAAGCCGAATGCCGCTTGATTCTCTATATCGTCAGTAAGATCAGGATTGCTTAATTCCATTTCACCACCAAAATAATAACCAGCATAAACATTAAGGCTGACATTGTTGGTAGCTTGCCATCCGGTGCGCAAAAATCCGACCCACTCAGTCACTTCGATAGTTTGATCATCATCGGCAATTAAAAAACGCTCGGTGCGACGTGAACTGCCAACACCAAAACTTAAGTCACGATTGTATTGATAACTTAACTCCAAACCTGCTGGGCCACTAAAACCGGCTTGGAACGGGTTAGCGAGTACCCACTTATCGCTTATCTGCCAGCGAACCGCTAAATAAGGAATGGTACGCACTTCTGAAATATCATTTAAATACGCAACCCCAAGGCCGAGCATATTGCCGGAGTCGAAACGATACATTCCCGATGCGACCACACCGTAACTTTGCGCATTTGACGCTGAGGCGGTGTCGGCATAAGCATATTGCAGTTTAGGCGCGACTAAAAACATCCAATGATTATCAGGACGATAAGATAATGATAAACCGCCACTGTACTGATTTATGCTCGACCAAGGTTGAGCACTGCTGCGTAGCTGGGTATTTTGGTTTATGCGCCAATCATAATCGAGGTTATCGTAGCCAAGGTTGGCACCGATAGACCACTGACGATTGAGTGGCATGCTTGCTGAAAAGCTGGTTTTCCATGCATCTCGCTGTAATTCATTTGGGTTGGTATTATCGGCCCCAACATTAGCGGTGGCGGTTGATGTACGAGCCACTGTGAATGAAAACGGTGAACGATCTGGTGCGGCAATCGCTTGCTGGCTTAACAGCAGGCCAGATGCACACATTATTGATAATAATGATAATTTTAGTGATTTAAACCCGATTACCTTAACATCATCTAGCTTAGCGTTATAACGTGTCATATCAATCTGCTTCCCTTCAAATAATAAGATAAACTCAATATTACTTTGGCTTAGTTGCTGTACTAATACTGTGATCTGGCCAATTAAGTTCAATTTTAAGTTGAGTTTATTTTAAGCCGACTTTATGAGCCCGTAAAAACATGTCGGCTGTGTCGTGTAAGTACTGCTGTCTGGTGAGCAGTAGGTCGCCTATTTCTAGGCCTAACTCCAAGCGTAATTTTAGTTCGCCAAATAACATCAAACACAATCTTACCGCGCTTTCATGAGGATTTTCAAACAGATATACCCCATGCTCATTGACTTTTATTAAATAGTTTCTGATCAAGCCTAATATATGCTTTGGGCCCGCGTCATAAAATAGTTTAGACACTTCAGGATGCGTATCGGATTGAGCTACGCAGGTTTTAAATACAGTCATGGCTTCATTGCTGACAATCATCTCACCAAATTGCAGAGCAAACAGCAAAATAACTCGTTGAGGTTGGCTTGCATCAATTAAAGCATTGTTAGTGAGTTGATGCACAACACATTTAGACTCAATCGCGGAAACGAATAAATCATCTTTGCAACCAAAGTGAGAATACACGGTTTGCTTTGACACTCCGGCATGCTTTGCCACTTCATCCATGCTGGTATGAGGAAAACCCTGATGACAAAAAAGTGTAATGGCAGACTCGAGTATCTGAGCCCGCTTTTGCTCACTGCAGCTCAAATGAATCTGTCCGTCGTTATTAAGCGATATAAGATCTTTTGTCATGATTTTTCCGTAAGTTAGCCATTAAGCCATATCGTGTGTCTGCGTACTGCTCACTATTTAGTGTCATAGTAACCAAAAATAGACTGGACAGTCTAGTTTTATAAAATTAGACTACCGAATCTAGTTAACATTTAAATTACATCTTGCGGTTGTTGTTAATGCATTCACTTATTGATATTAACCTCTGCTCAGAAGACAAATCAACATTGACACAATCTGTTGCTTTTCAAGGAATAAACTTATGTACGCGTCAAAGACATTCACCCCATTTATTCGATACTGGGCGCTAGGTTTAAGCTTAATAGTGTTAAGCGGTTGTGGCTCTGAGGTAAAAGAACATTCGCAAACAATTGAGTATCAAACGGTATTGTCACAGACCTTAGTGCTAAATGACCATTATCAGTACATGCAAACCTATACTGGTACCATTCGCTCGGCAAATACCACCGGGATTGGTTTTGAGCTGGCGGGTAAGCTCAATAATATCCTGGTCGACAGCGGCGATACGGTGACAAAAGGCCAAACATTAGCGCAGCTTGATACCGATTTATTAACTGCAGAAAAACAACAGCTACAAGCCAGTTTATTACAAACCCAAGCGGATATAGATTTAGCCAAAAATACCTTAGTACGCACTCAAAAGTTGAAGCTACAAAACTATGTTTCTGAGCAGCAACTCGATGAAACCCAGCAACAAGTTATTAGCTTACAAGCCAACCAGAAACGTATAGAAGCAAGCTTAAGAGCCACTACGTTGAAACTTGAAAAATCAACATTACTTGCCCCGTTCAGTGGAAAAATCAGTCAACGTTTTCATAATGTCGGCGAAGTTATTGCATTAGGCAGTCCGGTTTTTACCTTAATCGGTAACAGTCAGCCGTTAGCTTATATTGGTGTGCCGATTGATATTGCTCAGCAATTAACCACCCAACAAATGGTGGATGTCCGTGTAGGCAAACAAACCTTTAGCGCTGAAATTGCGGGGATCAGTGCCGAAGTCAATACCATTAGCCGCACGGTTCAATTACGGATCCTTTTGCTTGATTCAGCCAGAGTGATCAATGGCGAAATAGCCTATCTCGCTTATCAACAAGATGTGCAACAACCCGGTTACTGGGTGCCCATGTCGGCATTAACTGATGGCGTGCGCGGCTTATGGAACGTATTTTTATTAGCCAAAGCAGAGCAAGATTACTATCTAATTGAACGCCGGGATGTAGATATTATCTATACCAATGAACAACAAGCGTATATTCAGGGCGCCATTCAAGCAACAGATATGATTGTGTCGCAAGGATTGCATAAATTGGTGGTAAGCCAAAAAGTCACCCTTGCTCAAACTGAGCACGAGGGGGCGTTATGATTAAAGCATTTTTAGAAAATGGCCGCCTAACAAGCTTATTTATTGCGTTATTAATTGTGGCTGGGTTAGGTGCTATTTCAAGCTTGCCACGCACCGAAGATCCGCATATAACCAATCGATTTTCATCGGTTATCACTCAGTACCCAGGGGCATCCGCTGAGCGCGTTGAGGCACTCGTCACCGAAGTCATCGAAAATCAATTACGCCGTTTAGAAGATTTAAAGCTCGTCCAGTCGACTTCTCGCCCAGGGATTTCGGTGATTCAATTAGAATTAAAAGACACTGTCACCGAGACCGATCCGGTGTGGTCTCGAGCACGCGATCTTATCGCCGACAGTAAATTCTTGCTGCCTGTAGAAGCACAAAATAGTGTGCTAGATGATCAACTCGGTTATGCCAACACTGCTATTTTAGGGCTTGTTTGGGCAGATAGCAGCCCGGTAAGAGCCGATATTTTGAATCGTTACGCCAAAGAATTACAAAGCCGGTTAAGGCTGCTCAGCGGCACTGACTTTGTCAAACTGTATGGTGCACCTGAAGAAGAAATTTTAGTTGAGTTAGATGGCAATAAAATCAATCAATTGCATCTTACTCCTGCCGCAATTGCGGCAATTTTAAATAATGCCGATAGCAAAATTTCAGCCGGTGAAATCAACAATAGTCAATTTAGAGCTTTAGTTGAGGTTTCTGGCGAATTAGACTCACAAAACCGTATCCGCCAAGTGCCATTAAAAGTAGACGATTACGGTCAAATTATTCGCTTAGGTGATGTGGCCAACATTACTCGCCAAGCTAAAACCCCCGCGTCGAGTATCGCGTTAATCGACAGCCGACAAGGCGTATTAGTGTCTGCGCGCATGTTGAATAATAATCGAGTCGATGTGTGGCAACAGCACGTGAGCAAGACCATAGATGCGTTTTCAACTAACTTGCCGGCTAATATTAAGGTGCAATGGTTATTTGACCAACAAAGCTATACCAGTGACCGATTAGGCGGCTTGGTGATTAACCTGTTACAGGGGTTTGTGATTATTTTAGCAGTATTGATGCTCACATTAGGACTTCGCAATGCGATGATTGTGGCTATATCACTGCCACTAACGGCACTCTTTACCCTCACCTGTATGAAATATACCGGACTGCCTATTCACCAAATGTCGGTGACCGGTTTGGTGGTTGCGCTGGGCATTATGGTCGATAATGCGATTGTGATTGTTGATGCGATAGCCCAACGTCGTCAACAAGGTATGAGTAAACTTGAAGCTGTGTCTAAAACGCTACACCATTTATGGTTACCCTTGGCGGGTTCGACCATTACCACCATGCTAGCCTTTGCACCTATTGTATTAATGCCAGGGGCTGCGGGTGAGTTTGTGGGTGGTATTGCGATCTCAGTGATGTTTGCGTTGCTGGGTTCATACATTATTTCTCATACCATTATTGCAGGACTTGCGGGTCGATTCAGTCGCAGTGAAAAACCAACGGCTTGGTATCAGCAAGGCATGGCGTTTCCGCGGATAAGCCGTGCGTATATCGCCAGTTTACAGTTTGCGTTAACTCGGCCAATACTGACCGCCATCGTTATTGGTATATTGCCTATGGCAGGCTTTTTTGCCGCAGGGAAAATGACTGAACAATTTTTCCCACCCTCTGATCGCGATATGTTTCAAATAGAAGTCTATTTGGCGCCTCATGTCAGTATCGAGAACACCCTCGAACAGGTCAAACAGATTGATCATAAACTGCAACAAATTGAAGAAATTATAGAGGCCACTTGGGTTGTTGGCGGCAATACACCCTCTTTTTATTACAACTTAACTCAGCGGCAACAAGGGGCAACCAATTACGCCCAAGCAATGATTAAAGTGACCGATTTTGCCGCGGCAAATCGATTGATTTTACAATTGCAAAAAGAGTTAGATGCGCAATTTCCACAAGCACAAATATTAGTCCTTAAACTTGAACAAGGCCCGCCCTTTAACGCCCCTGTTGAACTGCGTATTTACGGCCCTAATCTTGATACCCTGAAAATATTGGGTGAAGAAGTGCGCGGGATCTTCGCCGCGACCCCCGATGTCATTCACACCCGGGCAACGCTCAGTTCAGGTGCGCCAAAAGTGTGGTTACAGGTCAATGAAGACGCCAGCTTAATGAGCGGGTTAAGCCTGACCGATATTGCCAATCAAATTCAAATGGCGACCACAGGTATTATTGGTGGCAGTATTTTAGAACAAACGGAATCGCTGCCAATTCGCGTTCGTTTAGGTGATAACAGCCGTGAACAAGCGACTCGCTTAGCTGAAATAAATCTGGTTTCCCCTTCGGGCTCAGGTATACCGTTATCCGCTTTATCTTATAACGAAATCAATGTTAGTCGGGGGGCAATACCGCGCAGAAACGGCGAACGAGTCAATACCATCGAGGCTTATATCACCAGTGGTGTATTGCCAGCTCAGGTATTAACCGACGTCAAAGATGCTATCGATAAGTTAACCATTCCGACGGGATATCATATTGAAATAGGTGGTGAAAGCGCCAAACGTAATGAAGCTGTGGGTAATTTATTATCCAACATTGTGGTGGTGGTGACCTTGTTACTCACCACTGTCGTGTTGTCATTTAACTCGTTTAGATTAACGGCAATCATTCTACTGAGTGCATTTCAATCGGCCGGTTTAGGTTTACTGTCGGTGTATATCTTTGGTTATCCGTTTGGTTTTACCGTGATAATCGGGTTACTAGGGGTAATGGGCTTAGCCATTAATGCGGCGATTGTTATTTTGGCTGAACTGGAAGATGTTCCTCAAGCCCGAAATGGACATATACCGTTAATCATAAGTACCGTGAGCACTTGTGGGCGTCATATTGGCTCCACGACCATCACCACCATAGGCGGTTTTTTACCGTTAATCATTGCCGGTGGTGGATTTTGGCCACCGTTTGCCATTGCGATTGCCGGCGGCACATTATTGGCCACCATGCTGTCACTGATTTGGGTACCGGTAATGTATACCTTATTAATGAAGCCCAAAAAACAGTATATATTTCAAGACCAAAATCGTGTAACGGAATAAGTTTATTTGTGAACTACCCCGCGAATTTCGCTTCGCTCTGATCACGGGGGTTTCTCGACGAATTCGATAAAATATTAATATCTATCCGTGTCACACTTTATGCTAAATACCCGATAATCAGTACACTTTCAATGTAGATTACGTTGCAGGGATCATATCTATTCTAGATTAATCATCAATATAATTATAAGAAAGAGTATATGAATTATAAAAACTGGCCTATATCAAAACAAATAGCCTCTCTTGTCATATTGTTATCTATCATTATCTTTAGCGCCATGTCTTGGTTTTCCTATCTATCGGCAACCACTGTATTACATGACAAAGCGATTCAAGCCATCAAGTCGCAAATGCAGAGTAATGCTCATTTAATTGAACTGCAGTACAACAGTATGCAGTCCTTAGCCAGACGAAATGCCGATATTCTTCGCACCTTATATCCAGGAACATTCTCAATAGAAGATCGCAGCGTTGAAGTGTTAGGGGTTAAGACTCCTGTACTGGTCCATGATAATGAGCAAGTTAATAATTCAAACAATAACGTCGATCGTTTTTCACAACTTACCGGCGGAGTTGCCACGATATTTGCTCGCGATAATGATGATTTTGTTCGCGTGTCAACATCGCTGAAAAAAACAGACGGTAAGCGTGCATTAGGCACTTATTTGGGTGTCAATCACCCAGGTTATCAGGGGTTGATTAACGGTGAAGAATTTGAAGGTTATGCCAAGCTTTTTGGCAAAGACTACATGACCATTTATCGTCCGTTAAAAGATGAAAGCGGTAAAGTCAACGCTATCCTTTTTATCGGTTTTGATATCACCCAATCGGTTGAACAAATTCAAAGCTCGCTTAAACAGCTGACACTTGAAGAATCAGGCTCTTATGCCATTATCCGTAATGCCGATAATTACGTGATCTCTCATCGTGAATTAAACACCCAAGCGCCTTTTGATGAAGCATTGTTTGATGGTCTATCACTTGAAAAGGCCCTTACGGATAGAGGCAGCTGGGTTTACACCTCATTGTCTGATCAACAGATGTATTCTCATTCAGTCAATATTCCCGGTTGGAATTGGACTTTGGTCGGTTTTGTTCCCGAAAAACAATTAAGTAATGAAAGCGTAGCAATGTTAAAAACCAACGCAATATTGGCGTTACTTGGGATAGTGTTTATTTCCATTTTATTGTTTACTGTGATTAATCGTGCCATGAAGCCATTAAAGCTCCTACAGGGCCAAATCGCTAAATTAGGCCAAGGCGATCTTTCGCAAAGTTTTGTCCAATGCCCCGAAGACAGTCGCAATGAAGTTGACCACATCACTATAAGTGTCACCAAAATGGCGGCTAATTTAGCTGAATTAATTGAGTTATTAAAACAGTCTGTCATCAGCTTAGAAACCCAAGCAAACCTTAGTCAAGAAACGTCAAAATTGAATGGTAATGAGGCAAAGGCACTGTTAAACCAAACAGAGCAAATTGCGACCGCTATCGAAGAAATGTCTTCTTCGATTAAAGATGTGGCACAAAATGCCAGTCAAGGAGCCCAACAAGCGCAAGAAATTGATAGCGCATCCGCTCAAGGACATGCTCAGTTAACCCAAGAGGTTACCGCGCTTCAATCCTTGAGTGAGCAACTCATTCAAAGTCAAAAAAATATTGAAAGTGTCAGCAATGAGAGCCAAGCTATTAGTCTAGTGACAGAGGTCATTAATGGTATTGCAGAACAAACTAACTTACTCGCCTTGAATGCCGCGATTGAAGCCGCCAGAGCGGGTGAACAAGGCCGTGGTTTTGCGGTTGTTGCTGATGAAGTACGCTCACTGGCACAAAGAACGCAGCGTTCAATTAGTGAAATAAGCTCGACTATCAGCACATTACAACAGCAAGTAAAATACACCGCCACACAAATGAACCAATGCCAGCAATTGGGGGCATCGTCAGCTGAACAAGCTAATACTGTTAATAACCAACTCAGTCAGATTAATCAGAATATCGGCGAAATGGCAATATTTTCATCCAGTATAGCCGGCGCCACCAAACAGCAAAGCACAGTGGCAGATGAGGTGTCTCACAACTTACATACCATCGCTACGCTGGCACAAAATAGTGATGAACGAGCCACAAAAGCGGTGAGTGATGCAGAGCAATTAACCGCGCTTGCGGTCAGTATCAAACAACAGATAGCTGTATTTAATCTCAGTTAGGGATCGTAAATTAATAAAATACCGCCATTTGCACATATTGACTTGCTATAGGTGCGCTACTGACGCATAAAATCGTCATGTTATATGCTCAGAGTTCAAGTATGAGATTACAGACTTGAACTCTGAGTCATTCAACGCCGTTTATTTGTCTCTCATCCCGTTTATTCTCCAGCCCTTTCCCCCGCTATCATCGCTTAACTGACTTGCTATAGACACATTATTGACGACCAAACTGTCATTGATAACAGGAATGACTCTGGCTATCTCATGGTAAAGCCTAGGCATGTGTTAACCATAGTGGCCCATCAACAGTCTATCTACGTTGAGTTTTAGTTTTAGTTTTAGTTTTACGCCCAATAAAAAACCGCTTTATAACTAAAGCGGTTTTTTTATCGAACGATATAACTTTAGAGTTCGTTATTACGATCCATATTTTCAGTATTTTCAAGCCATAACGCATTGATAATACCGAATGCACACGCTAACAACACCCCTAAAATCCACGCAAAATACCACATAGACGTTGCTCCTTAATTTAGTAAAGTGAGTTTTTATTGTTTTCAATAAACTCACGATTTAAGCGGCCGAACATCTTGTAATAAGTCCAAATAGTATAACTTAATACTGTCGGTACGAAGATAATAGCGGCAACTGTCATCACTTTAAGTGACATTTGACTGGCGGTAGCATCCCACATGGTTAAGCTGACATTAGGCTCTAATGATGAAGGCATAACAAATGGGAACATCGCAGCACCACAAGTAAAAATCACACAAGCCACAGCAAGCGAACTAAACAAGAACGCAAATCCACTGCGATTGAAGTGACTGGCTAAAATCACTAATATTGGCATTAGCAAGCCTAATACCGGAAACAACATCGTAAGAGGATATTTATCATAGTTAGTTAACCAAGCACCCGCTTCAATCGCAACCGTTTTGGTGGCAGGGTTGGACGGACCAGCAAGGTCAAGTGTTGAGGTAACCACATATCCATCAATACCGTTAATTAACCAAACGCCTGCGGCAGCAAATAGGACGAATAATAGACCACCAAAAACTTGCGATACCTTAACACTGCGGACTCTTAATTCGCCTTCAGTCTTCATTTGTAACCATGAAGCCCCTTGCATCACAAACATCGATACACTGATAAGACCGGCTAATAAACCAAACGGATTTAATAAGCCCAGTAGTCCGCCATGGTAAGTGGCACGTAAATATTCATCAAAGTTAAATGGCACACCTTGAAGCAAGTTACCAAATGCCACGCCAATGATTAACGGTGGCACAAAACTGCCGACAAATAATGCCCTGTCCCAAGACTTGCGCCATCTTGGGTCTTCAATTTTAGAGCGATAATCAAAGCCGACTGGGCGCAAAAATAATGCAAAAAGCACTAGCATCATTGCCACATAAAAGCCCGAAAACGATACTGCGTAAACCATAGGCCAAGCAGCAAACAAGGCACCAGCCGCGGTTACTAACCATACTTGGTTACCGTCCCAATGTGGCGCGATGGTGTTAATCATAAGACGGCGATCGGTATCGTCTTTACCAATAATCGGTAATAACATGCCCACGCCCATGTCAAATCCATCGGTGACAGCAAAACCAACAAGTAGCACGCCAATTAGTGCCCACCAGACAAATCTTAATACTTCATAATCAAACATAATCAGGTCCTCCGCTTAAGCATCTTGGGTTTCGAAATGGTAACGACCAGTTTTTAAGCTGCTTGGGCCAAGGCGAGCAAACTTAAACATCAAGTAAGCTTCTATTACCAACAGAATGGTATAGAACACCGTAATTGAAATAATACTAAACCACAGATCCGTCGTCGTTAAACTTGACGCCGACATAAAGGTGGGTAGTACTTCAGAAATGGTCCAAGGTTGACGACCAAATTCTGACACAAACCAACCACATTCAATGGCAACCCAAGGAAGTGGCAAACTGTAAAGCGCAGCACGCAGTAGCCATTTTTTCTCGGCAATTTGGTGACGAGTGCTTTGCCAGAAGGCGGCAGCAAACACTAATAACATAATCACCCCAGCGCCAACCATGATACGGAAGGTCCAAAACATCGGCGCCACAGTAGGAATAGAGTCATAAGACGCTGCTATAATTTGCTCTTCGGTAGCATCAACCACTTTATCGGTATAACGCTTAAGCAAGAAGCCATAACCTAAATCAACTTTAGTTGCTTCAAATTGCGCTCTAACCTCTGCCGATTTATCGCCTGCACGTAGTTTTTCAAGCAGTGCATACGCCACCATACCGTTACGAATACGCACTTCGTGATCGCTTACAAGCTCCTTAATACCCGTCACTTCTGTATCTAAAGAGCGAGTGGCAATAATACCCATCGCATAGGGGATTTTAATGGCGTAATCGGTTTCCATGGTCTCTTGATTAGGCAATCCTACCAAGGTAAAGGCTGCTGGTGCAGGCTCAGTTTCCCACTCAGCTTCAATCGCTGCCAATTTTACCCGCTGTACTTCACCCACTTCATAGCCTGACTCATCGCCTAACACGATGACCGATAAAATAGATGCCATACCAAAGCTTGCTGCAATAGCAAATGAGCGACGAGCAAAAGGTAAATCACGGCCTTTCAATATGTAGTATGCGCTAATAGATAACACAAACATGGCACCGGCAACATAACCAGATGCGACAGTGTGGACAAACTTAACTTGTGCAACAGGGTTAAACACCAGAGCGGCAAAATCGGTCATTTCCATTCGCATGGTTTCATAATTAAACACCGAACCCACAGGGTTTTGCATCCAACCATTGGCGATCAATATCCATAAGGCTGACATATTAGAGGCGATGGCAACGAGCCAAGTGACTGCTAAATGTTGGCGCTTGCTGAAACGATCCCAACCAAAAAAGAACATCCCGACTAACGTCGACTCAAGGAAGAATGCCATTAAACCTTCAATGGCAAGTGGGGCACCAAAGATATCCCCGACATAATGAGAATAATATGACCAGTTTGTGCCAAACTGGAACTCCATTGCGAGCCCCGTCGTCACACCTATTGCAAAGTTAATCCCAAACAATTTTCCCCAAAATTTAGTCATGTCTTTATAGACTTGCTTATTGGTCATCACATACAGTGATTCCATAATGGCAAGGATAAAGGCTAAACCTAGAGTGAGTGGAACAAATAGAAAATGATACATGGCTGTAAACGCAAATTGATAACGCGATAGCTCAACGACCTCTTCGATAATCATTGGCGACTCCTTACTTCAGTACGACCAAATACGACACAGCAACACCCGGCTGCCATAATGATGATGTATACCTGAAAACGGTATTATTGAAGCAGTAGACAACTCACCAAAGTGTTCAAAATGATAAATTAACCTGTTTGCCTATGTTTTCAAGCCCAATCTTTAACGCCCTTTATCTTACGCCATAGGCTTTAGATTGATCATCTTTTTTACTCAATAATGTGACAAACATAAGATTTTTTGCATGAATATTTTTTTGACTTAAAAAATCAGTCCGTTAGCGAAAATACCACTCTTATTTTTAATCCTTTTTTTGTCAGATTGATCACACTTTTAAACAAAATTGCCGCATTAAATTTGATGATATTAACGCATCTATTCCTCTCCTCTATTTGAGATATTGACAAAAACCGCTTAATTGCTAGGAATGTAAAATGCGTTTATGGATACCATGATAAAATGCATCACTCATTCGCATTGTTAATTAAAGTGATTAAATTAACAATTATCTAATATTGAGTCAAATAATTTAATATTGATAATAATAGTAAAAATAAAAATAATTATAATTAACATGGCTTTATACAAAATAAAGTTAACATAAAAAAATAACTTAAAATATATTGATTAGATTAACTAATGACAAATATAATTTTTATTAGTTTGAGAGAAAATTTGAGCAACTGTATAATTTAGACACAGTTAAGAAAACGAACGTGGTTGTACGATGGGTCGTCGTCTTAATTCCAGTGACCTAACCTAAAGAGAATGTGCTATGACTCAGTTTTACCAACATATTGCCAAGTTATACAAACGTGTTTTTGTTGAAATGTATATGGCTCATGAAATGAAATAAGCTTAACTATTTAATTTGATGTTTTGTTAGCGCAAAATATTATCTGCTCGTTGAAGTTGTTTTTTTAGCCACCTTGGCAACAGCAGCTTATTAACCCCATCCTTGTGATGGGGTTATTATTGGCTAAAATCAGAGAGGCTCATTGTCGAAGATCGCAGTGGGAGTAGCGTTGACTAGGCAAATAATCTGCTTGAAAACATCATGACTTGCGGTAACTGATCCTGCGTTGTATACCCAAACCACTTCAATATGCTCGTTTCAGCGCTCCCGTAGGATAACTGAAACAGGCAGTGATTGAAGAGAATGGTGACGCCTTACCGAGAGCGTCGCTTCGCGACTGATAGATTCTAGGAACTCGCAAGCTCGCCAGAGGGCGGTGCTTCGCTCCTTCTAGGTTTTAGGTTTTAGGCCCTAGGTTTTAGGTCCTAGGATCTAGAAGCGTAGCGTCCTCGAAGGCCGCAGGTCGTCCTAGCAGCAGGCGCTCTATTCCTAGACCCTAGCAGCGAAGCGACCCTAGACCGCTCTATCCGTGAGCGCAGCGTTCGCTTGTTATCGCTTGTTATCGTTTCCTAGCAGGACGAAGTCCGCCCTAGAACCTAGAAGCGTAGCGTCCTTGAAGACCGCAGGTCGTCCTAGCAGCCGCAGGCGCTCTATTCCTAGACCCTTGATCCCCACCTTTTACCTATCAGCGCTTTCGAGTGAAAGAGTTCATGAGCTTAATATGATGAGTATAATAATCACTACTGCTTAACCAATTTTCGCTCGAGCATTACGGAACATACGCATCCATGGGCTGTCTTCACCCCAGTTATCAGGGTGCCATGAGTTGGCAACGGTTCTAAACACACGCTCAGGGTGCGGCATCATAATCGTCACACGGCCATCAGTAGTACAAATACCGGTTAAGCCATTGGCTGAACCATTGGGATTTTCTGGGTACTGAGTGGCAATTTGACCATGACCATCAACGTAACGTAATGCAATAGTGCCCGATGCTTCAGCATTGGCTAACGCTTGGGCATTAGCAAATTCAACTAAGCCTTCACCATGGGATACCGCGATAGGCATACGAGAACCTACCATGCCATCAAAAAATACCGATGGATTTTGTTGCACTTCAACTAAACTGAATCGTGCTTCAAAACGCTCTGAGCGGTTACGCACAAAACGCGGCCAATGCTCACTGCCTGGAATGATTTCTTTCAAGTTAGATAACATCTGACAGCCATTACACACACCAAGGGCAATGCTTGAGTCACGCTCGAAGAAACGACTAAACTCATCACGAGCGCGATCATTGAACAAAATTGATTTTGCCCAACCTTCACCAGCACCTAACACGTCACCATAAGAGAACCCACCACAAGCCACAAGGCCTTGGAACTCTTCAAGGCTAATTCGCCCAGATAAGATGTCTGACATATGCACGTCACGCGTCTCAAAACCGGCACGGTCAAAAGCGGCTGCCATTTCAACATGAGAGTTAACACCCTGCTCACGTAAAATAGCCATTTTAGGGGCAGCGCCTTTAAGAATATAAGGTGCAGCAACATCTTCACTTGGATTAAAGCCTAATTTAACCGTTAAACCGGGTGCATCAGCTTGTTGTTTAAGTTCATACTCTTCACGGGCGCATTCTGGGTTGTCACGCAGTGCTTGCATACGGTAGGTGGTTTCTGACCACAAGGTACGCAGCGCCGTACGGCTATCAGCAAATATCACTCGCTCACCATCGTGAATGCTAATCTTGTCTGCCGCTTGTAGGCCACCAATGTGATGACACGTTACGCCTTTAGCTTCAAATTGCGCGGCAATGGCTTTGGCATCAGTTACACTGACTTGAATAACCGCACCAAGTTCTTCGTTAAATAAACGTTCTAAATCAGTACCATTCAAGCTGGCTAAATCAATCACTAAGCCGGTATTACCCGCAAATGCCATTTCCACTAAGGTGGTAAATAAGCCGCCATCACTACGATCGTGATAAGCCATCACAGCTTGCTCAGCTACTAATTTCTGCATCACTTCAAAGAAACCCGCTAAGTTGGCGGTGTTATCTAATGTTGGCGCTATATCACCTAGCTCACTGTAAACCTGCGCTAAACAAGAACCGCCTAGACGGTTTTGGCCATTGCTTAAGTCGAGCATTAATAATGCACTGTCACCTTTATCACTGCGAAGCTGTGGCGTTACCGTTTTACGAATGTCTTGCACCACACCAAAAGCGGTGATCACTAACGACATAGGTGATGTAACGGATTTGTGAGTACCATTATCTTCCCATGCGGTTTTCATTGACATAGAGTCTTTACCGACAGGAATCGTAATACCGAGTTCGGGACAAAGGTCTTCACCAATCGCTTTAACCGCTTGGTATAAACCTGCATCTTCGCCTGGATGACCCGCTGGCGACATCCAATTAGCTGAAAGCTTAATGCGCTTGAACGAGCCGATATCAGTACCAGCAATGTTCATAATCGATTCGGCAACTGCCATGCGGGCAGAGGCGTCAAAGTCGAGTAAGGCTAGTGGCGTACGCTCCCCCATCGACATCGCTTCGCCGCAGTAACTGTCATAACTTGATGCCGTTACCGCGCAATCGGCAACGGGCACTTGCCATGGGCCAACCATTTGGTCGCGGTTAACTAAGCCAGTCACAGAGCGATCACCAATGGTGATAAGGAAGGTTTTGTCTGCCACGGTTGGCAAGGTTAAAATGCGCTTAACCGCATCTTTTAGCTCAATCTTAGTTTGATCTAACGCAGGTGATATTGCTTTTGTAGACACTACATCACGGCTCATTTTAGGCGCTTTACCTAATAACACTTCAAGCGGTAAATCAATCGGCTTGTTGTTAAAGTGGCTGTCGGCAAGCGTTAAATGCATCTCTGCAGTCGCTTCACCAACTACCGCAAATGGAGCACGTTCACGGGCACAAATATCAGCAAACTGTTGTAAGTTCTCTGGCGCGACCGATAATACATAACGCTCTTGTGATTCATTACACCAAATTTCAAGCGGGCTCATGCCTGGCTCGTCAGAAGGAACATTACGTAAATTGAATACCCCGCCGCGATCGGCGTCATTAACTAACTCAGGGAACGCATTTGATAATCCACCCGCGCCCACGTCGTGAATAAATTGAATCGGGTTGGTGTCACCTAACTGCCAGCAACGATCAATCACTTCCTGACAACGACGCTCCATTTCTGGATTTTCACGTTGTACAGAAGCAAAATCTAAATCTTCGTTAGACTGACCTGATGCCATTGAAGATGCAGCGCCGCCGCCTAAACCTATGTTCATTGCTGGTCCGCCAAGCACAATTAGCTTAGCGCCAATGGTGATTTCGCCCTTTTGAACATGATCTTCACGGATATTACCTAAGCCACCAGCAATCATAATCGGCTTGTGATAACCGCGCACTTCAACCCCATTGTGGCTAGAGACTAATTGCTCGTAAGTACGGAAATAACCGTTAATAGCAGGACGACCAAATTCATTATTAAATGCCGCGCCACCTAGTGGGCCTTCAAGCATAATTTCAAGTGGGGTGACGATACGATCTGGCTTACCGTAATCCCCTTCCCATGGGTGCACAAACCCAGGGATTTTTAAGTTAGATACCGTAAATCCGGATAAGCCTGCTTTAGGTTTAGAGCCTCGGCCGGTAGCGCCTTCATCGCGGATTTCACCACCTGAACCGGTAGCAGCACCTGGATATGGACTAATGGCAGTAGGATGATTGTGAGTTTCAACTTTCATCAATATATGCATTGGTTCTGTGTGATAGTTGTAAACACCATCGGGATCAGGGAAAAAACGACCCGCAACCGAACCCGTCATCACCGCGGCATTATCTTTGTAGGCTGATAATACATAATCTGGGGTCACTTCAAAGGTGTTCTTAATCATTTTGAACAAGGATTTTGGCTGTACTTCGCCATCGATGGTCCAATCAGCATTAAAAATTTTATGACGACAATGTTCTGAGTTTGCTTGAGCAAACATCATTAACTCGATGTCATTAGGGTTACGCTTTAACCGAACAAAATTTTCAATTAAATAGTCAATTTCATCATCAGCTAGTGCCAGGCCTAAGTTAATGTTTGCCTCTACAAGTGCGCGGCGCCCTTCAGCAAGAATATTGACACTGCTAAATTTTGCCGGTTGTGTATGGGAAAATAACACTTCTGCGGCTTCAAACGCAGGCAGCATGACTTCAACCATGCGGTCATGCAATAAGCCTTGCAGCTGTTTTTGTTGCTCTAGGGTTAACGTTGGTGATTCAACATAATAAGCAATACCACGCTCAAGACGGTTAACTTTGCCTAAACCACAATTATGGGCAATATCGGTTGCTTTAGATGACCAAGGAGAAATAGTACCAGGACGGGGAGTAACAAATAACAGGGTACCTTGTGGAGCATGGGACTCAATTGCCGGCCCGTAGGTAAGAATGGTTTCTAACTGTAGACGCTCATTTTCATCTAGTGGTTCACTCAAATTGGCTAAATGAACATATTCAGCATAAATTTGAGATACTGGAAGCGCTGCAGTTTGGCACGCCTCCATGAGTTTTTGAACTCTAAATGCAGATAGTGCTGGGGCTCCGCGAATGATCTCAATCACGTCTATTCACCTTATAATATAATAGCAGGGTCAGAATTGGCGCTATTATAGGGAATTGCACACTACAAATCACCTTTAAGCACCGGTGAAAACAGTGTTTCCTGATAGGGAAAATATCCCATTCAAGTAATGCTAAAATGAATAACATAAACACTTTACCTTTTAACAAAAAACGACCACCAAATGCTGCTTATTTGCTCAACTATAGGCGTTTAGGAAAACACCTGATAAAGTAAGCAAAAAAGACGCTATCTCCCCTACATATTTAAAGGCTATTCAATCGGTATTACATTTGTTTCTTACGTATTACTCTCGTGACATTAACGAAACAACTTAAGATAACCAATTAATAAATATGATCAAAACCTTACTCATCATTTTACTTTGCGGGATACTATCTGCCTGTCAACCTGTTGATATTCATAAAGTTGATATTGCAGCACCTGCACCTAAGCGTACCGTATTAAAGGTAGGGACACTCTATGGCCCACAGATTTATCTTAATTCAGAATTGGGTGAAAGCGGATTCGATTTTGAAATGGCGCAGCGTTTTGCTGATTATTTAGCCCTCCCCCTAGAGATGATCCCGTACACCAATCGCAAACAATTATTTGCCGCATTAAAAGAAAATAAAATTGATATTATCGCTGCTGGTATTGCTAAAACGCCAAACCGCGGTCAACAATTTAAACTCGGACCTAGCTTATATAAAGTCAATCAAGTGTTGGTTTATAAGGAAGGCACCCCGGAGCCTAAGGACATTAGCACTCTGTCGGGTGAAATTACCGTCATGGCTAACTCATCTTCAGTCAATACCTTAACCAAACTACAGAAAGACTATCCGGAGTTGATGTGGAACCAAGTCAACAACAAAGATAATGAAGAGCTGTTTGCATTAATTGCCAACGGTGAACTGATCTACACCATTTCAGATTCAAATAGCTTATTGATCAACCAGCGATTTTTACCCGAATTACGCGCAGGAATGATTTTAGAAGAAAAAGTCGAAGTGGTGTGGCTATTGCCGCCGAAAAACAGCGATCGTTTAATGAGTCAATTACTGGCTTTTTGGCATAAAGAAAGACGTGCGGGTACGCTTGAGCATTTAAACGAAAAATATTTTGGCCATGTAAAACGTTTTGACTATGTCGATACGCGTGCTTTTATCCGCGCAATTGACAATATTCTCCCCGAATACCGCAGTTTTTTCGAACAGTATTCCGGCGAGTTAGATTGGCGTAAATTAGCGGCCGCCAGTTATCAAGAATCACACTGGAACCCTAGAGCGCGTTCTCCTACTGGGGTTAGAGGTATGATGATGCTGACCCAACCTACAGCCGCTTATGTCGGTGTTGATGATCGCTTAGATGCAGAGCAAAGCATACGTGGTGGCGCATTTTATTTAAAAGATATGATAGAGAGATTGCCAGACACTATTCCTGAAGCTCAACGAATTTGGTTCGCAATGGCTTCTTATAATATCGGTTTAGGCCATGTTGAAGATGCGCGGCGATTAACAGAGTCAATGGGAATGGATCCCAGTGCATGGCGTGATGTTAAAAAAGTATTACCTTTGCTACAACAATCTAAATATTACAAGCAGACGCGCTATGGCTATGCCCGTGGCAGTGAAGCGGTTCATTATGTCGACAGTATCCGTCGCTATTATGACACCTTAGTCTGGGTCGATAATCAAACTAAAAAGTTAGAGGTTATTGAAGATACTGAACAAATTAACGTCATTGCAGAAGAAATCTCAACCGATGTTCATATATCGGCAGACTGATAAATGTGCGCAACCGTTTTTCGTCATAATCCTGACGGATAATCGTCACTAATATAGGGTATTATAGGCAGAATATATCGTTAGAAAGCATACTGCTAAAATGTGTTATTTATCAGTACCTCGGTGAAGTTAGCCAATATTAAGGGATCAGGTTTATGAGAAGAAGAGCTATAAGCAATACCATGTCACGTCGTCGAGTCATGCTTAAAGTACACAAAAACCGCATTCGAAATCGTATACGCGCCCATTTTTTACTGACACAAATTGAAGAATAATTCCATATTAGCCCCATAAAAGCATGCCACTTAATCAGTCGACTTTCTCGCTAACTGTTTGAGTGCTTTTTTTTCTGCACGGCGGCGCTTAAAAAATGCACTTAATTGCTGCCCACATTGATCTGCTAGCACGCCAGAAGTAACGTCAAGTTGATGATTAAATGCTGGATGTGCGAATAAATCGATCACGCTACCTGCTGCACCCGTTTTTAAATCATCTGCACCATAAACTATCCGTGCAATTCGACTGTGGATCATCGCACCGGCGCACATAGTACAAGGCTCTAACGTGACATATAAAGTGGTGTCGAGCATACGATAGTTCTCTAACACCTTGCCTGCTTGGCGAATACATTCCATTTCGGCATGAGCCGTTGGATCATGATTTACAATACTTAAATTACAGCCACTGGCAATTAACACATCGTCTTTAACCAACACGGCACCAACAGGTACTTCGCCTTCTCGCTCAGCTTGCTCGGCAAGTTGCATCGCTAAACGCATCCACTTTTCATCAATGGCGCGCTGAAGCTGATCCGATTTCTCATTGTGCGCATTAGAAAGTGGGCAAGTATCGCTGGAAACGTGTTTTTTTGGGGTATCTGTCACTCTATAAAACCTAGGTAATTGTCATACGCGGCTATTCTAGCAAATAAAAAAGACGCCGCAGCGTCTTTTTTTACTTCAAACTAGGTGTAACCCTACTGGGTTATTCCCATTCAATTGTAGCAGGTGGCTTACCTGAAATATCATAAACAACGCGTGAAATACCGTCGACTTCATTGATAATTCGGTTTGAAACATGGCCTAAGAAATCATAGGGTAAATGTGCCCAATGCGCGGTCATAAAGTCTATGGTTTCCACGGCGCGAAGCGATACAACCCAATCATATTTACGGCAATCACCCATTACGCCAACAGAACGAACCGGTAAAAATACAGTAAAAGCTTGACTGACTTTGTTATATAAATCTGCTTTATGCAATTCTTCAATGAAGATGGCATCTGCACTGCGCAATAAATCACAATACTCTTTTTTCACTTCACCCAATACGCGCACGCCTAAACCAGGCCCAGGGAATGGATGGCGATAAAGCATATTATAAGGCAGGCCTAACTCTAAACCAATTTTACGCACTTCATCTTTAAATAATTCACGTAATGGTTCAACTAAGCCCATCTTCATATCATCTGGTAATCCGCCCACATTGTGGTGCGACTTAATCACATGCGCTTTACCGGTTGCACTGCCCGCTGATTCAATCACGTCAGGGTAAATAGTGCCTTGTGCTAACCATTTAGCATTAGCGCATTTCTTTGATTCTTCGTCGAAGATTTCAACAAACACCCGACCAATAATTTTACGCTTAGCTTCAGGATCTGCTTCGCCGGCCATCGCATCTAAGAAACGATTTTCAGCATCTATATGAACAATATTAAGTCCAAAGTGATCGCCAAACATGTCTAATACTTGGTCAGCTTCATTTAACCGTAATAAGCCGTTATCAACAAACACACACGTTAGCTTGTCGCCAATAGCGCGGTGAAGCAACATAGCCACAACCGATGAATCTACGCCGCCAGACAGACCAAGAATAACTTCATCATCACCAATTTGCTTTTTTAAACGCTCAATAGCATCTTCAATAATTGATGAGGGTTTCCAATTGGCTTTACAACCACAAATGTCTAAAGCGAAATGCTCTAGCATGCGTTGGCCTTGGCGAGTATGAGTGACTTCAGGGTGGAACTGCACACCGTAAAAACCTTTCTCTTCATTGGCCATAGCAGCAAAAGGACATGTTGCCGTGGTCGCAACTGTGACAAACCCTTCTGGGATCACCGACACTTTGTCACCATGACTCATCCACACATCAAGTAATGGCTTGCCTTCAGCACTGACGGCATCTTCAATACTTTTAAATAAAGTTGATGTGGTTTGCAGCTCAATTTGGGCATAGCCAAACTCGCCTTCACCAATACCTTTAATCACTTTACCACCAAGCTGTTCTGACATAGTTTGCATGCCGTAACAAATACCTAATACCGGTACACCTGCAGTAAATACATATTCAGGGGCGCGAGGTGAATTATCTGCAATGACGCTTTCAGGACCACCCGCTAAAATAATACCATTTGGGGCAAACTCACGAATTTGCGCTTCGCTCACATCCCAGGCCCATAACTCACAATACACACCAATTTCACGGATACGACGCGCAATAAGCTGAGTGTACTGAGAACCAAAATCGAGGATTAGAATCTTATGATCATGAATATTACTCATGGGTAACCTTTACATATTGATTAAGTGTAATACCCCACATCAAATCGATGTGGGCAAATTAACGTTAATAACAGGAGGGCGACAGTTGTTACCCTCACAGAAATTATGAACCAGAACGATAGTTTGGTGCTTCTTTGGTAATGGTTACGTCATGCACATGCGACTCACCCATTCCTGCAGACGTCACTTTCACAAACTGTGCTTTTTCATTTAACTCTTTAATGGTGGCGCAACCCGTTAAGCCCATGCATGAGCGTAAGCCGCCCATGTGCTGATGGATAATTTCTTTCAACTTACCTTTGTACGGTACGCGACCTTCAATACCTTCAGGGACTAATTTGTCAGCAGCGTTATCGCTTTGGAAGTAACGGTCAGATGAACCTTGGGTCTGGCCCATTGCACCAAGTGACCCCATGCCACGGTAAGACTTGTAAGCACGGCCTTGGTAAAGTTCAGTTTCACCCGGCGCCTCATCAGTACCGGCAAACATCGAACCGGCCATGATGCATGATGCACCCGCGGCTAATGCTTTAGCTAAGTCACCAGAGAAACGAATGCCGCCATCTGCGATCACTGGAATACCTAATGCCAGTACTGCTTCTGCAGCATCTGATACGGCGGTAATTTGCGGTACGCCGACACCCGTCACAATACGAGTAGTACAAATTGAGCCAGGGCCGATACCCACTTTAACCGCGTTAACACCCGCTTCAACTAACGCTAGTGCGCCTGAAGCTGTTGCTACGTTGCCGCCGACAATTTGTAAATCAGGGTATTTGGCTCGAGTGTCGCGAATACGTTGTAATACGCCTTCTGAGTGACCATGTGATGAGTCTATCAATAACACATCAACACCGGCTTTAACGAGGGCATCGACACGCTCTTCATTACCAGGGCCTGCACCAACCGCAGCACCGACACGTAAACGACCTAATTCGTCTTTACATGCGTTTGGCTTGCGCTCAGCTTTTTCAAAATCTTTAACGGTGACTAAGCCTTTGAGTTTAAAATTGTTGTCTACCACTAAGACTTTTTCAATACGATGAGAATGCATTAATTTTTGCACTTCATCTAACTTAGTGCCTTCAGTCACGGTAACCAAACGATCTTTGGGGGTCATCATGTCGGCGACGGTTTTGCTCCAATCGGTGACAAAACGTACATCACGGCCAGTAATAATACCCACAAGTTCGTGCGCTTCATTGACCACTGGGTAACCGGCAAAACCATTACGTTCAGTTAATAAACGTAAATTAGTTAAGCTTGTTGTAGGCGTGACGGTGACGGGATCTTGAACAATACCGGCTTCATAACTTTTAACTTTACGAACTTCTTCGGCTTGTTGCTCAATACTCATGTTTTTATGAATAAACCCTAAACCACCTTCTTGCGCCATCGCGATAGCAAGGCGAGATTCAGTCACAGTGTCCATAGCCGCAGACACAAGTGGAATATTTAATTCGATTTTAGTCGTTAAACGAGTTTTAAGAACCGCGGTATTTGGGAGTACGGTCGAGTGGGCAGGCACTAACAAAACATCATCAAAAGTGAGTGCATCTTTCAGTAAACGTAGCATGGCAACATCTCCCTAGTTAAGTAGGATTTGAGGTAAATATTGCGGCGAGATTATACCTTGCATATTGCAGTTGGTAAATGGAAAATAGATTTTTATTAACGTTAGAATGAGAATATTCATGAGTGCCACAAAAAACAATGTTTACAGCGTGTCGCAATTGAATAGCGAAGTTAAGCATATTCTTGAAGGTCAAGTCGGTAAAATATGGTTAAACGGTGAAATATCAAACTTTTCGTCACCCAGCTCTGGCCATTGGTACCTCACCTTAAAAGACGCTCATTCACAAATTCGCTGTGCGATGTTTAAAGGCCGTAATCAATCGGTACGCTTTAAACCTATTAATGGCCAGCAAATATTGGTTAAAGGTGCTATCAGTGTTTACGAGCCCCGTGGCGACTATCAATTACTGCTTGAGTCCATGCAGCCAGCGGGTGATGGATTACTGGCACAAGAATTTGAAGCATTAAAGCTAAAATTAGCCGCTGAAGGCTTATTTGCATTAGAAACTAAACGCCCTATCCCAGACAATATTCAACGTATTGGTGTTATTACGTCGGCAACGGGGGCTGCACTGCGGGATATTTTACATGTATTAGCACGTCGAGATCCCTCTATCGAAGTGATTGTTTACCCCACTCAGGTACAGGGCGCAGCAGCTTATCAATTAATTTGCCAAGCTATTGTCACCGCTAATCAACGCATGGAAGTCGATGTGTTGTTACTGGCTCGTGGAGGAGGGTCATTAGAAGATTTATGGTGTTTTAATCACCAAGATCTTGCCCATGCAATATACAACAGTGCACTGCCGGTCATCAGCGCTGTAGGACACGAAATTGATACCACTATCAGCGATTATGTTGCCGATGTTCGCGCACCGACCCCCTCTGCTGGCGCTGAACTATTATCAAAAGATAAAGGCAATAAGGCAGAAAAGTTAGCGCTATTATTATCGCGTTTACAACAGGGCATGAAACATTACCAATTGCAGCAGTATGGACGATTAACTCAGCTATCACATCAACTGCAACGCCATGAACCTCAACGCAAACTGCAGCAATTTGAACAACGTTTTGACGAAATGCAAATGCGCCTAGAAAACACCTTACAGCATAAACTCAGTCGCTTAACCTTACGCCACCAGCAATTACATAATCGCTTACAGCAGCGTTCACCCATTAATACCCTAAAGCTGGAAACTAATCGATTGTCATACCTCAATACACGCTTAATGGATGCGATACAGCACAAATTGACCCAATCAGAACAAAAGCTGTCTAACACCGCACATCAGCTTGATACCGTGAGTCCGTTAGCCACATTAAGTCGTGGCTATTCGATTACCAAAGACAATAATGGCAAAGTATTATTTGATGGCGCTAGTGTAAAATCTGGGGATGAAATTCAGACCCAACTTGCCCGAGGTCACATCGCCTCGGTAGTTAAATAACCTCAACTCGGGATAAGTGACGGTTATCAAATAGTGAGGTGATGACTTACGCTACGTCAATTGCTAACTCAAGCCATCGCAAGCCAAAACATAGCACCACGGTTCAGCCTAACGTCAGCCATAATCATAAAAAAGGGCACTAAGTGATTATCTCACTTAGTGCTCTTTTTGTATTCAGTGATATAAACCGAATACTTATTATTCATCGACTGACTACTGACTAATAGTTATTAACCCATTGGCGTTAGTACAATTTCAACGCGACGATTTTGCGAGCGACCTTGCTCGGAAGCATTACTCGCGATCGGGCTTGATTCGCCCATGCCAGTAGATGACACTCGTGAGCCACTGACTTTTTGACTGGTAAGATACTGCGCAACTTCGCTTGCTCGTACTTGTGATAAACGTAAATTGTAAGAATCAGAACCCGAGCTGTCGGTATAACCAATCACATTTAAGCGGGTGTCATCGTATTCTTTTGCCACTAATACCACACTGTTTAATACTGATTTAGCCCGTCCACTTAATACCGTTTGATCAACTCCAAAGGTCACTTCATTAGGCATATTCAATACAATAGTGTCACCGTTGCGGGTCACACTGACGCCAGTGGATTTTAACTGTTTACGCAACTCAGCTTCTTGCACATCCATGTAATATCCAAAACCGCCACCAACGGCAGCACCAGATGCTGCACCAATCAAAGCACCTTTACCGCGGTCGCTTTTGCTTGATGACAGAACACCAATGACAGCGCCTGAAAGGGCGCCAATCATGGCGCCATTAGTGGCTTTAGAATTTTCTGATTCGCCTGTATAAGGATTAGGTAATTGGCAACCTGACAACAACAGCACCGAACCAATTAATGAACTGCATAACAATGATGCATTTAACTTTACTAACATACACACTCCTAAATACTTATCCCTGATGAATAAGCAAAAACTGCCAAAATCAAGAAATGATGAAATTAAAAAAAGATGACGTAATAATATAATTATCATAACGTACATAAGCTTAAACTTGACGTTATTATTTATTAATCGAACGTTGACGCAATCTCGCAAATCCCGCAAGCAAGCCTACACTTAACCAAGACAACGCCCCACCTGAATGTTCAGTTTCGATATACACCTCTTCGACATAAACCAGATCACGATCGCTGCTTTCAAGTGGCAGAGCGTATAGTGCATTGGATTCATCACTGCTGATTGTCGCAACAGGATCGGCATAACCTAATTCATATAAATCGATCAATACATCGTAATGATCAGTTTGATAACCATTGGCCAATGTCGTAAGCACTTCATAATCATCATTGCTAGCGTCTGCATTTAAGGTGAATACATCCGTCGAGTAATAATGGATCCACGGTCCACCATCTTGGCTTAAATATAATTCGGCAAATACATCGGCCTGAATGTCACCCGAGCTGCTATTAATGTCTGCATCAAAAGTCACACTAAATGTTTGATAAAAGCCATCGTAATCGTAGTCATCATATAAGCGAGAATCGGCAGCATAGAATGAAAAATCGTAGTAAACAACTTGGTTTTGCAGAGCTAATGCCCGCTGTTGTTGGTTTGCTGCAGTGGCAGCGACTTTTTGATTTTTGGCCATCACCTGTTCACGGGTGACTTTTTTAGTCACATTGTCGGCGCTGCTTAACAACTTAGCTTGCTCATGCAACGCATCCACCCTAGCCAATTTATCGGCTTCATATTCGGGTGTTTGGAGATTAATGACTCTTGCCTGACTGTATGTACCCAAAGCTTGTTCAGATAACCGCTCAGCGCCATGTACTGCTGGCGAACTTAACCAAAGCGCACTGGCAACACACAAACTTAGCCCCCATTTCACTTGGGTATTCAGTATCGATACGTTAGCTGTTTTCGCAGTATTATGTTTCATGTTCATTCCTCACAGTCTTGATATTAAGGCCATTAAAACCTACTCAAAATGAACATAAGCTGAACATAAGCTGATTATAACAACGAGGCTGACTACCTTGAAAAACACCGACCGATTAACGCCCCTACCATAAACCGATACAGCTAAGGCTCGGTATAACCTAAAAACCATTCAGTTAATGTTCATCTGCTGGAACGTATACTGCACTGGCAAATTATCCAAGAATTTAACTTTATCTATACTTGTAGAGACTTTTCTCAATTAGGTTACGTTAAGTAGATGTTTCTATATCGAAAGAGATCTTTTACACTGGCAACAATGAGGTTATTAGGGATCACAATATGCAGCGTATGCTCAACGTAAATGCCATCATGTTAAGCCTGATGTTAGCGATACTTTCACTGACGTGTTCAGTTTCGTCTTACGCTTCTGTTTTATCTTATTCCACAGACGTTAACTTCTCCCCCGGCCTCAACAATAGTCGTCAGAACAATAATCAACATAATAATCTGGTGGTCACTAGCGCCCGGCAAGCCGTACAGATAGCTCAACGTCGCTATTCGGGCAAAGTGTTAAAAGTACAATCAGCTAACGTCAATGGACACCCGGGTTATCGGATTAAATTACTCACCAATGATGGGGTGATTTTTTATGTGTCAGTGGATGCTACTAATGGCGCGGTCACAAGGAACTAACCCATGAGATTATTACTCGTCGAAGACGATTTAGCTTTGCAAGATAACATCAAACGCCATCTTATCGAGGCGCAATATACCGTTGATGTCGCCAGTGATGGTGAAGAAGGTTTATTTCAGGCTCAAGAATATCAATATGATGTGGCGATTATCGACGTAGGCTTACCCAAGCTCGATGGCTTATCATTAATCAGCCTGTTACGTCAGCAAAACATCAGCTACCCGATTATCATTTTAACCGCTCGAGACAGTTGGCAAGATAAAGTGGTTGGTTTAGATGCCGGCGCAGATGATTACTTAAGTAAACCCTTTCAGCTAGAAGAACTTGTCGCCCGTGTTAATGCCTTAATTAGACGTTCGGCAGGTAAAGCCAGCCCAGTAATCCACAACGGGCCATTTAGTATTAATACCCGCAGTTTTGAAATTAAAAAGCACTTGCAAGTGATTAATTTAAGTGGCTCAGAATATAAGTTGTTTGAATATCTGATGTTACATCCGGGATCTGTGCATTCAAAAAGCAGTTTAATCGAACATATTTATGATCAAGATTTTGATTTAGACTCCAACGTGATTGAAGTTTTCATTCGTCGGTTACGTAAAAAACTCGACCCAGATAATCAATACCAATTGATTGAAACCTTGCGTGGTCAAGGCTATCGTCTGCGCCAATTAGACCAAGATGCATAACCTACTGAGTTCGCTTAAAGTTCGCATTGTTGTCAGTGCCTTATTGCTGATTTTGGTGTTGCTGCCCATTATTGGCATTACCCTTAACAATGCCTTTGAGACACAGGTAAATGTTGCCGCCAAAAACCAGTTAAAGGCGTATGTTTACTCTGTTTTAGCCATGGCAGAAGTGGAAGATAATGAGTTACAAATGCCGTCACATTTACTTGAAAATCAGTTCAATGTGATTGGTTCTGGCCTTTATGCGTTGATCACCACCAAAGACAATCAATTACTGTGGACTTCCAATTCATTTCTCGGTCTCAACACACCCATTAACTTGCCTAAACCCGCGACGGGCAGAAGCACGTTCGACTCGATAATGATTAATGATAAACCTCTGTTGATATATAGTTTTAGCGTCAGTTTTGCCACTAGCGAACAGCCCTTTACCATGACGCTGCACATTATAAAAAACAAACAAGAATACCTGCAACAAATCCAAAAGTTCTCCAATACCTTGTGGACTTGGTTACTGATCTTAACCGCCTTATTGGTCATAGTGCAGCTAAGTTGGTTATTGTGGACTCTAAAGCCTTTAGGTCAGTTTAGCCAAGAACTCACTGCAGTAGAACAAGGCACGTCGATGCAGCTGAGCACCCACTACCCTGTGGAACTGCAAAAAGTAGCCAAACAATTAAACACCTTATTACAAACCGAACAAAATCAACGTAAACGCTACCGTAATGCCTTAGCTGATTTAGCCCACAGTTTAAAAACACCTTTAGCGGTCATTCAAACCCAAGCCGATTTAAGCGAAGCATCACTCGAACAAATTAATCGCATCAACCAGATTATTGCCTATCAACTCAGGCGGGCACAAAGTGCCGCTGGTAGCGGTTGGCATATAGGGATCAGTGTTGACAGCATTGCCGTCAGGTTAGTCAGAACGTTAAGTAAGATTTACCAACATCGAAATCTTACCATCGAGTATCATCCAAACAAACAAGCCCGTTTTAAAGGCGATGAAGCAGACTTAACCGAAATGCTCGGCAATGTGCTCGACAATGCCTGTAAAGCCGCTAAAACAAGGGTAACACTCACCCTTAAACAGCAAGACAATCAGCTGTGGATGACCATTGAAGATGATGGTGAGGGTATTCCTGAAGAAAAACAGCAACATATTTTTGAGCGTGGGATCCGTGCAGACACTTATGCCCAAGGTCACGGGATCGGACTGGCCATCGTCAGAGATCTTGTCGACAGTTACCATGGCAACTTAACCGTCGGTCAATCAGCGTCATTACAGGGGGCCAAGTTCGAGTTTACCTTTGAACAGTAAAAATCGGCTTTAGGCTGCGCGGTAAATTAACTACCCACTCTGTGAATTTCAATTATCCGCTTTCAGCTTATGTTCATCTTCAAGCCGTTATTATCGAGTTAACAGTCATCAATGACACTGGAGATAACATGAAAAAAGCCATTCACGCACCCGCTCAGGCGCTACTTGCCTTAGTGTTGGTCTTTATGCCATTAACGAGTGTGCAAGCGGCGCAGCCAACCAATACATACACTTACCCCGCCGAAGAGGGTGTGGTCAGTGATGCAGAGTTGGCTCAAATGCTCGCGCCCATTGCGCTATATCCAGACAGCTTATTAACCCACATCTTAATTGCGTCAACCTATCCGTTAGAAATAGTGCAAGCTAAGCGTTGGTCATCAAACCAAGGTGATCGCGACACTAACCAAATCATGACCGACGTAGAGTCGCAAGACTGGGACCCAAGCGTCAAAGCCTTGGTGGCATTTCCAAATGTATTACAACGTTTAAATGATGATTTAGCTTGGACACAAAACATTGGCGATGCCTTTTTACAAGATGAAGGCCGCATGTTAGACACCATTCAATCCCTAAGACAGCAAGCTGATGAAGCCAATAACTTGGCTGACCTTGAGCAAGTGAAAGTCTCGCGGGTTGAGCGCCGGATCATTATTGAATCGGCTCGCCCAGAAATTGTGTATGTGCCTTATTACGATAGCCGTATTGTTTACGGCAACTGGCGCTGGAACCGTTACCCACCCGTTTATTGGCATGCGCCTGCATATGTGAATTATCGCCCTAACCACAGTGCCATTTTTTGGGACAGCGGAGTGCGGATTAGTTTTAACTTCTTTTTTAGTAGCTTTCATTGGCATGACCGCCGCGTGATTGCGGTACCAGTGCGTCCACACTATCGTTACTACACACCACGTAAAATAACCTACAGCCATGGTGCACAGCATTGGCAACATAAGCCTAAGCATCGCAAAGGCGTCGCCTATCGCAGCCAAGTGATCAGCAAACGTTACAATGGCCATTATGAAAAACATAACCAGAAAGTAAGTTATTCTCATGAGCCTAAACGTCAGCGAGCTAATGAGTCTCGTCATTACTCAACCAAGGTTAACGATCAGCGTAAACAGATAAACCATAATAGCAAACAGGACCAGCGTAGCCATAACTTAGCGGTAAGAGGCGTTAACCGTAATGAGCCACTTGAACACAGAAGTACTCAGCTAAAGCGCGAGTTAAGTCAGCAGCGCCCGACGGCACAGGGTAAATCGTTTGATCGTAAAGGCGAGCCAACAAAATCCCACTACAGCCGTCAACGCGACGTGACTCAAACAGCCCGTAAATATAATGCGAAACCCGTGGCTAATGTGACAAATAAACCACGCACTCAAGCATTACAACAAGCTCAACGTAATACCCGAGTTGAAAAAGCGCGTCAGCCACAAGTTAACGCCATGCGCCATCAGCAAAAGCAAGCTAAACAAACACGCAGAAGCGAACCGCAAAGCCAGCAAGATCGTTCAACAACGAGAGCGGCGCCTCAACACGCTTCACGCTCGAAGAGTCAGCAACGAGATAATTCATCATCACGCCATGCAAGCCAATCAAAGGACAGTAAACACTCAAGAGAAAGACAGTAGGTCAATAAACACTCGCGAAAAAACAGCATGAGTAGTATCCCCCTCTCATGTTGTTTTTTGAGTGAATCAGTGCGGCAGAGGAGACTCAGGTTAAACCTGAGTGTGAGCGTGCGGTAATACAATGCACACATTTAGTCCATGAGGTTCTACCCGATTAAAGGTTAGCTCACCATGATGCAAACTGATAATATGCTGGCAAATAAACAAGCCTAAACCGGCTCCTTGTGAGGCATTTTCATCAACACGATAAAATCGGTTTTTTGCTAAATTGATTTCTTCATCAGACATACCGCGACCTTGATCCATCACACAAACCATCGTCTGCTGATCATCTTCAGAAACCTTAATGGCAATTAATGATTCTAGAGGGCTGTATTTGCAGGCGTTTTCGATGATGTTTTTCAGTACCAATTCGAGGTAAAATTGATCGGCATTAATGGTCATCTCGGGGGGAATAACGATATGCCATTCGTAATCAGCAATCACGTGTAATAGCTGATTAATCACGTTCTCCATAATATTTTGCAGCTTACAATCGGTTATATTTAACGCCTCAATGGCATCAACACGCGACAACAGCAACAGTTGCTCCACGGTATGGCTTATACGATTAACGCCTTCGCTCATGGCCTGAATATAAGGCAAAGCCTCTTGCTGTACTGCATCGTCGGCCCCCGTTAACACATCACGTAATCCATCACTGTGCAATTTAATAATCGCCAAAGGGGTTTTTAATTCGTGGGCAGCATCTGCGCTAAAACGGCGTTCACGGATCATGGTGTCAGCAATGCGTAATAAGTAGCTGTTTAATGCATATTGCGTTGAAATTAATTCCTTCGGTAATTTGATATCAATGGGGGTGAGATCTTGAACCGCACGATTATCTATATGGCGCTCTAATAACTTCACCGGTTTAAATAAATAATAGGTTAGCAGCAACATAAAAAACATTATGATGGGGGTAATGATTAATGGCGATCGCCAAGTGTTACTGATGATTAATGATACTAACTCTTGGCGAACATCATCCCGTTGCGCTGTAACTATCCATACTTGATTAGGTTTAGAGAACAGACTGTAAACATGCCATTTATCGCCTTGAATAATTTTGATGGCATAACCTGGGGTAAAGCCTGTCAGTAGCTGTTTACCTGAACTATCAGAATAAGCCAGCAACGCCCCCGTTGCAGACAATAATTGAAATGAGAGCTTATGTTCATAGGATAATGTTTCAGGGTTAGTTTGATCTGCAAAGGTTTCGATATTGGAATCATCGACATGAAACAAGATTGGCGCGGAGATCAGTTGTGCCAGTTGCTCTTCGGTCAGCTGATCTACATAAAACTGTTCAAGCATTTTGGCTGTTTGAACCATTTGCGCGTCAAATAATTCTTCCACTTCATAGATAGAATCTCGCGTGCTTAATAGACTCGAAAATGTGACGGTTAATATAATACCTACCAACATAAGCAAGCTTGATAATAGTCGCAGCGAAAACATAACATCCTTATGATATTGACATAATCTTACTATTTTTAATGGTTTAGCTTAACGTGTAAATTATACAATTTCCGTTAAAATGTAACCAATCCCGCGCACGGTTTTAATCAATTCAGTGGCCGTTTTTTTACGTAGATGATGAATATGGACTTCAATCGAGTTGCTGCCCACCTCATCCCAGCCATACGTTAATTGTTCGAGTTGACTGCGAGTTAACACTCTCCCAGCTGACTGAGCAAACTCTAACAAGAGTTGATATTCACGCCGAGACAATGAAATTAATTGATCACGAAAATGCACTTCACAGCGGGTAAAATCAATCGCTAACGCCCCATAACTGAATTGATTATGATCTAAACCATGCTGACGACGAATGATCGCTTTGAGCCTGGCAATTAATTCCCTTATATCAAAGGGCTTACTTAAATAATCATCAGCGCCAATGTCTAAACACATCAAGCGCGTGTCAAAATCCGTGTTGGCGGTCAACACAATAATCGGTAATGAAATACCGTTTCTACGCCACAATTTTAATAAATCAGCACCATTACCATCGGGCAAACCAAGATCCAAAATAATCGCACTAAAATCTTCATTCTCTAACGCTACCTGCGCCTGCTTATAGGACGGTAAATGATCGACTTGAATACCCTCTTTGGCAACGCCCATCATTAAGCCTTGCGCTAACAGCCTATTATCCTCAACTAACAATACCCGCATTGATTGTCCTTATTATTTACCGAAACACCTTAAAATCGACACCTTGTTGCTGTAAAAAGGCTTCAGCATCAGGTCCTTTTAGCATCGACATGGTGGCTAACATTCCCGCCATGACACAATTGGGCGCCAGCACTGTGACAGATAATGGCGCCTGTTCAACCGGGTAACCATTGTTAGGATTAATAATATGTCCATAACGCTTACCAGCAATCTCAATATAGCGACGGGTATGGCCACTGGTGGCTAATGCACCTTGGCGAATGGTTAATAATGCTGCAGCGTTATCGAGCTTCTGCGGATTTTCAATGCCCACTTGCCAGCCATCATCCTTGCTAATAGGGCAAGCAATATCACCACCAAAATTGACTAGCACCGACGTTTTTGGCCAACGTTGAGCCAATAATTGCGCGGTGCGATCGACCGCATATTCTTTGCCAATACCGCCAAAGTCGACACTCATACCTGCAGGCATAAAAACCGTCGTATCAGTCAATTCAATATGAGCAAAACCGACATGATGCAAGGCATCATCGATATCAGTTTGGCTAGGCACACGATGGCTGCCGTCAAAGCGCCATAATGCCATTAATGGGCAAGCACTAATATCAAACGCCGCCTCACTTAATTGAAAACATTGCTGAGCGAACGTTAATAAATGAAGCGTTTCGGCATCAATCGGTGTCGTTTCACCTTGAGCATGGTTTAACTGCCACACCATATTACCCTCAATAAAACGACTAAATTTATGTTCGATACGCTTTGCCTCATCATAAGCGAGATTTAGCATTTGCCTAGCAATGTGCTCGTCATTAACCGCCATTAACAATTCACACGGACTTGCCATGGCGTTAAATGAACCTAAAAAGCCCCAAGGACGAGGCTGTAAGCTCATCACAGTTGGGGCTTTTGACACTTTAGTTAGTGGTTTAAGCAAGTTAAATCACTCTGTTTATTGATGATACTCTCATCTTAAAACGAATAACTCACTTGGGCTATGATTGCTTTCACCGCAGGGAATAAATCGTAATTTTGCAACTGACCAGGTATCTCTGTGCCATTATTTTCAGGATTTTGCTGATAATACTCAAGACGATAACTTAATTCATGGCCACCCGATAAACGCTGACCGAACTTAAGCCCAATAGTATAAGCCGTCATATCACCAATACGATAATCAGCACTGGCATACTCAGGTATGGCATCGCCGCTCATCAAAAAGGGTTGATAAAACTCAGCCGCTTGCTGCTGGTAATAACGCAAATGCAATTGTCCGTACATGCTTGGACTAAAATAGTATCGATAATGAGTTTCTAAAGTCTGTGACTGAATATCCCAATCATCCGTACTATAACGATATGAAAAATCGACTACACCAGAATCCAAGGCGCCTTTAGTGAGTAAAAACACACTGTGCTTAAGACGTGAGTCAGGACGATTCTCGTAGCGGTAAGCTTGGGTTTTACCGTTGATATCGACTTCACTGAGAATTTTATACGGGTCAGTCATGTAACCTGACACACTGGATAAACCGTAGTTAGCCTGCATCAACCAATTACGATTAATAATCTGTGTCACGCCAAACATGATATCGCTAGTTTGTTTGGTATCATCGCCCGCTAAACGCGTTTGATCAAAGGCGGCTTGATAATCGGCATCGTTGCCATAATCACCACGAAACACCATTTCTGACATTGCCACTGGGCGTCCACCGACAGGATCAACCACATCATTGGTAAATGCACCCGATAACGACAACGTGGTGTTATTTTTATTAAAGCTACGCTCAAGGCCACCGTTAATGCCCATCGATAGGTAATCGAACTCTTTGGAGCCATAAACGCCTATATTACCGGTCCAATCTTGATTAATCACTTCTTGCCAATTCGCACTCAGCTGAACACGAGTATCATGAAAAGTATCATCAAGCGGTGTATCACCTGTGGCAACGGTATATTGGCCGTCACCAGATGGACGAGTAAAGGTTTGGCTTTCGCTTTGTGCAACCGCACCTGAGGCGGATGCGCCGGTCAAACTGTCGACCACAATTTTCATGTCCAATAGCGAACTGTCACCAAACGCTTTTTGCACATTACCAATCGCTTCAGCAGCTTGAACTCTATCTTGCTCACCATAATACATAATGGCGGCGTCGACTTTCCAATCATCATTCACAGCACCAGACTCTGCCGAATCTGCAGCACTGACCTGTTGGCTCAATAAACTACAACTTGCTAACGCCAATGCACTGGCAATACTTTGCTTAGATGTTAGTTGCATCCACAACCTCCGCCAGCTAATGAACGACCACCACTGGTGCCTTCTTTACTAAAATAAATATGATCATCTAACGCGAGATCGAGCTTTTCGCTGTTTAAGGCCATGTCTGCACGGGCTAATTGATCTTTCTCCCAAGGTTGTACACCTAGGCTCGAACACCCTACCAGGCTGCTCACGACAGCGATAACAGCAACTGTCTTGGCTAATTGTTGACACCACGGTTTTGTCATATGATTACTCCTGTAACAACATTTGGATTTCTTGTTCATATGCGGGAATATTTTGTTGATAAAATCCCACGTGGCTTTGCACTAATTCACCTTTGCGATTAAACAAAAAGCTACTTGGCATACCTTGTAATTCAAAGGCGTGCGCAACATCACCCTCTGGATCAAAACGAAGATTAAATTGTGCCGGCAGCTTACTCAAAAACTCATGAGCTAATGCGCTATCAACATCAAGATTAATCGCTACCACCTCTAAACCTTGCTGTTGATATTTAGCCTGCATTGCATTCATCCAAGGAAATGATTTACGGCATGGGCCACACCATGATGCCCAAAAATCGACATAAACCACTTTGCCAGCAAACTCTTGCAAACTAACGCTTGCGCCTTGTTGATTCAATACATTGTGTTCTAATGAGGGAGCCGCTTGAGTTTGGGTGTTAACACCTAACCCTACAGCTAAACTTAACGCTATAAACTTGATTTTACGAAAATGAGAAAATAACCCAATTGACATCATATTTTCACCTAATGAACAGATTGCCCACAACATAGGCTACCAATCTTAAGATTTACTTAAGCAATGGCAACATATCTTATGGGCAGCTTTTGTGGCTTCTTTCTATTAGGTTATGATTATTGACGTAGAACAACTGCAGGTCATAAGCCCCGCCTTGATAACATCACTACAAACTACTGCAACATGGATCGTTAACGATCAACAGGCACTAATACTAGCCACCAATCATTTTAGACACTAGGCCTTTATCGTTTCCCGACTCAGCCACTAAAATCCCCGCTAAATGTAAACCAATAAAAGGAACAAAATACCAAAGTGCTAGCTTGTGAATTGTTTCAACCTGATCTTCTATCGCTTCAGGGCCAAACTTGAGCAACAGGCCGAGGATCACAGATAGCGCAACACCTGCATAAAATACCCAATACACCCATGCTTGAAACTTTTGTTTTGTGGTCGCTTGGCGCGAGAAAGGTGATGGATAGTGCAGACCAAATTTAGCCATATAAACAAAACGAGCCAGCAAAAATACGCCCACTGCATAACCAAAGTAAATATGCCATTGGAACATCACTCCGCGAATACTTTTAGCAATGCTCACCGATTGGCTATCCGTAATAATAAGATCTATTTTGGCTAGGCCTTGATGAATAATGGCGGCCATGTGGTTTTTCTCCATCCAGCCAAGCCTCAATAATATGGTTAACAACATGACCATCATGGTCAAGGCTAGTCCCCAATGGAGTAAACGGTGTAGCAGTGGATAAGTAGTCTGTGTTTGCATGGAAAACCTCGATAGGATTATGATGATGGCGCCATTATAACGTCCAAATCTTAACAATCACTTATGAATGGCATTAATCGAAAGATAAACTAAAACATGACATTATTGCGAAAAAAGAACATTGAAGGGAGTCACAGGTGACGCATATTTTTAACCAAAGCCGACAAGCGGCATTATTCCTTGCAGGTCTTGGAACCTCATTAGGTGGACTTTATACTTTGTTTCCTCAATGGGCCGTCGAAAATCTTAACCAACTAACCTATGTGGTCGACAATACGATATTTATTCAGCATTGGGGATTTATGGTATTAATGCTCGGATGCAGTTTTTTTATTGCCATGGTCCGTTCAACTTGGATAAAACCACTGTTTTGCATTGCGCTAATTGAAAAGCTGTTTTTTATTAGCCTAGTATTGAGCAATGCCAATCAATCTTTTGTCGATGGCTTTTGGTTATCAATGATAATGGACAGTATTATATGTGCTTACATAGCCGCTTATTTATGGTTTTGCCGAGCCACTGCTGATTTAACGTCTTAAGCTAAGCAAACTTAATTTAGCCGATACTATCTGGCGGTGCCGCGACATCGCATTTTTTGCAACTGAGAACCATACCCAATTTCTGTTGCCGACCGGCAACAGTTGTTACCCTCAGGCGAACGGTCCACGGCGGATTATGGCGCACATGTTGAAAATGGCCGCAGTCCAATTCTGCCACCCAATGATGCTCTTCATCCAAATGATAACCGATAATTTTTTGCTGCATATTGGTTAGCCCAATGGTTAATGTATTACATTGCGACACAATGGATTATATTTCTGCTGGCTCAATAAATAGCCCATACCATGTCGATAACACCCACAAAAAAGCCTGAACGAGTCAGGCTTTTTGAGCAATAAATAACTTAACTACATGCTAGATTACTTAACCTTAGCGCGGGTTATTTAGTACGATCGCGAATATGGCTCATTGCACGCTTACGACGACGCTCTTGACCTACGGTTAATTTCACCGTTTTACCTTCAAACGGGTTAGCACCCTCATGGAAACGTAACTGAATGGGCGTACCGACAACTTTTAATGAACGACGGAAGTAATTCATCATATAACGCTTATACGAATCAGGTAGCTTCTTAACTTGGTTACCGTGGATAACAACAATCGGAGGGTTATAACCGCCAGCGTGAGCATATTTCAATTTCACACGGCGACCATTAACCAATGGTGGCTGGTGATCATCTTGAGACATTTGCATAACGCGAGTTAGCATTGAAGTACTCACACGACGTGTCGCACTGTCGTATGCTTCTTCAATTGACTCATATAAATGGCCAACACCGGTGCCATGTAACGCCGAAATAAAGTGGATACGCGCAAAATCGATAAAGCCTAAACGGCGATCAAGTTCACTTTTAACACGGTCTTTGATTTTTTGATCAATACCATCCCACTTGTTTATGGCAATAACCAATGCACGACCTGCGTTTAAGGTAAAGCCTAATAAACCCAGATCTTGCTCTGCAATCCCTTCACGCGCATCGATCACTAACAATACTACGTTAGCATCTTCAACCGCTTTTAAGGTTTTAATCACCGAGAATTTCTCGATAACTTCATTGACTTTACTGCGGCGACGAACACCTGCTGTATCAATTAACACGTACTCTCTACCTTCACGCGACATTGGAATATAAATACTGTCACGGGTGGTTCCGGGTTCGTCATAAACTACGACACGCTCTTCACCTAAAATACGGTTGATCAACGTTGATTTACCTACGTTAGGCTTACCAATAATGGCAAGCTTAATCGGTAAGTTTTGTAGGCGTTCTTGTTCCGCTTCAGCTTCTTCTTCAGTATATTCACGCTCAACTTGTTCGCCTTCTTCGTCTAATTCACGAACAATACCCATAGCTTCAGCATAAGGCGTTAACGCATAGTCGATCATGTTGGTGACACCACGGCCTTGTGCCGCAGCCATTTGATATACTTCGCCTAAACCAAGAGACCAAAACTCACCACAAGCTGAATCAGCATCAATACCATCAACTTTGTTGGCAACAACAAAGGTCACCTTGTCGCGGCTACGTAAATGCTGAGCAATCGCTAAATCAGCAGCGGTAAGACCGGAACGGGCATCGGTCATAAATAATACAACATCGGCTTCTTCGATCGCAGCCAATGACTGTTCAGCCATTTTAGTTTCGATCCCCTCTTCAGTGCCATCAATACCGCCAGTATCAACAACGATAAACTCGTAGCCAGCTAAAAATGCACGGCCGTATTTACGGTCACGTGTTAAGCCAGGGAAATCAGCGACTAACGCATCACGAGTACGAGTAAGACGGTTAAATAATGTCGATTTGCCGACATTCGGTCGCCCAACAAGGGCCACAACAGGGATCATGATTTTGCCTCTAAAAAACTTTTCAATAAAAAGCCCCCGGAACGCTTCCAGGGGCTCTAGTAAGGATATTATACCTTAATTAACGCAACAATAGTGCTAGGACTTATTCCGCATCTGTTTCGGTATCTTCCTCAAGATTCTTTTGCTCTTGTTTGTTCAAACTCACAATGGCGACTTTGCCGCTGCGACCTTGAACATAAATTTTGTCATCCACCACTAAAGGTTGGCCATATAAGCCATCGCTGTCAACTTCAATGCGGCCAACAACCTCACCGCTAATACGGTCGATAAAATGCAAGTAACCTTCGAAGTCACCGACAACAATATAGTTATCTATTACTGCTGGAGCCGTTAACTGACGATTTTTAAGCTCAGAATTACTCCATAGCTCTAAACCATTACGGCGATCGACTGAGTAAATACGGCTATGATCGTCCACTAAAAACAGGCTGATACCTGCTGCGGCCAAATCATTAAAGCTTGAGTATTTACGCGACCAAACTACGCGACCATTGCGAAGCTCCATAGAGACTAAATTACCATTGTAACTAGCAACATACAGATTCTCACCCAATATTAATGGCGTCATATCAATATCGGCCATACGGGTAAACTCATTGGCACCGGTCGGACTAAAAACGGTTTGTTCCCACGCTGCTTGACCATTACTTTTAACAACAACAGCTATTTTGCCATCTGCAGAACCTAAAAAGAAACCGCCCGCTTCATAAACCGCAGAACCCGTACCCCGTAAAGTGAGGTTTGGCAGTTGCATCTCATAGCTCCATAACTTTTCGCCGTTATCGACATTAAATGCTTCAAATGTGCCTTTACTGGTATTCACTGCGACAACATCTTCTGCCACTGTGGGTGCCGATAATAATTCGCCATTAGCTTGCGTAGACCACACAACGTCACCCGTTGCCTCATCAAGCGCGACTAATAAGCCCGTTTCGCCACCAATAAACACTTTACTGCGTGCCGCAGTAACACCCGCAGCTAAACGAATGCCTTTAGTTTTGGTTCCAAGCTGCTGTTCGAAGACATCATTAAAGTCTTGCTTCCAAAGCTCATCACCACTTGTTTCGTCAAAAGCGACAACTATACCGTTGCGATCAGCAACAAACACTTTGCCATAACGGACGCTGGGACGAAGTTGCGAATAATAATCGCCGACGCCATCACCAACACTGGTATCCCAAATAATTTCAGGAAACACCGTTGCTTGTATATCAACTAATTCACTAACAGGCTCTTCTTCAACATCACTTGAAGAACAAGCAGACATAAGAGCAACACTTAACCCAACGGCAAGTAAATTTTTGCACCACGACTTCATCGGCTAAGTTCCTTATGCCTTATTTAGATTATCTAACTTCATGGTCAGCGCTGGACTGGTTAACGCACCACCATTATCCACTGCTGCTTGATAAGCTAATTTGGCTTTATCCAAGTCACCTTGACGCACTAAAAAGTCACCTTTTAATTCTTCACGTTGAGAAGCAAATGCTTTATCAGTCACTTGATCTAACGTGGCTAACGCCATGCCTACATTATTTTGCTCAGCTTGAATACGCGCTAAACGGATCATCGCGACCATGCCCAAACCAGCACCAGGTTGCGCCGCAATCACTTTGGTAAATGAAACTTCTGCTTTAGCCAAATCACCCGCTTCAACTGCCGATTTTGCTATTATCAATTCGAGTAGCGCTTGATAACCTTGCTGATCATGTTCTGATGCAAAGCTTTCTGCCTGAACCAATAATGCAGCAGGATTATTCACCTGTGTCACGATAGACTGAAATGACTCTGAAGCTTCTTCAGCCGCCGTCACTTGCATGTCTGAATAAGTATTCCATCCATATAAGCCACCAAGGCCTACCACGGCACCCACGACAATCGAGGTACCATAATCTTTCCAGAACTGCTTGATAGCATCTACTTGTTGTTCTTCTGTGCTATAAATTTCCACTGGCACTTCCCCTTTTAAATCAGTTCTGCAATTTTAGTTACGAGTTCACTACGCGTAACCAATTGTTGTTCGTTGTTAGTTCGTAATGGCTTAATAGCGACTTGATTACTGGCCAATTCATTTTCACCAATAATTAACGCAAACTGAGCACCGCTTTTATCGGCACGCTTCATTTGCTTTTTAACGTTACCGCCACCGCAATGACTCATGACTTTAAGCCTTGGTAAATGTTGACGCAACTCTTGAGCCACTTTAATGGCTTCTACTACGCAGTTATCGCCCATTGCTGTGACATAAACATCCACTTCAGCGGCAATGTCACTGGTTAACTCGAGCGTTTCAAGCAATAGTACAATCCGCTCAAGACCCATAGCAAAACCAACAGCGGGGGTATCTTTACCACCAAGTTGACCGACTAAACCGTCGTAACGTCCACCTGCCAATACCGTACCTTGCGAGCCCAAACTAGTGGTAACCCATTCAAATACAGTACGGTTATAGTAATCTAAACCACGGACTAAACGCGGATTGATGGTGTATTGGATGCCAACAGCGTCTAAGAGTTCACACAAAGTTGAAAAATGTGTCTTTGATTCTTCACCAAGGTATTCCATCAATACTGGTGCATCGCTTAAAATAGCCTGCACTTGTTGCGATTTACTGTCTAGCACACGTAATGGATTTGAATACATCCGACGTTGGCTATCTTCATCTAATTTGTCTTTGTGTTGCTCTAAAAAAGCAATTAACGCATCGCGGTAAGCAGCACGCTCAGCGGGATCGCCTAGGGTATTAAGCTCCAGCGCAACATGTTCTTTAATGCCTAACTGGTCCCATAAACGGGCAGATAACATTAATACTTCAGCATCAACATCGGCGCTGCCGATCCCGAAAACTTCAACACCAAACTGATGAAATTGACGATAACGACCTTTTTGTGGACGCTCATGACGAAACATGGGTCCCATATACCATAAACGTTGTTCTTGGTTATACAGAAGGCCGTGCTCATTACCCGCGCGAACGGTTGAGGCGGTGCCTTCAGGGCGTAAGGTTAAGCTGTCATTGTTACGATCGCCAAAAGTGTACATTTCTTTTTCAACAATATCGGTCACTTCACCAATAGAGCGTTTAAAAAGATCAGTACTTTCAACAATAGGAGTGCGAATTTCGCTATAACCAAATGCACTAACTGATGAGCGCAATACGGCTTCGACTTTTTGCCATAAAGGACTTTGCGTTGGCAGAATATCATTCATACCGCGAATAGCTTGGATTTGCTTTGCCACTGTTAACTTGCCCAATTCTTGAATTAGCTTGCACTAATAAAATGTAAATATACCCTCAACATAGACAACACTTAGGTTGTCATGCACAGGATTAATGATTATTCAGTTTTGTCGGTGATCGCGATGCGATTTGCCATCATGCTTGCTTTAGCACGGATTTTGGCTTCTAAGCCATCGATAATATTTTTATTGTCAAAGCGCTCTTTTTGACGCACTCCGCCATCATAATAACCGCTCTTTGCATGGCCGCCAGTTAAGCCAATATCTGACACCAGTGCTTCACCTGGACCATTAACCACGCAACCAATAATGGACACGTCCATTGCAGTGGTAATGTCTTCAAGACGACGCTCAAGTTCATTGACGGTACTAATCACATCAAATTCTTGGCGCGAACAAGAAGGACAAGCAATAAAGTTAATCCCACGGCTACGAATGCGTAAAGACTTTAAAATATCAAAGCCCACTTTAATTTCTTCAACGGGATCGGCCGCTAACGAAATACGTATGGTATCACCGATGCCTTCTGCCAATAACAGACCCAAACCGACCGCTGATTTGACTGAGCCTGCGCGCAGGCCGCCAGCTTCGGTAATGCCTAAATGCAAGGGTTGACGAATTTGTTTCGCCAGTAAGCGGTATGATGCAACAGCAAGGAAAACATCTGAGGCTTTAACGCTGACTTTAAATTGATCAAAATTTAAACGGTCTAAAATATCTACATGACGCATTGCTGATTCTAATAAGGCTTCAGCCGTTGGCTCGCGATATTTGTCCATTAAATCTTTTTCAAGCGATCCACCATTCACTCCAATACGGATTGGAATGTTGTTATCGCGCGCGCACTCAACAACACTGCGAATACGTTGTTCATTACCAATATTACCCGGGTTAATACGTAAGCAATCTGCACCGTATTCTGCCACTTTAAGGGCAATACGATAGTCAAAATGAATGTCGGCCACTAAGGGAACATTCACTGACTGTTTAATCATTTTAAAGGCTTCAGCTGCGTCCATCGTCGGTACAGAAATACGCACAATATCAGCACCGACTTTTTCTAACGCCCGGATTTGCGCAACGGTTGCTTCAACATCGTTGGTATTAGTGTTCGTCATCGATTGCACAGCAATCGGCGCACCATCACCAATAGGCACATTGCCCACATATATACGTGTAGATGGTCTGCGAATAATTGGGGATTCGTTATACATGCGAATATGCTCTATTGCTATGCTAAAGCATTATGACGCTTTAGGCAGGGTTAATCTTGCTACTCGGCCGTCGGAAAACGCAGCTAAACTGACGTTATTACCATCGAGACTGATACTGGCTACTTGAGGCGCACCCAGGATCACTTTAAAAGGTTTTGTACCACGGACTTCTATTCTTTGTGCCGCATTTTTCACACCATCAACCATCACTTTGCCATTGGCATCAGTTACGTTAACCCAACAGTCACCCGAAAGTTCAATCGTTAACACACTCTCAGAACTTGATACGCTCGTCTCTGTTATGGTTGACGATGGCGTACTCGGTTGAGTTAATGCCTGAGTTGAGCTCGCCGCGTTTTGCGCTGTTTGGATAAGATTATCTTCAGCTTCGATCGCAGCCCTGCTAGCTGCATCAGTTGAACTATCGATGCCTTCAGTCACATAATCTGACTCACTGGTGGTGTTTTCAGCTTGCGATTGTCCAGATTCACTGCGAATGATTTGCTGCGGATCAAGCATGCTACTTTCCGCGGCAATTTCTTCAACGGTTGGCTGTGATAAATCAACATTTGTCAGTAACGATGATTTTTGGACCCACCATAACACCAGCATCGCTATTAATATGGCAACAATAAGGTAAGTCACTAAATTAAGCCGACTATTGCGAGCTTGATGGATCGTCTTACGTGAAAAACTTTGCATTACCGGTGCCACGATTTCAGGCACTTGACGGCTTAAACATTGCTGTATTACAGCCATGTCGGCGCTAACAAAACGAGCATAATTCTTAATATAGCCTCTCACATAAGTGATAGAAGCTATATTAATAAAAATATCATTTTCAAGATCATCGATGATCTTGGGACGTAAATGCAATTGGGTTGCAACGGTCTCAATCGAGATCCCCTTTGCTTCGCGAGCCGCTTTTAAAATGGTGCCGGCTGTCACTACGTCTTTTAACAAATCCGCTTTTTCTGCGTCTTGTTCTACTTCGAATTCATTAGTCATTAATTCAAGTTAGCTCTATAATTTTTGGCTTGTGGAGATGCAGGAAACTTCGCAATTAATAAAATGCCAAATCGTTTTACGGCCTCTACATCGTTCGCCGCCCGCTCAATCTTAATCCCTAAGGCTAAACTTTCTGCTGATTCACTAGCAACTCGATGGTATCTTGCGAGTTGTTCGCGCGCATTGCCGTAGTCAGCATCTTCCATGGCTAACTCGGTTAGTTCTAACAACGTTACTTGCCGTCTTTTATCATACTTTAACGCCATATTAAAATACTGTCGCGCTTTTTCTTTATCACCTGCTTTGCGACTGCACACCCCTAAGTTTTCATAACTCGATGCTGTGCGGGTATATTTAGGTGTTTCAATCGCAGCAAGAAACATTTTCTCAGATTCGACAAATTTATTTTGTTGACACAAAAACACCCCAAAGTTATTCCGCGCATCACCAGTGACATCACTAAAGCTAATGGCCTTTTCGTATGATGCTTCGGTTCGCTCTAAATCACCTACGGTTTGGTAATAATAAGCCATTGCCATATGAACTTCGCTGGTATTGGGTGCATATTCAACTGCTTTATTTAAATTATACTTAGCTTGTTCGCTATTACCACGATTTAGATAAGTAAGTCCGAGATGCATACGCTCTCTAGCGGCCCCCTGCTTATCAAACTGACGTTCAGCTACAGGGATATCAGTACCACTGTAGGTACGCTCAGTCACACAAGCAGTGACAGACAAAGCCAATAAGGTAATCAGACCAACCTTTTGCATTCCGTGCATCATTTATAAGCCTATTATCTATGTAAACAACGAGTTATTCCATTGTGACTGAAATCTGATTCTGTTGCATTTGTTTTTTTGCTAAACGCTTTGTTCTATCACGAATATCACCCGCTAACTGGCCACAAGCAGCATCAATATCATCCCCACGGGTTTTACGCACAATAACGGTGAGGCCATGTTCTATCAATACTTTAGAAAAACGGTCTATGCGTGAGTTAGATGAACGGCCGTAAGGAGAACCAGGATACGGGTTAAACGGAATTAAGTTAATCTTACATGGAGTATCTTTCATTAACGTTGCAAGTTCATGCGCTTGGTCTGTGCTGTCATTAATATGATCAAGCATCACATATTCAACCGTTACGCGGCCGCGATTTGCATTAGACTTTGCTAAATAACGACGAATGCCCGCTAAAAATTCTTGTAATGGATATTTTTTGTTAACCGGAACCAACACATCGCGCAGTTCATCATTAGGGGCGTGGATACTAACCGCTAATGCCACATCAATAACGTCACCGAGTTTATCAAGCGCAGGTACCACACCAGAGGTTGATAAGGTCACGCGACGTTTAGATAAACTAAAGCCAAAATCATCAAGCATAATATCCATCGCAGGGATCACATTGGCAAGGTTAAGCAAAGGCTCACCCATACCCATCATCACTACGTTAGAAATGGGTCTATCGCCGGTGTCTTTATGGAAACCTAAAAATTGCGATACTCTCCAGACTTGACCGACGATCTCCGATACCGTTAAGTTACGGTTAAAACCTTGCTGACCAGTAGAGCAGAAAGTACATTCTAAAGCGCAACCCACTTGCGACGACACGCATAACGTCGCGCGGTCCTCTTCTGGAATATATACCGTTTCGACTTCTTGACCCTGACCAACATTGATCGCAAATTTAATGGTGCCATCAGCAGACTCTTGAAAATTAGCAATTTCAGGCGCAACAATTTCATATTTCGCAGCCAATTTTCCACGTAGAACTTTGTTTATGTTGTTCATTTTTTCAAAATCAGTGACCCCAAAGTGATAAATCCACTTCATTAACTGATCGGCACGAAACGGTTTTTCGCCCATTTCACTGAACAACGCACGTAGTCCTTTACGATTAAAATCTAATAAATTGATTTTTTTTACACTCATCTGCCTAACCTCAAAACACCAAAACCTGTAACAGGGCGGCGAATTATACAGTTAGCATCACGTTTTAGCCAGTATCTCGAGCATCGAGTTTACTCAATATATCTAGTATCGTGTTCGTGTCGTGTTTTAGCCACTGTCGCGAGTCCATCGAGTTGACTCAATATCGCTATTGTCGTGTTCGTGTCGTGTTTTAGCCACTGTCGCGAGTGCATCGAGTTTACTCAATATCGCTATTGTCGTGTTCATGTCGTGTTTTAGCCACTGTCGCGAGTCCATCAAGTTTACTCAATATCGCTATTGTCGTGTTCGTGTCGTGTTTTAGCCTCTGTCGCGAGTCCATCGAGTTGACTCTGTATCGCTAGTATAGTGTTTTAGTTACTGTAGAGAGTGAATCGGATGTTTACTCAGTATCGCTATTGTCGTGTTCATGTCGTGTTTTAGCCACTGTAGCGAGTGCATCGGATGTTATGATAGAATTGATACAGTTTATTTAGTCTACCTCGAGGAAGTTTCTACTTACATTTATGTTAACTCTTTTTTTGATTGTCTTTTTTGCTATTTTCATTTCATTTCTATGCAGTATTTTTGAAGCAGTCCTCTTATCTGTTACTCCAAGTTATATCGAAACCCTCAAAGAAACTCACCCCTTTATTGCTGCACGCCTCGATAAGCAAAAGCAAAATATTGATTCTCCATTAGTCTCTATCTTAACGATAAATACCATCTCACATACCATGGGGGCTTCTGTTGCTGGTGCAAAGGCGGCCATCATATTTGGTAGTGAAATGCTTGGCGTATTCTCTGCTGTTCTGACTTTTTTAATTTTATTCTTCTCAGAAATCATTCCTAAAACCTTAGGGGCTAATTACTGGCGCAAATTGGCTCCATCGGTATCACTATGTTTATATTGGATGGAAAAGATGACGATGCCTTTAATTTGGATGACTCAAAAAGTCACCAATCTCTTCGGCAAAGGCGAAAAAGGTCAATACATTCGTCAAGAACTCAGCGCAATGACCCAAATGGGGAAAGACAGTGGCGAATTAAGTGAGCAAGAATCACAGATGTTAACGCAAATGTTGTCGATGAAAGACATGCACGTCAGTGACATCATGACCCCCCGCACAGTGATTTTTAAATTACCAACTCACATCACTAATGAGCAATTTATCGACCAGTATTTGTCCAGTACTTTTACCCGGATCCCGATTTATCAAGGTGATCGTGACAATGTGATTGGTTATGTCAATCGTAATGATATTATACTTCAGTCTCGCCAAGCCCCAGATACTGAAATTGGAGAGCATTTAAAAAATTTACTCGTCGTCCCCTCTTCCGTAAGAGTATTGCCGCTGTTTCAATTAATGATCAATCGTAGTTCAAAAATCGCCTTGGTGGTTGATGAATACGGTTCAAGCGAAGGCATTGTGACGATTGAAGATATCATCGAAACCTTAATTGGTTTAGAAATCGTTGACTCAAAGGATTTAACGCCCAATATGCAAGCATTGGCGCGCAAACTTTGGCAACGACGGATAAAAAGTAAAGGTTTAGTCATATACGATGAAAATAATATGGGTTAATTGAGCCTCCGTTATTGGCTATAAAATCAGACTAACCAATTATTAACATTCAATTTATAGCCTTTTTTATACCAACTGAATGATGTATATTCAAATTTATCTTAATCATTAACAATGTTAACAGCAATTCGATTAACTAATTGTTAAAAAAGGTGTTTTACCATTGTTAACCCACTAAACTTGTTGTGATCACGGGGCTAATAGTCAATCCTGCGTTAGCCTCAATCCATACCATAGTACAGTGTAAATATGTCGCATTATTATCTATAACCTCATCTCTGGACAATCCTTAAGATAATAAACCGTTCTCAAATCGCTTTTTGTCCCGCGATCGAAGTGGCATTGACTTGCAACAACAGCGCTATTATCGCCTTTACTCGCAAAACAAAAGGCAAGGTTAATAAACCAGACAACACGCTAATTTATATCACTTTATCTTACTTATACCAGAATTGAAGTTAAGTACGATCAATAAAAGACTCTTAGGTATTCTGTTTCTGCGTTACATGGCAACTCTTGCGCCAACAAGCTTAAATTGAAAGACCAGGGGAAACGCTGAGTGATTACATATTTAATGAAATGGGTATAATATACCGACATTAAATTGAGGGAAAAAATGCCAAATATTTATCGTTTATCTATTGCTCACATTAATGACACTCATTCTAACTTCGAACCTAGTCCAGTCCATTTTAGCCTGACAGCCCAACAGCACACTTATAAACTAGAAGCCCATTCTGGTGGCTATGCGCGTTTAGGTTATCAAATAGAACAGGCAAGACAGCAAGCCGCGGCCCAGCAAACTCCATTTCTATTTTTACATGGCGGCGATAGCTTTCAAGGCACTTTATATTTTAGAGAGTTTAAAGGTGCAGCCAATGCCCATTTACTAAACCTGCTAAAGCCCGATGCTATGGTCATAGGTAATCATGAAATCGATGCGGGTAACAGCCCTGTTCAAGCGTTTTTAAATCGTATCGATTTTCCGATATTAGCCGGTAATATGGATTTAAGTCAGGAAGACCGCCAGAAAACAGGCCGACTTTATGGCCATCCAATGCTATACGACTTTGATGACTCAACTGAAACGGCCAAAGTATTAATTAAGCCGTTTTATGATACCAAGCTAGCGATAATTGGCATCACTCTTGATCAAATGCGCTTAATTGCCAGACCGGATCCTGATACCCACTTTGTCAATGCCATCGAGACCACGGAGCGAACAATACAACGCTTGCACCAACAAGGTATTCATCACATTATCGTCCTGAGCCATTTAGGCTTAGATCAAGATAGGGAACTGGCCGCAAAAGTTGATGGCATAAGCCTGATTGTAGGTGGTCACTCGCATACGCTCCAAGGCGAGCTGAGTGATATTGGCCTGAGTAATATCCCTTATGGCGAAACAATTAATTCAACGCCGATTTTACATGCCGGTAAATATGCTGAAACGGTTGGTTTAGCTGAAATATGTTTTGACCAACAAGGTAAGGTTGTCGAACTGTTGGGTAACAATTACTTTATGCTCGATAACAAGATTACCGTAACCACAAAACAAGGCACTGTTGCTGACAGTCATACTTCAGCGGCATTAATTGAACAACTTTTTAGTCACCCTTGTATTAAAGATGCCCAACATGATGAAGAGATCCACTCGGTCATTCACACCCAATATAGACCATCATTAGACGCAATAGAAAATCAAATTCTAACCCATATCCCGCGCGATTTTGTCCATACTCGCCTGCCCAGTAAACATTTTCCTCACGGCAGTGAAATTGCGCCTTGGGTCAGTAGAAGCATGTATAAAGCCGCAAAAAATATTGAACCGAATATTGATTTTGCCCTCCATAATGCTGGCGGTGTTAGACAGTCGTTGAATAAAGGCCAATTGTCATTAGCGGATGTAGTAGGACGGATTTTACCTTTTGATTTACCCCTGACCTTGTACCAAATCCAAGGGAAATATGTCATTGAAGCGCTTGAGTCTTCAATTAACTCGGCAACCAATAATGGTATTATGGGTACTGGCGCAGGTAGTTTTCCTTATCCTTACGGATTGCGTTACTTCTATGATGGTAAGCAAATTAAAGGGCAACGGATCACCCAAGTCGAAATTTACAAACAAGATCAATGGCAAACCCTTGATCCTAAAAAGCTGTATCTCGGGGTATCAAGTTCTTATACCGCTGCGGGTAAAGAAGGATATGAGGCATTGTTGCTGGCACATTGGCAACAATCGATAACGGATCAAACATTACCAGAAGCGTTTATCGATTTTGTCAGTCAATATGGACACCTCATTAACGGACTACTATTGGCCAATGTACATTATATTAGCCACCGCGATTAAACCAGCATGCCTAACAGCTGGGAGACCGCAATAATTCGTAGTAGATCACAGACCTCAGTGAACAGAGATGGTTAAATAGCATAAAGTTGAGCGAATCTCGTTATCCATTATCATCTGTAGATAAAAAATAGGAATACATACATGAAAGCTAAATTAATCGCATTTGCAGCAGCGGCCACCTTGGCTATAGGTGTATCTTCAGCATGGGCACAAGGCGCTTTACATCAAGCTGAAGTTCTCGACACCATGAATGGCGGTGGTTATACCTATGTTCAGTTAAAAGAAGCTGACAAAACATACTGGGCAGCAGGTCCGCAAACTGAAGTAAGCAAAGGTGACAAGGTCGAAGTGTCAGAGCAAATGTGGATGAGTGACTTTAAAAGCTCAAGCCTCAACAGAACATTTGATAAAATCATGTTTGTTGGTGATATTAATAAAAAATAGTACGTTTTATTGCTAAAACCTTACATAATTGACCAATCTTATCGATTGGTCTTTTTTATGCAAAATTCATTTCCTCATCCTTATCAAATCGTGGATTTTTCTGCGTCAAATGCAACTCAAATCAGTCAATTGTACCATTGTGCCGTGCAAGGTATTATTCATCCAAGATACCCAAAATTAAAACTCAATGCATGGTCCTCAGCACCCCGTTCCGCTAAATTTTGGCAACTAAGATACAAACGAAATAAAGCATGGTTAGCGCTTGATAACCAGCACGTTATTGGCTTTATTAGTGTGGAAACACACTTTAAATATCAAGGTTACATAGACTGCTTATATGTGCACCCCAACTACCAACACCAAGGCATCGCCAGCGCCTTATACAGTCACTTACAGCATTGGGCAATACAGCAACAATATTCCAACCTCAGTGTTGATGCATCATGCTTATCTAAGCCCTTGTTTGAAACCATGGGCTTTATCTTGCAACACACAAGCTATCAGCAAAAACGCGGTCAAACCTTTACCGGCTTTTACATGAAAAAACCTATTCTAAAAGCCTAGGTGCTAGGACGCTTCGCGGCTAGATCCTATAACAGCGGTAGAACTAGAGCTAGAACGATAACTGCACGCCATTGCGTGGCCTCAAAAAGGGCGCTAACGAGCGAACGCTTTGACCGCTTTATTTAGCAGCGTAGCGATCTAGCAGGACGCAGTCCGCCCTAGCCTCTAGGCTGTTACGCTTGTTATCGCTCTTCCCTGCTTTATTTAGCAGCGTAGCGATCTAGCAGGACGCAGTCCGCCCTAGCCTCTAGCCTCTAGGCTGTTATCGCTTGTCATCGCTTGTTACCCGCTTCAACGCTTTAACAGCGGTTGTAGCATTTCTTCCAATCCATTGAGTTTCACTTCATACATTAATGCGAGTTGCTCACCGAGCTTGCCCTCTGGAAAACCTTTAGAATGAAACCAGACCAAATACGGTTCAGGTAAATGCAATAATTTACGTCCAGCATATTTACCAAATGGCATGGTTTGATTAATCGCTTCTAACAATTGCTGCTCATTCATCACTATGGCTCCAGGCCTTTGATTATCAATAAGGTTATTGTATTACCCATCACATTAACTATTTTATCAGCTCAGAGTCATTTTCAAAACTGCTTTAGGCTACGCCAAATCAACAGATAATGGATCTGTTTGCTATAGCGGGCCGTAAAGGCACCAGCAACGGAATAGCATAACTGACGGATGTCGAGTTAATGGCCATTCATGTCAAATCAGCACCAAGTTCACTTCAAAAACAAGCTCAAGTGACAATATCGAGCATTAATAAAGCGACTAATAAAGCCACTGCTAAAGTAAATGCTAAAGTTAAATACCCTATTTGACCTCAATTCTGGTTAATAAACGCTTATCAAACAGCCCTTAGCTTAAAAATAACCCATTTAGCTGCATCATCAAGTTATATCAATTAGCTATATTAAAATCATCCTATAGTCATTTAATGTATATAAATTGGTTATCTCGTTGCTGCCAATATTAAAACGGTGTCAGCACACTGGATTGTTAACCGTATTTAACTGGCGTAAGTCATTATTAAATTTAACCTTTAAGTAACATTGACGCATGTAAACTAGCGCCGTCAATTTTCTGTCTAAACACTCAACACAGTCAAATAACCGCCCAGATGACATTAATAAAAAACTGTCAAAAATCAACTAATTGACTAAACCCGCATCCATAATTACAGTGAGTTATCAATTACATTTAACGATGTAAGTTAATTTATATTGGGAGGGCAACGTCCATGATCATATTAGTTGGTGGTGAAAAAGGCGGCAGTGGTAAAAGCTGTCTTGCGCAAAATATTGCGGTATTCCTGACCAAAGAGGCGAATGCAAGCGTGATTATGGTCGACTGTGATCCACAACGAACCACATCAGACTGGATCCAAGCCCGTAACAATAATCCTAAATTACCTGCTATTAACTGCGTGCAACTCTATGGAAAAATTCGTAATGACTTACTCAGCTTAGAGCAACATTACGACTACGTTATTGTCGATTGCGGTGGCCAAGATAATTTAGCCCTTAGAGCAACCATGTCAGTGGCATCCCATGTGTTAATGCCATTACGCCCCAAACGACGCGACTTAAAAACCGTCAGTCATTTAGACGATATCGTCGCCACTTGTTTGATGATTAACCCAAAAATGAAAGCGTCATTCGTGATCACGCAGTGCCCAAGTTTACCTAATCAGGCAAGCAGAATTATAGAAGCAAAAGATGTTTGTCGTACCTACGACATTAACGTGTTAGATGCGGTTAACTACAGTCGTAATATTTACGACGATAGTGAAGAATCGGGATTATCTGTATTTGAATTAGAGCCAAAAGGTAAAGCGGCATTAGAAATGCGCAGTATTGCCTGCGAATTACTCGAAATTACCGATGCAAAACAACTCATCGAACAGCGCAATACTGCATCAAATGTGACCACATTGAGAGGAAATTATGGGACTAGCCGATCTCAAGAAAAACGCTTCGTTATGTAAAAATACCACTAACATTGCGGTATCGATTGATGACTTTATTGCGGCAGCCGATTTATATGCTGCGGGTCAAGACCGTCCTCAACATGATGCAAAGCAAACAATTACGACAACCAATGCCGATAACCAGAGCAATATAATCGATTTTCTACAGCGTAAATATCCACAGTATCTTGAACCAATGGTGTCTGCGAATAAAAGCAAAAAACAGCCTTACAAACACTGTACATTTACCTTAAGTGAAACGGCAATAAATGAACTAACATTACTGAGCCAACAAGGAGTCATAGCAAAATCAAAACTCATCAGGCAATTGATTTCACAACATTTCAGTCTATCACCACAACAACAAAAAATGTTAGAGGCTAATTTTTCAGACCAGTAATACATCTTAAATACACCTAATAATTGCAAATAAGTACTCTTTTCTCCCCACCCTTTTGCTGGCAACAAATATGAGGTTAATATTTGTTAGTCAGTGCTTTTTTTTAAAGTTTAATGCCTTCATTCCAACCAAAAAGTTAATAGCCGACACCCTGATCACTATTTAGTTTTCACTAAAGCTTGAATTTGTTCAATCGCTACCCCATTAATTATTAATACTCACAGTATGAAAAAATGAGCAATGCACTCATCGGCAAGCTCCAGTAATCAATAATGATGGGTTCGAGACAATAATTTAACTCCCCTTCGACCACCAGGACATGTCTATGATCGCGATTATAATATTGCTCGTTATATCAATGATAGCCGTGGGGTGGATCGTCAGTAGTCAATGGCGTATCAACCGTCAACGTAATATCGTCACCCGTCAGCCATTTCCCACACGATGGCGTAACATATTGAAAACCCGCTTTCCATACTTTAAAGCCATGCCGACGGATTTGCAGCTTCAGCTCAAAAAACATATTCAAATCTTTATCGATGAAAAACAATTTGTGGGTTGTAACGGATTCGAAATTAATGACGAAGTAAAAGTCACCATCGCAGCCCAAGCCTGTTTATTATTACTCAACCGTAAAACCGACTATTACCCTAAACTGAAGCAAATTTTAGTCTACCCAAGTGCATTTATTGTTGAGCAAAACCGAACTGGCCTCGGGGGAGTACAATCGACCCAACGTAATGTCTTGCTAGGTGAATCATGGGAGTATGGTAAAGTTGTTTTATCATGGAACAGCACTGTAGAAGGCGCGGCAGATCCATTTGATGGCAGTAATGTGGTCATACACGAATTTGCTCATCAACTTGATCAAGAAGATGGCAGCGCCAATGGCGCTCCTCCACTGCGAGATATCACTTCATATCGCTCATGGTCAACAACACTGGGGCAAGAGTTTCAGCAACTTCAGTATTGCGCTCAGCATCATATCCCGTCATTATTCAATTATTATGGCGCGACCAATCCGGCGGAGTTTTTTGCGGTGATCAGTGAAACTTTTTTCGAACGACCTGTAGAGTTTTATCAACAACATCAACAATTGTATAAAGAATTGAGCCAATTTTATCAGCTAGATCCCATAAATTGGCACTAGAATACTAATAGTAAAAACATCATAATAATTCACAATATGAAAAGGGATACTATGCAATCAATTATCCACCGACTCGGTTTTATTGCCGTGTTAATGACCACAGTGACGGCTTTTGACTTACACGCAACGCAGGCGGAAGAATTAACCACAGAACAAAGTCAAACCGAGCCGAAAAATGAACACGTGAGTCAACAAGTGAGCTCCGAAAGCGAAGCTGTGATTAAAGACATCAATCAAAAAAACGAGTTAATTGACAGCCAAGGTTTATCTGCAAAAGACAGCCAAGCTGTTAGTGGCTTATTAAATCAATTACATGAAAGTGCTGCTGCAGCAGACTGGAGTACTTATTTTAGTCTTTATCACCCACAAGCCGTGTTTATTGGCACCGATGCATCAGAGCGTTGGAATATGATTGAATTTGAGCGCTATGCTAAACCCACTCAAGGTTGGCACTACGATGTAAAATCGCGTCACTTGTTACAAATTGACGATACGATTGTATTTGACGAACAGCTCTACAGCCCAGCTTATGGCGTCAGCCGTGGTACTGGCGCGTTAGTACAAACAGTTGATGGTTGGAAAATTGCTCAGTATCATTTGAGTTTCCCAATCCCAAACGACAAAGCTAAACGTATTACCAGCTTAATTATGCAATAAGGATTTAAGGATATGGTGGCCATTGTCGATTATCATGACCACCATAAAACTGAATACCTAATACCTAATACCTAATACCTAATACCTAATATCTAAAGCTTAGCTTTTAAGATTGTCGGTAATTGCACAACATTCAGCATTCAAGAATCAATAATCCTTCTATGTCATTGACACCCTAAAACACACATTCGCTAGTTCACTAAAGTGTGTAAAACTGTCGAAATCTTCTTGCTCAAAATGACGTTCAGAACCCTGCCTATCGGCATAGAATAACCCTAACACTTTATGACCTACACAGAGTGGCGCTAATAAAAAACCATGTTGAGAAAAACGTTCAACTAGCACATCATCAACTTGTACTTTGCATTCATTACTGGTTGGTGTATTTACCCAAAAGCTCTTTTTTTGCCCCACACATTGAGTGAAAACCGATGTTGGATCATCAAGTTCAATCACAAAGGCTTGTTTTAATAACTCTGCACCATCACCCATCATCACTCTGGGTTGTAATAATTTACGGCTCGGTGATAGTAACAACACGCCACAACGATCCAAGCCAACACCGGTTAGCATCCCTTCTAATGTGGTGTGCATTATTTGATTAAAATCAGTTTTCTCCACCGCATAATGAGTGAGTTGCCTCAATTTTCTTAATTGATAACCTTGGTTGGTTTGTCGTATCTCTGTGGGCTCAATCGGAGAATCGGCTTTTTCTAATACGTCGCCAGTATTAGGTAAATAAGACACTATGGCTTTGGCACCATATTCAATGGCTAACTTATGGGTGATGTCACTGCAATCAATGAATCGTTGTGTAAACTCATCCACACTGATGTCTAACATGTCTGCGGCTTGGGATAAGCGCTTATGTAATTCTTCAGCATTAACGTTAGGCTGAGAAACAATTTCTGATAACTTATTCGCTAAAAATATACAACGGATCTCAGGCATGCGCTCATCAGGTTGTGCTAAAGACTTAATCAATACTTCACCTAAACCCCAACTTCTGGCAATACTTTGGGTAAGCTGAGGAAATGAGGTGCCAAGTTCAGCTCGGATCAGTGATTTTTGCTCAATGTTATCCTCAATGGTTAATAATTTTTTATCCAGTTGCTCGGTCTGCTCACCACCCATACTCCAAAAAGCACTTTCACCTATCCGATATAACAAAGAGGCAATAAACACTTCTTCACGCAACGACTCGCCCTTGTCGCTCATCATCATTCGAGCCAACATCGCCGCTTGAAATGACTGCGCCATCAGCTTTAATAAACGCTGGTAAACACCTTCTGAAAGGTGTTTATTTTCTAATAAGCTGGTCAGTAATTTAGCGGTAAGACAGATATTGCGAATAGTATCAAAACCTAGCACCACAGCCGCGCGGCTAACCGTTGAGACTTGACTAATGCCTTTGTTGTATATGGCGCTGTTAGCCACTCGTAAAATACGTGACGTTAATGCGTTATCGTGCATCACACTTCGACCTAATAAAGATAACGAAGACACATCGTCTTTTGCCAGCCTTTCTAAATCAAGCACGGTTGAACATAATGCAGGCATTTCTTGATCACTGATCCGTTTAGTCCAGTAATCAGCCCCTTTTTGCGGAGTCATAGGTTTCAAAAAAACAGCCTAAATGTAACAAATATTATTTTCAGTATACTCAATTTCATCACAGTGTCTTGTAGATATTGTTACTCGCTCAAGCTAGCTCACGTATCAACGCAAAAACAACACTTTCGGCATCCTCAATCATACTGACTGGCAAGTTAACAAAATTGACTCTAGCACACTGAATAAACGACAATTTATATTGTGATTAATCACTTTATTTAGGCTCTGCTTATCTTTTTGCTTAGGAGTGGTCTGAGGTGCAACCCACCAATGCCATATTAAGGTCAATCCGTGGGATTTTTGGATAAATGAGTAGGTAAAAAAAAACGGCTCGCAAGAGCCGCAATCACAAATAATGTGGTTAAAAAAGCTTACCGGGAGGAAGTACCCAAACAATCAGGATCAACAACTAAGCATATACTTATAATCCATCATACTTGGATAAAAATCCCGTACGACCTGTAGGTGAGCCGCACGGGGTTACAACAGTCACAAAGTGACTAAGCTTGTAAAATGGTCAGGCAACTATCTTAGAACTGTTCTTCTTCAGTAGAGCCCGTTAGTGCAGTTACTGAAGACTTACCGCCTTGGATACATGTTGTTACTTGATCGAAGTAACCAGTACCCACTTCTTGCTGATGCGACACGAAAGTGTAACCTTTCTTAGCTGCAGCAAATTCAAGTTCTTGTACTTTTTCAACATAATGCTTCATGCCTTCGCCACGTGCATAGTCATAGGCTAAATCGAACATGTTGTACCACATGTTATGAATGCCTGCTAACGTGATGAACTGGTACTTGTAGCCCATGTTTGATAACTCTTGCTGGAATTTAGCAATTGTTACATCATCCAAGTTCTTCTTCCAGTTGAACGAAGGAGAACAGTTATAAGCAAGTAGTTGATCTGGGTACTGTGCATGAATGGCATCAGCAAACTTCTTCGCTTCTTCAAGACAAGGTTTAGCGGTTTCACACCAAATTAAGTCAGCATAAGGTGCGTAGGCAAGACCACGAGAAATCGCTTGGTCTAAGCCAGCTTTAACGCGGTAGAAACCTTCGTTAGTTCGCTCGCCTGTCACAAAGTCACGGTCATATTCATCACAATCTGAAGTCATTAAATCGGCAGCATTAGCATCAGTACGTGCAATAACTAACGTATCTACACCGCTCACATCTGCAGCTAAACGGGCAGCAACAAGCTTTTGTACTGCTTCTTGGGTTGGCACTAGAACTTTACCGCCCATGTGACCACACTTTTTAACAGACGCGAGTTGGTCTTCAAAGTGAACCCCAGCAGCACCAGCATCAATCATCGACTTCATTAGTTCGAAAGCATTTAGTACGCCACCAAAACCCGCTTCTGCATCTGCAATAATAGGTAGGAAATAGTCAGTGTAATTGTCATCACCAGGATTGACTTCTTTGCCCCATTGAATTTGGTCAGCGCGGCGGAATGAGTTATTAATACGGCTTACTACTGCTGGTACAGAGTTAGCTGGGTATAGTGATTGGTCAGGATACATAGTGCCCGCTAAGTTAGCGTCCGCAGCAACCTGCCAGCCTGATAAATAAATCGCTTCAATACCCGCTTTTGCTTGTTGTACAGCTTGACCACCTGTAAGTGCACCAAGAGAGTTAACGTAGCCTTTCTTAGCGCCGCCATTAACCAGAGCCCACAATCTTGCGGCACCCAGTTTCGCAATCGTATTTTCTGGCACGACAGAGCCACGTAATGCGACGACTTCTTCAGCGGTAAAAGGACGCTTAACCGATTTCCAACGTGGATTTTCAGCCCAATCTTTCTTAATAGCATCAACCTGTTGCTGACGAGTTAGTTGTGTAGTCATAATGTCGCTCCTTCCTGTGTAATGGGTCGGCAAAGTGAATTTTTCGACTTTGCCTAATTCAGTAGTGTTGTAATTAATATTCTGATAACTGGCGTATTAAGCCGTTAGCAGTTCATATCCTGGTAATGTTAAGAAATCGACTAGCTCATCTGAAGTGGTAATTTGCTCGAACAGCCCTGCTGCTACAGTGAACTTGCCAGCATTAAAACGTTCAGCACCGAGCTCTTTCTTCACGTTGGCCATTTCTTCTTTCAACATGTCTTTAAATAATGTTTTGGTGACTAATTTGCCATTTGATAAGCTCTTGCCGTGTTGGATCCACTGCCAAATTGAAGTGCGCGATATCTCTGCTGTAGCAGCATCTTCCATCAAACCGTAAATCGGTACGCAACCATTACCCTGGATCCATGCTTCGATGTACTGCAAAGCAATGCGGATGTTCAAACGCATTCCCGCTTCCGTCTTCTCTCCATCGCAAGGCTCAAGTAATTCGCTGGCTAAAATCGGCGCATCCACATCACGGGTAATATGCAATTGATTGGTTCTATCGCCACCAATATAATCATTAAAAATTTTCATTGCGGTGTCGGCTAAACCTGGATGAGCAACCCAAGTACCATCGTGACCATTTCGGGCTTCTAACTCTTTATCGCCACGTACTTTTTGCAATACGAGTTCGTTAGTCGCTTCATCTTTGGCTGGAATAAACGCCGCCATACCACCCATCGCTAATGCGCCGCGTTTATGGCAGGTTTTAATCAGTAAGCGTGAATAGGCGCTTAAAAACTTAGTGTCCATGGTCACGGCTTGACGGTCTGGTAACACACGATCAGGGTATTTCTTTAATGTCTTAATATAGCTAAAGATATAGTCCCAACGACCACAATTAAGCGCGACAATGTTCGAACGAAGCTCATAAAGGATCTCCTCCATTTCAAACACCGCAGGTAAAGTCTCAATTAAACACGTACATTTAATCGTGCCAGGCTGTAAGCAAAAACGCTCTTCCACAAAGGCAAAGACTTTCGCCCACCAACGCGCTTCCAGATGGCTTTCTAACTTAGGAATATAAAAGTAAGGTCCTGAGTTGTTAGCTAACAGTTGGCGATAGTTATGATAAAAGTACATTGCAAAATCAACTAAACCACCAGGAATAGGTTTACCTTTGTATTCAATGTGTTTTTCAATAAGATGCAAACCACGTACACGTGCAATTAATACCGCAGGGTCTGGATTAAGCGAATAATGCTTACCTGTTCCTGGGGCGGTAAAATCAATATCACCACGTACGGCATCACGAAGGTTAATTTGACCTTCTACAATCTTTAGCCAGCTTGGTGCTAAGGAGTCCTCAAAGTCAGCCATAAACACTTTTACATTGGCGTTCATCGCGTTGATGATCATTTTACGGTCAACCGGACCGGTAATTTCAACACGTCGGTCAGTTAGATCTTCAGGCATGCCGCGAATAGTCCAATCACCATCACGTATCGCACGAGTTTCAGGTAAAAAGTCTGGCAACTCACCGCCATCAATACGAGCTTGTTTATGTTGACGTTTACTTAACAACTCAGGTACTTCATCAACAAACTTTGCGCATAACGAATCAAGGAAAGTCACGGCGCCAGAGTTAAAGACCTCATCTTGGCCGTTGACAGTGGGACCAATAAACGTGAGATCGGTTTTAAGCGAATCATCAGCATTTGCTGTGGACTTACTGTATTGAGCTACCAATTGTTCTGCGGTCATATTTGGCTCCCTAAGTGCTATCAGTGTTGATAGTGCTATATGTGTTGATGTTGGTTGTCATGCTTCATTACTTAAACAGACTAGTTATTGCTATCACTCACATTGAATCGTAAAGCTAAGCACCACTATCACGGCCTACGCTTAAATGTTTCAAATCAAGTTCAATAAAAAGTATGCCCATAATCGTTAACTGAAACTGACGGTTAACCTGAAAGTTAAAAATACAAACGTTCAAATGTTTGTTTCGTACTAAAAACTAACCAAAAACGTTTGTAATTGCAACAGTTAATACTTTACCAAAACCGCCTTAAACACAGTGTCGACGATCACACAAATTGGTAATACCAAAGAATAAAAAGCAATTAAGCTAATGATTAATATTAACTTTAATAATTAGAGTTTATACTTTAAACGAGTGGGTACAAATTCATCTTACCAATTGACCAGTAAACTGAAATAGTATAAAAGCTTGTAATTTAATTACTTAATGTAAATATATATTTACATAACTTTAGTCTAAATTGTTGAATTAAACAATTTGATAACGTTTTTAACTTACCTATACGTAACTACATTTTATTGTTTAAAAACAAGATACTAAACTAAAGCAGTCAACTCAAAAATTTAAACAACCGTTTTAAATTTACGTTCACGTAAACGTTATAAAAAAAGACATTAGGACGTTTAAAAGTGTGAGTTACGTCACCCGATCAACAAGATCAAGCAGATTGGTCTGTTTTAAATAAAATTAAATTTTTTTTTTAAAAAATGAAAAAAGTTCACGAATGGGGCAATAGAGAACCAAAATGGTGCAGTCGAAAGTATTAAACAGCGGTGATCGCAACGCTACGCTCACTGCATGGCAGTAAGCGGTCAATTAAGCGGTGGAGCCCGATATCATCAAGCTTTTAGATCGGCATGCCAAGGTAATAAATCACTTAAATCAGCAAATTTATCCCGTTGTGGCAGTTCCGTGAAAAGTTTTTGGAAGTAAAAGTACGGGTTAATATCGTTGGCACGGCAAGTCATCACCAAGCTATAAAGTGCAGCACTGGCTTTTGCACCATTTACCGATTGGCAGAACATCCAGTTTTTCCGCCCCGTCGTAAACGGCCTGATATCGCGTTCAGTGACATTATTATCAATGCCTAATTCACCTGATTCAAGGTAACGCCTCAGTTTTTCCCACTGATTCAATGTGTACTTGATTGCTACCCCAATTTTACTTTTGGGCAGGACTGTTTTCTCGCTTTTTTCTAACCATTCATGCAACGATGTTAAGATTGGCTCAGCCTTTTCCTGCCGGAGTGATTTTCGCTTATCGGGCGGTAATGTTTTTGCCCGCTTTTCTATTGCATACAGTTTTTGAATATAATTGATACCGACTGTTGCTTTGCCGGTTTTCTTCGGTTGCACCGCTAAGGCATCGTGGAATTTGCGTCTGGCGTGTGCCCAGCACCCGACTGGCATTATTCCTTCTATATTGTCGTAAACACTGTAACCATCACATTGTAAATATCCGGCATAATCTGCTAGAAATGCTTCTGGGCAACTGCGTGCACGACTCGGTTGATAATCATAAATAACAACAGGGTTATCGCTAAATTCATTGCTGCGATAGACCCACATATAGGATTTAGTTGCTGCTTTTCTATCTGGTTCATCCAATACTTGCACCGTTGTTTCATCTGCGCACAGCGTTGATTGAGCGAGTAGATTAGCTTTCATCGCAGCAATTAACGGCCTAACTAATTCGGCACTGGCTATGCACCAATTGGCCAGTGTAGCGCGGCTAATATTTAAACCGCCACGGGCAAATATGTCGGTTAACCGATAAAGCGGTAGGGCATCACAGTATTTGGCGGTCACCACAGCCGCAAGCGCTTCAGGGCTGGCGATACTCTGGGGGATCGGCTGTGCAGGCTTAGGCGCGGTAATGACAGAGGTACTGGTTGATGTTGTTTCACATTCACGGCAAGCATACTTGGTTTGCCTGTGCTTAATGACGCTGATCTTCTCTGGAATAATGTTGACTTGTTCGCTTTCTTGCACACCGCATTCACGCATCACATGACCACAGCAATCGCACATAGGGCTGTCAAGAGTATAAGATCTTTCTTCACGTTCAAGGTGCTCAGGTAATCGTTTTCGACCCGTTTTACCTTGTTGTTTATTTTCATTTTTATTTGTGGATTGATCCTGCTCAGCTTCATTGAATGTGCCTTTCGGCATTTTCTCACTGCGTTGACCAAACTGCTTATTGCGGTTGAGTTGCAATTGTTCCAAAGCGATATTAAGGCGGTTTTCCAAGTCTTTATTTTTAGCATTGAGCACCTGATTTTCATGCTGCAACATTGCCAGCATTTTTTTTAGTTGTTCAATATTATCAGGCTGTTCAGTTGTCATTAATTAGCGTTCAAGACCAATAGATAGCGCTAGTTTGCCTGCTGTATTTGATCATGCAACCGCTATTTAGCGATCCAGTGATGATCACCTCACTGTCAGGCCATTTAAGGGTTTATGCCCATGGGATACTTCTAACGATAAGCCTGATAGTAACCAATTTAGCTGATGCTGGTTGATTGTCAGCGCGTCTTGTTCGTCGTTAGCGCCAGGCCACTTAAAGCGACCTTTTTCTAGCCGCCGATAGTAAAGCCAAAAACCATTAGTATCCCAAAATAAAATCTTAATTTTGTCCCGGTGGCGATTACAAAAAATAAACCAGGCTTGATTCAACGGATCCATTTCCAATACATCACTGACGATTAAAGATAAGCCATCAATGGCTTTACGCATGTCGGTATGGCCGGTAACAAGATAAATCTGCTTATGTGGTGTCATGCTGATAGCACGCGTAAAAATTGTTGTAATTTGCTTGGCGCTAATGAGGCTGGAAAAGAAAACAGATAGCCGTTGGGCAATGCCAGCGTGAGTGGCTGGTCAGGTTTAATTTCAAGAAAAATCAGCGGCACCACTTTTTGCTTAGTTGATGACGAATGCGGGTTAAGTTTTTTAGTCCACGCATAAAATGTAGATAGGGTTAAGTCATTGGTTTTACAAAATTCAGCTTTGGTTAATTTACTTTCAGTTTGCTGCTGAAAAATGCGTTGCCAGTATTGTATTTTATCGTTTTTTGACATGATTATTTTCCTAGATTTAGTTAGGAAATAATCATGTCACATTTGAAGATTATTGGTATGTGCGGTTAATTGAGCGCTTACGCATGGCAGTTATCGACTTATCGATAATTCATCAACCATTTCTAGCGTGAACAGAGTCATGCTTATACGCTACGTGGCGGGAAAAATTGAGAAAGCGTTGAGAAAGAGCTAACAAAGAGAGTCATAAGGTGGGCGGTTAATGTTTGCTACAAGGGGGCTTGATAGGATTTTGCTTTAAGCAACTTGGGGCAGAGACTTTACCCTCTTAACCACAACAGCTGGGGGCCGATTTTAGCCGCAATGACATGGGGTGCTATCATAAGCCTGATTCGATTATTGTCAGCTTGTCTGATGACGGCGGTTTCATGGTGTCGTTGTAACATACCGCACAATTTCGACCGTTATGTTTGGCCTTATAAAGGGCTAAATCGGCACGGTGAATTAATGGATCAAGGCTTAAATCATTTTTATCGACACTGCTAATGCCACAACTGATGGTAACCGTAAAATCGTGGCCAGAGAAACGAGTGTTAATATTGGCAACTTCACTGCGGATCTGTTCGGCTAAATCAGCAGCTATATTTTCAGTCTGCTTGGGCATAAAGATAGCAAACTCTTCCCCGCCCATTCGAGTAAAAATATGAGTAGAGTTCAACATATCACCAATCACATGAGTCACCTTTTTTAATACCCAGTCACCGGTGGCATGGCCATATTGATCATTAATATTTTTAAATAAGTCCAAATCCATCAACATAACTGAGAATGACTCGCCAAGCGTTTGAGCTTGAATGAATTCATTTTCCGCCATCTCTTGTCCTGTACGGCGGTTAAAAATCCCCGTTAATCCATCTCGCTGCGCTTGTTTCATAAATTGATTACGTTGCAACCAAGCAGATACCAATAACAATAATAAACCAACAGAAAGACCCACAAGTAACGTTGAGATCATGATGGAGGAGCTTTTTTCCTTCATGACTAAATCTTTTTGTTTTATCAGTAACTCGTGATCTTGGATCAAACTGGTATTCTCACGATTTTTTTCAACGCTATCAAAGCGGGCCATTTGATAAGCATTTTCTTTTACTTTCTGTTCATCAAGCAATTGCTTAGCCAGTGCAGAAGCGACAACTTGATATTGGTACGCTTTATCAAAGTGACCACGTTTACCTGCAATCAAAGAAAGGACTTCATTAACACGCTTTTTTACTTGCATGTTACTGGGTTTATTAGGTAAAGCATTGACTAATTGGGCAAACATTTTAGCTTGTTGGTAATCGCCTGAATGAAAATAAATAACGCTTAAATAAGACTGTATTTCATTTATTTCAACTTTAAATTTAAACTTTTGGTAGCGTTCTAAAGCCACTAGGTACAAACTTTCGGCTGCCGCATATTGTCCTTTATCAAACAGCACATTGCCTTGCCCCTTAATAGACATAATCTCAATTAAAGGAAGGCCATGATCTTTACAATACACTCGGGTGTCTTTGAATAATGTTTCAGCTTGATCAAAGTGCTGTAATTTTAAATGCGCTACAGAAAGGAGTAGCATTGAAAAACATTGATTTCGTGGATCTGCACCCTGGTTTAAACTCAGTGCTAATTGTGAAATTCGTAGCATTTCGTCATAAGCACCGAGTTGTAAGTACACGTTCGACAAGCGATTATAAGACTTTATTTTTATGCTGTTATCTTGATAATTTTCGATACGAGAAAAATTTTCCTCTAAGAGAGAAAAAGCTCGTTGATAGTTTCGCTGCGCTATATTTACGGTAATTTTAAATAAATAAATATTTGTCAGAACTTCCCCTGTTGGGTTAAACGTTAACGCTTTATCTAATGCCTTATCCGCTTCAACAAAATCGCCCAAATAAATATACTTTGCACTTAATAACCCATACAAACGACTGTGTTGTTGAGCCGTTAACAATGACTCAGAAGATAATGCAGCATCAATTTGTTCAATGGCTTGATTAATATCAGTCTGCAATGACTTTTCAATAGCATCTAAGCCTTTATCATAATCAATGCTAGCGGCAATCGCCGTACAGCTCAAAAACGATACAAAGATTATAAATATGTAGGGTAATTTTTTTAACAAAATAACTACTCTGTTGGATTTAGCACAATCAAATACATCGCCATTTCTTTGTCGCCGGACAACTGGCTGATGCGCGTTTTGTCGCCAGACATTACCGCTTCAATCTCTTCTTCTGTTAATCCATTTGATTTCATTACGCCGCGAGGATCACGCTTATATGCTTCTAATAGCGCAGCATTAGTCCCCAGTTTAGTAAAAAATGTACTTATGTTCGACATGTTATTGCTCTCTATTTTAAGAATTTATTATAGTTTTTTATTGTTAATTCATAATCATAATGACATAACAGGTTGCAACTCAACACCTAAAGAGCATGCTACTGATTTAGCTAGCGTTCATAAGCTGGAGTGTACTTTACACTCCAGTGGAATTAACAACAAACGGTGCTAGTTGTTACCCTTACATTAGCTGACAATTTCAATGAGCCATATTCTAAATGTGCCGATTAACATTGGCAAAAGGGTATTCCATCATTGCTGCATCCATATCCAGCATTATAAAAAAATCGTCATGTTAACCATAATAACTCTCTTATTGTATCGTATAATCTTTTAATTTTAACAGTCACTTACCCCATATCTAATGCTGTTATGCCTAATTTAGCCAACATTTCATGGTTAAGAGTGATTTGGCTCGCAGGAGGGATCAATAATGTGCTAATCGTCGTTAACCTAGCCTCTGGCAATGCCGACAGCGATATACGCTCTATCACTGGTGATTGAAATGGCAAATTTGCTGCTTCATATATAATCACTTGATGGTTAAGCGGATACCACTGAGATAAATGTTCAACCAAAACCTGCAATCTCGCTTCAGTGGTACTAAATTGAGTCAAGGTGTGTTCGCCAGCAAGGGCTATCTGCCAAAGTAACAGGTGCGTGGTAGGATCAGGGACATGGTGATAAAGCATGAATTGAGTAGCCTCAAAGCTTTGGTGACCACTATTGCCAGGATCGATGCCTAAATCGGCCCACAAACACGCTTCGGCTGAAATCCCCGGTAACATGCTCGCGTCGTAACCTTCAGCACGGGCTTGTTTAATGGATAAATGCGCCACACAAGCAAACACCCCTGGGTGCCCATATAATGCGCACACAACTAATTTCCCTAGGCGCACTTCATCTAAAACGGCATTGATCATTTCAGCATAAGTATCACGGCGATTTTTTATCTCATCGTGTTGAGCATAGTAAACTTGTAGTGAACGCACATCAGCATTAAGCGACATCAGCCACCGTTCAGAAAAACCATCGGGCACTAACGAAAACACCACATCAGCATGTTCAATATAACTCAAACTTAATAAGCCTATTTGCCCAGCAAGCTGTAACCCGGTTCCAACACAAATAAGCTTACCTTGGTTTGCACTAGCTAATGTTGTTACCTGCGATGGATGAATAGTCATGGTGGTTTCTTATTATTGTAATCACTACAACTTATATAAAATATAAATTATCAGTGACTTATACATAAATAGCATTTGATATCGACAAATATTAGCTCGAGCGTTTTAAATCGAACAATTTAACAACATCTTACCAACATTTCTGCTGTAACGATAAATAAAAATGAAAATTTACTATAAATTTATTTCTCCGAAAAATGGAACTTAGCGCGCTAAATTGACTCAAAGCCACAACATCTTCTAATAGCCCCTTGTCAGCATAGGGACAGCTTGGGTATGATGACCGACAGAATTTAGGAAGTAGCGCAGACAATGATAAACAAAAAACAAAGTCTTACCCTTGTAAGCGCAGTAGCGCTTTCATTATCTCTTAGCGGATGCAGTGTGTTTGATTGGTTGATTTATAAACCAGACGTGCCGCAAGGCAACTACATGGAAACACAGCAAGTCGATAAACTTCGTATCGACATGACTAAAGAGCAAACCGAATATATTTTAGGTCGCCCAGTATTGCGCGACAGCTTCTCCGATGACACTTGGTATTATGTGTATCATTTCAAAAGTGGTCGAGATGCTAGCATTACCCATAAAGAATTGATTATTCACTTTAATGGCGACAAAGTTTCCAGTGTTGTCGGTGATTATGACCTCAGTAACGATTTTAATACCCCGCTTGGGCAAAGCTCATTACCCTCGGTCAACCAGCCTGATCTTAAGCCTTTATTACCTGAAGTTCGCCCAGATGCGAAACCTTTGGTTGAAGAGCAACGTCCGACGTTAAAAAATCAAGCTAAAACCGATAATGAAGCGTTATAAGTCAAATGCCACCATGTGATTTAAGCAAAAAAAAGCAGGACCTCTATTGAGGAGCCTGCTTTTTTTTTGCTATATAGCTCATCTCTTAGCCCGAGTTGAGATTGATTAACCTTAGTTCGGCATAAGGGCGGTTTGATAACCGTTTAGTATCCTAAGCGAAGGTTAGTTGACTTTGGCACCGGTAATTTTATTAATACGACCTTCATCTTTGGCCTTTTCGGCGCGCTTACGACGCACATCTTTAGGATCTGCAATTAACGGGCGATAAATTTCGACACGCTGCCCAGGAACGAGCACTTCATCATGTTTAGCCTGACGGCTAAATACCCCAAGCTTAACCTCTTCAAGGTTAATATCAGGAAAAAATAGCACCATATCACTTTGCTTAACGGCTTCAATAAATGTGGTTCCTGGCGACACCATAATCGGAATAATTTTCTGTTGTTTTGGCAATGCATAAATAACATCTACCGAGAATTTTTCTGTTGCATTAATCACGATAAATCACCTTTGCCCTGTCGGTAAATGCCATCACCATCGACGACATTAAATCCTTAAATACCTTACCAAACGCCATATCAACAAGCACACTAGAAAATTCGAAGTCTAAATCGAATTCAACTTTACAGGCATCTTCAGTCAGCTCGGTAAATGTCCACAAGCCATGCATATACTTAAACGGGCCATTTTCCAATTCAAGTGAAATCGATTTGGCGCGAACAACTTGATTGCGCGTGGTAAATGTTTTACTGATCCCCGCTTTACTGACATCAACCGAAGCCACCATGGTTTTACCATCAAACTCAAGCACCTTCCCCCCAACACATCCGGGTAGAAAAGCATGATACGATTCAACATCATTGACTAAATCATACATCTGTAAGGCACTAAATCTAACCAGTACATTCTTGGAAATCTTGGGCATCTGACATCACTATCCTTAATACAATAGCCCGATTTTATCACGTTAAACAAAAAAGGCATCTTTGAGAGTGTTAAATCACGTTGGAAATAACACAATCACTAAGAAACTGGGTATAATCGTTGAAAGATCAAAAATCTCCCCCATATCTATTAGTTAATAGATTAACTTAATAGAGTTTATCAAATGGGCTCACTGCGGGTTGTCCAGCACCATCCTTCAGGTCAATAACGGCAATCAGACGGTAATAACTATGGTAAAAAAGAAATCAGCAAAAAATTCCTCAGCGAGCATCGCACGTAATAAACGCGCGACCTTTGAATACCGCATCGAAGAAAAGGTCGAAGCGGGATTACAACTTATGGGCTGGGAAGTTAAGTCCATTCGTATGGGGAAAGTCAACTTATCTGATTGTTATGTATATATTAAAGAGGGTGAAGCCTTTATGCATGGTTGTACTATTCAACCACTTAATACCGCTTCAACCCATGTAATATGTGATCCCATCAGAACAAAAAAACTGCTATTAAAGCGCAAAGAAATTGACAAACTTGCCGGCCTAATTGAACGTCAAGGCTACACCTTAGTGCCATTATCAATGTACTGGCGTAAAGGCGCTTGGGTAAAAGTAGAAATAGGTTTAGGTAAAGGTAAAAAAGATCACGATAAACGTGAAGACACCAAAGAACGCGAATGGAAAATTGAAAAAGCGCGTGTCATGAAAAAAGACAAAGAGAACGCTTAATCTCATCAATAGACCTTTGAAGTGAATAACACTGATAAGTCTTTAACTAACAGAGCTCTATTACGAAGTTGAGCCTATTACGAACAGATAGTGAACAAACGATTATATTTTGTTAATGGACGCTAGGTATTCATCTAACAACACGCTATAGTTAACTCAATTGGGGGCGATTCTGGATTCGACAGGATTCACGAAACCCAAGGAGCATGTCGAGGGGCGGTTGGCCTCGTAAAAAGCCGCACCGTTATAGTTGCAAACGACTCTAACTACTCTCTAGCAGCTTAGGCTAGCTAGCCATCAACCACACGTTTCGCACGTGGACAGTGGATTCTGATGGTCATATTACAGTGTGCTAGCGAGGGAACTCCGTCCGGGGGTGAACCGCGAAACAGTACCGGACTCACCAAGTAGCATCCTGTCTTTCGGAGACTGCTTGGTTAAATAAAAGAGAGACTAAACATGTAGTGCCGAGGATGTAGGCTTTCTGGACGCGGGTTCAAGTCCCGCCGCCTCCACCAATTTATAGAAGGGCTTAGCAGCAATGCTAAGCCCTTTTTGTTTGTCTATTTTTGGGTGGCAACATTTTATACTTCGATTAACTGGTCGTAATCATTCAATTTAAAAAATAACATCAACGTCGTGGCGCTTCGCCCACACCAGACCAAGAGGAAATCAACGGCTATTCCCTCTTGGAACTCCCAGCCGCCCCGCAACATTTTCAAACAGCGAAAAGGTCGCCATGGGGTCAGATCCAGCTTTTAACCTCATTTGAATCTTGCCTCGGTCTTATTCGAAAATGCTAACGCTTCCGATAGGCCATCCTTGGCCAACGAAAGCTAGCCTGACGTCCTGTCAGGCTCACGCTATTTTCTTCAACGTCCTCAAGTTCAGAGTTGAATTTGTCCCTTTTAAAGTCAGTATATCTGACACGTTTATGCCCCATTACGCGTTAGCAAGGGAACGAAGCACCGCCAATATAGCCTTATATTATCTAATCCATTGTGACTAAAGTCAGTATCAATCTAAAAGTACTAGTTAGATAATTACGCTGTTAGAGTTCTACACTGATATCCATGTGAAAAAAGAGCTAAAAACTGTCATTTAATGCTCGATTATCCTCCTCTATTTCGATAGGCTGTTATGTAACCAGTTAAATTTTGAGAAAAAATGAAGCCAGTAGTTCCTGCGAGTGAAAGAGTTTTTAGACTCTATCTATCATATTGTGTAAGTCCAACCCTAGACACGTTGTTTAACTTACTAAACGCAATAGCTCACTTATTTGCAGGGCGTTATAATTACAGGAATTAGTATTGTGAGAAAATTTATATCCATATTTATTCTGTTTATTTTCCCATTAGATATTTTAGCCTCTCCAATTGAGGATCAGGTTATCATAGATCTTGCAATGGCCAATGTAGCATGTGCCGCAGTCCAAAGCGTTAACCCAGAGGCCGTTAACTCCTCATATGGTAATTTTTTCAATGATTCAGTTCATTTATATCATCAGTTTCATGGTATGAGTAAAGAAAAATCAGAAAAAAATCAAAAGGCTTTTTACAAAATAATAACCTCAGAAAATGCTGTTAAAGCCCAGTCATTAAATTCAGTTGTTGGTGCAAAAAAATATCTATCACAATATTTAATTAAAACTGATGCAAACTCATGTAGTGAGTTGAAAAAAATAGCAAACAAAGTTTTAGTTAAATACGATGTCGAGTTATAACAAGGTCAAGCAACATCGTTCGCTTCGCTCTCTGGACAGACTTGCGCTTGCACCTTTAGTACATGGCTTCGACATTGTTGCACAAAATTCACAATCACAGGACTGCCGTTGGCGGCGATATAAGTGCGAGTAGTTTTATGGAAAAATCAAAACAAAATTTGCTTCTGCTAGAGAAAGCACTCGATCGTATCAAGTTACCACGTTCCGATAATGTAATGGTTTCTAGCTCGTATTACTCGATATGTATGGAGCATTATCGTTCAATTTTAATCTTGCTTGAATTACGCCTCTACAGTTCAGCAAGTGCACTGTTAAGAAGCCTTTTCGAAAGTTATGTTAGAGGGTTATGGTTTTACTATTGTTCTAGTGACAGCGATATTACTTTGTTAAAAAAGGACAAATTTGAAAAGGAATTTGGGATGTTGGTAAAAGAAATTGAAAAGAATACTGTAGCGGGCTTATTAAGTGCCAAGAAAAATAATTGGGGCACTCTAAATGGGTTAACACACTCAGGAGCAGGACAAGTTTTTCGAAGAGTTTCTGATGATAATATATCTTCTAATTTTGATGCCGGATTTATTGAAGACACTATGAAATTTGCGAATAACTACGGTTTGCTTGCTGCTGGTCAGCTTGCCTTGATAAGTGGTGATAAGAAAGCTCAGGCAGCAGTCCTTGAAATAAAGAAAGCTTCAGATATAGATAAATAGTACTTATCAGCTAATCAAGAGTGATTCGGTACTGGTGGCGTTTTGGTATTTAAGTACTATGCTGCTTGGTTATTGTGCTTCACTGCTTAAATGAGCGTTACAGTGTGCTCGAACACCATATATTTACTAATCCCACGACATATCTTTAGACCCTTTACTCTAAGTTATTTTTGTCCAAAAGAGAGCTTGGAAGTGACCAAACATTATTATGGTGGTAAAAATAGGACTCAGTTCGATTTGTTGGACTAATCCCTACTATGGCTTCCGATTTGAATGTATCCATACCATCAGCAGGGTTGCTAGTTAGCCTTTATGCCCTTGGTGTAGCCATCGGCGCACCTGTTTTGACCGCGTTAACTGGAAGGTTGAACCGTAAATATGTATTGCTCGCCGTGATGTCTTCATTTGTGGTTGGCAACTTGTTGTCATGGCTAGCTCCAAGTTATGATACTTTGATTGTGGCCCCGTATTTTGATCAACTAGTCATTTTATGTTCAGTATTTTCCTCCTTTTGCTTTCGCGTAACTATCTTTGTAGATTAAATTACGCAAAAGCAAAAAGGTTTACTGAATTTAGGTGAAAAGGCTAATTAAATATATACCTTTTAGTGTTTACTTCTAATAAAGTTTCTATAATTTTGATTTTGTTATGGATTACTTAAGATTTAAATCCTGCCGCAGTCATCAATAATTTAAATCCCATAGATACTATGCCTAACGAAAGCACACTTATAACCCAGATACTCAGAAGCCATAGCCATTGCTGGAGTGCTCTATTGAGTTTCATTTTAACCTCCGTAATGATTAATTAGTGGTAAGCTTCGCCTTCTTTTACTTTTCCGGCGAAGACGTAATAACTCCAAAATGTATATGCAAGGATCACAGGAAGAATGATCAACGCACCATAAAGCATGAAACTGAGGCTTTCTTTTGGGGGCTGCAGCTTGCCATATTGAAATGTTAGGAGGAATGATGTTGGGCCATAGGCTGATCCCAAGACCAGCAAAGCCAAGAAAAAAAATCATTAATGCCATTAAAAAGGGTGATGTTTCTTTTTGCTTTTTGACTGAATCAAATGTTTTCCAGCACAAAACAGCAGTCAGTAAGGGCACTGGAGCTAATAGGAATAGATTGGGTAGCGTAAACCAACGTTCGGCAATGGATACGCTAGTAAGTGGTGTCCATACGCTCACAACAATTATCGCAACAATAAGTAAGCTGAGAATGTTAGGCACGAAAGTAAATATGGTCTGTTGCAGCTCACCTTCAGTTTTCGTTAGCAACCAAGTGCTACCAAGTAATGCATATGCTGCCAACAGACCAAAGCCACAAAATAGTGGGAATGGAGTGAGCCAATCTAACTGCCCACCTGCAAATACACAACCTTCAACAGTAAATCCTTGAACGACAGCACCAACGACGACACCTTGGCAATAGGTGGTAATAATTGAGCCTACCATAAAGGCGCGATCCCAGAATTTAAGGTGACTAGGTAGTGCTTTAAAACGAAACTCAAAGGCAACGCCCCGAAAAATTAGTGCGACTAGCATCAGTGTCAGTGGAATGGTTAACGCTTCAAGAATTATCGAGTAAGCGAGTGGGAAGGCGCCAAATAGCGCTGCGCCACCAAGTACTATCCACGTTTCATTACCATCCCAAACGGGGGCAACACTATTAACCATGACATCTTTTTGTGAACTGCTTTGAACAAAAGGCATCACAATTCCTATGCCTAAATCAAAACCATCCATGAAAATGTACATCAAGGTAGCAAAGATGATGATACCAAACCAAACAACCGAAAGATCCAATTCCATAACGATTACCTCAAGTCATGCCGTAAATTTAAAGTCGACCAGAAATTGTAGAAATTTCATGGGAGCCAGTGTTGTGAGCATCATCTAGCTGAGGCCCCTGTTTCATTTGGCGTATCATGTAGAAGTAACCAAATCCAAAGACGAGGCTGTAAACAATGAAGAAACATAGAAGGCTAATACTCATTTGTAAGTCACTATGGGCCGATACAGCATCTTTAGTTTTCATCAGTCCGTATACAACCCAAGGCTGACGACCGACTTCGGTGGTAAACCAACCTGCAAGTATGGCAATTAACCCGGCTGGCCCCATTAAAAGACAGAACTTTAGATACCAACCTGTATTATAAAGGCGCTGTTTTTTACGCAGCCAAAGACTGTAGAAACCTTGTAAAATCATGAGTATTCCAAGTGCGACCATAATTCTAAAAGACCAAAATACGACTAGTGAGTTAGGTCTTTCATCCTTTGGAAAGTCTTTCAATGCTGGAATGGGTTCTACCAAACTGTGTTTGAGTATCAAGCTGCCAAGGACTGGTATTTCAAGCGCGTAGTCAGTACGTTCTGTTTCCATATTCGGGAATCCAAACAGAATCAATGGACTTGGGCCACCGTCAGAGTTATCCCAGTGCCCTTCTATCGCTGCAATTTTTGCAGGTTGATGTTCAAGCGTATTAAGGCCATGTATGTCCCCTATATAGGCTTGGATCGGTGCAACAAGAACTAACATCCACATTGCCATCGAAAACATTTTCTTTACTGGGCCAGTTTTGTTGCCCTTGAGCAGATGCCAGGCTGCGCAAGCACCGACAAATACAGCAGTGCTGAGAAATGCTGCGACACCCATATGAACTAATCTGTATGGAAATGAAGGGTTAAAAATGACAGCAAACCAATCGGTTGGGACTACTTGACCATTGATAATCTCGTAACCGGTTGGGGTTTGCATCCAACTGTTAGAGGCGAGGATCCAAAAAGTGGAGAGTATGGTTCCCAGAGCTACCATACAGGTGGCAAAAAAGTGTAGCTTATCGCCTACTCGCTGCCAGCCAAAGAGCATAACACCAAGAAAACCTGCTTCTAAGAAAAAAGCGGTCAGCACTTCATAGGTGAGTAACGGCCCTGTAATACTACCGGCAAAATATGAAAAACCACTCCAATTTGTTCCAAATTGATAGGCCATAACAAGGCCTGAAACAACACCCATACCAAAGTTTACAGCAAAAATCTTTGACCAAAAAAGGTAGAGAATTTTGTAGTCAGGATTGCGTGTTTTGAGGCTTAAACCCTCCAAAACGGCAAGATAGCTAGCCAGTCCAATGGTTATTGTTGGAAAAATAATGTGGAAAGATACTGTAAATGCAAACTGTATCCGTGCTAATAAAAAAGCATCGAACTCGAACATAAGCTAGCCTTATTCATTTTAGAAGGTCGTAATATTAATTGATGGACAAGGAGATCAGTAGACACAGAAATTAAGTCTGAATATATAACAGATGGTTTTTATCGGTGTTATAATCTGGAAGGTGTTAATTGTTATGGTGAATTCGAATTGGCAAAGTATGAAGATCTGGTTTATCAACTCAAACGTCAGATAAAATCTGGAGTCTGGCGTGCGGGCGATAAATTACCGTCGCTTAGAAAACAGTCTGCACATAGTGGTCTAAGTTTGATGACAGTTTTACATGCTTATCAAGTCTTGGAGTCTCAAGGTTATGTGGTTTCTCAAGCGCGTTCAGGCTATCGTGTGACACCTGAGTTAAAAGAAACTGAACCTCATCTGCATGCTGCGGTGTCGTTAACTGAAAAAGTTGATATTAACGACTTTGTGTTTGAAGTGCTGCAAGCAGGTCGTAACCCGTATATGGTTAATTTTGGTTTCGCGTATCCAGATCCTAGTTTGTATCCACGCCAACAAGTTAATCGTTCGCTAATGTCTGCCGCCCGAAATCTACCTATTTCTAGTACATTCGATAATTTACCGCCTGGTAATGAAGAGTTAAGAACGATCCTTGCTAAACGGTATGCGACAAAAGGAGTTAACATATCGCCTGAGGAGATTGTGATTACCGCCGGAGCACTCGAAGCGTTAAATCTCAGCTTGCAAGTGTGCACCAAACCGGGTGATTGGGTGGTGGTTGAATCTCCCACGTTTTATGGTGCGCTTCAATCATTAGAGCGACTGGGATTAAAGGCCTTGTCGGTAAGAACGGATACAATAACAGGAATTGATCTCGATGCTTTGGAAAAGGCATTTCAATCCCATGATGTAAAGGCGTGTTGGTTGATGAGCAATCATCAGAATCCACTGGGTTTTACACTGACATTAGAGAAGAAGCAGTCGTTAAATGATCTGCTTAATCGTTATAACGTGGCCTTGATTGAAGATGATGTCTATGGAGAGCTTTATCAAGAAGGCACTCCCGTTATGCCAGTCAAACAGTTTGATCAAATCGGAAACGTAATGCTTTGTTCTTCTTTTTCAAAATCTTTGGTTTCGGGGTTCAGAATAGGTTGGGTAGCAGCAGGGAAACGTGCGTTGGAGATGCAAAAGTTGCAATTAATGAGCACGCTCGCAACAAGTGCGCCAATTCAATTAGCGCTAACTGATTACTTAAGTAAGTGTAATTACGAAACCCATTTAAAGCAGTTGAGAAAAAAACTTCACGAACGAAAAGGGCAGATGGAGTGTTTACTTACTAAGTACTTACCTTCAGGAGTTAATATAACGAGTCAGCTGGGAGGTTATTTTATTTGGGTAGAACTTCCGCTTGGTATTGATGCTGTGGATGTATTTCATGCTGCTATAAAACAAAACATCAGCATTGCGCCGGGAAAAATGTTCAGTGTGACCGAACACTACAATCATTGTATGAGATTGAACGCGTCCTTTGCACTGAATGACAAAACAGTACAAGCAATAATGACATTAGGACAAATAATCAGTGAATGTATGGTGGCGAATGAATCAACAATATTAGCAACTTCGGTATAACGCTTTAAATTCATGTGTAAAATGATGAAAGATTTTTATATTACTAGCACCCATTAGTTAGTTTTAAACTTGAGATAACGCATCTAAGTTCTAACCCGAAAGCTCTGATGCTCAAGATCTGATATAGATATAGCCGTCATTTCTGTATCTACTTTCGTATGCCCTCTACTTTTATAATGCCGTTCCTTTATTTGTGTTCAAGGTTTGTAGAGCCTTGGGTATAGATTTTTACTACGTATCGGAAATACTAATGAGTAATGTAAAAACAGCAGCACTACGTGCGCTCCAATTGATGGACCTAACAACCTTAAGCGACAGTGATACCGATGATAAAATTATCGAGTTGTGTAAGCTTGCTAAAACCCTTGTCGGTAATACCGCTGGCATATGCATCTATCCGCGCTTCATTCCTATCGCCAAAAAACAACTGAGAGCACAAGGTACATCCAACATTCGAGTGGTCACTGTGACTAATTTTCCTCATGGAAATGATGATGTTGAAATAGCCGTTGCTGAAACAAAAGCTGCAGTTGCCTATGGCGCAGATGATGTCGATGTTGTGTTTCCATATCGCGCGTTAATATCGGGTAATGAGGATGTTTGTTTTGAGCTTATTGAGCAATGTAAAGCTGCTTGCGGTAGTAATATTTTCTTCAAAGTGATTATTGAGTCTGGTGAGCTAAAAACGCCTGAACTAATCAAAAGAGCCTCCGAAATATCCATTAAAGCGGGTGCTGATATGATCAAAACCTCTACGGGGAAAGTGCCCGTCAATGCGACGCCAGAAGCTGCTGAAATTATGTTATCAGTCATCAAACAGATGGGCGTTGAAAGTAGCGTTGGTTTTAAGGCCTCTGGTGGCGTTCAGACTGCAGAAGAAGCCAAACTATATTTAGATATGGTTGATAATATTATTGGGGACGGTTGGGCCGACAACTCTAAACACTATCGTTTTGGTGCTTCTAGCTTGTTATCTAATCTACTTCATACGCTAGGTGAAGCAAAAATAGACGTTGACGCTAAATATTAGATTGAGCATTTATGAGCGTTCCGATTCGACAAGATGTTATCGATAACTCTTCGCTGTGCTAGTAGCAAATCATCGCTATTGACCATAAGCACTTTGACTAAATACTACATAAATCGTGGTGGTTTTTTTTGAATAATACCAAGGGCAGTTTTTTTATGGTTGCTTCGATGGCGGCGTTTTCCGTTGAAGATATGCTTATCAAAGCGGCGGCAGAGACGGCATCAATTGGCCAAATTTTAGCATTATTTGGTCTAGGTGGAATGCTTGTGTTTATATTTTTAACTTGGCGTAAGGGAGGGCGAGTTTTTCATCCTGCCATACTCTCAGCACCATTATTAATACGCGCCGTTTGTGAAGTTATTGGTCGATTCTGTTTCGCTTTAGCGATCACGTTAACACCGTTATCGAGTGCATCGGCGATTTTGCAGGCCACACCATTGATAGCAATGGTTGGTGCAGCTTTGTTGTTCGGTGAGAGTATCGGATTTAAGAGGTGGTTGGCTGTTTTCGTCGGTTTTGTGGGCGTACTGATGATTATTCGCCCCGGTTTCGCCGGCTTTGAGGTCAACTCTATTTTTGCGGTGGTGGCTACCTTAGGCTTTGCTGGCCGTGATTTAGCGACACGTGCCGCTCCACCTGTGCTTTCTAACACTCAAATTGGAGTCTATGGTTTTTCGGTGTTAATTCCAACAGGTTTGGTGATAATGGCTTATCAAGGTCAACCATTTCAATTTGGTTTTATGTTAGCGGCGCAGATTGTAGGGGCAATAGTCTTTGGTGTTATGGCCTATAATGCGTTGACCATCGCTATGCGTACTGGTGATGTATCAGTAGTGTCTCCATTTCGTTATTCCCGTTTATTATTTGCTTTGATTTTAGGTATTTTCATTTTTGGAGAGTCTCTTGATGTGCCCACTTTACTCGGGAGTCTGCTAATCGTGTTGAGTGGTGGTTATACGCTAATTCAAAATCGTAAAAAAGTACCTGAAAATCTAAGTATCTAGTATGTGTAATGGCTAACTGAATCTAGCCTCTTGTTTCGAAGTTATCAGTACTGTAGTGGCATAGTTATTTTGGCCACTACAATGCAACCTTCACTGTCCAGTTGTGCGCATTAGTAAATTCGTCTCGATTCAACGCTATACCACTAAAGTTTAGAATCTTATAAAAAAACACTTTCAAAGTAATGTAACCAATATCAAATACATTAATATATTTCTGTATTTGATATTGGATACAAAATATTATCTATGTCTCTATTTAAGATTGCAATGTAACTAAGAAGTCTCTCGAACGTAAGTGGTTTGAACTAAGGTTTTTTGTACTAACACTTTAACATGGCCATATATGGACGCTCCCGGTGAGTCAAGATAATACTCTGCTCACCGAAGGCTTTTGGGCCTTAGTTTTCTATTCTACTGCTTCACTCTTGTCATTGCTTTTGATGCGACTCATTTACCGCTAAAAGCGGTTGTACTGTCATATATACGGGCTTAACAGTCTAGCTGCGCCCCTAATGAAATCCGTACCACTGCGCCTGTATATGTCACTTTTTACATGGCCACCCATGATTACTGGCTAAATATCTAACAATAACCTACGCTTTATTTACCCTTTCAAAATGGTAATTGAAGATGGCCAGACCAAGACGAACAATTGTTAGTTTAGATGACACACCTTATTACCACTGCTGTTCACGTGTGGTGCGTAAGGCTTTTCTGTGTGGTATCGATAATTCAACAGGCGAGAATTTTGAGCATCGGCGTGAATGGGTTGGTTTACGCATCCTTGAATTGGCGACCATCTTTGCTATTGATATATGTGCCTACGCAGTCATGAGCAATCACTTAGATGTCGTGATTAAGGTTAATGCAGATAAAGTGAAACACTGGTCAGATAAAGACGTGCTGGTACAGTGGCACAAAGGTTTTAAAGGGACATTACTGACGCAGAAATTTGTTAAGGGTGAAGACCTAAACCAATTTGAGCGACAAACGGTCAATGAATGCATCACAGAGTATCGTAAACGGTTAATTGATATCAGTTGGTTTATGCGCTCCCTGAGTGAGCCGATTGCCAGACAGGCAAATAAAGAAGATAAATGTACTGGCAGATTCTGGGAAGGGCGGTTTAAATCGCAAGCATTATTAGACGAAGCAGCCGTTCTGAGCTGTATGGCTTATGTCGATTTGAATCCTATCCGGGCCAAAATGGCCAGCACACCAGAAATGTCAGATTACACCAGTATTCAACGCCGAATAAACTCAGCGATAAAAGGTGAACAACCAACAGCGTTATTGCGTTTTGTCGGTAATGAGCGTGTAAACATGCCTAATGGTTTAATGTTCAGTGTAAAAGACTATATTGTGCTGGTGGAAGATACTGGGCGAATTATTCGAGAGGATAAACGGGGTGCAATTAGTTCAAGCAGCCAAGCTATTCTCAATAGACTCAACATACCTGCCGAGAACTGGCTAAAAATTACTACAGAGTTTGGCTCATTATTCAAAGGCGCGGTAGGGGCGTTACCTGCCTTAACAGAATATTGTGAGCATTTAGAACGGAAGCGACGCCAAGGCGCGGCAAACTGCCAGCGTTGGTTGTGTGCTTAAACGCTAACTCTTAACTCTATAACACCACTTTCCACTTGATTGATATCAGGCTTTTCTGCTGTGTTAAATCGACCATAAACTTTATAAACTTTATAAACTTTGTGGGGTCAGTGTAAACTTTGTTTGAACACCATACATTTACTAATCCCACGATCCACCTTTAGACCCTTTGCTCTAAATGATTTATGTCCAAAAGTGAGTTAGAGCGCTTAGTTACAAACAAGGTTGAATCGAAGATAACTAAACGACAGGTGCAATCGCGGCTGTGACCATCGAGAACATGGATGTTTTCGCAGAGCGCCCATGGATGGGTTTACAGCGTGTCACAGAAGTGATTTCACTTGGGGATCACCACTGGGCAAGCATGCGTTCGGGCATTTCTAAACAATATACCTTTGGAACAACAAGAACCCGTTCAGGTGTGGCGGCGGGACTTGAACCGGTGTCCATAAAAAATCCCCGTTGGCATTGCTGCCTGCGGGGATTTTTTGTTAATCAGCCTAAAGCTGATTAATGGTCACTTACATGTGATTTACTATGTTCTGCTCAATCGTTATTAGCTTTGTTTTTTAACAAACTTTGATTTCAGCATCATTTGGCCATTGCCATCGACTTTACAATCGATGTCGTGGTCGCCATCGACAAGGTGGTTAATCACGGCTTTGGTGCCAACTTTAAGCACTAGCGATGAGCCTTTGACTTTAAGATCTTTGATTAAGGTGACTTTGTCGCCTTCTGCTAATAAGTTGCCGTTGGCATCTTTTAAAATGATAGCGTCTGGATCAACCACTTCTTCATTTGGGTTCCATTCATTAGCACATTCTGGGCAAATTAATAATGTACCGTCTGAATAAGCGTACGGAGACTCACATTTTGGGCATGGCGGGATTACATCACTCATATCTTTACTCTCTGTGTTCTTGGCAGTTGTCGAACATGTTAATAGCGCTAATACGCAGTTCGACAGGCTTTATCGATTGGCGTGAGATAGAAAAGTATCTACCCTGCCGAATATTGTAATGGCATTATAATGCTATTATCACAAGTTGACTACCCTAGGCAGTGCAGCAACCGAATTAACTTAACGATAGTGAAGACCAACGTTAGCTTTTCACTTGTGGATTGGGACGACTTTGGCTATCACTAAAACTCACATCGTGCTTTTGCAGATATTCACGAATAAGCTGACGAGTGACTTGTGATGGCGTGAGATCTTGAGCGGCACACAGCTGCTCAAATGCCTGCTTTTTTAACGGGTCCATTAATACGGTAAAACGTGCAGTTTTATTTTCCACTGTGGGCGAGCCTTTAATGACAACATGATAATTTGATTGTAATGCAGTGTGTTGATAAAGGCCATATTCTGTATTGGTTATTTACGCTGAAATTCATTCGAACTCAGGCGTCATTAGGTTGATTTACCTAAATGAGCCTTAACTCGAATGTTTATGGTTTAAGCAATACTCGCTATACGCGGTAACAATGTATTAAAGCACGGTCTGGACGATACATCATCTAGCAGGCAATCTTGCACTACCTGGCGCAACATCGTGGCTTGTGACGTATCTGGGTTATCGATGAGGTTTAGCATATCATCGACCAAATAACCAAACGCCCTAACCTCAATCGCTTGGATTAACTGCCGCCGCTGTGGGGTAAATTGTTTTAAATTTGATGCCGCGCCAAAATCGCCAAATAATACATAATCGTCTTGGTTTATCATGATGTTGTGGGCATAAAGATCACCATGGCTAATGCCATTTTGATGTAAATGAGCCAAAATATCAGCCATTTGGCTAGCAATATAAGTAATGCGCTGCCAAGTAAATACCGTTTGCGGCTCAAAAGTGTCGCGGCTACAGGTTTGCAACGACGGTGGTAAACCTAAATTGCCGAAGCTTGGCGGAATAAGTTGCATCACTAAGCCCAGTTGATCGGGCTGATTAATTTGTGCCACCACATTAATTAAATTAGGGTGTTCACCCGCGGTTAGGCAGCAATCAAGCTCATCTGCTGGATAACCGTCACTGGTGATCATACCTTTAAACAGCTTAATGGCGATATCTACGTCGCTGCTAAAGTGGCTAATGTTTGAGTTTCCTGCATGGTGACCTGCTTGATAAATTAGCCCAGATGCACCCTGACCGAGCAACTGACCTAAGCTAAATTGGCGTAATGGCACGGTGGGAACTCGAGTATTGTCGCAATGTTCAACATGACTAAATGCATTACCCGCAAAAGCCAGCCAGGCTAAGTTAGGTAATTGAAATAACCACTCAGGTAAATCGGTAAGCTGGTTTGCAGATAAACGAATAAGTGCCAATTGATGGCAATTTGCCATGCTAGCGGGTAGCGAGGTGAGCCTATTACCTGCTAGTGCCAGCTTCTCGAGGCGATAACATTGACCTAAACTGTCAGGCAACTGCTCTATCTGGTTGTCGGTTAAGATTAACCAGCGGGTTTGTTTTGGAATGGCACTGTCTGGCACGCTGCGGATTTGATTGGCTTTAAAACCTATCATCTCTAAATTAGGACATTGACCTAATACTGCTGGCAGATGATCAAATAGGTTATTAGACAAAAATAGGATTTTAAGTTGATGCAAGTCGGCAAAGTTAGCCGGCAATGACGACAATTGGTTGTTGCTAAGATCAAGTACTTCTAAGGTATCGGCTAGCTCAAACAAGTTAACCGGAAACTCAGTGAGTTGTGCTGCGATATTGACCCGTTGATAACCCAGTAACAAACCATCGTTTAATTGTTGCAGTGTTTGCATCATGCATCTCTTTGCCTAAAATTGCCGACATAGTAATAGACAGCACTCACTGAGACAAATTTCTGACAAAAAAAAGACCACAGCAAAAGCAGTGGCCAAGACGGAAACTAAAAAACACAAATTGGGGTTGATAATTTTAGCGCCACTTCTCACACATAAAATAGCTGTTAGAAGTGGATTCCTACAAAATACGTTTAACTAACCTCTACTGAAGTTAATAACGCAAAAAACAACAAACAAAAAACAAAAACAAGGTTAAATCAATTCAGCTAACATAGCGCCGTCGTAGCTGACTAATTCAACGCCATCACGTATTTTTGCTACGTAATCAGGATTGGCAATAAATGGACGACCAATAGCCAGTAAATCAAACTTGTTCTCGCTAATCGCTGTGCTACCCGTTTCAGCAGTGTAGCTACCCACACCCACTAACGTACCGGTATAAACACTGCGCATATAAGCCGATATACTGCCACCTAAGTAATCAAACTGCATTGAGTCGTCAAAAATACCACCATGTAAAAAGGCTAAATTTCGTTTCGCCAACTCAGGTAATAAATAGTCAAAAACATCACGGTCGCGAGGATCTGCTGCCATATTGAAATAGGCGCCAGGAGAGACTCGAAGAGCGGTGCGATCTGCGCCAATTCTGGCAACCACAGCATCAACCACTTCTAAGGCAAAGCGAGACATGTTTTCTGGTGTTTGACCGTATTCGTCTACACGACGGTTGTTATCATAGTGTAAGAATTGGTCAATTAAATAGCCATTTGCACCATGAATTTCGACACCATCAAAGCCAGCATCAATTGCGTTTGCAGCGGCTTGGGAATAATCAGCTACTAATTGCTTAATATCGTCTACCGTGGCGGCCTTTGGGGTTTGATAAACCAATTCGCGCATTCTAGGCACAGTGCCTTCCACGACTTGTGCTGAAGAAGATAATACATCGCCACCACCAAAAAAGTGCGGGTGTGCAACACGGCCGGTATGCCAAAGCTGAGCAAAGATTTTACCGTTATTTTTGTGTACGGCATCGGTAACGACACGCCAGCCATCAATTTGAGCCGGGGTAAATAAACCTGGGGTATTTGGGTAGCCCTGGCCATCTGGACGAATAATTGTCGCTTCGCTGATAATAAGACCCGCTTCAGCTCGGCGTGCATAATAATCGGCAATCATCTGTGTCGGCACAAGGTCATCATCTGCCATACAACGCGTTAATGGTGCCATTAAAATCTTGTTTGATAATGTTAGGGTGTCGTTAAGTTTGTAAGGGGTAAATAAACTCGCCGTCATGTGATAATCTCCTTTCTTGAATATGCGTTCAAGATTAATCTTATTTGAATACACATTCAAGTAATTTTTGAATAGTCGAGCTATTTTAGTTAGACTAAACCGAAATGAGTTATCACGCTTTGTTGTTACCAGAAGTGACAGAATATGAGACATGCTGAATTTGATAGAGAAAAAGTATTAAGAGCAGCCATGAGTGCTTTTACGGTGAACGGTTATGCCAAAACCAGCATGCAGGATCTTACCAAAGCCACTGGCTTACATCCTGGGTCAATTTATTGTGCGTTTGACAATAAAAAAGGCTTACTGCTTGCAGCCATAGGTCAATATCAACAAGACAGAGGCCAGCAATTTCAGCAACTGTTTACTGATGAAAACTCGATAATAGACAACTTACGTCGATACTTGGATAGCATTTTACAGGAATGCTTAAGTTGCGATGCTAGCCAATCATGTTTATTAACTAAAACACTCAGTGAAATGGGCGAGCAAGATGACGATATTCGCCAAATGTCGGCCCAATGTTTAGCCACTTGGCATGGCTCATTAGTGCAAGTATTCGAACAAGTAAAAGCAAAAAAATTAATTCCTGCCGACAGCGACTGTGATTTTTTAGCCCAATATATGATGATGGGAATATATGGGATGCGCACCATCGCTCATACCAATCCTAGCAAAACGCTATTGCAGGCGTTAGCGGATAAACTGCTCGATGATTTACTACGATGTGATTAGCATTATTATTTCATGCTAAACAACATAAAACGTGCATAAAAAACACCAAAAAAGCATAAAAAAAAGACACACTCGGTGTCTTCTTGGTTATGTTAGCTTGATGACTACTATCTTTAGCTCACGACACGTTGTGAAAAAACACGTTCACCCAATGAGTTAAGTATTTTGCACTCGCCTTCTAATACCGCAATAATCGATTTACCTCGGCGAAACGACTCAGGGATAATTACGCGTCCACTGTGACTGACTTGCAGATCGGTCATCACAGCATTATGCATTTCTAAGCCAACAGGGGCTTCGTAATACAAAATAGTCACTGTCGGATTTGAAGTTTGACCTTCGGCAGATACAGATTTCATATTCGGACTCTCATTTCAACATACTGATTCAGTGTAGAAATGATATTGATAATGTCACTTATCAACACATCTCAGAGTAAAATGGATGAACCAATAGACTCTTTGTACTGAATTCATCCAGGGAGAGAAGTCCTTTCTCATTATTTTTATATTTTGGTTTTAAACAACCTTTTACAATTAAATCGTATTTTAGATTTATTATCGATGGTAGGCGTTTAAACATGAACTTAACACATTTGATGTGTAAATATGAATAGTGATAGCCTAAAAGTATGACGTGCTAGATCTAAATTCTATAATACCTATCGGGTTATCAAGCCTATTTATGTGAAATTTAGAACCAGCACCTAAACAGCACAACTTATTCCTGCTAGAATCGGTGACAATTTTTAGCCTTAAACATTTAATAAAACGAGATTAAGATGGGCAGAGCATATCAAAATAAAAAAGAGGACATGGCGAAAACCGCTGGCCAAAAGACACGTATTTACTCACGTTATGGTAAAGAGATTTATATTTGCGCTAAAGGTGGCGTTGACCCAGAGGGCAACTTAGCCCTACGTAGCTTGATCGCCCGCGCGAAGAAAGATCAAGTTCCGGCACACGTTATTGAACGTGCCATTGAAAAAGCACGTGGTGGTGGTGGTGAAGATTATGATACCGCCCGCTATGAAGGTTTTGGTCCTGGCGGATGTATGGTTATTGTTGACTGTTTAACTGACAACAGTAACCGCACATTTACTCAAGTTCGCCAAGCGTTTGTTAAAAATGATGCCAAGCTGGGCGGCCCTGGTACTGTTGGCCATATGTTCGAACATCAAGCAGTATTTGTGTTTGATGGTGATGATGATGATGATGAAGCCATTTTAGAACTGCTTATGATGGCTGACGTCGACGTTGCCGATGTAGAACTAGAAGATGGTATCATCAGCGTATTTACGCCAGTATCAGAGTTTAATAATGCCCGCACTGTGTTAATTGAAGCCTTTCCTAAGATTGACTTTAAGGTAGAAAACTTAGCCTTTGTGCCACAAACCATGACTGAACTGACTGGTGAAGATATTGAAAATTTTGATAAGTTCTTAGCGGCTCTTGATGATTGTGATGACGTGCAACACGTGTATCACAATGCTGAGATTGATGAAGAATAAATCAAACTAGAACGAGAGACTATAAAAGCCTAGGAACTAGATCGCTTCGCTGCTAGATGCTATAAAATCTAAAGCATAGAGCCTAGTACGCTAGGCGGCTAGATCCTATAACAGAGATGACAAGCGCTGACAGTCGATGGCAAGCCAAGAGCCTAGAACGCTGCTAGTACGCTACGCGGCTAGAGACTATAAAATCTTGGTAGCTAGCGATAACGAGCGATGACATCCGATAACAAGCCAAGTGCTAGACCGTTCTATCCGTGAGCGTAGCGTTCGCTTGTTATCGTTTCCTAGCAGGACGCAGTCCGCCCTAGCAGCGAAGCGATACTAGCAGGACGCAGTCCGTCCTAGCAGCGAAGCGATACTAGCAGGACGCAGTCCGTCCTAGCAGCGAAGCGATACTAGCAGGACGCAGTCCGCCCTAGCATCTAGCCTTCTTACCTTTACCGAATCAAACAAAAAAACGCAGCTTAAGCTGCGTTTTTTGGCGTCGTTTAATAAACGATTTTGGTTAGCGTAAGTCCATTTCTTGAACTTTTTCGTAGGCGATTTCAGGCGCAGTGACATCTGGTTTTTCATGTAAATCTGCTTTTAATTGGCCTTTACGATGCTTTAGTGCCGCATCTAATTTTCTAGCGGCGCTCGTAATAGCCGGATACATGACTAAATCAGTACCTTTAGCTGCAATGCTAGTTCCTTCATAGTTAGTTCTAATTTCAACATCATACTCACCATGCTCTTTAGCAATGATGATATCTAGCGAGATAAGCGTGGGAAAATGGTTAGCTATTTTAGCGAATTTTTCATCTACGTGTTGTTTGACAGTATCCGTAACATCAACATGGTGACCAGAAAGATTTATTTTCATAGATTGTCCTTAAAAGAATTTACTTGCCAAATTTATCGCGTGTTACAACTGCATGCTGACATAAATAGGCTTGTTGTACAAATGCAGGCTGACATATTTAGACATGGGACATGAGCTTTGTGTCACAAGTACTCAAGTCTACAAAGTGTTTTATATCTACTTGTGAACTTCAACTACTATGCCATTAATAAAAGTTGATTAAAACGTGCATGGGGTATATCAAACTGACCTAACCCTTACTTGATTAAACACCAGATTACTGATTAAGTATAGACACAATTTAGTGACAAAGGTTGCAACTTTTGGGTTGTTTACACAAGTGATTACAAACCAAACAAATAATTACTAAAAGCAGTTGTTTTATAAACAACTATACATTTTTTGCCTGTTAAGGCTTATATAAATGAAACCGAATTAATCATTAGAAAGGATAATTATGGCCACTAATCAACTCCAAATCGATATTATTTCAGACGTAATGTGCCCTTGGTGTATTGTCGGCTACCGTCGTCTTGAACAAGCACTAAGTCAATTTAATGATTTAGAGGTTAAAATACAGTGGCATCCGTTTGAACTTAACCCCACGATGGGGCCAGAAGGTCAACACTTAGGCGAACACATTGCTGAGAAATACGGTTCAACACCGGAGCAAAGTGCTCAAAATCGTCAACGATTAACCCAAATGGGTGCTGATTTAGGCTTTGAATTTAATTTTTCTGATTCATCACGCATTTACAACACGCTACTTGCCCACCAGCTGCTGTATTGGGCTGCAGAGTCAGGTAAGCAAACCGAATTAAAACTGGCTTTATTTAGCAGCTACTTTACTCAGCAGCAGAATCCCGATGACATTGAAGTCTTAATTAATATTGCCACGCAGGTTGGCTTAGATGCCGATGAAGCTAGAGTTGTACTCAGCGACAAGCGCTATGAAAAAGCCGTTAAAGAAGCAGAGCAACTTTGGATCAGTCGCGGGATTCAAGCTGTGCCAGCTATAGTGTTTAATCAGCAATATCTAGTGTCTGGGGCACAAGAACCCGCCACTATTGCTGAATTGATCACCAAGCTGACCACCGAAGAAGCTTAATTGGTTTACCTCACCTCAACTCGGGTTAAAAAATGGGGAGAATAAGCTAACATCGGAATAATTGATTATCTCAGTTTAAAACCCAAACTGAGTTTAGTGAGCCTCAGTGGGCAACTCATGGCGTTCACATAGACTGATTTATCTTTATAGCCCTATTTAAAGCCAAACTGTGGCTAAATAAACAAAACCAGCGCAAGCTAGTTTTTGTTTATTTAAAGAGATAGGCGTAGCCTCTTTGCCCTCGGTTTTAAAATTCGTGATATCAAACCGAACAGTAGCTTGCCTGTAGTGAATAGATGCCATTTTTATATCTGTTTTCTCGAGCGAGTCCATGGACATTCAGCTACGCTTGGTGTTGAATCAACAGATGTTAGTTATCGTTTAAGTCAGCATCTATAAACGGTATGTTAAATCGTTATAAATACCACTATTAGGTGGTTTTGGGAGTACAAAATGAGCTTTAAATTAACGGTGAATTGGCAATCTTCACCAAGTGAAGACGGTGAATTTAATCGCGACCATGAGGTGAAATTTGGCAGTGGACAAACGATCCAAGCCTCGTCGGCATCAGAATACAAAGGCAATGCAGACAAAGTTAACCCAGAAGAAAGCTTACTAGCAGCTTTGTCGTCGTGCCACATGTTGACCTTTTTAGCGATTGCCCATTTAAAGCGACTGCCAGTGACCCATTATGTTGATAATGCCACCGCTGATTTAGGTAAAAATGATGCCGGTAAAGTCGCCGTGGTCAAAATGACGCTTGAACCCAAAGTCACTTTTGCTGAAGGGATTGAAGTAGACCAAGAGACATTGGCAAAAATTCATGCCAAGGCCCATGCAAACTGCTTTATTGCCAATTCATTAGCGTGTGTAGTTGAGATAAAATAGCGCAAGCGTAATGGTTGCAATAGCTTCATATGCCCGCGCAACATAAGTACATTGAACCCATATCTACAAAAACCCCAAGTAATCACTTGGGGTTTTGTCAATAAGCTAATCATTATCGCGGTTTTATATCCGCAGCCGGCCCTATTTTAGGTAAAGGCTGACCTTGTAAAGGGTTGATCGGTTGTTGTACTAACTCATCTTTTAAATAGCTAATCGCCGCATTCAGCTGAGCGTCTTTACCGTTAAAAGTCGCATAAGGTAAATTATCAACCTCAATGTCGGGGTCAACCCCATGACCTTCGACGATCCAACGCCCATCAATGGCATATTGTGGATATTCTGCCACCCTCGCCATGCCATTATCGGTCACCGAATTACGCCCCGATAACCACACGCCAGCGCCGGCAGTTTGTTTACCAATAATCGGCGCGATGCTTAATGCTTTGATCCCAGCGGAAAAGGTTTCACCATCTGAGTAAGTCATTTGATCAGCCAACACCACTAAGTGACCTCTGAACGTTTGCTGCATATTGGCATTGGTGCTGCCGTGTGTTGGCTGCCAAAATGCCCATGCACGGCGCAATAGCTTTTCAATAATCCAACTGTCAATGTTGCCACCGCGATTTCGGCGCACATCAATAATTAACCCGTCTTTGTCGTAATTGGTATAAAACTCGCGGGCAAAACTTTCTACATCACCAGAGCCCATGGCATACAAATGTAAATAGCCAATGTTGCCATTGGAGGCTTTGGCGACTTTGTCGCCATTATGCTCTACCCAGTCCAGATAACGTAGTTTGGCATCGGTGCCAATATCGTGCGGCGTCACTACGGTATTAATGGCCGTTTTACCCCGCATCAGTCCCAGTAGCACTTGTTTATTGCCTTGGTTACGCAGCAATTGAGTCACATCGGCAATATTAGTCACTTTTTTACCGTTAATGGCGCGAATAATATCCTCTTCTTGGGCATCCACTTCAATACGCGCCAGCGGTGATGCAGACAATGGCAATTCGGCATCGGTTTGATAAATATGGCTAATAAGCACACCTTTATCGGTTTGAGTCAGCCTAGCACCTAATGCAGCTGCTTTGGCAGCATCCGCGTCTTGGGTAATATCACCGCCGCGCACTTGTGAATGTAACGAGTTAAGCTCGCCCATCATTTGCATAAAAATATCATTGAGCTCGTTGCGATCGGTTAACCTATCAACCAAAGGTTGGTACTTGGTTTTGGCGGCTTGCCAATCTACCCCACGCATTTTAGGGTCAAAAAACGAGTCACGGTGCATTAGCCATGCATCTTCAAAGATCTGCTGCCATTCTTGCGGTGGTGATATACTCAATTGCCATTGATCTGTACTGACTTTCGCTCGCGATACATCGCTTGGCAGTTTGTCGCCCGCATCCACAATCATGATGTTTTTAGGATCTGATTGCTTACGCAGCATTAATTTACTGCCATCTTTTGATAACGAATATTGGCCCACATCCTCGCTAAAGGTATCGACTTTAAGGTTTAGCGGATCAAACTTAATCAGTTTTAGCTCGCTGCTTTGTTCATTGCCATCAAGTAAATACAGTTTGTCTTTTGCCGCCGTTAAGCTTTGGTAATTACCCGCATCAACAGGCACTTGCCATAGGCGTTGGTTTAATCCATCCCAATCCACCTTGGTTCTACCGCCCATTTCCTGCTCTTTATCCGTTTTTTTAGCCTCTTTTTTGACAGTCAGTTCCGTTGGTTTTGCAAATGGGAATGACGCTTTAGCATCTAACGCTAAAGCAAATATTTGGGTCCGTTTGTCAAAAATAGGCCCCATATTGCGGTCGCCCCATGGCGAGCCAGGATTGGCTTTAAATTCGCGATTAGACAAGAAATACAACCATTTACCGTCGTGGCTAAAACTCGGTGAAAACGACTCGTATTTGTCTGTGGTTAAGGTTTGTGCTTTTGACTCGTTAATTGAATACAACACGATTTGTGGCCGCTGTTTACCAATTTCAGCTTTTGTCAGGGCAATAAACCGACTGTCACCAGACCATTTAATGTCTTGATAAGGACCAAGGCCTTCGCCATTTTTGATGATTTTCTGGTTATTGTCGCGAGTTAAATCCAGTAACCACACGTTGCCCATGTAATCGTCGGAGACCAAATAACGTCCATTAGGTGATAACGACAAGCTGGTACGCAAGGTGTTGCCATCTTTGGTTAACTGTTTGGCCCCAGCAGAGCCGTCTGCAGGATATTGCCAAATTTCTTGCTCTCCCGATGCATCGCTAATGCCATAAACCCATTTACCATCATCACTAAGCAGTGCATCGCGCACGCGGCTATTGGCTGATGAGTCTATTTGCACTAAGCGGCGGCCATCATTACTGGCAATAGCCACATGGCTACGGGCAGTAATTACCACGTTGTCGCCTTGATGGGCAAAGACGGTTGAGGTGGCGAAATCCATTGGGTCGTTAACCCATTGCTCGCGGCGATGGGCAAAGTCACTGGTGAGTTCGATATTTAACCTTGATTGGGCAAGATCGGCTAAGTTTAACAACTTGATATCGGCGCCCTGCTGGAACACAATGCGGCCATTATTAAGCTGGGCATCGCGCACCTGCCAATCGGTATATTGAGTGTGTTGTTTACTATCTTTGCCATCTAGGGTCATCGACCAAATATTGTCATTACCAGACTTATCACTGACAAAATAGACCCGTTGATTCCATAACATCGGCTGCTTAACAGAACCCTCATGGGCACTGGTTAACTGCTGTGCTTCTTGTTTACTACCCAGCTTATAACGCCAAATTTCACCTTTAGCGCCGCCGCGATAGACTTTGACATTATCGCCACTGACTTGCAGACCAAATTGAGTAAAGTAAACATACTCACCTTTGTCATCAATAGTGCCTTCTACGGCGTCAGCTAAGGGTAAGTCTGTGATGGTTAACGTTTGCGGGTTAACGGTTTTTAACACCCAAAAATTAGCGGGCCCAAAGGCATTGTCGGTGGAATATAACACCTCTCCTGATGCGGTCCAGCCTTGCAGGCGCACCCGGCTGTTTTCAAAACTTACCCGCTTAGCCACTCCGCCCTGAATAGGCATCACATACACTTCGGTTGCGCCTTCATAATTGGCGGTGTAAGCCACCCACTTGCCGTCTTTTGAAATAGTTGCGTCCATTTCTTCGGCGGCCAAACTGGTTAAGCGACTGGCTTTAGTTTGGTTGAGTTGGGTTATCCACAGATCGCCTTCGGCGGTAAACACTAAGGTTTGATCGTGCAATGCTGGGGCGCGGTAATAGCCTTGATTTGAGGCATTAGCCACGACTATTGATGAGCAAGCTAAAGTACCTAAAACCAACATACAATGCACAACGGAGCGACGAAGTTTCATGGTGAGGAGCGTCCTTATAAAGTCGATATCTAGAGTTAAATCAATATCAATTAACGTATTATATTTATCCGTTCACATTATCAGAGTTGTGGCTAATTTTGCAGCAAAAATATGTAACGAACCACAATTTGAAATAATAAACAGCTCAGCAGTAATTCAATTTGAGATAATAAACGGCTAAGCAGTGATCGCTTAGCCGTTAGTGTTTTAATGTCTCGTATTTCCCTTACTGCGAAGTCAGTTGCAGTACAATTTTATGGTATTGCTCATAAAGTGGGTGGGACGGATCAGATAGCTCAGGGAAGCGTTGATCTATGGTGATCATATAACGTTCAGCCTGAATCAGTTTATTGTCGGCCATTAGTGCTTGTAACCGAGCCAAGGCGACATCAGCAGTATCTAATTGAATGTCCCCTTTTAACGATCCATTAAATGACTGTTTCACTTGTAGTCCCTCCTTGGCATGGCTGCTTGAGTGCAGTTCTAGTACTTTCTTTTGTCCTTCTTCATTTACTTTGGCAGGTGTTGGCGCCGCACTCATTACCGCGGATGATTTATCTGCCATTTGAGATTCAACTGTTCCGTTGTTATCAGATGCTTCACTCATTGCTTCACGATTAACACGTTCGTTATTCATTGGCGCTGAACTCATCGATAATCCCTGAACGGCAATTGATTCTGCTGCTGCGGCATCTTCAACTGGTGACTCAGTTAGTTTAGGCACGTCCGATGTCGATTTGGCCTGCTTAAATGATGACTGCTGAGCAGGTACGCCTTGTTCAATATCAATTCCAACTTGTTTTTGCAGGCTTGGGGTTAACATAAACAATCCCGCCACCAGCAATACCGACGCCGCGCTTGAAAACACCCATGCATTGCGTTGCCACATTGATTTTTTAGGTGAACTGACTTTAGATACATTCGCATCCGAACGCGCTTTGGTTAATATGGCCTCATCCAGTTCAGCCGATGGTTGTTCCAGTGGTTTCTGGTGATAAGCATCTTTGATTTCTGTTTGTAATGCAGTGAACTCTGCATCATGATCTAATTGTTTATTCATAATGTTGTCTCCTGCCTTTGGGTAGCAATACATTGCTTAATACTCTGATAAGCATAACGAATACGGCTTTTGGTGGCTTCTAAGGTGACGTTGGCGATGTCGCTGATCATCGCAGCGGTCATGCCCATTTCGATGTTGAGTAAAAAAGCCTCTTTTTGCACTGGCGGCAGTTTGGCAATGCAATTTTTCATCATCTCAACTTGTTGCTGTTGCTGTACTTGTGGCTCAGGCGAGGCTTGATCATCTGCTTGTAGGCTATCCATGGTTTCACCTTCACCAAGCGGTGTCACCTTGTCGAGCGGCTTAACAGCACGCACATGGTCAATCAATAAGTTATGGGCAATTTTATATAACCAAGTGGTGAATTTGGCCGTGACTTGATATTGCCTCACCGCATTAATCACCTTACCCCAGGTGTCTTGATACAAATCTTCGGCTAATTGTTGGTTATGTAATTGGCGAACAAAATAACGATACAAAGGCCCTTTGTGTTTAAGGTACAAGGCCTCGAACGCGCGGACGTCACCCGCTTGGTAGTCGAGCATCAGTTGCTCGTCACTTCCCACTTGGGGAATTAACGGCTCATCCTTAGGGTATATTGATGTTTGCACCATTTTATCCTTTTTGTGACGCATTTATTGGCTAACCGAACGAGTGTCTGGCTCAGTAATCATAAGCTGTCTCTCGAGTACACTTGCGGTTTTTAGCATTTGCACAAACTCATGGCGATAACCAAATCGGTCTTGGCCCATTGCAGACTGAGCAAGTACAATTAACTTAGCATAATCAGTATCGTGGACATAATTATTATGATTAAGCAATTGCCCAAACCCCGCGACTGCGGCGGCAAAGCGGAAATCATCGCTGGCTTGATGCAAATGAGTCAGCTGCTGATCGCGGCTAATGGGATAAGCGATTAATTGACTGTTTTGCTCGCCACTCGCTTTATAACGCAGCTTTAAATAAGCCACTTCATTTGCAATGTGTTGATGAACTTTAGCTTCATCAATTTGCGTCGATTCTGTGACAGCATAACGCAGCGGATCCACTAAACGATTTTGGCTATCGTTATAACGTATCTCGTACAGCGCGGTGACGGTATGACCCGCACCAATCTCGCCTGCATCAATAGCGTCGTTATTAAAGTCACTACGATTTAACAACCGGTTTTCGTAACCAATAAGTCGATACTCAGACACCACCGCCGGGTTAAATTCAATTTGCACTTTGACATCGTGGGCAATAGTTAACAGTGTGGCACTGAGTTGATCAACTAGCACTTTTCGCGCTTCATTTAAGGTATCGATAAACGCATATTGACCGTTAGCTTTATTTGATAATTGTTCCAGCAAATGGTCATTATAACTGGCAGTAGCAGAACCCAGACCAAAGGCAAGCGTAGATAAACCAATACCACTTTTACTTTGACTGGTGACAAAATCAACCAATTGCTGATGATCTGTCATCCCCAAGTTAAAGTCACCGTCGGTGGCCAAAATAACTCGGTTACTGCCGTTTTCGATAAAGTGCTTTTGCGCTAATTGATACGCTAACTGAATACCTTGGCTACCATTAGTGCCACCTTGTGCAGTTAACTGACTAAGGGCTGTTTTAATGGCGGTAAAGTCATTACCTGCAACACCGTCAAGCACCACACCGCTGGCACCGGCGTACACCACTATCGATACTTTATCTTGCGCCGATAATTGCTGACTCAGCATCAGCATGGCTTGTTTCAATAAAGGCAATTTATCAGCAGACGACATAGAGCCTGACACATCAAGCAGTAGCACTAAATTACTTGCACCAAGCTGGTCTGCTGCAACATCAAAACCTTTAATGCCAATGCGCAATAACTGAGTATCAGCATTATACGGTGAGGGTGCTAATTCAGTATTAACGCTAAAGGGCTGCTCAGTGGTTGTCGGTACTGGGTAGTCATAACTAAAGTAGTTCACTAACTCTTCTACCCTAACGGTATTCTTAACCGGCAGTTGGCCTTGATTGATTAATCTGCGGGTGGTGCTGTAACTGCCAGTATCAACATCGATTGAAAACGTCGATACCGGCGTTTCACCGGCAACCATATTGCCGTTTTGTACTAGCGACTCAAATTTGTCATTAGCATTAGGTGCTAATAACAAGCTGCGATCGCTTGCGCTGACATGCTGAGGACTCACAATACGCTGCGCCATTGACGCTGCCATGACTTTAGCGCTGCGATGCACCTCCTTTGATCCTTGGTATGCATCAGCCTGTGGCTCAGATGCCATCACTAAACCTGCTACCTCAGATAACTCGGGACGCGCTTGTGCAGAGGAATCCGTTTTACTCGCGGATTGAATTTTAGAAGCGGGCTGACTTTGTTTCGCACTGTCTTTGGACTCTTGCGCACAACCACTGACAATAATCGCGCTAATGACTATGGCTAATGCACTGCGAGTGAGTTGCTTATTGACATCGTTCATGGTTTTTCCCTCATCTATCGACTTGTTATTCATATTGGTTACGTCAACAAAGTGACCTTGCATACAGCTAATAACGAGCGAAATAGGTAAAAGGGTTACAAAAAGAATTCTTTACTCCATTATTCATCAATGTTCGATACGAACTTGTGGTGAATATAAAATGTGTTTAAATAGTTTTCGTATTTAGAAACTGAGTGTTAGCCTCAAGAAACACTGAAATGCAGCCAACAGAGCACGGCTTATGCTATTATTTAGCACCTTTTTTATCGCCTTAATATTGACGTTAATCGCCCGCGGTTCCTACTGAGCGAATTAGCCAAATATACTAATAGAATAAGTACGTTAAGGAGTTAACATGCAAGCCCTAGTTGCTGTTGTAATGGGTTCTAAAAGTGATTGGCCTACAATGGAAGCCGCCGCTGAAATTATGGATAAGTTACAAGTGCCTTATCATGTTGAAGTCGTTTCAGCCCACAGAACACCAGACAAGCTAATGGAATTTGCACGTTCTGCTGCAGATAAAGGCTATAAAGTCATTATTGGTGGTGCAGGCGGAGCAGCCCATTTACCTGGCATGATAGCCTCTAAAACCCGCTTGCCTGTATTGGGTGTCCCAGTGCAAAGCAAGGCCTTATCTGGCATGGACAGTTTATTGTCGATTGTACAAATGCCTAAAGGGATTGCCGTTGGCACCTTAGCCATTGGTACTGCCGGCGCGTTTAACGCAGGTTTATTAGCCAGCCAAATTTTGGCGATTAGCGATGCCGCTTTAGCTGAGCGTTTAGAAGCATTTCGTGATGAGCAAACTCGCGCGATCCTTGATAATCCCGATCCGAGAGAAGACTAATGACCTTGCCAAAAAATCTATGGGTATTGGGCGATGGTCAATTAGGTGCCATGCTCAGTCATGCAGGCCAACCGCTAGGTATTAATGTGCGTCCGGTTGATATTATGACACCATCAGATGTGCAGTTACCGCTTGAAGCTGACGACATCATTACCGCCGAACGCGAACAATGGCCAGAGTCACAGCTGAGTTTACAACTCAGCCAACACCCACATTTTATTAATGGCCCAGTATTTGGTCGTTTAGCTGATCGTTTTAGCCAAAAAAGTCTGCTCGATGAATTAGCTGTCGCCACATCGCCTTGGCAGTTAATTAATGACAATACCACCACGCAAACACTACATAATGCCTATGGTGAACGGGTATTATTAAAACGTCGCACCGGCGGTTATGACGGTAAAGGCCAACATTGGCTCAAGCAGGCAGAAGCGACAACCATCCCTGCCGATTGGCGCAATGAAGCCATCGCCGAACAAGCGATTAACTTTGATGAAGAAGTGTCGTTAGTGGGTGTGCGCACCCAAGACGGGCGCTGTTTATTTTATCCGTTGGCGTTAAACCTACATCAAGACGGTATTTTAATGGCATCGATTGCGCCATTAACTCGCTTAGCACCTTTGCAGGCCGAAGCTGAAGACATGCTCAGTAAGGTGATGCATGACCTTGAATATGTGGGCGTGATGGCGATGGAGTGTTTCCGTGTTGGTGAACACTTAATGGTCAATGAGTTAGCCCCTAGAGTGCACAACTCGGGCCATTGGACTCAAGCGGGTTGTCACATAAACCAGTTTGAATTGCACTTACGTGCCTTATGCAATTTACCTTTGCATCAGCCACAAGTGAACTTTCAATGTGTGATGGTTAACCTGATTGGGATTGATAAAGACGATAGATGGTTAAGCCTGCCAAATGCTGAACTGTTTTGGTACAACAAAGAAGTTCGCGTGGGCCGTAAAGTGGGTCACTTGAATCTGTCTGTGCATAATAAAGCGATGTTAGATGACAGCATTAGCCAACTAAAAGCTTGGATGCCACAGCAATATCAAGCACCGCTGGATTGGATTTTGGCCGAATTTATCAAATAGGTTTATCACATAAAGTTGCCAATAAGTATGTTAAATAACAAAAAAGGAGCCTAGGCTCCTTTTTTGTTATTTAACGTATGGGTTAACCAAAAAACACTCGCCATAACCATGACGAATCTAAATTTTCTTTACATTGATGATATTGCGCCGCGTAGGTTTTTGAACGTTTATCCACTTTATTGGCTACTGGCGTTAACCATTTTTTGGCTTTATAACTGCCGCGTTTATAACCGCCCCAACCTTCGTGATAATTTAAGTATTGGTTTTTAGCGTCCCACTTAGACACGCCATTAATTTTATGGGTTTTGTAAATAAACCAGCCCATAAAGTCCATCGCATCGTCAAAATCACTGCGGCTAGACCAACTATTACCGGTTTCTCGAACGTAATCATCCCAGGTCATGGTTTTAGCTTGCGCGTAACCATAGGCGTCACTGGCACGGCCGGTGGGAATAAAACCTAAAAAGTATTGCATTGGTGGTGCAGCATTATGTTTGAATGAACTTTCTTGATACATCATGGCTAAGGGGACATGAACTGGCACGCCCCATTTTTCACGCGTATTGACTGCAGCGTCATACCACGAGCGATGTTCTTTAAAAATAGCACACAGGTCATCTGGCTCTTGCGGTGGCGACGTGGCGCATCCCGTTAATGACAGTAATACCGTTGCGCTAACTACGCCTAAAAAACACTTCATAACACCTCTGCCAGTATCTAAGATATTGATTCTTGACTTAGTTTTACATCAATTAAAAACCAATGCAATTATCCTTAGGAAACAACCATTATTTCAACAATGCGCCTCAAACTGAAAAAACTGAGTGGCTCTGATTGAGCACATAATTAATGGAATTGGTATTACCGTTTCATTTCACATTGATGCGATTCTGTTTGCCATACAACAGGCTGCCAATACAATGAATTTTGGCCTATATAGATTTTGTCGGTATTGAATTTGGCGCCAATATGATAACGCTGATCGGCTGCAACATTGACCGTAAATACTTTCACCTTACGAGCAGACAATAACACTTTTAATTCAGGTGAGTTGATCAGTTCAGCAACAGTAAACTTATGCTCACCTGGCGATAATAAATAATTGGGTCTTGAAATAACCGCAACATCATCTAAGTGAGTCACCACTACACGGTATAAATTGGCACTGTTGTCGGGCGCTAAGTAGCTCGATACTGTGCCACATTGAACCATTTCATCTGGCGATGAAGCACAGCCATTTAGGGCTAATGCCGCTACCGCGACAACCAGCACTCGCCAAGATGAAAAAAACTGCATGATTATTTCGCCTCGAAAGTGCCCGCAGGAACCACATCACAAAAATAGTTTTCTAAGAAAGTGGTAAAATTATCTTGTGGTTGAGCCTCTAGACTTTGCTGTTCAAGTAAAGAGAGTTTGGCCTCATTTTTATAGGTTTGCTCAATATCATGGCTTAATGGGTAATGACTTAAAAACTGATGATAATCATCGGCCAATTGCTTAACCCACACACTGTGATCTGTGCCCTTAACAACGACCTCTTGCATCACCTTGCCTGATAACGTTTTATCAGGATCATCAATCGCTTCAGCCCATGTGCTTAACGCGTCTTGGTAAGCATGGCTAGCATCACCATCGAGTAACTTCGCGAGAGTCGCTAATTGTTCAAATAGCTCGTGCATCCATTGCGTTAAGCTAATGGCCTTAGCATTACGCTGTAATTCAAGTCCAGGCTTGCGCCCTTCTAATACAACGGCTTTCAGGTTAGCACCAATTTCAGCTTCACCGACCGCGTCGGTGTCTTCAGATGGCGACAATAAGCAGTACAATAAAAATAGATCCAGAAAACGCACTTGAGTGGCATCGATCCCAACCGGGCTAAATGGATTGACATCTAAAGCGCGCACTTCAATATACTCAACGCCTGCACGCGATAGGGCCTGCGAAGGTTTTTCACCTTTTTGGGCAACACGTTTAGCGCGAATAGGTGCATAAAACTCATTTTCAATCTGCAAAATATTACTGTTTAACTGACGAAATTCACCATCAACATTGACACCAATTTGCTCAAACTGTTTCGATGGCATTTTAATTGCGGCGCCCACGCCCTCAAGATAATCAGGCAATGAGTTATAGCTAATATTGAGCGTATCTTGTTCTTTGTTGGTATAACCTAAATCACTCATGCGCAATGATGTTGCATAAGGAAGATATAAGGTGCCTTTACCGGTTTTTTCAAACTCAAAATCGACGTCTTGATCTTTTATAAATGAGCTACATAATGCCGGTGTTGAGCCAAATAAATACGGTAATACCCATACTAAACGGCGGTAATTACGGATCAGTCCAAAATAAGATTCAGAAATGAAGTCTTCAAAATTAATACTTTTGCTACAACAAGCGCTGCCATTGCCGTTAGCAATTTTGTCGTCATATAGACGTTGCCATAAATCTTGCGAAACAGAGAAATTAAAATGAACCCCGGAAATAATCTGCATTAACGCACCATAACGATGGGTTAATCCTTTACGATATAAGGTTTTCATTTTACCGTTATTGGAGGTTCCATAATGTGCTACAGGGATATCGCTTACTTTACCTACATAGCATGGCATGCTAACAGGCCAGAGTTTTTGACCGTTTAAGTTACGCACACTGTAAGCATGTGTTTGGGTTAACCCCTCTAATAATTCATCAATGCTATGACAAACTGGCGTAATAAATTCTAATAGGGACTCGCTATAATCGGTAGTAATACGCGAATGCGTCAGCGCAGAACCGAGCGATTTTGGATGTTCATCTTGTGCTAAATGACCATTTTCATCAATACGCAATGCTTCACGCTCAATTCCACGTAACATGCCCAATAAAGACTCACGGCCTTGAGTGTCGCTTAAGTGTTCGACTTTTTCATTGAAAGACTTCAATTTACTACTCTCTTTTATGGATTCGCATTGCGAGTAAACAGCTAGACCTGATGATAAACGAGATGATTAGTGATACGCGAAAAAAATGTAACTAAGTATAAATCAACTTGTTTATAGGTCTTAAATTAAAAATGGCAACACTCTCTGTCACCCTTGATGGAGCCTTAAACATTATCTTTTATTTAGCGGATAACCGACACAAAATGATATGACGATTAAAGCACACCAATTAGCTCAACCTATTATATACCCAAGTCACTTCAACATGCTCGTTTCAGTACTCCTGTAGGATAACAGAACAGGGCAGTGATTGAAGACAATGGTGACGCCTTACCGAGAGCGTCGCTTCGCGACTGATAGGTTCTAGGAACTCGCAAGCTCGCCAGAGGGCGGTGCTTCGCTCCTTCTAGGTGCTAGGTTTTAGGTCCTAGATTCTAGAAGCGTAGCGTCCTCGAAGACCGCAGGTTGTCCTAGCAGCCGCAGGCGCTCTATTCCTAGACCCTAGTTGGACGCAGTCCGCCTAGAACCTAGCAGCGAAGCGTATATGTCCTGTATATATGGTTAACACTAGCGTATTTCAAGGCTAGTGTTAACCTTCGTAGTAACAAGTGTTCAACTAGTCGACAAGTGTCACCATTTCAATCTGATACCCCAGCGCTTTTAGTTGAGGTTCAACGATGGATTTATCACCGACAACTAACATCACCATCGTATTGATATCTAATAATTTACTGGCAAGTTTATTTAACTCATCCGTCGAAATGGTTTTAACAATTTCATCTTGCTGAGCGGTAAAGTTTCTATCTAACTGATAGCGCTGGATCATCCTTAAAAAACCGGCTTTTTGATACGGAGTTTCGTATTCTAACGCTTGGCTTTGCGCAATCGAACTGCGCATAAAGGCACTTTCTTCGTCGGTCATACCTGATGCTTGGTAAGCATTAATTTCGTTGACAAACTCAGCCAACGCTAAGCCGGTCACATCGCTTCTGACGCTGGCATTGGCAATAAACTGACCCGAATCTTCAGCACCACTAAATTGAGTGCGAGCGCCATAAGTGTAACCTTTATCTTCACGTAGATTAAGATTGATACGGCTGTTAAATGCTCCCCCTAATGGATAGTTCATCAAATAAGCCTTAAAGTAATCACCCGTTGTGTCGTAAGGTAACGACACTTGGCCAATATCAATGACCGACTGAGCGGCTCCCGGTTTATCAATCAAATAAATGGTGTTTTTATGGTGTGTTGGCAGTGCAGGTAATGCGGCAACCTGAGTCGCCTCGCCTTGCCATTCATTAAACATCGACAATTTTGGCATGATCTGTTGCTGATTTAAGTCTGACACCACCACCATTTGAGCATTACCGGCACGATATTGCTGCTGATAAAATTGCTTCACATCAGCCAGTGTTAATGCCGATATTGAGGTTATGGTGCCATCACTGCTGATCCCCATTGGGCTATCGGCACCGTATAGCAATTTTGAAAAGCCACTGCGAGCAAGATAGTTCGCATCGGACATTTGATGTTGCAAGCCTTGCAACTGCTGCTGCTTCAGTCTTTCAAAATCTGCCGCCACAAAACCTGGGCTAAATAAGCGCTCTTTAACGATGGCAAGCGTGGCATCAAGATTTTCGGTCAAACTTGATACTTTAATGTAACTCTGTGAATTACTCGCGCCAAAGCTAATTGACGAACCCAGCAGATCAAGCGCGCCAGCCAGTGCTTCACTGCTGCGTTGCGCACTTGACTCATTAAGCATGGACGCAGTTAACTCGGCCAGACCCGCCTGATTGATGGGTGCTAAGCGATGACCGCCATCTAAATAAATAAGCAATTCGACCGTTGGGGTTTCATCACTTTCGGTGCCCATGACGTTAATGCCATTGGCGAGTTGACTGTCCCACAATTGTGGCACGGTCAATAACGGTGCGGCGGCAGACGACGGCATTTTATTACGATCAAATGAGGATTTAGCTAAGGTAATATCGGTTAATCCCGTTACCGCATCTTGTGCTATTGGCAAGGTACTAGGCTCGAAATTATCAGCATGGGCAATCAATTGCGTTTGCCCTTCTGGCACCACACTCATCACTACCATTGGCTTATTTTTAATGTAGGTATTAAACACGCGCATCACATCGGCTTGGGTCACATTGGCATAACGGGCTAAATCTGATGCCACCATGTCCGGTTTGCCAAAAAAGGTTTGATTGGAGGCAAGTGTTGATACTTTTCCGGCCACGCTTTGCATCCCAAAAATAGTCGACGCTTCGAACTGCACTTTGACTTTCTGTAAGTCGTCGTCGGTAACACCGCGTTGTTCAAACTCAGCGATGGTTTGATTAATTTTGATTTCAAGTTCAGCAAGACTGCCGCCTTTAGCGGGGTTCGCCACTGCGTACAGTGATAGCTGGCAGGTGAGCTCTTGGCAAGGATGGCTCACCGCAGCTTGTACCGCATAGCCATCTTTGACTAAGTTTTTATAAATGAGCGAGGTTTTGCCGCCACCGAGAATATTGGCCAGTAGATCTAATGGCGCTTCATCTTTGTGCTGCACGTAAACCGTTGGGAAACCTATATAAATCAATGGCAAATGTACTTTGTCTTCCATTGAGATATAACGAGTTTTATCCAATGTCACCATGGTTTTAGCGTCAGGCTTAACCTTAGGTCCTGCTGGGATTTCACCAAAATACTTATTTACCCACGTCAGCGTTTGCATTTCATTAAAGTCACCACCAATGGTTAAGGTGGCATTGTTAGGCCCATACCAACGTTGGAAGAAATGCTTCACGTCATCAACCGTGGCGCGATTTAAATCGTCTGGCCAGCCAATTACAGGCCAAGAGTACGGATGCCCCGCAGGATAAAATGCTTGGTTAAAACGCTCATTCAATCGCCCGTATGGACGGTTATCAATCCGCTGTGCGCGTTCATTTTTAACGGTTTCTCGCTGTACTTCGAATTTTTCGCTCGTCAGTGCGGGTAAGAAAAAGCCCATACGATCTGACTCTAACCAGAGCATTTTTTCTAATTGGTTACTCGGCACCGTTTCAAAGTAATTGGTTCTGTCGGTATTGGTGCTACCGTTCAATGTTCCGCCGGCTTCAGTAACAACTTTAAAATGCTGTTCGTCACCAACATGTTGCGATCCTTGGAACATCATGTGTTCAAATAGATGGGCAAAACCACTGCGGCCGGCTAATTCACGCGCCGATCCCACATGGTAGGTTACATCGACATGAACTAAAGGATCAGACTTGTCTTGATGTAAAATAACGGTTAAGCCATTGGCTAACTGATATTTTTTATAGGGAATACTGACTTGATTTTCGGACGCAGTGGCCGTTTCAATTAAGCTCACGCCTTGGGGTAAACTCGGTGATTTGTGGGCGTCATATGCACAACCACTCAATGCCGCACTGATAGCTGCAGCGAATATCCATTGATTTACATTTAGTTTCAAAATCGACTCCTTTCTTATTACAACAAACATAACCACAGTTGCAGAAATGACAAAATATCAATACTCAACCATATACATAACCAAGAATACGATGACGCTGTAACGTAATAGCTTACCGATAAACATCAACAATGAAGCAGGCACAATGGGCATTTTCAGCCACCCAGCCAGTAAACATAACAAATCACCGATTATCGGTAACCAAGACAATAGTAAGGCCCACAGACCATATTTTTCAATCCATGCCAGTGCATAGCGATATTGACGTCGTTGAATATCTTGTGGATTTTTGGCTAATCGCCCTGCACGACCAAGGCCATAGCTGGTTATCGCCCCCAGCGTATTCCCTATGCTGGCCAGTATCAATAATTCAAGCCATGATGATGGTGTTTGATTCAATAATCCTACGAGTAACACTTCAGAGCCGCCAGGCAATAAGGTTGCGGCAAAAAAAGCGCCGCTGAACATCAACCACAAACTGGTCATTGATAACCCTTTTTACTAGTGTTCATATTCATTTAACGAACCCATTCATAGTGTTTTCATCATACTGACGAAGTGACAACATCACTATTTGTCGATGAATTTGCTCAGCCGATATCTTAACGTTAATCTGCTCAGAGTAAATGCGTAACAACATGATAGCTAGGGCCGATTGCTCTTTTGGGGCAACAATTTGTTCGCAAAAAAAATGATTAACACTTTGGATGAATATGATGTGGCGCAAATATTAGCGACAAAGACGCTTGTTTACCCATAAACTCACCTGTTTAGGCAAATACTGCTAGCAGCAGTGGTTTTTTCTACTGCGTTATCACTTATTCATCTACAACAACTCAACCTCATTAACTCTGCCTGTAGAAAATTGCCACAAACAGCTACAAAAAATCATCTTCAAATATCAACAGGCTCTCATCAAATGGTGACAACATCCATTACCTCAAAGCTTCATTTTGTGCCACGCCATTTAGGTGCATTGGCCCGTTATAGCTTAATCAGTTAATGATTAGTAAAAAAACGTAAAGTTATAATAACAAAGTTAATTATTCATATAAGTTATAATAACAAAGTTAGTTATTCATCTAAGTTATAATAAAATAACGTTGTTTGTCATTCGTTCAGTTCATACAATGCAGTTAATATTTATTAACCTTATCAGGTTGATTAGCGAACGGTTGAGTATAAACACCATCCATCGCCTTCAACAAGCTAGACAGTAATACAGCACCATATCGCCATCGAAAGGTTTAGCTTTTAGTAATTAATCACTCATTAGTGAACGTAATGAGTCAAGCACAACGACGTTGTCTAGTCAGATTTAGTGACGTCATAATGACATAATTTGGAACTTTCATGATATTGAAAACGCTCAATCGCATCCCTTTTTGGCAGAAAGTCATTGCTGGTTTTGTTTTGGGGACGCTCACAGGCGTCGGCTTAGGTGAATCAGCCGTGATGTTAAAACCGCTTGGCGATTTGTTCATTAGTGCCATTAAAATGCTGGTCGCTCCTTTGGTATTTTGCGCCATAGTGGTCAGTATTACGTCGCTGGGTTCGCAAGGTAATTTAAAACGCTTAAGCTTTAAAACCTTAGCCATGTTTATGTTTACTGGCACGATAGCTTCATTTATTGGGTTAACGGTTGGCAGTCTTATGGACATGGGCGGTAACCTCGCGTTAGCCACCTCTGAAGTGCGTGAACGAGATATCCCTGGCTTCGCACAAGTGCTGCTTAACATGATCCCTGTTAATCCATTTGCCTCTTTAGCTGACGGCAATGTATTGCAAATCATCGTTTTTGCCGCTTTGGTTGGTATCGCCATTAATACTGTTGGTGAGAAAGCTGCCCCCTTAAAAAATGCCATCGAAGCCGGTGCTGAAGTGATGTTCCAATTAACACGTATGGTGTTAAAGCTAACGCCAATTGGTGTATTTGGCTTAATGGCATGGGTTGTGGGCGAGTATGGGTTAAGCACGTTATTGCCTTTAGGTAAGTTTATTCTTGCGATTTATATTGCCGCCTCAATACACATAGTGTTTGTGTATGGCGGATTAGTGAAATTTGCTGCTGGTCTTAGTCCGTTGAAGTTTTTCCGCAAAGCCATACCAGCACAAATTGTCGCCTTTAGTACCGCATCAAGTTTTGGAACCTTGCCAGCAAGTACTCGCTGTACTGAGGCTATGGGAGTATCAAAACGTTACAGTGCTTTTGTGTTGCCATTAGGTGCAACCATGAATATGGACGGTTGTGGCGGAATTTACCCTGCCATTGCGGCCATTTTTATTGCTCAAATTTATGGCATCTCGCTCGATATGACTGACTATATGTTGATTGCGGTAACCGCAACGGTCGCGTCTATCGGAACCGCGGGTGTACCGGGTAGCGCGATGGTAATGTTAACAGTGACATTAGGCGTTATTGGTTTACCACTTGAAGGTATTGCCTTTATCGCAGCCATTGACCGTATTGTTGATATGATCCGCACTGCAACCAATATCACTGGCGATATGATGACCGCGGTTGTGATAGGTAAAAGTGAAGGCCAGCTTGATGTTGAACAGTTTTACTCTGACGAAACACCGGTGCAACAACCAGCCGTTTCGTGATGTTTCGCGCTAATAGCGTCAAATAGTAATAAAAAAGCGAGTATCTATTGATACTCGCTTTTTTACAAAATAGTACGCTTATCGTTTATTGATGATTAGAATTTAGCGTTTGCCCACAACCACACTTTATCGGTATCGACTTTACCAGCGCCGGCATCGCCCGCTGAGTAAGCGGCGTATTTAACGCCTACGGTATAATGTTTATCAATAGGTAAACTAAATACCGCATCTACTTCGTTACCTAAATCATTAACAGTGGCACTTGACTCGTCAGCTTCAAAATCATGATAAACCAGCGCCCATTTGCCGCCCACTAAGCTACCACCGACTGACACATAAGTATCGGCCAAGCCTTGCTTGGGTGTGGCTAAGAATTGATCTGACCAACCATTAAATGCGTGCAAAGTGGCCAGTGGCGTCGCAAAACCGTACTCGCCATTGTCAGAACCGAGTAATTCATAACCTACTTTAAAGGTTAAACCGCTAACACCTACACCGATTTCTCCTAGCATATAATCTGCAGAATATGAGGTTGTTGCCTTGTCAGCATCTTGAGTGGCATATTCTAGGGTATAAAGTAGTTTAATTTTATCGAGATTTTTGGCACCAGCAAAGCGAACACCATAGGTGTCAATACCATTGTCAATGTTAGTATCTTCTTCGAGTAAATAGCCATAAGCGCTAAGCTTACCCAAACCTAAATTGTATGATGCATTGATGATGTGATCTTTTGAATCAATGTCTTTAATGTCAGCAAAAATACGGTTGCGTTTGTAGAGGTAGCCATAATCAATGCTAAAGTCATTAATACCATATTGCAGGGTGACAGCATCGAATGTTTGGCGATCTTGACGCCAGCCGACATGGCCTAAGAAACGCATGTTATCAAGTGCTATCACTTGGCGACCCACTTTGGCTTTAAAGCCACTGCGTTTGTATTGTAAGAACGCTTGGTCTAATTCAGTGGTTTCAGGGTCTGCAATCACTGAGTAATCAGTATTATTGCCAATGGCGTCGTTGTAATCATTTACCCCAGCCACACTGCGAGAGTCTTCAAACTCAACCAAAGCGCTTAATCCATAATACTCGGCCGTCGCAAAGGTTAAGCGGGTACGCAAGGTCAATGCATCGGCATCTTTCAATGCATTTTCTTGATCGACCGATTCATAGCGTAAATTTAAATTCGCGTTTACGGTACCTTGAGTAACAGCATCGGCAACCGAAGTAACTTTGACGTCTGCGGCATTGGCGCTTCCCATGGCCAATAACACCGAACAGGTTAATGCTGATAAAGCCCATTTTTTAGCTGCAGTAGAATTGTGGCAAGCCTTATCTGCAACTTGACTAGCAAGCAGTTTGTTATTCATCTTACATCCCTAATTGTTATTTTGAGTTAAGTTAAGTTAAATTACCGGTAAGTTAAATATACGTAAAATATATGACTATCAAGTTAACTGGTATTAACTTTAGCGGCTTCACGAATCCATTTCCGTGATTTATCCTGCATTTTAGATGCTTGTTTGCCTAGATATTGACGCTAATTCAAAATTTGCGACTTTTGACCGGTAAAATTAACGGCCTGTCGAACTAATAGTATTTTAGGCTGATGTTATCTTGGTAATAAAACCATTAACAAAAACGGTAACTTAGATACCTATAAAGAGGTATACGGATAAGCTTTCTGCTAAAAATGGACTTTAGTATATGTTATCTTTCGATTTGTGATACCCAATATGATGGACATACAAATAAGCTAAAATACCAATATTCAGGGTGAGTCAGTGAACACTTCTTAAACTGATATAGTGCGTTTAATGAACAGATAGCACTCTTAACATATTCGTAACCTAGTCGGTTTGTTGTTTTTATTTGCAGGCTAAGAGTAGCATTTAAAAAGTAACCGTTTGGGCAATTTCTTCTTACCAATATAGTTTGTAAAACATACCGCCTTGCTGTTTATCTTTGACACCTATGTGATAAAGACTAATGCTAGGGCAAACAATTCTTTCACAACCATAACGCCACGATTGCTCAGTATTAAAAGTTAACTATGCCAATATAAATCCAATAGCAGTATCTACTTTACCTTTGAGATAAAAACAAAAAAGCCAATGCTGGCGCATTGGCTTTTCAACTCAATCGATAACGTTTAGCCTAACACTGCCAACAATACGCCGGCGGCAACGGCACTACCCAACACACCGGCAACGTTAGGGCCCATGGCGTGCATTAACAAGAAGTTTTGGTTGTTAGACTCCAATCCCACTTTATTCACCACACGGGCTGCCATTGGCACAGCAGAAACACCTGCAGCACCAATAAGCGGATTGATTTTCCCCCCAGTAAGCTTACTCATTAATTTAGCCATCAATACACCAGAAGCGGTACCAATACTAAATGCGACCGCGCCAAGGATTAAAATACCGAGGGTTTCGATACGCAGAAATTGATCAGCTGATAATTTAGAGCCGACAGCAAGACCTAAAAAGATCGTCACAATGTTGATTAACTCATTTTGAGCCGTTTTCGATAAACGGTCTACCACGCCTGATTCGCGCATTAAATTACCCAAACAGAACATGCCGATTAATGGCGTTGCTGCAGGTAAAAATAAAATGGTTAATCCTAGTACCATCAATGGAAAAATAATTTTTTCCATTTTGCTGACTTCACGCAATTGCTCCATTTTGATTTCACGTTCAGCTTTGGTGGTCAGTAGCCTCATGATAGGAGGCTGAATTAACGGCACGAGCGCCATGTAGGAATAGGCCGCAACCGCAATGGCACCTAACAATTCAGGCGCTAGTTTGGAGGCTAAGAAAATCGCTGTAGGACCATCGGCACCTCCAATAATGGCAATGGCAGCGGCATCTTGCATACTAAACTCAAAACCAGGCACCCAATTTAAGGCAATAGCACCCAGTAGTGTCACAAAAATGCCAAATTGTGCCGCAGCACCAAGTAATAAGGTTTTAGGGTTGGCAATTAATGCCCCAAAGTCAGTTAATGCACCTACCCCCATAAAAATGAGCAATGGGAATACACCGGTTTCGATCCCTACATGATAGGCGTAGAACAGCAAACCACCTTCATCGGTAAAGCCAGCGTTTGGGATGTTGGCTAATATAGCGCCAAATCCAATGGGTAATAATAATAGTGGTTCAAAACCTTTAATTATTGCTAAAAATAGCAATAAACAACCAACCGCCATCATCAGTAGTTGACCACCACTAAAGTTGGCGACACCCGTTTCGCCCCAAAAGGCCAATAATCCTTCCATTTAGACCTCTTATGTTAGTGATAACAATGTAGAACCTACGGTTACACTGTCACCCTGCTTAACCGCTAACTGAATGACTACACCATCTTCTTGGGCACGAATTTCAGTTTCCATTTTCATCGCTTCAAGGATAATGATCACTTCACCGGCTTTGACTGCATGACCATTATCGACTAACACTTTAAAAATATTCCCCGATAAGGGTGCCGCCATGGTGCACTTAATCTCACCCGTAGTGGCTGAGGCCGCTGGTGCTGGCGTTGTAGCAACCGGCGCGGCTGAGGTGGGTGCAATATGGCTGATATCACCACCTTCACTCACTTCCACCACAAAACGTTGCCCTTCGACATTAACCGTATAAGTTGCTGGGCCACTATCGGTGTTAACTTGAAGATCATCGGCACTTGGAACAGGTTCAAAGGCATCGGGGTTGCCACGATTCTTAAGAAACTGTAGACCAATTTGGTTAAACAGCGCATAAGTCATCACGTCATCGTCAACATCAGCTGCTAAGGTGAAACCTTGCTCCGCAGACTTTTGAGCTAACTCTGCACGCAACTTGTCCAATTCAGGTGCAATCAAATCTGCCGGACGACAGGTAATGGCTTGTTCACCTTTAAGTACTCGAGCTTGAAGTTCGGCATTCACAGGTGCTGGCGTGGCGCCATATTCGCCTTTCAATACCCCTTCGGTTTCTTTGGTCATCGACTTGTAACGCTCGCCCATTAGTACGTTAATGACCGATTGCGAACCGACAATTTGCGATGTGGGCGTTACCAGCGGAGGAAAACCTAAGTCCTCGCGCACCCGTGGGATTTCGTCCAGCACCGCATCCATTTTGTCTGCTGCGCCCTGCTCTTTAAGCTGACTTTCCATGTTGGTTAACATGCCGCCAGGCACTTGAGCACGTAAAATTCGTGAATCTATCCCTTTTAACGTACCTTCAAAACGCACATATTTTTTACGCACCTCACGAAAGTAAGCGGCGATCTCTTCGAGCAGCACCATATCGTAACCGGTTGCTCTGTCAGTATCTTCAACCATGGCCACTAATGTTTCTGTCGCGCTGTGACCATAGGTTTGGCTCATCGATGAAATAGCGGTATCCAATACGTCTACGCCCGCTTCAATCGCTTTCTGATAGGTCGCAGTACTGAGGCCAGTCGTCGCATGACAATGCATAGATATCATTAAGTCGGTTTGCGACTTTAAACGACTGATAAGCTCATAGGCTTGCATAGGCTTAAGTAAACCGGCCATATCCTTAATGCATAATGAATCGGCGCCCATATCCTCAAGACGCTTGGCCATATCAACCCATGTATCAATGGTATGAACAGGACTTGTGGTAAAAGAAATAGTCCCTTGGGCATGACCACCGACATTTTTAACTGCTTTAACTGCCGTTTCTAAATTACGTACATCATTCATGGCATCAAAAATACGAAAAACATCCACGCCATTAGCATGCGCCCGTTCGACAAAACGAGTGACGACATCATCGGCATAATGGCGATAACCTAATAGATTTTGGCCTCGAAGCAGCATTTGCTGTGGTGTATTAGGCATGGCTTTTTTCAATTCGCGAATACGATCCCATGGATCTTCGCCTAAATAACGAATGCATGAATCAAATGTAGCGCCGCCCCATGACTCGAGTGACCAAAAACCCACTTTGTCTAATAGCGGCGCGATGGGTAGCATATCGTCGATACGTAAACGGGTTGCCAGTAATGATTGGTGTGCGTCACGCAGAGCGACATCGGTTAATGCTAATGGCTTGATCATAATGACTCCAAATTTATTTTGCGCGGTATTGATGTATCGCTGAGGTAATTGCGGCAATCAGCTTAGGATCTAAGCCGGTATGTCCCGGTGCACAAGGTGTTGCTGGCACTGGTGTAGCTGTCGCTGTCGCTTCTGGTGCAGGAAAAAGCTTGGCAATAATGCCAATAGCGATGATTAAGATGCTCAAAAAAATAAACACTAAGCCCATGCCCATTACCATGATGCCTAGTGCATCGGATAACTGCTCTGATATCGATGTCATGTATTCTCACTTTGTCTGTTAAACATCAAACAATTGCGTTGACTATTATGTACCGTCCCCAATGCGCGGTCACGGTGCAAAGTCACAAACTTGCACCAAGACAACAACCGCTTAACGACAACATAAAAAACTTAAACTATTTAGGAAAGCATAAATATTCAAGCTCTACGCTTATTCAATGACGTTATATTTCATGGTAAAAACAGCAAACTGAGGCTGCAAACCCAAATTCTGCCACGAAATATAAACAATTTATAACAAAAATGCTATCTTTTTGTAAATTGGTCTTACCAAATAAGTAACATTCAATAATGTCGACTAAATAAAATTCAATAAATAAGTCAAAAAAATACTAAATCTGCAATAGAATTGGCAATAACACCTTTAAATTGATAAAACCATAATTCAATCATAAGTATACTTATACTTTGTTGATTTAACACCTTGATAAAATAAATGATTAGTTATGATATGGATAACAAGTGAATAAAGATGTAAATATCACCTTTAATTTGTAAGCGTCCGGCGAACTACGCCTTGTCTAGCTTAACCTGCCAGGGTAAGAGACTGTTGAGGTCACAATCAGGGTAGGATAATTGTTCTAAGCAGTGTTCGATGTAATCGAACGGGATGAGTCCATTCGCTTTAGCCGTTTCTATGATGCTGTACAAAATTGCACTCGCCTCAGCGCCGCGATGGTTGTGATTGAATAGCCAGTTTTTACGGCCTATCACAAACGGTTTTACTGCCCGCTCTGCGCGGTTGTTGTCGATATTGAGGCGACTGTCTTGCGTGTAACAACTCAGCTTTGACCATTGATTGAGGCTGTAATGGATGGCTTTGCCTAGCGGACTTTCCTTTGATACTTGCAGCACTGATTTATCCAACCATTGCCTAAATAACCCCAGCTGAGCACGTGAGTGGGTGCGCCTAAAATACAATCGCTCTTCCAGGCTCAGTGCTTGTATTTGGGTTTCAATACGGTACAGCTTGGCTATCATGCTCAGCGCCATATCCGCTTTACTGATTTTGCCTACTTTGGGCTTGCCTTGTGCTATTAGCGCTTCTTTGAATTTACGCCGCGCATGAGCCCAACAACCGACCAGTTTATTGTTTGCCTGCTGATAAGCCGCGTAACCATCGACTTGTAAATAACCATTAAATACCGTTTGCTCGGTGGCCAGAAAACGGCTCACGCAGGTGCCCGCGCGGCTACCGTCTTGATAGTCGTACAGTACTATATTGCGCAAACCTTGATATCGAGGCTCAGTGCTTGGTTTATCCGCGCCAGCGCAATACACCCACATGTAGGATTTCACCCGCTCATCGTTAATCACTTTGAGCGTGGTCTCATCGGCGTGGATGACATCTTGTGTTAATAGATGTTGGTGCAGTAAATCATGTAAGGGCTTGAACAGCGCTGCAGATTTCATCATCCAATCCGCCATGGTTTGCCGGCTTAATGCGATACCATGTTGCTTGAACAGGGTTTCTTGCCGGTAAAGGGGTAATGCGTACTGATATTTACTGGTAATGAGCTGGCTTAACAAGCTTGGCGTCGCCACGCTTTTAGGGATAGGACTGACTGGCACGGGCGCTTGTTTGATATTGGCCTGGGGTCCTTTAGTCTCACAATGCTTGCAGCTGTATTTTAATCTAACGTGCTCAATCACACTGATTTTCGCCGGAATAAACTTCAGCTTCTCACTACTGTCTTGGCCCATTAACGCCAGCTCATGACCACAGCACTCACACTGCTTATCTTCATCACTGATGTCATGGATAATCACTTCACGTGGCAGGTCTTTAGGCAGTAATTTACGCTTGGCGCGCTGTTTAGGTGACACAGGTGCGTCAGCATCTGCTGTTAATTCAACAGGCTCATCAACCGTCACTTCTGCTTCGTTAAACAACTCACCTTGATAGTCATGGCTTTCACTGCTGGCGCCGAAACGTTGTTGCTGGGCTAAGCGGAATTGTTCAAGCAAACGCTGCACAGAGTGTTTAAGTTCGGCGATTTCAGCGTCTTTCAACTCGATAACATTATCTTTAGCCGCCAGCGTCTCAAGCAATAATTGCTTAAGTAAATCAACGTCATTGGGTAAGTTATCAGGGCTTAATTTCATGGTGTTATTATATCAAATATCCCATTAAATAAGGCTAAAGCAGTGATCTAATTATCGAAAACAGCCTTCTCAATGGCGATCAATTAACTGTAATTCAAGCCGTTCACATGCTGATGCCCCAGGACATCAAAGCCAGATAACAGCCAATGAAACTGTTGCTCAGATAAACTCAGGCACTCATCAGTACTTTTCGTCGGCCACTTAAACTTATCCTGCTCGAGGCGTTTGTACCACAGTGCAAAGCCGGTGTTATCCCAGTAGAGGATTTTTAATTTATCACGGCCTTTATTACAAAAGACAAACACACTGCCGTCGCTGGCCTGTAAGGATAATTGCTGCTCAACGATAACAGCTAAGCCATTTATCGATTTACGAAAATCCACCGGTGCACGGTGCAGATAAACACACGGAAGCTCACGAAACATCAACATGCTTGTAGGCCTTTTATAATCTCCAGCAGGTAGCGTGGGGGTAAGGTGCTGGGGAAAGTCCATAGCCCTGTATGATGCTGAAAATGGATAGCCTGGGCTGAAGCGGAAGGTTGAGCTTGGGTTGTCATCGCTGTCGGCGATGTCACGGTAGCCTTAACAAACGGCGCTATCTGTTGGGTGCCCGTTTTAGCCATGTCCGCTTTGCGGGCGTAAAACCCACTAAGACTAAGCTTGTGCACACGACAAAAATTTGAAATCGTTAAGCCGCTAGCGGATTGCTGTTGTATCAAAGCAGCCCAATCTTGATGTGAACGTGTAGCCATGTTAACTCCTGATGTCATTATCAGTCGTTAAGATAAAGGCTCGATGAGCGCAGTTGAAGACGTACTTGCCCGGACGCATACTTTAATTTGATAAAGAGGTTACGGTTAAATGAGAAAAGGCTGTTAAAATTAACAAAAAAAAAGCCCCACATTAATGCAGGGCTTTTTTATTATGGTGCGCGTGGGAGGAGTCGAACCTCCGACCGCCTGGTTCGTAGCCAGGTACTCTATCCAGCTGAGCTACACGCGCAAAATCAGTACAAGATGCCATTCATAAATATTGCTATAGTCAGCACTTTAACAATACTCACTCTACTTAATGAATGGCGGAGAGGGAGGGATTCGAACCCTCGATGGGATTTAAAGCCCATACTCCCTTAGCAGGGGAGCGCCTTCGGCCACTCGGCCACCTCTCCGCAATATATGGTGCGCGTGGGAGGAGTCGAACCTCCGACCGCCTGGTTCGTAGCCAGGTACTCTATCCAGCTGAGCTACACGCGCATAAATTGGGTCTTAGTGAAACATGAATGGTGCGCGTGGGAGGAGTCGAACCTCCGACCGCCTGGTTCGTAGCCAGGTACTCTATCCAGCTGAGCTACACGCGCATTCATGATTAACACTTTACTATGTAATGGTGCGGATGGGAGGAGTCGAACCTCCGACCGCCTGGTTCGTAGCCAGGTACTCTATCCAGCTGAGCTACATCCGCATTCATGGTTCACATTTTAATAGATAATGGTGCGGATGGGAGGAGTCGAACCTCCGACCGCCTGGTTCGTAGCCAGGTACTCTATCCAGCTGAGCTACATCCGCATCGTATATCTATTGTAAGAAATGGCGGAGAGGGAGGGATTCGAACCCTCGATGGGATTTAAAGCCCATACTCCCTTAGCAGGGGAGCGCCTTCGGCCACTCGGCCACCTCTCCGTTTCTTGGCGCACATCTTACTGTTTGATGAAAATAAGTCAAACCCTTTTTAGGAAACCTAACTTCATTTGGACTGTTTTTAATCACATTGGATATAATAGGCTCAAATAATCATCAAAACCGTGTTATTTATTATGAATAATGGTTTTAAATAACCGTAACAATTTCATTAAGTCTCTGTTCATTCTACGAGAGTTTTAACCTTTTTTGGCAAGCGACATATTTGAAGACATCGTTGATCTCGATAAGGTAACTTCTACACGGCATATACTCGGCACTCAGTTGCCGCTCAACATCATGTTAAGCGACACAGACAATCGCCGGATAGGGTCTTAGCTAGTTAGCCTCAATTCTGGATAATATACGGTTTTTCCAAGTTGAGGTTAACTTATCAGGACTGATTTAAACTAAAGCGGCAATTTCTTTGCCGTGCAAAAAACAAAAAAGTCAGCAAATGCTGACTTTGATGATATCGAGCATATATCTGCCCGAAATTAAAAACTGCCCGAAATTAGAAATTTCCATCTTCAGAAGGCGTACCTGACTTCTCAGATTGAATACGCTGATAGATCTCTTCACGATGAACAGACACTTCTTTAGGTGCATTAACACCTATACGTACCTGGTTACCTTTAACACCTAACACAGTAACTGTGACTTCGTCACCGATCATTAATGTTTCGCCTACTCGACGAGTCAAAATTAGCATTCGATTGCTCCTTTAGTTCGATCTGCATAACACGCTTTATCCGTAATATGCGCTCATTATAAGGTTTGCTTTACATAAAATCATAGTATCAATTTCAAAATACGTCAGTTTATAAAGCATATTCTATTAGGAAATCATAAAATTTGACGATTGGTCGTCTTTTAAAACGAGATTAACGTAAAATAAACCAATTTACGTTATACCACTCAGTTGTTAAATAATTCATTACAGCAAACCAATAACAAAAACGATAGGAAGGGAAAACAAATACCAAGTGCTATATTTGAGCACACAATAAGTACTGTCCAACTAACAATCCTTTTAAACGCTTTTACTGCTAGCAAGATAGTTCACTATGCCAAATCTGCTCATAGCACTCAAGACATAAAGTCGCATATCTTAGACTTCATGTCTCAATTGCTATCAAAAACGCTAATCTACAGATTTCATTAACGTAAACGTTCGTTTACCCATGGTTCCACAAGGGCTAATGCTGCGGCTAGATTCTCAGGCTGAGAACCACCCGCTTGTGCCATATCTGGACGACCACCACCCTTACCACCAACCTGTTGTGCAACCATTGCCACGAGCTCGCCCGCTTTGACCTTTTTAGTTAAATCATTGCTGACGCCAGCAATTAAATTCACTTTACCGTCTTTAGCTGTGCCGAGCACAATAATCGCAGACTTTAGTTTTTGCTTTAGCTCATCTTGTAAACCACGGAGTGAACCTGGGTCAATACCGTTAAGCTGTTTAACTAACAGTTTAACACCATTTATCTCCACTGCATCCCCTGCCATATCGGCACTGGCTGCTGCGGCTAACTTATCTTTCAACTGAGACAACTCTTTTTCTAACTGTTTGACTTTATCTAACTGCGCTTTTAATTTAGCCACAACAGATGCACTGTCTGATTTAAGTAGTTGCGCGGTTTCATCTAACACGGCTTGCTGATCGGCAATATAAGCCATAGCAGCAACACCAGTGACGGCTTCAATACGACGCACACCTGCAGCAATACCGCCCTCTGAAGTGATTTTAAATAAACCAATATCGCCCGTGCGGCCAACATGAGTACCGCCACATAACTCGATAGAGAAATCGCCCATAGTGACAACACGTACCTGATCATCGTATTTCTCACCAAATAAAGCCATTGCGCCTTTTTCTTTAGCTTCATCAATGGCCATTTCAGTGGTGCAAAGTGCATGGTTACGGCGAATTTGGGTGTTAACTAAGTCTTCTACAGCTTTCAACTCTGATGGTTTGAGCGCTTCAGAATGAGCAAAGTCAAAACGTAGGCGTTCAGGGTTCACTAATGAGCCTTTTTGAGACACATGAGAACCTAACACTTGGCGTAATGCAGCATGCAATAAGTGAGTCACGGAATGATTTAACTGAGTACGATGACGTAACTTTTTATCCACTTGCGCGATTAACTGCTGGCCTAGCACTAATTGGCCTTGAGTTAATTGACCCTCATGACCTGTAGCCGGACCAAACTTATGCGTATCAGCAACGTTAAATACCACACCATCGGCTGTCAGTTGGCCTTTATCACCCACCTGCCCACCTGCCTCAGCATAAAATGGGGTGTTGTCTAATACGACAACGGCATCTTGACCCGCAACCACGGTATCAACCGCTTTACCGTCAACATATAAAGCAATTACGTTCGGCTGCCCTGTGAGTTCGGTATAACCACTGAAAGAGGTTTGTGCATCAATAATTAGCTGACTATTATAATCTGCACCAAAGTTACCTGCGGCTTGCGCACGGCTTCTTTGCTGCGCCATTGCAACGTCAAAGCCGGCTTCATCAACATTAATATCGCGTTCACGACAAACATCAGCCGTTAAATCAATAGGGAAACCATAGGTGTCATACAGCTTAAATACGGTGTCGCCATCTAAAGTATCACCTTGGAGGGTGTTCAGCGCGCCATCTAAAATCACTAAACCGCGCTCAAGGGTACGGGCAAACTGCTCTTCTTCGGCTTTTAAGGCTTTTTCAACAATGGCTTGAGATTGTGTTAACCCATTTGCGGCATCGCCCATTACGCTGATAAGCGTTGGCACTAATTTATAGAAAAAGGCGTCAGTCGCACCAAGCTTATTGCCATGGCGAACAGCTCGGCGAATAATGCGACGTAATACGTAACCGCGGCCTTCATTTGATGGCATCACACCATCGGCAATTAAAAATGCACATGAACGGATATGATCAGCGATGACGCGTAGTGACTTATCTTCTAAATCAGTAATACCAATAATATTAGCGGCTTGAGCAATCAACTGCTTAAAAATATCGATTTCGTAGTTTGAATGTACACCCTGCATAATGGCAGCAATACGCTCAATACCCATGCCGGTATCGACTGAAGGTTTAGGTAGTGGCAACATTTCACCGTCTGCTTGACGGTTATACTGCATAAATACAATATTCCAAATTTCAATAAAGCGATCGCCATCTTCTTCAGGTGTGCCAGGGCGGCCACCCCAAATATGATCGCCATGATCGTAGAAAATCTCGCTACAAGGGCCACAAGGTCCGGTATCACCCATCTGCCAGAAGTTATCTGACGCAAACGATGCACCTTTGTTATCGCCAATACGGATCATGTTTTCAGCTGACACACCAATTTTTTTAGTCCATAGGTCATAGGCTTCGTCATCTGTTTCATAAATGGTGACACATAAGCGTTCTTTTGGCAGCTTGAGTGTTTCGGTTAAAAAGGTCCATGCGAATCGAATCGCATCTTCTTTAAAGTAATCGCCAAAACTGAAGTTACCTAGCATTTCAAAAAAGGTATGGTGACGAGCGGTATAACCCACATTATCAAGATCATTATGCTTACCGCCCGCACGAACACAACGCTGAGATGTTGTTGCGCGGCTGTAATTACGCTTATCCATACCGAGGAACACATCTTTAAATTGGTTCATGCCCGCATTGGTAAATAACAGTGTTGGGTCATTGGTGGGAACGAGCGAGCTGCTATCAACAACCTGATGTCCGTTATCTTCAAAGTACTTTAAAAATGCACTTCTTAACTCTGCTGTAGTCTGAAACATAAATGGTCCTGAATAGAGAAAATACAAAAGTAACGAGCTTGGCATGCAAGCCAGTAAATGTTGGCATTATATACTGAATTTACGTCAACATGCGAGATGAGTGGTTTGATTCCCCTCTTAGTTGAAATCCATAAGAGTAGCCAATAACAAGCAAATATTAAAATCCACTGACCATAGGCATTACTATTGCAATTAGGCGTTATAAATAGGGCTATTAGATTGAGTGCAATAAATATTAGCGGGTCTTAACAGAAAGTAATTTGTTCATGAACACAAATTAGCAGTAAAAAGTAATCAATAAGAGGCTGGCTGCTTTAACGAGTCGTGTGTTGCTACGCGTAAGTTGCAGATATAAAAATGGCTACTTGAGGTGGGCTTTGTTGGACGTTGATGTTAAAACAGTGAATAACTACGGGGTATATACCCGTGATCATTGAAAATGCTTGATTTTGTCCCAAATGGGATCATCATAGCCCCATGAAACAAATTACACTCTCGCCAGAACAAAAAGTAGCATTGGAAACTCGACATAAAAGCTCGAGTGATAGGCGTGAGTGTGATCGCATTAAAGCCATTTTACTACGCGATGAAAATTGGCCAACGCCAATGATTGCCCAAGCGTTACGTATTCACGAAACGACCGTAGTTCGATACATTGATGCCTATGCTCACGACCAAAAACTCACGTGTAATAGTGGCGGCTCCTTAAGTTATCTGAGTCAAGAGCAAACTGAACTATTGATTGCACACCTGTGTGAGGTGACCTACTTGCATAGCCATCAAATAGTCGCTTATATCTCAGAACAATTTCAGATTAAGTACACAGTGTCAGGCCTCAATAAATGGCTGCATAAACATCAGTTCAGCTATAAAAACCCTAAAGGGGTTCCTCACAAATTTGATGAAGACAAACAAACGGCTTTCATTGAATATTATGAGCAACTAAAATCCTCGTTAACCCCTGATGAACCGTTATTATTTATGGATGCGGTTCATCCGACCCAAGCCACAAAAATCACCGCTGGCTGGATAAAAAAAGGCGTTGATAAACCGATAGAAACGACGGGAAGCCGAACCCGTATTAACGTGGTTGGTGCAATCCGACTTGGTCACTTAACAGAAGCGGTCATTGAGCAATATAGCAAAACGGTTAACGGTGCATCCATCATCGATTTTTTAAACCAAATTAGAGCGCGTTACTCAACAAGTGGTGTTATCCATTTGGTGCTTGATGGCGCTGGATACCATCGAAATGCCTTAGTGGTTAAAGAGGCTGAACATCTGAATATAACATTGCATTACCTGCCACCTTATAGTCCAAATTTAAACCCAATAGAACGATTGTGGAAGGTAATGAATAAGCATGCGAGGAATGGGCAATACTTCGCAACGACAAAAGAATTCCGACGAAAAATCACTGACTTTTTTAGCATCACCCTCCCCGATATTGCCGATACACTCGGTGATACAATTAATGATAACTTTCAGAAATTAAAAACTGCAGTTTGAATTCACTTGAGTATAAGTATTAATACCATTAACACTTATGCTGTACTCATGTACTCATGTACTCATGTACTCATGTACTCATGTACTCAATGATAAAAAACATATTGAAGTGATAGGATCGTTAACTGCTAATCACTATTGTTAGGGTCATTATACTGACTCATCATTAGGAACATCATTAAGTGCGTATGTACTTACAGGATATTTCATGGCGGGAATATTCGCGGCGCGCAAGATGCGCTACCGCGATATATTTGACTGACTGGCTTAGAATACCTCGCCAGTTTCAAGATCGACATTCTCATCATTTTCAGTTTTTGAGCCTGATGCATTAGCACCACCGTTCAATAACATAGCACGAAGAGTGGTATTGATTTCACTGGCAATGGCTGGGTTTTCAGTTAGAAACTTACCCGCATTAGAGCGGCCTTGACCAATTTTTTCGCCTTTGTAACTGTACCAAGAACCCGCTTTATCAACCAGCTTATGAGCAACGCCTAAGTCAACTAACTCACCGGTACGATTAATACCTTGTCCATAAAGAATTTGAAATTCAGCTTGCTTGAATGGAGCGGCAATTTTGTTTTTAACCACTTTAACGCGGGTTTCATTACCCACGACTTCGTCGCCCTCTTTAATTGCACCTATACGACGAATATCTAAACGAACTGAAGCGTAGAACTTAAGCGCGTTACCACCAGTAGTCGTTTCTGGACTACCGAACATAACACCAATTTTCATCCGAATTTGGTTAATGAAAATAAGCAAAGTATTAGATTGCTTGAGGTTACCAGCAAGTTTACGCATTGCTTGGCTCATCATACGAGCGGCTAGGCCCATATGCGAATCACCAATTTCACCTTCAATTTCAGCTTTTGGCGTTAACGCTGCAACAGAATCGACCACAATAACGTCGACAGCACCAGAGCGGGTTAACGCATCACAAATTTCTAATGCTTGCTCACCGGTGTCTGGCTGTGAACAAAGTAAGTTATCAATATCTACGCCTAGCTTTTTGGCATAAATAGGGTCAAGTGCATGCTCAGCATCAATAAACGCACAGGTTTTACCTTCGCGTTGCGCCGCTGCAATCACTTCCAGAGTTAACGTCGTTTTACCTGATGACTCTGGGCCGTAGACTTCAACGATACGTCCCAGTGGCAAACCACCCGCACCTAGAGCGACATCCAATGAAAGTGAACCGGTAGAGATAGTTTCAACATCCATTGTGCGATCTTCGCCCAACTTCATAATTGAGCCTTTACCAAATTGCTTTTCAATCTGACTTAAAACGGCGGCAAGTGCTTTCTCTTTATTTGGATCAACCTTCATTATAAAACCCTCTAAGGCATTCAATACGTTTAGTAAAATGCTGTTTTGACTTAGGTGAAATGATGTAAACCATTTCAGTATGTTCATCAGTATACTGTATAGTCATACAGTATCAAGTGCTGAGCGCAATTTATTTTTTAACCTGTGATAATTGCCTTTTCACATCAATATTTTATCCAGATATACTTTTTATTATGAATCTATTTATACGCTGGGGACAAATATTGTTAAGATTAGCCCCATAAAATTACGCCCCCTAAGATTGATTAAATAGTGAAGTGTTCATAATGACAGTAATTGATACCAGCGATTTAGAAAAACACACCCCGATGATGCGTCAGTATTTGAGCTTAAAAGCTGCTCATGCTGATATGTTATTGTTTTATCGGATGGGTGATTTTTATGAACTGTTTTACGATGATGCTAAACGCGCTTCTGAAATGTTGGGCATTTCTCTCACCGCTCGCGGGAAAAGTGGCGGCGATCCTATTCCCATGGCAGGTATTCCCTATCATGCCGTTGAGGGCTATTTAGCAAAATTAGTTAACATAGGTCAGTCTGTGGCCATTTGTGAGCAAATTGGTGACCCCGCAACATCAAAAGGTCCAGTAGAACGCCAAGTCGTGCGTATTGTCACTCCAGGCACTCTAACCGACGAAGCCCTACTGCAAGAAAAACAAGACAATTTACTGGCGGCACTTTATCAAGGTAAAAACGGATTTGGATATGCCACACTGGATATTTCATCAGGTCGTTTTGTGGTTGCAGAGTTACCCACCCGTGAAGCATTAGAAGCTGAATTACAACGCACGAATCCTGCCGAATTACTTTACAGTGAAGATTTTACTGACATGTTATTAATCAATAATATGAAAGGCATTCGTCGCCGTCCAGAATGGGAGTTTGAGTACGATACTTGTGTGAATTTACTGCTCAGTCAATTTGGCACCAAAGATTTACATGGTTTTGGGATGAGTGATGCTCGATTGGCGTTACAAGCTGCAGGTTGTTTAATGCAGTATGTAAAAGATACTCAAAAAATGGCGTTGCCACATATCAACGCCATTGTACGTTTTAATCAATCGGAATCGATAATTTTAGATGCCGCGACTCGACGTAACTTAGAATTAACACAAAACTTGTCTGGCGGACGTGAGAACACTCTTACGTGGGTATTAGATAATACCGCAACCCCTATGGGAAGCCGCATGTTACAGCGCTGGATCCACGAACCATTACGACATCGCCAAACGATTCAATATCGCCATAACGCTGTCAGCGAATTGATTGAGCGAGACTTATATCAGACGCTACATGAACAGCTAAAAAGCTTAGGTGATATTGAACGTATTATGGCACGTTTGGCACTACGCAGCGCCAGACCACGTGACTTTTCACGTTTAAAGCAAGCATTAACACTTCTGCCTGAGATCCAGCAAACCTTAGCGGTATGCCAGCAACCTCGATTGAGTACATTAGTCCAATTATTAGGTGAATTCCCACAACAACACGACCTATTAGCACGCGCTATTGTAGACAATCCGCCCATGTTAATTCGTGATGGTGGCGTTATCCGTACTGGCTACAATAATGAATTAGACGAATGGCGAAAGTTAAGTGAAGGGGCAAGTGATTATTTAATCGAACTTGAAGCTCGCGAGAAACAACAAACAGGGATTAATACCTTAAAAGTGGGTTATAACCGCGTCCATGGTTACTATATTGAAGTGAGCCGTTTACAGTCAGACAGAGTGCCACTGAGTTATCAACGCCGCCAAACACTTAAAGGGACTGAGCGTTATATCACCCCAGAGTTGAAAGAATACGAAGAAAAAGTACTCTCAAGTCAGGGAAAAGCACTCGCACTTGAAAAACAACTTTGGGAACAGCTGTTTGACTTATTACTGCCAAAATTACAAGAGTTACAGCAGTTTGCTACTGCTGCTGCAGAACTTGATATATTGAGTAATTTTGCAGAACGTGCCCAGACCTTTAATTACCAATGTCCGCAAATGACTCACGAAACTGGTATTCATATTGATGCGGGTCGCCACCCAGTGGTTGAACGAGTCAGCCAAGCGGCGTTTATTGCTAACCCTGTCGCTTTAACACCGCAACGGCAAATGCTAATCGTTACCGGTCCTAATATGGGCGGTAAATCAACCTATATGCGTCAAGTGGCGCTCATTACATTAATGGCACACATTGGCTGTTTTGTGCCCGCAGATTCTGCTCAAATAGGTGAGATTGACCGTATTTTTACCCGCATTGGTGCCTCTGATGATTTGGCATCGGGTCGCTCAACCTTCATGGTTGAAATGACCGAAACCGCCAACATTTTGCATAATGCAACCGCAAACAGTTTGGTGTTGATGGATGAAATAGGCCGTGGTACTTCAACCTATGATGGGTTAGCGCTCGCGTGGTCTGCTGCAGAATATCTCGCTAAAAACCTTAGTGCACTGACATTATTTGCCACTCATTATTTTGAACTCACCCAACTGCCCGAACTGTTACCGTCAGTGATTAATGTGCACTTAGATGCCATAGAACACGATGACACCATTGCTTTTATGCATTCGGTACAAGAAGGTGCGGCAAGTAAAAGTTATGGTCTGCAAGTTGCGGCGCTCGCAGGTGTTCCGGCCTCAGTCATTAAAGCGGCAAAACAAAAACTGCATCAACTTGAAAACCGTGACATGAGTTTATCACAGCAAAATCCGACCCAAGTGAGCATGAATTTATTACCTCCAATACCAGAGCCGTCGCCAGTGTTGGACAAGTTAGCGCAAATTAATCCTGATGATTTAACCCCTAAACAGGCATTAGATTATTTATATGAATTAAAGCGTTTAAATAACGTAAGCTAACAAATAACGTAAGTTAACAAATAATGCCGTTTGGTAGCTTACCCATCTCTTATACCGAGTTGAGGTTATTGAAACCGTGGAAGTCGGCCAAGGCTTCCACTCCAATACTGCATTTCGCGACCATGTAGCACAGCAACAATGATAGGCTGACACAATAAGCAGGAATAATGAGAGACTAAAAACGAGAGACTGAAATGGACTAAAAGTGGGGACGCGGCGTCAAAAAACATCGGGGGGGGTGAGGCAAATTGTTTAACAAACTTTTTATCTTAACAAACGATTGAGCTTACGTTTACATCGATTAAGCTCAAATAAATTAACGAGATAAACCTAAATACATGAGATGGAGTATTAACCACTCATATAGGTTCTCAACCCGAATACCGACAAAACCTTAAGCTGTACTTATTGAACAATTATCGATTCAATATTCATTAGTCTCTGAATAATGCTTCAACTGAAAGCCCTTGCGCGCCAAGTAAATCTTTTAAGCGTTTGAGAGCTTCAACTTGAATTTGGCGCACTCGCTCACGGGTTAACCCGATTTCAGCACCGACATTTTCTAATGTTGAAGGTTCATATCCGAGTAAACCAAAACGTCTCGCCAGCACTTCACGTTGTTTAGTATTAAGCTCATTTAACCACTCTACAATCGAATTAGATAAATCTTCATTTTGTACGCGATAATCTGGACCGACGGAATCATCATCAGCAATGACATCTATTAATGCTTTCTCATTATCGCCACTAAATGGCGAGTCTACCGAGGTAATTCTTTCATTTAGTTTTAACATGCGACTGACATCACCAGTGGATACATCTAATTTTTCGGCAATCTCTTCTGCGGTAGGTTCATGGTCAAGTTTTTGAGCAAGTTGTCTTGCTGTGCGCAAGTACACATTTAATTCTTTAACAATATGGATGGGTAAACGGATAGTGCGAGTCTGGTTCATTATCGCTCGTTCGATGGTTTGTCTAATCCACCATGTTGCATAAGTGGAGAATCGGAAACCACGTTCAGGGTCAAATTTTTCTACCGCTCTGATTAAACCTAAGTTACCTTCTTCGATAAGATCGAGTAGCGCTAAACCACGATTGTTATATCTTCTGGAAATTTTAACGACAAGGCGAAGGTTGCTTTCGATCATGCGGTTGCGAGATTTTTCGCAGCCTTTGAGGGCTTTACGTGAAAAAAACACTTCTTCCTCTGCAGTCAGTAGCGGAGAAAAACCTATCTCACCTAAATATAATTGAGTAGCATCTAAATTTTTCTGTAAGTCATCTTGGACTTTTTCTTCAATCTCGAGTTGTTGTACCAAATCACGGTGATCGGTTGTATCTCCCGGTGGTTGTTTAGCTAGATCGACAAGATATTCTGCTGAAGCAGTATTATTTTTGCGGCTCATAATTGCTCTCCCAAACCTAATTTATGTTATTTAATCTACTGCAATTGCTTATCCTCCGTTAATTATGTGACTAAACAATTACTGTTTAGGTAGATATCGTAATGGGTTGACAGACTTACCATGAAAGCGCACTTCAAAGTGAAGCATAACTTGATTAGTCCCGGTACTGCCCATTTTTGCAACTGTTTGACCTGCACTCACATATTGCTTTTCTTTAACCAGTATCGTGTCGGCATGCGCATAAGCACTTAAAAAATCATCATTATGCTTGATAATCACTAAGTTGCCATACCCGCGCAGTGCATTACCTGCATACACGACTCTCCCATCTGCTGCGGCTTTAATAATATCGCCGCGGTTACCAGCAATCTTTATCCCTTGATTGCCTTGTTCTGATGCCGAAAAATATCCAACTATTCGACCTCTAACTGGCCAGTGCCATTGCTGAACTTGCTGTGGCAAATTTGCGACAGAACCTATTGCACTTTGGTTAATTGTTTGCTGGGTAGTTGTTACAGAATACGCAGGCTTGACTTTGTGATCAAGAACTTTTTTCGTTCTGGCTGAAACTACTGCTGGGCTTGGCTTTGGAATATCCTTCGGTTTGATTGTTTCTAATTGAGAACGATTTGAGCTCGAAATATATGGTTTGGTAACGGCTTGTGTTTGTACAGAAGTAACATAAGGTTGAGGTGCTCGAACGGTTGTCGATGGACGATTATTAGTGGCCGCTAAATTAAGTACTTGCCCAGGATAAATAATGTAAGGAGACGATAAATGGTTCAAACGGGCAACGTCCACAAAATTACGCCCTGCCCCCCAAGCAATTGAATAAAGCGTGTCACCTTTCTTTACTTTGTATTTGTTCGTTTTTAATGAGCCTTTATGATAACGAGGACCATGATTATTTGACGATAAACTGTCAACCGGCGCGGGACGATCAGCTTGAAAGCTGCATCCAGTGAGCATAATTGCTAAGACCAAAAAGTGTGGCCAACCGGTATTCATCAAACAAAATCCTTTTAGGAGAGGTACGTGATTGTTAGGCTAAAACAAGCTTGTTGCAAACGAAAATATCGTTAATGTATCAAACCTCATTTTATCATGTTGACTAAGCTCAACTCGGGATAAGAGACGGGATAAATCGATAAAAACAGGTTTACGCCAAGTCTGCAATATCAAACTTGCCATTTGTGTTGCCAACAAGGCCCATTGCGCGTCAATAGCTTGCCTATTGCAATGCAATAGATATAGCAGGACAAAGAGCTGAGGTTAACTATGCCAAATCGCCATTAATTAAAGGAACAAATTTAACTGACTCAATGATCTCAGATTGGAATGCCTGTCCGACACGGGTAATTTTAAGCAATTGTTGGGTGTCTTCTCCCACCGGAATAATTAATACACCACGGTCAGATAATTGTTCAAGCAATGCTTGAGGTACCCTTGCTGCAGCGGCCGTCACCATAATGCCATCAAATGGCCCTCGATTTGGCCACCCTTGCCAACCGTCGCCATATTTGAATGATACATTATGTAGGTCTAGGCGCTTTAGTCTTTGACGAGCTTGTATTTGTAATGCTTTGATACGTTCAATAGTGCATAACTCTGGAATTAACGATGCTAAAATAGCAGCCTGATAGCCTGAACCGGTTCCAATCTCTAATACTTTTTGAGGGTTATGCTGTAACAGAAGCTCAGTCATTCGAGCCACAATGTAAGGTTGTGAAATTGTCTGTCCCTGCCCGATTGGTAATGCAGTATTTTCATACGCCTTATGAGCTAATGCACCATCAAGGAACAATTCCCGTGGTGTTATTGCTACAGCATGCAATACGGCAGGATGTCGGATCCCTGCATCAGACAATTTCTTGGCCAAATTTATTGCTGATGTTGAAGCTACCGGTGTCATATTTTTATTATCCAATCGGCTAATCCATCAAGTTGATTGTATGCCGTCAAATCAACTGTTAGGGGGGTTATTGATACATATCCTGCTGCTACTGCATCGAAATCGGTCCCTTCACCTGCATCTTGTTCACTTCCAACAGGCCCAAGCCAGTATATATCTTTACCCGCTGGATCTTGGGTTTTTATCATACCTTCTGCTTTATGCCGTGCACCTAAACGGGTGACTTTAATCCCTTTAATTTCTGCTATCGGTAAATCGGGGACATTAACATTTAACATTTGATCACGACTAATAGGATGAGCCAACAACCCTTTTACAATTTTAGTCGCATAAACCGCAGCAGTATCGTAATGAATTAATGATTTTCCCACGAGAGACACCGCTATGGCTGGCAGACCTAAAAAACGCCCTTCCATTGCAGCGGCAACGGTACCTGAATATAAGGTGTCATCTCCCATATTCGCACCGGCATTAATACCGGAAACCACTATGTCGGGTTCCGTAAGGCACAGCTGCCTAATAGCGAGATGAACACAGTCAGTTGGAGTGCCATTAACAGCAATATAGCCATTACCTAAATTATTGATTCTCAATGGATTAGTTAAGGTTAATGAGTTACTCGCACCCGAACAATTACGATCAGGTGCAACTGTTAACACTTGGGCAAACTCGCTCAGTGCGTTACTTAACGCAATAATACCGGCCGCACTCACACCATCATCATTACTGACTAAAATATTAATCATTCATTAGCACTCTTCATTGGATTGTGCTTGTTGATCCGCAACCATCTCTTTTCGCTGTGATTCTTGAATATCTTGATAATCAGCAAGTTCACGTAACATCGACGTGGCATAACTGCCGGCCGGCAACACAAACTCAAGGGTAAGTATATTCGCTTCAAACTGCCATTTTATCCCTTGAGGCTCAAGCAATAAGGGTCGTCTTTCTTGTGATAAGCCCGCATCTTCGAGTCCTTGCAAGTCAGTTGATAAATCTGTTAATGGTGCCAGTTCAACGGCTAATGCTTCGGCTTGCGCTAATGGTATACCTTTGCCCCACAACGGGGCTGAAAGTTGAATATCTTTTTCTGCTAAGCGACTATTGAGAACCTCATCCCACGTTTCAGCGGTAAAATAGCTTTTACTGCCAGCTAACATCACGCAATCGCCTGCTAATGTGTCAGTATGATGATGGGCTAAACGAAATGACACCACTTGATTAAACACATTGGAACGTACTGCTGATAAATACATGCTGCGTTTATGACGATCTTTTACGTTGCGACCACCGCTGAGCATTTGTCGACCCCAAATGAGGTTTTTACCGTCGTGGCCAAAACGTTGCTCGCCAAAGTAATTGGGTACACCTAACTTAGCAATCTGTTGTAGACGTGTTTCAACATCGGCAATATCGGTTATATTGCGTAATGTCAGCACAAACCGATTTCCGATCAAGGCGCCTATACGCAGTTTTTTACTGTGGCGGCTGCTCGACAAAATCGTTAATTTCTCATTATTAAGCTCTGTCCACTCAGGGGTTTCTTTACCCGGAATACGTACCCCAAACCATTGTTCGGTAATAGCATTTTTATCTTTCTGGCCAGCGAAGGTCACTTCTTTCGGATGAACTTTAGCGAACTTAGCCAATATTTCAGCAACATAGACCGTATTCATGCCGTTTTTACGCACATGGAGCATATGATGCTCGCCTTCGCCTGTTGGCGTAAAAGGCAAAATTTCTTTAACAATAAAATCGCTATTATAGGTACGTAAATCAGCTTGGCTTATTGGTTTACCAAAAAGGTAATGTAATTCTTTCATGTGCCAGAATTCTCTATATTTTGTAGGTTATCGACTCGTCATCAACACAACAGCTTCAACAGCAATGCCTTCTTTACGTCCAGTAAAACCGAGTTTCTCGGTCGTCGTCGCTTTAACATTAATGTTATCGATATCCGTTTGTAAATCGGCACTAAGGCACTGACGTATAGCCTCAATATGTGGCGCCATCTTAGGTGCTTGAGCAATAATGGTGACATCTAAATTACCTAATATAAATTGCTTTTGCAGTGCAAGTTGATAACAGTGTTTTAATAACACACGACTATCGGCACCCGCAAAGTCGGCATCCGTATCAGGAAAATGTTGACCTATATCCCCTAACGCCATCGCGCCTAATATCGCATCACTAATAGCATGCAATACCACATCACCGTCAGAATGGGCGATGAGCCCACTGTCATAAGGAACCGTCACACCACCTAAAATGAGTGGGTTATCACCGCCAAACTTATGCACATCAAAACCATGACCAATACGAATATTCATTTAAAACCTTATATTAACTTGTTATGAGGCGATATTAACAAGTGTTGTTTATAACTGTTCAATTTATTTTTGTGACATAAACAAGGCCGCCAACTGTAAATCATCTGGATGAGTCACTTTAATGTTATCCATTCGGCCTTGAACCAGACCCGGCATGACTCCCGCCCATTCCATTGCACTGGCTTCATCGGTAATAGAGACATGGGCCGCTAGTGCGGCCGATAAATGGCTGCGTAAAGATGATACGGGAAAAAACTGTGGGGTTAATGCATGCCATAGCAACGCGCGATCGACAGTACTGACAATATGACCACTAGCGTCACTTCGCTTCATGGTGTCACGAACTGGCGCAGCAAGAATGGCGCCTTGAGGATGAATGTGTACAGACTCAATCAATTGGGTAATATCTTCGTGGCTTACACAAGGTCTTGCGGCATCATGAACCAGAGCCCACGCATTAGGATTAAGAGTCTGTGCATAATCTAATGCCGCTAAAACAGAATCAGCGCGTTCTTCACCACCAATGACTTGGGTTAACTTAGGATGTTGAGATTGTGGTAACTTACTGAAATACTTATCTTCTGGGTGTAGAGCTACCACCACCAAGTCTATTTCAGAATGAGCCAATAATGCATCTAATGTATGTGCGAGGATGCTTTGTTGCCCAAGCATTAAATATTGCTTAGGTTTATCAGCCCCCATGCGGCTACCAACACCCGCGGCAGGAACAATAGCAATAATAGAACGAGGATTGTTTAGCATATTAGCAGTACCAAAATTGAAAGTAATATGATTAAGAGTTTTGCCTGCGGTGTTACACAGTATTAACGATTAAATTGGTTTAGCTCACGTAGTTCACTGCCTACTACCCGATAAAACGTTTCGCCTTCTTTAACCATACCCAACTCGTTGCGGGCACGTTCTTCAATCGCTTCGGTGCCACGTTTTAAATCGATAATCTCTTCTTTGAGGATTTGATTTCGAGCGACTAGCTTATCATTACTTTGTTCTTGGGCCGCTATTTGGGTTTGCAGCACGACATATTCTGAAAAATTGTTATCGCCCTGCCAAAGTCGGTACTGTAAAAGTGACAATAAACAAATCAGTAAAAATAGTAATCGTTTCATAATATTAAGTTATGTCGAAGTAACCCCTAGAAAACATGTCCGTTATAGTACAACACAAAAGGCCACCCAGTGGTGGCCTTTTTCAGTTAAAGCAAAAAAAATTATGCTTGGCCTTTCACTTCTTTAAGACCGTTGTAAGGTGCTTTTGAACCTAGGGCTTCTTCGATACGTAGCAATTGGTTGTATTTCGCAACACGGTCACTACGGCTTAGTGACCCTGTTTTAATTTGGCCTGCCGCGGTACCAACAGCTAAATCAGCAATCGTTGAATCTTCTGTCTCGCCACTACGGTGAGAGATTACAACAGTAAAGCCTGCATCTTTAGCCATTTTAATGGCAGCCAAGGTTTCAGTTAATGTACCGATTTGGTTGAATTTAATTAGGATAGAGTTAGCGATACCATTGTCGATACCACGCTTAAGAATTTTTGTATTTGTTACGAATAGATCGTCACCCACTAATTGGATTTTATCGCCCATTAGTTTAGTTTGGTGAGCGAAACCATCCCAGTCAGACTCGTCAAGACCATCTTCGATAGAAACGATTGGGTAACGTGTAGTAAGATCTTGTAAGAAGAAATTAAATTCTTCAGAAGTGAATTTTTTGCCTTCACCTTTAAGATCGTAAATATTTGCTTCTTTGTCGTAAAACTCAGATGCAGCACAATCCATCGCTAACGTGATGTCTTTACCTAACTCGTAACCAGCGTTTGCAACAGCCACTTTGATTGCAGCAAGTGCCGCTTCGTTAGAGGCTAGGTTAGGCGCAAAACCACCTTCATCACCCACAGCCGTTGAGTGACCGTCAGCTTTAAGCACTTTAGCTAAGCTGTGGAATACTTCCGCGCCCATACGTAAGCCTTCACGGAAAGTCTTAGCACCAACGGGTTGGATCATGAACTCTTGAATATCAACGCTATTATCTGCGTGCTCGCCACCATTGATGATATTCATCATTGGAAGTGGCATAGAGTAAACACCAGGTGTACCGTTTAAATCAGCAATGTGAGCATATAAAGGTACGTGTTTAGCTGCCGCAGCCGCTTTAGCAGCCGCAAGAGACACAGCAAGAATCGCGTTAGCGCCAAATTTTGCTTTGTTTTCTGTGCCATCTAAGTCAATCATGATTTGGTCAAGTTCAGCTTGAGCCAATGCATCTTTACCTTTAAGCGCTGCAGCAATTGGGCCATTTACAGCAGCAACGGCCTTAAGTACACCTTTACCTAAGTAACGTGTTTTGTCGCCATCACGAAGCTCTAATGCTTCGCGACTACCGGTAGAGGCGCCAGATGGTGCCGCAGCCATACCCACAAAACCACCTTCTAAATGCACTTCTGCTTCAACCGTTGGGTTACCACGCGAATCCATAATCTCGCGACCAATCACTTTAATGATGTTAGCCATAATTCCCTCGTACTTTGTGTAAGTAAATTAAAAAATTAAAAGAAATAAAAAGTTAATACCAATACAAAAGCATAAAACACTCAGAAAAGCAGATTTATTGGTATGTAACTTTCAGTTTTGTAATTTAAATTCGATTTGTGCTTAGGATAAATCTAATTGGACTTTGCTTCAACTTAGTTTTCACTCTCGTTTGAGATCATAGGTGCGATTATTTGATCTCGCGCAAGCATTTTGAATAAAAAAGCCGTTAATGCATGCATTAACGGCTTGTTGATTAAACGATGTCGCGTTTTTGATACGCATAAGAAGCGGCAATAAACCCTTCAAATAATGGATGCCCATCGCGCGGTGTTGAGGTGAATTCTGGATGGAATTGACCCGCAACAAACCATGGATGATCAGCAAGCTCAATCATCTCAATCAATTTACGATCAGAAGACAATCCACTGAATATTAGGCCCGCTTGTTCTAAACGCTCAATATAATTATTGTTAACTTCGTAACGATGACGATGGCGTTCAACACAAGTATTTGACTTGTAAGCTATTGCAGCTTTAGAGCCTTCTTTCAAATGGCAAAGCTGTGCGCCTAAACGCATTGTGCCACCTAAGTCAGACGATTCATGACGTTGTTCAATATCGCCATCATCGTTAATCCATTCAGTGATTAACCCTACCACTGGATGTGGAGTCTGCTGATTAAACTCCGTTGAATGTGCACCTTCTAAACCGGCAACATTACGTGCAAATTCAATTAACGCCACTTGCAAGCCTAAACAAATACCAAAGTAAGGTAGTTTGTTTTCACGGGCAAATTTAGCAGCAAAAATCTTACCTTCTATGCCACGCTCACCAAAGCCACCTGGGACTAAAATACCGTCTAGGCCTTGCAACACTTCTTCGCCTTTGGCTTCAACCGTTTGCGAATCGATGTATTTAATATTGACCGTCACACGGTTTTTTATACCCGCATGCTTTAATGCTTCGTTAACTGATTTATAGGCATCAGGTAGTTCAATGTATTTACCAACCATACCAATGGTCACTTCACCATTAGGGTTAGCTTCTTGGTAAATAACATGTTCCCATTCAGACAAATCGGCTTCGTTGCAATCGAGGTTGAAACGTTTGATAACCAGATCATCCAATCCTTGCGAGCGTAATAATGCAGGGATTTTATAGATGCTATCTACGTCTTTTAATGAAATAACCGCCCGTTCTTCAACATTACAGAATAGCGAGATTTTGGCTTTTTCAATTGCTGGAACCGCACGGTCGCCACGACAAACCAGTACATCCGGAGCAATACCAATAGAGCGTAACTCTTTAACAGAGTGCTGAGTTGGCTTGGTTTTAATTTCACCTGCAGCGCCTAAGAATGGCACTAAGGTTAAATGCATAAATAACGTGCGTTCACGTCCTAGCTCTGCACCTAATTGACGAATAGACTCAAGAAACGGTAATGATTCAATATCACCTACAGTGCCACCGATTTCCACAATCGCCACATCATGGCCTTCACCACCGGCTAACACTCTTGCTTTAATGGCATTAGTAATATGAGGGATAACCTGAATCGTTGCGCCTAAATAATCACCACGACGTTCTTTACTAATGACTTCTTCGTAAATACGGCCAGTAGTAAAGTTATTGCGGCGATTCATTTTGGTGCGAATAAAACGTTCGTAATGACCTAAGTCGAGATCGGTTTCAGCACCATCTTCAGTGACGAAAACTTCACCGTGCTGAGTGGGACTCATGGTACCCGGATCGACGTTAATATAAGGGTCAAGTTTCATAATGGTTACATTGAGGCCACGCGCCTCTAAAATTGCCGCCAGCGAAGCTGCTGCAATGCCTTTACCTAGTGATGAAACAACGCCACCAGTAACGAAGATATACCTTGTAGTCATGCTGAACCTGAGAAATATATTGGAAAAAAACGTGCTTGTAAGAAAGCACTAGGATGGGACGATATTATAGCAAAGCCACCTCGTTTCGACAAACTTAAACGCGCTAATTTTAGCTTAATTTGCGTTTTCATCTTGTTTCACCGCATTCCAGTACCGGTCTAATTCGTCCAGAGTATGGTTTTCTATAGGTTTGCCGTTTTCAGCTACGTGCTGCTCTACACCTCGAAATCTACGTTCAAATTTCTGATTGGCTTGGCGTAGAGCTTGCTCAGGATCAACCTTTAAATGACGGGCGAGATTGACTACGGCAAATAGCAAATCACCCATTTCATCAACAATCCTAGGCTGATAGAAATCAGGGTTTTGATCCCGTTTACTCACCTCAACCAGCACTTCATCTATTTCTTCATGTACTTTGGCAACCACAGGGGCCAGTTCTGCCCAATCAAAACCGACTTTAGCGACTCGATGTTGAATTTTTCGTGCTCGGGTTAGCGCAGGTAATGCTTGGGGAATATCATCTAAAGCGGAGTGCAGTTGTTTTTGCTGACGTTCAGACCCTTTTAATTTATCCCACGCGAGGCTTAAATCATCGGTATTGGTGATTGCCACAGTCGCTTCGGTTTCTGGCTGGGCAAACACGTGCGGATGACGACGAATCAACTTATCACTAATGCGCTCAATCACGGTGGAAAAATCAAACTTACCTTGCTCTTGCCCCAGTTGACAATAAAACACCACCTGAAACAGTAAATCACCCAGTTCATCAGGTAATTCCTCCCATGCTTGTCGCTCAATCGTATCAACGACCTCGTAAGCCTCTTCTAATGTAAAGGGCACTATACTGGCAAAGTCTTGAGCCAGATCCCAAGGGCAACCAGAATCAGGATTGCGTAATTGCTGCATGATGGTCAGTAACGATTGAATATCTGCCATAGAAAGGGCCTCTTTTGGGGGTGAAACCTAATAAAAAAAGGCACCTAATAAGTAGATGCCTGTTCAATTAATACATGAGGTTATTTATAATCGACGAGATTCAATAACACCATCAACTTGCGACAGTTTCGCGATAATTCGTGATAAACCATCTAAATTATACAGCTCAAGTTCAAGCTCTACGGTGGCTGTTTGGCTTTTAACATCAGAAGATGAACTCATGGCCATCACATTGGATTTTTCTGCTGCAAGCACTGTGGTTAAATCTCGCAGTAAACCACTGCGATCATTGGCAAGGACTCTTACGCGGATACGATAACCACCAGAGTAGTTTTCCCCCCAAATGACATCCACGCTACGTTCAGGATGAGCGCGCATTAACTCTTTTACTTGCTCGCAATCACTGCGGTGCACAGAGATACCCCGTCCCATAGTAATATAGCCAAAAATCTCATCGCCAGGTACCGGTTGGCAACAACGTGCAATGTGGCTCATTAAATTACCCACACCATTGACTTCAACTTGGCCTTTACTCGATCTTTTAGGTTTATTTGACGCTTTCTTTATAATATCTTCAAGTAAGTCTTCGTCAGTGTCTTCTACCTTATGAATTAAGGTGTCAGTAAAGTTAACCACTTGATTTAAGCGTAGGTCTCCCCCACCGATGGCAGCCAGCATGTCATCCATTGAATTTAAATTAAAGCGCTCAACCGCCACGACTGCGTCTTTAACTTTTAAACCTACACGGGCTAATTCAGACTCAAGCATCTCTTTACCCGCGGCAATATTTTTATCGCGGTCTTGTTGTTTAAACCAATGTTGTATTTTTGAGCGCGAACGGGATGATTTTATATAACCTAAATTAAGATTAAGCCAGTCACGTTTAGGGTTTGGGGTTTTTGAGGTGATAATTTCAATACGCTCACCGGTTTCAACTTGGTAAGTGAATGGTACAATGCGGCCATCGACTTTGGCGCCAATGCACTTATGACCCACTTGTGAGTGAATATAGTAAGCAAAATCGAGCACAGTTGAGCCTAACGGTAAGTCGACGACTTCTCCGCTAGGGGTGAATACATACACTCGGTCTTCAAAGACTTGACTGCGGACTTCGTCAACCAAATTACCACTTTCGGCCACATCTTCTTGCCACTGTAAAATTTTACGCAGCCAATTAATTTTTTCTTCGTAACCCGTTTGTTTGGTGGTACTGGCACCTTCTTTGTATTTCCAATGCGCGGCGACCCCAAGTTCAGCGTCTTGATGCATCGCTTCGGTACGAATTTGAATTTCTACTGTTTTGCCTTCAGGCCCAACAACCACAGTATGAATAGATTGATAACCATTAGGTTTTGGATTGGCGACATAATCGTCAAACTCACGCGGAATATGATGCCAAAGGTCGTGTACAACCCCTAATGCACCATAGCAATCTTGTAATCTGTCGGTAACGATACGTACAGCTCGAACGTCAAAAAGCTCATCAAACTTAAGATCTTTGCCCTTCATTTTGCGCCAAATACTGTAAATGTGCTTAGGACGACCGTACACTTTAGCGCGAATATCATCACTGTCTAAACGCTGTTGCAACTGGGTCACAAATTTGTCGATAAACACTTCACGATCAACACGCTTGCCATCAAGTTGTTTGGCGATGTCTTTATAAACCGTTGGATGTAAATAGCGAAAAGAAATGTCCTCAAGTTCCCACTTAAGCTGGCCAATCCCCAAACGGTTTGCTAATGGTGCATAGATATCGGCAATTTCACGCGCTAACAACACCCGAGTTTCTTCATCGGAATTTTTTACCGCGCGCAGTAAACACACTCGTTCGGCTAATTTGATCACTACGGCGCGAACATCTTCAACCATTGCCAATAGCATTTTTCGAATATTGTCGATTTGCGGTTCAGCATCACGTGAGTTTTTACTGACTTTTAACGCCCCAATGGCATTCATGGTCACGACGCTGGCGACTAATTTGGCAAGATTATCACCGTATTGCGCTATAATTTGCTCTTCATTGAGAACGCCAGCATCCAGGAGCAAAAACAACACTGCGGCTTGCAGCGTTTCAATGTCCATATTCAGCGGCGCAAGAATTTCAATCATTTCACGTGCACGTGCCAGCAACTCGGTGTGAGCCAGTTTATTTTTAACCGGTAAGGCCTCAACATGCTGGATCAATTCCAATAAGGTTTGCGCGTCATCTTTATCGACAAGATAACGAGCCACCCATTCATCTAGATGGAATGCTTGCGTATTAAAATGTGCTTCGCGAACAGATACCATGAACCCTTCCTTAGCCGCATGACCGACTGATATTCAACCATAGCATCCACTCAAATCGGTGCAGACATGGTGTTAAAACAACTAAACGGCCTATCTTGAAAATCTACATTGTGTTGTCAATTCAATAGTGCTCAGTTGAACAAATTTTTAGCATACCTATCGTGTATGGCTAAAACTGATGTTTATTTATCTAATTCAAATAACACCATCGCTTCAATATGGTGTGTCTGCGGGAACATATCAACTAAACCCACTTGGGCAATACGATAACCATTGGCTAATAATACACTACTGTCGCGGGCTAAACTTGCTGGATTACATGAAACATAGACCACTTTTTTAGGTTGCATTTTCTGTAACCATTGTAAACTTTCAAAGGCTCCTGCTCGAGCAGGATCAAGCAACAGCTTATCAATTTTGCCTAACCAGGTTTGTGTCGATAAATCGGCACTCAAATCAGCATGATGAAAGGTGACATTATCTAACTGGTTATCAATAGCATTTTGTTTAGCTTGTTGCACCATTTCAGGTACACCTTCAACACCTATAACCTCTGCAGCTCGTCGAGCCAAGGGTAAACTGAAATTACCCACACCACAAAACAAGTCTAGAATACGCTCACCAGCCTGAGGGGCTAACCACTCAATGGCTTGATCCACCATGGCCTGATTAATAGCACCATTAACCTGAACAAAATTGCCTGGCGTGAACGAGCAGCGAACCGATTCCTGTGCAAGATGATAATAAGGTAACGCGACTACATCATCATTGGCTTGTGACAACGGATACAATTGCGTCAATTGACCAGCATCATCTTGCAATAATAAGTTAAGTTGATGTTTTTCAGCAAAGCCCGTTAACCAACGAATATCGGATGCTGGCAAGACTTTGGTGACTCTTAATACGGCAAAATTACCGTTATCGGCTTGGGTAAGTTCAACATGCCCTAAACTAGCCTTAGCTTTGAGTTGATTTAAATTAACCGCCAATGGGGTAATTAACGCGGATAAAGACTCTGCTAATACAGGGCACTGCTGAATAGAGACAATTTTATTGCTATTTGCTGCACGAAATCCAAGTTGTAGCCGCTGAGAATTTTTATCGAATAATGTTGCCAATCTGGCACGTCGACGGTAATGCCACGCCTCTCCCACTAAAGGTTCTGCGATGATATCGGCTTCAATGGTTTTAGCACTGGACAGCTTGCTGATGAGATCAACTAAACTAGTTTGCTTATGATCGCGTTGCACATTAGTGTCCATATGCTGTAAATCACAGCCGCCGCATTGATGATAATGAGGACAATGAGGGGTGATTCGATGAGCAGATGCCACATCAATAGCAATTAACTTGGCCTTAGCATAGCTTTTCTTTTGTTCCACAAATTGTACTGTGGCCGTCTCTCCTGGCAGCACACCAGGAATAAACACAATTTTACCTTGATGTTGCGCTATGCCCGCACCTAAATGGTCAAGTTGAGTCACGCTGAGGCTGAGCTTTGCTGATAATTGCTTAGATTTGTTCGGTTTTGCTTGGAAAAATTGTGCCATTTCGGCCTCAGGTATTGAATAAAAAACTAGTCAAGAGTGCGCCATATCTGGCAGTCTAGACGCAATATCAACGATTTAGTAATAGGGACACACCTAACTACCATGAAAAGTGCCAACAATATGACCAAATATAGCCTACGCTCTTGGGTTCTGGTACTTGCGTTAGCACCCACTATCGTAGTGGGTATTCTACTTGGAAGTTATTTCACGATAAACCGCTTTTATGAATTAGAACAAACCTTAATTGAAAAAGGCAGCAATATTGTTGAACCGTTAGCCATTGCCAGTGAATTTAGTATTATTAATCAAGATCGTGAATCCACTAAACGTATACTCGCCGCATCGCAAATTAACAACGCATCATTGATCCTCTCTATTGCGGTTTTTGATGCCGAAAACCAACTCTTTGTGACCTCGCACTACCACAAAGATTTTGAATCTATGCGCTACAAACAAGCTTTGGCAAACTTACTCGGGACAGAAAATGAAACAATTGGCGATACGTTAGTCATTCGTGTGCCAATAATATCTCATACTGGCTTAGAACCAAAACCGGTTGCCAGTATGAATCGCCCGAGTGATGGCAACATCGATAACAATTCCTCAGTCAATGATACCGTAGAGCCCATTTACAACAGTCAACAAGAGCGGATATTAGGATACATTTCAGTATTACTGAATAAGGAAAACGCCCTGCTCGAGCAACATCGAGCGGCAATCGCCGCGTTTATTATCGTATTAATTGGCGTACAATTTAACCTGTTTTTTACCTTTCGCTTAGTCAAACACGTTAACTACCCCATTACAGAAATGGTTCGTGTAGTCGCCAAAATCCGTGAAGGTAAGCTTGATACTCGCCTAGAAGGCAACTTAATTGGTGAACTTGACTTGCTTAAACGAGGCATCAACGCAATGGCAGGCTCATTGTCAGAATATCACGATGAAATGCAGCAAAACATTGATCAAGCCACCTCAGATTTACGTGAAACCCTTGAACAGATTGAAATTCAAAACGTTGAGCTCGACATTGCCAAAAAACGGGCCCTTGAAGCGAGCCGTATAAAATCTGAATTTTTAGCTAACATGTCCCATGAGTTACGAACACCACTTAATGGCGTCATTGGATTTGCAAAGCAGCTACTCAAAACACCATTGCATACCAGCCAGCTCGACTACATTAAAACCATTGAACGCAGTGCCAGTAACTTACTCGGCATTATCAACGACATTCTCGATTTCTCGAAACTAGAAGCCGGTAAAATGGTATTAGAGAAAATGCCATTCGCACTACGTGAAACACTCACAGAAACCTTGACGATTATAGCTGGTAGCGCCCAAGAGAAAGGCCTAGAACTGGTTATCGACATCGACGCGAATGTACCAGAGAGCGTCAGTGGTGACGCGATGAGAGTCAGTCAAATTATTACCAACTTAGTCGGTAACGCTATCAAATTTACCGACAAGGGCAGCGTAATACTCAAGATACACTTGGTAGGTCAAGACGAAGATAACATCACCTTACGCTGCGAAATTATCGATACCGGTATTGGTGTTAATGAAAGCCAACAAGAGTATCTATTCCAAGCATTTGGCCAGGCCGACTCATCTATCTCACGCCGCTTTGGCGGCACAGGACTAGGCTTGGTGATCACCAAACGCTTAATTAACCAAATGGGTGGCCAAATAGGCTTTACCTCTGCGCCAAATAAAGGCTCAAATTTCTGGTTTATTCTGCCGCTTGGGATTAGTCAATTCGAAATTGGTGAAGTACTTACCGTTGATGTATTGCAACATAAATCAGTATTGTTGTATGAGCCTCGGGAATTAACCCGCGATACATTAAATCGCCGCTTAGTGTCATGGCAATTAATTATCACTAATGTTGCAAATCTAGAAAACCTCACATCAGTATTACAAAGTAAAACCAGCAAGTTTGATTACATCATCATGAGCTGTCATGGTTTTGCGGACAATACGGTCTTTATCCATTTCTTGCAACAAGCCAGGCAGCATACCGACTGCCTTATTTTATTGCATGACTATTTAAATCAAGACATGATCATCAATGTGCTCAAAGCCAATGCAGATGTATTACTCAACACTCCAGTCAGCGATTTTACCCTAGCACATCATTTAATCTATCCTCCGGTGCCTTCAACTTCAGTGCGTCTCCCTGAACTGATTAGCCCAGACCCATCGCCACGCCTGAAAGCATCGGTATTAGCCGTTGACGATAATATGGCCAATCTAAAGTTAATTGATACTTTACTCAAAGAATTAGTTGAGAATGTGGTCACAGTCAATAATGGCGACGATGCGATAAAGCAAACTAAGGCACAAGCGTTTGACTTAATCTTTATGGATATTCAAATGCCTGGAACTGACGGCATTAGCGCAACCCAGCAAATACGCTCAGAATCACTCAATCGTAATACGCCCATCATTGCAGTAACGGCACACGCTATCGCCGAAGAGCGTAACAATATTTTAGCCAGTGGTATGGATGGTTTTTTACCCAAACCCATTGATGAACTATCACTAAAAGGGGTGATTAGCCGCTGGATAACTAAACCACAATTGACCCATTTTGATTCCCATGTACTAAATTGGGATTTGTGTTTAACCCAAGCGAACCAAAAAACAGATTTAGCCTTAGATATGTTAAAGATGTTGGTTCATTCATTACCCGAAACAACAGCCGCTATCGATACAGCATTCATAGCCAGAGACGCACAGACATTACTCCAAGCCGTACATAAGCTGCATGGTGCAACATGTTATTGCGGCGTACCGACAACACAAAAGCTGTGTAGGGATATTGAGTCAGGATTAAAGCATAAAATTGACATCGATGACTTAGAACCTGAAATACTAGAGTTACTTGATGAGTTAACTAAGGTAGAATCGGCAGCAAATCAAGTAATAAACCAGCTATCAGTGGATGTACCCCATGACCAGTAAAACCGGTTTTTTTAAACGCCTAAAGGCATTATCGTTACCTCAAAAGCAGCTTTTTGCCCTCGCACTGTGCCAACGAATGCTGCCCAACTACCAACTGTTTTCTGAAGTCTGTGAGTTTGGCCAACCACAGGTCCTAAGCACGGCATTAGAGTTATTATGGCAAAGCCAATATGACAAAAAGCTTAAATTCAATATTGATGTGCATTTGCAACGTCTGGATGAAAACACCCCTGATCCAAGCCAATTTGAAGCCTATGGTGCTTATCCCGCCATGGATGCTGCAGTGGCCATTGCCACTTTAATGGGTGCAATAGACGGAAAAATTGAAGAAGATATTACTAATATCAGTAAGTTATCATCAAGTACTGTGGCTAACTACATTGAGGCTATTAGTGAGGAATCATTAATGGATGAAGCGCTGGATGAATTTGTGTTTTCACACCCAGTAATGGAAGAAGAAAAACAATTACAAGGTATGTTACTCGACATTATCGAAGCCAATCCTGAGATCAACATCGAGTTGGTTAAAGGTTTACGTAAAGATATTATCGAAACGGGTGTGTCTAATATCGGCATTAGTCTATAGCAATACTATCAATAGATTTTACTTAGCCTGGAAACTATTCCAGGCTTTTTATTGAGCGTCATAGCCAAAATTTTTTATCACAGTGTCAGCGGCAGCAACCCACATAGAGAAACCGATAACTGGACGTGAATGACCGGTCATTAAGCTCGGCGGGGATTATTATTAGTACGATTATCGCATCGAAGAAAACAAGTAACTTTTTTAGTGATTTTTTACGCTAAATGAACAATATTTACCCAATCAAAAGTATTAAAGGCCTGTTTTAGCTTAAAATCAAAAATAAACGCTCGTTTAACTTTAGCCTAATTGCATCCTGCTATCAAAAAGCAGTACAGTGATCTTATTATCACTTTGCTAAGGAATTGCGAGGAATGTCCAGTATTCTTACCCCGCTAATCGCTGTATTTATAATTATGCTTCTCGGCAGTATCATTCAGAAATTGAGACTTTTACCACCAGACACCGATCTGATCCTCAATCAATTTGTCTATTACATAGCCTTCCCAGCGATTTTACTCATTGTTTTAGCTGAAACTCACATTGAAGACATTATTCAGTGGGGCTTTGTTGGTGGCTTTAGCTTGGCGATGATCATTACTTATGCGCTGGTCATTGGCGTATCACTATGGTGCAAGCCTAAGCAGCAAGCGGTTGCCGCAATGCGGGCGTTAAACGCCACGTTTGGCAATACTGCATTTATTGGTATTCCATTGCTGAGCCTATTGTTCCCGGGTCACAAAATGGCATTAGTGGCCGCAGCGATTGCCAGCTTGCTGTCGGTGTTCATGTTCGCGTTTGCTTTAGTCTCTATTGAACTGGCCAGCCGTAATAAACAATCAACCGACCATGCCATCATCATCATGGCTAATGCACTGTATAAAAACCCGATAGTGGTCGGCAGTCTTATTGGCATAGGCCTATCGGCATTTCATATCACCTTACCCGCTAGCCTGGCGTTAGTGCTGCACCAAGTGGGAAACACCTCCAGTCCTTGTGCACTGTTTGCCATCGGAATGGTACTTGCCAAAGCGTTACGGCATCAGTCAATCACGAACATGTTCAGTCTTAGCTTGATTGCAGAACTGAGTTTAATCAACTTACTCAAGATAATTATTCAGCCCCTTATTGCCTTTGGATTACTCAAACTCTTCGGCGTAGAACACGAGTTACTGACTATGGGAGTCCTGTTAGCAGCCTTACCAACTGCAGCAAGTGTGTATTTATTGGCAGACCGATACCAAATTAATGCCAATGGCAGTGCCCAAGGGATTTTATATGGCACATTAGTCACTTTTATTAGTTTGCCTATAATAGAAACACTTTTAAAATCATATGCTTGATAATTGACCGAGTTAAGGCGATAAAATAATCAGTGATATTTTTATGCCAACCACTTTACTGTATATAAAAACAGTATATACTGTTTATCAATACAGTGGTTTAGTCGCTTCATTGAAAGGGATTCATTATGCTTTGCCAACTCAGCATCAATAATTTTGCTATCGTGCGTTTTTTAGAACTCGACTTTAAAGCCGGTATGACAAGCATCACCGGAGAAACCGGTGCAGGTAAATCGATTGCTATCGATGCCCTTGGGTTATGTCTTGGTAATCGCAGTGATGCCAATACCATCAGACCCGGCGCAACGAAAACTGAAGTGAGCGCGCGGTTTACGCTCCACGATGTCCCTTTAGCTAAACGCTGGCTTGAAGATAACGATCTCGATGCTGAAGATGGATGTATTTTACGTCGAACCATTAATAATGATGGCCGATCTAGAGCCTATATTAATAGTAATCCGGTCCCGGTTTCGCAATTAAAAGCCGTTGGTCAACTCCTGATAGGCATTCATGGCCAACATGCTCACCATGCCATGCTTAAAAATGATCATCAGTTAGCCTTACTCGACAGCTACGCTAACCACAAGTTGTTACTTGATGCCGTCAGTGCCAGCTATCAGCGCTGCAAGCAAGTGGAAAACGAGCTAAAGCATCTTGAGCAAGCTCAGCACGAACGCATTTCGCGTCAACAGCTGCTGCAATATCAAGTAGAAGAGCTTAATGAGTTCAACTTAGGCTTGGAAGAATTTGATGAAATAGAACAAGAACACAAACGCTTAGCCAATGGCACAGATTTAATTGAACGTTGCCAAGCTGGTTTACATTTATTGACCGAAAGTGATGAAGGCAATATAGAATCGCTGCTTAATAAAGTGGCCAGTATTGCTGATACGCTTCAAGGCTATGATGAATCCCTTGCTCCTATCGGCACTATGATCAGCGATGCGTTAATTCAAGTACAAGAAAGCGCTAGCGAAATTGAAAGTTATTTAAGCAGTTTAGAGCTTGATCCAGAACATTTTGCCTATTTAGAAAAACGCCTTTCAACGGCAATGCAATTGGCGCGTAAGCATCATGTGAGTGCTGATAAGTTGGCGCTACATCATCAAGCATTGATGAGTGAATTGGCCGAACTTGCTGACGACGAAACTAAATTAGATGGTATAAGACAGCAACTTGAAGCCACCAGAAATGCCTATTTAACCAATGCACAAAAACTAAGTCAAAGCCGTAGCCGTTATGCTAAAGAACTCGATAAATTGGTCACTCAGTCAATCCATGAATTGAATATGCCTAAGGGCAAGTTCTATATTCAGGTTAACTATGAAGCAACTAATATCAGCTTAAATGGTTGCGACCAAATTGAGTTTATGGTTACCACTAATCCCGGCCAACCTTTGCAACCTATTTCAAAAGTAGCCTCAGGCGGCGAACTATCACGCATTGGCTTAGGCATTCAGGTGATTACCGCCAGAAAAGTCGCCACTCCGACGCTTATTTTTGATGAAGTGGATGTGGGCATTTCGGGTCCTACCGCTTCGGTTGTTGGCCGTATGTTACGCAGCCTTGGCGAGTCGACTCAAGTTTTGTGCGTGACTCATTTGCCACAAGTGGCGGGTAACGGTCATCAGCATATGTTTGTCAACAAATTCAATAAAGCAGGTAGTACAGAAACCACCATGCAGGCCTTGGATAAAGATCAACGGGTGAATGAACTTGCGCGCTTATTAGGTGGTGATGTCATTACCGAAAATACCTTGGCTAATGCCCGTGAGTTGTTGCAATAATCGTTATGCACTTATAAAAAGCAAATCAATATGTTAATGTAAAGTTAACATGGATTTACGGATAAATCATAATGCTGAAAGTAATAAAGGGCTTGGGTGTTTTTGTCGGGCTAATATGTAGCTTACTGGTCTTTATTGTTGTCTGTTTAGTGGCCATTAATGCAACAGACAGAACAAAGTCACCTAACACGCTATTAGTTGAAAACTGGCTAAAGCAACAGCCTATCGATCCAAGCGAAAATGGTTTTGTATATTTACAAACTTTTATCGGCATTTTTCAGGATGTAACGGCTAAAGAAGTGGCCACTACATTAAGTTTCAATGATGAAGAAGATCAACTACTACGCGATTACAAAAAATCGTGTTATCAAACTGATGTGGCAACCTGTAATGAATTTCTTGAAAAGAATAACGAAAGTATTTTACAAGCAATTCATGCACACAAAACCGATGCAACCCATTATAGCAAGCTGATTGAAATGCCTTATTGGCAAGAAGATATTCAGTATTTAACACCTGAAAATCTTTTTAAATGGGCGCCACTACTTAAATTACGAACAATCAGTGAACTTACCGTTTTAATAAACCTTGACGGATCCCCTAACCTTAACGTGAATGAAGCCTTGTTAACATTTTTAAATAAAGATGCTCAATTCTGGAATATGGTTTATCACTCATCTCGCTCTATATTCAACCATATGATTGCCGTTAGCGTAATCAAATCTCAACTTAACTTTGCCAGCACCTTAGCTAAGACACTTGATACCGCGGTTTCAAACAAAGTCACAACTTGGCAAACGCCATTCGAATTAACTAATAGCGATTTTGAGAGAGTATTTTCTGGTGAATGGCAGTTTGCTCAAAATGTCAGACAACAAATGTTAATTGAAGTGCAGTCTGATAAGGTAGCTTTTTATGAAAAATGGTTAGCAAATGCTTTGTATAAGCCCACAGACAGTGACAACCTCATGGCTGAGTATATTGTTAGCTTAGTTAAGGAACCGGTTTCAACAACCTCTGAACACACGGTCATAAAACCGGATTACTGCTCTTTCGACAATTATATAAAGCAATTATGGATATCACGTTACAATCCGATTGGTAAACTATTTAACTGCACCGTTTATGAAACAGATTATAAGCAACGTTTAACTAATATAAATAAAGATTTAGAGCAATTGCGAACTAATCTACTTACCGAAAAATCATCTTAATAACATCACATCGACTGATTTTATTTAATACCGTTAGCGACAAAAGAGCACAAATATGCTTTTTTTTGGTTTATAAATCTTTATATAAAGTACTTAATCTGAAATAGAGATAAAAGATGAGAAGGTAATAAAATGAACACGCTTAGCCATATATCGATCTAAACTTGTTGTTTGTTAATAAGACGCAGCCTCTTGTTACTGGTTGCGTTAATAGTAAGTCTTTCAACTCAGTTAGGAAAGGACTGTTTGATAGTCGTTTGTTATCCAAAATTCAGGTTACTTATAGATAATACACTGCAAGCTGCACACCGATTAACGAAAACACACCCGCCAATACATCATCAATCATAATCCCAAAACCACCATGCACTTTGGCATCAAGCCAACGTATAGGCCATGGCTTTATAATGTCAAAAAAGCGAAATAATACAAAACCGAGAGCTAACCATATAAAACCTAAAGGCGCGGCAATCATGGTGATCATCAACCCAACCACTTCATCCCACACAATAGCGCCATGGTCGTGTACACCCATATCTCTAGCCGCTTTCCCACAAATATAGAATCCGGCAAGCATACTAATACAGGTGATGATGAGGTAATTCGTTAAGCTTAACTGCTGCATGAGCAACACTATGGGCACTGCGGCTAAGGTACCAAAGGTACCCGGCGCTTTGGCCGCTTTACCGCTGCCAAAGCCTAATGCCAAAAAATGAATTGGGTGGGCTAAAGACAGTTTTTTAACGAATTTATCTTGGGTTAATAGTCTCATAGTACTCAATTAAAAATGCACAAAGCCACGTGAAATAGGGGTAAATGCTTGCCCATTTTCTACTAGTTTTAATTTATCGCCGGCGCTGATCTGACCAATTTTAACAAACTTCACCCCAGCATGAATTAGCGCGGTATCAATTGCACCGCGTTGTGACTCTGGCACAGTAAATAAAAGTTCGTAGTCTTCACCGCCAGTTAATGCATAACTTAATGCATCTTCACGACTAAGATTGGCTTTAAGTGAGTTTGATAAAGGAATGAGATCCACATCAATGATGGCGCCGACTTTCGATGCCGATAACACATGTCCAATATCAGACATTAAGCCATCAGACAAATCAATAGCGCTTGTGGCTAGAGTGCGTAGTGCTTGACCTGCCAACACACGAGGCGTTGGGTAATAATGGCGGTTAATCAGATATTGTTTATCTTCAGCGTTAACGGTCTTAACACCTCTGATAATATCAAGGCCTAAGGCTGAATCACCTAGGGTTCCCGTCACATAGATCCAGTCTCCTCTTTTTGCACCTGCACGGGTTAATGCTGTACCTTTAGGGACTTGACCATTAATCGTAATGCTGATACTGCGCGGACCACGGGTGGTATCACCACCAATGAGTGCAATACCATAATATTCAGCAATATCAAAAAGGCCGGCACTGAACTGGGCTAACCAAGGTTCATCAACACAGGGTAACGTCAGTGCTAATGTAAACCAAGCGGGCTCTGCCCCCATTGCGGCAAGATCAGAAAGGTTAACCGCTAGCGATTTATAACCTAAAGCATGAGCTGGAATGTCTGCTAAAAAATGGATATTTTCAACAAGGGTATCACAAGAAATTGCTAAAGATTTCTTGTCCGCAGGATTCACTAACGCACAGTCATCGCCGATGCTTAACTCAACATCGCGCCTTTTTTGACCTTTATTGCGGAAGTAATGTTCGATGAGTTGAAATTCTTTCACATTCAGTCTGGTACGGTAAACCGTCCACCTTAATTTTGAAACAATTAATAACAAATGAAAACGGTATCCGAAGATACCGTTCTGGTGTTACTTATGCTTCACTAACTTATCAAGCAAGCCGTTGACAAATTTGTGACTATCTTCAGCACCAAACGCTTTCGCTAACTCGATACCTTCGTTAATAGCCACTTTAAACGGCACATCTTTACGGAAGGTCAACTCGTAAGTTGCCAGACGCACAATGGCTTTTTCTACTGGTGACACTTCTTCAAAATTACGATCAAGATGTGGCTTTAACAGCTCATCAATTTGCGATATTTTTGATGCTACACCGGTTAATAGCTCACGAAAATAAGCGACATCAACACCGTCAGTGTTCTGTTCAGTTAAAAACTCATGTTCTACGTCAGCAACTTTGTTTTTACTTAACTGCCATGAATAAATGGCTTGAACGGCTAAACGGCGGGCCTTACGGCGCTCTGAAGGTTTCATACTTTTCCTACTATTACAGCTGTTGTTCTAGTTGTTGCAGTACATTAACCATTTCAAGCAAACTAAGGGCAGCTTCGCCACCTTTGTTACCTGCTTTAGTACCTGAACGCTCAATAGCTTGCTCAATGGTATCTGTAGTTAATACACCGAATGAAACAGGAAGATCGTACTCTAATGCAACTTGTGCAAGACCTTTGTTACATTCACCAGCAACAAATTCAAAATGAGGTGTACCGCCACGGATGACAGCACCTAATGCAATGATCCCGTCAAACTTTCCACTTGCAGCAACACGTTTTGCAGCAAGCGGTAATTCAACTGCACCAGGCACTCGAACAACAGTAATGTTGTCGTCACTGACCTGGCCGAAACGCTTTAATGTGTCTATTGCACCGTCAAGCAGACTTTCAACTAAAAAGCTATTGAATCGCGATATTACAATCGCCACTTTGGCATTTTTCGCTTCGATATTACCTTGAACTACGTTCATTCTATCTTACCTAAATTAGCTAAAGCACCCCGCTCGGGGCAAAAAAGAGGCGCTATGATATCACAGCCGAAAGCCCTGAGCGCTATGCAATTAATGAAATTATTAAATTTACCATAAGCCAAAATTATTCAGCTATATAATCCGTTACTTCTAAACCAAAACCTGACAAGGAATGGTAACGCTTTGGCGAACTTAATAAGCGCATTGTACTGACACCTAGACTCGACAGAATTTGCGAGCCGACGCCAACACGACGTGATGTTCCTTGCCACATGGCTCCTGCTGGTGATTGGCCATTATCTTCGGCCTCAAACGCTTTCACTTTTGCCAGAATCTGACTTGAATGCTCAACGTTACCCAGTAACACCAATACGCCACCTTCTAAAGCAATGCGTTGCATGGCTTTTTCTAATGGCCAGCTACGCGTTTGATCTCGCTCAGAATGCAGTAAATCGTTAAAGGTATTTTGCAAATGCACACGCACTAAACAATTAGGCTTCACTTCATCTTTAACCAATGCGTAGTGTAATTGATTATCAATAGTGTCTCTAAATGTCACCATAGTAAAATCACCAAAACGAGTCGGTAGTTTACATTGAGCTTCGCGTACAACCGTGGTTTCGTTGGTGTTACGGTATTCAATTAGGTCTGCAATGGTACCGATTTTAATCCCATGCTTTTGACTGAATATTTCTAAATCAGGACAGCGCGCCATGGTGCCGTCTTCATTTAAAATTTCAACAATCACAGCTGAAGGTTCACAGCCAGCTAAGCGCGCTAAATCGCAACCGGCTTCAGTATGGCCAGCACGCGTCAATACCCCGCCTTCTTGTGCCATTAACGGAAAAATATGCCCAGGTTGTACTAAATCAGAGGCTTTGGCATCTTTGGCAACAGCGACTTGAACGGTCACGGCTCGGTCATGAGCTGAGATCCCGGTTGTGACCCCGGTCGCCGCTTCAATTGATACGGTAAAGTTAGTCGAGAACTGCGCATTGTTGTTGGTGACCATTAAAGGCAAGTTAAGCTGCTGACAACGCTCTTTGGTCATGGTTTGGCAAATTAATCCGCGGCCATAGGTTGCCATGAAATTGATTGCAGCAGGCGTCACTTTATCAGCGGCCATGATCAAATCACCTTCATTCTCTCTGTCTTCATCATCCATCAAGATAACCATCTTACCTTGACGAATATCTTCAATGATTTCTTCTATGTTATGTAGCGCCATTGTCAGACCTTTCTCTATTAAGTTTTTGATTTTAAATAATTAAATCAATTTGCATTTTGTATTTATTATTTTGAATCATGTATTGTGCATAATCTTTGAGTACAATTTTTTATGCTTGGAGCGATTAGCGCAAAAATCCAGACTTAGCTAATAATTCCATCGTCACACCCGATGACGGCTGTGCTTGGCTAGCATCAGGTTGCATTAAACGCTCTAAATAGCGGGCAATTAAATCCACTTCGATGTTCACGCTGTCACCAACTTTGAGATCCACCAGCGTGGTTTCACCCGCAGTATGAGGCACGATGGTTAATCTAAAACGAGTTCCATCAACTTCATTGACGGTCAAACTAACGCCATCAATGGTGACCGATCCTTTGTGAGCAATGTAGCGACTTAATTGAACCGGTACCGATAACCAAAACTCAAGTGCCTTGCCTCGGTAAGCACATTGCTCAATTTTTGCAATGCCATCAACGTGGCCGCTGACCATGTGTCCACCCAACCTCGTGGTCGCCGTAACGGCTTTTTCAAGATTAACCTTTTGGCCAACTTGATAACGACTAAAACCAGTTAATTCTACTGTTTCAGCCGATATATCCGCAACGTAGCTATCGCCTAAACGCTCAACAACGGTCAAGCACACGCCATTTGTGGCAATGCTATCACCCAGGTTTACATCGGTTAAATCCAACTTGCCGCTGGCAACGGTTAAGCGGATATCGTTACCTTTGCGATCAATTTTACGTAATGTACCAAGGGCTTCGATTATCCCAGTAAACATAATGACTCACTTTTTGCTTTTAAACTTTGCAGTTGTTCAGGTTTTTCTTAAACAACTGCCACATTAATAGGGTTGATTATATCTGAGGATATAACGCTTATCTTGTCCAACGTTGCGCTCATCAATTAATTGCAATGCCGGCGTTTGCTCCATGGCACTGTAATCGGGTAACTGCAACATATTACGTCCATGGCTGCCTAACAGTTTAGGCGCTTGATAAAGCACAATGTCATCGGCGAGGCCTTGAGCGACAAACGCCCCAGCTAAGGTCGCACCCGCTTCGACTAAAACAGAATTAGTATGCTGGCCTAAATACGTTAGCAAAGCTAACAATGGGATCCTGCCCGACGAGTCACATTCTAATTGTAAAAAAGAAACGTGTTGTGGAAAAGCAGCTTTAGCACTTTGGGAATATTGACAGCCAGAAACCAGTAAAATAGGACTTTGAATTGAAAATAACCTTTGTGTTGCCGTCAGTCTCGCTCTGCTGTCTAGCACAACCCTTAAAGGTTGGAAAATTTCATCTTTTGTATGGCGAGTGGTTAACTCACCTAACGCCTCATAGCGCACATTAAGGCTAGGGTCATCGATAAGGATTGTTTCAACGCCTGTGATTAATGCACAGTGGCTGGCACGGTATTTTTGCACATCGGCTCGTGCAGCACTGCCGGTAATCCACTTTGACACCCCATTAGACAGGGCGGTTTTACCGTCTAAACTGGCGGCTATTTTAACCGTGACCCAAGGAAGCCTAGTTTTCATGCGCTTCATAAAGCCTAGATTGAGATCATAAGCTTGTTGGCTGAGTAGTCCTACATCGACCTTAATTCCAGCCTCACGTAACATGGTGATACCGCGGCCTGACACTTCTGGGTTCGCATCGGTCACAGCAACAACGACTCGCGCAACCTTGGCGTTAATTAACCCTGAAGCGCAAGGTGGCGTACGACCATAATGACTGCAAGGTTCTAAGGTTACATAGGCGGTGGCGCCTTGAGCGCTATGACCATTATCAAGCACCATTTTCAGCGCATTGACTTCAGCGTGGCCTTCGCCAGCACGCTGATGGAAACCCTCACCGATAATCTTATTCTGATAGACAATGACACAACCAACACAGGGGTTGGGCCTAGTGGTATAACGGCCTTTCTCGGCAAGCGCTATAGCACGGCTCATCATTTGGGTGTCAAAAGTAGGCCCGTTGGACATGATAGATAATCTCTTATTGCTTAGATGCCATGATAACCGTTAAAAACGGTCATTACACAGCATTACTTTTGCAACTTAGCAATGGCCTCGCCAAATTGTGACACATCTTCAAACGCACGATAAACAGAGGCGAAACGAATGTAAGCCACCTTATCAAGGTTCATCAACTGTTCCATCATAAGATTACCAATCATTTCCGAATCCACTTCGCGCTCACCAGTCGCGCGCAGCATTGATTTAATTTTTGTCAACGCTTGATCAATGTCATCAATAGAAACCGGACGTTTTTCAACGGCACGCAACATGCCGCCGCGCAGTTTCTCTTCATCAAATGGTTGTCGGGTGCCATCGCGTTTTATCACTCTAGGCATGACTAATTCAGCGCCTTCAAAGGTGGTAAAACGTTCATGACATTCGGTACATTCCCGGCGACGACGGACTTGGTGACCATCAGCCACTAATCGAGAATCTATCACTTTGGTATCGGTCGCGCTACAAAAAGGGCAATGCATTAGGACTCCTGCAGAAAAAATGGCCGCTAGCAATTAGCGGCCATTAAAGTTTATCCTATTTGGTGAACAAGGTTAACCTAAACCTGTATCAACAGACATCCAAATACGATTAACCGTATACAGGGAATCGAGCACACAAGGTCAATACTTGACCTTTTACGCGCTCAATAACCGCTGTATTAGATGCATCATCAAGAATGTCACAAATCCAACCGGTCAATTCTTTCGCTTCAGCTTCTTTAAAGCCGCGACGAGTAATGGCTGGTGTACCAATACGAACACCAGAGGTCACAAACGGTGAACGAGGGTCGTTAGGCACTGAATTTTTGTTAACGGTAATGTTGGCACTGCCTAAGGCTGCGTCGGCTTCTTTACCGGTTAAATCGCGGCCAATTAAGTCAACCAACATTAAATGGTTTTCAGTACCGCCAGAAACGATTTTGTAACCGCGGGCTAAAAACACTTCAACCATGGCTTTGGCATTTTTAACAACTTGCTGTTGGTATACTTTAAATTCTGGCTCTAGTGCTTCTTTAAATGCGACCGCTTTACCTGCGATAACATGCATTAAAGGACCCCCCTGACCACCAGGGAATACTGCTGAGTTTAGTTTTTTATATAAAACTTCATCATCGGCTGCAGAAATAATAATCCCGCCGCGTGGGCCGGCTAATGTTTTATGGGTTGTTGACGTTATTACATGAGCATAAGGCACTGGCGTTGGATAAACACCTGCGGCAATTAAGCCTGCCACGTGGGCCATATCAACAAACAAATAAGCACCAATTTTGTCGGCAATCTCGCGCATTCTCGCCCAGTCAACAATACCTGAAAAAGCCGAAAAACCGCCGATCATCATTTTAGCCTTATGTTCAATGGCTAAACGCTCCATTTCGTCATAATCAATTTTGCCAGACTCATCAATACCGTAGGGAATGATGTTGTAAAGCTTGCCAGAAAAATTAACCGGTGAACCGTGGGTCAAATGACCACCATGAGCAAGGTTCATCCCTAAAACGGTATCGCCTGGCTGCAATAACGCCATAAATACGGCACTGTTTGCTTGCGAACCTGAATGAGGCTGTACGTTAGCGTATGTTGCACCAAATAATTCTTTTGCGCGTTCAATCGCTAATGTTTCAATCACATCAACGTATTCGCACCCACCATAATAACGCTTACCTGGATAACCTTCAGCATACTTGTTGGTTAACTGAGAACCTTGAGCTTCCATCACACGAGGACTGGTATAGTTTTCAGATGCAATCAATTCAATGTGTTCTTCTTGACGACAAGTTTCATCTTCAATGGCTTTAAATAATTCTGGATCATAATCCGCAATATTCATCGCTTTCTTCAACATGCTAGCTCCAACATCATTATCTGTATAGTAGGGTTGCGCGTTATTCTACCCTGCAACGATGATGATTCAAAGTAGAAACAACATGAAATTCACTGTGTTCTGAATACAAAACTATTCATGTTTATGGCGCCAAGTGGCCAGATCCTTCATTCTTTTTGACCTAAAAAGCGCTGTGGATTAAATCACACAATTGCCTGTTGAGTTCAGCTCATAATACAGTAGAATTATCATCATCTTTGTTGACAATTAGACAGTATAATTATGGCTCAATTTGTATACAGCATGCTTCGTGTGGGTAAAATTGTCCCACCTAAAAAGCAAATTTTGAAAGACATTTCATTAAGCTTCTTTCCTGGCGCCAAAATTGGTGTACTCGGATTAAACGGTTCAGGTAAATCGACATTGCTGCGCATCATGGCCGGTATAGATACCGAAATTGAAGGTGAAGCGCGTCCAATGCCTGGACTAAAAATTGGTTATTTACCGCAAGAGCCGCGCTTAAACGAGCAACAAACGGTTCGCGAGGCCGTCGAAGAAGCCCTGAGTGAAGCCAAAAATGCATTGATCCGTTTAGATGCTGTTTACGCCGCTTATGCTGAACCCGATGCAGATTTTGATGCCCTAGCCAAAGAACAAGGTGAGTTAGAAGCCATCATCCAATCTCAAGATGCACACAATCTTGATCATATTCTAGACCGTGCAGCAAACGCGTTACGTCTGCCCGATTGGGATGAAAAAATTGCTGTACTGTCCGGTGGTGAACGTCGACGGGTAGCCCTTTGTCGCTTGTTACTTGAAAAGCCTGAAATGCTATTACTCGACGAACCGACAAACCACTTGGATGCTGAATCCGTCGCATGGTTAGAGCACTTTTTACAAGAGTATTCTGGCACCGTAGTCGCTATTACCCATGACCGCTATTTCTTAGACAATGCAGCAGGCTGGATTTTAGAACTCGACCGTGGTGAAGGGATCCCCTGGGAAGGTAACTACTCCTCGTGGCTTGAGCAGAAAGATGCCCGTTTGCAACAAGAATCTTCAACACAAAGTGCTCGTCAAAAAACTATCGCAAAAGAATTAGAATGGATACGTCAAGGTGCGAAAGGCCGCCAATCTAAGGGCAAAGCCCGTATGGCGCGTTTTGAAGAACTCAACACTAACGATTACCAAAAACGTAACGAGACCAACGAATTGTTTATTCCACCAGGGCCACGCCTCGGTGATAAAGTGATTGAAGTGACTAACTTAACAAAATCCTATGGTGATCGCGTATTGATTGACGATCTTACCTTTACCGTTCCCAAGGGCGCCATTGTGGGGATTATCGGAGCTAACGGTGCGGGTAAGTCGACGTTATTCAAAATGATCTCAGGCGAAGAACAACCAGACAGTGGCTCGATTTCTGTGGGTGACTCAGTTCAAATTGCTTCTGTTGAGCAGTTCCGTGATTCAATGAATGATAAAAATACCGTGTGGCAAGAGATTTCTGGCGGCCACGATATTATGCGGATCAATAATACTGAAATTTCGAGCCGTGCTTATGTCGGACGTTTTAACTTCCGTGGTGGCGATCAGCAAAAAATCATCGGCACCTTATCGGGTGGCGAGCGCAACCGAGTACACTTAGCCAAATTAATACAAGCCGGTGGCAACGTATTATTACTCGACGAACCTACCAACGACTTGGACGTAGAAACATTACGTGCCCTAGAAGAAGCGTTATTAGAGTTCCCCGGTTGTGCGATGGTTATTTCACATGACCGTTGGTTCCTTGACCGTATCGCTACCCATATTCTGGATTACCGAGACGAAGGTAAAGTGAGTTTCTATGAAGGTAACTATACTGAGTATTCAACTTGGTTAAAAGATAGCTTAGGCACCGATATAGTAGAACCGCATCGATTAAAATATAAGCGGTTAAATAAGTAATCTCCGCTAAGGATAATAAAAGGCTATCAAACAGCCCTTTGCCCCGCTCACGATGTTACACAATAAAGCAGAGCCTAAGCGCTCTGCTTTATTGTATTTGAGCGTATTGAATGATTATGCTCAGATTAAACGATAAAAATATCAACCTACAGCAACATTTTGTCAATTCATTATGAGCAATACACCATAATCTGTTTATAAAGCGAAAAATAACTTCCGTATTATAAATTACCAAGCTGTTTTTACTTTTTACTGATTAAATTCAGTTTATTACCGAGTTTTAACGATTTCAGTTTGTAAGCCAGTTTAACGGTGATATCAGTGAGATACGGTTCAATTTACCGTGTTTTATTGTACCAACTCATTTTCGGCACTCGAAGTCATTACCGCGGCAGAAAAACAGAGCCTCAATAAAATTGAACATCAATACGATATCGATATCCTGCTCATCACGCTTAACGACAATTTTTCACCGTTTAATAGAAAAGTCGATGACATTGACGTGCGGAAAAAAGCAATTATTTTAGAACGACAACGATATAACGAATTCATTGCACTATTACCTAAGGTTATTCGCACTAATACGGCGATAGCCGAAACCGATAAAAAAATTGAAAAATCTGTTTCTTTAATCGATGAATTAACTCAAAAACCACAACAAGACGGCAAACATCTTGAAACTGAAAAAGTACTCATATTAACTGAATATGAGGCGATAAATAAAAAACGTGCCACTAAAAGTCAGCCATTAGTTAACTCAAAAAAGATATTACTAATCATTTAATTACCGATTTATCGAAATCAAGTCGCACACAGCCAGTCGTTTAAATAGTTCGATTCAGTGTTCAACATACCCCTCTATCGCAGATTGATTGAAAGAGTCCAAAAGCAGCATTTTATCCAATACCGCTAATGATCTTTACCGCAGCTGGCAGTGAAAACCGTATTGCGGTAGCAACTGTGATATTCTTCAATATGGCATTTGCGACCGTTGTCGCCCTATTGGTGATCCCCGCAATGTACCGACTCATCTCTTCGTCAACTCACTCACTAGGGTTAGTTGAAGCACAACTTAATGACGCCATTGCCGCTCAAAAAGCGCAACAGCCTTAACCTTCACAGGTGTAATAATGACAACCCTTGCCGTATTCGTAGATGTGCAAAATATTTATTACACCTGTAAGCAAGGTTTTGGGCGTTCATTTAATTACCGCGCCTTGTATAAACGTTTATCCGCACAAGGCAATATTAGCCATGCTATCGCCTATGCGATTGCTCCGGCAGATGACGGACAGGTTAAATTTCAAGATGCACTAAAACATATTGGCTTTACGGTTAAAACTAAGCCTTATATTCAGCGTAGTGATGGCTCAGCCAAGGGAGATTGGGATGTCGGTATTACTATCGATATGCTTGAGATAGCCCCCATGGTAGATGAAGTTATTTTACTGTCTGGTGATGGTGATTTTGATTTGTTACTCAAAAAAATCAACCAAACGACCACATGCTACACCCATGTAGTAAGTGTTGAGCGCCTTACCGCAAAGTCGCTAACCGACCAATGTCAGCAATTTACCGCCATTGATAACACATTATTGATTTAGCCATTTACGCCATTACTTTATTTCGCATACGCTTTATCGACACTCTTTTACAATAGCTAATCCTGATGAGTGTCTATTAGCGGTTAAATCAATAATCGCTCTAGATAAGCGATTTAATGGTTTGTCTTTGCAAAAATGAAACCGCGACCGCATAGGGTTAGGGTTGTTATTGATGTCGCTTGTCAGTCAACAATTTCAAATCGATAAAGCTTTTCTCTACGCTATGCTAGCCAAAGAAATCAGTAACATTATGTAAAAAAAGAGCAACGGCTCGGCTTGTAACAAAAGTGATAGCGTCACGTTTTAATATAAAGGCATTACTCAAATGCTTAATGCTTAATGCTTAATGCTTAATGCTTAATGCTTAATGCTTGTCATTGTGTGCTTATAAGACACTTCGTGATGCAATACCAACTGTCGGATTAAGTAAATTATCCTGCCCAGGACAACGATAACAGACACGATCTAAAAATATGTTTTTTTGCTGTTAAGCTAAGTCGGCATCAATGCTGACATTATATCTTTGTGCTTAAAGCCCACCGGATCGTCAGTGGGTTTACTCAATAGACCACCTCTATTCATCACGGCATTCATCTGCACATTAAACTGAAATAACTTAATCCCATCTCCTGAGCCATCATTTTGGCTATGGCTGATATATCCCCAAACCACTTCAACATACTCGTTTCAGCGCTCCCGAAGAACAAGGCCTAAAGGCTAGGACGCTGCGTGGCTAGAACCTATAAAATCTTAGCAGCCAAGCGACACTTGAGCCTAACAAACCGAAGGTCGCTCTAGCAGCCATAGGGGCTCTTTAATTTGCACGGTGACTTTCCAGCTTTCGCCCGTTATGATATTTATTTCAATCATTTACCAGCCAAAATCGACGCCTTAACAAACTAACTTGATGACTAACACTATGGCTAGCCTATTGATCTATTAGCAAAACAATCAATTAGTTAATATTAATATTACTCTTTTCCGTTACCCTTATTATGACCATTAATCTATCACTGAGTCAGTTTGTAGGCATTAGCAGTAATCATATTCTAGCGGCTATTGATTGGCGATATTCGCAACAGAGGAAATATCACTTTAATAGTAAAGGTGCTATTATCCGCTTGGCGCAACAGGAACATTTAATAAAGGATTATATGTCGTTAATAGGTTACCCAAACGTCCTGCTTGGTTACATTCTAACTGGCAAAGTGTGGCGTATATTTGCTCAGGTTACTTTACTTGCACTTGTAAGCGCTTGCGTTATCGTCACCCCTAAAATGGCAGTGGCAGAATCACTAAGAATCACGTTAGCAGCAGAAGATAGTTGGCCCCCGTTTGCTGATGAAGTCGGCAGAGGTATTTCCCACAACATTATCAACCATGCTTTTGAGCAAGTTGATGTTGAGGTTTCCACAATTGTCGTACCTTACTCTCGGGGTCTGATTATGACCGAACGCGGCACTGTTGATGGCGTCTTTAATGTCACCCGTGAGCAGAGCACTATTGATCGCTTTGTATTTGGTAATGAACCTCTTTTTACCGTAACGGCTTCTTTTTTCTTTGCCAAAGAATACCCTAACATTGTGAATAATAAATGGCAGATCCCAACACAGAGCACGATTGGTATTGTGGATGGTTATGAATACGGAGATGAATTTATGACACTTGTAGAGAAACTGAAACTACACGTTATTACCGTTAATAGTCAGCGCCAATTGATCAATTTGCTATTAGTGGGCAGAATTGATACTGCGATTATGTATGATCTTGTCGCTGATGTTTACATCAACCAGATGGGTGTTAGCCGTGATATAAAAGCAAAATTTAACAATCATACCAGTGAAATATTTGTCGCGTTTTCTAAACATAATCCACAAGCAAAGCACCTTAGCCAATTACTCGATAAAGGACTGCTCACGTTACAAAAACAAGGCAAGTATCATCAACTGCTTCTGCCCTCAAATAATTAACCACAATACAATGAATAACATAAGGTCATAGTGTAATGAGCCATGTCTCTGTAGAGCCCAAATACAGTCCAGTTCACTCTTTTGCGGTACAAATTTATTATGAAGACACCGACTTTTCTGGTGTAGTGTACCATCCTAATTTTTTAAAGTATTTCGAACGCGCACGTGAACATGTCATTGGTGCGGATGTGCTTAGTCAACTTTGGCAGCAACAACAATTAGGTTTTGCTGTTTATCGCAGCGATATGTTATGTCACGATGGGGTTGAATTTGCAGAAATTATTGATGTTCGTACTCAATTTTATTTTGAAAGTAAGTATCGTACAGTGTGGAAACAGCAAATATGGCGTCCCAATGCCAAAAAGCCTGCGGTAACGGCAACCGTTGAAATGGTCTGCATGAACCAGAAGCGTCAACTTGCGCCTATGCCTGCAGAATTAATCGCCCATTTATCGTTGGGATCTTAGTCTTAGCATGGTCACCTAAAACGTTTCAATGTCGCCTTAAAGACCATTATGTTATGGGTGTTTAATTTGCGGATGATTAAGTTGCGAATAATTAAGTTGCGGATAAATGTGTTCAAACTCACTGGCAGTGAAAGGTTTCGCAAAGTAATCACCTTGAATCGTATCCACCCCAAAAAGATGTAACGTCTCTAAGACTGACTTAGATTCCACCCCTTCAACCGTCACTTCAAAACCTAAATTTTTAGCGAGATCGATACTGGTCTTAACAATTTGTTTCGCGGCTTTGGACGTTTCAAATTCATCTAAAAAGGCTTTATCAATTTTCACTTCATCTACGGGTAAATGACGTAAATAAGCCAAAGAAGAATGGCCGGTACCAAAGTCATCAATGGCCAATTTAACCCCGATATCTCGCAATTGATTTAAGGTCATAATAGTTTGTTCTAGTGATATCATTAAGGCGCTTTCGGTGATTTCAATCGTAATGGATTCGGCAGGAACCAGATACTGGGATAGTTTTGTGCCGACATCGACTGCCAAATTGGGATTATCTAAATCAGTTGATGACAAATTAAGCGCAACATTAACGTAAATCCCCATATTTCGCCATTTGGCTTGTTGAGCTAACACGTTATCCAGCACCCAAGGACTCAGAATATCAATCATTCCGGTTTGTTCCGCTAATGGAATAAATTCACTCGGTGAAATTAGTCCTAAGCTTTCATGCTGCCAACGGATCAATGCTTCTACCTGCTTACATTGGCCACTTTTTATATCTAATTTTGGTTGAAAAACCATAAATAATTGATCTTGCTTTAATCCTTTAGGCAAGCCATTAATGATTAGCAATTCTCGGTATTGCGCTTTATCATCATCCTGATCATAAAAAGCAATCGGCTGCTTTAATGCTTTGGCTTTCTTCAGGGCTAAATCTAAGCGGCGAAGCATCAAACTCGCATCCGCATGATGTTCACTTAATGACAACACCCCTAATTGCATTTTGATACTGATGGGCTGCTGTTCAATTTCAAATGGTCTTTGTAAGTCATTTTTTATGGTGAGCAACTGCTCGATAGTCAAGGGTTGGTGATAAAACAACAGAAACTCATTACCGTTCATCCGCGCAATAAACTGTGCTTTGCAATTAAGGCTATCGATCCGCTTTGCAAATGCTTTAAGCAGTTTGTCACCAAATAAAAAACCAAATAAATCATTCACAAAACGAAATTGGTGAATATCCACCAGCACCAGCATGCCTTCTGAAATCGGCATTCTAGCCAGCATTTTTCGTTTAAAACCGACACGATTGGCTAATCCGGTTAACTTATCCCGTTCGGTAATAAACAGGCTTGATTGATGTAAATCATGAAGAACGTTAATGAGCGGTTTTAACGATTTAGAAGAAGAGTCTATATTAAATGAATCTTGGTTAAGCAACCTGAGTTCAAGCGAGTGAGTTAATCGCTGAATAAATCGATGTTGGCGCCAATAAATAAATGCAACAATGCACAGCATAACTGCAATAATAAATAACATTGTTATCAGTAAATAATTCATCATGTTACAGTTTCAGTCTTGTGGTTTTTAGACATTAAACAGCATTGTATTTGGATAGTGTTCATTCTGGTATTGGCTCAAAGAGTAATATCCATAAAAAATATCCATTAATAATGGCTATTCGTAGCTTTGCTTAATTGAATGATACATCTCAATAAATTCATCACTGGCTAGATCTTCTGGTGTCACAGGTAACCCGCGCTCGGCAAACACCCCTAACCTTCCCTCTAAGTCTTCACCGGCACGAAGTTCACCCGTGTAGAATGCTGCGGATCGAATAAAATCAAGGTAAGTGACCGTGTTAGGCAGGTAGTGAAGATCAGACCAACGTTCAACCACTTCCATTACCTCTGGGGCAAAGTCCCATGTTTTTAATACAGCACGGCCAATCGGCCCCTGCATTTTACGCACTAAACTGCGTAAATCGTCAATTCGACTAAACAGTTCAGGTTGAGCTTCTGCTTCGGTTAATACCGGTAATGCACCAATATTATGCACTAAGCCCGCAAGGGTTAACGTATCACGATTTAATTTTTTAGTGGGATGACGCTTATTATACATTTCGAGCATGGCACAGGATGAAGCGGTGACCTCAATCGAGGTTTTCCATACTTCATCCATGACTTCCCACACCATTTCGTTAGTGGAGATAAATAACTGCTCCATGGCAACAGAAGTGGTAATAGATTTTATTTGCACTAAGCCAATACGGCTAACCGCAGCATTGATACTTTCCGCTTTGTTACCCCGTGAATACAAGGCACTGTTAGCCACTTTAATAATTCGAGCTGAGATAGCGGCATCTTGACCAATAATATCTGCGACTTGTTTAAGACTTGAATCTTGACGAGACACGACTTCTTGAACGCGCATGGCCACTTCTGGCAATGTCGGTAGCACTAAAGCATCATCTTTAAGCTTCTTTAATAGTCCAACCAAGAGTTGATGTTCCGTCGACATGGAGTCTCCATAAATATATAGTCAATAATGTTGTGATTATATACCCAAACCGATAACGTTTGCGATTACTCAACAAGCTAGAACTTAATTAATTGTCCACTGTTGTGCCAATTAATCGCTTAAATATTGCCTTTGTCATACTAAAAAGACAACCGACATCACAAATACCAAGGCTATATTTGTCCGCGCTAATATCCTTAAGTAAGCTTCCGACCTTGAGTTATGCAATATCCCATTAGGTCGAGAAAAACCATGTTTAAACCTGAATTATTATCTCCCGCTGGTACGCTTAAAAATATGCGTTACGCCTTTGCTTATGGTGCCGATGCCGTTTACGCAGGTCAACCTCGTTATAGCTTACGAGTCAGAAATAATGATTTCAAAATGGAAACGCTCGCCACCGGTATAGAAGAGGCTCATGCCCTTGGCAAAAAATTGTATGTTGTGAGTAATATTGCACCTCACAATGCCAAGCTAAAAACCTATATTAAAGACATGCAACCTGTCATTGCGATGAAGCCTGACGCCGTTATTATGTCAGACCCAGGGCTCATCATGATGGTCCGCGAGGCCTTTCCTGAGCAAGTGATTCACTTATCGGTTCAAGCTAACGCGATTAACTGGGCGTCAGTTAAATTCTGGCAACAGCAAGGCATTAAACGGGTAATTTTGTCTCGTGAATTGTCACTGGATGAAATTGAAGAAATTCGTCAACGTTGTCCCGATATTGAATTAGAAGTATTTGTTCACGGTGCACTTTGCATGGCGTATTCTGGCCGTTGTTTACTCTCTGGTTACATGAATAAACGCGACCCAAACCAAGGAACCTGTACTAATTCCTGTCGATGGAAATACGATGTGCACCAAGCACAGCAAACTGAGACCGGTGATATCATCCCTGTCGCCCCCACGGTACAGTTTGAATCGCCAACATTAGGTTCTGGCCAACCCAGTAGCGACATTGTCCTATTGCAAGAAGCCGGTCGACCTGGCGAGTATATGCCAGCGTTTGAAGATGAGCATGGCACCTACATCATGAACTCAAAAGATTTACGCGCTATTCAACATGTGGATCGCTTAACCCGAATGGGCGTGGATTCATTAAAAATTGAAGGCCGTACCAAATCTTTTTACTATGTCGCGCGCACGGCGCAATTATACCGCCAAGCCATTGAAGATGCGGCTGCTGGCAAAGATTTTGATCGAACCTTGATGAGCAACCTTGAAGGCTTAGCGCATCGCGGTTATACCGAAGGATTTTTACGTCGCCATGTCCATGACGAATATCAAAATTACCAATATGGTCACTCTGTCAGTGATAGCCAGCAATTTGTCGGTGAGTTTACCGGGCAACGAAATGCTCAAGGATTAGCTGAAATTGACGTTAAAAATAAATTTTCCGTCGGTGACAGTGTTGAAGTAATGACAACCGAAGGTAATTTTGTTATCACTATTGAATCGTTACTTAATCGCAAAGGCGAGTCAATCGATTCCGCGTTAGGCTCGGGGCACTTCGTGTTTCTAGCGCTGCCAGTGGATATTAATGTAAACAAAGCGATGTTAATGCGTAACCTACCTGAAGGGTTAGATACGCGAAACCCTCATCAACCCGGTTAACTTAAGGTTTTTATGGCATTAATCATTGACGATAGCTGCATCAATTGTGACATGTGCGAACCCGAATGCCCTAATGAGGCGATCACTATGGGTGAAGAGGTGTATGAAATTGATCCCGCATTGTGCACTGAATGCGTCGGGCATTACGACAAGCCGACTTGTGTATCGGTTTGTCCCATTGATTGTATTGATCCCGACCCAGAACATATAGAGTCACAAGATGCGCTATTAATAAAATACGCAGCAATCACGGGCAAACTGGCAGATTAACACCGGCAAGGACTATGTTGAACCTATGCCACCGACAGTCATTACCTTTAACGAAACGACTGTACATTCAACAATAGAGAGCGCTGCGCCATAAATAAAGACCTCTCTAACAGATAATGACCAATGCTATTGGATGATCTAGGCAACCCATGTCAAAGATTAGGAAACGAGATGAGGACATTAACCGTCAAGCAGACAACGCGGGCGACAAAACGTTAACCGCACCTTTTCTTAACACCTCCATATTAATAATGGCTTATCCACGATGGCGACATCAATAATGGCGACAGAGGGTTTTATTCGCCAATCGGAGTTAACGACAAAACGTTAACCGCACGATTTCTTAATACCTCCGTATTAATTATGGCTTATCAGCAATGGCGACAGAGGGTTTTATTCGCCAATCTAAGCTGACGACAAAACGTTAATCGTACCCTTTCTTAACACCTCCGTATTAATGATGGCTTATCAGCAATAGTGGCAGAGGGTTTTATTCGCCAACCTCAGCTGACGACAAAACGTTAACCGCACCCTTTCTTAACACCTCCGTATTAATTATGGCTTATCAGCAATAGTGGCAGAGGGTTTTATTAGTCAACCTCAGCTGACGACAAAACGTTAACCGCACCCTTTCTTAACACCTCCGTATTAATTATGGCTTATCAGCAATAGTGGCAGAGGGTTTTATTAGTCAACCTCAGCTGACGACAAAACGTTAACCGCACCCTTTCTTAACACCTCCGTATTAATTATGGCTTATCAGCGATGGCGACCTTGAGTATGCATTGACAGATTATCGCGCCGAGAGGATATTTCTGGGAATAGTGGCGCTTGGATGTATGCCTTTGAGGCAACAAAAAATCGACGTTCGCCAGATTGTCAAAGCCCTTGGCACCACCAACATAATCCCAATACATTGGATGACTTTGCCATTGACCTCACTGATGCGATCGATGAGCTTGGCCTTAGTTAAGCTTGAAAGTCTATGGCCTTCTTACTTCACCGATTCAGCGACAACCAGGGGCTTTCAATCGAACTTATCACCCGCTCAGACAACATAATCTGCCTTCAAACGACGGTGATTAGTTATTCGATAATGTATGTAAACCCTTAAATAGTTATACGGAAAACTATCAAATATGGTAGTTCAGGTAAATATGCTAGTTAGGTATTTGGTAGTTTAGCAGTTGATATTATTCAAGCATATAAAAATAGCATTTAATATCAATGAATTAGTTTAGTTTCGGTCCGATATTCATTCTGGCATACTCGTTGCAAATACCTCAATAGAACGGACAACCAGTCCGAAAGTAGTAACAATCTTGTTACTACTTAATTTAACATTCCTTATAAGGGAAATAATGATGATCATGCTTAAAAAAAATTTGAACAAATTACTGTTGCCATTAGTTATTGGTGGTTTATTTGCTGGAAATGCAATGGCTGCTGGCCCAACTGCAGTTAATCTTAAAAGCGCAGGTTCATTCACTATTTTGAGTCAAACAGGTATTACTGATGTTTATCGTTCTGCCATTGTTGGTGATGTCGGCACTAGCCCTATCACAGGTGCGGCGCTACTACTTAACTGTAATGAAGTGACCGGCGCTATTTACACGGTTGACACTGCGGGCCCAGCTCCTTGCGCGATAAATTCAGCAAGCTACCTAGAATTGGCTGTGGGTGACATGGGATTTGCCTATGATGACGCCGCAGGACGTGTTTCAGTGGATTTCAATGAACTTGGTGCCGGCGAAATCGGCGGCCTAACTATGGTTCCTGGTCTTTACAAATGGTCTTCAGACCTTAATATCAGTAAAGATGTCACCCTTTCTGGCGGCCCAAATGATGTCTGGATTATGCAGGTGGCAGGTAATCTTAATCAGGCTAATGCAATGAACGTGACATTAGCGGGTGGCGCACTAGCCAAAAACATTTTCTGGCAGGTCGCAGGCTCGGTAACGCTAGGAACGAACTCACATTTTGAAGGTATCGTGCTGAGTAAAACGATGATTGCCGTAAATACCGGCACCTCTATCAACGGTCGATTATTAGCTCAAACGGCAGTGACTTTACAACAAAATGCCATTACTCAGCCTGCTGAATAAGTAGCAAGTAAGAGGGGGGAGATGTTAGGTAAATATTTTCCCCTACTAGTCAATTTAACAGGATTACAAGCTCAGCTCTGTAATCCTGTTTTTTTGGTTTATTCCATTGGTTTTTATAACTTTTATAATTATTTTGAAGCAAAAAAATGGTGGTATTTTTATTTGGTAGGTTACACGTTAAATACGCTAACGCTAAAGGCTTTCCCTGACCAGTCGGTGATGTATAAACATTAAAATATAACAGAAGGTAAGATGAATAATAAATTATTTTTTTGAATTAAAAGTATTTTAGCAAAATCATTCACAATGATTTTTTTAGGCTTAACTGTGGCTATTATGTTTTCATTAATGACGACCATTTTCAAAGGTATTTCAAATGGAACTGACATCATGCAGATTTTTTTGAGTAGCATCAATACTGGGATCATCGCGCTTGCAGTATTTGAGTTGGCTTTGGTGATAAATAAAGAGTATTCAGGCCATGAGGAAAGTGAGAGTGATGCTGTTGCCATCTTAAGGAGAACGATCCCTAGATTTATCGGAACGGTTTGTATTGCGCTATCGCTTGAGGGATTAATTATGGTGATTAAGTATATACCCGTGATCATTGAAAATGCTTGATTTTGTCCCAAATGGGATCATCATAGCCCCATGAAACAAATTACACTCTCGCCAGAACAAAAAGTAGCATTGGAAACTCGACATAAAAGCTCGAGTGATAGGCGTGAGTGTGATCGCATTAAAGCCATTTTACTACGCGATGAAAATTGGCCAACGCCAATGATTGCCCAAGCGTTACGTATTCACGAAACGACCGTAGTTCGATACATTGATGCCTATGCTCACGACCAAAAACTCACGTGTAATAGTGGCGGCTCCTTAAGTTATCTGAGTCAAGAGCAAACTGAACTATTGATTGCACACCTGTGTGAGGTGACCTACTTGCATAGCCATCAAATAGTCGCTTATATCTCAGAACAATTTCAGATTAAGTACACAGTGTCAGGCCTCAATAAATGGCTGCATAAACATCAGTTCAGCTATAAAAACCCTAAAGGGGTTCCTCACAAATTTGATGAAGACAAACAAACGGCTTTCATTGAATATTATGAGCAACTAAAATCCTCGTTAACCCCTGATGAACCGTTATTATTTATGGATGCGGTTCATCCGACCCAAGCCACAAAAATCACCGCTGGCTGGATAAAAAAAGGCGTTGATAAACCGATAGAAACGACGGGAAGCCGAACCCGTATTAACGTGGTTGGTGCAATCCGACTTGGTCACTTAACAGAAGCGGTCATTGAGCAATATAGCAAAACGGTTAACGGTGCATCCATCATCGATTTTTTAAACCAAATTAGAGCGCGTTACTCAACAAGTGGTGTTATCCATTTGGTGCTTGATGGCGCTGGATACCATCGAAATGCCTTAGTGGTTAAAGAGGCTAAAAATCTGAATATAACATTGCATTACCTGCCGCCTTATAGTCCAAATTTAAACCCAATAGAACGATTGTGGAAGGTGATGAATAAACATGCGAGGAATGGGCAATACTTCGCAACGACAAAAGAATTCCGACGAAAAATCACTGACTTTTTTAGCATCACCCTCCCCGATATTGCCGATACACTCGGTGATACAATTAATGATAACTTTCAGAAATTAAAAACTGCAGTTTGAATTCACTTGAGTATAGTCAACTCGATCTCGCCGGTAATTTATATTATCCAGTCGCCATTATTTGCAGTACTGCATTACTTTTGATTGCCTTAGCTATTTTTCTGCACTTTACAAAAAACACCCAAACATCGGCTGATTAACCCCGAGTCGTAATATTGTTTTTACAGACTGTTTATTCATTATTCAGTGAGAGTAAAGTCTTCAGCAATATCAACAGCGCTCAGTTTTATTGTCATCTTGAATAATGTTAGCTTAATTGACTGAGCAACTCGCGTTATCAGGCATTTTTTCTATGTCTTTTTGGCTGCTGCGAATATTGCTATCTTCGGGTTGAAGTCTACGCGCTTTTTCAATCATTTCCATCGCACGCGGTTTGCAACCAGACAAAGACAAACTATAGGCGAAGTTATTTAAATAGGCGGCCTGTTGCTCAGCCTGTTGATCAATATAAGTCAATCCCTGTTGATACCAAAAAGCGGCCTGGGCGTTATCAATGGCTAAATAATAATTGCCGAGTAAAAAGTAACTTAGCCAGTAGTCAGGCCATTGTCTGGTGGCATTTTCAAGGGCACTGATCCCTTGAGTACTTTTACCACTACTGAGCAGATCCTGAGCGGCGCTGGCATAAATGAAAGGATCAAAATGTAAACTGGTTTTATCCGCTGGCACGGCAGCCAACAACCAATACTGACCACGCAGCCAGGTTCGTTCAAATACCTTCAGTTCGGCAATACGATTTTTATTGGTGCCTGAATGCAACCGCACATACTGCTTATCCAAGTCATAACCTGTCACCACTGCGTAATGCCACATTGGATACCATGAGGTCGATACATTTTGTAAAATAATGACCGGAATATTTTCACTCACCAAAGACAGTAGCTGGGTCAGATTGCCTGATTCTGCATAGGCCAGCAGCCCCTGTTGACGTGCAGCTGCAACCATTTCAATTTGTAAACTGCCTTGCAACTCTGGAATAAACAGTGCCGGCGCTATTTGTTGCGGCGTTTTGATTACCCCATAAAAATTGAATACTTCCGCGAGCGTGGTGGGGCCACAGAAATAATCCTCTTGAGGGTAAAAAGGCACCCCAGTAATTTGATGTTTATGCGCAATAGCGGGCGGGTTGGCTAGCAATATGGCGGTCTGGGGTGGTATCGACAGACAGCCGCTGAGAAATAAACAAAAGCCAGTAATACACATGGCTTTTGTGAACATGCTGATGGCATTCATGCTTGAAAATACGATTTAATTTATCGGCCGAATAAAGGAAAATACATCGGTAACACCCACCAAATCGAGCACCACCAACACAACTAATACTGTGACGACAACCCCTACTACGCCAGCAGCTGCAGGCATATCATTCATCTGGGTATTTAATTGATTTATTTCCTGATCGGTCATACTGGCAATGCGCATCTCTGCATCCTCGAGACTGACCCCAAGTGCCACCAGTTTGTCTTGAACCTCAGCGCTGTTGAACATTTCGAGAACTTGCTGTTTATTATATATATTTTGCTGTTGGACGATAACCTGCTCGGAGGAAACTATGCCGGCGTAGGCACCCGAAATACAAGTCAAATAAGTTAACATAACTGCGGCGACTGCGAGAACTTTTTTCATTGGATTTCCTTTGGTTTAGCGAATGTAAATTTCTCATAGAGAGTAGAGTTAATTTTGAGCAATAACAAGCTATATCGGGATGATACCCGCTAGACAAGAAAGGTAAATAGTTGTTGCTTATTTGGGGACTGATTTGTGAATTGATTTGGGAACTGCGGCGACTCACATTACCAGTCCTAGATGCTAGGACGCTGCGCGGCGAGATCCTATAACATCTTAGCAGCGAAGCGACACTAGTAGGACGCCGCCCGTCCCAGCAGCGAGGCAACACTAGAACCTAGCAGACCAAAGGTCGCATTAGCAGCCGTAGTCGTCCTATTCCTAGAACCTTGAACGCTGTCACTTCTTGACATGATCAATAGTGCATTCCGAGGTTATTTGGGTATATTAAGCCACAATATCGCGCTTAAAAATCTAACATGTTTGCCCCTATTTTGCTTATTAATGTTAGTGCCGCAGTTAATGTTAATGGCGCACTATGCCATATTTGCGCATTCGGGCACGCAGGGTGCTGGGGTTGAGTCCGAGGATCACTGCCGCACCTTGCTGGCCTTCAATGCGCCAATTGGTCTGCTGCAACACGTTAATAATATGCTCATGCTCCAACTCAACCAGCGTTTTAACCGAAGGTTCCTCCCTAGGTACTCGTCTGTTAACGCCATCGAAGCGATCGTTGCTAGACACTCGTTTGTCAAAGCTATCAAAGCGATCTAAGATCTGCAGTGATGTTCCTGCGCTGAGGATCACAGCTCGTTCAATGGCACTTTCCAGCTCTCGTACATTGCCGGGCCAGTGATGCTGCTGCAGGGTGTTCTGCGCCGCGTTGCTGACGATATTAATCTGCTTGCCGATTTTCTTATTAAATTTAGCCACAAAATGGTTGACCAGCAACGGAATATCTTCCTTACGTTGCCTTAGTGGCGGCAAGGTGATCGGGAATACGTTCAGCCGATAATAGAGATCTTCACGGAACTTACCATTACGCACTTCATCAATCAGATTGCGATTGGTGGCGGCGATAATGCGCACGTCGACCTTAATTGTGTGAGGACTCCCCAGGCGTTCAAATTCGCCATCCTGAATCACTCGGAGCAGTTTGGCCTGCATCTCGAGTGGCATTTCGCCAATCTCATCAAGAAACAGAGTGCCGCCATCGGCCAGCTCAAAACGACCTATCTGTTTGCTATCGGAACCGGTGAAAGCGCCCCGCTCCCGGCCAAACAGCTCGCTCTCGATCAGCGTTGCTGGCAGGGTAGTACAGTCTACCGTGATCAACGGACTTTTTTTGCGTGCGTTGCGGCTGTGGATAGCGCGGGCGACTAAGCCTTTACCTGTGCCGGTCTCACCAAGCAACAGTACGGTCGCATTCATAGGCGCAACTTGCTCAACTTGATGAAACACCTGCGAGAGCAGTTGGCTGTTACCGATAATTTCGTCGAAATTAAACTGCCGCGCCACTTCTTGCTGCAGATAAACGTTCTCTGCCTGAAGTTTGTCCTTCAACTGTTTAATTTCTGTATACGTTCCTTGCAGTGACGCTTCGGCCTTTTTACGTTCCTCTATTTCCTCGGTGCATTGCAGATTAATGCGGAGCAGCTCTGCCGTACGTTTTTGCACTGTATCTTCCAGTGTGTCGTTACTGCTCTCCAGTTGCTTATAAAGCAAGCGCACTTCCAGCATGTTATGGATGCGCGTTTTGACTTCGACCAGATCAAAAGGTTTACTGATAAAATCCTTGGCACCAGATTGTAGTGCTTGCAGTTTATGGCCTGGTTGGGCGGTGAGAACGAGCACAGGTAAATAGTCGGCCGGATCGTCAGCCTTAAGCGCTGCCATCACCTCAAATCCATCCATCCTCGGCATCTGCAGATCAAGCAGAACAAGATCATAATGGTTTTCAGCATTTAGGTCACAAACAGCTTGAGGATCCATGGTTGTCGTCACCCTTGTATAGCCGCTTTCAAGCAGTAATTGCTCGAGCAGAGTCACATTAGGCTCTTGATCATCGACAATCAGAATCTTGGCATTGAGAATGTCCGTTGCAGTGATCGTCATCAGGTCACCTCATTATTGGGGATATCTGCTGACTGATTGGTATATTCAAGCGCGATGTCTAATGTCTTCAAAAATTCATTAATCCGCAGCGGTTTAGTCAAATAACGAAAGAAGCCGGCGTCCAGACCTTTCTCAATATCGCGAGGAATGGCATTCGCACTCAGTGCCATCACCGGGATAGCGGCTGTGGTCGGATCTTCCCTGAGAATATGCAATGCGGTCAAGCCGCTGATCCCCGGCAGGTTGATGTCCATCAAGATCACATCCGGCTGATAGGTATGCGCCATCTCGATACCGCTGACGGCGTCCGTAGCACTGAGAAAACGCAGATTGGGTCGACGGGCAATGATATCCTCAATGAGCATCAAGTTAGCAGGATTATCCTCAACATAGAGCAAGCTTTTCAACCGTTCAGGGTCCTCACATTGAAGTGGTAGCAAGGGCATTGATGTCGTCGCATCAAGGTTAGATAAGGAGTCGACGGTACGCTTCAGTTCAAACCAGAACACGCTGCCAACGCCGACATGGCTTTGTACACCGATAATGCCGTCCATCGATTCGACCAAACGTTTACTGACCACCAGCCCGATCCCGGTTCCTTCTTGATTATTGGCTTCTTGCCCCAGACGGTTAAACGGTTGGAAAAGTTGCCCAAGTTGCTCCTCTGACAATCCTTCACCTGTATCGCGGACACTGATCCGGATCATATCTTCCGTGCTTTGGCTGCTTTCTAATATCACGCTGCCACCCTCACGATTGTATTTAATCGCATTGGAAAGCAGATTAAGAATCACCTGCTTTAGCCTGGTCCGATCGACGTTGACAAAGTTTATCGAGTCCGAACGGTTAAAGATCATCTTGATACCATAGGTTTTCGCTTGCGGCTCGCTCATCAAGATGCATTCCTGCATCACTTCGTCCAGCGAAATCGTTTCGATTGACATGGGCAGCTTGCCAGATTCAATCAACGCCAGATCGAGGACTTCATTGATTAACTCCAACAAATACCACCCCGCCTTGAGGATCTGAGCAATGCTTTTTTGCTGCGTATGCTGCGGGGGTGGCGTGCTCGACTCTAGTAGTTGAGCAAAACCGAGGATCGCGCCAAGTGGCGTACGCAGTTCATGGCTCATACTAGACAAAAAATCGGATTTGGCGAGGTTGGCTTTCTCTGCTGCCATAGTGGCACTTTCCAACTCAACATTTTTGTCCTGTAATTTTTGATCCAAACGATTGCGCTCAGTCACATCGCGGGCACCGTAAAACACTCCCTGCAGATTATTGTCCCGGTCATAAAAAGTGGTCGCGTTAATGGAGACTACCGTCTCCTGGCCGTTTTGGGCGCGCGCGGTGAGCTCAAGGTCGGTGACCTTCTTTTCACATAGCACCTTTGTTATTCCAGCCACGGCAAGCTCCGGATTGGTAAAGTAGTCTTTAAATGGCGTACCGAGCATTTCATCACGGCTGCAGTCCGTGAGCAGCTCCATCTCCTTGTTAACATCGGTAATAATACCGGACGGATCGGTAGTCGTCAGTGCATCAATGTTGGATTCAATCAGGTTACGGGTATAAAAATGTTGGTCTTGCAGACGCTGACTGAGGTCTTTTTGCTCTTGCTCGATGCGTTTACGCGCGGTGTTGTCGGTGCCGATCAGTAGATAACCTATGATAGCGTCTTGCTCATCCCGGAGCGCGGTTACCGACACGACCGCCGGAAAGCGGCTACCATCCTTGCGGATGTAGGTCAGCTCGTAGATATCCTCAATGCCGCGCCGGGCTTTGAACACCAAAGCATCGAACCCGGGCGTGATCGCAGTGTCAAGTTCAAGACTCAGTACTTTGGCGCGTTCGATAACTTCTTGTGGATCGGAAATGTCGGCGGGGGTGATCTTGTTCATCACCTCATCTGCTGTGTAGCCCAGCATACGCTCGGCGCCCACATTGAAAATCTGGATCACGCCGAGTGCATCGGTGGCAATACTGGAAAAGTTGGCACTATTGAAAATGGCATTCTGCAATGCGCCCGCTTTGATAATTTCCTCTTCCGCTGCCTTGCCGACACTGTTATCGGTGCCGATCAACAGATAACCTATGATGCTCTCCTCGTCGTCGCGTAGTGCTGTGACCGACACTACCGCCGGAAAGCGGCTACCATCCTTACGGATGTAGGTTAATTCATAGATATCTTCAATCCCGCGTGTCGCCTTAAATACTAGCGCATCGAAGCCGGGGGTGATCGGGGTGTCAAGTTCAAGACTGAGTACTTTAGCGCGCTCAATAACCTCCAGGGGATCGGAAATGTCGGCTGGGGTGATCTTGTTCATCACCTCTTCCGCTGTGTAACCCAGCATACGCTCGGCGCCCACGTTAAATATCTGGATAACGCCTTCCGCATCCGTGGCAATACTGGAAAAGTTGGCACTGTTGAAAATGGCACTCTGCAGTTCGCCCGCTTTGAGCAGCGCTTCTTCTGCCTGTTTGCCAACACTATTATCGGTGCCGATCAACAGATAACCGATGATCGCCTCCTGCTCGTCGCGCAGTGCCGTGACCGATACCACGGCAGGAAGGCGGTTGCCATCCTTACGGATGTAAGTCAATTCGTAGATATCTTCAATCCCGCGTGTCGCCTTGAATACCAGCGCATCGAAGCCAGGCTCTATCAAGGTGCCAAGTTCATCTGAGAGCGCCTCGGCACGCGCAATCACTTCCTGGGGATCGGAAATATCGGCAGGCGTGATCTTGTCCACCACATCATCGGCCAAGTAACCCAGCATCCGTTCGGCGCCGACGTTGAAAATCTGGATGACGCCTTTAGCATCGGTAGCAATGCAGGAGAAATTAGCGCTATTGAAAATAGCCCGCTGCAGCGCCCCGGCATTGAGCAGTGCTTCTTCAGCCTGCCTGTGCTCGGTGATCTCTTCAATTGCCGCGTTAAACCGCTCTGCATCAGACTTGGCTAAGCTTGACGGAATTATTTTATTGTTACTTTTCATGACGAATCTCTATCACTATCCGTTGATCCTGGCCGAAACGACCTATCTGGCTTCACACAGGCAAAACAGATATGCGGGAGGAAACAAAGGAAGCAATTTCAATGCGGCCTTTGAGGCCTTTTAGGTATTTTTTCAGTGGCGTAAATATAACATTTTATGACGTAAAACGCTTAAATTTATTCTTCTGGAAAACCGTACTATTTACTGTTTTTACAACACAAACCCCTCCATATATTACGGTTCTGTCATATGCTGAGGCCTAGAGTATTCCTGCCTCGTCGGTGTAATTAATGAATATATAGTATTAAACAATTGTTACTAAACAATTATTTAATTATATTTGACAACTTTAACTTATTGGCATGACTGTTGCTTTAACTATATTAACGTTACCACTATCTCTCCCGGAAAATAGGTCTAGTTTTTTCAGTAAACAGATAAGATCACACAACAGAGAATCTAACTTGATTATCAGTCATTGTCGCCATCAACAATAAGCAGGAAGAAGACGGAAAAGTAAAGGGAATGTAAACGTAATTTCACAGAATTTCTAAGGAATAATGGTATGAATATATTTAACAAAAAGGCATCGCTTCTATTTACGATGCTGCTGGGAGTTTTCCTCTTAGCGGGTTGTAATAACGACGATAATAACAACACTAATAACGATAATGGGGCCGTACTATCATCCATAGCAATTACCCCTGCCAACTCAAGCTTGCCCGCCGGCTTGAAGCAACAGTTTACTGCTATAGGCACCTATTCGGACGGCACCTCGTCTGATATCTCCAGCTCGGCAACCTGGTCATCTGATGACTCGGCTATTGCCACAATCAATGGCAGCGGTCTCGCCACAGGGGTTATCCCAGGTTCAGCTGCGATTACAGCATCTATAAGCTCATCAGATGTGCAATCGGCAACAACCACGCTAACCGTCACCGATGCAATGCTCAATTATCTATCTGGCCATCACACCAGCTAATCCGAGCATTGCCAATGGCTTGACCAAACAGTTCATGGTTACTGGTACTTATTCGAACGGCACGTCGCCAGATGTCACCGCATCAGTCACTTGGTCATCGGCCAATACGCAAGTTGCCACAGTGAATGAGAGTGGCCTTGCCAGCGGCGTTGCCATAGGCTCTGCGCTTATTACCGCTTCTTTAGGCTCTGAGGAAACAACGACTGAGCTCACCATCACAGATACTATTTTAAGCTCAATAGCGTTAACGCCCATTGACCCAAGCATTACCAAAGGCTTGACCCAGCAGTTGACCGCGACCGCGACTTATTCAGACGGTATCTCAGTTGACATTACGGCGTCAGCCACTTGGTTATCTGCAGAGACCGACGTTGCGACAGTAAATGATAGTGGTCTGGCGAGTGCCCTTGCCACGGGTACCTCAGTTGTTACCGCAACTTTTGGTGCTAAATCAGCGACTTCAACGTTAACTGTTACGGATGCGGTGTTGAATTCAATTGCGCTAACACCTGTTGACCCCAGCATTGCCAATGGCTTGACCGAGCAGTTTACTGCTACCGGTACGTATTCCGATGGTACATCTGTTGATATCACCACCTCAGTGACTTGGTCATCGGCTGATACCAGTGTTGCGACAGTGGTCTCTAGTGGTATTGCAAGAGGTATTGCCACTGGGTCGTCGGTTATTACCGCAACCTCAGGCGCGATATCAGCCACTTCAGTGTTAACGGTTACGGATGCGACGTTATCTTCAATTACGGTAACGCCAGGCAATCCAAGTATTCCCAAAGACCAAACGCAACAATTAAAAGCTACAGGGGTTTTCTCAGACGGAACATCGACTGACATCACGGCCTCAGCTGAGTGGTCTTCTGCAAATACCAGTGTTGCTACAGTAAACACTAATGGTCTTGCAAGTGGCGTGGCCTCTGGTACGTCAGATATTACCGCAACATCAGGTGCTACATCAGGTAGTACAACATTAACTGTCACTAATGCCATATTGAGTTCATTAGTTGTTTCGCCAGCTACTCCGAGCGTTATCAAGGGTATGAGCAAGCAGTTTGCTGCCACCGGCACTTATTCAGACGACTCTGTTCATGATGTATCGACAAAGGTGATCTGGTCATCAACAGATCTCTTAGTAGCAACGATAGATACTAACGGTCTTGCCACTGGTATTGATGCAGGTTCGTCGCTTATTACGGCAACCTTAGACACGATATCCGATGATAGCAACTTGACTGTCATAAATGCGACGCTGGATTCAATTACAGTAACGCCGAGTGATCCGATAATTTCTAACGGTAATACGAAACAGTTCACTGCTACAGGAACTTATTCTGACACTAGCGAAATTAATATCACCTCATCAGTTACTTGGTCATCTGCCGATACACAGGTAGCCACTATGAATGCCAACGGTAAGTCAAACAGCGGTCTCGCTAGCGGCGTTGATGTCGGTACATCCGTCATTATTGCAACACTAGACGGCAAATCAGCGGAAACAAACCTGACGGTCGAAGAAGCGATACTCAATAACCCGCTAGCACCAGAATTGGGTGAAGTGGCGCGTTTTGCCATCCTTGCCTCACAGGCCATTACGACCACGAGTGGTTCTGCCATTGTCGGTGGTGACTTGGCGATTCTTGACCAAGCACGCTCTTATTATGCAGGCTTTACCCCTGGAGTGAAGGCAGGCGAACTTGATGAACTGACCAATGGCTTATCTTATGCGGGCGACGACAGCACACCCCCTTATGTGATCCCTGTGCCTTATGCCTCAATGGTTGCATTTATCAATCAGTCGAGAACTGATTTAGGTATTGCCTATAGCTTTCTCGCGAAAGATCCTAATCCAAACGCTGCTACTCAGGTGCTTCCGATTGAATTGGGTAATCTGACCATGACTCGTGGTGTCTATAAAACGGCATCTAACGTCACTATTCAGACCGGTACTCTTACGCTTGATGCTCAAGGAGAGCCTGATTCTGTGTTCATCTTTACCATAGGCGGTGATCTATCTACTGGTGCTCCAGGTGGCGACATTGTCCTTAGCAATGGCGCACAGGCAAAGAACGTCTATTGGAGAACCGCAGGAAAAACCGTTATCGGCACTGGCACCAGCTTCGCTGGAAATGTCTTCGCTTGGTCAAAAGTGAATGTGCTTACCGATGCTATCGTCACAGGTCGACTAATGGCGGTTACGGAAGAGGTTACTTTGGAATCCAATGATATAACCAAAAAACCTTAGTTTGACGGTCGACTGACACGAGTCGACTTAACAAAAGACCGAGGAGACAGATAGCTTGTCTCCTCAAGGATCCCTAAGCGGTGCTGATATAAGCGCAAAACATTGCGATTTTTAAGCACCGTTACCGATAAACCATTTACCTATCAATGAATGCCTTTTGGCATAACCGACCATTCACAGCAGCAAAGAAAATCTATTTATCGGCTCTATTCCCGATGAAGGACGTAAGCATTCTTGGTGTTGCGAGGTTAAATTTTTTTAAAGGATACAAAATATGCACACAAGCAAAAAACATTTTACTCAGCCGATGTGGGCTAGCGCCGCAGTGCTGCTTACCTTAGTCGCGGGTTGTAGTGACGATAACAACGATCCAGCTATTGTGTCCGTCATTGCGCCAGAAGTTGTGCCGACTATTAATATCAGCAATCCAAGTGATCTTGCGGCTAATGTGGCGATCAACCAACAGGTCACAGTAACTTTCAATGAAGCCATGGATGGGCAAACGATTAATGATGCCAGCTTTATTGTAAAAGATGCCAGCGAAACCGTCGTGGTAGGAGCCGTCTCTTATAATGAAACGAGTCATACCGCTGTGTTTACCCCAAACAGTGATTTTACGTATAACACTCAGTACCAAGTATCAATCACAACGGATGTAAAAAATGCTAAAGGCGTCGCGCTGACCAGTGGCTTTAGCTGGTCATTTACCACCTCTGCGTTGCATGATGTTATTGCACCACAGATAGTATCAAACGACCCGGTTGATCTAGCCAAGAATTTTGCTTTGAATAGAAATGTGACCGCTGATTTTAGTGAGGCGCTTGATCCTAATACGGTAAACGGATCCAGCTTTACCTTAAGTGATGGTACAAATCTTGTCGCGGGTGTGATTAGTTTTCAAGGCACCAAGGCAAGCTTCAATCCAGATGATAATTTAGCGGCCAATACGCTCTATACCGCGACCCTGACTACTGCTATCGCCGATTTGGCGATCCCAGCTAATCTATTAGCGACGAAGTTCAGCTGGAGTTTTACCACTAGTGCTGCCGCGGCTCTTGGGCCAAAACCGGTTAACTTAAGCACTGCTGGGGATTTTGCCATTTTGACTAAATCTGGTATTACCAATGTTCCAGCTTCCGCTATAACAGGCGACATAGGTGCAAGCCCTATCACGTCGGCTGCGATGGACAATGTAACGTGTTCTGAAATCAACGGTACTATTTATGGCTCAGACGTCGGATACACAGGTAGTGGTGTAGTTAACTGCTTTAAAGGCGCAGCACCTGATAATACTCTGGTTGCCCAAGCCGTGCTTGATATGGGCACAGCCTATAACGATGCTGCTGGCAGAACGTTACCCGACTATACTGAACTCGGTGCCGGTAATATTAGTGGCATGACGTTAGAGCCAGGTCTATATAAGTGGAGTTCAGGTGTGTTGATCACTACCAATGTGACCCTTTCAGGCAGTGCCAATGACGTGTGGATTTTTCAGATAGCAGGTGACCTTACTCAAGAGGGTGCCAGTCGTATTACTTTAGAAGGCGGCGCTCAGGCAAAAAATATCTTCTGGCAAGTGGCCGGAAGTGCCGGTGTGGCACTTGATACAACGGTGCATTTTGAGGGTGTGGTTTTGGCTGAAAAAGGCATAAGCTTAAATACGGACGCGACGGTTAACGGCAGATTGATGACCCAAACGGCCGTCACCTTAGATCATAATATCGTGGTCGAGCCCGCTGAGTAAATCTGTTACTAGCGATGACTAGCACTAATATTCTAGCAATAATATTCTAGCAATAAAGAGTCTAGCACTAGTCTAGCACTGGCAATATGTCACCATCCTTTGACGCTTTGCGTCAGAAAATCAATATCCGCTAAACTCAGTTTAGCGGATATTTTTATGGTATTAATAGCGACGATAGCGACATTCATTGTGATGCAAAACCCGAATGCCCTAAAAGGTTATCACCATAGGTGAAGCTGTTATGAACACCCCACCGACGTCGCTTAGTGTCGGTCAATGGGTTTTCGGCGATGGTGATAAAACCGACACTGAATGCATAAGACTCTGAATGCGTAGAACATTGGGTCCATGCAGCACTGGAGGCGAGGATCACTTCGACAAGCCGACTTGCGGATCGGTTTGTGCCATTGATGGTATAAATTCAGACCCACAGCAGAGTCACAAAACCCATGGCTAAATCAATTCGCCATGCTTACGGACAAGTTGTCATGTCAACATTGAGCATCTGACACCGGCAAAAACGGCGCTAAATGCGCCGTTTTTTTATATTAAACAACAAGGCAATCACTCATTAGCTGTTAATATTTGCAGCATTTTTGCAAATTTTTCAATGCCAATTTGCGCTGGTTTAGGTAAGTTCTCTAATTCAATAGACAGCAACATATTTTTGACTTCTAACCCTAATTCAGTATCCCCTTCAATGCGTAATTTACGCTGGAAAAAGAGTGTGTCTGGATCTTCTTTACCTGCCGCAACCAAAACTAACTCAGGCACATTGGCACTGAATGTCACATCGGGCTGGGTAAAAGATCGCACCTGTAATTGTGTGTCCATACTCACCTCAAAACGTAAACCAATATCGTCGACACAAATACCAACCCACTTTTGCTGTAGAAAATGGAGTTCATCTGACATCAATTGTTCAGCTAACACTAAATTCAGTAGTTTATTGATGACGATTATTTTTAACTTTTCCGGCATCACGTTCAATGAACGACGGCTAACTTGAGGCGCAAAATGTAACAACTGTTGCGATAAGTGTTGCGATAATTGTTGTGTAAACGCTTGAGCCATCGAGAGTACCTACTTGGAAATAGAACGAGTAATAGAGTCAGTTTACTGGTAATTGATCTAACGAAACCTGTTTTAAATCAAATCATGTTAACTCAATCACATTTACACTCCTCTTCTTAAAAAAAAATGAGCACACCAAAATGGAACTCTTATGCCCCGCAGGTAATTTAGCGTCACTGAAAGCCGCGTTCAATGCCGGCGCTGATGCGGTTTACCTCGGACTTAAAGATGACACCAATGCGCGTTCGTTTGCAGGCTTAAACTTTTCGGCCTCACAGCTAACGCAAGCCACCCAATTGGCCCATCGCCAAGGCCGAAAAGTCTTTTTAACTCTAAACACCTTTCCTAAACCCGGTGAAGAACATCGTTGGTATCAAGCCGTCGATTTAGCGGCACAGTTAAACATGGATGCACTCATAGTAGCGGATCTATCATTGCTCGATTATGCCCACCAGCACTACCCGCACCTTCCCTTGCATTTATCAGTACAGGCCAGTGCCACAAACCTAGGTGCATTGTCATTCTATCAACAGGCTTTTAATATTGAGCGTGCAGTGTTGCCGCGAGTGCTGTCAATGAAACAAGTTCGAGATTTAGCCAAAGTGAGCCCGGTTGAACTTGAAGTCTTTGCTTTTGGGAGTTTATGCATCATGGCTGAAGGACGCTGTCATTTATCATCTTATGTCACAGGCCAATCACCTAATACAGGCGGCTCATGTTCCCCTGCTAACCATGTGCGCTGGCAAGATGCTGGCAGCGACAAGCTGACTCGGCTCAATGATGTGTTAATCGATAAAGCCGATGCGAGCCAACAACTAGGTTATCCCGTGGTCTGTAAAGGCCGTTATGTTGCCGAATACGATCATGATGCAAAATATTTACTGGAATCACCTACCAGTTTAAACACCTTAAGCTTATTACCTGAACTTGCCCGTGCGGGGATCAAATCACTCAAAATTGAAGGTCGTCAGCGCAGCCCTGCTTATGTTAGCCAAGTCACTCACGTTTGGCGCAGTGCTATCGACGCTTATTTGGCCAGTCCCGAGTCTTTTTGCGAACAACCGCAATGGTCACAAGCGTTAGCAAAAGTATCTGAAGGTCAAATTACTACATTGGGCGCTTATGAGCGTCAATGGCAATAAGGTTGCACAATGAAAATATCACTTGCTCCAATTAGTTACTGCTGGTCAAAAACTGACGTTGAACATTTCTATGATCAAGTCGCGTTAAGTAATATTGATACCGTTTATTTGGGTGAAACCGTGTGCAGTCGCCGTCGTGAACTGAAGTTTAACGACTATCTTAACCTTGCCAATATGCTTAAATCTCATGGTAAGCATGTGGTGCTATCGACCATGGCACTAATAGAAGCACAATCTGAACTCAATGAGCTAAAACGGGCGATTGAGAATGGTGATTTCAGTATTGAAGCCAATGATATGGCTGCGGTGCATTATGCGCACCAAGCCAAAGTTCCCTTTGTGTGCGGACCAACAATTAATAATTACAATCGAACCAGTCTTGATTTATTGCATCAAAAAGGGATGTTCCGTTTTGTGATGCCTTGCGAACTATCACAACAATGGTTAAGTTCAGTTATTAATCAAGGCAATAAACCTAAGTTTGAAATTGAAGTGCTCGGCCACGGGTATTTACCATTAGCTCATTCTGCGCGTTGCTTTACCGCCAAACATTACCAACTTCCTAAAGACAAATGCCAAACAATTTGCCAACGACACAGCAAAGGTTTACTGGCTCAAACCCAGGAGTCGCAACCTTTATTACGCTTGAACGGTATTCAAACGCAGTCAGCGGCACAGGTGAATCTGATTAAGCAAATCCCACAGATGGTGGATATGGGCATTGATTATTGGCGGATATCGCCCAATAAATTAACCGATATTGCCATGGGTTCAGATCTTGCCCATGCATTAGAGCATGCAAAAAACAACTCACTGAATATTGAAACCCTGATCAAAAAACAGTTAAATGATCAAAACCATGCATCGATTATCAATCATCATTGTAATGGTTATTGGTTAGGATTACCCGGCATGGACTGTGCCTAAAATCCCAAAAACCTTCCGAATGGGTCCTGAATATACCCAAGTCACTTCAACATGCTCGTTTCAAAGATCCCTTAGGATAACTGAAAAAGGCAGTGATTGAATATAAGAGATCGTCGCTTCGCGACTGATTGGTTCTAGGAACTCGCCAGCTCGCCAGAGGGCGGTGCTTCGATCCTTCTAGGTCCTAGGTCGCTGCGCGGCTAGATGCTATAAAATCTTAGCAGCGAAGTGTTCGCTTGTTATCGTTTCCTAGCAGGACGAAGTCCGCCCTAGAACCTAGAACCTAGAACCTAGAACCTAGAAGCGAAGTGTCCTCGAGTCCTAGCAGCCGCAGGCACTCTATTCCTAGACCCTAAGGACGCAGTCCGTCCTAGCTATTATGGCTTAAAGAATGTGATCAAAATTAGCGGGAATATCCGTGCTCATTAATGGCGCTAAAACAATGGATATCAACATAAAGCCTAAGATAAAACACCTTAGCAACAAATATCCAATCTAATGATTAGATTAGGGTTTTATTATATACCCTGACCTTTCCCCTAAGTAAATATCTACTCACATTTAACTAATATCTATTCGACTCAGTATTCGTTTTACATACAGCAGATAAGGGGGTAACCTTGCCTACCCAAAAAACACAACTGAATGGACATTCAATTTCTGTCCATGATAAAACGTTGGGTAGCACAGCTGGCCAACTTAAAGCACATAAGTAAGGTGTATTTAACGTGACACAAAAAAAACATAGCATTAAAACAATTCTCACCTTTATTATTCCGTCACTGATTGGCTTACTACTGTTTATGACGCCTATCAATATTGAAGGTTCGATTACCATTCCAATTGCCATTATCTCAAAAGCATTGCAAAGCCAAATGGGCAGCTCGATCCAGCTTATTGTTACCTGCATCGTTGTATTAATGGCATTAGCCTCGTTGCTCACTCAGCTCATTAATCCTAAATTCGTGCGTAAAAGCACTTTTTTACGCACCTTGCTGAAAGTGAATTTATTTTGGTTAGCCATACGAATATTAGGCGCAATCTTTATCGTGATGGTTTATTTGCAAGTGGGACCCGACGCCATTATTTCATCGGCAACCGGTGGCTTAGTACTGAATGATTTAGTGCCTGTACTGTTTTCAGTATTCATTTTTGCTGGCATGTTATTACCACTATTACTCAATTTTGGTTTATTGGAATTTTTTGGCACTTTATTAACTAAAGTGATGCGTCCCATATTCAATTTACCCGGACGCAGTGCCATTGACTGTATGGCCTCTTGGCTAGGTGACGGCAGTGTGGGTATTTTAATGACCACCAAACAATACGAAACTCGTTTTTATACCGCCCGCGAAGCGGCTGTTATTGGCACAACCTTCTCTGCGGTGTCGATTACCTTTAGCCTAGTGGTCATATCACAAGTCAAACTTGAACACCTTTTTGTCCCGTTTTATCTCACTGTGTGTTTAGCCGGTTTTGTTGCCGCAATCATAGTACCTAAATTACCTCCGCTATCATGGAAAAAAGATAATTACATCGATGATACCCCTCGCCATGAAGATGACGAAACCATCCCAGCCAGTCATGGGGTATTTTCGTGGGGATTTGAACAAGCAATGCAACGCGCCTCTAAGGCCGGTGGGATAAAGCATGTCCTAACTGAAGGGGTTAAAAACGTTGTTGATATGATATTTGGGGTGATCCCTGTTGTTATGGGGATTGGTACCGTCGCATTGGTGTTAGCTGAACATACCCCTCTTTTTAACTACTTAGGGATGCCATTTATTCCACTATTAGAGCTGCTGCAAATCCCTGAAGCCACCGCAGCGTCGAAAACGATTGTGGTGGGATTTGCCGATATGTTTATTCCCTCCATTTTAGCCAGCTCTATTGAGTCAGACTTAACCCGTTTTGTTATTGCCGCATTATCGGTCACTCAGCTTATTTATATGAGCGAGGTAGGTGCTCTTTTGATTGGTAGTAAAATCCCAGTTAACTTTTTTGAGCTATTCGTTATCTTTATTTTAAGAACCTTAGTGACGCTTCCTATAATTGCATTAATGGGCCATTTACTGGTGTAGTTGAAGCAAGAGAACTTAATAACTCAATATAAAAAAGGAGCACAACGTGCTCCTTTTTTTATGCTAAATATTCTCTGCGTAATCAACAAAAATCAAGTATGCTTGAAAGATAAACATTGACTCAGTGTCATAGCGGTACTGATAAATAAGGGTAAACCATGGACAACAGGCGTAAATTTTCTCGTATATTATTTGATGCCAGTGCTTATATCGCACAAACAGAACAAACTTGGCGAACTAAGATTTTAGATTTAAGTCTCAATGGCGCATTAGTTGAGCTACCGCTAGGATATACCGGTCAACTCAATAGCATCTTAACTCTCGAGTTTATGTTACCTGATTCTGATATCGAACTAAAAATGCAAGCCGCCATTGTGCATAAAACACCTGAGCACCTTGGCTTAAAATGTACTCATATCGATGTTGAAAGTATTACTCACCTTCGCCGAATTATTGAACTGAATATGGGTGATGCAGAATTATTAAATCGTGAAATTACGTCTTTAATCACTCCTGTACCTTAAAAATCGACCGATAATTATTGTCAGTAAATATGCCAAAAGGGTAAGTCAATGACCTACCCTGTTAATCGCAAGTTCCAGCGCTATCAATCGAGGGTTATTTAATTAGTTCAAGTAACTCATGGATAGTTTTAACGGGGATAATTTTTGCGCCAAGCCCTTCCATGGTTTTATGATAATTACGAAATGGAATAAAAATTTCCGTAAACCCATGCTGCGCAGCTTCCTTTACCCTCGGCACACCACTATCAATTGGGCGCACATCGCCGTTCAAGCTCAACTCCCCCATGATGCAAGTCGTTCTAGGCACCACAAAGTCATTTAAACTGCTCAATAATGCGGTTACAAGCGCTAAGTCGATACAGGTTTCTGACTCATCAATTTTCAAACCGCCCACTATATTAAAAAACGTATCATGGAATATCTTAGTTTTAGTATGTTTACGTAAAATACCAGTTAACATCTTAATTCGATTCATGTTTAATCCAACACACACGCGTTGTGGGAACTCTGATTCAGTTTCCGTGGTTAAACATTGTATTTCTAACAGTAAGTTACGGTTACCTTTACGTATACAAGTAATAGTCGAACCCGGTGAGTCAGTGGTCGAGCCTGATAGAAATATTTCGCTTGGGTTATCAACGCTGAGCATACCGCGCTCACTCATGCGGAATATACCCACGGTATCAACATCGCCAAAACGGTTTTTATTGGCGCGCAAAGTCCGAATTTGACCGTCATTGGTATCAATATGTAACAATGCATCCACGATATGCACTAAGGTTTGCGGGCCGGCAATTTCGTTATTTTTATTCACATGAGCAATAATAAACATGGTGACATTATTTTTTTTACAATATTGGGTAAAGGCCTGTGCCGCTGTTTTAACTTGTGAGGGTGACCCTGGGCTACCATTTGCCGCATCGGTAACCACAGCTTGAATAGAATCAATCACGGCAAACTTAATTTGCTTAGCGTCTAGCTCCTCAATAATGGCTTCTACGCTGGTTTCAGACAGCAGATACAAGTTATCTTCGTTGTAATTAAGCTTTAAACGATTAACCCGGTTTTTAAACTGAGATAATGACTCTTCAGCCGTACAGTACAATGAAGCCATTGATTGCGACATTCGCGCGACCAAATCAGATAACAGGGTTGTTTTACCCGCACCAGGATCACCTGAAATAATATTCACCGACCCTGTTGTTAAGCCACCGCTTAATACTCGGTCCAACTCCCCTATCTGAGTCAGTCTTTTTTCGGCGTCCTCTGACTCAACTTCACTGAGTTTTTTCGAGCCGCCGCCGACTCCACCCGCATACCCGAGTACCGATGACCGTGACGTTGAACTCTTTGATGCTGATAATTTCATTTCGACCAAAGAATTCCACGCACCACAACGACACTGCCCCTGCCAACGCGGATAATCTTGGCCACAATCGTCACAAACAAATGTCATTTTTGGAGCTTTAGCCATGTTAATTCCCATGTTGTAAATCAATTAAATACATTCGATTCAACTTATTCAGTCCCAGCCCTAATAAATAATCGCTATTAAGACACTATTTTTACTGCTTATACTTATCATCAACAACAAGGAAAAATGGCTGCTTAAACAACTCATACCTATAACAACTATAACAACTATAACAAGCAGATTTAGCCAGAGCGTTGCCAACGGTTACAATCTTGTCCACACACGATATAAATAAGCCATAAGTGAGTAGCAAGTTGCACTTGTTATTAGTTACTTGTTACTTGTTACTTGAACCCAGCGTGACTAAGCGTTAGATCAATGCCGCGTTATCATTAATACACTAGGTTAATCTTAATGGCGGATCAATTACCCACAATATCATTTCAGCATACTTCTCGAACATCACTGAAATATATATTACTATAAAGATCAGCAATTTCTTGCCGATAAAGATATCAGCCAGACTCACCATAAGCATTTGAAACGACATAATAATGAGTTTAGACAATCACAGTGCATTAATTGAACAACTCAAACCACTGTTCATGGAACCTGATTTTCAGGACGTGTTCGAACAGTTAACTTTTGACGAATCTAATTCAACCCGTTTTCTTTTGAAAATGGAGTTAAACCGTATCTCATCTTTATGCACCCGAATTATTGATTTGCGTCATAAAACGGAACTGCCCTGTGAAGAAGTCATCGTCGCCAATCAAAAGCACTTTCTAGACGCACCCGCTAAAGAAGCCTTGTTACAAGCACTGCCGTTATACCGTAACAAATATACCCTAGGGGTATATGAGCACGTTATACAAACCCATAAATCACGGCGCATTAAGCTAAGAGAAAATGGCCCAGTCGAGATTGTTAACCAAGAAAATCCATTTCTTGTACCTGGAGTCGTACTCGGCAGCTACTTTAATCGCTGCGAAGAACGCATGAATTATAGCATTCGGATTATGGTTTCTCAGCAAGGAATAACTGAAGTTAATGGCGTTACCCTTGATTTATCCGTCGGCGGTGCCCGCATTAAGTTGCCATTAAAACATCACTTAGACCAAGACAAGCCATTACGGGTAAAGCTACTAGAACTCGGTGATGAATTTTACCTAGAAGATTTACAGCAAGGCGTTGATTATCAAATAGTCGATATTCAAAATAAAGATGATAGTGCTATCTTTAGACTGAAAAGACTTGGCGGCGCAGAGGCATTAGATAACGTGCTATCCAAGCTTATCCGCAGCTATAAATTTCGTTATAAAGTGGATGTCAACGACGTCATTGTAACGGCGACAGGATTGGGTTATGAACGTCACTACTTACCGCTATTAACGCATTTACCGCTGTTTGTTTCTATTATTAACGGCAAGCCAGAGATAACCCACCAATTGCTGGGTAGAGGTAACCAACCGATCCAACATTATTTTCAAGATGAAAATAAAATCAGTCAGTTGCCTAGTTTAATTAATAGCAAGCGCTTAAGCCAACTAATCAAATACCCAAGCAATAGCGATTATTGCTACCTCTTCAGTTTTACCCATAAGACTAACGGTAAATTATACTTTTATTCTGCTAACTTAGCAGAGCTTAAAGCGACCAAAAATACCCATTTATTTCTAGGCTTTGCCTCAGCAAAAGCCAGTTGGCGAGTGTTTAAAATTATCACCCAGCCGATTGATCACAGTAAAAACTACAAAACATCGACCTTACCGGGTGATGATGCACGCTATGCTGCCCTAACAGAGCAACAATTATCTCAATTTAGCCATACTTTACAATTAATTGATTTAACTAATAAAGATGCTCGTAAAGACTATCAATCTTGGTCTGTTCAATCCGATGTTAATGGCTTAAAGATTTTTGCTCAAGCTAAAGTTAACCAAAACAGTATCAAAAAAGTATCCATGCCATTTAGTGAACGGCGCCATGAGGCTCGATTCGTGTTTAAAACCTTAGTGACGATCGAACAAGGTGGTAAACAGGTTACAGGCATCTCTCATGATATTTCGAGCAGAGGTTTACAACTGACTTTAGAACAATCAACTAACTTTACTGAACCTGGTGCCGTGTCATTGTCATTTCCACGTCTTCAAGCCGCAGCTGGCAAGGCCAATTTAACCCATTTACCTTATCAATTAATTCGTAGCAGGATGAATGGATTGACCTTGCATTTAAGTGCCACCATTGGTCATTCACCGCACGAAGGCGTCGAGTTTTTAAATAAACTCATTGCCCACAATAAACAAAAACTCGAACAATTATCAGATAATGAAGGTCAACAAAAAGAATTGGCCGATGGCATGAAAAACCTTGTTATGCGTCAGTTACCTGGGGTGCCTTACTTTATCGAAAAAACAGTAAAAGCCGCAAAAATGGCTTATATCGGTATCGGCACGACAACCGACGAAATCAGCCATCTATTTGCCCAAGACAGTGACAAAGTGCTGCAGTACAATTTACTGCCACTATTGGACAACAATGTATTAAAACAACAGATTATAGATCCTCTCAAATTGATGAAACCGAATCACGAAATGGGCTTTTTTGAGGTGTTTATGCAACTCACTCGCCATCCTAGAGGTGCAGTGCAGATCCAATGTAAGCTCAAATCTGAACTGGGTAACAACGCGCAACAGATTCAATTTATTACCCAGAGTAAAAAAGTCGGTCACTTTATGGCATTAAGAGTGTATGTAGGAGCAACAGACAAGCCCGATATGAGCTATATTAGACGCGAGCTAGAATATATCCACATTCATGCTCACCACCGAGCAAAGCAGTTGGAAGAACAATTGTGGAAAGTTATCGGTTCAGGTGAATTATTGGATATTACCACTGAAGTTGAAATCCGTTTCCCAAGTGTAATGGCGCTTGTTTAACCAATCTTTAACTCACTTCAACTCGGCTTAAGAGCTGGGATAAATAAACCAAAATCAGAGTATTTGACCTATTTAATATCGAACTTGAGATTTGTTTTGCTAACAAGGCGCATCGAGCGAGCCTATTGCAAGTCAATACAACGCAGTGAGCGGGACAAAGGATTGTTTGATAACCGTTTATTATCCCGAACTAAGGTTAACTAACCTGACAATGATAAATACCATTGTTTAATTTGTACAAAGTGATCTTGCTCGGCTTGTCGATCAGTCAACATCCCCGCATGATCATAGTCCAATAAATTGCCCTTTTCTTTGGCGAGCAAAGTGTACTTAACCTGGCTAAAACCGCATTCATCTATCATATCGCGCACATCGGATGGATTGCCTAAAACATGATCGTTTTTACCAGCGATAAACCATGCTGGCGGCCACACTGCTTTTGCTGCCGCTTGGGCATAATGAAAATTATCGTCATGATCAATCCAATCACCCCTGACCCAATCAATGGTTTGTAATAATGATGCACTGCTCTCATTATCCATGCCGACGCGAAATCGACTGGCGTCAAAATAGCCTTGCCTGGCAATGCAAAATGGCGCAAACCGATTCCAGAAAAAATCGACCATCAACCATTTTTTAAGTGATCTCACCTTGATAGTACGTTTACAACCAAAGGTGAGTAACGAGGCAACGCTTGACTGTAAATGAGTATACCGAGCCAAGCTGCTCGCCATTAATACCCCGCCCCATGAATGGGCACACCAATGCACTTTATTAACTAAAGGATGACGCTGTAAAATAAACTGTTGCACCAATGGCAATTGTTCACGGATCACTTCACCTTGACCCAACGTAAAGTCGCGATGAATTTTAGGCTCACTTAACCCTCGCCCCGCGGTATCCATCACATAAATATCAAAGCCAGCTTTAGCTAAAAAACAGCCTAAACCACGGCCTGAGTCACTATAAAACACCCGTCCATTAGACATAGCACCATGCAGCATCAAAATAGGCACCCCAAGAGCCGTTGGCGTAGTATGACGAATGTGTCGCAGATGCAATTGGCCATTACGGTAAGGGATAAACAGTGAGTCTTGTTGGATATCTGTTGTCAAAATAGGCAGTTATGTTAGTAATAATGAATCTCAAACTAACACTACTGCCGTGAAACACAACTAGAATAGAGTCTTCATTCTAGTGGTAACCTTAATGCTTATCCTGAGCTAAGATGATGTAATACCATTTATCAGTATGTACACTGCACCAACGACCTACCCGCTACGCCTGTAACAAAAACACTAACGCGCGTAAATCAACATGGTGTCTTGTATTAGCACATCTGCAGCGGCAATTAATGTAGGCTTGCCATTCATCAGAATGTACACTGCGCCAACGACCTACCCGCTACGCCTGTAATAAAAACACTAACGCGCGTAAATCAACATGGTGTCTTGTATTAGCACATCTGCAGCGGCAATTAATGTAGGCTTGCCATTCATCAGTATGTACACTGCGCCAACGACCTCCGTGCTACGCCTGTAATAAAAACACTAACGCAAGTAAATCAACAGCTTGCCTTATATTAGCACATCTGCAGCGGCAATTAATGTAGGCGAGCCATTCATCAGAATGTACACTGCGCCAACGACCTACCCGCTATGCCTGTAATAAAAACACTAACACGCGTAAATCAACATGGTGTCTTGTATTAGCACATCTGCAGCGGCAATTAATGTAGGCTTGGCATTCATCAGAATGTACACTGCGCCAACGACCTACCCGCTACGCCTGCAATAAAAACACTAACGCGCGTAAATCAACATGGTGTCTTGTATTAGCACATCTGCAGCGGCAATTAATGTAGGCTTGGCATTCATCAGAATGTACACTGCGCCAACTGCCTACCCGCTACGCCTGTAATAAAAACACTAACGCGCGTAAATCAACATGGTGTCTTGTATTAGCACATCTGCAGCGGCAATTAATGTAGGCTTGCCATTCATCAGAATGTACACTGCGCCAACGACCTACCCGCTACGCCTGTAATAAAAACACTAACGCGCGTAAATCAACATGGTGTATTGACACATCTGCAGCGGCAATTAATGTAGGCTTGCCATGAAATGCCACACCTAAATCGGCAGCTTGGATCATCGCAATGTCATTGGCACCATCACCAATCGCCACTCGTTGCCCTGATGCAATGGCCCATTGTTCGGCGCACTGACTAACCACTTTCGCCTTAAATTGAGCATCAACAACTTGACCAGTCACTTCGCCACTGAGCTTGCCATCCACAATAACCAGTTCGTTGGCAAACGCGGCATCCAGACCCAGTAATGTTTTTAAATAGCTCACAAAGGGTGTAAAACCACCGGATGCGACCACCAATTTCCATTGATGCGATTTTAGCTCGGCTAACATGGCTTCAAGACCGGGCATTAACGGTAACGTATCGCACAGTTCTTGAATAATGGCAGCATCGGCACCAGCAAGCTTACTGACCCGTAGCCTTAAAGACTGCTCAAAATCTAACTCACCACGCATTGCGCTTGCCGTGACTGCGGCAACGCCTTCACCAACACCAGCCATGGCAGCGAGTTCGTCAATACATTCAATGTCAATGGCAGTAGAGTCCATATCCATCACTAACAAACCCGGTTGATTTAGGCGTGCTAAAGGTTGTTGAATAAGTACAATTTCAGCGGCTATATTCTGTGGAAATGATGCAATCCATTTATCATTTACTGTTTGAGTCGACAGTTCAAAACCTAATAAATCATTCTGCCTGACTAGCTTTGCGATATGAGCATCGGATGAAATTAACGATAACCAAGATTCAATCTCAGTTGAGCATTCAACACTAAAAATAATCCGACAACGATACGGAAAATAAGATTGTAAGCTCAGTAAATAATCAGATTCTTGATAACGATATAATACACGTCCTAGATGTTGATATTTATCACAAGTATCTGAAAATAAAAAATTTAGTAAGACATTGTCACGTTGTTCCAGCATCAATATGGCCTCTTAGTATGTTACGACTATCTACTGACAAATTTTTCGATTAATATAGCTTTTTGATGATTCTGTGTAATGGGACCGGCACTTAATGGCTGCTCGACAAAAAACAGCCTCAAGACAGCTTCCAATTAAATAGAAAAAACACTAAGGATTAAAGTGATTTTTGTTAAAGGTCTTAAGAAAAGACAAAAATTCAGCAGGATTGTGCAAATCATAGTGGCAATAGCGCTGATCTTCGGTCTGATGTACTTGTGGCAATCGAGTTTACGTAATGGTCAAAAATTACTAAATTCACAAACAAAAGTGATGGCAAGATTGTTAGCACAGCAAGCCGCTAATGGTGCCGCTCCGGCGATGTTTCTGCAAAATGATGAACAGCTGCAATGGTTAGCATCAGCACTGGCTGCAGATCCCAAAGTGATGTCGGTCAATATCTATAATTCGCAAGGTGTCAGGTTAGCCTTTGCCCAAAGCGTATCTTATGAAAGCTTAGAAGCGGACTCAGAGGCGTTAAAAGGCTTATTAAAGCCGTATCCTCCTTTAATTGAAAACGTCATTCAAGATGATAACAATTTAGGCTATGTCGAAGTGCGTTTAAATCTGGATATCTTTTTTGACGAAATTAAAATCTTGCATGAACAGAATATGGAATTACAGCAAATGATGTTGATCGTAGCGGGCTTCATTGGCTTATTACTTTCACGGGCTTTATCATTTAAACGAGCAGATTTTGATCGCCGAAGGACTCGGGTCAAATTACATAAAAAAACCAAAAAAATATCGTTGACTCCCCAGCCGACTTCCGAAGCCGATACCGATAAAAGCCAGTAATCTAAAAAAACAAAAATGGGCACTAATCAGTGCCCATTTTATTATGTACAGTAAAAAATGTACAGTAAAGATTAGAACGTTAACGCTGCATCTAACGTCATAATAATCATGTCGCTGAATGTTGTTTGACGCTCATCAGATGTGGTTTTCTCACCAGTACGGATATGGTCTGATACTGTCGCAACACATAAGGCTTTAGCGCCTAACTCATGTGCAACACCATATAAACCAGCGGCTTCCATTTCGACGCCTAAAATGCCCATTTTCTCCATAACATCAAACATTTGTGGATCTGGAGTGTAGAATAAATCAGCTGAAAATACATTACCAACACGGACTTTAGTGCCATGTGCTTTAGCAGAGTCAACCACTGCACTTAATAAACTGTAATCAGCAATTGCGGCAAAGTCATTATCTTTAAAGCGTAAACGGTTCACTCTAGAATCAGTACAAGCACCCATACCAATAATCACGTCGCGTACTTTTACGTCAGTGCTAATCGCACCACAAGTACCAACACGGATTAGGTTCTTAACACCGTAGTCTTTGATTAACTCGTGTGCATAGATAGAGCAAGATGGAATGCCCATACCTGACCCCATAACAGAAATACGTTTACCTTTATAAGTACCGGTAAAACCTAGCATGTTACGAACGTCAGTGACTTGTTCAACATTTTCTAAAAATGTTTCAGCTATATATTTCGCACGAAGTGGATCGCCAGGAAATAAAACTGTCTCAGCAAATGCGCCTTCTACTGCATTAATGTGTGGTGTAGCCATTTGTATAACCCCTATATTTATATATTATTTAGTATTGCTTAATTATGTTTACAGTTTAGCAAAACCATTGAACTTTAAATAGAACCGTCGTTTGCAATTATGGCTAATTAATAAAAGATTCACCATAATCCATTGGTTCTAGTTCAAAATAACTCGCAATAGACTGACCAATATCAGCAAAAGACTGACGACGCCCCAATGAACCCGCAGGTAAACCTGCACCATAGGCTAATACAGGAACACGCTCACGAGTGTGTTCAGTGCCAACCCAAGTAGGATCGCAGCCGTGATCAGCAGTGAAAACCACTAAATCGTCAGGTTGCAAAATCGCTAACAGTTCGGGTAAACGCGAATCAAAATACTCAAGTGCTTTAGCATAACCAGCGGTATCACGGCGGTGGCCATAATGAGAGTCAAAATCAACAAAATTAGTAAATACTATGGTGTTATCACCAGCACGGTTAATTTGCGTTAATGTTTGATCAAATAACTCTTCAAGCCCGGTGGCTTTAAACTGCTGAGTAATACCACTGTGAGCATATATATCAGAAATCTTACCGATACTCACCACGTCACCGCCAGCGTCTTTAAGCTTATCTAATACGGTTGGCGCAGGGGGCAATACGGCATAATCATGACGGTTACCAGTACGCACAAAATCAGCATCGCCAGTTCCGACAAACGGACGTGCAATCACACGGCCAATGTTATAAGGCTCTAACTCTTCACGGGCGATTTTGCACAAGTTGTATAAGTTTTCTAAACCAAAGCTTTCTTCATGACAAGCGATTTGGAAAACAGAGTCTGCAGAAGTATAGAAAATAGGCTTGCCTGTTTTCATGTGTTCTTCGCCTAACTCTTCTAGAATTTTAGTACCCGATGCATGACTGTTGCCTAGAAAATCTTCTAAACCAGCACGCTCAAGAATTTTATCGGTTAACTCTTTTGGGAATGAGTTGGTCAAATCACTAAAATAGCCCCATTCATAAAGAACAGGAACACCGGCCATTTCCCAGTGCCCACTTGGGGTATCTTTACCTGAACTTAATTCGTCTGCATGGCCATAAGCACCAATAATCTCGACATTATCATCAAATCCTGCAGCAAACTGACCCGTGCTTTCAAAACCAGCATGACCTAAGCCTAAGCGAGCAAGATTAGGCAACTTCAATGGCCCTTGACGGCCGATATCGGCTCGGCCTTCTGCACAAGCTTGAGCGATGTGACCAAAAGTATCTGAGCCAACATCACCAAACTTATCGGCATCAGTAGCAGCTCCTACTCCAAAAGAGTCGAGCATTAAGATAAAAGTACGTTTCATTATGTCTTTCCTTTATAAATCTGAAGCGCGAATATAACGATATATTTCAGGCGTCTTCTCAGGCGCGCTATCGCCAATAATAACCGCTTGCTGAATAGCCGCGGCAGCTTCTGCAAACGCATCTTCAGATTGAGCATGGATCATCGCTAACGGGATATCTTTGTTAACTGCCTGACCGAGTGCGCATACTTGAGTTAATCCAACACTATAATCCAGTGTATCTCCTGGTTTACGACGTCCGCCACCTAAGGTCACAACCGCTAAACCAAGTTCTCGTGTATCCATTTTGTAAGCAAAGCCAGATGTATTGGCGTATACAGGGCGAATAATCTTCGCGTGAGGTAAATACTTATCGTATGACTCAACAAAATCTGTTGGGCCACCTAAACCCGCCACCATTTTAGCAAATGCCTCTGCCGCTTTGCCATTATCTAATACAGTATTAAGTTTATTACGTGCTTCTGCTTCGTTGTGTGCAATACCACCCAAAACAAGCATTTCTGCACATAAACCCATAGTGACCGCATATAAACGAGGGTTACGATATTGACCTGTTAAAAAGTTAATCGCCTCACGCACTTCAACCGCATTACCTGCGCAAGAAGCCAATACCTGATTCATGTCGGTCAGCAATGCAGTTGTTTTTGTGCCAGCACCATTAGCTACCGCAGTAATACTACGAGCTAATTCTTCAGATGCCTCGTAGGTTGGCATAAATGCGCCACTGCCTACTTTGACATCCATTGCTAGCGCATCTAAACCTGCGGCTAATTTTTTAGATAAAATTGAGGCGGTGATAAGTGAAATAGATTCAACCGTTGCGGTATTATCGCGGATTGAATAAAAACGTTTATCGGCAGGAACAAGATCGCCCGTTTGGCCAATAATGGCCACACCAGCATCTTTTACCACTTTGCGGAATAATTCACTTGACGGTTCAGTTTGATAGCCTGGAATAGCATCAAATTTATCTAGCGTACCGCCAGTATGACCTAGGCCACGCCCCGAAATCATCGGCACATAACCACCACAAGCTGCAGCCATAGGACCAAGCATTAGGCTTATGACATCGCCTACACCACCGGTACTATGTTTATCGATAATAGGGCCATCAAGGCCGAGTGAATCCCAATTTAATACGGCTCCGGAATCTCGCATTGCTATCGTTAATGCAATACGTTCGTCCATATTCATATCTTTGAAGTACACCGCCATGCCGAACGCAGCAATTTGGCCTTCAGAAACCGTGTTATGGGTGATGCCATCAACAAAAAATTGAATTTCTGCAGTACTTAGTGCATCGCCGTTACGTTTTTTACGGATAATCTCTTGAGCAAGAAACATATTGAGTCCCTATTAGGCAATCCAACACCTTTAGGATCGCCATTAATATCTGGAATGTCATCAATTGATGACGCTTTGCATAACGATAATTCATCATCCAAAGTGGCTATTAGCGCATTGTACGAATTAGTAGCCTGAAGTAGGCGTAGGCGCTTCAGTCAATTCGAGCGTATGCAACAAGCTATTTAATAAGCTAGATGCACCAAAACGGAATGTCTGCGGACTGACCCAATCTGCACCTAAAATACGCTCAGCTAAGGCTAAAAACTCTGCCGTTTTCGCTGCATCTCGCACGCCGCCAGCAGGCTTAAAACCAACCTGACGGTTTTTCTCGCTGATGACGGTTAACATAATTTCAGCAGCTTCAAGCGTGGCATTAACCGCAACTTTCCCCGTCGAAGTTTTGATGAAATCAGCACCTGCATCAATCGCTAATTCAGAGGCTTTACGGATAAGTGCGGGATCTTTTAACTCACCAGATTCGATAATAACTTTCAACAAGACATCATCACCACACTCTTCTTTACACGCTTTAACCAGTTCAAAGCCAACCGTCTCATTGCCTGCCATTAAAGCACGGTATGGGAACACGACATCAACTTCATCAGCGCCATAGGCAATGGCAGCGCGAGTTTCTAATACCGCTATAGCGATATCATCATTACCGTGTGGGAAGTTGGTCACTGTAGCAATCTTAATGTCTTCACAATCAAGTTCATTAAGTGTTTTACGTGCAATAGGAATAAAGCGAGGATAAATACAAATCGCCGCAGTATTGCCGGCTGGAGACTTGGCTTTGTGGCATAAATCGATCACTTTTTGATCGGTATCATCGTCATTTAACGTGGTTAAGTCCATTAATGAAATACCGCGTGACGCCGCTTTTTTTAAATCAGTCATAATTGCTCTCCGAAACGAAAAATCAAAGTCGATAATTTTTTTTCAGGCAACACTATGTAGCTGGCATATTATTATAATTATGGCCGGGCCTTCAGTATTGCCAGTAAATCTAGGTGATATTTACTAACCTAAGTATTCAATCTGATAACGAGTACCACGACTTGAATCCTTGAAGACCGGAAAAGGTAAAACAAAGATATTTGTTTCAACTATTCCGCGAAAAATCCTTTTTAGCGCGTAAAAATAAGACCTTGTAGAGTACAAACCTTTATATAAAAACACTATTATTGGACAATGATTTTAAATGAAAGTTCGATATCCTTGTTTCGGTAAAATATGGAGCCGCTAAACGCGGCTCCATTAAATTATATCTTAAACAACTAGATTTTGTAAGTTGCGGTAAGGAAATGAGTCCAACCAGTAGTATCTAAACCACCAAAGAATTCATTCTTAAACGCGTTATCATTTAAGCCATATGCATGGTAGAAGTACTTACCACCATAACCTAGAGCAAAACGGTCTGTGTGATAATAAAGACCGAAGAATGCAGCGCCACCGTGTTCAGTGTTATTAAAGTCACCATCGGAATTTGTACCAGAATATTCTTCATCCATATCGAATTGGTAATCGACATAGCCTTGGAAAGATAAGAAGCTCTTATCTTCAAAGAAAACAAATGGCTTGAACCAGTTAGCCGAGAATTGGTAACCATTCCAGTCTTTACGGTTAATGTCATAAGCACCATAAAGGTTCATGCCAGTTTTACCTAACCATGGAACCATTACATCCGCACCAACACCCCAGAAAGACATGTTAACATCGCCTTCACCATTGCCTCCGGTATTGATAGCGCCACCACCCCAGTTAAATAGAGTAGAGAAATAAACTTCTTGAACTGGGCCTAAAGATAAATCAGTACCCGTAATGGCATCAATAGAAAAACGAGGAGCGAACTTCATGAACATTTTGCTCTCGCCGTCAGCTTTATCGCCTGAATCACTGTTGCCTAAGTTGAACACATCAACATAACCATAGAGGTCAACAAAGCCAGAACGACCGCCAAACTCCATTTCTAAATAGTTATGAGTAGCTTCATCTTCGTTTGCAATTGGATGCTCATCTATTGCATACATAATGTTAAACTGCATCCAATTATAATCGTTTGCATGAATGTCGCCAGTTTGTTCGGCAGCAGAAACAGTAAATGCAGAACCTGCTAGTGCAACTGTACTTGCTAATACTAAAGTATTTAATTTTTTCATCATCAACCCCATGTATATTATTTAACTATCTTCTTAGATAGCACTTCTTTTTAGTCATTCGTATCTTACCGTTACTGATATTAATCTCAATATTTAATCGATAAAAAAACGAATACAAAATTCTATTTTGTGAACAATGTCGCGACTTTTTGTCTACGAATTGTTAACGCTTTGACATTTTAATTTTGACTAGAGGTTTTAATGTATCCTCTTTTACAATCACTAAAACGGCATAACTTCGTATTGGGAAACGGTGGATTAACACAAAAATCAATAACAACATTGTTACACACTGGGTCTTTAGTCTTTATGAATCTAAAGACCCAGTTTTTTGGGGGATACCCCCCTGGACTGGTTCTTAGATAGCTAAGAATAGACCGGCTATTGTCGCGCTCATTAAGTTGGCAAGCGATGCGGCTATAACAGCACGAACACCAAGCTTAGCAAGGTCATGACGACGGCTTGGAGCCATAGCGCCTAGGCCACCGAGTAGAATTGCGATTGAAGACAAGTTAGCAAAACCACATAATGCGAATGAGATGATAGCTTGAGTTCTAGCAGTCATCGCAGCTTGTGTTCCTTCCACGCATAGTGGTAAGCCTTTAGCGACTTCACTAGCAACACTGGTACACGCTATAGCGGCATCATTAAGGTAAGGAGCAAAGTTTAGGTAAGCGACGAATTCGTTAACAATGATCTTCTGACCAATGAACGAGCCAGCAACCATTGCTTCATTCCAAGGCACACCGATAAGGAATGCTAAAGGCATGAACAAGTAACCTAAGATAAGCTCTAGAGTAAGGTTCTCAAAACCAACGAGTCCGCCAAGGCCGCCTAACATGCCGTTAAGCATGGCGATAAGACCAACGAAAGCAAGCAGCATTGCACCAACGTTAAGTGCTAAATGCATACCAGAAGCAGCACCAGCAGCCGCAGCGTCAATGACGTTAGCAGGCTTATCAGTGTCTTCAGGCAGATCGCCCATTTCGTTTTTAGTTTCTTCAGTCTCTGGGTGAATAAGCTTAGCCATTAATAGGCCACCTGGAGCTGCCATGAAAGAAGCCGCAACCAAGTACTCAATTTTAACGCCCATACCAGCATAACCAGCAAGTACTGCACCAGCGATTGATGCTAAACCACCCACCATGATGGCGAATAGCTCAGAGTTTGTCATAGTCGCAATGAAAGGACGAACAACAAGCGGCGCTTCAGTTTGACCAACGAAGATGTTTGCAGTAGCAGCCATAGATTCTGTACGGCTTGTACCTAGAGCCTTCTGAAGACCACCACCGATGAACTTAATAACCAACTGCATAATGCCAAGGTAATAAAGTACAGCAATCAAAGAAGAGAAGAAGATAATGACGGGTAGTACGCGAATAGCGAAGACGAAGCCAACACCATTTGAGAACATTGCGTCAGTACCTAGACCACCAAATAGGAAGTCGATACCAGCTTGAGAGTAACCAATAACATTGGCAACACCCATTGATACACCGCCAAGCACTTCTTGCCCAACGGGTACATACAATACGAAACCACCGAAAGCGGCCTGAATTGCTAGTGCACCCAAAACGGTACGTTTGTTAATTGCTTTTTTATTATTTGATAGTGCGAAACCTATCAATAGTAAGGTGACCACCCCTACTAAACTCATTACTATATCCATTAATCATCACCCTTTTGTTAACAGTTTTTTTGAATGTTGTTAACTCACCTAATTTCCGCTGATGATTATAACTGAGCGTGAAACGAAAAGCGTCGTTTTGATCAAGTTTTTAAAGTTTAATTTCAAACCCTTACAACATTAAAAAATATTTAACTTAAGGTGTTCATTAAAAAATAACTAAAGGTCAAATAGTTGCAAAGCATTTTGATTCAATTGTTCTAATATACAGACAGTCGACTTTTCCTTTAAAAATGCGATCTCGGACACAACACGAAGAAGAGTGAGTGGGGTGTTACGCGATTGTGGATGATCAAATGGAGCCATGCTTGGCGAATCCGTTTCCAATAAAAAGTGTTCTAACGGTAAATTGACCACGGTTTCACGGAGCTTTTTTGCACTGGGGTTGAGAATTAACCCACCAACACCTAATTTAAACCCGAGCGAAATATAACGTTTGGCCATGTCACTGTTACCATAAAACCCATGCACAACTCCGCCTCGTGTTAGCTTAAAATGTGCCAACATTGTCAGTAATTCTTGATGAGCTTTAACGGCATGTAAAATGACAGGTAATTGATAAGTTTGAGCAAGTGCTAACTGTTTCTCAAGTAACAACAATTGTTTATCAGACCAATGATGTAATTTATCGAGACCACACTCCCCAACAGCCACCAAACGCTTATTTTTACTATGTTGTTGTAACATTGCATCCAGCTTAATAATGGCCGCATCAATGCTCTCAGGCACGTACCAAGGGTGAATGCCAAGCGAAAAAAAACAATCAAATTGTTGCGCTATTTGGATTTGCTTTTGCCATTGGTCAACCGACACACCCGGTAAAATTACCGACGTAATACCGCTACGATGCATAGCCTCAAACAGCTGTTCTCTATCACCATCGAACGCTGACATATCAAGATGAGCATGAGTATCAATCATAAGGTCACTGTTTTTCATTGGCACGATAAACCTGGTGCACTGTGGGTTCAGTTTTTGGTCTATCCATTTCAGGTTCGCTCAACCTTGGTACACAACTACGTTTATTTTCTAGGGTTAATCCCATGTCATCACACCATAAAATGTATTTTTGCCAAGGTTTGACAATAAATAGCTTAATAATAGCGTTAACCATCCTAATTCCCTCATAAAAACAATAATAAAAAAGGCGGCAAAGCCACCTTTTTTAACATCTCTGCAAAAACCATGTTAACAATTAGTGTTCACGCGTCTTAGTGAACTCAATGTCAGGATAGCGTTCCATGGATAAGTTTAGATTCACCATTGTTGGCGCAATATAGGTCAAGTTATTTCCGCCATCGAGGGCTAAATACTGACTACATTTACGCTGAAACTCTTCTAATTTACGCTCGTCTTTGCAATACACCCAACGAGCCGTACTGACACTGATACCTTCGTAAATAGCTTCAACGTTATATTCACTTTTTAAGCGTCCAACAACCACTTCAAACTGAAGTACACCAACCGCTCCCACAATGAGATCGTTAGAGTCAATGGGTCTAAAGACCTGTACAGCACCTTCTTCAGATAACTGAACTAATCCTTTAAGCAGTTGTTTCTGTTTTAAAGGATCTTTTAATCGAATACGACGGAACATTTCAGGGGCAAAGTTAGGCACACCAGTAAAACGTAATTTTTCGCCTTGGGTAAAGGTATCACCAATTCGCATCGTGCCATGATTATGTAGTCCAATAATGTCACCAGGATAAGCAGCTTCAGCACGACTACGATCCCCAGCCATAAAGGTCAACGCATCACTGACATTGACATCTTTACCAATGCGAACATGGTGCATTTTCATACCTTGCTCATACCGACCCGAGCAAACACGCATAAAAGCAACACGATCTCGGTGTTTTGGATCCATATTGGCTTGAATTTTGAAGATAAAACCAGAGAATTTTTCTTCATCAGGAGTGACATTGCGGACATCACTTTCACGAGGAAGCGGCTTGGGGGCCCATTCAACCATACCGTCCAGAATATGATCTACACCGAAGTTACCTAAGGCGGTACCAAAATACACTGGCGTAAGCTCGCCTTTTAGAAAGGCCTCTTGATTGAACTCATGTGAAGCACCCGCAACCAGTTCCATTTCTTCACGGATTTCAGCAGCATAAGAGCCAAGCACTTTGTCTAGTTCAGGATTGTGTAATCCTTTGATAATACGCTCTTCTTGAATAGTGTGACCCATACCACTCTGGTATAAAATGATTTCATCACGCAAAATATGGTAGACGCCTTTAAACTCTTTACCAGAGCCAATAGGCCAAGTGATAGGTGCGCAAGCTATCTTTAAAATAGCTTCGACTTCATCCATTAATTCAATGGGCTCACGAATATCACGGTCACATTTATTCATGAATGTCACAATCGGCGTATCACGTAAACGCGTCACATCCATTAATTTAATAGTACGATCTTCGACACCTTTAGCGGAATCAATCACCATTAAACAAGAATCGACCGCCGTTAGGGTACGATAAGTGTCTTCAGAAAAATCTTCGTGACCAGGTGTATCAAGTAAGTTGATGAGTGCGCCACCGTAAGGAAACTGCATAACAGAGGTGGTAATGGAAATACCACGATCTTTTTCCATTTCCATCCAATCAGATTTAGCATGTTGACCAGACTTTTTGCCTTTTACCGTTCCGGCCTTTTGTAAGGCGTTTCCGAATAAAAGTACTTTTTCGGTGATGGTGGTTTTACCCGCATCGGGGTGCGAAATGATGGCGAAAGTACGACGCTTGTCGACCTCAACGTTATTGCCTGACATGTTAACCTTGCACTAGCCGCTAAAAATGGGGCAAATTATACCGCCTATCGGCAGAATTGGCTAGGCAAAGTGTTTTTTAGCTTTTCAATGGTACTTGGGTAGACTGTTGGATCATATTTTTCATTTTAGCTAATTCAATTCTCGCATAACGATGCTCAACAAAATCATAAATATTAGTCGCTAACGTTAAACGATAAAAATTAGCAGCTTGCTGATATTGGCCATTTGCAGCAGCATGTTTAGCTAAGTAGAAATAAGCTTCACATAAGCGTTCAGCATATTCTTTTGGTTGAGACAAGCCCACTTTTGCAGCAGAAAATACTTGTTCTTGGTTGACGTTACCTATGTAAAAATCAACCAATATACTAGACCAATCTTCATCATTTAACTGTTCACGTTGTTGCGCCAAATTCACTAAAGCGGCATTTTTATCAACCGCAGCAGTCATCAAATAGAGCCAAAGAACCCGGTAACCATCACTAGGGTCTCGCTCATAAAATACTTTCATGTCGTCTACCGCTAATTCGTAGCGCTCGCCATAATATAATGCGATACCGCGATTTAAAAAGGCGTAATCATAATTAGGTGACAGTTCTAATACACCATCAAAGGCTTCATAAGCACTATCGAACTCACCTTCTTGAGTGTAGTAAATGCCCAGAAAGTTATAGGCATCAGCTAAATCGGGTTGTAATTTTAGTGCCTGATGAAAATCAATTCTACCCAGTAAGCGTAATCCGACACTGTCATAAATGACGCCACGATCGTAATGAAAACGTGCGCGTTGCTCGTCAGTTAACTCCATAGTAGCCAAAATTTCATTTAGCTTTGCCAGCGTCACTTCCAACTTATAGTCTGGCATGACAGGAGCGATAATCATCTGTCCTGCAATATTATCATTTGAACCTAACGTTGCAGTACACCCTGACAACAACATGCTTGCACCCACAACAACGGCAACGATTGTGGTGCGTAGTTTACATTCCATCCGCTTTACCTTATCAGGTTCTATTAATATTCAACATCATAGCAATCTGGCAATCTAAGAGCCATCCACATTACAGATTATTTTTCAGCACATAAAAAAAGGAGATCAAATGATCTCCTTTTTTGTGGTTAAACCGTTAAATTAGATTACTCAGCAGTTTCTTTCGCTTGAGCTTCTTTAATTGACAGTCTGACACGACCTTGACGATCCACTTCCATTACTTTTACAGCAACTTCTTGGTTCATTTCTAAATGATCAGATACATTTGCGACGCGCTCATCACTGATTTGAGAGATGTGTACTAAACCATCTTTACCTGGAAGAATGTTTACAAATGCACCGAAATCAACAATACGGATTACTTTACCGTTGTAGATGCGACCCACTTCAACTTCAGCAGTGATTTCTTCGATACGACGGATAGCTTCTTTCGTTGCTTCGCCATTCGATGATGCTATTTTCACAGTACCATTGTCATCAAGCTCAATCGTAGTACCCGTTTCTTCGGTTAGCGCACGAATTACCGCGCCGCCTTTACCAATTACATCACGGATCTTCTCTGGGTTGATCTTGATAGTGGTGATACGAGGAGCATGGGCAGAGATATCATCACGAGGAGAACCAATGGCTTGGTCCATCACGTTTAGGATATGAACGCGTGCGCCATAAGCCTGTTGTAGTGCGATATCCATGATTTCTTTGGTGATACCTTCGATTTTGATATCCATCTGCAATGCAGTGATACCATCACGAGTACCGGCTACTTTAAAGTCCATGTCACCTAAGTGATCTTCATCACCTAAGATGTCAGAAAGTACAACGAAATCGTCGCCTTCTTTAACGAGACCCATTGCAATACCAGCAACAGAACTTTTGATTGGTACACCCGCATCCATTAATGCTAATGAAGTACCACATACTGAAGCCATTGAGCTTGAACCGTTAGATTCAGTGATTTCAGATACAACACGAATGCTGTATGGGAATTCTTCAGCAGAAGGCATCACTGCATTCATACCACGCCATGCTAACTTACCATGACCAATTTCACGACGCTTAGGTGAACCAACCATACCGGTTTCACCAACACAATACGGAGGGAAGTTATAATGAAGCATAAAGCGATTAGTACGTTCGCCCATGATGCTATCAATCTTCTGAGCATCACGTTCAGTACCCAAAGTACAAGTGACTAGTGCTTGTGTTTCACCACGAGTAAACAATGAGCTACCGTGAGTACGTGGAAGTACACCCGCTAACACACTTAATGCGCGGATCATGTCTGGTTCGCGACCATCGATACGTGGCTTACCACTAATAATACGTCCGCGGACCACACTTTTCTCTAAGCTACCAAGTAGGGTGTCGACTTCACGACAATCTACCTCTGGATTCTCTGCAACTAACGCCGCTTTCGCAGCCGCTTTAACAATACCGACTTGTATATAACGGTCTTGCTTGACTTCAATTTGGTAAGCGTCTGTCATGCCAGCTTCTGCAAGCTCTTTGATTTTAGCGACTAAATCTTGATCTTGAACGGGTGCAGTCCAATCCCATGTTGGCTTACCCGCTTCAGCTTTGAATTCGCTGATAGCATCAACAACAACTTGCTGTTGATCATGACCGTAAGTTACCGCACCTAGCATGATTTCTTCTGCAAGCGCTTTTGCTTCAGATTCAACCATAAGTACCGCGGCTTTAGTACCGGAAACCACTAAGTTAAGCGAGCTTGTTGCAAGCAGATCAACCGATGGGTTAAGTACATATTCGCCGTCGACATAACCAACACGCGCAGCACCTATTGGGCCACTGAAAGGAATACCAGAAATAGCTAACGCGGCTGAGGTACCAATCATCGAAATAATATCTGGCTCGATTTGTGGATCAACCGATACCACAGTAATGATAACTTGAACTTCGTTTTTAAAACCGTTAGGAAATAAAGGACGAATAGGACGGTCAATGAGACGTGCAATCAGAGTTTCATCTTCTGAAGGACGACCTTCACGCTTAAAGAAACCGCCAGGAATTTTACCTGCAGCATAGGTTTTTTCTTGATAGTTAACCGTTAGCGGGAAAAAGCTACGGCTTAAGTCCGCAATTTTTTTACCAACGACAGTAACTAATACTGTGGTATCGCCCATGCTTGCTAAAACTGCAGCATCTGCTTGACGTGCCATAACACCTGTTTCTAAGGTGACGGTATGTTGACCATACTCAAAACTCTTTACAATTGGATTCACGTGACCCATTCCTTAATTTAATGACCTTTAATTACGCGCACAAGTATACTTCAATTAGGTTGAATAGTTAAATAGACGCGAGTTACAGAACGTAAAAATCGTTAAAATAATCATTTTCCTACGTGAGATCATTGAATTAAAAAATGATTTAGATGCTATAAAGCTAAGATTATCTCTACTAAGTGGCCTGATGTTCGATATTTGGTTGGATTATTGATGACAAGACAGATGAATTTGACTAAAGTCTTAGTTGATAATGTTAATTTTTGTATGGGGTTAAGCTATTCATTAGCCACGATGCGATTGATTTTTTATTGAATATAAATCTTTTTTGATTTTAGCATTTTGAGCTACAAAATTAATTTAGAAATAGTCACTTATATGACATGGAATAATATATGACGGCCCGTTTTAAGTCTCTTACATGGAAACAAACTAATTTAGTGGTTTTTACTGCTTTGTTTTTTGCAATTGCCATCTTTATTGTCGAAATTGCATTAGTTGTCATTACGACGAAACAACAACTTACTGCTGAACAACAAGAACTGCTCAATTCTGTCGAACAAATTACCACCAATTCGGTATGGTCTTTAGATGATAAACTTGCCAGCCAAACACTTGAAGGCATTATCAAAGTAGATAATGTTGGTTCTGCGGTGATTGAACTTGATGATGGGTCATTATTTGTGTCGGAGGCAAATCAATACGCTGCGTTCCCAAATAGCTACATTTCGTTAAGTAATCGTCTATTTGGTGATCTAAAAGAGATCTCCCGTCCGCTATATCGACCATTCTATTTTGAAGACAATAAACAACAGCAGCTGATTGGCACGCTGACAATTTTTTACGACACACAAAAACTCACCGCTAAACTATTTAATCAGTTACAACTAGGGTTAATTGCAACTTTGGCTCGCGCATTATTGCTCACACTGGTATTAACCGTGGTGTTTCATCGTTTTCTCACTCAACCCATCGCTCGCATTAGTGAAGCCATCGATAAAATTGATCCTGACTATCCCGATGAAAACTTATTGCCCATGTCAAAAGCCCATAAAGATGATGAATTAGGGCTAGTGACCAGTAAATTTAATCAAATTTTATTACAGTTCAGCCAAACTCAGAATAAGCTGCGCAAAATGGCTACGCGAGATCCACTCACAGGGTTACCAAACCGGACATTATTATTAGAAACATTGAATGTCACCATTCAGCGTTCACGCGTTCATAAACGCAATTTTGCGTTACTCTTTATTGACTTAGATCGATTTAAAAATGTAAATGATTCATTAGGCCATGCAATCGGTGATCAATTCCTCGCCCGTATTGCACGTATTCTAGAAAGAGTGGTTGGTGATAGAGGCAGCGTGGCTCGTTTAGGCGGTGATGAATTTGTGATTTTAGCAGATGAAATCCAAACCCCTTCACAAGCAGCTGATTTTGTTGATAAGTTACTTATTCAATTAAATACTCCAATTCAACTTAATGAACATGCAATTCATCCAGCGGCTTCTATCGGCATATCGATATATCCTGAAGATGGTACCACTGCAGAGGATTTAATTCGTCATGCCGATATAGCAATGTACAGCGCTAAAGCGGCTGGATCGAATCAGTGGTCCTTCTTTAAGCAACAAATGACCGATCGCGCTGCGGTGAGATTGCGCACAGAAGCGTCGTTACACGATGCATTAAAAAACAACGAATTCTTATTGTATTTTCAGCCTAAATTTGATCTAAAAACCAATAAAGTAGTGGGATGTGAAGCCCTTATTCGCTGGCAAAAAGACGGTCGTTTAATCAGCCCGATGTCGTTTATCCCTGTTGCGGAAGAAACCGGTATTATCATCCCTATCGGACGATGGGTCATAGAGCAAAGCTGTAAAGTCATTAGAGATTGGCAACGTAAATTCAATTATGAAATCCCCATTGCAGTGAATGTGGCATCACAACAATTTGCAGATGCTAGTTTAGTGCCTGATATTAAGCAATTGGCAATACGTTATCAAATACGTCCAGAATTGCTTGAAATAGAAATTACAGAAACGTCACTCATGAATGATGTTGAGCAAGCTATTACCAAGTTAGCACAGCTGAAATCAGCTGGCTTTGGCATTGCGGTCGATGACTTTGGTACCGGATATTCTTCATTGTCATATTTGCGCCACTTACCGATTACCACAATGAAAATTGATCGTGCATTTGTGAGTGATCTTCCACAAGATAGCGCAATTGCGTCGACTATTTTAATGCTTGGCCGTCAACTTGATTTGACCATTGTTGCTGAAGGTATTGAAAATATCCAACAACTTGAATGGCTCAAAGACAATCAATGTGAAATTGGCCAAGGTTTTTACTTCAGCCAGCCGCTGCCATTAGCTGAGTTTGAAGAAAAATATATTGCCTGCAATACCGCAAAAATATTGCATGTTTAAACGCAATTTATCAGCCACAGTAATCTGATGTAATCACTGTTAATTGTCACGATACAGTTAACAGTGATTGGCCTTAAGACAGCTTCGAGATTGACCTCAATTTAAATCACTGCAGTTACACTGAATACGTCCCAACTATAGCTATTTTCATATCCATACTCTACAAACTCATTTTTGTATTTGCTCTCTCATCAGCTTGGGCAAGCTGTTTTTATATAATTATATTGTAATAAAACATCGAGATTAACAGCCGTTGCGATTAGGGTAACCTAGTCTGGAGGATCACCACGACACTAATAAGATAAGTATTTGAAGGCAAAATGTGAGTCACTATACACTGGCCTAATATCCATTAATGTCATTTATTATTGATAATAGCTTAACTTACCTCCAACTTAGGTTAATCAATTTAGGTTAATCACAGAGTTATTAGCGGGAGGGATAAATAAATGTGTTACATAGGTTAAAGTCTGAATATTTCACCTGTCTCATATCAAACTGGTCATTTGTGTTGCGAACAAAGCGACTTCACGTGGTAATAGCTGGGTTAATCGCGGGTCTATTGCCATTCAATGTAACCTATATAGCGGCACAAAGCACAGTTTGGTTACCTTTTATTATCCTGTTCTAGAGGTTAACGTACAGTGCCTGACACTTTGCAATCTAATACAAGGCAGCATTAAACCGAGTCAATACCCTGTAAAATCGGGTTCTACGCTGGTAATGCTTTACGAAATACATCTATAGGAAACAACCACAATTTGTACATCCAAACCTTAGTGATTACTGAGCAAGTGTTGGGCCCTATCTATGGGAACTGTATTAATACAGATTAGAAAAACCAAAGTATCGATGAGTGCAAAAACGACTGAAAAATGATTATTAGAGGGGTTTAACAAAGCGATAAGCTTTTTTTAACTAATAAAAAAGGAGGCCAAAGCCTCCTTTTTTACGGTTTAATCTACTTACAAACGTAAACAGGACATCGAATTAACGACGTAAACCTAACTTCTTGATCATAGCAGTGTAACGAGCTACGTCAGTACGCTTTAAGTAAGCAGAAAGCTTACGGCGTGCATTAACCATGCGTAATAAACCACGACGAGAGTGGTGATCATGGATGTGCTCTTTAAAGTGACCTTGAAGGTGGTTAATTTGAGCAGTTAACAAAGCTACTTGAACTTCAGTTGAACCTGAATCGTTTTCGCCGCGACCAAAATCAGCTAAAATTTTTGCTTTTGCTTCAGCACTTAGTGACATGTGTATCTCCAAAAAAAGTAAATGTATCTCTAGCCGATCACTAACTCAGCCAGAGCGAGCGCAGTATTTTAACCAGATTGATGGTTAACCGCAATATAAATTCAATTATTTATTTGTAAAGCAGACTTTAAAGCCAACTGACTACTCTGTTGGATCATTGTCGTGTATCACAATCAAGCGTTTTGGTGCTAATAAACCATCATCATTCATGGTACCAATACCAACAAACCGACGTTCATCGCCAATAGTGATACGAACCAATTCATTAGGTTTAAGACCCGCAGCTTGAATCGCTTGTCCTTGCATAACGTAATACAGCATCGCTTGTGGCAAATTAATTTCAGCGAAATTAGCCACTGCGGTATCCATTGGCAGTAATAACGGATCCATCAAGGTCTTAGGCGCTACATCTTGCCTATGAGCTTGCTCAAGTAACGCTTCTAATTGTGCTAAGGTAACCATTTTTTCATACGGGTATTCGGCAACTTGAGTACGACGCAACATAATAACATGTGCTCCACATCCAAGCATTTCACCTAGATCATCAATAATGGTCCGTATGTAAGTCCCTTTAGAACAATGAATATCTAGCGTTAATTCATCACTTTCAAGCTTAATAAAGTTTAACTCAAATACGGTGATAGGCCGCGACTCACGTGGGATTTCAATTCCCTCACGGGCATATTTATACAAAGGTTGACCTTGGTATTTTAATGCCGAATACATTGACGGTATTTGTTGAGTCGTTCCTCGGAAAAACGCAAGCTTCTCATCAAGTAATTCTTGGGTAATGTTAATAGGGCGCGTTTGTACGACTTCCCCATCTGAGTCACTAGTATCAGTACGTTCACCCAATTTAGCCGTCACGAGATAGCGTTTATCCGCTTCTAATAAATGCTGAGAGAACTTCGTCGCTTCTCCAAGACAAATAGGCAACATACCCGTTGCTAACGGGTCTAAAGCACCTGTATGACCCGCTTTATTGGCATTAAAAAGACGCTTAACTCTTTGCAGGGCAAAGTTAGAACTCATGCCAGTATCTTTATCGAGTAATACGATTCCGTCGATGAAGCGACCTTTAGGGCGACGAGCCATTAATCTTGCTCCTTGTCACCGTCAACAGACTCGCTGTTCTCAGAGGCTTCTGGAGTAGACTGTTGCTGCGTTTCACCGTCAACCGACTCGCTGCTATCGTAGGCTTCTGGAATAGAATGTTGCTGCGTGTCACCGTCAACAGACTCGCTGCCATCGTAGGCTTCTGGAGTAGACTGTTGCTGCTTGGCTTTATCTTTGTTGATCACTTGCGTCACTAGGTTAGACATACGCATGCCTTCAACCAGTGAGCTATCATAGATAAAACGTAATTCAGGCATGACGCGTAATTTCATGCGCCCAGCAACTAAAGTACGGACATAAGGTGCAGCAGCAGTAAGTGCATCAATTTTTTGTTGGACAAGTTCAGTATCTTCTTCATAGAAGGTCACAAACACTTTTGCATAACTCAAATCACGAGAGACGTCGACGTCGTTTACTGTGACAAAACCAATGCGAGGATCTTTCATATCGCGTTGCAACACCATTGCAAGTTCTTGCTGGAGTTGTTGTGCAATACGGCGTGTACGACTAAATTCTTTTGCCATGATGATATGCCATATCGTTAGGTCTACAATCAAAAAGGGCGGCTAAAGCCGCCCTTCCATTGGTTCTTATAAGGTGCGAGCAATTTCGACTGTTTCAAAAACTTCAATTTGATCGCCCACTCGGACGTCGTTGTAGTTCTTGACACCGATACCACATTCCATGCCATTACGGACGTCTGGAGTATCGTCTTTAAAGCGGCGTAATGATTCAAGTTCACCTTCGAAGATAACCACGTTTTCACGTAATACACGAATTGGTGCGCTACGTTTAACGATACCTTCAGTAACCATACAACCAGCGATAGCGCCAATTTTAGGAGACTTAAAGACTTCACGAACTTGAGCAAGGCCGATAATTTCTTGTCTGAACTCAGGTATTAACATACCTGTCATTGCAGCTCGAACTTCATCAATTAAGTTGTAGATGATGCTGTAATAACGTAAATCAACACTTTCTGATTCAATGGTCTTACGAGCCTGTGCATCTGCACGTACGTTGAAACCAACAAGAATCGCATTTGAAGCGGCTGCTAATGTTGCGTCGGTTTCAGTTAATGCACCGACACCTCGAGCAATAATGTTCACTTTAACTTCATCAGTAGACAGTTTAGCTAAAGATTCACAAATAGCTTCAAGAGAACCTTGAACATCCGCTTTAAGTACGATATTCAGTTCTTGTACTTCGCCTTCTTCCATGTTGGCAAACATGTTTTCTAGCTTAGACTTCTGCTGACGCGCTAACTTAATGTCACGGAATTTACCTTGACGATACAACGAAACTTCGCGAGCTTTACGTTCATCACGTACTACTGTCGCTTCATCACCCGCTGACGGCACACCAGAAAGACCTAAGATCTCTACTGGAATAGAGGGACCCGCTTCAGTGATAGCATGACCGTTTTCGTCTTTCATCGCACGGATTTTACCGTACTCTAAACCACATAAAACGATATCACCTTGGCGCAACGTACCTTCTTGAACCAAGATAGTGGCTACTGGGCCACGACCTTTATCAAGTTGCGATTCGATAACCACACCCGCCGCCATTCCATCACGGACCGATTTAAGTTCTAATACTTCAGATTGAAGTAAAATACCTTCTAACAATTCGTCAACGCCCATACCAGTTTTAGCTGATACATGAACGAACATGTTATCTCCGCCCCAATCGTCTGACATGATGCCATGTTGAGACAATTCACTCTTAACACGATCAGGATCAGCATCTGGCTTATCCATTTTGTTAACAGCAACGATTAACGGTACATTACCCGCTTTAGCATGTTGAATCGCTTCAATCGTTTGTGGCATTACGCCATCATCGGCAGCAACAACCAAAATAACAATATCGGTCGCCTTAGCACCACGAGCACGCATTGACGTAAACGCCGCGTGACCAGGAGTATCAAGGAAGGTGATCATGCCGTTTTCAGTTTCAACGTGGTATGCACCAATATGCTGGGTAATACCACCGGCTTCGCCAGCCGCCACTTTCGCACGACGGATATAATCCAGTAACGACGTTTTACCGTGGTCAACGTGACCCATGATAGTAACAACTGGCGCACGTGATTCTAGCTGGATATTGTCATCGCGATCTTGCATAACTTGATGTTCAAGTTCATTTTCACGAATAAGAACCACTTTATGACCTAATTCTTCTGCAATCATTTGGGCAGTTTCTTGGTCAAGTACTTGGTTAATCGTTACCATTGTACCCATTTTCATCATTTGCTTGATGATCACTGTGGCTTTAATTGCCATTAAGTGAGCTAATTCGGATACGGTTACGGTTTCACCAATACGCACGTCACGACTTACAGCTGCAGCGGGTTTATTAAAACCGTGTGCCATAGATTCTGGTGCAGTACTGCGATTACGCATGTGTTTTTCGCGTCCGCCACGCGCATCTTTTCCGCCACGTTTTTTATTGGCGCTTTTATTGCGAGCACGACGACCACGTTTTTCATCATCAGCATCTGAACTGTCTTCTGCTGCACGAGCAACTTGAGATGTTGTGATGTGATGATCACCGTTCTTTTCAGCATCTAAACGTTGACGTTCTTCTTCAGCCCAACGCTTTGAATTTACTTCAGCAAGTTGACGTGCTGTTTCAGCAGCTTTCGCGGCTTCATCTTTTTGCTTTTGAGTAAGCACAGCGTCTTGAGTCGCTTTTAAACGATCCGCTTCAACTTTTGCTGCTGCAGTTTCTGGGTCAGCAACTTTAGTTACTTTAGGTTCAGATTTTACTTTTTCTGATTTCAATTTGGCTTCTGCTTCCGCTTTTTTCTTCGCTTCTGCATTAGCTTTCGCTTCTGCCGCTACTTTTGCTTCAGCTTCGGCTTTTGCTTGGGCTTCAGCTTCTGCTTTGGCTTTTGCTTGAGCTTCTAATTCAGCTTGTTTTGCTAATTCTGCATCTTCACGTTTAACAAAAGTACGTTTCTTGCGCACTTCTACTTTCACGTCTTTTGACTGACCGCCAGTGCTTGCAACACTTAAGGTAGACAATGTTTTACGCTGCAATGTCATTTTAGTCGGAACTGAATCTGCACCATGCTGTTTTTTTAGATAATCAAGAAGCTTCTGCTTCTCGTTTTCTGAAACAGTATCGAGTTGTTTTTTACTTATACCAGCTTGTGAGAATTGCTCGATTAATCGATCGACCGATTTTCCCACTTCCACTGCTAATTTTTCTACGCTTGTATCTGCCATCAATTAAATCCCCCTGTTGATCGACTTATGCTTCTTCGCCAAACCAACAGATATTGCGGGCAGCCATGATGAGCTCACCTGCTTTTTCTTCTGTTAATTCTTCAATATCAATTAAATCGTCAATACCTTGCTCGGCCAAGTTTTCTAAAGTCACTACACCTTTGCTCGCAAGAACGTAAGCTAAATGTCTTTCTAATCCTTCCAATGCTAGTAAGTCATCACTTGGCTCTGCACCATCTAACGCTTCTTCAGACGCTAATGCTCTTGTCGAGATTGCCGCCTTTGCACGTTCACGTAATGCTTCAACGATTCCTTCGTCGAAACCTTCTATTGCTAATAGTTCAGATTCTGGAACATAAGCAACTTCTTCTAACGAAGTGAATCCCTCATCAGCCAAAACGGCTGCAAAATCTTTATCTACATCCAGATAATCCACAAACAAGTCAATCACTTTCGCACTTTCGGCTTGGTGTTTTTTGTTCAGGTCTTCAACGGTCATTACGTTTAGTTCCCAACCAGTAAGTTGAGTCGCTAAACGTACGTTTTGACCATTACGGCCAATAGCCTGTGCCAAACTGTCAGCTTCTACAGCGATATCCATCGAATGGTTATCTTCATCCACAATGATAGATGCTACATCAGCTGGCGCCATGGCATTGATCACATATTGTGCCGGATTATCATCCCACATCACAATATCCACTCGCTCGCCGCCTAATTCGTTTGATACGGCTTGCACACGTGCACCACGCATACCAACACAAGCACCTATAGGGTCAATGCGACGGTCATTTGATTTAACCGCGATTTTAGCACGAGCACCTGGATCACGAGCAGCACCCATGACTTCGATCAACTCGTCATAAATCTCTGGCACTTCAACCCGAAATAGCTCAATTAACATTTCAGGCTTACTGCGAGTTAAAAACAACTGCGCGCCACGAGCCTCTGGACGTACTGAGTACAATAATGCACGTACACGGTCACCAGGACGGAAAGATTCACGGCTGATTAAATCTTCTTTAAATAACACACCATCGGCATTGTTACCTAAATCGACAACCACACTTTCTCGTGTACTTTTCTTCACCACGCCGGTAACAATTTCACCTTCACGCTCAATAAATTGTTCAACAATTTGTGCACGTTCAGCTTCACGTACTTTTTGCACGATAACTTGTTTAGCGGTTTGAGTGGCGATGCGGTCAAATGCAACTGAGTCAATTTGATCTTCGATAAACTCACCCACTTGAATCTCTGGTTCTTCATAACGAGCGGCTTCAAACGTAATTTCGCTGTATGGATTTTCCAGAACTTGACCTTGATCATCAACAACCAACCAACGACGGAAGGTGTCGTAATGGCCTGTTTTACGATCAATGGCTACACGAACTTCAATATCGCCTTCGTATTTTTTCTTTGTTGCGGTAGCCAGTGCAATTTCTAGCGCTTCGAAAATTTTCTCGCGCGGAAGGCCTTTCTCATTGGAAACCGCTTCTGCGACTAGCAGGATCTCTTTATTCATTTGGTCTTGCCTCGTTCTTCACCTGAAACTATCAAAACTTAGCGATAATGCTGCCTTTACGGATATTATCCAAAGCAACAATCAAGTCTTTACCATCAACGGTGATGGTGAGCATTTGCCCATCAACGCTATTGATGACGCCTTTTAAATTACGACTACCGGCAACAGGCATAGTCAATTGTACTTTTGCATCTTCACCTACATAGGCCACATATTGCTCAGCGGTAAATAAGGGTCTATCTACGCCAGGTGAAGAGACTTCTAATGTATATTCTGTAGAAATAGGGTCTTCAACATCCATAACTGCGCTAACTTGACGACTGGCTTCTGCACAATCTTCAATATTGATGCCATTCTCGTGCTCAATAAAAACACGTAATATTGAATGACGACCAGCTTGAATATACTCAATGCCCCATAGTTTAAAGCCTAACGCTTCAACAGGTACTGTTAACATTTCAACTAGCTTGGATTCTATTGTTGCCAAAAATGACCCCCAAAAAAACAGAAAAAGGGCTAGTAGCCCCCATTGCAATCCGTATAAAACACGGACATTTAAAAGTCTATATAACAAAAAACCCCGTAATCACGAGGTCATTTTATTATAAAACCTGTAAATTGTAATTTATCTTCTCTAGAAGTTAAATCACAAGGAGCTGGTTGCGGGGGCCGGATTTGAACCGACGACCTTCGGGTTATGAGCCCGACGAGCTACCAACTGCTCCACCCCGCGTCAACTCATGCAAGTATATTGATTTACTCTATATCTTGCAATAACTAATCAAACGCTATCCATGATTTGTTAGTTTAAATTTGGTGCCGAGAGCGGGACTTGAACCCGCACGTCCGTTAAGACACAGCCACCTCAAGGCTGCGCGTCTACCAATTCCACCACCTCGGCGACACCTGGTATACTAGTCAGGAATTTTCGTTTCTGACTGTTCGGTTTGCACAGGCGCATCATCAATGATTTGCTCTGCTGCTGGACCTAAATCTTGCCACTGATCATTTTCTTGAGTGTGATTAGCACTTAAATTACCAATCACTAAACTCAATGCAAAGAAACCAATGGCTAATACTGCAGTACTGCGGGTCAGGAAGTTACCTGAGCCACTTGAGCCAAATAATGTGCCTGAAGCACCGGCTCCGAAAGATGCACCCATATCGGCACCCTTTCCTTGTTGGATTAAAATTAAGCCGATAAGACCTAACGCTACCACCAAGTATACAACTATAAGAACTTCGTACATATAATTATGCGCTCATCGCTATGGTACATAAACTTAAAAACTCACTTGAGTTCAAACTTGCACCGCCAATCAGACCACCATCAACATCAGGCTGGGCAAATATATCTGCCGCATTGCTTGGGGTGACACTACCACCGTAAAGAATCCTGATATTCTCTCCTATAAAAGGAGACACTTCAGAGAGGCGACTGCGAATAAACGCATGTACTTCTTGTGCCTGCTCTGGTGTAGCGCTCTTACCTGTCCCTACTGCCCATAAAGGTTCGTAGGCGATAATTGCGTTATCAAAAGCCATGGTACCGTTTTTTTCAATTACTATATCAAGCTCTTCGGCAATCACCTCAAAGGTACGTCTTGCTTCACGAGCCGGTCCTGATTCACCTACACATAAAATCGGTGTCAGACCATTTTTTTGTGCTGCGGCAAATTTCTCTGCCACTATATTACTCGTCTCTCCGTACATACGGCGACGTTCGGAATGGCCGATAATGACATATCGACATCCAGAATCTTTTAGCATCTGCCCGGATATTTCGCCGGTGTAAGCACCAAAATCATGATGACTAAGATTTTGTGCGCCCATTCTAACAAGCGCTCCGTCTAAGGTTTGCTTATTGGCTTCAAGCAGCTGCCGAACACTTTCAAGATAAATTGAAGGCGGGCATAAAACCACTTCAGCTGAATCATTTTGGAGCTTGGTAGCAAACTTCTTAAATAGCTCTTGGGCCAAGGCCGAATTACCATTCATTTTCCAGTTACCAGCGACCATAGGACGTCTGAGTGCCATTCACTGTCTCCTCTGAAAGCGGCGTGAATAATAGCGAACCACTTATCAAGTTACAAGAGCTAAAAGGGGAATATTTCACATAAGCTGTCGAAGCGGCTACTTTTTGAGCGAGCAACAACAAATTGAATATTCAAATAATTAACATGCTGCCTTTACCGCGTCAGCAATACGGTTTGCATGTGCAAGCACTTGCGGATGGTCATCCCCCTCAACCATAACCCTGATTAACGGTTCTGTTCCCGACTTTCGCAATAATACTCGCCCACGAATACCTAATTGTTGCTCAACATCAGCTTGCGCTGATCTCACAGCATCAGTATCCAGCGGGTTTGAGTTTCCTTCAAAACGGACATTTACCAATACCTGCGGCAACATCTTTATTGATTCAGTCAATTGTTCAAGTGATGCTTTTTGACGTCGCATTGCAGCTAACACTAGAATACCTGCAACAATGCCATCACCGGTGGTGCCATGATCGAGATTAAGAATATGGCCAGAGTTTTCACCTCCGATACGCCACTGTTTCTCTTTGAGTATTTCCATGACATAGCGGTCACCGACCTTTGAGCGAACAAAAGGAATATCAAGCGCTTGTAATGCTAAATCTAACCCTAGGTTAGACATTAACGTGCCCACTACACCGCCTTTTAAAATACCACGTTTTTGAGCATCTACCGCTAAAATATATAAGATTTGATCACCATCAATCACGTCACCGCGGCTATTTACCATCATAATGCGATCGCCATCACCATCTAATGCGATACCTAAATCCGCTTTTTCGGCTAATACCGTTTCACAAATTTTAGCCATAGAGGTTGCGCCGACTTTGTCATTGATGTTTATGCCGTTTGGCTTATCGCCAATAGTAATCACATCAGCACCCAATTCACGAAATACATTAGGAGCTATGTGGTAGGTTGCACCATGTGCACAATCAACAACAATTTTCAAACCTTCAAGTGTTTGATCCGCTGGAAAATTCCCTTTGCAATATTCAATATAACGCCCTGCAGCATCTTCAACTCTTCGAGCCTTGCCTAATAAATGAGATTCAACACACACTAACGGCTTTTCAAGTTCAGCCTCTATTTCTAGCTCAATGGCATCATCTAGTTTACTGCCATTGTTTGAGAAAAACTTGATACCGTTATCATAATATGGATTATGTGACGCACTGATCACCACGCCAGCTTCCGCGCGAAATGTGCGAGTTAAATAAGCAACCGCGGGGGTAGGCATTGGACCAAGTAACAAAACGTTGAGTCCCGCAGCTGACAATCCAGCCTCTAAAGCCGATTCAAACAAGTAGCCGGAAATGCGGGTGTCTTTACCAATAATCACTTTTTGGGTGCCATTGCGAGACAATACCCGCCCTGCAGCCCAACCGAGCTTCAATGCCAGCTCAGGGGTCATTTTACCCGCCCCTACTCTGCCGCGAATACCATCGGTTCCAAAAAACTTTCTTTGCTTCACAGGTCCCCACTTAAGTGATTTGACTCTACTTAACCTTATCTCACGTTAAGAGATAGGGTAAGTAAGTTTCAATAAGACTATTCACCAATTTAATATCAAACTTGCCATTTTTTGCTCACAAGACACATTGACTTGCAATAGCTAGCCTATTGCCAGTCAATGCAACACAGATAGCAGAACAAACAGCGGTTTGATAACCATTGATTATCCCATTCTGTGGTTACTTATAACGTTATCATGCCGATGTCGCTATATATTGGCCATTGTTTCTGACATCACCTTAAGTACATCGGCAGTTTCTGGAACATCATGGACTCGTATAATATGCGCACCTTGTTGAGCAGCAATTAATGCCCCAGCAAGACTACCAGCAAGGCGTTGATCGATATCGCGCGCTAACAGGTCACCAATCATGCTTTTTCGCGACAGACCAACCAATAAAGGTAAGTGAAACTCATGTAATCTTGGTAATGTCGCTAATAGGCGGTAATTATGCGCTAAAGTTTTGCCAAAGCCAAAACCTGGATCGAGAATTAAGCGTTCTCGCTCAATTCCGGCGGCTTCGCAGTAAGCAATACGCAATTCGAAAAAAGCAACCACCTCATCAATCACATCCTGATACTCAGGTTCATCTTGCATGGTTTGCGGCTCGCCTTGCATGTGCATCAAGCAAATAGGCACATCTAACGTAGCGGCCATGGCTAATGCACCAGGCATTTGTAATGCGCGCACATCATTGATCATATTGGCACCGGCATCCACAGCCTGCTCCATCACTTCAGGTTTGCTAGTATCGATTGAAATCCATACATTGTGTGTTTTAGCCGTGTATTCGATGATAGGAATAACACGAGCGATCTCTTGCTCAAGAGTGACTTCAGCAGCACCAGGTCGAGTTGACTCTCCACCCACGTCAATAATTAATGCACCTTGTTCCACCATATCGTCGACATGGCGACAGGCTTGTTCAAATCCGATATATTCGCCGCCATCAGAAAAAGAATCAGGGGTCACGTTTACAATGCCCATCACTACAGGTGCTGATAAGTCGAGGGTTTTATTGGCATGAGTTAATTGAAACACAGGTATTGTCCTACATAAGGTTAAAAAAAAGAAAACCCCTTGCGGGGTTTTCTTTATTCACTAAATTATTTATTTAGCTGGTGATTCATCCGTTTCACTCGTGTCGGTTTTAGCGTCACTAGTATCGGCTTTAACCTCATCGACAGGTGTTTCAACTTCAGATTTAGGCGTGCTATTGCCATTATCTTTATCGTCAGATGATTCATCTTTTTGCCATTCAGCAGGCATACGCACTTCACGTCGCTTCATCAAATCATCAATTTGCAACGAATCAATCGTTTCATATTTCATCAGCGCATCTTTCATCGCATGTAAAATATCCAAATTGTCGTTTAGTAACGTTTGTGCCCGTTGATAGTTTTTATCAATAAACACTTTAGTTTCTGAATCAATTAGTGTCGCAGTCTCACCCGACATAGCCTTAGATTTACCCATACTGCGGCCTAAGAAAACTTCGTTTTCTTCTTCTGCATAGAGTAAAGGACCCAGTTTATCGGAGAAGCCCCATTGGGTAACCATGTTACGGGCAATCGACGTCGCGTATTTGATATCTTGCGACGCTCCAGTAGACACTTTTTCAGTGCCGTAAATAATCTCTTCAGCTAAACGTCCACCATAGGCAACTGAAATCTGTGATTCAAGTTTGCGACGGCTTTGGCTCACAGCATCGGCTTCCGGTAGGAAGAAAGTTACCCCTAATGCACGTCCACGCGGAATAATAGTCACTTTATGCACAGGATCATGCTCTGGTACTAAGCAGCCTACAATCGCATGTCCAGCTTCATGATAAGCAGTCATCTCTTTGTCCGCTTCAGACATCACCATAGAACGGCGCTCAGCACCCATCATGATTTTATCTTTAGCACGCTCGAACTCTTCCATACCAACAACACGACGATTACCACGAGCAGCAAACAACGCAGCTTCGTTAACAAGGTTGGCTAAGTCTGCACCAGAGAATCCTGGCGTACCACGAGCAATAACACTTGCTTTAACATCGTCTGACAAAGGCACTTTACGCATATGCACTTTAAGGATTTGTTCACGACCACGCACATCAGGCAAGCCGACAACCACTTGACGGTCAAATCGACCTGGGCGAAGCAATGCAGCATCAAGAACATCAGGGCGGTTAGTTGCCGCGATAACGATAACACCTTCATTACCTTCGAAACCATCCATCTCAACCAGCAGTTGGTTTAACGTCTGCTCACGCTCATCGTGACCACCACCAACACCAGCACCACGTTGGCGACCTACAGCATCGATTTCATCGATAAAAATGATACAAGGCGAAGATTTTTTAGCTTGTTCGAACATGTCACGCACACGGGATGCGCCAACACCAACAAACATTTCCACAAAATCAGAACCTGATATGGTAAAGAATGGCACCTTAGATTCACCGGCAATCGCCTTAGCTAGCAAGGTTTTACCCGTACCTGGTTGCCCTACCATCAACACGCCAGTAGGAATCCGACCGCCTAGCTTTTGGAACTTGGTTGGGTCACGTAAATAATCAACCAGTTCTTTTACTTCTTCTTTTGCTTCATCACAGCCAGCAACATCAGCAAAGGTGGTTTTAATTTGGTCTTCGCTCATCAGTTTGGCTTTACTTTTGCCAAACGACATTGCGCCTTTTCCACCACCGCCTTGCATTTGACGCATGAAGAATATCCAAACCCCAATCAACAGTAACATCGGGAACCATGAAATAAAGATTTGGGTTAAAAAACCTGACTCTTCAGCCTCTTGGCCTTTCATGGTGATACCTTTGCGATCAAGATCATTAATTAAATCTTGGTCAACAATAGGCATAATAGTGGTGAACTTTTCGCCGGTACGTTTAGTCCCTTCAATTGTTCGTTGGTCGCTTTTTATTTCGACCGTGTTAATTTGACCATTTCGAACATTGTCCAAAAAGGCGGAATAATCCATCTTCTGCGTATTCGAAGAAGAGGGGGAATAACCCTGAAACACTGACATCAGTACAACAGCGATGACAACCCAGAGAATTAAATTTTTTGCCATGTCACTCAATTTACTAGACCTCTTAACAGTCCTGCGATTATTAACGTTAGACTACTACAACTTGTAACCAGTCGCCACTAAGTAGACTTCTCGAGAGCGTGCTCTAGAGGAGTCTGGTTTACGGGTTTTTACTACTTTGAATGCCTGTTTAACTGTTTTTATGTAGTCGTCAAAGCCCTCCCCCTGAAAGACTTTAACAGCAAAACAGCCGTTGGGCGTCAACACTTGATGACACATATCTAACGCTAATTCAACTAAATACATACCTTTAGGTTGATCAACAGCATCCGAACCACTCATGTTCGGGGCCATATCTGATAGTACCACATCCACTTTATCTTGACCTACACGCTCAAGCAATGCTTCGAGTACTTTGTTTTCTCTAAAATCACCTTGAAGGAAATCAACACCAACAATCGGATCCATTGGTAAAATATCACAAGCAATGACTTTACCTTTGTCGCCAGCAAGTTTAACGGCCACTTGCGACCAGCCACCCGGTGCTGCACCTAAATCAACAACTGTCATCCCCTGTTTTATCAAGTGATCTTTTTGTTGGATCTCTTCTAACTTAAATGCTGCTCGTGAACGTAAACCGCGTTTCTGGGCTAATTTCACATAGTGATCATCAAAGTGTTCTTGCATCCAGCGACTTGAGCTCGCCGTACGTTTTTTTGTTGTCATTAAAATTCCGCAACGATTCAGAGTTACATAAGGTGTATATAAGGGTAGAATACCCGTTTTTCAACAGTAACTCAGCAAAAGTTGGTACAAATGAACTTAACAACCAAACAAAAACAGCATTTAAAAGGTCTGGCGCACAGTTTAAAACCAGTGGTGCTGCTTGGTGGCAATGGACTAACTGAAGGTGTTCTGGCTGAAATTGATAGCGCGCTTACACATCATGAATTGATTAAAGTAAAAGTAGCCTCTGCCGACAGAGAGCTCAAAAATGCCATCGTTGACGCCATTGTACGTGAAACCCAGTCTGCGAAAGTGCAACTTATCGGTCATGTCTTAGTCATTTTCCGTCAGTCTGCCGAAATGAAGATTGCTTTGCCTAAAGCCAAATAATCTCGCATTCTTTTATAAAAAGCCGCTGAATTCAGCGGCTTTTTTATTAGAGATGAATTATCATTAATCAAGGATGGTTGGGTAAAGGAACGACTTAATAATGTTGTGCCTTTAATCCTAAAAATTCAGGCAAGGTAGCATCAATTGAAAAAAATGACCAAGTACCTGTAACGATCCCAATAAATAATGCGATTAAATTCCCTCCAATAGTGCTCCACCCATTATCCGTAATCCATAATCCATAATCAATAATGCGTATACAGTTTATAATGTAGTCTCTGATGTCACCATTGAGCTCAAAAAAGTCGACTTAATAGCGCCATTATTAATGTCCGGCACATCCCACAAAGGCTTTGTAATAAGTTGTTTACCCATCTTATTTTCGATAATAGAGTCATTAAACGAGTAAGCTAAAATAGCCGCCAGTACGGTTAAATTTGATTCCATTTGGCTTACCGCAAAAAACCAACACAAACACCACATCATATACCAGAGCCAATAACGCACCAGAAGCTGTACGCCACTCAAAGCGAAAACTTGAATATTCCATAATACACGGCATAGCCATTAGACAACACAAGCCACCTTTGACGACCAATTATTGATCGACTTAAGACCCCCCCGTTGCTGCATAATACGTTAATACATTATTTAATACGGCTAATACCATTTTGAGATCAAAACGTTTATTTTTAATAAGAATATCGGCACCATTTATTGCCACAAACAAATTATCTTGTTGCTGTTCGATGCGTAACCTGTTGATCCCCGCTTAATATAGCAGATGATGGAATTGCTCTACTGTCAGTGATTGGGCCGGGTTAATTGTGAGTGTACCGCGACTCTTCACCATACCAAGACGCTAATGCACTCATAAACAAGATGATTAATATGCTAATTAATAACCAGTATTTCCACTGAGAATAATGATTTAATTAATGCGTTTTCGATTTGGATTTCATAATATTTGATCTCACTAAATCGAGGTGAGTTAAGCCTGGATAAAAAATGTATAGCCAGTAATGAGCGGTTTTAACCAACTCATCTATCTACAGTAAAGCTCATTAGTAAAGCTAATGACGTTTTCAATCAATGCAGAAAATCGTTAGCTGATGTGAGCGTGAACGAAAAGTAAATTAGATCTTTCTAGGCGGAAAGTCTTGAAGGGGCGACGTCGTTGACAAAATCCAGTCCAATTGTGGATTGACGTTAATTGGATACCCTATGGTTAAACTCGCTATTGGCGGCGAAAAAACTCATAGCCCAATACATCATTAGGACTTGTTTCATTTAATTGACGTTGAGCAATACTGATATAACGTGCCGAATAAGTGGCCACATAATAAATATCATTTGGATTAGATTGCTCAAAAATAGAGCCTGTTGATAATAGTTCCTAACTAGCTCAATAATGCACTGTTAACCTCTATGAGTGTGTCACTTAAGGCTGTTGGTTTATGTCAACGCACATCACTATCAATTGAACTATCAATTGAACTATCAATTGAACCATCGACTAACTGAACTGAAGACAGCATTATATCAAGAGAGGTTAAACTTATTGGCTGTTGACAAATACGATCATCTGTCACCGTATCCACATCATATGGGTAAGAGTATCCAGGAGACGTAGCAAATGGCACCGACGCTAACACCAACACGTGGCTATTGATGAGAAAGATTGAACACAACCCCACAATTACCAGCATGAGTAGTATACGAGCCCATGGAAACGTCATAATGACCTTATTTTATCAAACGACATAGTTGCTAGTATTTGAAATCAAAATGTCGAAATATAATTTAAATAGAAGATAGAAGATAGAACATAATTTCAAAGCAATGTTTCAACGGGATCTGTCAACGGAATGTTTCAAAAAATGTTGTATTTTGCCCGACAAAATGTAACAGCAATGTAAATCCAGGCGATAATATCTGTTGCACCTTTAATGTGCAAATGAATTTTTTTACATTTATTTTGGTCTATATGGAATGCACTCTGTTTGTAATAGATATAAAAAAGCACTAAATAGTATTCTATTTAGTGCTAGGTCAGGCTAGTGATCATTTATATCGATAATGGATTTAGCATAAAATAAAATAAATACTTAACCGGCTTTTTTAATTTAACAATTAAAACATATTGTTAGAAAATATTTACCCTAGCTGACTCACATCGCTTAAATATATTTAACCGCAACGATCTCATAATCAGTCAAGCCACCGGGTGTGGTAATCGATACTTCATCGCCTTCACTTTTACCAATTAATCCACGTGCAATCGGTGAATTAACAGAAATTAAATTTTGTTTAATTTCTGCCTCGTCATCACCCACAATACGATAGGTCACTTCGGCATCCGTATCCAAGTTCAAAATAGTCACTGTAGTACCAAAAATGATCCGGCCGGTATTGTCTAATGTGGTGACATCAATAATTTGAGCATTAGATAATTTACCTTCAATGTCACGAATACGCGCTTCACAAATCCCCTGATCTTCACGGGCAGCATGGTATTCTGCATTTTCTTTTAAATCACCTAATTCACGCGCAGAAGCAATCGCTTCGGTAATTTTTGGACGGCGATCGAACTTTAATATTACCAGTTCTTTACGTAGTTGATCTGCGCCAATTACAGTCATTGGGACCTTACTCATAATGTCTTTGTCTCCTTTAAAAACAAAAGCATCCCGTGCTGACAAAATCAACACAGTCAAAATTCAGTTGGAAGTACGCATTCTAGTTAGCATGCGTCTCTTGGATGCATCTTTTAGATGATGGCAGACAGCTTACCTAAGCTTTTACCGACTTGCTAGTCATGCTTCACCAAAATGTCATAAAAAAGGTCGCCTAATGGCGACCTTAATCATTAGCACACAATAAAGTTAACCTTTAATGCGTTTGTGTAACTCTTGCACTGAGGTCACTTTGATACGATCATCTGCAGCATGCGCTAAACACGTCGCAAAAGCGGCATTTAATGTCGTAGTGTAATTTACCTTATAGCGCAATGCTCCACGGCGGATCTGGCGAGAGTCTTCAATGGCTTGACGACCTTCTGTGGTGTTAACAATGTAGGTATATTCACCATTCTTAATACGATCAAGAATGTGTGGACGACCTTCATGTACCTTGTTAACTAAACGAGGATTAATCCCAGCTTCACCCAAGATAATGGCGGTACCATGAGTGGCATCAATTTGATAACCTAGCTCAATTAACTTAGAGGCTAAATCAGCAACACGTTTTTTATCACTATTACGCACAGATAATAACGCACGACCAGACTTAGGTACTTCAGATGTGGCACCCAGTTGTGCTTTTGCATACGCTTCAGCAAAAGTATCGCCAACGCCCATCACTTCACCAGTTGATCGCATTTCAGGACCTAACAGTGGATCAACACCTGGGAACTTGTTAAATGGCAATACCACTTCTTTGACAGAGAAATAAGGTGGGATCACTTCTTTGGTAAAGTTTTGTGAAATCAGGCTTTGGCCAACCATGACACGCGCGGCAATTTTAGCTAAAGGAACACCTGTCGCTTTAGACACAAACGGGACGGTACGGGCTGCACGTGGATTAACTTCAATCATATAGATTTCGTTATCTTTTACCGCAAACTGCACGTTCATTAAGCCGATTACGCCTAACTCAAAAGCCAATTTAGAGACTTGGTCACGCATTCTCGCCTGAACATCAGCACTTAAGGTATAAGGTGGTAATGAACAACCTGAGTCACCAGAGTGAACCCCTGCTTGTTCAATGTGCTCCATAATGGCGCCAACCACCACAGTTTCACCGTCACATACAGCATCTATATCCACTTCAATGGCATCATCTAAGAAGTGATCAAGTAATACTGGTGATGCATTAGAGACTTTAACCGCTTCATTAAAGTAGCGCAGTAAATCTTGCTTGTCGTAGACGATTTCCATCGCACGGCCGCCCAACACATAAGATGGACGAACTACCAGTGGATAACCGATAATTTCAGCTTCAATCACCGCACTTTCAACCGTCGTCACGGTAGCATTTTCAGGCTGCTTCATGTTTAAACGTTGAATCGCTTGTTGGAAGCGTTCACGGTCTTCTGCACGGTCAATCGCATCAGGACTGGTACCGATAATCGGTACGCCTGCGGCTTCTAATTCTCGCGCGAGTTTAAGCGGGGTTTGACCACCGTATTGTACGATTACGCCTTTTGGCTTTTCGATACGCACGATTTCGAGCACATCTTCTAACGTTACAGGCTCAAAGTACAAGCGATCAGATGTGTCGTAGTCGGTTGATACCGTTTCAGGGTTACAGTTAACCATGATGGTTTCATAACCGTCTTCGCGTAATGCTAATGCCGCATGGACACAACAGTAATCGAACTCAATACCTTGTCCGATACGATTCGGTCCACCACCCAGAATCATGATTTTTTCACGGTTCGATGGGTTAGCTTCACACTCTTCTTCATAGGTTGAATACATGTAAGCTGTATCAGTTGAAAATTCAGCAGCACAAGTATCTACACGCTTATAAACTGGGTGAATTTCATGGCGATGACGTAGTTTACGAATTTCACTTTCATTGACACCTAACACATCGGCTAAACGCGCATCAGAGAAACCTTTACGCTTTAATTGGCGTAAGTAGTTTTTCTCTAAACCTGACATACCCAGTTCAGCGACTTTCGCTTCTTGGTTAATCAAATCTTCGATTTGAACCAAGAACCAATGGTCAATATTAGTCAATGTGAAAATATCGTCACGACTTAACCCTGCACGGAATGCATCAGCGATGTACCAAATACGATCACAACCCGGCTCTTTTAATTCATGACGAATACGTTGCATAGCTTCGGGTGATTGTAAATCAACAACCGAATCAAAACCGTTACGACCCACTTCAAGGCCGCGTAAGGCTTTTTGCAATGACTCTTGGAAAGTACGGCCAATAGCCATTACTTCACCCACAGACTTCATTTGCGTCGTTAAGCGGTCATTTGCACCAGCAAACTTTTCAAAATTAAAACGCGGTATTTTGGTGACAACGTAGTCGATAGCAGGCTCGAACGATGCGGGTGTTTTACCACCAGTAATGTCGTTACTTAGCTCGTCTAATGTGTAACCGACAGCCAGTTTTGCGGCGATTTTAGCAATCGGAAAACCAGTCGCTTTAGAGGCTAATGCAGATGAACGAGATACGCGTGGATTCATCTCAATAATGACCATACGGCCCGTATCAGGACAAATACCAAACTGTACGTTTGAACCACCGGTTTCAACACCAATTTCACGCAATACGGCTAAAGAAGCGTTTCGCATTAATTGATATTCTTTGTCGGTAAGGGTTTGTGCTGGCGCAACGGTAATTGAGTCACCGGTGTGAACACCCATTGGGTCAAAGTTTTCGATAGCACAGACGATAATACAGTTATCGTTGCGGTCACGAACCACTTCCATCTCATATTCTTTCCAACCAATTAATGATTCATCAATCAATAATTCGTTAGTTGGCGACAAGTCTAAGCCTTGAGAACAAATCTCTTCAAACTCTTCTTTGTTGTAAGCAATCCCCCCGCCGCTACCACCCATGGTGAAAGACGGACGAATGATACAGGGAAAGCCCACCATATCTAATACGCCATAAGCTTCATCCATGTTATGCGCAATTCCAGCACGAGGACAATCTAACCCAATAGATTTCATCGCTTTGTCGAAACGACTGCGGTCTTCAGCTTTATCAATCGCATCCGCTGTCGCACCAATCATTTCAACATTAAACTCTTTTAGCACTCCTTTTGCTTCAAGCTGAAGGGCGCAGTTCAGTGCAGTTTGTCCACCCATAGTCGGTAGAATTGCATCAGGACGCTCCTTGGCAATGATGTTGCGTACCACTTCCCAATGTATTGGTTCGATATACGTTGCATCGGCCATTTCAGGGTCGGTCATAATGGTCGCAGGATTAGAGTTGACCAAAATGACACGATAGCCTTCTTCACGAAGCGCTTTACAGGCTTGCGCACCTGAATAATCAAACTCACACGCCTGACCAATAACAATTGGACCGGCACCTAGGATAAGAATACTTTTTATATCTGTACGTTTTGGCATTGCGTCGTCTTCTCCCAGATAACTACTTAGCGTGCTGACGGTATTGTTCAATGAGCTCGATAAAATGATCGAACAGTGGCGCGGCATCGGTTGGGCCTGGACTCGCTTCAGGGTGACCCTGAAAACTAAATGCAGGCTTGTCAGATAGATGAATACCTTGTAATGAACCATCAAATAATGACTTGTGAGTCACCTTAATGTTAGCCGGTAACGTGGTTTCATCGGCAGCAAAACCGTGGTTTTGACTGGTGATCATCACGCTGCCATTTTTAAGATTGCTCACTGGATGGTTTGCACCATGGTGACCAAATTTCATTTTTAAGGTTTTAGCACCAGAGGCAAGCGCTAATAATTGGTGACCTAGACAAATGCCAAATACAGGGATCTCTGTTGTTAATATTTGTTGAATCGCTGTAATGGCGTAGTCGCATGGCTCAGGATCGCCAGGTCCGTTTGATAGGAACACCCCATCTGGGTTCATCGCAAGTACATCGGCAGCAGAGGTTTGCGCGGGTACTACAGTCACATCACAACCACGATCAACCAACATACGCAAAATATTACGTTTTACACCGTAATCGTACGCGACAATTTTATATTTGAGTTCCGCTTCTGGTGTTTCAGACGGTAAACCACCGACTAATTTCCAGCTACCCATGCGCCATGTATACGCTTTATCGGTGGTCACTTCTTTGGCTAAATCCATGCCTTTTAGCCCTGGGAACGCTTTCGCGGCTGCCAGAGCTTTCGCTTCATCTAGGTCGCCGACCATAATACAACCGGCTTGAGCGCCTTTTTCACGCAAAATTCGAGTGAGTTTGCGAGTATCAATATCAGCAATACCAACCACATTATTCGCTTTTAAATAATCGCTTAATGATTGTTGGTTGCGGAAATTACTCGCCATAAGCGGTAAGTCACGAATAATTAAGCCACATGCATGAACCGAATCCGATTCTGTGTCTTCATCATTAGTACCTGTGTTACCGATGTGAGGATAGGTTAATGTTACTATTTGGCGTGAATATGAAGGATCCGTAAGGATCTCTTGGTAACCTGTCATTGAAGTATTAAATACCACTTCACCAACAGATATACCTGTAGCACCAATTGCGGTGCCAGAGAATACGGTTCCATCTTCGAGTACGAGTAAGGCAGACTGTGTCAACGCGACCTCCAGAAAAGAGCCAAGCCACTTAAATTAGGTGTTTTTATTTTGCACTATTTTTATTTTGCATTAAGATATCAATTTTCGTTACATTACGAAATTTTGACAAATTCTAGCGAGTCTATAAGAAATTAACTTTTACGTCTATATTTTGTCGGATTGTTTTCAAAAAAAAACACCAACGAGTGGTGTTTTTATTATCTAGTTCAATCCTAATACTTGCTGCATGTCATACAGACCTGCATTTTGATCTGAGAGCCAAAAAGCCGCCCTCATCGCCCCATTAGCAAAGGTCATCCTGCTCGTTGCTTTATGGGTTATTTCCAACCGTTCGCCCATATCAGCGAACATAGCGGTGTGTTCACCCACAATGTCACCAGCACGAACCGTTGCAAAACCAATGGTATTACGTTCGCGTTCACCGGTAATACCTTCACGTCCAAATACCGCACATTGCTCTAAATCACGACCCAATGTTTGGGCTATAATTTCACCCATTTTAAGCGCGGTACCTGACGGGGCATCTTTTTTATGCCGATGATGGGCTTCGATTATTTCGATATCGGTATAATCACCCATGACTTCTGTCGTCAGTGCGAGCAATTTCCACATCACATTCACACCAACAGACATATTAGGCGCTAACACCACGGGTACTTGTTCTGAATAGGCACCAATTAGCGTTTTTTGAGCATGATTAAAGCCTGTGGTACCGATCACGATTGCTTTGTGATTTTTCGCACACCAATCAAGATAAATAATTGAAGATTCTGGTGAGGTAAAATCGATCAGTACGTCAAAGTCATTAACAACACTATCAAGTGAATCGGTAATAGCAACATTCATTGCGCCGACACCAGCGAGTTCACCAGCATCAACACCAATTAGACTTGACCCGGTACGATCAATAGCAGCGCCAAGTACTATGACTTCTTGCTGTTTAGCAGATTCAATCAGTGTACGGCCCATACGGCCACTGGCACCAACTACAGCAATTCTCACTTTTGCAGTCATTTATTTCTCCCAGTTTTAACTAAAGGTAAACACAAAAACAGCATATACAAAAACGCCTAAGTTAACTTAGGCGTTTTTAATAACTAGATAATTTCTAACAACTCAATTTCGAATACCAAAGCTGAGTAAGGCGGGATTGATGCACCCGCGCCGCGCTCACCGTAAGCTAAGTGATGCGGGACATATAATTTAAGCTTAGTGCCAATAGGCATTAACTGTAATGCTTCAGTCCAACCGGCAATCACGCCAGATACTGGAAACTCAGCAGGCTGGTCACGAGCAACAGAGCTGTCGAATACATCACCACTGATAAAAGTACCATGGTAGTGAGTACGTACAGTTGAATCGTAAGTTGGTTTTTCGCCGTCACCTTGTACAAGCACTTCGTATTGAAGGCCAGACTCAGTTACCGTAATATCATCACGATTTGCGTTTTCTGTTAAGAATGCCTCACCTTCAGCAGCAGCTTCTTCTGCAGCAGCTTCTTGCTCTTCTTGTAAACGACGACTAATTTCAGTAAATGCAACTTGAAGCTCTTCCATTGATACTGCGCTTTCTTTACCGGCAAATGCATCAGCAAGACCAGCCTGAACGGCAGGGATATCAATACCTTCAAAAGAGTTTGCTGCTAGTTGCTCGCCCATTTGACGACCTACACCGTAGCTAGCATGCTGTTCCATTGTGCTGAACAAATCTGACATAATAATTTTCTCTCAATAAACATAAAAAATTCGCACCAGAGTTTATCACAATTAACTGCGTCAATGTTGGCAAAAAACGCTATTTAACGTGAGCCATTTTACACTCAGTCAAAGACTGTTTCCTTGCCTGTGTATAAAGCGGCATCACTTGATTTTGTGCCGCTTGCAAGTCTTCAATGCGATGACTGTGTGACGGATGCGTCGACAACAGCTCTGGCCCTTGCGCACCACCCGCTTTGGCCATGTTTTGCCACAAGGTAATACTTTGGTTAGGATTAAAGCCCGCTTTAGCCATTAACTCAAGACCGACGATATCAGCTTCTGATTCTTGGCTGCGACCAAAGGGTAAAATAATCCCCACTTTAGCCCCTAACCCAAGTCCGGCCATATACAGATCTTTATTGGCAACTCCCGATGCCCCAATAGCAGCATCCGCAGCCTGCATACCCAGCCCTGTTAGCTGGGCACGAGACACTTGCTCGTTACTATGTTGGGCTAATACATGGGCCACTTCATGTCCCATTACAGTAGCAAGCTGATCTTGGTTAACCGCGACGTTTAATAATCCACTATATACGCCAATGTGACCGCCGGGCAATGCAAATGCATTCACTTGATCTGATTCAAATAATACTACGTCCCATTGTTGCGACTGAACGGGTAATACTGCCGTAATACGCTTGGCAACACAGTTTACATAGTGGGTTTGCGCTTGGTTTTGACTTATTTTTTCAGTTTTCTTCATGGTCTCAAACGACTGAGCGCCCATCTGCTGCATCTGCGTATCAGAAAAAAGCAAGGTTTGCCCTCGACCTGTCGGCGATTGATTATTCACACAGCCAACTAATAAAGAAGTCAACAACATACTGAGTACTAACGGTTTCATCTGGTAAATCCTTATACTATTCACTTGCCATAGCGGTCAGTAAAATAATTATAGTCATTGATTATGGATAAGCGATGACTCATTTTACTGGGCAAACGTGTTATTGCCAAATGACAATGTCATTATGAGTGGCAGTCGAGACTAGATTACTGAGTATCAATTAAATCAATTAGGTCTTTTTATGGGGTGTAAAGTCACGAATACTGCGTTTGTTGGTTGTGCGTCGATTAGCTTGTTTGTCGCGAGGCGGACGTTTACTGCTTGAGTCGCTCGGTTTATCTGTCACCGGAAAACCCACTAATGCTTGCAAAGGTAATGCCTTTTGTGTCAACGCACGAATGGCATTTAAGCTTTCCATTTCACTATGACTCACCAAAGATATTGCAACACCTTGCAACCCAGCTCGGGCAGTACGGCCTATTCGATGGACATATACAGGAGCACTATTGGGTAAGTTAGCGTTTATCACCACAGGTAACGCTTCAATATCGATCCCACGAGCGAGTAAATCCGTTGCCACTAATACACTCACTTTTTGGGCTTTAAAATCAGCCAATGTCTGTCGGCGTAATGTTTGATCTTTATCGCCGTGAAGCGCGGCAGATGAAATTCCGGCTTTGAGTAGCTTTTTGGTTAATGAATCAGCATCATCTTTAGCATTAATAAACACTAAAACTTGCGACCATTGATGTTGATTAATCAAATTAATCAAGGCTTGTGCCTTGCTGCCTTTATTGACTAAATACAATTGTTGCTCAATTTCATCCACGGCGCTATTCAGGACGTTTGCTTCAATTCTTTGGCAGTTTTTGGACAAGACTTGCTGGGTTAATTGCACTAATGGCTCTGGAAATGTTGCTGAAAATAATAATGTCTGTCTGTTTGGCATTAGCGCTAATAGCTTGGTGATATCGGCTATAAATCCCATATCGAGTAAACGATCGGCTTCATCAAGCACTAATCGTTTTACTGAGCTCAAATCCACTATTTTCTGCTGGGTCAATTCCAATAACCGCCCCGGTGTAGCCACTATAATGTCTGCAGGCTTGTGTAAACGATCAACTTGTAACGATTGTAATTCTCCTCCGCAAAGCAAATCCATTGTGATATCAAGCGCCATTGCTATAGGGTTAAGAGTATCATGCACCTGTGAAGCCAGCTCTCTGGTTGGCACAATGACTAAAGCCTGTATTGCCGTTATATCGGCATTAACCTGGGCATTAACAGTCTGCAGTAAAGGGAGACCATAAGCATAGGTTTTGCCACTGCCAGTCTGCGCCAAGGCTAGTACATCTTTTCCGGCCAAAATAGCTGGAATAGCCAGAGTTTGAATACGAGTCGGCTCGTGGAGCCTTGCCGGTAATGCAGACAGTAAAGCAGGAGATAACGCTAAGGTTGAAAAAGGCATGGGATTATCACTAAGTGAACAATGGACGAAGTCTACTGAGGACGGTTGCAGAAGTAAAATAACTCACTATAAATAAAAAGGTTGCTTACCCTTGAGGTAAACAACCTTAATCGTCGTACGAGATAAAATAGGGCTATTAGCTATTTAAGTCTTGAAAAAAACTTTTAACCCCATCAAAAAAACCTTCTGCTTTTGGGCTATGTTTTTTTGATTCACCGGTTAATGTCGCTTCAAACTCCCGCAGTAACTCTTTTTGCGTGTCATTCAGATTAACAGGTGTTTCCATTACGACTTTGCACAACAAGTCGCCTACTGCATGGCTGCGAACTGACTTGACCCCTTTACCGCGTAAACGGAACATACGCCCAGTTTGAGTTTCTGTTGGGATCTTAAGGCTAACTTTGCCATCTAAGGTTGGTACTTCAATCTCGCCGCCTAATGCCGCTTTACTAAATGAAATAGGCACTTCACAGTATAGATTGTTGGCATCACGGGTAAAGATAGCGTGTTCACGTACACTGACCTGAACATATAAATCACCAGGAGGAGCGCCAAACTCGCCCGCTTCACCTTCACTGGTCAAACGAATGCGGTCACCCGTATCAACACCGGCTGGAATTTTAACTGACAGTGTTTTACTTTGTTCAACACGGCCTTCACCATGACATTTGCCACAAGGATCTTTAATGATTTTACCGCGACCATGACAAGTAGGACAGGCTTGCTGAACAGCAAAAAAGCCTTGGCGCATTTGTACTTGGCCTTGGCCATGACAAGTACCACAGGTGCTTGCCGAGGTACCTTTTTTAGCACCACTACCGTCACATAAATCACACGCGGCTAATGTCGGAATTCGCAGCTCTTTGGTCAATCCTCGTACGGCTTCTTCCAAAGACAATTCAAGGTTGTAACGTAAATCACTGCCTCGTGCAGCTTGACGTTGACCACCTCGGCGGCCACCACCAAAAATATCGCCGAAAACATCACCGAAGATGTCGCCAAAATCACCTTGGCCACCGCCGTGTCCACCACGATTAGGATCGACACCTGCATGACCAAATTGATCATAAGCCGCTTTCTTGTCGCTGTCGGTTAAAATTTCGTACGCTTCTTTAATTTCTTTAAAGCTGGCTTCTGCGGCTTTGTCACCCGGATTACGGTCAGGGTGAAATTTCATCGCTAAGCGTTTGTACGCTTTTTTAATTTCGCGTTCACTGGTGTCTCGTCCAACACCTAGAACTTCGTAATAATCACGCTTTGACATAGTGTTCAGTTTCTCGAAGGTGTGAGTAATTTGATAAACTTAATTTATACAAACGGGCGTTTGAGGATAACCCCAACGCCCGCTTTAATAGTAACTAACTGAAATTGCTAATTACTTTTTGTCTTCTTTAACTTCTTCGAACTCAGCATCAACAACATCATCAGCAGGCTTATCTTGGCCAGCATCTTGCGCTTGACCTTCTGCATCACCTTGAGCTTTAGCTTGAGCAATTTCCATTAGCTTAGCAGACGCTTCGATCAGACCTTGAGTCGCGGTATCAATGGCTTCTTTATCTTTGCCTTTAATGGCCGTTTCTAAAGTGGCGATTGCCGCTTCAATCTTTTCTTTTTCGTCGCTAGCTAACGCATCACCGGCTTCTTCAACTTGTTTTTTAGTTGAATGAGCTAAGCCATCGGCTTGGTTACGTGCATGAACTAACTCTTCAAATTTCGCATCTTCATCAGCATGAGCTTCTGCGTCACGTACCATTTGTTCAACTTCTTCATCAGACAAACCTGAAGAGGCTTTAATGGTGATGTTTTGTTTCTTACCTGTTTTCTTGTCTGTTGCAGACACATGTAAGATACCATCAGCATCGATGTCGAACATCACTTCTACTTGTGGTTGGCCACGTGGTGCTGGCTCAATACCTTCAAGGTTGAATTGACCTAATGACTTGTTCGCACTTGCTTGCTTACGCTCACCTTGAAGTACATGGATAGTCACGGCACTTTGGTTGTCGTCAGCGGTTGAGAATACTTGCTGAGCTTTAGTCGGGATAGTGGTGTTCTTCTCGATAAGCTTAGTCATCACACTGCCCATGGTTTCAATACCAAGAGATAGTGGTGTAACGTCAAGTAGAAGTACGTCTTTCACTTCACCAGAAAGTACGCCAGCTTGAATGGCTGCGCCAACGGCAACCGCTTCATCTGGGTTAACGTCTTTACGTGGCTCTTTGCCGAAGAAGTTAGTGACCGCTTCTTGTACTTTAGGCATACGAGTCTGACCACCAACAAGAATCACTTCATTGATGTCTGAAATTGATAAATCAGCATCAGCTAAGGCAACTTTTAACGGCTCTAGAGTACGTTGAATTAAGTCTTCAACCAATGACTCTAACTTGGCACGGGTAATTTTAACCACTAAGTGCTTAGGACCTGTTGCATCGGCTGTGATGTAAGGTAAGTTGACTTCAGTGTGGTTAGTGCTTGAAAGTTCGATTTTTGCTTTTTCAGCGGCTTCTTTCAAACGTTGCATAGCCAATGGATCGCGACGTAGATCTAAACCTTGGTCTTTTTTGAACTCATCGGCTAAATAGTTGATCAAACGGTTATCAAAGTCTTCACCACCTAAGTGAGTGTCACCATTGGTTGCTAACACTTCAAATGTTTGATCGCCATCATTGCTGTCGATTTCGATGATAGAGATATCGAATGTACCACCACCTAAGTCGTATACTGCAACAACGTTATCGCCTTGCTTCTTATCGATACCGTATGCAAGAGCAGCAGCAGTAGGCTCGTTGATGATACGCTTAACATCAAGACCTGCGATACGACCGGCATCTTTCGTTGCTTGACGTTGTGAATCGTTAAAGTAAGCAGGAACAGTAATAACCGCTTCGGTTACTTCTTCACCTAAAAAGTCTTCTGCTGTTTTCTTCATCTTTTTCAAGATTTCAGCAGAAACTTGTGGTGGTGCCATTTTATTTCCACGTGACTCAACCCATGCATCACCATTATCAGCTCCGATAATTTTGAATGGCATGATGTTCACATCACGTTGAACTTCGTCATCTTTAAAACGACGTCCAATTAAACGCTTAATGGCGAAAAAGGTGTTTGTTGGGTTGGTTACCGCTTGACGCTTGGCAGGTTGGCCAACAATAATTTCATCTTCGGTATAAGCGATGATTGATGGGGTTGTACGCTCACCCTCTGCGTTTTCGATTACGCGTGCTTTGCCGCCATCAAGGACTGCAACACACGAGTTTGTTGTGCCTAAATCGATACCAATAATTTTGCCCATGGGGTCCTCCGGAATTGACGTTATTCGTCGCTAATATGTTATTTGATGTTGATATGGGGATGATCAGCAAGTATTTCAAGCATTTTGTTACTTAACTTGAGATTCATAATTGACCACTCATATCAGCCTTGATACCTATATTGGGACAACAAAGTGAATTACAAGGGGATAAGTAAAATTTATCATCTAAAATTTATCATCAATTGCAGATATCGTTATAGCGCCAAGCTAAGTAAGTAAAGGGATATTATTTATCAATGCCATTGGCGGCTTAAGTGACCATAATAGTGAAAGCAACAACCGTGAGGTCAGCCCAATCGGGTACTGATATGATTTAGGCGCGGTATTATTATGGGCGACAGTGGCGACCGCCTTTTAAGTGCATTCGTTTTTTTAGCTCGTTACAACGGAGGTTGGTCGCAGTATTAACCTTAATAATGGCGTTGTTAATTATTCTGCCGTTTTAGCAATTTAATCCTCAACCGACAATATTAGCGCTAGGGTACTTTTAACACCGGTATTATTGATTGGTATTATTAATTGGAGGTTGAATTAGATACTAGGTTCTAGTGTCGCTGCTATAGCGGACTACGTCCTGCTAGTTCGCTACGCGGATAGAGCGCTGCGCTTCTAGAGCGGACTGCGTCCTGCTAGGGACAGCTTCGCTGCTAAGATCCTAGGCCGCTATGCGGATAGGCTGTTGATTTTATAGAATCTAGCAGCGAAGCGCTCTAGCCTCTAGGCCTATTACTTTTAGCTTATATAAAATCTAGCTGCTAGGCCTTTATTGTCATAAGCAACGCAAACAACACCGGTTATTGTCTACTGGTATAATCCCCCCAAGCTAGCCACTTATACGTGGTCAGTGCATCTAACCCCATCGGACCTCGGGCATGCAGCTTCTGCGTACTCACGGCCACTTCGGCGCCAAGGCCAAACTGTGAACCATCAGTAAAACGAGTACTGGCATTAACATACACAGCCGCTGAATCAACTCGGTTCAAAAAGTCACTCGCCGTATGAATGTTATCCGTTAAAATGGCCTCAGAATGCCCAGTAGAATATTGACGAATATGCGCCACAGCTTCGTCAATATGATTGACGATTTTGATCCCTAATGTGAGCGATAACCACTCGGTTGAGAATGACTCATCATGTGCCGGTGTCACCTCAAAACCTAACCCCTCAAGATAAGGTAAGGAGCTTGCACAAGCATGGAAGCGAACGCCCAACGAGTGCAAATGTGATGCTATATTGGGAATAAACTCGGCAGCAACGTGTTGATGTACTAACAAAGTATCCAGTGCATTACACACAGTAGGGCGCTGAACCTTAGCGTTGGCAATCACCTCGATTGCGCGCACTAAATCGGCTTGCTTATCGACAAATAAATGACAAATACCAATGCCACCTAAAATCACCGGAATACTCGACTGCTCAGCACACAATCGCTGCAGATTATGGCCACCGCGAGGAATAATCATATCCACATATTTGTCGAGTCTAAGTAAGCCGCTAACAAGACTACGCTCTGGTGAATCGATTAGCTGTACAGCATCTTTAGGCAAGTCTTCGCTAACAAGCGCATCACGGATCACGTCACTTAATACTTTATTTGTGGTTAAGGTTTCTTTACCGCCACGCAAAATCACTGCATTACCGGTTTTTAATGCTAACACGGCTATATCCACAGTGACATTTGGGCGAGCCTCATAAATAACCCCCACCACACCTACTGGCACACTGCGACGAGTTAATCGTAAGCCGTTATCTAATACCCGACTTTCAGCTTCTTTGCCGATAGGATCAGCCAGTGCGATAACATTATCAATGTCGGTAATAATAGCGCCCAAGCGCCCCTCATCAAGCATCAATCTGTCTATCATAGCTTCAGTTAAACCATTTTGTTTCGCCGCGGCAACATCTTGCGCATTCGCTTGTAAAATATCATTTTTACGCAGTGCTAAGCGATCGGCAATTGTCATTAATAATACCGATTTTTGTTTAGCGGTTAAACTCGCTAAGATAAAACTTGCTGCCTTAGCGCGTTGCCCTAATTGGGTTAAATATTCTGTTTCTGAGGCTGACATCTGCTTATCCTTAATTATCAAGTATGACCATATCATTGCGATGAACCACTGCATCACCGTAGTTATAGCCTAGTAAACTTTCTATCTCATCAGAGTGTTTACCGCTAATTTTGGTTAGATCATTGGCACAATATCGACTAATTCCTTTAGCCAAAATCTTGCCTGTTTGATTAACAATGAGTAAGGTCGCACCACGCTCAAAATGACCTTCAATATCAACAATACCTTTTGATAATAAGCTGCGACCATTAGCAACCACCGCGACAGAGGCGCCGGCATCAACAATTAATTTCCCTTGTGATGCGGGGCCAGCAAGGATCCATTGTTTACGACTCTCTAATGGGTTTTCTATCGCACTAAAATGAGTGCCAACCGACTCCCTAGCAGCCACTTTGGCAATCACATCAGGGTGATGTCCAGACGCTATCACGACTTCGATGCCTGCACGGCGCGCCACATCGGCCGCTTCTAGTTTAGTTGCCATCCCGCCGGTGCCAAGTCCGGAAACAGAGCCGCCAGCCAGTAAACGTAAACTGTCATCAATATTGACGACTTGTTTAATCAATTGCGCATTAGGATGAGTGCGAGGATCGGCATCAAATAAGCCTTTTTGATCAGTGAGTAAGATGAGTAAGTCAGCATCACAGAGCAGTGCGGCCCGCGCAGACAAATTATCATTATCACCGACTTTAATCTCATTGGTTGCGACGGCATCATTTTCGTTAATAATAGGGATAATATTATGCGCTAATAATGCATTTAAGGTGTCGCGGGCATTAAGGTAACGTTCGCGATCTTGTAAATCTGCACGCGTTAATAATAGTTGGCCAACTTGTAAACCATAAATACTGAATAATTGTGACCACGCCAAAATTAACTGACCTTGACCCACAGCAGCAAGTAACTGTTTGTTCGCCATAGTATCGGGCAACACCGGATAATGTAAATGCTCTCGCCCAGCAGCAATAGCACCCGATGTACACAAAACCACCTCAATGCCTGAACGCATAAGCGAAGCCATTTGCCTGGCTAATTCAACCATATGTGCTCTATCAAGCTTCTTACTGCCAGATGTCAGCACACTGGTACCCAACTTAACTACTACGCGGCGATAACCCATTTGTTTTACTCAATTTACCAAAACATTCAGTCCATTTTTATACCTAATTCACTCGATAATTCATAGTAAAAGCCGCTAATAGTAGATTATTTATCTAGATTAACCTCGGCTCGGGATAATAAACGGTTATCAAACAGTTCTTTGCCCCGCTAACTGCATTGCATTGACTTGCAATAGGCCGGCTATTGATGCGTCAATACGCCTTATTAGAAAAACAAAAAAAGGGCTATTAGCCCTTTTTTTATTGGCCTTCGCCAATTTATTACCGTTTGCCCATATTCATGGGATGCCCGTTAACCATAAATAAACTTGGCAATAAACAATGCCGCCACCACTAGAATACCTGAATTTAAATCTTTAAAACGCCCTGTCAGCAATTTGATCACCGCATAAGAAATAAACCCAAGACCAATAGCATTGGCAATAGAAAAAGTTAACGGCATTAATAAGCAAGTGACTACTACAGGAGCCGCTTCAGTTATATCGTCCCAATCAACATTCACTAACCCCGACATCATTAAGATAGCAACATAAAACAATGTCCCTGTTGTCGCATAAGCTGGCACCATAGCGGCTAAGGGCGAGAAAAATAATGACGCTATAAATAACAATCCAACGACTACTGCGGTTAAACCAGTACGACCGCCGGCACTCACCCCAGCAATACTTTCAATGTAGCTCGTGGTGGTTGATGTACCCAATGCTGCACCGGTAATGGTGGCAACGCTATCGGCGGTTAAAGCACGTTTTACACGAGGTAAACGCCCTTTTTCATCAAGTAATCCACCGCGTTGTGCAACAGCAATTAGGGTGCCTGATGTGTCAAATAGATCGACAAACAAAAAGGCAAACACCACAGATAGCATGCTCACTTCTAATACACTCGACAGGTCCATTTTCATAAATGTCGGTGCGATAGACGGTGGCATAGCCATTAACCCTTGATACTGCACATCACCAAAAAAGATGCCTAAAATCGTCACGATCAGAATACTGAAAATAACCGCGGCCTTTAGACCGCGATGAACCATGGCAATAATCAAGAAAAAACTTAACGCAGCCATCACAGCAGGAAACGAAGTAATATCCCCCATGGTCACTAACGTAGCCGGACTTGCTATCACAATCCCAGCATTTTTTAAGCCTATTAACGCTAAAAACAACCCAATACCGGCCGCAATACCAAAACGCAACGACATAGGAATACTATTGACAATCCATTCACGAATTCTGACTAAGGATAAAATCAAGAAGCACACCCCAGACATAAACACAGCGCCAAGTGCGGTTTCCCAGCTATAACCCATTTCCCCTACAACCGTGTAAGTAAAAAAGGCATTCAGTCCCATACCGGGGGCTAATGCAATAGGATAATTTGCCAATAACCCCATGACTAAACAACCAATCGCTGCGGCTAAACATGTTGCAACAAATACCGCACCATGGTCCATCCCGGCATCAGCAAGCATCATAGGGTTGACAAAAATGATGTAGGCCATTGTTAAAAAGGTAGTAAGTCCGGCCACAGCCTCTTGCTTAAGACTTGTGTTGTTCTGTTTAAGTTTAAATAATTTTTCTAACATGGAACGCGGTTCCTTGGGCAAAGGTTAAAATTGAATTAATAGCGTTAATAGTTTTGACAGTGTTATTAGCTACAGATGAGGATGCGGTAAGCCATATACCGCTTAACATTGTCACTACGTCGACATCTTTACAGAGGGCTTACTTTAATGCGGGGGAATTATAAGTACTTACGACCTTGATAGCTATAAATAGCCTTTTTCCTGAAAGATTTCAGTTTTTTATATAGCGCACGAAACTGCGACAATTCAGCTAATAACATCCTAAATCAATGCCGCTAACACTAAAACGATCCCAAATCACTACAACTAAATTATCACACCAAAATTGGGACAAAAAAAAGCCTACTCAATAGAGTAGGCAGACATGTTACAAGCATCCCATATGGGGAGAGGAAAACTAGCATCACTTAACATGATGAGGCGATAAATTAATTTACCACCCTGTCTAAAAACGTCAAACAAGACGAACAAAAGGTTGATGAATATTAAAACGACGTAAAGAGGGTCAATTCTTAACGTTTCATGGCGAATATACCGCCACGTAAAACGGTTACATCAGCAAACCAAGTGTTTTGCCAATAAAATTTGCTGTTACCTGTATAAGACATGGTCTTCTCCTGAATAATGTAAAGTTGCATAAACCTAGTAAAGCTTGGCTCGATTCCCTGGAACGTACATTTCTCAAATCCATTGAGACAACTTGTCACTCAGATCCTTGGAGGCTATATCCATCCTGGATTAACTAGAGCCGACAACCACAATGCTTGTCGACCCGATGAATTATACCGAACTGTAATTAAATTACAAGTATTATCGGCTTTAATTCACAAAAAACGCATTAAAAGTGACTTTATTACATTAAACCCGGATTATAATTATGTAATTATATTGTAAATAGCATGTTTTATTTATATTAAAATCTATAATATCATGCACTTAATAAGGTATTTACCACAACTTAGACAAGTGTAATAAAGCAACCAAAGGGCTTGCCGTTGGCTTACCATAGAGAGGATCGCCCTCAACAGCACTGCCAGCAATATCAATATGAGTGAATGCCAGTGTTGTTTGCATTAGTCCAGAGGCTTTTATTAAGAATGCTGCAGGATATTGATGTCCGCGAGCCGTAATTGAAGACGGTCCATTATTAGAAGACACCACATCGGCAACGCCATTTTTATCGGCAACCTTGTCAAAATCCTCAGTGCGTAAGCGAGAGACCTCGAACGGCTCACCCCATAATTCACCCACGTCTGCTAATAATGCGGCGACGCCTTGCTGTTTAGCGGCGCTATTTTCAACTAATGCTGGATAACCACCGTACGCGCGCACGACGTGACCGGTTAATGTTGCCAACGAAAATAATTGTGGATTCACAGCTGTTTGTGCCTGTATACGCAAATGTGATAACAAGTCAGCTAACACTAAACGACCTTCGGCATCAGTATTACCTATGCGAACTCGTACACCCGCATGGCTAGTAATAATTTCATCGGTGACAAACGCATCACTGCCGATACTATTTCTAACCAACCCAAGCTCTGCAACCACTTTGATACCTTTAGGTTTAAGTATCGACAATGCTTTCATTAATCCGGCGACAGCAGCTGCACCGCCTTTATCACGACTCATACCTGCCATAGAACCGGCCACTTTAATGTCAGCCCCGCCAGTATCGTAAATCACCCCTTTGCCCGCAAAGAATAACGTTTTTGTTATTGTTCCTTCGCCAACATATTCAAGCTTTACCACTCGAGGATGATGACGTTCAACCCCAAATGAGCTTCTGCCAACCGCACTCAATAGGGGATATTGCGCCTTCAACTGCTCCACTTGATCAATCACAGACACAGCTAAACCGCTATCAGCAAAAGCATCAATACAATATTGTGCAAACCCAATAGCGGACATCCGCTCAGGCTCTGTACCGCAGAGATCGCGTGCCAACACTCGCCCGGACTCCGCAGCATTAAGTAACATACTGTGTGCCGATGTATTCAATAATCCGATAGCCTCTAAACTTGGTAGTAATGACTTTGCTTCTCGCGCCTCTAAGGGTTGCCATAGCTCTTGCCCACACGCCAATGCTGCAACTTGTTCTGCATAGACAAAACGTTTATCGCTCACGGCGGGGACCACTAACAAAGGTTTAATGGCTCCCGCTGCTTTGGCAATGGCAATACCTTCTCGGGCGGCTTTAGCAAAAATTCTGACATCGCTGTACTCGTTAACGCTATCGGTCACGGGCGAGATAATCAAGCGACCGCCGGCTAAGCCAGATGCAAATAATAGTGTTGCACTTTTACCGACACGCATATCGATTTGACTGGCGTGCGCCGCCAGTAAACTGATTTCATCTTGCTTAATCTCAGCCAAACTTGTCGCGACGACGACTACCGCATCCCAACCTTCACCTTCAAAAATGGCTTCATCACTGGCGACATCAATAATGGGCACTTGAAATGCAGTAACAGCTTTGTTTGCTTGGTTCATAAAAAATCCTTAATCAATGGGTATACCGGTAGATTGATGGGTTCATAATTATTTACAGGTTTTGTGGACTAAACCTTGGCAAATTGATGTCGCAATATCAAGTAACCGCGCAGAATATGTTAAAATAAATGACATTATATTTTGTGTCGTATATCGACTAAATTCATCTTAGAGGGCGTTTCGTGACTGCATTAACTCAATTATATCCTCAGCCTCTTTGGCAATGGTTCGAACAAATTTGCGCTATTCCACATCCATCAAAACATGAACATGCGTTGTCGCAACACATTCAACAGTGGGCAAAAGCCCAAGGCCTTGAGGTTGTTGAAGACAAAGTAGGTAATTTAATCATCCGTAAGCCTGCCACTGCTGGAATGGAAAACTGTAAAATAGTGGTATTGCAAGCACACATTGATATGGTGCCACAAAAAAATACTGACAAAGTACATAACTTTGAAACGGACCCAATTGAAGCCTATGTTGATGGTGATTGGGTTAAAGCCAGAGGGACAACGTTAGGATCAGATAACGGCATTGGTATGTCTTCAGCGCTTGCGGTATTAGGCAGTAAAGACATCAAGCATGGGCCACTGGAAGTACTGCTCACCATTGATGAAGAAGCCGGTATGACAGGTGCTTTTGGTTTAGAAGCAGGTTACCTTGATGCAGACATCTTGATCAACACCGATTCTGAACAAGAAGGTGAAATTTACATGGGTTGTGCAGGCGGAGTTGATGCACATATCAGCGTACCTATGTCATGGCAAGCCCCTGAACACACAAATAGCAGTTTTCAGCTGACATTAGCTGGACTTAAAGGCGGTCATTCAGGGGTGAACATTCACCTTGGTCGCGCCAATGCAAACAAACTACTTGCCCGCTTTTTGTTTAAACACAGTGATGAACTGGCATTAGAACTTGTCAGCTTTAGCGGTGGCTCATTACGTAATGCCATTCCGCGTGAAGCCCATATCAGCTTTATGCTTCCTGCTGAAAATGTTGATAAATTACATCAAGCGATGGAGGCTTTCCAAGCATTAGTAAGACAAGAGCTCGCGCTCGTCGATCCAGCAATGGTGCTCAGCCTAGAGTCCATTGACGCCCCCACCAAAGTGATGGATGAAGAGGCACAAAATACCTTAATCGACTTATTGCATGCGAGCCCTAACGGCGTGATCCGCATGAGTGATGAAGTTCAAGGTGTGACTGAAACCTCGCTTAATATCGGCGTGATCAGTACCGAAGATGAAAGCGTTGAAGTCTTGTGTCTTATTCGCTCGCTAATCGATTCTGGTCGTGAAGAAGTCACAGGAATGCTCACCGCTCTGACTAATTTGTCGGGTGCAAGCATTGACCTAAGTGGTGCTTATCCCGGTTGGAAGCCAGATACAAGCTCACCCATTATGGCGATTGTGCGTGAAACTTATAACGACATTTATAAAAAAGACCCAACCATCATGGTGATCCATGCTGGTCTTGAATGTGGCTTATTTAAACAACCTTATCCACTTATGGACATGGTCTCAATTGGGCCAACCATTCGCTATCCCCATAGCCCTGATGAAATGGTCAACATCACCACCGTTGGTCAGTACTGGCAATTGCTACTTGCGGTACTAGAGCGTATTCCAGCTAAAGATGCTTAATCCGTTTTAGTGATGACGTTATCAACAAAATAAACAAATTAAAAGGCGACAATAATGTCGCCTTTTAATTTTTGTATTGTTCCAGTGTTAAAACTGTAAATCGAGCTGGGTGATTTTATCCGCACCATTATCTGTCGCTGCCAACGTCACGTCGGCTAAACCAACACTCACGCCAATCAAACGAATACCCCGCCCTTGGCTACGCTGCAAAGCTTGTTGCAGCAAGTCATGAAACAAGTTAATCGAAATCTCATCACTGCGATGCTCGATTGTGGTCTGTTTAAAATCATTAAATTTAAGCTTAACAACCTGTTTGTGGATCTGTCGGTCTTTAGCACTGCGATGTACCCGAGCACTGAGTTCTTGAATAAGCTGTGGTAACACTTGATGACATTGTTCTAAGGTAAAAATATCCTTGGCTAAGGTGGTTTCAACCCCAACAGACTTACGCACTCGGTGTGGACTAATTTGCCTTGAGTCGATCCCTTGTGCACGCTCAGCCAACACATGGCCAAATTTACCGAAAGCCTTAATTAATTGAGCCTTAGGATATTGTTGCACGTCATAACAAGTGGTTAAGCCAATATCGGCTAACTTTTTTGAAGTAACCTTGCCAACGCCAGGAATTTTACTCAGTGGCAAGTCTTTTACAAAATCACTAATTTGATTAGGGGTGATCACATATTGACCATTGGGCTTATTTAAATCGGAAGCGATTTTGGCTAAAAACTTAATCGGTGCAATACCCGCTGAAGCCGTTAATCCTGTGGCCTCAAAAATATCGTTGCGAATGGCTTTAGCAATTAATGTGGCACTGCCTTGGTGAACGTTGCAATCGCTGACATCAAGGTAAGCCTCATCTAAAGATAATGGCTCAACGAGATCTGTGTATCGATGAAAAATCTCACGAATTTGCAATGAAACCGATTTATACACTTCCATGCGTCCAGGCACTAAAATTAACAGCGGACACAACTGCAGTGCATGATAACTGGACATCGCGCTACGCACCCCAAATTGACGGGCCTCATAACTGCATGTGCTTATTACACCTCGGCGATCACTTCTGCCACCGACAGCAATAGCTTTGCCTCGTAGTTCAGGAAAATCTCGCATTTCAACGGCAGCGAAGTAGCAATCCATATCGATGTGAATGATTTTACGCATTCTATGACCATCATCATTAACTCAATTACCATGATGATACTGTATATATAAACAGTATTCAATCATTGTCTCACTGACACAAAAAAGCCCAAACTCAGTTGGGCTTTAGTAAATGGTAACCTGTATCAATGGATACGTTACATTTTGGTCTGTAAATAATTCTGTAAACCAACCATCTCAATCAGACCTAATTGCTTTTCTAACCAGTACATGTGATCAGACTCAGTGTCATCCAACAACACCTCTAAAATTTCGCGAGTTTGATAATCACTTTTGTCTTCGCATAGCGCGATCACCTTACGTAAATGATCAGCAACATGATATTCATAGGCTAAATCACTTTTAAACATTTCTTGCACATCTTTACCAATGTTCAACGCTTCACGACTGGCAACATCGGGAGTGCCTTCAAGAAATAAAATCCGTTGGACTAATTTAGCAGCATGCAACTTTTCGTCGTCTGACTCGTGCAAAATTCGGGTATACAGTTCGTTGAATCCCCAGTCTTCGTACATATGAGCATGGACGAAATATTGATCCATGGCAGACAACTCGCCGGTTAATAAACTATTTAGTGCATCGATGACTTCTGGATGGCCTTTCATGATAATTTCCTATTAGTCGTTAATTTGTGATTGAAGATAATTTTGAATACCCGTTTGATTGATAAGCTCTTGTTGCGACTCAATCCAATCTAAATGTTCTTCTTCATCTTCGAGTAAATCTTCAAATAAATCGCGGCTAACATAATCTTGCTGAGTTTCGCATACCTTAATGGCTTCACGCAAAAGCGCAATTTGTGCTGTTATAGCCGCCAGATCGCAGTTGAGCATTTCTTCAGCATGCTCACCGATACGCAATTTATCTAATTGTTGCAGATTAGGTAAACCTTCAAGAAACAATACACGTTCAATCAGCTTATCAGCATGCTTCATGTCTTCAATCGATTTTTTATATTCTTTCTCATTAAGCTTTTCCAATCCCCAATGTTTAAACATGCGTGCATGTAAAAAGTATTGGTTAATGGCAGTCAGCTCACAGGTAAGTACTCGATTGAGTTGGCTAATGACTTTAGGATGACCTTTCATAGTAATACCCTCGATAAATAACGTGATCTAGATCAATTACAAATAGAATAAAACACTATAGGGGAAAAGGCAAATTTTCCTTTCTTTTCACACACTTACTATTGATAATCATTATCATTATAACTAAGATTTGTAACTCACTAGTAATACACAAACATAAAAAAAGCCTTCAAAATGAAGGCTCTTTACAAAGCATTAGTTTGGTAACCTAGGCTTTAAATGACAAACGTCGTTAAATAATTCGATTTTGATTAAGCAACTCATTTCGAGCTTGCTCTTTTTCCATACGGCGTTTGCGGCTATCACATGGGTCGTCACAGTCACACGCCTTCTCAATACCTAAAACGCCTAAGCCACCACAACTGCCTGCTACGGCTTTCTTCTTTACAATATAACCCACAGACATAAATAAAAAGAACAATAATAATACTACAAACGCTGCAATAAATGTGCTCATCACAAACTCCAATTAACTCATTTAGATTAGGGTACTACTAGTTGAATCAATCAGTCGTTTAATCAACTAGTTTAAAAATAAGGAACCTACTCAAGATACGATTTAAACGCATCGCTGTAATAGACCTGATATCCCTGCTCTTGCTTCTCAATTAACATTACGGCTAAATTTTTCTCTCTAGCAAGTGTCAATGAAGCTTGTGTACCTAACACCATCATGGCCGTTGCATATCCATCCGCTGTCATACAACTAGAGTGTAACACGGTTGCAGAAGCAAGTTGATGCTTTATCGGGTAACCGTTACGAGGATCAATTAGATGTGAAAAGCGTTCGCCATTGTCTTGATAAAAGTTACGATAATCACCCGATGTTGCTAATGACATAGTCCCGGGCTCAATCACTTGCTGCACCGCTTGTCCTTCGCTTGTTGGCTGTTCTACTGCAACTCGCCAGGCGACATTATGGGCTTTAGTGCCTTTAACATTCAGTTCACCACCAATTTCGACTAAATAACCAGACACGTGATATTTGTCTAATATTGATGCAATTTTATCGACACCAAACCCTTTTGCTATTGAGGATAAATCAACATACAAGTCTGCATTGTGCTTAATTAATGTTAAGCCTTTTATCGACAGTTCCTTGATCCCCATCTTAGCTTTAGCGGCGTCAATTTGAGCTTGAGTCGGGATCGTTGTAGGCCGCTTATCGGGGCCAAACCCCCACAGGTTAATCACTGGCCCTAAGGTGATATCTAACGCACCATCAGTCTCTTGATAAAGACGCATGCCCTCTTTTATGACTTTAATAGTATCGGCCGATACTTTAACGCTTTGCTGTACTTGCAATTGATTAAACTTAGACAGTTCTGAGTCATGTCGGTAAGTCGACATTTGATTGTTAACCACGTCCAATGCCATATCAATTTCGGCTTGTAATAATTGTGGTCCTGGCAAGCTGCCATTGGGGACCACTTTAATATGATAAGTGGTCCCCATGGTACTACCAGATAATGAAATAATCGGATCTGGTGAGCTGCAGCTACTGGTCAATAATATTGGCAGTAACAATATTGGCAGTAACACTTGCTTGATTGATTTTACAGTCATCTCAAATTTACACTTGTATTAAATGAACAAAAAAAATTGCAGCGTGCAAGACTCGTGTTTGACCACCCTGTCTGCACTGCTGCAATTTAATGACTTACATGTCAATGTTATAAGTTAACGCATTAACCACCAAAATCATCTAATAAGATGTTTTCGTCTTCGACACCTAAATCTTTTAGCATACCAATAACCGCTGCGTTCATCATTGGAGGTCCACACATGTAAAACTCACAATCTTCTGGCGCATCATGGTCACGTAAGTAGTTTTCATACAATACGTTATGAATGAAGCCTGTATAACCAGTCCAGTTATCTTCAGCTTGCGGATCCGATAACGCTACATGCCATTTGAAATTTTCATTTTCAGCCGCTAAGCCGTCAAAATCTTCAACGTAGAACATTTCACGTTGCGAACGCGCACCGTACCAGAAGCTAATCTTACGTTTAGATTTAAGACGCTTTAACTGATCGAAAATGTGTGAACGCATTGGGGCCATACCGGCACCACCACCAATGAATACCATTTCCGCATCGGAGTCTTTAGCAAAGAACTCACCAAATGGACCAGAAATAGTCACTTTATCGCCAGCTTTTAAGCTCCAAATATACGAAGACATTTTACCACAAGGCAAGGTTAAATTACGTGGCGGTGGCGTAGCAATACGCACGTTTAACATAATTATGCCAAACTCTTCTGGGTAGTTAGCCATAGAGTAAGCACGAATAGTTTCTTCGTCTACTTTTGATTCTAACTTAAAGAAACCAAAGTGTTCCCAATCGCCACGGTACTTATCAGGCACTTCAAACTCAGCATATTTAATATGATGAGCAGGCGCTTCAATCTGAATATAACCACCGGCACGGAAAGGCACGGTTTCGCCATCAGGGATTTGCAGCTTAAGTTCTTTAATGAACGTCGCTTTGTTATCGTTAGAGACAACGTCACATTCCCATTTTTTGATGCCGAATATTTCTTCATCAAGCTCAATTTCCATGTCAGTTTTCACGTTTACCTGACAAGATAAACGACACCCCTGACGGGCTTCGCCTTTACTAATGTGGTCAAGTTCAGTGGGTAGAATATCACCACCACCAGACATAATGTTGACACGACACTGGCCACAAGAGCCACCGCCACCACAAGCACTTGAAATGAAGATACCGTTGTCGGCTAAAACGCCAAGTAACTTGCCGCCAGCACCTGTTGTAATTGTTTTATCTGCGTTGCCGTTAATACCAATCATGATATCACCGCTTGCCACCAGTTTTGATTTAGCGAATAAAATCACTAATACCAACACTAAGACAATCACAGTAAACATACTCACACCTAGATAGACATCTAGTGGAGTAGATTCAAGAATACCCATTCACTTATCCTTAAAGGTTCAAATTAATGTGTCGACTCAGTGACTCTTACAGAGAAACACCTGAGAATGACATGAAACCTAGAGCCATAAGGCCTGCTGAAACGAAGGTTATACCTAGGCCACGTAAGCCATTTGGCACGTCAGAATATTTCATCTTTTCACGAATACCGGCTAACAATACAATTGCTAATGCCCAACCAATACCAGAGCCGATACCAAATACTACGCTCTCGCCAAGGTTATAATCACGCTCTACCATGAAAGAGACTGCACCAAAAATTGCACAGTTCACGGTAATTAAAGGTAAGAAAATACCTAACGCGTTGTACAAAGGTGGGAAATATTTGTCTAACGCCATTTCCAAAATTTGTACCAATGCTGCAATCACACCGATAAAGGTGATGAACTTCAAGAAGCTCAAATCAGCTTCAGGCAAACCAGCCCAAGCTAATGCGCCTGGAGCCAGTAAACTTTGATAAATAATTTGGTTAGCTGGAACCGAAATAGCCAGTACCACAATAACGGCAACACCAAGTCCCATCGCAGTAGTCACTTTCTTTGATACCGCTAAGAAAGTACACATACCTAAGAAGAACGCTAGCGCCATGTTTTCAATGAAAATTGAACGAATTAATAAACTAATATAATGTTCCATTGCGTTTACCCTTTTGCTTCAACTTGCTCTGGCTTATAAGTACGGATCAACCAGATCAACCCACCGATCAAGAAGAATGCACTGGGTGGCAACAGTAATAAACCGTTAGGCTGATACCAACCACCATCAGAGATTTTGCTGAGGATTTCTACGCCAAATAATGAACCATTACCAAATAGTTCTCGCACAAAACCAACAGACAATAGAATAGCTCCATAACCTAAACCGTTACCGATCCCGTCCATAAAGCTCATCATAGGAGGCGTTTTCATTGCGTAAGCTTCAGCACGACCCATTACGATACAGTTAGTAATAATCAAACCAACAAATACTGACAACTGTTTAGAAATGGCATAAGCATAAGCTTGCAGTAGTTCGTCTACTACAATCACTAATGAAGCGATAATGGTCATCTGTACAATAATACGCACACTGCTTGGAATATGATTACGAATAAGCGAAATAAACAGGTTAGAAAACGCTGTTACCGCTGTTAATGCAATCGTCATTACCAATGCTGTTTCTAATTTACTGGTCACAGCAAGTGCACTACACACACCCAAAATTTGCAATGCAATTGGGTTGTTATTGATAATTGGTCCGGTCAGAATCTGTTTAAGTTCTTTAGCGTCAGCCATTAGCTTAACCCTCCGTTGCGTGCTTTAGCGATAAAGTCAGCAAAACCTTCTTTACCTAACCAAAAATCCAATGAGTGTTGAACACCGTTACTGGTCAATGTTGCACCGGAAAGTGCATCAACACCATGAACAGAGCTCGCCACTACAGGGTTTTTAGTTACACTAATTGCCAAGTTACCTTGAGCATCAAATAACTCTTTACCTTTCCACAATGCTTTCCATTTTGGATTTTCAACTTCGCCACCTAAACCAGGGGTTTCACCTTGGTCATAATAAACGAGTCCTTGCACCGTATTTAGGTCTGTGTCTAATGCCAAAAATGCATACATAGTTGACCACAAACCATAACCGTGGATAGGTAAAATCACGCTAGTCAGTTTACCTTCGTCATTACGAACAAGGTACACAACCGCTTTATCTGCAACACGTTTGATTGAGGCAACATCATTTTCAGGGATAGATGACCGGGCAGTATCACGAGAGGCTTTACGTTGATCATAAACGTTAGCATCACCCTCAACAAATTCACCGGTTTTAAGGTCAACTAACCGAGCTTCAACATATTGCTCGTACTTGCTTAGAATTTCTTTTTTGGTGACGTTACCTTCTTTGGTATTGATAAGGCTCGCCGCATCAAGAATATACTTTTGCTTATCGAGTAACTTATTTTCTTGCTGAATAGGTTTTAATAACACCGCCGCAGTTGAAACAAGCACTGAACAAATAAGACATAAGCCGACAACAACAAATAGCGTTCTACCGAACGAATCTTTATTACTAGCCACGAGCAATCCTCCGCTTAATATTTGCCTGTACTACAAAGTGGTCAAATAATGGCGCAAATAAGTTAGCAAACAGAATAGCTAACATAATGCCTTCAGGGAATGCAGGGTTAACCACACGGATAAACACCACCATTGCACCAATAAGGAAACCGTATGCCCACTTAGCCGTACTCGTAAACGACGCTGAAACAGGATCTGTCGCCATAAACATCATACCAAAGGCAAAGCCACCTAACACTAAGTGCCAATACCATGGCATTGCAAACATCGGGTTTGTGTCGCTACCAATCATATTAAGTAGAGTAGAAATTGCCACCATACCTAAGAAGACACCACCGACAATACGCCAAGATGCAATACGGGCATAAATAATAACTAGACCACCTAGTAAAATAGCAAAGGTAGACCCTTCACCTACAGAACCGGGGATAAAGCCCATGAAAGCATCAATCCAGTTGGTGGTTGAGGCATAGTCGAAAGTACCTTGTGCCGCTTGACTTAACGCCGTTGCACCAGAGTAACCGTCAGCGACAACCCATGTAGTATCACCAGACATGCTTAAAGGGTAAGCAAAGTATAAGAAAGCACGGCCAGCTAATGCAGGGTTTAAGAAGTTACGCCCTGTGCCGCCGAAGATTTCTTTTGCAACTACCACACCAAAGGTAATACCTAGTGCGACCATCCACAATGGGATAGTTGCTGGTAAGGTCAGTGCAAAGAGAACCGAAGTAACGAAGAAACCTTCGTTAATTTCATGGCCACGCACTGACGCAAACAGCACTTCCCAAAAACCACCGACAATAAAAGTCACTGCATAGATAGGTAGGAAGAAGCACGCACCATAGAACATCAAGGACGCAATGCCAGAGTCTGCAGAAAGTTGAGCTCCAAATAATTCAAATAAGCCTACTTGCCAAATATCGGGGGAACCGAAATCGGCGCCCATCGCGATTTGAGCTTGTAAACCTACGTTGTACATACCAAAAAACATTGCTGGGAATGTACATGCCCAAACCGTAATCATAATACGTTTTAAGTCAACATTATCGCGAACATGGGTTGCCCCGTGATTCACTTTACCTGGAGTATAAAATACTGTGGCAGCCGCTTCATAAAGGGCATACCACTTTTCGTACTTGCCGCCTTTTTCAAATTGCGGCTCAATACGTTCGATAAAATCTTTCAAACTCATTAGCCTTCCCTCTCGATCGTATCTAGACAGTCACGCAAATATGAACCGTAGTCATACTTACCTGGACATACGAACGTACACAATGCCAAGTCTTCTTCATCTAACTCTAATGCGCCTAAACGGGCTGCGCCGTCAAAATCACCAGAGAGTAAATCACGAAGTAGCATAGTAGGTAGGATGTCTAGAGGCATCACGCGTTCATAGTTACCAATAGGCACCATTGCACGGTCTGAACCGCAAGTGCTAGTGGTCATATTAAATAGACGCGATGGGCTTAAGTGACCTAAGAATGCACGAGTGATAGAGAACTTATCGGCACCAGGCATAGCCCAACCAAATAATTCTTTCTCATTACCTTCTTCCAGTACACTTACCTGTTGATGATATCGACCCAAATAAGCTTGAGGTCCTACCGCAGTAAGGCCGCTTAACACTGACCCCGAAATCACACGAACACCATCACCAACCGTTTCATCAGCAGTCAGTTCAGTGATGCTAGCACCTAAAACGCTACGAACAAGACGAGGGTTTTTCGCTTTAGGACCGCCAATCGCAACCACACGCTCAGTGTTTAACACACCTTGAGTAAACAGTTGGCCAAAAGCAATCACATCCTGATAGCCAACATGCCAAACAGTTCGTGCTGCAGAAGCGGGAAGAACGTGATGAATATGCGTACCCACCAAACCTGCTGGGTGTTTACCCGCAAATTCTTGAACGTGAGCATTGGCTGCTGGAATATCGGCACCTTGTGCTTTACATAGGTAAACTTTACCTTCAGTTAATCGTGCTAGGACATTAAGGCCGTTAGCAAAATCTTCTTTATGTTGAGCTATGACTACCACAGGATCGGCAGCAAGAGGTTGGGTATCAATGGCAGTCACAAAAATACCTGCTGCAGTAGAATCTACGGCGGGCACTTTACTGAAAGGGCGTGTACGCAAAGCCGTCCATAAACCTGAGTTAATCAGATTATCACGAACAACTTGTGCGTCTAACGTGTCTAACTTATCAGCATCATATTGAGCAAAAGCAACGCTATCGTCACCTTCCACAGCAATAACTACTGACTGAAGTACACGTCTTGCACCTCGGTTTATTTCTAAAATAGTACCACTGGCTAAAGCCGTATATTTAACGCCTAGATTCTTTTTATCTTCAAAAAGAACTTGGCCTTTTTGTACTTTGTCGCCCACTTTGATCTTCATCGTAGGACGTAAGCCAATATACTCTTCACCCAAAGTAGCTACGTGTCTAATGGCTGGGCCATTATGGATAACTTGCTCTGGACCGCCTGCTATAGGCAGTTCCAATCCTTTCTTAATTGTAATCATATCCACAAGCACTACGTTTGAAGGAAAGACAATGCGCCACGTTCCGCTAAAAAAACAAAGTATTAACATATACTTGCTATTTGAGCTAGCGCAGATTTAACTCGAAAATGCGATCATAATCACGCTGGTCGCGCGCATTTTACCGCAAATATGAGACTATCGCCACGAAAATTATAGGTGTTTTCATAACAATACATTACTTTGATAAATGGATTTTAGATCAGACTAAACGGATAAGAACCTGAGGGGGTTATGCCGTATGCTAGATTCTAACAAAGAGACTATAGCATTAATTTTAAAGAAATAATTTTAGTTGTTCACTCACAAAAACAGTTGTAGCAAAAATAATACCACCCAAATGAGTAGTCACTTGGGTGGTATTGGTGTTTTGACATAAAAACAACATAAGCTGTAACCAAATATGACTCAAGCTTGCCAGCGTCTAGAAACGACTCTCTAGAAATGACCTTTATAACCAAAATACGTGGTCATTTCCGACTGTCCTTGAAATCCCATTGCAGTGACATTTGCGACTAATTCTTCCTCTAACAGATTTTCAACTCGAGCATATAATTCATGTTGTGCGGTCAAACGATAAGTTGCGGCTAAATCAACCTTCCACTGACTGTCAATAGTACGCTCATTAGTAAGTGTTGCTTGATAACCTAACTCAGATTGATACAAGGCTTGCGCTATAATAGACATGTCGCCATAAATAACACCCGAGCTTAACGTCAGTTGTTGTTCTGGTACCCATGGTAATTGGCTATTAGTAGCAAAGCATCCCATCAACTCATTGCAATCGGCGTTATCGGTTTCAGCTTGGGTATATTGGTACTTTACGTTCAATGGAATAGAAAAGTGATCAAATGTCAGCCCATACGCTATGCTCAAGTCTGCGCCCACAACAGAAACGTCATTAATATTCTCTTGTAATGATATTTGTTCGTAGTCACATATCATGCCCTGCATACAGCTTACGTGTTGGCTATCGTAATCATGCATATAACCCGTCATTGCAATCGATAAAGCATCTTGCTGGTAGCTTAATGCTAATTGATATTGCAGTGCTTCTTGAGCAGTTTGCTCAATATTCCCCGCTGAAGCGACTGTCCAAGCTTGTTTGACTTGCAGCGCGGTTAACCATGATCCACTCTGATAAGCCACTTCAACAGAAGGCGACCAGCCATCATCAGAAAAGTCCGCCGCATTAAGGCTCGTATTTACATCACCAAGCTCACGAGAAACGCTGACATGTTCATAACCTAAACCGAGATTGATAGACCACTGATCATAATTTAATTTAGTGTCTACCGCTGATGAAAAAGCAGAAGCATCATCAGTATAGGTAAGCGCATACTCATCATCTGTTGTCGGCGTCAGTGATAAATCATTGTTCCACGACCACTCACGTTGACCTAAACGCATTTCAGCTTTATCTGTATGGTAGCGCGCACTATAAGTCACCTGATGCTGACCATACATGCTGACACCTTTGGTTTGCATACCAAAGCCTGCAAAATCGTTATTTTGTGTTAACGATCCTAAGTTCATCCCATCCGCGGTGGGAACGGCTTCAAACATGGCGATACTAGACAACAAAGCGCTGTCAATTTGCTGACCATCAACAAAACGCATTTCTCGAGATTGTTGTGAATAGGTTTGGTAATAAAAGTCTGTCGCCATCGTCGAAGTAGCAGACAATATGACCTTATGGGCTAATACGTAGCGTTGACGTTCGCCTTCAATATTGTCGGTGCTGGCTGCGGAGTATAATTGAGTCGGGTCTAACGAAAAATCAGCAGCTGTTAACCCCAATGTTCCTCGATCATCATCTTGCGATGAATATTGATAACTGAACTCGGTCGTTTGTTGATTGCTTGCACCAGCTAAACTATCGGCCGCAATTTTGAATAGAATATCTTTATGAGTAGCATCTGCATCTTGCGGGGCACGATAACCCACATCGTCAGATGCCGATTGATAATCGAGTGCCAGTAACATGCCATTTTGCTTTGTAGTACCGCTCACTACTACGCCACCATTTATTGCATTACTGTCACTGCCTTCGAGGTTGAGATCAGTTGCATATTTTTGGGGACTAATTTTTATAGACTGATAGTCAAGCTTACCAAAAGCCGCTTGCGAACTCTCCGTCACACTGGTCATGCTCGAAAAAGACACTTTTTGCTGGTGCAATAAATTGGGCTGCAACACTAAATGTTGTCCAGAATACGGCGCAGGAGAAAAGAAAATACCATCCTGTAAAATGGCTACACCGTCAATGGCACCTGCATGTGTGATGGTCACATCCTGATGTGATCCGGTAGGTAACACTGTCGCGCCCGTCAACCCTAGCGCAATATCACTTTGGCGATAATGAAATTGGCTTATCGATGACTGCTGCAAATCGAGTTGATTATTAAGGTTATCAATAGACTCTGTTACCGTTTCTGCAACGGCATTGGTAGAATGACAAACATAAAGCACTGCGGCTGCTAGCACTGACAGGCTAAATGGGTGGTTAGACATATTAATCTCCGTATATGTGTCTGTTCACGCAAAAGATCGTTTAAAATGACGAATAAATCACTAAGTTACGCTTATTACAATAACGGTTTCAGTTACATAAAAATAGCGTGCTATTAACGTTTACTCGACATTGGGTGTTTTATTAGCAAAAAAAAGCGGCCAAAGCCGCTTTTCTCGTGGGTATGAACTCAATCAATTAAATTAAAGATTGCCTAAAATTTCGTCACTCAGTTTTAAGTCATCATTTTGGTTAACGCTCACGCCCGCGGCAATGATCATCCGAGCAATGTCTTGCGCTTGTGTTAACGAATGCATTTCGTAAGTACCACATTGATATTCATTTAACTCAGGAATATCTTTCTGGTCAATGACATTGGTTACGTCAATCATTGCCGCTAGCCAGGCATCTGCAACTTTACTTTCTGTCGGTTGACCAATTAAGCTCATGTAAAAACCGGTACGGCATCCCATCGGTGAAATATCAATAATCTCTATACCATCACCGTTTAAATGTTCGCGCATAAAGCTTGCAAACAAATGCTCAAGGGTATGGATACCTCGTTCACTGAGGATATCTTTATTGGGTGCACAAAAACGCAAATCAAATACAGTAATAGCATCGCCACTAGGGGTGCTCATGTGCTTGGCAACGCGAACCGCTGGAGCATTCATACGAGTATGATCTACGGTAAAACTGTCTAGTAAAGGCATTGATTTCTCCCTAAATAAATAAAATAATTCGACAATATATTGCCTAATTCCAAGATAATACCACTATTCAAACATTGTCACAGTCTGAGTTTACTCTTGCTGTTGCGCGTCTAATTCAAACCGACTTAACGCATCTTCAGTATAACTAAAATAGCGTTTTACTGATTTTTCATTGGCTATGTAAGACTCAAGAACTTTATTAAACAGCACATCTTTAGCGGCTTCATGGTCAAGAACTTCATTTCTTGCTTGTTTTAACGCACGGATCACAGCATTAGGGAAGGGTTTAACCTGCACATGGTGTTCATTAAGCAAAATGTCCATCGCAGCGATATGGCCTTGAGTATAATCATCTAGCATATCTTGATTTATCGCTCTGGCAGCTACTTTCACAATCGCTTGTAAATCATCGGGCAAGGTCGAAAAAGCCTGCTTATTGATCAGAAATTCCATCGTTGACCCCGGTTCATGCCAACCAGGGTAATAGTAATATTTGGCCACCTGATCTAGTCCAAGAGGCAAGTCATTATAAGGTCCAACCCATTCGGCAGCATCAATCGCGCCAGTCTGCAGCGCACCGTATAATTCTCTACCCGCTAACGCCGTTACCGGAATGCCCCCCAGTTTCTTAAATACTTCGCCACCAATGCCCGGTAAACGCATCTTAAGACCCTTAAAGTCTTCAGGTGTTGCAATGATTTTATTAAACCAGCCCCCCATTTGCATACCGGTGTTTCCACCTGCAAGCGGTAAAATACCAAAAGGCTGATAAACTTCCTCCCACAGCTCCATCCCGCCGCCATAGTGAAGCCATGCATTCATTTGTTGTGCCGTTAAACCAAAAGGGATCGATGAGAAAAACTGGGCTGCGGGCGCTTTTTCTTTCCAATAATATGCCGCGCTATGCGCCATTTCAATCGTGCCATTGCTAACAGCATCGAACACGGATAAGGCTGGCATTAACTCGCCCGCACCGTAAACATTGATCACTAAACGGCCGTTAGACATCTTATTGACTAGTTGAGCAAACCGTTCTGGTGCCATGCCCAAACCGGCTAGGTTTTTTGGCCATGACGTTGCTAAGCGCCATTCAATCACTTGAAGGGGGGGTTGATCTATTTGAGAAAGAGAATTTGTCTTTGAAGGAGTCTCTTGTTGGCAGCCCAACAACAAGGTTAGGCCCATTAACCAGCAGGTTTGAATCACCTTGCTCATGTAAATATCCTTTTCAATCGCACTCTTCTATTTCATAACTGTAACATAATCATAACCAGTGACAAATACCGCCACGTTACAATACAAAATAAAAAAGCCTCACATAATCCGTGAGGCTTTTTTATAAATAGACCAGTAAGTTAATAACAATTAGCCTTTACAATTAGGGGTTTTAGGTACTTTATCCAATGCTTGCCATTCTGGCTGAGTATAAGCATTGATGGATAATGCATGCACACCGTTAGCTAACTCATCTGCAAGCGCTTGGTTAATCAAACGGTGACGGGCAAGCAAACGCTGGTCACTAAATTTATCGCTAACCACAACCACTTTAAAATGGGTTTCAGAATTAGGCGGAACATGATGACGATTACTTTCGTTAATCACCTCAAGATGCAATGGCTCGAAGGCATGATTCAATTTATCAGTAATGATTTGTTGGACAGACATAGTAATACTCTTGTTAATCCATATCGATGAAATCGAAGGGTACTGCTTTGCCGAATAAAGGTCAAACAAGCAGACTAAAACTTAAAGTTTGTGCACACCTTCTGTCGAGTCGATATCGACGCATATTAATGACCATTATCGATCAGCTTCTTGGCCAATCTGCTATATCGACACTATCCATGCAATACGCAGCATTGACCTCGTCTTGTTGTTGTAACACCTCACGCCCTAGCCATGCATTGATAAATAGCCCGTGTGGGTCATATGTCTGCTGCTGTTTTTCAAGATTAAAGTGCCTAGCGCCGCGGGGATCGGCGCCAACACCCGCCAGATACTGCCAATTGCCCCAATTCACGGCAACATCATAATCAATTAACTGCTGTTGAAAATAAGCGGCACCATAACGCCAATCACATTGTAGTTCATTCACAAAGCAACTTGCCACAATTTGCCTACCGCGATTTGACATATAGCCGGTGTCATTTAATTGCTTCATCAACGCATTCACTAAAGGGAAAGGTGTACTGGCAGTTTTCCACGCTTGAATACGTTGCACATAAAAACTGGTTAACGGCTTACGCCCACTAATGCCAGAGAATCGAAATAGCTGTTTATTGAATTTAAAGCCATACCAATGAAAATACTCACGCCAAATTAGCTCATACAAAATCCACTGGCTTGATTGGCTCGCACCATGTTGTGATTCAAATTGCTGCAAGGCAGACACCACTTGCCTTGCAGATAAACAACCATTAGCTAACCAAGGTGAAAACTTTGTCGAGCATTCCCAACCATCAAGCTCATTACGCATCTCCTTGTAGTGATGCGCTAAGTTTGAAGAAAAATAGCATTCTAATTGTAATAGCCCTTGTGCTTCGCCACCGCAAAATACATTGCTCATCATTTGAGTTTGTGGCACCCAGTCGGGGTAAGACAGCCAAGCCTGAAGCTGTTTATCTTGCTGCTTAAGCGCGACCATAGGTGGCAACCAAGATATTGTGTCAGCTGCTGCGGTAATATTGATGTTCTCGACTTGCTTGCGAAACTGACTGAAAGTTGGCGCAAGTTCGGCTAGCTCAAAAGGAAGTTGCTGTGAGTGAAACAGAGTTTGAGTGGTCATGGTCGAATATTGAATATCGGGGCATTGCTGCTGAATCGATTGCCAAGCGGTCTGCTCATCTGCACCACAATGATCACTACGATAGACCCGGGAAATATCATGGGCTTGGATAATATAAGCCAAGGATTTTTGCGCTGAAGCGTAAACAATATGCAGCTGTTGACCATATTGATTGAGCGCTTCGTCTAATGCCCGTAATGACTCAAGCAAAAATCGTAACCTGTGCTTACCAAGGTACTGAGCTTGATATTGGGTTGTTCGAAACCAATTGGGATCGATGCAATACACTATCATCAACTGCTGAGCATGCTGAGCAATATCAGAAAATATCGCATTGTCTGCCATTCGCAGGTCATCGCCTAACCAATAAAGCGCCCGGACTGTTGATTGCGATGTCGTTTTTATGTTTGAGTCTACGCAACCTTTGCCACCCGCATTGTTCATCTATTTATTACCACATCTTGAAACCATACCTAATAGGTACGTAAACACTGCGGTTAACGGTTCAGTAATAATCTATTTTTGCTATATACCCAAACTAGCTCGACTATCGATCTGCAAGGTCCTAGAGTCGCTTCGCTGCTAGTTCGCTACGCGGATAGAGCGCTTCGCTTCTAGGGACAGCTTCGCTGCTAAGATTTTATAGCATCTAGCCGCGCAGCGTCCTAGGCGCTTAGCTTTTTCGCTCGTTATCGCTTGTCATCGCCCGTTATCGCTTGTCATCTCTGGGATAGGATCAGCTTCGCTACTAATATTTTATAGCATCTAGCCGCGCAGCGTCCTAGCCGCTAGATCTTTCGCTTTTAGCTATGGCCATTAACGATATCTATTAACGATATCTATTAACGATATCTATTAACGATATCTATTAACGATATCTGTTAACGATAATAGTTGGGGATGATTTGTCGAAAGGTAAAGTTAATACGCGGCTCAACAACCTTAAGGCGTTTAGGCAAAGCATGTTGCCAGTGTTGCTGCATACCGGGATGCATAATAAGTAAGTCGCCCGATGCGAGCGCAAAATTAACTTTGGTCTTAGTTTGCTTATGGCGCACAACAAAGTCTCGACAGGCCCCCAAGGTAACCGATGCAATCGCCGAACCACTGACAATCTCAGGTTCATCATCACTGTGCCATCCCATACAGTCGTGGCCATCGGCATAGCGATTAACTAATACTGAATTAGTGTCGATTTGATGATCGTTAAGCAATTTTGCACGTAATCGGCTTAATACTTTTGGCCAAGCCAGTGCAGTGATGTGTAATTTGGAGTAATGATAATCGCAACCGGGGTCGCCAAACCAAGCCTGGGTTCGAGGAGTCAGATGTTGCTTACCATACACTTGTATAGAAACCCGCTCTAACGGATAGTGATTAACTTCATTTATCAATAACTGTTGCTGCTTAGGCGACAAAAAGCCTTTAATCCAAGTGACAGGTGGACTGATTTGGTTTTTAGTCCTTGCCTCGACAATATCATCTTGAGTTAAGCCGTCGTGAGGATCGCCAAAATCTAACCCATGCTGAAACTTTGTCACCTCAATAGCCTCCTTTAATCACTCACTTCGATTAATACCAACGCTTTATTTTAGCTATCCACAAGCCTGATAACACAATCACTGCCATTAGGCTCAATACTGCAAAATAGCCAAAGTGCCATTTTAACTCAGGCATATTATCAAAGTTCATTCCGTAAATGCCCGCGACTAAGGTTAATGGTAGAAAAATGGCCGTGACCATGGTTAACGTCATCATCACTCGATTGGTTTTATGGGCACTGACTGAAATATAGCCATTGATTAAGCTGTCCACTAAACCTTGATAAAGACTGGCTCGACTCGATAACCGTTCAAACTGGTTATATAAATAACTCAGTTGTTCATAGTCCATCTTAATATGCTGATGGCTGTCATCGCGAAGCCATTGTTGCAATATCTCTTCATGGTAACTAAACGAACGTTTTGCTTTTTGTAATTTACTGCTATAAGCGATTAACTCTGCAAGTAAATCATCGGTTGAAACATCAAAAATCTCATCTTCTATTTCACTTAAACGTTCTTCTAACGCCAACATCACTGCCAGATAATCAATCACAATTTGACGCATTAGTTCAAAACACACTTGGCTCATGTCCGTGCTATCTAGGTGACCTTGCTCGCGGATCCGTTGGAAAACTTTGCTGACACTGATTGACGGTTTAAGGTGTTGTGTCACTAAAAAATGGTCATTCACATGTAGCAGTAACTGGCTACGCTCAAGCAGAAGATATTCTTCCCTGTCTTTAAGCTCGTGGGTTAACAAATACGAATGGGTGCCATATTCTTCAAACTGTGGAGGATGACGTTCACGCTGTGCTTCTTCAAAATCGAGATGATCAATACCAAAGTCAGGATGTTGCTTAAAAAACGCTTGGCTATGCTGATCCGTAATATCGACCCATATTAACTGCTGTTGCGGATCATATTGACTCATGAGAGTCTCATCACCTTCAGCTAACAACAGACCTTGCGCATTGAATAATAGTATCTGTATCGCCATGAATAGCCCTTTCAACAACAAATTATTGCAGTATAAACCGCTTAACGGGTCATGTCTGACTCGCTCACCATTTCAATGTGTTGTTTGATCTGCTCGAAATGGCTATTCACCCAAGCACTGCTGATTGGGCCCCAAGTTGAAATGCGATAATAGCCTTCATTATGACGCTGGCCTTGCTGAACAAAATCCACTTCAATACCAATATCGACAAATGCCGCTAACGCATCTTGCAATGTCCTTCGTGGCATAAGCGTCAGTTTTTGCAAGCTTAATAAGTTATGTTGTTCTTCATCTAGCAGATGCGCTAAATACAATTTTCGTAAAAATGCTTTTTGCGATTTATTGATCACGTAATTATTCGAAAACATCCTTCACACGCCCTATTATCTCTACATTACTGGATAGAAATTACTGTATGTCTAGCCAGTCACGCAAGCACTATTGCCAATGTGGGCAAATTGCGGCGTAATTAATCACTGATTTTGACGCTAATAGATTGATTTATCGATAACCAATATGATTAACACTACCTAAGTTGCGACAATCTCGTTATAGTTTTTAACAATATAAATAGCCGACATGGAAAGCGAACAAACATGGATACTCCGCCGCACTCAAAGAGCCCATTAGCGCCATCGCCAATAACAGATCCGTCAACGCTAAACGATACATCTTCATTGTTGGCAGTAAAAGCAACTTCAGCAGACACTTATGACCATGGCCCACGTTTATCCGAAGATGATTATATTCAACTTGCCGACTTGCCACTGAGCAATATTGATCCTAATTACCCTAAACTATTATTGATAATTAGCAGTGTCGTTATGATGATTATCATCACGGCCTTAACGGTGTTTCTGCTGATAATTAACCCGCTGCCATTGATAATCACGACCGGGTTTATAGCATTGACAATATTGGTGGCTGCCCTGGTGATTAAACTCATTCACCTCAAAGCAAACAAAATTGCTTATGGCTTGTTTAAACATGAAATGGTGCTACGTGAAGGGTTATTTTGGGTGTCAACAACGGCACTGCCCTACACTCGACTGCAACATGTTAATTTGTCACAAGGCCCCGCAGAACGAAGGTTCAACTTAGTCACCTTAAAATGCTTCAGTGCAGGTAGTGGTTTAGCTGAAATTGATCTACCAGGCCTCAATGCCGATTTAGCTGAAAATTTACGCCAACATTTATTGAGCCAAGCGGCAGCAAGTCATCAACTACCTGCCACTAAATTAAACACACGCGAGCATTCAACATCAGTTGATGACCCTACACCAGCCATTGAACGATCTCAGCAGGATAGCCATAATGGATAAGTCATCAGCATCACAGGGTGATGATCCACATCTTGACTCAAAAGATATTGTTACCAATAAATCGATCAATTCAGAGCAAACCAATACCGATGATTTACAGCAGTGGCAAGCACTTTCAGCTTGGTCCGTCGTCAGTAATATTTTCAGTACCTTGAAAAACATCCTCAGCAATGGTTTTGCTATCGTACCCATTGTTTATACTGGATGGCGGCAAGGCTTTGATATGCAATGGGGCATACTGGCTTCTAGCCTACTATTACTGCTAGTGACACTTTCTGCGATAATAGAATGGCGAAAATTTCGTTTTCGTCTTAATAACCATCAACTTGAAGTGAAACGCGGCTTATTGTTTACCAAAAAAGATGAAATACCGCTGAGTCGCATTCAAAATATTCGTTATGAACAACCGTTTTATTTTAAGCCATTGTCGCTCGGTACCCTCGTGATTGAAACCGCTGGGTCTAAAAGTGACGAAGCTCATTTAGCCGCATTAGATACACAACAAGCGCAAACCTTAAAACGTTTACTGCTAAATTTAAGTCACACTGATGCTACTGCACCGACACACGAGCATCCGCATACTGACAATCAACATGGCATCGAGAATACACAGCCGATTGTGCGTAAAAGTTTATGGGATTTAATCTTATTTGGTTTTTATCAAAATAATTTTATTTGGTTTGCCGTAATTGCGGGCCCCATCGCTGGTCAAGTTGATTTGGATAAAATATTCGACTCCCCACTCGCGCAGCAATTTTGGTTATGGGTCCAACAGCAAACGCATCAAAATATTGGCTTGCAGACCATCATGGCAATCGTGGGGTTGTTTGCGCTATACAGTTTGTTTGCGTTAATTTCAATTGTCGCGGCAATGTTAAAATATCACCCATATCAGCTCGATAAACATGATGACACTTTACAACGAAGTGGCGGTGTCATTTCACACCAGCAAGATGCGTTGGCCATAAAACGTATTCAATTAGTCCATCTTCAACAACCCGTTATTGCACGCTTATTTAAACGCTGGACCTTATACTTTAAGCAAGTCAAAGGACATGAAGTTGGACATAAAACCAAACAACACATGTTAGTTCCAAGTGTTAAATCCACTGAAATCGAATTACTCTTGGCCAAAATCCCTCAACTCAGTGGCGGTGCCAGCGCATTACCTAGCAGTTACTCGTCTATTGATATTAATTGGCTGACCAAGAGAATTGCCTTGCCACTGATCCTGGCCAGTATACTCACCATCATGGGTTATTATGGCCATCAAAGCCCTGGTTTTTTTGAGTTCACTTGGTTCATCACCTTCATGGTGATATTAGCGATTTACATACGATACAAGCAATGGGGATATGTTGTGGCAGATAAAGTCATTTGGCAACATAGCGGCTTTTTCGGTCAACAATGGCAGCGGGTCGCATTTGAAAAAGTTCAACACGTTAACATCATCCAAACTCAAGGCCAAAAACAAGCTCAGTTAGCCTATGTAGAAGTCGGATTAGCCAGTGGCAGTGTGGTGTTCCCCTATATTCCCACTCATGTGGCAGAGCTAATTATTACTCGGTCACTCAATGCTACTAGTCACGATAACCGTAATTGGATTTAGCCTAATGAATGAAATAAAAACGACACGGGTCACCGTCAATGATGTTATTGATTTTTGGTTTGTTAAAATTTCACCTAAACAATGGTGGATAAAAGATACCGAGCTTGATTTACAGATAACAAAGACTTTTGGCACCGCTTTAAACGCTGCCATAATGGGAGAGTTACAACACTGGCGTAAAGACACTCAAGGGCGATTAGCCGAAATTATCGTACTAGATCAATTTTCGCGAAATATTCATCGCGATACGCCAGCCGCATTTGCCGCTGACAATATCGCGTTAGTGCTGGCGCAAGAAGCCGTTGCATTAGGTTGTTTAGCAGAGTTACCGACTCACCAAGCTGGATTTTTAATCATGCCCTATATGCATAGCGAATCAATGATTATCCACCAGCAAGCATTGCCATTATTTGAGCAATATGCGCCGAATAATCTACACAGCCAACGACAACATCAAGCCATTATAGCTCAATTTAATCGTTATCCTCACCGAAACGCGATCTTAGGGCGCGACTCAACGGCTGCCGAAATCATCTTTTTAACTCAACCCGATTCCAGCTTTTAACCAAGCTATACTCCAACGCCAGCTTCTATAGCCGATGCTATTTGACCACTAGAACAGGGCATGTGGCTTTATTTGCAATAGTTTCGGCGACATTATCATTCAAAAAATGAGACAGTCCGCTTCTACCATGGCTGGCAATAACCACCATACCAATATCACCGCTATTGGCCTCGGCCAAAATTTCGGCAATAGCATCACCACGTCGAATCACCGTTTCAATCTTTAAGTCGGTATTAAGTTGACCCAATAAATCATGCATTTTCTTGGCCGCAGCAGCTTCCATCGTTTTCGCCAACTCTTCAGGGGTAACGGCAAGGATCATATAATTCTCATCACCGAAAGGCTGATCAACTACGTGCACGATACGAATGCCAACTTTATATAAGTTAGCCATTTCAATTGCGTAACTTAAAGCATGTGACGACGTGTCAGAAAAATCGGTAGGCCATAAAATATTACGTGTTCGCATATTATCCTCCTTCGCAGTGTAAAATGTGTCTTTGTAGTGACATTTTATGCCTCACAGAAACACACCCAGTTCCATCTCAACAATATAACTAATCTAAACTCTGGATAATAAATCCGTTGTTAACGATTTATTCCATCTCCTACCCCGAGTTAAGTTTTAGTATAGTCAGTATTAAAGACCTCATTAGTGATTAATATCAAATTAAACCCGAAAACTTGCTTTAGATCAAAAACGAACATAACATAAAACCGACTAATCAGTCGGTTTGCTGAATGGGTTAATCACACTTCATCAAACCAACATCGTTATTTTTTGCTGGAGATCAAATATGAATATGGCCGTTGATAACATTCAAACACAATTACAACAATTACTCACAGATCAACGCGCGCGTTTTCAAGCTAATCCAGCGCCTCATTATCAATCACGGGTAGATAAGTTAACCCAATTAAAACAAGCTTTGCTTGATAATCAACAATCTATCATCGACGCATTAATTAACGATTATGGCCATCGCTCTGCAAATGACACCATAATTTCGGATATTATGCCTTGTGTAAACAACATCAATTACACCATCAAACACCTTAAGTCGTGGATGAAACCCAGTCGTCGTCATGCAGGTTTATTACTATCGCCCTCTAAAGTGTCGGTGCAATATCAGCCCTTGGGCGTGATCGGTATTATTGTGCCGTGGAACTTCCCGGTGATGTTATCAATGGGCCCATTGATCACGGCCATTGCTGCAGGCAACGGGGCCATGCTAAAAATGTCCGAATTCACCCCAGCAACCAATGCGGTATTGCGCAAGATGTTGGCAACGATTTTTGCCCCAACTGAAGTCGAGTTAGTTGAAGGTGAAGCTGATGTGGCCGCAGCATTTTCAGCATTACCGTTTGACCATATTCTGTTTACGGGTTCTTCCGTTGTCGGCCGCCATGTTATGCGTGCCGCAGCCAATAACCTGACGCCGGTAACATTAGAATTAGGCGGTAAGTCCCCAGCGATCATTGCCGCTGATATGCCAATAGACACAGCGGTAGAACGGCTTATTTTTGGAAAATGTTTAAATGCAGGTCAAATTTGTGTCGCCCCTGACTATGTATTGTGCCCAGCGGAAAAAGTCGAGGCGTTTATTGCCGCTTATCAACGTCGATTTAATAAAATGTACCCTAACTTCGACACAAACCAAGACTATGGCAATATCATTAATGATCGTCAACACCAACGCTTACTCGCAGTATTAGAAGATGCCAAAGCCAAAGGTGCAACCGTCACCTCCGCAATTGATGGCCCAATATCAACAACGCAACGAAAAATAGCCACTCAGCTAGTCACACATACCACAGACGACATGCTCATTATGCAGGATGAAATATTTGGACCATTGTTACCGATTATTAGCTATCAGTCGGTTGATGAAGCGATAGGTTATATCAACCATCATGATCGCCCCTTAGCCCTATACATCATGAGCTTTGACGATAAAACGCAGCAAGACATTCTGCAGCAGACTCATTCGGGCGGAGTGTGCATTAATGACACGGTATTTCATGTTGCCGCTGATGACGCACCCTTTGGCGGTATTGGTCCATCGGGCATGGGACACTATCACGGCAAAGAAGGCTTTCTAACCTTTAGCCATGCTAAAACAATCCTCAACAGTGGTAAAATTAATACCGGCATATTTGTTCATCCACCTTATGGCGGCGTGATCCAACGATTATTGATGAAATTTTTCTTACGCTAACACCTCAAAATATCACTACGGCAAGTATTACTTTAACATGCCTATGCAGTTGGCTCAGTAAGAATGTATTGGCGTGTGAATTATTGCCAAATTTAACAATCTGTTAGGTATTTCTCTTTCCATTTGTCTACGATTGAACCGATAACAGAACTCGCTCAGGTATTCTTGTAGGTACTTTCCTGAAACACCATGAAATGTCCCAAGTAAAAATGCCTTTAAGTTACCAATGGCAATATGAACCCAAGGCAGCCATTCATCAACAAGCTCACTGGGGGTAACCCTCGCTTCATGTTGTTGAGTCTTATCTATAATGTTCAACGCAGGTAAGCCGTCTGTATGCACTTTTTGCTGTCTCGTTAAGTGTTTGGCAACGAACTTTTCAACACTATCATGGCAAACGCTATTCACAGCCTGCATAGCAATAAATCCAGCTCTTTTTCCTTTGCTTTCAACGGCAACTAAAACAGGTGTTTTACCTTCTGCTCCACGTCCACGCTTGCCCTTCCTTCTGCCACCCACTAACGCATCATCAATTTCAATAACGCCTGACAGTCTATATAAGCTGTCTCTATGGCCCATAGCCGTTCTCAGCTTACTTAATATCAAACGTGCCGTTCGCCAATTAACTTCAATGTGCTTGCTCAATCTTAATGCTGAAATACTGCCTTTATCTGAGCCTAAAAAGTAGATTGCCCAAAACCACTTAGTGATAGGAATACGGCTACCGTGGAATAATGTGTCTGCTGTGACCGATGTTTGTTTATGACATTGACTGCATTCATATACATTGCGGGTTGTAAGCTCATAGGCATGCTCACAAGAGCATCTAGGGCAAACAAAACCATTAGGCCATCTCATTTTCTTAATGTGATTTAAGCAATCAATTTCAGCGCTGAATTGACGTTGCCATTCAAAAAAACTCGTTTCAGGCATTTTCATAGCAAATCTCACTTCTAGTCTTGATTTATACTATAAGAATAGGCCAAAACTGACTCAGATGCATAGGCATGTACTTTAATGATACTTGCTGAGCCGAATCCGACATTAACCAGTCCGCAATCAAACTGATTTAATGAATAAACGGTAGATAAACAGACACTAGATAGAATAGGTATGTGACTCAATGAGCAGTAAATCCATTAGCAGTAAATCCATTGTTACCACAGATAAAAAACAAGCTATTCTAGACTCGGCATTACAGCTGTTTGTTAATAATGGTTTTAATGCTACATCGACCGCATCAATTGCCAAAGCGGCTGGCGTGGCAACGGGCACTTTATTTCATCATTTTCCGACAAAAAAAGACATCATGAGCCAGCTTTTTTTATCCATTAAACAAGAGTTTGCTACCAACATGGTTAGCAGCACTCATTTTAGTGGTGATATCGAACAAGATGCCAATACCCTATGGCAAAAAGCCATCGACTGGGCCATTGCACAACCGTTAAAACAGCTTTTTTTTCTACAGTACTCTATGTCCGCAGACATCGATGCCGACGTCAGAAAGCAAGCGATGAACAGCATTCTAGGATTTGTTGTCGAATTGATTAATCAAGGTAAACAGCAGCATATTATCGCTGACTTTCCCAATGCGTTATTGCTCGAAAACTGCCATGGTCAGTACTTAGCTGCCATTCGTTTTTTTACCGACAATCCTCATTTAGGTAACGATGACATTCACCGATGCGCCAGTTTCAGGTTATTTTGGCAAGCGATGAAAGCCTAAGCCTGTTGACCTTTCGTGTTTACAATTTGTTCGAACTAAACGGTTTTCTGCTTACATAAGAATGCTGTGAAAAGACTAGAGACAAAGTCTTTAACTAGGCTAATACCTTGCAACAAACTTATTTTATAATAATAACTAGGACGGTTTAGGCGGACCCTTCGGGCTGCGTTCGTGGCTTCTTTGTACTGGGTTATCGCTTATTTATGGAGAATAACGACATCTCATTAGCTCTGCCTTGAAAAAAATGGCCACTAACAGCAGCAAAATTCATCTTGAAGGTTCAACAGGCTCTAGCATTTATCCCATACATTATTCATCTAAACTAAAATTCGTTAGATCAATCTGTTCATTTTCAGCCTTTGTCTGGGTGTCAAAATCTAATTGAAGAGTATGCGACGTTTGTTCTACTTGTAGCGCCAGTTGCTTCGCTTTATGAATAGCATATTGACGACGTCGTTTGCGCTGTAAACACAAACGGATCACATCTTGTTTTCTTAACTCGCTGTAACTCATCCAGTTAAATCGTTCATCTCGGCTTCGAAGGCAGCCCATACAATAGCCACGACTGTCAGACTGACAAACGCCAACGCATGGACTGGGCACCGCAAAAAAACTTAACTGTTCCATCATTAGAGTGCTTAACCTCAGCTAATATTGAATTTAGTACGTAAATGCTAAATATACGATATAGTCATTGGTAGGTTGATTTAATGATGAGGCTAGTACTTAACCAACCAAAGTCACCATCAAATACCGTTATGTTAAGGTTATACTAATTGAGTTAATTTTGTACATTATTGCACGTTAGTCGGAGGGCTCATGACAACATCAAGGCGTTCGAGTAAAGGGTTAATACACACAATGGCAGCTTGTAAGCCCATTTTACTTTTATGTGGCCTGTTATTGCTGGCCTCTTGTGCGACAAAACCCAAGCAAGATTATGATGTCAATTACGACTTCTCTGTACTCAAAACATTCAGTCAACTCACCGTAAAACAAACTGATGATCCTTTAACCGCTGACCGAATTAATGACGACATTAAGCAAACCTTACTTAACCAAGGTTATCTCTTTAGCGCCAGCAATGCTGATTTTGTAGTCAACTATGCCTTTATCACTGAAAACAAAGAAAAAGATTCAGGGCTTTCTATCGGCTTAGGTTCTGGAACTTGGGGCTCTAGTGGTGGGATAAGTCTTGGCACGAGTATCGGTATCCCGCTAGGCAGTAACACAGCTAAAACGCAAACTATTCAAATTGATATTATCGACCCAGCCGACAAACGCTTAATTTGGCGCGGCAATGGTCAGTACCACTTTGATCAAGGTGGCGAAGTTAAAGCACAAGGCATTAACCAAACTGTTGCCGCTATCTTGGCGCAATTCCCCCCGAAAAAGTAATCTACACTCTATTTTAGTTGCCGTTTATCCTTGTTGAACGGCGACTACTTTACATAGAAACGCCAGCTCTTCGAGCCGACTTAACACAAATATCTATTTAGCAATTTGCGACTACACGGTAAACTAGCTATCACACTACTTTATTGACCTCGTTAAAATGACTACAGAAACATACAACCAAGCTTTATTAACCCTTGCGCTAGCTGGAATCGATGCCATAAATACCTCGGCATCACAACACAAAGCCGTCAGAACTGCAGCACAAGAAAGCCATTTTCTATGTAACTGGATGGTTGAGTCGTTAAAAACAAAACGCTTTTCGAAACTAATGGCCGACGACTTAACGGCCTGGATAAGTCAAGCTCGAAGTCAAGGTGCTGGGGCTCAACTTAAACAACGATTAACCTGTATTGCCGATCAATACCAACAAGTTAATAACAGTGCTATCGCCACTGGCACTGGGCTTAAAAACCTATTAACCGGACTCGCAGCACAAGAATGGGTGGTGGTAACCGATACCGACATTGATGCCAAATTGAAGATCAACAGTGACGGTAAATCAAGTTTAATAATCTCAGCAAAAGAATTTAATCAACACATTGTTGATGATAAAATTGTCAAACCAATCTCAATGTACATTCGTGGTGATGAAAAGTTGGTTGCACGGTTAGCATTAGAGCAAGGTGTATTACTCAGCCAAGGCAATAAAAAGACCTCATTGATCAAACATCATAAAACTTATGTATTAATACCTGATAACTTACACTCAAGTTTATGTTTACTGTGCCTTGATCTTTATTAAGCAGCGAAAATTGTTGTAGTATTAATAGAATATTAAAGATAAGGAGTCACCATGAAAAAAGGCTTTCTAGCACTCACCTGCTTGGTGATATTTTTTTGTGGTTCCACCGTTCAAGCGAGCACAGCACTTAAGTATAACGTCAATGCCTCCAGCAGTTGGGTGCCTTATTACATTGCTGGATCGGCTGAAAACCCAGGAATACTCGGCGAGCTGGTTCCGTTACTGCTTGCAAAGGCCAACATTGAAGTTGAAAAAAACAATTATCCTCCAAAAAGAACTAATTACGCCTTAGCGAATGGCTTACTAGACTTCGACTTTGTTAGCCCAAGCTGGTTTGAGGATCAAAAAGTAGGCGATAATTTTGTCTCATCGATAGCGATATTAGTCATTCAAGAAAACATTATCACTTTAGACAAAAATGCTCAAAAATGGCAAGACGTTAATCAGATTAAAGGTAAAAAAATAGGCACAATTCGTGGCTACCTTTACCACGACGATACAGAGTTTACTCGAGTTGATTTTACCTCTGAGAGAGAACTCATCAAGGCATTACATAAAGAGCGAGTTGAAGCGGTTATCTCTGGAGATTTACCCGCCTTGTATTGGGCAAAAAAACTCAATAGACCAGTCACCCTTGCCGCGATTCATTCAGAAGGCCACTTAGTCATGCGCCTTCGTAAAAAACATACTGCCTTATTACCACAAATTAATGCCGCTATTGCTGAATTTAACCAAAATGGCACCACTCAAAGCATTATCGAAAAATACACTAAGCAGGATGTGTTTAGTCGTTAATATGGGGTTAAAACGGATTAACGCTGTAGCCTTCGCGGGCTAATACGGCATGTGCGGTTAACGCCGATAACGCCATGTCAACACCCGGCAGCAAGTCATCAGGAGTAATGCCGTAATAGGCGGCTGTTTGACCACACACATAGAACTTAACCCCCTGTCTTACCAACTGCACAATTAAATCTGAATTAGCATTCTTCTGCCCTGCATTCAACTGCTGATAAAAACTATCCTTGGTCATATCGCTAGCCGCTTTACCATGCACCACCATAGCAAGCGAAATGTCTTTCAGTTTAACCCCGGCTGCCACATGCATATTAATAAAGCGCGCCAAAGTATCAATACTAGAGTTTATTTCAGCGGGTTTAGCGGCTGTACCTAAATCAAAAGCAACTTTAAACTTCATGCCTGTTGGTATGGTTAAGCTGCTATTCACTTCGGCCACTTTTCCGTAGTCTTTAATCACTGGTCCCGGTTTAAAAGCATCAATACCAGCGGTTGCCGTAAATGATGAACACGCTATTAATGTCAACACGGCCGATGTGATAACGCATCTACTCATTGAAGGTAAACTGATTTCCATTATGTTGATCTTCCTTATCTCTATTTTTATGATTACTCTAGCACAGATTAGCGCTTAGGTTTTAGACCCTTGCTGAGTATAATGATGCGCTCAAAAACACCAAGAATGAATGATATGTCAATACGTCCAATTTACGCGACCGACTGGCCCGCTATTATGGCGATCCAAGCACAATGTTATGTTGAACTAGCGCCAGAGTCGCTTGGTGTTATGCAAAGTAAATGGCGAACGTCGCCGACTAGCTGTGTCGTGTTTGAACGACAAGGTCGCGTTTTAGCTTATGCCCTTGTTCACCCTTGGCAACGAGGCGATGCCCCGTCATTGAATACCGAAATCAGTGGCCAGATTGATGCTAACTGCTGGTATTTACATGACATGGCCATTTCACCCAATGCACAAGGCATGGGAATTGGTAAACAACTCTTCACTTATGTTGTAAATCAAGCAAAAGCGTTGACGGTGAAGGGGATTGGACTGGTGGCCGTACAGGGTGCGCAAACGTACTGGCAACAACAAGGGTTTAAAGCAGACATCACATCAGCAAAACTGACACAATCACTAGATAGTTACCCTGATGGGGCATGTTATTTGTATTTACCCTTATTATAAAGGTTCCCCTCTAAGCCGCCAGCAGTCGTCACGACGGTTTTGTTAGCCAATACTTTTTATGATGTTTTTGTTTGCTATGGCAATGTTAAAACCTTAAACCGCAAGGATTAGCTTAGTACAGCATTAGTCAGCAGGGGCATCGTATTATTTGAATATTTATTGCAAGTTCATGCCGATCAGCTTGGTTATACGTCGATGAACGTGGGATAATCGAAGATTGTGCATCAGATCATCACCCTATGGGTATTTGTCTCTTTTACCATTTGGTACCTCAAAAATCATAACGCTTAAGTCTTTGTCGGCAGATTGATGCCTTTGGGGTGCCGTATTATTTACATTAAAAAATGAATTACATTAATTTCAGGAGTTCGCCATGGCGCGCCAAGTTATCTATACCTTTAAAGGCAAAACCAAAACTATCGCGTTTAGCTATGACATACATCATGATCTTTATGAAGCAGCAGCTCAAGCTGAAGGGATTGATTTAAAAAAGTTTTTAGCCATGGAGCAACAAGTTGCGTTAACGTCAAAAAAAGGCGCGAAAGCAGAGAAAGAATTTCGTAAAACTGAATTTGCACGTTTTGGTTTTACTAGCATCAAATTTGTTCGTGAAGATGATGAGGTTTAATCATTTTGGTTTACATAAGGACTCTCTATGTTGAATTCAGATCATGCTAATTTCCCTCGAGCCAGTTTTTTTCGACGTTTAGGTGCAATGACGTATGACTCAATGCTTGCTGTAGCCGTTTATATGTTTGCTGGCGCGGTTGGTTTTGCCGTTTTCTTGGGTCTGCAAAGTAGCGGACTTATCGCGATGAATGGTCACGAAGACGTGTCAGATTTGCTCAATAACACTCCGGTTTATCATGGACTTTATCAGCTCTGGATAGCCATTTGTGTCGGCGGATTTTATGCCGTGTTTTGGAGCCGAGGTGGGCAAACATTAGGTATGCGAGCTTGGCGACTTAAAGTTCAACATCCCAATGGCCAAGACTTAAGTTTCATTACCGCCTGCGCTCGGGTAGTTTGGTCGTTATTAGGTATTGGTAATCTGTGGATTATCATCAATGATGACAAATTAGCATTACAAGACATGATGACCCGTTCTGAGGTTGTGGTATTGTCAGTAGAAGCTAATCAAATGCGTAACTGGCGTGGCGCATAATCAATTGGCCTTTACCAATAATAAAATGGCAACCAAAGGTTGCCATTTTTGCATCACAGTTTAATGTTCAAATTAACGTTTAGTTACTTACGAATGTAATACAAAGCTAATCCAGTAAATAACATGCTGGGGGCAATTGCGCCAACCACCGCAGGTAACTCATACACTATGCTCATAGGACCAAATATCTCATTACTAATATAAAAGCTAAATCCTGCTACTACACCGAGTAACACACGAGCTCCCATGGTCACAGTACGTAACGGACCGAACACAAACGACAATGCCACTAACATCATCACTGCCACCGTTACTGGCTGCATAATCTTGCGCCACAGTGCCAGTTCATAACGACTCGGATCTTGTTGGTTGATTTTTAAATAATCCAAGTAGTCAATTAAGCCACTAATGGATAATGCCTCTGGTTTAACCGACACAACACTGAGCTTATCTGGGGTTAATGAAGACTGCCACACATCGGTATCAAGATGGTCGCGAATAACTCGGTCCTCTTTTACCGTGGTATTATCAACTGCAGATAGCTGCCAAGCATCGCCAATAAATTCGGCGGTTTTAGCATGGGTCACTCCGGTTAATTCTTGTTGATCGTTAAACTCATATAAGCGAATATCAATCAGAGTATTAACGTCTTTAACCTCACCGATATTAACGAATAAGTCACCATCTTTAGCCCAAATACCCCGATGTGATTTAATCAAACTGCCACCCGATATTTTAGTCGCTTGAAGTTCTTTAGCACTTTTTTCGGCAATAGGCGCGCCCCATTCACCGAGCGCCATGACCATGATCATTAACGGAACAGCCGTTTTCATTGCAGATTGGGTGATTTGTAAGCGCGACATACCAGAGACTTGCATCACCACTAACTCAGAGTTAGATGCCAGCATGCCCATACCAATTAACGCACCTAGCAGTACCGCCATAGGGAAAAACATTTCAATATCACGGGGCACTAAAAACAACACGTATATGCCAGCATCTAGCATGGTATAAGCACCACGCCCAACCAAACGCAGTTGATCAACCCACTTAATGATGCCTGACAACCCAGTCAAAATCAGTAAACACAAGCCTGATGTACTAACGATCATACGAGCAATATAAAGGTCTAGTATTTTCATGCAGTCACCTGCTTGCGTTTAAATAAACCCAGGAACTTCATCCCTGTCGGGCGTTCTTTAATAAGTAATAACAACCCTAATATCAACGCAAAGCCATGGATCCACCACATGCCTAAAAATTGCGGCACCACCTCATCTTGCAGGGCTTTTCGGCCTGCAATCATTAATCCAAAGTAGCCCAAATAAAGCAAAATAGCGGGACCCATTTTAGCAAACTTACCCTGGCGAACATTAACCCGCGCTAACGGCACCGCAATTAACGTCAACAATGGGATCGCGATAGGGATAGCTAAGCGCCACTGAAATTCAGCTGCCGCTTCAGGTCCTGGAGTATCCAACAATTGATCAACTGGCATTGCAGATAATTTGCGTCGCCGCTCATCCACTTCTTGTTCTTTAATCTCCATTTTATAACCACCAAACTCAATTATTTGTAGTTCAAGTGATTTAGGGCTGCCTTGATAGCGGAAGCCTTTTTCGAGCTGTAATTGCTGGCTGCCAAAATCATCTTCAATCACTCGACCTTTGTTAGCCACCACAATATTAGTTAAGCCATATTCGTCTTCAGGATCGGGAAGTTGTGCAACAAATACTTTATCCAAAGTGTTGTCTTTATTTATTTTTTCAACAAACAATACCGCTCGCCCATTCGGGCTTGCTTGAAAGCGACCTTGGGTTAATGCCGCTAATCCGGCTTCAGATTGGGCTTTTTCTAAGACCTGGTTTTGACGCTCTTCCGCCCAAGGGCCAACATAAACAGACAAATAAGCGGTAAACAATAAATTGCCAATCGCAAGTAATAAGGTTACTCGAGTGACATACCATTCACTGACACCAACACCATGCAGTACCACCATTTCATTTTCGGCATACATTCGCCCATGGGCCAACAATATCCCTAAAAAGAAACTCAGCGGCAACACTAACACCGTTAATTGAGGCAAATTTAAGCCTAATAATGTCATCACCAAGGAAGCCGGGAACTCACCATCAGAGGCATCAGCTAACACGCGCACAAACTGTTGACTGATAAAAATAGTTAGCAGCACTAAAAGTACTGAGAATTGCGCTTTTAAAACTTCACTAATAAGATATCTAAATACAATCACAAGTAGGATCCGGTGGCTAAACTTATCTTTTTACTGGTATCAGAGCAACTTTCATGTAAACTGTCTACTTTCAGCAGTTTTGCTAGTTTTCTGACCAGCGCGGAAGGTGCTTTGGGGTCATGGTTAACATCTATTTTGGCTGTCAATTTACGCCTTTTTTTCGTTAATAATCCCAAACAGCTATCACCTTTTCGTTGATTATATGCCAGATGGCCTAATGCAAACATTATCTAATAAATATAGTAATTTGTCTTTAAGAATCTAGGAGTGCTCATGGAGTTTAGCGTAAAAAGCGGTAGCCCCGAAAAGCAACGTTCAGCCTGTATCGTTGTCGGAGTATACGAACCCCGCCGTTTGTCTGGTATCGCAGAGCAATTGGATAAAATAAGTGAAGGTTACATTAGTAACCTACTTCGTCGTGGTGACCTTGAAGGTAAACCGGGTCAAATGTTGCTACTGCATCATGTACCAAACGTACTAAGTGAGCGCGTTTTACTGGTTGGTTGTGGCAAAGAGCGTGAGTTAGATGAACGCCAATACAAACAAATTATCACAAAAACCATCAGTACCCTCAATGAAACCGGTTCAATGGAAGCAGTGTGCTTCTTAACTGAACTGCATGTCAAAGGCCGCGACACCTACTGGAAAGTTCGCCAAGCCATTGAAAGTACTAGAAATAGCCTGTATTCATTTGATGCCTTAAAAACCCGTAAAGACGAAACTCGTCGTCCATTACGTAAAATGGTATTTAACGTGCCAACACGCCGCGAATTAACCATTGGTGAGCGCGCAATTGAACACGGAACCGCAGTGTCAGCGGGTATGCATTTATGTCGAGACGTGGCCAACATGCCACCTAACATATGTAATCCAGCCTACTTAGCGTCCCAAGCTCGTCAAATGGCTGAAGTGCATGAAAACCTCACTGTCACGACTATTGGCGAAGAGCAAATGGCTAAGTTAGGCATGAACGCTTATCTTGCCGTAGGCCGCGCAAGCAGCAATGAATCAATCATGACCGTGATGGAATATCAAGGCGCAGTCGACAGCACTGAAAAGCCAATTGTCCTTGTCGGTAAAGGGTTAACCTTTGATTCTGGCGGAATTTCATTAAAACCTGGCGAAGCCATGGATGAAATGAAATACGACATGGGTGGCGCTGCAGGTGTGATTGGCACCATGAAAGCATTATGCGAAATGAAACTGCCTATTAACGTCATTGGCATTTTAGCGGGTTGTGAAAACATGCCTGCGGGCAATGCCTATCGCCCAGGTGATATTTTAACCACTATGTCAGGTCAAACGGTTGAAGTGCTTAACACTGATGCCGAAGGTCGCTTAGTATTATGTGATGTATTAACCTACGTTGAGCGCTTTGAACCTGAATTAGTCATCGATACTGCAACCTTAACGGGTGCCTGTGTTATTGCCCTTGGTAAGCACGCTTCTGGTTTATTCAGTTCGCACAATCCACTAGCTCATGAGCTGTTAAATGCCGGCGAGCAAAGTGGTGACCGCGCATGGCGCATGCCGTTATGGGATGAATATCAAGACATGCTAGACAGCCCATTTGCCGACATGACTAACTTAGGCGGCCGTCCTGCAGGGTCGATTACTGCCGCATGTTTCTTATCTCGCTTTACTAAGAAGTACAATTGGGCGCATTTAGATGTCGCTGGTACTGCTTGGAACAGCGGCGCGAATAAAGGCTCTACCGGTCGTCCGGTACCGATTTTAAGCCAATTCTTAATTAATCGCGCTGGTGTTGAAATTAGCGAATAAGCATTGTTAGTGCGTGATACGCAAATAAAAAGGGTAAAGCATCATGCTTTACCCTTTTTTTGTATCTCGATAGCGCAAATCAAACAATGCTAAACCATAACTTGGATTCAAATAATAAGCCCTTTTATCGCGCGGTAAGCCGCGGTAAGCCTAGGCTAACCATTGACGATGTAATTGCTCACTATCACCTAAATAATCTAGCACCCAGGCGAGTGCTGGCGACATTTGCTCATCATTCCACGCTAAACAACAAGGGCTAGGTTGTTTAACGGTGCACAGCACTTTACTGACTAATTTACCGGACTCGATTAACGGTGCAGCTAAATGTTCAGGCATGTACCCTACCCCTAAGCCTTCGACAAAACGGTTGATTGCACTGTGCCAGTCGGGTACCACTAAACGCCGTTGATTATTGAGCAACCAATCAATTCGTTTAGGGATCTCTCGCGAGGTATCTTCAAGACAAATAGACGGAAAATCACGTAACTCATCATCCACTATAAGCCGTGTAATATTCGCCAATGGATGATCAGCACTCACCACAAATAACCAATCAATATCCCCCATATGAGTGAATTTAAATGACCCATCAACTGGATTTGCAGTTGTCGCACCAATAGCGATGTCACTGCGCCCTGTGGCGAGCGCTTCCCATACACCATTAAATATTTCAATCCGAATAATCAGCTCAACATCCTGAAACTTTCTGTAAAAGTCAGCGATTAAGGCATGCACACTGTCGGTTCTGGCAATATTATCCAGCGCAATAGATAACGAAGGCTTCCACCCATTTGCCACTCGTTGAGTGTCTCTTTTCATCAGCGCCATATCGTTAAGAAACTGGCGAGCTTTAGCGACAAAATGTTTTCCTGCCGGGGTTAGGCTGACACTTCTATGATGGCGAATAAATAACTCAACCCCAAGCTCAGTCTCAATTTGTTTAACTGAATAACTAATCGCAGACGGCACCTTATGCAGTTTTTTGGCTGCCGCGGTAAAACTGCCTTTTTGGGCAACAACATCGATTAATTCAAAAATGTGCTGTGAAAGCATATCAATTTGCTCATTATAAAATGTACCTTAACAGCACTAGATGAATAACATCTTCGGCTGAGGTAATACTGGTTTCAAGTGATCATACTCAATTCCACTCACTCCTTGCAATCAAATTTTTTGATAGCTGCCTTCAAAATTAAACGTTTCCAGCTAATTTAGTAAGCCATTAAACTAGCAAGCTTTATTGACCAGACGAAAATATTTATGCCTAATTTTAGCAACAACAACATAATAATCAACAATAAACAAACAAACATAACATTTTACCTGTTCCTGTTTTATTTAGCCTTGCTGAGTATGTTGGGATTTATTGCAACCGACATGTACCTCCCTGCATTCAAATCTATTGAAGGGACGTTTAATGCTAACACTTCTGAGGTGGCCATATCATTAACCAGTTTTTTGGCAGGCCTTGCTATTGGACAGTTATTATACGGGCCATTAGTTCATAAAATAGGTAAGCGGAATTCACTCTTTGTTGGGCTAAGTCTGTTTATGTTGGCAAGCGCACTCATTGCGAACAGTGAAACCATAATGATGATGAATATTGCGCGCTTCTTCCAAGCCATCGGCGCTTGCAGTGCAGCAGTGATCTGGCAAGCGATAGTGATTGAACAATACCCCGCCGATAAAGCTCAAAATATTTTCTCTAATATTATGCCTTTGGTCGCTTTATCTCCGGCATTAGCGCCCATTGCTGGCGCATTGATACTCAATAATTTTGGCTGGCGTGCAGTGTTTATTACCTTATGTGTTATCGCCGTAATATTAATCGCTATGACACATTTTTTTGTACCTAAAGAGCCTATTCGTTTACACAAAAATAAGTCCCATATCCGCTATCAACAATTATTAGCCAACACACGTTACTTAGGTAATGTCATCATTTTTGGTGCCTGTTCGGGTGCATTTTTCGCTTACTTAACCCTATGGCCCGCGGTGATGGAACAATATGGTTACGCCGCAACTGAAATTGGATTAAGTTTTATTCCCCAAACCATCATGTTTATTGTCGGTGGCTATTCCGGTAAGTTACTTATTCGACAGTTTGGCACCAAAGCCAGCCTACGCTATTTACTGATTTTATTTGGTTTTTGTGTTGTTGCCATTTTTGTATCAAGTGTGATCCTCGATACTAAAACAATATTACCGCTTATGGTTGCATTCTCATTGCTAGCAGCAAGCAATGGCGCTATTTACCCTATTGTGGTCAATAATGCCCTCCAAGAATTCAGCAATAACGCATCCAAAGCGGCAGGATTGCAAAACTTTCTCCAAATCAGCATCGCTTTTGGGGCATCAAGTCTGGTTGCCGTTTGGGCAAGCTCTGGCGATAACGCGATTGGTTGGGGAATTCTAGCCTGTTCAGTACTGGTTGCTGTAGGCCTCTTTATTAAAAGTCATGATTCTTGGGCGCAAATAAACCAGCATTTCACGTTTCCGGATCCAGCAAGATTATCTCAAGCAACCACTAAGGATGATGAATAAACACCCCATAGCGATAAAATAAGCCATTCAATGATGAGGTTATATTCTTATTTATAATCTCATCATATTGAGGTTTATTGATTAAACAAATTATCGCCTGTTCTAATATTAACAATCCATAAATCCGTCTAGTTGAGAATAACCCCAGAGCGTCGCAGAAAACCAATCATGGCTGCGATTTATATTGGATTAATGAGCACCATCAGCTCGCATTGTGGCTGTAATACCAAATACAGCTCATTATCGGCTCAGTCAGCGAGTCACTTAGGGGAAATTCAATAAATATCAACTCACGTCCCCATTAACCCGCAGAGGATTTTAGTGTAAACTCGTGCTCAACTTATTAACCTGTCAAAAGCATCACCACATGACTCAAGCCTTGTTTTACCTTATGCCTGATAATCATAATCAAATGAGTGCATTAGATGCGGTTTATTTGGCTGCATGCAGGTTAGCAGAACAAGAATATCGCCAACAAAAAACCGTCTACATTCACTGTGAAAACAAGCAGCAAGCGTATGCCATTGACGAATTACTGTGGCAATTTGAGCCTAATGCCTTTGTGCCTCACAACTTAAAAGGCGAAGGTCCGGTGACCGGTGCACCTGTCGAAATTGGTTTTGACACCCTAGGGCCAAATAAAAGTCGCCAAGTTCTGATTAATCTTGCAGACCACATGCCCAGTTTTGCGGTAAACTTGGCCCATATTATCGATTTTGTCGCTAATGATGATGAACTCAAGCGGATTGCCCGCAATCGCTATCGTCAATACCAGAATGTTGGCATTACGCCCAGCACTCAAGCATTAGCTGAATAAACACTCAATTTAGATAGAGAACATAACGCTCCTATGGAAAAAACATACAACCCAAAGTCTATCGAACAGGCCCTTTACCAAAACTGGGAAGAGCAAGGTTACTTCAAGCCGCATGGCGATGAATCTCAAGGCAATTATTGCATCATGATCCCGCCACCGAACGTAACCGGTAGCTTGCACATGGGACATGCCTTCCAAGACACCATCATGGACACGCTTACTCGTTATGAACGCATGAAAGGTAAGAATACCTTATGGCAAGTGGGTACCGACCACGCTGGTATCGCCACCCAAATGTTGGTTGAGCGTAAACTTGAAGCCGAAGAAGGTAAAACACGCCATAATTTAGGCCGTGATGCCTTTATTGATAAAGTGTGGGACTGGAAAGAACAGTCTGGTGGCACCATCACCAAACAACTACGTCGCATGGGCGCATCGGTTGATTGGGATCGCGAACGTTTTACCATGGACCAAGGCTTATCAAAAGCGGTTCAAGAAGTGTTTGTCCGTCTATACGATGACGAACTTATTTATCGTGGTAAGCGCCTAGTCAACTGGGATCCAAAGCTTCACACCGCCATTTCAGATTTAGAAGTTGAAAATAAAGAGAAGCAAGGCCACATGTGGCACTTCCGCTTTCCTTTAGCCCAAGGGGCATTAACTAGCGATGGTAAAGACTACCTAGAAGTCGCCACCACGCGTCCTGAAACCATGTTAGGTGACAGCGCAGTAGCCGTGCATCCAGATGACGAACGTTATCAGTCATTGATCGGTAAGTTTGTGCTATTACCTATCGTTAACCGCTTAATTCCAATTGTTGCTGACGATTATGTCGACATGGAATTTGGCACAGGCTGCGTAAAAATCACTCCAGCCCATGACTTTAACGACTATGAAGTTGGCAAGCGTCATCAACTGCCTATGTACAACATCTTTACCTTAGATGCCTGTGTCCGCGGTTTTGTTGAAGTAGTTAATACCGACGGCACACCAAACAAAGACGTCGAAATTGCGCTACCTGAACGTTATGTTGGCCTTGATCGTTTTAAAGCCCGTGATGCTATTGTGGCTGAATTTGACAGCTTAGGTTTACTTGAAAAAGTCGCTCCGCACGCGTTAAAAATACCTTATGGCGATCGCTCAGGCGTAGCAATTGAACCCTTATTAACCGATCAGTGGTATGTAGCCGTTCAATCAATGGCAAAAACAGCCATTGAAGCCGTGGAAAATGGCGACATCAAGTTTGTGCCCCAGCAATACGAGAATATGTACTTCTCGTGGATGCGCGATATTAAAGACTGGTGTATTTCACGCCAACTTTGGTGGGGACACCGTATTCCAGCTTGGTACGACGAGAACGGTAAAGTCTACGTTGGCCGTAACGAAGCTGAAGTTCGCGCTAAACACAAATTTGCAGATTCTGTGGTATTACGCCAAGACGATGACGTATTAGATACCTGGTTCAGCTCGGCATTATGGACCTTCTCAACCTTAGGTTGGCCAGACAATTTAGAAGATTTAAAAACCTTCCACCCAACCGATGTGTTGGTCACAGGTTTTGATATCATCTTCTTCTGGGTTGCGCGGATGATCATGATGACCATGCACTTCATTAAAGATGAAGACGGCAAACCTCAAGTACCTTTTAAAACCGTGTACGTGACCGGGCTTATCCGTGATGAAGCCGGTAATAAGATGTCAAAATCCAAAGGCAACGTGCTTGATCCATTAGACATGATTGACGGTATCGACCTTGAAACCTTGGTCGCTAAGCGGACTGGCAACATGATGCAGCCACAATTGGCGGCAAAAATTGAGAAAAGTACCCGTAAAGAATTTGCCGATGGCATTGAAGCTCACGGTACCGATGCACTGCGTTTTACCTTAGCGGCAATGGCATCAACCGGGCGTGACATCAACTGGGACATGAAACGTCTTGATGGTTACCGCAGTTTCTGTAACAAATTATGGAACGCGTCACGTTATGTGTTAATGAACACTGAAGTGCAAACCAATCCAGATAGCGATGAAGCTGGTGAGCCTTTAGATTGCGGTCAACTGTTAGTTGATGGCAAACCGGGTGCGATGGAATTGTCGTTAGCCGATCGCTGGATCATTGGTTTGTTTAATCAGACCGTCAAAACCGTTGAAGATCACATGGCCGCTTACCGTTTTGATTTAGCCGCTAACACTTTATACGAGTTCACTTGGAATCAATTCTGTGACTGGTATTTAGAATTAACCAAGCCTGTTATGCAAAACGGCACTGAAGCGCAAATGCGCGGCACACGCCATACGTTAGTCAATGTGCTTGAAAAAATGCAGCGTCTAATGCATCCATTTATGCCATACATTACCGAAACGATTTGGCAACGCGTCAAACCGTTAGCTGGCGTAACGGGTGATACCATCATGCTGGCATCGTTCCCAACGTATCAAGCAGATCAAGTCGATGCGACCGCAATGGCGGATCTGGAATGGGTTAAGCAAGTCATTGTCGCAGTACGTAATATTCGTGCTGAACTCAATATCGCCCCGTCTAAGCCGCTTAATGCGCTGCTTCGTGACGTGAGCTATGAAGATCGCATTCGTCTTGAAGCAAACCAAACATTCTTTACCAGTTTGGCTAAACTTGAGTCAATGACCATTTTAGCAGAGGGTGAAACGGCACCGATGTCGACCACTCAGTTTGTCGGCAATATGGAGCTATTAATCCCAATGGCAGGCTTAATCGATGTCGGCGCTGAATTGGCCCGTATCGACAAACAGCTTGAAAAGCTTGCTCAAGAGATAACCCGCATTGAAGGCAAATTATCTAACCAAGGCTTTGTCGCTAAAGCACCTGCTGCGGTTATTGATAAAGAGCGGGCAAAAATGGCCGATTTGACTCGTGACATTGAAAAATTAAACGAACAAAAAATCGAACTGGCCAAAATAGAAGCATAATCAATAAAATACCATTAGAAACAAAAACCAGCGATGCATCGCTGGTTTTTTATTTCGCACGAAACTGAAACGTTGATTTCTCAATTTACATTTTTGGTGTATAAGCTTCGGCCAATATCACCATTCTATTTAATGGGTCAAAACCATGTCTGATAAATTCTTTTTTAAAGGTCGTAAAACACCTAAACCCGCTTATGGTGAAAGTGGTTATAACACCAAGCGCACAGCAAAACCGGGGACGGAAGCTTTACCGCTAATATTGTCAGTCCAAACCGAAGCTCGCCAACATGAAGTGGCGGCAATGGTTGCTGAACAACAGCTATTGGCTAATATCAGCATTAATGCAGACAAACCTGAAAACATTATTGAATTAACCGGTGTTTTGAACAAACCTAAAACGGTAAAGTTTGACGCTAAGCCTAACCGTAACGATGTGTGCATCTGTGGCAGTGGTAAAAAGTACAAAAAGTGTTGTGGTGCATAAATCACCATACTGAGGTGAACGTCCCTAAGTGGGATGTTTATCAATAAAACACTAAAGTGGGTCTTAGGATCCGCTTTTTTTATTGATTTTGGATATTTCCCCAGAACTTAGGTAAAGTGTCAGCCTTTGTTATAAAAAGGATATAGAACATAAAATAAAAGGGTGACCTATGAGCACTAATTCACATTCAGGCAACGATCTGAGTGAAGTAAAACAGTTGGGCATGTGGGCCGCGATATCCAGTTTAGGCTATATTTTTTGGCTTGTAGGTGGCATGGAACTGGTAGAACGTATTGCCTATTATGGCGTCAAAGCCAGTGCGGGTTTATATGCTAAAACGCCAGTATCTGAAGGCGGACTAGGCATCAACTTAAGTGACTATGGTCTAATCGTGTCAGTCTGGGCGTTACTGCAAACCTTCATTCCAGTGCTAACTGGCGGCATATCTGACCGAGTAGGCTACAAAGAAACCATTTTCGTTTCAACCATAGTCAAAATTTGTGGTTATTTAACCATGGCCTTTTTCCCTAGCTTTTGGGGATTTCTCGCCGGCGCCATGTTGCTAGCTATTGGCACCGGAGTATTTAAACCCGGCATTCAAGGCACCTTGGTGCTGTCTACTAATCGTAATAACACTTCTATGGCTTGGGGCATTTTTTACCAAGTGGTTAACATAGGTGGTTTCTTAGGCCCATTAGTTGCGGTGCACATGCGCCAATTGTCTTGGGACAATGTGTTTTTTGCTTGTGCGGCGATTATCTCATTTAACTTTTTATTTTTACTCGCTTACAAAGAACCGGGAAAGGAAGACCGACTTGAACGCACCCGTCAAGTAAAATCCGGCGAAGTGAAACAAGAAGCGTTGTGGAAAGATGCCCTTAAAGAACTGAAAAAGCCAATAGTGATTTACTACATGTTAGTGTTTGCTGGTTTTTGGTTTTTATTTAACTCATTATTTGATGTGCTACCTATCCACATTGCTGAATGGGTTGATACCAGTGTCATTGTTACCTCGTTATTTGGTCCCGAGGGTACCAGCAATGGCATATTGCAGTTCTGGTTGGGGCTGAGTAACGACGGTACTAAAGTAATGCCAGAAGGCATGCTCAACCTCAATGCCGGGATGATCATGACCACTTGCTTTATCGTCGCGGCACTCACCGCTAAATATCGCATTACCACCACCATGTTTGTCGGCTGTTTACTGAGTATTTTAGCCATTGCCTTAGTCGGTGCATTTAATGCGGCTTGGATGATTGTGCTGGCTATTGCCATGTTCTCTGTCGGTGAAATGATGATTAGCCCTAAGAAAAATGAATTTATGGGCAATATCGCGCCAGAAGGTAAAAAAGCCATGTACTTAGGCTTTGTGATGCTACCTCAAGGCATAGGTTGGACGTTAGAAGGTTATTTCGGCCCAAAGCTTTATGACATATACGCCTCAAAAGAGCGTATTGCCCGTGAAGTCTTATCAGATAATGGTATGAGCTTAACCGATATAGCCAACATCCCCCAAGGTGAAGCCTTTAGTCGCTTAGTCAGTTCTACGGGACAAGATCCCCAAGTTCTCACCCAAGCCCTCTATAATGCCAACAACATCGGCATGGCTTGGTATATTATTGCGGTTATCGGTATTACTTCGGCGGTAGGGATTTTCATCTACGGTAAATGGTTATTAAGGATGCAGCGCCAACAAGTCGCTTAGTTCATCGTGTGCAATTTGTTAGCATCAGCAACTGATTTAGCAACAGGGAGGCAGCAATGCCTCCCTGTTGCTATCCACAATAAAATAACAATAAATGGTCATCAAGTTGCCATACCAACGCCATTAATTAACCATTCTGTTTACGACCAAATCACTAGCAAATCACTAGCAAATAGCAATCCATAAGCGAAATAGCGCACTCGACAAAACGGCAACCTCAATGATTTTCCGAGCTAAAAGTCCAGACTAATTGTCCATAAAGAAGTCTGACCAATAAGTCGCCGTCGAATACAGCAACAAACCAAGATACTAAGATACTAAGATACTAAGATACTAAGATACTAAGATACTAGGATTATGCAGCTCACCTAAAATACAATTAACACCCATTAAATGACTCATAAATGGCTACAAATCGAGCTGATGACATCGGCAGAATGAGCAGGACAGTGAAGCTGACTGGTCTTTATCGACCTGGTGTTTATCGACGTGGTGTTTATCGACTGAGTGTTTTGGCGCGGCTTTTGTTGCCGTGACATTGTCGCTAGAAAAACATTAATAACCGATAGTCATAAGTACTTATTACTTGATCCAGCTGCACTGAGTTACAAAAAATCAATTAAAAAAATCAGTTAAAAAAACAGGGAGGCATTGCGGCCTCCCTGTTACTGACGTTGTGACGTTCTTAATTGATGATTAACACCTTATCTTAATAACTAGTCCGCTGCAGCTGAGTGAACTTTATCAATACCGTAAGTTTTACCTTCAGCATGACAAGTCGCACATGATTCAATTGGCACAGCATCTGCTGAGGTGATGTTATCACCAAAGACTGTCGCGCCATTACTCTTAAAGTGAGAAAGAGCAGCAGCGCCAGAGTGAGCGTGACAGCTACGACATGCTTCAGCGACTGGGGAGATAAACTCGCCAGGAACACCATCAAATTGATTCGCATCGACTTTAATTGCAGTTCTACCTGAGGTTAATGCACCAGTGCCAGAGAAGAATGGCATAGCATCTCCTGCAGCATTGGTCTCTTTATGACACGCTTGGCAATAGGTTTGCACAGCAGGATAGTTAACTAACTCGCCATCTGTGTCTAAGTAAATGCCAGCACCTTCATCATCTGCAAACAAGCCACTGTGGAAACGGTGAGCAACAGTGGCTAAATCACGGTTGTAAAACTCTAGGCCTTCAATTACTGCAAACGTCGGTTTACCATCAGCATCTACACCTGATTGCTTATAAACATCACTATGGAAAGAACCGGCATAACTGTTATTATGGCAATCTGCACATTGGGTAAAGTTAGTCACACCATGGTTAGGTGATTTAACGTGAGACAAATTGTCATGACAAGCATTACATTTTGCTTCATCAGCCGTTGTACGGTCGTTACCCACCTGTGTAGGTGAACTATAAGCGGTCAATGCAGGGCTGACAAAACGTAAGTTATCAGTAGTTTCAACACCTGTTGCAGCAACAGCATCAAACTTAAAGAACTTAGTAACAATGTTAGCCGGAACCGCGACATCACAAGCACCCGTGTCGGTACCAGCACCATCAGCTAACATAGTGTTAATAACAATCATGTCAGTTGTAGTGTTGCCACACATGTTCATTTCAGAAGACACTGACAGTGTTTTGCCACCAAGTGGAGTCATGGCAACGTCTTTGGTTAAGGTTAACTTACCACCTAGAACTATAAACATTTCTGGATTATCTTTCGTATTAATACTTAATCCACGTACATAGTCACCATTGCCATCAAGTGTACCGATTAAGATATCATCACCTGATTGGAATTTATTTAAGTACTGGGTTAAATCAGTAGCATCAGCCGCAACCACACCATTTAATGTTACATCAATGATGACAGTTAATAGGTCTGCAGCCACTTCAGCAGAAGCTACGTTTAACACTAAGCCATTTTCAAAAACGTCACGGCGATCAACACCATGTGCCTGGATTGGGCTTAAACTACCTGCGCCATGACAGCCAGAACAAACCGCATCACTTGACGGTACAATGCCTCTATGGTTTTCACCGGTCGCTAAGTTCACATTTACGTGACAAGACAAACAGGCTTCAGCATAAATATTGTCATTCCACTGGGTGCCATTATCATGACAAACAGTACATTCATTTAGCTCAGCAGGAAATCCAATGCCACCAAACTCTGCTTTGGCTTCGCCAGTAAGCGCGTCAACAATATGGTGACCCGCATGAATGGTGTGGATCATAGCGTTGAAGTTAGCATTAAAGCCTTTTTCAGGATCGTCTTGTCCACCCGCATAAGCAGGGTTATGACAAGCGACGCAGTTTTCAACTTTTTGGTAATTACCATGGGCACCTATGTTGGCAATACGCATATCGGTATCGGCGTAACCTTCCATTGGACTGTGACATTGAATACATGCCGCATTAGACACAGCATCTTTTGCTGACACAGCAGGTTCGCCAGTAGCAGGAATAAAATCAAGAGGAGTCGATAAAATCTTACCACTTACCCCTGAACCATCAGCCATCACAACATCATAAGCACGAATAAACACCCGCGCTAAGTCATTAACATCGCCACTGGCTAATACCACAGGCGCGTTACCATCGTGTGCCCAAGTACCAGTATAAGTACCAGGATTGGTGGCATCCTCAACTAATGTACACGCATCAACTACGGCCCCGCCTCGCGCTTCGGCAGTACCCGTTAAGGTACAATACATGCTGCTGCCAAAATCATTAGCAAGTGCATGATTTGTCCATAGCATTGGCGCACCCGTGTCAGTAGTATTGGCTGATTGGCTGGTCACATATAAGGCAACTCTTTCAAGTCCAGAGAAGGGAACGCCAGCGGCATTTTTTGCAGTAAATGTAAGCTTAAATGGATCCGCACCGACGACGACAATATCTGCTGGAGCCAGTATAATGTTTAAGTCAAATGCATTTTCAACGCTTGTTGCAACCGTACCAGCGGGAGTACCCGGAGCGCCATCAGCACCCGGAGCACCATCAACACCATCAGCACCATCACTGCCGTCAGAGCCACAACCTGTCACAGCCAAAGCTGCCATAAACGCTGCAGCCAATAATGTTCTATTATATTTTTTCATCTTAAATCCCCCGATTTATATTTGTTGGATAGCAGCTTTAAAATAGAAGCAAATAGACCATAACACCCACAATATGTTTCAATTATGTGACCGATGTTGCAAGCCAGTTAACTAAAATAGTAATTTCAGTCTTAAGTCTCCGTAAATAAGTCTCCGCAAAAAGGAACCGCCAGTGTCATACATGTAAATCTAAACAGGGGTTTGTAGAGGGGAAAATTGATGTGCGAGGAAGAAACAAAAATTTATAGCTAACCAATTGAATTATAACTATTAAGAAAATGTAACTAGTAAGCAAATGTAACTAGTAAGCAAATGTAACTAGTAAAAGTACACTTAAGTACACTCAGGTACAAAAAATCAATAAAAAAGAGGGAGACATTGCTGTCTCCCTCTTGGTTTCTTACTTTCTTAAGTGATGATTAAGAAGTTTTCAATATCTAGTGAGCTGCACCAGCGTGAACTTTATCAATACCGTAAGTTTTACCTTCAGCGTGACATGTTGCACATGACTCAATTGGTACAGCGGCTGCAGTTCCAATCTTATCACCGAAGACAGTTGCACCATTGCTCGTAAAGTGAGCTAAAGCTGCGGCGCCAGAGTGAGCGTGACAGCTACGACAGGCTTCAGCGGTTGGCGAGATAAACTCACTGTGGAATTCGACAGTATCATCCGTTTTGTCATCAGGAGTACCGTTATCATCTGTAGTAACAGAATAACTAACATCAATCGCAGTTCTACCAGAAGTCAACTTACCCGTACCATCAAAGAATGTCATCGCATTCCCTGCAGCATTGGTCTCTTTATGACACGCTTGGCAATCGGTTTTAGTAGCAGGATAGTTAACTAATGTTTCATTGCCATTTTTATCCTTACTGACGAAAATACCAGTACCGTCGTCACTTGAAAACAAACCACTGTGGAAGCGGTGAGCTACAGTTGCTAAATCACGGTTTTCAAAGGTTAAATCTGGAATTTTTACATATGTAGTAACTGGATTTTTATTATCGGCATCCGTTATAACATATTGCTCATAAGCAGTAGTATGATAAGAACCAGGGTAGTTGTTGGTATGACACTCAGCACACTGGGTAAAGTTAGTCACACCATGACGAGGTGCTTTAACATGCGCTAAATTATCATGACAAGCATTACACTTCGCTTCATCAGCCGTTGTACGGTCGTTACCCACCTGAGTAGGTGAACTATAAGCGGTCAATGCAGGGCTGACAAAACGTAAGTCATCAGTAGTTTCTGCACCTGTTGCAGCGGTGTCGCCAAACATAAAGTACTTAGTGACAATGTTAGCTGGAACCGAAACATCACAAGCACCAGTCTCGGTACCTGCACCTTCAGCTAGTTTGGTATTAACAACTACCATGCCAGCCTCTGTATCAGCACACATGTTCATTTCAGAGGTCACATAAAGTGTTTTGCCATCAAGTTGATTAGCTGCAAGGGCTTTAGTTAAGATTAACTGACCATCTGTAACCACAAACATAGCTGCGTCATCAATACTTAACCCAGGTACATAATCGCCATTGCCATCAAGTGTACCAGCCAAAATACTCTTACCATAGGCTAGAGTGTTTAAATACTGAGTTAAATCAGTACCATCAGTTGGAACCGCATCATTTAATGTTACGTCAATGACGACAGTTAATAGGTCTGCAGCCACTTCAGCAGAAGCAACATTTAACACTAAGCCATTTTCAAAAACGTCACGGCGATCAACACTGTGCGCTTCGCTTGGGCTTAAACTACCAGCACCATGACAACCAGAACAAGCGGCGTCACTTGAAGGTACAATGCCTTTATGGCCGTCACCGGTTTCGAAATCAACAGTTAAGTGACATGATACACACGCTTCAGCATAGACATTGTCGTTCCACTGGGTGCCATTATCATGACAAACAGTACATTCTGTTGACTCAGCAGGGAAACCAACTTCGCCCCACATCTCTTTAGCTTCACCTTGTAACCCCTGCCAATCGGCAAGATCTTTACCCATATGAATGGTGTGGATCATGGCATTGAAGTTTGCATTAAAGCCTTTTTCAGGATCATCCTGTCCACCCGCATAAGCAGGGTTATGACAAGCGACACAATTTTCAACTTTTTGGTAATTATGATGAGCACCAATGTTGCTAATACGCATATCAGTATCAGCGTAACCTTCCATTGGGCTATGACACTTGATACATGCCGCATTAGATACTGAGTCTTTTTGCGATACAGCAAGTTCGCCAGTAGCAGGAATGAAATCAACTGGCGTTGATAAAACCTTATCACTTATACCTGTACCATCAGCCATCTCAACATCATAAACACGAATAAACACCCGCGCTAAGTCATTAGCATCACCGTCCGCTAACACAACCGGTGCGTTACCATCATGTGCCCAAGAACCAGTATAAGTACCAGGGTTAGCTGTATCTTCAACTAATGTACACGCATCGACTACAGCGCCGCCTCGCGCTTCAGCAGTACCCGTTAACGAACAATACATGCTGCTACCAAAATCATTGGCAAGTGCATGGTTGGTCCATAACATGGGTGCGCCAGTGTCTGTGGTATTCGCAGATTGGCTAGTCACGTATAATGCGACTTTTTCAAGTCCAGAGAAGGGAACGCCAGCGGCATTTTTTGCAGTAAATGAAAGCGTAAACGGATCAGCACCAACGACGACAATATCTGCCGGAGCCAGTGTAATATTTAAGTCAAATGCATTTTCAACGGTTGTTGCAACCGAACCAGCGGCAGCGCCATCAGCACCAGCAGCACCAGCAGCACCAGCAGCACCAGCAGCACCATCGACACCATCACTGCCGTCAGAGCCACACCCCGTCACACCCAACGCTGCAATTAATGTTGCAGCAAGTAAAGTTTTATTATATTTCTTCATTTTAAATCCCCCGATTTAAATTAGTTAGTTTTACCCATACAAAGTAAAAGGAAACAGACATAAATGCTTGCTTGCTGTAACAAACCTGTGAACCTTGGTTGTAAATTCGTTAACAGGAATCAGTAGTTTCAGTTTTAAATATCCGCAAAAATGAAACTGGCAGTTTTACTTTCAGTAATCCTAAAGAGGTACCTAATGAACTAGAGGCAAGTAGCAGAACAATGAAATACAGACAAAAACACCTAAAACATTGAATTTAGAGGGTTTAATATTTAAAAAAAGATCCAACTGACAAACCTCGTCGAGTTGAATCTCATTTAAAACTCAATTAAAGTTCACACCAACAATGACTTAGTGATATCTATTATCATTTGTTTGGTTTTTAAAGAATAACGACGGTAATGCTCTGCACGCTCAATTAAGCAGTAACTGGGCATAGGCATGACCGTATTAAGCTTATTAAATTCGCTACTAGGAAGTCTTTCAACCCGTAGATGAGGGATTTTTTCGGCAACAGACGCTTCATTACAAATCGTTAAGGCTAAACAGTCCATAGTGAGCATGTGCCAGTACCAATCTTCTAACTTTTCAACACATTCAATATCTTCAATTAATAAACCATGAGTTTGGCAATAGAGTTCTAATGGATCAATGCGGTTATTAAATCCTTTACAGCGCAAATACACGATAGGATGTTGAATAATGTCATCTAAGTTAATATTAGTGGCAGTGTCCCAAAATAGATGATGACTCTGACCCACCACACACAGGGAGGTGACACTCGCAATCGAAGAGGACTCTAAACCATGAGTATCTTGAGTTTCAAAGCCAATACCAAAATCAAGCTCACCGTTATAAATCAGCTCTTCAGTGTCGTCTTGCCAGCTGTGAAGTTTAACTTTGCCGATAACATCACGCTTAAGATGACTCAAGGCAATCGCCACACTGGTAATAATGCTAGGGGAGACGGCAATATGCAAAATAGGCATTTGTTGATGATTTAAACGGTCATCTGTCACTCGCTCAATTTGACCTACCATGTCACATAATTGGCATATAGGTTGATACAAACGTTCTGCTAACGGTGTCGGTTTTAATCCTTGTTGACGCCGAAAAAATAACTCATCATTAAACATGGCTCTTAATGATGTTAAACAACGGCTAATTTTAGGTGCAGAGACAGCGAGCTCTTTGGCTGCAAAATTAGCAAAACCCGTCTCGTAAATGAGCTTAAAGACCAACAAACTAAAAACATCTAACTCACGGACTTTTTTTAATGCTTGAATATCCATATATCACTTAACTTGTTGCAATGAAGGCAATAAATTAACATGTAATCAAATAAAAAAAGTTGATCTAGTGCTAAATAATACTATCAACTTCAGCTTTTGTTAATGAACGAAATTCGCCAGGTTTTAGCTGATTATCAAGGTAAATGTCACCAATCGACTCACGATGAAGTGCCACAACAGGATTACGAAAACGGCCAAACATGCGTTTAATTTGATGATACTTACCTTCACGCAATACAACGCTTGCTTGATGACTCGATAGTAGCGTTAATTGAGCCGCCAAGGTGGTCATGTTTTCATATTCAAAATACATCCCATTGGCAAATGCCTCGACATATTCTTGGTCGATAGGATTAGCCAAGGTGACCAGATAATGTTTAGCAACCTTATGTTCAGGCGCCATTAATGCCGCTGACCATTTAGCGTCATTAGTGATTAATAACAGCCCAGTAGAATGCAGATCTAATCGACCCGCAATATGCAACATATCGTGTTCAACACCGTGTAATAAAGACAATGCCGTCGTATGTTTATCATCAACCGTTGCACTCACCACGCCGTCAGGTTTATTGAGCATAAAATAACAGGGTTGATATTGACGTAACACCACACCATTACATTCAATATGGGTAAATTCATCAATTTGTAAGTCAGGTGATTTGGCAAATTGACCGTCGACAAGCACTTTATGGGTGATTAACAATCCACGGACGGCTTTTTTCGAAATTTGTAACGTGCCAGCAATAAATTGATCAAGTCGACCTCGTTTAGACACCATAAAACTTCACCAATATAGAATGATACCAATTTGTTTAAGAATACCTTATTCTGTTAATGCACAACATCATTAAGGAGTAACATGCTTTCGCAACCTGCTTGTACAGATTTGCGTCCAGATATGACCAGCGCTGAATTAAAACAGGCAATTAAGTCTCTGGATCAATATTTACAAGATAACATTTTTCAAAGTGCCATTATTGACACCTTGAACAAGCGCTCGCAGTTCTTCGATGCATTATTATGCCAACTTTGGCTGCCTTTCGAATTAGATCCCGCGCGGATCTCGCTCAATGCTGTCGGGGGTTATGGTCGACAAACCTTACATCCTTTTTCAGATATCGACATTTGCATTATTCATGATGGCCCATTAACGCCTACCGAAGCATCTCGTATTAGCCAATTTCTTACCCAACTATGGGATCTTAATCTCGATTTAGGCCATGCTGTACGCAGCTTGGACGACACCTATCAAGCGTGTAAAGAAGACGTCACCATTGCGACCAGCTTACTGGAAATTCGTCACTTATTTGGTAATAATCAGCATCAACAGCAGGTTCTTAATGCGCTGTACGGCCAAGATTTATGGCAAAGCCAAGCGTTTTTTAATGCCAAACTCAGCGAACAGCAAGAACGCCATGCTAAAGCCCAAGGCACCTCATATAGTATTGAACCAAATCTTAAAACCAGCCCTGGCGGTATGCGCGATATTCAAACCCTTAGCTGGGTGGCCCGCAAGCATTTCGGCGTCGCCAATATGCAATCACTTCGCCACTTTGGTTATTTAACCAATGATGAATACGCCGAATTAATGGAGTGCCAACACTTTTTATTTAGGGTGCGATTTGCCTTACATCAAGCAGCCCAACGCTCAGAAAACCGTTTATTACTGCAATACCAAGCTGAAGTCGCTAAATTAATGGGGTTTGGTGATGGAATGCCCATCGGCGAGAGCGGCAATATTGCCATCGAAAAAATGATGCGCCAATTATTTCGTGCCATGAAACGCATCAGTGAATTAAACAAAATTTTAATGGCCTATTTTCAACGGGAAATTATTCCAGAGCGCAATCCAGAAATTATTGTGATTAACGATAATTTTGAAATTGTCGATCACTATATTCACGTTCGAGACGAAACCGTTTTTATCGATCGCACCCAAATTATGGCGTTATTTGAGTTTATCGCGATTCATCACGACAAAATAATCGGCATTACCGCTGAAACATTACGATCACTGCGCCAAGTAAGACGCCGCTTAATGGGCGACTTACAAGATTTTCAGCGTTGTCGCGAGCAATTTAAAGCCATCTTTGTTCATCCTCAAGGCATGGGCTTGGCCATTACCTTAATGCATCAACACGGCATTTTAGCGTCTTATTTACCCCAATGGCGTGAAGTGGTTGGCCAGATGCAATTTGACTTATTCCATGCCTACACCGTCGATGAACACACCCACAAGGTGCTTAAAAACATTTACACCTATGATAAAGACATCAAAACGTTAGATAAAGATCTGGTATTAGCCGCTGATATCTATCAGAAAATGTCAAATAAATCGACACTACTCTTTGGAGCATTATTCCATGATTTAGCAAAAGGTCGCGGCGGTGATCATAGTGAATTAGGGGCTGTCGATGCCAGTTTGTTTGCCAAGTTTCATGGTATTAAAGCCTCGCAAGAAGCACTGATTTGCTGGTTAGTAGAACATCATCTGTTAATGTCTATTACCTCACAACGTATGGATATCTACGACCCCGAAGTCGTCAACGCTTTTGCCAAAAAAGTAGGTACCTTAACCCGTTTAGACGCCTTATATTGCCTGACCATTGCCGACATTCAGGCAACTAATGATGACCTGTGGAATGACTGGAAAGCGTCATTATTAAAAGACTTGTATTTTGTTACCCGTAAAGCACTTCGTAATGGTTTTGAAAATATTCTACAACTGCGCACTTTGGTGCGAGAACATAAACAAGAAGCCCTAAACTTATTAGCCGCTGATGAAGACAGCAGCGTATATATCAAGGCATTATGGCGTCGATTACCTATCGCATTTTTCAGTAATGCCGAAGCCGATGATATCGCCAGATATACCCAAGCGATGATTAATCACGATCTTGCGCCAGTAACCGATAATCAATATAACACCTTAATTTTACTCGACGATGCAGTAGTCAAAGGCTGCAGTGACGTGTTTGTGTACACTAAAGATCGCTCAGGCTTGTTTGTTAAATTATTTAATACTTTAGCGACGCTGCGTATTTCGGTAAAACAAGCACAAATTGCCCGTACTAAAGATGGCTACGTGGTTGAGTCATTTAAGGTCCTCGATTTTGATGAAAAACCGATCACCAGTACACAACGTCGTAAGCAAGTGATCAATAAACTGCATCAAGTACTGGATAAAGGCATGATTTTATCAAAAAAACGCCAATCCAGGCGCCATCAAAGTTTTGATAATCAACCCAATGTCGAATTTTTACGTTCACGTAAATCAAACCGCAGTTTAGTCAATGTATCAGCCTTAGACACCAGTGAGTTTATGGAACAAATCGCCAGTACGTTTAGGGAATTAGATTTGCATATTCATTCGGCTACCATCAGCACGGTCGGTGAACGGGCAGACAACGTGTTTTTATTATCGAACAAAGATGATCAGCAATTAACCCCAGATCAACAACAACAATTGTCAGCGACGTTAATGCAAGTCATCAGCGAAGACGATCTCTGAGATGACAAGCGGTGACGAGCGATAGCAAGCGATGACAAGCGAAAGAGCCTAGAACGCTGCGCTGCTAGTACGCTTCGCGGCTAGAGGCTATAAAATCAACAGCCTAGTCGCAAAGCGATACTAGCAGGACGCAGTCCGCCCTAGCAGCGAAGCGATACTAGCAGGACGCAGTCCGCCCTAGCAGCGAAGCGATACTAGCAGGACGCAGTCCGCCCTAGCAGCGAAGCGACACTAGCAGGACGCAGTCCGCCCTAGCAGCGAAGCGATACTAGCAGGACGCAGTCCGCCCTAGCAGCGAAGCGACACTAGCAGGACGCAGTCCGCCCTAGCAGCGAAGCGATACTAGCAGGACGCAGTCCGCCCTAGCAGCGAAGCGACACTAGCAGGACGCAGTCCGCCCTAGCAGCGAAGCGATACTAGCAGGACGCAGTCCGCCCTAGCAGCGAAGCGATACTAGTATCTCGACAAGCTGGGCCTGTATTTTGAGGTCGTTTGGGCATCACTTATTAACGACGATCTTTTGCGACACCGTTTGTGCCAGCATTCTTCATACTTTGAGCAAATTGATGACTATGCGATACTTATACTAATCAACTGCCGTTAATTAGGTCATCATGCCACAAGCCTTTAGTTACACTACTGAGTATGTACTGGATAAAACCTACTTTGAAGAATGCTATCAGCAATCAATTAATCCCAACCCATCACCAAAACGCTTTATTAAAACCACCATATTTGCACTGGTTGGCTTGGCTATTTTAATGCTCGACTCACTAAGCTCAGCAGCAATGAGTACTAAAGAAACCTACTATTTGGGCTACTTTTTCATTGGATTGGCCGTGGTAGAATTTTTGAGTATTCGCTTTAATAAAACCTGGTGGTTATGGCGTCAAATGATGAGTAAAGCGGCGGGTGAACATGTTAATCTTACTATCGATGATCATGGTATCAACAGTCAGTCTGCCCATGTTAATCAACAGATTTTGTGGACCGATATGTATCGGATCATTGAAACCGATGTCGGCTTCTTAATTAAACTACAAAAAACCACCACTTATTTATCTAAACGTTGCTTAGATGAAAACGCTATCGACTTTATCAATCAGAAACAATAATTAGAAACAATCATTAGAAAAAAACGATTCATAATATCGTTTCGCTATCGTTACGCTAACGCCATGGCGACGCGCTGACGAATATCGGTGAGTAATTCAGCCTCAAACCATGGATTACGGCTAAGCCAAATATTATTACGCGGACTAGGATGCGGTAAGGGAATATAACGAGGTCCAAACGTGCGCCATTGCTGAACAGTTTCGGTTAATGTTTTCGGTTTATGGGTTAAATAATACTGCTGTGCATATTGCCCCACCAGCAATATCAACTGCACGTTGACTAAGTGCCGCAGCAATAAACCGTGCCATTTTGGTGCACATTCTGGCCTAGGAGGTAAGTCGCCAGACTTGCCCTTACCAGAGCCGGCATAACTGCCGGGGAAACAAAAGCCCATCGGCATAATGGCGATTTGCTTGGCATCGTAGAAAACCACTGTCGTTACACCTAACCATTGTCGTAATCGGTCGCCACTGGCATCATTAAACAAAATACCTGACTGATGCACTTTACGTCCGGGGGCTTGACCAATGATCAGTACTTTTGCTTGCGGATCAATTTGCACCACGGGGCGCACGCCATCGACTAAACTTGATGCACAAAGCTGACAATTTTTGACTTGAGTCAGTAACGAAGCCATGTCCACTACTGCCTTACTGTTTGCATATAAAATCATAAAAAGCCCGTAAATTGTTATATCCACCGGAACTAAGCTGCAGTAATATTGGTCCAATAACAAAGTTCTCCCAAGAAGGAACAACCATGCAATCATCACGTCTCACCCATATCACTTTAGTCGCAATGTTAATAAGCAGTACAGCAATAAGTTTTAACGCTGCCGCCCTTCCCCAAGCGCCAATGGAAGATGTGTTGTCTTTAAAAGGGGCCTGCCAGCAAATTGCACTTGAAGATCAACTCCCAGAAAACGAAGTCGCGACATTTTTGCTTGATTGCGTGAATGACCAATTAACTGAAATGGGCTACGAACGCGTTGCTAGTCTAGATTAATAGTATCAACTAACCCGATAAAAAAACGCCGTTAAGGCGTTTTTTTAGTTGCGCTAATCGATCTTAAAACCCTTGGCACAATATCCCTATCGATGCACCTATGCCTACAAACCAAGACAACGAGCGTAATGTACCGAAGTTCAATAAATACAGAACATGGTAAACCAACCGCGCCACCACATGCACAATCGCTAAAAGCGCGACCAAATCGGTAACATTATTGGTGACTAACGCAGTTAATACTGCAATACCAAAAATGATCAGCGATTCAAATGCATTTTGATGCCCCGCTAATGCTCTAGCACCAAAACCGGTTAATTGAGCTTGCTGCTCCCGCGGATGATTATTGTCATATCGGCCCAATTTAGTCATTGCCATTGCTAACGGTACTTTTGCGGCATAAGGCAATAAAACGGCTATTAATAAACAAATAAGTATCGTCTGCATATAATCTGTCCTTAGTTATCAATTTTTTATTATGTGTTTGCTATGTGTTTTTTAACTCCGATTGAACCCGCTCCTGTTGGCTGTCGACATTGTATTGATCACAATGTGGGCAATACAGCGTGATCAATACAATGTGATCACATTCGCCGCTCAACACCGCATCAATAATAAGCCAAGTCATATCATGCTTAAGCATTTATTGAGCAAATAGTATCCAGTAAATCGTAAACTTTCTTTCTCTTTACAAATCAATCACAAGTTAACACATCTACAACATTTCAGTCACTAGTCTACACTTTACGTTGAAAGATTTTTGATCGCACCACGGTCAATACTAATAACGCCTAACGAGAATGATGGGGTTCATCCACGATAGTATCCATCATTCTCGTCATGGGTAAACATGAATAGCAGTAAATATAATAACCACCAATGCAAGGAACACATCATGAATATTAAAGCACAAAGCAGCTTAACTGGCGCAGCATTAGCACTCGCAATGGCAAGCTTGTCAGGTCAGGCTATGGCTGCTGAAACAAGCTCTGCACCTATGGCTGCGGGTCAAACCGATTTAGTCCATTGTTACGGCGTTAACGCCTGCAAAGGCCATAACGATTGTAAAACCGCAGACAATGCCTGTAACGGTAAAGCAAGCTGTAAAGGTAGCGGGTTTGTTGGTATGCCATCAAAAGCCTGCGCTGATGTTGGCGGCACTCAAAAAGATGACTGGGTTGGCAAAGTGACCAAAGCAGATTTAGTCCATTGCTATGGCGTTAACGTATGTAAAGGTCATAACGACTGTAAAGGCGCAGATAACGCTTGTGGTGGAATGGCAAGCTGTAAAGGCTCTGGTTTTGTTAACACCACAGCAAAATCATGTGCTGACATTGGTGGCAAAACCAGCTAATTCAGCTTAAATTTAATGACTCTGTCTCTAATCTCTATTCAGAGTCATCAAATTATTTATATTACCGCGTCATAAACTTATTTATACCTTAGTGCCATTAACGTATTTTGATCTTAGCGCGAGCACATCTTTGCAGCGCGAATGCCAGTAACTAAGCAAATAACTAAGCAAATAACTAAGCAAATAACTAAGCAAATAACTAAGCAAATAATTAAGCAAATAATTAAGCAAGTAACTAGGTCCGTTACTAGGTCCGCAGAAATAGGATACCCCATGCCAGATACGCGTATTACAGAAGACTTTCTTGGATTTGGCTTAGGTTTGCGTACTGACCACTTCGAATATATTTTACAACACCAACCAGACATTGACTGGTTTGAAGTCCTGTCTGAAAACTACTTAGTGGCCGGTGGTAAACCCCGTTATTATCTTGAAGCGATTGCCGAACAGTATCCGGTGGTGATGCATGGCGTATCGATGTCGATAGGCAGTACCGATCCTTTAGATATGGATTATCTTAAAGCACTAAAAAAGCTCAGTAACGACATTCAGCCTAAATGGATATCCGATCACATTTGCTGGACATCACTCCACGGCGTCAACAGTCACGATTTACTGCCCTTACCTTATACCGAAGAAACCGTTAACCATGTGGCACAGCGAGTTAGGCAAGTACAAGATGTTCTAGGTCGTCGTATTTTACTGGAAAACGTGTCGAGTTATTTGTCTTACCAAGACTCGACCATGGATGAATGGGACTTTTTAAGCCAAGTGGCTGAAGCGGCAGATTGCCTGATTTTACTCGACATCAATAATATTTATGTCAGCGCCCGCAATCATCATTTTAATCCGCTCGATTATCTTAACAAAATCGACCCACGTCGAGTACAGCAATTCCATTTAGCGGGTCACAGTGATTATGGTGATTACGTCATTGATACTCATGACCACGATATTACGCCGTCAGTGTGGACCCTATACCAAGCCGCACTTGAACGCTTTGGTGCCGTCAGCACCATGATTGAGCGCGATGCTAATATTCCACAATTTCCCGCGTTATATAATGAATTACTTGAAGCTAAGAATATTGCTCAGTTAACCTTACCGGACCACCCAGCATTAGCCCGCTCACACTTTGGTACTCGCACACTTAGCGAGACGAGCAAGCTCGCCTCAGCAAGCCCCCATCATGATTCACCGCAAAAAATCAGGGGATAGACATGAGCCGTTTAGCTGAAATACAACAGCAATTTATGCAATTTTTACTTTCTGATAAAGCAAATGATAACCATGGCCAAATTCAGTCGGTGATGCAAAAAAATGTGTCTGATCAAGCCGGGATCAGTGCCGAGATCCGTCTAGCCATTTATGCCAACGCTTATCGCATCCGTTTAAAAGAAACCATCGAAACCGATCATCAGATCCTCGGGCTGTATTTAGGCGATGATTTGTTCGACAAAATGGCCGCAGATTATACCCGCGCTTATCCTTCGAGTAATAAGTCATTGCGCCAATTTTGCGATGCACTGCCCGATTTTTTACAACAAGATGATTTTTTTAAACAGCACCCAATCATTGCTGATTTAGCCCGATTTGAACGCCGGTTGCTTAATGCGTTTGACGCAGCCGATAGCCCACGCGCTAGCTTTAATGACTTACAAGCATTACCGCCACAACAATGGCCTAATTGCTGTTTACGTTTTCATCCCAGCGTGCAAGTGTTTACTTGTCATAGTAATGCCGTTGAAGCTTGGCAAGCCTTAAAAATAGACACCCCGCCACCTGCGCCAGACTATTTGTCACCTCGCGCGTGGTTACTATGGCGCGGTGGATCTCGCTTAACCGAGTTTGTGTCATTGTCTGCTGAACAACATGGATTATTGCTCGGTTTTATTCAGGGAAACAACTTTGCCAACCAGTGTGAACACATGCTTGAATGGCATGACGAGCAGTCAGCGCCACTGATGGTATTACAAACCTTACAAGCTTGGTTTCAACAAGGGTTAATTCGAGCGGTAGTGAGTCGCTAATAGTGAATTGTTAAAGTTGATTCGTTAGAAGTGATGGGCTAATAGTGAACCAATAGTGATGAGCTAACAGTGAACCAATAGTGATGAGCTAACAGTGAACCAATAGTGATGAGCTAACAGTGAACCAATAGTGATGAGCTAACAGTGAACCAATAGTGATGAGCTAACAGTGAACCAATAGTGATGAGCTAACAGTGAACCAATAGTGAGTGAACCAATAGTGAGTGAACCAATAGTGAGTGAACCAATAGTGAGTCGCTAATGACGTGTCAGGGTTGAGCAGGTAACCAGAGTTTGACGCTTAAGCCGCCTTGTGGGCGGTTTTGCATGCTAATCCGTCCGCCGTGGGCCTCAATAATTTCGCGGCATAATGGCAAGCCAATGCCAGTGCCAGACTGTTTGGTCGAATAAAAAGGCAATAACGCCTGCGATAATACTTCGCTCGACATCCCGCTGCCTTGATCATCCACTTTTATCAATAAACCCGCAAGCGGATGAATCGTTTCGTCAAAGCTCAGCGCCACATTATCGGCACTAGAGCCGGACTCATGGGCATTTTTAAGTAAATTAATCAGTACTTGTTCTAATTGCACTGCATCGAGCTTAATCGCGGTTTGCGGTAAGGCTGATAACAGACGAAACGGATATTGCTGCGCCAGCTGCTGGGTCATCTTAGTCCAATCAATCAGCTCTTTTTGTGGCAGTGGCAGTTTGGAAAACTGGGCATAATGGGAAATAAACTGACTTAAATGAGTGGTGCGATTTTCAATAGTATCAAAAATTAATTGCAGCTTATCATTATCTAAATGTTGGGTTAAAAACTTACCCGAATTGACCATGGAGGCAATGGGCGCGACCGAATTATTGAGCTCATGGCTGATAATTCGAATGACCTTTTTCCACACAGCGACTTCTTGACGATTAAGCTCTTTAGTCAGCTGTTTAAGTAGAATTAAATGGTGCTGCTGATTGTTTTGGGTAAAACGCCCCCGAGAAATATGCCAGGTTTCAACATCGTTACTATCAGCGTTATTATCAGCGTTACTACCAGCGTTACTACCAGCGTTATTATCAACATCATCCGAAGTGCTATCGCTGCTGCCCATCGAAAACAAGCCTTCTTGTTCACTGTTTAACGCCGTTTTAAGCGCATCGGGTAACGTGACGACAAGTTCTGGTAACAACATGCCTTCTACTTTGACACCCTGATTAAACAAATGCCTCGCGGCGCCATTCGCATAAATAACCCGTTGATTATCATCAATTAACAGCATGACATTAGGCGAGTTTTGAATCACCTTATCGAGCATTAACTCACGCTGATAAATAAACTGTCGCTCGCTGCGCAATTTTGCCGACGCTTGGTTATATAAGCTCACTAACGCATCTAACTGTGGCTCGCCGTAAGGATGCAGCGACACACTAAAGTCATTATCTTTAAAGTTAAGTAGACCGATTTCTAATGCTCGTAGACTGTCACTCAATCTGCGGGTAAGCCACATGCTGCAAAAATAACACACGGCCAGCATCACAATAATAGCCAGCCATAAGGTGTCGTCACCCAATGTAAGCCACACTAAAGCCCCTGACACTGAACCCAAAAGGCAGCTCAACATGTTACTGAGCAGCAATTTAGTGCGTAACGATAACATCATTATTTAGTTACCCTAAGGCCGTATTTCTCCATCCGGCGATACAAGGCTTGCCTACTTAAGCCAAAGGATTTTGCCACTCTGGCGATAACGCCATTATATTGCACTAAGGCATCTTCTATCTGTTGCTTATCTGGTTCGCCAATCGCCTGAGTATCATCCATACCCTGCTCTCGTTGGCCAAAATGATGTTCAACGACAAGCGCATGCTGGGTAGCCGCGCCGCCATTAGCTATCGCCATCAAGCCAAAGTCATCAATCGTTAATTGTGGTGACTTGGCTAATAGCGCCGCCCTTTTGCAGGCATTTTCTAATTCGCGCACATTACCCGACCAACTATGATTAATTAACGCCTGCTGGGTCGACTTATCAAGGCTAAAATTAGCACCAATAAAGTGTTTCACTAACGGTAAAATATCATCTTGGCGTTGATGCAATGGCGGCACACTCAGTTCAATCACATTTAAGCGGTAAAATAAATCTTCACGAAAGCGGCCATGGGCAATGTCATCGGCCAAATCGGCATTGGTCGCACTAATCACCCGCACATTCACTTTGCGGGTTTGGTGACTGCCTAAACGTTCAAACTCACCGGTTTGCAGCACCCGCAATAACTTAACTTGACCAGACAAAGGCAAGTTGCCAATTTCATCTAAAAATAACGTACCGCCGTCAGCGGCTTCAAAACGCCCCATGCGGGTTTTATTAGCGCCCGTAAACGCACCGGCTTCTGCGCCAAACAGTTCGGCCTCTAATAAATCCATTGGTAATGCGCCAATGTTAACCTTAATAAACGGCTGGTCTTTTAATGGCGAGTTGGCCTGTAAAATATCGGCTATTTTGTCTTTTCCGGCACCATTAGGGCCGGTGATCATCACGGATACATCGGAGCGGGCAACTTGCAACGCCAAGTCAACACAACGCTGCATTGCACCACTACCAAAAATCAAGCCACATAAGTCGGCACCATTAATGGCCGACATTCGATCGCTGTGAATTCGACTTAGTTGGCTATTTTGCTGTGACAATCGATAAATAGATAATAAGTTACTAATGCTATTTAAAAGCTTAGCGTCATCCCACGGTTTACCCATGTAATCGGCCGCACCCGCTTTGACTAACTCGACAGCGGTTTCTAATTGAGTCCAGGCGGTCATTAAAATAATCGGTAAATTAGGCTGCAACTGACGCAAAGCATAAAACAGCTGTTTGCCCTCTTCACCCGAGGTGGTGTCGCGGCTAAAATTCATGTCTTGAATAGCCAAGCTGATCTCTTGCTTGGTGACAATCTCAATGGCCGCTTCTGGTGTGTGACAAAAAACAGCTTGGTAGCCATGCAGCTCAATCATTAGCGCAAGTGCTTGGCAAATTGGGTGATTGTCATCAACAATTAAAATAGTGTCCATTGCAGTATGCTTGCGTCCAATTAGGTTATCTCTAAACAACAGTATGTTTAAACGGCAGTATGTTTAAACAACATTAGCATGACGTAATAACAAATCGTCACGCTATCGTAAATAATTTAAATGAAAAATATCGCCATGTTAATCTCTTTACACACTGCGGGTCGCCATAGCCGGTGAAATATTGGCGGCTTTGGTGGCCGGCACGATGACCGCCAGCGTGGTAACCATTAACAAACCCATGACCGATACGATAGGATACATTATCGGCACCATAGGTAAGCTGTACAGCTTCATCAATTGCTGACCCAGCACGAGCGACAACAGGCCGCCTATCACCCCGCCAACAATACAAATTAAATAGTTTTCGATCATAAAGTATTCAATGATGTCACGCTTATTAGCGCCTAGTGCACGACGAGTACCGATTTGTTTAGTGCGACGTTGAATATTAAACATCACCATGCCCGTTAATCCTAGCGCAGTAATAAGTAGCAGTAACACCACCATAATACTCAGTACCGTCGCCATTAGTCGGTGATTACCGTAGGTAATGGATCTTATCTCTGACAGCGTTTGAAAGTTATCAAACACGCGATTGGGGTTTTCAGCATGCAATGCTTTGCGGATCGCTTCTTCTAACGCGGGAATATGCTCAGGTAACGCTCGCACCATGTAAGACTTGTTGCTACCATTGCCACCAAAGTCGATATTTTGGATCACGCTATATTCAAAGTTTTCATGGTCAACCCAAGCACCTTGCAACTTATCCACCACGCCAATAATCGTCACAGCTTGCTCACCTTGATATAGGGTTTTACCCAGCGGTGACTCATCGCCCCAAAAGGCTTTGGCTAAGGGCTGTGACACTAACGCCAGCATGCCACTGTCATCTAAGCTGCTATTGATTTCGTCGGCAGTAAAATTACGCCCGGCAATTAACTTAGCCCCCATCACATCCAATAAATGTTCATTGCCCAAGTAAAAAGCAAATCCAGGGGTACTTTTAGCCGTATCTGGATTAGGGCCATCAACATAACGGTCCATCCAGCCACTGTCGCTTAAAGGCAACATATTGCTGGAACTGGCATCGATGACGTTCGGTAATGAACGCAAAATGAGTTGATCAACCTGATTTTGCTTCGCATTATCGATGGCGGGGTCAAAGTTATACACACTAAATGTGAGTATTTGATCTTCAGCATAACCAGACTCACGCTGCATTAACGACAAACGTTCGTTAATTATAAAGCTGGCATTGGCCACAATCGCAACAGAGAGAATAATCTGTAATAACAATAAAATAGGTGCACTTTTACTGCGCATTAAACTGGATAAAATCGGTTTAATATGTAACATGATGATGTCCTTATTGGGCTTTTAAATACACACTGGGTTTAGTGCGGCACACCACCCACGCAGGGTAAATACCAGCCAAAACCGCGGTAGAAATCGCTATTAACGGGGTGATAAACCACATACTGACATCAAGTCCTGTCACACTTTGGTCCATGTCAAAATAGCTGTGCAACGCCGTCAACGAGCCCCACGCCCACAACAACCCGACCACGCCACCGATAAAGCCAATCATGCCCACTTCGACCATGTACTGACTAAAAATCTGTCCACGACTGGCGCCAATGGCACGGCGAACGCCAACTTCTGGCGCACGCTTTAAAAATTTGGTCAGTAATAACCCGAGGATATTCACCAAGCACACACTTAAAAACAGTAAGCTTAATCCGACTAATATTTTGTTATCTTTAGGTACCACATTATTGTCTTCAAGCCATTTGTCGATATCACTGATTTGCACAGATTCTGCGGGGGTTTTAGCGGTGTCAGTAAAGCGGCCAATGGCTCGTTGCTGCTCGACATAACGCGTTAACCAGCCGAGATAGCTTTGCTTTTTCTCGTCGGTAGCCAGCTCGGTCCAAAATTGAATCCACACTTTTTCAGACACTAATCGATCCTTGTAAGTCAGCATAGGTTCAAATTTCCAACCACTGGTATTGCCCCACACATCAAATTCTTCTTGGCCAGTTAACGAGAAAGGAATAAATATTTCTTCCGCGTCATTAAATGCGCCATTGAGAGGATCGTAGTATTTGGGCTGTGGATTCCAGTCATCAATCACCCCGACGATTTGGTAAGGTTTACGGTTTAAAAATACCGTTTTACCCACACTGTTTTTACCTTCAAAAAAGCGTAAGTTTAATTTTTGACTAATCACCACTTGATAAGCAGGGCGTAAATCGACGCTAGCATCCCAGTAACTACCATATAAAAATGGCACCGAAAAAATTCGGAAAAAGTCCCTATCTGTCACTCGAACACCGTTCAACACTGGCTCAATTTTTAGGTTGTCAGACTGCAGGGCTAAGCCAGTACGGTAAGTCGCTGCCTTAAGGCTTAATTCATTGTTATTACGCAAATTAATCGCATCGGTATAAGTGATATTTGCCATTAACTCATCCCACGTATCCAACCCTTGGCTCCATAACTGCACCGAGTTAATCACCTCACTGCGATCGCCCGCCGGATTATAAGACATGGTTTTGTAGACATTGAGCGTGGTGATGGTAATGCCGATACCAATCGAAATCGCTAACACCATTAACATTGATAACATTGGCGTTTGTCTAATGCTTCGCCACGCTAAATCGCAATAATAAAAAAACATCAGTATTCCCCTTAGCGGTTACGAGTGCCGGTGGCAGCGTGTTGATACATCGAAAAATCACATACTTGACCATCAACAATCTGAATATTGCGCTGAGCGCGGCGGGCCAATTCTGGGTCATGGGTCACCATGATAATGGTGGTACCGTTTTGATTGATATTTTCCAGTAATTCCATCACTTGGCGTGCCATTAAGCTGTCTAGGTTCCCTGTGGGTTCGTCGGCGAGTAAAAACCGTGGCTCCCCCGCTAATGCACGCGCTATCGCGACGCGCTGTTGTTGCCCGCCAGACAATTGGGTCGGTAAATGCTTCATCCGCGCACCTAAGCCCACTTGTTCAAGAGCCGATTCAACTCGGCGCTTACGCTCGCTGGCATTCATACCGCGATAACGTAATGGTACTTCGACGTTTTCGGCTAAATTAAGATCGGTGATTAAATTAAAACCTTGAAAAATAAAGCCGATTTTTTCATTGCGCACTTTGGCACTTTTGTTATCGCTTAAATTAGACACATTAACGCCATCAAGACGATACTCGCCAGCAGTAAACCCTTCTAGCAGACCAGCAATATTCAAAAAGGTGGTTTTACCCGAACCAGACGGACCGGTAACCGCGACAAACTCGCCTTCATTAACTTCAAGATTAAAATCGCGCAGGGCATGGGTTTCAACTAAATCAGTTTTGAACACTTTGCTGATGTTTTTCATGGATAACATAGTGACTTTCCTTGGTGAATTTGGGGTAACATCCCAGCGGCTATGGCTGTTGATGTAAATACGGTTGATGTAAATGCTGCTAATTCAAATTCTGTCGGTACTAATTCTGTTGACGCGATTTCTATTGACGCCAATTTGGTGGTGCAAATAACGCTAACTACAGCAGCAATTTAATTTGGCCGAATGTACTGATAGCAATATCGACACTGACTCTATGGCTATCACCCAATAATCGAGTGGAGACATGGCTACTCATATCAATTAATTGCAAACTCACAGATAGCCAATCGGTATGATTATCAATTCGATAGATAACCGCCACCACCAAAAGAAACAGGGCCGCTAGCGTAATAAGCTGTCTACGTTGTGTGAATGTCATGGAATATCCTTACTCTGTTGAGTGTTTCGTTATTTGCTTATTTGTCGACTCGCTTATCGGATCTGAATCTTGGGTTCATTTTTAAAGGTTTCGGTGCCCGATATCACCCACACCTCACCTTCTTCACCCCCTTCAAGCACTTCAACTTGGCTCATACTGCGTGCGCCAAGCTTGACCGTTTTATGGCGGGCAACAGACTCACTAACTTGGTAGGCCACTTCACCGCCAAGGTTGAGAAAATCACCGCGCTTTACCATCAACACATTGGGGCGATTTTCCAGTAATACTCGGGCAGATAAACGTTGGTTTTGGCGCAAAGATAAGGTATTACTATCGGCAAAACGCACTCTGGCAGTCACTTCACGGTTGCGTACTTCAGGTGATATTGACGACAATTGCCCTACCACATTGACGTTGCCAAAGCTCAGCTCAACATCCATACCCAGTCCCAACTCATCAGCATAAGACTCTGGCACAGCCAGTTCTGCTTCAAAGGCCGTTAAATCGACTACGGTTAACATCGGCTGGCTCGCGCCAATACGGGCCTTTTGCTCCACCAGCCAATTACCAATAATGCCGCTAACAGGCGCAATAATATTGAGGGCATTGGCTTGGCGGGTTAACTCACTCACTACCAGTGCTTGGCGTTGTACTTCAAGGGTACGGTTTTTAATTTCAAAACTGAGGGTGTCGCGCATCAACTCGACTTCTTGCTGGGCGTGCTTATGCAGTAATTTTGCTTTGTGTAAGTCATCTTTGCTTTTTTCAAAATCGATTTTGCTGATCAAACTCGACTCAATCAATTGATCGCCACGACGGCTTTCGCGATCAGCGGCTTCTAAATCCACTTTCGCCATGTCTAATATCTGGCTCACCCTAAGCTGCTCGCGGCGGGCATCCAACTTAGACCGCTCTAAATTACCTTGCATACCTTCAAGTAATGACTGCTGCTGTTGCAGCTCACTTTGCAAACGCGGGCTTTCAATCTTGGCCACCACTTGTCCCTGCTCAACTTCATCGCCGGGCAGACTGAGTAACGTCACCACACCTTCTTCAGTGCTGTATAAAATCGGCGCGTTAGCCGCCACAATTTTACCTGTGGTGGCGATATCACGAACCAAGGTGCCACGGGTTAGCGTTGCTAAGCGTAAGTCAGCACCATCAACTGAACGCACTGAGCTGTCATGGCCTAAACTTGCCCACACCAATGCACTCATCAAAATAGCACCGCAGCCTATTATCAAGGGTAAGCGCAACTTATTGCCTAATTTCGGCGCGATAACGGTATCTTGGCTACTTGTGTCTTTAATCATCTCTGTTCCCCAGTCGGTGCTGACAACACACACCACTTCACGTATATACCAAGATAAAGCACAAGCCATGCCAATAGTTACTTATTGTTATTTTTCATAATGATAAAGATTTAAACTGATGATCGAACACTCTAAAAGTGTCCGCGGACAGATATAAAAACTGTCCGGTTATAGAAAAGTGTCCGAGCGGACACTTTTTGTTTTATGGATATAGGGGGTTATCTACTTCGCGAACAGAAACGATTGATGCCTGTAGGTAATATATTTAATAGTGATTAAATCATTTTTGGTCAAAAGTGTGTTTAAGATATGGCCTGCGGCCACTAACGCTTAAGATCGCAAGGTTCCACCCTGCACGGGCCAAAAGGGGATCAACAGCAATCCCCTCTTGGATCACCCCTGCCGTTCCGGCAACATTTTCGCTGTTTAACCAAACAACAGCAGCGAAAAAATTGCGACGGAAATTGATCCAGCTTTAAACCGTATTTGTAGCCGTCTTCGGCCTTATTCGAAAATGCTAACGCTTCCGATGGGGCATCCCTTCCCCTCGAAAGCTAGCTGGCCGTCCATGGCCAGCTCACGTCATTTTCTTCAACGGCCTCAAGTCCAGAGTTGAATTTAGGCATTTTCAATCAAGACTTCTAAGTAAATTAGGGACAGAAATGTGCCAGTCATCAAAATCAGAAATGGACAAAAGTGAGTTTGAGGTATTAATTAACTCAGCTTACTTGGTATTGGTTTAGCTTGATTTATAACGTAGCTTCATTTGAACTTATTGCCTGCAGCATGCTGATGTGCAGATGATTAAGCGAGACGCCACGAGCACATCCCTGTGGGCTTAACCAAAACATCCCTGTTTTGGATACTCGCTGACTCATCTACACCTGTAATTTAACTCTCTTCGATTTAGCCGCATAGTTGTCTATAGGTAAAAGCTAAAGAGGAAAAGCTCAAATCTAATTAGCTGACTTACTTTGGTCGGATAGGCGACACCTGTTACCAAGTGCCGCCCTCCTAAGAACCGTACGTGCAACTTTCACTGCATACGGCTCAAGCCTCCGCTAAGGCGTGTTCTGTTACCCAGCACCCTATATCGCAGCCAAGACGGGTTCGAACCATGAGTTTCTACCTTCCTTTGCCCGCTTGCGCGTACCTAAGTAAGCTGCATATTCGGGGTCGTAAGGTGTCGCTGCACTCCTGATTTTCACATGTCTTTGTATTAGCGTTTGAGCTATTTGGACAAGGTTAAACCGACAATCCATGTTCGCTATTTTCTGCCAACCATGAAATTGCCACTGTCCCTTACCATCCAAATAATATTTACGCCTCACCCAGTCTTTACTTTTAGACGGATGACGCCTAACTGCCCAACGCCATAACAACCAGAAAAGTTGATGGCCTACATAACCGAAAACTTGCTTAGCAACACAATGGCGATAATAGTTCGCCCACCCCCTCAGTTTCGGATTCAGTATTTTGATTAAATCGTTAACGGGTATTGTTGGATGTTTTCTGATGAATTCACGTAAGTTGCTCAGAAATGACAGAACGTTGCTCTTGCTCGGTTTAATGAGCAGTTTGCCGTTGTACTTCCTGATATTGAATCCCAGAAAGTCAAAACCATCATTGATATGAGTAATGTGTGTTTTCTCATCAGAGAGTGTTAAGCCCCTTTCCTGTAGAAAGCCAATGAGTTGCGGCTTGATTTCATTAACTAGGACTTCTTGCGAAGAACCTGTGATGACAAAATCGTCTGCGTATCCGATAAAGTTGACTCTATTCCCTGTTTTACGGGCAATAGACTTAACCAACTGTTCTAACCCAGCCAGCGTGAGCAACATAAGCGTAGGCGATATGATCCCACCTTGTGGTGTTCCTTCAGCTGTTTTATAGAACAATCCTTTATCAATATAACCACATCCAAGCCATTGTTTCAGCATTCGTTTATCTAATTGAATGTTGTCGATAAGCCATTGATGACCAATCTTATCGAAACAGGCTTTGATGTCACCCTCAAGAACCCATTGGCTAGAGCGCTTCATACATAAACATTTGAAGCACTGTGCAATTGCATCTGCTGCGCTTCGATTAGGTCGAAAGCCATAGCTATTAAGGTCGGCTACCGTTTCCGAAATAGGCTCCAAAGCGAGAAGATGAAGCGCTTGCTGCGCTCTGTCTATCATGCAGGGAATGCCTAAAGGTCTGAGTTTGCCGTTTTTCTTGGGGATGTAGATACGCCTGAGCGGTTTGGCATGATAGCCTTTTCGACTCAGTTGATTGACCGCAGTCATACAACGAGCATCACTGTTCCAAATGATGCCGTCAATTCCTGGTGTTTTGCTGCCTTTATTTTGAGAAACTCTTTTAACAGCAAGCAATTTTGCTGATGTAGAGTGGGTGAGTATCCACTGCAACGCTTTCGCCTTGCCGTGTTTACCTTCTCGGGTTGCTTTTGCAATGCGCATTTGAAGCTTTAATACATGTTGCTTAACCACTCTCCAGTTAATGGATTGCCATTGAGCATTGTCAGGAGATGCACTAACTTCGTTTGAAGCCATCATTTGCGTTTATCCTTGAATAAAGTTCTTCAAATCATCTTGCAACGGGAGACCAGCTAGAAGTCAGCTCGCTTTCGCGCCAGATAAAATCAGTATCCGCATTATTACAATGCGGCATTCGCTTTTTTCTAACCTCCTTTACCTGCATTACTATCGGTAGCCTTCACAGGTCACTTTCCCCAAAGGGAGTGATACAGGCTTACCCTGTTCCGTATGTCGCGCAACGTCAGGTTAGATGCCCACTCTAGTGCGGAGAGTTATTTGATCACGAAAGAGCACTGCCCAATCTCTTTCCAACTCTCGTGCCTTTTGGCCACAGCGTATTAACCACTTCCGCTGATTCACGTATAACGCACCTTATATGGATTCACTTATGTTCATCGTACTGACACCCTAGCACTTACCCGATTGTGGTTATCAGGAGGAACGTCCTCTCACGATTTTGTTCCCATTCGGTATAAAACCGAATTTCGTTACATTGTCAGACTCGCTGCTTTATTCAGAGTCTTAGGGGCATCTGGTGATACAGATGGTTCACTCTTATCGCGGTGAACAGCGCTTCATACGACCTCAGGTCGCACGGGCATAAACGCTTTAGGACTATGACTCTAATCATGCTTGTTTGGGTTAGACGAAGTATGGCTGTTTTAAACTTTAGTAAAGCTTAATTCTAAAGTCCAGACGTCCTTTTTAGATGGATATTTTGCAATTCCTTGATAGTTATTTCTTCAAGCCAAAACTCAACTTCCCCTTGTGACTTGAGTATTTCATCTTCTGACAACAAAGTCTTAATGTAAGATAGGTATTTATCTACAGAAGTATTGCCTAGTTCTTTCGATACGATTAAGAGACTATAGGCTTTCATTATATTTTTCTCAACGCCCCATCCTCTATAGAAATGATTGGCTAATCTTTGCGTTGCTTCCGCATTACCATTTATTGATGCTCGCCTACAATACTCAAACGATTTTTTGTAGTCTATTTTCGTTCCCCAACCATTTGTATAATAATCACAGACTTTGAGCTGTTCTGTATCGTTATCTTGTGCGGCGGCCAAATGCCACTTAAGAGCTTCTTTATAGTTAATCTTAACGCCTTCTCCAGTTTCATATGCTGATGCCAAAAAGATCTGCGAAGGGCGATCTCCTAAACTAGCTCCAGAAGAAAAAGCTTCAAATGCTTGTATAAAATCAATCTTACCGGCTATCGAGCCATCTTTATGCATAATTCCGATATGAAAATGTGCACTACCAATGTCATATTTTGCAGCAAAAGAAAAAAGTTCAAATGCTGCTTGATAGTTTTTCTCTACTCCCTTCCCATATAAATAGAAAACCCCTAAAGATAATGAACAATAAGGATTTGTTCCCGCACAGACTTTTAATTTTTCAATATCTACCAGCTTGGAAGCAGCCTCAACAGTAACCGAAGCTGTGATTCCTTGACTGGACTCCTCAGCAGGAGGTTTATAGTCAGCTTCAACAACAGCGCTAAAAATGACTAAAGATAAAATAATATTTAAAACTTTGATTTTATTGTCTCCTCACGAAGTTAACAGGCTATCATCCAGCGTCTTGAATAAATATCTACTTCACTTTCATTAAATATATCAATGTAACCTATTGATGTAAATAGACTAATCCATCATCATCATCTAAGAATTCCAGGTTAGTCATTCCGCAAAATTGGACAAGAATATTTATAGGGTCTATTGCTACTACACATGGAAAATTAAGTTGTTGAAATATAGATGTTATATTTTTACACGCTAATTTATCGATGCCATTTGAGCTGATTTTTGCATCGCTAATAGTGGCCAATTCTTAGGGAATAATTATAACTGTACATTTACAGCTTGTAGGGAGTATGTCTGTAGCAGGATTTATTGAATAAATTAGTGACATTTAAAATCGGCTACTAACACATTTTGGGGCATAAACGTGTCAGATATACTGACTTTAAAAGGGACAAATTCAACTCTGAACTTGAGGCCGTTGAAGAAAATAGCGTGAGCCTGACAGGACGTCAGGCTAGCTTTCGTTGGCCAAGGATGGCCTATCGGAAGCGTTAGCATTTTCGAATAAGTCCGAAGACGGTTACAAATGAAGTTAAAAGCTGGATTAATCCCCATGGCGACCTTTTCGCTGTTTGAAAATGTTGCGGGGCGGCTGGGCCAATTTTTGATAAAGAGTAGAGTAAAGAGGGAACAGCCGTTGGTTTCCTCTTGGTCTGGTGTGGGCGAAGCGCCACGACGTTAGTGGCCGCAGGCCATAAGAAACAGTGCAAAACGCACCAGTTCAATAATCTACCCTCTTACTTTATCCAACGCCCCACAAACCGCATTAACGCCTTGAATCGCCCTTGGGGTGGCCCGATGAAGTAAATCGGCATCAAACTGATAAATATGCTGATTTTTTACTGCGGGTAATTCAGGCCAATCTGCCCAGTTGATGCCTAATACATTGCCTTCATCTTGGCTTTGTAAAATTACTTCGGCTCCAGTTAATAACACATTCTCAATACTGATTTGCGGGTACTCACTAGCAGCGTCATAAAACACATTTTCACCGTGGCACACTTCTATAAGGTGTTGGATCCAACTGCCTTTTGCAACGGTCATTAGTGGTGTAGACCATAACTGATAAAACACTTTGACTGCGGGTTTGGCTTGGTTTTTTAGCCTGATTTGGGCTAGTTGTTGACGATAATCTGTCGCCACTTGCTGCGCTTGCGCCTGGTGACCCGTCAGTTTACCGAGCGCTTCAAGATCAGTGGCCACATCGGCTAAGTTTTTAGGGTCGCTATTAAACAGACTAAAGCCTAAATCACGCAGCTGATTAATGTCGCCCTGTTTGTTGCCACTTTGCCAAACGATGACCAAATCTGGATTTAGCTCAATCACCCGCTCTATTTGAATACCATAATAGCCACCAATACGGGGAATATCTTTAGCCGCTGCGGGATAATCTGCATAATCAGTAGTAGCTAAAATTGACTCCCCAGCACCAATAGCAAACAGCATTTCAACCCCATGAGGTGACAAGGCAATAATCCTTTTGGCTGGTAGCTTTTGTTGTTGAGCTTGTACTGAAGTGAGTTCAGCCGCTGGTAAAATCAACGACACCGACAATAATCCAATGACAATGCTCAGCGATAAAAATAGACGCAACAAGATGTTTTCCTTAATGCCTGATGTTAATTAAAAGCGACTAATCAAAAGTGGTTAATCAACCAGTTTATCGGGCCAGCCATAGTTATCAATGTAATTTACTAAGTTTTGAGGCCGGTAACGGTCGTCATTTAACCAACGGGTTTTAACCGATTGATGGATCTGTATTGGCGAAAGCTCAGACTTAAGTGCTGGCTCAAGCACAGGGGCTACTTCACGGTGAAAACGCTTTTTGATCCGGTAAAAACTGCGATACGAATCTTCGATATCTGCCATAGGATTAGGCAACAATGTATCAGCTAAGTGCAATTCTACCGTTAAATCAAATGCCTTTGCTTGACTAATCATCCACTGCAATCCAATGTCCGACAAGCTACTACCGTCTGAATTGGGCGCAACACTACCACCAATATTACTGTGGGCGCCAGCAAACCACACTTGCTTAATATCAATGCCACTTCGGGGTTGCCAAAGTGTCGGCTCAAAGTCGCTGCGATGTTCATCAAGCGCTAAAGCATGACGCGCAACTTTCACATTGCGACCAAGTTTAGTGTCGTAAAACTCATCTTTGTCTTCAAACATGCCTAAAAAAGACAGCGGGATCCCCATGGCTCCGACTGTGTCCCACACGCCAACAAACGCTACATCACGTGATGGATGAGAATGCTGCTGACGAAACTGCAGCGAACGTTCACCAACTGGAGCGAAGGGTTTAGTTTTCATTTTATAGTGGTCAAAGGCTTGCTGGATAAGCTTGGCATCTGGCCGAGTAACAATACCGCAATTGTTAATTAGGCCACACAAACAACGCACTGTGTAAGCACCTCGACTAAACCCAAATAAATATATTTGGTCACCAGGGGAATAGTTTTGCACTATGTAGCGGTAAGCATCCATAATATTTTTATGCAGCCCTCGCCCCGTCGCGCCGCCAATCATCGAGTCATAGTAGGAACCAATCCCCCAATCGTAAAACACCTGCTGGGGCACACCATCATCGGCAATAGGCTTTATCGCTCTGGCGAGTTTAAGCACATTAGTGGCGTGATCTTTTTCAAGATCTTTTTCTGGCCGATTCCAGGTGCCATCGGCACAAATAATAATTCGTTTGTTCATATCAATCCCTGACAATCCAGTGTAAATAATCCCATAATGCATAATAGACTAAATGCCTATTTTCACCATCGTCAAAATAACCAATACTCGAAAGCTCACTTAATCTATTCGAGTAACTGACCATGCTAACAGCAGAACAAAGTGTGTTAATGATTGTGGACGTACAAGGTAAGCTCGCCCAAGTTATGCAGCAATCGGCCCCGCTACACCAAAAACTTGCGATATTAATTCAAGGTGCACAACTATTTGATATCCCCATTATTTGGTTAGAACAATTACCCGATAAATTAGGCCATACTAGCGAAGAACTCTCACAATTGTTGTCGCAAACCACACAACCCATAGCTAAAAAGCATTTTAGTGGCTGGCACTGTGAAGAAGTAAAACAACAACTTAACTCATTAAAACGTCACAACGTGATCCTAGCCGGTATTGAAACCCATGTTTGCGTTTACCAAACCTGCCAAGACTTATTGGCTAACGACTATCAAGTGCATCTTGTCGCCGATGCGGTGTCATCTCGGGGTACAGACAATAAAGTACTTGGAGTGCAAATGATGCTCAATGATGGCGCTAAACTTACCAATGTCGAATCACTGCTATTTGAACTACAGCATGTTGCCCAAGGTGATCGCTTTAAGGCCTTACTGAAATTGATAAAGTAGCCATAGGTTGCCAGTGTGGGTATGATGTTAAAATAAATATAACAATAACATCATACTGCTATGCACCCATTTGATCGGCCCATTATTATTTTATCCGCGCCCCGTTCTGGCAGTACCCTGTTGTTCGAGGTGTTATCAAAAAGCCAGTCAATATTCACTATTGGTGGGGAGAGCCATGCGCTGATTGAAACCATTCCCAAACTGAATGTTGCCTACCGTCAATTTAGTTCTAATGCCTTAACGGAACAGGATATTGATGCCGATTTACGTCAGCAATTATTGCACCGTTTTAGCGATGCGCTGCAAGATAACCAAGGCCATAAGCCCGAAAAAAATAGCGATGCGAGTATTCGTTTTTTAGAGAAAACCCCCAAGAATAGCTTACGAGTCGATTTTTTTAATGCGCTATTTCCTGACGCCTTGTTTATCTACCTCGTCAGAGAACCCAAAGAAAATATTAGCAGTATTATGCAAGCTTGGCGGGCGAATAAGTTTGTCACTTACCCTAACTTACCGGGGTGGGATAAACACAATTGGTCGCTACTGCTTCCAGAAAAATGGCAACAGTTAAATCAGCAACCATTGCAGGCTATCGCCGCATTTCAATGGCAAGCGGCTAATGAAGCTATTATGGATTCATTGCAAAAGATCGACAGCAATCGCTGGTGCATGGTGTCTTATGATCAATTAATTGCCAACCCTGCGAAAACCGTTAAGCAACTCTGTCAATTTACCGGTACGGATTTCGACCCAGCTTTAGCGCAATTATGCAGTAAGCCATTAGCGCATTCTCGCTACACCATATCGACACCCAAACCCAATAAGTGGCTCGAAAACTATCATGACATTGCCAAAATTTGGCCGAGTACTTCTACGACACTGAACAAAATCAATCATCATTTACACGAACGCGGTCATCCAATATATGACACTCAATGGCAGCAACACGACATTGCTGAGCCAACCGTGCCATTAGCAAAACCGCAAGCCGCACCATTAACAAAGCCATTAACAAAAGTCCCTATCTATAATAATGTGGCTCGTAACAGTCCCTGCCCTTGTGGGTCTGGCAAACGATTTAAACAATGCCATGGTGCGTTAAGCTAAACAGCAGAGAGCCAAATTATGAAGTTACCCCATGAGTTTTATCAGTTACCTTTTAGCTTTGATGTTGGTCAATTAACCAAAGAGATCGAGCAATTTACCGAATCAGATTGGGTGACTCATCATGAAGGTTTTCAAGGCAATTCTGCCATTCCGTTAATCTCGGTCAACGGCGAATTTAATAATGACTTTAAAGGGCCAATGAAGCCCACATTGGCGCTAGATAAAAGCCCTTACATCAAACAAATATTAGCCTCATTTGGCGAAGTACTCAGTCGTTCACGCTTAATGCGTTTATCCCCTGGCGCACAAGTACCACTGCATTCAGACATCAATTATCATTGGTATAAACGCGTTCGCGTACATATTCCTATTACCACCACCGAACAAGTACAGTTTTTTTGTCATGACAAACAAGTCCACATGGGTGCGGGGGAGTGTTGGATTTTCGACTCTTGGAAACATCACAAAGTGGAAAATAACAGTGACCAGTATCGAGTGCACTTAGTGATAGACCTTGCTGGTTCAAGCCAATTTTGGCGCACTGTTTTTCAACACTCTCGCTCAATAGTAGACGATCAATCAACCGCATTAAGCAGTCAATTCGTCGGCTTTAACCCAGACTTACCTGCAACATTCATCACTGAGCAATTTAATTCCCCGCTGATCATGCCTGCGGCAGAGGTTGAATATTTAACCAATGAGCTGTTAACTGAAATTAATCACAATGCCCAAAACACAACTGAAGAAGTGAGTGCATTTAGGTTGCTGATGGCTGAGTTTGTTGCCGATTGGCGGGTGTTATGGCTGCAATTTGAGTGTACTAAAGCCGGTTGGGCGCATTATCATGCCCTGCGCCAGCAAACCATGGTCAAAGCCTCCCAATGCGCTAAATCGCTGCAACTAATGCATTCGGGCTCGGCGATAAAAGCCTTCGAACAATTGGTTGTCGTGGCGTGTATGAATATTGAACTAAGCGAACAATATCAAGGTAGCAACAAATCGGCAGCCGCGACACCTAACGTCGTCGCCAAAAGTGGCGTTGGTAAAAATCACCCCGCTAAAGCGGCGACGGCAACAACCGCCAGTCCTATCGCGGCACCACAATCACGCAACAGTCCTTGCCCATGCGGCAGCGGCGAACGCTATAAAGCCTGCCACGGTAAAGTGAGTTAGCATTAATCCTAATCAGATAAAATGGCGCCTTATTGGCGCCATTTTATTAACCAAAAAATTGCTGCGATGCTTTTTTGGCAATCGCATCAAGTTGCGCAATTTCCGCCGCAATAAAAGGCTGGTACTTAGCAGCCTGACCAATAGCCTTAGGGTTCATAGGCTGCCTAACCTGACTGGCACTGGGCGTTAATACGGCGCGATCTGACTCATAAAAAGTAAAGCATTGCGCCTGAGTAGTTAAGCCACAATAGTCCAGCATGCGCTGAATTTGCGAGTCTGGTTCACGCACCAGTTGCTCAAAACACACATGTAATATCTCGTTCGGGTACAGTTTGTCCCAATGCGCCATGATGTCTAAATAATGCTGCCAGTAACTGGTTATTCCCGTAAACGAATACGAATAATCGTGACCAAAACTGAAAAACTGCTTAAACACGCTCAAACCATTGTCGACCGTGTTACGCACCACGTTAATAATTTTTGCTTGGGGAAATAAGCTTTTAATGAGGGCAATATGCAAAAAATTATTCGGATTTTTATCAATCACATAAGTCGGTGCCTCGGTAAAATAATGATCCACTTCGGTTAAATAACGTTGGCGGAACTGCATAATCTCATTAGCAGAAAGCTGGCTTAATTGAGATTGATAACCGCCCGACATGTCCATTTGTAGCGCAAATCGCTCCATAAATGGTAACTCATCGGTAGCACCTACCTCACTATGACAGGCTAAAATCTGTTCAACCAAAGTGGTGCCAGAACGCGGCATCCCGACAATAAAAATGGGCGTTTGGCCAGTTGTCGGTAAACTATCAATATGTGGCGACGGAGTATGTCCAAGTAAAGACAACACAATTTTAGCGAACAAAGGCTGCTTAAATGGCCGATAAACCGCCATAATTTGATTGGCTGATAACATCGACTCACAGGCTTTATCGATTTGCTGATGTTGTTCATAGGCTTTACACAAGGCGAAATAAACTAACGCCTGATTTTGCTTACTGAGCGACGCGTCCGAAGCAAAGTGTTGTAATAACGCTAAATCATTAGCGCTAAATCGATACTGCTTTAAATCAGCTAAGCTCCAATAGCCAACACCGACTTGCTTTGGGCTTAATTGAATATACTGATGATAAAAATTAGCCGCGCGCTCAGTATCACCTTTCGCTTTATAAATATGACCTAAATTGAGCTGCACCGCTGGCTCTTCAAAATCATGTTCAACACACCATTCAAAACTGTGTTCAGCTAATGCCATATCGGCCACTTTAGTCGCGACTAGCCCCAGTTTATAACGGTATTGGCCGACCTGTTGTTGCAGATTAATTAACTGTTCTAAATAGCCTTTAGCCGAGAAAAAGTCTTGTTTCACTTCAGCTATAGCCAGTAACCCCGTCAACACTGAAACCGTATGAGGTTCAATCGATACAGCGCTAACAAAATAGCTTTCGGCTTGGGCATATTGTTGCTGCTGTAAATGAATGTGGCCTAATAATGCTAGGGCGCCAACGTGCCTATCATCACGCTTAACCACTTTACGAGCATATATTCTGGCCGACGAATAATTTTTAGATTTAAACAGCGATTCCGCTTGGCTCAAATATTGATTAATAATACTCAAACGAGGGTCCTTTTCTTATTATTAGTTTATGAGTCCCAATAACATTAACATAAAATACCGCTATTTCTGACTAGGGCATCAGCGCATATTGAACGAAATAATCAACTTAAGCGTACAATGACTACATGCGTTCCCCATTTACGCGAAACAAGTGAGTGATGATGAAAAATAATGAAGCCAAAGTGCCAACTAGCCGTTTATCTCGATTATCAAAAATGGGTGGGCTGGCTTCACGCCTAGCGGGTAACGTCCTGTTTGAAGGCGCAAAACAGTTTAGCCAAGGCAAATCACCATCAATGCAACAACTGATGATGACCCCAACCAACATTGGCCATGTAGCAGACAAGTTGTCACAGCTGCGCGGCGCCGCGATGAAAGTGGGTCAAATGTTGTCAATGGATGCGGGCGATCTCGTGCCTCCCGAGTTAGCAGACATATTCGCAAAACTGCGTTCAGACGCTAAAGCTATGCCACATAAGCAATTAACCCATTTATTAGTTGAGCATTGGGGCCCAGACTGGCTTGCTCCGTTTGCTCAATTTGAATTACGCCCATTTGCCGCGGCCTCTATTGGCCAAGTGCATTTAGCCTATTTAGAGACTGGCGAAAAACTGGCAATCAAAATTCAATACCCAGGTATTCGAGACAGTATCGACAGCGATATCGACAACGTTGCCACATTATTAAAAGTCTCACGCCTTATTCCGGCAAACGTTAAACTCGATACCTTATTGGCTGAAGCTAAAGCGCAGCTGCATAACGAAGCAGATTATCACTTCGAAGCACAACAAATAGCACTTTATCAGCAGCAATTGGCTGACGACCCAAGCTTTATTGTGCCCAAGGTGTATAAGCAACTCAGTAATGACAGTATTTTGTGCATGCAGTTTGTCGAAGGGGTGGCCATTGAGTCATTAGCACAATCACCACAAGAGGTGCGGGATCAAATTGCTACCACGCTAATGGCCTTGTGCTTTAAAGAGCTATTTGAATTTAAATTAGTCCAGTCTGATCCTAACTTTGCCAATTTTCAGTATCAAAAAGATACTCAAAAAATCGTTCTATTCGACTTTGGCGCTACGCGAGCGATCAGTGATACGTTATCAGATGGCTACCTAGAGCTCATGCTAGGAGCCGCTGATGAAGACAAGACTAAAATGACGGCTGCAGCCAAGCAAATTGGCTTTTTTCAAGATCAAATTGATCCCGCCCAGCAACAATTAATTATTGATATTTTCTATCAAGCTTGCGAGCCACTTCGCTTTGACGGGGATTACGACTTTGGCGCAAGTAATTTAGCTAAACGCATTACTCAAGCAGGTAAAGTCATGAGTACCCAACAAAATGAATGGCATACCCCGCCAACCGATGCTATTTTTATACATCGAAAATTGGCAGGTATGTATTTACTGGCGGCAAAACTTAATGCCAAAGTAAACGTAGCAACATTATTTTCTGTTTATCAAACCTCAAATTTGAGCTTAACTAAGCTCAATGTTAGACAATAAAAACACATCAATAAGCTAAACCCGTCGTGAAGATATAGATGGGCCTGATAACCATTGAATTCAGTTGAGTTCATACAAGGAGAGTTACTATGTTTAGTCACATTATGATCGGCGTTAATGACATCCAAACATCAAAGAAGTTCTACGATGCAATTTTAGCAACATTGGGCCACGCCGCTGGCAAGATTGATGACAAAGGTCGGTGTTTTTACATGACGCCAACGGGTATATTGGCATTAACTAAACCCATTAATGGTGAGTCAGCATGTCATGGCAATGGCACGACTATCGGTTTTGCCGCTGAAACACCCGCATTGGCTGATGCATGGCATGCTGCAGGTGTAGCCAATGGCGGCACAGGCTGTGAAGATGCGCCTGGGGTACGCTCAGGTCCAGCGTTTGACTTGTATTTAGCTTATCTTCGCGATCCAGATGGTAATAAAGTTTGTGCCTTGCACAGAGTGGCTAAAGCCTAAGTCGTTTTGGGTCTATAGCCTGAGCTTGCGATGAGAGAGCTTTTTAAAATATTATCCCGGCGGTGTTTATCCGCGGGGATTTTTTTTGACTATTTATATCCTATGTCAGCAAGTGTCTCCAAGGTGATAGGAACTAATACCAAACCTGCAATGCACTTATAGATGCATCACAAACCGCTACGGGGTAAAATAGCGACCCTTTTGTACTGTGAGTGTGTGTAATGGCTGTTAACGACCCGTATTTTATTCCTTTTAATCACAGTATTGCTGAGCACAGCCAGCCTGAGTCGTTTACCTTTCCGTTCTATTATCAGCCACACCCAATATGTTTGCAGGCTGCTGAGCAGTTGCAACAAGACTTACTTATATCAAACCCTTGGCAACATAACTTTGGCTTAGACAGCGTAAACGATCGCGGTATGGTGATTGGTAAAATGTTTGGTGTGTTGGTGGTAAAAAATCCTCAAGGGAATATCGGTTTTTTAGCAGCTTTTTCGGGTAAATTGGCTGATAAAAATATCTTGCCACCGTTTGTGCCGCCAGTATTTGACATGCTAACCCAAGACAGTTTTTTTAGTGCCGAGAATAAACAGATTAATCAAATTAATCTGTCGATTAGTCAGCAACAAGCCAATCCATTACTGGCGACGCTAACCGCGAAATCACATCAGCAACAACAGCAATCTGCCACCGAACTTGAGCAGCAACGCGGTTTAATTGTGGCAAGTCGCAAACAACGAAAAATAGAGCGTGAGCAAGCAGATTCGGCATTAGCGCTATCAAACATAAGTGCCGATGAGTATAAAAGATTGTCGATTGAGTTAAGCCGTCAAAGCGTGCAGCAAAAGCACCAGCTTAACGGGTTAAAGCAACAATGGCAGATTCTAATAGACGCGACACAATCACAACTCGGTAGCCTGCAACAACAGATTAAGCAGCTTAAATATCAGCGTAAACAACTGTCTAATGGCTTACAAAAAAAGCTATTTGCCCAGTATCAATTTTTAAATACCTTAGGTGAAGCGCGGGATTTAAACGATATTTTTAATGATGCTCCCAATCATTTACCGCCCGCTGGGGCTGGCGAATGTGCTGCACCTAAGTTGCTGCAATATGCGTTTAGCCATCAATTAACCCCCATTGCCATGGCGGAGTTTTGGTGGGGGTCATCACCTAAATCTGAAATCAAACAACATCAAAACTACTACCCTGCTTGCCACGGAAAATGCCGCCCGATTTTGACTCATATGTTAACAGGCATGCAGGTTGATGATGACCCGTTACTGATTAATCCAGGTAAAGACTTACCGATTGATATTATTTATCAAGATGAGACGATGGCCATTATTAATAAACCCGCTGAACTGTTATCGGTTCCGGGTAAAAACATTACCGACTCGGTATTTAGCCGCATGCAGCAACAATATCCTAATGCAACCGGGCCATTAATTGTCCATCGCCTCGATATGTCGACCTCTGGTTTAATGGTAATAGCGCTCACCAAAGAGGCCAATAAAGCCCTGCAACAGCAGTTTATTCAGCGCGTTGTCACCAAACGATATATTGCCCTCATTGAAGGTGCGCCGGACCAAGATGAGGGCGACATTAGCTTGCCGCTTAGGGTTGATTTAGACGACAGGCCGAAGCAACTCGTGTGCTATGAATACGGTAAGCATGCCGAGACATTTTGGCAGGTGTATCAACGTCAAGGAAAACGCACTTTACTGCATTTGTATCCTAAAACAGGTCGCACCCACCAGTTGCGCATCCATTGCGCTCATCATGACGGATTGCACATGCCGATTGTGGGCGATGATTTATACGGGGTTGTCGCTAATAGACTGCATTTGCACGCCCAGTATTTAGGCTTAAATCACCCGGTGAGCGGCGAAGCAATGGTGTTTGAAGTAAAAGCCGATTTTGAATAATGGCTTAACAGCAAAGCGCTTTAGTTTATTGCCCACAGCACTAAGCCCACAGCACTAAGCCCACAGCATTAGGCCAAAGCACTAAGCCAAAGCATTAAAAACAGCAAACCGATATTGGGTCAGCAATATCGGTTTTCATTGTTAACTCGCCTTGATGATGACTTACGCTAACTAGAACTGACGAGGCTGCTCTTCTAAATGCATTTGCTCAACCAAACCTTGACCGGTTCGTTGCTGATACTGAGATTCAGCTTGCTGCATTCTAGTGCGACCGTTGGTGAGCATATTTTGACCTTGTTCAATGGAACTCTGGCCTTCTGCTAGGTTGGTATTACCGTCTTCGATAAGTTCTTTACCGTCTGCATACATGTCGTCGGCATCTTCCCAAAGATCGGCAATATCGTCTAATCGTTCAACTAATACCAGTGCTCGTGCGCCATTTTGAGCACCGTTTAACGTGCTCGCCATCAATTGAAATGCAACACGGTGTTGTTGTGCCGCTTCTTTGGCAACGATAATCAGCTTTTCTCCTTCACGGATTTTCGTATTACCTTTGCCGATCAAATTCCGGCCATCAACTAACAAGCTGCTGCCATTTTTAACGTCTTTTTGACCTTGTTCCCATTGCTGGGACAAGTCGAGGTGTTGCTCACCTTCAGCTTTCACTTTGGATGCAAAATTATTTTGCGTTGCTGCACATCCAGACAGGCAAACAACACTCACAACCAACAAACTACACAGCACAGCTCTCATGTAAACGCCTCTTTAAATGTGGTGGAGAAAGCGGCACAATTAGATAACCTCGTCACTAAAATAGCAAGTACTGAGACGGATTAAATTTGGTTAATAAAGAGTTAATTGAATAGCGCTGATCGCCTCTAGAGATAGATAAACGTAACGTTTGTTCTCTCTAATATAGAACCACTCTCCGTTAAGCGTAACGGACGCTACACATCATTTATATTGCCCCATAAAAATGGGTTAGCTTATTGTTAAGCTAACCCATCATATTATTTATCGCTTAATCGTTATGTCTACAGCTCAAACAATACATCGGTGCGGATAATGTATTTAATCCCTTGATAAATCGGTTCAGAGCTATGAATACAATGCAGCGGATGCATACCGTGAGGGAAACAAAGCACACTCCCCGCTGGGGTTCTGACATCCACGGTCTTAACATTATCGCCGTGTTTTGCCGGTAAGTTAGGGTTATCCGCATTGACTAAAAATCGGGTGGCACCACCTTCAAAGTCTTCAGTCAGTAAGATTAAAAAAGTCAGCTGACTGTAACGATCGCCAAAAGCATCTCGCACTAATTCACCGTCTATCACTTGGCTGCCTGGCCACGAACCATCTGAATGCGGCTTAAAGAAATCGCCTTCGTTATAACGGTAAAAACGGAAACGGTTATTTAATCCTAAGGCGGCTTTACCATCAAAAATGCCTAAGGTGTCATCCATAAGATGCTTAACCCTATCCCAAATGACTTGCTCAGTGGTGTTATCAACCACCCAAGTTAAGCTGTCGTTATGACGAACATGACGAGGCAGTGACACTGCGGCATCCGGTAAAAAGCCCATCGTCTCGCTGGCCGAAATTAACCGTTTACACTCATCGGCCGACAACACATTGAGTAATTGAAAAGCACCAGGCACTTCGGCTAACATTTTTTTGCTCACCTTAGTTCGCTCTGTTTGCGTCAGCTCTGCATCGTTAAGCTCTGCGATATTGGCTTGATAATTAGCCCACGTTGGCAACGCCGGATGCTCTGCGCCGGGTTCACGTGCCACCACAAAATAAGCTGAATTTTCACTTGTTGTGTTCATTTTTTTATACCTTTAACCATAAAATGGGCCAGCGATTGTTCACCAAAAAATGGGTTAATCAATGTTGCCCAGCTCAAAAATTTAATAACTCATTACGCGTACTTGGGCAAATTGACGATGCCCTGCAGCAGTACCATGAAAGCCAAAACCACTTTGCTTAGCGCCAACCCATGGCGCATTACCGGCACCCGCACCTTGGTTAACCCCCACCATGCCAGCCTCAAGTTGCTCAGCAACCGCTTTAGCGCCCTGGCCACCAAACACCACTGCAGCTAAACCATAATGGCTATCATTCGCTCTGCTTATGGCCTCGTCAATGTGCTTATAACGACTGATAGCGACCACAGGGCCAAAGGTTTCTTCGCGCTCGATTAACATCTCTGGCGTTATTCCGCTAACCACGGTTGGCTGAATAAACGGTAATGGATAATCATCGCTACCAAGTAAAAAACTCGCCCCTTTGGCTTTAGCATCTTGCAATTGCTCAAGTACTTTTTGGTGCTGCATTGGGTTCACTAAAGGACCAATATTTACATTGGCTTCATCCCATTTACAGACTTGATAACGGCTGGCCAGCATCACCACCTTCTGTTCAAACTCATCGGCAATACGTTCATCCACGTAGACGCGCTCTGTTGAGGTACACATTTGTCCGGCGTTTTCAAACGAACTGGCTACTGCAAACCTGACCGCTGCGTCAATGTTGGCCGTCGCCATCACAATCATGGGATCGTTGCCACCAAGCTCCATCACTAAGCGTTTTAAGCCCGCTGCCGCATTGGCCATAATGTGCTTTCCTGCCGCCATAGAACCCGTAAATGCCACCATATTAATGTCTGCCGCCACCAGAGCTTGGCCAAGGGATCTATCGCCTTGTGCCAGTTGCAGCACATTTTTTGGCAATACACTATTCAATGTATTGATAAACAACTCAGCCACTAATGGTGTCTGTTCCGACGGTTTTAATATCACACTGTTACCGGCCATAAGTGCTGGCATCAGCAAGTTATTGGCCATGGCTAACGGATAGTTCCATGGCGAAATCACCGCCACAACACCTAATGGTCGATATTGTATTTCAGTGCGGTTATCAACTTGCTCAGTGGTTAATGCATCGCTTATTTCACTGGCAAAATACGCTGCATTTTGTACCGTACCACCCACTTCATAAGTGGCACGGCGATAATCTTTACCCATTTCTTGGCCGATTAATCTTGCCAGCTCATCTTGTACCGCCACAAGTTGCTGGTAGGCCTTGACCAGATACTGTTGACGTTCAATGAGCGACAAACTCGCCCAACTTTTTTGCGCGACTCGGGCATTGGCAATGACCTCAGGTAACTGAGATATCGCTAAGGTTTCAACACTGCCAACCGCAGTGGCTTCAATATGTTGGCCGTCATCGGCTTTGTGATAACTCGCCGGATCGTAAGAGGTTAATACTGCCATGGAGAAATATTCCTTAATGGGACAAAAATGACACTAGCCTGAATTAAGTCTATTTTGATACAATAGGATACAAAAGCAACCAGTATACTTTTAGTAACCTAGGATAACTTAAGTTGAAAAAATGAAAACAACAATTGAAACAATGAATAACGGTCAAAAAAAAGTTATCAACCCTTGCGCAGAACCCTGCTCAGTTGAGCGTGGAATGCGAGTGTTAGGCGGAAAATGGAAAGCATCAATACTATGGCACTTGCAAGATGGTCCAGTACGATTCAATGATTTATCTCGCATGTTAGGCGGCGCCAGTAAGAAAATGGTCGATCAACGTCTTAAAGAATTAGAAACCCAAGGATTAGTGAGCCGCCATGTGATTAGTGATCGCCCTATTGCAGTGTCTTATGCCATTACCAATCTTGGCCGTACCGCATTGGATATTTTAGAGCGCTTAAAAGATTGGGCAGACGAATATGTGGTGTAACTGAATCAGTGGTAAATAAATCACGATAACAAAGACATAAACTAAAAAACCAAAATAAGAAACACCACTGTCTACAACTTTTCAACATCCAGTAATAAACTATAATGAGTAGGATCGTTGATATATACAATAAATAGGATAAGATGCGCGGAAAATTCGGCTTAAGGTAATCCTATTTCATGATCAGGTCTCTTTTCACTTTTATAACTATTGTGGTGATATCGCTTATTTCGCTCGTTAGTGAAGCAAAAGAAAAAGTGACTTTTTATACTGAGGCATACTCGCCATTTCAATCTCAAAATCAGCAAGGTCAATTAGTTGGTTTATGAACTACTCGTAGCTAAAGCTATCGAGTTTCCAAGACAAAAACTAAGTTAATGTCCCTTGTTGTAAGAAAGCTTGGTACACAGCGTGCCGCCTGATGGTGGTCTTACGTCGGCTTGTTTGCGTTAGCAAACAAGGTGACATTTCCGAAGAAACAGCCTCTAACTTTCCTGATTTTTTAACTGATGACAGTTCGCTCACCAGTGGCGGTGATACCGCCTTTTTCTTCCTGATTGCAGTATTCTTACGAGTTTTTGCTTTATCAGCAAACTTAGACTCTTTGATGTAAGGTACTGCACGTTGTGCTATTACTATCGCTGCATTTTCGTCAGCGTTAAATGTACCACACCCGTTTAGACAAACCAGCGTAGCTTGGTTTGGTCTGACGGTGTGTTTCTTTTTGCAAATGTGACACGTTCGTGACGTGTAAGCAGGGTTTATTGCTACGACGGCTTTGCCGTAGTCGTTCGCTTTGTACGTAATAAACATACCAAGCCTGCCGAGAGATACATTAAGTAAAGAGCGGTTTAGACCACTCTTTGCTCTACCATTATTCTTGATAAATTTACGACCTGTTGAGTCACGCTTAGGCTTCGCCTTGCGCGTCATATTGGTCAGCTTTAAATCTTCTAAGCTAATAATAGGTTTGGCTTGTATAACAATTTCTTTAGAAATTGTATGGCAAAAGTTCTCACGAACATTAGCTGTTTTGCTATCTAATTTAGAAATTTTAGTCGCTAAATTTTGTTGTGACTTAGACTCACAGCGGTGCTTGTTTTTATTTTTGTTTAAGCGTTTTTTACTCGCTAAAAGGCGCTGATAATGCGCTTTTTTCTTAGCGATAGCTTTCAGTTTAGCAACTTGTGCTGGATTATAAGCGTAGCGTGCGCCCTCACTTGTACAAGCAGGGAGAACAACACCACGGTCGATGCCCGTGATTTGCGCAAGCAAATCATCGTCATTGTATTCTACAAAGCCATTAAGTAATTCTTCGTTTGTGGGTGAGTCTACACCGTCGTTATACGAACCCGAGAAAGTAAACTTATTGCCTAATCTTGAGATCCTAAACTGTTTATAAAGTTGATCTGGTACGTAATCCAGTTGAATTGAAAACAACTTTTGCCGTTTCTTGGTCGCATTATCAAAGATGGTTAAGAGCGTTTTACTTTCGCCTAACGGCTCAAGCATAAACAGCTCTTTTGTGATCAAAGCACTGCGTTTTTTGCCGCGCCCCTTTTGCTTAGGAAACTTACGTAAACCTTTGCGTGAAGCTTCTACGTCAGCAAATACAAGGCTTGCTGCGTTACGCATTATCTGCACAGGAATTGCCTTTAAAAAAGGCAGTTCCTTATTTGTGCGTATGTGGCTGTAGGCTTGATTAATCTGGTCGCCCTTGCTTTCAGCAAGCAGACCAACATACTCTGATCTTTTTTGATTACGCATTACGTTAGAAGCACCGATCCACTGAGCAAAACAAGTAGCCTGACGGCTACTTGTTTTGTCAGAGATATTGATACTAAAACCGCGTATTGCCATGCGTAAGCTACCTTGTAATGTGTTTATAAACAGACTAGACTACTTTGCATAGCAAATCAAGCGTGAGGTTTATATGTACGAGTGGAGAACAGGACGCAGTTGCATCTATAAAAACCAAGTCCATCTAGTCTTTGTTGCGAAATACAGAAGAGCGGTTTTTACTTTAGAAATGGGAGAGCGTCTTCGAGAGGTGTTTTCCGAGACTTGCCTACAAATGCAATGTGAGTTAATGGAATACAGTTTTGAAGCTGACCACGTACACTTAATGGTGCAGGTACACCCCAAAGTGGCTGTATCAAATCTAGTTGGAAAACTAAAAGGTAAATCTAGTTATGTACTTCGCAGAGAGTTTTGGGAAAGTATTCGTACCAAACTTTGGGGTAGTAAATTTTGGTCACCAAGCTATTGTGTAGTTTCATGTGGTGGCGGAAATTTGGAACAGGTAGCTGCTTATATTGACAATCAGAAGAAGCCTCCCTCTGATAAATCCATTAAGCAAAGCAAAGCAATAAGCAAACAGTAAAGCTTCGCTTTACGCAAGGCTTAACTCGCAGCTAAAGCAAGCGAGAATGCGCCCTAAAAATGTTCAATTGATATCTTACACGCTACCCAGCAATATGTTAATTTTGATATCGATATTCAAATGATGCCTTGGAGTCGGGCCTATAGAAATGCTCAAAAGCACCCTAATACGTTTATTTTTTCAATTGGGAAAACCGACAAACGCTTAACGTCTTTTAAATGGGTAAGCGATTTTTACACGGTACAAGACGCGATTTACAAACAAACCGCAAGAACCGATATCGATATATCTAATCCAGATGATATCGACAGGTACAACATAGCGCTATCTCGCAATGACGTGTCACTGGATCGCTTAAACATTGAACATGATTATGCCAACGTATATTTAGTGACCAACCAAACTACTGCGGTAAACATGCTCCAATTTGGCCGCGTTGATTTAAATTACAACAATGAAATTGGTTTTAATGAAGCAGTAAAAAACTTAGGATTTAATCATGCCGATTTTACTCCGGCATTTATTGTTAGCAAAATTTCATTAGGGCTAGCAACTCACAAAGACACCCGCATTGAGTTATTTAATCAAATGCAACAAGCGTTTGACACCATCAAAGAAAACGGCGAATTTAACCATGTTGTTGCCAAGTGGTTTCCTGGCTCTGATACCAAAAAAGTTAACTCAAGTGCTACAGCAAGTATGGATATCCCGCCCAATCTTAACTAAACGATGAGTGAGCGGCTAAATCAAAAGACTAATTTGAATAGCCATCAACAAACCTACATTGTTGTTAGTAATCAAAACCCAACTGAGCTTTAATCCCATCATTAAACGCGTGTTTTATCGGTTGCACTTCGCTGACGGTGTCGGCTAATTCAATGATGTCACGATGACAAGCGCGGCCAGTAATAATCACATGTTGCATCGCAGGGCGATTTTTTAATGCCGTTAATACCCGCTCAAGCTCGATATAGTGATAACTGACCATGTAAGTCAGCTCATCAAGTAATACCATGTTAATCGATTCATCTTTAAGCAATTTTTCTGCTTCTAGCCAAGCTTCCATTGCCGCTTGGGTGTCTTTTGCTTTGTCTTGGGTGTCCCAGGTGAAACCCGTGCCCATCACATGAAACGGCACCCCTGCGCCTGCTAATAAATTACGTTCGCCACAAGCCCAAGAACCTTTAATAAATTGCACTACCGCCGCTTTATGGCCATGGCCTACAGCACGAGCAACGGAGCCAAAACCTGATGTCGATTTACCTTTTCCGTTACCGGTTAGTACCAGCAAAATACCTTTTTCTTCTTGGGCTGCGGCAATTTTAGCGTCAACACCCACTTTGACTTTCTGTTGGCGGGCTTTATGACGTTCAGCTTTGCTTGCATCAATAGCGCTAGCTTGTTCGTTGTCGTGGTGATCAGTTGTCATGAGATTATTCCTTTCAATGTATTCATATCCAAATGCGCTTCTAATACATCGGCAAGACGATTTAGTTGCTGCTCGCGAATTTGGTTAATATCAATAGCATGGTGACTCGCTAAGCCTGCCCATTGCAAAATAAGTTGGCATGCAGCGGGATGATCGAATAATCCATGCACATAGGTCGCTAAAATTTGTTGGTCATTGCTCACCATGCCATCGAGCTTGGTGATCGGCATTGTCTGCTGTGCATCTTGTTCAATCGATAGCGGCTGCGTTACATCACTTTGAGTGAGTGAAGACTCACCACAATGGATCTCATACCCACTAAACTCTGCCTGCTGGTGTTGTAAGCGTAAGTGACCCCTTACTTGAGTTAAGGTTTTACTAACCGTTAATACGGTAGTAATAGGTAATAAGCCCAATCCTTTGCTGCAACCGGCAATGTCTTCAATGCCTAAAGGGTCATCAATTAGCTCACCGAGCATTTGATAACCGCCACAAATCCCGATGACTTTACCGCCGTAACGTAAATGGGTTTTGAGTTTAATATCCCAACCTTGTTGACGCATAAAAGCCAAATCTGCGCGGACATTTTTACTGCCTGGTAAAATAATGACATCGGCGTTAGGCCATACCGTCGAGCTTGCATCGCTTTGCATAGTCACATAATGAAAATCAATATGCGGGTGTAAACGCAGCGGATCAAAGTCGGTATGATTACTGATCCTTGGATACACTAACACCAATACTGACAAGCGCTGCGTAGTAGGCAATGTTGCCGATAACGGATTTTGGGGACTATCAATTAACGCATCTTCAGCGTCTAAATGTAGGTCGTGTAAATAAGGTAATACGCCTAATACGGGTTTTTGGGTATAGGCTTCAAGCCAATCAATACCCGGTTGCAATAAGCTGATGTCACCGCGAAAACGGTTAATCACAAAGCCTTTTACCCGTGCTTGTTCAGACGGACTTAACAGTGCCAACGTGCCCACCAAATGGGCAAATACGCCGCCTTTATCAATATCGGCAATAATAATCACTGGGCAGTCGGCCACTTCTGCAAAACCCATATTAGCAATATCGCCATCACGTAAATTGATTTCTGCGGGACTGCCCGCCCCTTCTATGACCACCAGCGAGTATTGTTGCTGTAAGCGTCGGTATGATTGCATCACGGCCGCTAAGGCCAAGGTTTTATAACCTCGACTCTCAGGGCCGAAAAAAGCCTTCGCTTCTAATGTGGTTAACGCTTTACCGTGAATAATCACTTGCGCGCCAGTATCAGAGCTGGGTTTTAACAGCACGGGATTAAAATCGGTATGAGGGGGTAATTGACATGCGATGGCTTGCAGTGCTTGAGCGCGACCTATTTCACCCCCATCAATGGTTACCGCACTGTTTAATGCCATATTTTGTGGCTTAAAAGGCGCAACATTGACTCCTTGGCGGGCAAATAAGCGACATAGCCCTGCAACAAGAGTGCTTTTACCGGCATCAGATGTGGTGCCTTGCACCATTAATGCCCCGGACAATAGGTCAGCGGTTGGCAGGGTAAAATGCGGCAATGACATTATGCTTTTAAGGTCAAAGGCAGGCCCGCAACCACCAAAGTGACTTGGTCTGATATTGCCGCTATCGATTGGTTAAGCCAACCGGCTTCATCAACAAAACGGCGATTTAACTCGCCCATGGGAACAATACCCGAGCCCACTTCATTGCTGACTAATACCACTTCACTTTGCAACGCGGGCAGACTGTCGATGAGTAATGATTTTTGAGAAGCCCACGAGGCACCATCATCTAACAATAAATGATTGGTTAATAATAACGTCAAACAATCAAGCAATATCACTTGCTGGGGTTTATCGATTGCCACCAAGGTTTGTGCAATATCGTAAGCTTGTTCATGCAGTGTCCAGCCATGGGCGCTAGACACTCTATATTGCTGATGTTGCTCAATACGCTGCGACATTTCATTGTCTAGCGCCGTTGCCGTGGCTAAATACACGCATTGGTAACCAATAGCAGCGTATTCGGCTACACATTGCTCTGCAAATTGACTCTTACCGCTGCGCGCACCGCCCAACACCAAATGGATCATCAGCTTAATCCCACCGCTAAAATGACAAGATAACAACACACTTCGCTAATTTGCTGTGCTGCGCCTAATGTGTCACCAGTATAGCCTCCAATCTGTTTACGGAAGAATCCGCCTAACAAAATACGCACCAGCCATAAGGTAATAAACAGTACAAATGCCACTAGGCCATTAAGCCATAACAACACAAAAATACCGCTAGCAATTAATATAAGCAAGTCATTGAGCTGCTGATTTTGTGCTACAGGCATTGACTTACTGGTCTGTTCATTTCGGACATATTGTTCACTGAAAATTAAGCTCGCCGACACGACTCGACTTAAGGTGTGACCCACGACAAGTGCGCTGACCGCCGCCAGTGGGCTGTATAAAGCTAACTCTACCAACAATTGCCATTTAAGTAGTAACACCAATCCCAGAGATAATGCCCCATAACTGCCCAAGCGCGAATCTTTCATAATCCGCAGCTTATCTTCAATCGTTCTACCACCACCAAACCCATCGGCGGTGTCGGCTAAACCGTCTTCATGAAATGCGCCAGTGACTAGCACACCCGCCACCATCGCCAGTAAAATAGCGATACTCGCGGGTAAAATGAGTTGTGCTAACCAAAACAACAGCGCACAAATTAAGCCAATCACTAAGCCGACCACACCAAAATATCGGCTGGCCTTGCTCTGCTTATCATTGTCGATAACCACCCAAGGCGGCACCGGGATCCGAGTAAAAAAACTCATTGCCACAAAAAATAGATTCAACTGCCGCAACCACTTTATCTCGCCAGACATCTTGTACCCTTAAACCGCATTATTAACACCAGCACCATAGAAACTGGCCATTTGATTGTAAAAATTCACCGTAGCTTGAATTAACGCCAATGCAGCGCCAGTACCCTCTCCAAGCCTTAATCCCAGCGACAACAATAGTGTAGCTTGTAGCTGTTGTAATAGAAGCTTATTTCCTTGCTCTTGCCACTGATGAGCAAAGACTCAATAATCTCTTGATGGTGGAAATAATGTTACCGCAACTCATGCTGCAGCAGTAGCGATAAAACCATCAATCATCACTCATATTTTTGTTCCCTAGCCACTAAAATCGCCCCAATCATTGACACGATTCTAACGCCAGCTAAAGGGCTAAAATGGCCCATGAACAGACTTACTCATGACGATGTAAGTCTAACGCTTGGTTAATTAATCGGGGGTTAGTGTCCTAGGTTGCATCATCAATTCCCGTGCATCGACCAATACACGGCTCAATACACTGCTCAACACATTACTCAATACATTGCTTAATACACTGCTCAACATATTGCTAATACACTGCTTAACACATTACTCAATACACTGCTTAACACATTACTCAATACACTGCTCAACACATTGCTCAATACACTGCTCAACATATTGTTCAACACACAGCACATTACGCAATAATGATATTCAGCATAGCTGACATTACCGCAGTTGCGGCACAAGTATTGCCTATAACCATTTTACCCAAAGCAATGACATTGCAACCAGCACCAACAAGACGTGCACCCGCTGACGAGTATGCTCTAAGCCTTAGGCGACTTTTTCAAGCCCATTGCGGCCGCTAAATGTATCGCCTGAGCACCTGCGCCTAAACGTTGAACAATAACATTGGCTTAGCCCGTTAGCGGCTATAATATCGGGCAATCAATTATCTCAAGCTCAAAACCGACTTAACGACACTTGTCAGTCAATAAGATCTGTTAACGGCGTTGACGCAAAATAAACAAGAAAAATACACTGCCCAAAGCGGCAGTGATAATACCGACAGGCAATTCTTGGTTCGATAAAATACATCGCGCTATCACGTCAATCCACACCATAAATAATCCCCCCAACATCGCGGTTAAGATCAGCGGCTGACGTCCGGAAAACAATAGCCTAACCGTGTGCGGGATCATCAACCCCACAAAACCAATGCCCCCACACGTCGCCACCAACATCGCGGTGATCAGTGAACACAGTAACAACATACTTAAACGCAATTTAGCGACATTAATGCCTAAGGTGTGAGCGGTTTCATCACCCGCTTTTAGCGCCATAATTTGCCGTCTAAACGCCAACATAATTAACAAACTAATACCAACCGTCACACTGGGTAATAGTAAATTAGACCAACTGGCTTTGGCAAAACTGCCTAAGCTCCAAAATAACACTGATGCCGCAGCCTGTGGGCTAGAGAAATACAACAGCAAACTAGTTAGTGCGCCGAACAGAAACGAGGTCGCCACACCAGACAACAACATACGTTCAACTTGACTACTTTGACCAGAAGCCGACAATATAAACACAATCAATACCGATAAACTGGCGCCAATAAATGCCCCAATCGGGATGCTTAATGTCGACCAAGACCACCAAGGTTGTGCCGTAAAGCTTGGTTTTATCGACAATGCGCCTGAAAATATCTCCGCAAACAAGCCTGTTTGGCTGAATAATGACACCACCAACACAGCACCAAATGACGCCCCAGAGCTAATGCCAAATAAGTAAGGGTCGGCTAGCGGATTACGGGTCACGGTTTGCAATACGCTGCCCGCGATAGACAAGCCAGCACCAGCCACAAAGGCTAACAAAATCCGCGGCAAGCGTAATTCAAGCACAATACGTTGGCTCAACTCGATAGCATGCCCACTGCCATCAATAGAACTCGGTATGTCACCCCCCCATAAAGTATTGAAAATGATCAATACGTCATTAAGATCAATATTGGCTGCACCAAAACTGGCCGCAAAAATAGGGGTAAGTAGCGTGGCAAATACCAACAAACTGAAACACACATAATACCGACGTTGCGATGCATCAATCATGATCAGAGCATCCTTTCTTGCTTGCCTGGTAACCATAGAAATAACTGATGAGGGGGTTACCATGTTGTGGATGATCATTGACGTGGCAGCAAACGCCAAACACCTCACTAATTTGCCGCTCGGTGAGTACTTCTGTTGGGGTACCTTTAGCAATTAACCGCCCTTGGTCGAGTAGCAGTAATTTATCGCACATCGCACTGGCTAAATTCAGGTCATGTATAGAAGCAATGACACTGATCCCTAGTGATACGACGAGTTCAAGGATTTGAATTTGATAACGAATATCTAAATGATTGGTAGGTTCATCTAATATAAGAATATGTGGCTGTTGCACAATGGCTCGGGCAATTAGTGCACGTTGTTTTTCACCACCAGATAATAGCTCATACTGTTGCTGCGCTTTTTGCTGCAATCCCACTTTGGTTAATGCACTTAAAATACGTTCTCGGTCTTGCGCTGTGTTGGGGTCAAACAAGTTTTTATGCGGTGTTAGCCCCATTGTCACTAACTGCTCAGTAGTCATATCAAAATAATGCGGGGTATCTTGTTGCACCACAGCAATACTCTGCGCTAACGATTTAGAGGAAAAACCACTGATGGGTTTGGAAAAAATTTCAATATCGCCGCTAGTTGGCTCAATATAACGATACAAGCAACGTAACAGACTCGACTTACCCGCACCATTGGGGCCAATGAGCCCTAGCATTTGGCCTCTAGGCAAACTGAAATCAATATCAGCTAGAATGGTTTTATTATCGACTTGCCAAAAGAGATGATTGACATCCAATACTGATTCAGACATGTAAATGACCTCGCCATGTCCAATTAATTAACACATACATCTATTTAAAAACTCCCCTAAGTCACCCGCTTAGGCATGGATATTGAGGCAATTCAAAGCTGGTATCTGACTTATGCACCAATGGTTAATTGGTCCATCTACAGTTGCGGGTACAGTTTGGGCTTATCCCAATTCCCAATACCTTGAAAGGCACTATGATTATGGCGCTATGGTTCTGATGAGTCGATTATAACGCTATGAATATAAAACTATGATTATAACAATATGATTATTACGCTATTAATATGACGTTATAGTAATAATTCTATGACTATCAATATGACGCGTTAAGCCTATGTAATGCTCACTTTAGCTACCTTGCTATCTATTACAACAGATTGAAAACAGTCAAGCTTATCAATATCGTCAAGCCAATAGACATCGAGCACCATAATAGCAGCATAGGGGATCGCTAGGTTAGCGAATAATCCGCTACATTGGCCAGCCTTAAGCCTATATTCCATTAAGCAGCACATTAAGCAGCGCATCATGCCACCGTGAGTCACCAATAACGCACCGGGGCAATTGCCAACGTGAGCAGCTTATTTCATCTCAAACGGGTCATTTGTTTGACTAACAAGGCGCATTGACCCGTCAATAGCGAGCCTATTGCAAGTTAATGCAACGCAGTTAGCGGGATAAAGGACTGTTGGATAAGCCGTTATCTCCTGCGCTGAGGTTAACGAGTACGGCTATGTTACCAAGACCACCACAGAAGATGGCAATCTCGTTTATGCAGGAGTAATTAACGACCTTGAACGCAGTCACTTCTCGACATGCTGGCTCCTGCATGTCGAGGTCGTTTGGGTATCTGACCACTGCCATTACAAGATAATGGCAGTAATTTACTCCCTCTCGCTAAATTTTTTGATGTTTCTTCACCAAGCCAAAGTCAGCCAAAATCGCGTAGGCACAAGGAATAATAAATAACACCATCAAGGTAGAGGCAAAGATCCCGAATACGATTGAGACAACCAAGGGCTGTACTACTTGCGCCTGAAGACTCGTTTCGAGCAATAGGGGTAACAGACCTGCGGCCGTCGTCAGCGACGTTAAAAATACCGCCCTAAATCGTTCCCGACTGGCACTTACAACGGCTTCATGAACGCTATCACCTTCATCGACATGATGACGTATATATTGCACCAGCAAGATAGAGTCATTGACGACTATGCCTGCAAGGGAGATAAAGCCCATTATCGATGGCATAGACAGGTTATAGCCAAGTAGCACATGCCCCCAAAGCACGCCTATCAAAGACAAGGGGATTGCCAACATCACCACCACAGGCTCGAGGTAACTCCTGAATTGAAAACTGAGTATGACAAAAAGTCCAAATATTCCGATAAGGAATCCCTTACCAAGAGAGGCGCCCGTCTTCGCCGTCTCTTTTGCCGAGCCTTCGAAGTCGACCTTAACCCCAGGATAATCTTCAGTGGCTTGCGGCAGCCAATCGGATTTTATCTTAGCTAATGTTTCGGTGGAATTACCCTTGCGGTTGTCAACATCGGCCATCACGGTAACCGAACGTTGGCTATTAATCCGCTGAATACGGACATAAGATCGTTGATGCTCTAATTTGGCGATCGCCGACAGAGGCAACTGCTCCCCATTGGCTAACATAATGGGAAAGTTAGCCAATGCATGAAGATCGCCTGCTTGCTCCTTATTCAGCCTGACTTCAATTTCGATATTCTCGGGCCCAATTTGGATCTCATCGGCCCGTTGGCCAAAGAAAGCACTGCGCAGTTGATTGGCGACCAACTGACCATCGATGCCGAAGACTTCCGCTCCGGGCCTCAGACTGACCTTAATTTCTTCTTTCCCCGGACGCATATCATCGAGAATACCGTTGATACCATCGAACCTGGCAAGATAAGATTGCAGCGACACCGAGGCCTGCTTTAGCATATCCAGATCATCACCTAGCAGGCGAACCTCGATATCACGACCCGCAGGCCCCATTGTTGGCTGCTTAAAGACCATAGACAAAGGGGCCGCCAGCTCAACCGTACCGTCGCGCCAATCTTCGATAAAATCTTCTATCAGCGTATTTCGAGTTTCGGCCGACAAGAGATCTAACCTAACCGTCGCCACATGAGGCCCTTTCTCGCCCGCATCGGCATTAAAATTAAACTGTGCGGTAATATCTTCAATAAGCTCAACGCCCTCTTCCACCTCTTGGGTATAGCGAGCAGCCGTCTCTTTAGCGCTGAGGATCACTTGTTCGACAACCTCCTGAGTCGAACTCAATGGGCTGCCAGGTGGCAGGATAATTCTCACTTCGGCGATATCACCATCAAGCTCCGGAAAGGGCAAGAATTTCAACACGCCACCTGCGACCAGCGCCACAGATGAGAGCAAGATACCTAAGGTTATGCCAACGCTGGCGTAGCGCCAATGCACCACAAACCTAACCGCATTGACGAGTGTCGTATTACGAAACGTTTCGAATGCGGCTAAAAAATCTCGCTTAAATTTAAGCTCAGGCCTAGGCGCTTTCTTGGGGACATGGCTTAATGAATGGTTTAAATGGTTGGGCAAAATTAAAAATGCCTCAATCAAACTGATACTGAGCACCATAATCAGCACCGTCGGGATAGCCGAGAGTACGGCGCCCATCTGACCATCTAATCCAAGTAAACTACTGAAGATTAAAATGGTGGTCAGAAATGAGGAGACCACGCCAGGGGCAACCTTTTTAACCCCTTGAACCACGGCATCATGTGGCGCTAAGCCCCGGTCGACATGGGAGGCGATAGACTCGGCGATAACGATGGCATCATCCATCATGATCCCGATGGCCATAAGCAAACCGACTAAACTCATGATGTTAATAGAGACGCCAAAGAGACTCATCAAATAGATGCCGCCTAAAAAGGCAACCGGAAGACCTGCCGATACCCAAAAAGAGTAACGCAAAGAGAAAAATAACCACATGCTAAAGAAGACTAGGATGATCCCTTGCCAGCCATTGGTTAACATCATATCCAGACGATCTTTAAGCAGCGACGAGAGATCGTTGGTCAACGTCAAATTCACGCCATCGGGCACACGTAAACGCTCTTGCTCGATAAAACGGCTTACTTTCTGTTTTATTCTTAAGGCATCATCGGCTTTGTTCTTCTTCACCTTGAGTATGGCGGCGTGCTGCCCGTTGAAAAAGATGTGCTCTTCATCGAGTTCAAATCGGTCAGTCACGGTGGCAATATCGCCGAGTCGGACCACGCTGCCGTCGCTGGTAGAGGCCACGATGGTTTGCTTTAACGCCGCTGGCGTGACTTTGCGCTCATCGAATCTGAGCAGCAGATTTTTATCTGTTAACTCAATATTACCGGCAGGGATCTTCACATTTTGCCGACCCACTTCATCGGCAATGTCGGTTGCAGTCAGGCCCAAACGGCGCATATCGATTTGATTAAGCTCAACCCGCAGTTGATGATCGGAAAAGCCAATAACGGATACCAGACTCACTCCGGCATCGATTTTCAAGCGACGTTTGAGATCCTCGGCATAATGCTTCAGATGGGGCCAGCTGGCATCGGCCGAAATAGCGATATCAACAACAGGCTCAGCCCAATCGAGCTCTTTAACGATCGGCGGTTCAATTTGTGATGGAAAGTTTTTAATCCCATTGATCTGGGTTTGCACATCCACAATAGCGCGCCCAATATCGGCTTTGCCGTCCAGCTTGATAGTCATGGACGCGACGCCTTCTTGTGCGTCACATTTTACTTCTTCGACATTGCCTAGCCCATCGACCGCATCTTCCATACGCAGACATAGACTTTCTTCCACTTCTATCGGCGACGCGCCGGGATAAACCACGGTAGCGGTAACATAGGGAGGCGCAAACTCTGGAAAAGTCTCACGTTTTATTGATCCCAAACTCAATAATCCGAGCAAGAGTAGGCTGAGCATCAACAAATTAGCTAAGGTCGGATGACGGGTGATATAAGCGATCACTGACCGGCCTCCTCTCGGTTCACCTGAGATTGCTCAGCAGCATTAACGTCGGGGTCTGATGAGATATCTCTTAAAGACATCCCCGGGATAGCGGGAATAAGATCGTTGAGCACAATGTTATCACCAACGATAACGTCTGCTTTAATCGCCACTTGATCTTGATTACGGAACAAAATGGTCACCGGTTTTATCATCAGTTTATTATCCGAGCTCATCAGATATAGCTTGTCACCGTGAAGCGCCTTCTCGGGGACGATAAAATGTGGCTTTGCCTGGCCGTATATCCGCGCTGAAACAAACATTCCCTTGGTCAGAGGAGGCCGACTGAATGGCTTAAGCTGACGAATATCCTGCTCAACCTCAAGATATAAGCCGATGGTAGCCTGATTCGGATTAACCGTTTCAGCCACCCGGGTGACTTTAGCTGGCCAAGTAAAACGATTGCTTCCTACCTGAAACTCTACATCGGCTTGTAATGCTAAGAGCTCAAAAGAAGGTAGACTATTTTGTTCAGGGATCATTTCAATACTGCTGACTAAAGTGCGCATGTCCTGCAGTGATATTTCAGCCATTATCTCCGCAGTACCGAGTTGGTGAGCGATCAACATAGTTGATCCCATGGCAACCACCTGATCTTGCTCAATGTTGATATCGGCCACTCTGGCATCGAAGGGCAGCACAACCTTGGTTTGTTTCAGTCTTCTGCGGGCATCTTTTAACTGTGCAACATCGACGCTTTGCTGTGCTTGGCTCACTTTTCTATCGTCGGGAAGGAGCTTAATTGAGTTTTGCAGATCTTCCACCAGCTTGGTTTGTACCAACAAGGACTGATGCTGACTTTCAAGTTCAGAAATCGACACCAAATTACGCTTTTTGAGGGTGAGCTTACGTTGATATTCCTGCTTAGCCAGATCCAGTTTCTGGTTCTCTATCTGCAGGCTGGTATTGAGATTTCGCTCCTGCTGATCGAGCCTTGTCAGTTGTGCCGACGTAGCATTGAGACTCGCTTGTGCCTGTGCCAGCTTCAACTCATATTCCAGAGGGTCTATCTCTAGCACCAAGGTATCCTTTGGTAACATTCGGCCCGTTTCAAGCTGAGGGTGGCGGTAGATAACTTTGCCACTCACTTCGGCGACGGCTTGCCATATATGCTTAGGTGTCACGCGACCAAACCCCTGTATTCTTGGGGCCAGCAAGGTTTTGTCCAGGGTGAGAATGTCAACCGCCCTGGCTTTATCATAACTCTGGACAACCGAGGGTGATGGTTTTAGGGCTATAGCTAAAAATAATATCAGCATTCCGCATAGGACACCGGGGAGCAGAAAACGTTTCTTATTACTGGTCATTATTTTTGTCCTTTGTCGGCATCAAGCCTCTTGCAAGCAGATTGGTATTTTGCTGTGCAAGTTTCATTAAAAATTCTGGGGTGATTTGTATACCGAGTCGACTCAAGAACCCTTCGGGCACAATAAATGGAAAGATCATCATCGAAAAAAAACTCAGTTGAGCGCAATGGATATCAACATCATCGTGCAACAGTCCCTTAGCTTCGAGTTTATCAAACATCATGATGTCATCCACATTGACAATTTCGTTAAACACCTTGGTTATCTCTTTATTTTCAGGAATACTTTGATCTAGGCCTGCCAGACGGAAAATTAATCTTGGGAAATGGGGATGCGCTGACATCACTTGATAGTAGGTCTGCATCAAGCTTGCCGGGCCATGGGCTTGTTTTTCTTTATTCACCTTGTAGAGCTCTTGTTTCACTGGAGCGGCCGTCTCTCGCAACATCGCGATAAACAGATTTTGTTTAGAGCCAAAGTAATAGCGAATAAGCCCGGGATCAGTGCCTGCAAGCGCCGCGACATCACGAACGGTAACCTGAGAGTAGTCACGTTCGACAAAAAGAGACCTTGCAGCCTGAATAAGCTTATCGCGATTTTGGGTCTCTCCACTGGGGCGTCCCACTTTATTCTTGCTATCAGGCATACAGAATTCCTCAGTTAAAGAATTATTTTAAGAGCAGAGCACATTAATTGGCAGTGAAATAATTCCACAAAATCAGCGATAACGAAGAATACAGCTATTAACAAGTTGTTAAATATGAATAAAAAACTATAACAGCATGAGTATAACCCTTTATGTTTAGCGGGGAGGTGATTTGGTTAATGCTTTAGAACCTTTGTATAACCATGTAGGGTTTTTATCTCGGTTTTTTATCTAGTACCTTCTGGCAGAAGACGGTATCTGTCATTAAACGTTTCTCCCTATGCTGCAATATTGGCTACATCCTAGGCTTTACCGCTTTTCAAGCTTGTGACAAAAATTGGCAATATGTTGCTGAAACAGCTTGAGTTCCGCCCTATAACTCAACTCGGTTTTAAAGCCATAGTATGTTGTAATTTGGATGCTCAGGTGTTCGGCCTCATTGGGCTTGTCATCCTCAACCGGTTTGACGACAAGCAGCCTGAAGTAATCGAATAAGATAATAAACATATATTGATAATAAATTTTTATTAAACAGAGGCTTAGATCAATAAAAACACCTGCTATTATGTTGATTGATTGAACATTTCTGCGGCTAACTGACGTCCCCCATCGCTTAACCCAAGTAGAAGTTAAATCAGCCTTGCTCTGGCGGTGAAAACTCGCGTAGTATAGACGTCTATACGTTTATATGTCCAAAAGGCTATCTTAAAAGGTAATCATTTAGAAGATGCGCATTGTAAGCAGCAATTGTAATCAACCGTTGTACACAGCAATGATGTTATCGCCCTATTATTGTAAAAATAAGGGTATGCTTATCTCAATCAAGGTATCAAGCAACATAGTGATAAAAAGGTAACTATTATGGCTAAATCGACTTCTTACAGTCAAACACTTGAACAACTTAATGCCTTGTTAGCGCAGCGTATTGTGATTTTAGATGGTGCCATGGGCACCATGATCCAAGACCATAAGTTGGAAGAAGAAGATTATCGTGGTGAGCGCTTTAAAGATTGGCATTGCGATGTTAAAGGCAACAATGACTTATTAGTACTCAGCCAAGCGCAAATCATTAAAGATATTCATACTCAGTACCTATTGAACGGTGCCGACATTATTGAAACCAATACCTTTAACGCTACCACGATTGCTATGGCCGACTACGACATGCAGTCACTGGCCGCCGAAATTAACTTAGCCGGTGCCAGAATTGCCCGCCAAGCTGCCGACGAAGTGGCTGCGCAAACAGGCTTGCCACGTTACGTTGCTGGCGTATTAGGGCCAACTAACCGCACCTGTTCTATCAGCCCAGACGTGAACGACCCAGGGTTTCGTAATGTCAGCTTTGATCAACTCGTCGAAGCCTATGTCGAATCGACCAGCGCCTTAATCGAAGGCGGCGCCGATATCATTATGGTTGAAACCATTTTTGATACCTTAAACGCCAAAGCCGCCCTATTTGCGATTGAAAAAGTATTTGATCAACTTGGCGATCGCTTACCCGTTATGATCTCCGGCACCATCACCGACGCATCGGGCCGCACCTTAACCGGCCAAACTACCGAAGCGTTTTATAACTCACTGCGCCACATTAAGCCGTTATCCATTGGCCTTAACTGCGCCCTTGGGCCAAAAGAGCTGCGTCCTTACGTTGAAGAATTGTCACGTATTGCCGAGTGTTATGTTTCCGCCCATCCAAATGCGGGCTTACCCAACGAGTTTGGCGGCTACGATGAAACCCCAGAAGAGATGGCTGAAGTCATCAACCAATGGGCCCAAGAAGGCATGCTCAATATTGTCGGCGGTTGTTGCGGTAGCACCCCCGCCCACATTAATGCCATTCGTGAAGCAGTACTCAGACATGAACCAAGACACATTCCAGACATTCCTGTGGCGTGTCGGTTGTCGGGGTTAGAGCCACTGACCATCGATAAAAACTCGCTATTCGTCAACGTCGGCGAGCGCGCCAACGTGACAGGCTCAGCCAAGTTTTTACGCTTAATTAAGCAAGAAAAGTTTGAAGAAGCCCTCGATGTGGTGCGCGAGCAAGTCGAAAACGGCGCCCAAATTATCGACGTCAACATGGACGAAGGCATGCTCGATGGCGTGGCTTCCATGGCGAAGTTTTTAAACTTAATTGCCTCTGAGCCAGATATCTCCCGCGTGCCGATCATGATCGACTCGTCTAAATGGGAAGTGATTGAAGCGGGCCTTAAATGCGTCCAAGGCAAGTCCATTGTTAACTCGATTTCGATGAAAGAAGGTGAAGCCAAATTTATCGAGCAAGCCACCTTAGTGAAACGCTATGGCGCCGCCGCCATTATAATGGCCTTTGACGAAGACGGCCAAGCCGACACGCGTGAACGTAAAACCCAAATCTGTACCCGTGCTTACCGTATTTTGGTTGATGTGGTCGGCTTTCCACCAGAAGATATTATTTTCGACCCCAACATCTTCGCCATTGCCACCGGTATTGATGAACACGACAACTATGCTGTCGACTTTATCGAAGCCATTAAAGACATCAAAACCACCTTGCCACATGCAATGATCTCCGGTGGTGTGTCTAACGTGTCATTCTCGTTTAGGGGTAACAACCCAGTACGTGAAGCGATTCATGCGGTATTTTTATACCATGCTATTCAAGCCGGCATGGACATGGGCATTGTCAACGCGGGTCAGTTAACCATATACGATGATATAGATCCCGAGCTTAAAAAACGGGTTGAAAACGTAGTACAAAACTTACCTTGCCCGGTTGCCGACTCAAGCAACACCGAACAGCTACTCGACATCGCCGAAACCTTTCGCGGCGATGGCTCCCAAGTGGCCAAAAAAGAAGATTTAGCCTGGCGTAGCTGGCCGGTGTCCAAGCGGTTGTCGCACGCCTTGGTCAAAGGCATTACTGAATTTATTGACCAAGACACCGAGGCTGCACGCCAAGAAGCCACCCGCCCACTTGATGTGATAGAAGGGGCATTAATGGACGGCATGAACGTAGTCGGTGACTTATTTGGCGCGGGCAAAATGTTCTTACCGCAAGTGGTTAAATCGGCTCGAGTGATGAAAAAAGCCGTTGCTTACCTTAATCCTTATATCGAACTAGAGAAGGTTGCGGGTCAGTCAAACGGACGAATTTTAATGGTCACCGTAAAAGGTGATGTGCACGACATCGGTAAAAATATCGTCGGCGTCGTGCTCGCTTGTAACGGCTACGAAGTGGTCGATCTTGGGGTGATGGTATCGGTTGATAAAATTCTCGATGCCGTTAAAGAGCATAATATCGACATCATCGGCATGTCAGGGCTCATTACCCCAAGCCTTGATGAAATGGTCCACAACGTGAAAACCTTCCACCGTGAAGGCTTAACCATTCCGGCCATTATCGGCGGGGCGACTTGCTCTAAAATTCATACGGCTGTGAAAATAGCGCCGCATTATCCACACGGCGCCATTTATATTGCCGATGCATCCCGCGCCGTGCCTATGGTGTCGAAACTGATTAACAATACCACCCGCCAAGCCACCATCGACGAAGCCTATGCTGAATACGACATGATGCGTGAAAAACGCTTATCGCAAACCAAGCGTAAAACCTTAGTGTCGATTGAAGCGGCGCGTGAAAACCGTTGCCAACATGACTGGGAAAACTACCGCCCATTTACGCCTAACGTGTTAGGTCGCCAAGTATTTGATGACTACCCGCTAGATGATTTAGTTGAACGTATTGACTGGACACCGTTCTTTAGAAGCTGGGAACTGCACGGTCATTACCCTGAAATTTTAAAAGACAAAGTGGTCGGTGAAGAAGCGGTTAAATTATTCGCCGATGGCCAAGACATGCTGAAGCAAATTATTGCTGAAAAGTGGCTTACCGCCAAAGCCGTCATCGGTTTATTCCCAGCCAATACCGTTAATCACGACGACATTGAACTGTATACCGATGACACTCGCACCACATTGGAAATGACCACCCATCATCTGCGCATGCAACTTGAACGCGTGGGTAACGACAACTTCTGTTTATCAGACTTTGTTGCCCCTAAAGACAGCGGCGTTGCCGATTACATGGGCGGGTTTGCGGTGACAACAGGTCACGGTATTGATCAACATGTAGCCCGTTTTGAAGCCAACCATGATGACTACAATGCGATTATGCTCAAATGTTTAGCCGACCGTTTAGCCGAAGCCTTGGCCGAGCGTATGCACGAGCGCGTCCGTAAAGAGTTTTGGGGGTATGCCGCCGATGAAATACTCGATAACGAAGCGTTAATTCGCGAACGTTATAAAGGTATTCGTCCAGCACCAGGTTACCCAGCGTGTCCGGATCATACTGAAAAAGGTTTGTTGTGGGATTTACTCAAACCCGATGAAACGATTGATTTAAACATTACCGAAAGCTTCGCCATGTACCCAACCGCTGCAGTGTCTGGCTGGTACTTTGCCCACCCAAAATCACGCTATTTTGGCGTGACCAATATTGGTAAAGATCAAGTTGAAGATTATGCTAAACGTAAGGGCATGACCTTAGCAGAGACAGAGCGATGGTTGTCACCGATATTGGACTATGACCCAGAATAGAGAGTGATCCTGAGCAGAGAGTGACCCAGAGTAGAGAGTGCTCCCGAATAAAGAGTAACCTTGAGTAATCGCGGTTACTCTTTTTTATGTCCAAACTTCGTTTGGATATAGGTCGAAAGGTTTATAAGTAAACTGTTTTGTTATATTTAGCTTTAACCCAATTTGCAACTAAAGTCGCTAATGCACCACCTAAACTATGACCAACACAATGGATAATACCTGTACTCTTTAACACTTCAGGTTTATCTAAATAGTCAGCTAACCCATCTCTAAAAGATTCAAATGTTGTTTGAAAACCTGTATGAACTAAGCTACCCGCATCATTACTTTTTGAATGAGCAGTAATATCGGTTACCGCATCAGCTAAAGTATTTGTACCCCGTATTGCAATCACGTGATCGCCCTTATGTTGCTGACTATGTCCTTGGCCAATGAGCAAAAAGCCTGTCGTTTCGCACCAAAAGAAACCACCAGAAGTCCCCTGTTGGACATCTTCTGCGTTGAACTTAAAGTGTTGTTTTACCTTATTATGGATAGGTAATCTTTTGGGTTTTTTTCAATTTGGTAAGATAGCAATGCGATTCTAGCTGCAACATTAGGGGATATAACACTCATTATTTCATCCTTAAAATAAACTTTTAAATATTTTTTATCTAATTAATTTTTTAAATCATTAAAATTTGTAACAACATCCATAGATTCACCGTAATAAGTCGTAATTAATTCATCTTCCCAGTAACATATTGAAATTATAGGATGATCACGTATTAAACCAAACTGCGTTAAATCAACTTCATATTGTAATTCTTTATTTTGTAAGTCTGCATTTAACTGCAGCAAAAATTTGTTTAAATAAGGAACAGAAATCCAATTCTTACTGATCAACCAAAGCCAGTAATACTTATCTTCACCATCTTTTATCTCATCAGGTTCTTTCTTAATATAAATTTCCTGCCTAAGACGTGCATCTTGCCCAAAAATATTACCGGGGGCATTTGCAGGGCTACCGCATGAGTGTTTAATTTTTAACCTAACCACTGAATCCAGCCTTTAATACTGCTTCAAGCATCGATGGATTCATCATGCATCGCTTTTGCTTTCCAACAATGCTTATCTTCGTCGGCTCTGCTCGTAACATATTCAAGCTCATATGACGCAGACATGATAGATTTTCCGCCCCGTGTGCGTTGTATATTTGACATGCATCCTCACTCATACTGACATCAAGCACCCAGTGCATCGATTCTATGCCCCAATGTTCTCGGACAGCTATCGCTGCTTGCTCAGCACTTAACTCCTTAGAACTAATGTAATAACGATACTCAAGTTCGATTGGTTTTCCTTTCTCAAGGCGACAACTTTCAACCATAACGATATTTTTTAGCCCTTTCCACTTTGAAAAGTCACCGAGTAAGTTTTTACTATCAATAACATAGCACTGTCGACACTCAGTACGTCCGTGACCGTGTTCAATTACGGATTTGTCCGTATTGTTAGCTCGCTGGAAAGCGAAGGCTTTTACTATTGCTTCGCGCAGCTTTCCCTGATTACTTTTAACGGCAAGCAGATAATCACCACCTTGGTCCACAATGGTTTTTGCTATCTTTGTTTGACAAGCCATCGCATCGATAGTCACTAACGCCCCTTTGATATCGAGCATTTTTATCAACTCAGGAATAGCTGTTATCTCATTACTTTTTTGTTCTGTTTTAAGCTGACCAAGTACTAATTTGTTTGATGAAGCATAAGCACTAATCATGTGTATGGTACTGGCTCTATCTTCACGATTGTATGACCCTCGAAGCGTTTTTCCATCGATAGCAATGACTTGGCCTTCAGTAAGGGTGTGTATCGAAGACATCCAATTGATAAAACATTGGTGAAACTGCTCAGGTTCAATGGTTGATATAATACGAGCAATCGTGTCATCAGCGGGAATGCCGTTCATGAAGAGGTTGTTGTTTTGAAACCAATCATGATGCCCAAGAATGTATTCGCGAATGTCAAACCAGCCTTTAGCGCCTGCGATAACGGCACATAGCGAACCAAACAGCACCTCAAAGAGGCAATAGGTCACTTTAGCCCCCTGGCGCTGGTCTGTTATTGTTTGGAAATGCTCTTTGAAGTGGTCAATATGCATGGTGTGCTCCCGAAAAAAGGGAGTATAAGATCATAGCGAGATGTTAACGTCAAATAGTGAGTTAAATTGTTTAAAAAACGTTCACGATCTCGCCCTGGGGGCATTTGACTTAACTTTAACTTCTTTAAATGAAAACTCACCATTTGTATCGGTTAATGCATAGTCAATAATAGGGTCACCCTTGTCATAACCACCATATGACAGTTCTCTAACAACTTCCGCCCCCGAAATTGGAATGCCATTATTGGTGATTCGCCCTTGTACAGGAGCCGATAATTCAACTTCATATCGCTTCAAAAATCCAAACACTGCATCATCTCCTTCGGGGTAAGCATATGAAAAAAAAATAATCACAAATAGAAATAATGAAACCGTAAGCAATAAAAGGTAACGATATTTATCAAGAATACTATTTAACACCCTCTCCCCCAACTCATTGATATAGATAAAAAATAAAAGCTACAGATTCATGGTTAAAAAGAGACGTAACATAGTGCTTTTAATACTCATTAACAGCCTAATTTTAGCCAAAAAAAACTCTTTATCTATAGCCCTAAAGAGTGTCAAAAAGGCACTAAAAACATTAATTGTGATAGTTTTATCTTTGCCTCTAGAACCAACAATATTGAATCCATACGCAAAAAACACTTACTTCAACGACTCTACCCATTGGTTGGATGATGAAATTAGACCAGACCAGAACACCTCAATCAAACATACACTTTTCATCATTACACCTTTAAAGTAGCTATTTATGATGATAGACCCTCTTAACAAATCACTCTACAATAACTTCAGTAAGTTAATCATATCAACATCAAAACAAGGCGTTACCTCATCAATGAGCTACATAGCATATATTAGTTTGTTTCTCGTTCTGTCTGTCACTTCGGCCAACTACTTTTTGGAGGGAGCAATATTTCGCATGTTTAAAAAAGTCGATGTCGAAGTGTTTCCTGAAGTGATTGGTAGCCTAACCAATGAGGGAGAACCTCTAGCCGATATTAAGCTAAAAAGAGGTTACCAATACTCTGGTGTTATGGAAGAAATTGAGTGGGACTACACCACTACTGATGATGAAGGCAAATTTAGCTTTCCTGAAATCATTCACAGAACAAGTCACCCTAATAAACCGTTTGCTGAAACGCGCGTTGCGCAAGCAATTAAAGTCGCAGAGGGAGTTTATACAGACACTTTTCTTTGGTCTGCTGTAACTAAAGGTGAAAAACATCTTTCCCTATTAGCTGAAAGATTGGCGCAATTACATTGCAACTTCGCCAATGAAGAGATTAGACAAGAGATAATAGAAGAAGAAATTAGCAATGGAGTTTCACGACTACAGGTGTTTAGTATTTGCCGCTGGCCAGAACTACAACTATTGGAAGTACAGAAAAGAGAAAAATACGGATGATATTCAGACTGGCCAATCTAGATGAATTTTTGCTGATGGGATATCTAGTCAATAAGCAATAACGAATGTGTACCTATTGGCCCAATCGAACATACCCTTTTCATCATTACACCATAAAAAATAGTCCTTTATAATAATATATACCCTTGAAGAATCACTCTACAATGACTTCAGTAAGTTAATCATATCAACATCAAAACAAGGCGTTACCTCATCAATGAGCTACATAGCATATATTAGTTTGTTTCTCGTTCTGTCTGTCACTACGGCCAACTACTTTTTGGAGGGAGCAATATTTCGCATGTTTAAAAAAGTCGATGTCGAAGTGTTTCCTGAAGTGATTGGTAGCCTAACCCTTCAGGGTAAACCTCTAGCCGATATTAAGCTAAAAAGAGGTTACCAATACTCTGGTGTTATGGAAGAAAAAAAATGGGACTACACCACTACTGACGATGAAGGCAAATTTAGCTTTCCTGAAATTATTCACAGAACAAGTCACCCTAATAAACCATTTGCTGGAACTCGTATATCTCAAACGATTAAAGTCGATGAAAATGAAGAGTCAGACATCATTAAAGCAGCTAAAGATGAGTATTCTGAAGTAATACTTTGGGGATCCATATCTTCAGGCGAGAAACATATATCTTATTTAGCTGAACGATTAGCACGATTAGATTGTGACCTAGCTAATGAAGCCATTAGGAATGAAATCATTGATGAAGCGTTTCCTAGTGGTGTAGTGCGCTATCAAGTATTGAGCATTTGTCGCTGGCCTGATCTGGAAAAATTAGAAATCGAGAAACGGAAAAAATTTGATTAATAAGGGCGTTAAATAATTCATCCGTATATATTCTAATAATCGACACACCCCATCTAATCATTACCCCTTAAAAAATAGTCACTTATGATAATAGATCCCCTTACTGAATCGCTCTACAATACCTAGTTAAAAATTAACCATATAAAAATTAAAGCAGGGAGTGGCTTCATCTATGGGCTACAGAGCATATATTGGAATTGTCGCATTCCTGTCTATCATCTTCGCTGTTAGTTGCTTCTCGGAGGAATCAATGTTTAGCATGTTTAAAAAAGTCGATGTCGAGGTGTTTCCTGAGGTGGTGGGCAGTTTAGCTCATGACAGCAAGCCTTTAGCCGGTATTAAGCTAAAAAGAGGGTATAAATACTCTGGTGTGATGGAAGACATAGAGTGGGATTACACCACTACTGACGATGAAGGCAAATTTAGCTTTCCTGAAATCATTTATAGAACAAATCACCCTAATAAACCTTTTGCTGAAACGCGCGTTGCGCAAGCAATTAAAGTCGCAGAGGGAGACTATACAGACACTTTTTTGTGGTCAACAGTGACTAGAGGCGAGAAACACATATCTTATCTAGTCGAGCGATTAGCACAATTAGATTGTGACCTAGCTAATGAAGCCATTAGTCAAGAAATCATTGATGAAGAGTTCCCCAGCGGAGTTGTGCGATATCAGGTATTCAGTATTTGTAGCTGGCCTGAGCTGGAAAAATTAGAAATCGAGAAGCAAAAAAAATTCGGTGAATAGCAATAATAGTTAACAAGGAATGTTTATGACTCAATTAACCCCCAAATTAGCCTCCGAGCTGGCAGCTAAAGTGTACGATGTAATCGATTTAGACTTGGCACCCAACTTTGCTAATCCATACATTAAAAAACACTTTACATTCAACAATGTCGGTATAGGCAAAACTGGCGGGTTTATTTTCAATCGCCAGTCAGGTTTTGCGGCTATGGGGTTAGGCAAAGGACAATACCAAGGTGATGCTATCATAGCGATCCGCGGTACTGAATTTAGCTCTGCTGCGGACTGGTCTACTAATGCTCAAATTGGTTTAAGTGTCGGTGATGGCAGCCAAATAGTGCACGCTGGTTTTAATAATGCTTTTACTTCATTAAGACCGCAATTTGCGACTTTTTTAGATAAGTGGCGTACTTCAAATCCCGGTAAAGCAATTCATTTTGTCGGCCACAGTTTAGGTGGTGCAATAGCTTCACTCGCTGCGGACTGGGCATCTGTTAATAACTACGCTTCAAATATTAATTTATACACTTTTGGTTCTCCAAGAGTTGGACAACAAGGTTTTGCCACGGCTAACACTCATAGACTTAATCAAATTTACCGCTGCACCCACGGCGCAGATGTAGTGCCTAAAGTGCCTTTATGGCCTTTTATTCATGCGCCTTATCAAGGCGTTGAATATCGCTTAGATAACAGCCAAGGTTTGAGGGTTAGTGCTCATGGTATGGATCCTAAAGCTGGGGCCGAACCAGGTTATTTAGTCTCTGCAAACACTGAGCATTGGGGCCATTTACATGTTAAAGCTAGCGAATATTTAAAACCGGTAAAATTACGTTATGAAAACCGCAATCAAGCAAGCTATTCAGACCAGTGGAGTGACAAACTCAGCGCAGCATTAATTACGGTCTTAAAAGAGGCTGGATATTATGGCGCAATTGTAGCACAAGCAACGGCATCTTACGGTTTGACATTCTATGACCTTGTCGCCAAAACCCTTGAAAAAATTGCTGCTGCAGCAAGTTCTTTCGCCGACGATGTCAGAGGCCTACTCGGTCATATGTTGTCTTTTGCAGGAGCAGTCGTAACAACCGTAGTTGACTTAACTTTTGCCACTATACGAGCCATTTTCAATAAAATGCTTTCACGCTTACATAGCAGTGTTAAAGATGCGATTAAATCAGTACACAAGTAATAAAGACTAACAGAAATAACTAAAGGCCCATCCGCAACTTAATACTTATGCAGCGGCAGATAAACCTTATAAGCCGCCCTTAAGGCTCAATGTAAATTGAGCCTTAATCTTTTAAACCTAATAGCTGTTTATTTATAAACGTTGCCATTGTGTTTTAGCCAGCCGCTTTGGTGTTGTCCGCGTGGGTCGTGGTGAGTCCAATGGATGACGCCGCCTTTATTATTGAATTCATAAACGCCAAAGAACTCGACCGTATCGCCGACAGTTAATCCGTCTATGCGCGGGGCTAAATCAATATTATGGGCGACGAGTAAGGTACTGCCACTGGCTATTTTCAAAATAAACCGTTGGTGGCGACTGCCTTTTAGATCGTCGGCCAGTATTTTTATTACCTCACCTGAACCACCAACTTGAACATTACTTTGTTTATTCTCAATGGCGTTTTGTAATGCATTATCACTGTCAACGACATATCCAGCGTAAACGTTTTTTACAATTTGAGTGGTTTGAACCTTTTTATCTAAAAAACCAAATAATGCCAAGCCAAGTAAACAGATGACGACTATTTTTTTCATGGTTATCAAATCCTTTGTGATATTTACTTAAGTGAGACTAAGCGATAAACGGCTCAATTTAGTGTTGCTGTAATATCTTATTATGCTGAGTTAACAAGGTTTCCAACACATCAGGCGATACGCTAAAAATTTGCACTATATACTCACCAAAGCGAGAAGTCGTAGCTTGCTCGCCTTCATAGGTAATATGTAAGCCTAACTGCTTTAAGGTTTGTTGATCATAACTAAACAGCTGCGCATCTCTTTTCTCTTCCAATCCGGGCACCATACCTAAAATCGTCACCGCTTGGTTAACCTTCACCATCTGAAAAAAGTCATGCTCGGCTTGCTGCCACTGAGTTAAGAAGTCATCTGCTTCTTTGCGCAACATCTTGTTGGCTCGTTGTTTGTTAGAAGTGATCGGGACATAAATCGGTTGTAATGCACCACCATGCCAGCCTAATAGTCCACCATTTCTGACCGTGACATCATCACTGGCTGTAACAATGTAATTAGCACAAGACGATGCACAGGCCTTGTCTACCACCACCTTTAACTTGTACTCAAATACTAGCTCACCAAATCGAATTCCGGCAAATACATCGCCGCCACCACTATTGATGATCAGAGATTCTATTTTTGTGGGACTGTTCGTAATCAGTTGTTCAAATGAAGCGACATTCTCAGGTGTAATTTCGCCGTTATAAAGAATGGTGCTAGGTAATAGTGGGTCAATAGCCACACTGAAAGGTTCTTGCTGAGCTGCACATCCCATTAACGCTAGCAGTAAAGCGACAAGTAAATAACGCATTCATATTCCATCATGATGTTGAGTTTATAATAAATTATCATGAATAACTGATGTTGCTATAAAAATTTATACACTCATCAAAATAACGCATTAGATTATCTAGATTATGACCAACGGCCACTATCCTCAAGGCGCTTAACTCACTGCAGATAACAGCGCAAGATCCCCTACTGCACAGATAAAACGACCGAAATCCCAGTAATGCTTGTAAGCCCGGAACGACTTTGTAATTTCAATGCTGAGTTGCGTTTAGACTAGCCATAAAAAAACGCGAGTCATTGCCGCGTTTGTTATTACTTGAGTTCTGGCCGATCTAATGTCCAAAATCTATTTCAGCGATTCGAGCCATTGGTTGAATGATGATGCAGGCATAGCGCCTGATTGTTGGGCGATTGTTTTGCCTTGTTTAAATACCATCAGGGTGGGGATCGAGCGGATATTAAACTGCGCGGCTAAAGCTTGTTGCTCTTCGGTGTTGAGTTTTCCGAAACGGAATTTAGGCTCCCATGTTTTGGCGGCTTGGGTAAATACCGGCGCAAAGTTTTTACAAGGGCCGCACCAACTGGCCCAAAAGTCGACCACCAGTGGTAGTTCTGATTTGGTAGCATGGTGGCTAAAATTGGCGGCTGTCAGCTCAATCGGCACACCAACAAAAAGGTTTTGTTTGCACTTACCACAGGTTGGTTGTTGCTCAAGACGATCTTCAGGGACGCGATTTAAGGTATCGCAATGGGGGCAAGCTATGATCATGGTTAGTCCTTATCCACTTCATTATTGAGACTATTCAATCATAAACCTAGTTGGTGTGTTAAACGAATAATCGTTTAATTTATTATATTATGGCCTGCGGCCACTAACGCTTAAGTTCGCAAGGTTCCACCCTGCACGGGCTAATTCATTTATGGCCTGCGGCCACCAACGTCGTGGCGCTTCCCCCACACCAGACCAAGAGGAAACCAACGGCAGTTCCCTCTTTATTCTTTATAAAAGAATTGGCCCAGCCGCCTCGCAACATTTTTCCTAATGACTTAAATAACAGCAGCGAAAAGTCGCCATGGGGATCGATCTAGCTTTTGACTTCGTTTGTAATCGGCTTCGGCCTTATTCGAAAATGCTAAGTTGAATTTATCCATTTTCAAGCAAGGAATTTATGGACACAAACGAACTAATGATTTGGTTTTTAGCTCGTAAGAGATGATTAAGAAAAGTATCGCAATCAGTTATGCGCCCCTAAAAATGGGCAATGAATCATCTTCAACAAGAACGTTTACTCTGACCCACTAAATTTATGTGGACGCAGTAATGCAGTTAATTAAGCATCTAGACGATTGTGAAAAAATAGATAAACATTTACGCCAGCAGATTCGGAACTTGTATTTATGAGGTCTTTACAAGATAAGCCTCAACAAGTGACATTTACAGTAAAACCCATCAAACGACCGTGATAATGTAACGTTTTCAAGGTAAACGGTTAACTTAGATTACGGTGCTGTTGAGCCTACGATCTATTTACAAATCACCTCGTAATGCCTGTATTTGTCCTCGCAGCCTTAATATCCCCACCCAGTTTCATTTGAATGTCTGTAAAAGCGCTTGATGCTTGGAATGAGCTAAAACAAGCAAGCAATAAAATTACATGCCTATGCACTTGGCTCAGTAAGAATGTATTGGCGTGTGAATGATTGCCAAATTTAACAATCTGTTAGGTATTTCTCTTTCCATTTGTCTACGATTGAACCGATAACAGAACTCGCTCAGGTATTCTTGTAGGTACTTTCCTGAAACACCATGGAATGTCCCAAGTAAAAATGCTTTTAAGTTACCAATGGCAATATGAACCCAAGGCAGCCATTCATCAACAAGCTCACTGGGGGTAACCCTCGCTTCATGTTGTTGAGTTTTATCTATAATGTTCAACGCAGGTAAACCGTCTGTATGCACTTTTTGCTGTCTCGTTAAGTGTTTGGCAACGAACTGTTCAACACTATCATGGCAAACGCTATTCACAGCCTGCATAGCAATAAATCCAGCTCTTTTTCCTTTGCTTTCAACGGCAACTAAAACAGGTGTTTTACCTCCAGCTCCACGTCCACGCTTGCCCTTGCTTTTGCCACCCACTAACGCATCATCAATTTCAATGACCCCTGACAGTCTATATAAGCTGTCTCTATGGCCCATAGCTGTTCTCAGCTTGCTTAATATCAAACGTGCCGTTCGCCAATTAACTTCAATGTGCTTGCTCAGTCTTAATGCTGAAATACTGCCTTTATCTGAGCCTAAAAAGTAGATAGCCCAAAACCACTTAGTGATAGGAATACGGCTACCGTGGAATAATGTGTCTGCTGTGACCGATGTTTGTTTATGACATTGACTGCATTCATATAAATTGCGGGTTGTAAGCTCATAGGCATGCTCACAAGAGCATCTAGGGCAAACAAAACCATTAGGCCATCTCATTTTCTTAATGTGATTTAAGCAATCAATTTCAGCGCTGAATTGACGTTGCCATTCAAAAAAACTCGTTTCAGGCATTTTCATAGCAAATCTCACTTCTAGTCTTGATTTATACTATAAGAATAAGCCAAAACTGACTCAGATGCATAGGCATGTAAAATTAAGACAGGCATTCTAAAATTAGAACCCATTGGTTACTTGTATGGTGTTGCGATCCTGACGCATGGGGGAGTTCAAAACACAACAATATCGATTAGCTCACACTGATATGTTCAGTAATACCGTTTCAGCTCGTATCTTTAAATGAATTTCTTTGATATGTTTTATTGTAAGCAGAGTCGCACTATGATTTATTTCAGGAGGGAGTGTGAGGAGATCACTTTTATTGTTTGTTGCCTTTAGTCTAATACCCATATCTTCTGTCTATGGAAAAGAATTAAAACTTGCCGTGGTACCTAAATTTAATAGTGTTTTTTTTGATCAAAGCAAAGCTGGCTGTATAGATGCTGCGGCTCAAATAAAAGGCGTTGAATGCATATATCGGGGACCAGATATAAGTAATGTTAGGATGCAAGATCAGGTAATAAATCAACTGATTGATGAAGGTATAGATGGTATCGCTGTAGCCGTTACACAATCTAAATATCTCGTTAAAAATAGCCTCAAGAGAGCTAAAGAAGCAGGTATCCCGATTATTACCTATGACTCTGATATTGATGCTTCAATCAACGAAGACCCTAATAGTTTACGCCTAGCCTATATAGGCACTGACAATATTGAATTGGGTAAGTCATTAGGTGAAGAGTTAAAAAAACTTCGGCCCAATGGGGGAACGCTAATAATGCAATCTGGGCGACGAGATTCTCCCAATCTGAATTTAAGACTGATGGGGGTCCGTTCCGCATTATCGGGAAAAAAATACGATGTACCTCCTGGAGAATTGCTTAATAACGATTTGGGATGGACTGAAGTTAGAGAACCTTTCTTTAATTTTGATCAACTGGCTCAATCTGTTATTCAAATGGAGTCTGTAATGAAAGGTAGGCCTGTAAAAGCAGACTCTTTTATTGCTGTTGGTGGTTGGCCGCAAAATGACCAAGCACTTTACCGTAAAATGATTGCCCCGTATCAGGCAAAAATTAATAACAACGAGGTCATCATTGTTATTACTAATACATCCTCTGAACAATTAACTATGTTGGAAGATAATCTTGTTCATATCAATATTGGTCAAGCCCCATATGAAATGGGAAGACAAGCCATTTTGACACTGTATAAAATTGTAACAGAACAAAAATATGACAGAATAATTTACACACCTATCACATTTTGCACACCAGAGAACGTTGATACATGTACCAAGGTTTCGGGATTGTAATCATATTTAAACAGCATGGTATAAAAGCTAACGAATAATTATTTATAATACTTTCCAAATATCTTTTGGACAAAAGTGAGTTTGAGGTATTAATTAACTCAGCTTACTTGGTATTGGTTTAGCTTGATTTATAACGTCGCTTCATTTGAACTTATTGCCTGCAGCATGTGAGCTACAGGACGTAGTAAATGTCGCGATCACAGGGATATGAAAGAGTGACCTTAGTGCAGATGATTAAGCGAGACGCCAGCTCTTGATTTTAAAATCAGCATCCCTGTGGGCTTAACCAAAACATCCCTGTTTTGAATACTCGCTGACTCATCTACACCTGTAATTTAACTCTCTTCGATTTAGCCGCATAGTTGTCTATAGATGAAAGCTAAATAGGAAAAGCTCAAATCTAATTAGATGACTTATTTTGGGGCAAAGACGTGTTTCAAGGTGACCTAGTGAATGACCGTAAATTGCACAGAATTACTAAATCTCTACTACGTTCTGCCCTTGATAATGTTAAAATCTCCGCATCAGAATTACCGAGAAACTCAATGTTTATCCATCATGTTAACGGCATCGACTGGCTAGTGATCACAGCTTTTGAAGAACTGAAAACTATGTTTATCGAAGAAGCCGGTACGATACCCTCTTGCTTCTCTACCGCCAGCGAATTGAACCTGGTTGATCAAGCAAAGCGAACTTATAGATATTTGCCTACTCTCAGAGGCGTAATCACCGATATCGGCACATATCAAAGACAGGGTAACGAAGAAGATTTGAACCCACAGCTTGCCTGCTTAGTTGAGGGGCTTGGTCGAGTATTTATCTATCACGGCGGCTTTGTAGCTTTTGTGGATGACGAGCAAACCTTTATTACCCGAATAGACTGAAAATTATTCAGTAAGTTGAAATCGGCGAATTGGCATCCCTAGCAAGGAATGGGGCATAAATGATTTGCATACCTTGCTGCATTGGTGTGATGCAACTCTGAACTTGAGGACGTTGAAGAAAATAGCGTGAGCCTGACATGGATGTCAGGCTAGCTTTCGTTGGCCAAGGATGGCCTATCGGAAGCGTTAGCATTTTCGAATAAGTCCGAAGCAGGCTTCAAATGAAGTTAAAAGCTGGATCAATCCCCATGGCGACCTTTTCGCTGTTCAGAAAATGTTGCGGGGCGGCTGGGAGTTCCAAGAGGGAATAGCCGTTGATTTCCTCTTGGTCTGGTGTGGGTGAAGCGCCACGACGTTAGTGGCCGCAGGCCATAGCTTAAAAACACTTTGGGGCAAAAATGAGTTAGTAATACTGTCTTAAAAGGTATTGATTCAACTCTGAACTTAAGAACGTTGAAGACTCTTTATAACAGAATGCGTGAGCCTGACAGGCCTTTCTCGCACATCTGACCTATATGGATATTGGAAAGTCGGCAACATCATTGATCATGTCCTTCAAGGCATTCAGGCATCCTGCCTATCAGAATCAGGCTAGCTTACGCGGTACAGGTCGATTGGCATCTAACCGATATGGATATGGGAAAAATGAGTTAAACAAGTATTTACGTTGGAGTTAAAACAACGGAATTGGCGTGTAAGATCCAATCCCGTTTTTCACTTCTTGGTGCTTATCTGCTAAGCGCTGGCGTGCGTGTAGGGATCAGGCGCTTGCTGCCTGTAGCCTCAAATGCACCCGCAAACCTCAGCAGGTTGTTGTCGTCATAAGCACGGCCCGCGAAAGTTAACCCTACAGGCATGCCAATATCGGCCATTGCCCCCATCGGCACAGTAACCGTTGGTACACCTAAGTGGCGAATAGCAAGGTTGCCGTTAGCGACCCAAATACCGTTGCTCCAAGCGATGTCGGCGGAGGCTGGATTAACATGCGCATCTGCTGGACCCACGTCAGCCATGGTTGGAAACAGCACTGCATCGAGTTTGAGTTCGTCCATCCAGTCTTCCAGATCCAGCTTGCGAGTCTTCTCTAAGCCGCGCAGACCATCCGGTATGCTGTCGATTTGGTTATACGACTTGAGACCTCTTTTGGCCATATTGACGTACTCATCCATGCCAGCAGCAAGATCGCCCTCACGGTTCGGCAAGGTGCCAAGATCGTGCGGGAAAATCAAATGCCCATTAACGTCAGCTAATTTGTTCAGTTTAGGGTCATTGTTGGCACGCAAGAATTCATCTAAAGCCCACCCCGATAGTGCCCATAGCTCATCATCAAGAAACTCAGGTGTGACTAAGCCACGGTTAAATACCGTCGGCGCACCAGGCCGGTCACCTTCACAGTTAGAAACCAGCGGGAAGTCCACTTCAATCACTTCGGCTCCGGCAGATTCCAGTGCTTTGCGTGCCGCTTCCCAGAGGTCGATCACCGATGATCGAGTATTGATGCGCTGACCGGTCGGGCCTCCGATACCGGGGTTTTCGCTAGTGCCAGCCAATTCATCCTTGTTAATGAACATGCGTGGCACCCCGAAACGCTTGCCTTTAAGCGTGTCAGCTTGGGCGGCAAGATCCAGATAAGAGTCTGGACGAACTGTTGATGCTTTTGGGATCTCGACCCAAGGTTGTAGACGCCATAGGTCGCCACGGGTGATAGGGTCGTCTGCCACGATAACGTCAAGAACTTCGAGCATGTCGGCAATAGTACGGGTATAAGGCACCACTACATCCATGGTCGGTGTCAACGGCCAGTTGCCGCGCACAGAAATTACCCCCCGTGACGGGGTATAGGCGCACAGACCGTTATTTGATGCAGGTCCACGACCGCTCGACCATGTCTCTTCGGCTAGACCGAAAGCAGAATAGCTTGCGGCGGTCCCAGTACCCGCGCCATTGGAAGAACCAGAGGCGAAGGGAGCTGTAAGGTAGTTAGCATTGTATGGGCTTTCGGCGCGACCGTAGTGACCACGCTGCATACCACCATTGGCCATAGGTGGCATGTTGGTTTTACCTAAACAAATGGCACCCGCTTCGCGCAGACGTTCAACGGCAAAGGCATCGTATTGAGCAATCAAATCCTTAAACGCTGGGCTGCCCGAAGCCGCAGTGAGCCCCTTAACAAGATAGCTGTCCTTGGTGGTATAGGGAATACCATCGAGTGGGCTAAGTGTTTCACATTGAGCTCGGCGTGCATCAGAAGCCTCAGCTTCCTTGATCGCATCTGGATTGTGAACCACCAGCGCATTCAGCTTGGTCTCTGTCGCTGGGCCGTCGTAAGCATCAACCCGTGCGAGATAAGACTTCACCAGTTCAACCGCTGTGGTGCGACCGGATTCGAGCGCTGTACGCAGCTCGGCAATAGAAACCTCAGTGACTTCGAACATGTTTCGACCTCTTATTGAAAGCCAATTGTGTTAAAACAACAGTGACATACATGGTCATTGTGTTCTCCTTAGTTTTTACTTACTGTCCAGAGGGGATCTGTTGGGTGATGCAATGGATGTTACCACCACCTAATAAGATCTCGCGGGCAGGTACTCCGACAATTTCATACTCGGGGAAAATCTCCTGCAATTTTTGTGCAGCGATATCGTCAGTTGCAGGGTCGAGTAGTGGAAAAACGATACGATTGTTGGTAATTAAAAAGTTCGCATAAGAACCCGCTAAGCGTTCACCCGCCGTGCGTGGAACACCAGTCCCCTCAGTTACGCCTTGCGCTTCCTCTGCTGTGCAATACAAAGGACCTGGCTGTGGTAATAAATGGATTGTTAATTTACGGCCTTGTGCATCCACAGTATTTTGTAAAATATCCAAAGCGGCTTTTGAACGAGGATACTGCGGATCGGTTTGATCATCAGTCCAGTGTAAAACCACTTCGCCTGGGCGAGCAAAACAGCAAATATTATCAATATGTCCGTCGGTCTCATCCATGTACACACCTTCTGGCAACCAGATAAACTGCTGCACATTTAAATAATCACACAGTAATGCTTCTATTTGTTCACGATTAAGATCTGGGTTGCGATTGCTGTTAAGCAAACATTCAGCCGTCGTCATGCAGGTGCCTTCACCATCGACATGAATTGAGCCACCTTCGAGGATCAACTGAGCCTGATAACGCTCAAAACCATGCTGCGTGAGCATCTGTTGTGCGACTTGCTCGTCCTTATCCCATGGAGAGTACAACCCCCCGTTATGACCGCCCCAGGCATTAAAGCCCCAATCAACACCACGGCATTCGCCTTTGGCATTCACTACTACAGTCGGCCCTGTATCGCGAGCCCAGCAATCGTTGCTATCTATTTCGACCAACGTAACGTGGGAAGGCATAACCGTCTTGGCTTGAGTCAAAAATTCCTTAGGTACCCCCATATAAACAGGGGTAGCAGCACCAATGGCATCGGCCACTTTAGCAAAGGTTGCCTGAGCATAAGCCCCTGCAGAGCGCCAGTTATCAGGACGATATGGCCAAATCATCCACACAGCTTGCTGCGGCGCCCATTCGGCGGGCATGCTAAAACCATCTTGAGATGGTTTAGTGGTTAACTGCGTGGCATCCACATTCATGTTTGTCATGAGTTTTGTCTCCGGTAATGCTGAAAAACTATAAGGGAGTGCGCCCTAACATAGGACGACAGAATAAAAATACGCCTAACATTAATCAAATGAATAAATCGAATTACCACATTCATCACGCAAATAGTTAGGCCGAAATTGCCACGTCTACACTAGGTGAGCTTTAGCTTCGATGAAATATCACTGTATATCATATCATTTAAGACTACTTGCGCTAAATACTTGTATGCAGGTGATAGATAAAAATTTATACGGTAAAAAGCTTGCAAGTTTATTGCAAGCTAGATTAAGTGCAATCACAAAATGGGCCAAAAACGAGTGAGATTTATTGACTTAAAAATGGACAAATTCAACTCTGAACTTGAGGACGTTGAAGACTCTTTATAAAAGAATGCGTGAGCCTGACAGGCCTTTCTAGGACATCTGACCTATATGGATATTGGAAATATCATAGTGATGTTGGCAACATCATTGACCATATACTCCAAGGCATCCGGCTTATCAGATGTGGGCTTAGCTTTCGAGGTACAGGTCGCTCATTGGCATCTGACCCATATGGACATGGGGAATGTCATTTGATGTCGGCAACATTATTGACCATGCCACCACGACATTCGTGAATCCATTCACATCAGATCCCCATCGGAAGCGTTAGCATTTTCACTCTTTATTATAAGATTGGCCGAGGCTGGATTCAAATGCGATTAAAAGCTGGAACAATCCCCATGGCGACTTTTCGCATCGGTTATTTAAGTAAATAAGGAAAATGTCGCGGGGCGGCTGGGCCAATTTTTTCATAAAGAGTAAAGAGTAAAGAGGGAACTGCCGTTGGTTTCCTCTTGGTCTGGTGTGGGTGAAGCGCCACCACGTTAGTCGCCGTAGGCCATAAAGGTGTTAGCCGTTAGAGGCCGCAGGCCATAAGTAAAACAGCAACTCTGTGGATGACCACTGACTAATTAACACCCTGTAATCACCGTCGTAATAACCGCTTCACCTGTAACCTTCCAATGATATTGGAAATAACAATTCGTCGCGATAACCTCTGTCGACGTTGGCTCGGCTGCAGCCAACACACCTTTTGGTGCAGCAGCTACCGCATAACTGCCACTTGATGCATAAATTCGATAAGCCCAGTCATTCACATCAAGCCCAGCGGCTTCAAATATTTCCGGTGCTAAAGTATAATTGGCAGTAAAACTGGTGTTAGCGGCATTGGACGCTGCGGCCCAAGGTTGATAATTACTGCCTTTGACACCAGAGAACTCAACCGTATCGGAAATGGCCTTGCCTGATGTGAGCGTTTTCGCTTTAAATAACGAAACGGCCGTTTTCATCGACCCTGTTACACCTTTGATAGCGGCAATATGGGCATCTTTTTTTAAATTGATAAATTTAGGTGCCGCAACAACAGCCAAAATACCTAAAATGATAATCACTACCACCAGCTCTATAAGCGTGAAACCCGATTGGCGGGAACCTGTTGTTAATGTACTCATACAACGAATGCCCTTTGACACAGTCATTGACCGCGCAGTTTGTATAAATTGAGTAAGAAGATTATGTTTCAGTGACTATTTTCAGTGTCCATATTTAAGTGTCCATATTTAAGTGTCCATATTTAACTGACTGTATTTAGCTGACTGTATTTAACTGACTGTATTTAACTGACTGTATTCCAATGATTATTTTAACCCTCTATTTAGCCGTAATTACAGAGACTTTTACGCTGATGTTAATAGTTTCGAGCCAAGTGTGTTGTTTAATCTACCAATCTAAGGCAGCGGATCAAAATAACACACTACCGTTTCGGCTCACAACTATTACAGCAATGACAAGATTAATAAATCCACAGTATTTAAACCTTCAGTCGCCACATATCAAAAGCTTCTTGGCAAAGCTGCTGTCTAAATTTTGGATGGGCGATGTCGATAAGTGCTCGAGCTCGCTCGCGCAATGACTTACCCCGCAAATAAGCCGTTCCATATTCGGTGACAATATAATGCACATGTGCACGGGTAGTCACCACGCCAGCCCCTGGGGATAATACAGTGGCAATGCGCGAAACGGTGCCATTGGAAGCGGTACTTGGCAGTGCAATAACCGATCGCCCACCTTCAGACAGTCCGGCGCCGCGGATAAAGTCCATTTGCCCGCCTACACCTGAATAAATTTGAGTGCCCAGTGAATCGGCACACACTTGGCCTGATATATCGACCTGTAACGCGGAGTTTATTGCCATTACATTAGGGTTTTTACGAATAATGGCAGTGTCATTGACCTGCTCAATATCCATAAATATCACCGACGGATTGTCATCAACATAGTCGTAAAGTCGTTGGCTGCCCAACGCAAAACCAGTGACAACTTTACCGGGATGTACTTTCTTACGGCTGTTATTGATGACTCCAAGTTCAACCAGATTAAGCACCCCATCTGAAAATAGTTCGGTGTGTACGCCCAAATCTTTGTGCTCGGTTAAGCACGACAGCACCGCATCTGGGATAGCACCTATGCCCATCTGTAAGCAAGCGCCATCAGGCACCAGTTTTGCTACATGCTGGCCGATGGCTAAACTAATGGCATCGCTTGGGGCTAATAGATGTTGTGGTAACGGCTTGCTCTGTTCATACACAGCAGCCAGCTGATTATAATGAATAAAACCATCACCATGGGTGCGAGGCATCATAGGGTTAATATGGGCAATGATCCGCCCCGCCATTTGGCACGCCGCTAAGGTTGCCTCAACCGATATGCCTAAAGAGCAGATACCGTGTTTATCGGGTGGCGACACTTGAATGATGGCGGTATCGATGTGCTGTTCGCCGGAACGAAACAACTTGGGCACCTCAGAGAGAAAAATCGGAACATAATCGGCATCACCTTGTTGTAACAGCGACCGCGTGGGTGAACCAGTAAAAAAGCAACGATGGCGAATATGTTCTTTTAAACGGGGATCACTGAGCGATTCAGCTCCCTCGGTATGCAGCTGTAATAATGTTAAGCCATGCTTAGTTAGCGCATGTTCGGCTAATGCATCGAGCAACAATGTTGGCGTAGCGCCCATGGAGTGTGTCCATAAGGTTTCACCGCTTTCAATTAAGGATACGGCCTCTAAAGCACTGCTACAAATAATTGGTTTCATTAATATTACTCAAGGTAATTAAGCTATTTGTAGTGTAAGCGGTAAATTAATCCGTTAATAGCATTGGCCTTTGTAACATTGATCTAACACAAAAGAGTAGCGTAATTGAGACATTGCAGGGCATTTTTTATTCAGCGAGCATTGAGTAGGAGTATTAAGCAAGAGTATTAAGCAAGAGTATTAAGCGGGATCATTTTGTTGGAGCAATCCCTATAACCCCCTTTGGGTTTGTGATTGTAAATGTCGCGCTGAAAAATACGCCGGAGGCCAATATGACACTGTATGGCACTGATAGGTGGGGCGGGGAAATATATGACCAAAACAGCTGAGGCCACTCATTTATAAACAATATTGCGAGGTGTCTGTTGAGCCCATTTGAGCCATGACGCAGTTGGAGGCTTGCGATATTTATTTACTGTGGCCCAAGGCCAGCCTATTAATTTAAGCAAGCTTAATGTAAACCAGGTTCGTTCAAACGAGGTTTACATTAACCAATAAACAGGATTAAGCACAGTGTTTATACGCCAACGCGGGCATGTTTAGTGTTAGCTTTCGTTTCAACATAAGCTTGGTAACGGCCAGGTTTATGATTAACCGCAATTAACACATTTAACGCAATTGCACCCATCACTGACAATAACACCAACTCAAAAGGAAACAGCAACAGCGAAGAGCTTAAAATTATCGTATCAATTAGCAAGCCAAAGTTACCGGCACGAATTGAATACTTGTTTTGTAAGTAAAGTGCCAAAATGCCTAAACCGCCTAAGCTCGACTTATGTCTGAACATAATCAACACACCGACCCCGATCAACATACCGCCGACTACCGCTGCAAATAATGGATGGACATTATCGATATGAATAAACATCGGCATATAATCCGTCATTAGCGAGACTATTGTCACCGAAATGAAGGTATTGATGGTGAAACGCTTAGAAAGCTGAGTCCAAGCGATATAGTAAAAAGGCACATTGATTAAGAAAAATAACACCCCAAAACTTAACGATGTCAGATGCATCCCAATAATCGCTAAACCTGCGGTACCACCAGTAATAAGCTGATTACTGTTAAACAGAGTCACGCCAAAAGACACCATTACACCGGCACAAAACAAAGCCATAATGTCTTCGTAAAATCGGTGTGTTGGAAATTGCATGCGATTTGCCATCCTGTAGTGAGTAGCGGTTAGTTATTAGCAACCTAGTGATTACATCATGCTGCCAATGCACTGGCCATTGTGCAGTGCTATAAAACAGCAACATATTAAGGGCGCGCAGTGTACCGAATCAACTTGGATTAAACAGTTAGCTAAATGAGACAAATGCTGCGATTTTTGCCATGAGTGTTCACTCAGATTTACGACTTTAGGCACTTTGGTAAACGAAGTGTTTATTAATTGTTACAGTATCGATTAAGCTGGGGTCTAAGAGATGCGCTTGATCAAACTTCAGCCGAATATTAGCACTGTATAAATAGACGTAAAAGTTAACCGCGGCAACGATTCTAGACAACCTTAAGTAATCAATTGCTGCCACTTAAGCATGACATGGTTTGGCCAACATAACCTCGGTTTGGGATAATAAACGGCTTTGAATCAACCCTTGTCTGTTACCAAAAAAAGGCATAAATGGCAGTATAAATAAAGCTCAGACTTAAGCCATGCCCTCCCCCAATAACATTGAGGCCATAGAAGATAATTAACTCCGAAAGTAATGCTAACGACCTGTGGGCTTAGGCGCACATTTACCCATATGCAGGGAGTAAAACCTCCATGATGCCTGGAATATCATGGACTGAGACAGCGCAACTTATCGACCAAGAAATGACAACTTATTGGCGAAGGTGTAACAGCGCGGCTAAGTCACTTCACATATGTAGTCGGGTAAATTGTCGCTGTAACCGATCAAAAATCATCACTCAGCATAATATTGACCGTGCCCATCACCGCGAAACCATTAACTTGACTAATGATTAAACGCTCAACATAACGACACAAGCAAAACAAACTGGTAACTATAGCCTTACAAATCAAACAATTAATTAAAACCTTGATCAAAAAATTCATTATCGAGCACAATTATTTTTTATACTGACTAAAATTGAATAATCAATCTTGGTAGTAAGCTGGTCATACTGAGTTAAACCGATAACGATATGCTGTCTATCTGCTTAATTAAATAGTGAAAAATGGCAATAAGCTCAATTAAACACCACACAACTAAGCGCGATAATGTTGACTAACCTGCAGATAAACATAACCCTTTTTATAACATTCTCGACTGCTAAAAAGGAATATTTGCAGATTAAATCAGCAACAAATTAAGTTGATCAACATCACAGTTCCCATTTGAGAAGTCCTATAACAATCGAGAATATGCATGTTTATATCATTATGTTACCGTGGCGCAATGCTAAATTAGCCTATACACAAGAAAATTAGTCAATAAAAATTAGTTATTACAATCAAGTAAATGAGCCTAAATCGGGCGGCAACTAACCCGGCGTCTGATTTTCCCCTTAAGACAAACTGAGGTGAAATATGGATATATCTAACACGTCGCGCCGGACCTTTATTAAGCAATGTGTGATTGGTGGAGTCGCCGTTTATTCAGCGCCTTTACTGTGGGAAATGAGTCGGGCCAATGCGTCTATCGTTTCTCCTGAACTGGCAGCCCAATGGCAAACTCAGATTAATGGTCAATCCAAACCCAAGTTTCGCAACGATGGCATAGCCAAAGTGACAGGCCAAAAAGTCTATGGCCGAGACTACCGCGCAATGGACATGGCAGGCTGGCCAAAACAGCAAGGCTACGCTTTTATCTTGCGCGCCGCCGATGCATCCCATGTTTATCAAGGATTTTCCCTCGACCACCTCCCGGCTTCGGCTAAACCCTATAAAGTGATCACTGCGGCGGATCTTATTCGCGACAAGGTTAAGCTGCCCGAGTTTTACGGTGACAATATGTTACTGCCAGAGGGACAAACCGCAGATTATCTTGGTCATGCGGTTGCGATATTATTATTCGATAGTTTTCCTGCATTTAAACAAGCTAAGTCATTGTTGCAGTTCGATAATACCTTATTGCGCTTTGGTGAAAAAACGCCCTTTGTGTCAGACACTAAAGACCCTTATGCCAGCTGGCGTCTTATTCGGGTTGAAGGCGAAAATGGTGCCCGTGAAGATACTTATAGCCCACTACACGATGGACTATTTTTCCCCAGCGTTAAGCACCACAAACCGGTATGGTCAGGTGATGCTAATGCTCAAGGCTCGGTTTCTGAGCGCGGGCTGTATTATGCTGGCGAGATAGAAAAACAGATTGCGAGTGCCAAAGCAGATCAACAGTGGCAAGTATTAGAGCGCGAATATCGCACCCAAATCATCGACCCGATGATGATGGAACCAGAAGCCTTTAACGGCTGGTTTGATGCTGCTAGCCAAACCTTCCATACGGTTATCACCTCGCAATCTCCACAAGACTTTCAAGAGATGGCCGTACACATGCTGTCATCTGGGCCACTGGCGGGCAAGGTTAAACATCTAGTGGTGCATTCGCCTTATATTGGCGGCGGTTTTGGCGCCAAAGATCATTCGATATTTCCTTATTATGGCGTGCTCGCAGCCATTTATGCCACCGGCCCTGTGCGCTTAGCCAATGACCGCTTTGAACAATTTCAATCAGGTCTTAAGCGTCACCCTTTCACGATGAAGAGTCGCTTAGCCGTCGATAAAGCGACCCTAAAAATCCAAGCATTAACCTCACAGATGACCGTCGATGGTGGCGGTCGAGTCAATTTTAGCCCGTCGGTGACCTCCGTTGGGGCGACGGCGATTCAAAGTATTTACTACACGCCACGCAATGATATTATCGCCACAGCCTATGCATCACGTAACCCAGATGCAGGCTCGATGCGCGGTTATGGCACGTTGCAATCGATGACGGCAATGGAGGGCATGATCCACGAAATGGCAGCCGAGTTAGATGTTGATCCGTTTAAACTGCGCGCGGCTAACGTGATGGAGTCTGGGCAGCGTAATACCCAAGGCGCTATCCCCAATGGCACCCTAAGATATCGTGAAATGCTCGACATGGCAGAACAAGACCCTGTGTGGCAAAACCGCGCAGCCAATAAGACTCGTTATGAGGCTAAATACCCTGGCATGCGTTATGGCGTAGGCTTTGGCATTGCCACAAAAGATTATGGTACAGGTGCGGCGGCGCCAAGTGCGGCGGTTAGATTATCTAAAGACGGTAAAATAACCCTGGATATCGGCTTTATCGAAATGGGCACTGGTACCCAAACATCTCAAGCCGTGATCGTCAGCGATGCCTTAGGCAACTTTGCCCATGAGGTAAACCTCGCCAAGATAGACATCTGGGATGCCATGCAATTAGTGCAAACCGACAATCCTTATATTATTTCACAGCAACGTCAAGATGAAATGACGGCTAATCCACGTTGGACGCCAGTAAAAGCCATGGCATCGTCGGCGTCTATGTCGGCCTATTACCAAAGCCATGTGACCCGCATTGCCGCCGAGATTATCTATCGCCACGGACTCTGGCCTGCGGCTGTGTCTATTTGGAACGAGTTGTATTTTAACACCCCAATGGGCGCAACCAATCTCAATCACGCTCGCGACGGCCGCTGGGTCGACGGTAAACTTACCGCTATGGGCTTCCCGCCACTGGCGATCGATATTCTCGCTAAACGCGCCCACGACATGGGCTTAGTGGTTGGCGTAATGGGCCATGCCTTTAATCGCTGGGCTTGGGCCGAAGCTGATTTTGAGATCCTTGGCACCAAAGAACGCATTGCACTGGATGCGTTGGCGCTGCAATACGGCCAAAGTAATCAATATCATGGCAATGCTGCTCGCCAAGCCAGTATGAATTCTAATGGTTATCACTTAATCGACCGTCAAGCTATGCGCTACCCTAAGGCCGAGCTTAATAATGCCATGGTGACTTACTATGCCCCGTGCGCAACCTTGGTTGAAGTGGCGGTAAATGAAGGCAATGGTGAAGTCACACTGCTGAGCTCTCATACTTGGTTAGAAGCCGGTAAAGTGATTGTGAATGAGTTAGTTGAAGGCCAAATTCAAGGCGGTCTTGCCATGGGGATTGGCCATGCTCTGCATGAGGAATTACCGCCATTTGAAGCAGGGGCAGGTAATGGTACTTGGAACCTCAATCGTTATAAGGTGCCGTTAGCAAGGCATGTTGGCGTTTGGAGCCAGAGACATACCATCTTAGCGCCATTATCCGAAACAGATCCGAATCGCGGCATTGCCGAGGTGGTGATGATCCCTGTCGTTTCCGCACTGGTTGAGGCCGTTTATCAGGCTACCGCAGTGCGCTTTTACGAATTACCAATAACAGCGAAAAAAATTAAGGAGGCCATGGCATGAGCCAGTCAATTGAACTAACTATTAATAACCAAGCCGTTGGCCCGATTGAAGTCGGCGATGGCGTCATGATGATTGAATTCTTGCATGAATATTTAAACCTTACCGGCACTAAGTTTGGCTGCGGCGCAGGTGTATGCCATGCCTGCACTGTGATAGTTGACGACAACCTAGGAGTGAGTGAGGTTGTACGTACTTGCATCAATGGTGTCGAGCGTTTCAATGGCAAACATATCCGCACAGTAGAAGGTCATGCCAAGCAGAACGCCCAAGGCGAGATCACCGCGCTTAGCCCTGTGCAACAAGCCTTTTTGGAACATTTCTCGTTTCAATGTGGTTGGTGTACCTCTGGCTTTGTCAATGAATCGACCGCACTGCTAGAACGACTTGAGCGTAAACCTATCGCCAAAGATCAAGTTGAACACGTAATAGAAGAGGCCTTGAGTGAACACGTATGCCGCTGCACTGGCTATGTAAAATATTATGCGGCGATGAAAGATTTGATCCTCAAGACTGAGGGGCTAACCCTGTCATGAAACCATCATATTTGAGTTATTTAGCTCGCTTTAACAAGGCTCGACATCAGCTAAGTCAGGATCTATTACTAACCTTGGGTTTGAGTTTATTGGCATTTTCCTGCAGTGCTGCCAATGACGCAGGCGAAGGCGCAATAGAACGTGGCGCTTATTTGATGAAGATAGGCGACTGTGTGGCCTGCCATACGAGTGTTGGTGGCCGTGAATTAACCGGTGGATTGCCGTTCGAAACCCCGTTTGGGGCGGTGTATTCGACCAATATCACCCCAGACAAAGATACCGGTATTGGTCAATACAGCTATGATGACTTTTTTGATGCCATGCATCATGGTGTCGGCATTAACGGCAATCTGTATCCTGCGATGCCCTACACTTCTTATAGTCTGTTAACGAATGAAGATACTAAAGCGATTTACGCCTATTTGATGAGCACTAAACCCATCAAGCAAGCTAATCTCGACAATGATGTCTCTTTCCCCTTTAACGTACGATTTGGCCTCAAGGCATGGAATTTAGTCGCCCACGATGCCGAGGTATTTGCCCCTAAGCAAGACAAGAGTGAATCTTGGAACCGCGGTAATTACTTAGTCAATGCTTTAGGCCATTGTGCTGAATGTCACACTCCAAGAGACAGCCTATTTGCCATGGAGCAAGACAAACACTTTCAAGGTGCTGTCATTGAAGGGCTAGAGGCATCGGACATTACGCCAGCCGAGCTTAATCGACAAAATTGGACTCATGACGATTTAAAGTCTTTGTTTACTGAGGGTTATTCTCGCAAGGGCACCGTCTTTGGTGGCATGTATCCCGTGGTGTATCACAGCTTTAGTCATTTAACCGATACAGACATGTTTGCCGTTAGCAGTTACCTGCTCGATACCGACGAAAAGATCGAAGCGAAAGCGCTTACCTTTAACGGCCACCAGCGTGAACTGCCAGGATATAAGCTGTACATGGGATACTGCGCCGGTTGTCATGGTCAAAAAGGTGAGGGTCGACCTAATGTTGCTCCGGCAATGGCCGGTAACGCCACATTAGGTAAAGCTAGCCCACACAATATCGTTGCTGTGATGCTAAAAGGGATAAAGAGTCAACATTACAACACCACCACCAGCTTTTATGCCATGCCAGCTTATGCTGATAAGTTAAGCGACGAGCAGCTAAGAGATTTAGCCAACTATCTGCGAGTGACATGGAGTACTCAGCCAGGGGATCTAGATATGAACACTATCAATGATTTGAAAGAAGTGATATTCGAGCATGGTTAAGCGTTTGAATTATTGGTTTTGAATCATTGGTTTTGAATCATGTGGAAAATAGGTGTTACACAAAAGCCGACATCAAGTCGGCTTTTTATTTTAATAACGCTAGCGGTAAGCAAACTCTTGAGCAGTTATCGGCAAAGGGCAAAAATTCATTTTGGCTAAAGCCATGAATCTATACTAAGCCCGATTGACCTTGTAATGGCTTTCGCCTAACAAGATATTAGCCAAAAAGATTACAACACATCGTTAAGATCTTGTATTGCATCGATCACCATACCAGTACCTATGCTAATCAACAGCAAATCAGTACCCACACGGACAATCTTCTGCCCTTCTGGTGTGCGCCCTAGCTGAAGAGTCAGTGCTGGAGGCACATCATAGTACACAACATCCGCAGGCAAATGTTGACCTTTATGCCATTGCTTAACATTACCCGGTGGTTGGCAGCCATTGTGTTTCTTGGCTAACCCTGGAGGACAATGCTTAGCATCACGGGTGGTATAATAGTAATTTTTAATCACGACTTGGCGATCATTACTAAAATAGACCTCGTAGTTACTGTCATTGTGATGTTCATGCTTTTTTTGATGTTTTTCAGATTTGTGCTTGCCGCTATTACCGTGTGACTCGTGGTCTTTAGCAACACTTTGACCTGTAGAAAACACCATTAACGTGCTAAAAATGATAAGTGGTATTACATGGCGATTCATAAAATTGATTCCTTTGCGATTAAATAGGCGCTTGTCATAATGCTTAACGAGCGATAATGCCTTACCGATAAAAAAAACCAAATACGATTAGTGATACGGTTACTATAGGTGCAAATGTAGTCGTATTCAGCGCAATTGTCGACTCTAATTTATATTATCGATATCAGTGTTAAAACCCGCATCGGCGGCAACAAAAACCACCTCTGTTTTAGCCTTATATCATCCCTTAACTCATCCAAATCATATTCCGCAAAACAATAACAAAATAGCGGCACTTACTATAGTGAATAAGCCTTAATCTAGAAGCATGAGCGCCTAAAAACAAATCAAACCGTTGATTTAAAGTTAATTCACTTGAACACAGCAAAGCTAAATATTAATGGAATAACAAAATAACGAGACGATTGCGATATTGGCTCAAAACGGCTAATGAAAAAAAGCGGCAGCGACCCCTTTGGCGACCTTATCGTTTTGATAGCGCTTAGGAAAATGATGTGCGGCTGGGTCAGTTCTTCTATAATTATGTAGCGTATATAGAGTACAGAGGCAACAGCCATAAAAGAGAACCCTAACCGTTAACTTAACTTCATTGCAGCAAAATCTGGCCTGGGTAGCTTATCCAAAATACTGTATAAATACATCACCACCAAGGACAATATAGCGCCGATAATAAATAACCAATATCCACCGAGATGATCCAAAATAATCCCGCCACCCAATGGCGCAAACGCAAAGCCAATTTCATAAAATGATGCCGCGCCAAAATACGCACCACGCAAATGCTTAGGGGCTAGCCTGTCAATGTGCACATTCATAGTCGGGAACAAAATGGTTTCGGCTAGGCTTATGACAATAACGGCGCCAATCCAGCCCCAAAATAAATCGATAGGGTTATACGCTAACCAAACTTGTGAGCACACCAATAGTATCAGTCCAAACTGAATACGATGAACCAAACTATAGCCGGCCATTAATCTTAATAGTAAAAATTGGGTTGAGATGATCACCAATGCATTAGTAAAAATCATCGCTGAAATCAATGTCAGTAAATTAGGTGCATTCGCGCGGGTGAGGTATTGGATAAGCGAACTGTCCATTTGCGCATAAATGAACATACACAAAATATTGGCAACGATAAGACATTGGAGCAATTTATCCTGCTGTAAAATCGTTATTATTTGCTGCCGACTGATGAACGCAGGAATAAGCTCATCGGGCACCTGTTCTGTTGTCGATGGGATGGTTTGACAAGCTTGGTGCCTAAAGCCCCAAAATAACAATCCCAGCAATGCGGCAAAAGCGGCGGCAGTAATGTAAAAGCTCGATTGTTTTCCGGTTAAGCCTAACCACACACCTAACATTGGGCCGACAGCGCAGCCTACGTTAACGACGAAATACAATGACTGCATCGCCAGTTCACGAGTTTTAGGGTCATCAATGATGTCACCAATAGTAGCAGACGTGAGTGGTCGCCATAACGAGGTGGCAATCGAACACAGTGTCATCACCACCACATAGCCTTTGACTGAATCAACTTGTGCCAGCAATGAAAACGAGATGATATAAAGCACACCCGTAAGATACATTAGCTTGTGGCGACCGATCCGGTCAGACAATGCACTCCCCATAAAACTGGTAAATACCGAAATAATCGCTGCACTCGACAGTACTAAGCCTACTTCAGTGGCGGTTAAGGCAAATTTTTCATACAAGATAACAGCCAAAAAGGGCCACACCATGTAATAACTGCCACGGGTAATAAATGACCCAAACAATAATATCCACATTAATCGTGGAAATTGCTTAAACCGCGCTAAAGAAACATCGCTATGCACTTTTTATCCTTAAAGAGTGATGCTGTAATTGAATGTGACAGACTGAATTGATTGAATTTTTAATAACCAATCGTATAGGTATTAAGGTTATTGGGCCACTCGTTATTTAATGATTGCTGATTTACCTTCGAGGTTAATAGGATTAATCAAAAAAGCATCAAAGTATTTGGCTACTCAGCCATCAACCTTGATGCCAATATCATCTTTGAAGCAGAGATGACTTTTAGTCAATATTGAAATTGCAGATGGTTACAAATGGCCGACTTTAACTAAAATCACCGTGTCTTGTTCCACATAGGGATTGTGCTGACTTAAATGCGGGCTGCGGATCCACGTACCAGCAGGATAACGGCCAAGCTCATCGATAAACTCTCCGCTAATCACGTAAATCTCTTCACCGCCAAAATGACGATGGGGTTGAAAATGAGTCCCTGCTGGCCACATGACTAATGCCGTAGATTCGGTGCCATGTTGATGTAGCGGCATAACCCGTAATTGGCCTTGACCCGGCAACCAATCAGCGTTGTTGGTATTAATAGCCACTTGCTCAGAGTCACTCTCTTGAAACTGGTGCAGCTTAACCAATAGCGTGCAGCCTTGTACGCTAAATGGCGCATGAACAAAACCTTCAGGATTACGCAAATACGTGCCGGCGGGATAATCACCGGTTTCATCAGAGAATACACCTTCGAGCACTAAAATCTCTTCACCTAATGGATGAGGATGTGAGTTAAATTGAGCACCTGCTTGATATTTAACAATACTGGTGGCATGTCCGCGCTCGGCTTCTTCGCGCGCTAAGCGTTTACGTAAAACCCCTGCAGCAGGACTGTTTTGCCATGCAAGTTCAGCGCTATTGATCACAACTCGCTGGCTAAAATCCATGTTTAACATATTGATACCTTTACAACCATGATTGCTAATAGCTTAGAGCGAAATCAACTCAATGAACAGCGAGTACCAAATGGTTTAATAGGTACTTTAAGGTGCTTTTTATTGATTAATAAGAAGAAATTTTCTATAAAAAAACCTGCAAATACAATTTACAGGTTTAATGATGAACGAATGCTTGAATTGGTTAACTTGCTGAATTATTGGCTGCCATTTGGCGTTGTTTTTTATACGCTTTAGCCGAGGCAGGAATGGGCGTCGTTCTGCCAGTTTCCAACCATTTCTTAAGTCGATTAGCATCGGCCATATGCGTATATTTGCCAAACGAATCTAACACCACAACCGCCACTTTACGTTTATCCATTTCCGTTAACATCACTAAGCAATGCCCTGCTTTGCTGGTATAACCGGTTTTGGTTAACGCAATGTTCCAATTATCTTTAAAGACCAGTTTATTGGTATTTTGAAAATCCAGTGCATAGCGTGGGCGTTTAAAAATAACGTGTTTTTTATTGGTTGAACTGAGCTTACCTAAAAGCGGATATTGCTGGCTGGCTTTAAGTAATAAAATAAGGTCATTCGCACTCGATACGTTTTCAGGTGATAAGCCGGTAGGTTCGACATAATGCGTTTGGGTCATTCCTAATGCGATTGCTTTATCGTTCATCGCTCGAACAAATGCCTTAAACCCTCCAGGATGATGATGAGCAAGCGAGGTTGCAGCACGATTTTCAGAAGACATGAGTGTCATTAACAACATGGTTTCACGGCTAACTTCACTGCCTAATCGTACACGTGAATAGACATTACGCATCACGGGTGAGTCAGTAATTTTAACCGATATTTTTTCATTTAACGATAATTTGGCGTCAAGGGTCACCATGGCGGTCATGAGCTTAGTCACTGAAGCAATGGGGACCGCTTGGTGTGGATTACTGGAATACAGCACTTCATTGGTTGTTAAGTCGACTAACATCGCACTGCTTGATGCTAACTCTTGTAATGATTGTTTTTGAGACACGGGTTCAGCAACTACCGAGGAGCTAATAACGGTATTTGAACATAATAAAGCGCAGGCAAAAAAGAAACGGAGTTTCATTATTCTCACTTGAAAAATAAACCTAATAAGTCCCTTGAGTATACGATAAAGGATTAGTCCGACAATAGATAAATAATCACTATTAGTGGGTTTGTAGTGAATGTTAGTCGGTTTTTAGTGAATGTTAGTGCATTTGTTGCCGCTCCAGCAAAAAACATAAATAATAGCGAGTACTGAGTTATGTTCACACAAGCCAAGATACACACTATCGAGCAATACTGTACTCGCCAGATGAGGTATATCAACAATATACTAGTTAAGCATTTGTCATCGTTTCGCGGTACGTGAACGACCCCGCGACATCGCTTCGCTCGGATTTCGCTCAAGACCATAGCAAACCAATATCCGCTTAAAGCTTGTCGAGACCCTATGACTTAAGTGACATTATCTGGCTATTATGGTGAAGTCATTAAACTGGAATGGAGCGTGACGTGGCTGCGCACCTTTGACGATAATTCCGCGATAATAATTCCGTGATGGTGCCCAATGCCGAGGCATTAAAAACCGCAATATGTAACGCTAATAGCGGTGCTTTAGATGAAATGGTTGTCGTGAGTTTTACGATTCCGATAAATGCAGATCACCAAAAAACCATTGCTTTGGCCAGGGAAGCCACTCAATGCTCACCTTATACCTTTTTAAATAAACCTATTGTCGTCAATTTGGGTAACGAGCACGGCTTTGGGCAGTTTTTTACACACCATTACCGTTAAAGCGTATGTGATGGACGTGAGGTTAGAAAAAAAGTTTATGAGTGTCATCAATATACGAGTACTTTCAGCGTTTAAAAATGCTAAATTTTATGATACATAACAAACGGTTCTTCAGTGATTTACGCTATAATAGACCCAATTGTTAAAATGGAGAATATGACTATGACACAAGATGAAATGAAAAAAGCAGCAGGTTGGGCTGCACTACAGTATGTCAAAAAAGACACCATCGTAGGCGTCGGAACTGGTTCAACGGTTAATCACTTCATTGATGCATTGGCAACAATGAAAGATGATATTGAAGGTGCAGTATCAAGCTCTGAAGCATCGACTAAAAAACTCATCGGACTTGGCATTGAAGTGTTTGACTTAAACAGTGTTGATTTGATTGATGTCTATGTTGATGGCGCGGATGAAATTAACGACCGCATGGACATGATTAAAGGTGGTGGAGCCGCATTAACGCGCGAGAAGATTGTCGCAGCGGTAGCAAAACGGTTTATTTGTATTGTGGATAATACCAAGCAAGTACCTATTTTAGGTGAGTTTCCATTGCCGGTTGAAGTGATCCCAATGGCACGATCTTATGTGGCACGAGAATTAGTCAAATTAGGTGGCGATCCGGTTTACCGTCAAGGCGTGGTGACCGATAACGGCAATGTGATTTTAGATGTGTACAACATGAAAATTTTAGACCCTAAAGTGATGGAAACTAAAATTAACGCGATTGTAGGCGTGGTAACCAACGGCTTATTTGCTAACCGCGGCGCCGATGTATTGCTAGTTGGCACCCCTGATGGCGTTAACACAGTAACCTTGTCATAACCGACAGTGGTGACTTTTTGTGTTGCCACTTAAGCAATACCAATCCTATTGAATATGTGATCGTTCAGCGGGAGTTCAAAGTGCTGTAAGCAAGGCAGATGATTGAAGCGAATAGTGATTCCATTTCGAAAGCATCTAACGAAGCATAACGTACTTTGAAACCCGCCAGAATAGAGTCACTCAGTCGTTCCATTTCCGCGTTGCATTGATTTAAATGGGATAATCATTTCGGCATCAATGCGCCTTAAATCAAACCCCTTAGCGACCCCGAACTGATCAGATATTTAATCAGCTTGGTATAGCACAATAGTCAAAACATAAAACGGCCTAACTTCAATGCTAGGCCGTTTTATGTTATTGGTTCACCCGTTCAAACCCTACAGACTAATCAAAAACAACCTCATTGTTTAACTCATTGTTTAACATCAACGCGACTGGCATAAACTTATTTAAAAGCCAATATACACCTTTTGCCTACTTGAGAATGTCAAATATTAGTCAATTATATTGTATGTGTTGTGACAATAAGGATGCTCCCCATTAAGCCGCTAATCACAGGGCCGTTAACCCAGCTAGCCGCCGCAGCCCTTGACGATAATCAGTTAGTCGCCATGGCAAAAACCGGTTGCGAACAGGCCTTCGCACAACTGTTTCGGCGCCATCACCAGCGGGTGTATGCCATCTGTTTTCGATTAAGCGGACAAGCTAGATTGGCAGATGATATGACGCAAGCGTGTTTTATTCGTTTATGGTTCAAACTGGATCAATTTAGAGGCGACAGTCGATTCACTACCTGGTTGCATCGCTTATGTGTCCGCCAAGCCATTAACGAATTAAAAGTGCAACAATCATGGTGGCAACGGTTTTTACCCATGGAACAACTTGACCCACTTGACGCACCTACGGTGGATTTTGATGACTATCATCAGCTCGATAAGTACATAGCTAAGTTGCCCCAACGCACTCGCATTGTCTTTGTTCTTTGTGCCATCGAAGGCTATCAGCATAATGAAGTCGCCGCATTGCTCAATATTGCCGAAGGCACGAGTAAAGCGCAGTACCATAATGCTAAACAATTATTACAAGAGATGCTTGAATAAGTCATTCACAGCAAGACCTTGAAAGCTTAGTCAAATCGATGTCATCACAGATGAAGCCTGTAAAAGATTGATAGCCAGGTATTGCATCGCAATTAAGCGCTAAACCTCAACAACAAAAATTATCTCTTGGGCTTTGGCTTATAGCGGCAAGTATTGCAACCCTGACTCTGATGGCCGTGTGATTGTCGCAACAACCGCAAATACGGCATTAATGCAGCAAACTGGCGCAATAAAGACAAACGGCATTTTTATAGATATAAACTAATAGATTCAAAAAATACCGCTACACGGATTTTACTTCGGCTGCGGTTAAATGACGCCATTCACCTGCCGCTAAGTCAGCGTTTAACTCGATACTACCCACAGCTTCACGGTGTAAATTAACCACGTTATTACCGACAGCGGCAAACATGCGTTTAACTTGATGGTACTTACCTTCGCTAATCGTCAATCTCACATGGGTGGGATCAATAATATCGAGCAAGGCAGGCTTAGTGAGTCCATCTTCATTGCGCAGCTCAACACCATCGGCAAATATTTTTATCAAACTGTCATCAATGGGATCGGCTAATTCCACTAAATAGCGTTTGCCACAATCTTTCTTTGGAGAGGTAATTTTATGTGACCACTGACCATCGCTGGTTATTAATACTAACCCGGTAGTATCAACATCTAATCGACCTGCAATGTGTAACGTGTCCATTTTTTCAATATCAATCAAACTCAATACCGATGGATATTGTTCATCAATGGTTGAACAAATGGTGTCTATTGGTTTGTTTAACATGATGTAACGCTCGCCAATCACGCTAATTAAGGTACCGTCTAAATGCACCGCCATTTGCGGAAGTACCTTAAAACCAGAATTTTTCACCACCACACCATCGCAGGTAACATCACCACGATGCAGGGCTCTCTTGGCGAGCGACCGAGTCAGTTCGGTACTTTCACAGATAAATTTGTCTAAACGCACAATGATTACTCAATCAAAAAATATTGACACTATTATGCTGCTTACGCACTTAAATAGAAATCAATCGCCGATATTTTTCACCTCCACGGTAATTTTTAGTTACACATACTCACAAAAAACCCTGTAAAAATCACTTTGTTTGGCTTGTTTTATAGACGGTTAAGGCCTTAACATACAATTCACAATAAAAGTAATAGCTTTTCCCTTTGGATAAAGGGGTTATTACTCAATTATGCAACACAGTCTGCAATACCCCATTGAAGGGTTCTTTAAATAAAGCAAAGGAAACAACATGAGAAAACTGGTTATTGGAGGTCTATGTGCCTCGTTAATTGCAGGCTTAAGCGCTTGTAATAATGAAAAGGCAATAGTTGCACCTGCAGCAGACGTGGCTAAAACAGCCACTGCCACTGCGGTAGCACAAGCCCTCACTTCAGGCATCAACTTTGACAATATCGACAAGTCTGTTCGCCCTCAAGACGATTTCTACATGTATGTTAACGGCGCGTGGTTGAACAAATCTGACATTCCAAGTGACCGTACCAGCATCGGCGCTTTTTACGACTTACGCGAAAACGCCCGTGATGACGTTAAAGCGATTATCGAAGACTTGAGTGCAACACCTAACTTAGTCGATGGTACTGACGAGCAAAAAGTAGCTGATTTATATCGCTCATTTATGGACGTTGACACCCTAAATAAATTGGGTATTGCACCAATTCAAGCTGAATTAGATCACATCGCCGCCCTGAAAGACAAACAAGAATTAACCGCTTTTTTTGGTGAAAACCAAGCTAAGGGTGGTGGTACACCTTTAGCCTTTTATGTTGACATCGATGCTAAAGATTCAAGCCGTTATGCCACACACATTTATCAGTATGGCTTAAGCCTGCCTGAGAAAGATTATTACTTTAACGACTCAGAGCGTTTCGTTAATATCCGTAAAGCTTTTGTTGAGCATGTGGAAAAAATGTACAGCTTAGCTGGCTTGCCAGACGCAAAAGCCAATGCTGAAGCTATTTTAGCGCTAGAAACCCAAATTGCAGAAAAGCATTGGGACGTCGTTGAAAATCGCGACAGCACCAAAACCTACAACCTATACCAAGTGAGCAATCTGCCAGAATTGGCCTCAGAAATTAACTGGGATGGCTATTTAGCAGCGTTAGGCGGCGACAAGCAAACTGATATCATTATCAACCAACCAAGCTATATCCAAGGCTTAAACGAGGTCCTTAAAAACAACGACCTTGCGACTTGGAAAAACTACATGACTTGGATGACATTGACTCACAATGCCAACAATTTATCTGAAGCATTAGATAACGAAAACTTTACGTTTTTCTCTAAGACTCTAAACGGTCAAGAAGAGCAAGAACCGCGTTGGAAGCGTGGCGTTAGCACTGTTAGCGACACGTTAGGCGAAGTTGTCGGTAAAGTGTATGTGAAACGTCATTTTGCGCCAGAAGCCAAAACCCGTATGGAAAAGTTAGTTAGCAACCTAAGCGGCGCTTATAGCTCAAGCATTGATTCATTAGATTGGATGAGTGCAGGCACTAAAGTAGCAGCAAAAGAAAAACTGGCTAAATTTAATCCTAAAATTGGTTATCCAAATAAATGGGCTGATTACACTAAATTAACCATTCAAGCAGACGATTTAATCGGTAATGCTAAGCGTGCCGCAGTGGTTCAGCATAACAAAGACATCGCCAAGCTAGGTCAACCAATCGATAAAGACGAGTGGCACATGACCCCACAAACGGTTAATGCTTACTACAACCCAACCATGAACGAAATCGTTTTTCCAGCGGCAATTTTACAGCCTCCGTTCTTCAATCTTGAAGCCGATGACGCGGTAAACTATGGTGGTATTGGTGCGGTTATCGGCCACGAAATGGGCCATGGTTTTGATGATCAAGGTGCGAAATTTGACGGTGAAGGTAACATGCGTGACTGGTGGACCGAAGCTGACTTAACAGCATTTGAGTCAAAAGGTAATGCGTTAATCGCTCAGTATAATGGCTATCAAGTATTTGACGACCTAAACGTCAATGGTAGCCTAACATTAGGTGAAAACATTGGCGATTTATCAGGTGTCACTATCGCCTATAAAGCTTACAAAATGTCACTTAATGGCAAAGAAGCACCGGTCATTGATGGCTTAACCGGCGATCAACGTTTCTTCATGGGCTTCACCCAAATTTGGCGGGTAAAGATGAAAGAAGAATCACTGCGTAACCGCGTTGCAACTGATCCGCATTCACCTGGCCACTTCCGTGCTCTTGGTTCGCTATCGAACATGCCTGAGTTCTACAGCACTTATGACCTGAAAGAAGGCGACAAGATGTATATTGAACCTGCTAAACGTGTAAAAATTTGGTAATTCAGACGCAGTGAAAACTGATTAACGTCACAATTCCTCATAAAAGGGCATCATTTGATGCCCTTCTTTATTAAACCTTGTTCATTCAGCCCCTATTCAGCCAAAAAGCGGTACATTGAGTTACAGACATTACGCTGGAGCTATTCAATGAATAAGTTATTTCGTACCTTTTTTATCTTCTTAATTTTACTGTCTACCCGTGGTGCTATTGCTCAACCTAACGAGGTTAAATATAACAAGTTAGCCCAGCCTTCAGACTTCAGCCAAAAATCAACTAATGATATTGAGCAGCTATTGGCGCTATATGAGCACGACGCTGACATTGTCGTACAAGATAGCGATAACTTACATGCTCTGATGACACGAGCACCATTAGCGCAGCAAGAACTCATTGACCTACTGCACGTTATTAGCCAGTCAAGCAACACTACAACCATTATTCCTGCCATTAAAAGTTATCAGCGTGCGGCTCAAAAAGTGCAAGCAAAATTCAATGGCGACGCCAGTCAGCTGACCGATATAGCGCGAGCCAGTGTGGTGGCCAATGACGTTAAAAGCTTATTATCAAGTTACCATCAACTGCGTCAACACACCGAAATAGTGCAATTAAAAAACCGCTTTTCTCGCCCCAAAATGTCAGGCTATCGTGACTTAAATGTATTAGTAAAATTGCCCGCAAGCCAAATGGTGGTTGAAGTACAGTTTCATTTAAATGATATTGCCGACATTAAAAGTGGTCCAGATCATCATATTTATGAGCATATTCAACAGATAGAGTCACAAGCCAAAGCAACCTCTAGACGGTTAAATGATATAGAACAAGCCATGATAGCCAAGCTTCGTCAAGACTCGCACAAGCAATATCATAAAGCGTGGTTAAGTTATAAACGTCAAAGTTTATATGCTTCACACAGACAAGTTGCCTAATATTAAGACCCTCCTTAAGCGCTCATATGAGCGCTTTTTTTTTGCCAAATAAGATCCACTACAATCACATCTGCTATACTCGCGCCCATTACGATACGATCTGCTGGACAATACTATGAATGACATTATCGAACTGCTACAAGAGTTAAGTGAAACTGTACCCGTGCCACTCGAATTGCCCACCTTTGAGCAACTTGTAGAGGTTGAAGAACAGATCTTAATTGGTTTGCCCAACGATCTAAAAGAATTCTTATTGTATGGCAGTGATGTTATTTATGGCACGCTTGAACCCGTTACCGCTGCGGATCCTTACTCGCACACTTATCTACCAGAAGTCGCCTGTTATGCTTGGTCTATTGGATTGCCCCGTGAACAAATTGCCATTTGCCAAATCGGCGATAGCTTTTATTGTATTGATGAAGAAGGCCAAGTGAAGTTTTGGAAAAAAGGCCGATTTAGCGACAAAGTCTGGGAATCATTTTGGCATTGGGCCGAAGATGTGTGGCTTAATCGATAAGCTAATCTGTTAACCCTATCTGTTAACCTTAAGTTACGGTTAAATAAACAAATAAATAAATAAACACTAATGATGAGAACGATCATGTCGAAAAATACCGGTTTAAATGCGATTGAAATCCAATGTTTGCGTCAGTCTTTAAGCCTAACAACAGAACAAGTTGCTAGCATCACTAAGACCAGTAATGAAGATGTGATGTCATGGGAGTCTGGTGAGAAAGAAGCGCCTATTCCCGCTCAGAAAAAGTTGTTAGACATCGATGATATTATCGAAATGCAAGTGCTCAATACCTCTGATGGCATTGAAGAGCTATTTAAAAAAGAGCCTAAACGTCGTTTAGCGTTTGTGGTCTATCCAACTCAGGCTCTCTATACCCAATACAATCCTGAATTTTTAAGCTCTTTGCCATTAACTGAACTGTACAATGCAGCAGCTTGGCGTATTAAAAAAGAATGTAAACTCGTACTTGAAGTGGATGTAAGCTTAGTCGCACTCGATGCCGAAGCCTATAAAGCTTATCGTGCTGATAACGGCATGAGCGAAAGCCGAGAAAGCCGAGCTAAATGGGCGGCGACTCAGTTATAAAAACCTCCATTTTGACGGTCAATAACTAAAAGGAAGCTTCGGCTTCCTTTTTGATAACGCTTATTTAGCGACATCGGCAAGTGCTACTGTTTTGGCTAGCGCAGCGGCCAAAGCAGGACGTTGCTTTAGTCGATCGCGATAGGCGGACAACTTTGGCGACAGATGTTGCTCGAATCCCAAAGCCCAACCTAAGGTTTGTGCGAGTAAAATATCGGCAACCATAGGCTCGCTGCCACATACAAACCCAGACTCTGGTATCCAAGTTTCAGCAACCGCAGCCGCTTGATCAAACTCCCATTTGGCCACAGCAAACATCGCGTCTACGCGCAGTTCTTTTGGTAACGCAAAACGATGCTTACCCATACTCCACAGCGGTTGTTCAAGCTCACTAATCACAAAACTCACCCAGCGTTCATGAATACCAGACTCTTGAGTACCTGGTTTTGGCAACCATTTACCTTGGCCGTACTTTTCCGCTAAATAACGCATAATGGCCGCAGATTCGCTTAACACGAAATCACCCTCTGTGAGTACTGGCATTTTGCCACTAGGGTTAAGGGCTAAAAATGCGTCACCTTTATGTTCACCATTAGCAAAATCGATAGCATGAAACTGCCATGCAATACCTAACTCTTCTAAAAGCCAAGATACCCGTAGCGCACGACTTTTTTGGGTTCCGTATAACGTAATCATTTAGGTTCCATATTATATAGTGAGGTTAATGAGGATAAAAAAAGCCACATTGCACCATGAGTGAATGTGGCTGTAATTTATCTTATGACGTTGTGATTAGAAGTTCATTGTAACTTTAGTATAAATATAACGGCCTAATGGGTTATGAACGCCCATTGCATAACCATAAAGGTCGGCATCACCGTCACCAATGGCAAATGATGGATCTTCATCAAACACGTTATTAACCCCTACAGATAACTTGACCGTGTCATTAAAACGATATGAACCAGACATATCCACTAACAACTGGGCATCAACGGTACGGGTTTTATTGAAGTCTTCAAATTCGCCGATATAACTTAAGTTAACGTTGGCAGCAAAGTCATCCATGTTCCAGTTAGTTGTTGCTAACCAACGGTGCTGTGGATACTCATACTCACCAGTGTAATCAACAATATCGCCATCAATTTCTTTTTCAAAGCTGATTAAGTAGCTGTACTCTACACCAAACTTAACCGTACCGTAGCCGTCTAATTCAAGGCCATAATGAGTCGATAAATCCACACCTTGTACTTCTTGCGAACCAATATTGACGAATCCAGATTTAATCACATCAAGCGGACCAAATGTCTGACCTGCTTGCGGTGCATTTCGCAAACAGACCGTACTGTTTTGATCATTACAATTTTCATCATAAAGAACCTGGTTTTGCAGTGAGTCAATCTTGTTATCTTGGAGAATATTGTATATATCAACACCAATATCAAACTGCTGATCTGGGGCCCAAATCATGCCCACATTCCACGTTTCAGACTCTTCAGCTTTAAGGTTAGGGTTTCCAGCGAATATAAAGTTGTAATCCAATAACTCGCAATCTACGTTATCAGCTTCACAACGATAGCTATCAATTAAAAAGTCACTCTTCTCAGAAGGGCCTAAGCCGATTTGTGCTAACGATGGGGCACGGAAACCAGTAGACCATGAACCTCGAGCAGTGACCTCGTCACTAATGCCCCATTGGAAAGCGATTTTAGGATTCGTGGTTGAACCAAAATCACTGTAGTTATCGTAACGACCTGCTAACTGCAACTCAAAGTTATCTGCAACAGGGATAGAGAATTCTACATAGGCAGCATGTTGGTCTCGTGAACCAAACGCAGATATCGCTTCAGTACCAAAAATCAGACCTCGTTGAAACTGCTCATCTGGCACGTCACTGACACTTTCTTCGCGGTATTCTGCACCGGCAGCCATCATAATATCGCGATCAGCAATCGTAAATGCTTGGCCTGTAATACTGGCATCATAAGCGGTGATGCTCGACTTACCTTGTCTTACTAGGCTAGTGGTGATGCGATCAATCACCTCTGGCGAGTTGATAGTAGCGCCAAATGGGTTGTAGTTACCGGCATCTATTTCAGCTTGTAAATAATCGGTTCTTACCCAACCCTGTGAACGGTCACCGGTTTGGGTTGACTCACTGCGACCACGTTGCGCTGATACTTCCCAGTCCCAATCGTTTATGACGCCACGAAGGCCGGCAACAATACGCATGGTATCTGATTCGATATCCCAACGACGAGGGCCAGCATCAACCGTACGGTAGCGGCCGATATCGATGTCTTGTCCAAAAGAATTGTTAGGATGAGTACCAGGCACGGTTAAACCTGCATCTTCATCTAATGGCGTTGGTGCACCGCCAGCCTCAGACGTGTTGTGTTGTACTGACAACTCTAAAAATGCGGTTAAATCTTCACCTAACATATAATCAAACTGGCCAATAGCACCGACACGCTCAGACGTTGGGATCGTTAAGTTGTATGGACCGTAATCAAACAAACAGCTGCCACTTGCTGTCGCATTCTCAGCGGGGCAATCTGGGTCAATCGTTTTAACACCATTGACATAGAAATAACCCGGGAAGCCACGTGATGAACGATAATCTTCACCGCCATAAACTGATTGATTAGCGGTGCCAAAACGACCCATTTCGTCTGCAGACAAGGTGCCATTGGTAAAGTAATCAAGGATAATTGACGCACTGCCTTTTTCGGCTTTTACGCCCCATACTAAGCTGGCTGTCGTTTCGTCATAACCGGTACCACTGTCATCACCATAACCTAGGTTAAGTTCGATACCTTCAATGTCTTTTCTTAAGACAATATTGACCACACCGGCAATAGCATCAGAACCATAAATAGCTGATGCACCGTCTTTAAGAATATCGATACGCTCAATAGCCGAAACAGGAATATTATTAATATCAACAAACGAATTTGAAATCCCTTCAGCAAACGCACTCGATCCAACACGGCGACCATTAATAAGTACCAGAGTCGCATCAGGGCCTAAGCCACGTAAACTGATTGATGCTCCACCGTTGGCAGTAGAGTCTTGGCTATTTCCACGCGTTGAGAATGCACCAGAACCGTTTGCAGGCATCCGCTCTAGCAATTGTTGTAGGTTGTCAAAACCCATGTTAGCAATATCGTCTTTATTCAAAGATTGTACTGGTGAAGGTCCTTCAATATCGGTGCGTTTGATACGAGAACCGGTCACTTCAATTCGTTCAACCTTTGCATCGGCACCTGCATCAGCAGCTTGTGTAACAAAGGCGATAGGTGCAAGAGATAGTGATACAGCGATAGCGCAAGCGCTGCGTAAAAGGTTAGTTTTTTTCATGATCATCCTTAACGTTAATTTATTGTTTTAAATCCATGATTACTGCAAACTGCGGTAACAACATTACCGCCTACTACTTTTTTGGATTCTAATGTACCTGTTCAAGTTAGGTTAAAACTTAACAAAGTCAACACAAGATAGTAACGTAAATGTAACTAATCACTTAGTCGAGAGTAAATCATGAATAAAAAGTGAA